>NZ_JAGSPI010000019.1 GCF_020381325.1 Providencia vermicola
CCCGAAAGCCTTATACTATCTCCGTTCACACATAATCGGAGGGATCACCATGTCTCAATTATTTCGTTTGGCATCGCCAGCAGATTACGAATACATCCAAGAATTAAATTTATGGGAATTGTCATTTGATAAGCGACCAGTTCAAGGCGTTCGTTGTGAAGATCCGATGATCGGAGCAGAAAAATATAATCAAGGGCGTGAAAAGTTTAAGGCGTTAGCGTCACGGCATAAAAAACGTTGGAAACCGAACGGATTGACCTTTTCGGAGTTGATCCGCTGGGCAATAGAGTGCGGAACCCCCGAACAATGTCAGCTTGTTTTAGCGTTATATCATTGTACAAACGATGATGATTATCAGGCGATGGGGATTCAGTTAAGCCGAAGTATTGATAATGCAAATGTCAGCCCGATCATCTTTTTCACAGGTAAAAATCAACGGTTATTAGGTGATGTTTTGATGCTAAAACAGCTCGAAGAAAAGGTGCGCTGACGTTAGGTTTATCTATTATTTTATGTATTATCCTATCTCTTATTTTATCTATTTCGTCTGTAATAGGTAGAATAATACATAGAATAAGATACAGGATAATAGATAGAAGCTGAAAAGACCATGATGCTTGGCGCATCATGGTCACTCATTTTCTGGACGAAAATGAATGACATAAGGCTCCGCCCTCTGGCTATTTTCTTCGGCTGGACGCCTGCGAAAAAAGCCATTCACCCAAGCCCGTCAAACTCACTGCGTTCGTCTGACCACCCCCTTTTTTCGCCCCTGTATTTGGTCGCTCAAAAATGTGGTGGTCAGACGCTTCGCTTGACGGGGGGCTTTGCCCCCAAAACGAAACTCGTTCACTGGGGTTCACTTGCCATCGCTGGGGCGTGTCATTTCGTTTCGGCTCCCCCTGTTTTTCCCTTTCTTCGCTGGACACTCATCAGGAGAAAAACAAAAAGCCTACCGCCCTCGTTTTACTCGGTTGGTCAAATCGCTTCTTGCCACAAAACAAGTTTGTGTCTTTCAGTGATTTCGCATCGTTTTACTTGTCAGTTTGCATGATGTTAAAAACGCACTCAGAAGCTTGCAAAGCCGTTCTAAACTTTCAGCGTAGATTTGGGTGTTTTATAGGGTGATCGTGTCTCAAAATCGTTTTGAGGGGCTTTAATGGGTGTGAACGGGCGGTTTTCGCTAACTAACTCGCCCGTTTAACATAAAAGGGATTATGGGTAACGAATATATAGAGTTTTTTCTAGGATCTTGTTCAAAAAATCTCTGATCTGGTTAAAAAGTGATCGATTGAGCTTTTTTTTTCATAAAAAACAACACCTAAATAGTATGCTTTTTATAATGTAAGATAGTAATGGTTTCGGAGAGTATCACTGCTAGATCGAGGGAGATAGGCTTATTTTTTTTAATTATGCTGTGCTTTTTTCTGAATTTAGATGATTTTTGATCTATTGGCCACGAATCAAGGACGATATATAATGATTTGGTTTTAAGAGAAGCGGGATTAATTAGATAAAAAGCAGAAGTTTGGCGACCGAGCTTTTTATACCAATTAACCCGCCGATGCCTTGATTGCTCAAGGTTCTTGAATGAAAAAAAGGAATCACTTTATGGATCCCTTTTTATATCTTAACCTTAAGTTAGAAAAAACGATAGAAAAGTTTGGAGCTACTTGAAAATAAAGATGTATTCACTCACGCCTTGAGCAATCAAATTACATATCTAATTTTATAGGTAATTTGATGAATAAACGTCAAGAAATAGCAGAAAAGGTCATATCAATCCTTCTTACTGGTAAATGTGTCTATCGAGAAGATATTAATAAACTAGGTGAGGATGCTAATTATGTTATTGATTATATTAGAAATAACAAGCTAATCCCTGTGGAGTGCAATAAAGGCTGTTCTGGAGCAGAACCATTCTGGTTTATGTCCAGTGATAATATTGAATTGTATCGTTCAAATCGTAGTGAACAGATTGCAAAGCAAAAAAAAATAGTCACATTAGGACAACGAAAACGACAACTTAAAAATACAGAACAGTTGTTTAAAAGCTTGGATATCCCTATCCCCCCTCAACTTCAAGATGTAATAAAAAACACATTCACTAATGCATCGAGGGAAATATGTCTACTTGTCAGCAACAACACAGATATTCTCTTCGGTTTGAAAGTCTTCCCGAAGATCAGGCTAACTCTAGTGGTAGGCATAAGTGTGCAGGTTGCGCTTATGACGAGGGTTATAAAGCAGGGTTAGCTAGAGAGAAAAATATTAATGTAGAGGAAGCTATTAGATATATACCTGATAGCCAAGCTGGAACAGTGCGGCATAAAAGCCCTGTAGCGGCTTTTTCATTAGGTTTTAACGATGGTGTGGAAGCATCATATAAGTAAAAAAAAAGTAAAAAAAAAGCCCATTCAAGTGGGCTTTTTTTGTTTTGTTTTTACGGGAAGATTAGCGGTCTTCTATGGTATGTGTAGCTGCACATACTAAATGTCAAAACAAAACCGATATTAGTTAAATAAGCATATATAAATATAAAGCTTTAAAGTCAAAAAAACAACCGTGTTCATTATTGTAGTTGGAGTTAATTGGTTTATTAGTTAAAATCAAAAGTTAAGTTTATTTGACGTGGAATGACGAGAACCCCCCATCTTTTCTAGTACTTATCTTGGGGGTAAGTAGTCGAAAGGTTGGGGTAGCTCCCGACCTTTTTAATGGTGAAGTTTGCCATTTTATAGGAAGTCTCGAGATAGGGTAGCACCTAATCTGACAGCCGAGACAAGTTCAACCGTCAAACCGATATTAGTTAAATAAGCTTAGCTATAACCACTGTTGGATTGTTGTCATCCTTGTGGCGAATGAGGTTTGACATAACTTCAGTGAGGTATTCACAATGCGTGATTTTCTTATAGCGTGTTGTGTGGCTGGCTTGGTTATCTGTGGTGGGAGTTTAAAAGTCGAAAGATTTAAAACCTCTACCTTTGAAGTTCAAGGTATCGAACTTTCAGTGCCAGGTGTTATGTCACCAATGTAATAAAAAAAACAGTCAGAATTTATTTTCTGGCTGTTTTTTCTCCGCTTTACTAAATTAACAAAAAAAACCTAATGCCCCAATGTGGTACTAATCAAAACGGAGCGAAGCGACAGCATCTTTCTGTCTTTGCTTTTCTCCATGATCGGCTATTGGGTCATGGCTTCTTAGCTCGCTAATCTAGCTAAGTCTGGTTAGGTTGGGTTTCTTCCGACGGTGCAATCCAAGAAATCCCTAGTCCGTTGATTGGTGCTCTTATCAGGTACGCACTGTAATCTTTCGATACCGCAGCGTGATTCGGAGGCAGAGCCGGAATTTCGTGTTCCGGTACGTTTTACTACCACAATTTGCCTGTTTATCCTTTCGGAGACCGGGCTAAGTCCGAGTCAATCAAGTGGTGCATTTGAGTTAATGTCGTTGAATGGTTTTAAGGAAGTAGTGACAAGCTAGCTTCCCGTTGCTAAGATTGGATTGCTGAGGTCTAATCGAAGCAACGAATGCACGCGAATTAGATTAGCAGAGCCGAAGTGATGTCACAATCATTTCGGCTCTGCGCCCTCTAAAGTCCAGACAACAATCCTTCATGTTTTCAACTCACAACGCTCGCCGCAAGGCGTGAACTTGCTTCACGTCGAGGAAGCGGAATTT
>NZ_JAGSPI010000001.1 GCF_020381325.1 Providencia vermicola
CCAACACCAACACCAACACCAACACCAACACCAACACCAACACCAACACCAACACCAACACCAACACCAACACCAACACCAACACCAACACCAACACCAACACCAACACCAACACCAACACCAACACTATTTTTAGAATAAGCGAAAATAATCGAATGAAAACAAAAACAGTATTTAACTACATATGACTGCGAAGCGCTTCGCAAAAATTTTGTAATTAATACTCTTTACTAAATGTTTTTGGGAAATGCGTTCTAACACTGTATTTATAAATTAAAAGTTAAACTAGTAAAGGGTAAGTTAGGTACAAGGTTGAAAAATAGATAAAAATAAAATCACAATGAAAAATGTTCAAAATAATAATAGGATGTTGAAATATAAAGGATCAAAATTATCCTTAACATTGGTATCATTCGCTGTTATCGGTGGAATATTACCCTTGTTATTTATACCTAATATTTTAAATGTTGATAATTCAATTTTTATTTTATTTTCTTCTGTTATTTTATTATTTATACGTTTCATGAATAAAACCTTAAAATTCGTTTTGTTAGTAATGGTTTTTTTTCTATGGGGAAACTGGCATGGTAATAATATAAAGAATAATATAAATTTTTTATCTGAAAGATATCATTATCTGGACATAACAGTCACCAGTTTATCAACTAAAAATAAAGAACAAAAAATAAAAGTTAAAATTGATAAGGTTAATAATAAAATAATTTACCCACCGCTTTATGCAATATGGAAAAGTAAAAAAATTATATGTGCAGGGCAATCATGGAGAATTAATAGCAAACTAAAGCCTTTACATAACTCTTTGAATGAAAGTAGTTTCGATCAACAACGGCATCAGTTAGCGCAACGGGTTGTTGGTACACTAAAGAGTAAAGAAAATACGGTATTGAATCCTGAATGCTCCATAAGGCAAAAAATAATCAATAAATTTATAGAGCCAATTAATGCCTTAAGAAATGTAGGGATTATTTATGGATTAATGTTTGGAGAAAGAACATTATTGTCTGAAAAACACTCGTATTTATTACAGCAGACTGGTTTAACTCATTTAATGGCGATTTCAGGCTTGCATATTGGGCTGGCTTACTATTTAGGAATTCTTATAGCTAGAGGCATACAATATGTGCTTCCCATTCGTTTTATGAATCAGGTTTTCCCTATTGTATTGGGATTAGTATTAGCATTTTTGTATGCATGGATCTCTGGCTTTGCAATTCCAGCGACTAGGGCATTGTTTTCACTGCTTTTATGGATTTATATTCGAAACAGTCCATCATTATTCTTTTCTTGGCAGTGGGCGCTTTGGAGTATTGCAGGCATTTTACTATTTAACCCACTTGCTATTTTATCCGATAGCTTTTGGTTATCGAGTTTTGCTGTTTTAGCTATTTTGTATTGGTTGACTGTTTTTCCATTACCTGCACATCTAATTCAAACGAAAGTGATTGGCAAAGTCATAGGTTTAGTTCATTTACAGGTTGGATTGTTAATTTTATTAATACCAATGCAAGTCATCGTATTTAGTGGTATTAATGTCATGAGTATACTTGCTAATTTATGGTTTGTTCCATTGATATCTTGGATAGTAGTACCTGCAATATTAATTATTTTTTTAATACCAAATATAACAATACAAAATTTAATTTTGGGCTTTATAGATAGAGTTATTGATTTTGGATTGCTTCCGCTACCTTTCTTTAGTCGCTATTGGGTAGATCTTTTTCATATCCCCTATTACCTATTATTTATTTGCTGGTCTATAGCGCTAATATGCCTATTTAGGTGGTATAAAACGTATTTTTCTCTTATTAGCTGCATTGTTGTTTTGATTTTAATAGAGCGGAGCAATGATAAAAAGCCAGAGTATGATTGGAGTATGACATTACTCGATATTGGGCATGGCTTAGCTGTTATCATTGAGCAAAATAATTTAGCTTACCTATATGATACTGGAAACTCTTGGAAAGGGCATAGCAATGCCAAAAGGCAAATAATTCCTTTTTTAAAACAAAGAAATATAGTTCCGATAGGAATTATTTTAAGCCACAATCATTTGGATCATACTGGAGGGGGCAGTGACTTAATTAAGGAATATCCGTGGTTGAATTTACGAAGTAGTTTTGGAATTCATTTAGCTAAATCTAAGCAAAAAAAATCGAGTAAGTTTAAAAAGATGATGAATCTACCTTGCGTCAAAGGACAAAAATGGCAATGGGGAAAGTTGATGTTTGAAGTTTTGTGGCCAGAAACATTATCCGCTATTTCTCATAATAATGATTCGTGTGTTATACAGTTTACAGATGGATACCATAAAATTTTATTGACTGGAGATATTGAAAAGAAGGGAGAAGAAAAATTAGTTGAAACTTATAAACATAACCTCCATTCTTCTATTTTGTTTGCGCCTCATCATGGAAGCCAAACATCATCAACTAACTTATTGTTAAGAAATGTTCAACCTGAAATGGTTCTCGTTTCATCGGCAAGGTATAGCGCATGGAAAATTCCGTCGGAAAAGGTTTATCAAAGGTACAAAAAAAATAATATTCAGTGGTTAAATACTGCAGAGAAAGGGCAGTTAACATTATGGTTTAACAAAGAAAAGGTCAATATTCGTAGCTACCGTGATGAAATTTCTCCGCGTTGGTATCATCTGTGGTTTGGCTTACCGCTGTTTCCCGAGTAGAATAGTGCGCTTACATTAAGTCTGGTAATTAAAAGTATGAATGATAAAGACCTTTCGACAAAACAAACTTTTCGCCGCTTATGGCCGATTATTGCGCCTTTTAAAGCGGGCTTAATTGTTGCAGCAATTGCTCTTATTATAAACGCTGCTGGCGATGCGTTTATGATTTCGTTATTAAAACCTTTATTAGATGAAGGTTTCGATAAAGCCGATAACGATGTATTAAAATGGCTTCCACTCGCCGTATTAGGTTTAATGGTTGTCCGTGGTGGTTCTAGTTTCGTCTCAACTTATTGTGTTTCTTGGGTTGCAGGTAAAGTTGTGATGAATATGCGCCGTAAACTTTTTGGCCATATGATGGGAATGCCAGTGAGTTTTTTCGACCAACAATCCACGGGAACGCTTTTATCTCGAATTACCTATGATTCAGAACAAGTTGCGTCTTCATCTTCAGGTGCATTAATTACAATTATCCGTGAGAGTGCTTATATCATCGGCTTATTTACGATGATGTTTTACTATAGCTGGCAATTATCACTTATTTTGATTGTTATCGCGCCTATCGTGTCCATTACTATCCGAATTGTTTCTAAGCGTTTTCGTAAGATCAGTAAAAATATGCAAACAGGCATGGGGCATGTCACTGCAAGTGCGGAACAAATGCTAAAAGGGCACAAAGAAGTTTTAATCTTTGGTGGTCAAAAAGTTGAAACTGAGCGTTTTTATAAAGTTAGTAATAATATGCGCCGCCAAAATATGAAGATGGTGACCGCATCGGCAATTTCAGACCCAATTGTGCAGCTGATTGCCTCATTTGCCCTTGCCTTTGTTTTGTATGCGGCAAGTTTTCCTGATATTCGCGATGAACTCACCTCTGGTACTATCGCCGTTGTTTTCTCATCTATGTTTGCATTGATGCGCCCGTTAAAATCATTAACGAACGTCAACGCGCAATTCCAGCGTGGAATGGCGGCTTGCCAAACGTTGTTTGCTATCTTAGATTCGGATCAAGAAAAAGATGAAGGGACTAAAGTTCTCAAGGATGTGAAGGGTGATATCAAATTTGAGAATGTAACTTTTACTTATGCAACAAAAGAGCATCCTGCATTAGATGATGTTTCTTTTACTTTGCCCGCAGGAAAATCCGTTGCGTTAGTTGGACGTTCAGGTTCTGGTAAATCGACAATTGCCAACCTAATCACGCGCTTTTATGACATTGATAAAGGTTCTATCCAAATTGATGGCCATGATATTCGTGATTACACACTGTCATCATTGCGTAGCCAAGTAGCTCTTGTATCGCAACATGTATATCTTTTTAACGATACGATAGCGAATAATATTGCTTATGCGACTGATGGTAGTTATAGCCGTGAACAAATTGAAAAAGCGGCGGAAATGGCTTATGCCATGGACTTTATTGCTAAGCTTGATAAAGGGTTAGATACAGTCATTGGTGAAAATGGTGTCATGCTTTCAGGTGGACAACGTCAGCGTATTGCTATTGCACGTGCTTTATTACGTGATGCACCAATTTTGATCCTTGATGAGGCGACATCAGCACTTGATACTGAATCAGAACGTGCAATCCAAGCTGCACTTGATGAGTTACAGAAAAATAGAACATCATTGGTAATAGCGCACCGGTTATCAACAATCGAAAATGCAGATGAAATTTTGGTTGTACAAGATGGTCATATCATTGAGCGTGGAACACATACATCGTTGCTAGCGCAAAATGGGGCTTATTCTCAATTACATAGTATTCAATTTAAACAATGATAGAACGTATTTGGTCCGGCAAATCATGGTTGTATGTATTACTGTTGCCGTTATCTTTTCTTTATGGATTGATAACAATAGTACGTTATGCAGCTTATAAAGTCGGACTAAGTCGCTCTTGGAAAGCACCAATACCTGTGGTGGTGGTGGGAAACCTCACCGCTGGAGGTAATGGCAAAACGCCAGTGGTTATCTGGTTGGTTGAGTCGCTGGTAAAAGAAGGCTATCGAGTGGGGGTGGTGTCTCGCGGTTATGGTGGAAAAGCAGAGAGATACCCACTTGTTCTTGATGAAAATACGCCAACAACAGCTGCTGGTGATGAGCCTGTTCTAATTTACCATCGTACTAAAGCCCCCGTAGCTGTAGCCCCTAGACGTAGTGATGCAGTCAAAGCACTGCTGGCAATGCACGAATTGGATGTTGTCATCACTGATGATGGTTTGCAGCATTATGCATTGCAACGTGATTACGAAATTGTTGTGATTGATGGTCAGCGTCGTTTCGGTAATGGGTGGTGGTTACCTGCAGGGCCCATGAGAGAACGAGCGGGGCGTTTAAATAGCGTGAATGCATTAATTGTCAATGGTGGGCAACCTGAGGGGAGTGAAGTATTGATGACCCTAGAAGGTGACACTGCGGTTAATATTGTGACTTCAGAAAATCAGCCTGTTACCCAGCTTCAATCAGTCGTTGCAATGGCTGGAATTGGGCACCCACCTCGTTTTTTTGCTTCTTTAGAACATAAAGGGCTTACGTTGATGAATACCCACGCTTTTGCTGACCACCAAGATTATGAGCAAAAGCAACTTGCTGCTCTTGCTAAACCTACCCAAAGCTTACTGATGACTGAAAAAGATGCCGTTAAATGCCGCTCATTTGCACAGCCAAATTGGTGGTTTTTACCTGTAAAAGCGCAATTATCATCCAATGGTGAGCAAAAAATCCTAAGTGAAATAAAAAAACTTATCACAAATAACAAAAATGCTTGCCACTAACACTTCACTATGATAATAATATCGCCACTGTGATATAGGTCTAATTATTATGTATCTAGATGCAATACAGTAATAATTGGATTTTATACTAGCTTAATTTCACGCTCCGTTCTTTAGTTAGTCTTCATATCCTCGCACATCAACGCTGTTAAATCGTTGTTACTTAGTTTTGTCATCATAATGTCAAAATAGACTGTTAACTTCACAGTAGATGCGTGGTGCCTGAAATCTACATTTACGGGCGTTATAAAAGATGCACAATAATTTTAGTGCATGAATTGGTAAAAGTTTAATTACTCTTTAATGTATTAATAGATCGGCAATATATAAATGGGAAGCAAGAAAGAGTAATGATACAAAAATAAAAAGGTATTGTTCTTAGAACAAAAGGAGTTTTAATATGAATTTTCAATTACATATGGGTCGAGTTAAATGGTTTGACGCAAAAGAAGGTTACGGTTTTATTTCACCTTTTAATGGTGGAGATGATGTATTTGTGACAACAAAATCAATTGCTAATAAAAAAATTAAATCATTGTTTGAAGGTCAAAACGTTGAGTTTTCCTTAACTCGTAGTTCCGATGGCATAACGGCTGCTGACGTTATTGCTTACTAAATAAAAACAGCACAATTTCTCCTGCTTTCATCCTCTCATCTTTGCAGGCGATCTTAATCAGAAAGATTAAAGTTAACGGTGATATCTGCATGTGATATCCTGACTCTAAGTGAGTTAAATCCATTCGGGAGAAAACATGGATCACCGTTTACTTGAAATCATTGCCTGCCCTGTTTGCCATGGCAAATTAAGTTACAACAAAGAACACCTCGAACTTATCTGTAAGTTTGATCATCTGGCCTATCCTATTCGTGATGGCATCCCCGTTTTACTTGAAAACGAAGCGCGCCAAGTCTCATTAGATGAAGGACAATAATCGCCATGTTTACGGTTATTATTCCTGCTCGTTATGCATCAACTCGTTTGCCTGGTAAGCCGTTAGCTGATATTCATGGTAAACCGATGGTTGTTCGAGTGATGGAGCAAGCCATTAAATCAGGTGCTAACCGAGTGATTGTCGCCACAGACCACCAAGAGGTGGCGAATGCAGTGATTGCTGCGGGGGGCGAAGCGTGTATGACTAACCCTGATCACCAATCAGGTACGGAAAGATTGGCAGAGGTTATTGATACGTACGGTTTTTCTGATGATGAAATCATTGTGAATGTACAGGGTGATGAGCCTTTAATTCCGCCTGAAATTATTAGCCAAGTTGCTCATAACCTTCAAGGCAGTAAAGCGAATATGGGCACACTAGCTGTTCCAATTCATGATGCACATGAAGCTTTCAACCCAAATGCTGTGAAAGTAGTGACAGATCATGAAGGGTATGCATTGTACTTTTCCCGTGCAACGATCCCTTGGGATAGAGACAATTTTGCGAAAAGTCATGACTCGATAGGTGATTTTTTCTTACGCCATATTGGTATCTATGCATATCGTGCAGGCTTTATTCGCCGTTATATTCATTGGGAAGCGAGCCCACTAGAGAAAATCGAAATGCTTGAGCAACTTAGAGTGCTTTGGTATGGCGAAAAAATCCATGTGGACGTTGCAAAAGTGACGCCAGGAGCAGGTGTTGATACACCAGAAGACCTAGAGTTGGTGAGAAAACAATTCTTATCATAGGTATTTATTCGCTTTTACCAATGGCATGAGGCGATAAAAAAGGCGTAACCTTAATGAGTTACGCCTTTTTGTTTTTATTCGGAAACAACTAACTCAGGTGTGCTGAGCGATTCTTCCAAGGCTTGAGTATTGTCAGGCTTTATATGCCACCAAATCGTGCCAATAAATTCGTACCAAGCTCGCTCGCTATGGCTGAAGTAATAGGCCGAAGGAATATATTTTTCCCATGGATTAATACCACTGCTAATGGCTAATTGATTTGCAGGGGCTGGATAAGGCTGCATACCTCTATCGGTGAACATTGTAATAGCCCTTGGCAGATGGTTAGCAGATGTCACGAGTAAAAATGGCGCTTTACCAATGATTTTCTCAACCTCGTAAGCCTCTTCTTGTGTATCTTTGGGTTCAGTGAGTGGGATTGTATCTGACTCAGGAACACCCAATGACTGTGCAACGTTAGCTGCAACCTCGGCACTGCTCATCGTGCTGTTGGCTTTTCCACCTGTGAATATCAGTTTACTTCCAGGGTGTTTAAGGTATAAACGCACGCCTTCGGTGACTCTTGGCAGGCTGTTATTTAATAAATTGGCGCTTGGGCTCCAATCAGGGTTATAGGTAAAACCACCGCCTAAGACTACGATGTATTTGATATCATTTGGTGGGTTTTCTGTGATTAATTCATAGCGTTTATTGTATTTACCCTCAATCGGGGCGAGCAAGCTATCTGAAATAGGTTGTAAACCAAGTAGCGCGATTAACACTAAGCTCACAGTTGTTAAGCTTTTCCCCCATTTTTGCCAGCGAGTAAACCACAGTAAAAGCAGGCCGATAGCCCCAATGATGAGCAATAATGGCAATGGCATCAAAAGTGAGCCAATGTACTTCTTTAAGAAAAATAACATAATCAAGCCTATATTTAGGGGACGAACGACTGCCAATATTCGGTATGAGTTTGGCAAATTTGCTACATAAGACAACGAAAATTAACGTGAATAATGCCAAAATGAAATTCGCTGAGCAAAATAAACTACTATGCAAAAATATAACTATTATCTGTTATAATTTACGTTTCAGCTGTCGCCAACATCTTGTGTGTTAAGCACAATACTCAGTGATAATATTCATGATTAGATAAATTTTCATCAAGATCTGGATGAAACTGACGATTTTTGGATGTTTTTGCGACAAATTGACCCATAAATATGCTGTAAATGATGAATGATAGGTAACTGGATAGCACATGGCAGACCGCAACTTTGATGATATTGTCGATAAATTTGCAAAAAATATCTACGGAACGACCAAAGGAAAAATACGCGAAGCGGTGGTTTGGCAAGACTTAACTCAACTATTAGAGTCTCAGTTTAAGGGAAAAGTATTACGAATTCTCGATGCGGGTGGTGGGGAAGGTCATTTTTCGCGCAAATTAGCGGCATTGGGTCATCAAATCATACTTTGCGATTTATCCGAAGAGATGTTGGAGCGTGCTCGTGAATTCGCTCAAGAAGAGGGAGTTATGGGCAACATGCAGTTTGTCCATTGTGCAGTACAAGACATCGCACAGCATATTGATGAACCTGTTGACCTCGTGCTTTTTCACGCGGTTCTTGAGTGGATTAGCGATCAAAAATATGCAATTGAACAACTGGCAGATATAATCAGACCAGAAGGCGTATTTTCTGTCATGTTCTATAATGCAAATGGCTTGGTCATGCGTAATGCAATTTTAGGTAATTTTCATCTTGCAACGCCGCATATACAACGTCGCCGTAAACGTTCGTTGTCACCGCAAAAACCGCTATTTCCTCAACAAGTTGATGAATGGTTAGTAGAGTGTAAGATGGATATCTTAGGGAAAAGCGGTGTCCGGGTTTTCCATGATTATTTGCAAAGTCGGCAGTTACAGCAAAAAGATTTTCCTGCGTTGTTGGCACTTGAACAACAATATTGCCGTGAAGAACCGTATATCAGCATGGGGCGCTACATTCATGTCATGGCACGCAAACAAATACAAAAGGACGATTTATGAGTGATTTTTCCCAGACCGTCCCTGAGCTCGTGTCTTGGGCACGAAAAAATGATTTTGCAATTTCACTTCCCGCTGAACGTTTAGCATTTTTACTTGCCGTTGCTGTACTGAATAGTGAGCGGGTGAATGGTGAGATGAGTGAAGTGGAATTGGTCGATGCCTTCCGCGAGGTTTGCAAAGGATTTGAACAAACGACGGAGTCCCTAGCGGTACGCGCAAATAATGCCATCAATGATATGGTGCGCCAGAAAATATTTAACCGCTTTGCGAGTGATATTATCGAAGGTAATGCAATTTATCGTTTGACCCCATTAGGCATTGGTATTAGTGATTACTATATTCGCCAACGTGAATTTTCAACGTTACGGCTTTCGATGCAGCTTTCTATCGTTGCAGGTGAATTGCAACGTGCGGCAGAAGCTGCCGAAGAGGGCGGTGATGAATTTTATTGGCATCGTTATGTTTTTGCTCCGCTAAAATATTCTGTAGCTGAAATCTTTGATAGCATTGATTTATCTCAGCGAATAATGGATGAGCAACAAAACTCAGTAAAAGAAGATATTGCAGCGCTGCTAAATCAAGACTGGCAAGCGGCGATTGCCAACTGCGAACAATTACTGTCGGAAACCTCAGGAACTCTGCGAGAATTGCAAGATACGTTAGAGGCCGCTGGGGATAAACTACAAGCTAACCTGCTACGCATTCAAGAAGCAAACATGAATGCGCCTACATTTTCAGATATGGTTGATAGGTTAGTTTTTGATTTACAAAACAAATTAGACCGTATTGTGAGCTGGGGGCAACAATCCATTGATCTTTGGATTGGCTATGATCGTCATGTTCATAAATTTATCCGTACTGCGATTGATATGGATAAAAATCGCATATTTTCTCAGCGGTTACGTCAATCTGTTCAACATTATCTCGACAGCCCTTGGGCGCTCACTTACACCAATGCTGACCGATTATTCGACATGCGAGACGAAGAACTTGCCTTGCATGATGAAGAAGTCACAGGTGAGTTACCACCAGAACTGGAATTTGAAGAATTTAGCGAATTAAATGATAGGCTTGCAGAACTAATGGAAGCAGAACTCGCGTTCTATAAAACAGAGCAGCGTCCATTAGATGTTGGTCGTGTATTACATGATTACTTGCAGCAGTATCCGCAAAAACGTCATTTTGATGTAGCGCGAATTATTATTGATCAAGCTGTAAGATTAGGTATCGCAGAGGCTGATTTGGCGGGATTACCGGCAGAATGGCAAGCTATTAATGATCACGGAGCCAAGGTACAGGCACATGTCATCGACAAATATTGAACAATTTATGCCAGTTAAGCTGGCTCAAGCATTAGCTAACCCTATTTTTCCAGAGCTAGACAGCCAATTGCGTTCAGGTCGTCACATTAGCGTTGATGACCTTGATAACCACGCATTTTTGATGGATTTTCAGGAAGCGTTAGAGCAATTTTATGCACGTTATAACGTTGAGTTAATCCGTGCGCCAGAAGGCTTTTTCTATCTGCGTCCTCGCTCAACCACATTAATCCCACGCTCCGTGTTGTCTGAGTTGGATATGATGGTTGGGAAAATTCTTTGTTACCTCTATTTGAGCCCAGAGCGCTTAAGTAACCAAGGTATTTTTACCTCTCAAGAGTTATTTGAGGAGCTGCTATCGCTGGCAGATGAAAGCAAATTATTGAAATTTGTTAATCAGCGCTCGACAGGGTCTGACCTTGATAAACAAAAATTGCAGGAAAAACTAAGAACCTCACTAAACCGTTTACGCCGTTTAGGCATGGTGCATTTTTTGCAAAATGATTCGAGTAAATTCATTATTAGCGAATCGGTTTTCCGTTTTGGTGCTGATGTGCGCAGTGGGGATAATCCGCAAGATGCCCAATTACGTATGATCCGTGATGGTGAAGCTATTTCCTTAGACGGCGAATTATCACTCAAAGACAGTGATGACGACGAAGTCGAAGATAGCCAAGACCCAGCAGAAAGTGATGAGGATGAAGAATAATGATTGAACGCGGAAAATTTCGCTCACTGACGCTGGTGAACTGGAACGGTTTTTTTGCTCGTACTTTTGACCTTGATGAGCTGGTGACCACACTCTCAGGGGGGAATGGTGCAGGTAAATCGACAACTATGGCGGCGTTTATTACTGCCATGATCCCTGATTTAACCTTGTTGCATTTTCGTAATACCACAGAAGCGGGGGCGACATCGGGTTCCCGTGATAAAGGCTTACACGGTAAATTACGTCCAGGTGTCTGTTATGCCATCTTGGATGTGCTGAATTCGAAACACCAGCGTGTCATGGTCGGAGTGCGCTTACAGCAAGTTGCTGGGCGTGATAAAAAAGTCGATATTAAGCCATTTATGGTGCAAGGTGTACCACTTGCCACTGTACCGACTGAAATTTTAACGGAAGTGATTGATGGGCGTCAGGCCAAGGTTATTCCATTAAATGAGTTAAAAGAAAGACTTGAAGAGCAAGATGGCATTTTATTCAAGCAATTCAACTCGATAACTGATTACCACTCGATTCTGTTTGAATTAGGTGTATTACCTAAACGACTGCGTTCAGCAGGGGATCGTAGTAAATACTACCGTCTTATTGAAGCCTCGCTGTATGGCGGGATTTCAAGTGCGATCACGCGTTCATTACGTGACTATTTATTACCAGAAAACAGCGGAGTCCGTAAAGCGTTCCAAGACATGGAGGCCGCACTACGGGAAAACCGTTTAACCCTTGAAGCTATCCGCGTTACTCAATCAGACCGTGATCTATTCAAACATCTGATTAGCCAAGCCACAGACTATGTTTCTGCGGATTATATGCGTCACTCAAATGAACGACGCATTCATCTTGATGCGGCATTGGCGGCACGTAATGAGCTCTATGCTAGCCGTAAACAACTTCGTGTTGAGCAAGTTCGCAGTGTTGAAATGGCGCGTGAATTAAATGAGCAAAATGGCTCGTCAACAGAGTTAGAGGCGGACTACCAAGCAGCAAGTGACCACTTAAACTTAGTACAAGCAGCCCTTCGCCAGCAAGAAAAAATTGACCGTTATCAAGCTGATATCGAAGAGCTGACATATCGCCTTGAAGAACAAAGTGAAGTTGTTGCACAAGCAACAGAATCACAAGAAGAATTTGAAGCACGTGCTGAAGCGGCGGAAGTTGAGGTTGATGAATTAAAAAATCAGCTAGCTGATTATCAGCAAGCACTTGATGTACAGCAAACCCGCGCCATTCAATATCAACAAGCGCTGCATGCGCTGAACCGTGCACGTGACCTGTGTCAATTACCTGAATTAACCATCGATAATGCAGATGAATGGTTAGACACGTTTGAGGCCCGGGAACAGCAAGCTACAGAAGCTTTGCTGGCACTTGAACAAAAAATGAGTGTAGCTGATGCTGCACACAGCCAATTTGAGCAAGCCTATCAACTCGTTAAGAACATGGTGGGTGAGGTGAGCCGCAGTGATGCTTATCAACAAGCGCGTGCACTATTGCGTGATTGGTCATCCCAGCAACATTTGGCTGAGCGTGTTCAACCTTTACGTATGCAACTCTCTGAATTACAACAGCGTTTAAGTAGCCAGCAAAATGCAGAAAGGTTACTCGCTGAGTTTTGTAAACGCCAAGGACAGAGCTATGAGCCTGATGAGCTCGATGCCTTAATGGCAGAGCTTGAAGCTCAGCAAGAAGAATTAAGTGTTGGTGTAAATGAAAGTGGTGAACGACGCATGCAAATGCGCCAAGAGCTTGAACAAATTCGTCAGCGTATTGCTCAGCTCTCAGCGAAGGCTCCTGCGTGGATTGTCGCTCGAGAAGCGTTAACACAACTGAACGAACAATCGAACGAGACATTCGATTCAAGTACCGCTGTTACTGAGTTTATGCAGCAATTGCTCGAACAAGAGCGCGAAATTACTGTTGAGCGTGATGAAGTTGCAGCCCAGCGCCGCGATCTTGAAAAACAAATTGAGCGTTTAAGCCAGCCAAGTGGTGCAGAAGACAGCCGCATGTTAGCGCTAGCAGAGCGTTTCAATGGTGTTTTACTATCTGAAATCTATGATGATATTACCATTGAAGATGCCGCTTATTTCTCAGCGCTATACGGCCCAGCTCGCCACGGTATCGTGGTACAAGACCTTGATGTGGTTCGTAGCCAGCTGGATTCACTGCAAGATTGCCCAGATGATGTGTATTTCATCGAGGGAGACCCGTCTTCTTTCGATGATAGCGTTTTTGATGCACAAGAGTTTGAAAATGCCGTTTTAGTACGTTCATCTGAGCGTCAATGGCGTTATTCGCGTTACCCTGAATTGCCACTGTTTGGTCGTGCAGCGCGTGAAAGTCATTTAGAGTCGCTCACAGCAGAACGTGATGAACTCGCAGAGCGTTATGCGACACTCTCTTTTGATGTGCAAAAAATTCAGCGTGCACACCAAGCATTTAGTCGCTTCATTGGCCAGCATATTTCAGTGGCGTTTGAAAATGATCCTGAAGCTGAAATTCGGACATTAAATCAAAAGCGTACTGAACTTGAACGTGCATTAAGCCAATTTGAAGAACAAACTTCGCAGCAACGTCAGCAGTTTACCCAAGGTAAAGAAAGCTTAGCCTCTTTGAATCGCCTGTTACCTCAAATGGGGTTGCTGCTCGATGAAACCTTGGCGGATAGAGCGGAAGAAATTAGCGAAGAGCTGATTGAAGCAGAAGAAGCGGCACACTTCCTGAATAAACATGGACATGCGTTAGAAAAATTAGAGCCTATTGTGACGGTATTGCTCAGCGACCCTGAGCAGCACGACCAACTGCGCAAAGATTATGATACTGCAAAACACACACAGCAAAATGCGAAACAGCAAGCTTTTGCTGTGGTTGAAGTTGTCCAGCGCCGTGCTCACTTTAGTTACAGTGACTCGACAGGTATGGTCAATGAAAATGCCGACTTAAACGAAAAATTACGCCAACGTTTAGAACAAGCGGAAACAGAACGTACACGTGCTCGTGAGCAATTACGTCAGCACCAAGCTCAATCTGCTCAATATCACCAAGTTTTTGCTTCATTACGTAGCTCTTTTGAAACGAAGCAAGAAATGCTGAAAGAGCTAGAAGCTGAAATGCAGGAAATCGGTGTTAAAGCCGACCCAGATGCGCAAGAACGGGCACGGATTCGTCGCGATGAATTACATCAACGAGTAATGGAAAATCGTAGTCGTATTAATCAGTTAGAAAAGCAGCTAACACTATGTGAAGCTGAAATGGATAACTTACAAAAACGTCTACGCAAACTCGAAAAAGATTATTACCAGCTGCGTGAGCAAGTCGTTTCGGCGAAAGCGGGTTGGTGTGCAGTGATGCGTTTGGTGAAAGATAACGGTGTTGAACGCCGCTTACACCGTCGTGAACTTGCATACACCGACGGTGACAGCCTGCGTTCAATGTCGGATAAGGCGCTAGGGGCCCTACGTCTAGCAGTGTCAGATAACGAGCATTTACGTGATGTTTTACGTCTATCGGAAGACCCAAAACACCCGGAACGTAAAATTCAGTTCTTTATTGCCGTTTATCAGCACCTACGTGAGCGTATTCGCCAAGATATCATTCGTACTGATGACCCGATTGATGCGATTGAACAAATGGAAATTGAGCTTGCACGTTTAACGGAAGAATTAACAGCACGTGAGCAAAAACTGGCCATTAGCTCGAAAAGTGTGGCAAATATTATCCGTAAAACAATCCAACGTGAGCAAAACCGCATCCGTATGCTTAACCAAGGGTTACAAGCTGTGGCATTTGGTCAGGTTAAAGGGGTACGTCTAAACGTCAATATTCGCGAAAGCCATGCACTGTTATTGAGTGTGCTATCGGAAGAAAGCGAAATGCATCAAGACTTATTTACTAGTCAACGTTTAACGTTCTCTGAAGCCATGGCAAAACTGTATCAGCGTTTGAATCCACAAGTGGATGTTGGGCAGCGTTTACCACAAACTATCGGGGAAGAGCTGTTAGATTATCGTAACTATTTAGAGTTAGATGTAGAGGTTAATCGTGGCTCAGATGGTTGGTTAAAAGCTGAAAGTGGCGCATTATCGACAGGTGAAGCAATCGGTACAGGGATGTCTATCCTAGTGATGGTTGTTCAAAGCTGGGAAGAGGAATCGCGTCGCTTACGAGCAAAAGATATTATTCCTTGTCGCTTGCTGTTCTTGGATGAAGCGGCTCGGTTGGATGCTAAGTCGATTGCCACGCTATTTGAGCTGTGTGACAGATTAGAGATGCAGTTAATCATTGCCGCACCTGAAAATATCAGTCCTGAAAAAGGCACCACCTATAAGCTGGTTCGTAAAGTATTTGGTAATAATGAGCATGTGCATGTTGTTGGTCTGAAAGGTTTTGGGCAAGAGACGCCTAATACAGTAACACCAGCATTACAGTAATTAGTTATCTGAATGAAATGAAGGCCGATATTTATTTTTAAATATCGGCCTTATTACATTTAATGAAAACTATTATTGATTATTTACAACGCCTTTTCTCTGTTGAATTAAATCACAAGTACCAAGTTATCTAATCTTTCTAATAATATACCAAAGTACTGAATTTATTGGCAATTACTGATATGGTTTCGAAATAGTAGGAATGAAGTCAATAAATCTTGGCGTTTTATACCTGAATAAAGGTCTATATCTATTTAGGTCATAAATGCAAAACAAATCCTACCACATAAAATTAATTATTATTAATTTGATACATAAAGCTAAATTGAGTTTATTACCGATATAGTTGACTAAAAAATAATTAAATAATTAGTATCCATTTTAAATTGGTAATTTATTTATATTAAATATAAAAACTGAACTCTATCCTATAATATTTTTTTTAATGTTAAATAATTTAACTAAGATGATTTTTAATTGTAATATTGTTTTGCTAATTGTTTTATTTAAACACCTTTGTTCATTTTAATTATATGGAGATTTTTAATAATGGGTAATATTGTAGATGGTGTTGGTTTCTCACAAGCTCAATTTATTGAGTATTTTACAAGTGATGAGAATAGGGGCATCTATTCGACTGTATTTAATGAGTATGGTTTGGATTTATCCAAATTGCCTGGATATTGTTATGGTTTTTCAAATTCATTTTTGACATATGCTGCAAAAGATAATGGTGAAAGATTCCTGAGAATTTTGAATCATTTAAATTATTTGCTAACTAATAATGAAAATAAATCAGTGCACTTGAATAAAATAAAACAAGATGCACTAAAAATACATGCGAAAGAGATATTAGATTATTACATGCTAGATGTCATAACGACCCAAAATTTCAATGAAAAAGGTACGTTATATAGCGATTATGTCGAAAATTTATTAGGTGTTGATCTTATTACAAAAAAAAGGAACTTCATTGAATATGTAGAAGACGTTTTTGAATATAATCATCTTTTAGCATTAAATAAAAATATAGAAAATAGTGATTATTATGATTACTTGAACAATGAAATCAAAATAAAAACTAAAAAATATTGGGGGGCGTTACATGCAGGACCATCATTTTTTGAAACAAATGATGGAAAGGAAGTTAAATCAGATCCACTATTCATAAAGTTAAGAAGTAAATTTAACTCTGAATTAAAAACAATTAATGAAAATTATAGCCAATCTGATATAACCTTTTTTGTGGGTGTTATAATCACCGATGTTCAAAGAGATCTTTATTTAGAGTTGGAAGATTATAATAAAAAAAGAGGAGTTGCAAACTCAAGGCTAAATATAAGCAATTATGGAAATCAAGGTTTATATGAAATCAAGTTAAGTGAATTAAGTTCTAGTTTGATGGAGCACACTCGTAATAGTAAAGAGCCTTTTTTATGTCATTTTTCATCGGAGCAACACTCAATGGCGATCAGTGCCAATTATGATGATAAAAATAAAAATTGGAAATATAGATTCTTTGATCCTAATGCGGGCATTTATATGGCCGATGAACATCAAGTATTTGTTGACTTTATAGAGCACTTTATCTCTATGAATAAAGAAAATTATAATTTTAGTTCATTTGAGAATGGTGAGCACAAAGTTTATATTTCTATAGTTGAAAAGTTTGCAACGAAAAGTGATAGAGGTGTATTTAAAGGAATAGAAGCTAAAAGGCTAAGGGATCTAGAAATAAAATTATTAATGGAAAGAAAAGAAATAATTGAAGATAATGAATCGGGCATAAAATTACTTTATACGGACTTTAATGAACAAAAAAATATAGTGAAAGTTGAATTTATCTCTAATGGGAAATTAACTACTATTTTTTCTGATGTTATGGAATTTACTGATTTGTTCGATAAGTTGAAATCTAGCAAAGATTTATTAAATAAAATAGAGGGGGATATATTCATTTCTAAAAATGAATATAAAGTATATAGTGTTAATAATAGGTTTAATATTAGTGAAGATGAAAAAATTGAACAGTATATTGATAATAACAAGGTGATAGCTAAATTAGATACAGATTTCTTTGACACACATATTCATCATATGAAGGAAGAACGATTGCTTACCTTATCTGGAGAACAATCAGCGAGTACCGAAAAAATTGCCTCCTGGCTTGACCCATATGAAATATACCAAGCAGAGCGTGCTAAAGATGCTGATCCTGACAGAGCAAGAAAGCCCACTGAGTATAGTTATAATGTTATTGTTCAAATTGAAGGGGATGAGGTATCAAGTAAAGCGACTGCGTATGCTTTCTCCAAACACCCAGATAACTCAATGATTATTCAATATGACATAAAGTCTCGTCAATATAAAATAATTTATGGTGAAATTAACCAACTTAATTTAGATAGGGTCAGATGGATAACTGTTGGTCACGGTGGTTATATCGGTGGCGGTAAGCCAACTTTATATGGAAAGAATACACCTGAACAATTTGCGGAAGGAATGAGTTATTTACGTAAAAAAATATTAAACAGTCAAAGTCCGGATAAATTAGTGTTAATTGGTTGCAATTTAGGTCGAGGAGGAGTGAGTGAAAACTTTGCATTTGGCGTCACAGGAGCCCTCGCTGAAAAAGGCATGAAGATGCCTATTATTGCCTATAGCCGAAAAGTAAGTGTTATTTATATGGGGAATAAATTGATCGTGTCTGATGATACGGTATTTGACTCAATAACTACTAAAAACTTCAAGCAAACCTATCAATTTGATCCAAAAATATTGGAAATTAACATTAATAATAAACTAGGAGCCGTCTATTTCATTGATGAGTTACGTCGCGGTGAAATAGATTTTAAACAGTTAATAGACAATGAAAATCATTTTATATCTGAGAGGGTAGATATGCTCCCTGGGACAGATCCACTTTCTAGTTTTAGGGACAGTGACTCATATAATATAGACTTTAATTTGTTAAGAAAAGTAGCTTATAATCCAGATGGTTATAAACAATTTATCGATGAGGTGACAAAATATAAAGGGGAGCTGCCTGATGACTTTCATGCCTATTTCTCTGATAAATTGCGTAATCTAGATATACCAATATGGGAAATGGTTGATGCGGATTATATAAGAAATAACCCTTTAAGAAATCGGGGGCAGGATGGTTCATTCATTACTGTAGTAATACGCTTGACTGGTGAATCTAAAGGGTTAGATATGGCACAGAGGTTAGCAAGGTCAGAACCTGATAACATCATGATTATTCAAGCAGATCCTAACCTAGAACAATGGGATATGAAACAATGGAATTTAGAATATGGTTCGGTTTCTAATTTACAGGGCAAGGAAAAGCCCGTTAGATGGGTTTTGATTGGTGACTCTGATACGGTTATCAAAACAAATAAAAAATTACCTCCTTTATTAGCAAATATACGAGATGAATACCCGTTTATTAATCCTAAGCAAATTTTATTCCAAGGGATTGATACAACAATGGTGACTACGGCTGGAGATCACAAGCAGTTTACTAATGACTTATCAACGAAGCTTAAAGAGTTTGGTTTTGACTTGCAAGTAATCTCGAAATTAACATTCCAACCTGTATCTAAACCGATATCTCAGCCAACGCTTACAGCCAATAATAATCATGAATATTTGAGCACGTTGCTTGAGAACATAGCACTTGAAAATACTGTAATCAAAGATATAAATATTACTGAGCATCCTTATTTAGCTAATTACTTTACGGATTCTAATGGTCAACTTGATATTAAAAAATTAAAAATTGCAATTTATGATCCTTTAGTCAGCCCTAAAGTAAACGAATATTTAAATCAAGCAAAAAACGAAGACTTAACGCAGTGGAATAGTCTATTTAAATCGAAGCCATTAGGCTCACTACAAGAGCAAGCAGGTAATATTAATAGAATATTAGTCTCTATTCAAAATGATCTATCTTATATCAATAAATTAAGCGAAGATTCTATTGAACAATTGAGGGTGTTATTCCCTGCTATTAATGGGTTTGATAAAGGAAAAGTGCTCGCGTTATCGACTGATCGCAATGCCTTCATGCTACTAAGTCTTGATTTGAAAAATTTTAGTCAACTGAATCATTATAATTTTGACTCAGAAGACGCTCCTTTTAAAGGACTGTTATTGGACAAAGCCTTGTCATTATATCAAGAGAATAATAGGCAGAGGCAGCAGCAATTTAATCAGTTAATAAATAGTACGAAAAATAACTCCAATGGAAGTGAAGTTAATTTAATTAACCATGGGATGATTAGGCAACATGGCTATTCAGAAAATTTTGACAAAAAATTAGGGCTTACCTATGGCTTTGAATCATTATTAGGTGATATTGATTCAGCTCGAATTTTGATGGAAAGAAAAGCATTTTTAAAGCAGCAGCAACACGAAGGCTTATTAAGTAATAGTGAAGAGGTGTTACTAAAGAAACTAGAACAGTATTCAAGCTATATTGATAGCGGATTGAGCGATACGGGTATTTTGGTGGAAGACCTACATCTGTCCAATATTTTAACGGCAGAACTATCTGATGTAGAGTTGCGTAAAGGCGCAATATATTTATTAAAAGGAGAGTCGACCACCTATACCGTAACATATAAATTTGAAGATGGTATTTATCAATATAGCTTATTTGATCCGAACGGTATTCAAATTCAGGTTAAACAACAAAATAAAAGGCAAGCTAAGAGTGATTTTAGAAAAGTATTGACATGCTATTTTAATGAGGAAATTTCTATTGAAAATGGGAAATGGGTATCACGGGCAAAGCATGCTGGTTTTATAGTTGACAGTAATGGTGAGCCAAGAGGAACGATTGTGTTTATTGACCCTCTCTCTACTGATATTAAAGAACGTATGAGCCTCTATAATCAGCAACGAAACGATATTATTAATCATACAGATTTTAGTGAACCTAAAAATAGTTGGATTGATATTAAAGGTGAATACATATCGTTAGCTAAATTGCAAAATTTAGGGGCTACAATTGATGGAAAAGCGATAATAGTAAAAGAGACTAGAAGTGAAGGTTGGTCAAATAAAATTCGTTTCAATGCGCAAAGCCTTGCAGCTGAATTAACTTTATTGAGCGGTAGCGACTCAGATCTTGCCTTTCTCAAAGCACTGAGTCTGCAATTAAATGATACCGATATAGCAGATATTGTAGAGTATGATGCAGACTTTCGCGATACTGCAATATTAAAAAAACAATTAAAATATCTAGCAAAATTTAAAGACGCTAATGGAATAAAGTTTACGCCAGAACATATCGAAAAATTAAGAGGATATGGCGTGAAGTTACCTCGTTTTCAAAAATTCGGTAATCGACTTGGTCAGGTTATGGGCGGGGTAGGTATTGGGCAGACTTTAGTGAGCATTTATAGCATTATTGATAGGCTAAATAACCCTGATATTACAGAAGATGAATATGATGAGCTAAAAAAACAGTTATACATCACATGCGGTTCAGCATTAGCCAATTATGGTGACATGATTGTTCAACCGATTCTATTGAAAATAGCTGGAAACAGTTCTTCGGTGGTAAGATCTCGTTTGGCAATGGGAATACTTATTGTTTTTAATTTAGTTGGGATGGGATTTGATGCCTACCAAGCCTACGATAATTTATCGAAATTAGAAAGTGTCTCTGATCCAAAGCAGCGAGAAGACTTAATCGTTAATGCCTCGCTTTCCATTGCTAGTTTTATTGTCAATGGCATTGTTATTATTAGTATTTTAGCAGCTTCTTCAACAATCCCCGTAGCTGGTTTAGTTATAGGTGCAATTTTAATGATCGGCGGGTGGATCTATAATGGGTTAAGGGCGGTTGAAAATATTAAAGAACAAATAGATATTAGCTGGGATCGCGAATTAGAAGAGGGGATCAGAGGCGCACTTGGTTTATCCCCGACGATTCGAACTCAACAAGAAATAATGAATAAGAACTATATCGTCTTATTCATGCATAATGAGTGGCTAGAGTCCTTAAATACATTTGAACAGCTTTTTGAGGATTTAGGTTTTAGTCATCACTTAAAAGTAATGGAAAAACCTATTATTGAGAATGAAGAAAGATTTTATTTAGTTGATGAAGATAATAACTATTTTGGAGGGCCTCTTGGTGATGTTTATCTTGGACGCGGATTTTCAGAGAAAAAATACCTTAAGCGGGGAGCTCCTTCTTATAGTTGGAGAGAAGCGGATATATTACAAAAGTATTATCATTTACAGCCAAATGGCTTGGCTCGGGCGAAAAGATTTCATAAAGCAGCATCCTGTAAATATGTTAAGCAATTGAGTGAAGTGAAAGGTCTAAAACAAGTTGGCTCAGTACCGACAAGTGAGCGTTACTCTTTTAATCTGGACTATAATAACCCATTATTAGATAGATATAATGCTAAGCATAGAATTGAGCAGAACTATTATCAAATTCCTTTTGAGCAGCAATTTGAGCTATCAGAAAAAAATAAAATTAATCTGTATATTACAAAAGGGGGATACAGCCCTTTTAAAAAAGATATAATGCAGGTTTCTGATGATGCTCCTGCTGGTATGACTATTGAGAGCGGAAATATTGATGAAATTACGTTGAGTTTCAATAGTATTTTTTCAAAAGGTATGAGTATTGATACTGCTACTGGCGATGATGTCGTTATTGGTAAGAAAAATAAAATGAACGCATTTCAAATCTCTTCAGGAGAAAAATATCTTGTAGGAGGAAATAAGACAGACTACTTTTATTTGAATGATAGTGACATTAACTCATTGAGAACAGCTGGAAATGAACCAACTAAATATTTAGATGGTCTTTTAGGTCAAGACACGCTAATGATGAGTAAGCCGATTCTTGATTATAGCGTCCATATTAATTTAAATGAGCATCGTGTGACTTATCAAAATGATAAAACAGGAGATACTATCAATGTTGCAAACATTGAAAATATTGAAAATATTATTTTATTCAATAAGTCTAATGATGAAGTTCATGGTGATGAACAACAAAATATTATTGATGTAGGAGCTGGAAAAGATAAAGCATATGGGTATGGCGGTAATGACCGATTGATACTTGTAGAAGGTGAAGCTCATGGGGGGGATGGTGATGACAGTTATTATATTCGACGTTTTGATTGGACAGAACATGCCCCATATTTTTATCGGACACGTACAAGGTATAATCGAAAGAATAAAAATTTTATAGATTCTCCCTATATAAACCCTGAGTACCTTAAGATAAAGGGAGATAAAAAAGCATACGTCACTATAAATGAAAGTAGCCAATCAGTTAGCTCAGTGGATATAGATTATTTATTGGATGAAATCTCAGATGTTTATATGGAAAATAACAATTTATATATTAAGTTGTCATTAGAGCCTGAAAAAAAATTAGGCCGTACATTTACTAATGTAAAAAGTGAGGTCACTATCGAATTAAGAAATACTTATTCGACAACGGCAGATGGTAGAAATTTACAACATAGTTATAATATAACTACTCGTGATGGTTTTACGTTTAACAGTGAATTAAAAAAAATTTCAAATGAAGAGGATAAATCGGTAAAGAAAGATTTGTTCAGAATTACTTATCTTCAAGATAATGATCAATTATCTCATTCCAGAAATGATATTGTTTATATTAATGAACAATCAAAAGAGATAACCATTCGTGGTGTTACTAAGCCATTATCTCCTTCTTGGGGGTATTTCTATACTGTTGGAAAAGCGAAAAATTTCCAATATCAAGGAACGGATGAAAATAATCAAGTACAAGGGATCCGTGAAGGTGCTTTTATTACAGTTAGCTTAGGTCAGGATGTCTACCAAATAATTCCAACACTTTACAAAAATGGGGAAGTTATTTTTGATTTTTCTGAGGTAAAAGGTCGTTATAGCAAAGAAGATAAAATCGTTTTGTTATTACCTACCGAAAATGCTTATTCATTTACTTTAGATGGAAAAATATTGCGGGTCAAAGATAAGTTAAATGAAGAGACATTTAGCATCAGGTTCGAGAATTTTGATGAAAGTATGAGTGACTCGGTCATTATACAAGATAAGTACAGTAATATATTCAAACTAAAACTACAGCAAGAAGGCGGTACGATAGATAATATCGAGCAGGTAACCAAACACATTGATGATAATTATATTGTTACTTTGCCAGCCGGTTATCTTTCTAATGAATCTGTCATCGTTGGTGAGGATGGCGATGATATCATTACTGACAGAAGTATGATGGGTCGTGTTATTTTAGGTGGGCGAGGTGATGATACGATAAAGGTGTTTGGTGGAAATAATGTTCTTTTAGGCGGTGAAGGGGAAAATAGCCTTAGCGGAGGAGAGGGGCATGACTTTCTACTTTCTAGTCAGGGAAATGACATTCTAATGGGAGGGAAAGGAAACGATCATTATTTAATTGATGGTAGTTATGAGGGGGTGGCTTTTATTGATGATACCGAAGGATATAACCATATCCACCTTGTTAACTTTAGTGGTGAAACACAAGAGGAAACAGATGAGAATGGCAATGTGTATCGTAGATATCACTCTGATTTTGATAAATATGTTATCGTGAAATTCAAATCTGAAGAAAGGAATACACCTCAAATTCATATCTATCCACAGTTGACACCAAAACTACAAAAGTTGATGGAATATAATTCAGAATCATTAATAGGTGAATTAACCAAAGCGCTATCGAACACATACAAAAGTGGGCAATTATCTACTTGGAACCCTGTTGAAAAGTTACATGGTATACTGGAAGGTATCCAAAAACCCATATCACCGACACCTAGAAGTGAATATTTATTCCTTGATTCTACGAATTCGAAGGGAAATTGGCTAGTAAATACCTTGGAAGGTGATGATACTGTTAATGATAAAAGCGGTGATGGTCGCATTATTATTGGCGATGGGGGATTTAAGCGGTTTTCAGCCGATGGCGGAAATAATGTACTGTATGGTGGTAGAGGTGGCAGCTCATTGATTGCTGGTAGTGGTGATGATGTCCTGATTTCATTATCTGGCGATGATGTGTTAAAAGGGATGGAAGGAGACGACCTTTATGTTGTAAATGGCTATGGAGAGGGACATTTGGCTATTTATGCTACGCAAGGAGAAAATAAAGTCATTTTGGTAGGTTTTGATGGTGGCAAGTTAATTGAGACTAAACGGTCGAATGGCAGTGTTGTATCAACATTGACCTCAAATACTGGACGGGTTGTGACTATCTATTATCGTAACCATGAACACTCAGATAGCGCTAGTGTATCCGTAGAGTTTTATAAAGATAATAAAGAACTATGGAAAAACCATAGCGAATTAGTTGTCGATAGACTACTTCAAGTATTGGTGAGCAGTCGGGAAAAGCATGAGAATAACCTAGATATGGCTTTGCCTGTACATGAACAAAGGCGCTGGGCTCCTACTGCTTATGTTGAGTCCTACTTAGCGAAAAGTTTTTAAAGCAGTGAAGGTAAAATAACCCTATAACTTTTATAATAACGCTCAAATCAATAGATTGAAATGAGCGTTATTTATTATGGCATCAGTCAACTTAAGCCCCATCATATGGGATTATGAATTAATAACTTGAGTGTATGCCACTTGGTAAAAGTATTGTTTAATTAATTTGAATAAAACAAGGTTTTTCAAACATATTTTCTCTTAGTGAAAACCATTGTTTTTATATGGAAATCGGCTCTTAAAGAAAGCTCTCAGCAAAGCTTTTAATTAAAATAAAATTCATCTATGTTTAAAGCGTAAAATAGTCAGTTAGCCTGTTAGAGATGTAAATAATTCTTTTTATCATTTAATGATGATCTATGGATGTCTATCTGAAAAAAAGAAAATTAGTCTATTCCTATAACATTGTTGTTAAAATTAAATACAATTAAATTGCAACTATAATAAAAACTATTGTTATCCATGTAGTAACTTAAGGTGGATGTATGGCAAAGAGAAGAGTGAAAGCTCTGCAAGTTTCAGTAATGTGTGGGTTAATGGCATTCCAGTTTCCTGCATTTTCCAGTGATGAAAATACGCAGCAAAGTGTAACCGAAGCTCCACAACCTCAAGTTGTTGAAGTAAAAGAGATCTTAACGGTTACACCAACAGAGAGTATGGCAAAAATAGCGGCTTCACTTCCAGCTGATGTGAAACCCGTTTTTGCAGCGCAACTCGCTAAATTATATGCCGATAAGCAAATGAAACTTTTATGGCAAGATGAAACAGCGATTAGTCAATTTCAACAGCAAATAGCGGAACTTTCACTTTCTGGGGTTCAACCTCAGTTTGCGCAATGGCTATCCTTATTGGAAAATAACCAGCTAAGTGAGCTTGGTCGTGATGTGATTCTATCGGATGCGATGCTTGGTTATCTCCAATATCTCTCTTCTATTGAATCCAGTGGGCAATATTGGTTGTATACGAATCGACCTTACAAAATCATTGCGCCTACAGCTGCACAAATAAAACCTTGGTTAGATGCTGTTGATTCTCAACGCCTAACTGAGTGGGTTAAAGCACAAGCACCTAACCATCCAATGTATCAGCCAATGCGCAAAGAAATGCTTAAATTGCTGGCACAACCTGAAGATGAGTTAGAAATAACGAGTACGAAGACACTTAAACCAGGGCAATCCAGTGATGATGTGCTTGTACTACGTAAAATTTTACAGCGTGAGGGTTTGTTAGCTGATAGCGTGACAGAAGATGTGGTTGAAACTGAAGCGCCTGAAACGTTAGCGCAAGTTGCAGAACAAGCGAGCGAACAACCTACTGAGGCTGTGGCAGTCGAACCTGCAAAACCAGCCAGCGCAGCCTCTAAAGTTTATGATCAAGAACTGGTCGATGCTGTTAAAAAATTTCAGTTACAATATGGCTTAGAAGCTGATGGTGTGATTGGAAAGGGGACTCGAGTTTGGCTGAATATGAAGCCAGCGACAAAAGCAGGATTGATGGCGTTGAATATTCAACGTTTGCGTATTATTCCTGTGAGTAGTGGAACAGGGATTTTGGTGAATATTCCAGGCTATTCGTTAGATTTCTATTTAAATGATGAAGTTATCCTAGATTCTAAAGTGATTGTGGGTCGTGCGGATCGCAAAACGCCAATTATGAGCAGCGCATTAAATAATGTGGTAATCAACCCACCTTGGAGTGTGCCGACAAGTATGGCTCGTAAAGATATTGCACCAAGAGGAAAACAAGATCCAAGTTATTTTAGCCGTAAAGGATATACTGTTTATTCAGGTTGGGGGGCAGATTCTTATGAAATTAACCCTTACTCAATCGATTGGGATAACATCACTCCAGCAAATTTCCCATACCGTATTAGACAAGCGCCAGGCCCAACGAATTCATTAGGGCGCTATAAATTCAATATGCCAAGTTCTGATGCCATTTACTTGCATGATACGCCAAATCATAGCTTATTTAACCGTAATGCACGTGCGATAAGTTCAGGTTGTGTACGTGTCAATAAAGCGAGTGAGCTGGCCAGTATTTTACTTGGTGATGCAGGGTGGGAACAAAAACGTATTGATGGCGCATTGAAAGAAGGGTCAACACGTTACGTCAATATACCAGACAGAATTCCTGTATATCTTTATTACCAAACAGCTTGGGTTGATAAAGACCAACAACCGCAATACCGTGCTGATATTTATCAATATGATAATGGTATTGATAATGTAGATACTTATTTGCCATTATTGAAAAAAGTCATGCTGTAATAATTAGATAATTAACGAAAAATAGAGGCGGAAATGCCTCTTTTTTCACTGATTCTGTTTAATTCCAAATAATTCCATTGCTGATGCACAAGTTATGATTATTATTTAAGCTAAATTATTGATGTCGTGCTGTTCAGGAATCCATCACAACAGATTTAACGTAATAATAAGGTTAAAACGCATAATTTAGTGATATGACTCTATTTTTGACGAATATGGCAATAAATTTGACTTAAATTATGCATATCTTTACATAATTATACATTAAAACTGGGTGTGATTTGCTAGACTCAATAGGTTGTCTGAAATTCATCGAATATTTATTTAAATTATTAGAGTCTGAGCTATCACCTATGGATATTATTGATCAAACCCGCAGAAAATGGCTGGGAATTGGCGCTGCAACAGTGGGCCTCAGTTTATTACCAAGTCATGTCTTTGCTGCAATGACGACGCCTCGTCCTCGTATTTTGCGTTTTCAAAACATTAATACAGGCGAGTTTTTGAAAACAGAATTTTTTGATGGTCGTCGTTACAATAAATCTGAACTTGCTCGTTTAAATCATTTTTTCCGTGATTATCGTTGTGACAAAGTCAAAACGATCGATCCAAAATTGTTTGATCAAATTTATTTACTGCAAATGATGATGGGAACCAATAAACCCGTTCAATTGATCTCTGGCTATCGCTCTTTAGAAACGAATAATAAATTACGCAGTAAAAGTTCAGGTGTCGCGAAAAAAAGCTATCATACACGTGGACAAGCGATGGATTTTCACATTGAAGGTTTACAATTAAGTAATATCCGTAAAGCGGCACTGAAAATGGGTGCGGGTGGTGTTGGTTATTACCCTAGAAGCAATTTTATACATATCGATACAGGACCTGCAAGAACGTGGTAATCTGTGCATAGGTGACACAGATTACGGAGTAATTGTTCGATGAAATATACTATTATCCCAGTAACGCCATTTATGCAAAACTGTCAGGTTATTTGGGATGAAAATACGTTAGACGCAGTTGTGGTTGATCCTGGTGGTGAAGCAGAAAAATTGATTTCTGCTATCGAAAGTCGTGGATTAACCCTGACTAAAATTCTGCTTACCCACGGCCATTCTGATCATATTGGTGCTTCAGCCATACTCTCCAAACATTTTTCTGTGCCTATTTATGGGCCTCAGAAAGAAGATGCTTTCTGGATTGAAAACCTTGCAGAACAAAATGCGATGTTTTATATCGGAGAATGTCCAGATTTCACTCCTGATTATTGGTTAGAAGAAGGGAATAAAGTCACGTGTGGCGGCATTACTTTTGACGTGTTGCATTGCCCAGGGCATACACCAGGCCATATCATTTTCGTCAATCACGACGATAAATTAATTTCAATGGGTGATGTGTTATTTAAAGGCGGTGTAGGGCGTAGTGATTTCCCTCGTGGAAATCATCAGGACTTAATCGCATCAATTAAAAACAAAGTGTTGCCGTTAGGTGATGACTATCAGTTCATTCCAGGTCACGGGCCTATGTCAAATTTAGGCTTTGAGCGACAAACCAATCCTTTCTTACAGGATGAATTGCCTGTTTGGTAGTTTTTTATAAAACTTTTTTATTGAAGCCCTTAAATTAAAATAGGGGCTTCAATATTGAATCAAAAATCAATTTATTTATCTAAGCTAACTAATTGTAAAGCTAGCTTTTAACAAAAAAATTCAGCTCAGTTTTTCCGTGGTAATTTCCTGGGTTTACTTCAGGAGTACGGCATAAGGCCCATTTAATATTAAGAGGTATTGGTTTATTCGGCTCAACTTGAATATTTAAATCCATTTCTCGTCCATCAAAATGAATCAAATCACTTCTTCCAGCATCTTTACAACCTAAAACACTATTTTTACCTATTTGAGAAATAGCACCAAGTACCCATGGCAAAGTGTCAGACTTAGTTGTATTGTCGGCTGGCTGTAGTAATAACTTTGTTGGTTCTTGTGAATCATAGGTGGTTTCTTTAGCTAATGCAGTTACATGCAATGTATCTTGACGACTGCCGTTACATTTAACAGTCAATGATGAGTCTTGAATACTTTCCATTTCATTTACAAAAGTATGTTCAATTCTCGAATTCGTGATATTACTCACCTCGCAATAACGTAAAACTGTAAAGTTTCCATTCACTAAGACTTTAAATGATGTGGAAGAAGAACGAGCCCCCATCACAACAAAGAGAGGGTAAGTCGAATTACTGTATGAAAATTTTCCTGGGGCTAAATCTGGAGCGGCATAGATAGTTTGGTTAGGCTGTAGGGAGATTCTGAGCGTTTTTTTTCCTCCCCCTGGCACACTTAAGTAACTATTCTGTGGGTAAAAACACACATTAGGCAAATAATTTGGCATGGTAGATAAACCTTCCGCTGGAGCTGAAAAAAACGTCCCTTTGTAATAATTTCGCAGAGGCTCCTGATTTATCGTGGTTGTCATTTCATATTCAATTTTAGGGAAATAATATGCTTGAACTAAATTTGATGTAAGATTTGTTAATGGTAGTGCGTATTGGCTAAAACTAAAAGGCATAATGACAAATCCATCCGACTTACAAGCATTATCTACATTACTTAAAGCAATTAGTGGGACTGTTGCTAACCAATAAGTGGTTTTGGTCGGATTGTAAACTGGAGAACCTTCTATATATGTGTTCCCTACTAAAACTCCCGTTACTTCATGTTCAAAACGCTCTGCCATTGTCATATCTATGAGACCACTTAGCTCAAGACTTACTGTTTCTACTACTTTAGCTGATGCTAAATGAACGCTTAAGAGTAATGATGTACCCATGATAAATAACGAGCGCCATATTTTATTGGCCATTATAAACCCCCTCCAACGTTACTTTGACATTCAACTGAAAACGTTCTTAATGGATTACTACTTGATAATTCTATATCTTTTAATCCATCAAAGCTGGCAATGCACAACTGTTGATTCGATGTTCCCCATTTTATTTGTAGTTTTCCCGAATTTGGTAATCCACTCATATATAAAACACCATCATCACCGACTAACCCTGTATTGCTCTCATTTGAGGCATCATTTGTCATTAGTGTCGCAACAGCGCCAAATGGAACTGTTTGATCATTATGAGTAAGATGAATCAAGGCTTGATATCCAATTTTTGTCTCAAACTTAACTTTAATTATCGCCCCTGAGGTTGGGTAAACATTTTTAGATGTTTGCTGCAGTGTCACCTCATCAGGTAAAGTATTTACATTTAATCCTACCGTATTTTTTGAATAGTCCGCCAAATATGGGTATATTGCTTTACCTTGAGAGTTTATCTTCGCATTACTAGCGGTTAATTCTGTTCCATCTGCACCTTCAGCTTCGATAATAGCAATACTACTACTGGTTGTTCTGCCGAAAATTAATCCATCTGAATAGGCTACAACACTGCCATTATAGCCTGCGTTAACAGAATAATAGTCTTTTGAGTAATTATAGCCAGCTGACGCGGTGCCTTTGCTTCCTGAATAGTTTGCATAAATGGAACCATTGCTATTTTGTCCCTGATTACCCCAACCCTGAGATACTCCATAAGTTAATTTATTGTCTAAGAAGCTCCCACTGACACCTGCCTGATGATTGGTTTTACCACTATTATCGTGATATACCGAATAGGTACTATTAATATTGTTCCACGTTGATGAGTTAGAAAAAACACGAAAAGGAACACTAATATTGACACTAACTTGTCTGTTTTCAGGCCAGCTCTCTTTGTTTTTGACTCGGTCAATACTGTAATTAATACTATAAGATATCCCTTTGAAACTATTATTATAGCCTGTTGATAACTGAGTCATTTTTTGTGTTTTGTCCCAGTATTCATATTGATTTGCTGATATATAAACATTGCCATAATCATTAAGGGGCTGTGAAATCGAGACAGAATATTGATTTTTCTCACGGGAATTAAGCCACGGAGCGACATCTTCTTTCAGTCTATAATTGAAATTATTAAAATCACCGAAGGAAAAATACTCCTTGGATGAGTATTTGGTGCCACTTAAATCTATTGAAGTATTTGTTGCGACTATATTCTTTGAATAACGTACTCGATATGCTTGAGCTCGATTTACATTACCTTCATCAAGTTTCGCTTGAGCAAATGTAACATCTGTTGATATTGCCCCTACCGTTCCCAATGAAGCGCCAATACCCATTGCACTAGACCAGTAATCATCAGCAACTATTGAACCACCATAAAGAGTAATATCTTTTGGCAAACCATAGCTTCCTGTCGCTTGCACAAAATCTGCTTTTTTCGAACCAATGGTAATACCACCGTCATATCTGCCAGCTGTCAGTTCATATTTCCAGCCACCAGGACGTTGCATCACGGGAAGGGTTGAAAAAGCAACGGTATAGGTGCGTTCAGTACCGTCTTCTTCTTTAATCGTGATGTCAAGTGCCCCTGAATTTCCTCCCGTAACTAAATCTTTAATACTAAATGGCCCAGGAGAGACATAGGTTTGATAAACAACATAACCATTTTGGCGAATAGTAATTTGCGCATTTGACTGTGCAATACCATTGATATCTGGCGCAAAGCCGCGAAGACTATCAGGCAACATTTGCTCATTTGAAAATAATTTCACGCCGCGAAATGGAACTGAATTTAAAATATCGCCATTTGTTGAGCTTTCACCCATTAATAAATCTGAACGCATCGAATATATATTTCGAGAGACATAAGTGTTCGAAAAATTATTATCATTAGTTGTTGAACTATATTCGTTTCCTGACTGATGATTATAGGCATGAGTCATCGTTGAACGTAAACGCCATGCTCCTGCATTTGCTCCCATGAGTAAACTAACAAATAAATTATCAGTTTTTGTTTTACTGCCTAATGATGAGTTATTCTCAGCATGATTAGCACTAAACATATAGTTACTTATAATGCCTGGAATACCATTATCTAATAGCGATGGATCAATATAGCCAATGGCATTCTGATCCATTGCAATTTGAGGTATACTTATAGCGACACTGATTTTTGATAAATCAGTAGTGATTGAGGCATCGGGGATATAATCACTTAAGTCAGTAATAATGGCATTAGGTGCTAGATCGCGTAATTTAGGTTGAGTGCTAACTTTCACACCTATGTCAGCTAAAAAAGCAGGGGTCATTTCAGGTACAACCTGACTATTTTCATTCAGAACAAAGTTTAATGGATATTCACCTTTTAGTGTCTGATTGACATAAACCATCATCGTATAGGTTCCCGTTGGGATACTAGCGTTCTGTGAGAAATGGCTTAAATCTATCTCATTTGGGTCAATACCTAACTGTTCATCAAGTAAACTAGGGTCAAAATAATCTTCGCTGCTACCATGAAATGGCAACATGACAAATAGAAATAATAAATAGGTCTTATTAAAAATTTTTTTCATATTATGTGCATCACGGTTAGTGATGAAAGCCCTGTCATTCTTATATTTTATTATTTCTTCAGAAAATAATTAATTTAATGAAGCTGTATGTGTCTTAGTCGGAAATAAATATTCATCTAGTATGTTCCATGTCACTATTCCAGTAGCATCTGCTGGGATCTCATATTTTTGTTCACTAAAAGGTGCGACTGAAACATAAAGTTGTTCTTCTTTTAGGCTATAATTACCAACTGTGAGTGTGTTAAACGTTGCATAAATTGGCATATTATTCTTAACGAACAGCTGATTTCCTTGCTTACGAAAAGCTAATTTTTCTGCAACATCCTCTAACTGAATGTCTTTTAATTTCTCAGGTCGATAATAGATTTTGAATAACAATGCTCGCATCACCGTAAACTGTACTGATTGATGATCTTCATTTGTTGATGGGATCGCTTTTAGCTGTACAAGAAACACACTCTCTCGGTCATCGGCTAACTTATCATTCTGCTTTGCATAAAAAACGCGCCAACTGTGGTATTCTTCAGGCTCTAGCTTATATAACGGTGGAGTGATAACAAATGGAAAAGGTACTTTTTTGTCTAAAATATTTAGCCCTGTTTCTTCATTTAACCACTTCATATTTGCTTGAATTAAGAAAGGCACCTTATCTGTATTTCTCAAACTAACTGAAATACTTTTGTCCCCCTCAATGTAGGTCAAGCGTTTGAGAGAAAATTTTAATCCATTTGTTTGAGTTTCAGCCGCTGATGGAAAAATAGAACAGGCAGCAAGCATAAAAATACTTAAAATGAAGTTCTGTATATTGCATCTTTTCATTATACATCACCTTATTTACTGTGAACTTGGTTATTCGGCTGAGAATAATGATAAGTTGTTGTTGTTCCACCAAAGTCATTAATCATTTGCCAAGAAGCCCTCTCAATATAACCACTGAAACGATTAATTTTCGTCTGACTAAATGGTGCGATTAACACACTATTTTGATAAGCGTTGTTATTAATTTTTATATTTATCAAAGTCATATAGTTTTTTGTTGGATTATCAAATAGCCATTCTCCACCTTTTTCTTGCAGTGTTACTTGACTATATGTCTGTTCAGTTGGCGCTTGTATACCTTCAGGCCGATAAAATAGTTTTATAACGATATTTGTTACAAAAACTAATTTAGCATTATTTTGAGCAATTTCTGAACTCGGTGATGTCGATGGGATTGCTCGCGTGTTTAAATAGAATATAGACTCTCTGTCACTGGGTAGCGTGTTTTTGTCTTTTAAGAAAATGCGTGCGCTGAATTTACTGTTTGCATTTAGTCTAAATAATGGGGGAGTGATAGCAAATAAATTTGTTTTTCCGCCATCAACTTGAGTTGTGACCCCCATTTGAATTAGATAAGGGGAGTTATCATCATTTGAAACCGTTGCGACTTCATTTTTCGCGCCACTTTCAAAAATAATACGGGTTTGTTCTAGACGGATGCCATCTGCATAAGCGACATGATGAACGATAAAAAATTGGCATATGACTAAAATACATGTGATTAGATTTTGCATCATTACCCCGTTAATCAACTACAAATGAAAATGTAACCGTTGACTGAAAATCACCCACTTGAGGATCACACTTACTGCCTGCTTTACATCTGATATAGGTATACAATGTCTTATTAAGTTGATTTTCATCTATATTTTTCCAGACTTGGCTTTCTCTTTCTACGAAGTCAGTTGTTGAAGATGAGCCCATAATATTATTTTTTTCAGAAAAACTTATTCCGAATCCCTTGCTGGTATCATCAATGAATGTAATAGAATCAAGGTAATTTTTTGGTGATATTTTTACATAAGTACCTTTAAATCGATTTGTTGTGCAATCACTCAACACTATTTTAGTTTCAATTGGCTGAACTTTATTAGCTAAAATATCAGCAACTGTAACATTACCAAAATCAACTTCATTATGTGATGTACCTGTAATTGAAATTCGACACATTTGTGCGATTACTTTGACGTCAAACTCAAAATCAGCAGAGTTCCCTGCGATACTTGTTGGTGTAATGAGAGTTAAGAAGAGTAAAGTCAATATATTTAATAAAAATTTCATCACAGTCTCTTCTTAAGGTTGTACAAAAGTAAACACGACACTCGCGTTTAACTTTCCTGAGTTAATCGCTAATTCGTTCAACTTAACAACTCTCGCTTCAAAATATTTATCATTCTCACCATTTTGAACGGGAAAACTGACAGTATCAGCACTATTTTGAAAATTAATTAGCTGACAATTTGTGTTGGAAAAATCACATTGATAAAGTGAAAAAGCGGCATTTGTCACATTATCTTTAGGGTAAAGTTTACCATTCACCGTATTTGAGTTCCCATCAGATTTGATTTCTACTTGTAAGTCAGGAATAACTTCATCGGTATAGTCTTGGCAATTATATGATATGGTGAATGGCTCTGTTGGCGTATTTTTATCACCTAGAGAGCCAATTTCAGTGGAAACTAGAGGTTTGGAAAATTCAACAACTTTACTTGAAAAAGCAAAAGAGCAGGTTCCCTTAGAAACCTTCCCTTTAACAATTAAATCTACTTGTTGGTCTTGTTCACTCAATGCAAAAGCGGGTGAAAGACCAATGCTGATTAGTATTACTGACAATATAACTTTAAGCATTTTATTGTAATTTTGCACTGAATTCATCGGTGCCACCTAAATCCGTAATAGCTCGCCAGACAATTGTGCCTTGTTTCATATTGGACGAAATCGGATAACTTAGAGAAGAGTATGGGGCTATCGTGGTATTTCCTTTTTCTAAACTAACATCGAGACGCTGGTTGTTGATCTTTATTTGTGCAAGATTGACATAATATGGCGAATCATTATTTACCTTAAGCGAGCTGCCTTCTATTTTGAATTTCAATTTTTCACGCGCTTGTGCGGAATCCATTGGCAAATTGCTTGGGCGGTAAAATAATTTTAAAACATGGTCATAGCCAATATTTAATCCATCACCTTCCGTTTTTTCTTTTTGCCCCGCAATCATCGTCGCATGAAAATAGAATAATGACTCACGATCTGTTGGTAATTCAGGGGTTTTACTAAATATTCTGACTTCTTGTTTCGAACCTGACGCTACTTTGAATACGGGAGGCGTCAGTTCAAAAGCTTTACTGGGTTTATTTTGAGCATCAGTGATATAAGCGCGAGTTAAATAATTTACTTGCTCATCAGTATTACTTACAGTGATCGAAACACTCTTAGCATCTTGAGGGTAAATAATTCGTGTTGCATCTAAGCTAACCCCTTTTGCATTCAAGAAAAAAGGAGCTAAAAATAAACTTAATGCAGATAGCATTTTGACTGTGTGTAATTTCATAGTAATTCTCTAATATAAATCCTAGCTAAGGATTAAACATAATTACCTGATTTAAAAGTCTTGATGGCTCTCCCCATGATTTTATACTAAAGCCAAATTACCATGATGGAGAGTATAACTCTAATATTACAGCATATAATGAGTATCAGCGATATCAGTATAATGGGTATTTTGTCTTAATAAGATAAAACACTCATTATTCTCAAGCAAACTAAGCTATCAAGTTCTCTTGATAGCTTAGTGAAGTATTTAGGCGTGTATTTTCTATTAAAATTAATTATAAGATACAGTAAAAGTGACAGGAACTTTCAAGTTATCTCCTTCTGTCGCTTCTTGTACCAGCATCAGTGATGCTTTCATTGGGATACTCGCAAAACCACCCTCATTCAATGCATTTGAAACAATCACTGATGCTTCTGAATTCGGCTTAATATCTTGAGTTGTTGTGCCATCTTTATCAACGGCTTCTAATTTTACCGCTAACGATTTTGCTGCCGAGTTTGCAAAGTAGCCTGGGTTAAAAGGCGATGTGGCTCCAGATGCGTGTACGTTAACTGCTGAGTCTTCTGGGTTTGCCGCTGAACAGTCTGTCAAAGTTAAATGGAAATTCTTGATTTCCCCAATTTGAGTGTTTAATGATTTATCTTTTAATTCTTGAGATGTAAATACACCCCAATTTACTGTCGAGCCTTCCGTAGTTGATGACACAACGCAGCTTGCAGAGCGAATGGTTGCTTCAAATGTAACGGTAGCACCTTGTTTTTCAGCTAATGCAACAGGGCTTAATAATACGCTTGATACGATGATGGCAGCAGAAATTTTGTTTAACATTGTCATATGTGAGTCCTCTTTACGAGTAAATTTAAATTCGATTAAATAATATTTAAGGTTGCCTTAATTAAAACATCTGGATTCTTTATCTTATTTGAATCTTAACTTTAGTTTTAATTGCTAACTTGGCTTGGGTATAAGATACAACATGTAATCTGCACAAAACACCTAAAGTGTGTATCAAGATAACAGCAAAGTGTTAATTTATTACACTCCAAAATAGTGTAAATAAGTCATATTAGTCAGTAAAATCAAATAAATAACGGGTTGGGAGTAGAAATGTTTTGTAATATTTGGGCGGAAAAAGATAAGTAAATCTGAAGTTTTTCAATAATAAAATTAAAGAAAATCAATATTATTCGTTATTTTTCAGTTGGTTAAGTTTTTATTGAGGTCGTATGCAGAGCATGCAGACTTTCAATAAACAAATGTTGTTTTATTACATAATAAAAGTTCGGTTTTCACGGCTATAAATTAACGTGTTATATATCAATTTGTTAATTGAGGGGGAATGCATTCAAGTTACCAACTGCATAAATAGAGTGTTCAAAGTAAGGATGTGATAATGACAAGTTAATAGTGCTTGGTGGGGAAAATATATTTTTTGGCGGTGAAGGTTATGTGACGATGCTGGATCCTGAAGGAGGCGGCTAAGTCACATTAATAGGTTTCAAATTTGTACCATAATTTATCGAATAATCGAGTGGGGATATTCTATCAATCCGAGAGCGGCTAATGGGTAATTTTATAGAATGATGAAGATGATGAAAGTTAATCACTTAAATGAAGAACAACCATTGCCGAATACTCAATATGCAATTTCTGATTGCGCATTAAGCATTACGTGATGAACGTTTGGCCTTGAGATTTACAATGATGCTTACCGTAATTAGTAGTGGGCAAGCAGTGGGAGCACCTCCTAAATAATTTTCAATGGTATATTGGGGAGAATTTAGCATAAAAAAAACACCCCAAGTTGAAGTGGGGTGTTTTTAATATAACACAAAGTAAATTCTTACAGCACTTTCACTATGGCATCACACAGCGGAACCATGTTTTCCAGTGTCAGACCAGCCACGTTAATACGCCCAGAACTCACTGCATAGATACCAAATTCGCTACGTAGACGCTCTACTTGCTCTTTTGTTAGGCCACTAAAGGAGAACATACCATTTTGGTTGATAATGAAGCTGAAATCCTGTTTAGCACCTTTTTCTTCCAAGGTTTTGACTAACAGCTGGCGCATACGTTTGATACGTTCGCGCATTGCAGTTAATTCTTGGATCCATTCGGCTTTTAACGCATCATCAGAAAGGATAGTGGTGACTACTGCTGCGCCGTGTGCTGGTGGGTTAGAGTAGTTTGCACGGATAACGGCTTTTGCTTGGCTAAATGCACGCTCTGCGTTATCGCTGTCTTTTGCAATAATCGTACAAGCACCAACACGTTCATTGTATAAACCGAAGTTTTTCGAGAATGAACTCGCAACGATCATTTCTGGATTGTTTTTGGTGAAGATGCGTAGGCCTTCAGCGTCTTCGTCTAAGCCTTTTGCAAAGCCTTGGTAAGCAAAGTCAAAAACAGGTAATAAGCCTTTGTCTGCGCACAGTGTGGCTAGCTTTGCCCATTGCTCCGCTGTTGGGTCAATACCCGTTGGGTTATGGCAGCAGCCATGCAGAACAATCACATCGCCTGCAACCGCAGAAGATAAGCTGTTTAACATGCCATCGAAATCCATGCCATGTTTTGCTGCATCGTAGTAGTTATAGGTTAAAACTTCTAAGCCTGCTGCTTCAAAAATATTTTTGTGGTTAGGCCAAGTTGGGTTGCTTATCCAAACGCGTTTTGCATTGGTTTGTTTCGCAATAAAATCAGCTGCAATACGCAGGGCACCTGTACCGCCTGGTGCTTGTGCTGTACGAGCACGTTTTGAGGTGACAATTTCATGTTGCGCACCGAATAACAATTCTTGTGTTACACGGCCAAATTCTGGCATTCCGCTAATCGCAAGATAGTTTTTGGTGTTTTCGTTATCTAGCAGGAATTTTTCTGCTTTTTTGACAGTATCAAGTACAGGGGTTTTTCCTGATTCGTCTTTGTAGACGCCAATACCTAAGTTAATTTTATTATCGCGGGGATCAGCACGGAAACTATCAGCAAGACCTAAAATAGGGTCAGCGGGGGCAGAAGTAATTTTCTCAAACATGTTGTCGATTCCAAAGCTCGGTTGTGGTACCTAACACCAACCTGTGTGGTGAGGCAAAGTAAGGGTTTTTATGGCAACCTTACCTGTCAGATGCCCCATACAGCGGGTTAATGCTGGGTATAGCTGAAAACGGGTTTAGTCGAACGAGTCGAGTTCTCAGGTTAACGTGTGAAAGGGCTTTTGCCAACCGTTTTACGAAAAATTGGCGAGATCTTGTGAGCTAGGTAGTAATTGCATGTTATCCAACCAGAAATATCCATAAAGGTGGTGAATTTACCTGCCTTATCGATGGTTTGGATTGATAACTACGAAGGTGAACAGGTTTTGAGGTAGGTATAACAAAGGTCGGTATAATGCATACATAAAAAAGCAGCGCCGAAGCGCTGCTTGCAAAAACATGTTACCGTTTTCTAAATTATCAGTTAACTGATAATTAGAATTGGTAGATCAGACCTAAACCAACTACGTTATCAGTATTGATACCAACTTGGTCTGTGAATGTATTGTCTTTTAACAGGTTGATTTTGTAGTCAACAACTGCAGACATGTTTTTGTTGAAGTAGTAGTAAGAACCTACAGAGATATATTTAACTAAATCTTTGTTACCGTATCCACCTAAGTCTTTACCTTTAGATTGGTTATAACCTAAAGATGGTTTCAGACCAAAGTCAAACAGGTACTGAGCAACTAACTCAACGTTTTCAGTTTTGTTAGCAACTAGGTTACCAGAACCGTAACGAGTTGTATTCAGAGTTTGGCCATACATCGCTGCTAAGTAAACATTGTTAGCGTCGAATTTACCACCAACGTTCCATGCCTGAGCTTTTTGGCCGCCAGCAGTAGTTTTGTTGCGTTGGTCTGGAGTACGAGAAGAGTTAGAGTAACCACCACCCAGAGTCACGCCCCAACCTAAGTCATAAGCGGTAGAGAAACCGTAGCCGTCACCGTTGTCTTTACGTGGGTTACCGGAACTTGATTTGTTATCGTCGCCGTTTTTACCTTGATATTGCAGAGCGAAGCTCAGGCCATCAACATAACCGAACGCGTTGTTGTTACGGTAAGTTAACAGGTTACGGTTACGGCTAGTCATAAAGTTGTCAGACTGAGCCATGGTGTCGCCGCCCCATAAAGGCATAACGTCGGTCCATGCGTTCGTGTCATAGATTACGCCGTAGTTACGGCCGTAGTCGATTGAACCGAAATCAGCAAATTTTAAACCAGCGTATGCTAAACGGTTTTTGTTTTCGTTGCTGTCTTCAGCTTTATTAGTTTTAGTTTCCCACTCAAAACGACCAAAACCAGTCAGTTGATCAGTGATTTGAGTATCACCTTTCAGACCTAAACGAACACGAGAATCGTCGCCATCTTCGCTGCTAGTTTTGCCGCTGCCTTTGCCATCTGCAAAGTAGTGACGAACGTCAACTTTACCGTAAACGTCTAACTTGTTGCCGTCTTTGTTGTATACTTCAGCTGCGTTTGCTGCACCAGCAGCTAACAGAGCTGGGATAACCATTGCAAGAATATTGCGTTTCATCATTATTATTACCCTCATTGGTGTTATTCGGACACCTGCCACTGCCAAAAATAATTCGCAAAAATAATTGGAACTATTTATGAGAGATTAGTGTCGTCTATGTCGGCGACCAGTGTTCCATTGCTAAATAAATTTATCTACCCTCAAAGTGCTACAAAATCAAAGATTCTGAAACAAATGGTAACTAGATGTTTCTAAATGTAAAAAATAGAACAAAAAATAATCACTCATCGTACCAGTTTAAAAAATATTACAAAATTAAGGGAACTTTTTTGATAGACGATTTGAGCTTTTTTTGAGCAACTTAGAGAGATTTAACTGAAGATTTCTGGTTGGCAAAAAACAAAAATGAAGCAAAAAAGCAGATTATTCTTAGCAATATCAATGTAGGTGCAATATAACGGGAAATTATAAGGCAATAACGTAAAAAATGTGATCTATTTATCAGATGACTGAAATTAAATGTAACGAGATGAGATAGTTATTAAGTGAAAGCATCTCAGGGCTTAATTATCACGAGCCAACATGCTGGCTCGTGAATAAATACAAAAAAGCAGAAATTAAAATGCTGCGTTTCTTGGGGTACGTGGGAATGGGATTACTTCACGTACGTTACCGACACCAGTTACATAGGCAACTAAGCGCTCAAAACCAAGGCCGAAACCTGAGTGAGGCACTGTGCCGTAACGGCGTAGATCACGGTACCACCAGTAATCTTCTTTATTCATGCCCATTTCTTCAAGGCGAGCATCTAACATGTCCAAACGCTCTTCACGTTGTGAACCACCGATGATTTCACCAATACCCGGAGCAAGGACATCCATTGCCGCAACGGTTTTACCGTCTTCATTGAGGCGCATATAGAAAGCTTTGATGTCTTTCGGGTAGTTTTTCACCACGACAGGCGCTTTAAAGTGCTGCTCAGCAAGGTAGCGCTCATGTTCAGAAGACATATCGACACCCCAGTAAACTGGGTTTTCGAATTTCTGGCCACAGGTCTCAAGGATTTTGATCGCATCAGTGTAATCCACTTGCGCGAAATCAGAGTTAACAAAACTTTCTAAGCGGTTGATAACGTCTTTATCAACGCGTTGTGCAAAGAACTCTAAATCATCACGGCGTTCGGTCAGCGCTGCTTTAAATGCAAATTTCAGCATTTTTTCTGCAAGACCAGCCACATCATCTAAGTTTGCAAACGCAACTTCCGGTTCAACCATCCAGAATTCCGCCAAGTGACGGCTGGTGTTGGAGTTTTCAGCACGGAATGTTGGCCCGAAGGTATACACTTTGCTCAGTGCTGTTGCGTAGGCTTCACCATTTAACTGGCCTGAAACGGTTAAGAACGCTTCGCGACCAAAGAAGTCTTCACTGAAATCCACTTCGCCTTTGTCATTACGTGGCAAGTTATTGTAATCCAGTGTAGAGACACGGAACATTTCACCTGCGCCTTCGGTATCAGAAGCGGTAATGATTGGTGTTGAAACCCAGAAGTAGCCTTGCTCATCAAAGAAGCGATGAATAGCTTGCGCTAAGGTATGACGAACACGTGCAACAGCACCAATTAAGTTAGTGCGTGGGCGTAAGTGTGCCGCATCACGTAAGAATTCAACGCTATGGCGTTTTGCTGCCATTGGGTAAGTGTCAGGGTCTTCAACCCAACCAACCACTTTGACTGTGGTGGCTTCTAATTCAAATGATTGACCTTGACCTGGAGACTCTTTTACCGTACCCGTGACTTCAACGGAACAACCCGTGGTGAGATGCAGGACTTCGTCATTATAATTCGGTAAATTATTATTAATGATAGCCTGTAACGGGTTAAAGCATGAGCCGTCATAAACGGCGAGGAAAGAAAAACCAGCATTTGAATCTCTCCTTGTACGTACCCAGCCTTGAACGGTGACTTCAGAGCCTACCGCCACACGGCCTTGCAGTACGTCGACTACAGGCGCTACTATCATATAATTCACTCTCTTCATATTTAACAATATCTACTTTGACTATCTCAATCCGTCATACTTCGAGCCGTAGATGCGTTGGCTTCACAAACCGACCCTAGTCACATACTTGTGTATGCTCCTAGGGCTCAATTTGCTTGCCGCCTTCCTACAACTCGAATTATTTAGGATGCCATTCAAATTGTATTAAAACCATTTCATTCATTGTATTGCAGCTTTCTTTATTGAGGCGCAAAACAAGGCGTGTATGACGGTTAAAATAGTTAAGTAGGGATATACTTACGAAATCCCATATTTCAGGGGCCAAAGCTCTATGTTACTTGCCATTTGTTAGGAAACAAGTAAAAAATCGCGATAAATAATTTCAGTGGAATCGAACGATTATTTTAGAGCTCAAAAACTATAGTAATAGTAAGTGAATAAAAGAAAAAGAGGGTTTTTGAGCTCAGCACAAGAAAAGTGTATCTTCTTGTGCTGAATGAGGAAAAATAGCGGATTAACAGGCTTTTTCCATTTTAGGCAGATCAAAGGCTTTTCGGAGTTGATTCACGAATTCATCGTCTTCACAAATCGTTTTGCCCGGGCTATCTGATAATTTAGCGACGGGTTTTCCATTGCACTCGACAAGTTTGATGACAATATTCAGCGGCGTTACATGGGGAATATTGCAAGTTAGCCTTGTACCAATGCCAAAAACGAGATTAATACGCTGATGGAAATAGCGATATAAATCAAGTGCCTTTTGTAAATCTAAGCTATCGGAGAAAACCAGTGTTTTGCTCATTGGGTCGATACCCAGTTTTTGATAGTGAGCAATGGCTTTTTCACCCCATTCGATCGGATCCCCCGAATCATGCCGTAATCCTTGGTAGCGCTTCGCAAAATCGACATCAAAGTCGCGTAAAAACGCATCCATGGTGATACAGTCAGTTAACGCGATGCCAAGGTGATCTGGATATTCGTCTAACCAGCTTTGTAGGGCTTCACGCTGGCTGTTTGCTAGCTCGGGGCTAATTTGCTGGTGCGCTTGGAACCACTCGTGAGCTTGTGTACCGACTGGGATTAAATCGAGCTCATGGGCCAGTTGGTAGTTACTGGTACCGATAAGATAAGGAAATTCGTTTTTCAGCATGGAAACAATAGCGGATTGCACTGCATAAGAAAAACGGCGGCGAGTGCCGAAATCCATTAATTTAAAGCCAGACAAATCAAGCTGGTCTTCATTAGCTTGCGCATAGAAAACGGTTAACAGTTTTCTGAGTTGGCTAACAGCGTCATCGGGAGTGATTTCAGGATGTCTATCTCGCTGCACAATTTCACTAACAAGTGCAAGCAGCGGGACTTCCCACATGATCACTTCACGCCAAGGGCCACTAATACGAATAGCTAACTGCCCATCGTCATTAGAGGTGACTATGACTTGTTCAGGGTTAAAGCGGAACGTTTTTAGCCAAGTGAGGTAATCTTCTTGGAAAAAAGGTAAGCGGCGTAGAAATGTCAGTTCATCGTCAGTCAGGGATAAATGTTCCATCAACTGAACTTGTTGCCTAATTTCATCGGCGTAAGCGCCTAGGAGCTCGCTGCTACGACAGCGGAACTCAGCAACAACCGGTACGTGGTAGTATCGGTGGAAAACAGCCTGCTGCATATGAAGCTTGTAAGCATCGGTATCAAGCAGTGATGTAATAATCGGTGTAGCGTCTAAATTCATGGCGCGCAGACATCCTCGCGGAGCTTATCTACTTATATTTAGCAATTTGCTAAATCGTTAAAGTTGCAAAAGTATACCCACTTTAACAAAAGATAGAAGCGTTATTCTATCAGTCTGTATTGGCGGGGCATATTCAGCTTAATTCGCTCATTTGCTTCTAGGTAAAGCCGTTACATCAGAGAAATCCATTTTGAAACGAGAGCGACTAATGTTTTAGATACAAAACGATTAATCACGAAAAGATACTAACATGTCGTGAAATATTTGATAGTACTATAGCACCAACAAACAAACGATTTTGTAACAAAACAGCGACTATTAAATATAAGAAAGTAACATCAGATAAAAAACAGATAACATCTTTTGATGAAAATGTTTCTCAAATCCGTTCACATTACGGTGTCTTATAGTATTGTATAAAGCAGCGAAGTAGTGCGATATCGAATATAACGAATTAAAAGGTTACTTATGACCCAGTTAAGACAAGCGAAATATCGTCAGGATTATCAAGCCCCTGATTATACGATTACAGAGATTGACCTCGATTTTAACCTTGATCCTGTTAAGACCGTAGTAACCGCAGTGAGTCAGGTGAAACGCATTAATCCACAATCTTCAACCTTGGAATTACATGGCGAAGATTTATCATTAATAAGTATCGAAATTGATGGAAAAGCGTGGGCCGATTATCAACAATCTGAAGGTAAATTGATTATTAAATCATTACCTGAATCTTTTATGCTGCGTATTGTGAATGAAATTAGCCCTGAAAAAAATACCGCGTTAGAAGGTTTATATGTTTCAGGTGATGCTCTATGTACGCAATGTGAAGCAGAAGGTTTCCGCCATATTACCTTTTATCAAGACCGCCCAGATGTATTAGCGCGTTACACCACAACCATTACTGCAGACAAAACGCGTTATCCTTATCTTTTATCTAATGGTAACCGTATTGCAGAAGGCGAGTTAGAAAATGGTCGCCATTGGGTTAAATGGGAAGACCCATTCCCGAAACCAAGCTATTTATTTGCATTAGTCGCGGGTGATTTTGACGTATTAAAAGATATTTTTATCACTCGTAGTGGCCGAGAAGTGGCGTTGGAATTATTTGTCGATAAAGGTAATTTAGACCGAGCACCATGGGCGATGCAGTCGCTAAAAAATGCCATGAAATGGGATGAAGAGCGTTTCGGTTTAGAGTATGACCTTGATATTTATATGATTGTCGCCGTTGATTTCTTCAATATGGGGGCAATGGAAAATAAGGGCTTGAACGTCTTTAACTCCAAATATGTGTTAGCTAAAAGCGATACGGCAACAGATAAAGATTATCTGAATATTGAATCCGTGATTGGCCATGAATATTTCCATAACTGGACGGGCAATCGCATTACTTGTCGTGATTGGTTCCAATTAAGCTTAAAAGAAGGCTTAACGGTTTTCCGTGACCAAGAATTTAGCTCAGATTTAGGTTCTCGATCAGTTAACCGAATTAATAATGTTAAAGTGATGCGCGCAGCGCAATTTGCGGAAGATGCAAGCCCAATGGCTCACCCAATTCGCCCTGAAAAAGTAATAGAAATGAATAACTTCTATACATTAACAGTGTACGAAAAAGGCTCTGAAGTCATTCGGATGATCCACACCTTACTTGGTGAAGAAATGTTCCAAGCAGGGATACAGCTGTATGTTCATCGTCACGATGGCAGCGCAGCCACGTGTGATGATTTTGTCCAAGCAATGGAAGATGCGTCAAATGTCGACTTGTCTTTATTCCGCCGCTGGTATAGCCAATCAGGTACACCAGTATTAACAGTACGTGATGAATATTCGCCTGAAAAACAGCAGTATACATTGCATGTTAGCCAAATGACGCCTCCGACGTTAGATCAAACAGAAAAACTGGCTCTGCATATTCCTCTGGATATTGAGTTATATGATGAGGAAGGGGCAGTCATTCCATTAAAACGTGGTGGGAGCGTGGTAAACTCAGTGCTCAACATCACTCAAGAAACACAATCTTTTGTGTTTGATGAAGTCCCAACTCGCCCAGTGCCGTCTTTATTACGCGAATTTTCTGCGCCAGTTAAGTTAGATTATAACTATAGCGATGAACAATTAGCGTTTTTGATGCAGCATGCCAGCAACGAGTTTTCACGTTGGGATGCCGCTCAGCAGCTGATCAATAACTATGCAAAGATCAATGTTGCTAAATATCAAAAAGGTGAAGAACTTGTTTTACCTGAGTCGGTAGTTGATGCTTTCCGTGCCGTTTTATTGAGTGAATCAATCGATCCTGCGCTTGCCGCGTTGATCTTAACGCTGCCATCAGAGAATGAAATTGCAGAGCTATTTACGGTTATCGATCCTGTTGCTATCCATGAGGTGATCAACTTTATTCATTACCGATTAGCCAACGAGATGTCTGATGAATTCCTGACGGTATATCGCTCGATTAATATTGACGGTTACCGTGTCGATCATCAAGATATTGCAAAACGGTCGTTGCGTAATGTTTGTTTGCAATATTTAGCGGTGAATGATGATGCCGTGATGGCGAATCAGCTGGTCGAAGATCAGTATAAAAATGCGGACAACATGACGGATTCACTGGCGGCACTGACAGCAGCTAATGAAGCACAACTGCCTTGCCTCGTACAATTGATGGCTGATTTTGATGAACGTTGGCACCACGATGGTTTGGTGATGGATAAATGGTTTACATTGCAAGGTTCAAACCCAGCAAAAGGTACGTTATCAAATGTGCGTAAGCTGTTAAATCACCGTTCATTCAGTATGAGTAACCCGAACCGTGTTCGTTCATTAGTGGGTGCTTTCACGGCTGGTAACCCTGTTAATTTCCACGCACAAGACAGTAGTGGCTATCAGTTCCTGTATGAAATTCTAGTGGACTTGAATACCCGTAACCCGCAAGTTGCATCTCGCTTAATTGAACCTCTTATTCGTTTAAAACGCTATGATGAAAAACGCCAAGCTCAAATGCGTAATGTGTTAGAGCAATTAAAAGAACTCGATAACTTATCGGGCGATTTATTTGAAAAAATTACCAAGGCGTTAGAAAGCTAATTAGCCCACGGTTAAATATAAGAAAATCCCAGATATTGTCTGGGATTTTCTTTTTCAGCGAGTAACCGCATGACAATAGGACATCTCCAGCTTATATGAAACCTAATTTGCAGTGATAAATTCAACTAAACGCATTTTTATTGATTTTTTCATGGCACATAAGCGTTCAAATAGGGTAATCTATAGCGCGTTTTATCCGACGAAACATCGTTTGCACTTTAGTGTCCACTAAAGCTTATGTTCATAAAGCTTAATTGCTGGTGGCATTGGGTGCGTGCGACATGATGTCTTTCTTATTGAAACGCACTAGCAGAATATAGGTTATTGGATATGTTATATCACCTTGCCCGCAAGGCACTATTCCAGTTCGACCCCGAAAAAGCGCATGAAATGACTTTTCGCCAGCTTCAACGTTTAAACCATTCCCCTTTTCAATGTCTGATTCGCCAATCTGTTGCTACCAAACCAACCCAATGCATGGGACTCTCGTTTAAAAATCCACTTGGGCTTGCCGCGGGTTTGGATAAAGACGGTGAATGCATTGACGCATTTGGTGCGATGGGCTTTGGTTTTGTAGAAATTGGTACCGTGACGCCACGTCCTCAGTCAGGAAATGATAAGCCAAGGCTTTTTCGCTTAGTTGAAGCGGAAGGGATCATTAACCGCATGGGGTTTAATAATAAGGGTGTTGATAACCTTGTTGAGAATGTGAAAAAATCCAATTATGGCGGGATCATTGGTATTAATATTGGTAAAAATAAAGATACACCTGTTGAGCAAGGCAAAGATGATTACCTTATTTGTATGGATAAGGTATATGCACATGCAGGTTATATTGCCATTAATATCTCGTCACCAAATACACCAGGTTTGCGTTCATTACAATATGGTGAAGCACTCGATGATTTATTAAGTGGAATAAAAGCAAAGCAATTAGAACTGCAATCGTTGCACAATAAGTATGTCCCTGTTGCTGTTAAAGTGGCACCTGATTTATCCGAAGAAGAAATTATTCAAGTCACAGATAGCTTAGTCCGACATAATATTGATGGTGTTATCGCAACTAATACCACGCTAGATCGCTCTCTTGTCCAAGGTTTGAATCACTGCAATGAAATGGGGGGATTAAGCGGGCGTCCTGTTCAATTAAAAAGTACCCAAGTGATTAAGCTTATTTCCCGTGAATTAAATGGCAAACTTCCGATTATTGGTGTGGGTGGAATAGATTCATTAACCGCCGCACGTGAAAAAATGGAAGCAGGTGCTTCATTAATTCAAATTTATTCTGGTTTTATTTATCATGGGCCAAGGTTAATTAAAGATATTGTCAATCATATCTAGTAAATTGTAAATTTACTTAACAAGGGGGTTTCTTTATGCCCCCTTTTAAACTATATTGCTAATAGTGGCTATTTTTATATCAATTTTATTTCAATTTTCAGCGAATGTGTTATTTGATAATAACATTATCCGGTTGTCTGCAAGGTGAATTATTTAGCGTATAAAAATTAGCTGTAGAGTAAATTTAGGAAAGATCGTATTGATGATCGTTCTTATATATATTTACCGGTAAATCGCTAAAGGATCCGTTTATGAATATTAAACCAGATGATCATTGGCGTTGGTATTTTGATCATGACCATGACAGGGTGATGTTAGATCTCGCCAACGGCATGATATTTCGTTCATGTTTTCCAGCTAAAATGCTGACGGTATTTGCTCGTAATGAAATGCCATTTAGTATTGAGGATGCTGGGGAATTTTATTTATTTGATGAGCAAGCTAAACGATTAAATATTACACAAGAAGAGCGTGCTGAATTAGTGCTTAATAGTCTTGTTGCTTATCGTTTTCTAAAACCACAGATGCCAAAAAGTTGGTATTTTTCTTCATTTCACGCGATTAGTACGCCAAAACAAGGGCAAATTATTCAAGTATGTTTAGAAAATAGCCATCATTATTCCACATTTATTATTGCGGAAGCAGGTTCTTGTGCAAGTTTGTGTTTATTGGCAGAGCCAGTTTTGGAATTACCTGATCGTGTTTTAAGATTTTGTGATCCAATTAAGATCATGAATGATCGTATGCTTGAATATTCATCTAAAGCCAAAAGACAGTTATATGGAAATGTAGTTTGATTGATCATCATAGATCACATCAAAAAACGAATAAATAAAATTATTCTTTCAGTATGATCATTAATTTGGTTGTTGGAACGTTAACACCATCATAAATAAAAATAGATGATGGTGTTAAATATCCAAAATTAAATTTCACTTAAATGCTAATTTCAATGCTGTTTTAGGGATACAACTGCAGGCTAATATATAACCATTTTCCCTAATTGCACTTTGTTTTAATGGCGCTACTTCACCAGACACTAATTTAATTTTACACCGCCCACAAATACCCGCTCGACATGAATAGGGTATATTTACACCGTGTGATTCAAGTTGTTCAAGGATCACATTTTGGTTATCACCTTCATATTCGGTTCCGTCGAAAATTAAGCTGACTTTGTTAACTTGAGATTTAGTATTTTGCGAGGAAAGGTCATTTTCCCTTTCTTGAATTAAATATTGTTTGGCGGTCTTAGTTTCTAATACGGTTAATGTATCACCAACACGAATGACGCCTGTGTTTTGAATTATTACATTTTGCCCAAAATCGACATCACCGTTTTCATCTGAGCGGAAAGTTTGTAATGTCGCTAATGGCTCGCTATTAGGATGTTTAATGCCTTTTTCTGGGCTCACGGTCGTGAGAATACAGCGGCTGCAAGGCCTGTCTAAAGTAAAGACGACATCCCCAATTTGAATCGTTTTCCACGTGTCTTCTTCAAACGGTTTTGCGCCAGTAATAATTAAGTTGCCTCGAAATTGCTCAAGTTTAATACTGGCAGGGCAGCGGCGTTGCAGTTCTTGAACTGACGCTTCATTTATTAATAGAAAAGGGTAGCCATCGGCAAATGACATTGGCACGTCTTGGTATTCTTTCACGCGACGAGAAAGCTGTGGGCTCAGCCAACGTAATTGAACGGGCTCATCAAAAAAGGTGCTTAACCAGCTGTTTATTGTTTCGGGTGCAATGAGTGCGTGAAAATGATTACCCCAAACTTCGGTAGGGCTCTGTTTCTCATCAAAGTCCTGATACAATACTGTTGCACTTTCACCATTAGGGGCTCGAAGATGAAGTCCATTATTGAGCATAACCGGCGTAAACAGTAACATTTGCGGGTATTTTCTCGCCGTAATAAATTTACCTTCCAGCGTGGTTATCATAAAATTACGATCAAAAGTCAAACCGCTAATATCAGCGAAGGCATGAGATAAGCGCACCCCTCTCATGGATTTTACTGGGTGTGTATAAAGGCGCGAAAGCGTGATCATTTTTTAATCCTTATAATTGTGCGCAGCAACTTTATGACAACTGCATAAGATTAGCTATAATGCGCAACAATTTTTCATCGAAATCGGTAATAAATACTATGAATTTTCTGTTTGCCAGCACAGCTCGTGGCCTAGAAGAACTACTGAAAACGGAACTGGAAGCTCTCGGGGCTAGCCAGTGCAAAGTGACCCAAGGGGGCGTCTATTTTCAGGCCGATGAACGGGTCATGTACCAAAGCTTACTGTGGAGTCGGCTGGCATCGCGTATTTTATTGCCATTGAATGATTTTGATGTCTACAGTGACTTAGATTTATACCTTGGTGTACAAGCGATTGACTGGTCAGAAATTTTCTCTGTAAATGATACGTTTGTAGTGCATTTTACAGGGACTAACGAAGAAATTCGTAATAGCCAATATGGCGCCTTAAAAGTGAAAGATGCCATCGTCGACAGCTTTGTTCGTAAGTTAGAAAAACGCCCTGATGTTGCACGCCAACAGGCAGATATTCGCATTAATGTGTACCTGAATAAAGAAAAAGCCAGCGTGGCGTTAGATTTAAGCGGCGATTCGTTGCATATTCGTGGCTACCGTGATTTAGCAGGGCAAGCGCCATTAAAAGAAACGTTAGCCGCTGCGATCATTAACCGTTCTGGTTGGCAGCAAGGTACGCCGTTAGTTGACCCAATGTGTGGTTCGGGGACGTTGTTAATCGAAGCCGCGATGATGGCAACAGACAAAGCACCGGGTTTGCATCGTACCCATTGGGGATTTTATGCATGGTCAAAATTTAATGCCGAATTATGGCGTGAGCTAACTACGCAAGCACAAGTGCGTTTTCGCCAAGGCTTAAAAGAGAATACTTCACGTTTTTATGGCTTTGATATTGATAAACGTGTGTTGGAAATGGCGCGAGCGAATGCGCGTCGGGCAGGCCTTCAAGATGTCATTACCTTCAACCAAGGTGATGCGGCTGCGTTAGAAAACCCCGTTAAAACAGAAGCTGTGGGCACCATTATCAGTAACCCGCCATATGGTGAGCGTTTAGAAAGTGAGCCAGCCTTAATTGCCTTACACAGCCAATTAGGGCGCGTTGTGAAAGCACGTTTCCCAGGCTGGCGTTTGTCGATTTTCAGCGCTTCACCTGAATTATTAAGCTGTTTGCAATTACGTTCAGAGCGCGAATTCAAAGCGAAAAACGGCCCATTAGATTGCGTACAAAAAAATTACCAATTAGCGGCTACGCCTTCTGAAACCGTTGCGGAAATTTCCCCTGATTTTGCTAACCGTTTGCGTAAGAATTTGAAAAAATTAACCAAGTGGGCAAAACAGCAGGGTATTGAAAGCTATCGCGTCTACGATGCTGACTTACCTGAATATAATGTTGCAGTTGATATCTATGGCGACAAAGTGGTCATCCAAGAATATGCACCACCAAAAACCGTCGATGAGCGTAAGGCACGCCAACGTCTATTTGACGTAATTACGGCGACGATGAACGTATTAGAATTAACATCAAATCAATTGGTGTTAAAAACGCGTCAGCGCCAAAAAGGCAAACAGCAATACGAAAAACTGGCACAAAAAGACGATTTCTTTTTGGTGCAAGAATACAATGCCAAAATGCTTGTTAACCTAACTGACTACCTTGATACAGGGCTATTTTTAGACCACCGTATTGCGCGTCGTATGTTAGGGGAAATGAGCAAAGGTACTGATTTCTTAAATTTATTCTGTTATACAGGTACGGCAACCGTGCATGCAGGTTTGGGTGGTGCGAAAAGCACGACATCAGTTGACATGTCCCGTACTTACCTTGAATGGGCAGAGAAAAACTTACAAGCGAATGGGTTAACGGGGCGTCAACATCGCTTAATTCAAGCTGATTGTTTGGGCTGGCTGGCAAACAGTAATGAACAATTTGATCTGATCTTTATTGATCCACCTACATTCTCAAATTCAAAACGCATGGATGGCACATTTGATGTGCAACGTGACCATGTGCAACTGATTACGCATTTAAAACGACTATTACGCCGCGGCGGAACTGTGATGTTCTCAAACAACAAACGCGGTTTCAAAATGGATATGGAAGCAATCAAAGAGCTAGGACTACAAGCACAAGAAATCACTGCGAAAACGCTTTCTGAAGATTTTGCACGTAATCGTCAAATTCATAACTGCTGGCTAATTCGCCACGCAGAGTAAAGGATAGAATCAATGGCTTTAATTAATTTATCGGGTGCATACCTTTCCTTCAGTGATGCGCCATTACTTGATAATACTGAAATTCATATTGAAGATAACGAGCGCGTTTGCTTGGTTGGCCGAAATGGTGCGGGTAAATCAACCCTGATGCGTGTGCTGACGAAAGAACAGCCTTTGGATGATGGCCAACTGGTTTACGAACAGGACTTAGTTGTTGCACGTTTACAGCAAGATCCTCCGCGTAATGTGGAAGGCACCATTTTTGATTTCGTTGCAGAAGGTGTTGCGGAGCAAGCGCAATACCTGAAGGATTACCACCATATTGCTAAAGTGGTGGAAGAAGATCCTAGTGAGAAAAACTTAAATAAAATGGCTGAATTACAAGAAGTTCTTGATAACCGTAATTTATGGTTATTGGATTCTCGTATCAGCGATGTGCTGAAAAAATTGGGCTTACCTGCGGATGCGGAGCTTTCCTCTCTTTCTGGGGGATGGCTACGTAAAGCGGCGCTGGGGCGTGCGTTAGTGAGCAACCCACGTGTTTTATTTTTAGATGAGCCAACGAACCACTTAGATATCGAAACCATTCTGTGGTTGGAAAACTTCCTTAAAGATTTCCAAGGCAGTATCGTGTTTATTTCCCATGACCGTTCATTTATTCGTAATATGGCAACCCGTATTATCGATTTAGACCGTGGACAACTAGCCTCATGGCCAGGGACATATGATGATTATTTAGTCAGTAAAGAAGAAGCATTGCGCGTTGAAGAAATGCAAAATGCAGAATTCGATAAAAAACTGGCTCAAGAGGAAGCGTGGATCCGCCAAGGTATTAAAGCGCGTCGTACTCGTAACGAAGGGCGTGTTCGTGCCTTAAAAGCACTGAGAGTTGAGCGTTCAGAGCGTCGTGAAGTGATGGGAACGGCGAAAATGCAAGTGGGTGAAGCGGCTCGCTCAGGTAAAATTGTTTTTGAAATGGAAAACGTTAATTATCAAATCGATAATAAAGTTCTCGTAAACGATTTTTCTGCGCAGGTGATGCGTGGTGACAAAATTGCATTAGTTGGGCCAAATGGTTGTGGTAAAACCACACTATTACGCTTAATGCTTGGCGATTTACAAGCTGATAGCGGCCGTGTGCATTGTGGTACAAAGCTAGAAGTTGCTTATTTTGACCAACATCGAGCTGCATTAGACCCTGATAAAACTGTCATGGACAACCTAGCTGAAGGCAAACAAGAAGTGATGGTAAATGGCAAGCCACGCCATGTATTAGGTTACTTGCAAGACTTTATGTTCCCACCAAAACGTGCAATGACACCTGTCAGAGCCTTATCAGGTGGTGAGCGTAATCGGTTATTATTAGCTCGATTATTCTTAAAACCAAGTAACTTACTGATCCTTGATGAACCGACCAATGACCTTGATGTCGAAACATTAGAGTTACTTGAGGAGTTAGTGGATGGTTACCAAGGAACTGTCCTGCTAGTGAGCCATGATCGTGAATTTGTTGATAATAGCGTAACAGAATGCTGGATCTTTGAAGGCAATGGCGTTATTAACCGTTTTGTGGGTGGCTATTTTGACGCGCAAAAGCAAAGAGCACAAACCGTGAGTTTGAAATCCGAGCAAACGAGTAAAGTAGCTGCGCAAGAAAAAACAGCAAAGCCGAAAGAAGTGGCAAAGCGCCCAAATAAACTCAGTTATAATTTATTACGTGAACTGGAACAACTGCCTGCTAAGCTTGAAGAACTGGAAACGGAAATTGAAGCACTGCAAGTTAAAGTTGGTGATGCAGATTTTTTCAATCAACCTCATGATGTTACAGAGCAGACATTAAGCCAGTTAGCAGCAAAAGAAGCCGAACTGGAACTGGCTTTTGACCGCTGGCAAGAGCTTGAATTGCTGAAAAACGGCTAAGAAAAAAGATAAATTAGAGGAGCGAATACTCTTTGTGTACCCATGAGTCTCATGAACATGTGCTTTGTCCTCAGTGCGATATGCTGGTTGCGGTTCCTGAACTGGAGCAAGGCAGTAAAGCAACCTGTCCACGCTGTGAGACGACGTTAGTTTCAAAGTGGCGATATCCGTATAAGCAGCCAGCTGCCTATGCGTTTAGCGCGTTGGTCATGCTATTCATTGCGTGCTTATTTCCCTTTGTGAAAATGAGCGCGGCGGGTATTGAAAACGAAATTTCGCTTTTTCAAATTATCGAAATTATCGCCACGACACGTTATAGCGGTCTGGCGCTATTTTTCTTGTTTTTCTCTTTAATCATACCTGCTTTTTGTATGGTCACCATTATCCTTTTAGGGCTACAAGTTCATATTCCTAAAGGGATTAAAGTGGTGATCACGCGGATTTTATTCCAAATGAAAGCGTGGTGTATGGCGGAAATTTTCTTGGCGGGTGTTTTAGTCAGTTTCGTCAAATTGATTGCCTACGGCGATATTGGCATTGGGCTAAGTTTTTTGCCTTATTGTATATATTGTATGTTACAGGTGAGAGCCTTCCAATGCTTAGATAGACACTGGTTATGGAATCGTATTGAAGCAGCACCAAAGCTCGCACATCCATTGAAAGTGGGGCAAACAGGTATCAGCCAAAATATACGCTTGTGTTTGGTTTGTACCGCGATTTTACCTGCGGAACAATCTAAATGCTCACGTTGCCACTCCCGTGGCAGTGTTCGTAAGCATCAAAGTTTACAATGGACACTAGCGCTGCTTGTGACATCCATTATGTTATATATTCCTGCAAATGTGCTGCCGATGATGACGACAAACACATTAGGCAGTGGCTTAAACTCCACAATTATTGATGGGGTTATTTTGCTGTGGGGAGATGGTTCATACCCCGTTGCTATGGTTATCTTTGTCGCCAGTATTATGGTTCCTACGCTGAAAATGATTGGGATTGCTTGGTTGTGCCTCGATTCAAAAGGGTATGGCAACCGCGATCCACATCGTATGCATTTTATTTATGAGCTGGTGGAATATGTTGGTCGCTGGTCAATGATTGATGTATTTGTGATTACGATTTTGGCCTCTTTAGTCCAAATGGGGCAGTTAATGAGCATCGTTCCTGCGATGGGGATTATTTTCTTTGGTGTTGTCGTGATTTTAACAATGTTTGCGGCGATGACATTTGACCCTCGATTGACTTGGGATCGTTGTGATGCGAAACATGCAGTGAATACTGCTGAACAAGAAGGAGCCATAGGGTGACCTCACAAGAAACACCACAGGCCAATGCCAAAGTCAGTAAGCTAAAAAGTTGGTCACCTGTCTGGGTGATCCCAATTGTCACCGTTTTACTTGGGGCGTGGATCTTATTTTATCACTTTAGTAACCAAGGCCCAGAAGTGACATTGATCACTTACAATGCTGAAGGGATCGAAGCTGGTAAGACCAAAATTAAAAGCCGCAGTGTCGATATCGGTGTTGTGGAAAGTGTGACGCTAGATGACAATTTTAGTCGCGTCATCATCAAAGCGCGTTTAAATAATGAAATGAAAGAGTTACTTCGTACTGACTCGGCATTTTGGATTGTTAAACCTGCAATTGGTCGCGATGGTGTTACAGGCCTAGGAACGTTACTTTCAGGGGCTTATATTGAGCTTCAGCCTGGTCTTGCAGCAAAAGAACACTTTGAATTCACCTTGTTAGATACACCTCCTCTAGCATCTCCTGATGCTAAAGGTATCCGTGTTATTCTAGCCAGTGATAAAGCGGGGCAGCTCAACCCTGGCGACCCTGTCTTATTCCGTGGTTACCGCGTAGGTTCTGTCGAAACCAGTAACTTTGATATGGACAAGCGCGATATGCGTTATCAACTGTTTATTAATGCGCCTTATGACAAGCTGATCAGTTCAAACGTGCGTTTCTGGAAAGACAGTGGCATTGCCTTTGATATGTCATCTCAAGGTGTACATGTCGAAATGGGGTCAATTGCGACTTTATTAACTGGCGGTGTAAGTTTTGATGTCCCTGCGGGATGGGTTCCTGGAGCCAGTGTTAAGGAAAATGCAGAGTTTGAACTGTTTGATAACCAAAGCAGTATTCAAAATTCACTGTATACCCAATACCAAGACTTTGTTCTCTTTTTCTCTGATTCTGTACGTGGATTGCAGCCTGGGGCACCTGTTGAATTCCGGGGTATTCGTTTAGGGACTGTTGCACAGGTTCCGTTCTATACCGCGGGTTTAGATCAATCACTGGATAATGATTTTAGAATTCCAGTCCTTATTCATATCGAACCAGAGCGTTTTTCTAAAGATGTAGGCGCGAATTTTAATTTAAAAAATGAATTAAAATTAGCAATGAAAGACGGGTTAAGAGCATCATTGAAATCGGGTAATTTACTGACTGGGGCACTATTTGTTGATTTAGACTTTGTCCCTAATGCTGAGCCATATAAAGGCCCTACGGTGGTTGCTGGGTATAAAATTATTCCAACGACCAGTGGTGGTTTAGCGCAGATTCAGCAAAAAGTGATTGCTGTGCTGGATAAAATCAACAATATGCCAATTGAGCCTATGTTGAACCAAACCACACAAACGTTAGCAGAAGGTCAGAAAGTGGTAAAAGAAGCCAATGCAATGTTAGTTGAACTGAATAAAGTAATGGCAAGTAAAGAGTTCCAAAATTTACCACATGATTTACAAAAAACGTTGCAAGAAATGAACCGCGCAATGCAAGGCTTCCAACCAGGCTCACCTGCTTATAATAAGATGGTGGATAATATGCAACGTTTAGACCAAGTCTTGAGAGAAGTTCAGCCACTGTTAAGAACGTTAAACAATAAGAGTAATGCATTAGTCTTTGAAGCCGAACCAACTAAGGATGTACAGCCGAAAGGAGTTAAAAAATAATGAGATATCTGATATCGATATTTGTTTTGTTGTTGGCTGCGTGTAGTAGTACACCAGAAAAAATGTATTACCAGTTGCCAATACACGCTTCTGAAACACAATCTGTGGCGGTGATGAATAAAGGCCAAGTATGGTTGCAGCGCATTATGTTATCGGATGTATTGACGTCGAACGGCATCACTTATCAAACGACAGATGTAAGCTACACCAATGCAAGTACACACTTATGGGCAAGCCCATTAGAGCAGCAACTAGGGCAGTCAATGGTGAGTGAATTGTCAGCGGCGTTACCTGAAAAACTAGTTTCGTTGCAGCCGCTACAAAACTCACCAGATACCTTAGATATTACACTCACGGCTTTTAATGGTCGTTATGATGGTAAGGTGCTCATTCAAGGTTTCTGGACATACTCAAAGGATAAAAATGTGATCCGTCGTAATTTTGATGTTCAACTGGATCAGCAGGAAGATGGTTATCCTGAATTAGTCCGTACGTTAGCTACGGGTTGGCAGCAAGTTGCCAAAGGGATTGCTGATGAAATTAATAAACACTAATTAATCATCTTTTAATTCGTTTTCTAAGTGCACTTTAGGTATACGTAATGATTACTATTACCTGAGGTGCATTTTTTTGTCATTAGAAATTCTGTTTAAACACGCTTTTAGGATAGGTTTAAAAATAGTCGTTTTTAGTTATTCTAAAATGATGATTATTAAAGAAATATTCATAAACCTTAATAAATTCAAATGGTTGTTATAAATGGGCTATACAAGTCACATTTATGCCAATTATGACAAATATATGAAAATCTTTACTTGATTTTCTGTTCGGTGGGCGCTATTTCTATAGGGTACCTATTAAGAAATAGTAGGTGCTGTTTTCTTTTCCATTTAAATGATGAGGGAAGTAAGGCATGAAAAGACAGAAGCGAGACCGTTTAGAAAGAGCTTTATCAAGAGGTTATCAAGCTGGTTTAGCAGGGCGCTCTAAAGAATTGTGTCCATATCAGGCTGTAGATGCTCGTTCGCACTGGTTAGGTGGTTGGCGTAAAGCGATGGAGGATCGAACCGTAGCCGTTGTTTAATTCCACTATTATCTGAACCTTTAGGTTAAATAACCTGCCTGTCTTTTGGAATTATTTGTGGGTTTTTAAATTAAAGGTATCACTCAATTTAAGAACCTCCGCAATTGCGGAGGTTTGCATTTCAGTGACTTAGAAAGCGCTGGTATCTTTGAATAGGCCGACTTTTAAGTCCGTTGCGGTATAAATTAATTTACCATCAACCAATACTTCACCATCAGCTAAGCCCATGATCAGCTTACGGTTAATCACGCGTTTGAAACTGATACGGTAAGTGACTTTTTTTGCTGTTGGCAGAACTTGGCCAGTGAATTTAACTTCACCCACACCTAAAGCACGGCCTTTGCCTTCGCCACCTAGCCAGCCGAGGTAAAAACCAACTAACTGCCACATAGCATCAAGACCTAAACAACCAGGCATAACAGGGTCATTAGTAAAATGACAGCCAAAAAACCAAAGTTCAGGATTAATATCAAGCTCAGCTTCGACATAGCCTTTATCAAAGGTGCCACCATCTTCGGTCATTTTGACGATGCGATCCATCATCAACATATTTCCTGATGGCAGTGGAGGGCCATTTTCCCCAAATAACTCGCCTTTTCCAGAAGCAATTAAATCATCTTTTGTGTAGGACTCGCGTTTATCAACCATGTTCTTCAGATAGCCTTTATTATGTGTAGAGGTACAGGATAGCTTACACTTGTACGCTGAACAACTCCGATCTGCTATTTTTTACGCAATCTTTACTTAACTCATCCACTTCAAGAACCAAGGAAGTCTGGCTTTATCAGGGGAGTTGGCTTGGTTAATACGTTCTTGAATTAAAGCTAACAAGTGTACGTTATCTTCTTCCACTTGCTGTTCAAAGTAAGGTTGTTTCGTTAATAATGTAATGGCTTGAGCAACATGTTCGACAGGCCAAATATGGAATTGACCCGCTTTTACAGCTTCAACCACTTCTGCTTTGGTGCATAAATGGCGCACATTAGCCATGGGAATAATTACACCTTGTTCACCTGTCAAGCCGCGTTTTTCGCAGATATCGAAGAAACCTTCAATTTTCTCATTGACTCCACCGATTGGTTGGACATAACCAAACTGGTCAACAGCACCTGTCACTGCAATTTGCTGGTCAATAGGCTGTAAGGCTAAGGCGCTAATTAACGCGCATAGTTCAGCGAGAGAGGCACTATCACCATCAACCTCACCATATGACTGTTCAAAAACAATTGATGCTGAAAATGGTTGTGGTTGCTCCAGTTTCAGTTCATAGTTTAAGTAAGCTTGCATGATCATCATGCCTTTAGCATGAATATTACCGCCAAGTTCTGCTTTGCGCTCAACATCCGTGAATTCGCCATCACCAAGGTGAGCAACACAGGTAATCCGAGATGGCTCGCCAATCGCTTCTGGATGCCCAGGATATTGCAAGACAGATAATCCATTGATTTGGCCAATAACTTCGCCTTCTGTTTTGACGAATATTTGTTCTTGTAAAATATCATCTTGCGTACGTTCAGCTAGAAAACTGTGTCGCCATAAGCGGTTTTCAATTGCTTTGGTAAAGGACTCTTGCGTAAGCTGCCCATTGATTGGGTAATGGGATGCATCTATCAAGCTGCGTGTTAACCAAGGGGTATCTAGTGGTAGATTGAATTTATCTTCACAATAACGCGCTGCTTGCTGAATAAAAGGAACCCACCCATCAGCTGCAATATTAGGTAATGAATTTGTTTCTATAATGGATTTGATGTAACTCATCCACAGGGACAATTGTTCTTCATCTTCGAAGAACATGATAGGTTCATATTCCCCATAAATAGCGCTATCGAAGATTTCAGGTGCACTATATTCAAGTTCTTCCAATGCGAGTCTATCCCCAACAACCACGACGTTGAGATCAAGGGGGTGAGGCTCTATAGCAATAGGTAATGGTTGATTTTCAGAGTAGGGCAACCATTCTAATTGGCGTCGATTAACCATGTTTTTTAGGCGGTTCCACATAAGTGGTTGGCTAATTAGTGCGTTTGCTGCTATTACAAGCACGCCACCATTAACTTGGTGAACTAGGCCCGGGACGAGTTGTAATGATGGAGTAACATAACCCAATAATTGCTCTGGTTCTACCCAATGCCGGTAAGCGATAGATTGCTGAGTTGAAAAACGGCTTTTGATGCCGTCTTTCCACTGGAAAGAATGTTTATCTTCAGATAATTGATAATCCCCATCAATGACTGATGTGTTTTCTAGTAATGAGTTAATTGCATTTGCATAAGTGCGAAGATACTCCTCACTTTCATCAGATTTGATAAACATAAAGCGGGTATGCGCTAATTCCTTAACGAAACGCTGCATTCCATCAAACAACCGAGGTTGAACATCGGAAAATGTTGCGGGATTCAGAGATTCTGAAGAGACTAAATGTGTCTGAAATGACGATAAATTAGGAATTAGGCCTTGCCATGTTAGTTCTTGACTGATCACTATGATTATCTGCTATTAATAGGGTTATAAATAAAATGCCTGCCAGTTAGCTGGGCGCATGTACTTGATTGTGTTTATTCGGTCAATTGACCATTCGTATTGTTTGTTTTATAAACGATTTTCAAGTCAGTAAATTACCCAGTGGGCAAGACTGTTATATTAGCCTTTGATAGGCAATCTTGCAGCAATAATTGTTGAAATATCGATTAGAATAACGAAAACATGAGCACAACAGGGAGTGTCATTGGCCAAGTGAAGCCAATTAATAGAGCACTGAGTAGACGCATAATACAGCTTGGATCTTTCGTGACAAATAGGGTGAATAACATTGCACATAGGCCGCCAACCCCATAGATGACGAGTATGTTTTCAAAAGTGGACATGCAGGATGATAAAATTGTTAACAGGTGGATGCGGATTCTACACTATTTAGACAAGAAATGGTTACTTTCTTTGCTGAAAAAATGAATATTTAACTAAATCGAATTTCTGCTTGAGCATTTTGTTTATAATATTGCTAATATAAAGATAGGTTCGGTTTTCTTCAGGAAAAATTATGAAATATCAGCAGCTTGAAAATCTTGAATGTGGCTGGAAATGGGAGTATCTCGTAAATAAAGCACGTGCTGGCGAAGCGATTACCCGTTACATCGAACGAAGCGCAGAAAAAGAAGCGATAGAATTGCTGTTAAAAACGGAGAATAGACCTAGCGAAGTGCTTAAATGGATTTCACTGCATATGAATCCTGATCTTGATAACCGGATGAAGCAAAGCATTCGAGCTAGGCGTAAACGCCATTTTAATGCAGAGCACCCGCATACACGAAAAAAATCAATAGATTTGAATTTTTCAGTTTGGCAGCGTTTATCTAATTTAGCGGTAAAACGTAATAAAACATTGTCAGAAACTATCATCCAGTTGATCGAAGATGCGGAACATAAAGATAGATATGAAAATCAGATGAGTACATTGAAACAGGATCTCCAAGCAATACTAGGCACTACAAAAAATCGTGCTGATGAATAATACAATGATGGATGATCGTTAGGTATCTTAACTGGATTAGTAAAAAGTTGGATTAGCTATTATTAAAATAGATTTTGAATAAGCTAAAGTTCCCATAGTTTTAAGCCAAAAAAAACCCCAATCGCAATTGGGGCTTTGTATTTAGTTCAAAATTCAAACTAGGGCTAAGAATTAAGCGCCTGGTTGAGTAACAACTTCAGTTGTACCTTGAATTTCGATTTCAACGCGACGGTCTGGCGCTAAGCACTCGATCAGAGCAGCACGGCCTTTAACAGCGTCACATTTGTTGCCAGTTACTGGATCTTCTTTACCGCGACCTTCTGCTGCGATTGCAGATGCTGGAACGCCTTTAGATACTAAGTAATCAACAACTGACTGAGCACGTTTTTGTGACAGTGGCAGGTTGTAGTTTTGTGAACCGATACGGTCTGTGAAGCCAACAACCAGTACGCGACCTTGAGTTGGATCGATGCTGCTCAGCTCGTTGTACAGTTCGTTCAGAGCTTGCTGACCTTCTGGTTTCAGAGAAGCTTTGTTGAAGTTAAACAGAACGTCTGAACGCAGTGTGAAACGTTTGTTTTCAACAACTGGAGCTGCTGGCTCAACAACTGGAGCTGGAGCAACTACTGGTGCTTCTTCTTGGCCAAAGCGGTAAGCAACACCAACACTCAGCATGCCGTTGTCTGGACGAGTACCGATATTGTCTTTATCACCTAAGTTGCTAACCCATTGGTAGTCTAAACGAGTAGCCCACTCTGGAGTGATTGCGTACTCAAGACCCAATGCGTATACAGGAGCAACGCCAGTATCTGTGTCTTTGAAACGGCCTTCGGTTTGATTAGCTTTAGCTTCTGTACGGTAAACCATACCACCCAGACGAGTATAAACGTCTAAGTCATCCATGATTGGATAGCTTAATTTAGTAGTTAATGAAACACCCATAGATTTCAGGTCGCCGCTGTTACCAGCGCCTTTGTATTTCATTTTACCAAACCAGTCGTAACCTAATTCAAAGCCCATGTACTGGTTGTATTGGTAACCAGCAAATGCACCAGCACCTAAAGTATCACGATCGGTAGTTTTACCTACGTGTAAATCAGTTTCTGGTGAGTTGAATTTAGTGTCTTCGTAATGAGACCAACCTAATTTAGCACCTGTATACCAAGTGTTATCTTTTGGAGCTGCTTGAGCAACTGTTGCAAAAGCGGCTACTGCCACTGCTACTGCGATAGCTGTTTTTTTCATTTTTACGCCTCGTTATCATCCAATATTGGCATGGCTTCAATGAGCCTTATTATTCGCCATTGGTTCAATTTACTTGCTAGGTTTCGCAGACATTATCTACAAAAAATTAATAAAAGTAAAAAATAATGCCATAAGCTTAACAAGCTAAAGTCTACAACGAACTTAGAAAGATACAAGTAGAGTGAGCAATAAACGTTAAAAAAAGTATTTTTTTAGTGTATAAATCAGAGAGATATGTATATTTCTTATTATGATTATTTTTTATCTATCTGATTGATCTTCAATGCTTTTCATTTCACTTTAGGGATAAATATTTCTAAAGGTTAAATTTAGTAAGAAAATTCTTAATCTTGGTTAGTGATAGTGAGTTGAATGAATTTTTAGGTTGTTTAGCTGTCCTGATTGCATACTCACCATATTATATGTTTTTTGTGGACGCATAATAAAGCCGATAGAATGACCTTCTTGTGCTGCGTCTTGTAAGCGAACAAAATCTTGTTCATTTAATTCAGGTAGCCATCCTAAAACAACACTGTAATTACCACTCTTTAATGCTTTTTCCATTGCATCAATGGTGGTTATTGGTGCCATATGATTTAGCTGCATAACCTTATGTGTAGGAATGCCCGCTTGTTCTAACCAGTGTTTACTAAGTTTTTTGTTTGGGCTTAACCACAGTAACCAACGTGATTGAACACCAAACTGACGCAGCATAGGCAACAAGATGAAATCCATTATAGGATGTTTTTCATCGTAGACAAGTTCACTCACCATACCTTGCTGCATTGAGCCGTTGGTTGGCTCCGCAGTTTGGAAAGATTGAGTGTAATTATTAAGAGAATGTTCTGTTGTGTTATTCCAAGAATAAATGCTCATAATTCACCTCGTAACAATGCTGTATGAACATACAGTAACTGTATATCCATCCAATATCAAGACTATTTTTTCAAAGCGCTTCGCAACTTTGGTGTTTTTCTATGCATTCTACTTGGCATTTTTTATTGAAACTCTCAGAATTGGTTATGCGTAATTGGTTGTAATGAAAGAAATAATAAAATTAATTTTCTCAAGGATGAAAGTTAACCAGGCCCAAAAAGGAGTTAAGGTAATGTTGTTATCAGAAGAAAAAATTTTTTATTTGTACCGTTTATTAAACCGGTTGGGTGAGCTTAAGCGCAAAAACCACTTTGGTGGATACTGTTTATTAGTCGATGATGCAATTGTGGGATTATTACTGGATGGGCATTTTTATCTCAGAGGGTGTTTGTTAGCGCGAAGCCACTTTGAGGCCTCGGGTCTTGATAGGCTTGTCTATACTAAAAAAGGTATCCCATTGGAAATGCGTTATTACCAGCTATCAGAGCAAATGTGGTGTGACGAAAAGCGCCTTCTACAGTTTATTGAAATTGCTTACCATTCTGCTGTTGAGGAACTGCAACAAAAGCAGGTTACAACGCGTAGAATAAAAGATTTACCGAATATGAATATGTCTGTTGAAAGGGCTTTGGGGAAGATAGGGATCTTACATGCTGACGATTTACGTATGGTCGGTGCAAAAGCCTGTTTTATGAAGTTAAAACAACATGGAAGGCATAAGCCAAGTATTACGTTGTTGATTGGTTTAGCCGCCGCGATTGAAGGGTGCCACAGTGCAGTATTACCGAAGACAATTAAGCAAGAGCTGATTGCCTGGTATAATAGTTTTGAATTAACGTCAATGTGATTGCGTCATCATAAAGGTGCTTACTAAAGCCGTTTAATCGATAGTACTGTATAAAACAGAAATCAAGCGGGTATTAAGAGCTTGCTTTATATTTTAATACCCGCTCATCTGTAATATTTATGATGAACTGATTTGCTGTATCATTTGTTTTATTTCAGGAATAAGCTCAAGCAAAAGCTTAATTTGCTCCATGATTAACAATGTTTTTTCATCATCACTCGCTGAAATATTGTCAATACGGTGTAAGAGGCTATCACGCAACTTTTCTGATTTTTCATCAACGATATATGGATCTAGCGTGGTAATTTGTAGAGAAGATTCGACATAATAAATGGCATCATTTAATAAGGTTAAATTCTCTTCGTTTTGTATTTTCTCTCGGTGAGCACCAAGGGCAGAAATATAACTTAATAAAGTATGATTCAAGCATAATAAACGAAATGCCTGCTCTTGAGTTATTCGATAAGATTTAGGGTCTGATGCCATATTGGAGACAATGGAAGCAAATTCGGCATCATTATTATGTGCTTCACGCCGCGCCACTCGGTATTCTAAGCCGTTGTCTTTTCCTTGGTAGTATTGTACTAAAATCGCATCTAAATAGCGGCAATTGCTATCCATGGTTTTTTGTACAACCTGTGGTAGTTGGCGAAATTTCCAATCAGGCCAAATAAAACTTACCGCAAGTAATGCGATAAAGCAGCCAATTAAGGTATCGATAATTCGAGGGAGTGCGACATCGAAGCCCTCACCGAGTAGGTTAAAACAGAATAAAACCAACAAAGTAATAAAAAGCGTGGCTTGGGCATATTGGCTGCTTCGGAACATGAAGAATAACAACCCTGAAATCACGATGAGAGTAAGCTGCCCTTCTATTGAAGGGATTAAATTAAGGAGCGGTAAGCCGATAATAATCCCCACAAGCGTGCCGATGATACGTAGTGCTAAACGTCGTTTAGTAGCGTTGTAGTTAGGTTGGCAGACAAACAAACTGGTGAGCAAAATCCAATAGCCTCTTTCCATATCAAACAATTGAATAATTGCATAACCTGTACAAAGTAAAATTGACATTCGCACCGCATGGCGAAATAGAGAGGATTTTGGCGTTAAATGGTGGTTAATGCGTGAAATAATATCGCTAAAACCTGAGAGCGATTCATCGGATAATTGCTCAATTTGCTTATTATTTTGTTGCCATGCACTTTGTTCAAGGCTCAGCCCTTTAAGTTGAACATCGATACCTTTCAAGTTCTTCAATAAATTATGTAATGCCTTGATTTCATGGAGTGTAGGAGATTGCTCCTTGAGGAGTTGCAAGGAATTTTCAAGGTAAGCGAATGTACGTTCGAAGCGTGGATTGTGTTGGTATGGTTTACGCCATAACACAGATTGAGCAACTTGTTGGCAAGCGCGGGCTTGCATAGTTAATAATCGTTGAAAACGGAATAAAATATCATGATGGCGAAGTGTACGGCTAAGCTGTTGATATTGAATATGGGATGAGCTGGCACGCTCATGAATATCTTGAGCAACAAAATAATAATGCAGAGTATTGCGCGTCCCTTTTTGCCCTCGGTCGCCCTTTAAGCGGCTAAGTAATGCGCTTTTTGTTTGGTTCATGGTATTAACTAAGCTGCTGTTAACTAGCGCTAAATCATAAACAGACTGCTGATAATCATCTTCAAGGTCGGGGTCAAATAAGCTAGCTTTAGCATCTAAATAAGCAGATAACTGTTGGTAACACTGCGTAATGGCATCTTGCAATGGCCGAACTGGAAATAAAATATGGCCGATTAAGGTTAAAAGGTTATACCAAATTGCGCCTGTTAGAAGAAGGGCTGGCTGTTGGTACCATGTATCGAAAATTGGGACACCTAACATGGTGTAGATTGCAATTAATAATGCACCGAACGCAATGGTGGCATAACGTTGCCCTAACGCACCCAATAAAATAAATCCACAGGTGGAAAATGCTAATCCAAAAAAGAAAAATAGAGGGTAAGGAAATAAAAGCTCAATAGAAACTGAGGCAATAAAAAAACAAAAAAGGGTAATAATTAGATTTTTTATTCTGCCAGTTAGCCTATCATCTAAGTCAGTTAATGCAGCAGCAACGACACCTAATGTAAGCGGAATGGTGATTTTTGGCTCTTGACCTAAGAGCCATGGTAATAAGGTTGCGCCTGTCAGGGCTATAAAGATTCGGATATAATATAGAATATGGCTGTTATAGAGCACACGACGATAACTGGTAAGCAGCGTTAGCACAAAGTACCTCAAAGGTAAGAAAATCCCTATTCCTTATAGGATAGCGTGTTTACTCGGAATAAAAAACCGTTTGGAATCAAGCCAACGTATTTTAGTCATTGATATTCTTAGGTGCAGGACGTATGGAACTGAAATCAACACAGATTGGACAGCGTCTGGCTCAGCATCCCTACAATCGGGTTCGCTTACTCAACGCAGGTATTGAAGTTAGCGGTGAAAATCACCAATATCTTATCCCTTTTAATGAACTTATCGATCTTCGTTGTAAGCGGGGTATTGTCTGGGGGGAGTTAGAGTTTGAAATTGTAAACGAGCAAGTCATTCGTTTGCATGGTACTGAATGGAAACAAACTCAGCGCTTTTTTCATTATTTAAATGAAAAATGGCAGCAATGGAGTGGAGAGATGAGCCAAGTGAGTGCAGAGGTTCTCACTCAGTTGGTTAATAAAATTGAGCAAATATCACAGCAAGATGCATGGTTGAGTTTACGCCAATTAACGGTGATTAAAGATAATATTAAACAACAGTTTTCGTCGCTGCCATTACCTCTTGCCCGAATTTCACAGTTCGAAAATTGTTCGGTACAGTACCAATTATGCTTACAGTGGCTGAATCATAGCCAACAGTGTCGTAAGAAAATCAATGAGAAATGGTGTGAATCTATTTTGACTCGTTACCACGATTTCTTTCAGCAAGTGGAATCATCACCGCTCAATCATTCTCAGTCTTTATCCGTTATCAATGGTGAAGATAACGTACTTGTGCTTGCGGGGGCAGGAAGCGGCAAAACGTCTGTATTAGTGGCTCGTGTGGGTTGGTTAGTTCTAAGGGGATTGGCAAAGCCAGAGCAAATTTTACTGTTAGCGTTTGGTCGTAAAGCCGCAGATGAAATGAATGAGCGTATTCAATTACGTTTGCAACAAGATGAGATTCAAGCAAAAACCTTTCATGCTTTAGCTCTCCATATTATTCGAGAAGGCAGTAAAAAATCCCCTGTAGTCAGTGAACTAGAAAGCAACACTAAAAAACGCCAAGCGTTACTCTTAAAAGAGTGGCGCGAGCAGTGTTCAAGTAAAAAAGCGCAAGCTAAAGGTTGGCGAGAGTGGCTGAGTGACGAGCTGATGTGGGATATTCCAGATGGCGAGTTCTGGCAAAACGAAAAGATAACCCAGAGAGTCGTTGCACGTTTAGAACGCTGGCTAAGTTTGATGCGAATGCATGGCGGTAGCCAAAAAGAGATGGTGGATAATGCCCCAGAAGAGATACGAGAGTTATTTAATAAGCGTATTAAGTTGATGGCTCCGTTACTTAAAGCATGGAAGAACGCGCTAAAAGAAGAGGGGGCGGTTGATTTTTCTGGGCTGATCCATCAAGCGATTAATATCCTTGAAAAAGGGCGATTTATTAGTCCATGGAAACATATTTTAGTCGATGAATTTCAAGATATTTCACCGTTAAGGGCTAAGCTTTTGCAAGCTTTACGCCAACAAAATAAGCAAACAACCTTGTTTGCGGTAGGTGATGATTGGCAAGCTATCTATCGTTTTAGTGGCGCAGAGCTGGATTTGACAACATCTTTTGAACATAACTTTGGTGAAGGGGAGCTTTGTGCTCTGGACACCACTTATCGGTTTAATGAGCGTATTGGTGACATTGCTAACCAGTTTATTTTACAGAATCCTATCCAGTTAGATAAGCCTTTGAATAGCTTGGTTAAAGGTAATAAAAAATCTGTCGTTCTTTTGCATGAAGAGGCGCTGGAGCGCTTGTTAGATAAAATGAGCGGGTATGTGCTTGATGATGAAATAATATTGGTTTTAGCGCGTTATCATTATTTAAAACCAGAGATCCTAAATAAAGCGCAAACACGTTGGCCGAAGCTGAATATCCAATTTATGACGATCCATTCATCAAAAGGGCAACAAGCTGATCATGTTATTATTTGTGGGCTCAATAGTGGAAAAGATGGATTTCCTGCACCAGCAAGAGAGTCAATTATTGAAGAAGCATTATTGCCACAACCTGAATCATTTGAGAATGCAGAAGAACGGCGTTTACTGTATGTTGCAATAACACGTGCAAAACAGCAAGTTTGGCTACTCTATAACCCTGAAAACCCATCGGAGTTTGTTGAGGAGCTCAGGCAATTAGGTGTACCAAGGCAGAAAAAACCGTAATGATATTGCCCTGTGCTGAACGTGTTTGGCACAGGGCAATCGATGTATTAGCTTGTGCGTTTGGTTAGGTAGCTTTGATAATCAGGGATGACAATATCGATTGCCTCATCAAAAAATGGTGAGGTGATGAGAAAATCTGCGGTTGCAGGATTGGTGGCAACAGGAATGTTCCACACGGTTGCTAAGCGCAGTAAGGCTTTAACATCAGGGTCATGGGGGACAGCATTGAGTGGATCCCAAAAGAAAATCAAAAGGTCGATTTTTTGTTCTGCAATCATGGCACCAATTTGTTGGTCTCCCCCCATTGGGCCACTTAGCATACTCGTAACTGGCAAGCCTGTGTGCTGGTTAATCAAATTACCGGTTGTTCCCGTCGCATACAATTTATGAGCTTGCAGGCGTTGTGTATTTTTCGTAGACCAAGACAGCAAAGACGACTTACAGTGGTCATGGGCAACCAAAGCAATATTTTTTGAGGCACCTATGATACGGGTTGTTGATTCCATGGTTTTCCCTTAAGTCAGATGGACTTTAAATATCGTTAAAATTGATTGGGCAAAGATGTACCAGATATATCATAATGCTAGTGAATAGTTTACTGATTTTGGGAGATATTTTGATGAAAGATCAAGAAATTGCTGAAATTTTAAAAAGTGTGAAGACCATAGCATTAGTCGGTGCGAGTGAAAAAGTTAATAGACCCAGTTATGAAGTCATGGAATACCTATTACATCAAGGTTATCACGTCATTCCAGTCAGCCCAAAATTAGCAGGGCAAACGTTGTTAGGCCAGTTGGTATATGGAAAGTTAAGTGACATTAATGAACCAATAGATATGGTGGATGTATTTCGTAATGCAGAAGCTGCTGTTGGTATCGCGCAAGAAGCCGTCGCTGTTAAGGCAAATGTTTTGTGGCTACAAAAAGGCGTGATTAGCGAAGAGGCACAAAAAATTGCGTTAGAAGCGGGAGTGAAGTTTGTGATGGACAGATGCCCAAAACAAGACATTCCAGCTTTGGGACTTGAGAAATAATGATTTTACTTAATCGTTAAAAAGTAAAGCAGCTAAGTGCTGCTTTACGGTTGCGTTCATTAATGAGAAGAAAAATTAGTTACGCAGACGCGGTGCCTGCAACTGAGACCTTATTGACTCTGCAAGTTCATCCATCGAAGGTTGTTCAGGATGGTCATCTGCAGATTCATAAGTAATTTGTGCTTCAGCCAAATAAGTATGAACAGCATCCCCATTGTCATCTTCCATAACAACATGATACCAAGGCAGATCGCGTAGCGTACTGTTTGAGGCAATATCATCATCATGTGGTTGTTCGAGCGAATATTCAGCGTCCACATCAACAACGACCCCTAAATAGCCGAGAAGTTTGTGTCTGACTTGTTGCCCGATTCCATATTTACTGGTGATCATCATAGCGACCTCCTAATAGCCTTGCTTGTACTTCAATCTATATGTGGGCAGTGTTACGTGTTTTCAAGTTAACGTATGGACAATTAGCAATAACGCAATACACTGTCTTTATATGCAACGTTGAAAAAGCAGTGCCTCACTAGCAGATTATCTGTTCAACGCGTAAAAAACAACAGCTAAAAAAGAGAACTACACTATTATGCTCTAAAAAGGAGGCGAACATGACAACATCAGGCCGTTACTTTTATATTTATGGGCGAGTTCAAGGGGTTGGCTTTCGTTATCAGACCTATCATTGGGCCAATCAAAATGGGCTTAAAGGTTTTGTGAGCAACCGTGAAGACGGCAGTGTAAAACTTGCGATTTATGGTTCAGAGCAAGATATTGAATTTGTCGATGACTGGTTGAAAGCGGGTGGGCCACCAGGGGCTAAAATTGATCATTTTTTTAGTGAAAGCTGGCAAACGGCACCAATAGCGGATTTTAATGTCCGCTATTAGTAAGAAATCAAATACATTTCACAGGCTTAGGCAAGCCAGCAAGTTTAGTCGCTTGTTTGGCTGGCCCTTTTGGAAAGAGCCGGTATAAATAGCGGCTATTGCCTTTTTCTTCCCCAAATTGTTGCGAAACGGCTTTAACTAACATGCGGATCGCTGGGGATGTATTAAATTCTAAGTAGAAGTTACGCACAAAACGAATGATTTCTAAGTGCTCATGAGTCAGTTCAATGCCTTCTTCTTGCGCAAGTAAAGGGATGAGTTCCTCTGACCACTGTTGGCTATCGAGCAAATAACCTTGAGAGTCCGTTTCAATTTCTTGATTGTTAAACAGCAACATACTTTATTAATCCCAAAAAAACAGAGTACAAATTTAGCAAAAATGAGCCCATAACCCAAGCGAACGAATTAAAATGTTGATATTTTCACCCAACAGACTGAAATGCGTATATTTTTAAGGCGAACGAACAAGTTAGGGGTTTACATCCACGAAGAGGATGTTTATAGTGCACGTCATTGCGGAGGGGTGGCCGAGCGGCTGAAGGCAGCGGTCTTGAAAACCGCCGATGGGAAACCATCCGAGAGTTCGAATCTCTCCTCCTCCGCCATCTTCACTTCTAGTAACGTCTTCCAAAGTCTTCCAATCCCAAGTAAATCAAGCGCTTCAACGAACCTTAACTTTACTAAGAGTTATCGCTAACTTTTTGTTTTCATTATTTTTGAACCCTGCAATACTTGATTATTGGTAAATTCCATTGCGCTGAGCTAGATAATGTTATTGTTATCGAATTCGTGGTTATTAAATGAATATTTAAGGCTAGGAGTGCAATAGCCGCTCCCCGATGAAAAAGTAGCTCTCTAGGGGAGTATGTCTATAAATTAAATTTTTCTCTTGGTTATTGACTGTCCCAATAGATTATTTTAATAACGCCATGAAGAATACAACTAAGCTATTGCGGTAAACCCACAGAAATTAATTCATCACAGTAATCGTTTTGGCCATTGCGTGTGTAAAGTACAATGCATTTAAGCATCGGAGCCATACGCTCGTTAAAACTGTTTTCCCATATTTTCTCTTGCTCAAGTTTGATACGTTTTTTGAGGGCATTTAATTCCACAGGATCTTGAGTCACATCAGGGTGTTCTAAGGCTAAATCAATGTTCTCCTTGATATCAAGCGCTAATAGCGCATCCCCACTTTTTTTACATGTTTTATAGGCATTTTTAGCAATAAAATCTTCACTGTTTTTTGTGCTTGAAGCTTGTTGTTCCGTATATTTCGTTAAGCACTTAACCCAGTTATCACTTAAAATTTCAGGGCTGTTTTGTGTGATATCTGCTTGATTTGACCATCCTGAGATTGGCAAAATGATGCATAAGCCAAGTACCAAATTACGTAACATCATTCTATTCCTCTTATCTTGACTTTGATGGCTCTTTCAGTTTTTCATTTATGGTAATGAGATGCATTGTATGAAAACATCGTAAACTAATTGATATTATTATTATAGAGGAAGGGTTGACGCCTTTGTTACTTATCGTGAGGTTCTTTTCTGCCAATTTAGCGTGTAAGCAACAAGTTAGGAATGTGTGGTACGTTGGTTTATTGACCTCAAAACCTGACATTTGCTATAAACCTGATAATATAAATACAGAGTAAAGTTACTCAGTATTAAGTTATCTTAGAATACCAGCCTTAAGGGTATAAAAAATAAAAATGAATCGTAAATGTGTATTACCAATGGTGCAGGTAATTGTTTGTTTTACCTCTTTTGAAACCTTGGCTTTTCAAGAACAGCAATATAACCCAGTAGTGTTCAATATGGCTCAGTTGTATGATTTTAATCCTGTAAGGGGTAATGTTAAAGAGCTTGTCGGCACGGTTTACAATGAAGATAAAACGATTAATTACAAGTCTGTACTAAAAATAGGGCCTGATGGTTGTGTCGAGAGTTTTTGGCTAGATCAGAAAAAAGATGAATATCTAAGTGGTGTTCATAATTACCTTTCAATTAAAAGGGTTAAGAACAAGCTGATTGGAATGGATGCAAATGGGCCAGTTGAAATTGCGATAGGTAAAGACTGTAATATAATTTCAAGGCAAGATACAAATGGTAAATTAGTCTATCTACATAATAAAGAAGGATTTATTATAGGTTCGGTGCTTGCAGACACGAAAGAAAAATTTGGTGAGAACAACTACAACGAACATAAGCTACCAACAGAAATTAAATACTATAAAGGTAATAGTGTTATTTCAGAGACGTTAATAACTTATGGTAAAGATTTCACGAAACCATTTGATCTTACTATGGACATTCGAGCATTAGGGCAAACAATTCTATTGGTTGATTCAAAATGTGATTATGATAAGCGCAATATTGCTTACCAGTGTAATTTTACTCTTACCTTGGACTCTAATGGTAAAACGGTGAAATTAGCAAAAACCAGTAAAACAGACGTGAAATTTTACTAATTAATAAAAAATAGTGGCTTACAATAAGTGACAGCATCTCATGTTAGGGGCAGATAATGACTGTCTTTTATTTTTCAATAGATTGTCATTTATATCTCATACTTTAGAGATATTTTTGTCACTGTTCTGTCATCCGTGAGTTATATTTCTGTCATTTCCTACTGGTACATTCTATCTCGAACATAAACTGCGTGATTTCGTACATTTGATGCAAATCTCAGCGCAATTCAATAGAAAGCGAGATAAATAGAATGACACCGTTACAACATTCAACGCTAGCGACAGTATTCAGTTTATTATTTGCCAGCCAATCCATTGCCGCCACTGAAATTTCCTTTTGGCATTCCATGGAAGGGGAGCTGGGTGAAGAGGTTAATGCGTTAGCCACCGAATTTAATAAGACACACTCAGATTATAAAATTATGCCTGTATATAAAGGCAACTATGAACAAAGCCTTGCTGCGGGTATTGCGGCTTTTCGTTCTGGTAATGCCCCTGCCATTTTACAGGTATATGAAGTTGGCACAGCAACAATGATGGCATCTAAGGCGATTAAGCCTGTTTATGAAGTATTCCAAGATGCAGGTATTGCATTTGATGAATCGCAATTTGTTCCAACCGTTTCGGGTTATTACAGTGATGCAAAAACGGGGCATTTGTTATCGCAACCGTTTAATAGCTCAACACCTGTTTTGTACTACAACAAAGACGCCTTCAAAAAAGCAGGCTTAAGCCCCGATGAACCACCAAAGACATGGCAAGATATGGCTGCGTATACAGCAAAACTGCGTGAGTCTGGTATGAAATGTGGTTATGCAAGTGGTTGGCAAGGTTGGATCCAAATTGAAAACTTTAGTGCATGGCATGGTAAACCTATTGCGTCAAAAAATAATGGGTTTGATGGGGTAGATGCTGTTTTAGAATTTAATCAGCCAACACAAGTTAAGCATATCGCTTTGTTGCAAGAAATGAATAAAAGAGGCGATTTCAGCTACTTAGGCCGTAAAGATGAATCCACAGAAAAATTCTATAACGGCGATTGTGCCATTATTACAGCCTCTTCAGGTTCACTTGCAAATATTCGCAAGCATGCCAAATTTGATTTTGGTGTTGGTATGATGCCTTATGATGCCGAAGTGGAAGGGGCGCCACAAAATGCCATTATCGGTGGGGCTAGTTTATGGGTGATGGCAGGAAAAGACCCTGCAACGTATAAAGGTGTTGCAGCGTTTATGCAGTTCTTAGCAAAACCTGAAAATGCTGCGCAATGGCACCAGAAAACGGGTTATTTGCCGATAACAACGGCAGCTTATAATTTAAGCCGAGAATCGGGGTATTATGATAAAAACCCAGGTGCAGATATTGCGACTCGCCAGATGCTAAACAAGCCGCCTTTAGCCTACACCAAAGGCTTGCGTTTAGGGAATATGCCTCAAATTCGTACTATTGTCGATGAAGAATTAGAATCGGTTTGGTCAGGGAAAAAAACGCCTCAACAGGCTTTAGATACTGCGGTTGAACGCGGTAATCAATTATTACGCCGCTTTGAAAAATCAACGCAGCAGTAACTGGCAGACACTATTGCCTCTTTCTTCAAGGAGAGAGGCAATTATGCAACTTAACCGAGTGTTTTTATGTCTTCTTCTCGACCTGTTTTTCGATCAAGTTGGCTACCCTATGCCCTTGTTCTACCTCAGTTATTGATTACCATTATTTTTTTTATTTGGCCAGCTGTTCAAGCATTATGGTATTCACTGCAAAATATTGATCCATTTGGGTTCTCAAGTGAATTTGTTGGGTTGGATAACTTTATTCAATTATTTCAAGATAGCTATTATCTTGATTCATTTTATACCACCATGGTATTTAGTGGATTAGTGGCCGGGTGTGGGTTATTTGTCTCATTGTTTTTTGCCGCTTTGGTGGATTATGTCATTCGAGGTAGCCGTTTTTACCAAACATTGATGTTATTACCCTATGCGGTAGCTCCTGCTATTGCCGCAGTTTTATGGATGTTTTTATTCAGCCCTGGTAGAGGGTTAATTACCCATGCATTAGAATCAATAGGGTATGATTGGAACCATGCTCAGCACAGTGGGCAAGCGATGTTTTTGGTTGTTCTCGCTTCTGTTTGGAAGCAAATTAGTTATAATTTTTTGTTTTTCTTTGCCGCCTTACAATCTATTCCACGTTCTTTGATGGAAGCTGCCGCTATTGATGGCGCTGGACCTGTCCGCCGTTTTTTCCGCATTTCATTACCGTTGATTACACCAGTCAGTTTCTTTTTATTAGTCGTGAATTTGGTATATGCCTTTTTTGACACATTTCCAGTTATTGATGCGGCAACAGGAGGCGGGCCAATTCAAGCAACAACGACATTGATTTATAAGATATATCGAGAGGGTTTCTCTGGGTTAGATTTATCCTCTTCCGCAGCGCAATCTGTCATTTTAATGTTATTAGTGGTGATTTTAACCATTATTCAATTCCGTTTTATTGAACGTAAGGTGCGTTATCAATGATTGAACAGCGCCGAGGGTTAACGATCTTTATCCATGTCATGCTTATCTTAGGTACGATAGTTATTTTATTTCCACTTTATGTGGCTTTTGTCGCCGCAACCTTAGATAACCAAGCGGTATTTGAAACGCCGATTACGCTGATCCCTGGTAGCCATTTATGGGAAAATTTGAGCTACATTTGGAACAATGGCGTAGCAGCCAACAGTGCGCCTTTTTGGGTGATGTTAGCGAATAGTACATTGATGGCTTTGGTGATCACGATTGGGAAAATTACGGTTTCAATGTTATCTGCTTTTGCCATTGTTTGGTTTCGTTTTCCATTTCGTCACCTCTTTTTTTGGATGATTTTTATCACATTAATGCTTCCTGTTGAGGTACGCATTTTTCCGACGATCGAAGTGATTTCTAACTTGAATATGTTTGATAGCTATTCAGGTCTAACATTGCCACTCATGGCCTCTGCGACAGCGACTTTTTTATTTCGCCAGTTTTTTATGACGTTGCCTGATGAACTTATGGAAGCTGCTCGCATTGATGGTGCAACACCGATGCGCTTTTTCTTCGATATTGTATTGCCGCTTTCAAAAACTAATCTCGCCGCTTTATTTGTGATCACCTTTATTTATGGTTGGAATCAATATCTGTGGCCACTATTGATTATTACTGACCTAGATTTAGGGACGGCGGTTGCAGGGATTAAGGGCATGATTGCTTCGGGAGAAGGAACAACACAATGGAATCAAGTCATGGCAGCGATGCTGCTGACATTAATCCCCCCTGTAATTATTGTTTTAGTCATGCAAAGAGCATTTGTGCGTGGCTTGGTTGATAGCGAGAAATAAGCCATGGCAGAGTTAAAATTACAAGCAGTTAGCAAAAGTTGGGATGGTAAAACCCAAGTTATCAAGCCATTAACAGTCGATGTTGCGGATGGTGAGTTTATTGTTATGGTTGGCCCATCAGGTTGTGGAAAATCAACGTTATTACGTATGGTTGCAGGCCTTGAACGAGTGACCAGTGGTGATATTTGGATTGACCAGCAGCGAGTGACAAATTTAGAGCCTAAAGAGCGCGGCATTGCAATGGTTTTTCAAAATTATGCGCTATACCCACATATGAGTGTTGAAGAAAACATGGCTTGGGGGTTAAAAATCAGAGGATTAGGTAAAGAGCAAATTCGTAAAAAAGTTGAAGAAGCCGCCCGTATATTAGAGCTAGAAGGGTTACTGCAACGTCGGCCGCGTGAATTATCAGGTGGGCAGCGCCAACGTGTTGCGATGGGACGGGCAATAGTACGTGATCCCGTTGTATTTTTGTTCGATGAGCCATTGTCCAATCTAGATGCTAAATTACGTGTACAAATGCGACTGGAACTACAACATCTTCACCAAAGGCTTAAAACAACCAGTTTGTATGTAACTCATGACCAAGTAGAGGCAATGACATTGGCTCAGCGAGTAATGGTGATGAATAGAGGGATTGTCGAGCAGATAGGTACCCCTGTTGAGGTCTATGAGAAACCTGCGAGTCGTTTTGTTGCCAGTTTTATTGGCTCACCAGCGATGAACCTATTTGAGGGTAAAATTAGCGAGGACGGTGCATTTTTTATATTTAGTTCAGGGAGTTCGATACCGCTGAATCGCCAATATTTACAGTGGGCAGGGAGTGCGATAACGTTAGGGATACGACCTGAGCATATAGAATGGGGTTTGAAAACAGCTGAAGGAATACCGCTGGAGGTCGAAAATCTTGAAATACTCGGCGCAGATAATTTAGTGCATGGGCGTATTGCCTCACAAAAAGTGGTTGTGCGCCTTAGTCATGAATTTCGTCCACAGGTAGGGACGGTTCTGTATCTTCATTTTCCAGATACACACCTACATTTTTTCGATAGTCAACAGGGATACCGTTTATGAGTAATTGGCCTTACCCGCACGTTGTCGCACACCGAGGTGGCGGTAAACTTGCGCCTGAGAATACGTTAGCCGCCATTGATGTTGGTGCGAGCTTTGGGCATACAATGATTGAGTTTGATGCAAAACTCTCCATTGATGGGCAAATTTTCCTGTTGCACGATGATACGCTAGAAAGAACGAGTGATGGTGCTGGTGTTGCTGGGTTACTGAGTTGGGATGAATTGCGCACTATTGATGCAGGAAGTTGGTATAGTTCAGAATTTGCAGGTGAGCACTTACCTTCCCTTGAACAAGTTGCAGATCGTTGCCAGCAATACGGCATGATGGCGAATATCGAAATTAAGCCAACAGCAGGCCTAGAAATTGAGACAGGTACTTTGGTTTCATTGGCTGCTCGGGAACTATGGGTTGGGCAAATGGCACCATTATTATCGTCATTTTCTGTTGAGGCTTTAGAAGCTGCTCAAAAAACGGTTCCTGAACTACCGAGGGGGCTGTTACTCGATGAGTGGTGTGATGATTGGCAACAATTAACAACACAGTTGGCATGCATTTCTATTCATTTAAACCATAAACTTTTAGATGAAGTACGTGTCAAAATGCTTAAACAAGCAGGGTTACGCATATTAGCTTACACTGTGAATGACCCAGCTCGAGCCTCTCAGCTTTTACAGTGGGGGGTTGATGCAATTTGTACAGATCGTATTGATGTGATTGGGCCTAATTTTTCTTAATTTTCATTATGCAGATAGCCCCAATTTGGGGCTATCAAAGTTAATCTTCCACTAACAAGAAACTTTTTCGAATAGTTGAAAGGGATTTTATTTGTTTACCATTGCGATGGTTAGAATCAGCTAACCAAGCTTGTAGTGCTTCGTTTACTTGTGGCCATTCGCTGTCAATAATCGAAAACCAATCGGTATCTCGATTTCGGCCTTTGGTCACTAGCGCATTACGAAATCGTCCCTCATATTGAAAACCTAAACGTAATGCAGCTTGATGGGAAGGGTTATTCAAGCTATTGCATTTCCATTCGTAACGTCTGTAACCTAGTGTATTAAATACATATTGCATCAATAACCAGTGTGCTTCGGTTGACATGATTGTCCCACTGAGTAAAGTGGAAAAGTGAACATGGCCGACTTCAACAACTCCATTATTGGCATCTATTCTCATTAATGAAAATACACCAATTGCTGCATCATTGTGCTTATTAAAAATAGTAAAAAATAAGGGATCACTTTTTTGTGAAGCGTGATGAACCCAATCTTTATATTGTTCAAAATTTTGAGGCGCTTCATCAGATAACCAAGTCCAACTACGCTTATCTGGTGATTGGGAAAATGACTGATATAAACTTTCAGCATGTGAAGTATTGAGGGGGGCAATCCGGCAGTGTCTGCCTTGTAGTTGAATTCGCTGAGGTAATTGGCGCGCAGACCAATTTGGAATTAGCCGACCAATAGGCTGACCAAATTCATTTTCTATGTGCATAAACAGGATACCTTTAAAAAATGCAATAGCATTAATATAGGTGAATTGTGGTTTGATAAAAGTGCCACTTTTTATGAATATAAAGGTACCAGTTTAAATAAAAACATTTCCTTACGCTTAAAATTTCAGCTTTGATTTAACAATGCTTATACTAAACTAAATTTTACTTCTTATTAAACTCAGGGATTGAAATGAAAAAAATAGGTTTTTTGCTCATGGCTATTATGGTTTTAGTCGGCTGTCAAGCGCCTAATTCAACGTTGGTTTATACCTGTGATATTGACCAATCGATTAACCAAATATCACACGATAGGAATGGTAGCTTTACATTTCCAACTGCTGCACCCATCGCCAAAGTATTCTTCTTTAATGATGTGATTAACATCCGTGATTTTGTAATCGGTGAATATGCAGGCTTTCCTTTAAATAAAAGTAAGGAGCATCGCAGAGTTGAGAGTATCAAAGATTTTAATGTTATGATTAATAAAGGTGATTATTATCATGATGATGGGCACATTATTGAAATAGTTTCTCCGAAAAACAACACGATTAGTCTTTTTTTAATTGATAGCCAAACGGGCAAGACAAACTCCTTGCAGTTTTTAACGGACTGTAAAAAAGAATATGTTGTGTTGAAGCCCCGAGGTCATAATCATGAACATGATTACAAAAAAGAACATCCACTATTAAAAAGAAGTGATTAAGCGTAAATACAACAACTACTTTAATATGGAAAACACAGATTCGGAGTAATTGTTTAGCTGATTTTTATAATTATGTATTAATATCATAGAAATGTTGTCATGATTTACGGTATTTTGGTTACCACAGTTGGGAAAATTTAGTGTTAAAGCCTTACTATTCGAATAATGAGTCATTAATAATCAAGAAGGGCGTAATATGACTATTTCTGCAAGAAATCAACTTATCGGTGTTGTTGAGTCTGTTGTTGTTGGGGCAATTAATGATGAAGTCATTTTAGATTTGGGCAACGGAGAAAGCATTGCCGCAATCATTACTAAAAACAGTACTAAACAGTTAGGGTTAGAAAAAGGTAAACAAGCCGTTGCGGTCATTAAAGCGCCGTGGGTTGTCCTTGTTTCCGATGCACAAGAGTACCAGTTTTCAGCACGTAACCAATTTTATGGCAAAGTAGAATCTGTTGAAAAAGGTAGTGTAAACTCTGTCGTTAACTTAAAAACGGACGCGGGAACATTATTGTCAGCTGTGGTAACGAATAATAGTACCGTTGAAATGGCGCTAGCAGTCGGCAGTAAAGTCACGGCAATTATTAAAGCTTCAGCGGTTATTCTAGCCACTAAAAAGTAATGGCTACCGTATTAGATTAAGGCTGCCTCTGGTGGCTTTTTTTACTTTTGATATGAACTTAAGAGTAGCGCAGTATTTAAAATTTTTATTTGCTTACCTTTTAGTTCAATTATCTTGTCTTTGATTAATTTAGATAGTGTTCGATTTAATTGCCTTACAGAGACCCCTAGCATAGCAGCTAAAGATTCTCTATTCTCTAATTTAAAATTAACACCATATTGTTTTTCTACAAAAGATAGGTAGCGCCTTAATTTGTACTCTACTGAATAGGACGCACTTGAATGTAATTGTGATGCGTTATAGAGCTTTTTACTGAGCTGCTGGCAGATAAACTGCAAAAATAATGGTGAATTAATTTCCTTTTTTCGAATTATAGATAAAGGAATTGCGAGTAAGTCTGCATCTGTAACAGCTTGAATTGTATTATAGATCCTATCATGCTCATCACCATTTTGGAAAAGCTCTAAATCACCAAGAATAGAAAATGCATTTTCAAATGAAAAAACAACCTTATTTCCATTAGTTTCATAGCGTTCCACTTGTAATTTTCCTTTAACAAGAAAATACAGGTGGCTAATTTGGCTATCTTGAAAGATTAAGTACTCTTTAGCCTTTATATGGATAAGCTTTGATGTTTTGAGCGTTTCATCAGAAATTATTTTACTTAATTGATGTTCAGTAATAAAGTCTGCACGTTTTATAGTGGGGCTTATCGTTATCATTTTAGTGGCTGCTAATATTTCAAATAATGGTTAAATTATACTCAGAACACCTTACTTAAAAAAGGACATTTGTCCTTTTTTAAGTAAGGTGGAGGCTGTTAGTTTATTTAAAAATAACTTTCAGAGCATGATAATGAAAACACTTTTAGAAGTTTCAAATGTATTTAACCAAAGCATAAAAACTGCCATTAATCTTATGCCAAAGGTGGAATTACATGTGCACCTAGATACGTGCTTACGCTTTTCTTATGTGAAACAGGTGCTTCCAGCGCTAACGTTTAATGAGTTCAAACAAGAATTTATTGCGCCCACAAAATGTGAAGATCTTGGCGATTTTCTACGTTGTATTGAACCGCAACTTAATATTTTACAGACAAAATCGGCTATTTCTCTGGCGGTTGATGACTTATTTGAGCAATTAAAAATGGATAATGTCATTTACGTAGAAATTCGGTTTGCTCCTTTATTACATATTAAGCAAGGTCTTATGGCTAGGGAGGTTGTCGAAACCACGTTAGATGCTATGAAATTGGCAACTAAAAAGTATGGAATAGAAGCTGGTTTAATTCTATGTACATTGAGACATTTTACGGCTTCTCAAAGCCTGGAAACGGCAAAATTAGTTGTAGAATATCAATATTGTGGCGTTGTGGCTTTAGATATAGCGGCAGATGAGGCGCGTTATTCATTAGATAACCATGAATTTGCATTTAATTATGTGAGGGAAAATGGTGGTAATGTTATCGCGCATGCGGGGGAAGCATTGGGCTATGAGAGTGTCATTGAGACTTTGGAAAAATTAAAGGTTTCTCGTATTGGTCATGGGGTTAGAAGTATTGAAAATCCAAATACGATTAAAAAAATCAAGGAGCTAAATGTACTATTAGAGATTTGTCCAAGTTGTAATTTGGTATGCAATGTATTTGATAGTATTGAGCATCACCCTGTTAATAAGTTAAAGAGGCTAGGCGTCAAATTAAATATTAATACTGATGCACGGACAGTTGCAGATGTCACACTGAATAAAGAATATCAATTGTTGCATGATATCTTTGATTGGAGTATTTCAGATTTTGTTCAGTGTAATGTGAATGCATTGAGTGCAAGCTTTATCGATGATAAGAAAAAAGAACTTTTAATTCATAAAGTATTACAATATTAAAATCGAAGAGAGAGAAGGAAATGACTATTCATCCTTCTTCTCTATAATTATTAATTATAAGTAATCCCTTTTAAATTCCAATGGTGAGTCAGCTCTCTTATAATTAACAAGAAAGCACTAAATTCACTATCATGGGGTAAATTTGTTGAATGTATAGGGCTACCATTAATAACATTCACAAGTTCATTAAATGCTGACTCTATTTTTTCTGTAGTTAGAAAACTACCATGCGTATTTGTTTTTTCTAGCCATAAACTTAATTTTATATTATGGGTATATAGGTAAGTTTCACCGTCAGGAAGCTGCCTTTTTACTGGAATAATAGCATTTTCAATATGTTCAATCGCTACCTCTGCTTCATAAGCTGTAATAGGAGAGTGTTGGAAGCTAAAACCATTAAAATTTTTAATACCAATCGGTAAACTTATTTTAGTTGCTAAGTAAGATAATAAGGTTTCTCTGTCTTTAATATCCAATTGAATATGATTTTTCATTACAGCCTCATTCTATATGATGATTTTATCATGCTACGCTGGTTAGTTTTCTCTGTACAGTACTCCAACAGTTTTTGCGTTTTATCATAATTACTAATCTATAATAAGTTACAATGAAATAGTCGAAAAAAGAGAGACCTACTGTATTATTTAAACTTTATTATAAGGATGGAATTTTATGGTAACAATTATTTATGCGCACCCATGGGACGGTAGCTTTTGTCATTTTTTACTCGAGACAATAGAAAAAGAGTTAATGGCCAAAAAGAAAAAGTTTCAGATTATTGATTTACATATAGATAACTTTAATCCTGTTTTAACAGAGGCTGAACTTGCATTATATGCGAAAGGGAACTTTATTGATCCTTTAGTGGAAAAATATCAAAGGATACTTAAAGCCAGTTGTGAGGTAATTGTTATTTTCCCTGTTTGGTGGATGGGAATGCCTGCTATTTTAAAAGGTTTCTTTGATAAAGTGATGTTAAATGGTTTTGCTTGGTACTATAACGAACAACAACAAAAGCTTTTACCACTGTTAGATATCAACAAAACGACCATTGTGACGACATCTGAAGAGCCAACTGACTTTATAGTCAAAGAAGGTGATCCTGTTCATGATGCTATTTTCCACTGTATGACAGCGGTAGGGCTTAAGAATGGACAGTGGATGAACTGTGATCGCGTTACCCAAGGAGGTGATGAGCATCGCTTAGCCTTTATTGCATCATTGTTGGATGAAATTTAGCGTATAGCGATCAGTGTGAAATAAACAAAATATAATGTAATTATAAAATTAATTGTATTATATTTTTAAATTACGCTTTTTTTGCAATATAACAATATTATTAAAATTAGAAATGTGTTTTCTGAATTATAGAATAATAAAACCTGAATTCTAATTTTGAGTTATGTTATAAATAGAGGAGTTAAAATTATCTACTTTTATAACAGGGTGAGTTTATGTCGGAAATAAGAATTGTTGCAACGATAATTGCAAAAGATAATGAAGTCGAGTTTGTAAAATTAGCAACTAAATCTCTTGTTGAGCCAAGCAATAGAGATGAAGGTTGCCTTCTGTATGAATTACATCAAGATAATGCTAATCCCAATACGTTTATTTTCTTTGAGATATGGAAGGATCAACAATCACTAGATAAACATAATGCTACGCAACACTTACAAGATATTATTAAGAAAATAGAAGATAAAATCGATCTGCTAGATGTGAAATTAATAAGTAAAATTGCATAAAATTAATTTATATTATTCCAAATAATAAAAAAGGAATACGTTGTATACGCTAAATCATTCGAGTTGCATGTAGGCGAAAAGTGAAGATAGACCGATGAGCATACACCTGTATGTGATTCGACTATCTGAATGCACTCAACACCCATGCAGCTTGAAGGGTGACGCATATATTCCTTTTTTAAATTAACTATTTAAAAATCGCAGTGAGATGCGTTTTGTAATCATTGATATATTTTTCAATATTGGGTTCTTTGATCACGTCGTTAACCATAAAGGTTGGGAACTTTTTCAATCCGAGGAATTGTTGTGATTTATGAAATGCAAAATAAACACCATCGACACCACGACCATCAAAAAAGTTATCAAATTCATCAAATGCATCGACGGGAGCATTCCAAGTCACTGAAAGCATATATTTTCTACCATGAAGCAGGCCACCAGTGCCGTATTGCTTATTTGGATCTTGGCGAGTACGGCCATCGTTTGCATATAAGTGACCGTGGCCGAGGGTATAAACGTCATCCATATATTTTTTTACCATCCACGGCATCATCATCCACCAACCAGGCATTTGGTAAATGATTGTATCTGCCCAAAGAAATTTTTTAACTTCGTTTTCGATATCGTAACCTGATTCAATATGAGTTTCCTGGATAGTATGTCCTAACTCACTTAAACAGGTTTTGGCGACATCATGTAAAGTACGATTAAGTTGTCCTGCTGAGTGAGCGAATGTCTGTCCACCATTGAGAAGAAGAATTTTCATTTGTCTACCTTGTTTGCTAATTACTAAGTTGCATTTAGGCTAACAAACTAAAATAAAGATGAAAAGTAGGCTAACTAAACGATATTTTATGTTTTTTTAGTTTTATTATCTGATTTAATGGTGAGGTTAAATGAATTTAAGTAAAAGATTTTAAGGAAGGCCACTTTTATAGTTAAAGCTATTTTCTGCAGGGATTATTGATTTTTTAGCAAAAGTCTATTGAGATTATGGCTATTTTCGTCAGTGTTATTACAGCGTATTCTCTGTGATATTCAATTGTCGCCACAATCATTGACTAGTATGCAGTCAATAAATATGGCGAAAAAATAATTATCAGTAAAGTTTAATGTGAACGAATTTAAGAGAGATAACATAATGACTATTCCTGTGATCGGCGTTGGTACATTCCGTTTAAAAGATGATGTGGTAATTGCTTCAGTTAAAAATGCATTAGATGTCGGTTATCGTGCCATCGATACTGCGCAAATTTATGAAAATGAAGCAGCGGTTGGGCAAGCTATAGCCGAAAGTGGTATTTCGCGTGATGAACTTTATATTACGACAAAAATTTGGATTGAGAATTTAAGCAAAGATAAGCTCATTCCAAGTTTGAAAAAAAGTTTAAGTGATTTACAAACAGACTATGTAGATTTAACACTGGTGCATTGGCCGTCTCCAAATGATGCTGTTTCTGTTGAAGAATTTATGCAAGCTTTGTTGGAAGCAAAAAAACAAGGGTTAACACGTGAAATCGGTATTTCTAATTTTACCATTCCGTTAATGGAAAAAGCGATTGCGGCAGTCGGTGTAGAAAATATTGCGACAAATCAAATCGAACTATCACCTTATCTGCAAAACAAAAAAGTCGTTGAATGGGCAAAACAACACAATATCCATATTACCTCTTATATGACATTAGCTTATGGTAAAGCATTAAACGATGAGACTATTGTGCGAATTGCACAGAAGCACAGTGCAACGCCAGCTCAAGTTATTTTAGCGTGGGCGATTGGGGAAGGGTACTCAGTTATTCCATCATCAACAAAGCGTGAGAATTTATTAAGCAATTTACAAGCAACCCAATTACAGTTAGATAGTGAAGATAAAGCCGCTATTGCAAAATTAGATTGCCATGATCGTTTAGTTAGCCCTGAAGGCTTAGCTCCAAACTGGGACTAATTAACTACTTATATGCACAGAAGCCATAAAAAATTATGGCTTCTGAATTTCTGCAAGATATTGAGTTAAGCTATCAATAAAAACGCGGATACGCTGGCTGACAACGCGGTCACTGTAATAAACGGCATGGAATGGCAAAGGAACAGGCTGTAAGTCTTCTTTTAATACTTCGACAAATTGGCCATTTTGAATATCCTTATTCACCATAAAGTCAGACAAGCACGCAATTCCATTTCCCGCTAAGCAAAGCTGCCTTAGCGTTTCTCCACTATTTGATGATATCCCTTCCGTGACTTCCATTAATTGCCCATCAACATTTTTAACTGGCCACATATTTAATGATGCGGGTTCCGTAAAGGTTAAACATGTATGGTTCAAAAGCGCTTGAGGGTATTTGGGTTCACCATGTTGTTCAAGGTAATTTGGAGATGCGATTATCTTGCGGTAACTATTAAATAATGGACGGGCGCGTAAACTGGAGTCGGTGAGTTGCCCAGCTCGTATTGCAACATCGACCTTCCGTTCGATTAAATTAACAAAGGTTTCTGATGACACTAACGACAAATGAATATCGGGATATTGTTGACGAAAAACAGAAACAAAGGGGATTAATATATGCAATACAATCGGTGTTGCAGCATCAATTCGTAATAGGCCTTTTGGGGAAGCTTGCGTTTCGTGTAATTCATTTTCTGCTGCTTGCATTTCTTGCAAGATAACTTTCATACGCTGAAAATAAAGTTCGCCCTCGGCGGTTAGGTCAATTTGCCTTGTGGTACGATTAAGCAAATTGACACCCAATTTTTCTTCCAGTTTTTTGACGATTCTACTCACCGCTGAATTTGCTAAATTCAGTTTATCAGCTGCTTTACTAAAACTTTTTTGTTCTACCACTTCAATAAATACTCGGGCTTCTTCTGATGTTGCTCTCATAATAATTTTATTAGCCAATAAGATGATAGAAAAGATAGCCGCTATAGTAGCAAAATGTTATTTATTTGACTATTTTCAACATAATAATTAGCCCCTTATGCTCAGTAAAATCATTCTGTTTTAGATATTGTTTAAGAGCATTTTTAATGCATCAGTATAATTTCCTTTAGCTTGGTCATAAATAAGCTGATCATTGGTTGCTGTTGCTAAAGCTTCGCCGTGAGTATAGTCAATTAAGATGTGCCCCCATTGGATTGCTTGTTGTGTTGATAATCCGAACTCCGTTAATAACTGGATTAGCTCCTTGGTTATGCGAGAGGCTTGCTCAGGAAATAACTTAGGTGTGCTAAATATTGCTAACGTAATTTGCGGGTATTGAATGACTTTTTCGCGATATCTAAGCAAAAGGTTTTCTATTTTGGGGTAAGTGCCTTTTATATCTGCAATAGTAACATCATGATAAAGCGTGTTACCAATAGCTTTAATTAATGCATTTTTATCAGAAAAATAGTGGTAAATAGCCATCGGTGTGATGGCCATCTCCTTGGCTATTAACCGCATGGACAGTTGCTCAATCCCTTTTTCATCTAATATCACTATTGCTTTCGCAATAATATTTTCAGTTGAGATGTTGAGTTGCTGTGATCTCGGGCGTCCAGGTTTACGTTCTGTCATTTGACTATCTCATAATGAGATTGAATAAACCCTGAAGGGAAGCTTTGAGTATTTAAATGTTTTAGGCAAATATCATGGGATAGAGGGCCAAATAAAGAATGTCCTTCACCTAATAAAATAGGAATTTTAGTGATAATAAGGTCGTGAATTAGCCCTTGTTTTAAAAAGGACTGAACAACTTGTCCGCCATCGATATAAACATGCTTATAGCCTTCAGTCTCTAACATTAGCATGACTTGCTCTGGACTCTGGTTTGAAAATCGTACTTTACCGATTAAATGTTCAGGTACGGGTTGTGCCGATAGCTTGGATGAAAGCACCACAATAGGTTTTTCATAGGGCCAAGGTGTGAAGTCACAAATTGTTTCGAATGTTCCTCGGCCCATGATGATAGCGTCGATGTTGTTGATAAAGCTTTCGTAGCCATGATTTTCATCAGGCAGATCCTGTTGTAAAAGCCACTCAATATCGCCATTTTTACGTGCAATATAGCCATCTAAACTGGTTGCTATGAAGACATGCCCTGTGATCATTTTGATACCCCTAAATTTAATTATACACCGTATAATAATGCAAGGATAAATAAATACTAGGTTAAATAATGCGGTTATGTATGTTTTGTTTGATGATTGACAACATACTACTCAAGCAATAATTTTCTTGTTCAGTTATTTTGTTTTCGACTCTTGTCATCAGTAGTATCGTTTTATCAATTAATATTAGTTAAAATAAACTAAAGCTAAATGTGTAGGTAGAAAGAAATAATAAGAAGATTTTATTCTTCAATTGTTTTTTTTTGACAAAAAATTAGTATTTAGAATGTAGGTAGGTATTTGTACTTATATTATTTAAAGGGTAAGAATGAGTGATATTTTAGATATTAAAGAATTATTTCTCCTAGGTTAAATGTTAATTTTATTATTTTCTTATCTTAAATTGTTATTTTTTAGGTGTCAAAAATTGCTGATTTTTCAAAATGTAACAATTGATCTAAATCAATTTAACAATAAATACTCTATTGGTAGTAATTTTAATTGTTGTTTAACTACTCAGTTAATATTAATTAAACTTTTATTTTCACTTTAATTGATTTTAGGCAATATCTAATCATATTAGGCTGCTATTCTCTCACCGATTTATACAAAAAATATAAAGAGGTAGCAATGAACGTTAGTCGCAGAAAGTTTTTTAAAATCTGTGCTGGCGGGATGGCAGGTACAACTGTAGCTGCGTTAGGTTTTATGCCTGGAATGGCAATAGCTAATGTACGTGAATATAAATTACTACGTTCTAAAGAGACGCGTAATACTTGTACTTACTGTTCTGTCGGTTGTGGATTATTAATGTATAGCATGGGCGATGGCGCCATGAATGCTAAATCCGCGATCTTCCACGTCGAAGGAGACTCCGACCACCCTGTAAACCGTGGTGCTTTATGTCCTAAAGGGGCAGGCCTGCTGGATTACATTCACAGTGAAAATCGTTTACGTTACCCAGAATATAGAGCGCCAGGCTCTGATAAATGGGAACGTATTAGCTGGGATGATGCTTTCACGCGTATTGCGCGATTAATGAAAGATGACCGCGATGCAAACTTCATTGAAAAAAATGAACAAGGAACAACAGTAAACCGTTGGTTATCCACCGGGATGTTATGTGCATCTGCTGCAAGTAACGAAACGGGAATGCTGACCCAAAAATTCGCACGATCGCTAGGTATGCTAGCGGTTGATAACCAAGCGCGTGTCTGACACGGACCAACGGTAGCAAGTCTTGCTCCAACATTTGGTCGCGGTGCGATGACCAACCACTGGGTTGATATTAAAAATGCGGATGTCGTCGTCGTAATGGGCGGTAACGCTGCGGAAGCGCATCCTGTTGGGTTCCGCTGGGCAATTGAAGCAAAAAATAATAATGATGCAACACTGATTGTTATCGATCCGCGTTTTACGCGTACCGCATCAGTCGCAGACCATTATGTGCCAATTCGTTCAGGCACCGATATTACTTTTTTATCGGGCGTTTTACTGTATCTAATTGAAAATAATAAAATCAATGCTGAATACGTTCAGAACTACACCAATGCGGCGTTAATTGTCAGAGATGATTTTGACTTTGAAGATGGCCTATTTAGTGGCTATAACGCTGACAAACGCAGTTATGACAAAACCAGCTGGAACTACAAATTTGATGAAAATGGTCACGCTCTGCGCGATGACACATTGCAAGACCCTCGTTGTGTTTGGAATTTACTTCGCAAGCACGTCTCACGCTATACGCCTGAGATGGTTGAAAAAATTTGTGGTACTTCACAAGCCGATTTCTTAAAAGTGTGTGAAATCCTCGCGACGACCAGTGCCTCTGAAAAAGCGGGTACGTTCCTGTATGCGTTAGGTTGGACCCAACATACTGTGGGTGCGCAAAACATCCGTACCATGGCGATGATCCAGTTACTGCTTGGTAATATGGGGGTTGCTGGTGGTGGTGTGAACGCATTGCGTGGCCACTCAAATATTCAAGGTCTGACAGACTTAGGCCTGTTATCCACTAGTTTGCCTGGTTACCTGACGTTACCTTCAGAAAAACATCTTACTATCGATAATTACCTGACGGCGAACACGCCAAAAGCGACATTACCGAATCAGGTGAACTACTGGAGTAATTACCCGAAATTCTTCGTCAGTTTGATGAAATCTTTCTACGGTGATTCTGCACAAGCAGATAACCAGTGGGGCTTCGATTGGTTACCTAAATGGGACCAAGCTTATGATGTGATGAAGTATTTTGACATGATGAGCCGTAACGAAGTGACGGGTTACATCTGCCAAGGCTTTAATCCAGTTGCGTCTTTCCCAGACAAAAATAAAGTGGTTAGCTGCCTAAGTAAGCTGAAATATTTAGTGGTTGTTGACCCTCTGGTCACAGAAACAGCAAATTTCTGGCAAAACCACGGTGAGATGAATGACGTCGATACCGCTTCAATCCAAACTGAAGTGTTCCGTTTACCATCAACCTGTTTTGCGGAAGAAGATGGTTCAATCGCTAACTCAGGCCGTTGGTTACAATGGCACTGGCAGGCTGCGGATGGCCCAGGTGAAGCGCGTAATGATGGGCAAATCTTAACGGGTATTTTGTACAAAATCCGTGAAATGTATGAAAAAGAGGGCGGCCAAGGCCAAGAGCCTCTGATGCAGATGAAATGGAATTACAAACAGCAATTCCACCCTGAATCAGAAGAAGTGGCGAAAGAGAACAACGGTATTGCACTGGCTGACCTCTATGATGCAGATGGCAATCTTCAGGCGAAAAAAGGCGAGTTACTCAGCTCTTTTGCATTGCTGCGCGATGATGGTACAACCGCTTCGTCTTGTTGGATTTACACGGGTTGCTGGACTGAAAAGGGCAACCAAATGGCGAATCGTGATAACAGCGACCCATCAGGTATCGGTAATACACTAGGTTGGGCATGGGCATGGCCTCTGAACCGCCGTGTGATTTATAACCGTGCATCTTGTGATACCAAAGGTAAACCATGGAATAAAGACCGTGTGCTTATTGAGTGGAACGGTAAAAAATGGGTAGGTAACGATATTCCTGACTTTAACGCTTCTGCACCAGAAGTGGGAACAGGTCCATTTATCATGCAACCTGAAGGGTTAGGACGTTTATTTGCTATCGATAAGATGGCAGAAGGGCCATTCCCTGAGCATTATGAGCCGTTTGAAACACCATTAGGTACGAATCCATTGCATCCAAATGTGGTGTCTAACCCTGCTGCGCGAATTTTTGATGAAGACAAGAAGCGTCTTGGCGATCACAAAGATTTCCCTTATGTAGGAACCACATATCGTTTGACTGAGCACTTCCATACGTGGACAAAACACGCTCGCTTAAACGCGATTGCTCAACCAGAGCAATTTGTGGAAATCAGTGAAACCTTAGCGAAAGCGAAGGGCATTGCATTGGGTGATAAAGTCAAAGTCAGCAGTAAACGTGGCTTTATCAAAGCGGTCGCTGTGGTGACACCACGATTGCAAACTCTGATGGTTGATGGCAAACCGATTGAAACGGTTGGCCTGCCAATTCACTGGGGCTTTGAAGGCGCAACGCAAAAAGGTTTCATTACCAATACGTTAACGCCATCTGTGGGCGATGCTAACTCTCAGACTCCTGAGTATAAGGCATTCTTAGTTAACATTGAGAAGGCGTAAGGGAGGGAACATGTCCATGCAATCTCAAGACATTATTAAACGTTCCGCGACCAATAGCATTACGCCTCCGCCGCAGGCGCGTGATGATAAGCTGGAAGTGTGTAAGCTTATTGATGTGTCATCCTGTATTGGCTGTAAAGCTTGTCAGGTGGCATGTTCTGAGTGGAATGATATTCGTGACGAAGTGGGCCACTGCGTAGGGGTTTACGATAATCCTACGGATTTAAGTGCCAAATCGTGGACGGTGATGCGTTTTAGCGAAACCACGGAAATGGGCAAGTTAGAGTGGCTGATCCGTAAAGATGGCTGTATGCACTGTGCCGATCCAGGCTGTTTGAAATCGTGCCCATCTGCGGGCGCAATCATTCAGTACGCTAATGGTATTGTGGATTTCCAATCAGAGCACTGTATTGGTTGTGGCTATTGTATCGCGGGTTGTCCATTCAACATTCCACGATTGAATCCGAAAGATAATCGTGTGTACAAATGTACTTTGTGCGTTGATAGAGTCAGTGTTGGCCAAGAACCTGCTTGTGTGAAAACCTGCCCAACAGGTGCAATTCGTTTTGGTACGAAAGCCGAAATGCTGGAATACGGCGCAGAGCGCGTCACGAAACTGAAGAATCGTGGTTACGCTCAAGCGGGTATTTATGACCCTGAAGGCGTTGGTGGAACACACGTTGTTTATGTGCTGCATCATGCTGATAAACCCCAGCTTTATCACGGGCTGCCTGAAGATCCACAAATTGATACCCCAATTAATCTGTGGAAAGGCGTTCTGAAACCACTTTCTGCAATTGGATTTATTGCAACCTTTGCGGGATTAATCTTCCACTATGTGGGAATTGGCCCGAACAAAGAAGTGAGTGATGAAGAGGAGGACGATAACCATGAGTAAAAAAAGCAAAATGATTGTACGGACAAAATTTATTGACCGTGCTTGCCACTGGACAGTGGTCATCAGCTTCTTCTTGGTTGCGTTGTCAGGTATTGCACTGTTTTTCCCAACGCTGAAATGGCTGACGGAAACTTTCGGTACACCACAAATGGGGCGTATTCTTCACCCCTTCTTTGGTGTGTTGATTTTTGTCGTACTGATGTTCATGTTTGTGCGCTTTGTGAAACACAATATTCCAGATAGAAAGGATTTACCTTGGATCAAGAATATTGTCGAAGTCCTCAAGGGTAACGAGCACGAAGTTGCGGATGTTGGCAAATATAACGCAGGCCAAAAAATGATGTTCTGGAGTATTATGAGTATGATTTTCGTACTCTTAGTGACTGGGATTATCATTTGGCGTCCTTACTTTGCCGATATGTTCCCGATGTGGATGATCCGCTGGAGCCTGCTTATTCATGCAGCGGCCGCAATTATTTTAATCCACGCAATCTTAATCCATATGTATATGGCATTCTGGGTTAAAGGTTCAATTAAAGGCATGATCGAAGGCAAAGTGAGCCGTCGTTGGGCGAAGAAACACCACCCACGCTGGTATCGTGATGTTGAAGCGAAAGAAGCTAAAGCAGAAGCGGAAAGTAAAAAATAATTTACGCATAAGCTAATTAATCTAAAGCCATCACAGAGTGATGGCTTTTTTGTGAGGATTATTTTGGTCGTATTTTAATGATGGTAATCGCTTGCTTTAATGCGATACAGAACATGTTCTTGCAACCAATGGCCATCAGGGAGTGCTGGGTGATAAAAGGTATCAGGCTGTTTTATCATGCCAAGGCGTTTCATTACCGATTCAGATGGAATGTTGGGAACCGCAGTGAATGCAACTAACTCTTTAAGTTTTAACTGGGTAAAAGCCAACCGAATAACGGCTTTCGCCCCTTCAGATGCAAAGCCTTGATGCCAATAATCAGGAAGTAAACGCCAACCAATTTCAACGCAAGGGGAAAAGGGAAGGTTAGCGGCAGGAATATTTAAACCAAGAAAGCCAATAAATGTGTTGGTTTCTTTCAATTCGACGGCCCATAGCCCCCAGCCACCTTGCTGGTTAAATTTCATGATGATGGTATCTAAAAACTGCTGGCTTTGCTGCTCGTCTAATATGGCAGGAAAGTAGTGCATCACGTCAGGGTCGCTGTTGAGTGCATAAAACGCGGCGCTATCTTCCGCTTGCCACTTGCGAAGGCGTAATCGCGGGGTTTCTAATTCGAGAATATTCATGTTATTGATACCATGCATGATTAAGTGTGTTTTTCCTTTACTTCATAAAATAAAATAAGGATATATCATTGGGTTAGGTTGGTAACTGATATCTCTATTTATCATTATATGGGTATTTAAGTCCATTGAATACAGAGGTTAATGACTTATTGAGGGCACTATGTTGTTTTTAGGTGCGGGTTTTAAAAATAAAATCAGTATCAGTACAATAATAATAATGACAAAGACCAGATTAAAGCCATTAATAAATGAACCGACGTGCGCCTCTCTATTGATTAACGAGAAGAGCGTTAGGCTTGATTCCTCTGGAAGTAATTTTTGTTCTCCAGTTTGGATAGCCGCTCTTTTGACTTCAAAGTTTTCATCAAAACACACTCGCAAATAGGTGCTCATTAAAGCACCAGAAAGTGCAGGCATCAGAACTCTTGCAATTGAAATATAAGCGCCCAGATGCAATGCAAATTTAGGCTGCATATTCACAACAAATGAAGAAATTAAACCAATTAAAACTAAGCATTCTCCAATTGATTGAATAATCATTAAAGGAATAAACTCGTCGATACGCCATTGGTAATCAACTTGCATACCTAAAATACATCCATATCCTATTAACGCGACACCTATTGTCATTAATAGCCTAGCGTCAATGTATTTAGCAAGCCATACGGCAATTGGGCTAAATAGTAGATAGGCAATAAAAGCAATATTAGTCACTTCACCAATTTGTTGCGGCTTTAAACCACCAATAGAAGATAAAAATGAGGGGATAAATAGCGAGTTTGTAAGCATTAAAAAACCATACAAACAGGAAATTGTAAAACAAAGACACAAATTTCGGTTTGCTAACCAATTGGGGGGAGCAAAAGATTGGTCAAAAACTACTGCTCTAAGAAGAAAAATACTCAATAAAATAATACTGCCAATCAGACAGGAAATAATAAAACCAGAGTCTTCCCAGCCCAATATTTCGCCTTGAACGACGGAAACATAAAGTAAAACCAAGCTTAGACTTTTAAGTGCCATGCCTCCCCAGTCTGTTTGGATTAAAAGCGCATGATTAACTTCACTTAATGGCATTCCTTTCCACGCAAAAACAAATATTAATAACGTAAAAGTAGCGCATCCCCAATATAACCATTGCCAGTTAATCGTGTCGATAAGTGTTCCCGATATACCAACACCAGCATCCATACCTAAAGAAACTCTTAAACTATAAGCCGCCATAACAATTAGCCAAACATTGGGTTGTAAATTTCTTAAGGCTAGAGAAATAGTCATGGGTAAATAAACCCCTAAACACAGGCCAATAATAAAATGTGTGGTTAATAAGGCTTCAAATCCATACACACCACTAAAAGGAGGGAAAGTTAAAAATAAACCCAACAAAATAGCACTGGTCGACATGAGGAGCCGTTCTGCACCTAAAATAACCATAAACCAAGGTGTTAATGTCATACTAATTAATTGGGCTGCATTTAATGAAACGTTTATCCAGGTACCTTCGAGCTTATCGAGAGCAAATACACCCCGTATATCTGCTAATGAAAGAGAAAACATGCGAATAAAGAGCGTTGACAATATTGCGCCAAGAAAAACTGATATCACCGCAAATAGCGGTTTTGTTTCTTTCGCCCCTTGGAATAATTTCAAAAACATTTTACTTACCTTCTGGGGAGAGACTTTGTGTATCAATGTTCACCACAACGGACATACCAGGGCGTAATCGACCGATATCATTTTGTTCAGATAAAAAGCTAATATAAACAGGAATACGTTGTAATACCTTAGTGAAATTACCACTACTATTATCCGCAGGGATTAAGGCTGATTCACCGCTACTTTGCGCACCAATATCACGTACGACGCCTTGGAATATCGTATCTGGATATGCATCGACGGTAATGGATACGGTTTGCCCAGAATAAACATTCCTTAGCTGTGTTTCTTTTAAATTCGCGATGATATAAGGCTGTTTATTGGGCGTGACAGTGACAATCTCAGTACCTGATGTCACAAAACTACCAATGTTCAATTTTATCTTATTAAGTTGGCCATCAAATGGTGCAGTGATTGTCGCGTAAGATATTTGGGTTTCTGCCTGCTTTAGATTGGCTAAGGTTATATCTCGTTCCGCACTACGAATTTTTTCTTGTTGATTTAATATTTCTCGTGATTGTTTAGCTTGCTCCCATTGTGCTTTTGCCGCGAGTTCTAACTTAATTAAGCGTTGCAGATCTGAATTTGCATCTAAGTAATTTTGTTGGGTAATTGCACCGCTATTAATTAACGCTTTACGTAATAATGGACTGCGCTTCATTTGTTCAACTTCAATTTTTGCAGCTTGATAGCGGTGAAATAACATATCAATAGTGAGGTCTTGCTCTTTAATTTCACTCGCTAAATTGCGTAACTGTTGTTCCGCTTTTTGATAATTAGCTTTTGCTATTTGCTGCTTAAAAAGGTCTTCTTGATTATTAATTTCAGCGATAACATCGCCCCGGTGAACGAATTGATAATCATCTACTAAAATGCGAGATACATAACCCGTCATACGCGATTTTAATATGGCAGAGTCCGATTTGATGTAGGCATTATTCGATTCTTGGTAGCGTTTAGAGCCTAACCACCGATCCCAATTTAGGGTGGTAAATAGAATTAAAATACCGATACATAAAATGCTAATCCACGGCGTTAACGAGATAGCTTTTTGTGAGAAAGTCTTAGATTCATTTGTCGTCATTTTATTAACCTCAATACGACTCAATTATCACGTTGAGCACTTTGCCTAAATTGGAAATATTGATAAACTAACAGTGTTAGGTTGGTAAAGTATGTTAGACTAACATTGTTAGGTAATAAAGGACTAAATGAGATTTTTTTTATGAGAACACCAAAAATTACACGATTACAGGTACTAGAAACTGCATTGAATCTGCTAGAAAGGGAAGGTATTGAAGGGTTAACGATGCGTAAACTTGCTGATGCGCTCAATATCAAAGCGGCTTCATTATATTGGCATTTTAATAATAAGCAGGTCTTAGTCGAAGGTATGGCTGATCATATTGTTGCTACAGTTGCTGTCGATTTTCAATATAAAGATGATTGGTCAACTAACCTGATTGAAGTCACATCTCAATTGAGAAATGCATTATTACAGCATAGAGATGGAGCACGAGTTTTTGCTGGAACCTATGTTGTTTCTGAGAATGTATTACGTATCAATAATGCATTAATTAAAATATTCGTACAATCAGGGCTTTCTGCAAAGAATGCCGCGAGAACTACAATGACTGTCTTTTATTTTGTTCTTGGTTGTTGTATTGAACAGCAAGCCGCAAATTTTTCAGCGGATTGTGATTTGCTTAATAAAGGAGCTGAATTTAATCTATTGTATCGGGAACAGTTTCCTTACACATGGGAAGCCAAAGACATGTTATTTGTGAATAACTATGATGAGCGTTTTATGGATGGGATGCAGCTTATTATTAACGGATTAAAAAATAGCTAATCATATTTTGTAGTTATTAGTTTTCAATATCACCCTTAAATAAGCGGGTAACCTCTGATCGTAAACAAAAATATTACTAATAAGATGAGCTATTTGCTTACTTTTAAACGCATATGTAAGAGTGGAAAAGGGTTTCCTTCACCATCTAACTCTGAACGGTCATACTGTACAAACCCCATGTGTTCATAAAATCCAACAGCTTGTGGATTTTGTTCATTCACATCAAGCTCTGTGATACCCCATTTTTCAATGGCGTATTGCAAGAGCTTCTTCCCTGTTCCTTGCCCGCGGTTTTCTGGCGAGATAAATAACATTTCAAGGCGATTTTCAGCGTAACCGAGAAAGCCCACCATTTTACCTGTATCATCAAAGGCGACAAATACGGCTAAGTTTGGCAAATATAGCTGTTTAATTGCTACTTTGAGTTCATTGATTTTTTCTTCAGGTAAAAAATCGTGAGTGGCTCTAACAGAAGCCTCCCAAATTCGAATTATTTCATCATCATGTGCACGCGTGGCAGCTTGGACTATCATTATCTTGTCTCCCTAAAATAATGCTGCAATCTTAAATCGCAGACTTGTAATGTCAATGTCTGATTTTAATTTTAGTTAAGGCTAGTTTTGAGATATTAATCTCAGAAAAAAAAGTCAGCTTTGTCATTATGAGATAAGTTTAGATTATTGGGGCGGTTTAACGTCTTTTCACTTTTCCATATTGGTAGGGGTATCTTAATGAAATACAAAGTGTTAACGCTATGTTTATCTGCGGCCTTATTTGCACCGATTGCACCAACCATGGCAAGTACCGACAATCAAGCAGATATGGTTTTAGACCAAGTTTTAGTCCTTAGCCGCCACAATTTACGAACACCAATAGTTAATACGGGCATTCTCACGGAAGTGACTGATAAAAAATGGCCAGACTGGGATGCAAAAAGCGGTTATCTCACCACACAAGGTGGGGCGCTTGAAGTGTATATGGGGCATTATTTTAGAGAGTGGATTGACCAAAATAAGTTACTCGCTGATGAATTATGCCCAACCAGTAACGAAGATATATATCTGTATACCAATAGCTTACAAAGAACGATAGCAACAGCACAGTTTTTTGCTGCAGGGGCATTTCCTGGCTGTAAAGTGAATATTCACCATCAGCCTGAAATTGGTAAGATGGACCCTGTATTTAACCCGATTATTACCAATGGTTCTCCTGAGTTTAAACAAAAAGCCCTTGCGGCAATGGATGATTATCTAAAAGGTTTATCACTAAAAGCGGGTTACGAAGAACTCGATACAGTGTTAAATATTAAAGATTCTCAAAAATGTAAAACGGATAAATTGTGTAATCTAGATAGCCAAAAAAATAGCTTTATTATCGAAGCTGATAAAGAGCCTGGCGTTAGCGGCCCATTGAAAATTGCGAATTCTGCAGTGGATGCTATCGACCTACAATATTATGAAGGTTTTCCCGCAGATCAAGTCGCCTGGGGGCTCGTGGATACCCCTGAAAAATGGAAAAAACTCAATACGCTAAAAAATGCGTATCAAGAAACCTTATTTACGCCAAAAATTATTGCCAAAAATGTGGCTCATCCAATCCTTAATTATATTGATAAAGGCTTTGTATCTGTAGATAAAGGGGAAACGGCCAAATTTATATTTTTAGTGGGTCACGATTCTAACATTGCTTCATTGATGTCAGCGATGGATTTTAAACCGTATCAGTTAGCACAGCAGTACGAGCATACGCCAATTGGCGGTAAATTGGTTTTCCAGCGTTGGACAGACAAACAAACGAAAAAAGACTTTATGAAAGTCGAATATGTTTATCAAACTGCAGATCAACTTAGGGACAATGCCTATTTATCCCTTGAGACCCCCCCAAAACATGTGACTTTAGAGCTAAAAGATTGCCCGATTGATAAAAATGGCTATTGTTCATGGGAAGATTTCCAAAAGGTGATGGCAAAAGCGTTGGAACAATAAACGTTTAATCTTCCTCGTTAAGGCCCATTAACAGTAATGTTAAATGGGCTTTTTTATGTTGAAATTTATGTTTAGCTGCTTACAATTCAGCCATCTTATTTTATCGAGTGACGAATATGCCTATTCAGTTTTTACGACTACCCCAAATTCCAACCGCTGACATTATTGCACTAAATACGCACCCATTAGTATTGAAGCACATGCCGCTGGGCGATACTCAGTTTGATGAGGCATTTTGTCGACATTGGGTGGAGGGAAAAGAGCAGCATTGGAGCCAGTATGGTTATGGCATTTGGGCATTTGTTATCGATGGACAGTTTGCGGGGTGGGGTGGGCCGCAAAATGAAAACGGTGATGCAGATTTAGCTCTTGTTTTGCATCCAGCATTTTGGGGGGAAGGCAAACGAATTGCGGTACAAATGATCCAAGAAGCTTTTAGTTCCCTGAATATTGATTCCCTAACCATTCATTTACCTTTAACAAGACTTAAGTTAGCGGCATTATTGCGCTATGGATTTGTTGAAGATGGCTTGGTTGATTTTGATGGCGTACCGTTTAAACGATTTAGGCTGAAAAAAGCCGACAAAAAGACGAAAAAAACCCTGCTATAAAAGCAGGGCGTGAAAATCACGAAAATGTTTATGAGTTTATAATTTACCGCAATTAATTATGAAATAGTCTTATAAAGTGTATGGTTTTATATGTTTTTGTAACATTCATTGAGCTTAAACGTATTACTAGTAATGCAAGATAAAATCACTGAAAATTTTAGATAGTAAGGCTTATCTAACAACCAATACGCTTGTTTTTGCGTAACGTACGACGGATGCTGCATTTGAGCCTAATAAATAGGTTGTCATACTCGGGCGACGTGAGCCCAGTAAGATAATGTCAGCATTAATATCTTCGGCAGTGGCTAAAATTTCATCTTTAACCGAACCCACACTCGCTTTGGCATGTACTTTATCTGCAGGAATTGAGAACAATTTAATTTTCTCTTGTAACTCAGCAAGAATAATCTCAGCTTGTTTTTCATCATTTGGGAAATCGCCTGGTAAAATGGTGCCACCATAGCGTAGATAATTAGAAATTGGAGCCGTGACCGCAAGAAAATGAACATTAGCATTGTTCAATTTTTGCAGCGAATTGACATGAGGAACTAACATATTGGTCAGAGCATCTTCGGTTACATCGATCGGAACTAAAATTGTATTGTACATAAATTCTCCTTTTTTCTTTTATATTATAAGTTTAGAACATTCTTATACATTTTGATATTGATTATTCATACTAGAATAGTAACTGATTGGTTGTTGATGGGGTGTGAGCCAGTAGTCGCAATCAGATTTTTAGCAAAGAAAAAATAAAAACGAACATGACCGATGATGGTAATGTTCGTCAAAATAGGAGAGTTTTAATCTAGCGGAAAGGGGCTAGATTATTTTTTAGGGCAAGCTTCTTTAATGCCAGCTTTACAGGCTTGTGCTAGGTAATCTGCCGCTAATTTATCATTAATTTCGGTACCTTCACCATTCTCAAGCATCTTTCCGAGCTGATATTGCGCGGGAGGGAATTTTTTCTCAGCAGATTTTTGAAACCACTCAAATGCGGTAATATAGTTTTGTTTTACACCAATACCTTGATAATAAAATTGCCCCATATAGTTTTGAGCCTCGACATTTCCTTTATTTGCTGATTTTTCGAATAACTCCATCGCAGTTTCAAGGTTTTGTTCTACGCCATTACCATTTAGGTACATATCGCCTAAAAATAGCTGAGCATCAGAGTTACCTTTATTTGACGCCATCGTCAGCCATTTTTTGGCTTTACCATAGTCTTGCTTCAGTTCATTACCCAGATAGTAACCAATTCCAAGCATCACTTGTGCTTTAACATCGCCTTTTTGGGCTTCTTGCTCAATACGTTTGATGGTTTCTTTAGGAACGGCTGCAACACTGAGATTAATGGATAAAATAAAGATAAAAATAAGTGAAAGAATTCTAAGCATGGTTTTATTTCTTATGTCATCGATGTTTATTACTATTATTTATAGGCAATAAAATGTATTTTTGCACATTAATTATTGAACTCATCTAACGACTTCAAGCATATATGTAATGCCATAGTGCTGATATCGCGTTTAAATAATAAATATTCTTGTCAGGCGTTACACCCTTTTAGGGTAATTAGCGTGTTGAAATACTCTACGTCCATAATAGGTAAATTACAATATCTATTCGTGATTACATCTTATAGGAGTGTTTTTTTTGATGTTAGAATATGACGCTATATGACTGTTGTAACAAGATATTAATATTTTTTTTATTTTTTAACTAAGGGTTTCTAAGTGTTTATAAGTATAGTAATTATATATTAATAGACGTTTTATAGATGGCGTATGAAAATTAATTTTTTGTTGAAAATCTTTTTTGGTGAATTATGCCAAAAAATCTCATAATCTAAACTAAAAATAGTCTTATTTAATGTTTTGGGTTAACGAAGTAAAAATAGAAATAATGAAAAATTCAGAGAAGAAAAGGCTGGAGAGATAAATAAAGTGTGAATAAAAATAGGTTCACACTTTATTTACACCAAAAAGGTGATTATTTCAGTTATTTTAAATTTTATTCACCAAATAAAGGTGTTGGTTTTCCATTGTCATCAATGGCCACAAAGTTAAACTGACCATGGATAACTTCTTCACGGCCTTCAGAATACATATCTTCCAAGAAGATGGATACATTCACCGTTAAGCTGGTTCTACCGACTCGAATGACTTTTCCGACTAATTCAACAATTGTGCCTGATGGAATGGGATGGGTAAAATTGATCTTTTCTGTGGAAACAGTGACTAAACGTTTTCGGCTAAAGCGGGTTGCCGTGATAAAAGAGACTTCATCCATCCATGCTAAAGCGGTACCGCCAAATAAGGTGCTATGGTGGTTAGTTGTGGTCGGAAATACAACTTTAGAAACGCGGGAAATGGATTGTTCGATTTTTTGTGCGATGACATCATCAACGATGGAACTCATGGTTGGGCCTTACAGTTGTTACTTAGTGTATTAATAATGTTAAGGCTAAGTGTAATACTCATCACAAATAATTACAGCAATAAATGAGAAGTGAATCGATCCAGTCTGAAAGGTTTTTGAAATAGAGCACATTTTGCTATCGTGATGATAAAAATGTATTCATCCACACCGATAGGGTGTGAATGAAAACGAATAAAATAAGCCAGTTAGTTATCTAAATATTCAGCACTCATCCGAATAGCTTTTGCGTTATCACCACTTTTTACGCAAGAGACCAAAAAGGCTTTAGATTCTGCCCAAATAGTGGCGGAAAAATCTTTACCATCAACGTCTTTTTCGATGGTAATCGGGTAATTTTCAACGCCATCTAACCACTCTTGTAAGCCAGATTTACAGGTTGCAAAATCCTCTTTTGCTATCGAGCCATCTAAAGTAGGCATTGCAGTTTGAGGTTTTTTCCCCGAAGCAATCATATTTTCAACTTGCTCTAGGGTGTAGTTTTTCTCCGCCATTACGCCGAAACTCACTAACGAAATCATCATTCCTAATAATAATTTGTTCATAATCACTCCATTTGATTTAAGTCGAGAATGTTAAGGGATTGAGGAATATTAGGCAATAAAAAACCCTCCAAGTTGGAGGGTTTTTGTGATCGCGATGACGCGAATAAACTAGCTGAATCTGTACAGGCTAAATGGTTTTACATTCAGTGCAGGTTCTTTGCCTAACAATAAGTCGGCAGTTAATTCAGACGAAACTGGGCTTTCTGTCATACCCCAACCTGTTGCGGTATTGATAACCAGACCAGGGTATTCATTGACTTGGGAAATAATTGGGTGTTCATCTGGTGCGATGGCCATTGCTCCGCTCCATTGATCAATCAGTTTTGAGTCTTTAAACGCAGGGAATTCGGTTTTTAGTTTCTCAAATGATGCATTCAGTTCTGGCAGGTCTGGTAACGCTGTCATATTTCTGTGTTTTTCAAACGGTGAAACTTCATTCAGTTTCCAGCTAGTTGGCTCTGTGAATGAGTTAATCAGTTGCTCATTTAACGAAATGTGCACTGGGAAATCAGGCATTGATAATAATGGGATATATTTATAGCCGTAAACGAAGGAATCTTTCACCACTGGCGCGACGATAACACGTGGAGAAGTTGCATAGGTGCCATCAGCTTGTTCACGGAAGAAAATATTACCTGGTAATGCGACGTTACCACCTGGTGCCGTTGGTGAACCAGAAATTAACTGTTGGGATTGATAAGCTGGCAGAGTTGGGACGTCTACCCCTAAATTTTGCATAAATAAGCGTGACCAAACACCGCCAGCTACGACGACGCGAGAGGTTTTAATCGCCCCTTTTTCCGTAACGACATCTGAAATTGCGCCACCTTGAGTTTCTAACCCTCTTGCTGCGCAGTTAGTGTAAATTTTGATGCCCAGTTTTTTGGCGTGCTCTGCCATCACGAAGGTCGCAATTTCAGCATCTAAACTGCCTGAATCTTCTTCAAATCCAGCGATGCTCCATTTAGATTGCGCACCTTTTAGGCGCTGATCTAACTCTGCACCTTCAATAATGCGGGTTTTGAATGGGATGTCAGAACCGACATTTTTGCTGGTGGTATCAATCCACTCTCTCACGTTGACTAAGTCTTCTTCGTCAAGAGGGACTTCAACACGGCCTTGGGTACGGTAGCTGGTGTCAGCACCGACTTTGGCATTCATCTCTCTCCAGCGGTGTTTACCGAGATGGTGAAGTAAGAAGGTTTCTTCTGGCATTTTATAGGTGATAACTTGGCCGTAGAAACGGGATGATTGCTCACCCGCGATATTGCCTTTTTCAACGATGACAACATCTAAGCCTCGACCGACCAATTCGATAGCAGTCATAATCCCTAGAATTCCAGCACCAATAACAACGACGTCAGCTTGTTGTGGCAGCGCACCTTCTGTCCCTGCAACGAAGCCATGTCTTGGCTTGCCAGGTACAAAGCGACCTTCACGCGTTAGCATTGGCGTTAAAATTCCAGCACCAGCGGCTACAGTGACAACCGCGCCACCAATAAGAAATTTTCTTCTAGTAATAGCCATTTATAGAGTTCCTTATATAGAATGAGTTTTTAACAGTTAATCAAAGCGTTAATAAGTAATACTTATAATTGCAATTATATTTTTAATTATAATTATGATTGTAAACTAATTTAACGTTGATTTAAAATTTTTAATTAAATGTTAAAAAAATTATTGTCTAATCTGAGATAAGGAACACAAAAGGGAGGGAAGAGTCATACTCATCACATACCGAACATCACTTAAAGTCATTATGAAGAATGTGGATATTGGTTGAAGTATGAGCTCTTGAATTTAGATTTTGTAGTTTATTGATTAATTTGAATTTTACCTGTTAGGAATAAGGCTGCATTTCCTGTTAGCTTAACTCTGCCGTTATTGACCTCGCAGTGGATCATTCCGCCTCTTTTCGAGAGTTGTTTTCCGACTAAGACTGTTTTTTGTAATCGTTCTGCCCAAATTGGGGCAATGGCACAGTGTGAAGTGCCAGTGACAGGGTCTTCATTGACTCCTTTAGCGGGGGCAAAATAGCGTGATACGAAGTCACAGTCGTCCTCAGTACTTTGTGCTGTAATTGTTAACCCAGGTAGAGGAAGTTGTGCAAGGCGTTGCATGTCTGGTAGGCAGTTTTCGATTTGCTGTCTATTTGAAAGAAAACACAGATAGCGGTCTTTGGCGAGCCAAAGCTCAGTAATTTCAACGCCTAAAATATCAGCAAGTTCAGGGAATTGTATTGGCGAACTGAGAACTGAATCAAGAATAGGGAAATCAAGAGTGATACCTTGTTCACTGCAGGTCACCACTAATTCTCCCGAAAGCGATTTAAAGACGATTGGCTGAGCGTGTTGTTGTAAGACATGGTTAAGGACATAAGCCGTGGCTAAGGTTGCATGACCACATAAGGCAACTTCCATTTTTGGGGTAAACCAGCGGATATGCTGACCGACTAAAAAGGCCGTTTCCGATAAATTAATTTCTGCGGCAATGGCAATGAGCATATGATCAGGTAGCCAATCATTCAGTAGTACAATGGCCGCGGGATTCCCTTGAAATAAGGTATCTGTAAAGGCATCAACATAGTAGACAGGTAGAGAAAGGGACATACTTAACATTCCGGCTTATGGTAGATAAGACCGTGAGTATAATCTGATTAGAAAAAAATAATAAGCTAAGTCATTGACGGGGAGAAAAGAAAACTGCCCAACAACGGTATGTCATTGAGCAGTTCAAGTTAATGAAGATAACTACGCTTTGGCTTCGTTTTTATCCGCATTTTTAAGCATCTTTCTGACTGGAATAATCAGTGCGGCCAATACGACGGCACAGATAACCAACGCGATAGATACGTGGGAGAACAATTCAGGCATGGAATCAAGTTGGTCTTTACGGATGTTACCGCCCATAATACCTGCCGCTAAGTTACCTAATGCGCTGGCACAGAACCACAATCCCATAACCTGACCACGCATTTTTTGTGGCGCTAACAAGGTCATTGTTGCTAAACCAATTGGGCTTAGGCACAGTTCACCTAAAGTCAGTAATAAGATACTACCCACTAACCAGAACGGTGAAACGCCACTTTGTGTTGCTAATACTTGGTTTGCTGCAACCATCATGATAGCGAAACCGCCAGCGGCAAATAAAATACCGATAACAAATTTCGTCATACTGCTTGGGTTCATATTGCGTTTAGCAAGGGATGGCCAGAACCAGCTAAATACGGGCGCTAACAAAATAATGAACAGAGCATTAATGGATTGGAACCAAATGGTTGGGATTTCAAAGCTCCCCATTTGGCGATCGGTATAGTCACGAGCGAAAATGTTAAATGACGTCGGTTTTTGCTCGAAGGCTGACCAGAAGAACGCGGCTGCAATCAGTAAAATCAAACAGGCCAATAAACGTGCGCGTTCACTGCTATTTAAACCTGCAAAGAAGAACATAAACAGGAAGTAGATGCCCACACAGGTTGAAATCACGTAAGCAGAGTTTCTCGCAATTATTGATGCGTTGAATGGGATTGTGCCGTTATCGATTAAGATAACCAATATCGCGAGCAATGCCATCGCAAAAGTGACCCATTTACCAACATTTTTACGTTGAACTGTCGGGCGGTTCCAGGTGGAATCTAAGCCGACTTCTTTGTCATAACGACGCATTTGCGGAATAGCATAGAAGCGGAAGATTAACAGCGCCACCAACATCCCTAAACCACCGAGACCAAAGCCTAAATGCCAACCGTATTTTTCATGCAATGGGCCAATGATTAATGGTGCAATAAATGACCCCATATTGATGCCCATATAAAACAGGGAGAAACCGCCATCACGGCGCGTATCTTCTTTCTTATACAGGGTACCTACCATCACGGTGATACAGGTTTTAAACAGCCCCGTTCCGAGTACGATCAGCAATAGACCAACAAAGAAGAAGGTATTCGTTAAGAATGCAGACATTGCGATGGATAAGTGACCAAATGCAATGATCAATGAGCCATACCAAACCGCTCTGCGTTGGCCTAACCAGTTATCAGCTAACCAGCCGCCTGGTAACGAAGTGATGTAAACACCACCCGCAAAGATACCAACGATAGCTGAAGCTTGTTCAATTGGCAGCTCCATGCCGCCTTGTAAGAGTGCCGCACTCATAAACAGAATAAGTAACGGGCGAACGCCGTAGAAAGAGAACCTTTCCCACATTTCGGTAAGGAAAAGTGAACTCAGCGGGTATGGATGCCCGAAAAAAGTTTTTGTTTTAGTCGCAGAATTATTCATCTGTGAACTCCCATAAATCATCTCTTGAGAGGTTGTGCATGATATAAAACACCAGGCCGAGCGCCTGAGTGTCGATTATTATTTGATATGTTAACTTTCAGTTCGGAAACATATTTTTAACATACATTATTATAGAATCGCCTATAAACAGAATGAATTTATTGTAAAAGACGAGGTTTTAAGGTGAAAAGTCGATATAACTCTCATTTTTCACGATAAGGTAGGGGAAGATACAGGATTTTTATTGACAATAAAAGAAAGAATTTTGAATCGATTAAGTTGTTATTAAACAGTTAGTTGATCATGTAAAGTATTATTTTTTCGTTAAGAAAACAATAAAGCTTATAAAACATCAGGTTTTTGGTTAAAAACTATCTGGCTAATTATTGCTCAGTTGGTGAGGCGCGTAGGCCATCTGATTGGCGTCGAATAATGAGCCAAGAATAGATAAGATTAAAAAGGACTAAAGCAGCTGTGAAGAAAAAGACGGCTCTGAAACCATAGGTTGCTGCAACAAACGACCCCATCAGCGGCCCCGTCACATTACCCACATCCCGCAAAGCTTGGTTATAGCTGAAAATACGGCCAGTCACTTGGTGAGAAATATTATAAATAATTAGCGTCTGAACCGCTGGCAGTAAGGCGGCATTAAGTGCCCCTAATAAAAAACGTAGGAAACCTAACTCCCAATAGCTACTGACAAGCCCCATCGGGAATAGCACAAAAATTGAGGTACCTAAAACGGCCAATAGGACTTTTTCAGGGCCAATTCGATCACTTAATTTACCTAGCATTGGAGCGCTGATTAACGCGGCGACGCCAGGAATAGATGCAATCACTCCACTAACAAATGCTAGGTTTTCAAGGGAGTCTGACAGTTCTCGAACATAAAGGGTAATGACAGGGTTAATGGAACCCATTGCAGCCTGAATAATCATGGTGGTGAAAAATAGGCTGATGACCAAGTTTTTATTCCGTAGGGAGGCAAAAACCTGTTTACTGGTTAAGGCATCTTTGCGCGAAACAGGGGTGAAACGTTCGCGAACATAAAAAAGGGTGACGAAAAAACAGATAAATAGAACGGTTGCTGTGATAAAAAAGACGGGGCGTAAACCATACTGGTCAGCAAGGAACCCACCAATTAATGGGCCAATGAGCGCACCACTCACAGCCCCTGTGGCCAAAACACCCATTGCCCAGCCACTTTTTTTCACTGGAATTTGTGTGGCGATTAGCGCATTGGCATTGGGCACAAAGCCACCAAGCAGGCCGAGCAAGGCTCTGAGCGCCAATAATTGCCAGATATTTTGTGCAAAGCCAATTAATACCATCACAATCGCCATGCCAAGCGCAGAGCGCAGCAGCATTAATTTACGGCCTTTACGGTCAGATAGCCGCCCCCAGAAAGGTGCAGCAATGGCGGAAAACAGAAAAGTAATACTGAAAACGGCGCCAGTCCATAAATTCAACGAAGCGTGGTCTTTGACACCGAGCTCTTCAATATAAAGGGGAAGAAAAGGCATGATCAAGCTAAAGGCGGCGCCTGTTAAGAAGCAGCCGAACCAGACGACGTATAAGTTTCTTTTCCAATACTCTGTTTTTCCTGTCATATTTCCCGTCATATTCAGCACTACAGCGTTGTTGGCTTCATTTCGCTACCCGAGTCACATACTGGTGTATGCTCCTCGGAATATCTTCATTTGCCGCCTAGCTGTAGCACTGACTATTTAGGGAAAATGGAGCAGGAATATGTTTTTTTCCTGTCATATTCAGCGCTACAGCGTTGTTGGCTTCATTTCGCTACCCGAGTCACATACTGGTGTATGCTCCTCAGGATATCTTCATTTGCCGCCTAGCTGTAGCACTGACTATTTAGGGAAAAATAGTCTTAGAAACATGAACTTTAAGAAGATTACTCTTAGAATACTCGCTTTGCTTTGTTCAGTTCTTTAAGTTACAGCTAAACACTAATGATGGATTTTATCCAACTCCCCATATAACGAAGGTTCCCCTTCTGGGCGCGTTTTAAAACGGCGATGTAGCCACATATATTGTTCGGGCGCACGTAAAATCTCTTTTTCGATGACTTGGTTCATCATCGTTGCGGTTGCTACATTGTCTTCTACAGGGAAATTATCCACTGCAGGTTGAATGAGAAGCTCATATCCTTTGCCATTGGGTAAACGTCGTGGGACAAAAGGGACAACCAGCGGATCGGCTAAGCGAAGTAATATTTGTGAGCCATTAGTGGTTGCTGCCTTTTCAACTGCAAACAATGGTGCGAAGGTACTATTGCGTGGGCCATAATCGTGATCAGGGGCATACCAGAGAATTTCCCCGTCCTTCAGAGCACGTACCATTCCTTTGACATCTTTACGGTCGAGCATGTATTTATTTGAACGTAAACGCCCACGGGTTTGTAGCCAGTCAATCAGTTTATTATCATTAGCACGGTATACCCCAATACCTGGGTTTAGCATACCAAAAGCACGCCCGCCGATTTCTAAGGTGAGAAAATGTACGCCAAGCACGATAATCCCGCGGCCAGTCTCTTGGGCAGATAACATATTTTCACGGCCTTCGACCTTAACCCAACGTTTAATGCGCCAATCAGGCCAAAACCATGCCATACCTGTTTCAAATAACCCCATACCGACAGATTCGAAATTTTTATCAATATAGTGTTGCCTATCTTGCATACTCATCTCTGGAAAACACAGTTGCAGATTACGATCGGCAATTTGTACGCGTTTTTTTAGAAAGCGTTTGGATAATAACCCTAGGCGAGTCCCCATCCAATAAATAACAGGGTAAGGCAGTAAAATAAGAAGATAAAGTACGGTAACACCTAACCACGTTAACCAATAGCGAGGATGAAGTAGGTGTTTTTGAAAAGTAGGCGTTGGTATCATTAGTATCCGATTGCTTTTAGTCTGTAATGGTTAATTTTTATTAATTAGGCTTCATTGAATTTAATTATATCAAATTATTCTTTTAATAAGTTCACTGACTGCATGGTACTCATTAATTCAGCGATGTTTCTCACCGCCATTTTTTCCATCACGCGAGAACGATGTACTTCAACAGTACGTACTGAAACACAGGTAGCTTCAGCAATTTCACGGTTAATTAAACCTTGGAGCACATAGCGACAGATTTCTTTTTCACGGGGTGTTAACATTTCATAGCGTTGTTTAATTAGATAATTTTCGGTGGATTGCGTGGTTTTCCGTTGAGCTTGCTCAAGTATTTTTGCCAGTTGTTGGCTATCAATCGGTTTTTGTAGGAAATCCACGGCACCAAGTTTGACTTGCTCAACAGCCATCGGGATATCCCCATGCCCAGATAGAAAAATCACAGCTAATGTACTGTGTTGATCGCGCAGATATTGGTGGACTTGCCGACCATCTAACTTTGGCATACGCATATCAAGCAAAACCACCCCTTCTTGGTGAAGGGCAGCATGTTGAATAAATTGTTCACTATCATTCCAGACGGTAACAGTGTAGCCCAGCGTTTCAAGTAAAAACTGGCAGGCGTCGGTCACATCGGTGTCATCATCCACTAGATGGATAACTGGCATAAATACATACCTCGTCGTGTAGAGGGTGACTATTAAAATAGATGCTAGTCAGCTCAATAAAGCCATTGTCACATATAATTAATCTGAATGTTATCAATTGCGTGGCATACTGTGCTTAGTGGTGCAAATTATCGGGATAATTAAAAATTAATGTGACTCGCAAGCCGTTTAATCCATCATCACTCAGGTTATTTTCAATACGGATATCCCCACCTTGACTTTGAATCAAACGTTGGCAAATCACTAAGCCAAGCCCTAAGCCTTCTTTTTTGGTGGTTGCGAATGGGGTTATCCCCTGTTCAAGTTGGTCTAAAGGCATACCCCCTGCGTCATCTTGCAAGACCAGTAAAAAACGGTTTTGGGCAAAATGAAAACCAAAGTGTAATATATTGGCTCCTGCTTGCAGGCTGTTGCTGACTAAGTTGGACAATAATTGCTCTAATAGTGTCTCTGGTAGTACCAACGACACGTCTTGGGTGTCTGGTAGTAATAATTTAGCGTTAGGGTAATGTTGGTCAACGCGTAAAAGTTGCCAAATATGGTTAATGGCTTGTTTAACGGATTGTTGACTTAAAATTAGTGCTGGGTCTTGCCCTGGCTTGCCCGCCCAAAGACGTAAATTGCGGATGATATCCGCACCACGTTGGGCTTGGTCGTCAATCTTTGTTAAGGCATTAATTAAAGGATGCTTTTCCGACTCTTTATTCAGCCGCAAAATACATCCTTGTGCATAATGCCGAATAGCCGATAACGGTTGATTGAGTTCATGAGCAAATCCTGAAGCCATTTCCCCTAAAATATTCAACCGTTGAGCTTTTTGTAAATCAGCCTCTTGCTGGCGCAGTCGGTTATGCGCCACTTCTAATTGACGACTTCGGCGGCGAACTAAAAATGCAATCCATACGTGGTTCACTCCAAGAAGGACAAAAAATAGGGCAACAAAGCCAAGGGTAATTTGGTTTTGAATTGTCCAACTGACAATATCTTGCCAAATTTGCCGCTGCTGTGGATGTTGGTTCACATCCCGTAAAAGGGTTTCCACTTGGGTAACGGAGGCGGGGGCTCCCCAGCGCATGGTGCTTTTGTCTGTTGAAAGTAAGGTTTTAGTGACCTTGTCGACAAGGTTATCTGGTACTTCGCTTAGGGCCGCAAATGACCAATTGGGATAAAGTTCTGTGCTGGTTAGGCAAGACAGAGAACTCGGATGTTGAATAAGCGGCCGAAATTGGGTTTTATCAATCAGCCCTTCGCTGTGCATATTTTCCAGTAAGCACACAGGCACAATTGCGGCTGACAGCGAGTTATCACGCAACGCATACAACAAAGCATCTGCGGGGAAGCCTAAAAATTGCATCTGGAAATCTTTCTCAGCGTCATAGCCTAAATCCCGCAGCACTTTATAACCTAATAGGTACCCACCAAATGCATTAGGGGAAATTGCCCCCACTTTTTTACCAATCAAATTTTGAGGCTCAGTAATATCACTGTTATTGCGCACCAATATTAGGCTGCCAATCACGTTACGGGTGGTGCTATTAGGTTCGACATCAGAACGCAAAGAAAGCAGCCACCGCAGGTGATAGCGGCTATCGAGCTGAATAAATTGTGCAGGGTTGGTCAGTAAAAAATCAATTTTTTGGTTGGAAATGGCTTCGCGCATTTCATCGAGATTTAAGGGTTGGAGAGTGAAGCGTTCTCCTGGAATTGAATCATTTAACGTATCGACTAAAGGTTGCCAGTGAGATTGTGTGGAACTGGGGCCACGCAAAGCCAAAACGCCGATTGTCCATTGCGCAGAAATCGCAGGGAATGACCATGTTAAAAACATGGTTAATAGTATGTGATACAACAATATAGGCGATTTTTTTAACATATTTGGGTTATTCGTTGCGTTAGATCAATTTAGCTTCGGGTATGTGGTAAACCACAATAGGGCGCTGGCTCCTCTCTTCCTACAATGGCACTACAAGCTTTACCAAGATAACACACCAGTTTTAAAGAGAAATAAGAATTTCTGCGGTTATCTTAACTGGACTGAATCGATTGTCAATAATGCTTGTAAAACAAATAACATATTGATTAATAACTTTTATTTTCGCATTAGCAATGTCAATACTGGAGCCAATTATGGATCTGAGTAAACGAAAATTTCTACAACAAATTGGGGCAGTGACGGCGGGTGCGTCGTTAATTCCAATCTCGGAGGCTGGCCTAAACTTATCTCCAACGCGTCATGAAGGCAATCCTGAAAAACGTTATGGGATGTTAATTGACTTACGTCGTTGTATTGGCTGCCAATCTTGCACTGTAAGTTGCTCGGTTGAAAATCAAACACCACAAGGCCAATTTAGAACTACCGTTAACCAATATCAAGTGGCGGTTAAAGGTGAGGAAGGCTTTACCAACGTACTTCTGCCACGTTTATGTAACCACTGTGATTCACCTCCTTGTGTTCCTGTATGCCCTGTTCAAGCCACTTTCCAACGGGAAGACGGCATTGTTGTGGTTGATAATGAACGTTGCGTCGGCTGTGCTTATTGTGTACAGGCTTGCCCGTATGATGCCCGCTTTATTAATCATTCCACACAAACTGCAGATAAATGCACTTTCTGTGCACATCGTTTAGATGTGGGTTTATTACCTGCATGCGTTGAATCTTGTGTGGGCGGTGCGCGTATTATTGGTGACTTAAAAGACCCGAACAGCACCATTCGTAAAATGCTGACTGAATATGAAGCGGAAATTAAAGTGCTCAAACCCGAAAGTGGCACATTACCACAAGTTTTCTATATCGGTTTGGATAATGCATTTGTAGAGCCGCTACAAGGCAAAGGGCAACCCGCATTATGGCAGGAGGTGTTCTGATGGACGGTCAAGTGACATATATTTCTGAAATTATGGCTCAGCCACAAGAATTTTTCTGGCTACCGTGGGCAGTGCAATACTTCTTCTTTATCGGAATCGCTTCTTGCGCTGTGTTGTATGCTTGTTATTTGCATTGGCAAAATAAACGCGAAAATGGCCGATTAGAGATGATTGCGGTGTTTATCGCTATCACCATGGGGATCACCGCGCCACTCGCGTTAACGGCAGACTTGCACCAAACCGCACGGGTTTGGCATTTCTACGCACATCCGACACTATGGTCTTGGATGTGGTGGGGCTCGGTTTTATTACCATTATTCACCACATTCATTGGTTTATATTTTGTTGCCCTGATCGTGAAAATGATTTGGAAAAAAGAGTTTAAAGCGACCCGTTGGGTGGCATTGCTAGCGGCGTTATCTGCAATGGGCTTATTGCTGTACACTGGTCGCGAAGCGTCAATCTTAAATGCACGTCCAATCTGGTATAGCTGGTGGATACCAGTATTAATGTTCCTAAGTGCGTTACAAGTTCTGCCTGCATTGATTGGTTTAGGTGCTCGCAAAGAGCCGCAATACCAAAACCGTTTAGCGCGTTTCCAAGTGATTACCCTGCTGTTATTTGCTGTGTGTTTCGCTCTGTGGTTATCAGGGGATACCATATCAGGGATCGCTGTACGCCAACAGTTGGATACTGCAAGTGCAGGTTGGTGGATGCTGATGGGGGTTTGTGCGCTGTGGTTAATCACATTTGTGATGTCAGTGAGCAATGTAAAAGCTATCCGTTCAGTCCCTTACATTACCGTTTTAGCCTTAGTTTCGATGGCTTTTGCTTGGACACTACGTTGGATTTTCCTGATGGAAGTTCAAGCGGTTCCAAAATATAACATTATCGCGAATCCCTACCACTTCCCACTGGGGACTGACGGCCTGATGGCTATTGTAGGCACATTTGGTCTGTGGATTGCGTTAACAATTATTGTTCGTGAAGGTGTTCGCTGGTTTGCAAGGAGAGTGCAACATGGCTAAATTCTCAAGACGTCAATGGCTTAAAGGTGGTTTGGTTGTCGGTGGTATTGCGTTATTTGGTGCAAGCTACCGAGATGTGGCCAAACGTGCAGTCGATGGTTTGGTTAATGGCACCTCTGGTAAAGTCACGTTAGACCGCCTCAATGGCAACTCATTACGCCCAGAAGGCCAAGCACTGAAAGGCTGGCAGGAAAACCCAGAACAAGTGGTGGCGATGACCCAATGCTTTGGTTGCTGGACTCAGTGTGGTATCCGTGCTCGTGTCGATACAGCGAAAAATGAAGTATTGCGTATTGCTGGGAACCCGTACCACCCGTTATCTCACGAAGAGCATTTCCCTTATGGTATGCCGCTAAAAACTGCGTTCAACAAAATGAGTGGTGAGTCAGGCTTAGAACACCGTTCAACTGCGTGTGCCCGTGGTGCGACCTTAATGGAAGGCCTAACCAGCCCACTGCGTATTTTAGAACCGATGAAACGTGTGGGTAAACGTGGTGAAGGTAAATGGGAGCGCATTAGCTTTGAACAACTGATTAAAGAAGTGGTTGAAGGCGGTGATTTATTCGGTGAAGGCCATGTGGATGGGTTAAGAGCTATTCGTGACCTTGAAACACCATTAGACCCATCACAGCCTAAATTAGGTCCGAAAGCAAACCAATTGTTAGTGACTAACGCAGGGGACGATGGCCGTGATGGTTTTATCCGTCGCTTTGCACAAAATGGCTTTGGTAGCAAAAACTTCGGTGCGCACGGCTCTTACTGTGGCCTCGCTTACCGCGCAGGTTCAGGGGCGTTGATGGATGATTTGGACAAAAACGCCCATGTCAAACCCGATTGGGATAACGTGCGTTTTGCCTTATTCCTCGGAACGTCCCCTGCACAATCGGGGAACCCGTTCAAACGTCAAGGCCGCCAGTTAGCGACGGCACGTTTACGTGATTCCTTTAATTATGTGGTTGTTTCTCCTGCATTGCCACTGACGACAACATTAGCTAATGACCATGGTCACTGGGTACCTGTGCAACCAGGTACTGATGCGGCGTTAGTGATGGGGATGATCCGCTGGATCATCGAAAACGAGCGTTATAATGCAAAATACCTTAGCGTACCAAGCGAAAAATCAATGGAAGGCATGGGGGAAAAAAGCTGGACCAACTCCACCCATTTGGTTATCACTGATGACGCGCATCCATTAGCAGGCAAATTATTAATTTCCTCTTATCTTACGGGGGAAGGGGATGATGAAAAAGCCTATTTGGTTCAGGACGCTTCTGGTGAGTTGAAATTAGCAGATGACGTCCCTGCCGCGGAACTTTTTGTGACCCGCAAAGTGACATTGCACGATGGCAGTGAAGTCACAGTTAAATCAAGCTTCCAATGCCTAAAAGAAGCCGCAAATCGCATGACACTTGAAGAATATAGCGAGCGCTGCCATGTGCCAGTGAAAACCATTGAATCACTGGGCAAAGCCTTAACATCTTACGATAGAAAAGCGGCGGTCATTTCCCATGGCGGTATGATGGGGGGCAACGGCTTCTATACAGCATGGTCAGTCATAATGCTTAACGCCTTGATTGGTAATTTAAACCTGAAAGGCGGAGTGTCAGTTGGTGGCGGTAAGTTTAACGGGGAGAACGATGGCCCACGTTACAACATGGCGAGCTACAAAGGCAAAGTGAAGCCAAAAGGTGTTGTGTTATCGCGCAGTAATGAAGTCTATGAAAAATCAGATGAATTTAAAGCAAGATTAGCTGCAGGTGAAAAACCATACCCTGCAAAAGCCCCTTGGTATCCGTTTGCGAAAGGCCAATTAACGGAGCAACTGGCGTCTGCGTTGATGGGGTATCCGTATGCGCTTAAAGCGTGGATCACCAATATGACTAACCCAGTATATGGCATTGCGGGTATTCGTCAGGTTATGGAAGAAAAACTCAAAGATCCAAAACATCTTCCATTAATTATTGGTATTGATGCCTTTATGAATGAAACCACTGCGCTGGCAGACTACATTGTGCCAGATACCCATAACTTTGAAAGTTGGGGCTTCAGTGCGCCGTGGTCAGGTGTTCAGGTTAAGGCGAGTACCGCGCGTTGGCCAATTGTTGAGTCGCGTACAGCGAAAACCGCGGATGGCCAGCCAATTTCAATGGAAAGCTTCTGCATTGCAGTAGCAAAAGAGCTGAAATTACCTGGCTTTGGGGACAACGTGATTGCGGACATGGATGGCAACATGCATTCACTTAATACCGCAGAGGATTACTACCTACGCGTGGCTGCTAATATGGCTTGGTTAGGGGAAAAACCCGTACCAGAAGCTGCAACAGAAGACATCCAAATCAGTGGGGTTGAGCGTATTTTACCTGCGATCACTCGCACACTGAAACCAGAAGAAGTACGCCGTGTGGCTTACATCTTCACGCGCGGTGGCCGTTTTGCACCGTATGAAAAAGCATGGGATGGCGATGCAACAGGGCCACAATGGAAAAAAGGGTTGCAGATTTGGAACCCAACTGTTGGGACTAACCGCCATGCAATTACGGGTGAACGTTACAGTGGCTGTCCAACCTACTATCCACCACGTATGGCGAATGGTGATGACGTTAATAAAGTGTTCCCAGAAAAAGAGTGGCCACTGAAACTGATGTCATTTAAATCACATGTAATGAGCAGTTCAACAACGGTGATTGAACGCTTACGCCATGTTAAGCCGACTAACCTTGTGGCTATTCATCCTGATGATGCTGCGAAAATGGGGGTAAAACACGGTGATTGGATCCGCATCACCACGCCAGGTGGAAATGCAGAAGCTCAAGTCAGCGTATTGGATGGTGTAATGCCAGGAGTGCTAGCGATAGAGCATGGTTATGGGCACACTGAAATGGGCGCTAAACAGCACTATTTAGATGGTGAACCCATGCCGATGAATGCGGCTAATGGTTCAGGTATTAACTTAAACGACCTCGGGTTTGCTGACCCAACGCGTGAAGTGGCGAATACTTGGCTTGATTGGGTATCGGGTGCTTCTGTTCGCCAAGGTTTACCAGCGAAAATTGAGTTAATCAGCTAGCTAGGTTTTAACGTAGTAGTAAAAGTTGCTAGCTTGCGGGGTTCTGCATAGCGTTGCAGGCCAGCAACTTTGTTTTGAGCAGTTGACATTGCGCATCTACAGTGTGTTTATCGCACTGTGACTTCGGCAAGTGCCAGGGAGGGGGAGCCCTCCCTTTTTTAATGCAATAATGGCGAGGTTGTGTGTTCCATTGCACCGCTTTGATACAATAAAATGCCCATCAAGACAAACAGCACTCCAGCGATGATTTTGAGTGAAATTACCCAATATGGTGAGAGTTGAACACCTTTTAGACGTGAAACGCGCAATGCATTATCTCGCATAAGATGAACAAACACCGCAATCAAACAGATGGTTAATGCTGTGCCGACAGCCATCATTAGCGCAGCAATCATTCCCCACACATAGGCATCAATCACATACGAAAAAAGCAGTACCAAAATGGCGCCTGAGCATGGGCGGATCCCCATTGAAAGAATAATCAGTAGCTTACTTTTGAACCCTGCTTGTAGCTGATCAGATTGAACAACATGTTGATGCCCACACGCGCAGCTAGACGACTCAGCTTGCACTTTGTGATAAATAATTTTTGATTGGGATTGATTCAGTGGTTGTTTGCTTCGTAATGTTAAAGCGGCTAATTTTTTTGGTTTGCTGATTTGCCAAAAACGGCGAATCGCACTGACACAAAGAAATACGCCTAGCAAGATCACAAAAACGTAGCTGATTTGCTCTGCATAAGCACTGGCTTGGTTCAGGTGTTTAGTGGAGAGCTGGAATAAAATGAGTACAAAAGAAACCAGTAAAATGGCGACTAACCCCTGTAATAGGGATGCGAATAAGCTAATTACGACACTTTGTTTTAAATGAGTGGCTTGTGTGGCGATATAGGTGGTGATGATTAATTTACCGTGTCCTGGCCCAAGCGCGTGTAAAAAACCATAAGCAAAGCTGGCAATGACCAATAATCCCCCAGCATAAAATGGGCGAGTTGCTGTTTCTTGAAGTAGGTAAGATAGCCCTTGGTTTAATTGTTTTTGCCAAACAATACTCAGTTGTAACCATGAGCTCCAATGGATGTAAACCTGCAAGGCGCAATACGCTATAAGCACTAATAAGATAACTGCACCGAGCCACTTTTGGTTACGCAACGCAATTAAGGGCATTGGATATCCACCTGTTGTGCAAATTGCTTACCAAGTGCTAAGTCTTCATCTGGTGTATCATTTTTGTCTAATGAAAAGGCATAGGCACGCATGGAGTCAGTAATATCGGCTTCTTTTAATGCCAACTTGCAGGTCGCGGCAAGCTCCATAGGTAATGTAATTTGCTGCGGGTTTTGGTAGGTCATACTGACATAAAATGAAGGGTCGTAGGTTTGGAGAGTCACATGGGAGTTTTTAATTGGTAGCGGCTGCATAAATGACGCAGTGAAGTAAAACACGAGAGAAAAACCGTCTTTTCCCAGATGATAGTTATCGGGTATGCGCTTAAAACTGACTTTTTTCCCTTGATAATAGAAATCAGTGAAATAATCCTGAATTAATACATTCGCCATCACAATGGCTTCTTGTTGCTTCCAGCGTGGATCATCCTTTTTTACCCCTTTGAGTTCATACAGAATATCTGCAGAGGTCATCGGGTCCATCTTCCAAACATAATTTATCCCCGAATAGTTATCTTGTTTGGTTTCAAGGGTCATTTTCATTTCAATAAAACTGTGAGGATGAGCCGCTACCTGCGGTGCGACAAGAGATAACATAATAAAAAAGAGAGGGAATAATCGCATTATTTCTACTATTTAAAGGTGGTAAATTAATAATGTTATAACATAACGAAATGAAATCGTGAATCATCAAATGTCACTAGGATGCCGTTAATTATGTAAGGAAATAATAATTTAAACGTTTTAATCATATTTCAATAACAATCCCACTTAAAATAAAGGGTTTTTTATTAACACAATAACAGCGATAATATGAATAAATAATCTCATGCAGTTGTGTTTAACAGTCATCAGGTTAATTGTTTAAATATTAGTTAGTTACAAAGGAAAAGAGAACACCATGCCAGTGTTACATAACCAAGTTTCAAATAAAATACTCAAAGAACGCATGTTGGCTGAAACTGAGCCACGCACCACTATTTCTTTCTATAAGTATTTTAATATTGAAGACCCAGCTGTCTTTCGTAATGAATGGTATCAACAATTCAAAGCGTTAAACGTATTTGGCCGTGTGTACATTGCCAAAGAGGGCATTAATGCACAGATTAGCGTGCCAGCGTCCAATGTTGACGCATTACGTGAACTAATTTATCGCACAGATCCTGCATTGAATGATTTGCGCTTAAATATTGCTATTGATGATGATGGGAAATCGTTCTGGGTTCTGCGTATGAAAGTGCGTGATCGCGTGGTTGCTGATGGCATTGACGATGAGACATTTAACCCTGCAAATACTGGGCAATATCTCAAAGCGCACGAAGTGAATGCAATGATTGATGACCCGAATACTGTATTTGTTGATATGCGTAATCATTATGAATATGAAGTGGGTCACTTTGAAAATGCGATAGAAGTTCCATCTGATACTTTTAGAGAACAGCTTCCGATGGCAGTGGAAATGCTGCAAGAGCAAAAAGATAAAAACGTTGTAATGTATTGTACTGGCGGTATTCGTTGTGAAAAAGCGAGTGCTTACATGCTGCATAACGGCTTTAAAAACGTCTATCACGTGGAAGGCGGTATTATTGAGTATGCACGTAAAGCCAAAGAACAAGGCTTACCTTTGCGTTTTAAAGGGAAAAACTTTGTTTTTGATAACCGTATGGGCGAACGTATTACGGATGACATGTTAGCGCACTGCCACCAGTGTGGGGCACCTTGTGATTCACACACAAACTGCCGCAATGATGGTTGCCATCTACTGTTCATCCAATGCCCAACTTGCGCTGAAAAATACGAAGGTTGCTGTAGTGCTGCATGCAATGAAGAAATGAAACTACCAGAGCAAGAACAGCGTGCTCGCCGTGCAGGCCGTGAAGTGAGCAATAAAATATTTAATAAATCCCGCCACCGTTTATCAGATGGCTTATTAAATAGCGATAGCTAATTGAGTATAATACTAAAAAGGTAGAAGCCCTTTTCAGGGCTTTGAGGTTGTTGACAAAGCAGGATAAAATCGTGGTTTTTCCTGCTTTGTGTTATCAGTCGAAAATCAATAAATTGATTTTCCTTGTCTATTTTCAAAACCAATCCAACCTGCAGTCAAACCTAATCGGTTTGTCAGCAGTCTGAAGCCCTTTTTCAGGGCTTTTTACTTAGTATAAATATTTAAATACATTATAAATAAAGAAAAGCTCTATTCTGTTTTTAACGAAAACCTTGCTTGCTATATGGCGTTTTTGTGAATAAACCGTGCTATTACTTATCCCTAATTTCTTAGAGATAATATGGTTTGGTATTTCATTCATCCAATTGCTAATTATTTTTTGCTCCTTGGCAGTAAATATAGAGGTGTCTGTGTTATTCGCTAATTTTGTTATTTTTTCTATTTGTGCATAATCATTAATTACTTTATCCAATGTTTTAATAATAATGTTTTTGGATAAAATAAAGAAATTATCTTTTAATAATAGTGGGTTATCTGTTTGAGGGTAAGGGGCATTGATATAAATATAAAAACGAATATTATTTGATATGCTTAGTAACCCTTGTAAGGTTGGACAATAATTTGAGTAGTGGCAATAATAGGTTAAATTAACAAGAACAATGTTTGGTGAGTTTTTATTTATGAATTTAATAGCATCACCCAAACAGCCAGTGCTAATAAAATTTAAATTCTTATTCTTTGATAAATATTCAGTAATACCAAGTCTCGTGTAATAACACTCATCAATAACTAATATTTTCATTGGGAACGTCCTTGTTCGAAAGAGTATTACAATAAATTGGAATAGCTAGTGATGTCAACTGATTAATAATAAAAATAGAAAATGTTGTCGTTAATTTAAATTAATCAATTTATAAAAATAAAATGAGCTAAAGTAGTTATATAATATATAACTACTTTATTGAAAGGCTATAAATTTAAAAAATGGATATCTACGATTCAAATATCCATTTAAGGATTTAGTGGGTCTTAAAATTAAACTCGATATATTCCCCAGACTCTATCTTATCCACGCCAGCTTGAAGAATACCAATCAATTGTTTTGCGACATCCGTGGTAAGCCACATGGTTTTATCCACGACAGCATCGCCTGAGTTTTTATCTTGTTCGGGGAGGTAGTGCAAACGTAACATCATGGCATCATAGGCATCTACGGTGCTAATGTCCCAGCCAACAACTGGATGAGTTTGAATAACATCATTTTTTCTATTCATAAAAACCTCCTAATCAAACAGCGTGATAAATAATAAATATCTATAACTGACTAAGAGCAAAGTTCTTGGAATGAATCCACTTTCAGTATAAGGAGATTTCACTAATAAGGAAGTAAATAAAATATTTTTTTGTATAAATGACAGTAAATGCACAAATAAAGTGAATATAGCTGGGGCTCGTAGAGGGAAGCGATAGCAACTTCCCCATGACGATAAAAGAGATCTTTAGTGTTTATTTAGCGATAGCGATTGACCAGCGAGAATCTTCACCTGCTAAGAACGGGATCAATTTATCATTACAGCAATCAATAGATTCACAAGTAATATTTGGTTCTTTAGTCAGGGTTATATGGCCTTCATTCACAGGCAAATTATAGAATTTAGGGCCATTCAATGAGCAAAATGCTTCAAAGTGCGCTAAAGCATCGAGTTCTTCAAACACAGTCGCATAAGCGGCCAGTGCGGTTGGTGCATTAAATACGCCAGCACATCCGCAAGCGGCTTCTTTGCGTGATTGCACATGTGGAGCGGTATCTGTTCCTAGGAAGAAGCGATCACAACCCGATGCAACAGCAGAACGAAGTGCTTCTTGGTGAATGTTACGTTTTAAAATTGGTAAACAGAACAAGTGCGGTCTTACACCACCGACTAACATATGATTACGGTTAAACATCAGGTGCTGAGGCGTTAGCGTCGCAGCGGTAAATTCGTTGGCATCCAGAACATATTGTGCAGCTTCTTTTGTTGTGATGTGTTCGAAAACCACCTTTAAGTTTGGAAATTGGGCACGTAATGGCTGCATGACTTGTTCAATAAACAGTGCTTCTCGGTCAAAAATATCAATATGGTTCGCGGTGACTTCACCGTGAATCAATAGCGGCATACCTGCTTTTTCCATTGCTGCCAGAACAGGATAAATTTTCTTAATATCAGAAACCCCATGGCTTGAGTTGGTTGTTGCATTAGCAGGATATAATTTGCATGCAGTAAACACCCCTTCTTGAAAGCCACGGATGAGTTCAGCGGAGTCGGTTCCATCGGTAAGATAACAGGTCATCAACGGGGTAAATTGGTGCCCTTGTGGCACAGCCTGAATAATGCGCTCACGATATGCTTTTGCGGCTGCGACAGTAGTGACGGGAGGAACTAAATTTGGCATCACAATTGCGCGGCCAAAAAACTCACTGGTGTAGGGAACGACCGTTTTTAACATATCATCATCGCGAAAATGAACATGCCAATCATCAGGGCGGCGAATCGTTAGGGTAGTTACAGTAGTCATTAAACCGGCTCCATAAGGGAAGGTGAGTGATGAGCGAACGCTCAGGCCGGGAAAGAATGATAAAGCGAAAGGAGAAAAATAGCTATGGGAATTGATGATTAAATATTTTTTGAGAAAAATGATAAACGATAAAAAAGCAAAAAGCCTGCTTAAATTTCTTTAAGCAGGCTTCTCTAAATATTGGCTCCTCCAGCTGGACTTGAACCAGCGACATACGGATTAACAGTCCGCCGTTCTACCGACTGAACTATGGAGGAACTCCTTGGTACGCAGAGGATATTAGCTTCCTCTAAAGGGATTGTCAAAGGAGAATATCGAAAAAATGTTCGTTTGCCTGTTATCTGTGCGAACTGAGGGAAGTTTGATCGAAAATTATGTGGGAGCAATAAATTGAAGGTCAAATCGATAGAAAAAACATCAATTCCATGAAGAGCTTTATGTATTAAACGTATTGATTACAGTGGATAACAACAGGTAACCACTGTAATCACTTTTAATGATATCGGTTAACGCGGGATGACTAAAACGGGTTGAGAAATATCATCTAATAAACTGCGAGTAACCGACGTATTCAGCCAGCGGCTAAATGACGAAAGGTGACGGTGGGAGATAATCAGTAAATCACAGTTGTGTTTTTCCATTTGTTTGGGGATTGTCTCGATAGGTGTTCCTGCGGCAAGCAGCCCCTGTGTTTTAAATCCCATATTCGTTAATGCGGTAGTGACATCTTTTAATTGTTTCTCCGCTAAGGCTTCTTCTCGCTGAGCCGCTGGGTATTCATCGCGTTCATCGCTATTTTCACTTAGTTTAGTGCGGCTTAGCGCAAAAGTACTATCGACAACGGTTAAGACAATGACATTATGAATACAGCCTGTCATACGTTGCATGAAATTGAGGGCATTACTGCTGTTTTCGAAGCTATCGACAGCCAACAATACATTATTAATCATTTTTATCTCCTGATAAGCGATTTACACCGCACCCTTAAAGTTAGATTCCCCTTTTTTCCAATAGCCTTTTGCGAAGAGTGAGGTTTTGGGGATCCCTCTTTCGTTGATAAAATGATTCTTCAAATAAACAGCAACTTGTTGCTCACAGGCTAACCAAACTTGGCCTGGCTCAGCAGGTAGAGCACATTGAGTAATGGCTCGGACTAGAGAACTATTCATCACGCTATCATAATGACGGTCGCGAATTTGCCAGCTATTGACGATTAAGTCAGGGTAATTCAGTGTTTGAATTTCTGCTTCATCACTGACCTCTGCAAACCAGAAAACAGGCATTGGTTCCGTCAATGATTCAAGAATACGACGCATTGCGGGAAGTGCGGTTTCATCACCTAACAAAAGTAACCAACCCGCTTCAGATAGCGGTTTAAACCCTCCAGAACAAGGCCCTGCAAAACCAAGTCTATCACCGATTAATGCATCTTCAGCCCAGCGAGATGCGGGGCCATCACCATGCAAAACCATATCAATATCAATGGTTCTGTTGATTTTATTGATCCCGCTAATGGTGTAAGCGCGACCCGCTAAACTCTCTTTCCAAGGGAAAAACACCTTGACCCAACTTGCGGGTTCGTAAGCTCTTAAATCATCTAGAAATTTATCGACATCATCACCACTCAAGGTAATCCGTCGCATTTTTTTTGTTAATGACAGTACTGCGCTAACGGTAGCTTCTCGTTTGCGCCTTGTATCTTTTTCTAATATGTCGCCCACAATTTTATTCATTGTATTGTGCATGAGGATCCTCCTGCTGCATATTTGACGGATAAGTGTGTTCCCAACCCCCGCCTAATGCTCGATATAGATTGACTACAGCAAGGGCGGTTTCTTCTTGAGACGTAATTTGTGCCGATTGCAAATCTAACAAGGCGCGCTGGGTGCTTAATACATGCATGAAGTCACTGGCGCCATTAAGATAGCTATCCCGTGCTAATGAAAAAGCATGCTGATTCGCGGTAACGGCAGAAACTAGATGTATTTGCCTGCGTTGTTGGGCCTGATAGCCTGAAAGTGCATCATCAATTTCATGCCAAGCACGCAAAACAGTTTGTTGGTATGCAATCGCCATTTCTTGTTGGCGGTACTCACTTAAAGTCACACGTTGTTTGATTTTTCCACCATCGAAGATGGGTAAATACAGTGAGGGGCCAATGGCGAACGTATGCGTTGACCAGCTTCCCATATCGGATAATGCAAGGGCTTGGTAGCCTGCATTACCTGTTAACGTGATCCGTGGGTAGTAATCTGCTTTAGCGACGCCAATCTCTGCGGTTGCTTGGTGTAAGCGCTCTGCGGCTTCACGAATATCTGGCCTGCGAAGTGCAAGATCAGACGGAACGCCCATCGGAACTGTTTGAGTTAACTGTGGGAGGTTCTTTTTCGTTGATAATTGGGCATTAAACGCCCCTGGCTGCTCGCCCAATAACAAGGTAATGGCATTTTTTAGGCGATTTTCCTTATCTATTAGCACAGGAAGCAAGGCATTGACTTGGTCGAGTTGTACTTGCGCTTGTTCCACATCAAGTTGATTTCCTGAGCCATTTTGTAAACGTATCTGGGTGAGTTCCAAGGTTTGTAACGAGGTTGCATAGTTTTCTCTTGCAACTTGAATCTGTTGCTGTGTGGCACGCAGGCGTAAATAATAGGTGGCAACTTCTGCGGTAACAGAGGTTAACAAGGCTCGTCGATTTTCTTCTGATGCGGCAAAATTAGCACGTGCACTTTCTGATGCACGGCGTAATTTTCCCCACATATCCAACTCCCAAACCGCACTAAACCCGCCGCGCCAAAGGTTAAAGTCAGACTCGCCTTTTTTCCCTGATGGATCCATACTACCGACTGATGTTGCACGTTGGCGCTGGTAAGCACCATCAAGGCTCAAATCAGGGGCTAAGTCAGAATCGGCAATGCCTAACAAAGCACGACTTTGTTGCATGCGTGCTGTCGCTAATTGCAAATCTAAATTGCTTTTTGTTGCGCGTTGTATGAGTTCTGAAAGCTGGGGATCACCAAAAATGCTCCACCATTCGATAGGAAGGGCGGAGGTGCTTTGGTTAGCACCCCAGTTTTCTGGCAAAGTCGCTTGCGGTGGCACGTAATCGGGGCCAACTGCTTGGCAACCTGTGAGTGCTACGAGAACCAGTGCAATGACGGTTTTGTTCATTAGTGGCTCCCATCCAATGTGTTGATGCTCACATCGGCTGACATACCTACGCGTAGTGCATTCATTGTCGCCGCACTCTCTTTGTTAATATCAAAGGTAATTTTTACAGGGATACGTTGCACAATCTTTGTGAAATTACCTGTTGCATTTTCAGGTGCAACAGGGGAAAAGCTAGCGCCTGAAGCGGGTGAGATACTGTCAACATAGCCTTTTAGGGTTTGGCCAGGGAACGTATCAATGCTGATATCAACGGTTTGCCCCTGAGTAATGTTCTGCAACTGTGTTTCTTGGTAATTAGCAATAATGTACAGTTTGTCTTGGGGCACAATTGCCATTAACGCATCACCAGGCTTAACAAACTCACCCACTCGCAGGCTTTTTTTACCCACGACACCCGCAATCGGTGCGGTAATACGGGTATAAGATAAATTGAGTTTAGCCATCTCTTTCTTCGCTTGCGCCAATGTCAATTCAGCGTCACTATCCGATTGCTTAGCTTGTAAAACTTGCAACATATTCTTAGCCGCTTTTAAAGACGCTTCGGCCTGTGCAACGCTGGCAGTCATCGTTTGTACGCGGGTAGTTGCTTGTTGTGCCGCTTGTTGTGAACCTGCACCAGTCGTCGCCATTTTGTGATAGCGCGTTTTTTCTTGGTGAGCAAATTGCAGCTCAGCTTGTGCGGATTGTAATTGAGCTTGAGCAGCAGAAATCAGCGCATACTGGCGTGCTAAATTCGCTTTTGCATCATCTTGGCGTGCACGCGCTGAGTTTTCTTGCGCTATCGCTTGGGAAAGTGCGACAGTGAATTCCCGTGGGTCAATTTCCGCTAATAATTCGCCTTCTTTAACCCATTGATTGTCTTGAACTAGGACTTGGGTAATGACACCTGAAATTTGGGGTGAAATACGCGAAATATCGGCACGAATATAAGCATCATTGGTATTTTGCATTGTTTTTTTAATGGCGAATTTATTAATTAATAGCCCGCCTACGACAACTAAAATACCTGCGATTGCAAGGGCAACACCTTTATTAATTTTAATTTTACTCATTGTTAATTCCTGATAATCAATAACTAAGCCGCGGCCACAGACCGTGGCGGATAAATTCGAGTTGGCATCACAACGATCAGCCCTGTTAACAACAGCGCTAAGCCTGAAACCAACATATAAAGATCAGCACTAGCCAGCACATATCCCTGGCTAGAGGCAAGCTGGGTCAGCTCTCCAATAGACTCAGAGGTTGTGCGATATGCTGTTCCGTAGCCATCGGCAATTACGCCTGAATGAAAATCCCCCCGCTGGCGGCTTAACAGGGCAATAACACCACCTGCAGCTGTTGCTGCAAAGCCTTTGACTGCGTTAAACCACGCAGCGGCAAAAGGGCCATCGGTCGGTAAAAGTCCCCCAGTTGCCATCATCAGCAATGGAATAACGGCCATGGGTTGAGCAATTGCTTGCAGTAGAGAAATAGTTTTAAAATTATTTCCATGCCAATCAGGGGTCAGTTGTGATGCAAGCACACATGCCGCTGCCATTAATAACAGGCTGATCGCCAATACCCAGCGGCAGTCCACTTTTGGGGTATTACAAATGATCGCAACGATAGGCAACGTAATTAGTTGGGGGAGTGATACCCACAGCATCATGTCTGAGGTCTGTTCGAGCCGATATCCTTGGATTGCGGATAAATAACCAGAGGTAATATTGACTAGTGAAACCATAATCAATAGAACCCCACCCAACGTAATTAATGAAAATGAAAGATTTCGTTTGCCGAGCAGTTGCAAATTAAAAAATGGCAATGGGTGATACCATTCATTAATAAGAAACAGTGCAAGTAGCCCCAATCCACCAATTAATAAGACATAAATGAGTGAGGAATTAAGCCAATCTAAACGTTCTCCTTGGGATATTCCTACGGTTAGCATGGCTAAGGCGCTTCCCCCAAGGATTAAACCACGCCAATTAAATTGTTTAAGGCGTTCTAAGCGAAGAGGGTCTTGTGGTAAACCATAGCCAATGCAAATGGTTGCAATGGCCATTAAGGGTAAATTCCAATAAAAATAACCACTCCATCCCCAGTGAAATGCAAATGCGGCGGCGGTTGCACCAAAGGTGGCACTCCACGCGGAAACCCACCCATAAGCACCTAACCCTAACACCTTAATTAGAGGGGGCATAAAGCGCAGTACAACGGTCATTAACATCGGTGGTAAAGCACCACCCGCGAAGCCTTGCAAGCTGCGAATGGTTAACAACCATGTGTAGTGATCCCCTAACCAAGGTGTAATTAATCCGCCCAATAGATAAATTGAGCACATCACTAAGGCTACACGGCGTAATGAAAAAGTGGGCCAAAAGCAGGGTGTAAAACCCGAACCAATAACAAAACCTGTGACATAGCAGGTGATTAACCAACTTCCTGTATCTATATTTAGAGCCATTGCGCCTTGGATGTCGCCAAGGGCGAATTTACTGGCGTTTTCTCCCACGCCACTCGCCATGACCGCTAAAAAAACACCAAATAGCCCCATCCATGTGCGGCCACTGATCTCGCCTGCACTGGCTATCCATTTGTTTTTTTGAGGTTGCGTAATAGACGCATCAACCATTTCAAACTCCTGCTGTTTCAATAATTGTTCTATCAATTTCAGCAGTAGTATCTAAATTTTACTTGATTGTTTAAAATGAAATGATGTAATTAATTTATTGCAAAAAATGCAATCCGTGGGACGGGGAAAATATGCCACAGAAAATAGATTTTAATTTAATTTATGCGCTGAATTTATTACTGGAGGAAGGAAGTGTGAGCGGTGCTGCCGAAAAAATGAATTTAAGTGCACCTGCGATGAGCCGCATTTTAGGCCGTATTCGTGAACAATTTAATGATCCTATTCTCGTGCGGGCAGGGCGAAAATTGGTTCCGACACCCAGAGCATTAGAGTTAAAACAACAATTGGCAGAAATTATAGCTCAAGCTCAAGCTCTTATTGAACCTGATGAGTTGTTTCATCCCGAATCCCTTGAAAGAACATTTGTCATACGTGCGAATGATATTTTTATTGGGGCACTAGGTGGGGGGTTATTAGAAACATTACGTAAGTTGGCACCACGAAGTAGTTTAACCTTTATCGCAGAAAGTGATACAGATGATGACTCCTTGCGTAGTGGCAAAGTGGATTTGGTTATTGGTTCATCACGGGATTGGCACCCTGAAATTAAAGCTCAGAGCTTATTTACGAGCACGTTTCAAGCGCTAGTGCGTCCTGGGCACCCAATTCTTGGTAACGTAACACCTGAAACGTTAACGCATTATCCGCATATTAGTGTTTCACGAAGGGGACGGACTTTAGGGCCAATTGATGATGCATTGCGTGATTTGAAATTGCAACGCAAGGTGGCATTGACGTTACCCAGTTTTCATTCCGCTATGATGCTAACAATGAAGTCTGATTATATTTTGCCGTTACCACGCCATGTATTACAAGGGGTGAAAAGCATCAATTTGCCACTTGTTGAGATAGAACTACCTATTGAGCTGGAGTCCATATTTATTGTGCAAGCATGGCACCCTCGTCTGGATAGGGACCCCGCGCACCAATGGCTACGTCAAACGATTAAGCAATTTTTTCTAGAAAAAGAATGATGGGTTAGTTAATGTTAGATAGCAAAAAGCCCGCATTAAGCGGGCTTTTTAAATTTGGCTCCTCCAGCTGGACTTGAACCAGCGACATACGGATTAACAGTCCGCCGTTCTACCGACTGAACTATGGAGGAATTGCTTTGTTCCTGAGAACGAGGCGCATATTACCCATCCTGTTTCCCGTTGTAAAGCATAAAAATTAAAAAAATCGTCAAGTGGGTGTTAAATAGACAAACTGGTGATTATCTGTACCTAAATACCTGATTTTAACTAAATGCGGGGGATAGACAGCTATAATGAGATTTAGGAATAAAAAAAGAGATTTATGCGTTAAATAGGGAGAATGTAAGATAGCAAAAAGCCCGCACTAAGCGGGCTTTTTAAATTTGGCTCCTCCAGCTGGACTTGAACCAGCGACATACGGATTAACAGTCCGCCGTTCTACCGACTGAACTATGGAGGAATTGCTTTGTTCCTAAGAACGAGGCGAATATTAACGATATCACCTCGGACTGTCAACGATAAAAATTGAAAAAAAACTCAACTGCTCAATCACTGCTCAATGTGGCTGAATTTCATGCTAGCCAATTGATATTGCATTAATTTTGTGCGGCCAGTTTACCTTGTACTGGTGTAGAAACTTCGGGGTAAACTACATGATAAATATCGTAAAACGAGATCATGCCTTTTAATGCAATTAGACGGGTGATTTCTTGTTTAATTGTTTGGTTGACTTCATTGGAATCAAGGACTTTACGAATTGCGTTTTCAGAAACAGGTTCAGTCACGAACCATTCGCCATTATAACAAACACGTAAATCTAACACGCCAATGTCTTCGAAATGATAGACTGGCTTAATATCAAAAAGTAATACGCTAGCTAAAATAATAAATAACAGAGTAATACCCAACGTCCAATATGGGCCAAAATACGGCGCATACCAAAGAATAACGGCTAACGGAATATAAGCTGCAATCATACCAATACATAAGTAAGGGTGGTTTGCGAGGAACTGGCTATTGAAATACGGTTTGCCATCACGATTTTCACGTTTATTGATGGTATCTAAATCTTCGACAAGTATTTGTTTGATAATATCCATGTGATAACTCTCTGTCAGATATTGAATCTATACTCGCAGAGTATCACGAGGACTCAAGATTGTTATATATCAGTTAAAAAAAATATTAATGCAGATTGTCATGAGATCAGATAATTCTGACTGACAATAAAAGGTTTTTTTGCCTTGTAATTAAATTTTTTCTTTAAATTATCAACTAAATGCAGTGTTTTTGTTAACATTATGACGGATAAAAGTGACATAGTCGAAAAAACTGCACCTTTTTATGGATTGAATGTATAAAATAGTTGCTATTATCTTAAAGTCATGAGTTAATGTAGGTCGGCCTGTTTAGCAGTCCTATTTGATGTATGATTACTGAGTTAGTGTGTTCTAAAGAAGAAAGTTATCACAGATAGCCTTTGACCGTGACGCTGCATCTTGGTGTTTCCCTGATTAAATAGTTGACTCTGGCCCGTATATGCCAAAAAGGCAAGTTTTTTTGATGTTATATAGGAAAAGTCAAATGTCCGACAAAATGAAAGGTCAAGTTAAGTGGTTCAACGAGTCTAAAGGCTTCGGTTTCATCACTCCAGCTGATGGTAGCAAAGACGTTTTCGTCCACTTCTCTGCCATTCAGGGCAATGGTTTCAAAACTCTGGCAGAAGGCCAGCAAGTTGAATTCACCATTGAAAACGGTGCAAAAGGCCCAGCAGCTGCTAACGTAACTGCTATCTAAGCTAATTGCTTAACTGATTTTCTAAAGCCCGTCATTTTTAATGACGGGCTTTTTCGTATGCGTTACATTTATGATTAATATTATTTTGTTGGAAGATAGATGTCATGAATATTAATGATCGTGTTTATGTGAAAACAGATGGGCAAGAGCGACGAGAAGGAACAATATTACTTATCGAACCTTTTAATGAAGGTGTGATGTATTTAATTGCATTACCTGATTACCCTGAAGGTATTTGGTTTTTTAATGAAAAAGAAGGCAACGAAGGCACGTTTGTCACATTAATTGAATAATAGTTTTTTAATTAATTTCAAATTTATTAAAAATTTGTTCTTTACTTCGTAAATTAGCCCACCTATACTCCACCCATCAATTATTTAGGAGATTATTACTTGGACAGTCAGAGTTGGAATAAAAACTTAATTTAACGGCAAGCCAGTAATCGTCTTTTCTTTTCACTGCTTGCCACAAAGGCGGGCGGTGTCTGATGTATCCCATCATACATACACCTTTATATTGTACACAAAGTATTATTCTATATTTAATTAATAGCTTATTACTATTGTATTGAGTGTGTATCATGTTTGTATATTTTTATTCTCTATTTCCTCCAGGCAATAGCTAATTATTCTTGAATCTTTATTGATTCAAATTATGGCTATGTGCTTTTTATTAAGCATATAAAAGATTATCCAAATTATTTTTTGGAGGAATTATTATGCTTTTTACTCCTGATATTTTAAATCTTGTCTCGGCAATGTGCCTCGGTGCTTTAATTGGTGCTGAGCGCCAATGGCGTCAGCGTATGGCGGGGCTGAGAACCAATGCATTAGTTGCAACGGGCGCTGCTGTCTTTATTTTAAGTTCTGTCACGACATCACCTGATAGCCCCGGTCGTATTGCTGCACAAGTGGTTTCAGGGATTGGTTTTCTGGGTGCGGGTGTCATCATGCGTGAAGGTATGAATATTCGAGGCCTGAATACAGCGGCAACGTTATGGTGTTCCGCAGGGATTGGCGTGTTATGTGGGTTGGGGCAATATTCACTCGCATTGATGGCTACCTTATTGATTTTATGTGCAAACATTTTATTGCGAGAAGCGGCTTCACGCATCAATAAGCAGCCCCAAGTTCAAGCCTTAGATGTTGAACAACGTTATAAAATCCGCGTTATGTGCCATCAAGAAGATGAGATTTTAGTTAGAACCCTTATTTTACAAGCTATTAATGGGTTACATATTCGGCTGCAATCGTTAAGTAGTGCTGACACATTAAAAACAGAACAACTTGAGGTTTGTGCTGAATTTTTGGCAACACCCGCTGAGCAAAAAGAGATTGAAGCATTAGTTTGCAGAATCAGTCTTGAGCAAAGCGTAAGTGCTATCAATTGGAAAGTGGCATCAGAGCTTCCGGCCTGAATGCAAAAAATTAACTCACTATAGGAGCCGAAATGGACGATCACCCTCCGTCATGGAGCCGAAACTTGGAGCTATCCAACTGATATAATATCCTTATTTTCAGTTGGATAGCGTAAAAATACACAAGTGTTGTATTAGAGACAACGTTATGACTGAAATAAGACACCAACGCAAAAGCGTTAAAGCGCCTGCACGGCAAAAATTTATTGTTGGCGAGCAAGCGAGTAAAAATATTGAGCAAGTGCTAAATGAGTATCAAACCAATTTATTAGGCCTAGCAGACAATGAAGCGATGGATCGCTTAGTGACTGAGGGTGAAAATGAGGTTGCTCATGAAAAAGCCCCTCCAGCTTGGAAGCAGCTGCTTTCATCATTTAAAAATCCATTTATTTTTGTTCTGATTGTGTTGGCGTTAGTCAGCTTTTTCACGGACTATCTGATCCCTGAGCGCCAAGGGGAAGAGACAGATTTAACGGGTGTTATCATTATTGTTACGATGGTTCTGCTAAGTGGTTTATTACGTTTTTGGCAGGAATATCGGACGAATAAAGCCGCTGAAGCGCTCAAATCTTTGGTTAGAACGACGGCAACGGTGTTTCGTCGGGACAATAAAACAGGGCGTTCAATTCGTAAAGAAGTGCCAATTAAATGCCTAGTTCCTGGGGATATTGTTCTTTTATCCGCGGGAGATATGGTTCCTGCCGATTTAAAACTCGTTGAGTCGAGAGACTTATTTATTAGCCAAGCGATTTTAACCGGTGAATCTATCCCTGTAGAGAAATATGACACACTAGGGGATGTTTCCGCCAAAAGCCTTGATCCTGTATCGCCCACTGAAAATGAATTACTTGAAATATCAAATATTTGCTTAATGGGTACTAACGTCACCAGCGGAACGGCTCGCGGTATCGTGGTGGCAACGGGTGGGAAAACCTATTTAGGTTCGCTAGCAAAATCAATCGTTGGTAGTCGAGCACAAACCTCTTTTGACAAGGGGGTAAACAGTGTCAGCTGGCTATTGATCCGTTTTATGCTAGTTATGGTTCCAATTGTCTTATTGATTAATGGATTTACAAAAGGTGATTGGTTCGAAGCAACGTTGTTTTCTTTAGCTGTTGCTGTAGGGTTAACTCCTGAAATGCTTCCAATGATCGTCAGTTCAAATTTGGCGAAAGGGGCAATTGCAATGTCTAAGCACAAAGTGATTGTCAAAAGGTTGAATGCTATCCAAAACTTTGGCGCAATGGATGTGCTTTGCACCGATAAAACGGGAACGTTAACGCAAGATAGGATCATTTTAGAGCATTATCTTGATAGTAATGGTGAGAAAAATAGTAAAATTCTGCAACTCGCGTGGCTGAATAGTTTCCATCAAAGTGGTGCCAAAAATATGATGGATCAGGCCATTATTCGCCGCGGAAGAGGAAATAGTGAGGTTGAACAATTAAAAGCGTTCCAGAAAATTGATGAGTTACCATTCGATTTTATCCGACGAAAATTATCAGTAACGGTAAGGACGCCAGAGGGAAATGCGTTACTTATCTGTAAAGGTGCTGCTGAAGAAATGCTCGCTGTTTGTCAAAGTTATCAACAAAATGGTGAATCTCAGGTTTTAGATGAGCAAGCAAGAGCAAGAGTCACAGAGTTAGTGAGTGATTACAACCGACAAGGATTTCGGGTACTGTTGCTAGCGACACGAGCATTAAATGAACATGAAGCTAGCCTGCCATTATCTGCTCAAGCGGAGCAACAACTTGAGCTACAAGGTATTTTAACTTTCTTGGATCCCGCTAAAGAAAGTGCGATTTCTGCAATCGCGGCGCTGCGTGAAAATGGTGTCACCGTCAAAGTATTGACTGGCGATAATGCCATCATTACGGAAAAAATCTGCCACGATGTTGGGCTAAATATCAGTGAAACCATGACGGGTTTGGAAGTTGAAGCGTTGTCTGATGAAGAGTTGAGCCAAAAAGTTGAGCAGGTTTCCGTCTTTTGTAAATTGACGCCATTGCAAAAATCCCGAATTTTAAAAAGATTACAGGCAAATGGACATACTGTCGGCTTTTTAGGGGACGGAATTAATGATGCGCCGGCGCTTCGTGATGCTGATGTGGGGATTTCCGTTGATACGGGTACTGACATCGCAAAAGAATCAGCGGATATCATCTTACTTGAAAAAGATTTAATGGTATTAGAGCAGGGAGTTATTAAAGGACGGGAAACTTTTGGTAATATTATCAAATACCTGAATATGACAGCGAGCTCTAACTTCGGGAATGTGTTCTCCGTATTAATTGCTAGTGCATTTATTCCGTTCTTACCCATGTTAGCGATCCATTTGCTCGTACAAAATTTGCTGTACGATATTTCCCAACTGGCATTACCTTGGGACAAAATGGACAAAGAGTTCTTAAAACGCCCTCGTAAATGGGATGCGAAAAATATTGGTCGCTTTATGATTTGGATTGGGCCAACCTCATCTATTTTCGATATCACCACGTTTGCTTTGATGTGGTATGTATTCCAAGCAAATAGTGTGGCTCATGAAGCATTGTTCCAATCAGGTTGGTTTGTTGAAGGGTTATTATCACAAACCTTGGTTGTTCATATGTTAAGAACACAAAAAATACCCTTTATTCAAAGCACAGCGGCACTACCTGTGATGCTAACAACGGGGTTAATCATGGCATTAGGCTTATATATCCCGTTTTCATCATTTGGAACCATGATTGGGTTACAACCATTACCAATTGAGTATTTCCCTTGGTTAGCATTAACATTAGTGAGCTACTGTATTGTCGCACAATTGATGAAACAATTTTATATCAAGCGCTTTGGTACATGGCTATAACATATTGATAAATTAATAAAAAGAAGAACCAAGGAAGGTTCTCCTTTTGAATTATACCGCTGTTCCTTCTGTCCTTAAGATATAGTAATCAATTTTTTTGCAATGATATTGGGATAGTTTATTTTCTAATATATGGCGTGTGCTTTGTGCTGCGCTTTCTCTAATTTTGCCAAAATCAATATCAGGATAAAAGTCCTTACAGACGGTATCATTGATCAGCTCGACAACATATTTTGTTGTTGCCTTGCGATCTGCGTTTATTATGTCTAAGTTTGTGGCTATCTTTTCTATATCTATATCTATCTTTAAATGTTGGATTGCTTTGTCTACATTTGGATCATATTGAATACGTTGCCTAATAAAGGATTGAGATGCGTTGAGTAGTATGTCCGACTCTTGGAGGCCGCAATAGCGTTGTACATTTTTAAAAATAACACCTTTATCTTCCGAATTTATAACAGCTAGTTTTTTTTGGGGATCAGCCAAATACATGGCTTGAATTTCATCAATCACACTATTAATTGCACTGAATATTTGAATTTTTCTTTCTTCCTCTTTAAACGTTTCATAGTCAGTTTTTGCAGAAATATGATCTTTAAGCTTACTGAGTAGGTTATGTGTGTCCAACTCAATGTGTTTATGATTAAAACAGAGTTTAATACATGGGCTATTGGTGTTTTTAATACTCTTGATTAATCTGTTAAATTTACTGCATGTTTTTATGATATTGCTGAATGAGAAGGGGGTTTTAACGATAGTATTGACAGATATGCTCATCATATATTCCTTAGTGTTTTGAATTTTTTAATTCTATAAGTTAGAGGAAAGGGATGCTTGCAAAAATCTATGGGTGAGACTAATACGTCTGGAAAGATGTGATCATTTTTTACATAAAAAAAGAGCCACAAATGGGCCCTTTCTTGGAAAACTGCAGTATTCTAAAATAATCTAAGCGATTACAGACCTAAAGCTGTTTTCATTTGTTTCATTGCATCAATACCTTGTTGGCAAGCTTTATCTTGCTGGTCTTTAGGCAGTGCAGCAACTTGTTTTTTACCTTCTTCTAGTTGACCTTTCATAGCATCTAACTGAGCTTTTGCTTGTGGGTTTTCTGACGCTTTAGCAATTAAGCTATCAACTTCAGCGAAGTAAGCATTACAAGTTTCAGTTGCACCAGCAACTTCACCTTTTTTCTCTTCTTCTGAACAAGCAGTGATTGTCAGTGCCAATAAACCCATACCACAAGCTAAAATTAACTTTTTCATAATCAACCTTATTAAAATTATTTATTTATATAGCAAATGAAGTATATAAGAGAAGTTTTTAATATCAAATGTAACTAATCCTAAAATAATATTTTAATTAGTAATTATAAAAATAACTATGTTAGTGAATAATATTGCACTATGAAGTATGAGTAGTTGGATTATTTATTATTTATGGGGAATTCATTAAAAATCACAGTATTAACCACTATTTAAAAGAAAGTATTCATTATTGGCGCAATACTGCCTCGATTAAGATAAAACTAAAAGAGTAAAGATTGGCATTAAGTTGAAATGGATAACTTCTGTAAAGTTATTTCTCATTGAGAAATAAGACTCTGAAAAGTGTGATATAGAACGAAATAAAATCAATTAAAACCCATATAACACTTTTAATACTATTTATAACATTTTTGTATATAGGGTTGGGTGTTTAAAAATAGTTATAAAGTGTAATAAAAAGTTTACAAAAACTGAATGACGCTAAACTATGAGATATTTTAAGCATTAATATCTGTACATTTAAGATGCAATAATAGATGAAAAAGGTGAGCAACTTCACATATTTGTCAATTAATTCTTTGAATATCTATAATATTGATTTTTAAATCAAATTTTCTTTGTACGAAGATAGGATAATCAGGTAAAGTCTGGGCTCTTGGTCTGTCTAATGAATAATTTCCTTTATAAGGTTCGTTAACGCTATGTGTATAGAGTTAACAAAATTTAAGTTAATTAGGTTGACGCTAAATCAAATTCGTACCAAAATTGACTCACCTTAGAAATTCGCCAAAGAGCGATAGACGGGGTAAAATATTTTCCATAAAGGGCAATAATTTTTCTTACATTACATTCTTAGGAGGATCATTCTCCTAAAGAAAAAGTGAGAAAATAATATACGGGTTTACCCGTATTTAAATGCAACATAGCAGACATTCTATTAATGCTATGGGCATAACAAGTATGTAACTCGGTTTATCTTGTTACAATTTTATTTTTAGACTTACACACAGGGCTTTACCATTATGTCTGCTTCTATTGTAAAGAAACGGCCTCTGAGTCGTTACATCAAAGATTTTAAACACAGCCAAACTCATTGTGCACATTGCCACAAAACTCTTGATCGTATCTCTTTGGTTTTCAACGATGACATCTTAAATAAAGAAGCTATCGCTGATATGACTGAATTGGTTGATGAAGGAACTTGGGGAGAGCTGCAAGGTAAATTTACTGCACTTTGTCGTTTTTGTAGTGAGATTTACTGCAATAGCAATACTGATTATTTTGATATTATGTCATTTAAACAGTATTTATTCTTACAGACTGAGATGAGCCACAGTACCGTTCGTGAGTATGTTGTTCGCTTACGCCGTTTAGATGAGTTGTTATCTTCTTCTAATTTTTCAATGAAAGAATTTACTGCAAGTAAAGTTCAAGAACAATTAAGCGAAAAAATGACAGACTCAGCATTTAGTAATTACAATATTGCATTACGTAAATATGAACAATATTTATTCTGGGAATCAGAAAAAGTGCAGTAATAAGAATAGGGTAGATAACCTACTTTGTGGTTAATCAATATCTATTCATTAATAAATTGGTGTCCTATGGGCACCTTTTGCGTTTTTAGCGGTTTAAAATAAATATCTAACCTGAATAAAACACGAAAGATTAATTATATGAAAATAATTGAAAAGAAAAATGAAGAGGCCTGACTTCAATTATTAATGAAATCAGGCCTTATTGTATTTAACCGATGGTCATCAAGCTTGCATTCCCCCCCGCAGCAGCGGTATTGACACTCAATGAACGTTCGTGAACAAGTCGTTCTATTAACAAGTTCGTCTCGCCACGTTCAAAACCTTGAACAGAGATAATTGGCCCTTTACGTTCAGCGATAACTGCACAAACTTCTTTTAACTGATCGCTATCCCCATGGTAAATAACACCTTCAATTGGCTCTTTAGAACCCTGCCATTGCTTGGTGATTGAGATGGTTTTTCGGACTTTCTCAGGAAGCAGTTTAAATAGTTTTTGGTGAGTTTCGCTATCAGGCCAAAGGGATTGGCAACCTGCCGCTAGAACCCCTGCCAGCTGAATTAAGCAGTCATTTTCATTGTCACTAATACATAAAACCAAGCCACGAGGACGTAATGTATAGGTGTTTTTTTCACCTGTAGGACCAGGTAAAAGTCGAGTTGTTCCCGCTTGAGTATAACGCGTAAATTGTTCGAGAACGGATTGGGCAATAGGTGCCTGCTGTTTTTCTACCCATGCAGTAAAGGCGTCGAAAGGCGCAAGTAATTCGGCCCGTGCACTAGCATCCATTGGTAAGTGTTCATCTTGACGTGCAAGCGTATTCGTCACGGCATTCTCTGGTCGTTCACTTAATAAACGGTAGAGATATAACGGCCCGCCTGCTTTTGGTCCAGTACCTGATAACCCTTCACCACCAAATGGTTGCACGCCGACCACTGCGCCAACCATATTTCGGTTGACATATAAGTTGCCAACTTTGGCTTTGCTGACGACTTGGTTGATGGTTTCATCAATACGGGTATGAACACCTAAAGTTAAGCCGTAACCCGCTGCATTGATTTGCTCAACGAGCATATCAAGCTCATCACGTTTGAAACGAACCACATGAAGAACAGGGCCAAAAATTTCTCTTTTCAGCTCGCTAATATTTTCCAACTCAATTAATGTTGGCTTAACATAAGTGCCCTCATGTTGTTCTTTTGTATCATCAGAATGATCAAATGCGGCTTGGAAAATAGGTTTTCCTTTGCTACGCATTTGTTGAATATGTTGATCAATATTATCTTTCGCTTCACGGTCAATTACTGGGCCGATATCGGTGGAAAGGTGTTCTGGGTTCCCCATGCGACATTCTTCCATAGCGCCTTTCAACATACGTATGGTTCTATCGGCAACATCTTCTTGAACACAAAGTATACGTAATGCGGAGCAACGTTGGCCTGCACTATCAAATGCAGAAGCAACCACATCTGTGACGACTTGCTCTGTTAATGCGGAAGAGTCGACGATCATGGCGTTTAATCCGCCAGTTTCTGCGATTAACGGGGTAGGGCGGCCTTGGGCATCTAAGCGACCAGCAATATTGCGTTGCAATAACCCCGCGACTTCTGTTGAACCCGTAAACATGACGCCACGAACACGTTTATCACCAACTAACTGGGCTCCGATAGTTTCTCCTTTACCAGGTAAAAATTGCAATACATCACGCGGGATACCCGCTTGGTGAAGAATTGAAACGGCAATGGCACCGACAAGTGGTGTTTGTTCTGCTGGCTTGGCTAGTACAGTATTTCCCGCAGCGAGTGCAGCAGCAATTTGTCCAGAGAAAATAGCAAGTGGGAAGTTCCAAGGGCTGATACACACCACAGGTCCTAATGGACGATGGGTATTATTATCAAAGTCATTTTTGACTTGTGTCGCATAATAATTCAAGAAATCTACCGCTTCACGGACTTCTGCGATGGCATTGGAATAGGTTTTGCCTGCTTCACGAACCAAGACATCGAGTAGTGGTTGCAACTGCTGCTCCATGAGATCGGCTGCGCGTAATAAAATAGCGGCACGTTCTGATGGTGGGGTTGCAAACCAAATTGTGCCTGCGTCATTGGCGATATTTAACGCATGATCGGCTTCTTGTTCTGTCGTTTCACGAACATGACCCACAATATCTTTATGGCATGCAGGATTGAGGATTGCTTGAGCTTCTGGAAGCTTATCTTTTGTGGAGAACTCGCCACCTAATAAAGGCTCTGCTAGCTTAGGCTGGATAGCCGCGCTGAGCAGTGCGCTTGATAAAGAAGCTAAACGATGCTCATTCGACAGGTCGAGGCCCATAGAGTTAACTCGTTCATTGCCGTATAAATCACGTGGGAGAGCGATCTTAGGGTGAGGTAAACCGATTTGGCCTTCTGTTTTAGATAGCTCAAGTACATCTTTCACAGGATCTGCGACTAATTCATCTAACGGAATAGTTGCATCAGCAATACGATTAACAAATGAAGTATTTGCGCCATTTTCTAATAAGCGGCGAACTAAATAAGCTAATAACGTTTCATGGGTACCAACAGGGGCATAGATACGGCATGGACGATTAAGTTTCCCATCTGCCACTTTCCCGACGACTTGCTCATACAGTGGTTCACCCATCCCATGCAAGCATTGAAACTCGTACTGGCCTGGGTAGTAATTTTTACCTGCAATTTGGTAGATAGCTGAGAGGGTATGTGCGTTGTGCGTTGCGAATTGTGGGTAAATTAAATTTGGTACAGACAATAATTTGCGAGCACAAGCAATGTATGAAACATCGGTGTACACCTTACGGGTATAGACTGGATAACCCTCTAAACCATCAATTTGTGCACGTTTAATTTCGCTATCCCAATAAGCACCTTTAACTAGACGGATCATTAAACGACGTTGGCTGCGTTCTGCTAAATTGATAATGTAATCAATCACAAATGGGCAGCGTTTTTGATAAGCTTGAATAACAAAGCCAATTCCATTCCAGCCTGCAAGTTGTGGCTCGAAACACAGTTTTTCGAGTAAATCTAATGAGATTTCTAAGCGATCAGCCTCTTCTGCATCAATATTAATCCCTACGTCATACTGATGTGCTTGTAATACAAGAGAAAGTAGGCGTGGGTACAGCTCATCCATAACGCGTGAATATTGTGCTCGGCTATAGCGAGGGTGCAGGGCTGATAGTTTTATTGAAATACCAGGGCCTTCATAAATACCACGTCCATTTGATGCTTTACCGATAGCATGGATCGCTTGTTGGTATGACACCATGTAATCTTGGGCGTCTTTTTCTGTTAACGCAGCTTCTCCTAACATATCATAGGAATAGCGGAAGCCTTTGTCTTCTAACTTACGTGCGTTCGCTAAGGCTTGGGAAATAGTTTCGCCTGTAACAAATTGTTCCCCCATCAAACGCATCGCCATGTCTACGCCTTTACGTACTAGTGGCTCGCCACTTTTACTGATAATGCGGTTTAATGAGGTCGACAGTTTAGCTTCGTTGTGGGTAGAAACTAGCTTACCTGTAAATAATAAGCCCCACGTTGCAGCATTCACAAACATTGAGCTGCTTTGCCCTAGGTGAGATTGCCAATTTCCGTTACTGATTTTGTCACGAATTAATGCATCGCGAGTGGCTTTATCAGGGATACGCAATAAGGCCTCGGCTAAACACATTAATGCCACACCTTCTTGGGACGAAAGTGAAAACTCTTGCAGCAACCCTTGTACTAACCCTGAACGACCTACACCATTTTTTTGATTGCGTAATTTTTCTGCAATAGAGTAAGCCAGTTTATGTGCAGCCTCTGCCTGCTCCGTTGGCAGTTGTGCTTGTTGTAATAACATTGGTACAGCTTGCGTTTCTGGGATGCGATAAGCGGAAGTAATTGAAGAGCGTTTTACTGATTGTGGTAAAATATGCTCTGCAAAATCTAAAAATGGCTGATAATTAGATTCTACTGTGGTGTCTTCTTCTCCTGTCTGATTTTCTTTTGCATCGATACCGGCGGATAACTCAGGAATGATTTGGTTATTGTCGAGTTGTTCTAGGTAATTATAAATAGCTTGCTTGATAAGCCAGTGCGATGTGCGATCCAGTCGTTGAGCTGCATTTTTAATGCGTTCACGAGTTGCTTCATCAAGTCTCACACCCATAGTTGTCGTGCTACTCATCTTAATTCCTCTAGTTGACAGGTCGTCATAATCGAAAAGTTACACAACATTATCTTAATGTTGCAACTTTGTGCAACATTGTTAAGTGAGATTTCTGAGGGAAATGTGAAACATGTCGGGTTTTTTGGTTATTAATCATATTAATGAAATCTATGATTATTTATTTTATATATTTTTCATATGGTTATAACCATGTCGTTATTGAGGGAATAATTAAACAATTATTTTGAAATTTGACTTAAAATTTTAACATTTGTGATATGGATTCTATTTATGGAATAAAAAATAGTTAATTTCTTGTTAATTTAATATGAGTCTGACTAGGATGGGGTCACTAAGATATTAAGTTAGTGCAACACAAACAATCACAACCTATTTGGTATGCACGAAGATAAATTAAAGATGTGCAATAAAGTGCAACACCATGAAGTTACAAGTTATCAACGGCAATTCATATAAAGATAACTACATTATTAAGCTACTCAATGGAGAATATAGATGACTGTAAGCACTCCGATGATTGTCACGTTCATCGTATATATTACTGGCATGTTATTAATTGGCTATTTAGCCTATCGCTCAACAAAAAACTTTGATGATTATATTCTCGGAGGACGAAGTTTAGGTAGTGTGGTGACCGCATTATCAGCGGGTGCATCAGATATGAGCGGTTGGTTACTGATGGGGTTACCTGGCGCGATTTTTATCGCAGGTATTTCTGAAAGTTGGATTGCAATCGGATTAACGCTAGGGGCTTATTTTAACTGGTTATTCGTAGCAGGTCGCTTACGTTTGCAAACAGAAAAAAATAATAATGCCTTGACGCTACCAGATTATTTTACCAGCCGTTTTGAGGACAGTAGTAAAATCTTACGGATTATTTCTGCCATTGTTATCTTAGTTTTCTTCACCATTTATTGTGCATCAGGTGTTGTTGCAGGTGGATTATTGTTCGAAAGTACATTCCATATTAGCTACGAAAAAGCGATGTGGTTAGGGGCATTAGCCACTATTGCTTATACATTCTTAGGGGGCTTTTTAGCCGTGAGCTGGACAGATACGGTTCAAGCTTCGTTAATGATTTTTGCTCTGATCCTCACGCCAATTGTCGTTATTTTATCTATGGGTGGCATAGATACCTCTATTGAAGTGATAAAAGCGAAAAACCCTGAATACCTTGATATGTTCAAGGGGATGAATTTTATTGCAATTCTGTCTTTACTTGGTTGGGGTTTAGGCTATTTTGGGCAACCTCATATTTTAGCACGCTTTATGGCGGCAGATTCACACCAAACAATCCACTCCGCAAGGCGCATTAGCATGACGTGGATGGTGTTATGCTTAGGCGGTACTATTGCCGTTGGCTTCTTTGGTATCGGTTATTTCGAAATGAACCCAAGTGTAGCTGGGGCTGTCACGCAGAATAACGAACGTATTTTCATGGAATTAGCGGCGATATTATTTAATCCATGGATAGCAGGTGTGCTACTTTCTGCAATTTTAGCCGCAGTAATGAGTACTTTAAGTTGCCAATTATTAGTGTGTGCAAGTGCATTGACCGAAGATCTCTACAAGCCGTTTATTCGTAAAACAGCGAGCCAAAAAGAGTTAGTGTGGGTCGGGCGTTTTATGGTGCTGCTAGTTGCGGCTATTGCTATCTATATCGCCCGTGATCCAAATAACAAAGTATTAGGGTTAGTGAGCAATGCATGGGCGGGGTTTGGCGCTGCGTTTGGTCCTGTTGTTTTGATGTCTGTGCTTTGGAAGCGTATGACACGCACAGGTGCTCTGGCGGGTATGTTGGTGGGCGCTATAACCGTATTAGTTTGGATGCAATACAAATGGTTTGCATTGTATGAAATTATTCCTGGCTTTATCTTTGCAACTATCGCGATTGTCGTGGTGAGTTTAATGACTAAAGCGCCAAGTGCAGAAGCACAAGAACGTTTCGAACAAGCGGAAGCGGAATATAAAGCAAAGTAATAGTTGTTATCTTGAGATGAACGATTAAGAAGGCCGAACTGTTAAATAGGTTCGGCCTTTTTTATTGGAGGATAGCGAAATGGTGTTTAATGTGTTTTACGACGTTTCACAATTTGGTAGCCAATAAGCAGCACAATGAACCAGATGGGGGTTGCGATTAAGGCTTGTCTTGTATCGTGTTGGAATGCGAGTAAGACAATCATAAAAGCAAAAAATGCTAAGCTAACCCAGGACATAATAATCCCCGCAGGCATTTTATAATGGGAGGCTTTATGCATTTCTGGGCGCTTACGACGAAAGTTGAGGTAACTATATAAAATCATGCTCCAAATAAACATGAATAAGATAGCGGATACTGTAGTCACTAAGGTGAACGCATGCATGATATCAGGAATAAAATAGATGAGCACAATACCAAAACTGAGGCATATACAGGTGAAAATTAACCCTGTTGCAGGCACGGCTTTTTTCGATAACTGACTAAATTTCTTCGGTGCATCACCTTCTTTAGACAAACCAAACAACATACGGCTGGTGGAAAATACACCACTGTTTGCGGATGAAGCGGCTGATGTTAGCACCACAAAGTTAACGATACTGGCCGCTGCAGGAAGACTGATTAACACAAACATTTCAACAAATGGGCTTTTATCTGCCAAAATTGTCCGCCAAGGTGTTACGGCCATAATCACAATAAGTGATAAAACATAGAAGGCAATGATGCGAATTGGGATTGCATTGATGGCTTTTGGTAGCGATTTTTCAGGATCGCGGGTTTCAGCGGCTGCGGTACCGACTAATTCAATCCCAACAAATGCAAATATCGCAATTTGGAAGCCTGCAAAGAAACCACTTATTCCCATAGGGAACATTCCACCATCATTCCAAATGTTACTCAATGATGCAGTATGGCCTGTAGGCGATTGGAAATTCATCGCAATAAGCGTTCCGCCTACTGCAATTAAGGCAATAATGGCGACAATTTTTATCATCGCAAACCAAAACTCAAGCTCACCAAAAAGCTTAACGGACACTAAATTTAGTGTGAGTAGGGTGATGACACAAATAAATGAAGTCACCCATTCAGGAAAATCGGGTACCCAGAAACTGACATAGGAGGTAATGGCAATAATATCTGCGATACCAGTGATCACCCAACAGAACCAATATGTCCAGCCGACGAAAAAACCTGCCCATGGCCCGATAAGGTCAGCAGAAAAGTCGCTGAAGGATTTATAGTTAAGGTTAGAGAGTAGAAGTTCACCCATTGCTCGCATAACAAAAAATAGTACGAAGCCAATTATCATGTATACGAATATAATCGATGGCCCTGCAAGAGAGATGGTTTTCCCTGACCCCATGAATAGACCCGTTCCAATTGCGCCGCCAATTGCAATAAGTTGAATATGGCGGTTACTAAGGCTTCGTTTTAACTGATTACGATCAGCGGAGTGCTGAGCTGGGTTTGAAGTTGTATTTTCTTCCATACTGTAAAGTGTCCGTAGTAGTTTGTTATAATTGACCACAGTATTTTTTTATTTGTGTGGTTATGTTTGCGTGAAATATTGTGACATAAATCTCAATTAGAGTAAGGAAAACTTACTTTGTTGAAATCGAAGTGCTGCTTATTCAATCTACCATTAGCGTTAATTTAACATTCAATACTAAAAATTAACTTACACAATAAAAATAGCAGAATAATATTGACTGTAGCAATTGATAGGCGTTAAATATTTTGCACTGGGTTGTTAGCTCAGTTGGCAGAGTAGGCGACTCTTAATCGCTCGGTCTGGGGTTCGAACCCCCAACAACCCACCAGAATTAAGCTGTATTATCAGTATAGTAAGCCACTTTTAAAGAGTGGCTTATTGCTTTTTATGATGCAAAAAAACTATTTATTATTGCCTTCGAAACAATTTCTCTTTTTTACTCAAATTCATCTTGAATAAGCTTTGAGCCAGTCTGATTTACCTGACTCTAAGTTGAGTAATCAAAACACAGAGAGAGCATTGAGTATATGTAATGTATGTCAAAGTTCTATTTGTTAAATAAATGTATCACTAACAAATTAAAAGAAAATTGATTGAACAGTATTTTTCTGAAATGAATAAGTATCGATAAAAAAGCAATGATCAAAAAATAATAAATAGGCTGTTAAAACAGCCAATAAGGTAATAAAAAAAGGAGGCTCAATATGTTAATCTGCTTAATCTGAAATAAACAGACCAATAACCTATTGTGGTGCAGGTAAGTAATGCTATTCATGTTGCGACCTTTTTTTCACAGTTACTTTAGCTTCATAATCTAATAGGTACAAAGCCTGTTCTAGCATCTCAATTTTTGACGCGTAGTGAACATCGAGTAAGCGTTCTATTTGTTGCGCATTAATATTCATTTTTCTAGCTAAATCAACACGTAAAGTTTTAGTGTCTAACATTGCATTATGTAGGGCGACTTTGAGGCAGACTAAAATAGGCAAGTATACTGGGAATGCACTTTCTGCACTTTCTGCACTTTCTGTACGTTCTTGCGGTAGTGGAATTGCTTTTCTTGACGTCACTAATTCAGATAACGTTGCCAGTAAAACCTCTTCGGCTTCCAATTCAACATCATCTTTGCAAAAAGTGACGCCTTGAATATCTGGAAAATCATAAAAATTGATTTCAAATGCACCTTCTTCTTCAACAAATTCAGCATTGGCAAAATAAGTAAACATACCTTTCCTTTTATAGTTGGTATTAAAAGCCGCTAGTATAAAGTAAATCTAAGAGAGCTTCAGTCAAACCTGTATGCAGAATAAGCGAGATTATAGGTGAGTAAGATGGCTTATTGAGCTCGATGATATCAAGATGTTCATTTTGTGATCTTGTAGGCGTAAATGTATCTATAACAACATAGTTTTATTTAGAAACTATTTGGAAATAAAGAAACTAAATGTGAACAAAGTCTCAATTCTTATAATCTTTTTTCTCAAATAGACATACTTCATTTTGTTGAATTTGTACTCGAAAAGCTAACTGAATTATTTTAACTAAAATCAACTCATTCCAATTATATGTGTTCACCAACTAAGCAAATTTACTTAAGTTAAATTAGCATTAAGCTGGATTTGTTAAAATAAAAGTATATAGTAATCAATGGTTATAATAACCTATTGTTATTATGTTTTTAACGTGCCAATGTAAAACCCTAAACAAATTAAGTAAAAATACAAATTAAAATACAAGATGTCAGCACTGTTTTATTCTTATTTTTAATGAGATAAAGCGAATGAGAAAATTGATAAGAAACAGAATGTTCTCAATTGAAACTTTGATTTTTCGTGATCCGTTCTTGGGTTTGGTTACCTGTAGGTTGATCATTTTATTAAAAAAATTAATTTTTTAGTTATTTTAATAAAAAAAACAAAAATAAATTGATGGAAAGCGTTTAGTTAAAAAAATAATAACAAGAAAATTACTAAAAATATAAATCGTCCAATAATATATAACACATATATTTAAGCTAAATATTTATTTCATTACTGACAGACTTTATAAAGTTTATTAATTTTATTAATATTATCATCTGAGCATATTATAACCATAGTTTAATGATTCTAATGAAAGTTATATATATGAGGACAATATGTATGACAAAATAATATCTTTTCTCTCTTTGAAGTGGATTGAATAATTTTGAATAATGCCTATTGCTTTCATTAAACTTATTGAAAATTAATGATTAAGTTTTATTCCCAAATAGCCGATAATGAGGAATATCTATATTAGATTTTTGAGTTTCCCAATACCAAAGATTGATTTGGATCAATATTTTGATTTTGATGTTGTGATTGGTTTTTTTTGCTTTCAAATCACATCTGGAGAGTGAAGATATTGATTAAAATCCTGCCATTTAGCTTAGGGTGATCTAAAGTATTGCGGATATTTCAGATAGGGAAAGACAAGATAAAGAAATAATAAAGATTATTTAATGAATCAATGGATAATTATCCCAATGAGATAAAAAGAAACATAAGTACCTTGAATAGTTAATTTAGTGGTGCATAATAATTGACGACTAATAATGACATCGGCAAATTCTGACTTTTACTGAAAGTGCTAAATTTTTAGTCACTCTTTATTGTTTGTAGGTATTCAGGAAATGTATTTAATTTAAGTTTGAAGATTTGTGTTTTTATACTCCAAACTGGGTATTGATTAACGGAAAAATGGGAAGTAATGGAATACATTTATCCAGTTTAATTAATTTTACTAATAACCAATTTTAGACACACAAAACTTTCAAATTCATATTTGTTCTTTTTGCACACAGATGTTGATAAATATTCGGAAAGGAAAAAAAATGAGCTCGACGACAGATTTTCTGAAGCATATATACGATATTAACCTCTCATATTTGCTATTAGCCCAAAAACTCATCTCCCAAGAGAAAGCTTCTGCGATGTTTCGCTTAGGTATCTCTGATGCAATGGCAACTACTTTAGCAGACCTTACGCTTCCTCAATTGGTCAAATTGGCAGAAACAAACCAGCTAATCTGTCAGTTTAGATTTGAGAATAGCGACACAATTGAAAAGTTGACCCGCGACTCAAGGGTTGATGAATTACAACAAATTCATACAGGTATCCTCCTTTCGACCCGATTATTGCAAACGCATAATGAAGGCGACACTGATATAGCGAGAAAAAGATGAGTACCGCAGCTGAAAAAAGTATTGTCCAAGAAGCGAACGATATTCGCTTAGCCATGGAATTAATCTCTTTAGGCGCTCGCCTTCAAATGTTAGAAAGTGAAACCCAAATTAGCCGCGGCCGTTTAGTTCGATTATACAAAGAACTTCGAGGCTGCCCGCCACCAAAAGGTATGCTACCGTTCTCAACAGATTGGTTTATGACATGGGAGCAGAATATTCATTCATCCATGTTTTATAACGCCTATCAATTTTTACTGCAAAGTGGACATTGCCAAGGCGTTGATGCCATCTTAAAAGCTTACCGTTTGTATCTTGAGCAATGTATTCCAGAGCCAGGTGACGAGCCATTATTAGCACTAACACGAGCTTGGACCCTCGTCCGTTTTGTTGAAAGTGGCATGCTACAAAGCTCAAAATGCAGCTGCTGCCATGGTTCGTTTATCACTTATGCACACATCCCAGAAAATAGTTTTACTTGTAGTTTGTGTCAGCCGCCATCACGAGCAATAAAAAAACGTAAACTTTCCGAGCATCTCGCCGATATTACGCTATATCGACAGGATGGCATTACGAAAGCGGTAATGTAATTGGATTGATTTGGTCAACAGGCAAGCTTTTGCCTGTTACTCCTAATATTCCCTTTGACTGCCATCTGTTAACCAACGGAGTGAAAGGGAATATTGTGTTAATACTCATCGGGTATATCATTGTTACAATAGCGGTTATTGGCGGTTATCTCATGGTTGGTGGCCATTTAGGCGCGCTATATCAACCCGCTGAATTTGTTATTATATTAGGTGCTGGTTTAGGTGCATTTGTCGTGGGTAACAGTGGCAAATCCATTATCGCCCTATGTAAAGTATTACCGAAACTATTCCGCCGTTCTTCCTACAATAAAACGATGTCAATGGACTTGATGGCATTGTTATTTCAATTGCTCAATAAATCTCGCCAACAAGGGTTACTTGCGTTAGAAAAAGATATTGAAAATCCTCAAGAAAGCGAAATTTTTTCTCAATATCCTCGCATCCTCAAAGATCCATCCACCATGATGTTTATTGTGGATTATTTGCGTTTGATGGTAAGCAGTAACTTACAAAGTCATGAAATTGAAGCCTTAATGGATGAAGAACTCGAAACATTCCGCCAAGAAAATGAAGTTCCTGCATCGGGCTTAAACATGGTCGGTGACTCCATGCCTGCTTTTGGTATTGTGGCGGCGGTATTAGGTGTCGTGAATGCGTTGGGATCTGCAGATAGGCCAGCGGGCGAACTTGGCGCATTGATTGCTCATGCGATGGTTGGAACATTCTTAGGTATTTTAGTCGCTTACGGATTTATTTTACCCTTGGCAGCACTGATTAGATTACGCAGTAGCGAACAGCTCAAAATGATGGAATGTATCAAAGTGACATTCTTATCTGCACTACAGGGGTATGCGCCGCAAATTGCCGTAGAGTTCGGTCGTAAAGTGTTATTTAGTGCTGATAGACCGTCATTCGTTGAACTTGAAGATAGAGTCCGCGAAGTAAAAGTGGGTGCTCGCTCACAAGAAACCACCGAGGAGTAACACTAGGATGGCAGCCAATACCCCTCATGTAATTCGAGTCAAAAAACGTAATTCTCATCATCAAGGTGGTCACGGTGGTTCGTGGAAAATCGCTTATGCTGATTTTATGACAGCGATGATGGCATTCTTTTTGGTGATGTGGCTGATTTCGATTTCAAGTCCTCAAGAACTCACGCAAATTGCAGAATATTTTCGAACTCCGCTTAGTACTGCAATTAACCCTGGTACCAAAAGTGGAGATGCGACCAACCCTATTCCGGGAGGGGGCAAAGACCCCATTTTTCGTGAGGGGGATGTGATGCCTGAACCGAATAATATTATTGACGGTAATGCCAGTTATCGGTTTGAAAAGCTTAAGGAAGCCCTTGAGCAGGCTATTTTAAAAGACCCACGTCTAAATGAGTTAAAACCGCATTTATTGATCGACATGATTAATGATGGTCTGCGTATTCAAATTGTTGATAGTGAAAACCGCCCGATGTTTCAAGTCGGCTCTGCGACAGTGGAACCTTACATGCGCGATATTTTACGCGCCATTGCCCCTTTGCTAAATGATGTACCTAACCGAATCAGCATTTCAGGCCATACAGATGATTTATCTTATGCCAACGGGGCGAATTACAGCAACTGGGAGCTTTCATCAGACAGAGCAAATGCTTCACGGCGTGAGCTGATTCGTGGAGGCATGGATGAGACTAAGGTTTTACGAGTGGTTGGTATGGCATCAGCAATTCATTTAGATAAAAACAACGGTCTTGCACCAATTAACCGACGGATCAGCATCATTGTTCTCAACGATGAGGAAACGAAACAAATTTTACGTGAATACGACGGAGCAAAACCGATTTCTGACGTATTGGGTAAGCCCGCTACGAAGATAGCTACTGAGAATGTGGTAGCCGTGAAAACACAGGAAAAAACCAATGAATAGGCTGTGTTTGTGAAGAGATACATTGTGATTTTTTATTGCCTGCCGGATTTTCCGGCAGTCAGCGTTAAGTGAAACCTAAGCGAAGCTGGATAAAAACCATGGATATTACTGAGTTTTATCAAACATTTTTCGATGAAGCCGACGAGTTGCTCAGGGATATGGAACAACATTTACTTGAGCTCGATCCTTTTGACCCGGATAGCGAGCAGCTAAATGCCATTTTCCGTAGTGCGCACTCAATAAAAGGAGGTGCTGCAACCTTTGGTTTCACTCAGTTGCAAAACACCACACACACACTGGAAAACCTGCTCGATAAGGCACGCCATGATGAGTTGCCCCTCACTCCCGACATCATAGATGTATTTTTGGATACCAAAGATGTTATGGCCTCGCAGCTCGATGCTTACAAAAATGATTCTTTACCGGATGAAGAGTCATTTAAACGAATTTGTGAAGTGCTTAGTCGTGTTGAGAACCATGTAGAAGAAGTCATTGAAGCAGAGCCGATTATTGAAGACGTTGCACCAGTAGAAGACGTTACGTCAGAAATGCAACAAGTTGACACTAAAGGGGAATTTTCACATTACTTTAAAATTACCTTAAGTGGACTTAAAGAAACCGAAGTCGATTTACTTGCCGACGAGCTCGAACTGTTTGGTCATTTATATCATACGGAAAAATCGACCGATAGCCTCCAAGTATGGTTAGGTACAAATACCGATATTGAGGATGTTTGTGGGGTACTGTGTTTTGTGGTGGAGGAATCACAAATTGCACAAGACGCTATCACGTTTGCTGATTGCCAAGCTTTTATGCCACAAGCAGAACAAAAAAGTGAACCTGAAACAGCTCAGGAAACAGAAATTGTAACGCCAAAAGAAGCGGTTAAGCCTGCTGTGGTATCGAGCCCTGCGAAAAAAACAGCAGTAACAAAACCGAAAGGGGACTCCAGCAGTATTCGTGTTGCGGTGGAAAAAGTCGATCAACTTATCAACTTGGTCGGTGAGTTAGTGATTATCCAATCCATGCTGACACAGCACAGCCAGCACGTTGATCAAAACGAATACAGTGATTTACTGAGCTCTATTGTTCAATTGGAGCGTAACTCGCGAGCTCTGCAAGAGTCCGTTATGTCTATTCGTATGATGCCAATGGACTATGTTTTCAGCCGTTTCCCACGCATGGTGCGTGATATTGCCTCTAAATTAGGCAAGAAAATTGAATTAAAAGTGGAAGGTAGTTCGACTGAACTCGATAAGAGCCTGATAGAGCGTATTGTCGACCCGCTAAATCACCTTGTCCGTAATAGCTTAGATCATGGTATTGAAAAACCAGATGTTCGCGTGGCAAATGGAAAACCAGAAGCGGGGACATTGACTCTCGCAGCTGCACATCAAAGCGGCAATATTTGTATTGAAGTGCGTGATGACGGGGCAGGTCTAAACCGTGAGCGTATTTTAGCTAAAGCCCGTTCTCAAGGGATGAATGTGCATGATGGCATGAGTAACGATGAAGTGGCGATGCTTATTATGGCACCAGGCTTCTCCACCGCAGAAGTGGTGACTGATGTATCGGGTCGCGGTGTGGGGATGGATGTGGTGAAACGGAATATTCAAGATATGGGTGGTCGTATCCAAATCGGTTTCACCGAAGGCAAAGGAACTATCATTCGAATTTTACTTCCTTTAACCCTCGCCATTCTTGATGGAATGTCAGTAAAAGTGGCGGAAGATGTTTTTATCGTGCCTTTAAGCGCCATCATCAGCACTTTACAACCACGACAAGAAGATATTTACCGCCTTGCGGGTGAAGAAAAAATGCTTTTAGTTCGTGGTGAATATCTGCCATTGGTCGAGCTGCACCACGTCTTTTCCATTGAAGAAGCGGAGCGCAATTTGGATAACAGCATTGTGCTTATTATTCAAAATGCGGGGCACCGTTTTGCATTGCTCGTGGACAAATTGGTCGGACAGCAACAAGTCGTGGTGAAAAATATCGAAAGTAACTACCGAAAAATTCCAGGCATTTCTGCTGCAACGATTATGGGCGATGGTTCTGTTGCATTGATTTTAGATGTAGCTGAGCTGCAAAAAATGAATAACAGCATTTTGATCAAAAAGAAACATCAGGTTTCCCAACCTGTCGTGCACTAAATAGAGGCCATATACCATGTCTATGTTAGATGATGATTTAAATAAACACGAAGAAGAAAAAAACGGCGAAGGTTACCTTATTTTCACTTTAGGTGAAGAAGAGTACGGCATTGAAATTTTAAAAGTGCAGGAAATTCGGGGTTACGAGCAAGTCACTCGCATCGCAAATACACCTGACTTTATTAAGGGGGTTACGAATTTACGCGGTGTCATTATCCCAATCATTGATTTACGAGTGAAATTCTCTCATGAAAATGTGGTGTATAACGACAACACCGTTGTGATTGTTGTGAATTTAAAAGACCGGGTGGTTGGCATTGTGGTTGACGGCGTTTCGGATGTGTTGGTGCTCAATGAGGAGCAAATCGCACCGCCGCCTGATTTTGCAGTGACGTTATCCACCCAATATCTCACTGGTTTAGGGACACTCAATGACCGCATGTTGATTTTAGTGGACATTGAAAAGCTACTGACGAGTGACGAAATGGCGCTTATTGACAGCATGGCTGAGTAATTCTCAGCCTAAATAATTGCTCAAATAATAATAAGTCATTAACTAAAGTTTTTGGTTAGATGACCGATATCCAAAATACAACAAATAATGTTAGTAAAACGTCATGTACAGTCGAATTAAAATCGTATCAGGACTTTTGTCCGTCATTTTTATCTTTATTTTATTGCAACTGGTATCCAGTGGGTTGATGTTCACTAAACTCGGCGATAACAGCGACAGTATTAGTTATTTAAATTCACTACAACGCCAAAGACAAGTATTAACGGAAAGCTGGGTTAACCTTTTACAGGCCCGAGCCAATTTAAATCGGTCAATCAACGCCTACCTATTAGACGGCCGCAAAATTCAAGATGATGCGACAACGGAAGACCTGATTAAAGCGGCAAAACGCAACTTTAAAGCTGCGGATGATGCTTATGCTCGTTACAACAAGCTGATGCAAAGTTCAGAGTATGATAAAGCCAAGTTTGAACAGCTTTTTAGCACTTATGAAACCTACCGTGATGCATTAATTAAGCTCAGTGATTTCGCGGAAAAAGGAGACTTAGAAGGTTTCTATGCTCATAGAACATCGGGTCATCAAATGAAGTTCGAAGAGCAATTTAATGCTTATTTCGCCGATATTTCAGCCGATTTCCAAAGCGAAGTTGTTAATGCAGATAATAATTATCGCCAATCATTATATATGCTGGTGACATTATCGATTCTGCTCGCCTTTATTGGTTTCTTTAGTTATCGCTATGTGCGTAAAGGCATTATTGAGCCGTTAGGTTTATTAAACGAGCGGATTAAAGTCTTCGCATCAGGTGATTTAACGCCTTCTATTACGACAGCCTCGAATAACGAAATTGGCGAATTAGCCAATGGCGTTCAGCACATGCAACAAGAGCTGATTAATACAGTTCGCGGCGTATTAGATGGTAGTGAAACTATTTACCAAGGTACCACTGAAATTGCCGCAGGTAATAACGACCTTTCTTCTCGTACTGAGCAGCAAGTGGCGTGTTTGGAAGAAACTTCCGCCAGTATGAGCGAATTAACCGCAACGGTTAAGCAAAATACAGACTACGCCCATCAAGCTAGCGAGTATGCAAACCAAGCGTCTGTTATTGCGAAAGAAGGTGGAAAAGTGGTTTCCAATGTGGTGAGTACCATGTTGAACATCGCTGATAGTTCACAAAAAATCTCTGATATCACTGCGGTGATTGACAGTATTGCCTTCCAAACCAATATCTTAGCACTGAATGCTGCGGTTGAAGCCGCGCGTGCGGGTGAGCATGGCCGCGGTTTTGCTGTCGTGGCAGATGAAGTGCGTAACTTAGCGCAACGCAGTGCGGATGCCGCGAAAGAAATCAAAACATTGATTGAAGATTCTGTTTCAAGAACAGGAACGGGCGCGCGCCAAGCGGAAGATGCGGGTGAAACGATGACGAAAATTGTGGAATCGGTCACGCGAGTGACAGACATCATGACGCACATTGCGACTGCTTCTGATGAGCAAAGCAAGGGGATTTCACAGGTCAGCATTGCAGTCGCTGAAATGGATAAAGTGACTCAGCAAAATGCCTCGTTAGTGGAGCAATCAGCGGTTGCAGCGAATGTGTTAGAAGAGCAAGTCGCGAAACTGTCGCAGCTTATCTCTATTTTCCGTCTACCACCGTTAAAACAAAGTGAAATACGTAATACAAAACCAGCAGCAAGAACGGTATCCAATATCGTTAAAACGCCGGATTTAAAAAAATTATCATCGAAGGAACATAAAGATGATGACAACTGGGAAACTTTCTAAACATTAAGCATGGTTTTACGCTGCAAGGCTTTGGCTTTGCAGCGTTTCTGTGCATTAGAAAACAAGCAATGTTTTAAGCGAACAGCTCTCTTAGCTGGCACAAATGGGGATTATCTATGTTTGGTAAAAATATCCGAATTTCGGTGAGTTTATATCTGCTTCTGTTTTTATTTTGTGGAATGCAGATTGTGTCGAGCGGGGTTTCTGTTGGAATTGTTGTTAGTGAGTTAAAAGCATTAGAACGTATTGATTTGGGCTCTGATAAGCGTGCAATGCTTGAGGAAACCAATAAACATTTAATACAAGCACGTAATAGCTTAACGCAAATTGCATTGCTGAATAAAGTGAGTGGTCATGACCAGCTCATCGAAGAAACACAAGTCACTTTTGGCAAATTATTAGAAGAAGCGCAAAAAGATTACACCACATTTAAAAACCAACCGATTTTGAGTGAAAAAGAAAACCTTGCCGCCCTTGATGCGAGATATCAAGCTTTTGTCGCAACACTCAAAGCATTAAAAACACACTTAGATAACAAAGATATCGAAGCTTACATTGAGCTTCCAGCCCAAGAAAATCAAGATCAATTAACTCAAGTAATTGATGAATATCTTGAATTATTGAATGCTGAAAATGATGAGTCTCTTTCTGCTGCACGCATGTACAACACCTTTGCGTGGAGCTCATTTTGTTCGGTGATTGTGATTATTATTCTAGTGATCGCTTTTGCCCATTATTGGATGAAACGCAAAGTAATTAACCCATTGAAAAGTATGGGAGAACACTTTGCTTTAGTGGCTGATGGCAAACTAAACCAAAATATTGAAATTACGACGGGCGATGAAATCGGTGAAGTATTTGGCAAACTCAAACAAATGCAAGAATCGTTAGCCACCTCCGTCAGTGCATTGCGTTCGAATACTGACCAAATGTATACAGGTATTCGTGAAATTGCTTTAGGTAATAATAACTTATCATCACGTACTGAACAGCAAGCTGCATCCCTTGAAGAAACGGCAGCCAGTATGGAAGAGTTAACAGCGACCGTTAAGCAGAATGCGGATAATGCGCGTCAAGCCAGTGAGCTCGCTGTCAGTGCATCGAAAACGGCAACTAAAGGCGGTGAAATTACCGAAGATGTCATCGATACCATGACATCAATTTCTAACAGTTCGCAAAAAATTAGCGCAATTATTAGCGTGATTGATGGTATTGCTTTCCAAACCAATATTTTAGCCCTAAATGCAGCAGTTGAAGCGGCGCGTGCAGGTGAGCAAGGTCGCGGGTTCTCTGTTGTCGCTGGCGAAGTTAGAGCATTAGCACAACGTAGTGCTGAAGCGGCAAAAGAGATTAAAACGTTAATTGATGAGTCTGTGGGACGTGTAAGTCAAGGTTCCCAGCTGGTGAATGAAGCGGGTGCGACCATGAACGAACTGGTTGCGGCAGTGAACCAAGTAACTGAATTAATGGGAAATATTGCGTCTGCATCGAATGAGCAAAGCCGTGGGATTGAGCAAGTTGCTACCGCAGTGAGTCAAATGGACCTAGTCACACAACAAAACGCGGCATTAGTCGAACAATCGACCAGTGCAACAGCGGCACTGGAAGACCAAGCCAATAACTTAGTGGATACCGTGGCATTTTTTGAGCTCCCTGAAAATGCAGTAAATCGTAGTCGGTATTAAGTGTTGAGAAAACTCACAATGAGTTTTCGGTAGAGGGAAATGAACCGTTTTGGGCATTTCCCTTGCCATTAAAGGCAGCGCATTAGGTGGCTGCTTCTGGATTTTTATTGAATAGGACGACAAGTACGATGCTTTTTGTACCACAGATAGAACCACTGACTGATGATGAGTTTGGTCGGGTTTGTCGATTTATTCATAAAAAATCAGGCATAGTCCTAACCATGAATAAAAAAAATATGGTCTATAACCGGCTATTAAAGCGGTTACGTGACTGTAATCTCGACAACTTTTCTGACTATTTACGGATGCTTGAGCGCGAGCCACATAACGCGGAATGGCAAGCTTTCGTCAATGCATTGACCACAAACTTAACCGCATTCTTTCGTGAGCCACACCATTTTGTCACGTTAACGGATTTTATTCGTACACGTAAAAATAACCCAATCACCATCTGGTGTGCAGCTTCTTCAACAGGGGAAGAGCCTTATTCTATCGCGATGACATTAAGTGATGTACTGGGGCCAAATGCCGTTAATGCCAAAGTGATTGCCAGTGACATTGATACGGAAGTGCTTGAAAAAGCGAAACAAGGTGTTTACCGCATCGAGGAGCTGAAATCACTTAGTGCACTTCAGCGACAACGTTACTTTATGAAAGGGGTTGGTGAGTTTGAGGGGTATGCACGAGTCAAGCCCGCGTTAAGGCAGATGATTGAATTTCGTTACTTAAATTTGAGTGACCATGACTGGCAGCTCCAACATCGCTTTGATGCAATTTTTTGCCGTAACGTAATGATTTATTTCGATAAAGAAATGCAAATAAAAATGCTTGAGCGTTTTGCACCACTGCTTAAGCCAGATGGCTTGTTATTTATTGGGCATTCAGAAAACTTATCACAATTAACACAACGCTTTGTGATCAAAGGACAAACCGTCTACAGCGTGCAAGCTGGAAGGAGGGGGTAATGAAAAAAATTAAAGTGCTATGTGTGGATGACTCAGCACTGATGCGTCAATTAATGCGTGAAATCATTAATAGCCATGAAGACATGGAGGTGGTGGATACCGCACCTGATCCTTACGTTGCTCGTGATTTAATTAAACAACTTGAACCCGACGTGATCACGTTAGATGTTGAAATGCCTCGTATGGATGGTATTGATTTTTTAGAAAAATTAATGCGTTTGCACCCAATGCCCGTGGTGATGGTGTCTACATTGACATCAAAAGGCTCTGAAGTAACGCTTAAAGCGTTAGAGCTTGGTGCGGTGGATTTTGTCACTAAACCACAAATCGGCATTCGCGAAACCATGATGAGCTACCGTGACATTATTGGTGAAAAAATCCGTGCAGCGGCAATGTCTAAGATCACTCAACGCAGTCGGTTTGCGCGGCCAGAGAAAAAAGTGTCTGAGCCAGTTGCTCAAGCCAAAGCCTTGTCTCCGTATGTGTGTAACAGCCGTGTGATTGCGGTCGGTGCATCTACTGGCGGGACAGAAGCTATCCGCCAATTTTTAGAAATGCTACCCCGTGAATGCCCACCTGTGGTGATCACGCAGCATATGCCCGCAGGGTTTACCCGCTCATTTGCTGACAGACTGAATAAATTGTGTGTACTAACGGTAAAAGAGGCAGAAAACAATGAGTTACTGCAAAAAGGACACGCCTATATCGCGCCAGGTGATTCTCATATGTTAATTGCAGATAAAGGCAAAGGTTTCCAAGTGATTTTGCAACAAAGTGAACCCGTTAATCGCCATCGCCCGTCAGTAGATGTGTTATTTGATTCAGTTGCTCAATGTGTCGGACGAAAATGCATTGGTGTGTTACTGACTGGTATGGGGATGGATGGCGCCAAAGGGTTATTGAATTTACGTAAACAAGGGGCGATTACTTACGCGCAGAACGAAAGTAGCTGTGTGGTATTTGGTATGCCACGAGCTGCGATTGAAATGGATGCAGTGGACGAAGTGCAAGATATTCGAAAAATTGCCCCAAGTGTTTTAGCAAGACTTTCTTCTGTCTCTGTTTAACAGCGGCGGAAATTCACAATTGTATTTGAAGGAGTGGTTATGGCCGCTAAAGATCTTAGTTTTCTGGTTGTTGATGATTTTTCTACCATGCGTCGTATCGTCCGTAACTTATTAAAAGAGCTCGGGTTTAGCAAAATAGAAGAAGCAGAAGACGGCGTTGATGCATTAGAAAAAATCCGTGCGGGTAACATCGACTTTGTGGTTGCAGATTGGAATATGCCAAATATGGATGGTTTAGAACTGCTTAAAACCATTCGTGGCGATGATGCACTTAAGCATATCCCTGTTTTGATGGTAACGGCGGAAGCGAAAAAAGAAAACATCATTGCTGCTGCACAAGCAGGGGCAAGTGGTTATGTGGTTAAACCGTTCACTGCCGCTATCTTAGAAGAAAAACTGAATAAAGTATTTGAAAAAATGGGACTGCAATAATAGTGAGTGCCAAAGGAGATTTTCATGACTGAGCAAGTGGGTATGGAAGGTATTCGCAATGGTAATGATGATTTAAAACAAGTCATTACACGCATTGGTACGCTGATGAGAACCTTGCGTGAAAGTATGCGCGAATTGGGGTTAGAAAAAAGTGTCCAACAGGCTGTTGCAAGCATTCCAGATGGGAAAGACAGACTGCGTTATATCGCGCAAATGACGGCGCAAGCGGCAGAAAAAACCTTAAATGGCATTGATGTCATCAAACCACTGCAAGTGGATATGAATAAAAATGCGCAGGCGTTGCAACAGCAATGGCAAGAAACAGCGACTGGTGCGGTTCCTACACAATTGCGTGAGTCAACAGAAGCTTTTTTAGGGCAAGTGATTCAAGACAGCGAAACCACTAAGGCTGAATTACTGGAAATCATGATGGCGCAAGATTTTCAGGACTTAACAGGGCAAGTCATCAAAAAAATGATGGAAGTGGTTGAAGAAGCGGAGAAACAACTGCTGGCATTGTTAATGGAAAATACGCCACCTGAAATGCGTGCGAAAACACAAAACGAAAGTTTACTCAATGGCCCGCAAATCAATAAAGAAGGCGTTAATGTGATGGCATCACAGTCACAAGTTGATGACCTACTTGATGAACTTGGTTTTTAGGTTATTACGATAACCTGACCGTTTTTTATGGAGCTACATTAGTTGATAACGATTAACGTAGCTTCATATTATCCATTTCAATTAGTTAGCTTACTGTGATCGAGTGTGCTCAGATGATAAATAATGATTTGATTTCTACTTTGATAAATGATGAAACAGGGGAAAGGCGAGAAGAACTTGACCAAGAAACCGCTTGCCTTGAATTAGAAATGCGCAAAGCGTTAATTAGCCAGTTGCGTATGGCTCGCCTTGCTAATAATTTCACGCAAGTTGAAATTGCTGAAAAAATGCAAACACAAAAGCAAAATATTTCCCGTTTAGAAAAAGGGCAGTTTGACCCTAAACTCGGTACATTACTCAAATATGCGCAAGCTGTTGGCATGAAAATTACGTTAAACCCAATGGCTAAATAATATTGTGCTAATCATGTTGGTAGACGGCAATAATTTTACTACCTAATGCGTGCTCAAATTGGGCAATAAAATCATCGCTAATATCCCAATTATGAAAGCTAAAACCTAGGTTACCAAAGGCCCATTGAGGGTTAAATTGCCAACCGAAAAGCGGTGAATGAAAATTGCATTGAAAGCAGGATAAGTCTTCGTTTTTTCCTTCATACCAATCAGAAACGGCATCACTCCATGCATGACTGTGTTCTGTTTGTTCATTGCCGCATTGTGGGCAGTAAATGCCAATCCCATTGCCGCCTGCGTGAAAAACAGTACGTTCTGTGACAATGGATAGGGTATTTTTTAATTGGTCTTCAGGCAGTTGGGTGGGAACAATATTGCCATCAATAACGTACAATATGGGCTCTTTATAAGCTGGCATTGGGCGATAAATCACTTCACCATATTCAATTGCTTGGAAGCTAGGGTCGATGATGCCTTGTGTTTGTAGCCAATTGAGCATACGAGCGGCTTCTTTTGGTGCATCTTCAAGTGTGATATCGGGGGCGACTAGGTGGCAAGTATCCATAAGAACCTTATTAATTAGAACCCATCAATGAGTAGGTCAATGGCTTTTTTGATACGTTCTCTTTCATCACTTAAATTTTTGATTTCTTTACCTAATAGTGATTTCGGTACAGCAGACATTAAGTGTGTCATTAAAATATAGTCATGGTCAAGAATCGAAAGGCACGGGGTGAGTTTATCAGGTATTGGCTGATGTAATAAATCGCTATCATATAAAGGGATGACCAATCGAGTATTCAGAATATCAATAATATCACTTTGAATATCAACTAAGTAGGGAGCACGAATGGCATCGCCTTTATTTTGATAGAGATGGTACTGCATTAAAATTCCTTGTATTTGTCTGAGAGCAGCCCGTGCTCTTCGCTGATCCTATTGAGTTCATTGAAACCCGCGATGTTTTTTTCTTTCCACTTTATGGCTTCCACTTTTTTTAATTCTTCGGCTAATGCTTTACATAAGATGGCCGATAAGTTTAATTTCGCTTGTTTGGCTTGCTCATATAGCTCGGGTGTCACGGTTACACTCACTGTTTTTTTAATCCTATGTGTTGTCAGATTGCTCATGATAAGTTCCTTATACACGTGTATTCACCCGTGTAAGCTATCACAGTTTCGTGTGAATATGGATATATTATCGCCATTTTTTCTCTGTGCGAGAAAAATAGGATTACCCGTTTTTTATTTGCCAAGCGCTTCGCCAAATTGCTGTCTTCTTGTGCAATAGGCAAATAACCCCCTCGAACAGCGTCTATTTTCCACCATTGATTTTTTTACACTCTGTCATGCTATAGCGATAACTCGTATTTTCGCTAAATTTTGGAACCACGGTGTCCGACGAGAGTGATGTAGAAAAAACAGAAGAGCCCACCCCCCATAAAAAGCAGAAAGCCAAAGATGATGGGCAAATCGTTCGTTCAAAGGAACTTAGCTCGCTAATGATGATGTTGGCGGGCATCAGTTTGCTTTGGTTAAGCGGGGGGCACCTTGCGGTACAACTTCGCCAAATTGCCCGCCAAGGCTTTATTTTTGATGGCCATTATTTGCAAAATACAGGCTTAATGATCAGCTACTTAGGGCGTGTGGTGAGTGAGGCGTTATTTGCATTATTGCCTGTTATTGGCGGTTTAGCGCTCGTCGGGATTTCCGCGTCGTCTTTAGTGGGCGGGTTAGTGTTTAACAGTAAATTGATTAAATTCGATTTAAAAAAGCTCAATCCAATTAAAGGGCTAAAACGTATTTTTTCAATGAATGCCTTATCGGAATTGTTCAAGGCAATTTTGAAATCATTGTTTGTTGGGTTGGGGGCATTTATTTTTTTATGGCAAAGCTGGCCTTCATTGCTGCATTTAGTGATGGAGTCACCGGTTACCGCACTGAGTAATGCCCTGCAAAAAGTGATTTTTGCGGGGTATTTGATTGTGTTTTTGCTGATCCCAATGGTGGCATTTGACGTGTTTTATCAATTTCGCTCTCATTTGAAGAAATTGCGTATGAGCCGCCAAGAAATTAAAGATGAGTTTAAGCAGCAAGAGGGTGACCCACATATTAAAGCGAAAATCCGCCAACAACAGCGGGCGATAGCGCGAAATCGCATGATGGCGGATGTGCCACTTGCCGATGTGATAGTGACTAACCCTACGCACTATGCAGTGGCGCTGAAATATGATGATAAACGTATGGGGGCACCAAAAGTATTGGCGAAAGGCGCGGGGGTGATAGCGCAGCGCATTAAGGAAATTGGTGAAGAACACCGAATATTACAATTAGAAGCACCGCCGCTTGCAAGGGCGTTATATCGTCATGCAGAGATAGGGCAAAGCATCCCTGTCGCGTTATATGCGGCGGTTGCGGAAGTTTTAGCATGGGTTTACCAACTGCGCCGTTGGCGTCGTGAAGGTGGGCTCAGACCAAAAAAACCGAAAAATTTACCAGTGCCACCGACGCTGGACTTTGCTGGAGATAACAATCGCGATGGCTAATTTGGCTGCACTTTTAAAATTGCCGAAAAACTTACAAGGAACGCAGTGGCAAATACTCGCGGGTCCAGTTCTAATCTTATTGATTTTGTCGATGATGGTATTGCCATTACCCGCATTTTTATTGGATTTACTGTTTACCTTTAATATTGCGCTTTCTATCATGGTGTTATTGGTGGCGATGTTCACCAAGCGAACCCTCGATTTTGCTGCATTTCCAACCATCTTGCTATTTGCCACGTTATTACGCCTATCGTTGAATATCGCATCAACACGAATTATTTTGCTGGATGGGCATACAGGGCCTGACGCCGCAGGTCGAGTCGTTGAGGCATTCGGTCACTTTTTAGTGGGCGGCAACTTTGCCATTGGTATCGTAGTCTTTATCATTTTGGTTTTAATTAACTTTATGGTTATCACCAAAGGGGCGGGGCGTATCGCCGAAGTGGGTGCTCGCTTTGTGTTAGACGGAATGCCCGGTAAGCAGATGGCTATCGATGCTGACCTCAATGCAGGGATCATCAATGATGATGAAGCCAAAAAACGTCGTGCAGAAGTGACGCAAGAAGCGGATTTTTACGGTTCGATGGACGGTGCCAGTAAATTCGTACGTGGCGATGCTATCGCGGGGATCATGATTATGGTGATCAACGTGGTCGGCGGGTTAATCGTTGGTGTAGGTCAACACAATATGTCGCTGGGGGATGCCACGAGCGCCTACACTTTGCTGACAATCGGTGATGGCCTTGTTGCTCAAATTCCTGCGTTGATTATCTCCACAGCAGCAGGGGTTATCGTGACCCGTGTTGCGACGGATGAAGACGTCGGTGAGCAGATGGTTAACCAACTGTTTAATAACCCGCGTGTTATGTGGCTGAGTGCAGGTGTTTTGGGGTTGATAGGTCTGATCCCAGGGATGCCAAACTTTGTCTTCTTATTATTTACAGCGGCACTTGCGGGATTAGGTTGGTATTTAGTGCGTAAATCTCAACAACCAGAAAGTGCAAAGGGAGATAATAACCAAGCACAACATTTCCAAGAGGCCAACAAGGTGGTAGAAGCTACATGGGATGATGTGCAATTAGAAGACTTATTGGCAATGGAGGTGGGCTACCGTTTGATCCCACTTGTGGATAACGACCAGCAAGGTGAATTATTAGGCCGTCTGCGAGGATTGCGTAAAAAATTCGCCCAAGAAGTCGGTTACTTACCGCCAGTCGTCCACATTTGTGACAATTTAGCGCTTTCCCCTTGTGAGTACCGTATTTTAATTAAAGGTGCAGAGGTAGGACGCGGCGAAGCGCAACCAGGGCGTAGTTTAGCCATTGATCCTGGTAATGCCGCGGGGACGTTACAAGGGGATGCAACAAGAGAGCCCGCTTTTGGTTTACCTGCAGTTTGGATTGATGACGATTTACGGGAAGAAGCGCAAATCCAAGGTTATACCGTGGTTTCAGCAAGTACGGCGGTTGCAACACATTTCAACCAAATTTTACTGCAAAACTCGAGCACATTATTTGGCCGCCAAGAAGCGCAAATGCTGTATGACCGAGTGAAAAAAGAGATGCCGAAACTGGCAGATGATCTGATCCCTGACACGATTTCATTAACGATTTTGCATCGTGTTTTGCAAAATTTATTAATGGAAGATGTGGTGATCCGCGATATGCGTACCATCATTGAAACGTTAGCGGAAATGGCAGGGGAAAATGGTGAGCAAAAAGATACTGATTACCTCACATCACAAGTTCGTATTGCACTAGGCCGTGCGATTACTCAGCAATGGTTTGGTAATGCGGAAGAAATTCAAGTGATTGGGTTAGATGCTGGACTGGAACAAATTCTTCTGCAAGCGGCGAAAAATGGCGGTGGATTAGAGCCAAACCTTGCGCAGTTTATCCAAACGCAAGCGGAGCAAGCGGTTTCTCACCAAGAGGCGATGGGGGCGCCTAATGTCTTGTTAGTGAACCATGCGTTGCGGGTAATTCTTTCGCGCTTTTTGCGCCGCAGCTTGCCACAATTGGTGGTGATGTCGAATTTAGAAATGACAGATCACCGTAAAATTAGAATGACGTCAATGATTAGTGGTAGTTGATAAGAAGCTCTATTCGCCAAGGCTAATTACGAAGATGTTGAGATAAAAGGAGCGGGTCGATTCCTATCAAGCCGCTCCTTTTTTTGTATACCTCATACGGAGAGTTTAACCTGAATTCGGATTTACTCTTATTCAAACTATGGTAATTTTTACTATAGTAAAAATTATGGGGGCAATGGATGTGTTTGCAGGCCAATATGAAGCCCATCTTGGTGGTGGCGTTATCAAAAAGCGTTTGCCACTACAAGGAAAAGGTAAAAGCGGAGGCGTTAGAATACTTATTTTTTATAAGCAGGGGGCGGCACTTATTTTTTGCTGACGCTTGGCTGAAATCGCGTTTAAATGCAAAAGGAACTAAAGAAATTGAGGACGATACCCTCGAATCTTATAAAGATATCGCGAAGGTACTTTTGCAATTAGATGATGAAAAAATAATGAAAATGCTAAACGCTAACCTGTTAGTGGAGGTTAATTATGAATAATAAAATGAAAGAATTACTGCAATTTGCAGAAGACATGGAAGCGGTTGGTGTTACCGATGATAGTGCTGCACGGCGTATTGAAGCACGAATAAAAGCCAAAGAACTCAAAGCTAAATTTGCCCACCCTAAACCAATGACAGGGGAAGATATTAAGCGTATCCGTGAGCAAAATAATATCTCACAATCTTCCCTTGCGCTTATCTTAAACATGACGAAAGAGAGTGTGTCTAAGTGGGAAAGAGGGGAGATTAAGCCTAATGGCGCGGCATTGAGGCTTCTCACAATGATAGATGAGAGAATGTTTATTATTTAATTAATATTTTTTAAATAAACTATTCTGCAAATTAAATCGAAATTTTCTTACCTAAAACAGGGCGTTTTGATTCTAAGCCATCAGCACCATAGGTAGATTGGTTATTGTGTTTTTTGACAAAATTCAGGCGCTGAGTATTGAGCTCAATGTGTAATTGTAGCATTTGATGGTTACGATAATTTAGCTCTTTAAGATCTGTCGTTAACACTTTAATTGCTTCCCATAGACCAGCCAAGGCTGCATCGCTTTCGTAAGGCGCGGTGATTTCAGCCTGTGCCTCAAGCTGCAAGCGATGGGTTTCACCGTGGCCGATAGCCGCAACAAGAAAGCGTTTTTGCTCAGTCGTTTCTTGGAAGGGGGATGGCGGTACACGGTGATAACCTAATAAGATTTCTTCATTTTTCATCACGATTTGCAGTGATTGTAAATGGGAAAGTTGCTGCTCTAGCAATATCAGTAATTCATCAGTCATAACAGTTATTTATTTCATCGATAACATACATTCGTGGGCATCGCGTAAAATGCCATCTGCAATTTTTTCCGCATCCATCGTTAGGGTGCCATCTTTGATAGCTTGTTTAATTTTTTCAACTTTTGCGAGGTTGATATCAGAGGCTTGCGGTTGCAATAGTTTTTTTTGTAATTCGCTAGGCGCAAAAGTACTTTCTTTGACAGTGACATCAGCAGCAACTTTTTTATCGCGCATCGGGGCCGCCGCATCTTGCGGATCACGGTTTGTTACTTGAGTCAGCGCAGAAATTGCAGGGGTTTGCTCAATAGCCATAATGTATTTTCCTATTCCCGATTTTTATCATATGTGAGTTATCGGCGTATTTTTGGGGATCTTTAGTTTTTATAGTGTTACAAAATATTGCTTTTATTTGTCATATTCCAAATAACGTTCATTTTACTTTAAGGTAAACATTCATTTTCAGCCATTTTACGTTAAAAATGGACGCGTTATATTTCAAATGACTTCAGTCTTGATGGCATTTATTTTAACGCGATATTAACACTGCCATTCTCTTGTGCTGACCCATTGACCACTTGACCATTGAGCAATCTTACACGAATATTTTGCCCAGCGGTGGCATTATTAATCGCGCGTCCCTCATACTTCACCGAGAAATTATCCCCATTGGCAAATACAAATACGGTTTGCCCAGCTTTGATCGCCCAAGGCTGCCTAACCATTGACTTGGTGAATGTTTGCCCTGCAGTAATTGTGCGTAGCACAATTGCGCCCCGCAGCGCCATTTTGTCCGTACTGGCTCCTGTTGGTAATTTGTGTAGCAGGCCTTTTTTGGTTCCGATATCAACAAATTCAATCGTTTCACCGCGGCTTAAATTACGGGTTGCCACATAATATTGCCCCGTCACATTAACGGTGAGCTGCAAAAACTGTTTTTTCTTCCCACATTGCACAGGTATCGACACATTTCCCATGTTGCGTCCACCAATAGGCGGGCTGATCTGCGGTTTATCACAGTTTGGCCATTTTTCAATCGGTGTTTTTATCTCAATGGAAACGTGGTTTTTTTTGCCATGCACTTGGCGAAAATAGTGATTGATATCTTGTGGAAGAGAAGCTTGAGATAGCGCTGAAGTTAAGCTTAATCCACTGATTATTATGCAATAGGTCAATTTTTTAAGATTAGCCATCGGGGTACTCGCTCCTTTATCAACACACTTTTTCACGCTTGCAGTTTACCCACCTCTTTCATAATGAATGAGCCAAATAGGTCAATTATTTTGCCTTTATCCCGCCATTAGATTTTTTCGTAGACCGCTAAGATATGCACGTCGAATTTTAACATTCGTACTCTGCTGGTGTGTTTTTACCAGTTGAGTCACGGATATAACGAGCGTTCGTCGTTAATGAGCGCTTTGCATCCATTAGGGGTAACCATGATTGATAAGTTAAATGCCACGTTTGCCTTCCAGCAGCAGGCGTTGTCAATACGTGAAGCTAGGCAAACCGTTCTGGCTTCCAATATTGCTAATGCGGATACACCAGGTTATCAGGCGCGGGATATTGATTTTAATCGTCAACTCCAACAAGCGATGGATAAAGGCGCCGTGAATGGCAAAGGGGTGGCACTGGCAGTGACAGCCAAAGGCCATATTGAAGGCCGAGGTATTAAGGCACCGAATATGGATTTGAAATACCGCGTCCCTTACCAAACCTCAATGGATGGTAATACCGTCGATATGGATATTGAACGCAGTCAATTCGCCGATAACACCCTGAAATATCAGGCTGATCTTACATTTATTAATAGCCGAGTTAAAAGCATGTTGGCTGTTTTACAGCAAGGGTAATCATTATGGCCTTACTGAGTATTTTTGACATTTCAGCTTCTGCATTAACAGCCCAGTCTCAGCGCTTAAACGTCAGTGCAAGCAACATGGCTAACGCAGAAAGTATTGCGGGGCCTGATGGCCAGCCGTATCGCGCTAAACAAGTGGTTTTTCAGATGGCACCACAAGGCCGCCACGAAGTGGGTGGCGTAAAAGTCAGTGAACTGATTGAAGACCCAGCACCGCCACGTATGGAATACAAACCAGGTCATCCTTTAGCCGATGAGAAAGGGTATGTGCAAATGCCTAACGTGGATATGGTGGGGGAAATGATCAACACCATTTCGGCCTCTCGTAGCTACCAAGCCAACTTAGAAGTGATGAATACAGCAAAAACCTTGCTGCAAAAAACACTGACTATTGGCCAGTAACGGAGGCACGACATGGGGATTGCAGCCACGATGTACGATTCTTTAGACAACACTACCGCAGGGCCAGAACCTGCGGCAAGTAATGTGCCTAAGAAAAGTCAAAGTGACGATATGCGTGACACTTTTTTGAAAATGATTGTGACGCAAATGCAAAACCAAGACCCAACGAACCCGATGGAAAATACCGACTTAACCAGCCAATTGGCACAAATTGCCACGCTGGAAAGTATGAATAAACTCAGTGATAACGTGAGTGGTATTTCCCAGCAAATCGGTTCAGGGCAATCTCTACAAGCTACTGCGCTAGTGGGCAAAGGCGTACTTATTCCGCGCAATGAAATTATTTTAGCTCCGCTTAAAAAAGAGAGTTCGGGCGAAAATAGCACGGTGACGAAACCATCGAACCCGCTGCCAGATGAAGGAATTAGTCCAAACAGCCCATCTACCTCTGCGCTGAGCAATCAAAACACATCTGAAGAGGACGGCGAAGAGCCAAAATCTGAATTTATTTCATCGCCATTTGGTTTCTTTTTGCCGAAATTGGCCGATAGTGTTGAAATCACCATTCGCGACAAAAACAAAATGGTTGTGCGAACCATCACCTATGACTCTGAAGTTAAGCCCGACATTTATGACATGGCATGGGATGGTTTGGACAATAACGGCAACTTAGTCACCGATACGAAAGGGAAATATTACTTTGATGTGAGAGCTATCAGAAACGGGGCTGAAGTTGAGGTCACGAAACTGGGCTATACCCGCGTTAATGGTGTCACACCAGGTTCTGACGCACCATTATTAGATGTTGGCATCGGACAAAGTGTGCCTCTTAGCAGCATTTTCAAAGTTTACCCTTCTTCTTAATTTTACCCCCAATACTCATGGAGAAAATATGTCTTTTTCACAAGCAGTCAGTGGCTTAAATGCAGCGTCAGCGGGGCTCGATTCAATTGGTAATAATATTGCCAACTCCGCAACTAACGGCTTTAAAGGTGCAACGACATCATTCGCTGATATGTTCGCAGGTTCTGGCGTTGGCCTTGGTGTTAACGTTGCAGCGGTTACGCAAAACTTTAAAGACGGCCCAATTACACGTACAGATAGACCAACTGATGTGGCGATTTCAGGCAGCGGCTTTTTCCGCGTTCAAGACAAAAATGGCGACACTTATTACAGCCGTGATGGCCAATTTTTGCGCGATAAAAGCGGTAATTTAGTCAATAACCAAGGCATGGTGGTGACAGGTTACCCAGCCAGTGTCGATGAAAAAGGGAATGTCACCATTCAAAGCGGTGGTGTGCCTGAAGGGTTAAATATCCCAACAGACATGATGGATGCGAAAAGATCTGAACTTGCCAAGTTAACCATTAACTTGAACTCAGAAGACAAAATCAAAGACAAAGCCTTTGATGTTGATAAGCCTGATGATTCCTCAACCTATAACTTCAGCACAACGATGACGGCGTATGACAGCCAAGGTAACACCCATGAAATTTCCGTGTACTTTGTTAAAAATGCGGACAACCAATGGACGGCTTACGCAAAAGATGCAGGGGATAAATCGGCAAAAGAACTTGGCAAATTAGAGTTCGATGGTAACGGAAAACTAAAAGACGCAGATAAAGCAACATTTCCTTTTAACTACAATGGTTTAAATGGTGCAGATGACGGCGTTTTAAACGTTGATTTATCGAAAACCCGCCAACAAAAAGTAAGCGAGTCCTCCGTCAGTGCCATTGATGTTGATGGTTTTCCTGCGGGTGAATACACCAGTTTCAAAATTGAAGATAACGGTTTAATCGTTGCTAACTACTCAAACCAACAAAAACGCGTGGTTGGGCAAGTGGCGCTTTCTGCGTTTGCGAACCCGAATGGCCTGGTTTCCCAAGGTGGCAACGTATGGGCATCTTCAAACGCATCGGGCAACCCGATGGATGGCGTTCCGGGCGTGGGGCAATTTGGTAAATTAACCAGCGGTGCATTGGAATCTTCCAATGTGGATATGAGCCAAGAGCTGATCAGCATGATTGTGATGCAGCGTAATTACCAATCAAACGCGCAAACCATCAAGACGCAAGACCAAATGTTACAAACGTTGGTTAACTTACGATAAGCCTAGAGGGTGGCCATGGATCACGTCATTTATACCGCAATGGGTGGAGCACGCCATGCGCTTGAGAACCAAGCGGTGGTTTCCAACAACATTGCCAATGTGTCTACCGCAGGGTTTAAAGCCCAGTTATCTGCAATGCGTGCTGTACCTGTAAATGGAGAGAGCGCGCAAACCAGAACCTTAGTGGTGTCTTCAACCCCTGGCGCGGATATGAGTCAAGGGCCGCTGAATTACACAGGTAAGCCAACAGATGTTGCGTTAAACGATAAGCATTTTTTGGCGGTTGAATTAGCCGATGGCACGGAAGCGTATACCCGTAATGGGAATATCCAAATTTCGGGCGAAGGTGAGTTAGTGATTGGTGAGCGCCGCCTGCAAGGCGATGGCGGACCAATTAACGTCCCGCAAAATGCAGAAATCACTATTGGTATGGATGGCACCATCACCGCATTGCTGGCGACGGATCCGCCAACCATGTTGGGGCAAATCGGCCGTTTGAAAGTGGTTGAAGCGCAGCCGCAAGACTTAATTCGCGGGGAAGATGGGCTATTCCATTTATCCCCTCAGGGGCAAGCCGCGAATGGCAATGTATTGCCACTGAGTGACCGTGCGGTTGTGACGTCTGGTGTGATTGAGGGAAGTAACGTCAATGCTGCCGAAGCGATGGTGTCGATGATAGCCAATGCAAGGCATTTTGAAATGCAAATGAAGGTGGTTCGCAGTGCGGATGAAAATGCCCAACGTGCCAACCAATTGCTTGCCGTCAGCTAAATTCAGTAAGGAATAATTATGATCCGTTCATTATGGATTGCAAAAACTGGGCTTGATGCTCAACAAACTAACTTAGACGTGATTTCCAATAACTTGGCGAACGTTAGCACCAATGGTTTTAAACGCCAACGCGCGGTTTTTGAAGATTTAATGTATCAAAATATTCGCCAGCCAGGGGCGATGAGCTCTGAACAAACCTCTTTGCCATCAGGGCTACAACTGGGGACAGGGGCACGCCCCGTTGCAACTATGCGTATTCATGGTCAAGGCGCATTGAATAAAACGGGCACCACAACGGATATCGCCATTAAAGGGCAAGGTTTTTTACATGTGCAAATGCCTGACGGCACTGACGCATATACCCGTGATGGGGCATTACAGCCTAACCAAGATGGTCAGCTAACGACGTCCAGCGGTTACCTCATTACCCCTGCAATAACTATCCCAGATAACGCAAATAGCTTATCAATTGGGCGGGATGGCACGGTGTCTATCACTGTTTATGGTGATAGCCAACCTCAGCAAATCGGCCAAATTACGCTGACAACCTTCATTAATGATGCAGGGTTGGAAAGTATGGGGGAAAACCTCTATATGGAAACCGCGAGCTCAGGCGCACCGAATGAAAGCGCGCCAGGGACTAACGGTGCGGGTCTGCTTTATCAGCATATGTTAGAAACCTCCAACGTGAACGTGGCAGAAGAGCTGGTGAATATGATCCAAACTCAGCGTGCTTACGAGATTAACAGTAAGGCGGTTTCTGCATCAGACCAAATGCTTCAGCGTTTAACGCAACTGTAATTGGTTTTGTATAGGCGCTCATGGGGATCTCATGAGCCCTATGAAAGACATCTCTTTGGGATGAAACAACGTACACAGTAGCAAAAGAGTAGCATAATGATTGAAAGCGGCCTTATTTCCCAACAGCAAAAAACAGCGTTGCAGATGCGTTTGACTGCACCTAAACAGGTATGGTTACTTGCCGTTTTGGTTTTAGCCACCAGCGGTTGTGCTCACATTCCATCTCGTCCGTTAGTGGATACACAAACGACGGCTATTCCTTCTGCCCCTACAGCACCTTCCCCAAACGGTTCGATATTTCAAAGTGCCCAGCCCGCTTATTACGGTTATCAGCCGCTTTTTGAAGATAGGCGACCGCGTAATGTTGGCGATATTCTCACCATTAATTTGCAAGAAAATGTCAGCGCCAGCAAAAATTCCTCTGCCAATGCGAATCGCAGCGGTAAAACGGGATTCCTTGCCGCGATATTACCTGGCTTTATGCAAGGGTGGATCGGTGGCAACAACACCGAACTGGATATCAAAGGAAACAGTGACTTTAGCGGTAAAGGTGGTGCAAATGCGAATAACACCTTTAAGGGAACCATTACGGTGACCGTCGACCAACTACTGGCGAACGGCAATTTACATGTGGTGGGTGAAAAACGCATCGTAATTAACCAAGGCACTGAATCTATTCGTTTTTCGGGAGTGGTTAACCCACGAACTATTGGCTCAGATAACCATGTAAGCTCCACACAAGTGGCGGACGCTCGCATCGAATATGTTGGCGATGGTTATATCAACGAATCGCAAAATATGGGCTGGCTACAACGCTTTTTCTTAAATGTTTCGCCTTATTAATTAAACATTAGCGAGTAACGGCCGAGAGAATTCAATGAAAAACAACGTATTAATTTTGCTATCACTGTTTTGCTTTTTTACCTTTTCGGCGCACAGTGAGCGTATTAAAGATTTAACCACCGTTCAAGGTGTGCGCGATAACGCGTTGATTGGTTACGGTTTAGTGGTGGGTTTGGATGGCACGGGTGACCAAACCATGCAAACGCCGTTTACCACGCAAAGCTTAAATAACATGTTATCTCAGATGGGGATCACGGTTCCACCTGGCACGAATATGCAGCTTAAAAATGTGGCAGCGGTGATGGTCACAGCAAAATTGCCGCCTTTTGCACGCACAGGGCAATCGGTGGATATCGTGGTGTCTTCCATGGGGAACGCAAAAAGTTTACGTGGTGGCACACTCTTAATGACGCCATTGAAAGGCGTGGATGGACAAATTTATGCCATGGCACAGGGCAATATCCTCGTAGGTGGCGCAGGGGCAAGTGGCGGCGGTAGTAGCATCAAAGTCAACCAACTTAATGGTGGGCGCATTACTGGCGGAGCGACCATTGAACGCGAACTGCCTAGCAGTTTTGGGCAAAGTGGTGCCATTAACCTGCAATTAAACGAAGATAGCTTCACATTAGCGCAAGATATCGCAGACGCGGTCAATCGTATGGGCGGAATGGGAACGGCTAGCGCATTGGATTCTCGTACAGTGCAATTATTAGTGCCTGCAAACAACCGCGACCAAGTGCGGTTCCTCGCTCGGGTGCAAGAGCTGAATGTTCGTACGCCAATGGCAGAGGCCAAAGTGATCTTAAATTCACGGACGGGCTCAGTGGTGATCAACCGCAGTGTAACACTGGAAAGCTGCGCGGTAGCTCACGGCAGTTTGGCGGTCACCGTGGAAAGACAAACCCAAGTTAGCCAGCCAGATACACCGTTTGCGGGCGGGCAAACCGTGGTAACACGTAACACCAGTGTCGGCGTACAAGACCGTGGTGGCGCGTTGCAAAAAGTCAATGCCAGTGTGCAACTCAACCAAGTGATTCAAGCACTGAATACATTAGGGGCAACACCAAACGACTTAATGTCGATTTTGCAAGCGATGGAAAGTGCGGGCTGCCTGCGTGCAAAACTGGAGATTATCTAATGGGGGATATGCAGCTATTGCAAGGTGCGGCGTTCGATTTACAGTCGCTAAGTCAGTTAAAGGGCGAATTGAATAAAAACACGGAGCAAGGGCTGCGCCAAGTCACGCAGCAATTGGAAGCAACATTTGTCCAAATGATGCTAAAAAGCATGCGTGACGCACTCCCGCAGGATGGCCTATTTTCCAATGACCAAACCCGTATGTTGACCAGTATGTATGACCAGCAAATCGCCCAAGACCTCTCCCAAAAAGGGTTAGGTTTTGGGGAGATGATGTATCAGCAACTGACTCGCGATCAACACACGTCAAGCGTCCCAAATTCCAACAGTTTATTGCCATTTGATGAAAAAACGGTGCAATCCTTACCGCCATTTAATATGGAACAGATGATGCGCCATTTTGCCCCGATGGGGGATGCGCTTTCTGCGCCTTTGAAAAAAATCAAAGCGTTATCCCTCAACAGTAGCAACTTTATCAGCCGTTTGATTGAACCTGCTAAGGCCGCCAGTAAAGACAGTGGTATTTCCCATTTGCTTGTATTAGCACAAGCAGCGCTAGAAAGCGGCTGGGGGCAAAGGGAAATATTAAAAATGGATGGGAAAACCAGCCATAACTTATTTGGGATTAAAGCAGGGAAAAGTTGGCAGGGACCTGTCACTAATATCATGACGACGGAAGTGATCAACGGCCAAACGATTAAAATGCGCGATGATTTTCGTGTTTATGGTTCATATGAAGAGGCCATTGCGGATTACATCAGTTTATTGACGAATAACCCTCGCTATAAAGATGTCAAAAAAGCACCAACGCCTGAAATTGCGGCACGTCGTTTACATCAAGCAGGTTACGCCACAGACCCAGGTTATTCCGATAAATTAATCACCTTAATTAATCAAATACGAGGCAACCAGCCTGCGGCAAATACTTCAGCATCACGTGCTGTGCAGGCTTATACCATCGACTTAAATGATATTTTCTAAAAATACGGAATTTATACGTGTTAGGGCTAAATAATTACGTCGATTTTCCGATAACTAAATATGCTCTAAATAATTTGAGTTGCTATCGCCGACATTGTGTCAGCCAATGAACGCGATACGCACCCAGAACAGGAAAGCTTATGCTGAACAATGTAATGAATAATGCGCTCAGTGGTGTGAACGCTGCACAAGGCGGGTTAAGTGTGATTTCTAACAACTTAGCTAACGCTGGTGTGGGGTATTATCACCGCCAAAGTGCTGTTTTCGGGGAGAATCCCGGTACGATGACACCGAGTGGCTATTTTGGTAACGGCACGTATTTCAGCCATGTTCGCCGTGAGTTTGATGAATTTATCAATGCACAGTACAGCCAAGCGCGTGCGCGAAGTGGTGACTACGAAGCGTACGTTAAAAACTGTAATAAAGTCGATGATTTGCTAACCAATGATATCGAAGATATCTCCAGCAATATTGGCAGCTTCTTCACGTCATTAGATGCGGCAACCAGTGATGCCAGCGATAAAACATTAATTGATGTTTTCCTTGGTAACTCTAATGCATTAGTGAGCCAATTTAAAGAAGCAGACAGACGCTTACAAGAAATGGAGCGTGATGTTAACCGCCAAATCGAAAACAAGGTGAAAGACATTAACATCTACGCTGAGAAAATTGCAGGTTTAAACCAGCAAATTTCCCGCGTGCGTTCTGTCAGTGGCTCGGAACCCAATGATTTGCTTGATGTGCGTGATCGTTTAGTTAACGAAGTAAATTCGTTAATTGGCGTCAAAGTGATTGAGCAAAATGGCAACTATAACGTCACGTTTGCAAATGGTTTGCCATTAGTGACGGGTGAAAAAGCGAACCGTTTAGAAGCTGTACCATCATCAAAAGATGATAGCCGCTTTAGCATTGGCTTTGTTGGCGCAAATGGCCAAGCCCGTGAAATTCCTGATGAATCTTTCCGTGGTGGTGAACTCAGCGGTATCTTGCGTTCACGCCAAGAGGTTATCGACCCTGCGTATCAAAAACTCAATAAGCTTGCGCTAGTTTTTGCTACCAAATTCAATGAAGTCCACAGTAAAGGCTATGATGCCAGCGGTAAAACGGGTGAGAACTTCTTTGAAATCGGTAAAGGCAATGTGGTGAGCAATACTCACAACACAGGCAAGGCTGATTTCGACTTAAAATACAGTGATGTTTCCAAAGTGACTGGCAGCAACTATGACATTCGTTTTGGTGATGATGGGTGGAGTGTTACGCGCTTACCTGAAGGCACCAAAGTTGCTTTAGATGATGATTCAACTGCAACGACACTGAAATTTGATGGTATTGAAATCAATATTAGCAACAGTAGCGTACAAAAAGGGGATTCATTCCTCGCGAAGCCTGTCAGTGGCGCGATTAATGGCATGCAAACGTTAATCAGTGATGCAACAAAATTTGCCGCTGCGGGCAGCAAAGACAGTGGCCCTGGTGATAATGAAAACATCAAAGAATTGGTGAAATTACAAGACCAAAAATTGATTGATGGCGGCTCAACGTTTTCTGATTTTTACGCGACGTTAGTCAATGATGTGGGAAGCAAAACCAAACAAGCGCAAATTGACGCTGAAACACAAAATAAAATGACAGAGAGTTTCTATGAACAAGAGCAAGCTATCTCTGGCGTGAATATGAACGAAGAAAGTATTCAAATGCAGAAGATCCAACAGTTTTTCAATGCCAATGCGCAAGTGTTGAAAACCGTGGATGATTTGTTTAATGCGCTGATGCGTGCGTTCTAAGTTTTAGCGACATAATAAGGATTTAGCGATGCGTTTAAGCACAAATATGATTTATCACCAACGCCTACAAGATATGAATAATTCCCAAGCGCGTTGGATGGAAGCAGGTAGCCAATTAGCATCAGGTAAACGAGTCAGCAAACCGTCGGATGACCCACAAGCATCATCTCAAGCGGTGCGGATTAACCAATCTGAAACTCGTAATCAGCAATACGTGACCAGCCGTGGATTTGCGAAAACGGGTATGACATTACAAATGAGTATTTTGACTCAAATGACGGATGTCACCACACAAATCGATACCACAATTATTCAAGCCTCTAACCAAGGTGGTTTGAGTGATAAAGACCGCAATACATTAGCGGAACAGTTAACCGGTTTGAAAGAGCAACTGGTGGCGTTGGGTAACTCTACTGATGGTAACGGTCGCTATATCTTTGCGGGGTTTAAATCGGATAAGCCGCCTTTTGAAATTAACGCCGATGGGGATGTGCTCTATCACGGGGGGGATAAAGCGGTGATGCAAAATGTCTCCAGCGACCGTGAAATGACCACTTATTTCACAGGTGCTCAGGTATTTGATACAGACAGCAGCAATGTAGTGAATGTTTTCAAAGCATTAAATGCAGGTATTGACGCGCTAAAAATCCCACAGCAAGATGCACCTCAAGCGGATTTAGACCGTGCGCAAGCAGGGATGGATGAAGCCAACCGTGGAATTAAAGCGGCACTAGACCAAATTTCCAATATTGAAGCAAAACAAGGCTTACAACTGCAAGAAATTGATAAGCTGGATTTTTTAGCGGACACGCGTTCAATTCAAAATGCCGCCCGTAAAAGTGAGTTGCTTGAGACCAACTGGACAGGCACCACCACGGATTACTATAAAGAAAAAGCGATGTTTGAAGCATCACAAAGTATTTTCAAAGATTTAAACAGCATGTCTTTATTCGGTAGTCGTTAATCATCTAATACTTGAGTTCTACTCAACCGCGCTTTGCCGTTATTGGAGCGCGGTTTTTTGTTTTTGGTGATTTAGGGGTATTCCACCAAGAATATGTAAATTAAGTTGTGCTATCCTAAATTTACCCTTTTTTTTTTGCTCTTTAAAAAAATCTATTAAAACAATACGTTATAAAATAGGTGTAAAAAGAAGGTATTTTCCTGTTTTTAACGGTAACAGGTTGTTGTGATTCACTTTATTTATGATATTTTATAGTTCACTGCCGTATAGGCAGCTTAGAAATTATGGATTTGGTTAATTTTTATACAAATTATGTTCACTGCCGTATAGGCAGCTTAGAAACACTGTGTGCGAGGGCCGGTGCAATCTGACCAGTTCACTGCCGTATAGGCAGCTTAGAAAAATTGCTCACAAGCACCGTACACCGTATCAACGTTCACTGCCGTATAGGCAGCTTAGAAACCGTGTGAGAATTTGCGTGATAACAATCAAATGTTCACTGCCGTATAGGCAGCTTAGAAAGATATTGTGAGAAAAGCCAAAGAAATTGGCATGTTCACTGCCGTATAGGCAGCTTAGAAATGAAAATATTTTGCATGGCGTACAATGGCAAAGTTCACTGCCGTATAGGCAGCTTAGAAACGCATAAAGCGACTAGCGAGCTGTTGGTAGGCGTTCACTGCCGTATAGGCAGCTTAGAAAATTCTCCCAATCAATAATGTCCTGCATTAACCGTTCACTGCCGTATAGGCAGCTTAGAAATATATCCGATGCAGGGGAAATATTATCATCAAGTTCACTGCCGTATAGGCAGCTTAGAAAATATTTAGACATTCTAGAGTTCTCAATTCTTTCGTTCACTGCCGTATAGGCAGCTTAGAAATAAAGGATCAGAGGTTATTATTAGAGTTGTTAGTTCACTGCCGTACAGGCAGCTTAGAAAATTCGCTTATCGGGTTATCTTTGTCGGCTGAATGTTCACTGCCGCATAGGCAGTTTAGAAAACGGCTACGCAAGCCGATTATGAGTGATGGTTGTTCACTGCCATCTAGGCAGCCTTTTATCTACGCACTATTACCGATAAAAGTTATTTTGACGATGGCTTTTGCCAAGCTCTTCACAAATTTCACTTTAGTGCCAACTTTGACTTGTTTAGTGTGGGAATGTAGATTCTAATTGACCTTAAAACATTCAATAAACTTATCAATTTAAAAGGATGTTACGTCATCATGGATGATTTTTCACCATCAGATCTCAAAACCATTTTGCACTCTAAGCGCGCCAATATGTACTACTTAGAACATTGCCGTGTGATGCAAAAAGATGGCAGAGTGCTGTATTTCACTGAAGCGAAAAATGAAAACCTGTACTTTAATATTCCTATTGCGAATACCACGGTTATTTTGCTCGGAACTGGAACGTCTATTACCCAAGCGGCGATGCGAATGCTGTCCCAAGCAGGTGTTTTAGTCGGGTTTTGTGGTGGTGGCGGGACACCGTTATATATGTCTACGGAAGTGGAGTGGATGACACCTGAAGGGGAATATCGACCAACAGAATATCTGCAAGGTTGGTTAAGTTTCTGGTTTGATGATGAAAAGCGCTTAGTTGCGGCGAAAAAATTCCAACAATCTCGAATTCAATATCTGCAAAAAGTCTGGCAAAATTCGCGTGATTTACAAAATGAAGGGTTTATTTATCAAGATAATACGCTAAAAACTGCATTCTCAACTTTTCATCAACGTACTGAATCTGCCAGTAACGCCCAAGAACTCCTTCTAACGGAAGCGCAATTAACCAAAGCCTTATACAAATACGCTGCCAATAATACGGAGCAAAAAAACTTTAAACGTCAACATCAAGCCGCCGATAAAGGGAATGCTTTTTTAAATCATGGTAACTATTTGGCCTATGGGCTGGCTGCAAGTTGTCTATGGGTACTCGGTATTCCTCATGGCTTCGCTGTGATGCATGGAAAAACACGGCGTGGTGCACTGGTTTTTGATGTTGCAGACTTAATTAAAGATGCCATTGTTTTGCCATGGGCGTTTATCTGTGCGAAAGAAGAGGCAACAGAACAAGAATTTCGCCAGCAAATACTGCAGTCTTTTGTTGAACATCACGCTTTGGACTTTTTATTTGATACGGTGAAATCGATAGCGTTACAAGGCCACACTGAGCAAACCTCGCAGAGTACAGCATTATGATGGTGACCTTTGTTTCACAGTGTGAAAAACATGCTTTAAAAAGAACCCGCCGTGTACTTGATGCGTTTGCGAATCGAATTGGTGACAATACTTGGCAAACACTCATCACTGAGGATGGCTTACAGACAGTCAAAAAATTGTTGCGACAAAGTGCGAGCCGTAACACCGCAGTGAGTTGCCATTGGGTACGTTCTCGTTCCCGCAGCCAATTATTATGGGTAGTTGGGCAAAAAAATAAATTTAATCAACAAGGTTTTGTGCCTGTCAATCGAACGGAAAAATCCTTGCTTGGAAGTGAACACGAACATGATTGGAAATACCTGCCGCTGATTAATGCGCTGGTTCGTCTAGCCGCGTTATTTCATGATTGGGGGAAAGCCTCACAGCTTTTTCAAGACAAACTCAACCCTTACTCAGAAATGCCTTTTAAAGGAGACCCCTTAAGGCATGAGTGGATATCAGTGCTCCTATTAAGTGCTTTGGTAAAAAGCCAGACCGAACCCCAAAATGATGAAAGCTGGATCACGGCACTGATGACATCCTCATGGAATGAGCAACAGTTAAAAGCTTGGATAAAAGAAAATAAAACCCTTAAAAACCCATTAGCGGCACTACCCGATGCGGCATCATTATTAGTTTGGTTGGTTGTTTCTCACCATCGATTGCCTTTTATCGAAAATAAAGAAGAACGGGAGAGTTTTGCAGGTAAAGAGTGTCAGTCCCTGGAAAATTTATTAAAAATTCTCGATAAACAATGGGGATATCAAAACAATTATAATCAGCAAGAATATGAGAGCCGAGTAAATCAATGTTTTGAATTCCCCCAAGGCTTATTAAGTGATTCGTTAACGTGGAAGCGTGCTGTGAGCGAAGCGGCGGAGCACCTTAAGCATCAACTTCCATTGTTTAATGAAGCACTTGAAAATGGTTGTTGGCGGCTGGTCGCTCAACAGGCTCGCTTATGTTTAATGTTAGGGGATCACAATTATTCCTCCAAAGATGCAAGTCCAGATTGGCAATCATCTATTCCACTTTATGCAAACACCCAACGTATTAGCGGCGCGGTACAGTACAAGCAAAAGCTTGATGAACATTTAGTGAATGTCGCGAATATTGCTGCCAACGTGACGGAATACTTACCTTTTTTTGAGTCAGAACCCCCATCCGCGAGTGACATTAACGAACTAAAACACGATAAAAATGCGACAGGAAAATTCAGTTGGCAGGAGGATGCCGTTAACCACATTTATCGCTATCGAGAAGAGCAACACGATAAACCCCAAGGGTATTTTATCGTAAATATGGCGAGTACAGGGTGTGGAAAAACCACGGCAAACGCCAAGATCATGCAAGCGCTATCTGATGACAAGCAAAGTCTGCGTTTTATTCTTGCTTTGGGGTTACGTACCTTAACTCTGCAAACCGGGGATGAATACCGAGACCGTTTAGGGATAAAGGAAGATAACCTTGCGGTACTGATTGGGTCTAAAGCTGTGTTAGAGCTTCACCAAGAAGAAAAATCTAAACAAAAAATGATTGAGAAAGAACAACAGCTCGCGGAGTTTGGTTCGGAATCTCAAGACAGGATTTTTGATGGCGAAGGGCTAGAACTCAATTGGTTGGCAGAGAGCTGGCAAGGTTGCTTACCTGAGGATGAGCTTTCAACGGTGTTAACTCGTCCTAAAGATAGAGCTTTACTCTACGCGCCCGTTCTCGCCTGTACCATCGACCATATTATGGGGGCGACTGAAACCACTCGCGGTGGGCGCTATATTCTTCCCTATCTTCGGTTAATGTCATCAGACTTAGTCATTGATGAAATTGATGATTTTATCGGTGATGACTCCGCATCAATCGGGCGTTTAGTTCATTTAGCGGGAATGCTAGGGCGCAAGGTGATGATTTCATCGGCGACAATTACACCAACTCTGGCGCTGTTTTATTTTAATGCTTATCAGCTGGGTTGGCGAATTCATGCGCTGAGCCAGCAAAAATCACCACAAATTGGCTGTGTTTGGGTAGATGAGGGGCAATACAATGAAAAGAAAAATCAATGTACGCATTCATGCCAGATAGCAACGATTAGCGCGATGGATGATGAAGAGACATTAAATTATTACCGTCAATACCATGACGCATTTATTGAAAAGCGCGTTAACGTACTGAAATCACTGGTGGCGCGCCGAAAAGCATACATAGTGAAAATGCAAAAAGTACTAGGTGAAGAACTTCAAGCGCAATATTTTGCCCATATCCAGCAAGCTATCTTACATTTACATCGCACCCATTTTTGCATTGAAACGCAAACCCAACTCAGTGTTTCTTTTGGTGTTGTACGCGTTGCGAATATTCCTGTATGTGCCGCACTAACTCATTATTTGCTTGCTAATCAATGGCCTGAAGACGTAGAGATTCGAACGATGGCCTACCATAGTCAGCAGGTATTACTGTTACGCCATGAGCAAGAAAAGCACCTTGATGCGGTATTGAAACGCAAGGAAAAGGCAGGGGAGCAACCAAGTGCTTTTCAAGATGTCATCATTCGTCAACACTTAGACCAAACACACCAACAAGGTAAAGCCAAACACCTTATTTTTATTTTAGTCGCCACTCCCGTGGAAGAAGTCGGGCGCGACCATGATTTTGATTGGGCTGTGGTTGAGCCGTCATCGTATCGCTCTATTATTCAGATGGCAGGGCGAGTGAGGCGACATCGCGAAGGAGAAACAGCGAGCCCCAATATTGCCTTGTTGCAATATAATTGGAAAGGGTTTTTGGATCGTAAAGGCGAAGAGGCATTTTCCAAGCCAGGGTATGAAAACAAACATTTGAGTTTACAGCTAGCGACCCATGATCTGTGCCAGCTGGTGGATGAGCAACAACTACGGCAGTCTGTCGATGCAATCCCCAGAATTCAGCCTACATCAGACTGGAAAAAGCGGCAACATACCAATTTAGCCTGTTTAGAACATGCGGCTATTGAATGGTTGATGGGAACAGCTCCCGAAAAAACACCCTCTAAAACGACAGTTAGAAAACGCTCTTCATTTCTATCAGAAGCGACTGTTGCTAAAAACAGACCAACGACACTCTGGGGGTATACCAGTGGGGGTTGGTGGATGACGGCACTTCCTCAACAGTTTGTTTCTTTTAGAAAAACTCAGCCAGAGATACGTCTATCGCTTATTTTATCAGCCAAAAATAAGCTTCATTTTTGTGAATACAGTCAAGAGAGTGGTTGGGTTGATAACAGCTCAGAATATGGGATTAATTTTCAGCCGTTTGCTGAGTCATTAAAACAGAAATTATGGTTAGTGAGGGATTACCGACAATCTTTAGAAAATAGAGAAAGTGAATACCAGCAAGCGGAGCAACTTTCTAAACAATACGGCGAAATAAGTTTTTTACCCCGCAAAGTGAGTGGAAATTATCTTCACTATAACGACCAACTGGGGCTTAGCACATTTAAAGTTTCCGAGTAAAAATTTAAGTCAAAAGGACTATTTATTATGTTAGATCCAGCAATAGAAGCCTTTTTTGCGGAGCGTAAAGAGGGTTGGCTTAAAAAAAACATCAAGGCATCGATGAATGACGGTGAATTGCAGCAGTTACAGCAGGAGTGTGATGCGGTTTTTTCGTTAGAGCAATGGCTACCCAATGCAGCGAAGAGGGCGGGGCAAATTTCGTTATCAACCCACCCTTGTACCTTTAGCCATCCAAGTTCAAGAAAGAACAAAAATGGCTATGTTTCAGCAATACTCGCCAATTGCATACAAGCCAATGATGGTTTTTTGCGCACAGGAAATGTGGTTGTTGAAACGGATGCATTGGGAAATGCTGCCGCACTCGATGTGTATAAATTTCTCACACTGGAACTACAAGATAATAAAACCGTACTTTCGCATATTGAGGATGAAACCCAGTTAGCAAAAGAATTGCTTAATCAGGGCGATGAAAGCTATCAGGTACTCAGAGACGGCTTTTTAGCGATGGTCGCAACAGATGAAACGGTCATTACCAGCTCAAAAATCAAACAAGTTTATTTCCCTGTTTGGATGGAAGATGCGCAATACCATTTATTATCCCCATTAACGCCTTCTGGACTCGTTTTCGAATTACGTAAACGCCTTGATACTATTCGCTTTTCTGAACAAACCAAAACATTGCGTGATTTAAAACGTAAAGGGGAATACAGCGAGATTGGCTATAAAGAAATTTATGGGCTGACCACAATAGGCTTTGGGGGCACTAAGCCGCAAAATATTTCGGTCTTAAATAACCAAAATGCAGGGAAAGCCCACTTATTGGCTTCAGTGCCACCGAAAATTGCGCAGCGACAACGCTATATGCCAACCTATGATTTCTTTACTAACAGCCTAAACCCTTGGCAGGTAAAAGAAACCTTGGAGGCATTTCATGGGTTAATTCGTCTACCAAAAGAGCAGCGAGGGAGCCGCTTTATTGAATTCAGAAATAGACGCATCCATGAGTATATGGACTACCTAATGTTAATGATGTGGGAAGTAAGACGCCAGTTTGAACAAACCAATACACCATTGCCCACTCAGCTACCAAAAGAGCAACAAATTTGGCTATTCCCCGACCAACCGCGCAATAATTCAGATGAATGGCTATCTGTGATTATCAGCCTAATCACTCAGCAGTTTATACGGCATTACAAAAAAGTTCTGGGGAAAAAAGCGATTAAGTTGGGGAGTGATGAATTTGCGGCCATTGAAGAGGTTATTGCACTGAATAAGGAGCTGTTACGATGAGCTCAACTTTTATACTTAAACTTCCTCATATCAACATTCAAAATGCCAATGCATTATCAAGTCCATATACCATTGGTTTTCCTGCAATGACCGCTTGGCTCGGGTTTATGCATGCCCTTGAGCGTAAACTACGGGAAATTGATGGTCTGAATATTATATTGGGTTCAATTGGGGTGATTAGTCATGAATGTGATTTACAAACCTATCGTGGGCCGAATGATTATGTAAGTTCAATTGTCGGGACGGGGAATCCATTAAACAATGATGGGACGCGTTCTGCATTTATCGAGGAAGCCCGTTGCCATTTAAACGTGTCATTACTGATTAAATATGGCATAGGGAATGAGGGCGAAGTACAAGCTCTTCCCGCCGATTCAACTATTTTGCAAACCATTTATGACTTGGTTTTGACGATGAAATTGGCAGGTGGTGACATCCTTTCCTTAGGGAAGCCGTCAACGCACATTTTGCGCCCAGATGATCCCGAAGGAAAATCAAAGCAAAGTTTGCTCAATAGTCTCATGCCAGGTTATGCCTTAATTGAACGGCGTGACTTAATGATTGAAGCCATGGAAGAAGGGCAAGACGCCATGGATGCCTTAATCGATTATGTTGCAGTTGAAAACCGATGTGTTGAAGCAATCAAGGAGGATGAGGCAAAAACGCATTTTGAATGGCGTAGTCAACGCAAAGCATCTGGTTGGATTGTGCCTATCGCAACGGGGTATCAGGGGATTTCCCCATTAGCCCAAGCGAAAAACCAGCGAGACGAAAAAACACCTCACCGATTTGCTGAAAGCATCGTGACGTTAGGTGAGTTTATTTTGGTAAACCGCGCTAACCAAATTGATGAAATTTTGTGGGAATACGTTTATGACGAATCCCATGACCTTTATTTATGCCAACAAGTGGTATCTAAATTTATTTCGAGTGGAGAATAGGTAATGGCGAAGAATAATGATGTTGCATCTGTTTTAGCATTTGAAAAAAAACTGGTTCCGTCGGATGGATACTTTTATGGAACACGTTGGGATGATAAATCGCAATTTGCGCCATTATCATTACAAGAAAAATCCGTTCGTGGCACGATTTCAAACCGTTTAAAAGGTGCGGTAAAAAACGACCCGTTGAAATTAAATGCAGAAGTTGAAAAAGCTAATTTACAAACGGTGGATGCATGTGCACTCGGTACTGACCAAGACACCTTAATGCACCAATTTACCTTAAAAGTATTGGGAGGCGTTGAAACACCATCGGCTTGTAATAATGCGCTTTTTAAGCAGAGTTACAGCAAAGCAGCGACTGGCTATATTGAAAATGAAGGGTTTAAAGAGTTGGGGTACCGCTATGCGCACAATATTGCCAATGGGCGTTTTTTATGGCGTAACCGTGTGGGCGCAGAAAACATCGAAGTTATCGTAAAAGCATTAAATGCAGGTAATGAAGAACAGTGGGTCTTTGATGCGACACAACACAGTATTCATAATTTCGATAAACGCGATGAAAATATTAATAAGTTGGGTGAACGAATTTCAGCGGCCTTATCGGGTAAAAACCCAGCACTATTACTGGAAATAACCACATTTGTTCAACTCGGCAAAGCCCAAGAAGTTTATCCAAGCGAAGAGCTGGTGATGGATAAAGGTAAAGGGGATAAAAGTAAAATCCTTTACCACGTCAATGAGCATGCAGCTATGCACTCACAAAAAATTGGTAATGCACTGCGCTCTATCGACACTTGGTACCCCGCTTACGGTAGCGAAAGTGGCGCTGGGGCGATTGCTATCGAGCCTTACGGCGCGGTGACCAACCTAGGTACAGCTTATCGAACACCAAAAGATAACCAGGATTTTTATACCCATTTTGATAAATGGGCACGAGGCGAAAAATTGGTTCGTGTTGAAGACGAACATTATGTGATGGCGGTGTTGGTTCGTGGTGGTGTCTTTGGTGAAAGCGATAAATAAGGTGGCTTATGAATTATTATCAGGACGTCACCTTATTGCCTGACTCGACGGTTCCTTTGGATTTCCTGTGGCAAAAGGTTTACCAGCAAATCCACATTGCGCTGGTGGATAACCAATCAAAACAAGGGGAAAGTGGCATTGCAGTTGCGTTTCCCGAATATGGTTGTGTAGGTTTTCGTTTAGGTAAGAAAATCCGTTTGCATGCTAGTGGACAAAGTGAGCTTGAGCAACTGGATTTACCAAAATGGTTAGCGAGGCTGGCAGATTATGTGCATATCAAGTCAATATTGCAGGTTCCCGAGCAATCTGTACCGGTGAGTTATATTCGGCGTCATGTAAAAGGAAAAAACCGAATAGAGGCGGATATGCAGAAAAAAGCGCAGCTATGGTCGGCGAAGACAGGGCAATCGTTGGATACCTGTTTAGAGGCGTTATCCAAAAGCAAGCCTAAGGCCAACAATCGCTTACCCTTTATTTGGGTTGAAAGTTTACACACCAAGCAAACTGAGGGTGGCGGGCGACCTTTTCCGTTGTTTATTGAAAGGCTGGAGTCAGCACAAGAGCAAAAAGGGCCATTTAATTGTTACGGTTTAAGCCAAGTGACGAATGGCTTAAATTTGGTTGCAACGGTTCCTCATTTTTGACCTTTATTTTTTGCTCTTTAAAAATAGATTTTAAAATCAATAAGCTATAAAACGGATAAAATAAAAGGGTATTTTTTAATAAATACCCTTAACGCATTGTTATCACATGTTTTTTGCTTTAAAGTTTATAGTTCACTGCCGCATAGGCAGCTTAGAAACTGCCATGGTGCTCAATAATCTGAGCGTGGTCGTTCACTGCCGCATAGGCAGCTTAGAAAAACTTCTGGCATCTCGCCCCTAAACACCTAATGTTCACTGCCGCATAGGCAGCTTAGAAAAACTTTTACATTATCATCAGGATCATAAGGGTGTTCACTGCCGCATAGGCAGCTTAGAAAAAAAGTTGATAACGTATCATGAACGCCAAAAAGTTCACTGCCGCATAGGCAGCTTAGAAAACAGCTTGATGAAAGGGCATTTGTGCTGCGTTGTTCACTGCCGCATAGGCAGCTTAGAAATCATCACTGAAATGCCAATCTCTAAAGCAGATGTTCACTGCCGCATAGGCAGCTTAGAAAGACACGCATTTGCTCCAGGAGCACGCTAAGTTGTTCACTGCCGCATAGGCAGCTTAGAAAGTCAACGAGCTGCTTATCAAGCATGAAAGACTGTTCACTGCCGCATAGGCAGCTTAGAAAGTCAATCATGCGATGAATGACGCGATATCTCGGTTCACTGCCGCATAGGCAGCTTAGAAAAGTTTGTTTGCCAGTTGGACAAACCCTTTTCCGTTCACTGCCGCATAGGCAGCTTAGAAAATCTCTATCTCCTATCTATTAATCAACTCACCGTTCACTGCCGCATAGGCAGCTTAGAAACATCAGCAATAGGCTGAGGCACAGGCAAATCAGTTCACTGCCGCATAGGCAGCTTAGAAAACGGTCAGAGCAAAATTATTATTCGAGATATGGTTCACTGCCGTACAGGCAGCTTAGAAATTTGCAGCGCAGGAACTCGACGAAAGAAATTAGTTCACTGCCGCATAGGCAGCTTAGAAAGCACATGCCAGAGAAATCCCCTTACGAAATTAGTTCACTGCCGTATAGGCAGCTTAGAAAAGATTGAATAATCGCTATTGCTTTTAAACAATGTTCACTGCCGTATAGGCAGTTTAGAAAACGGCTACGCAAGCCGATTATGAGTGATGGTTGTTCACTGCCGCATAGGCAGCTTAGAAATGTTTAATCAGGATGAAGTGGACGACTATAAAGTTCACTGCCGTACAGGTAGCTTAGAAAATAAGTAAGCCCTTCGATGTAACTGACAGACTGTTCACTGCCATACAGGCAGCCTAGTGCTACGGCTTAGAAGGCCGTTGTTCACACTTCAATTTATCCATCATTGTTCGCTGAACAATAATTAAATCCATCTATTAATAATTGATATTTATTTAAGCGAATTTCTTCAATAGGTTAGTGATGCGTTTAATGCGAAATATATCTTGCTACTATCACTCGATAGCTTAGAAATGAAACAAGATACGGGTATTTATCACTGCCATGTAGGCAGTTTCGGACATAGTAGTAAACCTGAAAAAAGAGACGGGTTTTAACTGCTTTAATGAGGGGAATTATATGGAAATCATCATCAATTTTTCTTGGGTTACATTAATTATCAGATTCACAAAGTGGTACTGATAATAAACTAATGCTGATTGACTGAGTATCGATACTCAAACAAACAAATTAAACATCAGTGAAAGCTGCTCGAACGCTTGGTGGATAAGGCGTTCGGTATAGCGAGGGAGGATGGAAATAATCAGCCCTAGCATACTGATACCGATGGTCAGGGTGAGTGGGAAACCAACCACGAAAACAGACAGTTGTGGGGTCATGCGGTTGAGAATGCCCAGTGCAAGGTTGAGAATTAAAAACAGTGTAATAAAAGGTAGGGCTAGCATTAAGCCATTAATAAATATGGTGTTGGCGAATTGAGCGAATACCCAAAAACCATCGCGGTTTAGAGGGTTGGTTTGAATGGGGAGCAATTCGAATGAATTCACCACAATATAAATTAGCCATAAATGGCCATCAAAGGCGAGAAACAACAAAATAGTAATTACGTTGAAAATACGCCCTAAAATTGGCATGTTTGGGCCGCCAGTTGGGTCAAAAAAGGTGGCGAACGACAATCCCATTTGCAAACCAATCACTTCCCCTGCATGACGAACTGCAGCAAACGCCATCTGCATGGTTAATCCCATTGCGATGCCAATCACCATTTGTTGCACTATCACCCATAAGCCCATCGCCGAAAATAATGGAATATTTACGACGGGAAGTTGCGGCGAAACAATCAAGACAACAAAAAAGGCAAGGGCGACACGAACCTTGGTAATGGCTTGTTTTTCATTGAAAAAAGGCGCTGTACCCAGCAGCGCTAAGAGGCGTATAAATGGGTAAAAACCTTGGCTAAGCCAGAGGGTCAGGGTTTCGCTGGTAATGGTTAACATTGTTAGCCAATGATGAAGGGTAAATTACTGAGTAAAGTGCGCATGTAATCAATCAGTAGATTGAGCATCCACGGGCCAGCAATAATGATCACCGAAATCACGGATAAAATTTTGGGGATAAAAGATAAGGTCATCTCATTAACTTGGGTGGCAGCTTGTAATAAGCTGATAATCAAACCTGCCGCGAGGGCGGCAAGTAATAACGGTGCTGCTAGCATTAGTGCGATTTTCATCGCTTCTGTTCCCATCGCCATTACGGATTCAGGTGTCATAATTGCTCCTAATTAAAAAAGCTTTGCGATAATGAGCCAAGCAATAATTGCCAGCCATCGACGAGAACAAATAACATCAGCTTAAATGGCAATGAAACTGTTGCTGGGGGAACCATCATCATCCCCAATGCCATCAGGACGCTGGCGACCACTAAGTCTATGATCAAAAACGGAATAAAAATCGTAAAGCCTATCTGAAAGGCGGTTTTTAGTTCACTGGTAATAAACGCAGGGACTAAAATACGCAGCGGTACATCTTTGGCTTCTTGGATATCGCCTACCTTGGCGATACGTGCAAATAACGCAAGGTCAGATTCGCGCGTTTGCCCTAGCATAAAAGTACGTAACGGTGCCGTACCTTTTTCCAGTGCTGTTTCAAGGCTGATTTTGTCTTCGCTAAAAGGCTGGTAAGCTTCACGATAGACTTGGTCTGCAACAGGGGACATCACGAAAAAAGTCAGGAACAGCGCTAAGCCAAGTAGCACTTGGTTAGGTGGGGCAGATGGCGTCCCTAACGCGTTTCGTAGCAAGCCCAGCACGATAATGATGCGTGTAAAACTGGTCATCATTAACAGTAGCGCGGGGATAAACCCTAATAACGTTAAAAACAGCAAGGTTTGGACGGGTAACGACCAAGTTTGTCCGCCATCAGCTAAACTGTGGCTGATGACCGCAGGTAACGCTGCAAAAGCGGAATGGGGTAAAGCAAACAGAAGCGCAGCAACAAACAACGCGTTTTTTACAGGTGACATGCGAGCTTCCGATTACTTATACAAAGGAGTCACTGACGCTGCAAGGTTCGCAGCATCTTGTTTTTTCTTGAAAACAGATTGAAACGTCAGTGGTTCATTTATTGAAACGGGTAAATGCTCAGTTTTTACAGGGTATTGATGTAGCACATTGATGTTTTGCGCCGTCACCCCAAGAACCAAACATTCATTATTCACTTCGACCACGACAACCCGTTCTTTATTGCCTAATGAGCAACTGCTTTTGACTTTTATCAGCGAGTCTTTGCCAAATTTTTTCGGGGCGAATCCCAGTTTTTTAACCAACCAAGCACCAGCGAGGATCAGCAAAATAATGCCACCAAGTGAGCCTGAAATTTGCACCAAACTATCATTTTGGTTAATGGCTGGTGCATTCGGCTCACTGAGCGAAATCGTATTGGATAAAAATGGTGCCGTTTGCGCTGGCGTCACTGGTTCGATTTGCGAAAACATTGTCATTGGCAATTGCCCTTGTATTTTAACGACTCAAGCGGCGCATACGTTCTGAAGGCGTAATGATGTCAGTAATACGAATACCGTAATTATCTGAAACCACAACAACTTCACCCTGCGCAATTAAATAGCCGTTGATTAAAATATCCAGAGGTTCGCCCGCTAAACCATCTAAAGATACCACAGAGCCTTGGGATAAACTCAGCAGCTTTTTAATGGTCATTTTGGTGCGACCTAGCTCAACCGACAAGCGAACGGGAATGTCCATAATCATGTCGATATCGGAGAGCTGATTTAATGGGTTTTGCCCATCAAAGTTATCAAAAGCCTGTGCACCAGCAGAGGCGGATTCCGCTTTTTTTTGCTGTTCTAACGCTTCAGCCCACAGGTCTTCACTGTCGTGATTGGTTGATGCATCAGGAGAGTTCTTCGCCTCACTCATTGGTACTTTCCTCATCTAGAGTGTTTAAAACAGGGTTAATCAAATGTTCTACACGCAACGCATATTGGCCATTTTGGGTGCCGTATTGACTGGTCAACACAGGTACGCCATCGACATTCACCATTAGGCGGTCTGGCTTCTCAATGGGGATAACATCCCCTTTTTGCAGTTGCAGTAAGCGAGAAATTCGCATTGGAATGTCAACAAAGTTGGCAACCAACTCAAGTTCAGAACGTTTAACTTGGGTCACAAGGTTAGAGACCCACGCTTCATTTTCCTGATGCCCTTGCTCCACGGGTGGGTTGATTAAACGCTCACGCAATGGCTCAATCATGGCAATAGGGATACAAATGCTGAATTCACCCACCGTGTTGCCAATCTCAACTAAAAACGGTGTAGTCACGACAATGTCGTTTGGTGAAGTGGTGATATTGGTAAATTTAACTTGCACCTCAGAACGTACATATTCCACTTCGATATCAGCAATGGGTTTCCATGCATCACGATATGCGCCCAATGCTAATTTCAACATGCGGTTAATAATACGTTGTTCCGTATTGGTAAACTCTTTACCTTCTTGGCGAACAGGGAAACGACCATCGCCACCAAATAGGTTATCCACTGCGATATACACTAACGCAGGTTCGAAGGTAAATAGAGCCGTGCCTCGCAAAGGCGGCATATGAATGAGATTTAAGTTTGTTGGCACGGGCAAGTTGCGAGCAAACTCATGATAAGGCTCGATTTTAATGCCGCCAACGGTGATGTCTGGGCTGCGGCGCAACATGTTAAACAGCCCCATGCGGAACTGACGGGCGAAACGCTCATTAATGATTTCAAGGGATTGCATTCGCTCACGAATAACCCGACGCTGGGTATTCGGGTCATAAGGGCGAACATGGTCTTTCCCTTGCATTTCAGGTGCAGGCGTATTGCTTGATGGCGCATCATCATTAAGAAGCGCATCAATTTCAGCCTGAGATAAAATATTATCGCTCATGAATATTACCGCAGAATAAAAGTCGTAAATAACACATCTGAAATATCCTGATCGGTATCACCAGGGATCAGGGTTGGGGTGAGCGTTTGCTTAATTTCTTTCATTAGCTGCAACTTACCATCATGATTTTCAATGTTTTTGGCTTTTTGCTCAGATAAAAGTAGCAGTAAGCGACTGCGAACTTCAGGAAGGTATTCATGAAGTTGCTTGCGAGATTTTTCATTCGCAAGGCGCAATGTTACGTGGATATAAAGCACGCGGTCAGGGCCGTCAACACCCGCTAAGTTCACCGTAAAGGGCTCTAATTCCATAAAGATTGGCTGCGGCATGTTCGGGCGCTTTTCGTCCTCACTTGCCGTTTGAGTGTCTTGCTGTGTCGTCCACCAGGTGTACCCACCAAAACCAGCACCCGCGAGGGCAACAAGGGCGAACAGAATGAGTAACCCTTTATTCGAACGTTTAGATTCTTTGCGTGACGACATGTTAGCTGAATTCCTGTTTCTTGGATGCTAAACCCAAATGGGTTTTTTCTTTATGATCTCTAGCATTATGGCTTGCTTGCTGAGAGTTAAAGGAGTGAAAAACGAAACAAAAAGGCGGTAACTCGGCGCTTTAGTTGTGAAATCACCGCATTTTGTTTATTAATTATGCAAAGGTACTGATACCACCTTGGCGCACGTGGGTGGTTTTAGCCGAAACAGTGGCATTGGCTTCACTGATGCCAACCACACCAGCCGACGGATGTGTTGCTTGAATCTGTCCATCACGATGCTGTTGTGAGCCTTGTTGCGAACTATCGGATTGGTGGTTTAAGTTCTCCTGCCCAACAGAACCTTGTGCCAGATGAATGCCACTTTCTTGTAGCGCACTGCGTAGCACTGGCATCATCGATTCCATCGCTGCGCGAACATGGCTATGAGGCGACACAAAATGCATCACCGCTTGGTTATCTTCGATGCGCAAATGCACATTGAGTGAACCTAATTCTTCAGGGTGTAAACGAATTTGTGCTTGGGAAACCCCTTGGCGTGAGAAAAACAGCATGTGCTGGCTTAACTGCTGTTGCCATGCTTCACTGCCTAGTTGACTGGTTAAATGCAGGGTTGGCGCTGCTGTTGGCGCATTCATCGCCGCTGCTTGAACCGTTGAGGTCGTTGGCATCATACTGATTGGCTGCGTATTGGTGTGCTGCGAGGCGCTGGCGGTAAATGCCCCCGTGTCCGTTTGCAAGGTAAACGCGCCTTTTGCTGTTTGGCTTAACGTTTCGCTCGTCACTGTTTGCATGTTAGCAAGGGGGTCTTTGTCGCTAACTTTTTTGTTCAACGGCATAAAGTCTTGAGTTAGGTTTTTCCCACGGGCATCACGAGGGTTATCAAGTGCAAAAAGCGGTTGATCGCGGCGCTCTTCTTTTTCGTTCTTAATCACGGTGCCTAAAGCTGGGGCTTCGTCTTCACCCGCTAATTGCAATTGCGACCCTTCAAGGTGCTTGCCATCATCAGGTAACACATCATGAGTACCTTGGTTAAGCTGCTGCATGCGCTGGGTAAATGCCCCAAGCGTGGAGTGGGTTTCTGGCGTCGTTAAAGGTTTCCCTGTTAATTGCATTTGATTGCTTAACGATTGCTTTAAGTTATTAAGCCAAGATTGCTCATTGGCCTCTTTACCCGTTAATAAATCGGCATTCAACGCGGTCTGTACGCTATCTGGACGCAAGTTACGGCTAAAATTCAGCTGTTCGATGGTGTTTTCTGCACTTTTTTGCACGGCCCTGGCGGGCTCAGCGGCTTTTTCATTCGCACTGGCCAGTTTATTATCAACAATCTCTTTGTTGACAGATTTTTCGTCGATAGGCGGGGTAACCGTGCTTTCTTTAGGGGCAGGCTGTTGGTTATCCAACACCGCTTGGAAAGGCAGGGCGGGTGCTTGGTTTTCATCAATGCGTGATTCATTTTGCTGCGCGTTATTGTTTTTAGCTGGCGCAAGTGCTGGTACGCTATTGGCGTTGATGTCCATCTATTGTGGTCTCCGTAAAGTCGCGCGTTGAGCAAATTCATCCATTTGTTTTTGCTCTAAGCGATTTTGACGTTGGTATTCAGTTTGTTCAGCGCGTTGAATTAAGGTATCGAATGCATTGACGCGTTGCTGTTTTTCTTGCCAATGGCGGTTGGCATCATTAACGCGTTGTTCCCATACATTAAGTTGCTGCTGTTGCTGTTCGATGGTCAGCTCTAAAGTGACCAAAAACTGTTGGTAATTCTGCCATTTGTCTGATGCCATCCCGCTGTGTAGCGTTTGGTTTAGCTTTTGCCGATATTCAGACTGGTAGTTTTCCAACATATGTAGTTGTTGCGCCATTTGCGTGTGGGTTTGGCGCACTTGAGCTAACACTTTTGCGGCCTCTTCAGAAGCTTCCTCAGCTAAGCTGAGTAAAGTTGTCAACGCATTGTTTTTGGCCATTTATCCTCTCATTACTCGTTGGGAACAACTTGCATCAGCTGTTCGCAAGCGGTTTGATAGTCACAACGCTCATCAATATCTTGCTGTAAAAACTTCGACATCCGTGGGTAATACTGAATAGCGGTATCCAACATGGGGTCACTCCCCATAGCATATGCCCCCACATTGATTAAATCGCGGTTGCGTTGATAGCTAGACGTTAACTGTTTAAATCGCTGAATTTTCCGATAATGTTCTTTGGGAATTAATTCAGTCATTGCACGGCTAATAGAGGCTTCAATATCAATAGCAGGGTAATGCCCAGATTCGGCTAAAGAGCGAGAAAGCACGATGTGACCATCAAGGATCGCGCGGGCAGAGTCTGCAATGGGGTCTTGTTGGTCATCCCCTTCAGTCAAGACGGTGTAAAATGCGGTGATTGAACCACCATTTTTACCGTTACCCGCACGTTCAACTAGCGCAGGCAGTTTAGCGAAAACAGACGGTGGATAGCCTTTTGTCGCAGGTGGTTCGCCCACAGCAAGGGCAATCTCACGTTGTGCCATACTGTAGCGGGTAAGTGAGTCCATAATCAGCAATACGCTAAGGCCTTGGTCACGAAAATATTCGGCAATGCGCGTAGCATAAGAAGCACCTTGCATACGCAAAAGTGGCGAAACATCCGCAGGTGCAGCAACCACAACGGCACGTTTTAAGCCTTCTGCCCCTAAAATATTTTCGATAAAGTCTTTAACTTCACGTCCCCGTTCACCAATTAAACCAACGACGATAATATCGGCTTGAGTAAACCGCGCCATCATACCAAGTAGTACACTTTTACCGACACCTGACCCAGCAAACAAGCCCATACGCTGCCCGCGCCCAACGGTGAGTAAGGCATTGATTGCGCGAACGCCCACATCTAGCACACTGCTAATCGGCGTGCGTTCTAATGGGTTGATGGGGGGCGTGATGAGTGGTGCTCGGGTTTTCACTTCTAAAGGCCCCTTACCATCAAGGGGAGTGCCTTGAGCATCCAATACACGGCCTAACAGCTCATTACCAATCGGCAGTAAGCGGCTGGTTTGCCCATCTTCACCTGTTGATTGTGCATATACACGGGCACCAGGGGCTATTCCTTCAAGGTCAGCGAGCGGCATCAGTAGCATGCGAGGGCCATTAAAACCAACCACTTCGCAAACCACCTCATCCGTGCCACCATTGATGGCGCGTTCAATAAAGCAGGTGGCACCAAGTGGCATTTTTATGCCTTCGGCTTCCATCACCAATCCCGTTATTTTGGTTAAACGGCCATAACGGCGCACCATTGGGATCCCTTTCATCCGCGATTCTAAATCGTCAAGCGAGGCAATCCAGCGTCCCAAACGTGCGGTCATGAAAGGCTCTCCGGTGCATATAAACGGCATAACTCTTGCCAACGGGTTGCGACGGTCATATCGATTTCACCATCTTCGGCGACAACACGACAGCCACCTAAGTGCAATTTCGGATCTGCCACTAAGCGCCAACCGTGCAGGTTTAATAATGAGCCAAGATGCTGTTCGATAAGCTCGAAGTGATTCGGGTTGACGTGCAGCTCAGGTTGACCTGCAAAAATTGGTTTTTGTTGTAGCAAGTGACTGATTTCTTCAAGCAGGGCAGTACCATCGCAAACGGTGGATTGCCCCAGCACTTGTTTCGCTGCGGTTAAGGCAATTTGCAATAATTTGGTTGTCACCACTGTATCGAAGGTATCGAGGGAGTAATTAAACTCCGACAATAATTTCTGCCAGGTTTCAATAACGGGTTGCTGTAAAGCAAGTGCTTGCTCACGCCCTTGCTCTTCCCCAGCCCGTAAACCTTGTTCAAAACCTGCTTGGTAGCCTTCTTTTTGGCCTTTTTCATAGCCTTGTTGAAACCCAGTGCGTTGAGCGTCTTCTTTAATGTTATCCAGCAGATTAATCTGCTCTAACACCTCCTTGGGCTCAAGGCAGGGCACTTTGGGTGTGTCAGGCTCAGGGACATCACTTAATGATGGGATAGCGGATGCGTTCAGCTCCCATTGATTAAGTTCGCGTAATTTCCAAGGCTGCCATTGGTCATGGGTCGGTTTTGTTTTAGACATACACGTCGTCTCCACCACCGATGGCGATTTCGCCTTTCTCGACTAAGCGGCGAACAATAAGCAGGATAGCTTTTTGCTCGTTTTCCACTTGGGACATACGTACAGGTGAGCGAGATTCCAAATCGTCGCGCACAATTTCTGCTGCACGCGCTGCCATATTGTTGAGGAAGTGGTCGCGCAGAGCTTGGTTGCTGCCTTTGAGGGCAATAACCAGCGAGTCGGTAGACACTTCTTGCAAAATACGTTGAATGCTGCGGTTGTCCACTTCGATAAGGTTTTCGAACAGGAACATTTCATCAATGATACGTTGTGCCAGTTCGCCATCGTAATCACGCATTGCATCGATAACGCTTTCTTCTTGCTGGCTCTTCATCAGGTTGATAATTTCGGCAGCCGTTCTTATGCCGCCCATTTTGCTGCGTTTGAGGTTTTGGCCATCCAGCAAATTGTTTAACACTTCGGTCAGCTCTGCAAGTGCTGCAGGTTGTACGCCCCCGAAAGTCGCGATACGTAGCATAATATCGTTGCGTTGGCGTTCTTCGAACAACTCCAAAACATCGGCAGCCAGGTTGCGTTTTAAGTGAACCAAAATGGTGGCGATAATCTGTGGATGTTCATCACGGATAATATCGGCAACGGTTTGTGGCTCCATATAGTTGAGGCTTTCGATACCAGAGGTGGTTTCTTGTTTTTCAAAGATATCCTCAAGCAGGCTGGCCGCACGCTCTTCACCTAGCGCCTTGATAAGGACAGAGCGCAGGTAGTCATTGGTGTTAATGTTCAACGCCGCAAACTGGATTGCAGACTCCTCAAACTCGGTGAGGACTTCCGCCAGTTCGTTATTGGAGATCTGGCGCATGTTAGACACCGCCATACTCAGCTGCTGAACTTCTTTTGGATTCAGGTGTTTAAATACTTCTGCAGCCTGATCTTCGCCGAGTGTCATTAACATCACGGCGCTTTTTTCTGTTCCACTTAAACTCATTACGCTTTTCCTAACCACTGACGGATAACCATTGCCACGATTTGTGGGTCTTTTTCGGCCATTTCGCGAATACGTTGACTTTGGATTTCAGCGCTAACACGTTGGCGAGTGAGACGGCGGCGTGTTTGCTCATCCATGTCTTCGTTAATTTCTTCGTCTACCACAAGTGGTGTTTTCATCTGCGTTGCGACAAACATTTCGGCATCAGTTTGAGCTTGTTGCGTTTTACGGTATTTAACCCATTGTGGTTTGATACCAAAACGCCACATAAACCAAGCAATTAGGGCAATGAGCAGAATTTTGCCGTAATCCAGTAACTGGGCGATAAATTGCGGGCTTTCCAGTAACGACGGTTCAACTTCAACTGGCGTGTCATTCGTAAATAACGAGTTGGTGATGTTTAACGAGTCGCCACGTGCAGTGGAGTAGCCCATTGCTTCACGAGTTAATGCTTCAATTTGCTGCATCATTTCAGGCGGCAATGGCTTCATTTCTGCGCCATTTTCACCTTCTTGTGAATGGTAATTGACGATAACTGCGACCGAGAGCCTATCGACTACGCCAATTTGCCGTTGGGTATGACTAATTTTGCGATCCACCTCGTAATTAGTCGTTTCATCGCTTTGCGAGTTCGTTGTGTTATTACGGTTACTGGTAGTTTGCTGTGCGTCTTTATTGTCTTTGTTTGTTTCAATTGGTGCAGTTGGTGCACTAACGGGTTGGTTTGATAACGCGCCAGGTACGCCACCTGTTCCGCCATTGTTATTTTGCATACTTTGGCTGTTTTGGCGGGAACGGATAGCGGCGCTGTCTGCTGCTTGGTTTGGTTTATATTCTTCTGAGGTTTGTTCTACCTTGGAAAAATCCATTTGTGCGGTGACTTGTGCATGAATATTTGCACGACCCACTAATGGAGAAAGAATATCTTCAATGCGCTGTTTAAGATGGGATTCCATCTCTTTGGTCATTTTAATTTGCGCACTGTTAGCGGATTGCTGGCTGTTATCGTTATTGGTGAGTAAGCGACCCGCTTGGTCAACAATAATGACATTCGTTGCTGTTAGCCCAGTGACACTGCTCGACACCATATGGACGATAGCGCTAATTTGCCCTTCATCAAGCATTCGACCAGGCAATAAACCTACGGTGACTGAGGCGGTAGGCAATTTTTGCTCACGCACAAACAAGGTGGGTTTAGGGATGGCTAAATGCACCCGTGCACTTTGGACAGGGCTGAGTGACTCAATTGTGCGCGATAACTCACCTTCCAGCGCACGCTGGTAGTTAATTTGTTCGCTAAACTGGCTAATACCAAACTGTTCTTTATCCAACAGTTCGAAACCTGTGTTCCCCCCTTTGGGCAAGCCTGATTGGGCCAGCTTTAATCGTAACTCATGCACTTTATCTGCAGGTACTAAAATGGCGCTACCATTATCGGCGATTTGATAAGGGACGTTCATCTGCGTTAGCTGACCAACAATGTCGCCACCATCCTTAGCACTTAAGTTGCTAAGCAGGACACGGTAGTCGGGGCTACGTAACCAGAGCAGGAGGGCAACGATAATTGCGATGGCAGCAGCGGCTGCAATCATTAGCGGTATTTTAGGATCGGCTTTAATGCGGTCAACCATTGAGGCAAACCCTTTTTTAGCCTCTCCTGTGTCTTTAGATGCGGCACTCATAAATATTCCCTGCTTGGCAGACTACTAGACGGATGAAAATACTTTTGGTGAAACAATGTTATTTCCCTCTTCGTAACGTCACTTTTTCACTTTGCTATTATTTCGTGTCTTGGGGCAATCTAATGACGGAATCAGCCTATAAATTTGGTGTTATTTATCGGCTTCAAGTTAAAAAGGGTGTGGTAGGGTAAGCTCGACGAATGAATTAGTGTTATATATTCACTATATTGAGAAGAGAACATCATGACAGTTCAAGCCATTGAAGGGGTTATTTCACAATTAAATGTGGTGGCGACGCAAGCGACTAACCCAATAAAACCGACTATTGAGCCAGTGGGCTTTGCGGATCACCTAGTTGCATCCGTTAACCAAATCAATAAAACGCGCAATGATTCTGCGAAGCAAATTGAAGATTTTACCCTTGGGAAGCAAGATATTTCCCTGAATGATGTGATGGTGGATATGCAAAAAGCCAGTCTAAGCCTGCAAATGGGCATTCAAGTGCGAAATAAGTTAGTAGCAGCATACCAAGAAATTATGTCAATGCCAGTGTGATTTATTTATCTATTTGAATATTACAAATTAATGGCCTTATCATTACCTTTATCGGGCAGTGGTGGGGCATTTTTATTCAAACTAATAATGAGCTTGAGTGACTTTGAGTTATCCCGCAATCAATATCATAGTTCTGCTTTGACAATACCCATCTTATTTATACGCTAATAAAGGCTGTAAGATAACCTGCAAATAACGCCAAATATGTCTAATTATTGTCCTATTCATATCAAGATAGCTAACAAAAATGTGTAAAAAAGTGGTATTGAAAACTTGAAATATTCACTGTGAGCCTTATATCAATAATGCACCAAGATAAAGCATGACGTCACACTAGGTTTATGGTGCAGGGTTATGTACGTTTAGTTTACGATATAGAATATTGAAGGAGCGTTTATGTCTAACATTCGATCTTTTTCATTATTTCCAACATTATCAGATAACTTACTTTCAAACCGATTTGACCAGATAGATAGATTGTTTAGCCAATTAACAGGTAATCGGCCGTTAACTTCAGAGCATCCTTATAATTTAAAACAAATAGATGATACGCACTATCAATTAACGGTGAGTGTGCCAGGTTATAAGGAAGATGACTTAACAGTATCCATGAAAGGTGGAAGACTATGTATACAAGGCGAACAATCCACTGAATTAAATAATGATTCAGAAAAATGGATCCATAAAGGGATCACTCAAAACAGGTTTTCCCTTGAATTTAATTTAGGCAAAAATGTGAAAATTGAATCTGCTGAATTATCGGGTGGGTTATTAGCATTAGATATTGAGTATGAAATTCCAGAGGAAGAAAAAACGCAAGTCATCGCGATTGAAAATAAAGATATGAAATCATAATATTATTTATCTATTTTAGCCCGCCAGAGATGGCGGGTTTTTTATGTCTAAAATGAGAATGGAAATTGTGTTTTATTAGGCGCAATTTTTAATGGAATTGCCCATGGGTTAGCGGGCAGGGTGTAAAATAAAATTGCAATTATGTTTTATGTGTGGCTTAATACCGTCACTGGTTTGGAAGTACAGGCCTATTTATGCTAGTCAGTTTAAAGTTGTTCACCATTAAGCGTTATCTCAGATACCCTTCATTGCGAATTCCTTCTAATTAATTCCATAAGTACCAATAAACAACCAAACGAACATATGCCTTATGGCAAATTTAAAAAATTAAAGGAAATTCTATGTCTAATACAATGACTGGTTCAGTAAAATGGTTTAACGATGATAAAGGTTTTGGCTTTATTACTCCTGCAGATGGCAGCAAAGATGTGTTTGTTCACTTCTCTGCAATCCAGAGTGATAACTTTAAATCTTTAGCTGAAGGCCAACAAGTTTCATTTTCTATCGAAAATGGCGCAAAAGGCCCAGCAGCTGCAAACGTAATTGCACTGTAAAAATTAATAAAAATCTATTTAGGTTTAATATTCACACTTTTGTAAAAGAGCGATGAAACCTTAGGCTTATTAATAGCCAGTTAGAATTTTATTCAAAACCTCGTTATGCGAGGTTTTGTTGTATATAAGGTATTATTAAATGCTGTTATTGTAAGCATTATTTTAATCGAGCTAGGAATTATCTCATTCATAGACTACAGTTAAATGAGTCAACACCTATGATGGGTAAATTTACATGAAAGCGATGTTTGTGGGAATTGTTGTTATCGCCACTTTTTGTTTACTAGTCACTAATGCATTGATATTAGCAATTTAAATAAATCAGTTGATAAGGCCCTCTTAGAGAGGGTTTTTTATTGCCCTAAAATCATCAGAGTGTAATTCTCAACATTGTCGGCTCATTTATTAGCTTGCCAAGTGTAGCCTCTGATATTTCCTCTCCTCCTCGTATGCCTCTGCGTCTAATTTATCTATTTGAATTATTAGAAAATAATCGAAACAGCACGTTACATAAGATAAATTGCAAAAATAAAGAACAAAAAATAGTCTAGGTTATCAAATTCATTATCTAAACTTAGAAGGCTTATATGTAAACTAATATTTGGGTCTGGCCTCAAGCTAACAATAAGAATTAAGGGGAGTAGAATGGATGAGCAGTATGATGTGGTGATTATTGGCAGTGGTCACAATGGCCTCGTTGCTGGAGCAAAGCTTGCGCACAAAGGGCTTAAAGTTGTTGTATTAGAGAGTGAAGATACAATAGGCGGGGCGGCTCGTACCGCTGAAATTACGCAGCCTGGCTTCCACCATGATTTGTATGCAACCAATATTGGGTTATTTTTAGGATCACCGTTTTATCAGGAATATCAAAGTGAACTGCATAAAAATGGCTTTGATATCGTGACCAGTGACCGCCCTTATTCCAATGTATTTCCAGATGGTGATGGGATAGGTGTGTACCAAGACCGAGCTAAAACCGATGCGATGTTTCGCAAATATTCCCCGCAAGATGCAGATAGTTTTTGGGCGCTACTCAGTTATTTTCAAAAAACCGTTGGGCATTTTGCGCCATTAATGCAAATGGAGTTGCCATCCTTTAAAGCAGCTAAGCAGTTGTTTTCCATGGTTAGGCACTTAGGTATGGGTGAATCGCTCAATTTGGCGCAATTAATTCTTAAATCCACACGGCAATTTTCAGAAGACTATTTTACGCATCCAAAAACTCGCGCATTATTTATTCCTTGGGCTTTTCACCTTGATTATGGGCCTGATGTAACAGGTGGAGCAACATTTTCATTTTTAGAAAGCTTAAGTGACCATCTTAATGGACTTTCCATTAGCCGTGGTGGCGTGGGGAATTTAATGCACAGTATTGCCAGAATTATTGAAAATCATGGCGGGAAAGTGCTGAGGCAAAAAGAGGTCACTGAAATTATTATCGAAAATGGTAAAGCGATCGGGGTGAAAACCACATCGGGTCAAACTTTTGGTGCGAAAAAAGCGGTTATTGGCAATATTACACCAACGCAAATCGTTAACTCGCTGATCAAAGAGCAGCACTTACCGAGCAGTTATATTCAAAAAGCGAAGCGTTATCGTTATGGTGCGGGTACGATGATGCTGCACTTTGCATTGGATAAACCCCTTGAATGGAATGCAGGGGAAGATTTTTCTAACTTTGGTTATGTACATATTGGCCCGTACACAGACGATATTTCCGCAACCTTTGACCAAGCACAAAGGGGGATTTTGCCCGATAGCCCAATGCTAGTGGTGGGGCAACAAAGTCGCAGTGACAGAACGCGTGCACCAGAAGGAAAAGAAACTCTGTGGGTACAAGTCAGAGCACTGCCATTTGCACCGACGGCGGATTCCCGCAATGAAATTGCCATAGGGGACTGGGGCTCAATGAAGCAGCAATATGCCGAACGTGTGATTGATAAAATTGCGGATTATGCGCCGAATATCAAACATAATATCCTTGATTATGCAGTGTTGTCCCCAGCAGATCTCATGCGGCATAACCGTAACTTGGTGAATGGTGACAGTGTATCGGGCAGCCATCAACTCAGTCAAAACTATCTTTTTAGGCCTTTCCCTGGGCATTCACGATATAGAACGCCGATTAAAAACTTGTGGATGATCGGTGCTGCGACGTGGCCAGGCGCGGGGCTTAATGCAATATCAGGGTATTTGGTAGCGGAGCATATTTTAAAATAGGGTATTTAGCCCCATTGAAATAGTCGTGAGCCTGATTAGGCTCGCGATAAAATTAGTTTTATAATCTTGTGTAGCATAACCCGTTTGGTTGATCCCATGATGAATCGATATGAATTAATCGCATATATTCAAAATAATTATGGCGTTATTCCTGAATACCCATGGGCAAGAGCCCCCACATTTGCGACCTTTAAACACGGCAATAACGGAAAATGGTTTGCGGTAATTATGGATATTGCTGCAAAAAAGATAGTCGAAGGTGGGGGAGAGGAAAAAATTGACATTGTGAATGTCAAAGTGCCCCCCGAGTTAGTCGGCTCATTGAGGTTACAAAAAGGGATTTACCCCGCTTACCATATGAATAAAGAACATTGGGTGACCGTGAAGCTAGGGGCAGAGGTAAGTGTTGCAGAGCTGATATCCTTGGTGGATGAAAGCTACCGTCTGACCACCTAATTTATGGTTTATCAAACAGGCTATTTGTCACCAATAGCTGTTGTTCGCAGCAAATTAAATCGTAAGATCACTAAACTTCCTTTATGGATAGAGAACTAGCATGCTTTCTCATTATATATCTCAAGCCCTAGCGGCTAAAAATTGTACATTAGTTGTTAACCAACAACAGCAAGATAGTTTATCTGAAGTGTTTATTAAAACTCGCCAATGGCAATTTGCGGATGGGGTCGTACTTTTATGCACAGAGGAAATTGAAATAGCGGAATTTACTTGTGATATTCAATGCCCTGAGCGCTGGATTATCTGGCAATTAGTCGAAGAGAATGGTCTGAAAATATTACCAAAAAGAAAAGAGTTTTTTAATATTTGCCAACAAAACTATTGGTTGAAAATGAAAAAGCAGTGTCAGCTCTAAAAAAGAAGGTTTTCATTAATAACTGTATTATTTCTATGGTTTTTTGCCTTACTCATAAACGAGAAATATCGCATAATTGCCTGCCGTGGTAAAATTTTATTTTTAGCCAAGCTATTATTTAAGTTAAGCCAGTCTAATCTTTCCTTAATTTTACTCTAAACGAGTATACAGATAAATCTGAATTTAACTAATAATGATATAAATAGTTTCATATGAAATTAAATATTGGGCAGTTAGATAAGCTTACCTAATCAAAAAATGAATCTTATATCCATTCTTTATCATTTCATTAACAATATTTGCTTCATTTTCTTCGTTTAGCTATGTAAGCTTACTTAGTTGTTATTCTAATTAATTACTAATGAAATCATTATGTTATATATTGTTGTTATGCGAATTTAAGGTACTATCAATCCTGTTTGAAATTCCCTTGGTTTTATTTATTTTATTATGCCGCCGAAAGGCGGCTTTTTTTATCACTTTTCTGCCAGCCATGTTCCACTTTTCTTCATGGCAAAACCAAACAATACACCAATCAGTAATGATTGAATGGTGATCAGCCATGCCCCCTGCGCAGCAAAAATGGTGCAGGTACCAACAAAGGTTCCAGGGATGTATGACAACCACTGTTTTTTTGCTTGAATGCACATAAAAAAGGCCACAAATCCTGTGACGAAATAGCCGATAAAGCTCGGCAAATTTTGCAAATAGCTACCGCTATGTAAGATAACTAATCCCCACACAACACCGCTGCTAACTGTTAGTGCGGTAATACCAAGGCCTTTGACGCCATCTTTCGGGTAGGCAAAGTAAGCCGTACAGCCCAGAAATCCTGCCCAGCCAATTAAGCCCAGTAAATCAGCGACCCATGCCCAAAGGCCCGAGAGAATTGCAGTAGTTAACGAAAGGCAAAAAAGTAATTTCACAATAGCGACTTCAAATAAGCGTTAATCAATTAAGGGAACCATGGGGTAATACCGCTGTTCAGTACGGTATTGTTATGCCATGTAGCCAACTCACACTCTGTTGCCTCGATTCAGCTTTTCGGTAATTAAAATATTCAACGCAAATGACTGGAAGTGAATTTACGTTAACGTATTTATAACCCGTTGTTATTTAGGCTGGATAACAGAGGTAAGAGCAAATAAAGGCGTGCATTGTATCCAGCTGATCCCCTGGTTGCAATTTGTATCTGCGGTTATTTCCCTGAATTCACAACTTAGATCAACTGCAATCGTTTACCTGTGTTTTTACAGGGAAAAGGACAAAAGTATATCCATTTTGCACGTCGATATTTAAGGGTGGCACGGTATATTTATCTTGCAGCTAAATTACTAAAATATATTTATTGGGGGAATAAATAGGGGGCTAATTAAGCCAGCGCAATCATATTACTTTGACTCGGCTTAGCCTCCTCTATTTATCGCCATAACCGTAATGGTACTTTGTATTCTTGGCAGAAGAAAAGCACAGGTTACAAGGGAATTATTCTACCAGCCAACAGCCATACCTGCACCAATGACAGGGCTATTGCTATTGTTCCATGCGATGGAGCTACGCAGGTTCACATTTTCTCTGACTTGATATTGTGCTCCAGCAGCAATTGCTTTGCCATTTTTATAATGCCCCATACCAATCCCTGCACTGAATCGGCTATTTAAGGAATAGGGAATATTGCTCATTGCCGCGACAGAAGCGATACCTGAATTGGCTTGTTTGGCAGTTTTATTTATTTTATGTTTGAGTTGTGTAACTTGCTGTTCATAGTGGTTATCGAGTTGGACAATTTTTTCATCCAATTGAGTATTAAAATTGCGCATTTCCCCGTAAATCTGGTCACTTAATTGATCCATTTTGTCGAAGCTTTGATGGCGGAGCTTATCAACGCTGATGTTGGTGTAAGTTTGGCTTTGGTTAGCCGCATCTTCCAATTTTAGCTCAGTCATTTTGCTATTGTTTTTTAGCTGGTTTTCAATGTTTTTTCTATCATTTTTTTGGGTCGTTGCGAGCTTTCTGGTGGTTTGATTTATTTTATCAATGCTGTTGCTATTTGCATCTGTATTGGACTCCAAATAATTCATTCGGTCATGGAAGTTTCGATCATTACTTGACAGACGGTCTATATCATATTGAATTTTTTCAAGTTCCGTAGGTGATGGAAGAAGGGGGTTATCTAACGCATAGCAAGACACACTAACAAGCAGTAATGAAGTAACCTGAATGACTCGGTGAGTTATTTTCATATTGAATTCCTTATCAATAATAACTTATTTATTCCATTTGTTTATTTGTCATCGTTTGAATGACATCAGCATGCTAGGGGGTTTTCGCTAAAATGAAAAATCGCTTATACAAGGCAGTTTATTCGGGATATTCGTGGTGGGGTAGTTTAACTCCAGTGTTATTTAAACAGGTGATGAGAAATTGTTAGTGATAGATAATTGTAAAATGAGTAATTGGTTAAATGACACTTTTTGCACATTTTTGGTGAAGTTTGTTAAATAACATGGTATTTTTCTGCCAAGCCTCATTGTAGCTTGTTTTTACACGAAATTTTAAATTGCTCGGTCAAGTTTTATGGCGAAAAAAACACCAATGTGCGAGTAAGGTTAAATCACAATGTCATTTTTTGCCTATTTTTGGTAAATGAAAAAGCTGATAATGTTTTCTATACTTATTTATTAGGCCATTCATTAGAAAAAGGCGTGTAAGCTTACCCTCCCTTAACGTGTTTAACGCGCGGTGTTGAGGTGCTTGCTTATGCAACTTTGTTTGTTTAGATAATTTGGCTGAGCAATAGATTCAATTATTAAGAATAAAGACTGAATTAATAGGATTTAAATTATGGCAGTAAGAGAAATTATTGAAATTCCCGATGAAAGACTGCGCATTAAATGCAGCCCAGTGACGGATTTCGCCGCGGTACAAACATTAATCGATGACCTAATCGATACCATGTACAGCACTGATAACGGCATTGGCCTTGCTGCTACGCAAATTGCTGAAACCAAATCCATTATGGTGATTGATATTTCGGAAAACCGTGATCAACCAATGGTGTTTGTCAACCCTGAAATCGTTGAAAGCGAAGGGGAAACCAGCTACCAAGAAGGGTGCTTGTCAGTGCCTGAAATATACGCGGATGTCGACCGTTTCTTACGTGTGAAAGTGAAAGCGTTTGATAGACACGGCAAGGCGTTTGAGGTGGACAGCGATGAGTTTTTAGCCATCGTGATGCAACATGAAATCGACCACTTGCACGGCAAAGTGTTCCTCGACCATTTATCGCCGTTAAAACGCAATATGCTGCTCAAAAAGCTGAAAAAACAGCAACGTTTAAAACAGCAGCAATAGTCATGGGAAGAGGCGTGTCAGGTTTGTTGGCCTGACACACAAATTTTATTCCCTAGGGCGAATAACCAACGGGGCGTCGCTCTCATCGAATTGCCCATAGCTGTTATTGAGCACCCGTTTTTGGTCTAATTGCTTAATTTCTTTGCTTAAAAAGTTTAAATGCTGTTGTAAATATTCTTTAGTCACACGTTCATTTTCAATAATTTTATGCAATAACTGAATAAATTCCTCAGTGATTGGCTGCTGTTCTTCGAACGCTTGCGTTAACGCGGTGAGGTTTTCCACCGCCAGAACATACTCCGTTTCGCGGGAGACCAGTGTCTCCCATTCCCCAGATTGCGCTAAGGCAACTAAATTTTCACTTAATACTAAAACATTACGGTATATTTCTTGTAAATCGATAGGATTTTTATTGTCCACCTGATTATCTTTCATCCACATTTGCACCGATTTGTTGCCATGCAGAGGCGATATCGGAGAGTAACTGGTAAACTTCTTGGACATAAGCCACGTCGTTTTCGAGGTTGGCACGGAGTAGCTGCATTGTCATATACTCATACAAACTTGCTAAATTTTCCGCAAGTTCGCCGCCAGCTTCATAATTTAACGACTGCTTTAACCCAGTGTCAATGATGTCGATAGCTTTTGAGATTTCTTTACCTTTTTCTGCCACCTTCCCTTGCTGCATAAAAATCTCCCCGCGTTTCAGGGCACTTAGCGCCCCTTTAAACAGGATTTGGATCAGCTGGTACGGGGTCGCGTTGGTGATTTCACTTTCCAAATCGACTTGCTGGTAGGCTTGCTGTGCGTGTCGTTGATACATATTTTTTAACCTAAAAGTCGGCCTAATGAGTTACTGGTACTGTTGAGGGAGGTCATCATTTTGTCCAAGTTTTGGAACTGACGGCGGTATATATCCATGGTATTTTCGATTTGCTTATTGGTCTGCTCAATACGTTTGTCTAAGCTTTTCTTTTTCTTTTGGATACCATCGGTGGCGTTGTGCAGTGTGCCTTCTTTGCTGTCCAAGGTGTCTTTTAAGTAGTTAAAGTTTTCAGTCCCAAAACCCGTTTTTTCACCGTCACCCGCAAAAAATACTTTGACGCTAGAGGGATTTTCTTTTAGCGCTTTATCTAATTTTTTATCTTCAATTTCTAAGGTGCCATCGAGTTTTTGCTTGATGCCCATTTTATTGAGTAAATTCATCTCTCCGCTATCTTGTGCAGTACGTACTTGTGAGCGCAGCGTGCTTTGAATACCCCGTAAGGTTGAATCGCCAATTAGTGGACCATTACTTTTATCTGGTGCAGTACCTTTATCTGTTGGAGTATATTTGGTGAGTTCTTTCGCTAACGTTTGGAATTCATTATAGGCATCTACCCACGCTTTAATTTTACCTTTAGCGGGTTCGATATCTTCAGAAACGATTAAATGATCAGCTTTACTATTTTCGCTTTCTTTTTTCAGAGTTAAAGTTAAACCAGGAAATAAGTCTTTGGCTTCATTGGTTTGTGATTCTAACTCAAAGCCGTCAATTTCCAGTAAAGCTGTTTGTGGGGCAACTTTTTGCACCATACCACTGTCTTTATCTGTATTTAAGGTAACGACACCTTTATCATCAATAACTGATTCAACATTGAGTATTTTAGCGAGTTCATCATCACCATCGACTTTAATGCTAATACGGTTTTCTGTACCTTCTTTTTTGGAAGTTACGACGAGGTGGTATTCGTTATTTTTATCTTTGATGACGGAGGCTGTGACGCCTTTGTCTGTTTTATTAATCGCATCTGCAATCTCGATTAAAGAGGTACTCTCTTTATCAAGTTTGATAACGATTTTGTCTTTAGCTTCTTTTTGAGAGGGCTGAGTAATGGTAATGGTGCGTTCATCTGCATCACTGCCTAATAATTTTTTATTATCAGTTTGCCCTTGGGTGGCAATAGTTTGCGCTTTTGCCAACCGAGTGACTAACACATCATGCACACCTGCGACGGCTTTACCGTCAGTTTTTACATCAAAGGCTTTATATTCACCATTCACTTTGGTGGTGCTGATATCGCCATATTTTTTTAGGTCTTCAGCCGCTTTTTTTAGTTTTTCTAAGGATGACTGCATTTTACCAAAGGCGCTAATTTGCGCGTCATAACTGGCTTTTTGGGTGGTTAATGGCTCTAAACGACGGCGTTCCATCGCTTCTAATTGGTCCATTTGTACGTTTAAATCTAAGTTTGACCCGATACCGAGTGTGGATATGCCTGCCATGTTTTCTCCTACGCTATTCTCGTCATCCTTCAAGTTGCAGGGGGGCTGACTTCGTTCAGCTAGCCGAATCACATACTTGTGTATGCTCATCGGTCTATCTTCACTTGTCGCCTACCTGTAATTCGAATGATTTAGAGTCTATGCCTGTGTCATTAACTCTGAAATAGAGCCTATTTAGAGTCTTATCGGCAAAACGGAGCAAAATTTTAGACTATTCTGAAAAACAACGATGGCGGGAAGTAACGAGGTAAACCTAGGTATTTATCCTTATTAGGGTTGAATAATCATAAAATTGATAAAAATAAAATAATTTCCAACAAAATAATAAAGCAAAAAGCGCCTTCCCGTGCCACTTTTGCCGTTATCGATGAAATTTTTATTCAAAAAGCCTAAAGGGGTTTTGGTTACAGCCGATAAACATATTGCTGACGAAAATCACTCAGTTAAGCACATAGGCTTAACTTATTAATTTGAATAACAAGGACATTACCATGGCACAAGTTATTAACACTAACATTCTGTCTCTGACCACTCAGAACAACTTAAACCGTTCACAAGGCGTATTAGGTACAGCAATTGAGCGTTTATCTTCTGGTTCACGTATCAACAGTGCAAAAGACGATGCAGCAGGCCAAGCCATCGCTAACCGTTTTACGGCTAACGTTAAAGGTTTAACTCAAGCAGCACGTAACGCGAACGACGGTATCTCTATCGCACAAACTGCGGAAGGTGCGGTTAACGAAATTAACGACAACTTACAACGTATTCGTGAGTTGACTGTTCAAGCACAAAACGGCACAAACTCTAAGAGCGATATCGAATCTATCAATAAAGAAGTTACAGCACGTATGAGCGAGATCAACCGTATTTCTGAGCAAACTCAGTTTAACGGAGTAAAAGTTCTTAGTGAAGATACTTCAATGAAGATTCAGGTTGGTACTAACGATTCAGAAACTATCGCTATTAACTTGAAAAAAATCGATAGTACAGAGTTAGGTTTGACTGGTTTTGATGCAAGTAAAGGCAAGTTCGGCTCAGAAGTCACAGCTGATAGCTTTATTAAGACCCTTCAAGGTGATCTGGACGATAATGTATCTGCAACTGCAGCAGCTAAGAAAGGTTTTGATGATATCACGGTTGGTGGCGAGAAACTTACTAATGTTAAAGTTTATTATGCAACCAATAACGATGGCACAGAAGATAAAGGCAATGTATTTATCGTTGGTAAAGATGCAGATGGCAAAGAAGTTACAGCTAAAGCTGCTGCACCAACAGTAACTGCAGGGAAGAAAGAATCTGGTGCAGGTGCTGGTGATGAAGTTGAACCAGAACTAGTATTTGCGGATGCGACAGCATTAACGGCTGAGGAACAAGAAGCTCTGGATGCTAAAGGCCCTCTAGGTACTTTAGACAAAGCATTAGCAACAGTTGATAGCTTACGTTCAGACTTAGGTGCTATTCAAAACCGTATGCAGTCTACCATCAACAACCTGAATAACTCAGTTAACAACCTGAGTGCTGCACGTAGCCGTATTCAAGATGCTGACTTCGCAACTGAAGTGTCTAACATGAGCCGTGGCCAGATTCTGCAACAAGCAGGTACTGCTGTGTTGGCGCAAGCTAACCAGGTTCCACAAGGTGTTTTAAGTCTATTACGTTAAGTTAGACTTGTATTCCTGATTGAAGGCCAGCTTGCTGGCCTTTTTCATGCCCGTCATATTAGCCGTCATATTTCGCACCATAGCGTTGTTGGCTGCGCTCAGCTACTCGAATCATGTAATTGTGTACGCTCATCGAGATATCTTCACTTGCCGCCTACCTACAACTTAAATTATTTAAGGGATTCAATTTGGTGTATTTGGGGGAGGAAATATTTATTAGAGGGGGGCCGCCATATTTTAAGTGAATTTATTCTGTGCTTTAGTACTCATCTTAACACTGGAGCAAATCAGTATATTTGATAACAGAATGAAAAAAATAATGAGCAGTGGGTGGTTGGTAATAAAGCCAGATTTATAAACATACGGTAACGCTATCCCTCCCAATATATCCCCAGTTAAGAAGGCGGTTTGTATTAAACCAAAAACATGTTCAGCATTGCCTTTTTGTGCAATTTCCATTTCAATAAAGTTTATTAACAGTGAGCAAACCGTTCTAAACATATACATTGCAATAACGGATGCCGCAAAAATAAGCGGTAACCTCATTTTAATTGACCAAAATACCCCATATAGCATCAACATACATAAACAAGAGAAAACCAGTAAAGAAAACGATTTATTTTTATCAGAAAAAAGAAGCATAAAAAGGTTTTTAAGAATAAGCCCAGTAATCACCCCTATTGACATCACTAAGCCCATATTGGCATCTGAAAAATGCATATTTTTTAAATAAATAGGAATAATAGGCAAGATTAATGCCCAACTGGCTCCGCTGAGGATAAAGGCAATAAATAAAATCAGATCTTTTTTACTGAATAGCTTAAAAAATGACGTGTTTTTTTTCGGGTCTGGCTTGGGTAAAGTCTGTTCTTTTTGTTGGGTATTTAATGATGCAATAGTGAACATTACAACGAACACCATCCCACCGCTAATTATCAGAGCCGAGCGGTATGCATTTGAGTCTACAGTAGAAAGAAGGGTCACTAACGCACCAGCAATAAATGCTCCAAGGCTTTGAGCAAGGGTACTTAAGTTATCGCTGTGCAGTAACATTTTGCTTTGTGCTGATTTTTCTGCATTAAAAATCAATGATTTCAGGGCAATGGCAATGATACTTGCTCCCATTCCCGCCATTAAACCAGAGGTAATCGCAATACTGATCCCTATAGGATATGCCCTAAGTATCAAGCCCCCACCATATAGGAAAAAACCGACAAATAAACTGTTCTTAGTGCCAACATGCGAAAGTCCTTTCACATAAAACATTGAGCATGCGCCAGCAATTGCCATCATGACATAAGAAACTGAGAATAAATTTAATTGCCCTTGTTGTTCCCAATAGATGGGTTGTAATGTTTTTGATATCCACATGGGAAATAAAAAAAAGAAATAAAATAAATATATTTTGTATGCCATTTTACATACTCAGGATTTTAATGTTTTCTTTTACTAAAAGATTGTTTGGAAAAATTTTCTGGCATTCTAAGAGGTAATTGTAGGCAGCCGCCTTCGAATCTTGGGCGATTTTTTCAGCTTGTAAAATTAACCATTCAGGAGTCATGAAAATGCCAGTTCTTTGCATAAGCTGATCCATAATTTTATAATTGTTATTTAATGAAAGAATATAAGCATAATTATAGGCTGTAAGGTTATCGCCTGAAATTTCCCAAGCAAGGCGAGCATGTTTTTCTGCTGAAATATAATCCTCAGATGATAAAAACGCTATGCTCATATGATAGTGGCTATCGCTATGCATTGGACTAACAGATAAGGCTCTTTGGATGTTGTCTATATAGCCTGCCATATCTCCTTTATCATAAAAACACATTGCCAGCTCAAGATGATATTCAGGAAAAGCATAATCAATTTCAAGTAGTTGATTGAAATATATTATTGCATCATCATGTTTACCTAATTGTTTATAGCAGAGACATATATTATAAATAATTACAGAGCGATGCATATAGTGCATGCTATGCTTGTCTGATAACTGTTGAAGTCCCCAATTAAGAAGTTTTATAGCTTCATCTGAGTCTCCTTCCCTAAAAAGAATAAGGCCATATCCATTTCTGTTAAATACAGTGAAAAAATTCTTTTTATCTTGTTCTAAATAATCTAATTGACCTGATTGAATAATGTTATAAGCTTCCTGTAAAAATTGGCGTCCTTTTTCAATATTGCGTTTATTAGATTTATGATGTCGAAGATATAGCATTGACAATGTATAATTCGCTTTAACAATGCTTAAAGGCTCTTTTGATTCTTTACTTTTTAAGTAATAATACTCAGCCTCAATAGGTTTATTGATACAGTTTTTAATTGTACCAATCATAAGTGCTTGTGATTTTTCGTAATCACCAAGGTACTCTAGGCAGTGTTCGATTAGGTGGTCGGCACTGTATATATCACCAGAATTTATAATCATCTGGATATAGAGTTGAATAATATTAATATCGCCAAGTTTTTCTTTGATTAATTCATTAACTAAATTAGTTTCATTTTCAGTTAAATGTGTTTCTTCATTTTTAGTGCAATCTACAAGTAAGTTTACAGAAACATTCATGCGATATAATGCCTGGACAAAACAATTGATTAATGGATGTGATGTGAATTTTGCTGTAATATTGACTGTTTTAATTTCTGCTATTGCTATTTTTTTAGCTAATTCTGCAATTTTCCTAAATACTCTGTCACTTAGATAATATCTAATTTGGTCATCAGGTTTAATTCTATCCGTTAAGGACAGTTTACTCTTATCAAAATTTTCCAAAGGATAAAGAAATTTCTTATCATGGATAGTAAGTTGTTCTTGTGAAATATATCTAAGTAATATATTACGAATGATAAGATATTCCAAAGGAATGCTGGCAGCTAGTTTGAAGTAATCCATATGATATAGTCCTCCAATGAAAAGGAGGCGATAGCCTCCTTTTTATCAAATTACTTAGCGTTGTACATGACAGAAAAGTCTATACGTTTAGTGTTTGGTTTATGCTTGATCATTTTCATAGTAAACCCCTTTAATAAAAAAACTAATTTGTGATTAAACTAAAGCATCGTTGCATCGTTGCATCAGTAAATCTAAAACTACAATTGTTAAGTGATTTCGTCAAATGTAAAATGATTTGGTTTATTGGCGTGAAATTACTACAATAATATGTTTATGGTAAAGTATTAATCTTGAATGGTAGTGTATGGTAAAATAAATAACTAGAAATGGGTTGGTGGATTAGAAATAAAGTCAAGTTTCAACTATTATTTATTTTAATGTTTTTTATATCAGTTAATTAATCTTGATTGATTAATTAACTAAACTATCGTTTTTTAATTTAATGTCTTAGTTTAATATCTTAATTTAATATTTTAACTTAACCTTTAATTTAAAACAAAAAATATAATAAGTTTGATATATAATTGGTATCAAATTTTCAATAATTATATTCTTTATATATGATCTATTAGTTTGATTTTTTTTATCGGCATTCATATTCAGAGTTATATTTACATAGGTCAACATGCTTAAGGCTAAGTTAGCTTGTTGCTTACTAATAGCTTCATTTGTGTTAAGGGGGCTAACTCAGCCTACAATTCAATGGAAAAGTCGAAAGTTCAAACCTGAAATTTAATGAAAAAGCTACCTTTTAACAAAACAACCCCTCCCACTTGTATTGCCCATCAAATCTCCTGAAAGTTGTGTTAAAACAACCATTAACCTTGTAATCATTCAAATTTGGCCTATTTAGGATAAGGGAAATAAAGCCACATTTAGTGCCTTACTCTACGGATTGAAATCAAAACCAACACAGATAATGGGTACCTTTTATAAAGCTTGAAGGGTGATTCAGGTTGTGAGTGATTTGTATACTGCCGAAGGTGTGATTAATAAAAATAGCCTATGGGAGCGTTATTACCCTCTAATACGCCATGAAGCCCTGAAACTGCAAGTTAGACTACCCGCCAGTGTTGATATCGACGACCTAATTCAAGCGGGGGGCATTGGTTTATTGCATGCATTGGAACGTTTCGATGTCACCCAAGGGGCATCGTTCGCCACCTATGCGGTGCAGCGTATTCGTGGCTCAATGCTTGATGAACTGCGCAGCCGTGACTGGGTGCCGCGCAGCGTGCGTCGCCAAGCAAGGGAAATGACCAAGGCCATTGGCGTGCTAGAACAATCACTGGGGCGCAGCGCGACGGAGCCAGAAATCGCCAAAGCGCTGGATATTGACCTTGCAGAGTATCGCCAAGCACTGCTGGATACCAACAACAGCCAGCTATTTTCCTACGATGAGTGGCATGAAGTTCACGGGGAAAGCTGTGAACCGCAAATGGATGAGAGCGACGGCGGTAACCCGCTAAGCTTGCTGATGGAGTCGAGCTTAAAGGCGCAAGTGATGGCGGCGATAGACCAGTTGCCAGAACGCGAGAAAATGGTGCTGACGCTGTACTACCAAGAGGAGCTGAACCTGAAGGAGATTGGTGCGGTGCTGGAGGTGGGGGAGTCGAGGGTGAGTCAGTTGCATAGTCAGGCTATTAAGCGCTTGCGTGGTCGTCTTAAATGATGCTCGTCATACTTCGCTTCAAACAAGATGCTCGTCATACTTCGCACCACAGCGTTGTTGGCTTCATGAGTTCACCCTAGTCACATACTTATGTATGCTCCTAGGGCTAAACTCACTCGCCGCCTAGCTGTAGCACGAATTATTTAGAGCATCGCTACTAAGTTAAAAGAGTGTTTCTTGAAATTATTCTTTGGAGCATCGCTGCGGAGTTAAAGAATTTTTTTGAATTTGTTGTGTATGATTAGGTTAGGGCATCGTTGTTGAGTTAAAAGCTATTTTCTTGAATTTGTTATGTGAGTACCTTAAAGACCCTGTTGGTAAATTTTCTTTAAAATTTCTTTTCCCATTGCTTCCTCAATATCAATCCCTATCGGCGGATTTGGCTAAATAGGTCTCTGCGGTGGTGTGCCAAGCTCTTGGTGATTGGGTGAAGCCCAATTTCAGATATTCGGTGAGATTGCTGTCGGTGGAGAAAAACAAAATTTGGCAGTCGGGGGGAAGCTCTTCGGCGGCAATGCGCATTAATTGACGGTCGATGCCGTGTTTTTGATAATGTGCATCAATGGCAAGCTCACAAATATAACAGCAAGAACTAAAATCCGTGACCGCGCGGACAAATCCCACCACTTGCTCGTCATCCCATGCACTAATCAATAAATCCGCGTTATTCAGCATTGCATCTAATTGAGTTAGGTTATCGGTTGAAACCGTTTCTTTAAACGGCGATTGAAGAATTAACCGAATAAAATCCTCAATCGATATGGCGAAATTCACTTTATAGTTCAGACGGCTGGCAATAGCATCCATAGGGTTTCCCTTGCAATCAAATAGCTCTTTTATAGGTTTAGCCTGAAATGGTGAAAGTTTCCTGTTTTTAGGGGAGATTTATCAATAATTTCTGTGTTTATGGAATGGTGGTTTGCGTGAAATCGACAATATCGTTATCTATTGAATGGGCTGATTAATTAATATATTTAATTTTTAGCCGCATTCGTCTATTCCAATTATTGCTTAAATATCTTAAGTTAAATTCAATGCTGCCATTATATTTTCAAAATACACGCGGCAAGGTAAAGCACCATAAGAATTCTATTCAACAAATAAATGAACGAGATATGACTATGGAACTAAAGGATTATTACAGCATCATGGGTGTAAATCGCACCGATGATTTGAAGACTATTAAAACCGCATATCGCCGCTTAGCGCGCAAATATCACCCTGATGTTAGCAAAGAACCTGATGCGGAAGCGCGTTTTAAAGAAATCGCCGAAGCGTGGGCAGTACTGAGTGATAAAGAAAAGCGTACAGAATACGATGAGATGTGGGAACACCGAAACGACCCTTATTTTAACCAAGGGGCTCAAGGCCAGCAAAGTCATTCATACTCCCAGCAAGGTTTTGATTCAGGGAATTTCGATGATATTTTCTCATCGATGTTTTCTCAACGTGCACGCAGTGGTAGCACAAGGCAGCCTCGCAGTCACCGCGGCCAAGACCTCGAAGTTGAATTAGCTATTTTCCTCGAAGAGAGTCAAGAATCACACAAACGCACCATAAGCTACAATTTACCAGTTTATAATGCCTACGGTTTTATCGACAATGAAATCCCCAAAACATTAAATGTAACAATCCCCGAGGGGGTTATCGATGGGCAACGCATCCGCTTAAAAGGGCAAGGTACCGCAGGGGAGAATGGCGGTGAAAACGGGGATTTATGGATCACTATCCGCATTGCTCCACATCCATTATTTGATATTAAAGGGCATGATTTGGAAATTGTGGCGCCCTTAGCACCATGGGAAGCAGCGCTAGGCACCAAAATCACCATTCCGACGCTCAAAGACCCTATTGTTATTACGGTTCCTGCAAACAGCCAAGTGGGTCAAAAATTACGGATTAAAGGAAAAGGATTGGCGCACAAGGGGCATGCCGGTGATTTATACGTGATTATAAAAGTGGTGATGCCAGAGAGCAGTGATGCACAATCCAATGCACTGTGGCAGAAGTTGGCGGAGGCACAACAGAGCTTTGACCCGCGTAAGAATTGGGGAGGAAAATAATGGAACAGTTAACAACACTCACCGTTATTGATTTCTGTATTCATACAGGTATCGCCGAAGATGAATTACAGGAAATTGTCGGGCTGGGGATAATCCAACCGATTGAAACAACGCATGAATGGTTATTTGATGACCAAGCCGTGGTTATTGTGAGAAGGGCGGTGCGTCTTTACCATGAGCTAGAGATTGATTGGCCAGGGATTGCAATGGCCATGAGCTTGATGGATCAAAATAACAGATTGCGGCGTGAAAATGAGATGCTACGGTTACAGCTCAAACGTTTTATTGATGAATAATACCAATAATTAATCAAGTTACAGTTGTTAGGATTAGTGTGTATTGGGCAAAAAATGCAGGCTAATTTCTCATAAAAAAGCCCTTATCATGGAGATAAGGGCATAATAACGACAACGAGATTTTTTTTATGTTAATTAAATAGCTGCTGCTTGGGCAATTAATTGACCAAGCGCTTGCCAGTCTTCTTTGTCAATTAAGTCATTTGGCACCATCCACGAGCCACCGCAGACTAACACCGATGGTAATGCGTTGTATTCCTTAATATTTTTCACGCCGATACCGCCAGTTGGCATAAATTTCACTGGGTAAACAGCGCTCAGGGCTTTTAGCATAGCAACACCGCCAGAGGCTTCCGCAGGGAAGAATTTTAAGGTGGTCAGGTTAAACTCAAGGGCCTGTTCGACGAGGCTTGGGCTATTCACCCCAGGAATAATAATCACTTTCTTTTGTTGGCAATAAGCGACAATTTTGGGGTTAAAACCTGGGCTAACAATAAAGTCCACACCTGCATCAATAGCTTGATCAACTTGTTCAGTGGTTAACACGGTGCCCGCAGCAATCAGCAATTCAGGGTAGGCGGCACGCATATTTTTAATGGCTTGCACGGCGGCAGGGGTACGAAAAGTCACTTCCGCACATGGCAGGCCGTTTTCTACCAAGGCTTTAGCAAGTGGTGCGCCATGTTCTGCATGATTAATGGTGATCACGGGAACAACGTTCAGTTTTTTAATTCTTTCAATCAGTTGATTCATGGCTAAAGCCCCTTAACATTTTCCTAAATCGGTGGTTGGCATGGCCTCGGCAGGAATAATTGCTCCCCGGTGTTGGATAACAGTTCCCGCCAGTAAGTGGCCAGTTTTTGCTGCGTCGCAGGGTGTGCCGCCCAAAATGCGGCAGGCAAGATAGCCTGCACTGAACGAATCCCCTGCGGCGGTGGTATCAATGACGTGACTGACTTTATTTGCTGGCACTTCATAGCGCTCATTATCGATGACCACGTAGCAGGCCTCTGCACCACGTTTGATCACAATCTCATTTACGCCATACAGTTGCGTTCGCGAAATGGCTTCGATTTCGTGGCAATCCCCATACAGAAGTTGCTCGTCATCAAAGGTCAGAAACGCGATATCAGTTAATTTTAATATTTGTTGGTAAGCCTGTTGTGCGGCTTCTTTTGATGGCCAAAGTGCAGGGCGATAGTTATTATCAAACACAATTTTCGCACCGTGCTGTTTAGCTTGTTGCAGTATTTCCATTAAAAGTTGGCGAGCTGCGTCAGGTAAAATCGCTAAGCTGATGCCACTTAAATAAATAAATTGTTGTGAATTAAGAAGTTGCTGTGTGTGTGCTTTGCTGTTTTCATCCAACCAAAATTTGGCTGCTGCGTTATCGCGCCAATAAAAGAAACGGCGTTCGCCATCAGCGGAGGTCTCAATTAGGTACATCCCTGGTAAATGCTTTTGTGAAATTGAGACTGCTTCAGTATTAATACCTTCCTGCTGCCAACTATCCAGCATTTGTTGGCTGAATGGGTCTTTTCCTAAACCAGTGATATAGCGTGTTGTCACACCCTGTTTTTGAGTTAAGCGAGACAAATACAGCGCAGTGTTTAGCGTGTCCCCACCGAAGGTTTGTTTATACAGCTCCCCCGACTTTTGTAATTCAACCATGCACTCGCCAATGACGGCAACTTGCGGATGTGTACTCATTTTTATCACCTGCGCGATTACGACTGTGTTATCGATTACTGACCTGATGAGGCTATTAAAACGCATTTGGTACAGAAACTCAATAAAAATGAAACGCTGTTTTAAAAATAATGAATCGACGTTCTTGTTTTTATAAGGTTCGACAATTATGCTATGGCGTATCGCGTAGTTTTAATTGGCTTTATGATATTATCGCGGCCAATCTAATAGGATGAAGAAAATAACATGGATAAGACGACTCAGACTGATGCCGTATCTGCGGTGGTGAAAGTATTTAGTATTCTCAGTGCGTTAGGGGAGCAAAAAGAGATTGGTGTTTCTGAGCTATCCCAGCGTTTATTAATGTCAAAGGCCACCACCTTTCGTTTTTTGCAAACCATGAAACAATTGGGCTACGTGGAACAAGAAGGTGAGGCAGATAAGTACTCACTGACATTAAAGCTCTTTGAATTAGGCGCAAAGTCCCTTGAATATGTGGACTTAATTGAAATCGCGGACAAAGAAATGCGCCATATTGGGCAAATAACCCATGAAGCCGTGCATTTAGGGACATTGGATGAAGATGCCATTATTTACATTCATAAAATTGATTCCAGCTATAACTTGCGCATGTATTCGCGGGTAGGACGCCGTAACCCACTGTATTGCACAGCAATTGGTAAAATTTTACTGGCTTGGCAAGATGAAGATGCCATCCGTTTGGCTTTAAAAGATGAAACGTTTACCCAAAAAACGAATACAACCATTTTAAGCATCGAAAATTTGCTGGTGGAATTAGCTGCAGTGCGGGAATGCCACTATGCGCAGGATAGAGAAGAGCAAGAACTCGGTTTGCGTTGTGTTGCGGTGCCTGTGTATGACCGCTTAGGGCATGTGGTGGCAGGGTTATCAATTTCGTTCCCAACCATCCGTTTTGATGAGCAGCAACTCGACCACTATGTACAATTGCTAAAAGCGTCAGGTCGCCGTATTTCAGAAAAAATGGGATATCACCATTATCCATGATATTGATGATATCGGGTTATTTACGCGTTTAGTTTTTGGGTAAATAACTCGGTGTATTCAAACTCCTGAGTCTGCTCTGGATTGCCAGAGCTTGTGGCTTCAGGGTATGGCTTATTACCTGGTCGGTCACGTGTTAAGCTCCACATCGAAACAAGGTTCAAGCCAATCATTGATGTAATTTGAATCTAATCATACCGTTCTTGGTCGTCAATACTGGAATAGAACAGTTTTAATTGGTTTTTGATATTGATGGCTGCTAATGCTTAGCGCGTAGTAATCCACTTTAGCAGCAAAAGGTATTCCCAACGGTTGATCTAGTGAGAAAAGTGATTGATTTAGAAAATAAATTAGCCCTTAAAAAATAGCGTATTCCGCACCAATATTTGAAATAGGCGATAGGTCGTTTTGTTATTAAGTTCAGTGAGCGATTAGACGGCTATAATTGAATGAAAGGCAAATACATAGGATAAGTTACAGGATCCTGATGAATTTCGATATAGCAAATGATTGGTTTTTCTATTTGTTTATATATGTAATTTATTGTGTGCGTATAATCCAACTATTGAGGCGGGAATTATGGATTATGGGTTATCTTGGCTTTTGTATTTAAAGTGTCAGAAAACCGACTTTTTTTAAAATCCCTTATTAATTAATGTGATAGTTTTGAAAGTCAAGTGGATGGGGCGTAGAAAGATTCTGGTGGTCATGTTCATGCTATCAGATTGCTATTTAGTGGTTAGTAACAAATTAAGGGAGCTGTTACCTTTCTTTATATTATAATTACACCTATATTGAGTTAATTAATTAAAATATAGCATCATAATAGAATGCCTAACTTGATGAAATGACGATATGACAAAAAGAATACTACTTATTGCAACCTTATTTTCTATTACTCTGCATAGTTACGCCATTGAACTTAAGGTACCGATCGGTGCGAAAGGTTACCTAGGTGAGGTTGTGCCGCCTGTTGCATCTTCAACGGCATATTTACATACAACAACACTTCTTGAGGGTAATACAGTACATTACGAGATAAGTTTAAGGACATCGGCAACAATTGAACCGTTACGTTATTTTCCTGAAATAGGAACAGCAGGAATTGAATTTATTAATACGAATAATCCTGATAGTGGCTCAATTGTGTTAACAATTAACGGGGCTTTAAATGGCTCGTTTCTACGTTATAATAGCGATATAAGGCAAAATGTTTCAGCAACCGTTTTAAATGGGAAAAGTGTTAACCTGAATGGGTTATATATTTTTATAAATAAAGCTAGTAAAGCTGAAACAGTTTGGGGAATAGCTCCAAAGTCAGGTAGTAGCAATTTCTTTTATAGGTCTGGCGCTTCAAATGTAAATCCAACCACTTTTACAGTGACGAGTTATTCAGCATATGCAATTGGTGGTGGGCTCAAAGCTGGGGTGTATAAAATCCATCCAGGGTATGAAAGTGTGGGTCTGGTGACAACGGGAGGATATTCTTATGAAGATGGTAGGCCTGCACTTTTCGATAAAAATAGTAATGTTACTATTACAGCACTAAAAAGTTGTAATCTGACCCCCTCTACACCAACCAATATCCAATATCCAGCACAGTTAAGTCAGAATTACCCTACGCCGAAAAACCTTGCAAGTGAACAAGCCGTTGTGCAAGTGAGTTGCTATGAAGCAGGGAAAGAAGGGTTCTTAACATTAGGCCCTTTAAACCCAATGGTGGCAGGAAGCACAACAGGGATGGTATTAACGGGCTCAGAAGACGATTCAGGTGACTTGCCCTATATTGCAACGTCTGCAACAAGCCAAGGTGATAGTGTGTGCAACGCGAACTCGTCAGATGCAATCCCTTATTTAGGTAGTCAATCTATTTCTACGATACCAGGTAAAGACTTCACTAAATCACTCTTTTTTAACCTTTGTGCAAATGGAAATATTAAACCTGGGAAATATAAAGGAGCGATCAACGTATCTGTGTTAGTGGAGTAGTGGTAGCGTGAATTCTATCTAGTCACTGGCTTTTGCTAGAAGAACAAAGTTGTCAAACCTTATTCGAACTGGGAGCCCAAATTCAACATTATGGATGAATGACCACCAACAAATGAAAAAATATGATAACAAGTGGGCCTGTATAATGAGTGGTTTAATGACGGATTGTAAAATAAGAAGGGAGCGATAAGCTCCCTTGAGGTTGTTGACAAAGTGGATAAAAACGTAGTTTTGCCCAGTTTGTGTTATCAGCCAAAATCAATAAATTGATTTTCGTTAGTTTTTTTCAAAACCTTTCCAACCTGTAGACAAACGGATTAGGTTTGGTCATACAGATTCAGGAAATGTGAGAGTTGCCCCGGGAGATTCGCGACTCAAATGAATGAAATTCATATGTTTTTCATACTGATCAAGAATATCGCTAATAACCTGCTCTTTGGTGTAATCCATTAAATCGTTTCCTTGCGAACCTTCCCATAAAAAGGTTTCTAAACGGAAATAATGGGATTTCCCTGAACGGGCACGATAGGTAAAACCGGGAACGGAATAACGTTGTGGCCATACTTGGTAAATAAAGCTTTGCTCTTCACCTAAGTCAACAGTGAGCTCTAGATGGTCTAACCGTTCATCGGAAATGGGAGGTAGAATGCTAAACTCGACCTTCGCTCCCCTTAAAGTCAGCTCTTTCGCTACGTCTTGCATCGCAGGGATACATACTAAATCCAACATTCTTTGTGTATAAGAGGTTCCAGGGAAGTTCATGACACGGCCTAAACGCTGCTTCCAGTTTAATGTGCCATTGCCATACAGTGGCGCTGGCGCATTGGTATTTAAGGAACTGACTCGTCTAAAATCCTCCACTTTTAATGATTTATACAAGCCTGCCATAATAAAGAAAATCACAAAGCTAAAGGGGAGCCCCATAATGACAGTGGTGTTTTGTAACGCAGCAACACCATCGGTCATCAGCATACCTAATGTGAGTAAGCCAATAGCCACTGACCAAAAAATACGTAACCAATTAGGAGCATCATTATTGATATCACTGAGTTTTGACGTGAAATTCCCCAGTACCAGCGAGCCAGAATCGGCGGAGGTGACGTAGAAAAGCAACCCAGTGATCGTGGCAAGTGAAGCGGTTAGGCCAAATCCAGGATACAGCTCAAGGAGGGAATAGAACCCTTTTTCAGGGGCTTCCAAGACCGTTTTTGCGAGTTCGCTATTTCCGTGAATAATTTCATACAAAGCACTATTACCAAAAATGGATAGCCATAACAGAGTGAAAACAAACGGAATAATTAAGGTGCCAATCACAAACTGGCGGATTGTTCGCCCCCGTGAAATACGCGCGAGGAATAACCCGACGAATGGAGACCATGCTACCCACCACGCCCAGAAAAACAGGGTCCAGCTATTCATCCAATCCGTTGGGCGGTCAAATGCGAAGCTATTGAGTGTCATCCCCATAAAGCGGTTAACGTAGTCTCCGACATTTAACACGAGTGCATTGAGTAAGAATTCGGTATCACCAACAAATAAAATAAATAAAATCAGCCCTAAAGCGAGTAGGACATTAAGTTCGGACAATACCCGTATGCCTTTATTGACCCCTGATGTGGCGGATATCACAGCCATCACAACGGAAAGGAAAATTAAGCCACTTTGTACGGTTAACCCTTGAGGTAAATCAAATAGGACTTTTAAGCCATAATTTAGCTGGACGACACCGATCCCCAGAGTGGTGGCAATTCCGAAAATGGTCCCCAAAACGGCGGCGATATCGACAGTGTGGCCGATTGGGCCATCAATACGCTTACCAAATATTGGATAAAGAGCGGAACGGATCGTTAGGGGTAAATTATAGCGGTAACTAAAGTAGCCTAATGCAATTCCCATTAATGCATACATTGACCAGCCCGTTAGGCCATAGTGGAACAGTGTCCACACCATCGACTGACGAGCTGCTTCTAATGTTTCGCCTTCGCCAGTTGGCGGTAGCATATATTGTGTGACGGGTTCTGCCACGGAGAAAAACATTAAGTCAATCCCTATCCCCGCAGCAAATAACATGGCTGACCAACTTAGCATGCTAAATTCGGGCTTGGATTGTTCTGGCCCAAGTTTGATATTTCCGAAACGAGATGTTGCGACAAAAATCACGAACACTATGTATAACGTTGCAGCTAACAGATAATACCAGCCAAAGGTTTTTGATACCCAACCAAGGGTAGCGACGATCCATTGATTTGCTGTTTCGGTCATCAAGATAGTGAAAAAAGAAAACGCGAGTATTAGACCCGCAGAAGTGAAAAAAACCACAGAATTTAATTTGTCTTTCTGCTGATTTTTCGAACTATTAAGAGTTGTCATCGGCAGTTCCACATTTTATTTATTTAACAGGTGAAAAATTATCATTCTTGCTAATTTATTGAAATTTAAGCAAGTTAACCTTGTTTTATCCTATTCTCCTCCATATAATTGTGAATTAATTGTGACAAATGGTAGTTAATATTGATTGAACATTCAATTAAAAAAACGTTTAATAAATGGAGACAATGTGTTTTTAGGTTAAGAGCTCATGCCGAAAATAGGAATTCAATCGATACGTAAACAGCAGTTAATTCAGGCGACGTTAGCGGTAATTAATGAAGTTGGAATGCAAGAGGCCAGCTTTGTATTAATTGCACGTAAAGCGGGTGTTTCCACAGGAATTATTAGTCATTATTTTCGTGATAAAAACGGCCTACTCGAAGCGACTATGCGACATATTCAATATCAATTAGGTTTTGCTGTTGCGATGCGTTTGAGAATGTTAACAGGCGCAGACGCTAAATTGCGTATTCAAGCCATTGTAGAGGGGAACTTTGACCCAACGCAGACGAGCGAAGCGGCAATGAAAACGTGGCTCGCATTTTGGGCAAGTAGCATGCATCAGCCGAATTTAAATCGTTTACAGCAGGTTAATGACCGACGTTTATATTCAAATTTAAGTTATGAGTTTGGGCGCGTACTGGAAAAAAACGAGGCACGAATGGCGGCTAAAGGCCTTGCAGCGCTGATTGATGGGTTGTGGTTGCGTAGTGCGTTAAGTAATGAAGCCTTCCCTGTTTCGGATGCGTTAAAAATTACCAATGAGTACATCGAGATGAAACTTAGTGAGGCACAGGTATCTCAAACCTAAAATAATTTTACAGGAGATAATATGACAAACCCACCACTACATCAGCTATACATTCATGGTGGTTATATTGATAGCTCGCAACCACAATGCGACCAATTCCCTGCGATCAACCCTGCCAATGGCGAGGTGATTGCCAATCTCCAATCAGCTAGCCAAGAAGATATTCAGTGGGCTGTGGAAAGTGCCAAACAAGGGCAAAAAGTGTGGGCGGCAATGACGGCAATGGAACGTTCGCGAATTTTACGTCGTGCAGTGGATATCTTACGTGAACGCAATGATGAACTCGCCTACCTTGAAACCCTTGATACAGGAAAGCCGCTTTCTGAAACCCGATATGTGGACATTGTGACGGGAGCTGACGTCCTTGAATATTATGCAGGCCTGATTCCAGCTCTTGAAGGACAACAAATTCCATTGCGGGAAAGTTCATTCGCCTACACACGCCGTGAACCTTTGGGGGTCGTCGCTGGGATTGGCGCATGGAATTACCCGATTCAAATTGCGTTGTGGAAATCAGCCCCTGCGCTTGCAGCAGGCAATGCGATGATTTTTAAACCCAGTGAGGTGACGTCATTAACTGCGCTTAAACTTGCTGAAATTTATACGCAAGCGGGTGTCCCTGCGGGGGTATTTAACGTGGTAACGGGTAAAGGGGGAGAAGTCGGGCAGTGGCTCACAGAACACCCAGAAATTGCAAAAGTGTCATTCACGGGCGGGATAGCGACAGGGAAAAAAGTGATGGCCAATGCTTCTGCCTCTTCCTTAAAAGAGGTCACCATGGAGTTGGGTGGCAAATCCCCGTTAATTATCTTTGATGATGCAGACTTAGATAAAGCAGCGGATATTGCCATGATGGCCAACTTTTACAGCTCAGGTCAAGTTTGCACCAATGGAACCCGCGTGTTTATTCCTGAATCCCTCAAAACACAATTTGAAGCGAAAATTGTAGAGCGGGTTGCACGAATTAAGATTGGTTCACCGATTGTAGCAGAAACCAATTTTGGGCCATTAGTTAGCTTTCCTCATATGGAAAATGTATTACGTTACATTGAATTAGGTAAGCAACAAGGGGCACGGTTATTGTGTGGCGGTGAGCGTCTTGTCGAAGGGGATTTTGCTAAGGGCGCCTATGTGGCACCGACTGTCTTTACGGATTGCCGTGATGAAATGCAAATCACACAAGAAGAGATATTTGGCCCAGTGATGAGTATTTTAAGTTACCAAACTGAAGATGAAGTTATTGCGCGTGCAAATCATTCCGTCTATGGGCTAGCAGCGGGCATTGTCACACAGGACTTAACACGTGCTCATCGTGTTATCCATCAGTTAGAAGCAGGTATTTGCTGGGTCAATACATGGGGGGAATCCCCGGCAGAAATGCCAGTGGGGGGCTATAAGCACTCAGGTGTTGGTCGCGAAAATGGCATCATAACGCTGCAAAACTACACACAAATTAAATCTATTCAAATTGAACTTGGGGAGTTTTCATCCGTTTTCTAATCACATCATTTTAGTTTGACTGAAACAGAGGAGATAACAATGGTCTATGACTATATTATTATCGGTGCTGGTTCAGCCGGTAACGTTCTTGCTACACGCCTGACAGAAGATCCTGAAGTTACTGTGCTGCTCCTAGAAGCAGGAGGGCCAGATTATCGGCTCGACTTTCGCACACAAATGCCAGCCGCATTGGCGTATCCGTTGCAAGGGCGTCGTTACAACTGGGCGTACGAAACTGACCCAGAACCTCATATGAATCATCGTCGTATGGAATGTGGCCGTGGAAAGGGGCTCGGTGGCTCTTCATTAATTAATGGCATGTGCTATATCCGTGGAAATGCGATGGATTTTGATGGGTGGGCCCAAGCACCAGGCCTTGAAGACTGGCGCTATCTTGACTGCTTACCCTATTTTCGTAAAGCAGAAAGCCGTGATATAGGGCCAAATGATTATCACGGCGGAGATGGCCCTGTGAGTGTCGCAACACCAAAAACGGGCAATAATGTGCTGTTTAAGGCGATGGTGGAGGCTGGCGTACAAGCGGGTTATCCAAGAACTGACGATTTAAATGGTTACCAACAGGAAGGTTTTGGCCCAATGGATCGCACTGTTACACCACAAGGGCGACGTGCGAGTACAGGCCGTGGTTATTTAGACCAAGCTAAAGGGCGAAAAAACCTGACAATTGTGACGCATGCAACAACAGATATCATTGAGTTTGAAGGGAAAAAGGCGACAGGGGTCAAATATTACCAAGGTGATAGCACGACGGCAATAACGGTAAAAGCGCAAAAGGAAGTGCTTTTATGTGCAGGAGCAATAGCTTCCCCGCAAATTTTGCAGCGCTCAGGCGTTGGTCCCGAAGAAGTATTAAATGAGTTTAATATTGAAAAAGTGCATGTATTAGAAGGTGTTGGGCAAAACTTGCAAGATCACCTTGAGATGTATTTGCAATATGAATGCAAACAGCCTGTCTCTTTATACCCCGCATTAAAATGGTATAACCAACCGATGATTGGCGCACAGTGGTTATTTAAAGGCACAGGAATTGGCGCGAGTAATCAATTCGAAGCAGGTGGTTTTATACGCACCAGCGATAAATTTGCATGGCCGAATATTCAGTTCCATTTTTTGCCTGTAGCCATAAATTATAACGGTAGTAATGCGGTAAATTTACATGGTTTTCAAGCTCATGTTGGTTCAATGCGCTCACCAAGTCGCGGCCGAGTCCGTTTAGCCTCATTAGACCCGCGTCAACACCCAAGCATTTTATTTAATTACATGTCATCAAAGCAGGATTGGGAAGAGTTCCGCGCAGCGATACGTATCACGCGAGAAATTATGGCGCAGCCAGCACTTGCCCCTTATCGGGGAGAGGAAATTAGCCCGGGCAAGCATATTCAAACGGATGAAGAACTCGACGCATTTGTTCGGGAACGAGCCGAAACGGCATTTCATCCCTGCGGAACTTGTAAAATGGGCAATGATGATATGGCGGTGGTGGATGGTTCAGGGCGTGTGCATGGGCTTAGTGGCTTACGAGTGGTGGACGCTTCGATCATGCCTCTTATCATTACAGGAAATTTGAACGCAACGACCATTATGATCGCTGAGAAAATTGCAGATAAAATTCGTCATCGCCCTCCATTAGCTGCAAGCGATGCAGAATATTATGTGGCGGATGGCGCTCCTGTTCGGAGACAGCCACAGGAATAACGCATTATATTAAGCGATTAGCAGTCTTTAATTCCCTTAAGCGACGATACGTTGAGTATTGTCGCTTTTTTTACGTTTGAATAAATATTTTATTGATAAACAAACAAATGATAATAATAATGCAAATGATATTTATTATTATCTTGATCATTATTATCGTTGGTGTATATTTTATGCATCAATGCATTCCTAGGAGAAATAAGTACGTAACCACTCAATAAATAAGGTTTTTCTGTTAGCTTCATTTAAAGCGTAACCTATAAACTTACAATGAAATTCATGAATTCCAGTATGGCAGTAGGGATATTTAAATCTGCCCGTACGGGGTTTTATCGTCTCAATAAAATAATCATTAATTAATGAAGGCATTACTTAAATGATATTTCAAAATAAAAAAATAATTAGCTTACTTGTTATTTGTTCATCAAGTGCGGCATTTGCGGATGAAACTCAAACTACACCTCATAAAGATAAACTGACGGTCACTGCCAGTAAAATAAAGTCGAATAGTAAACAAATCGATACCAAAGATGTTTCAACGGTTCGGGGAACAACCAATTCCGATATATTTGCGAATGAAAGTTCATTGCAGGTCAATAATGCCCGAAATGAAGCGGGTGCATTAGATATCGGTATTCGTGGTTTGCAAGGTAATGGGCGAGTGCCGATTGTTATTGATGGCAGCTTGCAATCTACCAATACATGGCGAGGCTACCAAGGCAGTACGGACAGAACCTATATTGATATGGATTTGGTCGATACCATCAATATTGAAAAGGGGGCGTCGATGAGTAAATTCTCTGGTGGTGCTATCGGGGGAACGGTGAAATTAAAAACCTTATCGGCGAACAGTATTATTCCCCAAGGTGACCAATTCGGTTTTTTATTTAAGGGGAATATTTACAATAATAATCGCCGTCCATCAGTGGCATCAGATGAAAAAAACGAATCACAGTACCGCTTATCGAATGGGATTAAAAATTCACACTTTAATAATGGCTCAATGACTGTAGGAATGGCGTATCGAAATGAAAAATTCGACGTATTGATTGCTCACAGTGATAGAAAGCAAGGCAACTTTTTGGCAGGGAAGAATGGCTACCATAAATATTCAACTACAGATGCTCCCATAAAACCAGGGCAGGAGGTGGTCAATACCAGTTATGAAAGTCAATCAACGTTGTTAAAAACCAATATCTATATTAATCCTTATTCAAGTTTGGAATTAAATTACCGCCGTCATGAACAAAAAGCAGGGGAAGTTTTAGCTGCATATTGGTATCAATCTGACGGAAAAATGCCACAGTGGTCACTCGGAACGGCAGATATCGATACCGCATCATTGAATTATTCCTATAAACCTGATTCATTGTGGGTGGATGTGAATTTAGGTTTATGGTGGACAAAAGGTAAATTTAAGCAACGTAATGGCACGACTGATGATGTTACTGCAAATTATGGTAACCAATATCAGCATCGTTATACCGATGAGCGCATGGGGTTTAACTTAGAAAATACTTCTGAGTTTGCAAGTTACCCTATTAATGTGACTTACGGCGTAGAATTTATGGAGCAAAAAACGAAGCCGTTAACGAAAATGTACCAACCGATATGGACTCCAGAAGGTACGATCCCTGGTGAGGAGTTAACACCAGTGACACGCAATGCAAAAGGAAAAAATACGTCGGCATTTACCAATATGGAATATAAAGGTGAGTGGGTTAGCACATTAGCGGGTTGGCGTATTCACTCCTTTGATGTTGATGACCATGTATTAGGGAAAAGCATTAGTTATGGCCCGAAAAATGATTTTTTAGGTGAAGTGCGTTTTCATGTGACTGATGAGTTGGATATTTATACTAAGTATTCAGACAGTTACCGTGAGCCAAGCCTATTTGAAACCACAGTTTCTGGGCAAACGTATTCTTATACACCCGATGTGCCACTTAAACCAGAGCATGCAAAATCATTTGAGGTTGGAATCGATTTTGAAAAAAACAACCTGATTTTTGATGAAGATACTGCTGGTTTGCGTGTGGGGTACTTTAATAATGATATTAAAGGCTATCTTTCCCAAGGGGTAAACCCAACGGGTGTCTATTCACCTTATGTTGTCATGAAAAACTATGATAGTTTCAAGCTTTCAGGTTATGAAATTGAAGTGAAATATGACTCTAATTATGCTTTCGGCTCGTTAGATGCGACTTTCTATAACAATTCAGAGCTTTGTTCTCGTGATGAAATGGAGTTAGGCAACTTACCCGCTGCTTGTAACTCAGTTGGGTTTGCATGGGGATTATCACCATCGCGCCTTCCACCGAAAAAGGTCGTCTCTGGAATAGTGGGAGTGAAAATGTTTGATCAGAAATTACAAACAGGCTTACGTGTGCGTTATAACGCAGGCAAGGAATACCCACAAAAATGGTTAGCGGGAACAGCTGCAGCCCCTGTTACTAAGTTACATGCAACCACGACTTTTGATTTATTAGGGAAGTATTCTATTCAAAAAAATCTTCATGTGAATTTCAATATTGATAACCTAACCAATCGCTATGCATTTGACCCAGGTACCGTTATTTATATGCCAATTCCAGGAAGGACGTTCAGACTGGGCCTTGAGGCGACTTTCTAAGAGGCTATTTCGATTGCCTTAGATTATGAAATCTAAGGCAATATCACAGTCATTATTTATTTGGCTGAAAACTCTTTGTATGCACTGATAGTTTCAGCCGCATACATGGCGGATGGGCCACCGCCCATGAAGATAGCAACGCCGAGTGCTTCAGCTAACTCTTGTTCTGTTACGCCTAGTTCAACTAATGTTTTGGTGTGAAAACCAATGCAGCCATCGCAGCGGTTTGCAACTGCGATCCCAATAGCGATAAGCTCTTTGGTTTTTTTATCAAGGGCACCATCTTGTACGCCAGTACTCACAAGTCCCGAAAAGTGTTTCATAACGTCAGGAATATGTTTACCTAATTCTGGAAGGTGTTTACTGATATGTTGGGTAACATCATTGTATTTAGACATTTTTTCCTCACTTTTAGTTAATAAAATAATATAATGTAAATCAATATAATGTTTTTTTATATATTATCAACCAAAATTAAGTGGTAATGCTAGTGATGATTTAAAATTTTAAAAAGTTGATTTAATATGGTTTTTTATTTTAGTTGATGGGGTGGGGGGAAGTGAACACTAAAAATGGGCAAAAAAAAACCTCCCAAAAAAGCTAAGGAGGGAAAATAAATATAAAGCGAGTCTACTTATATACCACTGATTGAATGTAAACCATACCCGACCAGATGAATTATTTTTCAAAAACACATCAAATGTTGATTAATAATGGAAAAAAAATTTAAAAATCATTTGAGTAGAGTATTATTTGACGGAATTAATTAGCCATTGTAAATAGTTATCCTCAACCTGACTTGGGTCAAGCCTTATTAATTCAGGTATTTCATAGGGATGTATTTTTTTTATCGCCTCAAAAATGCTGAGTTGATTAGATTGCGTCGTTTTAATTAGTAGTAAAATTTCTTTATTTTTTGTGATATTACCTTGCCAAAGGTATAAGGATATTATTTCAGGCAATAAAGAAACACAAGCAGCTAACTGGTTATCTAAAAGGTATTGTGCGATTTTAATTGCGCTTTCTTGACTATTGGTTGTGCATAATACAATGCAAGATGGTTGAGAATTATTACTGTGCTGGCTATTGATAGTCATTTTATTTCCTCGATGGTTATATTAAGAAGAGTACTGTAATAAATGGCAGATTAGAGACAATAATATGGAATGAGTATGAATATCTAAAAGGACATTTTAAAATGTACAAAAAAATTATCATTTAAAGTTACAATTATATATCAAATAACAAGTCATATTGCTTGTTTTTTAATCTAATGTTGATTGTTTATTCATCTCTCGTGTTTTTCCACTAGTAAATATAATAGAAATATTATGTGTATATATTTAAAGAATGCGTTCTTTTATATCTAAAGTGTAACTAATTCGATTCAGCCTACAAAAAACAAGGTTAAATTATAAAAAAAATTGAAATTTTAGTATATTAAGAAAATTAAGATAATAAGTTGAGCTATTATATGTGATAGACCTAAATACATTATAAATATGTAAAATACCAATTTAGCGAGTAAATATTTTTCTTGTGTTATTAAAAGCAAGTAAGGGCTTTTTGTATTCAATAATGGCATTAGTATTATTGGAATGTTAGTAATAACCAATTTTTACAAAAAAAAGTTACTTTATTCCTGAAACAAAGTAACTAACTGATAACGATCAAAGTTTTTAGGTTCTACATTGTTAACATGATGATGTAAATCAAAATAATTATCTGAATATACTCTGTATTTCCATCTTTAGGCATGTATGGATAACTCTATGAATAAACTTACACCTTTAAAACCTGTACCAACATTAATCGCAGTTGTCATCACACTTGTCATTTGGTTTTTAATTCCAGTACCTGAGGGTGTTAATCCCAATGCTTGGCATCTTTTAGCGCTATTTGTCGGAACAATCGCCGCTATTATTGGTAAAGCTTTGCCAATTGGTGGGGTTTCTATTGTGGCTATTTCATTAGTTGCAGCAACAGGAGTCACCAACCCTGAGTCAACGAAAGGCGCTATTGCGGATGCATTAAGTGGTTTTTCAAATGATTTAATTTGGTTAATTGGTATCTCGATTATGGTTTCTATGAGCTTGAATAAAACAGGCTTAGGCGCAAGGATTGGTTATTATGTTATTTCATTGTTTGGTAAAAAAACGATTGGAATTGCATATTCACTTGCGATAGCAGAAACCATTCTTGCTCCAGTGACACCAAGTAATACTGCGCGAGGAGGGGGAATTATTCACCCGATTATGCGTTCAATATCTGACAGTTTTGGGTCAAAGGCAGAAGATGGAACGGCAGGTAAAATAGGACGCTACCTTTCTTTAGTAAACTATAATATTAATCCGATTACATCGGCGATGTTTATTACGGCAACAGCGCCAAACCCATTAATCGTCAGTCTGATTATTAGCGAAACCAGCCAAAGTAATGAGCTGACTTGGGGAATGTGGGCGATTGCGGCATTTGTTCCTGCGATTGTCTCGCTTATCTTAATGCCTCTCGTTATTTATTTTATGTATAAACCTGAAATCACCTCAACGCCAGATGCACCTAATTTTGCAAAAGAACGTTTACAACAATTAGGGCCAGTATCACTGCCTGAAAAGATCACTTTAGGGGTATTTGGCTTATTGTTATTAATGTGGGCTGGTGTACCTGCGATGATCTTTGGGCCTGCTTATAGTATTAATGCGACAACGGCTGCCTTTATTGGACTCAGTATTCTATTAGCAACAGGCGTGATTAATTGGGATGACGTATTGAAAAATAAAGGGGCTTGGGACACCGTCGTTTGGTTCTCCGCTTTAGTTATGATGGCGAGCTTTTTAGGTAAATTAGGCCTAATTAAATGGATGTCGTTAACTGTCGGAAGCACAATTGATAGTATGGGGATTAGCTGGGTATGGGGTATGCTCATCCTTGTTTTAATCTATGTCTATTCCCATTATTTCTTTGCGAGTACCACTGCGCATATTACCGCTATGTATGCAGCGTTTTTCTCTGCAGGTTTAGCATTAGGTGCGCCTCCAATGCTATTAGCACTGACACTCGCATTCTCATCATCGTTAATGATGTCGTTGACCCATTATGGAACAGGTACTGCACCAATTATCTTTGGGTCGGGATATGCAACACTTGGTGAATGGTGGAAAACCGGCTTTGTGATGAGTGTTGTTAACCTCGCTATTTGGTTCTTTATTGGTAGTGTCTGGTGGAAATTCTTGGGCTACTGGTAATAACACGCGGCTAACATGAGGACAAATAAAAGTCGGGCATAATTGCCCGACTGTGGTTGTTGACAAAGCAGGATAAAAGCGTCGTTTTTCCTGCTTTGTGTTATCAGCCGAAAATCAATAAATTGATTTTCCTAATTTATTTTCAAAACCTATCCAACCTGCAGTCAAACCTAATCGGTTTGTCAGCAGTCTGAGTCGGGCATAATTGCCCGATTTTTATGTTCATTGAATACTACAAGGTACTGATTATTAAGATGATTGTGCTAACGATAATCGAAACTGACATTATTTTTTTCCAGCTGATCACGGTCTTGGTATTCAAAGCATGTTGCCATAACAAATTGATTTCATCTGCATGAGCATATTTGCGTGTTTTAATAGCGAGCTTAACTTTTTTGACCATATCGTTGTCCGCTGAGACAGTATTTTTCATGATCATGGCAATTTACCTTTGTTGTAATAAGTAACAGTAATACGTTAATTAATATAAGAAGTTGTTACGATGAAATGATTATCGCAGATAAAAAGTGAATAAAAATTGTCGAGTTTTTTTGCCTATTTCCCCCTTTAGGTGGAGAAATATTTGTTCTTGGGATTTTTGCTAGAAAAAAGAGTAGATAAAAATAGAAATAACGTCATTAAGGGGAAATAAGGGGAATTTAAAGGTCATATTTACATTTTTTGGTGGGATATGTTTAATTTAAAGTTGGTGAGGTAAAGACCATAAATGTAATTGGTTTGGTTGTAAAAGCCAGTATGATATATAAACTCGCGATCAAATTTATGTAGAGGAAAACATGTATTCACAAAGGAAAGCCGAATTCTTCTTGGTATTAACCACGATGATTGCCGCTTGGGGGTGGGTTTTTTCGCGTGAAGCCGTTCAAGGTATGCCTGTTTTCGCTTTTCTGGGAACGCGATTTTTACTTGCTGCCATTATATTGCTCCCTTTTTGCAAAGGAAAAAGAAATAGAATTCCACTGAAGCAACTTCCTAAAATATTGATGACAGGCGGTTGGATGGCACTGAATTTAGTTTTGTGGATCCATGCAGTTGCGATAACTGACTCTATTGGGGAAGGGGCTTTTATTATGAGCCTTGCGATGTTATTTGTTCCCTTAGTTGCATGGGTTATCTTGAAAAATCGACCAAGCCGATATTTTTGGGAAGCGTTGCCAGTGGCGATTATTGGGCTAGCTTGTTTAACTCTATTTAAAGCGCAGCTTGAATTTAAAGCGAGCCAGTTGTGGTTTTTAGGTGCCGCTATTGTTCAAGCGATTTATTTTTGTTATACCAGTTTGTATACCCGAATGGTGCCTCTTTTACCTTTAACAACGATACAGTTAGCCACAACAGGGATTGTGGCCTTGGTGCTTTCACTCTTTTTAGAAGAATGGCCGACAAGTTTAACTACGCCAACTGTGATGTGGTTAGGGGCAAGTGTGGTTATCGCGACAAGTTTACGCTTTGTATTGCAACTTATTGGTCAAAAAAACACTACCGCAGCCAATGCAGCGATTATTATGATCTTAGAGCCTGTAATGACAGTCTTTGTTGCTGCCATCTGGTATCACGAACGTATGCCACTAATTCAAATCGTGGGCTGCATACTGATTTTATTTTCTTTATTTTATTACCGCTGGCGTTGTTCAAACTCATTATCTAAATAAGACTGATAGATAAAAAAACATTAATGATTGCGGATTTTTTTAAAGAAAACGACTATGATTAATAGCAAGATTTATCGATGGGGATATTAATCTTAATAAGAGGTTCTTATTCTGTAAATTAAGATTAATAGTGTTGAAAATAGACAATAATTACCCAAAATAGCGAAATACTGAACAAGAGCATGCATTGTCATTTGTTTATGCATTGAAAGCTGAATGGGGAAATAGGCAAAAAATGAAAAAATTAGCGTTAATATTGGGTATGGCGGGTGTGATGAGCGTGTTATCAGCATGCTCCGATGAAAAATCAGAAATTGCAGAATACAAAGAAAATTTTGTGAATACGTGTGTGGTGGCTTCAGGTAACCCACAAGGCGAAACTGCAAAAGCAATTAGCGCCATTTGTGGTTGTGCATACGATAAAACGATTGAAAAATATGGTTTAAGTGAATTTAAACGTATGGACGGTGAATTGGAAAAATCAGGGAATGCAGAGCCTGAGTTCCAAAAAACAATGATTGAATTCGTTCAACAGTGTTCACAAAACGCGCGTTAATATTGCCTAACCCGCAGTGAGTTATCTAACACTGCGGGTACTTATATTATTTAAATAAATTTTTAAATTGGTGGGGAGCACTGCGTAAATATTGCGGCGCTACATTAATTTGCTCGTTCAACTCAGTTGCCGCACGCCAAGGCCAACGGGGCTCAAATAAAATCCCACGACCAATGGCCACAAAATCCGCCTGATGCGTTGCAATAATCGCTTCTGCTTGTAACGGTTCTGTTATTAGTCCAACTGCAATAACGGGCATCATGCTATGTTCATGGATAGCTTGCGCTAAAGGTACTTGATAATTAGGACTTAGCGGGATTTGTTGTTCTGGTGAAAGCCCCCCTGAAGAAACGTGAATATAATCACAGCCGAGTTCCTCTAATTGTTCACACAGTTCGATAGATTCAGGAACATCCCAGCCATTGTCTAACCAATCCGTTGCGGAAATACGCACACCAACAGCAATATTAGGGCTGATCGCTTTACGCACTTCATGAAATACATTAATTAGTAAGCGGCTGCGATTTTCAAAACTTCCACCATATTCGTCTTGGCGTTGGTTTGAAATAGGGGATAAGAATTCATGCAATAAATAGCCATGAGCTGCGTGGATCTCTATAACATCAAAACCTGCTTGTTCGGCCCGTTTTGCCGCATTAATAAATTGGTGTTTAATTTCTTGGATATCATCAGTAGTTAGTTCTCGTGGCAAGGGATTATTACCAAAAGAGAGAGGGGAAGGCGCGACAGTTTGCCAACCATGGGCATCCGTTTCACTGAGGCTTTTTCCCCCTAACCATGGAAGATCACAGGATGCTTTTCTGCCTGCATGGGCAATCTGTACACCTAACCGAGCATCAGAATATTGTCGAATATCAGTCAGCATTTGTTTCATGGCTGTTGCTTGCTCGTCATTCCATAGCCCAAGATCTTTATAAGTAATTCGCCCTTCAGGCACGATAGCACTTGCCTCGACGATCACCAATGACGCCCCAGATAAGGCCAAGTTCATGTAGTGTGCGCTATGCCAAGCTGTTGGTAAGCCATTATTAGCTGAATACTGGCACATCGGGGGAATAATAATTCTATTTTTTAGTGAAACCAGACCCATTGCTGCAGAAGAAAAAAGGTGACTCATTCGCGAATTCCCTATTTGTAGCCTTTAGTTATCCTAATATTATACCTGAATCAATAAGCGATTTTTGTGAGATGGTGTGGTATTGATTTGAAAACAGTATTTTTTAGAGGAAAGATAAAGAAAAAAATCAAGTCATTTAATTCATATTTGAATAAAGAGATAAAAAGCAGATTTTCCTTTCTAACCTGCATAAAAAACAATACTTTCATTAAAAAAACGATAGAAAAATTAAAATAAAATAGTAATGAGAAATTATATATATCGATAATTCCACATGTTATTAATTAACTAATTAATAACCAATTACCTTTGGAATTAATTAACTATTATGGTTTTAATGGTTCTAATAGTGAGTTTGGCTATTTTTTTATTTTAAATAGTGATTTTAATAAGTGTAAATGAGTTGTTATTACCGCAAAAATAGCCAATGAGACTTGCGGGTAGGCTGAAGGATTTATATAAGCAAGGTACTGATACGTAATGAAATGAGTGAATCCATTCTTCAATATAATTAATGTTGAATATTAAAGGTTATCAAATTAATTACATAAAAATCATTCACCTGAAAAATATAATTCTAAGAAGGAAACGCATGTGTTAACAATTATTGGTATTTTAATCATTGTATCGATAGTCACCTTATTAATGATGGGAAAAGTGAGTCCCATTATTGCAATGTCGTGTATTCCCTTTCTCGGCGCTTTATTAGCAGGATATTCTATCGCAGAAATATCTGTTTTTTTTGAAAGCGGTATTAACAAAGTTTCCAAAGTTGCCGCAATGTTCTTATTTGCCATCTTGTTCTTTAGTTTGATGAAAGATTTGCACATTTTTGACCCGTTAATTCGACTCATGGTCAAAATGACTCGGGGAAACATTATTGTTGTCTGTATTATGACGACACTTATTGCGGGTGTTGTGCACTTAGATGGCTCAGGAGCAGCAACATTCCTCATTATTATTCCTGCACTTCTCCCTTTATATCGTCAGCTTGGTATGAGCCCATATTTAATGCTGTTATTGATGTGTGCGAGTATGGGGATTATGAATATGGTTCCTTGGGGAGGCCCACTAGGTCGTGCTTCAGCTGTGACGGGTATAGATGCCTCTATTTTATGGCAGCATTTGATCCCTGTTCAATTAATCGGTATGGGTGGCGCCGTTTTATTTGCTGTCATTATGGGAATGCGTGAAAAACGTCGTATTGCTGCTGCAAAACTTAATGGTACGACGCCGTATGAAATGGATTCTTTGCTACCCGTTAGTGATGATATGGCAGATGTGACGGACACTATTCATAAGCCTAAAAAACCATTAATTAACGGAGGGTTGATTATCGCGTCAGTTATCTGTTTAGCATTTGGTTTATTATCAGCTCCTTATGTCTTCATGATAGCGCTTTCGCTAGCATTGATGGTCAACTTTCCAAACCCGAAAGACCAAATGAAAGTACTGTCACAACATGCGCCGCAGGCTCTTGGCATGGTGGCTATTATTCTAGCCGCAGGTGCATTTTTAGGCATTTTATCCGAAGGTGGCATGTTGAAATCGATAGCGATGGACTTAACCGCTATCTTGCCAACGGAATGGGTATCGAAAGTGCATATTTTTGTTGGAATTATCGGTGTGCCAATGGATATTTTCACCAGTACAGATGCTTATTATTTTGCGCTGTTGCCAATAATTCAACAAATTGCAGGCACTGTAGGTGTTGACCCATCAGCAGTGGTTTACTCAATGGCGATAGGTAATAACGCAGGGACGTTCGTCAGCCCGTTCTCCCCGGCGGCATGGTTAGCAATGGGGTTAGCAGGTATTGATATGGGACGCCATTTGCGCTACTCATTCGGCTGGATTTGGTTGTTTAGTTTCTTTTTACTTGCTATTGGTGCAGTTCTCGGTCTCTACTGATTATTCTTCATCTTTTGGCCTGTCGCGTTGTTGGCTTCAAAAGTCAACCCAAGTCACATACTTATGTATGCTCCTTGGGATTGACTTTCTTTGCCGCCTAGCGACAGACGCAAAATCTATTGAATAATCCGCGTGCATTAGCTAAAGCATAATCTCAGTGCTGTCGCGTTGTTGGCTTCAAAAGTCAACCCAAGTCACATACTTATGTATGCTCCTTGGGATTGACTTTCTTTGCCGCCTAGCGACAGACGCAAAATCTATTGAATAATCCGCGTGTGTTATTTAAGGCATAATTTCGATATGGCGGCGTTGTTGGCTTCAAAAGTCAACCCAAGTCACATACTTATGTATGCTCCTTGGGATTGGCTTTCTTTGCCGCCTAGCGACAGACGCAAAATCTATTGAATAATCCGCGTGTGTTATTTAAGGCATAATTTCGATGTGGCGGCGTTGTTGGCTTCAAAAGCTAACCCGAGTCACATACTTATGTATGCTCCTCGGGATTGGCTTTCTTTGCCGCCTAGCGACAGACGCAAAATCTATTGAATAATCCGCGTGTGTTATTTAAGGCATAATTTCGATGTGGCGGCGTTGTTGGCTTCAAAAGCCAACCCGAGTCACATACTTATGTATGCTCCTCGGGATTGGCTTTCTTTGCCGCCTAGCGACAGACGCAAAATCTATTGAATAATCAAAATGTAAATTGTCATAATTTAAAAAGTAGCTAATTGAATTATTGGCTTGCTAATTATCAGATAGTTACTATGTTGGAAAATTAACGGGTGTGACATTATTTATTGGTTAATTATATCAATAAGGTTTTGTTATGCGTCGGCCGCTTTCCTCATATCATCCTATTCTTTATTGGCTGCGTGTGACTCAAAAACGTCTGGCTCGAAGATTGCACTGGGCATTTTCCTCTAAGTACTATTCGAAAGCGAAATCCAGCGAACGCCTTGAATATCGCTATAACAAACACACCTCTAAGCTGATCCGTAAATTGGGTGACTCAGATTTGCGTCTGCAACATAACAAAGTGATTAACTTACGAATTGCGGTGCAAGCCATGAATGGCGTAACCATTTATCCAGGGGAATATTTCTCTTTTTGCCGTTTGGTTGGAAAGCCGACGGCTCGCCGTGGTTTTGTCGAAGGAATGGAGCTGTCTTTTGGTGAGGCTCGCTCTGGGATTGGCGGGGGGATCTGCCAACTGAGCAATTTAATTCACTGGATGATATTGCATTCGCCTCTGCAAGTCGTTGAGAGAGCCAACCACAGTTTTGATCCTTTTCCTGATGAAGGCCGTGTATTACCGTTTGGTTCAGGTGCAGCCATCTTTTATAACTACATTGATTTGGTATTTTACAACCCAACACAAAGCGCCTTTCAATTGGTATTTAATATCGCGGAGCACCAGTTAGAAGGGGAGTTATTATGTAGCGAGCCTCGTGATGTGAAATACCATATTTACCAAAAAAATCATAAATTTACTCGAGAAAAAAATATCGTTTATCGCCACAATGAAATTTGGCAGAAAGTGATAACTAAAGGCCAAGAACCTGTGACATTACAAGATAATTGCTTGTATCGTAATAAAGTTGTGGTGAAATATGCCATTGATGATAGCCAAATAATGGCGTCATAATGCCAACTGCGGTTGATATTAGGAATATATTGATAGCCTTTATCTTGACTGTTGGTCTAAAATCCCGCTGAATTTAATTCTAATTGGCTAATAGGGCATTATTAGCATCCAAAAAATGAGGCCGTCACTCGGAATAGATATGTAATACCAACACTTGATTTCTCAATATTTAAAGACGCAAATCTGGCAAAGGTTTGTGATGATTTCTATTTCTTTAGAGAAAGCATGATGAATATGCAATCAAGAAAGTATGGTAGAACGTATCATTATCCGTTCTCACCTGGTACGACGAGCGACGATCGTATCAACAGTGATTGGTGGTCTCATATCCAAAGTATCGACACGCTAATTCACACTGAAAAACTCGATGGCGAAAACAATTGTTTGAATCGTCATGGTGTTTTTGCGCGCTCCCATGGCGCACCAACACAATCTGCGTGGAGCCAACAAATTCGCCAGCGGTGGCAATTGATTAAAGATGATTTAGGGAATATTGAGCTATTCGGTGAAAACCTTTACGCGGTGCATTCCATTGAATATCAACATATTGAAGATTATTTTTATGTGTTTGCAGTGCGCCAAGGGGAGTATTGGCTAAGTTGGGAAGAAGTGCAGTTTTATGCGGCATTGTTTGATTTTCCTACCGTTCCACAGCTTGTACTGCCAGTCAATAAACAGATGACTGAGCAAGAGTATGCACGCTCATTAATAGCAGCAGCATCATTAGATAGCCAATTTATTGCCCATGATACGCATACAGGTCAAGCCTGTAGTATGGAGGGAATTGTTAGCCGTGATAGCAAAGGTTTTCATGTGGATGATTTTATCTCTCACGTATTTAAATATGTGCGCAAAAACCACGTAAAAACAGATATTCACTGGAAGCGCAATTGGCAAAGGGCAAAGTTAGCATTTGAGCGACAAGGGGAGCAATCATGAGTTGGCAATTCACGAAAAACCGCGATTGGGTGCAACTTGAAGCTCAGTTTGATTTTGTTCGGGATATGAAAAATGTCCCGCAAGACGCGTTGCACCACGCTGAAGGCAATGTGGCGATTCACACCCAAATGGTGATCGCGGCACTTGAAAGTCTGCCTGAGTATCAGCAACTTCCAACGCTTGAGCAAAATATTGTTTGGGTGGCAGCTTTATTACATGATGTGGAAAAACGTAGCACAACGCGGGAGGATGAAGAGGGGCGTATTCATTCTCCTGGGCATGCTAAAAAAGGGGAACTATCCGCGCGAAATATCTTGTTTCGCCAAGTAGACACCCCATTTGCAGTGCGTGAAAAAATTGCGGCACTTGTCCGATTTCACGGCTTACCTTTATGGTTGATGGAAAAACCTGATCCCGAACGCACTCTCTTTGCTGCTTCGCTACGTGTCGATATGTCATTATTGTGCATGTTAGCAAAGGCAGATGCGATTGGTCGCATTTGTGAAGACAAAGCGGAATTATTAGCGCGTATTGAGTTGTTCGAGTTGTTTTGCCGCGAACAAGGGTGTTGGGATAAGCCGAAAGAGTTTGCTTCTTTGGCGGGGCGTTTTCATTACTTCCATCACCAAAGGGGGATGCCAGACTATCAACCTTTTGAAGAAGAAGGCAGTGAAGTCATCATGTTGTGTGGTTTACCTGGTATGGGTAAAGATCATTTTGTGAAACAATTTTACCCACAAACCCAGATGGTGTGTCTTGATGAAATTCGTCGTGAGCACAAAATTAGCCCTACGGACAGAAATGCGCAAGGGTGGGTGGCGCAGCAAGGCAAAGAGCAGGCCAAACAGTTTTTGCGTACAAAAACGGATTTTATTTGGAATGCAACGTCGCTGAGTGCTTCTTTGCGTGAAAGCATGGTGAGTCTGTTTGCTCGCTACCACGCCAAAGTACACTTAGTGTATTTAGAAGTGCCTTATAAGCAGTGGCGTCAACAAAACCAACAGCGGGAATTTGCCGTACCAGAACAGGTAATGGAGCGTATGGCAGGCAAGTTAGAGTTACCTACCCCCGATGAGGCATATCGTGTGTCTTATTATATTAATGGGAAGTTTGTCGATTTATTCGATTGATAACATTGAATAACCTGCCCAATTAACAGGGCAGGTTAACCCAATTACAGCACAAACACATCCCCTTCAAAAAGCTTACGTGCGGTGCGAATTATTGATGCTTGTAGCCCTTCAGGAGAATTCCCCTGTTGGTTCAGGGTAACTTCAAATTTGCCACTTAAATGCTCAATTGCAATGGTTTTCATATCCACAGATTGAACATAACGCTGTGCAATGTTATCGGGTAAAATCGTGCTGGTGGCGATAGCAATTGCCCCAGTCACCGCCAGTGCGCCGTGGCATTTTTGCGGCATAAAATAACGGACATTTATGGTGCCGCCTTGGGTAGCAGGTGAAATTAAAATGGGTTTTGGGATCACTTTTTTCGTAACATCGCCTAACCCCATCATGGCACCTGCTTTAATGCGAATTGACTCGAGTTGTTGCATAAAGGCGTTGTCGGATTCTAATTCTGCGGCACTTTCATAACCCGTCTTATTTAATTGAGGCGCATCGATTAAGACGATGGGAACCGCCATATCAATGCAGCTTATTTCAATGCCATCAATGGTATCGATGGGATTACCCGTTGGTAATAATTTCCCCGTTTTGGCACCGCTAGCATTTAAAAAGGTGAGGGCGATAGGTGCTGCACTGCCCGGTACGCTCGCAATTTGGGTGCTCCCTTCATATTGTACTTGGCCATCAGGGGTCTGTACGGTGGAATTGACAAAGGTTTCAGTGTTGACATTACGAACACGGACGGTAGTCACGTTATCAGTGATTGGGACTAACCCTTTTTCGAGTGCAAAAGGGCCAACAGCACACAACATGTTGCCACAATTTGGGGCAGTATCGACAATACGCTCAGTAATAGCAACTTGGGCAAATAAATAATCGACATCCGCATCAGGATGCTCAGAGCGGCTGATAATGGCGACCTTACTGGTCTGTGGGCTTCCTCCACCAATGCCATCAATCTGCAACGGATGACCCGAACCCATAATATCTAAAATTAATTGGTCACGTTGTTTGATATCAGTTGGTAATGAGTCCGCCAATAAAAATACACCTTTTGATGTGCCGCCGCGCATCAGGGTACAGGGGATTTTTTTCATAAAGTTATCCGTCATATTTCACGCTGTAGCGGTGTTGGCTGCAATCGGTACCCCAAGTCACATACTTGTGTATGCTCCTCATCCCCGTCATATTTCAAGCCGCAGCGTTGTTGTCTGCACTCAGTTACCTTAGTCACATACTTGTGTATGCTCCTAAGGATACCTTCGTTTGACGCCTAGCTGCAATTTGAACTATTTAGGGGATGGATCCCGCATGTTATTCAAAGCCGCACCATCGTTAACGCAAAATAGTCATTGTCAGATTTAAAAAAGGGACACAAATTACATTGTGCCCCATAGAATAATTTAGCGACTAATTAAAATAGGACGCATTAAATTAGGCCCATACTAATCAAAATTTCCCACCAACCTAAACCGATAGTCATGTGGACGAATAAGCTAACGAATGCGACTAATCCACCGATGATCCACCAAGAACGAATATCGTTGTAGCCTGCACCGAAGACGATTGGTGCTGCGGCACCACCGTAGTGCGTTACGCTTCCGCCGTATGCGTTGGAGAACAGTAAGCCTAATGCCAGTAGCATTGGCGGTGCACCAGCAACCATACCGACAGTGGCAAATACAGGCACCATCGCGGCAACATAAGCACCACCTGATGCGAACAGATAACGAATGGCGACACTGATAAACATGATAACAAAGAAAGCTAACATGGCTTGGTCACCGAAAGAGAGATACTGACTCATGGTGTCGGCTAACCATTTAAAGAAGCCTGCTTTAGTGAGAACGCCTGACATACTGATGATACCACCGTACCAAATCAGGGTGTTCCAACCCCCTTTGTTTTTCAGCACATCATCCCATGTGACAACACCTAAAATTAAGGTTAATGCCATGACGGCGATAGCGACACTGGATGCACTCACACCAATAAAGTCAGAGAAAATCCAGCCGCACAGTGCGATAACGAAGATGATAGCTAACAGTTTTTCACGCATCGTCATTGGGCCTAAGTCTGCTAAGCCTTTTGCTGCGATCTCTTTGTTATTCACCTTTTTGAGTTCAGGTGGATACAGCTTATAAATCATCAGTGGTGTCAAAATCAGCATAATTAAGCCAGGAACCGATGCGGCGAGTGCCCATCCACCCCAACTTAAATGAATACCCATAATGTCACTCATCATAGCTAATGCTAAAGCGTTTGGTGCCATTGCTGTTAAGAACATATAGCTGGTCGTTTTGGTCACCATGTATACGTTGACTAACAAGTAGTGGCCTGCTTTGCGAGGGCTTTTTTCAGGATCAGAGCCTAATGCTACTGCCACGCTGTTTATGATTGGGAAAACAATTCCACCCGCACGAGCGGTATTTGATGGCGTTGCTGGGGCAATAATTAAGTCAAGGATCGCAGTGACATAGCCAAGGCCTAATGTAGTGCCGCCCAATTTACCAATCAAAATGTACGAAAGGCGTTTACCCAAACCTGTAATAACAAATGCAGCACTTAGCGTAAATGCCGCAAATACCAGCCAGGTTGTCCCTGATGCATAACCACTTAAGACTTCACTGGCTTTAACATCTTTGGTACCTGTTACACCAATTATGACGGCGCTTGCGGCAATAGTGGCTAACAAAATAACAGGTTCTGAATAAGGTTTTAATACCAGTCCAACAATAGCCGCGAGGTAAAGACCAAATAATAACCACGCGATATGCGGTAACCCCGCAGGAGTCGGTATTAAGGCGATAATGATTGGAATTGCTATCAGAAGTAGCAGTTTCCAGATTTTGTCTTTTGGCATAGGCTTGATCCTTAACGAAATTAAAACTTAAATATTATGAATTCGGCTTTTCGTCATATTGGAGGTATAGCAATGCCTTAATAGGAATAATGATTTTGATATTCATTGTCATTATTTAGCTATTTCCAATATGTTATAAATTCTTTAAATCAATAACTGTTACTTAATTAAATATATTTTTATTAATCTTTATTAATTAAATTATTGAATGGGTTCCTGTGTTGGTGAATATATAAGTTGTTTTAATTTTAAATGCTAAATACCGAAGCCTTGTCTAGGCAGACGGGCAAAAAACCACGTTAGAATTAATAAATCTGCGCTACCACCTGGGCTTAGATTCTTTTCAATACAGTGTTGGTCAAATTGTTTTACTTTGACTAAATCATCAGGATGATTAATGCCCTCTTGCAATAACATAGTTGCTTGCTGTTTTATCCAAATTAAACCGTTTAAGCCGCCACGATTTGCAATATTGGTATCATCATTAAATTTCATTAATAGAATTAATGTATTTATTAAAGCTATTTCAGCATCCTGTTGCGCCGCTAATTGCTGTAAATAAAAGGGCAATGAATGGTCGATAACTAACGAGTAGCCACCTTCAGCTTCCCCTCGTGCTCCAGTAAAACCAAATTGTTGATATAAACGTTGGCCAGCTGTTGGAGTATCCGTAGGTTGCATCAATTCAGCGCAAATTCCTTGGCACATACCTGCAACTAATTGACTAATCGCAACGGGTGTCACAGTTTGCTGTAATGCGGCTAAGCGACCAATTGCGGTTAATACTAAACCTAATGAAAAAATGCTGCCTTTATGGGTGTTTACCCCTTGAGTGGCCTGAAACATGGCGGTTTCACACGCCATCCCGATAGTTCTAATTTTGCTTAAAACCTGTTTAATTGGTAGGTTTTTATGTTGTGCACCAGCCTGAATAAATAATGGAAAAAATTTGGCGATGGCATTGGCACTTAAATGAAAATCCGTTAGCGCCATATCTTTATGAGCGCCTGTATTGTATTTGTCTACTAAACCTGGTTTTGGGGTCAAATTCACTTCAGCGAGCATAGCTTGCCAAGCTAACTGGCTGTAATAATGAGTGAGTTGGTCACTTAGGGTTTGTGAATAGTTAACAAGTTCCATGGGCTAACTCCTCGATGCGAAGAAGAATATCAGCCAACGGGTGTGAGCGATGACGAGCACAGATTTTGGCTTCTTTTTCACAGATTAAACAGCGCCTTACAGGCAGATTTAATTGACTACGTGAATATTGTTTTCCTTGTGCATCAAAGACATCAAAATCCCATAAACGTCCTACAGAGGAGCGTTCTTCGGCCTCAATTAATGCCTTTTTGACTTCAATGGCATTGGCATCGACGGCAACTAAACATTCAGGCCCAGTGCGTAATGCCCATGATTGTTGAGATAAAAGTACCCACTGCCTGCATAAAGCAACTTGTTTAAGCGCATTTAGGCCCTGATTAAATACATGTCTAACAAGGGAATTGTCTTTGACAGCCCCTGGGAAAACGACAGTAAATGAAATCAAGGTTACCTGATGGAGACCAATCCACTGTTGCTGGCGTGCCTGACGGGCATCACGGCTTGCCAACAGCTCAGGTAAGGAAATTTCAAATTGCTCTTGAGTATCAGGCAGTGGGCAAAACATAGTTACTCCTTCACTTGATGAACAACATCAATTACAGAGCCATCACGATAACGCACGACGGCAACCACTTTATCTGTAAATTCAATAGGGTTAGGTGTTCCAGTGAGTAACTGAGCGCGTTCTCTTAACCAGCCAATTGAAACCGTTTTGATACCTTGGCTTTCTAATTGCTGTTTCAATTCAGGTCGTGCAGGGTTGACGGCAATACCATGGTCGGTTACTAAAATATCAACGCTTGACCCTGGGGTAACGCAAGTCAGGACTTCATCAACCAACGTTGGGATGCGACCACGCACTAATGGTGCAACGATAATGGATAATTTCGCAGCGACTGCGGTATCACTGTGACCACCCGATGCTCCGCGGATAACACCATCAGAACCCGTTAACACATTGACATTAAAGCGTGTATCAATTTCCAGAGCACTGAGTACGACAACATCAAGCATGTCGACGGAAGCACCTTTAGAGTCAAAGCAGGCGTATTGATTGGCACTGATTTCAATATGATTCGGGTTACGAGAAAGAGACTCTGCTGCCGCTTTATCAAAACTTTGTACGTCTAATAATTTGCGAATTAAGCCTTTTTCATGCAAATCAACGATAGTTGATGTAATACCGCCAAGGGCAAAGCCTGCAGTGATATTGTGGCGACGCATTTTGTCCTCAAGGAAGCGAGTCACGGCAAGGGATGCCCCCCCAGTACCCGTTTGTAATGAAAAACCCTCTTTGAAGAAGCCTGATTTTTCAATAACATCAGCGGCAGTACGTGCAATCAGTAGTTCTCTTGGGTTTGAGGTCATACGGGTGGCATCAGCACCGATTTTATCTGCATCACCGACACGTTTAACCTTAACGATATAGTCGACTTCATCTTGCTTGATGCTGGATGGATTGTGTGGATAATCCAGTAGTTCTTCCGTTAGCATCACCACTTTTTTCGCTGTTTCTGCATCAATTTTGGCATAACCTAATGAGCCACAGCTGGCGGACCCTGTATATCCGTTGGCATTACCGTATTCGTCGCAAGACGGCACACCGATGAAGGCGACATCAATACGCAGTTCGCCACTGTGCACAAGGTTTGCACGGCCACCATGAGAATGAATTTGCACTGGCTCTTCAAGTTCGCCACGAGAAATCGCCTCAGCCAATGGGCCACGAATACCTGAGGTATAAATCTTACGAATAACACCGTGACGAATATGTTCGACTAGCGGTGAATGGCATGCACTGAGTGAGCTTGATGCGAGTGTCAGATTACGAAAACCCATTTCAGCAATCACTTGCATGACCATATTGACCGTCAGATCGCCGCCGCGAAACGCATGGTGAAACGAAATTGTCATGCCATCTTGCAGACCAGAGCGGCGAATAGCCACTTGCAAGTCATCACATAGCTTACGGTTTCTTGGTTTTTGAACTTGTTGTTGGACTTTACCAATATCTTTAAATTCACGTAATGCTTCATCGCTTTTAGGTTGTAGGTAAGCACTTACGCGTGTTTGACGTTGAGTATTTGTTGTCATTTTTTGCCTCACTCTTCCCGAATTCCAGATAATGCCGCGCGAGATAATACTAAGCGGGCTCTGTCAATGACTGGGCCATCAACCATTTTTCCGTTTAATGACACCACGCCTTTACCCTCAAGGGCTGCGGCATCTGCGGCATCAACAACACGTTGAGCATGGTCGACTTCTTTTTGAGTTGGCGCATATAAGTTATGGAGTAACTCAATTTGTCTTGGGTTGATTAATGATTTGCCATCAAAGCCGAGTTGTTTAATGTGCGCGGCTTCGCGTAGGAAACCTTCTTCATTATTTGCATCAGAGTAAACAGTATCAAAGGCTTGGATACCTGCTGAGCGTGCGGCTTGTAAAATGGCGCACCGAGCATAGAGGAGTTCAACGCCGTCAGGAGACCGCTCGGTGCGCAAATTGCGGACATAGTCCTCGGCACCTAACGCGATGCCAATAAGTCTTGGTGATGCGTGGGCGATATTCACCGCTTGTGTGATCCCCATCGGTGATTCAATCGCTGCTAATAAACCTGTGCTACCTTCTTCACGACCACAATTTTTTTCAATACGTAATATTTCAGTTTCGATATCGGTGACATCTTGCGCAGTGTCTGTTTTCGGTAAACGCACAATTTTTGCGCCGCCACGAACAACCGCTTCAAGGTCAGCAATACCAAAGGCAGAATCTAAAGCATTCACACGAACAATAGTTTCAATATCGGCATATAAAGGATGCTGTAATGCATGATAAACCAAGCGGCGTGCGGTATCTTTTTCGCGTAATGTCACGGAGTCTTCTAAGTCAAACATCAGTGCATCTGCTTTATAAATAAATGAGTTGCTTAGCATCGCCGCATTTGAACCAGGAACGAAAAGCATGCTTCTGCGTGTACGTGATTTTTGTTCTGGTGTCATTATTTATTCTCCCATGGCAAATAATCGATATCACAAGCACGAGCGAGTAGGGCTTCCAAACGTGCTTTTAGGACACACTCTAATGCACCTTTATCGTCGACGATGATTTGAGCACCTTGAATATCATGCTGAACTATCATTTCCTGCACGATACTGGCGATAGCATCACCAAATTGTTTTTCAACACTGCTGGTTATTTGCACGGAAACTTCTTGAGTATCTTCTAACGGTTCTATTCGAACCATGACATCACTTGATTCAAGTGTGCCAGCAACGGCTGCATGTTTAATCTTCATATTTCACCTATAGCTAATTCAGAACTTTCGATGCGGTTTGTCGTTGATGTTGCTTGATTAGCGAGCATCTCTTGTAAATATTGATATGTCGCGTCAGGCACAATCGCCTTAATAGCCGCAAGATCTTTTTTAGCGAGTAGTCTTCTAACTTGTGAGGCGGAGACCGCCGTTCCGTTGATGACTGTTCGCGGAAATTCAACGAGTTCTATAGGAGGGAAATTCATCGCATCCGTTTCGAGCCAATAGCGCATGTCTTGGTTATATTGGTTGGTGACTTGGCAAAATGGCTCTGATCCGACGAATCTATGGGTTATCCCCAATGCAGGAGCAATATATTGGCGAAAAATCTTAATATCGATTTCGGTATAACAGTTATTGGCTACCGTTTTGTCTTTAATAAAGTAACAAGGGAACGTTGCCCGAGAAATAATATATTCAGAACCACGGTGAATGGTGAGGTTCTCAATACCTTTTGTACCTGCTTCAATTAAGTTCAGTCTGACTTTATAAGGGAAGCGAGAGGTATCCTCTTTAACAACAAATAAGTGGAGCCAATCACAGGCTTTAGCTGCTTGTTCGATTAAATAACGGTGGCCTAAGGTAAATGGATTGGCATTCATTACGATGGCCCCAATTTTTTTACCGTCGACACGCTGTGCTTTTAAACTTTGAATATAACGTTTTAGATAACAGCAACTATTTTCCATCAATACCATCACATCAGGCACAGTCGCTATAGTATGAAAACCGCATTGCTGGAATAGGTTTTCATTTTGAAATTTAGTATAAATAAACAAATGAGTTGTATTATTTTCGTAAGCAAGATTAACAAGCTCGGTTGCTAATTTTAACGCGAGACCTTCACCACGAACCTCATCGCTAATTGCTACGCATTTAATAACGTTTTTTGCTAGCCCACCACACGCAATTAATTCCTCATTACGGGTTATCGTAATGAAAACATCAACGCTTGCATCAAGCTCTAAATCATTTTCCTTTAAAAACTGAGTTATTTCAGCAAGTTTCCTGTTCTCATGACGTTTTACCTGATTAAACGTTATGTTTTCGAACATAATAGTATCCTGCATCTCTTTTAGAGATGTTTTTAAAATGTTGCTAATGTTAAAGTTAATTAAATAAGTATTTTTTGGTTTTTCTTATTCTTAAAAACATAAACTCTTATTTAATTATCTTTTTCAAGATTAATATTAAAGGTCCTATATTTAATATATTTGACCTATTTCATGTTTCTAAAATGAGTTTGTATTTGTTTAATGGTTTTAATGTTTTTAATTATTCGATATGTGCTTTATTGCTTGGTTTTAATGTGTTTAATTAATAATATGTGTATTATGTCTCTAGCTTATATTTTTAATATCTATTATTCTGTGATTTCTACTGTAACAAATTTTTTACTTTTCAGTTGGTAACGAGAGCCTATATGAAAAAAGAGCATGCTTTCTCTACATTGACAAAAGTAAACTCAATTTCCTTTTCAGTGCGAGTTTTCTTTCTTCTATTGGTTGTCTCGTTATTTTTGACGTTAGGGCTAGGTAAATATTTTACGGATACAGCTGAAAATAGGATGATGGCGAATATTCGCTCGTTAGCCATGAGCCAAGCAAAGCTGATTGCATCAATGGATGGCGTGATTCAATCTGTTAAACACCGTGATATTCAACAACTGAAAATTATTGCAGATAAACTAAACCAAGATTCTGATTACGACTATGTCGTGATTGGCGATGAAAATTCCATGCGGCTTTATCATCCGAACAGTGAAAAAGTCGGCTATAAAATGCAATGGAATAAGCCTGGAGCGCTTGAAAGTGGTGAAAGTTATTTTATTGGTGGGGAGGGGTCCATTGGTAATGCCATGCGAGCAAAAACGCCAATATTTGAGGAAGATGGAAAAATTATTGGTGTTGTTTCCATCGGTTATTTAACCAATAAGATAGACACTTCTCGTAGCGAGTTATTTGTCCAAACGGGAGCAACTTTTCTTGGCGTTCTGGTCATTTTATTATTTCTTTCCTGGGGTTTTACGCGATTAATTCAACGGCAAATGCTGGGTATGGAACCTGAAGAAATTACGCAGTTAGTTCTTGTGCAAAAGGGGATATTTGATGCCGTTTTTGAAGGGATCATCGCGGTAAACCAGCATGGGCAAATTATTAATATTAATTCCAATGCACGAAAGATGTTGTCTTTAAGCAAACCAACAGGGCAACTTATTGGTAAATCAATCTCAGAGCATATTTCGCCTGCTGATTTTTTTACCGTAGATATTGCTACGATTCAACATGATGTATTGTGCGAATTTAACGGATTAAATGTGATAGCTAATCGAGTTGCAATTCGGGACGAAAATCACCTAATTGGCGCTGTAATTAGTTTCCGCAGTCAAAATGATATTGAATCATTAAATTCCCAATTGACACAAGTACGCCAATACGTAGAAAATTTGCGTACTCTGCGGCATGAGCATCTAAATTGGATGTCTACGTTGAGTGGTTTATTGCAAATGAAAGAATATGATCAAGCGCTTGCATTAATTAAAGGTGAGTCTGAATCTCAGCAACAACTTATAGATTCGTTACGTGAACAGTTCTTTGATAAGCAAGTTGCTGGGTTATTGTTTGGTAAGTATCACCGTGCAAAAGAATTGGGCTTACAGTTAGTTTTTACACCAGGTAGCCAGCTTCATGTATTGCCTGAGTCCTTAAATAGTACAGAGTTTTGTGCCGTCTTAGGTAATTTACTGGATAACGCCTTTGAGGCGAGCTTGAAAAGCCAACAGGGTAATAGGCAAGTTGAGCTGTACCTTTCTGATGAAGGCCAGGAAATTGTTATTGAAGTTGTTGACCAAGGGTGTGGTTTCCCTCCAGATATGCAAGACAAATGGTTTGAACGAGGTGTGACAACAAAAACAGACACAACCGATGGGCATGGGATCGGGCTCTATTTAGTTGCTTCATACGTCAATCGATGTAATGGCGCGGTGATTATTGAAGAAAATCAGCCGCATGGTACAGTATTCTCAATTTTTATTCCGAAAGTGAAGATATAAAAATGATTAAGATAAAAATCCTCATTGTGGAAGATGAGCTGCTTTTAGCAGAGATGCACGGCGAGTACATTAAAGCATATCCAGCTTGTGACAAGGTTTGGTTGGCAGGTAATTTAGCTGAAGCCAGAAAAATGATTGAATACATGAAGCCAGATTTGATCTTACTGGACAACTATTTACCTGACGGCAAAGGAATCGATCTCGTTCATGAATTAATTCAAGAGCGAAATAGCGCTGATATCGTATTTACGACAGCAGCGAGTGATATGGAAACGGTGACTGAAGCCATTCGTCTTGGCGTTTTTGATTATTTGGTTAAGCCAATAGCGTATGAACGTTTAGGGCAAACATTGGATAGATATATCCAGCGTAAATCAGTTTTACAAACCAACAGTAAAACGAATCAGAGTCAAATCGATGATATGTTTAATACTTATGCACGCGGTGAATCCAAAGAGGAACTGCCGACAGGTATTGATGTGATCACGTTGGAAAAGGTTTTAGCATTGTTTGCCGATCTTGAAGCGGAATATACTGCAGAAAGCATCGCAGAGACAATTAAACTGAGTCGTACTACGGCAAGACGCTACTTAGAGTTCTGCTTAGCAAAAAATAAGATTGAAGCTGAGATAGAGTACGGAAAAGTTGGGCGCCCTCAACGAATTTATCGTGGCAAGCGGTAAGATTTTTATTTTGCAGAATATCTGCACCGATACTATAGGGGTGCAGATGTTTTATCGTGAACTGCCATAAAAGAATAGTCAGTCTTCTATTGAGTGTTGTTATTTTTTTCAGTAAAACGTTCAGTTAGTTGCGTTCTAACATCCCATAATGCGGGAAAAAATTTCATAAAAATTCGCTGTGCCATGGCATCCGTTAATGTGCCTTTTGTTCCAACGGTTTGATGCCCTAGAGTGCGAATAACCATTTTATAATGGCGCATGCGCCATTCCATGATCTGTTCATCCCATTTAATGAGTGCTTCACATAAATTAAAAGCCTCATTTTGTACTGGCTGGGTATAAATTGCCATCAAATCAGTTTTTGTCTGCTGAATGTAATGGGTAAATTGCGTATTCAATTCTTTGCCATTAATTACGACATCACGCCAACCGGGTGATTCCATACCTGATCCCGTGCCAAATGCAGGGCGAATAGTCAAAAAATTCCAAGGTGTGAGATGACTGAGTATATTAATTTGTGCAGTAATCAAATTAATACACTCAGTGGCGCGTTGGATAAAGGCAATCGCGGAATGAATTTTTTGGTCTTTTAGTGCGCGAGTGGCTTCTATGATTTCTTCATTATTGAGCTTCAACCACAGTTCAGTTGATTGATGAGTGATTTGAAAAAGCAGTTCATCTCGATGTAACCATTCTTCCTTTGTACGTTGCAATGATAATAGGGCTTCTGTTCTGATGTATTTTTCATAATCATTTTTTCCTTCACCAGATAGAATTGATTGTGAAAAATCGTTAAGGGGTAGACTGCCTCTCTCACTCATGAAATACCTCTCTTTTTCAATGTATAGCTTAATATAAAGAGAAATACAGGCATGAATAACACTAAAAATTAAGTACAGCCTAACAAAAAATATTAGGCAATCTGGGCTATTTATTATTCTTCAAATTATTTTCTAGAATTAGCACTTTTTTCTCGGCACGCTCATTGCCTTTTGCTGCGGCAAGCTTATACCAACGTAGTGCTTTCAGCTCATCTTGTTCAACACCCATTCCATATTGGTAGCAGGCACCACTTGCGTACTGCGCATCAGCACTATTTTGTTGGGCAGCTTTAATAAACCAATGACAGGCTTTTTCTTGGTCGGCGTTAATGCCATCACCGCGCGCATAAATTAACGCTAAATTAAACTGTGCAGAGACTTCCCCTTGCTTGGCGGCGAGGGTTAACCATTTGATGGCTAATTGCGTATTTTTTTTCGTTCCTTGGCCCGTCAGGTACAGCATGCCGAGGCTATTTTGTGCAGGAGAAAAACCAAGCTCTGCAGCGCGTGTGAAGTAATCAAATGCGAGGGCATAATCGACTTTGTCGTACATACCTGTTGCGGCTTGATAGCCCAGTAAATAGAGTGCTTGTGGGTGATTTTCTTTGGCGAGCGTTTGATAAATTACCTGCGCTTTTTTGGGGTCTTTAGTTATCGCTTTGCCTTCCTCATACCAATAAGCAAGGGTTAACATTGCGGCAGGAAAGTGTTGTTCAGCAGCTTTTCGTAACCAGTGTTCAGCAGATTCTGGGTTTTTCTCTAAAAGATTGTCAATGCCATGCAGTGTGTATTCTGCCATGTTCATTTGGCCAATAGGATCGCCATTTTCAGCAGCTAATTGCATCCAATGTAGCATCAACTTTTCATCTTTAGGGACACCAGAACCTTCCTGGTATATCAGTGCCAAGTTAATTTGAGCTTTACTAAAGCCTTGATTAGCAGAAAGAAGATACCACTTTAAGGCGTCGTCAAGTTGTCCATGTGATTGGTAAAACATCGCTAAATTGAATTGAGCTTCAGCGTGCCCTTGAGTGGCAAGTTCAATCAGTGATTTTTCATCCAGTGGTGTGCTAACTTTTTCTGCGAAAGCCGAAGGAATGAATAAACAGCTTATCAAAAATAAGGGTAAAAATTTTTTTTTCACAGGGGGTTCCTTCGCGCTATATTTCTTAAAAAACCATTTAAGGTAAATTATCGTGTTGCTGAGTTCAGTGCAATCATTTGGTTGATTGTACATTATTATCAATAAATCAAATGGTTAATTATTGCTATCAAAAAAAGAATAAAAAAAGATGCAGAAAAAATAAAAAAAGATGAACTTTTTTTGGGATACATAGGTCTTAATAGTATCTATATTTCTGTTTGCTTGCGTAAACATTCATATATTTACCCTCATCATTCATTTCTTTACACGAAGTAATGTAATAATGCACCTACGTAGTGATAGTTTGAATTTAGCAAAAAGATCCTTGAGTAGAATGCATTATGCCCAGTTTATTTACTGGGCTTTTTTTTGTCTAAAATTCCTGAATAGTACCCTTTCACGCCGATATCGCTACTTTTCAACTCATAAAATGCCTTTTTCCCACTGAGATTATCTCTACGTTAACGTGAGGATACAGGGTCAATGCGGTATGACATATTCCATGAATATAATTAAAATATGGAATAATATCCTTAACAATAGAGAAACAACTGATTAATTAGTGGTCGATAATAATATTGAGATTTTGTAAAAAATTGAAGTAAATCACGATAAAATCTGATTCATATGGTAATTAATACTAGCTAATTCTTTAATTTTGGTGCATAAATAACGTATATGGCTTAATTGATTATTGCGTTCTTGGCGGGTTATCTGCTTGTCTTAGTTGAATAAATAATCAAATATGCTTTAACTCATTGAATTTTATGTTTGAGATCTAAAAACAATTCTACACACGTTTTTTGTTTGTTTTGAGGTCAGGGAATGACGCTCTTCTAATTTGTAGTGAGCCTTTCCAACGTTAATTCTTGAGACCATAACAATGCGAGAGCGCAACGAGCGCTCCGTGGTTTTTTTGCATATGTACAGGTTGTACTAGAGGTAACTTGTGTCCACAACAAATAATAAAGAGGAAGTCAGTCTTAACGCGTTTAAGCAACCTCGCTCGTTCTATCTCATCTTTTCTATCGAACTCTGGGAACGTTTTGGTTACTACGGTTTACAAGGTATCCTGCCTATATACCTGAGCCAAGTTCTCGGCATGTCAGAAACCGAATCCATCACCTTATTTTCTGCGTTTGCAGCATTAGTTTATGGCTTTGTTGCAATAGGTGGTTGGTTAGGGGATAAAATCTTAGGTACAAAACGCGTTATCGTTTTAGGGACACTGACCTTAATTGCAGGGTATGCATTTGTCGCTTTCTCAGGGCATGATGTGTCAATGGTGTATGTCGGGCTTGCAACTATAGCTGTGGGTAATGGTTTATTTAAGGCAAACCCATCTTCTTTATTGTCAACCTGTTATGAAAAAGACGATCCACGTTTGGACGGCGCGTTTACCATGTATTACATGTCCGTAAACATCGGTTCATTCTTCTCTATGATTGCAACGCCTTGGTTAGCCAAACATTATGGTTGGGATGTTGCATTCTCTCTGAGCGTAGTCGGTCTTATCATTACACTGATTAACTTCTATATGTGTAAGAAATGGGTTTCCCAGCACGGTTCGAAACCTGACTTTGCGCCAGTAGTGATTTCTCGCTTAGTAGCAACAGTGATTGGTGTGGTGGCATTGATTGCCATTTCTACATGGTTACTGCATAACTTAGGTGTTGCACGTACAGCTTTAGCAATCATTTCTTTAGGGATTTTAGTTATCTTCATTAAAGAAACGCTAGCTTTAAAAGGTACTGCGCGTCGCCGGATGATTGTTGCATTAATTCTGATGTTAGAAGCAATAGTTTTCTTCGTTTTATACAGCCAAATGCCGACCTCATTAAACTTCTTTGCATTGCATAATGTTGAGCACGAAGTTTTCGGTTTTTCAATTGAACCTGCACAGTACCAAGCATTGAACCCATTATGGATTATGATTGGGAGCCCAATTTTAGCGGCAATTTATAACAAAATGGGTGATAATTTGCCGATGCCCCATAAATTTGCGATTGGGATGGTTCTGTGTTCTGCGGCATTCTTAGTACTGCCACTAGGCGCTAAATTTGCTAACGAAGCGGGAATTGTGTCTGTCCAATGGTTGGTGATTTGTTACGGTTTCCAAAGTATTGGTGAGCTGATGATTTCTGGTTTGGGCTTAGCGATGGTTGCGCAGTTAGTACCACAGCGTTTAATGGGCTTCATCATGGGTGCTTGGTTCTTAACGAACTCTGCGGCTGCCTTTATTGCAGGGTATGTTGCCTCGATGGCCGCAGCGCCAGAAGGCGAACTGACTAGTAAAGTCGAATCATTAGCTGTATATAGTGATGTATTCTTGAAGATAGGCTTAGTGACTGGCGCGATTGCGATAATTATGGTGTTAACCGCACCAATGTTAAATCGTATGACGCTAGACCGCGCTGAGTAATCAATTAAAAAAGGGCCACGAGGCCCTTTTTTAATACCATCAAAAAGCTAGTTAAAATAGCGGTTGTTGATTATCTTTAACGAACGATCACGGCCATTAACCAGAAGGGTATTCGAGGTGCGACTATACGCATCTGTTGAAATACCTCCCATTAAAACGGTTGGTGTAATTGCAGTAGCAGCAAAAATGACATCATCCGTATTAACCATTTGTTCTAACGATAAAACCTCACCAATTTCGATGCCCATTTGTTGGCAACGTATTGCTTCTTGTGCGGCGAGTAGTTTATTTTCATCGCTATCACCTTTTGCTTTATCTCGTGAGATCAACCTAGCTTGCATATCGCCACCTAATGCTCGTGCAATTGCTGCGCTGATGATACCTTCTGGTGCGCCACCTGTACCATACATCATATCAATTGGATGTTCTGGAAGTATTGTTAGTAATGATGCTAAAACATCACCGTCAGGAATGGTAATTACATTAGCGCCAAAATTACGAATGGTTTTGATAATGTGCTCATGGCGCGGTTTATCTAAAACAGCGATGGAAAGATGCGAAATGGGTTTATTCAATGCAGATGAAAGAAACTCAAGGTTTTTTTCAAGCGGGTGGCTTAAATGAACGGCACCTTTTGCCGCTGCTCCAACAACGAGTTTTTCCATATACATATCAGGAGCTTGAAGTAATGAGCCTGTTGGTGCTGCGGCCAGAACAGTAATTGCATTTTGCTCATTACAGGCAACCATTCGGGTGCCATCTATTGGGTCAACCGCAATATCAAGCCCTTCGACCCCCGATTTTTTGCCCACTTGCTCACCGATATAAAGCATTGGCGCTTCATCAATTTCACCTTCACCAATCACAATTTTTCCATAGAAATCAATTTCATTAAGGCGATTTCTCATGGCTTCAACAGCCGCTTTATCCGCAGCATTTTTATCTTGTTTACCTACCCAATCGAAGGCTGCAATGGCAGCAACTTCGGTGACGGAAGCGATAGCGGAGGCTAACTCATCACTGATTTTCATTATTTATTAATATCCCAGATGCTTAAAAGAAAAAATACTTAGCTCTATGATACGTTTTTTGTGATCTATCTTGCAAATAATTGGTGATAAAACCAGCTAAGAGGAATGAAAGAGAGAGCAGGCCAAAAGTTGACCTGCTTTAATTCAGGAGGGTTACAGCATTTCGACAATGGCGATACCACCAATAATAGAAATCAGAGCGGCGAGGGTACTGAGTAATACTGTCCCTGCGGATGTTTCCGTATAAGCTTGGTTACTAATGGCTAAAGCAGGTACAGCTGTCGCTGTCGGTAATACGCCAATAATAAAGGCTGCTTTTAATAAGTCATCTTGTAGGCCTAATGCAAGACCAGTTCCTAAAATCAAGGCTGCCTGAACAAAGTTTTTAATAAAGACGTTAAAAATAATTTCTTTGCTAATAGTTAACTTAATACCTGAAAGTAACAGACCAAGGAAAAAGAGAGCAACCCCTCCCGCTGTTTTTCCTAGTTCATTGACGGAGTTTTGTAAGATTTCAGGTAACTTCACACCAAAAATAGCCAGTAATGCCCCTAGAATTGGCAAAAATACTAAAGGTTGGGCAATCGCTTTACCAATTGATTTGAAAACGCTATGACCTTGTTGAGAGCCACTAATCATCAGTAAGGTGAATGGAATGATGATAACAGTGTAAATAAGGTTACCTAATACCATTGCAATCAATCCAGATGACCCGACGGTAGCCAATAAGACAGGTGGCCCACAGTAGGCCATATCAGGGAATGATACCGATAATGCCTGCATGGCAGCATCTTTTCTGTTGTGACGGAAAATAAATTTACCAAAAATAAACCCGATAACATAAGTTGCAATTAATCCGACAGCCAATGCTAATAAGTAATCGATATTGAGCAATACAGATGGTGGTGCTTGAGCGGCTGCAAGAAATAGTGCGAATGGTAAGGCAATTTTGACAACAAAGTCAGCAAAAGCCTGTGAATATTCTCTTTTAATAAAACCATATTTCCCAGATAGCCAACCAACAGCTAAACCAAGAACGATTGGACCAAGTGCAGCGAGGATGATATGGAGTAGCATGAAGAATTCTCCTTATACTATTCTTCTTATTTCGACAATCTTTACAAATATACTAACGATATGTATTTATCTTTTGGAATAAGCTTTGTTTTAAGTCTCTGTTGGTAATTCATTTATTAACTGACATAACAATGATGATGTGAAACTCAAATTATTGTCATCATTAAATGATAGTGATTGTTTTTTTTCTTGGGTGTTAATTGATAAGTGTATATATAAATAAATTTAAAAACACTATTTAAATTTATATTTTTAAATTTATTGGAATAATCATCTTAAATAGACTATCGGGGAATTAAAAGAAATTAAAATTATTGCTTATTTTGAATATGACTAAATGATGATTAAGGGTTTTCTTAGTTACATTGGCTTTTAAACCACGTATTAATGATGGTTATCATTTTTGTGTGACAAGAGTGCTTTTACTACAACTAAAACGAAGTATTTTGTAACAGTTTATTACATTTGGTTGGCAAGAGAATCAATGATATCTACACTAGCGATAATCACAAAACGCCATTTTGCCATATCTAAAACTGTGAATTTTATTATGAGGAAACCTATTTGTGGATACTTGGATACTAGTAGGGTTCATATTAGTGATGCTTGTTATACTCGCGCCGATTTTAGCGATAGTTTCGCTAAGTCGTACAGGGCGAATGCAATATCAAATTTCTGAGTTAAATCAGAAGGTTTATTCATTAGAAACACAAATTGCACAGTTTAAAAAATCGCAGAGTATCTTATCCGAATCCCCAATTACAGAACAAACGCATCAAGAGATTACACAACACATCACAGAGAAAACTGAAGATATTGAACAATCAATACGGCAAAACTCAGTGCCTTCAACAGAAAGCGAACAAGATATAGTCTCTGAAAAGTCAGTTGCTTACCAACAGGTAGAGCCTAGGGATAATATTGAACGGGTAAAAGACGCCCTTATAACGACGCAGCCACCTTTAACGCCTTCAAATAATATTGATGTTGATCCAAACCGGTTTAATAGCAATTTGTCATCTAAGGTAAACCCGAACCGATTTAATAGCACCAAAGAAAATACAACAAAAAATGTACAGGGTTGGGATGCAAATAAAAATATGCCAAGTAATGATAAGTCAATATTTGGTCACTTCTTTACTTGGTTATTAAAAGGCAATCCTGTTGCTAAAATTGGGATTTTATTATTATTCCTTGGTGTTGCTTACTTATTAAACTACAGTGTACAAAATGAAATTATCTCTGTGCAAATGCGGCTAATATTCAGCGCGGTAGGGTGTTTAATACTATTAGGTGTGGGCTGGTGGTTACGTAATAAAAAAACGCTTTTCGGTTTAATTTTACAAGGCGGGGGAATAGGTTGTTTATATATTACTATTTTTGCTGCTTTTAAGTTATACACCATGTTGCCGTATGGAATGGCCTTTGCGTTTATGTTGTTAATTTGTGCCGCCAGTATCGCTCTTGCATTATTACAACGTACGATTAGTTTAGCTATTTTAGCGTCATTAGGTGGTTATTTAGCACCTATCCTCTTATCCACTGGTGGTGGCAGCCACATCGTGCTCTTCTCATACTATCTGATGTTATCAACAGGTATTTTAATTATTAGTGTGTGGCAAGCATGGCGACCATTGAACCTCGTTGGACTGGTTATGACCTATGGGGTGGCGATTTTATGGGGGATAGATAATTATCAATCTGATTATTATCTATCTTGCCAATTATTTATTATCGCTAATCTGATCATTTTTAATGCATTAACACAACTCTTTTCATTACGTTTCGAACATACTAAACAACTTCTTGTCGATAATACTTTATTATTTGTACCACCTTTCATTAGTATTGTGTTGCAATTCTTTATTTCTGAGGGCGTAGGATTATTACCTGCATTTATCTCGTTATTGATTGGTTTATTGTACCTCGTGGCGGGGTTACAAATTCATAAACGTTATAAAGAAATTGGCAAAAATATGGCGCTAGGCAATATTATCATTGGTGCTGGGTTCGTAACTCTTGCCATACCATTAGCGCTGACATTTGAGTGGACTTCTATTATCTGGTCATTGGAAGGGTTATTACTTCTGTGGTTTGGCTTACAGCAAAACCACAGGAAATTAGCTACGGTAGGATCATTACTAATTTTAGTAAGTGTAGTGACTTTATTAAGTGATTATCCATTCTTATATTGGAGCCGTAGCAGCACTTATATGGTGCCAGTATTGCTTGTTGCTTGCTTTGGTGCGGGTGGTTTATTCCATATTCGCCGCAATGAAGATAGTAATTATTCATTATTCAGTTATGGTTTTTTAGTGATAGGAATAGTGGCATGGTATTGCTGGTTGCCAATGTTCACTAATATTCTTTCATGGAGCCGAGAATCCGAATCCTTTATTATGTTGGTTTTAGTCGTGATATCGGTATGGTTCTGGCGGCTATTTGCAATTCGTATTAATTGGGTTCCTTTACTTATTTGCCAATCTTTCTTATGGATTGCGGGCTATTACTATCTCGGTATCGATTTCTTAAATGATGAAAACCCGATGGGCCGAGGTGAAGGTTCCTTAATTTGGCCAGTCGTATTAGGAAGCTCTATATTATTTGTGATACACGCTTACAAGCTTCGCAACCCATGGATGCAAAGGGTATTACATGGCGCGAATTTATGGTTAATCCTTGCATTTATTGTAACACAAGTAAATTGGTTCGTTTCTATTCTTCCTTGGGGAATGCAACATGAAATGGGATATTTTATTTATGTTATGACGGTAACATTAATAATTTTAGTGTTGTATTGGTTGCAGCAAAATAGAATGCCCCCAATGAAACGTAATGGACTGATTTATTGGTATAGTTTGTTGCCCGTTGTTGTTGGGTTAGTTGTCTTATCAGGATATGCTAATTTAGAAGATGGTAAATTAACGTTCTGGAATTATATTCCGCTAATAAATCCATTAGATGAAGCAGGGTTATTTAGCATTGCCGCGATTATTTTAGTGCGTAAAGGCTTTATGCAAAAATTACGCAAAGTCACTGAGATAGACTTCTGGATCATTCGAGTGTTACTGGTTGCAATCATCGCTCTTGTAGCTCTGTGGTTTAATGGCATCCTTATTCGAGCAACGGCTGACTTTGCAGGGCTTAATTGGCATTATGAAACCTTGTTTGATTCGCGCTTAGTACAAACCGTTCTGTCGATTAGTTGGGCTCTTGCAGCACTAATATGCTCAGTGATATCGGCAATCAAGAAAAATCGGATCTGGTGGTTCTTCGGTGCAGGTATTTTTGCTTGTGTTATTGCAAAATTATTCTTAATTGATATTAACGGACAAGGTGGAATTACGCGTGCTGTCTCCTTTATTGGTGTGGCATTGGTAATATTAATTGTGGGGTATTTTTCTCCTTTGCCACCAAAAGAGCCAAAAGGGAAATCCGAACAGGAAACGCAATCATGAGTCTAAGTAAATATAGAGGGCTACTTGCTGTCTTTTCATTATCTTTATTATTTTCGAGCCATTTATATGGTGAGGATATTAAAGAAAATTCACCTTATAATTTTTATCAGGGAGCAGAAATAAATATTTCAGACACAAACGAGCCTTTTTATTGGCTTGAGCTGCCTGCGAATGCTTACTTTAATTCTGCCTATCCAAATACATTAGAAGATGTTCGCGTCTTTAATGGAATAGGTGATGAAGTTCCATCAGTACTTTTTTATGATGCTGAAAAATCTATTTCTAATGCAAAAGTATCATTTACGCCTCAACATTTAGTTGCGCGTATTGATAATGTGAATACTGATGAAGATATGCGTAAAGATAGGCAATATCTTCTTGTCGAATCTATACCTGGCAAAGTTAATCGCCTTGAACTACCAAATACACAAGCAAAAGATAAAGCATCTTATCAAGCTTATTTGTTGACTCGAAATGAAGATCAAGAAAAAAATGCAGCGATTAAAACTCTAACGCTGGATTGGGCTAAACATGAAAAAGATTGGCAAGCAAAAGCCTTTATTTTTACCAGCAATAATAAAGAAGACTGGGTTAATGTGGCGACAAACCAACCTATTATGAATTTAACGTTGGATGATCAAACAGTTACAAGTAATCAAATTGAATTATTAAATGGTAATGCTCAAGCTTTGAAAGCACCTTATCTTTTGGCTGTGATTGCGAGTTCCCCTGATGTTGTTATCCCTAACTTACTAAAAGTAAGCGCTGATGCGGATGTGTTAAAAGCAACTCGTCGTCAAGAGTCATTCCATTTTGAAATGACCAATGATGGGGTTTCACGGGAACATGTTATTTATCAATTACCCTCAATGCAGCCTTTAGATGAACTGCAAATACAATTACAGCAATCTAATCGTGTTATCCCTTTAAAAGTAGAATACTCATCAGATAGAGGGGAAAGCTGGTTACCACTAACGAATATTGTGGCATATAACCAGCATGCAAACGGTGAAACGGTTAGCAATACAAACATTGTTTTACACGGTGAAATGATCCGCACATTAAGAGTTTCTGCATTAAAAGGGAGTTGGGAGGATCAACCCCCACGTATTGTGGGTAAACGAGATGCGCTCAACTTGATATTTAATGTGCAAGGGGCTGCTCCTTACCTATTAGTGTGGGGAAACAAACAAGCTGTACAAGAAAAGTTAACGTATAATCAATTAGTTGGTAAAACCTACACAGTTGCAGAGCTAATGTCGAGTTATCCCGTTACTTATTCCGACGCTGAAATTGTGCCGTTAGGGGGGATTGAGCGACTGACGGCGACCGATCTTGTCGATGAAAGCCAAAATTGGTTAACAATCTCATTATGGGTTTTATTATTTATCGGGATTGTTGTTTTACTCTATTTCTGTTGGTATTTGCTTAAGGAAGTGAATTCTGGAAACAAAAATGAGAAAGGCGAATTATAAAGCCATTTCATTATTTGAATAGAAGCAGTATAAAAGAGAGCGGATTGCTCTCTTTTTACATTTCAACTATCTAAATAGTTCATTCAGACAAATATCTACATGATTTTACTGAATCATTAAAACAATTACGTATTCTGTATTTTTTTTGACAGCCTTTCGCGCTAAAACATATTTTAGTGAAAGGAGAACATGATGAAAAATATTTTATTTACTCGTTTATTTATCGGCATAGCGTTATTTACGGGAGCAACTTTATTTGCCCAAGCCGCAGATAATACGTTATTAACTGGGATTACTCCCCATGCAATGACGTATGAGTATGTGCAGTTACATCAAAACCAGCAGAATGAAGGGGATATTGAGTCCGAACGAGAAAGCAAAGAGCTTGAGAGTATTTTACTGCAAGACGCAACAAACGATCGACGTTTTACAGACCGCCAATTTAACCTAAATAAAAAAGAAAAGTAAGTTGTAATTTGAGGGGAAATAGCTATTAATGGGTAAGAAACCCATTAATAGACATAGCAAAGGAAAATAAGATGCATAAAGGTCAATGTTTATGTGGTGCAGTTAAGGTATCAACGGGTAAAGCAGTTAATAAGCTAAGTGTTTGTCATTGTAGCATGTGCCAAAAATGGAATGGCGGTCCAGGTTTTAGTGTGGATTGCGGTAGCGATTTACACATTGAAGGGCAAGACTCAGTCACTACATTTGTATCCTCACAGTGGGGGGAGCGCGCATTTTGTAAGCAGTGTGGTACACATCTTTTTTACCATTTAATTAATCCATCAACATATTATGTATCGGCAACCCTGTTTGAAGACAGCAAACAAGCGCAATTGGCGATGCAAATTTATATTGATAGCAAACCAAAATATTATAATTTTGTTGAGCAAACAGCGATGCTGACTGAGCAAGATATATTGAAAATGATGGGAGCCCCTTCAAATTAATTGCTGAATAAAAGATTATGGTAAGGCGGGAAGCGTGCTCGCTTTACCGCAAAACTGCAAATTTCCTTTCTGTTTGTCATGCTAACGACAAAAATTTGATTTACAATTAAGACAATATGCATTGAATAAAATGGGTAACAACACGTGATAGCTGTCATTGTGCTCATGTTTTGTATTTCTTTGGGGAATAACAAATGAATAGTATGAAAGGAATGCGTCATGCGAGTAACATTGCATGGGTACTACAATGGATTCTGAACATTGGTTTAATTACTTTAGCTGCTGTTTTGGTGTTTTTTTTAGCAAAAGAAACCTTTACGATGGCATCTTTAATGTTTGGCAGTTCAAAGGGAGCAACAGCTTATGAGCTCTTAGAGGGGATTGTGATTTATTTCCTCTACTTTGAGTTTATTGCATTGATCATTAAATATTTTATGTCAGGTTATCATTTCCCTTTAAGATATTTTATTTATATTGGCATTACAGCAATCATTCGTTTGATTATTGTCGATCACAGTGACCCAATGACAACGTTATTGCATGCAGGGGCAATTTTAGTACTGGTTGTCGCTCTTTACATCGCGAATACAGAAAAACTAAAACGTGAGTAATAAAATATTTATTTTTTAAATAGTAAAAGGGAGTGTATATCTCCTTTTTACTATTTGAAGGTTTTAATTATTATTAAATGAATTATCTAATGTTTGTGTAATGATAAAGAGGTTGTATCCCAGAGACTTGCAATATAAAATTCCCACTCATTTCTATTTAATTCATTGATAAATAATATAATATGGGAATAAATATAATAATTATTGATGACAATAATATTACTCTGCATGGATTTGAGTTTATATTTAGTCGTCATTCACGCTGCAAATTGATAGCTTCATTTTCCTCGATTGACCAAGCGGTGGTTTGGAACCGCCATCAAAGAGCCAGTGTGATTTTAATCAGTAGTGACCATTGTCATTTTGATTCCTTAAAAATGATTCAAACGTTGCGGCGCACGCAGCCTGATGTGGGAATTATTATTTATAACGTTCGTAGTAATTATTCTTTTTTTCTCAAAGCATTAGATATTGGAATTTTTGGATTATTGAGTGTCCATATTACTGAAGATGATCTGATAGAAGCGATCAAGGTGGTCAATGTAAAAAGGCGAATTATTTCTCCTGATATTGCTCAAGATCTCGCTTTGCATCGTGTTGTCCATAATAATCAGCAAGATTTATACGAGCTTTTGTCAGGTCGTGAACTGGAAATTATGTTGATGATCACCCAAGGTGTGCCCATTAAGCAGGTTGCACAGACGCTATCCTTGAGTCCTAAAACAGTAAATACTTATCGATATCGAATGTTTGGTAAACTTAATATCTGTAGTGATGTAGAATTAACTCATATAGCCATTAGATATGGTTTAATTACAGTACAGGGTTTATCCGAGTGGCAGAACAGTTCGAATCAAAAGCTTTCTTAAAAACAGTGACAAATCAGCCTGGCGTATATCGAATGTACGATGCGGGCGGCACGGTTATATATGTTGGTAAGGCGAAAGACTTGAAAAAAAGGCTTTCCAGTTACTTTCGTGAAAATGTGAGTAGCCGAAAAACAGAGCAGCTCGTCAAACAAATTGCTGCTATTGATGTCACCGTGACACACACTGAAACTGAAGCATTATTACTTGAACATAATTATATTAAGTTATACCAGCCTCGTTATAACGTGTTACTGCGTGATGATAAATCCTACCCATACCTATTCTTAAGTCAGGAAACGCACCCACGGATCTCGATGCACCGCGGTGCTAAACATGCCAAAGGTGAGTATTTTGGCCCATTTCCAAGTTCTTATGCCGTACGTGAAACCCTAACCTTAATGCAGAAACTATTCCCGATACGTCAATGTGAGGATAGTGTTTATAAAAATCGCTCAAGGCCTTGTTTACAATACCAAATAGGGCGTTGTTTAGGGCCTTGTGTTAAAGGGCTAGTTTCTGATGAAGATTATGATCAGCAAGTGGAGTATGTGCGGTTATTTTTGACAGGAAAAGACAAGCAAGTATTAACTGGCCTTGTGGAGAGAATGGAGAAGGCTAGCCAAGAGTTGCGCTTTGAAGACGCAGCGCGTTTTCGCGATCAAATTCAAGCTGTACGGACGGTGACTGAAGAGCAATATGTTTCTGGTGAGGGAGATGACCTCGATGTCATCGGCGTCTCTTTTGAATCAGGCCTTGCTTGTGTGCATGTCTTGTTTATACGTCAAGGTAAAGTGCTTGGCAGCCGCAGTTATTTTCCTAAAATCCCCGCAGATACCCAACAAGATGAAGTCGTTCAGACTTTTTTGGGGCAATTTTATTTACAGGGTAGCGAAAATCGTACATTACCAGGGGAAATATTGCTGGATTTTGCCCTGACAGAGAAAGAGTTACTTGCTCAGTCATTATCTGAGTTGGCGGGGCGTAAGATTAACATTCAAAGCCAGCCGAGAGGAGCGAGAGCACGCTATTTGAAATTAGCCCGTACGAATGCCTCGATTGCGTTATCCACTAAAATAGCGCAGAACTCGACAGTGCAACAGCGTATGGCCGCGTTAGCGAAGGTGGTTCATTTAGAAAATATATCACGTATGGAGTGCTTTGATATTTCTCACACTATGGGGGAGCAAACAGTTGCTTCTTGCGTTGTTTTTGATAAAACGGGCCCAGTGAAATCAGAATATCGCCGTTATAACATTTCAGGTATCACTCCTGGTGATGATTATGCGGCCATGCACCAAGTATTGACTCGCCGATATGGTAAGCACCTCGATGAAGGAAAGGTGCCTGATATTATCTTTATTGATGGTGGAAAAGGGCAGCTAGGGCAAGCTAGGGATGTATTTGACTCTCTTGAGGTTGATTGGGATAAAAACCATCCTTTATTAATCGGTGTGGCAAAGGGCAGTGATCGTAAAGCAGGGCTTGAAACGCTTTTCTTGAAACCGGAAGGCGAAGGTTTTGCCTTACCCCCTGATTCACCTGCATTGCATGTGATACAACATATTCGCGATGAGTCCCATAACCATGCGATTACAGGGCATCGCCAACGCAGAGCAAAAGTAAAAAATACGAGTGCCTTGGAATCGATTGAAGGTGTTGGGCCTAAACGTCGTCAAATGTTATTAAAATACATGGGGGGATTGCAGCCATTGCGTAATGCCAGTATAGAAGAAATCGCAAAAGTGCCCTCGATCTCATACGCACTTGCAGAAAAGATTTATAATGCATTGAAACAGTAAGTGTCTTAGGGCACCATATTCATAATATCCAACTTGGTCAAAAAGTTAGTGAGCGTGATGAAATTAAACATACCAACGTGGCTGACATTATTTCGCGTCATCCTAATACCATTTTTTGTCTTGGCATTTTACCTCCCTGTGACTTGGGGGCCGTTCGCCTGTGCGTTGATTTTTGTTGTCGCCGCCGTGACGGATTGGTTTGACGGTTTTTTAGCTCGACTTTGGAAGCAAACCACGAAGTTCGGGGCATTTTTAGACCCAGTTGCGGATAAAGTAATGGTCGCAACCGCGCTTGTTTTAGTCACTGAAAGTTATGATGTCTGGTATGTAACATTACCTGCTGCGACTATGATCGCACGTGAGATTATTATTTCTTCATTACGTGAATGGATGGCGGAGATTGGTAAGCGTAGCAGTGTTGCCGTATCTTGGATTGGTAAATTTAAAACAACGGCACAAATGATGTCACTCGTAGGGCTATTATGGCGCCCGACACCTTTAATTGAAAACCTTTCTATTGCGCTAATGTATGTCGCTGCTATCTTAACATTTTGGTCAATGTTCCAATATTTAAAGGCTGCGTGGGGCGATTTGAGCGAAGCGTGATCGAAATGATTGAAAAAACAGCGAACGATCCAATTATTTCAATAATTGTATTGACTCGATAGGTGAAATCAGTAGAATGCAACGCATCGAACGGCAACATGGTTTATGAAAATAAATAAGTAAATCAGCCAGTTTGATAGCATAAGCTGAAAGTTAAGCTTAACGCGGGAATAGCTCAGTTGGTAGAGCACGACCTTGCCAAGGTCGGGGTCGCGAGTTCGAGTCTCGTTTCCCGCTCCAAATTTCGTAAGAAATTCGGATAAGGCGCGTTAGCAAAGCGGTTATGCACCGGATTGCAAATCCGTGTAGCTCGGTTCGACTCCGGGACGCGCCTCCATAATTTAGCCCAGGTGGTGAAATCGGTAGACACAAGGGATTTAAAATCCCTCGGCCTTTAGGCTGTGCGGGTTCAAGTCCCGCCCTGGGCACCATCTTGAAGTAAGAGAATCATTTGATTCCTTTTATTTTAAGTTAGACGGATCTTTATACGAGTATCTACTCCAGTATATTGATTAACGGGTGAGTTAACTTATCCCTCTCGAAAGAGAAAATACAATTTGGCCCAGGTGGTGAAATCGGTAGACACAAGGGATTTAAAATCCCTCGGCCTTTAGGCTGTGCGGGTTCAAGTCCCGCCCTGGGCACCATCAATCTTAACTTTGTTAAGTTTGACAATTAACCACCAAAAGGTGGTTTTTTTGTATCTATTTTTTCTTCCTATGTCATTCAAACGATTGATTTTCAATAAAACTTCTCCTGTGTAAATTAACACGAAAATCGTGTAAAAATCCGTAAGTCAGACCGTTCTGCCAGTTTTTTATGTCATTATTCAATTTTTAAGAAAGAGACTGGCTATGTCACATATGAAAACAGAAGTTGTGGTTGTTCGTTTAACAAAGCATGAACGCGCTTTATTAGATGCTGTAAAAACAAAACCATTATTAGCGGATTGGCTGAAAGAAATCGCAATGGTTGAAGTGAAAGAACAAGAAAAAAAGGAACGTTAGGCTGTGAAGTAAAAACACGTTATTCAGTCAGGTCATTTAATTTGATAAAAGCGATGTTGTCTTTTGATTAATCATCCGTTTTTGATAGTATCCAATTAGATGACTTAATTGGGATGTGTTAAGTAATGATAAAAGGGATTTTAATTACCTTCTTTGTTCTTGTATTAGTAGGTTGCAGCACAAATCAACTGGATGCCCCTTATGGCTTTAAATGGGGGCAAACTCCTGCTGATGTGAAACGGCTGAATTTAGTTGGGTTACAGTGCACTGAGTTTCAAGAAAACGGGGCGCTGTGCTCTACTCCAAATACGCCAACCGTAAAAGGACGAATGTTTTTATTGATGTTTTCACGAGAAGAAAACACCTTGATGCTTATTTCTGCTCAAGGAAAGGATAGCCGTGATCAAGCTGTCATCTTAGCAGAGTATGATGAAATTAATCAAAAAATGTATGAAAAATATGGTATTCCAAAGAAAACGATCGAGCGTTATAAACGCGACTCTTTTTTCCTAGATAAAATATCTGATGACGAAACGACGCCATTTAAGCGGGTATATGAGCAAAATGGGATGCAAATAATGGTGGGGATCGTCAGTAATTCACATTTCAAAAAAATCCATAACAAAAAAGATATCATTTATTCAGTCATGATTATCTATAACTTAATTCCAGATAAGCCCCAAGAAATGACGACAAAAAATGAAATTGAGTAAAAATACTTAATTTGACTAAAAATGCGTAATTCTTTCATCTGGTTATAGCTAAATCTTAACTAAGAATATTCCCGTAGATGAAATAAGTGAATGATGATGAACTCAATATCATTATTTTATGAATATTGAGAAAATACATGAAAAAGACGCTGGCATTGGCACTATTGTTAATGATTATTCCACTATCTTCACAAGCAGGGTCTCATTATTCTCGTTGTGAAAAGAAAATCATAAAGTTGGAAAAACAGCTGCGCCATATATCTCATTATGAAAATAGGCATAAAATTGCCAAAATTAAGCAAAAAATTCATGAAATTGAAGATAAATGTTATGACAGCCGCTCAGGTGCAACACGTATTTATGATAACTATCCACGTGGAAAAGCGAGTGAATTAGAAAGGGAATTAGAATCTTTAAGGCGTGTCATTGAAGCATTAAAGGACTTAAAATAGACAAAACTGGTCTGTTCACTATGTTTATTTTCCACCAGTCTTAAGTAAATGGAGAATATCAGGTATATTAGACGCTGATTGTTAGCTACCAAGAAAGAATGACTATGATTATCAAACCTAAAATTCGTGGTTTTATCTGCACTACAGCTCATCCTGCTGGCTGTGAAGCCAATGTTCGTGAGCAAATCGCCTATGTTAAATCTCGTGGCGAATTAAAAAATGGACCTAAAAAGGTTCTGGTTATTGGTGCATCCACCGGTTACGGTCTAGCTTCTCGTATCAATGCTGCTTTTGGCAGCGGTGCGGCAACTATCGGCGTATTTTTTGAAAAGCCAGGTAGTGAGAGCAAAACAGGTTCAGCCGGTTGGTATAACTCAGCTGGTTTTGACAAGGCTGCCAAAGAAGAAGGCTTATATGCAAAAAGCATTAACGGTGATGCCTTCTCTGATGAGTGCCGTCAAACAGTCATTGATTTAATTAAACAAGATTTAGGCCAAATTGATTTAGTGGTTTATTCACTGGCTTCCCCTGTGCGTAAAATGCCAGAAACGGGTGAACTCGTACGTTCTGCGTTGAAACCGATTGGCGAGCCGTACAAATCTGTTGCATTAGATACAAACAAAGATGTATTGATTGAAGCGGTTGTTGAGCCTGCGAATGAACAAGAAATCGCTGATACTGTTAAAGTGATGGGCGGTCAGGACTGGGAACTGTGGATGAATGCGTTAGATGAAGCTGGTGTTCTGGCGGATAACGCCCAGTCAGTAGCTTATTCTTACATCGGTACTGATTTAACGTGGCCAATCTACTGGCATGGTACTTTAGGAAAGGCCAAAGAAGATTTAGACCGTGCAGCGCATGCAATTAACCAAAAATTGCAGGCAAAAGGCGGCTCAGCTTATGTCGCAGTATTAAAATCTGTGGTTACGCAAGCATCTTCAGCTATTCCTGTTATGCCATTATATATCTCTATCGTGTTTAAGATCATGAAAGAACAAGGCATTCACGAAGGTTGTATCGAACAAATCCAACGTTTATTTGCAACTAAGTTGTTCAGCGGTACTGCACCAGATACTGATGAAAAACACCGTCTGCGTTTAGATGATTGGGAATTACGTGATGATGTCCAAGAGACTTGCCGCGAAATTTGGAAGCAGCTTAATGATAATAACATCAATGAGCTGACTGATTATCAAGGCTATAAAGCTGAATTCTTACGTTTATTTGGTTTTGGCTTGAATGGCGTCGATTATGATGCAGATTTAAGTGGCGAAGCTAACTTTGAAGTGATTGAACTGGTTTAATAAGCTACTCATCATTCATTTAATATAAAGAACCCGCATACATATGCGGGTTGAGGTTGTTGACAAAGCAGGATAAAAGCGTGGTTTTTCCTGCTTTGTGTTATCAGCCGAAAATCAATAAATTGATTTTCCTAATTTATTTTCAAAACCTATCCAACCTGCCGCCAAACCTAATCGGTTTGTCAGCAGTCTGAACCCGCATACATATGCGGGTTTTTTATAGTCTAATTTTGAGGTGAGGATATTTTGCTTTTAACAAACAAAATAAATTGCTGGCTTTCTTGTTCTGATGTAAAGCTGCGAGCAGGAATAATCACTGCATAGACTCTATCTAAAAATAGATACAATAAATCACCATCCGTTCGGATAAACTGCACTGCACTCCATTTTATCGATGAAGAACCTTGATTACTGGTCTCATGCATCCCCTCATCATCAAACCGATATTCACGTTCAATAAATAGAAATCCATCATCATCGGGAATAGCTTTATTAAAACTTTGTACCATACGTAGCGCAAAGGTAATAAATAGCAAGACCGCCAATAAAAAAGAAATGAAAATGATCGGTAAGGTTGCTTGAAAATATCGAAAGGCAGAGGCGCAAGCGACAATAAAAACAAGTATAAAAAGAGTAAAGGGTAAGCTACTCGTTTTCTTTTTCGAAAAATATTTGTTTTTAAAACAGTAACGGCTAAACCTTATGTAATCAGTGCGGTTAAGTGAAACCAAAATTGGATTTATCATAAACGATATCTTAATTATTTTTGTTAGAAAATAAGTGTTGTTGGGATAATAGCGGTAAGCGTATCGGGTGTAAATTGGTTAGATAGGAATAGGGGTAACAATTAGATAAATTCCCCGAACGGAGTTCGGGGAAAGATAATTATTGGTCTAAATAAACCTTACCGTTACGAAAATAGCCTTTAGTTGTCACAGAACCATTTTCATCGAATTCAGTGATTTCATCCACAAGCTCGCCATTATTAAAGGTACCTATGATATGGGGCTTATTAGAGGGGGTATTGTGGTAAATTTTAAATGGGCCTGATAATTTTCCATTGGACGCTGTCATTTCAATATCAATACGTCCATCATCATGATATGTACGGACTAGACCATCAACCTGGCAGTTTTTAAGGCTAATATCAGATTCGATTTTACCGTTTTTATAGTAGCTTTTTAGGTATTTATCAAGGCATCCTTTATGTATCCACGTTTTTAATTCAGGCTTACCATCACCGTATTTGGTTTCAAATGCTCCATCAGCAATTCCTTCTGGGGCTTCAGTTGAAGGAAATTCAATTTTTTGGAGTTCTTCAAGTGAATCATATTTTGAACTTGAGCTGGATAATCCACCAACTTGGCAGCCAGAAATAATTAGCGCAAAAGAAAAAAATACGACAGATTTTAATTGATTTATTTTTAACATATTAACCCTATCTATTGCTGTGAAAAATTATTTTATTCAATTACCTATATGACTATAGACGTTTTATGACGCATTATGGTGAGAATTTTCTTAAACTATTTGTTTTGTTATTACCTATTTTTATGAATTTTAAAATAGTGATTTTAGTCGTTAAGGTAATAAGGTAATTTAGCATTAGAATATTATTTTGTGATAAAGAGAGTTGCGAATGTTAGTTGTTGAAATGCTAAGCACTGGTGATGAAGTTCTACATGGTCAAATCATTGATACTAATGCAGCATGGTTGGCTGATTGTTTTTTCCAGCAAGGTCTCCCTTTAAGTACAAGAATGACAGTGGGGGATAATTTAGAAAGCTTAGTTAATGCTTTTTTGGAGCGTAGTCAGCATGCGGATATTCTGATTGTGAACGGTGGGCTTGGGCCAACGAGTGACGATCTCAGTGCATTAGCTGCAGCAAAAGCAGCGGGTGTACCATTGATTGAGCGTACGCAGTGGATTGAAGTGATGGAGCGCTATTTTATTAGCCGTGGGCGAGTTATGCCTGAAACTAATCGTAAACAAGCATTACTTCCTGAAAATGCAGAATTAATTGATAATCCAGTGGGCACAGCGTGTGGGTTTTCAATAACGCTTAATGACTGTTTGTTATTTTTTACTCCAGGTGTACCGTCAGAATTTAAAGTCATGGTGAATGACCAAATACTTCCTCGATTACGGGCGCGTTTTACCTTACCCGAGCCGCCCATCTGCTTACGTTTAACCAGTTTTGGACGTAGTGAAAGCAGTTTAGCAAAACAATTCGATCATATTGAGTTGCCTGATGCATGTGTGCTCGGTTACCGCTCTTCTATGCCAATAATTGAATTAAAATTGACTGGGCCAGCTTCTCAAAAAGCGCTCATGGAACAACACTGGCACAGCATTAAGCAAAGTGTTGGGGATAACCTGATTTTTGAAGGTACTGAGGGTTTTGCTAAGAAAATCAGCAAACAATTACAAGAAAGGCAATTAAAAGTTGCAGTGAGTGAGCAGTTTAGTGCGGGGTTATTAAGTTGGACACTAAATTCAGTAGAAGCTTTAAATAATATGAGCTATGTGATTGAGAATGACCGAGAACAAGCACTCACAACATTAATAGACCGAGCAAAAAATATCGCTAAAGATCAATTCGCTTCTATAGGATTGGTCATAGGGGAATTTGATGGTCAATTTTTAAACTTCGCATTATCTACCCCTGAAAAGTGTTATGCACAAAGGGTACATTATTTACCCAATAATCACTCAAAGAAAGAAAAGCAAGAAGTCAGTGTGATGCTTATGTTAGATATGCTCTCTCGTTGGTTAAATGGTCGTGAAGTCATTGGGTATTATGAATGGTTGGTTCAAACAGAATCACTTATTTTGGATAATTAGTGGATACGACTTAACTATTAATAAATTAAGGTGGTTTATGAGCAACTTGATTTCTGGGGGATGCCTTTGTGGTGATATTCGCTTTCAGGCAAAATCCCCCCGTAATGTTCACTCGTGTTCATGTGATATTTGCCAAAAGCAAACAGGTGCACAGACTTTAGTCTGGCTTGAATTTGCAGCTGAAAATGTTGAATGGGTAGGAAAAGGTGGAAAACCTGCAACGTATCGTTCATCTGATTATTCAAGTAGGGCATTTTGCTCGCAATGTGGTAGCTCACTAGGTGCAATTGATGACGAACCTACAGTTGCTTTACTAACTGGTGTGATGGATGATCCCGCGCAGCTAGAGTTACTATTAGAGTATCATTCTTTTGTTGATTTAGCGCCAGCTTGGTGGCGTCACTTAATCAATTATGAACAGTAATTGTGCTTACTCTAAAAGGAGTTAAGTCCGTAAGAATTCGGTTAAATGATAATGGTGAAATAGTGGCTTTAGATAAAAATGGTTGTATTCTTGTTCTTGGCGAGCAGCCTTATCAATCAGAATTTCAGCAAGTAATAACTGAGTCAATCAATTGCCTTAGTGCTTTATTAAACAAGAATCTTCACAGTATTTATATTTATGGTAGCGTGGCGAAAGGGCAAGCAACGCCATATAAATCTGACCTTGATCTCTGTGTCATTGTGAATCAACCTCTCAACCAAATCGAAGTATCTCATTTAGTGCAACTGCAAGAGACTTTGGCTTCAGACTACCAAGTCGTTAGTAAAGTTGATTTTGATATTGGTACCTATCCAGAAGTCATGGATAAGGCTAATTTATATAGCTGGGGTTATTGGATAAAACACCACTGTCGCTGCCTTTATGGTGATGATCTAAGCAAAAAATTTATGCCATTTTTGCCTTCAAAGAAAATTGTGGATGCAGTCAATGGTGATTTTATCGAGGTATTAAATGGCTATATACATCAAATCGACACTTGTCGTGATTTAACTAAGCGAAAGTTTTTGCAAAGGGCTGCTTCTAGGAAGTTAATCCGCTCTACCGATCTTTTACGCAAAGAAGCAGATAAAGACTGGCCTGATAGCCTTGAAGATTATGTGCAAAAAATAATACGGCGCTATCCTACACAAAAAAGGCCAATACAATATTTTTTAGTTCAGGCAAGGGAGCCATCTGCTCATGACCAGCAATTTACTGCTCATCTATATGAATTTATGAATTGGCTTTCGTATGAAAGAGATCATATAACGAAATTCTGAACGACTATTTTTCGTTAGGCTGTACTGCTTCAATAATATAGTTAAAGCTTGAGATCCCTTTTTTGCAGGCTTTATCTTTTAAAAGTGAGGGTGTTTTATCAATAGTACTTTTCAGAGCAGACAATTGGCTTGCGTATGCTTCTGCACCGATAATATCGGGATTTTTGTTTAAGTATTCAACAGCAGTGTCAACTTTTTGATAAAAATATTCGCAAGGGTTATCACTTATTTCTATCGCTTGTAAGTCTTTCAAGGTATTTGGTATTAATTGCTCTGAATTTTGTTTAATAAGCTCAATATATTCTCCAGATTTAACCTGCTCAACTAAGGTTAACACCTTATTTTTCATATTGAAAAACATGACAATAGCAATAATCAGTGCCACGAGTAAAATAATATTAATGGTAATACTGATTCCGAGAAAATACTTTTTCATTACATTCCTTGATTGAAAAATTGAGTATAAAAACAAGGTAATTCCTTTGCACATTTTTGTCTCTAGGAATAACATGAAAATTAAGATAGCTCTAATCAATGAGCTACCTTAAGAATAAGTATCAGTGATAATTTAGCGGACAGTTAAAACAGAGATTTTTGAGTTTTGAATAACCATCGACGCCGTTGAACCGAGGAAATAGGTCGACATCCCTGGTCTTCTTGAGCCAATTACGATCAAATCAGCTGAAATTTCTTCAGCAACGCGTAATATTTCATCTCTTGGTGTGCCCATTAATACTTGAGCGCTATATTTATTTGCGGAAATATTAAATTCTTTGATAATTTCAGCAAGCTGTTTAGTTACATTTTCTTGTTCACTGTCTGCTTTTTCAGCAAAGCCAAAACCCATCGTAGTATAAAAAGGAACAGTCGGAATGATGGCTAAAAAATGGATGTGTGCATTTTCATATTCAGCCAAATATTGAATATGTGACATGACCAGATGAGCTAAGCTTTTCTCTGTAATATCAATAGGTACTAAGATCTTATTATACATGTTTTTCTCCAGCTTTCATTTAATGAGTCCATGCTGTAATCGAATTTAGAATTATAAATAGATACTAATTTATATTAGCCTTTTGTTAAATAAAACGCGAAAAGGCTAGCAAGCGGGTCAACCAAAATTTCGCAAATTGATCATAGCCGATTAACAAGATAAATACTTTGACGGCGGATTCATCTTAAACAAGTTAATAGAAAAACACCTGTTATTTTTCATGCTACTTGTGCTATTTAAATCGCCTTAGCTTTGCATTGCGACATCATTGTTATATGATTTATTATAATTTATATATATTTCGTATTGTTGAGTCGAGGGCATTTTGGGGATCGTAAAAATTTCAGATGAACTGCATGATTATTTGCGTCATGCAAGCCAGGTGATGTCACGCTCCATAAACTCGCAAGCTGAGTTTTGGATAAAAATAGGTATGCAAGCAGAGTTAAATCCAGATAAGACATTTACAATGTTAATCAATGAGATGCTAGAAAAAGAGTTATCTGAGGTAAAAGGAAAAGTTCATGAATAATATTACAATAAAAACAGCAGAAGAAATTGAACTGATGCGTGAGTCAGGGAAACTATTGGCGCGTGTATTTAAAATGCTTGATTCAGTTATTGTACCAGGCATTTCGACCATGGAAATTAACGACAAAGTAGAACGTTATATTATTGAGGAATTACAAGCACGCCCTGCGAGTAAAGGGCAATATGGTTACCAGTATGTGTTAAATACTTCATTAAATGAAGTAGTATGCCATGGCATACCTAAGACAGATGAAATCTTAAAAAATAAAGATATTGTTAATGTTGATATTACCTTGGAAAAAAATGGTTTTATTGCCGATTCAAGTAAAATGTATGTCATGCCAGATGCATCGCCACTAGCACGTAAGCTTGTTAAAGACACCTATTTTGCAATGTGGGAAGGAATCAAGCAAGTTAAGCCTGGTGCAACGTTAGGAGATATTGGCTCTGCTATTCAACATTATGCAGAATCAAAAGGTTATAGTGTTGTTCGTGAATACTGTGGGCATGGTATTGGCCGCGAAATGCATGAAGATCCACAAGTACTGCATTATGGCGTTAAAGGTAAAGGTATAGAGTTAAAAGAAGGTATGACATTTACTATTGAACCCATGATTAACCAAGGGGGTATGAAAATTAAAACGAAAAAAGATGGTTGGACTGTAGTTACAAGAGATAAAAAACTGTCAGCACAATCTGAACATACCATTTTAGTGACGAAAGAAGGATATGAAGTATTAACTTTGCGTGATGAAGAAAAATAGATTTTAAGTCTTATCATAATGAGTTTGTTAGCCAAAAAGGTAGCAAACTCATTTTGTTTGCAGTAAGTCTTAACTATTGTCTTAATGCAATTGCAATGCGATTAAATGCACTCATTAATCCAATGGCTATTGTTAAATCAGAAATCTGTACATCACTAAAATGGTGTTTTAGCTCATCAAATAAGTTATCAGGGGTGCCACTTTCAACAATATTAACAACCGCTTCAGTCCATGCTAATGCGGCGCGTTCTTGAACACTAAAATGATGGCTTACTTGCCACCCTGCGAGGGTATCAATTTTTTTATTGCTTACGCCAGAATTACGTAAGGAGTTCGCGTGCATATCAAGGCAAAATGCACAGCCATTTATTTGTGATACTCTTAAATAAACCAATTCAACTAGTTCTTTACCTAATCCACTTTTATCGAGGGCGTTTTTACAATCAATGAGTCCTTTATAGGCTTCAGGAGATAATGTGTTATATGCTAATCTAAGTGCGCTCATGGTGTTTCCTCATATATTTAATCAGTAGATAAAATGCAAAGTACAGTAGCAGCGATTGTTATGGCCCCATTTTAAGGTTATCTTGACCTAGGTAAAGGGACAAGAATAACTGATTTTACTAGGACAAGTTTTAGGTGAATGTCATTGGGAGAGCATATGTTTTTAAAAATTGATACCAATATTAAGACACCAATTTACCTGCAAATTTACCAGAGAATTCATGAGGGAATTAAAAGTGGCCAACTAAAAGCTGAGCAGCGTTTGCCTGCAGTAAGAGTATTAGCAAGTGAGCTCAATGTTGCTCGAGGTACGATTGAATTGGCATATCAGCTATTAGTTAGTGAAGGGTTACTTGAAACTAAAGGTGCGAAAGGAACCTTTATTTCCCAAACGATAAAAAACCTTCCAATAAATAGATTCAAAGATCCAGAAGACTTGTATCTTGAAGAGAAAGGTTCCAATAAGACAGTGCTGGTAAATAATCGTTCAAAGTGGAATTTTAGTGATTATACAGTTTTAGCATTTCAATTAGGTATTCCAGCGTTAGATGCCTTTCCACATAAATTATGGGCTAGAATTTCTGCAAAAATATTACGTGATAGCCATTTTAATTTGCTAAGTTACCCTGATGTTCAAGGGCTAAAACAGTTAAGGGAAGGTTTAGCTCGTTATTTAATGATATCACGGGGAATTGACTGCTCCCCAGAACAAATATTTATTAGTTTTGGTCATCGTGCAAGTTTACAATTAATTGCTCAAAGCTTATTTACAGCAGGAGATACGGGTTGGTTTGAGGAGCCAGGCTACCATATTGCGCGTGATTTTTTACAGCAAATAGGATTAAAACTAATGCCTATAAGTGTGGATGAGCAAGGGATTAATGTTAAGCAAGGTATTGAAGTGGCACCAGCAGCTAAATTTGTGCTCGTCACACCAACACATCAAAGTCCAACAAACGTAACATTAACTTTAGAACGCAGATTAGCATTACTTGAATGGGCAAACCAACAAGGTAGTTGGATAATTGAAGACGATTATGATGGTGAATTTCACTATCAAGGCCGCCCGTTACCTGCATTAAAAAGTTTGGATAGCCAAGAACGTGTTATTTACTGTGGGACGTTTAGCAAAGTATTGTACCCTGCATTACGCCTATCTTATATTGTCGTTCCTTCTAGCTACCATGACCTTTTCCATTCTACGGCTATGATAATGGGGAATCAATGCCCAAGTTGGCAGCAGGAAATTACCAGTGTATTTATCCAAGAAGGTCACTTTGCCCGTCATTTACGTAAAATGCGCCATCTTTATCACCAAAGAAGATCTTTTTTAATAGAGGCGATAAAAATAAAATTGAGTGATGTTTTTGACATAGAATTACAGGCTGGTGGCATGCATCTTGTTGTCAAAATTATCAATGGAATATCGGCAATTCAATTTTCCCAATCAGCCGAATATCATGGTTTAAAAGTTGAAGCTTTAGATGACTGGTTGATAAATAAAAAAGAAAGTGCTTTTTTATTATTGGGTTTTACCAATATAAAAGATAAGCAGGAAGCATTGATATTGTGTCAAAAATTAGAGGAAATTAACCAGAAGTTGTTATCATCTGGAAGATTTAAATAAAGAAAATCTGATTTATTTAAATGTGATTTATTTAACTTAAGTTGTATTTATAGGTGGTTTTTTATTGTTGGATTTAAATTGAAAACTTAATTTTAAGCTTTGTAATTAAATTTTAATAACAAAATAACTTTATTTTTATAAGCTAAATCAATTAGTTAATTTTATTTTTCTTGGTATGCAATTTTTGCATAAGATTAAGTCCATTTGCATTTCTCTTTAAGTTAAAAAAATGTAACTATCCAAATCAGGCTCAAGAGTCGCATCCGATAAAAGGTTATAGCTCCAACTATAATTTTACATAAATAAAATAGGGGTACGAATGAACAGACATAAACTCATGAAACAAATTATGATAGCGATTGTGCTTGGTATTATATTAGGCTGGGGATGTCATAATTATGCTGCATCAGTGGAAGAAGCAAAAGATATTGCATCTTATCTCAATATTATTACTGATGTATTTTTAAGATTAATAAAAATGATTATCGCACCACTGGTTTTTGCTACGATTGTTTCTGGTATTGTTTCCATGGGAGGTTCATCTTCTGTTGGGAGTATTACCATCAAAGCTATGGTATGGTTTATTTCAGCCGCTGTTATTTCATTATTAATTGGAATGGTTTTTGTTAATGTTTTCCAATTAGGTGTGGGATTAAATTTAACGGTTCCAGCCGTTGCTGTTGATAGTGGATTAAATACCTCTGGCTTTACATTAAAAGCGTTTATTACTCACATTTTTCCAAAAAGTTTTGCTGAAGCGATGGCAAACAATGAAATCCTACAAATATTAGTATTCTCTATCTTTTTTGGATCAGGCCTTGCGTTTATCTGCAAAGATAAAAAAAGTCCGATTGTGACATTAATCGAAGACTTATCGCGTATCATGTTCCGTATTACTGACTATGTAATGAGCTTTGCACCAATTGCTGTATTTGCTGCGATTGCATCTGCGGTAACAGTTGAAGGTCTAGGTTTGTTGTACGACTATGGAAAATTAATTGGTCTTTTTTATGTTGCGTTAGCCGTATTATGGGGCGTACTGTTCTTTGCAGGTTATGTGTTCTTAGGTAAATCTGTATTTAGTTTAGGGAAATTAATTCGTGAGCCTGTTGCGCTGGCTTTTGCCACCGCAAGTAGTGAATCCGCTTATCCAAAAACAATGGAAGCACTGAATCAATATGGTGTTCCGAAAAAAGTGACTAGTTTTGTTTTGCCGCTGGGTTATTCCTTTAACCTAGATGGTTCGATGATGTACCAGTCATTTGCAGTGTTATTTATTGCCAATGCGTACGGTATTGATTTGAGTATTACTGAACAAATTCTCATTTTGTTAACACTGATGGTAACAAGTAAGGGGATGGCAGGGGTTGCTCGTGCTTCTATCGTGGTCGTTGCTGCAACTTTGCCAATGTTTAGTTTACCAGAAGCAGGAATACTGTTGTTACTAGCGATTGATCAATTCCTTGATATGGGAAGAACTGCAACAAATGTGGTTGGTAACAGCATCTCTACAGCAGTTATTTCCAAGTTGGAAGAAAGAAAAGGCGGTTTCAAAGAAGACTCAGATGTGATTATCAGTGAAAAAGTGACATCAACATCATAGAATTTAAGAGCGTTTTTTAATTGAAACCCTTCTGAGTTTGTTAACTTTAGAAGGGTTTTTGCTTTATTCAGATTAATAGTAAGATATTATTTACTTGTTTGGTTACGCATAAATTGCCAAAAACGTTCTGATGAAATATTGAGTCTCGCTTCTGTTCGATAAATGTATACTCCCATCGTGATGGATAGCGTGTTATCTAGGATAGCAAGTTCATTTTTTTGAAGTTCATTTTTAATTGAATAGTCTGGCAACCAGCCCACACCACTTCCGTTAAGCACCATGCGCTTCAGGACGTCGCTCATTGATGAGACAAATGATAGCTCAAAAGGTAAGTCAGTAGATTTATCCATTAATTGGTTGACTTGTCTCCCCATGTAGCTTTCATCGGTATATTTCATTAAAGGTAGAGTTGTACCATCTAATTTAAAAAGAGGTTTCTTGTTTCTGTCGCACAATGAAACTAGATGTAAACGACTTTCAAGAATTTTCGCATGCAGAAATGGAGATGACATTAATTCTTCGTTATAGAAGGATAGAATAAAATCACTTTGCCCTTCTTTTAGTTTATGGACGGCTTCATCAACATTAATTGATTCTACAAAAAAAATCTTATCAATATTTTGTGAAAACTGGGAAATAAAATCAGGAAGAAGAAAAACAGAAAGTGAATGCGCTGCTGAGATATTAATTTTCTGCTTGTCGTTATCAACACCTTTAATTCTATTTATTTGAAAATAGACATCATCAAGTAAGTTTCTAGCATAAACAATGAAACTTTTTCCTTGTGGGGTGAGCTGCAATGGATTGGTGTTTCTATCAAATATTTCAAAACCAACGGAGGATTCGATAGATTGAATTCTTCGACTAAAGGATGATTGCGATATATTTCTTTTTTCTGCCGCTAAAGTAAAACTGCGACATTCTTCTAGAACAACAATATCGTGCAACCATTTAATTTCTAGATTACTGATCATTGTATCCTCTTATGATTATAGTTATTTATTTCCTATGCAAATTTAGCATAACTTATAGAAACTCTGCAATTACGAAAGGTGATCATTATGCGATTATATTATTATATTTTATGGGAGCGGATTATGAAAAAAATATTAGGTATGCTAGGGGGAATGGGGCCAGGTGCAACGGCAGATGCATTTTATAAATTAATCAATAATACTAAAGCATCTAAAGATCAGGAGCACATACCTGTTATTATTGTCTCAATTCCTGATATTCCAGATAGAACAGAAAATATTATTCATGATGGAGCATCACCACTACCTGCGATGATAAACTCATTGAAACTACTTGAGAGTGCTGGTGTATCTTGTATTGTTATGCCTTGCAATACCGCTCATTATTGGTATAAGGATTTAATTAAGGAAGTTAAGGTTCCTTTTATTAGCATTATAGATGCAGCATGTAAAAATATTATTAATAATAAAATTAGAAAAGTGGCTTTATTAGCAACGACAGCAACAATACGTACAAAATTATACCAAGAAAAGCTCAGTTTGAATAATGTGGAATGTATTGTTCCTGATGAGATTAATCAGTATAAAATAATGCAAAGTATTATTGCCTATAAAGCAGGTGACGTTGATAAAGCGAAGGAACTAATTTATCCTTATATTAATATGCTAAAATCTGATGGCATAAATAAATTTGTTATGGGATGTACGGAGATCCCTTTAATCTTAGATGAGGTGGTTAATTGCTCACCAGATGAATTTATTGATGCCACTGAGGCTTTAATTAAAGAGGCTATTGATTGGTATAATTTTGGTGATGAACGATTTGAAAAAGAAATGATAAATGTAAATTATCAAGAGCTAGTTTAATTGTATTGTATAGCCAGCACCAGGGTGAATTTTAAATGTGAATTTTAGTCTAATATTGATTTAATAGGTCAGTATTATTTGGTTCTTTTATTTATGGGCTGATAAATAAAATGAAGACCTATATGTTTCATTGAGACCTTTTAGTTGTGAAAGAGCAATTTTTTTAATTTATTTGAAAGTTTAGGACTTTTTTAACTTGTAGTTAATGAGATAGTCGTGACAATAGGCGTTTTATTATAATTATTAGTTATTGTCAGATAGGGATCTACTCATGCAATTTAAATCGATGGTCAAATTGGTTATTGGCGCAGCGGTGCTGCTTGTTCTTGGATTGGTTGGGATTAACTCATATACTATCGTTCAAGACGGGTCAGTGAAAGTCGGAACATTTTTAGGGAAAGTGGATCCTGTGGCATATGATGCTGGACTGCACTTCCCTATCAATCCATTTACAACTTTCGATACGTACTCAACGAAAGATATTCGGGTTTCGTTAAAGGAACTTCGAGTTCCTTCACAAGATAAATTAAAATCAATTGTTGATATTACCGTTATGTTGCAATTTGATGGTGCAAAAGCCCCTGTATTGCGTATTAATGGTGGTACCGAGAGTGAAGCATTGGATAAATATGTACGTCAAAAGTTAATCTCGACAATTTTAGAATTTGGTAAAGATGTGGCAAACGCGCAAGATCTTTATACTGCAGATACGCAAAGAAAATTACAAGACTCAATTAGAGATGCAATCCAAAGCTATGCATCGCCATATGGTTACACGATTAAAGAAATTATGATCCAAGATATTACTTTGCCAGAGGTGGTTCAGGAACAAGTGGTTAATACTAAAATGCGCCAAGAGCAAATTAACCAAGCGAAAGCAGAAGCAGAAAAAGAACGTGAATTAGCACAGAAGAAAGTTGTCATTGCAGAAGCTGAACGTGAGTCTGCGGAGCAACAAGCTATTGCTAGGGAACGTAATGCGCAAGCAAATGCGTTTGCAATGCGCCAAGAGGCGGATGCAAAATTATATGCAGCGCAAAAAGAATCAGAGTCTAATGCAATATTACAGCGCACAATCACCCGCGAAATGATCAATTGGAAACAGTTAGAGATTGAACAGATTAAAGCGCATAAATATAAAGGTGAGGTGCCTAATATTGTTGTTGGTGCTGATTATGATGGCAAAATGATTATGGATATGCGTAGTAATCAGTAATTAAATGTAGAAAATATGCATAGAACAGAAACCAGCTTTACGAAAAATAAGGCTGGTTTTTTTCTATTTAAAATGAGCATTATCGGCGCGAAGGGTGAGTATAAAATGGAGTTTAATAGACATTATAATGATATAAAATGCAAAAACTCTGAGATGTAAGAGAAAAGGATGAGGTCAAGGTGATAGCGATAAGTGCATGTTTACTAGGGTTTTGTGTAAGGTATGATGGTAAACACCAACTCTATACCCCCTTAAAAGAACTCTATGATGCAGGTAAAGTGATCAGCATCTGCCCTGAAATTCTTGGTGGACTCCCAACTCCTAGAGCCCCTGCAGAAATTGTTGGTGGGAATGGTGATGATGTTTTATTAGGGCAAGCCAAAGTTATCGATAATAAAGGGATTAATGTCACAGAGGCCTTTGTACGAGGTGCTGAAATTGCACTCAAAAAAGTACAAGATTTAAATATTAGTATTGTTGTGCTTAAGGCAAATAGCCCATCCTGCGGAAGCCAACAGATTTATAATGGTGAGTTTAATGGCTCATTAAAAGCTGGCATGGGAGTTTGTGCCGCACTATTTAAACGAAATAATATCCAAATTTTGGATGAAAACTCCCCGAGTTTAATTTCAGTGGTCAATGCATTGTTTCATAGAGAAGAATAAATATAAGGTTAGATAATTTTTAATATAAATTATACTTATTTTAAACCTAAGTTAAATTCATGTTGTTTAATGCTAAACTACAAGGGAGTCACACTGAGATTTACACGTTTCAAGTCATTGTTGGATAGTGAAATGGTGTTTTTATCTGAATATATCATAATATCATTTACTCACTAGATAGTTATCTTGTAATCATGGTATATCATCAGGAAATAAAACTGATGAGTTAACATAATGTTTAATATCTCTGAGTTGATTAATGATTCACCAATAGATTCGATTCTTTTATTTATAATCACGTTTGTTTTGTTGATTTTATCTGCTTACATTGGCAAATATATTTTTAAGCGTAAATCAGTTCATGAAGAAATTGCTGATGATGAAGCTAAAATTATTCTAGGGGCAATTTTATCACTGTTAGGTTTACTAATTGGTTTTGTGCTTTCTATTTCCATTAATGGTTACAATAACCGCCAACAAACAGAAGAAAATGAAGCTATCGCGATTGGCACAGCATATCAACGTGCCCAGCTATTGAATGCTGATGATCGAAATAAAGCATCCCACCTTATCCAGCAATATTTAGAAGCGCGTGTTGAGTTTTTTAAATCAGGGATCAGTGATGAAAATAACCAATGGCGCATGGTCTCGCTAGAGAAACAAAACCAGCTTTGGGAAATTGCTGTCAAAGAAGCAAACCAATCACCAAACCCTGTTGTTGCCTCTGTATTAAGCGCATTTAGTGATCTTTATCTTTCTCAGCAAAAAACAATGGCAAGTTGGCGGCATCAAATTCCGAATGCAACTTGGCTTCTCCTTATCTTTTTTGCTGTCTGTTCCAATGTCCTTATTGGCTACAATATTCGCGGTACTAAGGGGAAAAATTGGCTGATCCTCATTCTACCTTCATTAACCACATTGGCATTATTCATGATTGCTGAAATTGATGTGCCAGGAGAGGGGATGATCCACGTTGTTCCGGATGACTTAGTTTTATTGCAGGAATTCTTATTTAAGGATGGTGCATGGTTGGGAAAGTAGAATAGAAATAAAGCTCCCCAAGTAAGATATCTTGGGGAGCTTGTTAGATTAGCGAACAATAATACCTAATAAAATTCCGATAGCACCAAAGTCAGCATCACTGAATGTTGTATTTGCGATACCAATATCCCCAAGTACAGGTAATAAGAAGACAGGTAAGAAGGTGATTAGTAAGCCTTGCGCAAATGCACCTAAAATAGCGCCGCGGCGGCCACCTGTTGCGTTACCAAATACCCCAGCAGCAGCTCCCACAAAGAAGTGTGGCACAACACCTGGAATAATTACTGTCATATTTAAGGCATATAATAAGAACATGCCGATGACACCCGCTGCAAAGCTACTTAAGAAACCGACTAATACTGCGTTTGGGGCATAAGGGAATACCACTGGGCAGTCTAATGCAGGTTTTGCATTTGGCACGAGTTTGTCTGATATACCTTTAAATGCAGGAACAATTTCAGCGATGACCATGCGCACACCTTGCAGGATAATGTATACCCCAGCTGCGAAGGTAATAGACTGCATTAATGAGAACATAAACCAGTTTTTGCCACCACTGACTTCACGCACAAAATCACCGCCTGCAAATAAGCAAGTAATGATAAAAATGATGAACATAGTGAATGAAATAGCCACAGGTGTATCACGCAGGAATAGCAAGCTTTTTGGTACATTCATATCTTCTGTTGAATGCTCTTTATTACCAAACTTGCTGCCAATAAAACCTGCTAATACATAAGAAATGGTTGAGAAGTGCCCAATAGCAACGTCATCAGAACCTGTAACTTTCTTCATATATGGGTGTGCGATGGCAGGGAAGAACACCATACAGAAGCCCACAATTAAAGAGCCAACTGTCACCAGCATGGTTCCTTCCATTCCTGCCGTTGCTAGAATAACGGCAATCATCATCGACATGAATAATGTATGGTGACCTGTCAGGAAGATGAACTTCCATGGTGTTAAGCGAGCAATCAAGATATTGATTAACATCGCAAAGAACATGATCATTGCCATCTCACGGCCAAAGCTTTTTTGTGCAATAGACACAATTGCTTCGTTGTTAGGTACTACACCGTTGATGCCAAAAGCATGTTGGAAGATGGCAGAGAAATCACCCAATGAGCTAACCACTAAACCTGCACCAGCACCTAAGATCACAAAACCCATAATGGTTTTAATAGTGCCTTTAATGCATTCTGTTACCAGTTTTTTCTGAGCAATCAAACCGATAAGGGCAATAAGACCGACTAAAATAGCAGGTTCAGATAAAACATCCTGCATCAGAAAACGAAAAAATGACATAGAGCCTCCGTTTACATCGCACCAAGTTTTTGTAATGCAACAGTGAGGCGCTCTTTCATGGCAACTTTATCAATCATATTTTCCAGTGCGACGATTTCACCACCCACTTGTTGAGCAACAAGCTGCTCTGCAATATCACTTGTACCAACAAAAATATCACTGACAGTGCCTTTTGCTGAGCCTAAATCAACATGGTCAACTTCAGCACTAACTTGCATATCTTTTAAAATATTTTTGATGCTCATTTCCATCATTAAACTGGTACCTAAGCCATTTCCACAAACAACGGTGATTTTCATAATGTTTACCTTAATATGTAATTATTCGTATTTAGCGATGATTTGAAGAATGTCATCGACGTTTTCTGAGTGCATGATGCTATCAATATCTTCTTGGTTATCAAAAAGTTCAGCAAGTTTTGCGATAGCCCCGATGTGGCTATTGCTATCTGTAGCAGCAAGAACGATAAGCAGTTTGATTGGGTCGTTGCCATCTGAACCGAACTCAACGCCTTGTTTAATCACGGTTAAACCAAGGGATAGCTGGTTTACACCATCTTCAGGACGAGCATGAGGCATGGCAATCCCTGGGCCTAAGACATAATAAGGGCCAATCTTTTCATGTGATTTGATAATCGCATCGATATATTGCGGTTCGATTAACTTATTATTAATTAATGGTTTACAGGCGATTTTGATCGCATCTTGCCAATCTGTGGCACTTTCGACGACCTGAATAACGTTCGAGGTCAGTAAAGTCGTAAGCATGGAGCTGCTCCTGGTTGGTTAAATTTTTATCTTTTTAATGGTTGAGTGAATAGTAGTGATCTATGGTAGCGCTATCTAGCTGATTTGTTCATTTTCGTGATAGCGCTATCATTTTGAATAAATATTGCGAACAAAGGCTAAATGAATAGACTTGTAAGCTGATTAACAAATTCAACCTGTGCTAAGTTAGTGCTGTTGAATAATAAGTTTAGGCTAAATAAAAGTATTACATGCAAAAAACACGAAAAAGAAAAAATACAGGGCGAGTGACATTACAGGATGTCGCTAAATATGCAGGCGTTGGCTCTATGACGGTATCTCGTGCTTTGCGAACGCCTGAGTTAGTATCAGATAATTTGCGTGAAAAAATTAACGCAGCCGTTGAGGAGCTTGGCTATATTCCAAATTCTGCCGCGGGGATTTTAGCTTCAGGGCAAAGCCGAACTGTTGCCGTGTTAATTCCTTCTTTGCGTGATAATGCGAGTTCAGTTTTTCTGCAAGCATTACAGGAAGTGCTTAACAAAAATACATACCAAGTTGTGATTGGTAGCCACGATTATCAGCAGAAAAAAGAATCAGAAGTTTTATCGACTTTATTACAAAGTAACCCTGCGGCGCTGATCATATTTGGTGCGGTTAATTCACAAAGCGTTTTTGATTACCTTAAACATTTAGATATTCCGGTTATCAACGTGGCAGGGGAATCCAGCCATCCTGTTACTTTGAATATTAAAAGTAATATTGGCGAAGCAGTTAATTTTTTAACCCATTTTTTGCTACAAAAAGGCTATAAAAAAATAGGTTATATCGGGGCTCAGATGGATAGCAAAATGCAAAGCCAACAGCTAAGCGGTTGGAATAAGGCGATGCTAGCTTATAACCAAAGTGCTGAACAAAGCATCACTACACCATATGTCGCAACAATGGACTTCGGTCGTCAGGCGATTAGTGAAATGTTAACACGGCAACCAGAACTTGAAGCTGTTATTTGTAGTCATGAAATGATAGCACTTGGCGTGCTTTTTGAGTGTCAAAGGCGGTTAATACAAGTACCAAAAATGCTAGCGCTTGCCTGTGTAGAAGGCTCATCAAATTGCGACCATATCCAGCCATCACTTACATCTGTCCGTATTGATTACAGTAAAATGGCGCGAGAAACGGCTAAAAAATTACAGAAGTGGTTAGCCGATCCTGACACTGACTTTTCTGAAACTCAAGATGAAATCATTTTTCCCTATAAGTTTGAAGCCAGACAAAGTGCATAAAATATAACACTCCGGTTTAAATTAACGTTTTAGTATGTAATTTAATCTCTAGCCGACAATATAGAGTGGTATAAATCACTTTTTGATGAAAAACAGGATCGTTTTTTTGTATCTCGAAATAAGATTGTCGGCTGGGTCACTGTATCCTATTTATTCCCTGCTAATGTATAAAGAGGGCAGCTAACTGCCTGCATATTAGAAGTCTATTACTCGATGAATTGATTGAGTCATTACTGGGGAGTCACCATGAAATTTCTTAAAACTGTTATTTCAACTGCGATTTTAGTTTCTTGTAGTGTGAGTGCTGCAACAACAGGCTCTGAAGTCTTAAAAGTACAAGATGGCGGTACACCGAATAAAGTCTACACAGCAAATAAACCAACCATTAAAGTTGCAACTTACAATATCGGTAAAAATGAATTAGCCCAAGATGTGGCGAATTTAGATAATTTGAGTAAGGCAATTGGTAAGATAGACGCAGACGTTATTGTTTTAACGGAAATTGATAACAAAACTGCGCGCAGTAAAAAAGTTCATCAGCTAGAAGAAATCGCGAAAGCCAATAAGATGGATTTTGCTTTTGGTAAAGCATTGGATTTCGATGGCGGCGAATATGGGGTCGGAATTTTATCAAAATATAAAATAGAGAAATCCCAAGTTGTTAATTTGCCATCAGGTGATGCAGAGCAGCGTGTGGTATTAATCTCTCAAATAACTAAGCCTGGTTTTGATGCACCGATTATTGTGATGGGCACACACCTTGACTGGCAAAAAGATCCGACCATTCGTATCGGTCAGGTTCGTCATATTTTAGATGCGAGTATCGGTGATACAGATACAGGTTTTGATAATATCGCGGCCTCAATAAAAATATTAGCAGGGGACTTTAATTCCACGGCAAATGAGCAGCCTATTCAGGAAATTCGTTATATGTGGAACCCTGTCGAGAAGCAAGGGATTGATTATCGCAGTTGGCCAGCGGTAAACCCAGCGATTGATATTGACCATATTTTTACATTTAAAGGCCAAGTATGGGATGTGAAGAATATGCAGATCCCAACTGATAGTAAAGAGTTCCAATGGTCGAGTGTTAGCGACCATCTTCCAATTATTGCTGAGTTGGAATTACAGGAGCAATAAATAAACTTGATGTTTATGTTTATAAGCTAGGCCCCTTATGGGGTCTTTTTTATTTTTTTTCTGTAGAGTTTTTCAATAACCTTTGTCTTTCAATATAACGCTTTTCAACAATGAGCAGGTATTGCTCAATAGTTTGATAGATTTTTTCACGGGGTATAGAGACTAAGCTGTTATCACTTATAGCATCAGTCGTTTTATAGACAAAATCAGACATGAAGTCTGTAATGTTTTTAAATTGGTTAGCCACATGTGTGTAGTAATACTGGTAGACATAGGATTCTTGTGAATGGCTGAGCTCCGTATTATTCGTGAGATTGTTTGTTGCAAGCAATAGTAGTTGAATGTTAGTCATGGAATCCCCTTTTTTAGGAGGAAAATACTACCTGATTTTACAATTTTGTTTTGTCAATATTCGTCGGATAATTTTATGTTTTCGTTAAATACTTAGAGTTTATAAGAATATTCTGTATTTTTGGCGATTTATGATATGACAGAACAAGGATTAATTACTTTATACTAAAAATGCAATAGTGTTTTAAATTAAAATTAAGTTAAATATTCTTATGGTTGACGTGTTAATATATTGTTATTTACTTTTGCTTTTCAAGCTGTTAATAAATTCTAGTCTGTAATGATTTTATTTTTATTTAGAATAATCAGTATCTTATGTGTTTTTGATTTAAGGGTTATGCTGTAATTGTTAATAAGGAATGTAAAATAATAGGAATAAAAAATATACTAAAAGATATTTTGAATGATAAAGATATTAATTATTCAATTAGATTTATCCATTTGAATTTATTGTGTTTTTTTATTTTTTCTTCTTGTTTTAATTTTAGTCGATTAAAAGGGAGTATGTATTGGATATTTTATTTACGCATTATCTGGGTATTATTACGCATAATTGGAGTTTATTTACAGTTGGCAACATTATTATGTACATTGTATTATTTAATAATATATTCAATATAAGCAATATTAAACAGTATTAAACTGTTAAGGTGAATTATTGTTTCTGGTTCTGTAAGTATGAAACCTTTATTGTATAAAAAATACAAATTGCAACAGTTAATCTTTAAGGTACTATTTATATTCAAGGTTTAATACTGGTATACTTACTCATGTAATAGGTAAAATGAAGTATAAATATGGGTTTGGTCGCATTGATTAGAGTAAATCGATTTTTTGCTAACCATAAATTTTATCTAGAATAGATATTAGAGAGGGTGGCGCTCTAATAAGATATTCTGATGTGGCTTATCAATCCTATTATTAAAATAATTATTACTTTCTTACAATTAACTAAATATATCTACTTGCATACCTTTTATGCAAAGGTGTGGTGAACAATTTTGGTCAATTGGATGTGTTACTGTGTTTATGAGAGCTTAACTATATGAACATAATCAAATTGCTCACAATTCTATTGTTAACTGGGTGCTCTTTTATTTTGGGGGTCACTCTGAACTATTCCCCAACTCCTGATTTGGTCAAAATGGCAAAGGCGAATGTAGAGGATTATCTGTCATATCCTGAATCGGCTTCTTTTCGAAATGTGAAATATAATTTCATTCGACAAACGGCCGACAAAGGAGATTTAGGCTATGTCTGTGGAGAGGTATTTCGTGTTAGGAATGCGCGGTTAGAAGGCTATAAAAAGTTTATTGTGAAAGCCTATAATGATAAAGATGGAAGAGTCACGATGTCCATACCACTTGTGGAAGGGGACTATGACTTATTGCCAATGGAAATGATGAATTCGTTATGGGGCAAGTATTGCTTCTAATTATGTGCACGAAAACCAACCAATAAAGAAAGCCAATTGGCTTTCTTTAAAGGGGGATATGCGAGTTATCCTCTTAGTTCTCTCGCACACTGCTGAAGCTGTAAGAAGGAAGCGAAACGCAAATCATGACGTGCTTGATAGCTTTCCTCTGCATAGTAAGTTAAATCAATTTCACTAAATTGATCCATGGCTTGGGCGACGTTATCACAAATTTTACCCGCGACAGCACCTAAAATGGCTGAACCAAGTAAAACAGGTTCACTCGCTTGTGTAGAAATCACGGGAACGTTACATGTATCTGCTAATAACTGGCGAATTAATGGATGCTGCCCTGCGCCACCACTGACCACAATGTTTTCAATTGCAGCACCTGATTTTGCTTGTGCTTCAATGATTTGTCTTAAGCCGTAACCAATACCACACACACCAGCAACATAAAATGACAGCAAATTTTCTAAGCTATTGTCCATGGTGAGGCCTGCAATTACCGCCCTTGCATGCGGGTCAGCAAATGGTGCGCGGTTACCTAAGAACTCAGGGACAACGTGGATTTTTTCAGCAAGTTCAACAGACTGAGATGGAGAGGTCGCTTTTTCTAACACTAGGTCAGCTAAATAGACGGGAAGTGGTTTTCCTTGCTCTTTTGCAGTAATTTTTGCACTTATACTAGCAGGGTGAAGGGAAAGCAGTTGATCAATCGCTGCGCCAGCTGCACTTTGCCCTCCCTCGTTTAACCACATACCTGGCACCATCGCACTATAATACGGCCCCCAAACGCCAGGTATGAAAACTGGCTCTTTAGTCGTTGTCATTGTGCAAGATGAGGTTCCGAAAACATACGCCATGTTGGCTGTTGCATCACCATTGACACCCACCGTACCAATTCCACCTGCATGGGCATCAATCATACCTGATGCAACAGGGGTACCGACTAATAAGCCCATCTGTTTTGCTGCATCGTTTGTTAAGCCAGAACCGCAAGGAGTGCCTGGTTCAACAATCAATTGGCCAATACGAGCAAATTTTTCATCAGCAAGTTCAGATAAACCAATTTGATGGAAGTAATCAGTATCCCAACGTTTTTCATGGGCGAGATAAGTCCATTTACAGGTGACTGTACAGGTTGAGCGAGCTAACGAGTCAGTTGATTTCCACGTTAAGAAATCAGCCAAATCAAAAAACTGCCACGCATTTTCATAGGATTGAGGTAGGTTTTCTTTTAACCATAAAATTTTTGGTGTTTCCATTTCTGGGGAAATCTTACCCCCCACATAATTTAAGACAGGGTGTTTTAGCTGATTAATACGTTCAGCTTGTTCTGTGGCGCGATGATCCATCCAGACAATAATATTACGGTCTGGATCAGCGCTTGGACTAGCGGAAATAGGCTGTTTATCGTGGCCAATCACGACGAGTGAACAGGTTGCATCGAAGCCAATTCCTGCTACCTGTTGTGGTGAAATATTTGAAGTTGCGACAGCTTGCTTGACACAATAACAAACTGCCTCCCAAATTTGGTTACTAGACTGCTCTGCGAAATGAGCGCTGTCGCGGTAGAGTGTAATATCGTGTTTAGCAGATGCTAACATTTTACCTGTCATGTCGAATACACCCGCGCGAGCACTGCCTGTACCAACATCAATACCTATAACCACTTTATCATTTTGAGGGGTTGAATGTTGCATTTTACCTCCAAAAATTAATCATTATGAACTAAGAAAAACGCTACAGATCAACACTGTTTGGCACAATGACAAGGTCACGGACAGTGACATGTTTTGGACGAGTTAACATAAAGAGTACCGCTTCAGCCACTTCAATCGGTTGCATTAAGCTACCATTTGCCAGTGCTTCTTCCATTTTTTCTTTTGGCCAATCATCTAATAACGCAGTGACGACAGGGCCTGGTAAAACGGCACCCACACGGACACCGTGTTCTGAAACTTGGCGGCGAGTTGAGTGAACAAAAGCTTGAACCGCAAATTTAGACGCAGTGTAAATGGGCTCCCAAATAACAGGCACAACGCCTGCGATTGAGCTGGTAAATAATACATCGCCAGATTTTTGAGCAATAAAATGAGGCAAAACGGCACGAACACTACGGAAGGCAGCATTAATATTGAGATTTAAAACTTTATCCCAAACATCTGGATCGCCTTCTGCCACAGGTCCACCAATATAGGCACCCGCATTTGCATGAAAAATATCTAAACGGCCTGCTTTTGCGAGTATTGCATCTAGCATGCCATCGACTTGTTTTGTGTTCATTAAATCAATGACTAGAGGGATTGCATTTTCGCCTAATTCAGCAACAAGTTGATTTAATCTATCTTCAGCACGGTCAATTAGCACAACTTTGACACCCGCGTTGATCAGCGTGCGAGCACATTCAAGACCAATGCCAGATGCTGCGCCCGTAATTGCTGCGACTTTGTTTTCAATGGAAATAGCCATAATGATTTACTCCAATCGGATTTTAGCGGAAAAATAAATGAAAAATAATGAAATCAATGAGATGACAATGAGTCACGGGAATAGTTAAGGTGGCTGCATAGGATGGTTGATATTAAGTCTTTTTCATTATACCAACTCATGCTTCATCAATTTCAGTATTGCTCAATCGATGGAGCAGTATTGCGACTTTTTCACTTTGGTGTCAAGCTAGGAAAAAATGGAGATATGAATCTGTGACAAAGATCAGACAAAATAAGAAAACAACGATCTATGACCTTGCGGAACTGGCGGGGGTTTCAGCGAGTGCTGTGAGTGCTGTGCTCAATGGAAATTGGCAAAAAAGGCGTATTAGTGCGCAATTGGCTGAAAAAGTGATGCGCATTGCGCAGGAGCAAAATTACTCAGTTAATAAACAAGCTAGCTTACTACGCAGCAATAAATCAAAAATCATTGGTATGCTGGTACCAAAATATGATAACCGGTACTTTGGCTCTATAGTGGAACATTTTGAAGAAATGGCACGAGAAAGGGGGCTGTTTCCGATTATTACCTGTACGCGCCGTGATCCTAAATTGGAGATAGAAGCTGCACGTACCATGTTATCTTATCAGGTGGACTGGTTGATTTCGACAGGGGCAACGAACCCAGATAAAATCACACAAATTTGCCAATCTTCTGGCGTACCTACACTAAATTTAGATCTACCAGGCACATTAGCAGCATCAGTGATTTCAGATAATTACCTCGGCGCAAAAAAGCTCACTCAGCGTATTTTAAGTAAAAAAAACCGTAGTCAGGTATTAAATCAGCCGCTAATTTTTATTGGTGGGCGTGAACATGACCATAATACACGTGAACGTATACGCGGATTCATTGATGCGCATAATGAAATGGGTATTGCGGTTCCAAACGAAAATATTTTAGCGTGCGGCTATGCGCCTGAAAAAGCAGAAAAAGCATTGTCCACTTTTATTAAGAAACACAGTGAAAATCTGCAAAAAATAGCCCAAGGTGGTCTATTTATTAACTCCACTATTTCATTAGAAGGGGTAATGCGTTGGTTAGGAACACAAGGATATACAGGTGAAAATCAACCTAATTTGGGGTGCTTCGACTGGGATCCATTTGTCGCGTTGCTAGGTAATGATATTGAGATGGTAAAACAGGATGTACCCGCAATGCTCAATCATATTTTCAAATTGATTGATGATGGAAATAGTCAGGCACAATTGATTGAAGTATTACCTGTAGGTATAAGATAAAATGCAGAATATAAATTAAGTGTTACCTGTGCTAAAAACAGGTAACACAAGGCTCTAAGGGTTATTTATTTAAAGTTTCAACTAATAACTGATGACGTTGATTATAAAATTTAATATAGGTCATATAGCCTGCTAATATTGTCGAAAGACTCGCGGTGGCTAATAACATAAAGGTTACCATAATTTGGTATTTTACGGCTTGTAGTGGGTCGACCCCCGCAAAAATTAATCCAGACATCATTCCAGGTAGGCTAACAATACCAACAGTCTTTGCCGAATCGACCGTGGGGATTAACGAGGCGCGAATACTTTCCCGAATGATTGACGCAGAAGCTACTTTAGGGGTTGCTCCAAGACTTAACATTTCTTGAATTTGCTGCTGTTGGCTAGCAAATCGTTGCCCTAAATTATTAAAGCAGAGCCCGACGGCTATCATCGCATTTCCTGCAATCATCCCTGTAATCGGTATGACTTGCATTGGTGTAAACGCAATGGCTTTAGTGAGAATTAAAATCAGTAGAGTGAGGAAAGTACCTGAGGTAATAGCAACAAAGGCCGTGAGATAGATTTTATCTAAATACTTACTACGTTTTTTGGCATTCCACGCAGCATTGACACAAATAAAGAGCACCAACGCCACTGTGAGAAGTTCATGATCAACGTTGAAAATATATTTTAAAATATAACCAGCTATCAATAATTGAACAATAGCGCGGCAAGTACTCCAAATAATATCTTTTTCCAAAGAAAGCTTTTCTTTGTGACTAATAAAAATCGCTACTAAGACTAACATGATAGAAAAAGTGAGCGACTCATTGGAAATGGTAGGCTGATGCACGATGATATCCTATTATTTAGCCAGATGAACGGGAAGGGTGATGACTTCATTGGCATGGGCAATTTCATCTTGGTCGTGAGTAACCCATAAAACGCCAATACCTTTTTCTATCGCCAGTTTGTGAATTAACTCGTTCACTTTCACTTTATTTTCTTCATCTAGGGCGCTCGTAATTTCATCTAACAATAAAATTTGGGGAAGAAACTGTAAATTTCGAATTAATGAAATGCGCTGTTTTTCGCCCCCAGAAAGCTCGTTAATTCCTTTTTCAAGGATGGTTTCAGGTAATGAAAAATACTGCAAGTCACTGATAATTTTTGTTCTATCAAAAGGTTGTTTTCTGATCTGGTAAGGGAAAACGACATTGTCATACACTGTTGCCCCGAATAATGAGGGGGTTTGGGTGCAATAAGACACTTGCTGGCGGTAGGTCTCAGGAGAGAGCGCATTAATATCTTGCTCGTTAAAGAGGATATTTCCTTGAGTTGGGGAAATTAGGGATGCCACAATTTTTAATAAAGTGCTTTTTCCGCAACCTGATGGCCCCGTGATTAATTTAAATTCACCTGCACGTAGGTTAATCTGCACATTATCAAGAATAGTCTTTCCATCAATAGAATAGCCAATATTCTTTAGTTGCAGTAGTGAGCCGTTTTTTTCCATTTTTCCATGACCTATGTAATCAATTCACGTGATTAACGCGAATGAGAGCTATTTCTTTATTTTATCTGATATCAGCATGTTAGTTTTGTCTGATATCAATTTAGATATAACTAATAGTATGCGCTAGTTATTGTGAAATTTACACTGCATTATGTAAAGGCAGATTATTTAAGGTCAGTTTGAATACGATCATTATGTGTATATGGTGTTATTTTAGACAATAAAAGTTATTGGATGAGTTTAAAAAAGATAACAAATAATCAAATGAAATTTTATTTTGAACATATGCTCTTATGATTTTTATTATTACTTAAATAATGGGATGTAGCGCTTTATTTTAAATAATGGATATAGCCATAACATTTAAATAATAATATATTATCTGAATTAAATAACGACACGTTTATAGCTCATTAGGGTTTCGAAAGAGACTCAATATCTATATTTCCCCAATCTTATATATCACGTCATGATGTTAAGGAATTAAAATGAAAAAATTTAATGGTTTTAATACCCAATTCTCTCTTGATGGCAAAGTTGCATTGATCACAGGGGGCGCTGCGGGGATCGGTCTGGCAATCGCACAACTCTATGTGGAAAAAGGGGCTAAGGTTGCCTTGGTGGATAAGTCAGATAAAGTCATTGATGTTGCTAGTGGAATGAAAAATACTATTGGTATTCAATGTGATATTACAGATTCAGGTTCTGTATCGCAAATGGTTGAGAAAGTGGTAAAGCACTATGGTGCATTGGATATTGCGGTTAATAGCGCGGGAATTGTTGCATTGGCACCCGCAGAAAGCTTAAGTGAGCAGGACTGGGATTTGACCATGAATGTCAATCTTAAAGGCACTTTTCTTGTATGCCAAGCAGCAGGTAATGTCATGATTAAACAAGGAAAAGGTAAAATAATCAATATGGCATCACAGGCTGGGGTCATTGCGTTGGATCAGCATGCAGCCTACTGTGCGAGTAAGGCTGCTATTATTGGTTTAACCCAAGTTTTGGCATTAGAATGGAGCCCTAAAGGTATTCAAACTAATGCAATTTCACCGACTATTGTCCTAACTGAGTTGGGTAAAAAAGCGTGGGAAGGGCCTAAAGGTGATGAAATGAAAGAAAAAATTCCAGCGAGACGTTTTGCGGAACCGTCAGAAATTGCTGCCTGCGCGCTCTTTTTAGCCAGCGATGCTTCCGATATGATCACTGGGCATAATTTAGTGATTGATGGTGGGTATAGCATTCAGTAATTAAATTTAATATGCGGAGAATATACGTTATTCGCTTATTAATAAGAGTCATTAAAAAGGGCCAAATAATGATTTTATTATTTGGCCTGTAATATAAATTACAAAGTAGGATAACAGATTTAAATAACGTCGCGATTGATTACAGCTTTAGGCTGTAATAATGATAAAGATTGCTGAATAAGTTTCTCCACGGTAAAACCAAAGTAATCAAATAACTGCTCAGCAGGTGCGGATTCGCCAAAACTATTCATTCCCATAACTAATCCATCAAGTCCGACATATTTTCTCCAGTAATCACTGATACTGGCTTCGATAGCAATGCGGTTGCGAACATGATTAGGTAATACACGTTGTTGATAGTCTGTGGGCTGTTTATCAAAGGTATCTGTCGATGGCATGGAAATAACGTTCACTTTGAAGCCTTGCTCGGTGAGATATTGCCAAGCTTCAACTGCTAAGGTGACTTCAGAGCCCGTTGCAATAAGCAGTAGTTCAGGGGTTTGGCAATTACTGCGTAATATATAACCTCCACGTTGAATAAGGGCTAATTGCTGGGGAGTGCGGGAATGTTGTTGTAAATTTTGCCGTGACAGGATCAAAGCCGTGGGTGTTTGTTGGTTAGTGATGGCTTGTTGCCAAGCAACCGCTGTTTCCACTTGGCAACAAGGGCGCCAAACAGATAAATTCGGGGTTGCCCGTAAAGAGGCGAGTTGCTCTACTGGCTGATGTGTTGGCCCATCTTCCCCTAGTCCAATAGAATCATGTGTATAAACAAGCACTTGTGGTATTTTCATCAATGCTGCCATTCGCACCGCATTTTGTGCGTATTCGCAGAACATTAAAAATGTGGCGGTATAAGGGCGAAAACCACCGTGTAATGCGATGCCGTTAGCAATGGCAGTCATGCCAAATTCCCGGACGCCATAATGAATATAGTTACCCGCAGGTTGCTCATTAATCGGCACTGATCCAGACCAATAGGTTAGATTGCTGGGCGCTAAATCTGCGGATCCCCCGATTAATGCAGGTAAAATAGGACCAATAATATTGAGGGTATTTTGCGATGCTTTACGAGTGGCGATTGTTTCCGGGTTATCATTCAATTTTTGAATGTAATCCGCCATGGCAGAAGTGAACTCGTGTGGCGTTTGGTTGGATAAGCGTTCAATAAGTTGCTCAGCAAGTTCTGGATATTGCTTTGCATACTCTCTAATCGCTTGCTCCCACTGTAATTGTTGCTCTGACCCCCGCTCTATGGCATTCCATGACTGATAAATTTCGCTAGGAATTTCAAAGGGTGGATATTCCCATCCAAGTTGTTGACGTGTGAGGGCAATTTCTTCCGTACCAAGCGGTGCGCCGTGTGAATTTGCGGTTCCTGCTTTATTTGGTGAACCATAACCGATGGTCGTGCGGCAAATGATTAACGTCGGCTTATCTGTTTGTTGGCGAGCTTGCTCAATAGCCGCTTTGATAGCAGGCCTTGAATGGCCATCTATTCGGCGAATAACATGCCAGCCATAAGCTTCAAAACGTTCAGCGGTGTTGTCCGTAAACCAACCTTTGGTATCTCCATCAATGGAGATTTGGTTATCATCATAAAAAGCGATGAGTTTATTCAGTTTCAAGGTGCCAGCAAGAGAGCACACTTCGTGGGAGATCCCCTCCATTAAACAGCCATCACCTAAAAAAACATAAGTAAAGTGGTCAACAACAGGGAAACCTGATCGGTTAAATGTCGCACTGAGCGTTTTTTCTGCAATGGCCATTCCAACCGCGTTGGCAATACCTTGCCCGAGTGGCCCTGTCGTCGTTTCAACTCCAGGGGTATAGCCGAGTTCAGGGTGACCAGGGGTTTTTGAGTGCAACTGTCTAAATTGTTTTAAGTCTTCAATAGAAACATCGTAGCCTGTTAAATGTAAAAGGCTATATAGCAGCATCGAAGCATGCCCATTTGATAGGACAAAACGGTCACGGTTTGGCCAGGCTGGGTCGGCAGGATTATGCTGTAAGTAGTCTCGCCAGAGCACTTCGGCGATATCTGCCATTCCCATCGGTGCACCAGGATGGCCTGAGTTGGCCTTTTGCACCGCATCAATGGAAAGAAAGCGGATAGCATTTGCTAACGGATTTTGTATCTGTGTGTACATGAAAACACTCCTGAAAAGCTGTCTACGTGAAACTAACGTTCCCCATTTTCATATTCACTGATGCGAGCCACTTTTGGGGCTGAGCGACCACCTTCATAATGGGAAGCTAACCAAGTATCTACGATAGTTTTTGCGAGTTCAGGGCCAATGACACGAGCACCAAAGGTAATAATTTGCGCATCGTTACTTTTTTGGGCACGTTCTGCGGAGTAGGTATCGTGGCAAAGTGCGGCTCGAATACCTGTAACTTTGTTGGCAACAATAGACATTCCAATCCCTGTCCCACAAATGAGTATCCCACGCTGATGTTTTCCTTGGGCAATAGCCGTTGCAACGGCATGGGCAACATCTGGGTACATTTCATCCTTAACCCCTGTATTTAAACAATAATCGGTGACTTGAATATTCAGCGCTGCGAGGTGTTGTTTGATCAAATCTTTCATTTCAAATGCGGCGTCGTCTGCACCAATGGCGATAGATAGCATGATTGAGATCCTTATGGTTGAACAAAAGTTCATTTGCAATTCAAATGTACTGTTTAGAAAATAGGATCTTATGAACAAATAATCAATAGGTGAACATATGTTTTTAATTTGAATAAGCTGTATTTTGTGATCTACGGCCTTAAATTCACTTTTTTTTGCTAAAAAAGCTCAATGTCATCATTTTACGTCGATTTTATAGGAATATTTGCTCTGAATCACACTTTGAGAATCTGGTGATGTGCATCAATGATTAAAAGAAGGTATGGTTAATTTGTATCTTCATTGAACTTATGTTCATTTAACAAACCGCCGAGGGTAAAACTATGTGTGAACACTGTGATCCAAAAGCCACAATGAGCGAAGGCATTCCAGAAAAAATGAAAGCGGTAGTGGCTTATGCACCGAAAGATTACCGTTTAGAAACTGTCGATGTTCCAAAAATTGGTGAAGAAGAAATATTAGTTCGTGTTGAAGCTTGCGGGATTTGTGCTGGTGATGTGAAAGCGTTTGAAGGCGCTCCAAGCTTTTGGGGAGATGCTGAGCAACCTGCCTATATTAAAGCGCCGATGATCCCAGGGCACGAATTTATTGGCCACGTTGTTGGCTTTGGCTCAAAAGTAGAAGGTTTTGCATTAGGTGACCGCGTAATTTCCGAGCAAATAGTCCCTTGCTGGGAATGCCGTTTCTGTAAACGTGGTGAATATTGGATGTGTGAAAAACACGACCTATATGGTTTCCAGAATAATGTTAATGGCGGTATGGCTCAGTATATGAAATTTACTAAAGAAGCCATCAACTACCATGTGCCTGTGGATATGCCGATTGAAGATGCAATTTTGATTGAGCCTTATGCCTGTTCATTGCATGCCGTACAACGCGCGAATGTGAAACTGGGTGATGTTGTAGTGCTTTCGGGCGCAGGAACGCTTGGTTTAGGCATGATTGGTGCAATCAAAAAATCGGGTGCGGGCAAATTAGTGGTACTGGATTTATTCGATAAGCGATTAGAACTCGCTAAAGAGTTTGGTGCAGATATAGTTCTGAACCCTAAACGTGATGATGTGGACAAAATCATCAAAGGGATGACGGAAGGGTATGGTTGCGACATTTACATTGAAGCCACAGGCGCACCAAAATCCGTTGAACAAGGGCTAAAAATGATCCGCAAACTCGGTACATTCGTTGAGTTCTCTGTCTTTAAAGACCCAGTTACCGTTGACTGGAGCATCATTAGTGACCGTAAGGAGCTGGATTTATTAGGTTCTCACTTAGGTCCATATTGCTACCCACTCGTCATAGAAGGTATCGGCAATGGTGATTTCCCGACAAAAGGTGTGGTAACGGATATTTTACCGTTAGATAAATTTGCGGAAGGTTTTTCCATGATGGCGAAGGGCGACCCGCATATCAAGGTGGTCTTAGACCCGAACCTGTAATGCTGTCGTGGGTTCACAAGCAAATAAAACAATAATGAGAAAAATTGGACCTGAATAAATGTCACCCTACCAAGGCTTGTTATTCAGGTCCTAACCCAGCGAACACGCACTGAGGTTAACAATATGATAATCAATAAACTGTCTAAAGTAACGGGGTTTTCGCCAAAGTTGCTCCTTGGCTATTTTGGTGTTCTTATCTTCATGATGGGGGAAGGGCTCGAACAAGGGTGGCTTTCACCTTTTATCATTAGCCGCGGAATGAGTATTGAACAATCTTCATTACTGTTCAGCGTATATGGTTTTTTTGCTGCGGTTGCGGCATGGTTGTCTGGCGTTTTAGCAGAAATTTATACTGCTCGCCGAGTGATGATTTTCGGGTTTGTGATGTTTGTGATTGGTTCTGTCATTTTCTTATCGATTGGCCTGCCAAGTAACAGTTTATCTATCATGATCCCAACCTATGCATTACGTGGATTCGGTTACCCAATGTTTGCATACGGTTTCTTAGTTTGGGTGGCATATGAAGCACCCATTAAAAAATTGGGTTCCGCCGTGGGAATCTTCTGGTTCGTCTACAGTGGCGGGTTAGGTGTCTTGGGTGTGATGTATTCAAGTTATGCCTTACCGATTTTAGGTGAAATGGCAACGTTATGGAGCGGACTGATTTTTGTCACTATCGGGGCATTTATCGCGATTGCCCTTAACCGAAACCATGAGGGAGGCGAACAACCAAAACAAAAAGTGTCGCTTAACTATGTGTTTAAAGGGATCACCATTGCATTTGAAAACCCTAAAATTGGCTTAGGGGGAATTGTTAGAACTATAAATACATCAGCGGCTTACGGTTTTGTGATCTTCATGCCAATGTTTCTTGCTGATTTTGGCTTTTCCCGTACAGAATGGTTACATATCTATGCCGCACTGTGGACTGTGAATATTGCCTTCAACCTCATTTTCGGTGTCGTCAGTGATCGTATTGGTTGGCGCAATATTGTGATTTGGTTCGGGTGTGTCGGTTGTATGCTTTGTACCCTAATGTTCTATTACGTGCCGTATTACTTCGGCCATAACTATACCCTGATGATGATAGCGGCGGGGTTATTTGGGGCGTGCCTTGCTGGTTACGTACCGCTCTCTGCCATCATGCCATCACTCGCACCTGAAAATAAAGGCGCTGCGATGTCCGTACTGAATTTAGGTGCGGGGCTCAGTACCTTCGTTGGTCCTGCACTTGTTGGGATATTTATTAGCAGTGTCGGGGCATTTGGTGTGATTTGGATTTTCTCAGGGCTTTATTTGTTCAGTGCGATATTGATGAGGTTTATCACCGTACCGCAAGAACTTCTTGATCAGTCAGCAAAAATGCAGCTAACACCAGAAAATAAGTAAAAGAGGGAATTATGAACAGAATCATTAATGAACCTGACCTAGTTGTTGAAGACGCTATTCAAGGCTATTTAAAAGCGCACCCTGAATATTTTGCGCAGACCGATAACGCCCGCGTTCTGAAATACCCGAAGGCGCCAATTCAAGGAAAAGTGGGGATTGTCACAGGGGGAGGGTCAGGTCATGAACCCGCATTTTTAGGTTATGTGGGTGAAAACATGTTAGATGCGGTGGCTATTGGTGAGATTTTCTCTTCACCAACCGCAGGCGCTTTTTTAGATGCGTTCAAAGCCGCAGATAGCGGCGCTGGTGTTGCCTGTTTGTATGGTAACTACGCAGGCGATAACATGAACGTGAAAATGGCGATGAAAAAAGCCGAAAAAGCGGGCATGAAGATTAAAACTGTTGTTGCAACTGACGACGTTGCCTCTGCACCCGCGAGTGAAAAAGAAAAGCGCCGTGGTGTTGCGGGTGAAATTTTAATGTGGAAAGTTGGCTCGGCGGCGGCAAGTAAAGGTTATGACCTTGATGGGGTGATTAATGCGGCACAAAAAGCCATTAATAATTGCCACTCCATTGGTGTGGGTTTGACGTCATGCACAATTCCAGCAGTGGGGCATCCGAATTTCCATATCGAAGATGGCATGATGGAGCTTGGCATCGGTCACCATGGCGAACCAGGCATTGAAATTATGCCAATCCAATCAGCGGCGCAAATGGCACAAACGATGTTAACGCCAATTTTAACCGATATGCAAGCAAAACAAGGGGATGAGGTTGTCGTATTGGTTTCTGGGCTGGGTGCGACCCCAGTGATGGAGTTGTACATCTATTACGCTGAAGTTGAAAAATTATTGCATGAGAAAGGCGTTCGTATCGTGCGTAACTATGTGGGTAATTATTTTACCTCACTCGAAATGATGGGCGTCACACTGACATTAATGAAAGTGGATGAAGAATTAAAGACATTGATGGATGTCCCTGCGTATTCATTAGGTTTAACACAGGTTAAGTAAAGGAGGCCATTATGCAAGTTATCTCAACGGAACGTGGTAATGAAATAACGTTGGATTTAGTCCATATCATTGTGTCTAACCGTGAATACCTCAGTGAAATCGATGGTGCAATTGGCGATGGTGACCACGGTATTAATATGGCGAAAGGTTTCAACCTATGCGCTAAAGCGATTGAAGGCCGTGAATTATCCCTCAGTGAAGGCTTTGAAGAGATCTCGGATGCGCTAATGGAAGGTATCGGTGGTTCGATGGGGCCACTGTACGGCAGCTTCTTTATGGGGATGTCTGACAGTATTTCAGGTAAAAGTGAGCTTTCACAGCAAGATTTTCTGGCTATGTTACAAAACGGCTTATCGGAGCTGCAAGATATTAGTAGCGCAAACGTGGGGGATAAATGCTTAATGGACACACTGATCCCTGCAATTAATGCGTTTGAATCTGCAACTAATGCAGGTAAGGATTTCAAGCTGGCGCTAGATGCAATGCAAACTGCAGCTATTGCAGGGCGAGATTCAACATTAGACTTAGTGGCAAAAATTGGCCGCGCGAGTCGGTTAGGGGAGCGTTCGCGTGGAGTATTAGATGCAGGGGCCACATCTTGTTGTTTATTACTTTGCCAACTTGCCCAAAGCGTTGAAAAACACGGCGCTTTAGCCAGCGCATAACCGTTTATTCTATTTTTTTAGTGGATATAGAGTCGAAAACATTGCTTTATATCCACTCTCTTTGACAACTCGCTTATTAATTGTCACTAGAAACGCTATACTAAAATCGTATTATCCTTGTCGCGATTAACACCAATTGAGAGGAAACCACTACCTTATGGATAGATCACAAGCATCTTCCGATATCGAGCTACTGACTGAAATTGCGATTGCGTACTATCGTGATGAAATTACACAGGAAGAGATCGCCAATAAGTTTGGAATATCGCGAATTAAGGTGGGACGCTTATTAAAGCGTGCAAAAGAAGAGGGGATTGTTGAAATTAATGTTCGCTATCACCCGATTTTTAGTACCCAGCTTGAGCAACAGTTACTCTCCCGTTTTCCTATTTCTCGTGCATTGATTGCGTTAGATCACCCAGATGAAGAACAGCAGCGTAATCAGGTGGGGACATTGGTTGCGAATTATTTATCAACCACACTGCGAGATAATATGATTGTCACGGTGGGACAAGGGCGTAATGTGGCGGTTGTTGCCGATAGTGGTGGTGCTGTACCTGAAAAAGATTGCCGGTTTATTTGTGGTATTGGTGGTACGCATCGTCCAGGCGATTCGATAAACGCCGACCATATCAGCCGCCGCCTTGCCAAAAAGTTTGGGGGAACCAGTGAAACACTATACGCTCCAGCGTATGTGGAAAATAACGAACTTAAACAAGCTTTTATGAAAAATGGCACCATAAAAGAAACCCTAGACCGTGCTCGTAAAGCGGATATTGCCTTAATCGGTATAGGCGATATGAATGAAGATAGTTATATGGTCAAACTGGGCTGGTTTACGCCACGCGAAATCGTGGATGCCAGTTTAAACCAAGGTGTAATCGGTGATATTGCAGGGTATGATTTTTTCAATGCACAAGGGCAACACGTGGATACCGTCATGAATGACCGCGTGATAGGCTTGAGTATTGATGAACTACGAAAAATTCCCTGTGTGATTGCAATTGCCTCTGAATCGTCGAAATCAATGGCGATTATGGGCGCACTGCGAACAGGGGCGATAGATATTATTGCAACGAGTGCCAGTAATGTACGGACGATTTTAAAAATGTCCCAATAGCTCGTCATAATCCCCGTCATATTTCAAACCGCAGCGTTGTTGTCTGCGGTCATTTACCTTAGTCACTCATCCCCGTCATAGTTCAAACCGCAGCGTTGTTGTCTGCACTCAGTTACCTTAGTCACATACTTGTGTATGCTCCTAAGGATACCTTCGTTTGACGCCTAGCTGCAATTTGAACTATTTAGGGGATGAATTCCGCATGTTATTCGCGTTAGTTACATACTGATATTTAACTAACGGCTCATTTATGACATCTATTATAAAATAGGTTTACATCTCCTAATTAGTTGCCTTATTATTTTGAGGTAAGTATTTAGGGAGATGGCATTCCTCCTGCTGTTAAGAAACCGCCCAGTTGGGCTAATGATGCCTACGTTAACCTGTTAATTCGACGGGGTACGTAGGTTTATGTGCCCTGAATTTAGGGCATAAATGGTTCGATAGGAAACTTTCCTCTCATTTATCCCGCCTAACATTCTTATGGGAAGTTTCTATGTACGCCTCTTTATTTGCAATTGCGATTGGTTCTGTTCTTGGTGGCTGGCTTAGATGGTTTGTTAGCCTGAAAATGAATCACCTCTATCCGAATATTCCCCTTGGTACCGTTGCGGTTAACCTTGTTGGTGGCTTCATCATCGGCTTTGCCATTTCCTATTTTGCCAGTGCTAATATCAGCCCCGCGTATAAGCTCTTTATTGTGACCGGCTTTTGCGGAGCCTTTACCACCTTTTCGACCTTTTCATTAGAAGTGTTAGTGCTCATCCAAGAAGGGAAATTGGGCTTCGCGATTAGCACAATCGCTATTCATGTGATTGGCGCGTTGATCTTTACCTTACTTGGCATGCTGTGCCATAACTGGCTGGCTCAAGGGTAAGTTTGAGCAATAAAATATTCAAGCGACATTATTGCCGCTTGAATATTTGGATTAATTATTCGCTAGCAAATGTTGAGCCGTGGCTTCATCAGTGACTAAACCCGTTATCCAACCGCCATTGAGGACGGCTTGAATCGCTTGCGTTTTATGTGCTCCCCCCGCAAAAGCAATCACTGGGTGTGTGGGCGGTGAAAATAACGGCACGCTCGTGTGTGTATCATCTAAATTAGTCGCTAAACGTTCCCCGTTGGCTTTAATAAAGTGGCCTAAGAGCTCCCCTGCGACACCTTTTTCCAGTAACATTTCTAGTTGCTCATCAGTGACAAACCCTTCCGAATTTAACGGGCAATTTTTCCCTACCTCCCCAATGCCAATAAAGGTAATATCCGCATTTAAGCCTTTTTCCGTGACCTCTTTATAGACGCGGTGTTGGCACCACATCGCCTTGTCTTCTGGGCTGTCTGCATACAATGGCGCGGGGAGAATATAGTGGCTACATTGCAGTTTTTCCGCAAAACGTAAGGGAATATCGTAGCGTGTTGCAGAGCTATCGCGGGCAATTGCGCCAATTAATGAGACACATTGGTGTTGAGGTAGCTCAAGGTAAGGCAGTGCATCTATAATGCTGCGTAATGTTCTACCTGAACCAATACCGATAACTTGGGGTTTATCCTGCTCAATTAATTGTTCCATTAATTCTGCGCCTGCAACGGCGATCATATCCAACGTGGCATCGGTATCAAGTTGCCCTGAAGGCACCACATAACAATGGGTGAGATGGTATTTTTGCTGTATCTCATTAGCCAGCCGTAAGCATTCAGTAATAGGGTGGGTGATTTGCACATGCACCATACCTTGCTCTTTAGCTAAAGAGATCAGCCGCTGAGCGACTTGGCGTGATAGCCCCAATTCCTGAGCAATTTCTTGTTGCGTTTTACCTGCCACAAAATACAGCCACGCCGCTCTCGCGGCTTGTTCCATTTTTTTTAATTCTTTCTGCATGGACGGTCTCCTGCCTTTTTTCATTATTGTAATTCTGGGCAATTGCTTATTAAAAGGGCAAAAGTCATTACTGTGACCATTATCGCAGTAATTCTGGGTAGATTGAAACTAAAATATAACAAACGGGCATATGCCCATAAAAATGGCAAATATTTATTTTAAGTTAAGGAGTCACAATGCTAAAGCAGAAATCCGTATGGATGCACATTGGTGCTGGATCATTCCATCGTGCTCATCAAGCTTGGTATTTACACCGCTTAATTGCACAGGGCGATGACAGCTGGTCGATTGCGCTAGGTAATATTCGCAATGACGCGAATGCATTGCTTGATAACTTAGCGAAGCAAAATGGCGAATACACCCTTGAAACTGTTTCGCCAGAAGGTGAGCACCACTACGAAAAAATCACGTCAGTGCGTAAAATCTTGCACTGGGATGAAAACTTAAGCCAACTTATTGAACAAGGCCGTGATAAAGCCACTCGAGTAATCGCTTTTACGGTAACCGAAGCAGGTTATTATTTAACCCCTCAACATGAGTTAGATGCCCAGCAATCCGATATCAAAGCGGATTTATCAGGAAAAATGGTCACAATTTATGGGGCATTAACTGAGATCCTGCGTGCACGGCTTACAGCCCACGGGGAGCCAGTCACCTTATTAAACTGTGATAACTTGCGTCATAACGGCGAACGTTTTCGTCATGGTTTTTTATCGTTTTTACAATTAAAAGGTGAAAATGACCTCTACCAATGGGTGAAAGATCATACCCGTTCACCAAATACCATGGTGGATAGAATAACGCCTCGCCCAACCCCTGATGTGGCAGAACGCGTGAAACAGCACACTGGCTGGGACGATAAAGCACCTGTCATGGGTGAGGCTTTTATTCAGTGGGTAATTGAAGATGATTTCATTAATGGACGACCTGCATTGGAAAATGTGGATGTCGAAATGGTAGAGTCTGTATTGCCGTGGGAAGAAGCTAAAATTCGTATCCTGAATGCAAGTCACAGCTGTATCGCTTGGGCTGGGACACTAATCGGCTTGAATTTTATCGACGACAGCACGCGTGAATTGCCAATCAAACAAATGGCCTGGAATTACGTCACTCAAGACGTGATCCCATCATTGACGCCAAGTCCGCTGGATTTAGAACAGTACCGAGATGTGGTACTCGACCGCTTCAGTAATCCTTATATTAAAGACACTAATCAACGTGTTGCCGCTGATGGCTTATCGAAAATTCCTGGGTTCATTACACCAACACTGCAAGAGTGTTACCAACGTAATCAAGTGCCCGCGGCAACGGCGGTATTGCCCGCGCTCTTTTTTGTTTACTTGCAACGCTGGGCAAAAGATGAGTTACCTTATGAATACCAAGATGGCGTGTTAGATGAGGAATATTACCAAAAAATGATGAATTCACCAGATGCGTTAATGCAATTTGTCTCAAGCGAGATGTTATTTGGTTCCCTTGCGCATTCACCTGAATTCCATGAACTCATGCGCAAAACGGTCGTCAGTATCGACACCTGGCTGAAATCACCGCAGCAATCGCTGTAAGGAGAAAGGCAATGTACCTTGGAATTGACCTTGGCACCTCTGAGCTCAAAGCGGTATTGATTAACCGCCAAGGGGAAATTGTTGCATCAAGCCATATGGCGCTCACGGTGCAACGACCGCACCCTCAATGGGCGGAGCAATCCCCAGATAGCTGGTGGGAGGCAACCAATGCAGTCGTGGCAACGTTAAAACAAAAAGCACCAGAAGCGTGGGCGGCGGTCAAAGGGATTGGCTTATCGGGGCAAATGCATGGCGCTGTTTTATTGGATAAGCACAACAAGGTGCTACGTGATTGCATCTTATGGAATGACACTCGTAGCGCCAAAGAGTGCGAGTGGTTGATGGAGCAGCACCCAGAATTCCTGACCGTTGGGGCGAACTTGGTGATGCCGGGTTTCACTGCGCCGAAGCTCTTGTGGGTGGCGCGACATGAGCCTCAGATTTTCAGCAAAATTAGCAGAGTGTTGTTACCGAAGGACTACTTGCGCTGGAAAATGACGGGGCAATTTGTCAGTGAAATGTCGGACGCGTCAGGCACACTGTGGCTTGATGTCGCTAAACGTGATTGGTCTGATGAATTGTTAGCAGCCACAAATTTAACCCGTGAACAGATGCCATCTTTGGTCGAAGGGGCTGAAAAAAGTGGTGTTCTGCGTGCTGACTTAGCCTCACATTGGGGACTGAGTGCAGATGTAATTATCGCGGGTGGCGGCGGTGATAATGCGGCTTCTGCGGTAGGTGTCGGGGCGATTAATGAAGGAGATGCTCTGATTTCCCTTGGCACTTCAGGGGTGATTTTTGTGGTGAATAACCAGCTACAAGCTGACCCTCAACATGGTGTTCACGCCTTTGCCCATGCCTTGCCAAACCGTTGGCACCAAATGAGCGTGATGTTAAGTGCCGCAAACTGCTTGCGTTGGGCCTGCCAGCTATTGTCAACGACGGAAAACCAATTGATGGACGAGGTAGGTCAATTAACAGATGAGCAGAAAAAACGCGCGCCGATATTTTTGCCTTATCTTTCAGGGGAAAGAACACCGCACAATGACCCTTATGCCACAGGTTCCTTTTTTGCTCTGCGCAATGAAACAACACGAGCAGAGTTGGGTTACGCAGTTATTGAAGGCGTCACTTTTGCCTTGGCAGATGGTATGGATGTGTTACAGCAAACGGGGACAGAAATGCCACGCTGTAGCCTAACGGGAGGCGGTGCTCGTAGCCCAATTTGGGCTCAATTAATTGCAGATGTGATTAATGTGCCTATCGTTACACACCCAGCAAGTTCTTCAGGGGCTTTAGGGGCTGCTCGCCTTGCGTGGCTAGCTGATGGGGGCAATGTGGATAGCGTGTGTCAAAAACCTGACATTCTTAACACCTATTTGCCACAAGCGATTAATCAACAGGTACTTAACCAACGGCTTGAGGTATTCCGTTTATTGTACCAGCAACAAAAACAAGCAAGAGAACTTATGCCGCAATAGGCCGAAAAGGCGGTATTCCCTACCTACCGCCTTTATCGCTCGCGCTTCGAAATTAATTAAAACAACAACATAAAATGAGGAAACTGCAATGGAACAACAGCAGTATTGGCTTGGTCTACCTAAGCATTTGTTCTGGGGTTTTATCGCCATCGCTATTTTTATGAGTGGTGATGGCTTTGAAATGGCTTTTTTATCGAAACATATTACTGACTTAGGCTTTACACCAACACAATCCGCGATGGTATTCACTGTTTATGGTTTGATGGCTGCGGTAGCCGCATGGGCATCGGGTGTGGTTGCTGAAATTATCACACCATTAAAGGCCATGATGATTGGTTTTGTTTTGTGGATTGTCATGCATGCTCTGTTTATGGCTTTTGGCTTAGGCATGAAAAGCTACAGCATGATGTTGCTATTTTATGGTATCCGTGGGTTAGCTTACCCGCTGTTTATTTATTCCTTCATGATGATGTTGGTACAGGTTATTCCTCGTGCTCACCTCGCGGCAGCAACAGGCTGGTTCTGGGCGATGTACTCAGTGGGAATTGGCGTAATCGGTAGCTATTTACCCAGTTTCTCAATCCCGATGATAGGGGAAACAGGCACACTTTGGATGGCGATAGGTTGGGTGGCAATCGGCGGTATAATTGCGTACTTTAGCTTGCGTAACATTCCCGTTGACCGCTCGAAAGTCGATTTGCCAATGAAAGACAAAATGGCGGAGTTATCCCGTGCGGCGACAATTTTGTTCACCAATAAAGATATCTTTATGGCGAGCCTGATCCGCATCATCAATACGATTTCGTTATTTGGCTTTGCGATTATCATGCCATTGCTATTTGTTGACCGCTTAGGCTTTACTATTTCTGAGTGGCTACAAATTTGGGCCGTGTTCTTCTTTGTGACTATTTTTACCAATATTTTTTGGGGCATTGTTGGAGAACATATCGGCTGGATCCGTCAAGTCAGGTGGTTTGGTTGTTTAGGTATGGCTGTTTCAAGCCTGCTGTTTTATTATTTACCTGTTTACTTTGGGCACAATTTTGCGATTGCCCTGATCCCAGCCATTTTACTGGGTATTTTTGTTGCGGCCTTTGTGCCAATGACGGCGGTATTCCCAAGTATTGAACCGCACCATAAGGGCGCAGCTGTTTCGATTTATAACTTATCTGCGGGCTTAAGTAACTTTGCTGCCCCAGCGATTGCGAGCTTGGTATTGCCGTTCTTCGATATTGTCGGGGTTGTTTGGGCATATACTGGGCTGTATATCTTTGCAGGAATTCTGACGTTCTTTATAAAAGTTCCTCAGCCAGGCTTTGAAAATAACCGTAAAATTAAGTCGGTTAAAATGATGGCTGAGCAGCAAACCAATAACTAAATCTATTTTTATAGTGGCCCATAAATTGTGATTTATGGGTTTTTTATTTTTGCTGTCAATAATTCTATACATTGTTAAAGGGTTATCTGCCTTTATTTGTCCTAATTGTAGGTAAAATAGTTAACGATAAAATTAAGTATAATATTTTTTTAAATGCAAATATTAGCCGTTTTTATTTTGTTTATTCGCCACGGATTGTGTGAATTATTGAAACTTGTTCCTTTTGCAATAGAATATAATTTTAAAGGTTAAAAAATAAACTAAAGTGAATCTGATTCTCAATTAAGCTTGTGTTGATATTTTACGCTGCTGAATTAACTAAGTAATAAAAGAATATTTATGTCTAAATGCTTTCCATTGTAATAATTCTCTGCCTAATAAGTTTGTTGCCATTATTCCCGCCTGATTTAATCTTGTTCAGTTATCTATACATCTGTATTTTCAATGTTATGATGAATTTTGTTGCAAAATTGTATGTTTGCAGCGAAATGCTCTTTATATTGATGATTTATCATTCATAAATAAGCTGTAAATTAGTAATTAACTAATATTAATGGCTTCTAATACTAAAAAAATAAACAAATAAAAAGATATACGCGGGGAAAAAGTTATGTCGCAGATGTTAGCTCTGTTTTTGATAGTCGGAATATTATATATCGGGGATGCGATAGCGGTGCGCACTAAAGCCTGGATCCCTTCCGTTTTCGTGTGTGCGGTATTGTTTCTATTAGGGTATTGGACAATCTTCCCGAAAGATATCGTTAGTATTGCTGGTATTCCACAGGTTGTTGCTGTCTCCCTAATGTACTTATTAATTACCAATATGGGCACCTTGTTGTCCCTGAAAGAATTATTACGCCAATGGAAAACCATTCTTATTTCATTGGCGGGTATTTTAGGCATTATTCTTCTCACCTTTATTATCGGTGTTGCTTTGTTTGATATGAATACGGTGTTAGTTGCAGTTCCACCATTGGTAGGTGGTATTGTTTCTTCATTGATTATGTCAAAAGGTGCTGCAGAAGCAGGGCTAGTGGATCTCTCAGTTTTTGCAATATTAATCTATGTTATGCAAGGGTTTGCGGGTTACCCGCTGACGGCAGTGATGCTGAAAAAAGAAGGGCGTCGTGTACTGGAAAAATACCGTAGTGGGCAGTGGGAAGAAACACTTTCTGTTGAGGGTGCGAAAGAAGTCGAAGTGAAAACGGTGGTATCTGAAGACGAAATGCCGCGCATGTTTAAAAAAATCCCTAATCACTATAACACGAGTTATTTCAAATTCTTACGTTTAGCAGCGGTAGGGTATTTGGCCTACTTAGCATCATCTTATGCTGCGCCTTACGTGAATATCAGCCCATTCGTACTGTGCTTATTATTTGGGGTTATTGCATCTTCACTAGGTTTCTTAGAAAGGCAACCTCTGCAAAAAGCTAATGGGTTTGGTTTTGCTATCATGGCATTGATGTTATTTATCTTTGATACCTTAAACCATGCAACTCCAGATATGTTATTGCGCCTTGTTTATCCAATGGTGGTGTTAATTAGTGCCGCCGTTATTGGAATGTACCTCGCGTCATGGATAGTTGGCAAAATGTTGGGTGTCACTAAAGAGATGGCTTTTGCGGTGGCATTAACTGCCCTGTATGGCTTTCCAGCGGATTACATCATTACTAACGAAGCGATTAACGCACTAACAAAAGACGAAAAAGAGCGTCAAATTCTCACTAGCCATATGTTAGGCCCAATGTTAGTCGGTGGTTTCATTTCCGTCACCATGGTGTCTGTTGTTTTGGCGGGTATTATGGTCGCTTACATTGTTCCAGTTGCAGGGTAAATAATTATGGAAACAAGTACATCTCGAATTCAACGTCATTTAGAACAATTGGCGCAATACACCGCGACGCCAGGCCAAGGCACAACGCGTATGAGCTATAGTGAGCAAGATAAACAGGCCCGCCAATATTTAAAACAGCAAATGGTGGCGCTTGGTTTACAAGTTCGTGAAGATGCAATTGGCAATATTTATGGTCGCCTAGAAGGGCAGCAAGCGGGTTTGCCTGCGGTGATTATTGGTTCACATTTTGACTCCGTTCCCCATGGCGGCGCATTTGATGGCCCCGCGGGGATAGTGACTGGGCTGGATGTGGTTGCGCGTATTCGTGAACAAAATTTAACGCCAAAATACCCACTCGAAGTGATCGCGTTAGTGGAAGAAGAAGGCACCAGCTTCGGCCGTGGTTTGATGGCATCCAGTGTGATCACGGGTTTAATCGGTACTAAAGAGCTCTATCAACTTAAAGATAGACAAGGCGTCAGCGCAGCAGAACGCATGGCTGCCGCGGGGTTTAATGCAGACAAAGCGGCGGATGCGGTATTAGACCCTAAAAATGTTAAAGCATTTCTTGAGCTGCATATTGAACAAGGCCCTGTGCTTGAGCAGGCGGGTGAAGATGTGGGGATTGTAGAGACCATCGTGGGCATTAGCCAGTTAGAGATTAAGCTGACAGGCAAAGCGGGCCATGCAGGAACAACCCCAATGAATATGCGTGCGGACGCTTTAGTGTGCGCAAGTCAGATTATCAGCGAAATTCCAGCACTGGCAAAAGCCGCAGGGGACAATACGGTTGCGACAGTTGGTCGGCTCAATGTTCTCCCTAATGGTGCGAATGTTATCCCAAGTGAAGTCATATTTAGCGTCGATATCCGTTCAAAAAATGATGTTGCTCTGCGCAAAGTTATTGAGCGAATCATCGAACTGACAGAAAAAACCAGTGAGTCTGCAGGCATTGACAGCGAGATTATTCAACCACTTTATGTACAACCAACCGAGCTAAATAATGAAATCATTGGCTTAATGCAGCAGCATGCAAGTGAGCAAAATTTAAAATTTAGAACCATGGTCAGTGGTGCAGGGCATGACACAATGATTTTTGCGGGGATCACCCAAACAGGATTGATTTTTGTGCCTAGCCGTAATGGGCTAAGTCATCACCCTGATGAATGGACAGATTATGCGCAAATTGCACGTGGCGTTGACGTGATGTTTGCCACTGTGAAGTCACTTATTGAATGTTAATAATTAAGAAAAACACCAAAGTACAGTATTGAAAAGGGTAAAGGTAGAAAAATGATCAGTCCAATTATTACAGCTGCAATCAAAAAACACACACCAGAGATGATTGCTTTTCGTCGTGATCTACACGCTCACCCTGAATTGCCATTCGAAGAAGTGCGTACAACACAGCGAATTGCTGAAGAACTAGACAAAATCGGTATCGAATATCGCCTCACAGAGCCAACGGGCCTGATTGCTGAAATTAAAGGTGGAAAACCAGGAAAAACCGTCGCATTACGTGCGGATATAGATGCACTGCCAGTGTTGGAACTTAATGATTCTTTAGAATATAAGTCGACGATTGAAGGCAAAATGCATGCGTGCGGCCATGATGCTCACACGGCGATGTTATTAACTGCGGCAAAAGCACTGGTTGAGGTTAAAGACGAACTTGCGGGTAATGTGCGTTTGATTTTTCAACCTGCGGAAGAAATTGCACAAGGTGCACTGGCGATGATCAAGCAAGGTGCTATTGAAAACGTCGATAACGTATTTGGGATGCACATCTGGACGACAACGCCATCAGGTAAGGTTTCTTGTAATGTAGGGGGAAGTTTTGCCTCAGCGGATTTATTAAAAGTCTCTTTTAAAGGCCGTGGTGGTCATGGCTCAATGCCAGAAGCCACAATTGATGCGGCAGTTGTCGCATCGGCCTTTGTGATGAATTTACAAGCTATTGTTTCCCGTGAAACATCCTCACTAGATTCTGCGGTTGTGACAATTGGCAAAATGGATGTTGGCACCCGTTTTAACGTGATTGCGGAAAATGCGGTACTGGATGGCACTGTTCGTTGTTTTGATATCGCGACACGTGATCGTATTGAGGCGGCAATTCGCCGTTATGCAGAACATACAGCTGCCATCTATGGTGCTACGGCGCAGGTTGATTATATCTATGGAACATTGCCAGTGATCAATGAAGAACGTAGTGCATTATTGGCGCAATCTATTATTTCTGAAGCCTTTGGTGAGCAATCCTTAATCACCGAAAGACCAACGCCTGGTGGGGAAGATTTCAGTTTTTATATTGAAAATATTCCAGGTTGTTTTGCATTGTTAGGCACGGGAAATGCGGAAAAAGACACACAATGGGCACATCACCATGGTTGCTTTAATATTGATGAAGACACAATGGTCACTGGTGCAGAATTGCACGCACAATATGCATGGGCGTACTTGCAACAAACGGATTTTTAAAAATACGATAGGCTCGTAAATAGTGTTTTTTGCTATTAGCATGGCACCCTATACTGATTAACCACTAAGTTTCAGTATAGGGTGTAATTTTTATACATTATGATGTACAAAAATAGCCTCTCTTAAGCGCTGTTGTTGCTCAAAGCGTTGTTCTTGATTGAGTTCTTCATCATGGGAAAGTTGCATAAGCATTTCGTTCATATTGTGAACAGAGTTTTCATCAAGCAGTAAATTCACTTTTTTAACGATTTCATCATAGTGAGACATGGTTACAACTCCAGCGTATTTGTTTTGGTGTAATCATAATGCAAAACAGCATTGATGGTTATGCGATTAGTTTTGTTTATCGATGATCATCACTGCCATGGTATTAGGTTCTAATGCGCGCATAATGTGGGGTTCATCACCAGGGTAGTGAATATAATCCCCAACAGCTAACTCAATGGGGTTATCTAATGGGCCGACTAAGGCCCTACCGGCAGTAATAATAATGTGCTCACTAACACCTCGCATATGCGGTTCTGACACACGGTCACGTCCTGGTTGTGCAATTACAGTGTAAATATCGCGACGAGAGTTATCTGGGGCTGATGATAATAAAAAGGCTAAATAATTGGCGTGTTCTGCGCTGACAGGAATCGCTTCCCCGTGGCGTATTACGGTTACAGTCTCTTGTTTTTCTTCAATTAAACGTGCAAAAGGGATATCTAACGCAACACAAAGAGCCCACAATGTTTCAATACTTGGATTTCCGCTGCCTGACTCCAGTTGTGACAGGGTGGATTTGGCAATGCCTGCTTTGCGTGACAATTCAGAGAGCGACAACCCACTTTTTTGCCGTTCGCGAGCGAGGGCTTTTGCGATAAGGTCAATGGGTGGTGTGGGTAAATTCAATTTTCATATCCTATTTAGATTGCACTTCGCCGTGATGATCATCATAATGAACGAATGTATTTTATATCGAACGGTTTGAAAATGCTAACTTCAACATTCAATTCCACACTGAATAATAGCACAGTAAAAAATATCGCTCTTGTGTGCCTTGCTGATTTAATTGTGGGAATTTCATACGGTGCATTGGCACATTCTCAGGGATTTGATTTTTGGGTGCCTTTAACTCTATCAATATTAGTGCTTGCGGGAGCATCTGAGTTTTTATTTATCGGGGTCATCTTTACGGGGGGAAGCCCTATTTCCGCTGCTTTAGCTGGTTTACTGGTTAATTCACGCCATATTCCATTTAGCTTTGCCGTGGGTGATTTAACAGGGAAGGGAAAGAAGGCACTTTTGGGTTACCACATTATGAATGATGAAAGTGTGGTTTTTGGTCTTGCTCAAGAAACAGAAAAAGAGAAGCGTGCTGCTTTTTGGCTGTGTGGTATCGGTATTTTGCTTTGTTGGCCACTCGGGGTGATTATCGGAGAGGTATTAGGCAGTTTTATGGATGATACCCACGTATTCGGTATGGATGCGATGTTCCCTGCGATTATATTGGCACTTTCATTACCTGCATTAAAAGACACACGATTGAGAATAACAGCCATTATTGGTGCGGTGATTGCTGTTGCAACCACGCCTTATTTACCTGCGGGTATCCCTGTTTTATTGGCGCTATTGAGCTTAGTTATCTATATAAGGAAATAATCATGATGGATAATCCGTGGTTAATTTTTACAGGCATCATGATATTAGCTGTTGGCACATACCTTATGCGAGCTTCAGGGGCCTTACTTAAAGGGCGCGTGGTGTTATCAGAAAATAGTAAATTGTTGTTTTCTGCTGCTGCTATTGTAATTTTATTTTCTGTTGCGGTGACCTCAACGTTATTCGCTGGGGATGCATTTTCAGATTGGCCAAAGGTTTTGGGTGTTTTGGTGGCAGGGATATTAACTTGGTATAAAAAGCCCTTTATTCTTATTGTATTGTCTGCTGCTGCTGTTACGGCATTATTACGCTTAATCTAATCAAAAAATTGCCCCTATTGGTATAGGGGCAAACGAACTATGCGGTGAGGTCTTTAATGGTTTCAGAGGACCCATTTTTTTGCACGGAGGCGATGCCTTTTAGTGCAGATTGTTTAGAAGCATACATCTCACTGGTGGCAATAATTTCATGATTAGCCGCTTTTAATACAAAGTAATAAGGCTGAGCCACATCTTTCGTGGATTTTTTCAATTCATAATAGCCCATGATAAGCTCCTGCGTTTTAAATGGAAAACTAAATATCTAAATAAGGAAATAAGCAGAAAAAAACGTTCCACTTAAAATAAGATTAGCTGTTGTTAGGTGTTATTACTAGTGAAGGGAGGGTATTTAAGAGAAACTACAAAAAAAGCCCCTGATAAACAGAGGCAATCGTAGGATATATAGAACTCTTTATTGTCCTTTTAGCATATCGGTGTCTTATTGATTATGCTATTTGGTTATGCTTATCAATAAAAAAGGTTTTGCCGATACTATCAACAAGGTTAATCAATATTACCCTTTATTGCGCTGCGGGAGCGTTAACTGGTTTTGGCATTGGTGTGTTATTCGTATTAGTCAATTCCGGGACTTCCATTACAGTGACTTTTACAACATAGCGTTTGCCGTCTTCAATTTTTGGGGCATTATTCGCCAGCTTTTTCACTGTTTCATTCGGTGTTGTCGTTTGTTCAGCCACGCTATACACCATATTATGATGATTGCCCATATGTTGGCGCTGCGGGTGATTGTTCCCACCATAGCCCATATTTGCGGCGGTAGCTGCAAAACCCACTGACATTAATGCTAAAGCGAATAAACCTAAATTTAATTTTTTCATTTCAAATCCCTCAGTATGGTTGATGAAACCATCATTCACGAAAATTTTTCGTAGCTCAATCGCTTTTACCTCCCTTGACTGAAGCTTCATAATTACTGCACTTTTTATGCATGCTTAATTCATAATTTAGTAAAAACAGTGAGTTAGTAGACTAAAGTTTACATTTTTATTCCAGTTGTGCTAATGAGGATTTCTATTGTGGAGGCCAAGGACGCAATAGACTAGGATGGTAAGTTAGGTTCAATATCACCATAATCCTAACAAAGTGAGCGTATATGTCAGATAAAAAAATTCCTCTTTCTTTGCTCGATCTTGCTCCAATAACTGAAGGATCAACAGCAAAAGAGGCTTTTTCCCATTCTCTTGACCTTGCTAAATTAGCAGAAAAACTGGGGTATCATCGTTATTGGCTTGCTGAGCACCATAATATGACTGGGATTGCCAGTGCTGCAACATCCGTACTTATTGGATATTTGGCGGCAAATACAGAGTCACTACGATTAGGCTCTGGTGGCGTGATGCTGCCGAACCATTCACCATTAGTGATTGCAGAGCAGTTCGGCACGCTCAATACTCTTTATCCAGATCGTATTGATTTAGGAATAGGGCGAGCTCCGGGGAGTAACCAGCAAACTATGCAGGCTCTGCGCCGCCATATGAACACAGATATCGATAATTTTCCGCAAGATATCGCCCAAATAGTTAATTGGTTTGATGCGACTAATCCAGACCCCGCCGTACGTCCTGTTCCTGGTTTTGGTGAAAAAATCCCTGTTTGGTTATTAGGATCAAGCCTTTATAGCGCGACACTTGCTGCAAAATTAGGCTTACCTTTTGCATTTGCCTCCCATTTTGCCCCTGATTTGCTATTACAAGCATTAGAGGTTTACCGCACTAATTTCCAGCCATCGGCAAGGCTAACAAAACCTTATGCGATGGTGTGTATTAATATTATTGCGGCAGATACACAGCGTGAGGCCGAATTCTTATTTACCTCGATGCAGCAAGCTTTTGTTATGTTGCGTCGTGGGCAGAGCTCCCAATTACCACCACCCGTTGAAAACATGGCTAATATTTGGTCACCTGCAGAGGAATATGGTGTTCAGCAAGCACTTGGGATGTCATTGGTTGGGGATAAATCGAAAGTTCGTCATGGGTTAGAAACCATTTTACGGCAAACACAAGCGGATGAAATCATGGTGAATGGGCAAATTTTTGATCATCAATCGCGCCTATATTCGTTTGAACTGGCGATGCAAGTTATGAATGAATTGAGCTAATTTATTTGAAAGGACGGTATTTGCAGGGAAGCAATTGTTTGATTTAAAAATGAATCAAGAGATAACCCAGAAAAACTCTGGGTCATTGACGGGTTAGCAAGCAATTTGTGGGTGATGTGGTTCAAGGGGAGGTAGCCCATGAGCTGCACGTGCTCGGTCACATGCCTCATTATAGACACCATCTTGCCAAGATTGCTCAAATTCACGACAAGGTGTAGGCCGTTGTGCATAAATGGAGCAAGACACACATTCTCCTACCGTGCCTTGTAGCGCGCTACAGCGTGTATTTTGCTTTTGATTGGTGCCATGCATGCAGCTCATAAAAGGGGTGATTTGTTCGGTTAAATGTTGTGGCACAACGCCACCGCCACTTTCTGCCTCAGCCCAATAAAAAGAGACACGAAAATAGGCACAACAAGCACCGCAGCTTATACAAGGGTTCTCTGAAGGGTCGGTTTTTAGAATATGGATATTTGACATAACAAAACCAGATATTGATGTTGATAATATCCCCGTAGAATACGGGTTGACGCAACACAAGCAGGAAGCTCAAGAAAACGTTGCTCGAATTTTATTATCTTATGTAAATCCAGTGAATTGCAATAGCTTTTAGTGGAAAAAACTGTGTGTGATAGTTATTTTTGATTTAAATAAAATTAAACGACAATTTACAGTCATAAAAAAACCTGCCGTGTCGGCAGGTTTTTTTAGTAAAAATAAGCTAAGAGATTAAACGTGTTTTAGTTCAGCATCATCATCTTGATTAAACACAGCTTTATCTGTTTCACCCATTAATTGACTAGTCACTGTTCCTGCTGTCATTGAGCCGCTGACGTTAAGGGCTGTACGGCCCATATCAATTAATGGTTCAACAGAAATCAACAGCGCAACTAAGGTTACTGGTAAGCCCATAGCAGGCAGGACAATTAATGCAGCAAACGTCGCACCACCACCCACACCAGCAACACCTGCTGAACTCACAGTGACAATACCGACTAACGTTGCAATCCAAAGTGGGTCAAATGGGTTAATTCCCATGGTTGGAGCGACCATAACCGCTAACATTGCAGGGTAAATACCCGCACAACCGTTTTGGCCAATTGTTGCACCAAAAGATGCCGAGAAGCTTGCAATAGACTCAGGGATACCGAAACGGCGTGTTTGCGTTTCAATATTCAAAGGGATACTTGCAGCACTTGAACGGCTGGTAAAGGCGAATGTCAGAACAGGGCCTGCTTTCTTAAAGAATTTAATTGGATTTAAGCCAGTTGTTGCGACAAAAATACCGTGGACAACAAACATAATGCCGAGAGCGACGTAAGACGCAATTACAAAGGTACCTAAGTTAATGATATCGTGAAGATTTGAGCTTGCAACCACTTTGATCATCAGTGCCATGACACCGTAAGGTGTTAAACGCATGACTAAACGAACTAATTTCATTGCCCAAGCTTGCATGACATCAATTGCCGCTAACGCTTTTTCACCGCGCTCTTTATCGTCTTTAAACAATTGTAATGCTGCTACCCCTAAGAAGGCTGCAAAAATAACCACACTAATAATTGATGTCGGGTTTGCTCCAGTTAAATCCGCAAATGGATTTTTTGGAATAAATGATAAAATCAGTTGCGGTACGGTTAAATCAGAAACTTTACCAATATAGTTAGTTTCAATGGCGCTTAAACGTGCAGTTTCTGACTGACCCTGTACTAAGCCTTCCGCAGTCAGGCCAAACAGGTTGGCAATCAGAATACCGACTAGGGCTGCGATTGCGGTCGTTAACAATAATGTTCCAATCGTTAAGAAACTAATTTTGCCTAAGGAAGATGCTTTGTGCAGTCTTGCAACAGCACTTAAGATAGAGGCGAATACCAATGGCATAATCACCATTTGTAATAGCTGCACATAACCATTACCAACAATATTAAACCAAAGAATGGAGTCTTTTACTGTCTGGTGGCCGCTACCGTAAACGAGATGCAGCACGACACCATAAGCGACACCAAAGACCAGACCGACTAATACTTTTTTAGACAGACTCCAGCCTTTTGCTCCCAGTTTTGCCAACAGTATCAGCAGTGCTACAAAGCCGAGCACATTAATAATTAGAGGAATATTCATTCCGAACTCCAAATCGTTTTTTTATAAGGTATGTGACTAGCCCTTTAATCCTTAATAGTTATAAGGATTTAGTTGCTTCTAACAACTGGTTATATGATATCAATAGAGAAAACACATTTCTTATACTAAATAGTAATAAGATAGTATTATTCATGCTTACATTATATTACAAAACTGAAAATTATGTAGGGAAGCGTATATCTAGCTGATTTTGTATATGTTTTATTACACTTTCTACCTGAGCATAAAAGTCAAAGTGATACCCTGTAGGCAAAAAGCAGGCACAAACCGTCAAAACGATTGCAATAAAACGTTCACTACGTTTGCTATTTTTGCCACGGATAATGGGAAAACAGAAACGTTGAGGTAATGGCCATAAAAATGGCACACCTGACGGTGTTAGCATATCAGCGACTAAATGGCTCAAATAGCCTAATAAAAAAGCGTGAATAAGGTCATTAGGAATAGACCATTGCTCGGGGACCCACTGATAACATGAAAGCATTAATAGCAACCATGCAAGTAAGCTATGAGTGAAACCGCGGTGACCACATAGCTTAGAAATGGGAAGTGAAAAAATACGTAGTAGCCGTCCAGGTAGAGAAGAAGGATGATCAATATCGGGCAATAATGCACCTAATAACGCGCCAGGAACCAAGTGCAGCCAATCACCTTGAGCAAGCTCAGGGGTGACTTGGAGTTTATGGGCCATTATCAAAGAGGCGACGGAAAAAAGCAGATGCCCTTCAGCGGTCATGGTGGATAAAATACCATCTGTTTATCTATACAGTTGATTGGCAGTATAAAGTGTTTGAAAAGAATAAGATAGAGGGGGAAAGGCAAAAAAACTCTTATTTATTAGCAAATAAGGAAAGGATTTAATATTTTTTGGTTATTCCCCTACCTAAGTCAGATAGGGGTGAACATAAATTACACACATGGCTATAACTAGCGTAAATGTTTTGCTTCTAATTCATTTAGAGAGCTTAATTTAATATCCGCTAAACCAAAACGTGGATCATTAAAGTGTTTGCTATCTGGCACGACAATAGAGCGCATTCTCGCGGCTTTGGCTGAAATCATACCATTAAATGAATCTTCTAAAGATGCACAATGAATTGGTTTGGTTGATAGTGCAGAAGCAGCTTTCAGATAAACTTCAGGGTGTGGTTTACTCAATGGTAAGTCAGCCGCTGAAATGACAGCAGAAAAATAGTCGCGAATATCCAGCAGATTTAACACTTTTTCAAGCATATACAATGGGGATGCAGATGCCAGTGCAATTTTTAAATCCATTGAACGACACAGTTCCATCGCATGTTGTACACCAGGTAAAATAGGGCGGGTTTCTTCAACTAAGCCCACAACGCGGTCGATGATCCGTTGTTTGGCTTCTTGTTGGCTGCATCCATGCCAAGGAGAGGCCTGGTACCAAAGCTCAACAACATGGTCAATACGTAAACCCAAAGTATCAGGCAGAGTGTTGGCAATCGCAAGGTCAACGCCTAACTGTGAAAAGACCTCAAGTTCAGCTTGCTCCCAAAAAGGTTCCGAATCGATCAATAAACCATCCATATCAAAAATAACGGATTGGATGGGAAGGTTATGGTACATGTTAAAACTCCATTCATGTAAACCCTATTGCCAATGAGCTTTACCCTTATGGCAGTAGGAATTAAGGGAACTTACCCAGCGACGATAGTATTTATTGACTAACTGACTATGATATCAGCAAACGAACAAATATTCGTATTAATTGAGTGGGTGATTGTAACAACTCAACACTAAAGCGAATAGGCACAGATGGTGAAAGTTGTTTATCTAATGTGTTTTAAAAATGTTTAAAGTTCTGAAAGTCATTACACAATCATTATTTTACAAGGTAGATTTGGAGGCATTTAATAATTTCGGCTATTATTATCCCTGAAAAGTCACCATGAAAATTTATCGAGAATAATAACTCTGAGGAAGAGCTGTAATGAATTACCACAATGCTAATTATGTCGCAATCGGCAAACGTATTCTGGGTTGGGTTGTTTTTCTGGTAGCTTTAATTTCGACGTTGGCGTCTTTAGTTAAACTCGCGGGGATGAAAGGGCTGGCAGGCGAGGGGATCAACGCTGTTGCCAATGATTTTATTAAATTGATGGCGGAAATGACAAGGCAAACCACACCATTTTTAAATTTCTTCTGGAATAATTCGCCTGTACCACAAGTTGCTAATGGTTTTTCAGGTAGCAACCTAGGCTTTATTATTATTTTTATTTTTATTTTTGTTGGTTTGGCTCTCAGTGCATCAGGGCTAAGAATGTACCGACAAATTAAATTTATTCGCGAAAGCCTTGAAGATCATGTGATTTTGGAAAAAGCCAAAGGTATCGAGCTTTCCAAAGCAGAGCTGGAAGCAAACGTCACCATTCCAAGGCACACCATTTTTACCCAATTTTTTATTCTTTATTTCTGGCCAGTAGTACTTTTGATAGGGCTGTATTTTATCCTTAAACTCCTTAACTGGTAATTTTCGTCATATTTCACACTGTAGCGTTGTTGGCTTCATTCGGCTACTCGGGTCACATACTTATGTATGCTCCCCGAGCTATCCTCACTTGCCGCCTAGCTACAGTGCGAACTATTTAGAAAATAGATTTTCGTCATATTTCACACTGTAGCGTTGTTGGCTTCACTCAGCTACTTGGGTCACAGACATTTATCGGTGGCCCAAGTTATCCTCGTTTTATGACCTTTCTGACTATCCCTTTAATAACGAATCAACTATCTTTTGGGCATGCAGATAGCTTTGTTCATTACCAAATATGTGGGCTTGATTGAGTAAATAATATAATTGGTAAATAGGTTGCCTATCTAAAAAGCCATTTGGTAGCGGCCAAACACTTTGGTAACCATCAATAATCTGAATGGGAATATCTTTATACAATGGCAACATCGCAATGTCGCATTCTCTATCACCCCAATAACACGCAGGATCATAAAGAACTCCATCAATTTGATGGGTAATGGCACAGTTAGCTGGCCATAAATCACCATGTAATAAAGAAGGTTGAGGTTGGTGACCCGTCAATTTATTTTTAACAATATCGACAATTCGCTGAATATCACCAAATACCATGCCTTTTTCAGAGGCTAATTGTAATTGTAAACCAATACGTTTTTCTGCAAAGAACGAATTCCAGCGTTTTTCCCAGCCATTTGGTTGAGTAACAGTACTTAACATGGTGTCAAAATCAAAACCATAACTAGGCTGTTCTTCCCATTGGTGTAAACGGGCAAGCTGTTGACCAAAATGCCAAGCGTTGGTGGTATCAAACGGTTTTAAAGGGAAGTATTCAAGAAGAAGAAAACTATGGTGCTTATTACTCCCTACGCCATACACCTTGGGAACGGTGATTGTTTGGCTTTTGGCGAGTATTTCAAGCTGTTCAGCTTCTTGCTTAAATAAAGGTAGAAACTCACGCCGATTTTGTTTAACGAACACTGTGTGTTCGCCATAGTCGATTCTTAGCGTATGGTGAATATCACCACCAGAGAGAATGACTTTGTTACGCAGCTCCGCTTCACCTAAGTGTTCACTTAATAAACGACACATTGCTTGCCACATGACTCACCTCGCTCTGCTTTGGTCTTCATTAACACAATACTATAGCGGCAGTTTGGGAATTAACAGTGATAATTATTTAAAAAGAAGCACCTATCACGAAATAACCGTTTAAGAATTTTATTCATTAAAATAAAGTATCGCAAATTTAAAGATAGCTATTTTTGAGCAGATTGAGAATGTTCAGATATTTTTCTATTAAAGCGATATGCCAGCGCGTTCCTTGTTTTATTCAGGTAAACTGCAAAAAATGAAATAATGAGGGGAAGCCATGCATACTGATTTTCAAAATCCACGTTGGTTAAGGGACTTACTGCGATTTATCCCGCTGAAAAGTCAGTTTGTGTTATTTGGTAATGTTCGCGATTTACAAGCCAGTGAAATTGCGCCTTCAGTTGTCACGCCTTTACCATTTAACCAGTCTTTATTTAATAGCTTATTTAAAGCAGGTTATGCATATGTGCTGACTTACACGCCATTAGTGGGCTTCCAATGCTTAGCAAACCCTGCGCAAGATGTCCAAGAGACTGAGGCCGTTATGCAACGGCTTGGGTTAAATATTGTTGAGGGTAAAGCAGCTGGCGGCATTGATATGTTGAATCATCTGTTTGAAAGGCTTATTCAAGATAAACAAGAGCCTATTGCCTTATGTATCGACTTCGCTTCTTGCTTAATTTCCCATCATGACAACCTCACCCCGGCAGAGCACAGTTTATTTACTCGTGCATTAGTTGCATCACATCAAAGCAAGGCAAGGCCAGCAGGGGAACATCATCAGCCGTTCTATAATACGGTGTTTTGGATAGTTGAAAAAGAAACGGATTTACCCGATTGGTTTATCATTAATAACCCACGTATTCGAGCTATTCCAGTTGCCAAACCAGATGGTCAAGTGCGCCGTTTATTAGCCCCGAGCTTATTAGGCTCGCTGGTGGATTTTAATGGTATTGAAGAGGCTGATAAACCACAGGTAATTAATGATTTTGTTGATGAAACCGAAGGGTTGCTTTTATTGGATTTAACGGCAATTGTGCAGCTGGCACGTATTGAGCAGGTGCCTGCAGCCAGTATTCGCGATGCAGTTCGCCGATATAAAGTGGGGATCACTGAAGATCCGTGGAAAAAAATTGATAAGCAAAAAATTCATCATGCTCCGGCTGTGATTTCACGTAGAGTAAAAGGCCAACAACATGCTGTTACGCATTTATTAGACATTATCAAACGTGCAATGACAGGGGTTGGTAACCATAAAGGTGGGCGTCCTCGCGGTGTATTGTTCCTAGCAGGGCCTACCGGTGTTGGTAAAACGGAACTTGCCAAAACGGTGACACAATTACTGTTTGGTGACGAAAGTGCTTATATTCGCTTTGATATGTCTGAATTTAGTGCCGAACATGCAGATCAGCGACTGATTGGAGCTCCCCCTGGCTATGTGGGGTATGACTCTGGAGGGGAATTAACCAATGCGATCCGTGAAAAGCCATTTAGCGTGGTTTTGTTTGATGAGATTGAAAAAGCTCACCCGCATTTAATGGATAAATTTTTACAGATTATCGACGATGGCGTTTTAACATCTGGGCGCGGTGATCGCGTATATTTTTCGGAATCATTGATTATTTTTACGTCAAACCTCGGTATCTACCGTTTAGATGCTAATGGGGAGCGAGTGGCTAACGTCCAGCCACATGAACCGTTTGAAACGGTTACGCGTAATGTAAAAAATGAAATAGAACGTCATTTTAAATTGGTACTTAATCGCCCTGAGCTACTTAACCGCATTGGTGAAAACATTATTGTTTTTGACTTTATTCGTCCAGACGTTGCTGAGCAGATTTTTGAGCAAATGGTGGCTAACATTTTGTTAGGCTTAGAAAAGCAGCTTTTAACTATTTCAATATCCGCTGAAGCCAAAGAGGCATTAAAAGTGAGTTGCTTGGCGGATCTTTCTAATGGTGGACGTGGGATCCGCAATCAATTGGAAATGCATTTGATTAATCCATTATCGAGAGCAATTTTTGATCAAGACATACAAACTAATAGTGCTTATCAAATTACGTCTATTCAAATGGGAGAAAATACGCAAATCATGTTAACCGCGGTCGGTAATTAATCTAATGAATATTGGAATTTCACGTATTCATTTTCCTGTGACAACATTAGGGCCAGGGAAGCGTATTGGTATCTGGTTTCAAGGTTGTTCATTGCGCTGTAAAGGGTGTTTATCTCCCGATACTTGGCATGTGAAAGAAAGTTATCTTACGGTGGCAAAGCTGATTAACCAAATTGTAGAATGGTATCCTGTTGCGGATGGGATCACCATTTCAGGGGGCGAGCCATTCGAGCAGCCAGATGCCTTATTTGAACTTATACGTGAAATAAAACAGCAATTCCAAGGGGATATCTTAGTCTATAGCGGTTATGAATGGGATGTGATTGAAGATAGAGTTAAGCGAATGAATCCCTACATTGATGCGTTGATTAGTGAACCCTTTAAAGTCGAAATACCGCAAACATTGATGTTAAGAGGCAGTGATAACCAACAGCTTCACCTTCTAACACCGCTCGGAAAAACATTATTTAAGCAATACCAACGCGTTACAACACCAGAAGATAAGAAATTGGATTTAGCCTTCGATGAACAAGGGAGACTGTTTCTGGCGGGGATCCCGGAACGTGATGATATGTCGCGGTTGAGTCAACTCCTTGCTCTGCAAGATAACACCTTAAAACAACTCAAAAAATAGCAACGAGAGAAAAGGATGACGATGATACGCTTTTGCCCGCATTGTTTAACAGAACGGCCGCTGACGGAAATATTTTGTGCGGGGCAAATCCAAACAGAGCAAGGAAGTTTCCAACGCTGTAGTTGGGACCTAACATTAGAGCCTATTCATCCAAAAGGGTGGCGACCAGAAAAAGAGCAAGTGACTCCGCTCGAAACGCCAAACAATCATGAGAGAGAAACAGATAACCGTCGAGTACGCTACTGTGAAAATGGCCACACAATGGCTGCTGATGACTTTATTTGCCTTGAGTGTGGGGCTGATGTCGCAACAGAACCCGTCATTGAAGCTGTATCGTCATCCTATCCTCAAATAGGCTCTTGGCACATAGAAAGACGGATTAATGGTAGTGATAGCCCCCGAGAACGCTACTTTGTCACGCATTGTACTGAAGAGAAACGTGGTGTACTGACCCTGTATCAAAAAGGGGAAGAACCAGATCCCAATATTTATCAAGTCATTAAGCGTATCCCAACAGACCATGTTCCCGAGTTTTATGAAATAGGCCGCTATGAAAACCGCGCATGGCATGTGACTGAAATGCTTGAGGGGGGATCATTAAGCCAATTTATACAACAAGGTGAATTTTGGCAGCCTCATGAAATTCCTAGATTAGTGGAAGAAATGGGGCAGGCTCTTGCGGCGTTTGCAGAACATGGACTGCGTCATCGTAATTTGTGTCCCGCTAATTTACTTATTCGTCATCGTCACCCCCTTGATATCGTTGTGATTGAATATGGTTCCGCCTGCTTATCTGAGTTTGACCTTGATATTGTCACACCGCTGGATATTTCTCGTTATTCAGCACCTGAAACTCTAGCGGGTGGTGTCAGTGCAGCATCCGATTGGTGGAGCCTAGGAATTATTCTCTTGGAACAACTCACCCAAGGGCAGTGCTTTACTCAGGTTCAAGATAATGCCTTTCTTATCCAGGTTATGACGAATGGCATTGATTTACCTGACGATTTACATCCCAATATTCAGTTGTTATTACGCGGGTTGTTGTGTCGTGATCGTTTTTTACGTTGGCAATGGCCACAAGTATCAGCGTGGCTACAAGGGAAGCCTCAACAAGCCCCTCAAATTCAAGAAACCAATAGACAAAGCCATTTCCACACGCTGACGTTTGCGGGGCAGCAATTCCAGCAACTCGATGTATTTGCATTGATGGCTGCGGAAGCTAACCATTGGGATGATGCGTTGCCACTTTTATTTCGGGGGGATATAAGCTCTTGGCTCGCACAATTTGAAAATAGCCAAGCGCAATTAGTAAAATTGCAGGCATTGCTGGATAGTGATTTTCATCAAGAAAACCTCGATGACATTAAGCTGACCTTTGCTTTAAAAATCTTGAATGAAAACATTCCGTTGATTTACCGCGGTGAGATAATTACCCCTGCATGGTTGTTAGAAAACCCGAATTTAGCTTTTGCATTGATTAGCGAACCGCTTAATCAATATATTCAAGATATTGACCCACAGCATTGGTTAGTGCAACTTTATCATCGCCAATGCTTGGTGCGTGAACGTGCAAATCAGTTAAACATCATTTTGAATGAAGAAAGCCTCAGGTTGTATTTATTGATTACGTCAATCAATCAATTATCGGCAAGATGGGCGCTCTTTCATGCCCAATTCCCTGATTCACATAATGAAAGTTTACAAGGGCTATTTGACAGGCAAAGCCCACAAGAAATTGATTACATTCTATTATTGAGTGCGGATATTGGCCAATTTATTTCTGTGTCAGCATTAGTTGAACAAGCATTTGAACTCGCCAAACAAAATGATATTCATAATTTTGATTATGAAATTGCCAAAAAACAGCTTTCACTAACACGTAAGGAATTGTATTTACTGCTTAGTGAACGAGTAAGTGACTTCAAACGTATCGGGTTGGCCGTTTTAGACAGTTGGGTTGACCAGTTTTTATTGATGCGCAGGCTTTCACTTAAGAAAATATTGGTATTACTGGCAGTACCCGTAGAACACTGGCAAGTTCCTGAATCACAAAAATATGTACTAGAAGTGTTGCGCTTTTTTAACCAAAAACTAACGGCGGTGACGCAGCGGGGTAATTTAGTTCGCATGCGTTTAACGCCAAATACAGGACGTATTGATTTAACTGAGTGTGATAGTGTAGTTCGCCGTGCAAGCGCATTACTGGAACATCTACTTAGTCGCAAAAAAGGGTTGATAACGATTGATAGCGATATGTTGCTACAGCGAAAAGGTGTGAATAGCCGCTTAAGAATGTTGCAAGCAGATACGCAGTTATATCAAAGGGATACAGGTATAAATGGAATGTATCTGGGATTTCCTTTTTTAGTTCTGAATACCCAGCCAAACCAAATTAAACCGCGAATTGCCCCATTATTTTTATGGCCAATTTCAATGCAATCGGCGATTGCACAACAAAGTCCCATCCAATTGAATTTTGACCACGAACGAGGAGCTGTCCGTCTTAACCCAGCATTAGCGAGTTTTGTCGGTATTCCTGCAATGAGTCAATGGCAGGGAGCGTTAGACTCGTTATTGTCTAAAGCAGGCTTAACCATTGGCGAAGTCATGGAAAGTTTGTCAGCATTGCTGCCAGTACAAGACACTGATTTGGCTCCATTACCTGCATTAACCGACCCTGTTGTTGAAAACTGTGCGCAAATTGCCTGTTCCGCGGTGCTATTTCATACCTCATTTATTGGGCAGGCGATGAGCAGTGATCTACAGCAAATCGCGAATACCTCTATTGCTCAAACGGCATTGTCCACGTTATTGAAGGTGAACTCAGGAAGTTCGCCAGAGTCTATTGCAAATTCCGAAAATATCCTGAGCCCATTTGCGTTGTCCCTTGCTGACCCCTCTCAAGAACGTGTCGTTCAAGCGGCACAGCAACAAACTGGACTATTGATTGAAGGGCCACCAGGAACAGGGAAAAGCCAAACCATCGTGAGTTTAATTGCAGATGCATTAGGACGCCAACAGACAGTATTAGTGGTATGCCAAAAGCCTGCGGCACTTGAGGTGGTATATAAGCGATTGGTTGCCAATGGGTTAGGCGACAGAGCGTTGCTCATCAACCAGAACCAAAAGGGCCGTGATATTATTCTGGCGGTACGTGAACAAATCGAGCAATTGTGGAACAAAGAAAACAGCGCATTATTCGAACAAGATTGGCAGGCGGAACGCGCTGACTTACTTAACCGAGTACAATTTTTTGAGCGAAAACTCGATGGTTATTACCATGCACTCAACCATGTTGATGAGCATTGGCAGCTGTCTTATAAGCAAATTCTAAGTCAATTAATTGAGGTTGAAGATTCAGAGCGCCTAAACATCCAAGATGATGCGTTAGCCCCAGTATTTAATGAATTTAATCAATCCAAATTAGCCCAACTTCTTGATGATGTAAACCAGCATGCTCAAGCCTGGTGGCAACTCGATTATGAAAATAGTGCACTAAAAGTATTCGCTCAGTTTTCTGTGAACGACCATCAATATACGCTTTTTAATCAGCATCTTACATTGTTCATAGAGGCTGAAAAGCAGCGTGATCAGGCATACCAATCAGATTATCACCGTATTCAACTCACTGAACTGACCAACCATGAATTTATTCTGGAACAGCTAAAACAGCATTTGGGCCAGCAAACGCAGGTGCAGTGGCAAAGCTTATCCCAGTGGCTCGCTTTGTTTATCAATTTACAGGGGGCAGTCACCACCGGTAAAACAGTTATTGAACAATTAGAACAATACTATCAACGTTTATCATTGATTGACATGGTGAATACAGATTCACTGTTGTTCCCATTATTTAAGGATATTGAGTCGAAAAAACTGGCTCAGTTATCTCGCACCGCAATTGAGTCAATGCAAGGTTCATGGTTACGCTTCCTCAATCCATTTTATTACGGGCGCCATAACCTATTACAGCAATTTATGGCGCAAAGTGGGTTAAATCAGGCGAGTTTGCCTGTGTTGCAAACAACGATTAGGGTAGAGCAACAGTGGCGTTTGATTGCACAAGAAATTATGCCTATTTATCAAAAAATGGGTGTTAATTTTGAACAGGATTGGCGAGCTCAATTACCGCAATTAATTGAGCAATTAAAATGGGTGGATAATACGAGCCAATTATTACTTCAATACCCTGAAGTTTCACATTTTTTATTCGCTATTATTGATGAACAAAAAATCGGGTTTGAACGTCAATGCCTTGAGGTTCAATCTGCGATTACAAGAGTTAAAGCACAACGTGAAAGCATGAGCCAATTAAAACGTATGGAGCCTGTTTTTTCACCTCAGACGGTTGAACGTTTCCAGTGTGCTATTAATAAAGGAGAATCGTTTACGGACGAATTAGCTCAAATATTCCAAGAAAAAAATAACTTATTAAAATATCAATTGTTTAGAACGGAAACGGTTAATTTTACTCAACAACATTGGCAAGTTTTATCTATATTACACCCTGTCGTTGCGCAATATATTCATGAGAATAGCGACCAAAAAGATTGGGTTGCGGTACTGAGCCAAACCATTAGCTACAGTTTCTATCACTTTGTCAAAGCGCAATTTGATGCCAAATTACCTGCACTTTCAGCGAATAATATGCAATTTATGGCGGATTTAGCGGAACTTGAAAGTGCACAGAAACAACTGCAATCGTTTAATCGTACAGCGCTGACACGCAATTATGACTTAGCTAAAATGGGGGGGCGTCGTGAATGGGAAGAAATTACACGCCTTGCAGGGCCAAGGGCGCGCCGTTTAAGGGAGTTTATTAATGAAGGACGCGAAATTGGCTTGATGCAATTACGCCCAATTTGGCTGATGACGCCTGATGTGGCAAGCCAAGTATTGCCATTGCAAGCGGCAATGTTTGATAGTGTAATTTATGATGAAGCATCTCAAATGCCGATTGAATTTGCCTTGTCTACTCTGTTTAGAGCGAAACAAGCTATTGTCAGTGGTGATGAAAAGCAAATGCCACCATCGAAATTCTTCACAGGGAAGCTGGTTGAAGATGACAATCATGATGATGAAGATGAACAGCAGGAAGAGGCCGATGAGGAATGGGATTATCGGCAAATTAGTGATTGCCCTGACTTGTTGCATTTAGCGCGTACAGTATTGCCTGTGCATACTCTAGATATCCACTACCGTTCGGCATATCGGGAACTGATCAACTTTTCAAACTTTGCTTTTTATGAAAACCGGTTAAATATCCCAGCACAATTTTCAGCTAAATTAGTTAATAAAATTAAGCCGCTACAACTTGTGGCAGTTAATGGTGTGTATACGAATCAAACGAATGAGGCAGAAGCAGCAGCGATTGTCGACCATCTTGCAACATTATGGCAATTACCTTTTGCGCAACGCCCATCAGTAGGTGTGGTCACCTTTAACCAAAAGCAAACAACATTGATTAATCAACATATTCGTTTGCGTGCGGAGCAGGATGACGAATTCTTGACTGCTTATACTCAAGAAAATCAACGTTTCTTAGATGAAGAAGACATGTCCTTTTTTGTCAAAAATGTGGAAAACGTGCAAGGAGACGAGCGTGATGTAATTTTATTTTCCACGACATTTGGCCGTAATACACAAGGGACATTTAGGCGTAATTTTGGCGTATTAGGGCAATCAGGAGGGGAACGTCGCTTAAATGTTGCGATCACGCGGGCACGACAACGTGTGGTCATTATGTCTTCAATGCCTATTGAAGAAATATCGGATTTATTGACAACCTATCGTAAGCCTGAAAGCCCGCGAGATTACTTACAAGGTTATTTAGCTTACGCAAAAGATGCATGTGACCCGACAAAACAAAAAGAAAACCAAAAATTGCTTAATCGAATGTGCCAAACTCAGTTTGCCGTACAGGATACACTTGAGGAACAAAGTGCGTTTGTCGCTTCAGTTGTTGAGTTTATTCAGAAAAATGGTTGGCAGGTAACGGTATCTACAAAAAAAGAAGTGTTTCATTTTGATTGCCTGATTGAAGATAAAATAACTGGGCAATTACTCATTGGTATTGAATGTGATATGCCCTCACATCCACTTTTGCATACGGCTAGAGCGCGAGAGTTATGGCGCAGCAATATTTTAAGTCGCGTGATCCCCCAACGTCACCGCGTTTCGATTATTGACTGGTATAACAATAGAGCATTAGCGCAGCAACAGTTACAGGACGCGATTATCCACGCATCATTAAATTTAAATGGCTCTAAGAGCATGGCGACTAATCAAGAGGGCGAGTTATGAGTTCATCTGTGCATCGTATCAGCGTTAGGGAAATGAATGAAATTCAGTGCCGTCGGCAATTGGCTGTGACAAGTAAAATGTTTCAACAATGGCAAAAAATGGTCAATACAACTCAGTATCATCAATCACGTATTGAGCAATTAGCCACATTATTTCAGCAGCTTTCAACGAGTGACACTGCTACATTGTCTGCACGCCAGTTAACGGTGTTGGAAAATCAATTAAGTGAGTTGAATGGTACATTGAAACACGAGATTCAAACCGTTCGCGAGCAACAACTTGAACAACAAGCATTGGTGGCAAGAACAAACGCGCACCGGCAGCACAACCTAGAATCTTTAGCCGCGTTAATTCGTGAAAAACTTCCCCATGAAAAACCGCTAATTGCAGAGTTAGAAAATGCAAAGACGATGACCGAAAAGGCCACGAGCTCACTCATTTTCCGCGCACTCACCGTATTAAATGGCGTACAAAATCAGCTTTCACCATTTGCTAATCAATTATTAGAACAGCTAAAAGCACAATCTGATGGTGTCCCTGAATTTTGGCAGCACGGAGCACCATTATCACCATTTGCCAAGCAATGTGAGCAAATTTTACTGATGATTGAAAAGCTTAAACTGGTGGAATACTTGGCTGAAGGACAAAGTGCACAGCAACAGCTCACTGAAATTCAAGCAATGAATGAAAGCCCACAGCGCCACTTACGAGCAGACTCACTCATCCTAATATTGGCTAAGCAGTTGAAAGAAAGCCAGCAACATACTGAGTTAATTGAAAAAATTGAACAGCTTTGTGCTGAGCTTGCTATTTTTTCTGATGAGGAAAATACAATAATTATTAATGAGGCATTAGCTTCGATTCATTTAAGCTCAGTTACTGAGTTGATGTCACTGGCTGAACAACTAGAAGCACGAATTAATTTCGCGGAACAGGCGTTTGTCGCAGAGGCGCAAAGAAGAACGGTGCTAGATGGCTTAGGTAAGCTGGGTTATCAAGTCCAAGAAACGGATGTTAAAGCCTGGATGGATGATGGTAAAGTCGTGGTCAGGCACCCCGCAACCCCAGGATATGGTTTAGAGCTGGGGGGAAAACAAGCTCGTTTTCAAACACGTACAGTGGCATTATCCACACAAAGGGACACTCAACGAGACAAAGATATTGATGCAATTTGGTGCAGTCAGCATCAGCAACTGCAAGCGTTAGTTGCTCAATCGGACGCCGAGCTGGTGGTTGAACGTGCATTGCCCGCTGGAAGCGGCGAAATGAAAGTTTATGATATGGAAGAGCCTGGACTGCAGAGAAACACCGTTGTACATCAGCGACCTCGCACACTACGTAAATAAGCGATTACTCGCGATTTATCATATTTCAAAAAAGGCTGCCCTAACTCTATAGACTAAACTCAATAAGTTAGATCAGCCTTTTTATATGAATGTATGACTCCATCTTAAGCTGTGTGCATACTTTGGGGATTTGTCTGGCTCCGTTTACGGGCTAATACCAGCTTGCTATAGATTAGGGCAATAACAAAATAAACGGCTTGAGTCACCACGATGGTTGGCCCTGTTGTTGCATTAATATGAAAGCTAAGAATGGTACCAATGACGCTAGAGGTCACTGAAGCGATAATGGCGACGACCAGCATTTTGCCAAAACTACGGCAAAGGACGAATGCAATTATGCCTGGCGAAATCAGCATGGCAATGACAAGAATGATCCCAACAGCTTGCAGTGAGGCAACAATGGTCAACGCTAATAACGATAACAAGCCATAATGAATCAACTTAACGGGTAAGCCAATCACGCGAGCTTGGTTTGGGTCGAAGCAATACAGCATAAAGTCTTTACGTTTCAGTAAAATAATCGCAATAGTGATCCCTGCAAACAGTAAAATCTGTTTAAATTCGCTATCGGTGATCCCCAGAATATCGCCAAATAAGATGTGCGTCAGGTGTTGCTCTGTATCGATTTTAGCAAACATCACTAAACCGATAGCAAACATTCCTGAAAACACAATCCCCATGACCGTATCTTCTTTTATTCGACTGTTTTCTTTGAGATAACCCGTGGCGACGGCACAAAATAACCCCGAGGCAAATGCCCCAATTGCTAATGGGATACCCAGCAGTGAGGCAATAATGATCCCTGGTAAAACAGCATGGGAAATGGCGTCCCCCATAAGAGACCAGCCTTTTAACACCAAAAAGCAAGATAAAATCGCACACACAGTTCCTGTTACGATAGCGGTGATTAATGCCTTCTGCATAAAAGGAAATGCGAATGGGGCCATCAATAAGTCAATAAAATCACTCATGAGAGGCTCCTTGCTGGTGTAATCGGGCGACTTCTTTTTTCGCCTTGCGACGAGAGGCAAAAATGCCGTGCTTTGGTGCAAAGAAGAAAGCCAATAAGAAAATCATGGTTTGTAACGTGACGATTAACCCACCTGTTGCGCCATTAAGGTAGTAGCTGATATATGCACCAACTGCGCTGGTCACAGTACCAATAGTCACAGAAATGATTAACAATCGCTTAAATTGGTCAGTCAGTAAGTAGGCCGTGGCGCCTGGCGTGACAACCATTGCTATCACTAAAATAGCCCCAACTGTTTGCAGTGCGGCGACTGTACAGGCGCTTAATAATGTAAAGAAAATGATTTTTAAGCGTAAGGGGTTTAAACCGATGGAACGCGCATGGCTTTCATCGAAGAATACGGCTAAAAGGTCTTTCCATAAGCATAATAAAACGATGAACGAAACGCCGATAATTATTTCAACTTGAAGCACATCCGCATCGGCAATACCTAAAATATTACCAAATATAATGCTTTGCACGTTTACCGAGGTTGGGTTCAATGAAACAATTAATAATCCCGCAGCGAAGAAAGTGGAAAAGATAAAGCCGATAACGGCATCTTCACGCAGGCGAGTTAAATGTTTTACCAGCGTCATGGCAAGTGCCGCGAGGATCCCCGTAAAAAAAGCACCTGCAGCATAAGGTAAGCCTAATGCATAAGCTCCAGCCACCCCTGGAACAACGGAGTGGGAAAGGGCATCACCCATCAATGACCAGCCTTTTAGCATTAAATACGCAGATAAGAATGCACAGACGGCACCGACAATAGCGCTCACCCAAATGGCTTTTATCATAAAATCGTATTTAAAGGGCTCTAATAACAAATCAATCATTCTTCACCCTTTGGCTGATTTTTTCTCACTGGCGCATCGTGATCATGACCATAAAAAACCGCAGCCCTTTCGTCATCGGTAATGACGGTAATTGAGCGGGGGTCATCATCATCATGCAGTTCTTGCCCTGACAGATTGATGTGGCGTAGTACTCCTCCAAAGGCCTGCTGAAGGTTTCTTTGTGTAAATGTCGTTTCAGTTGGGCCACTGGCTAATACGGTACGGTTAATCAAGATGACTTGGTCGCAAAACTCAGGGACGCTCCCTAAGTTATGGGTGGAAACCAAAATGAGGTGGCCTTCATCACGCAAACTGCGTAGCAGATCGATGATGGCATTTTCAGTTTTTACGTCAACTCCCGTAAATGGTTCATCTAAAAGCAAAACTTTACCTTGCTGAGCAAGGGCGCGAGCCAAAAACACCCGTTTTTTCTGCCCACCAGAAAGTTCACCAATTTGACGATGTTCAAGGCCAGCAAGGTCAACACGTTCAAGTGCCATTTTCACAGCATCTTTATCTTCTTTTTTGGGAATACGGAAAAAGCCCATTTTCCCGTAGCGCCCCATCATGACAACATCCGACACTAAAACAGGAAAGTTCCAGTCAACTTCTTCTGTTTGCGGGACATAGGCAATAATGTTTTCTTTTAAAGCAGTTTTAATCGGTTGGGCATTTAATGTCACGCTGCCAGACGATGGGGTGACAAGCCCCATAATGGTTTTAAAGAGCGTCGATTTTCCACTACCGTTTACACCAACGAGTGCACAAATGGAGCCACCCGTAATATTAAAACTCGCATCATAAATTGCGGTGTGACCGTTATTGTATGTCACGGTTGCATCATCAACGACCAAATTGGGGTGCTCAAATTGATTAGAGTGAGTCATATTACTGTGAAAATCCTTTAGCTATCGTGTCTACAGTGGTTTTTAACAGGTCGATATAAGTTGGTACTGGGCCGTCAGCGGTGGAAAGTGAATCTACATATAAGATACCACCATATTTAGCCCCTGTTTCTTTGCTGACTTGGCGAGCGGGTTTGTCTGAAATTGTGCTCTCGCTAAATACAACAGGGATATTATATTGACGAACAGTATCAATCACTTTTTTAACTTGTTGTGGTGAGCCTTGCTCTTCCGCATTGATTGGCCACAAATAGACTTCTTTAAAGCCGTAATCTTTCGTCAGGTAGCTAAATGCGCCTTCACTGGATACTAACCAGCGTTCATTTTCAGGAATGCGGTTTAAACGTTCACGCAGTGGTGCATCAAGGGCTTCAATTTGTTGCGTGTAGTTTTTAGCATTTGTATTGTAGGTTTCAGCATTTTCAGGGTCATACTTGACTAATGCTTGACGAATGTTTTCGATGTAAATTTTGGCATTTGCAGGGGACATCCAAGCATGTGGGTTTGGATTATCTTTATATTCCCCTTCACGGATAGGCATTGGCTCAATCCCTTCGGTCACAATAACCGCGGGAACGTTTTTAAAGTTTTCAAAGAAACGTTGGAACCAAACCTCTAAATTCATGCCATTCCATAAGATTAAATCGGCATCATAGGCTTTCATAATATCTTTAGGTGTGGGTTGATACCCATGGATTTCTGCGCCAGGTTTTGTAATTGATTCGACAACTGCGGCGTCTCCGGCTACATTTTGAGCGATATCTTGTATAATAGTAAATGTGGTGACCACTTTAAATTTTTTAGCAAAGGCGGGTTGGCTCACAAAGAGCATAGCCACGAGTGCAAATACAGTGGTAAGTAAAGGTGCAGATAATCGAGATAAGTTCTTCTTCATAAAAATTGACCCTGACATTATAGGCTTAGCATTTTTAACAGTATAGTTGTTAAGGTTGATAACAATTATACTTTATAACTCAGTTGATAATGATTATCAATATCATTTGTAAAAATAAACATAAAAAATGGGGAATTACATCTATAGTTATTATGGGTTTTGATTTCCCACTGTTATTTTGTATGACTAAAACACGTCCTGAAGTAAAAGTTAAGTAAAAATTATTTTATTTTTCTTGGGATTAGTTATTCTCCCAGTGGCTTTGATAGCAGAGGATACATCAGTGAAAAAAATAATCAGCGGTACTTTTGTGCTACTGCTACTTGCAGGTTGCTCTAGCGAGCCTGATAGGCAAACAACAAAAACGCGCATGCTGGACAATCGTAATACGCTGCCAACAACAGCACAAAATACCACGTTTCCACGTACACCTTTTGATGAATTTATTCGTGACTCTGCTTCTCGTTATAGCGTTGATGAAACGCTCATTAGGGCAATCATTGAGGTTGAATCAAACTTTAGGCCAGAAGTAGTGAGTAAATCGAATGCAATTGGTCTTATGCAAATTAAAGCCTCGACAGCAGGGCGTGATGCTTATCGTTTCCAAGGTAAATCAGGGGAACCAAGTTCCAATGATTTGAAAGACCCGCAAAAAAATATCGATATCGGCACAGCTTATATTCGAATTCTAAGGGATCAGCACCTTGCTGGGATCAACCATCCGCAAACGTTGTATTATGCAACCGTTGTTGCATACGTGAATGGCGCAGGGGCATTACTAAGAACCTTTGATAATGATAAAAGTCGGGCGATAGCGATGATTAATAATTTATCACCTGAAGAATTTTATCAACATGTACAATCTAAGCACCCAGCACCGCAGGCACCACGCTATTTGTGGAAAGTGAAAAATGCCTACAATGCTTTAGCGATGTCTTATTGATACTCTGTGAGTAAGTGTGGGAGTTGCGCGATAATCTCAACAATCCCGTTGATGACAAATTGCACTCCCATACAAATCAATAGAAAGCCCATTACGCGAGCAATCGCATCAATACCACTATTTCCTAACCATCTCATAATTGACGTTGCCCCTCGCAAACCAATCCACACAATTAAACTGGCTAAAAGAAAGGTAATGACGGGGGCGACTTTAAGCACCCAAGGCGCAAAGGTTACGTTTCCTTGCAGCGACGCAGTCGAACTGATGATCATCGCAATGGTACCAGGCCCCGCTGTACTTGGCATAGCCAAGGGAACAAAGGCAATATTGGGTGATTCTTGGCGTTTTTTGGGAACACTAGGATCATCTAATGGGGTTGTCGGTGAATCATCTGATGAATCACTATTAGGAAATAACATCCCAAAACCAATAAAAGCAACAATTAACCCACCAGCAATACGTAAACCTGGTATTGATATACCAAATGTATTCATCACAAGTTGACCTGCATAAAAAGCAATGGTCATGATGGCAAAAACATAGATTGAGGCGAGGAAAGCTTGGTGGTTGCGTTGCTCTTTGGTCATATTTGCTGAAATGCTCAGCATGACCGCAATTGCTGTTAATGGGTTAGCAAGGGGAAGAAGCAAAACAAGGCCAATACCAACGGCTTGAAAGAGTTCTAGGAAATTTGTCATAGTAATTAAATTCAATCTCCTGATAAGTGTAGGTAATTTTACTTATCCTAAATAATAACGAAAATTGTTATAGATCTGTATCTTAGCATTTTTAATTAGGTTAATGTTTTATTATTGAATAGGAATTAATGCAATGAATATTAGGAATAAGTGCGTACTATAATTCATCAGAGAATGGCTTGAGTTGTTCACATTAACTGTGGATAACTGCCATATTCGTTTGTGAATAACCTGGATAAATACTTAACTTACAATTGGATAGCTGCTTGTGCTAAAAGTATGCAATTTTGATAGGCAAAAAAAACCTTCTTATGGGGGGCATAAAAAGGTCAAGGGCATCTATTAACAGGTTGTCTAATGTCGATGTGTTAGAGAGTATACCCTTTGCAATGTGATTTACTGATAATTTATGTAAATTCGTTAAAAGATATTTTCAAAGCGTATAAGAAGAGAGAAATAATATGCTGAATGGAATTAACCATTTAACCTTGGCGGTGCGTGACATAACAAAAAGCATCTATTTTTATCAATCGTTATTAGGGATGAAACTACATGCTAAGTGGAAACATGGGGCGTATATTTCTTGTGGTGATTTATGGCTGTGCTTGTCTGTCGATATATCACGCCAACACTTAGCGCCGAATGAAACAGATTACACTCACTATGCATTTTCCATATCAGAGAGCAACTTCGCTCTACTCGTCAATAAGCTAAAAGAGAACGAGGTTGTGGTGTGGAAGGAAAATAAGAGTGAAGGGGATTCATTTTATTTTCTCGATCCAGATGGACACAAATTAGAGTTGCATGTAGGTGATTTAACTCAACGCTTAAAAAGCTGCCAATGTTCACCTTATGACGGTATGGAATTTTATTAATCAATAATGAGGTAAAGATGGAAATCGTTACACTTACTTCAATTGATAACTATGAAGAGCAGCTTGCTTCGTTATTAATTGATAGTGTTGAACATGGTGCTTCTGTGGGCTTTCTAGCCCCCTTATCTATTGATGAAGCCTCGGGTTATTGGCAGCAAATAAAGTCAGATTTAATGCAGCAAAAACGCTTTCTTATAACATGCATTAATGATGATAAAATTGTGGGCGCCGTGCAAATCGCATTATGCCTAAAGGCTAATGGGCTACATCGTGCGGATGTTGAAAAATTAATGGTTCATAGCCAATTTCGCCAACAAGGAATTGCGACCCAATTACTTAATGTTGTTGAGAAAATAGCACTAAAAAATAATCTAACATTATTAGTGTTAGATACTCGTAGTCAGGATGTTGCATCTGCTTTATATCGAAAACAAGGATATAGAGAGGTTGGCGAAATTCCAAATTTTGTGGTTAATTCACAAGGTCAATTTGAAGGGACGACATTTTTTTATAAGCTGCTGGTTTAAAGCACATTAAATAAATCCCAATGATGATGTTTCTTTAAATAGCCGAATGTCGCTAGAGTTTTCTTTACAAAGTATTTTTAATTTTAAAAATTGCTTTACGCACAATTGTATATCCTATGTTCAAGTTATTTTGAACAGTAGGAATGAGTATGAAAAAGCTGATAGCGACGTTTGCTGGGGCATCAATGTTATTTATTTTAGCTATCGCAATAATGCTCATTGTTTTTCCCCAGCAATGGAAAGAAAGCATTTATCCTAGTTTGTCACAAGTGATTCCTGCATCATTAAGTTCTGTATTGCCTCAAGGACTTGTTAGTAATAATGTTTGTGATAGTTTGGAAAATAACTTACAGAGTTTTGCTAACTATCTGAAAGTGAATCAGGATATTGTCGATATAAAAGGCATGAATAGCTTAGATGAGCAATTAGCCAATATACAGGTGAGGATAGACTCAATGCCTGCAGATGTCCGTAATTTAGTATGCCAACAGGAATACAGCAAATTAGAAGGCTTAAAAAGTGTGTTCTCATTAGGGCACAGTAATTAGTTTTTTTGAGTCCATTATTCCACTTCACAATAGACACCACAAAGTTTCCTCGCTGTTTTATGGTATGCTAATTAACCTCATTTAGAGTTTAAGGTAGCATAATGAGAATTTTAAAATATCCATTGTTAAACTGGCTAATCGCAAATGGTGTGGCCATTTATTTTCTATTCAAACAGAATGCATTAATTTGGCAATTTTCAGGTTGGATGGGAATACTTGGCATTTTAGTTGCTCTTGAAAGTGCTAGCTGGGTCGCGACGAGTTTATTTTATTTTTATAAACATAAGACCTCGCCAAATCCAAGTGTTCAAGCAACGCACCTTGTCACTAATGGCCCCTATCGACTATCTCGAAATCCAATGTATTTAGCGTTTACTTCCATGAGCTTAGCGTTGGCATTTTTTACACATTCACCTTACTTTTTGGTTTCTGGATTAGTCTTCTGGCTAATGACAGATTTATATACCATCCCGCAAGAAGAACGTTTTTTATCTGTCACATTCAGTGAAGAGTGGGAACGTTATCGCAAACAGACTCGGCGTTGGTTATAAATTAATGTTAATGAGACGCTTTCTCAATTACAATAAATCATTGTTTCTTTAATGATGATTAGGAATTTCAATGAACTACCAAGTTGCCCCACTTTGGATTAATTCTGCAAAGTTAGCGTGTTTAATTGTAATAAGTCTTTTTTTGGCTTTTTTTTCAGTTAGTGGGTTTATTGTATACTTACTGGTTATCGGGGTGGTATGGGCTGTAGTCGTTTCTTTTAAAATCCATGGACTGAAAGAAAAGGGGATTATTTTAAAAAATAGTGATGTATCTGATTGGATGATTTATATCCAGGGTATTCCTGTTGAGGAAAAAAGGCAGTCTTTAGCGAACCCTTGTTTTGCAATTTTATCGCAAGGTCAATCATTCTTTAGTAAAGCATTTATTTTAAGAGGGCTTATTCAAGCTTTTTTCTGTGTGTATATTTTTCAGCAAATCTATTTTGTGAATAATATTTATGTGCAGGTATTCGCTTTAATGTTTGAAGCATATATTTTGTATTCGTTGTGGAATACCATCCAAAACTTCATTGCGATGAAACAAAATAAGATTATTACTGAAGAATTAGTCGCACCTAGTGGATCACATTGGTATCGCCTTTCATTCATGAAAAAAGAAAAACGAATTCCTGCCTTGGAGAGTTTATTCGCCATTTAATCGGGAAGGTGTTGATTCTTCGTATATTGAGGCACAATAAACAGCTTTGCGCTATCGCGATAAAATATGTCTGTGTTATCATTGATAGTTGAGTAACTAGCGATGTATCAATTTATGTTATCTTAAATTATCTATAATTGTGTACATATCTCGCACAGTGAAGCGAGAAATCGTTAGTAACGTATTGATTTATAAACTTTGGAATAATCAAGCAAGTGATCTGGCGTGTGGGTCACCACTGCTGATAAGGATTTTTTAATGCCTGTTATTACTCTTCCTGATGGAAGTCAGCGTCAGTTTGACCATCCTGTTTCGGTGATGGATGTTGCTCGCGATATTGGTGCGGGTTTAGCAAAAGCATGTATTGCTGGCCGTATTAATGGTGAGCGTGTTGATGCATGCGAAATGATTGAACATGATGCAAACGTGTCCATTATTACGAGTAAAGATGATGACGGACTCGAAATTATTCGTCACTCTTGTGCCCACTTATTGGGGCATGCAATCAAACAATTATGGCCAAACACCAAAATGGCTATCGGTCCAACTATCGATAATGGTTTTTACTATGATATCGATTTAGACCATATGCTGACGCAGGAAGATTTGGAAAAGCTTGAAAAGCGTATGCTTGAGCTTGCCAAAACAGATTATGACGTGGTGAAAAAACGTGTTTCTTGGGCGGAAGCTCGCGAAACGTTTGTCGCTCGCGGCGAAGACTATAAAGTTGAGATCTTGGATCAAAATATCAGCCAAGATGACCGCCCAGGTTTATATCATCACGAAGAATATGTGGATATGTGTCGTGGCCCGCACGTCCCTAATATGCGTTTTTGCCACCACTTTAAATTACAAAAAGTGGCAGGTGCCTACTGGCGTGGCAATAGCGACAACAAAATGCTGCAACGTATTTACGGCACAGCATGGGCTGATAAAAAACAATTAGCGGCTTATTTATTACGTTTAGAAGAAGCGGCTAAACGTGACCACCGTAAAATTGGTAAACAACTAGACTTATACCATATGCAAGAAGAAGCGCCTGGTATGGCATTCTGGCATAACGATGGTTGGACAATTTTCCGTGAGCTGGAAACTTTCGTACGTACAAAACTGAAAGCATATAATTATCAGGAAGTTAAAGGCCCATTCATGATGGACCGCGTACTGTGGGAAAAAACAGGCCACTGGGAAAACTACAAAGATGCAATGTTCACGACATCCTCTGAGAACCGTGAGTATTGTGTTAAGCCAATGAACTGCCCAGGTCACGTACAGATTTTCAACCAAGGTTTAAAATCTTACCGTGATTTACCACTGCGTATGGCGGAGTTTGGTAGCTGTCACCGTAATGAGCCATCAGGCGCACTGCACGGATTAATGCGTGTGCGCGGCTTTACGCAAGACGATGCGCATATCTTCTGTACTGAAGAGCAAATCTTAAGTGAAGTGACCAGCTGTATTGAAATGATTTATGACGTTTATGCGACATTCGGTTTCGAAAAAATCGTCGTTAAACTGTCAACTCGTCCTGAAAAACGCATCGGAACTGATGAGATGTGGGATAAGGCAGAGGAAGATTTAGCGAATGCACTGAAATCAAAAGGTATTGAGTTTGAATACCAGCCAGGTGAAGGCGCATTCTACGGCCCGAAAATTGAGTTTACACTGTACGACTGCCTTGACCGTGCATGGCAATGCGGTACTGTTCAGCTAGACTTTTTCTTACCAGGTCGTTTAACAGCTTCCTATGTGGGCGAAAACAATGAGCGAATTGTTCCTGTTATGATCCACCGTGCGGTGTTGGGTTCATTAGAACGCTTCATCGGGATTTTAACTGAAGAGTATGCAGGTTTCTTCCCTACATGGTTAGCACCACAACAAGTGGTTGTTATGAACATTACGGACGGTCAAGCCGACTATGTTCAAGAATTAGTAAGCAAGCTGCAAAGTGTTGGCATTCGTGCGAAAGCGGACTTACGTAACGAGAAAATCGGCTTTAAGATCCGCGAACACACACTGCGTCGTGTCCCTTACATGTTAGTCTGTGGTGATAAAGAAGTTGAGTCAGGTAAAGTTGCCGTACGTACCCGCCGTGGTAAAGATTTAGGCAGCATTGATGTCAACGAATTCACGACTGAACTGCTAAAAGAGATCCGCAGTCGTCAACTCAATCAGATGGAGGAATAAGGTATTAAAGGCGGAAAAAAACTCCCAACAGCACGTCCTAATCGTATCAACGAAGAGATCCGTGCAACCGAAATCCGTGTCACTGGTTTAGACGGTGAGCAACTTGGCGTCATGAGCGTGCGTGAAGCACTCTTTAAAGCAGAAGAAGCGGGTGTCGACTTAGTCGAAATCAGCCCAAATGCTGAGCCGCCAGTTTGTCGTATTATGGACTACGGTAAATATCTTTATGAGAAGAGTAAGTCTCAGAAAGAACAAAAGAAAAAACAAAAAGTTGTTCAAGTGAAGGAAATTAAATTCCGTCCAGGAACAGATGAAGGTGACTACCAAGTTAAACTGCGTAGTTTAATTCGCTTTTTGGAAGATGGTGACAAAGCTAAAGTTACGCTACGTTTTCGTGGTCGTGAAATGGCACACCAACAGATTGGTTTGGAAGTGCTTAATCGCATCAAAACTGATCTGGATGAACTGGCATCAGTGGAATCATTCCCTTCAAGAATTGAAGGACGCCAGATGATCATGGTATTGGCACCAAAGAAAAAATAATTAAGCCAGTATAGTAATAGTTAAACAGCGTTCATTTGAACGCTGTTTAACGTATTTTTTAGTAATATGAGGCGATTTTTCGCATGCTCGTGGCGTTTTTTCGAGTGTAAAATTGGTAGTTTAGACCCTCCTAAGATTAAAAATCTTACGCAAAAGCTAAGTTTTCAAATATGTTAGCGTGATTTATTTCAAGATTTACTTGAGTAATCGGACAATAAGCATTAAAATCCGCGGTCGAATCATATTGTCGATGGCTTAGAGAGCCAAGACAAACAAAGAATATCGTATGCACGTTAAGTTTTAACAACATAACGGGTGTATTTGCTTGAGAGAATATGCAAATCTCTTTACCCAGTTGGAGGAATGAAGTATTAAAGGCGGAAAAAGAATCCCAACAGCACGTCCAAATCGTATTAACGATGAAATCCGTGTTCCTGAGGTCCGTTTAACAGGTTTAGACGGTGAACAGTTAGGCATTATGAGCGCACGTGAAGCGCTTGAAAAAGCTGAAGAAGCAGGTGTAGACCTCGTTGAAATCAGTCCAAATGCTGAGCCGCCAGTTTGTCGTATCATGGACTACGGCAAATTCCTTTATGAGAAGAGCAAGTCTCAAAAAGAGCAGAAAAAGAAACAAAAAGTTGTTCAGGTGAAGGAAATTAAATTCCGCCCTGGTACAGATGAAGGTGATTATCAGGTCAAACTACGCAACCTGATTCGCTTTCTGGAAGATGGTGATAAAGCAAAAGTCACGCTACGTTTTCGTGGTCGTGAAATGGCTCACCAACAGATTGGTCTGGAAATGCTTAACCGCATCAAAGCTGATCTTGAAGAACTGGCATCTGTGGAATCTTTCCCTTCAAGAATTGAAGGTCGTCAGATGATCATGGTGCTGGGACCGAAGAAGAAATAATTAGGCCTGCAAGTAATACGCATTCATAGCAATATGGTTGTTATTCGCCTAATTAATTCGTAGTTAATCACAATGCGAAGTTGGAAATTAAAGAAATGCCAAAGATTAAAACTGTACGTGGCGCAGCAAAGCGCTTTAAAAAAACTGCAGGCGGTGGCTTTAAGCGTAAGCATGCAAACCTTCGTCATATCCTGACTAAAAAGTCAACTAAGCGTAAACGCCATTTACGTCCGAAAGGAATGGTATCTAAAGGCGATCTGGGTCTGGTAGTTGCTTGCCTGCCGTACGCATAAGTAGACAATTTAGTTAATTAAGATAAAAGACGATAGGAGATAGCTATGGCTCGCGCAAAACGTGGTGTAATCGCACGTGCACGTCACAAAAAAATTCTGAAACAGGCGAAAGGTTACTATGGTGCACGTTCACGTGTTTACCGCGTAGCGTTTCAAGCGGTAATCAAAGCAGGTCAATATGCTTACCGTGACCGCCGTCAACGTAAACGTCAGTTCCGTCAACTGTGGATCGCGCGTATCAACGCAGCGGCTCGTCAGAACGGTCTGTCTTACAGCCGTTTCATCAATGGCTTGAAAAAAGCTTCAATTGAAATCGACCGTAAGATCTTAGCAGACATCGCAGTTTTCGATAAAGCAGCATTCACTGCTTTAGTTGAAAAAGCGAAAGGCGCTTTAGCTTAATTGTTTGCTTGAAAGGGGGAAGGTAACTTCCTCTTTTCATTTATAGTTATTTGTGTTACTACTTTAAAATACAATTTTATTGGAAAGTTATCACATGCACGTTGTTATTTTTCGTTTCTTTTTTTACTTTAGCACCTGAGTTTCGGGGGCTTTTTTGCGTAAATAAAGAAGAAACGAAAAGTTACGCTAAAGCCTCCTTAGGGAGGCTTTTTTGTTTTTAGTTTAAGATTAAATGCAGTAAAATCAGTTAAGTACTCATCCATAATGTAATGGAATGTGGTGCTTAATAAATTTAGTGAATAACTAGCAAAAAGACCAAGTGGTCATAAAGGGGAAACAATGCCACATCTCGCTGAGTTGGTTGCACAGGCAAAAGCAGCCATTGAACAGGCCCAAGATGTTGCTACGTTGGAGTCAGTGCGTGTTGAATTTTTAGGCAAAAGCGGCCATTTCACACTCCAGATGAAAACGTTGCGTGATCTGCCTGCTGATGAACGTCCAGCAGCAGGGGCTGTGATAAATGAAGCCAAAGTACAGGTTCAAGATGCACTGAACGCCCGTAAAGATGCGATGCAAGCAGAGATTCTTAATGCGCGCCTTGCATCTGAAAAAGTTGATGTGTCACTACCTGGGCGTCGTATGGAAAATGGTGGGTTACATCCTGTTACCCGCACAATTCAGCGAATTGAAGAGTTTTTTGGCGAGTTAGGTTTTTCCGTAGAAACTGGCCCTGAAATCGAAGATGATTACCATAACTTTGATGCATTAAATATTCCTGCGCATCACCCAGCACGTGCGGATCACGATACGTTTTGGTTTGATGCAAAACGTCTGCTACGTACCCAGACCTCTGGTGTGCAAATTCGTACTATGAATGGGCAGCAGCCACCAATTCGTATTATTGCGCCTGGTCGCGTCTATCGTAATGACTACGACCAAACGCACACACCAATGTTCCACCAAACAGAAGGTCTGATAGTTGATAAAGATATTAGCTTTACCAACTTAAAAGGTACATTGCATGATTTCTTGAATAATTTCTTTGAAGAAGAAGTTCAAGTGCGTTTCCGTCCATCTTATTTCCCGTTTACTGAGCCTTCAGCCGAAGTTGATGTAATGGGTAAAAACGGTAAATGGCTGGAAGTATTAGGCTGCGGAATGGTACACCCAAATGTATTGCGCAATGTAGGTATTGATCCAGAAGTTTACTCTGGATTTGCATTCGGTATGGGAATGGAGCGTCTGACAATGTTACGTTACGGTGTTTCTGACCTGCGTGCATTCTTCGAAAATGATCTTCGTTTCCTCAAACAGTTTAAATAAGGCGGGTTTATCTCATGAAATTCAGTGAACTCTGGTTACGCGAGTGGGTGAACCCGGCGATCAGTAGCGAAGCATTATCAGACCAAATTACTATGGCTGGCCTTGAAGTTGATGGCGTTGAAGGCGTGGCAGGTGAATTTCACGGCGTTGTTGTTGGTGAAGTGGTTGAATGTGGTCAGCACCCAAATGCAGACAAACTACGTGTGACAAAAGTCAACGTGGGTGGTGAGCGTTTATTAGATATCGTTTGTGGTGCCCCGAACTGCCGTCAAGGCTTAAAAGTTGCGGTAGCAACAGTCGGCGCAGTATTACCTGGTGACTTTAAAATTAAAGCCGCTAAATTACGTGGTGAGCCATCTGAAGGGATGTTGTGCTCATATTCAGAGCTGGGTATTTCAGATGACCACAGTGGCATCATTGAATTACCACTCGATGCAACCATTGGTACCGATATCCGTGAATATTTAAAATTGGATGATAATGCGATTGAAATCAGCATTACACCAAATCGTGCAGATTGCCTAAGCATTTTAGGGGTTGCACGTGATGTGGCGGTTATCAATAAATTAGAATTAACTGAACCTGCAATTAATGCAGTTCCAGTGACCACGAAAGACACTTTCCCAATTCGTGTTGAAGCGCCAGAAGCCTGTCCGCGTTTTGTGGGCCGTGTAATTAAAAATATCGATGTTTCTGCACCAACGCCGTTATGGATGAAAGAGAAACTACGCCGTGGTGGTGTTCGTTCTATTGATGCGGTTGTTGATATCACCAACTATGTCTTATTGGAAATGGGGCAACCACAACACGCCTACGATTTAGACCGTTTAGACGGTGCTATTGTTGCGCGTATGGCGAAAGAGGGTGAAAAACTGGTTCTGCTTGATGGCAATGAAGCTACGCTAAAATCAGACACACTAGTGATTGCGGATGAGTCTAAAGCACTGGGTATTGCGGGTATTTTCGGTGGCGAGCACTCAGGTGTGAACACAGAAACGAAAAATATCCTATTAGAATGCGCATTCTTTAATCCACTGTCGATTACTGGCCGTGCTCGTAACTATGGCTTACATACTGATGCATCACACCGCTTTGAGCGTGGTGTAGACCCAGAGCTGCAATTCAAAGCGATTGAGCGCGCCACAGCGTTGATTGTAGATATTTGTGGTGGCGAAGTGGGTGAGATCATCGATGTCACTAGTGAACAGTATTTACCAAAAGCGGCAAATATCAAACTAACTCGTCATAAATTAGACCGTTTAATTGGTCATTTTATTGAGGACAATTTAGTTACCGATATTTTAACTCGCTTAGGATGCAAAGTGACTGTTTCGGAAAACACATGGAATGTTGTTGCTCCGAGCTGGCGCTTCGATATGCAAATTGAAGAAGATTTAGTCGAAGAAGTTGCACGTGTTTATGGTTACAACAGTATTCCTGATGTGCCATTACGTGCAGACCTCATTATGACCAATCATAAAGAAGCCAATTTGCCATTAAAACGCCTTAAAGCGATGTTAGTAGATCGTGGCTATCAAGAAGCGATTACGTATAGCTTTGTTGATCCGAAAGTACAGGCTTTATTGCACCCAGCACAAGAAGCATTGCTGTTACCAAACCCAATTTCAGCGGATATGTCAGCGATGCGTTTATCGCTGTGGACTGGCTTATTGGGGACGGTTGTCTATAATCAAAATCGTCAGCAGAACCGAATTCGTTTATTTGAAACGGGCCTGCGCTTTATTCCTGATAATCAAGCAGAATATGGAATTCGCCAAGAACCTATGCTTGCAGGTGTGATCACGGGCAATAGATTTGAAGAACATTGGTCATTAGATAAACAAGTTGTTGACTTCTTTGATTTAAAAGGTGATCTTGAAGCTGTTTTTGAATTGACTGGGAAACTAAATCAAATTACATTTAAATCTGAGGCACATCCTGCGTTACATCCAGGCCAAAGTGCTGGGATTTATCTGGAAAATGAACATATTGGCTTTATTGGTGTTGTTCACCCAGAATTAGAACGTAAACTCGATTTAAATGGTCGTACGGTGGTGTTTGAGGTTCGTAGTGATGCGATAGCACAACGTGTCATCCCTGAAGCTAAGGCGATTTCACGCTATCCATCGAATCGCCGTGACATCGCTGTGGTCGTGCCAGAAAATGTAGCTGCTGCAGAAGTTTTAGCAGAGTGTAAAAAAGTTGGCATAAATCATATAGTTGGCATAAACTTGTTTGATGTGTATTGTGGTGAAGGGATAGCGGAGGGTTATAAGAGCCTTGCTATCAGTCTCGTCTTCCAAGATACCCAGCGTACGATGGAAGAAGAAGAGATTACCGCTACCGTTGATCTGTGTGTTGCTGCGTTAAAACAGCGATTCCAAGCCTCCTTGAGGGACTAAACCTATGGCGCTTACTAAAGCTGAAATGTCAGAAAATGTGTTTGAAAAATTGGGTGTTAGCAAACGTGATGCTAAAGAACTTGTCGAAACCTTCTTTGAAGAGGTTCGTCTTTCTTTAGAAAACGGTGAGCAAGTAAAATTATCTGGATTCGGTAACTTTGATTTACGTGATAAAAATCAACGTCCCGGACGTAACCCAAAAACTGGGGAAGATATTCCAATTACTGCACGACGTGTTGTTACCTTCCGCCCAGGCCAAAAATTAAAAAGCCGCGTGGAAAAAGCAACACCAAAAGAGTAATCATATCAATTCAATTTGGTATAGAAAAAGACCGCCTAGGCGGTCTTTTGTTTTTGGGCAATCATCTGTTTTATAAAGGGATTTATAAGGCGCCATCCATATTACATCCACATGTAACCCATCTTTAGCATTAGCCCCTTGCTAGAAGGGTCTTTAATTTGTTTAGTTTATTTATAAATTAAGATAAGAGGCGCTAATATTTTTTGTATTAGCACCTAATAGAAGTAGGTTGTTTATGAAAATATCTTGTACTTATAGCTACTATTTGCTGATAGTCAATCACATAATAATGCTTTTAAACAATTAAGTATCAAAGAGTAGCTGTTCTAGATCCTTTAAACCATTTTGTGACTGTTCGTTTAAATGCGCCTCTAGTTGGTCATAATAATTTAGTAACCCTCGGCCTAAAGGTGTTAAAACGGAACCACCTCCTTTAGTCCCACCCGATGAAGCAATGACTACAGGCTTGCCTATTCCTTTATTTAATGAGTCAATTAAAAGCCATGCTTTTTTATATGGAATATTGATATCTCTAGCGGCAGCTGATAAAGAATGAAAGCCATCAATAGCACGTAACAGATCAATTTTTCCTGGTCCTATGGAAATGTTGTCATTGACATATATTCTTGGCCTAACCAGTAGACTATTTGCTTTTTTTGTTTTAACCATAATTTCTCATCTTGTTTCATTGAAAGTGTTTTATTTTTTTGTGTGTTTAAATGTTTTAATTGCAGATATAAGAAGAATTAAACCTAATAAAGTGGTTAATATGTCGACAGGGATAATTCCAAGCATTAACCCACCAATAGCGGCACCAATAATTGAACCAACAACCATCCACCAAAATAAGAGTTTTTCATGTTTTAACACATTAAAAGCAGCTGCATTACTATATCTTGAAAAACCAACAATCATTGTCGGTAGGCTAATCATAAGTGATAAGCTGCCAGCTAACTTAATATCTGCACCAAAGAGAATAACAATGGTAGGGATAAGTAATTCACCACCTGCAACTCCTAGTAGAGCCGCAACTATACCAATAAAGAACCCTGCAACAACTCCTGCAATAATAGTTGCAGTGCTTCCCTGAAAAAGCCCCCCAGCATTGCCATTTAGTGGTACCCATGCCTCTGATAGCATAACAAAAGCAAGGAGCACGAGCATAGTAAGAATGATGCGATCTAACCAAAGCCCTGCCATTTTAATTGCTTTACCTGCTGCCCACCAAGCACCTATTAAGCTTCCTGCTAAAAGGTTAATAACAATATCGGAATGTTCCATTAGTTCATTGATTGATATTGAATTTGTTCTAAATATTAGTGCTACAGTAACAACAATTAAACTCATTGCTTTGTTGAAAATGACGGCTTCAAGTGTTGGTATTTTAAAATAGCTAACTAATACAGGGAGACGAAATTCAGCCCCACCCAAGCCAATTAAGCCACCGATCGCCCCAATAATCGCACCTGTAAAAAAGCCTTTTTTATTTCTTTTTTTTTCTAAAACCATACTTTCAACCCCGTTATGTCAAAATTGACATGACGAGGTTACCACTAAGGTGGTTTATTCGTAAAGAAATTGAATGGTTTTATTGGATGTATATATCATTATTATAATAGGCTATAGCGTGAATGATGCTTGCTTTGAATGAGCTGCATGGGGGAAACAGGCTCTATTAAGCTTGGCTTACAGATTATCTTAGTAACAGACTCGTGACTTACAAATGTGGTACCACAATTAATATTCTGGCACTGGTTATAACGTTCTTTGGTTTCAGAAGAGACTTGGTAGGAACTACGGGTATGAGCAGAAAAACCACAAAGAGGACAATTCATCATGATGTTGTACCTTTTGTCATGATGTTGATGTTACCTAAATTATATCATGTATATCCATACAGTCTAAAAAATTATTCATCAGCGATATCCAAATCCGAAATCTTAACCTCCAACTCCAAAGCTGAAGTAAAGCCACTATCATTCAATGAATGGACTATTAGCGTTAGCGTCCAATCTGCATTATCAATTTCAGGCTTAAACCCACTGACTGTGATCGGCATTTCGGGGTATAGCTCCGCACGGCCTACCGCCAGTTGAATTGAGAATGAAGCCACACCACGTTGAATTTTTTCCCATTGGGCTTTTGCTGCCCGAGCTACATTTTCTTTCATGGCGTAAGTATGGGAAAGTATCAGGACATTCCCTTGCTCCCCTGCTAAATATTCCCCTTGTTTTTCTTTTGGCTCTGCTGGTCTAGCTGGCTTTTTGCTTTTTTGCTTTCGCTTTACAGTGACTTCTTTCTGCTGTTTGGCAACGGCTATTCCTGAGAACGTGGGCGGTTTTGGTGATGTCGAAAAAGCCGCAAAGGTGTTTGTGCGTAATGAGTTGATGCCTTTGCAAAGTAAGATGATGCAATTGAATGATTGGTTTGGCGGGGAGATTATAAAGTTTGATAAGTACTCGCTGGACTTGGACGACGAATAATATCACTCGTAAATTCAATGATGCCGCCCACTGAGGCGGTATTTTTTTGCCCGTAGGTAGTGCGATGCCCTAAATAATAATAACACCCCACTGTATTATACCAAACCTATCTCACCAAGACGAATTCGCCAGAAATCTCGCCCATCAAATGGCGGTTTAAACGCACCATACGCCACCACAACGCACGCAAAAATAATTGCTACTTAGTTATAGAAAATTGAATTTAACGCCGTAACGGCTCGGAGATTTTGCGGACGGATATTTAACAATAAACACCTCGCCGCGCAATCATAGCCCCGCCACGCCTGCCCACTAAATAGGTCGGTTTTCATGCACCTGCAAGAGATCGTCCGAACCGCACCAGTGGTAGTGCCTTGCTCGGGTAACGATCCTTTTTTGATCTTGCGGATTTGGGCGAGAAATTGCACCTCTATGTTATTTATGTAAAATTAAAACTTACTAAAACTACAAAATTATTTTTTCTGTATTGATTATCGTTTATCAATGTTTTAATTTACATTAATTAATGTGTGCTAGCATGGTTGTTTTTAATAAAAAGAACGAGGAATAAAATGTTTTCATTGTACTTATCGGGGTTGTCAGTTTTTTTTGTTGTTATTCTTTTTATTAAGATTTTTACAGATGCTAATAAATACAAAATATTGACTGCTAAAGTCACAAATGTTGAACGTCAATATATAGATGTAATAACTATACTTAAAGAAAGAGAAAATCAACTCTATCTATTAAATCAACAGATTGAGTATCAGCGTGAACTTATTTTGAAATTCGAAAAATGAATTAAATAAGATAAAACCTTAGTTTTTAATTAAAAGGTCGTCTTTAAAAAACACTTGATTGATGGATGCAAGAATGATTGAAATAAAAAGTGTGGAGTTAGGTTTAATTCGAAATTCTGAATTAAAAGAAAGAGCAACTAGAGCTCAAAGTGGGCGGAGCACAGAATACATTGCTTTTTTTAATAATATTGAAGTTGGTTTATTATCTTATGAGAATTGGAGTGAAAAATCAGAGGGGTTTATTTATGAAATCTTTATTCTACCAGAGTATAGAAACAATGGAGTGGGAAATCATTTTCTCGAATTTTCTGAATGTAAGGCCAGAGATTTAAAATGTAAAAAAATAATTTTAGATCCAAATCCATTTGATCACACAGTGACACTTGAGTTTTTGATATCTTGGTATGAAAAGCATGGTTATAAAAAAGACACTACAGGCGCTAATAAAATGTACAAAGAAATTACATTACTAATAGATGAATAAGCCAAAACTACTTTAAACGTAGGGTCTTGCAAGGGCGAACGATTTTTATTGCTCTTACAAAGTGGTGCTGAAGATGTCTGATTTAATACAGATATAATTGGATCTATATTACGCGAAAAATATTAAAATATAAAAGGGATTATTTTTATGAGCATTTTACCTGTACAGCCTAATTTCAATGATGGTTTCACATCCGAAAATGATATTTTTGGACGTAAGAAGTTATACGAACAAATTAAAAACATAGTATCGATGTCTTCTGATGAAAGTATTGTTTTAGGCCTAGATGATGACTGGGGAAACGGTAAAACATCGTTTGTGAAAATGGTTGAAGGCGAAATAGCCAAATATGAATCTGATAATATCAACGTTATCTATTTTGATGCTTTCAAAAATGATTACCAATCTGACCCTCTATTGGCAATGATTTCATCAATTTATTCGATGATAGAAACAAAAACCAACAACACAAAATTTAAAGATAAATTTCTTGATGTTAGTAAAGCAGTCGCATTTAGTATGTTCAAACATACACCTAAAGCACTTATTGGTTTTTTGTCGGCTAAAATAATTTCCAATGAAATGTATGATGGTATCAGAGATTCAGCAACAGAGGCATTATCAGAACCCCTAGAAAAATATATTGAAGATAAAATAGGGGGCGCTAGTAAAGAGATTACTGAGATTGAAAATTTTAAGAGAACACTTGAAAGTATATATGAAGTCACCAATAAAAGAACACTATTTATTATAGATGAATTAGATAGAGCTAAACCTGATTTCTCATTGGGTATAATAGAAAAGGTAAAACATCTTTTTGATGCAAGAGGTTTTTGTTTTTTACTGGTTATGAATAGAAAACAATTTGAAGAAACTATAAAAGTAACATATGGGAATATTAATACATCAGTCTACTTAAATAAATTCATTCACATGTGGTTTAAATTACCAATACTTAAACCAAGTAAAATTATAATACAAAACTCAGAGTTTATTGCTTCTGAGTCATTCAATATATTTAAACGATATATTGAATGTTATATTGGTAACGAGTATATTTCTGATGTTCTATCTTATTTATTGGTAAAAAATGATTTTTCTTTGCGTGAAGCAGAGCGTTGTATCTCTCTATTGAAATTATGTTATAACCGAGAAAGTAACGATAGAAAGTATATGTTTGAAGCATATGCGATATCATTGTTAGTTTTTTTAAGAATAAAAGACTATAGTTTGGTAGTTGATTTTTTACATAAAAACAAATCTCAAGATAAAATTAGAGAACTAATAAATATTAGCGGGAATAATGATAATATACGTTCTAGTATTCTTTCCCTTATCTCATATCACTATTTTGACTCATTGTATCTCGCAAATACTTTTGACCCAAGCCCTAATTCAATATATTTCAATAAGGAATTTGATTCTATTCAAAAGGAAATTAAAAGTTTTATTTTGCAAAGGAATGAACTTGCAGGATGTAAACGTGATAATTGGAAGCTTTATCTTTTTGAATATTATTTTGAGAGAATGGAAAACATAGAAATAGAATAGGAAATCCTGAATTTAAGCCGCTGGTTTGCGGCTTAATATTTACTAATATTCATCGGTGGTGTATTTATTGTCAATCTATACGATGAGGAAAGTTAGTAGTACTAATCGTAACGAAATAAACCAGAAAGGAATAATTAAAATAGCCTTCCAAATGATAAAAATAATCATCCCATCGCTCATCTATTTTCCTCTCAATTTATTAATTCTGACCAGTGCATCATCACATCGCTTCCGATGTTTATTACTGATAGACACTTTTTGTGCTTGTAACTCTTGTTTTTGTTGCTTTTTCCCATCCTCGTTTAAACTTAATCTCAACTTACCTCCATCAACTTTTATAAAATGCAGTCCATCACTTACGCCTAAACCGTTAATGAACATGGTTTCAATCTGTGTAATATCGAAATTAATGCCGACTTCGTTGGCAAAATTGATAATTTCCGACTGAATTTCCTTATCGACCTCACTTACTTCAATGTTTGAAATCTGTCTTTGTTGATTTCCCTGTGATATTCCGCTCTCAGTGGCGTTTTGAGCATCCGTTTCTATAAACGCAAAACCATATTCCTGAATGTTGCATACTTCACCTGAGCCGTGCTCAGGCTCGTAAAATTGCACATCTGATAGATTAGATGTGACCTGCGATCTACAGTTATTGAGAGGACTCCGAGTCGCTCCGCTGTCGCTCCGCTGTCGCTCTTTAAAAGATCAAAATCAACGTCAACGGCACTTTTCTTGACGATTTGATATTTTCTTTCACGGGTTTTAAGCACTGGGGCATCTGCTTTAAGCTGATGGTAAACACCAACAACCTTTTGAACCTCTTCGCCATACACATTCACGTCACTGACTTCACGGGCAACACGGATAGTTTCTTCTCTTCGTCGAATACATGGGCCACCTTGTGACATGATGTATTCATCAAATTTACCTTGGTCTGCGGCAGCCCTAACACGCTCGGCAACATCACCAAGCTTGTCAGCAATAGATACACCATGAGGCAAGCGGCGGCATTCACGGTACGCGCCTTTAGAGGGAAGCTTATAGAATTGAAATTGTGGAATGCGCCACGTAGACGCCCACGCGGTCACGGCTGCCGCCATGCTTTTTAAATCTTTGCCTGTTTCGTGGTCTACTTCACCATCAAGGGCATACCCATCGATATTTTTTGCAATATATTTCGCGATGTAACCTACGGCACCGCCGCGGTTCATATGTTTACACTCAAATCGGTATTTTTGTGCGCCCGCTTCTTTACCATCTTCTTTCAGGGCACGTTTGCGCATGATATCAATGGCTTTTGCACGGCTGGCTTTATCAACAAAAAGCAGCATGTGCCAGTGTGGAGTACCGTCATTATGTGGCTCAACAACACGAACACCGTAAATATTGATATTGTTATCATTGAAAGCGGAACGAATGCGCGACCACACTTTGACTAAATAACGCTGCCCGTCTTTTGGCGTGTAAGCCTCATCTTTCCATTTATGATTGAGCACAGCGTGCAAATCGCTTTTATTTTTACCTTTGCGTTGCTTTGTCGGGTGGTACTTTGACGGGCACGTCAGCGTGATAAACATCCCGATACTGTTCTGATAGATTACAAAGTGGCGTGAAAGCATCAATTATCAATAGAGAGTTTAATTTGCTAATGAGCATTTTTACTTCATTGGCCGAAATTGGCGAATGCTCTAAAAATAACCCGATTAAGTCTCTTGGTAAGTTGAAAGAAGAAAAACCAGAAATGGCCTATTTGACAAAAAGTGATATTGAAAAATTACTTAATGTCATGACCGATGATTACTTACGCATAACTATTTTATGTCTAAGTACAGGGGCAAGATGGGGAGAAGCCATTAGTTTAAAGGCTGAAAACTTATTACATGGACGAGTTACATTTATGAAAACGAAAAATGGTAGACATAGAACTGTTCCCATTTCTAATGATGTAATGAGAACTGTAAAAGTAAAAGACTCTAGATTACTTTTCGATGTTGATTACGTGACCTACAGATCAATACTGAAAGAAGTTAAACCAGATTTGCCGCATGGTCAGGCCGTGCATGTTTTACGGCATTCTTTTGCAGCGCACTTTATGATGTACGGTGGCAATATTCTCACTCTTCAAAAAATCATGGGGCATGCGCGTATTCAGCAAACAATGACATACGCACACTTTGCCCCTGACTATTTAAATGAGGCCATTTCATGCAACCCTTTAAGGGGAGGCATCCACATTCCATCCACCGATATGGGGGTAATGATGCGAATTAACGTATCACAACATTCGTAAGCTATTGAAAAATATTGCTAGCCCCGATGTTCTGGGGATGGCAATGCTCGCCTAGGCGGTCTTTTGTTTTTGGGTATTACCTTAAGGTTCCTTATTAGAAAATATTAAATGAGTGATTTTTGAATCATTTCATTTTTAATTAAAGTTTCAACATAAGGGATTAGTACAGTAAGTTTTTCTAGTTGACTTACAGATGAGTCAGGTTTTTTTTTACTGCTATTTTGTGACAACTGACTGTTTGGTAAAGTAAAGTTAGGTGCTATACAGATTGCGAGGTTCTTTGCATTCATAAGTGTTGTTTTTTTATTTTCTGCAATTTCAGCTAGAAAGAGCACGGCGAGTTGTAGCGATAATGGTGTCTTATCAAGGGTTAAAAAAGTGTCAGGAAAACTTCTGATATCCAGCTTTTCTGGTAAGTTTTGTGGGATTTTTTCAACTGTTTTGTGGTTTTTTGTGAATAAAGCCGCTAAATGTTGCTTATATGCAGATGTTAAGTCCGAAATAGAAATGTTGTTATGAACAATAAACTGTGAAGTAATTGGCTTGTCATTTTTTAGATATTTTAAGATTAAACCCGTACGTTTCTTATTACCAGGAATGCGAAATATCCCAGGTTCTTTATCATATTTTGAGTGTTTTTTTATCGAATTAGATAAAAAGACAAGCTTTTCATACTCTATTTTTTCTTTTTCATTTAATACCTGACAAGAATCAATGATCTTCAAGCTAAGCTGTTCTGTTTTTGTGGGGTTTATGATCTCTTGATGTTTTGGCGATGGATGAAAGAAATTAGCAATAGCTTTCTTAAAATTAGTAATATTAAAAATATGCTTAATTTGCAGAGCTAAACCTGTTTTTTTCTCCGGCTCAGAAGGTAAAAGTTTGACTTGATTAGGTGCTGACATAAGTTTAGAGCAATGTGTTAATTTGAAAGGCATTAGATCTCCTTAGAGGATAGCTATAATTGTTCAGAAAATATAAATTTGTTACTGTGTAAGTGCTTGCATAAAAAGCTATAATTCCTTAACTTAATAATAAATAAGTCAATCTATCGATGAGCTACTCTTTATTTCAGCTACAAAAACAACAGAATAAATCAGACATTCGCTTGATTGTTTTCTTGTTGTTCACTCTTTGCATTGTGGCGATAGTTTCACTCAGCGCTGGAGAGACATGGTATTGGCCAAATCAATGGCTGGATAACTCCGCACAGTTGTTTGTTTGGCAAATACGATTGCCAAGAATGCTTGCTGTAATCGTCGTAGGGGCAGGGCTCGCGGTTACAGGGGCGATTATGCAGGCTTTATTTGAAAACCCCTTGGCTGAACCCGGTCTTTTGGGGATCAGTAATGGTGCTGGTGTTGCAGTCGTATTCACGGTATTAATGTCATCAGGCATCACTCATTATGGAATACTGAGTGCTAGCGCGATTACAGGGGCCTTATTACTCACAGCCTTATTACTCTATTTTGCCAAACGAAAAAACTTGAATAATGCCAGTTTATTACTGGTTGGTGTCGCTTTAGGCGTCGTGAGTGGCGCTTGTATGACATGGATGGTGTATATGAGCAGTAACCTCGACCTACGCCAACTACTATATTGGATGATGGGGAGCTTTAGCGGTGTTGATTGGCGGCAATCTGGTTTAGTCGTCGCCTGTCTGCCATTTTTAGTGTGGGCTGGATGCCAAGGAAAAATATTAAATTACCTTTCTTTAGGCTCGCTGCAAGCTTATCAATTAGGTGTATCAGTACATAAGTGGCGTATTATTCTTATTATCATTAGTGGTGTATTAATTGGTTTGAGTGTTGCTATTGCTGGGGCCATTAGCTTTATTGGTTTAGTGATCCCGCATATTTTACGATTAAGTGGTTTAACCAATCATCGTTTATTGTTACCTGCTTGTGCAATCGCTGGGGCATTAGGCCTGCTATTAGCTGATTTATTATCACGGTTATTAATTGCGAATGCTGAAGTGCCTATTGGCGTTATTACTGCCACATTGGGTGCACCAATATTTATTCTGTTGCTTATTCGTCATCAGCAATGGCGGTGAATCAAATGAATACACAGATAATTATTGATATTAAAAATATCACCTCAGAAAACCGCTTAATCAATTTTACTGAATATGTGTTTTCAGGTGAGCAAATCCATCTTTTAGGGGCCAATGGCGCTGGGAAAAGTACGTTACTTTCTGCGCTAAGTGGTTATCTTCCTGTCACAGGTGAAATTTGGCTCAATGGTGAAAATATTCATCATTGTTCTATTACTCAGCTAGCTAAGCAACGGGCTTATTTTATTCAGCTTGCGAGCAATGCACCTATCATAAAAGTTTTTCAATACCTCGAACTGTTTTTGCCATTAACACCTGTTGCTGCGGATATTTTTGTGCGGTTGTGTGATGATTTTCAATTATCACCGCTTTTACATAAAGGTATTTATCAACTCTCTGGAGGGGAATGGCAACGAGTGAGAGTTTGCGCAGCCTTTTTACAGGTTTGGGATGATAGAGACTTAACAGGGAAAATTATTTTATTTGATGAGCCAACCAATAATTTGGATATTATTCAACAGGCAATGCTAGATAAATGGATTAAATATTTTTGTGATTGCCAAGGAACCGTTATAATGAGTGGGCATGACCTGAATCATTCTTATAAAAATGCATCGCGAATTTGGTTATTAAAACAAGGCCAATTATTTGCTTCAGGAAAACCTGCAGACGTGATGACGGAACATAATTTATCTGACATTTTTAAAACTGAAATTAAGATAAGTCAGAGCACATCCTATAGACAATGGCAAATTATAAATTTTGACGATTAGCCAAAAAGTTGTTTTAATCACTCGTTTTTATGCGGGATAATGCAGCAATGTTTGTCGGTGTTGAGGTTCGGTTAAAGTACAATTAACTAGAATATTCTATTCACAATGAAAACTAGGCTATAAACAATATGAGCAATTTCTTACCATTTTCAAAACCGGCAATTGGTGATGAAGAGGTCAAGGCAGTTGAAAAGGTTCTGCGTTCAGGCTGGATTACCACGGGCCCACAGAACCATCAGTTAGAAGAAGATTTTTGCCAACGTTATGGCTGTAAACATGCAATTGCATTGTCCTCTGCAACCGCGGGGATGCATGTCGTTCTGATGGCGTTGGGTATTGGCCCTGGTGATGAAGTGATAACACCTTCACAAACATGGGTTTCAACTATTAATATGATTGAGTTGCTCGGTGCAACACCTGTCATGATTGATGTCGACCGCGACACACTGATGATCCAACCCGAAGCCGTAGAACATGCTTTAACAGCAAAAACAAAAGCGATTATTCCTGTTCACTATGCGGGGGCACCTTGTGATTTAGACGCATTGCGTTTAATTGCACAAAAAGCAGGTGTTGCGTTAATTGAAGATGCTGCTCATGCTGTGGGTACACGCTATAAAAATGAATGGGTCGGCGAGAAAGGCACGTCTATTTTCTCATTTCATGCCATTAAGAATGTGACATGTGCAGAAGGCGGTTTAGTTGCTACTGATAACGATGAACTTGCTCAACGTGTTCGAACACTCAAGTTCCATGGTTTAGGTGTTGATGCATTTGATAGACAAATGCAAGGACGTAAACCACAGGCAGAGGTTGTCGAGCCTGGTTTTAAATATAACTTATCCGATATTCATGCTGCGATAGCGGTTGTGCAACTGTCCCGTGTGGAGCAGTTGAACCAGCGTCGTGCTGAATTAACGGCTCATTACCGCGAATTGCTGAAAAACTCCCCATTACAAATGCTCAGCGTCCCTGAGTACCCGCATTTACATGCCAATCATTTATTTATGGTGCGTGTTGATAAAGCTATTTGTGGTATTGACCGTGATGCATTCATGGAAAAATTAAAAGCACATGATATAGGGACGGGGCTACACTTTCGTGCAGCACATACGCAAAAATATTACCGTGAAAAATACCCTGAATTAACACTGCCTGAATCAACATGGAATAGCGCGACGTTGTGTTCGTTGCCTTTGTTCCCTGATATGACGAATGCAGATGTTGAGCGGGTTGTTAATGCGGTAGAAGCAGTTCTTTTGGAGTCAAAATAGTGTCACACGCAGATGAATTTGATGAGATAAAAAAAGTCTCAGTGGTAATCCCTGTCTATAATGAAGAGCAGAGCTTGCCGCAATTACTGGAACGCACGATTAAATCGTGCAAGCAATTAACACAAAGCTACGAATTAATTTTAGTGGATGACGGCAGTAGTGACCGTTCAGCCGCGATGTTAACTCAAGCAGCAGAAAACCCGGATAACCATGTAATTGCGATAATCCTTAACCGTAACTATGGGCAGCATTCTGCGATTATGGCTGGCTTTAACCAAGCGGATGGGGACTTAGTTATTACGCTTGATGCGGATTTACAAAACCCACCAGAAGAAATTCCTCGCTTAGTGCAAACAGCGATGCAAGGTTATGATGTTGTTGGGACTCGCCGTGCTAATCGTCAAGACTCTTGGTTCCGTAAAACGGCATCTAAAATGATTAATGCGATGATCACTAAGGCAACGGGTCGCTCAATGGGTGATTATGGTTGTATGTTACGAGCATACCGTCGTCATATTATTCAAGCGATGTTGCAATGCCATGAAAGAAGCACATTTATACCGATTTTAGCCAATACATTTGCCCGTAGAACCATAGAAATTGATGTGGCGCATGCGGAACGTGAATTTGGTGACTCTAAATACAGCTTTATGAAGCTGATTAATTTAATGTATGACTTACTGACTTGTTTAACGACAGCACCGCTGCGTTTGCTCAGTGTGGTCGGTAGTGTGATTGCCGCAGGTGGCTTTTTGCTTGCGGTACTACTAATTGCATTACGTTTGATTTTTGGTGCAGAGTGGGCGGCTGATGGCGTATTCACTCTGTTCGCTGTGCTATTTATGTTTATTGGTGCACAATTTGTTGCTATGGGTCTACTAGGCGAATACATCGGTCGAATTTACAATGATGTACGTGCTAGACCTCGTTATTTTATTCAAAAAGTCGTCGGTGCAGACCTTAAATCCGACAAAAATCAGGAAGAAGACTAATGAAAGCTATTGTTTTTGCCTATCATGATATTGGCTGCGTAGGGCTAAAAGCGCTTGAAAAAGCGGGTTTTGATATTCAGGCTGTGTTTACACACACTGATGACCCTAATGAAAACCATTTTTACTCTTCCGTAGCTCGCTTAAGTGCGGATATGGAACTTCCTGTATTTGCGCCAGAAAACGTCAATCATCCGTTATGGATTGAACGCATTCGCGAAATGAAACCTGATGTGATTTTCTCTTTCTATTACCGCGATATGTTAAGCGAAGAATTACTCGCAATCGCACCGAAAGGGGCTTTCAACCTGCATGGTTCATTACTGCCAAAATACCGTGGTCGTGCACCAATCAATTGGGCATTATTAAACGGTGAAAGCGAAACGGGTGTCACCTTACATAAAATGGTTGCGAAAGCAGACGCGGGTGACATCATTGCGCAAGAGAAAGTCACAATCACTGATACTGACACTGGCTTAACATTACACGCTAAAGTTCGTGAAGCAGCGGAAGTCTTGTTAGATAAAACACTGCCGCTGATTGAAGCGGGTAGCTACAAAGCTGTCGCTCAAGATGAAAGCCAAGCGACTTATTTTGGTCGTCGTACTGCAGAAGATGGTCAAATTGACTGGAACCGTAGCGCAAAAGAAATTAACTGCCTAATCCGTGCAGTGACTGAACCATACCCAGGTGCGTTCACCTATTTAGGCGCACGTAAAATGGTTATTTGGCGCGCTCGCGTGTTGGATGACAACCAAGGTAAAGCGGCAGGTACTGTACTGTCTAATGACCCACTGCGTATTGCTTGCGGACAAGGCGCGATTGAAGTGGTTAGCGGTCAAAGCGAAACAGGTCTTTATATGCAAGGTAACCGCCTTGCAAACGAAATGGGTATCGTGACTGATGTCCGAGTGGGTGCTAAACCAACAGCACAAGTTAAACGCCGTACTCGCGTACTGATTTTAGGTGTGAATGGTTTTATCGGTAACCATTTAACTGAGCGCCTGTTAAAAGATGGCAACTATGATATCTATGGTATGGATATTGGCTCATCTGCAATTGAACGCTTCATTGGTAACCCACGTTTCCACTTTATTGAAGGCGACGTCAGCATTCACACAGAGTGGATTGAGTATCACATCAAAAAATGTGACGTCATTCTGCCGCTGGTTGCGATTGCAACACCAATCGAATACACCCGTAACCCACTGCGTGTCTTTGAATTAGACTTCGAAGAAAACCTGAAAGTGGTTCGTTACTGCGTGAAATACAACAAACGTATTATTTTCCCATCTACCTCAGAAGTTTACGGTATGTGTGATGATAAAGAGTTTGATGAAGACGAATCTCGCCTGATTGTTGGTCCAATCAACAAACAGCGTTGGATTTACTCTGTTTCTAAACAGCTACTTGACCGAGTTATTTGGGCATACGGCGCGAAAGAAGGTCTGAAATTTACCTTATTCCGTCCATTCAACTGGATGGGCCCACGTTTAGACAGCTTAAACTCTGCACGTATTGGTAGTTCACGTGCGATTACTCAGCTAATTTTAAACTTAGTTGAAGGCTCGCCAATCAAATTGGTTGACGGAGGTGCACAGAAACGTTGCTTTACGGATATTAAAGACGGTATTGAAGCACTGTTCCGTATTATCGAAAACAAAGATGGCAAATGTGATGGGCAAATCATCAACATCGGTAACCCAACGAACGAAGCAAGTATTCGTGAACTGGCAGAAATGCTATTAGCAAGCTTTGAAAATCATCCAGAGCGTAGCAAGTTCCCTCCGTTCGCGGGCTTCCGTGAAATTGAAAGCAGCAGCTACTATGGCCAAGGCTATCAAGATGTTGAGCACCGTAAACCAAGTGTTGAGAACGCGCGTCGTTTACTTGACTGGGTTCCGACTATCGACATGAAAGATACCATCGAAGAAACGTTAGATTTCTTCTTACAGGGTGCTGTTGAAGAGTTAGGTAACAAAGACTAATGAAAAAAGTTGGCTTGAGAATTGATGTGGATACCTACCAAGGTACACTAAAAGGGGTTCCACAATTACTCAAAGTGCTTAAAGAGCACAACATTCAGGCCAGCTTTTTCTTCAGTGTAGGACCCGATAACATGGGGCGCCATTTATGGCGCCTTTTGCGTCCTAAATTTCTGTGGAAAATGCTCAGGTCTAATGCGGCATCCCTGTATGGGTTAGATATATTATTAGCGGGAACAGCATGGCCAGGCAAAAAAATTGCTAAAGATTTAGGCTACTTGATGAAACAAACCTTGGATGCAGGCCATGAAGTTGGCTTACATGCATGGGATCATCAAGGTTGGCAAGCTAAAGTAGCGAAATGGAGTGAAGCACAGCTAGCGGAGCAGGTGAAGCTTGGTGTGGATGCACTTGAGTGTGCAATTGGGCAACGCGTTACCTGTTCTGCAGTTGCAGGCTGGCGAGGTGATGAGCGTGTGCTGGAAGTTAAACAAAAATTTAATTTTGATTATAACAGCGATTGCCGTGGGAAGTTCCCGTTCAGGCCAATTTTGCGTGACGGTTCGTTAGGGGCGGTGCAAATTCCTGTCACATTACCGACTTACGATGAAGTCGTTGGTACGGTAGTTGCTGACGAAGCATTCAATGATTATATTCTTCAAGCGATTAAAGATGATAGCGGTGTTCCCGTTTATACTATCCACACTGAAGTGGAAGGAATGTCTAAGTCAGAACAATTTTCACAATTATTGGAACGAATTTCACAAGAAGAAATCCAATTCTGTACATTAAGCGAATTGCTACCTGACGATCTGGATTCATTGCCAAAGGGGCGAGTGGTGAGAGCTCCGTTCCCAGGGCGTGAAGGTTGGCTGGGTTGCCAAGAAGAGGAATAAACACACCATGTTAAATAATCGAGCGAGCAAAGTAGGAGCCTCTCTGCTGGCTCTTTTTTTTATCCTAACCTATTTCTTGCCGTTGAATAGCCGTTTACTTTGGCAACCAGATGAAACCCGCTATGCGGAAATTAGCCGGGAAATGCTTCAACGTGGAGATTGGATTGTTCCTTACATGTTGGATGTGCGTTATTTTGAAAAACCAGTGGCAGGGTATTGGATAAATAACATTAGCCAAATGATTTTTGGTGAAACGAATTTTGCGGTTCGCTTTGGTTCAGTTTTTTGTATTCTTCTCAGTGCATTGCTCGTCTACCGCATGGCAAAAATGATGTGGCGTAATAACCATGTTGCTTATGTTGCAAGCTTAATTTATATCTCAATGTTCCTTGTTTTTTCTGTCGGGACATACAGTGTGCTCGATCCCATGTTATCGTTGTGGATTGCAGCCAGTATGTTTTGTTGCTTGTGGGCAATGAAAGCGAGGGAGGTTAAAACAAAGCTTGCTGCATGGGTTTGCTTAGGGTTAGCCTGTGGTATGGCCTTTATGACGAAAGGGTTCTTAGCCCTTGCTATTCCTGTCATCGTTATGTTGCCTGTTACTATTTACCAAAAACGGTTTCTTGAACTGATAAAATATGGCCCACTCGCTATTATTTCAGCAGTTATCATTAGCTTGCCGTGGGCGTTGGCAATAGCTAAGCAAGAGCCTGATTATTGGAATTATTTTTTCTGGATTGAACACATCAAACGTTTTACCGCTGATGACGCGCAACACATCGCCCCATTCTGGTACTATATTCCTATTATTCTACTTGGTGCGCTTCCATGGGCGGGGTTAGTGCCTGGATCTTTAATAAAAGGTTGGAAAGAACGCAAATCAAGTCCTGATATGTTCTTCTTACTGTGTTGGTTTGTTGTTCCCGTTCTATTTTTTAGTGTGTCACGTGGCAAACTACCCACTTATATGCTGCCGTTTATGGCACCACTGGCACTATTGATGGCGAAATATGGTGTTGATTGTGTACGAAACAGCACTATGGGAGCGCTAAAAGTTAACGGTATTATTAATATCGCATTGGGGATTACAGCGGTTATCGCCGTGATAGTTGTTAGTACTGTTATTAAAAAACCATTATACGAACCTGACGAATGGTCGAAAATGGTCTTGGGTGTGGTTGCGTTCTCTATTTGGGCGATAATTGGTTATTTATGTACAGTCTTAAATGCTAAGTATTGGCTGTGGGCGGCTTCGTGCTCCTTAGCGATCAGCCTATGTATTGGTAGCGCTCTGCCGAATAACACTATCGACTCCAAACTGCCGCAAAATTTTATTCATCAAAATCATGACTTATTAATGAATAGTAAGTATTTGATGGCAAGTAACGTTGGCGTCGCGGCTGGGTTAGCGTGGGAAACACAGAATTCCAATATCTATCTTTATAATAGTAGTGGTGAACTTAGCTACGGTTTAGAGTACCCAGATAGCCAGCATCGTATCGTTAAGCCGGGTGCATTTGCACAGTGGTTAAGCAAAGCACGTAAAGAAGGGCAGGTTACGGTGGTGTTTTTATTAGGCCGTAATGAAGATCTCCCAGATATACCTAAGCCTGATGAAGTCATCAAAAATTCACGTATGGCAATTGTGGTTTATCATCAACAATGATTGCGCAATTATTGTTGTTACTGCTTGTCAGTGTACTGACCTGTATTGGGCAAGTGGCTCAAAAGCAAGCTGTGGTGAATTGGCAAAGCGAAAAAGTAAATAAAGCTGCATCAGCCATTAAGTGGCTGGTGTTGGCTGTTTTAATGCTAGGCCTAGGTATGTTGTTTTGGTTAAAACTCCTTGAAACCATGCCCCTGAGTATTGCCTACCCAATGCTTAGCATTAATTTTATTCTGATCACGTTGATTGGCCAATTTATATACAAAGAGAAAACAGGGTTAAACCATTGGCTTGGTGTGGTTGCTATTATGATAGGGATATTACTCATGAGTATCAGCGTATGAATAAAGGCTATTTATGGGTGGTTGGTAGCGCCATATTAGTTACCGTGGCTCAGCTCAGTTTAAAGATGGGAGTGGTTGAATTACCCTCTTTTTCTTTGGGCTGGCATTGGTTGAATATTGATTGGTTACTGGTCAATATGACCAGCTTAAGCATTATTTTCTTAGGGTTAGTATGCTATGCCTTATCGATGTTGTGTTGGCTGTTTGCATTAAAATACATCGCGCTGAATAAGGCATATCCACTAATTAGCTTGAGCTATGTGTTTGTCTATATCTTAGCGGTTGTCTTGCCTTGGTTTAATGAGCCAGCGTCATGGCTGAAAGTCGCTGGAATTGCATTTATTTTACTGGGAGTTTGGTTAATTAGCCGCCCAACAAGGTCACAAGATAGGCAATAGTATAGTGTGACGAATTGTTTGTTTTTTATTCGCCTCACGTTATGATATAAGTTAAATATAGTAATAAGACTAGTGATTAAGGTGCTTTATGGTGATTAAAATACAACACTTGCCGTTATTACTGTGCTTGGTTTTGATTGGTTGTTCATCAACACCCGTTAAGCGCACGGCACCACCACCGCTAAAAACCCAGCTGTCTGACCCTATCATGACCATCGCTCAGTTAAAAGACCAGTTAGAACAATGGTATGGTACGCCTTATCACTATGGTGGGATGAGCCAAAACGGCGTTGATTGCTCAGGTTTTGTTTATCGTACTTTTAATGATCGTTTTGCTATTCAATTGCCTCGTACGACAGTTGACCAAACTCAGCTTGGTACGCGTATCGATAAAACGGATTTAATGCCTGGCGATCTCGTGTTTTTTAAAACAGGCTCTGGTGAAAATGGATTACACGTTGGTATTTATGACACTGATAACACCTTTATTCATGCATCAACCAGCAAAGGGGTGATCCGCTCGTCAATGGACAACGTGTATTGGCGAAAAGTGTTCTGGCAGGCAAGGCGCATTTAAATGCGCAATTTTTTCCAATCATTATGCTATCTTAAGAGCAAGTTTTGTTTTTAGGATAGCTTCATGTCAACATTGCGTTTACTCATTTCAGAATCGTTTGACCCTTGGTTTAATCTTGCGGTCGAGGAAACTATTTTTAGGCAAATGTCTGCCGATCAGCGTGTGATGTTTTTATGGCGTAATGCTGATACGGTGGTCATTGGGCGTGCCCAAAACCCGTGGAAAGAATGTAATACTCGTCGAATGGAAGAAGACAATGTTCGCTTAGCACGTCGCAGTAGCGGCGGTGGAGCCGTCTTCCATGACTTAGGCAATACTTGTTTTACGTTTATGGCGGGTAAGCCTGAATACGATAAAACGGTTTCTACACAAATTATTGTTGATGGATTGGCTAATGTGGGCATTGTGGCTGAAGTTTCAGGACGCAATGATTTAGTGCTCAATACAGAAAATGGCCCACGTAAAATTTCGGGCTCTGCTTATCGCGAAACGAAAGATCGCGGGTTTCACCATGGTACACTATTGATTAATGCAGATTTAAGCCGACTAGCCAATTACCTCAATCCTGATCCCAAAAAATTACAGGCAAAAGGAATTACCTCAGTTCGCTCACGTGTTGCGAATCTTTCTGAATTAGTGCCTAACATCAGCCATGAAACTGTGTGTGAAGGTGTGATTAAAAGTTTTTTTGATCATTTTGGTGAAACAGTTAAAGCGGAGTATATCTCTCCTGAAAAATTGCCTGACCTGCCTAATTTCACGGAAACATTTGCAAAGCAAAGTAGCTGGGAATGGAATTTTGGTCAAGCGCCTGCATTTTCCCATTATTCAGATACCCGTTTTCCTTGGGGTGGGATTGAATTTCATTTTGATATTGAAAAAGGGGTAATTAGTCGTTGTCAGTTTTTTACCGATAGTTTAGACCCAACGCCCCTTGAGTGGCTGAGCGAGCAAATGTTGGGGAAAGTTTATCAAACTGAAACGATCAGAAAATTATGTTGCCAGATGAAGCAACAGTGGCCTGAGTTACAAGAGCAACTTAACGATTTAGAGAATTGGTTAGTGCATGAACTCAGTTAAAAAATGAGCCGACATGGTCGGCTCAGACATAGACTTCAAAATACTAACAACTAATAGGAAGGAATGATCTTGAAACTAACTAGTTATGACAACTGCATGTCATAAAACTTTTGCATTCTGGTAGTTCACCAGTTTGACGGAATTTTGCTGGTGTCGTATCAAAATGTTTTTTAAAGATACGTGTAAATGTAGCTTGTGAACTGAATCCATATTGCAGAGCAATATCAAGGATTGGTAAGTTGCCTTCACGTAATGATTTAGCAGCCTCTAACAAACGACGTTTACGGACGTATTCGCCAAGCGTGCATCCTTTCATTTCTTTGAAAACACGCTGTAAATGCCATTTAGAATAACCACTTTTATCGGCTATTGTGTCGATTTTGATGCCTTCATTGCGTTGCAACTGGCTTTCAAGCCATTTCACGATATCGTTGACTACACTTTCTGACATATTTACCTCCTACTCAAGTAGGCTATTGTTCATTAATAACTAATAATAACTCACGAAATTAGGGTCTATTCTTCCTTCTTTTCCGATATATCGATAGGCTAAACGTGCTTTTTTTATATGATAATAACTATTGATATGATAGTTATTGAAAAAATCAATGATTTAAACATACATCTATGTATGTTTAAATTTATTTAAATACAAATAGTTACATTGAGATTTTGTTTTTTACTTCCACTGGAAAATTATTTTATAATAATTAGTCAAATATTTTGACTAAACAGTTCGAATTTATTAACCAAGTAAATAATTGAAAAATTATATTATAGATTTTATATAACAATAGACAGGAAATTCCGAGGTAATTGTTTTAGTGAAAACAACTGAAAATACAGCGTAATTAAGATTAAATATCATCCTTATAACGAATGTTAAAAGAATTAACGTTATCTAGATAAATATGCGGAAATGTAATATTTTTAAGAGCGATATTATTGTTTATGAGGGTTATTTACTATAAAAAACCGAAGAATGGATTCCCGTAGAAGCCATTTAAAATCAATAGGTAATGAAATTGTAGGCCGAGTCATTTTCTATATATGCAATATTAATCAAGTAGCTGTTCTAGTTTTTGACGTATCTGTAACATCACTAAGGGGGTTCCTAGGCTAAAGTTTAGCATTCCTATATCATCGACGATGACTAATGCTTTATTTCGACCCGCAGGTGTCATTGAGATGCCTGGAAGCCGCCAAATGCTCTTTGCACCCCCGAGAGTTTTTACGCTCTCATGGCATACAACGATTAAATCAGGTTGTCCTTCGATAATGGCTTCGGGAGAAAGAGGTTGATATAGTTCAATGTTTGCCATCGAATTTTTAGCACCAATTGCGGTAATAAGCTTATCTGCTGTTGTATTTTTCCCTGCAATTAAGGGGATAACACCACCCTTATTGATAATAAAGAGAACATTTTTATTTATTGGTGACGTCTTAATTTTGCTAAGGTCATTCTGAAATTTTCGGATAAGTTTTTCCCCTGAATGTTCTTGGTTTATTTGTTTGGCAATTGTCCGAATTTTTTTAGGAATGGCTTCTAATGTCATTCCGCGAGCAACTTTAATAACGTGTATTCCTTGGCTTTGTATATGTAGCAGGGCAGAAGAAGGCCTGACTTGATCACTGGCTAACACAAGGGTAGGTTGCATTGAAACAATGTGTTGAGGATCAATGTGTTTTATATCTTCAATGATTGGAGGTTGCTGAGCGACAGAACTCGAAGTACTTTGCGCAATGATATTACCACCGAAATTAAGGGCAAAAATAATTTCGGTGATATCATTCCCCAAAGACACTATGCGTTCTTTTGACCATGTACAATTTGAGATACAAAGTGTTATGAACATTAGAAGCCAATATTGCATAAAATAATTTAGTAATTAAATTCGAGGTAAAGAAAGTATTTGTTGGCTCCACTGAGTTTGCTCAGGAGCCCCCTCAGTGCGCTGTCCGTACATCTGTATAATTTGATTGCCTTGATTATCGAAGACTTCTAGGCTTGTCACAAAGCCGTCTTGTGTCGGTTTTCTCGTCACCCAGCATTCAGAAATACCATTCTCAATAATATGCAAATTAAAATCATTGCTAGACACATTGAGCCAATCTGTTTGTGAGCTTTCAATTTTCAGTGGTGAGAGTTTGTTGATAACACCCGTGAAAATTTGGACGCATCCACGATTACCGATAAAAAGCATAATCTCATTTTTGGCTTGATGGGCGAGAGAGAGCAACTGTGATAGTGAATTTGTTGGCACTTGCCAAGCGAGTTCGTTACTTACTATACGAAAAACTTGCTGGCGACTTAAATTATGCGTTTTTAATAAGGTGAAAAATTGATGAACATCGGACATATCACGCCATTGTTGTTCAATTTGTTGCTTAGTTTCATCACTAATTTCGCTATTTGAAAATGATAAAACCGTATCGAGTTGCAGCGGGGGGTTATCGATGGAAGTATAGTGAGTAATAATGTCTTGCCATACTTTCATGTCAGTATGTTCACAGGAATAAACTTTATGTATGGCATCCCCATTCTTATCAAAAAATTGAATGCTGTGCCGAATTCCATTCCTGACTTGTTCCGTAAGCGTGAATATGGAATCCCATTGTGCAAAAAACATTCTCAAATCCAGTTTTCCTGGATTTAGGAATAGGCCCGCATGGTCACTAAAACGTGGGTTATCATATAAGCCAGTTTGAATACTGACGACGTAATCGTTGCGTGTAATGGCTTTAGCCTGGCCTATCGTTGATAGCGTATGAAGTAGTTCAGGTAAATGACCTGAAAGTCGTTTTACATTATCATGACCAACTCGGCTATATAAAAGCTCAGCCTCAGTGATATTAAGCTGAGCGGCTAAATCTCGAGCATAGTTATTTGGAAACTGTTGTTTTAACTGTAAGTAGTCTTTGTAATATACGGAGTTCACAATTATTTCCTTATTTATATTGTATCCAATAATAATTAGTTGGGCTTATTTACTGTGTTAATAGGCCCAACTAGCCTACTTAATTATTTTGTTACCATTTATAATTCAGATTAAAATAGAAATTACGGCCTTCTTGTGGAACCCCCATGGAAGAAACGTAATTTTTATCGAACGCATTTTTGAGTGCTAAGGTAGAACTGAGACCTTTAATGAATTGGTCTGCTTGATATCTAATGTAGAAGTCATGAAGGCTATAACCAGGATATTGAATGACTTCACGGCGATAGCGATCTAACTTCTCCACTGATTTTTGTCCATATAATATGTAAGTATCGTCCCCATCAAATTTGCTGCGTGCTGCAAATTCACCAACCCATCCAAGATTGACTCCTGTATGTGCTATCGGTGCATTAAAACGGGCAACTAAGGAATTTGGGCGAAGAGAGGAAAGGGTATGGTGTGTTTCATCTTCTTTTCCAACAATGAAGTTATGGCTAACATCGAGGTCAAACCAATGTGTTTTGTAGTGAACGAAGCTCTCAACACCTTTGATGGTTGCAGATGGCACATTGATATAATAAATCTTTTCAGGTAACCAAAAAAGCTTGAAGCCTCGGCCAATTCTTTTTTTGTATTGAGCATGATGGGCAATATGATTTTTGGCTTTAGTATGAAATACCGTGGTACCAAACTGAAGTGAGTCCCCTGTCAATGCGAGTTCGTCGAAGCTGAGTTTCATACCTGCCTCAACCGTTTTATTTGTTTCAGGTTTTAGATCTGGTGAAGGGATAAAGTCCGATGTATATCCTATAAATGGAACACGAAAATGATGAGAGTTATTGTATAACTCTGCCATACGAGGTGTTCGGTAGCCTTCTGAATAGGAAGAAAATAGATTCAGCCAATGTGATGGTGTTGCACTCACAGCGAACCTTGATGACCAATTTGTATGACTATCTTCCGCAATATCTTTACGAGAGGTTTTATAATAAGTAAAACGTGTTCCTGCTGAAAATGTAATCGGTAAGTGGTGTAATGTGAGATCGTTGTTTAGCCACCCTGAACTATTTAATAGTTGGGCATTAGGATAGCTGATTGAATGCTCATTAGATTTTTGTTCTTGCTGATAATATTCGAAGCCACTTTGAATTGCGTTATTCGCCCAATTATTCATAGGTACTATGAAGCTATTGGTGAATTTGGTCCCGTATGTATATTGATCTCGATCTTCTTCACGGTAATCGTTTGGTGATTTTTTCACTTTAGTGAGGTCTAACTGGTTAAGTGCAATACTTGAGTGGTATAAGTCCCAGTCTGCCTGCCAATTAAGCGTATTATTGGGTGAGAAGTGTTGGCTAATGTGTATATCTCGTTGTAGTGAACTCCTTTCATGTGGGGTGTTTGGGTAGAGAGTTTGATTAAAAGATATACTTGGCTGTTTTTGGCCAAGGCTGTTATTACGGTATTCTTTAAGTTGTATTGTGGTTTGGTAGTCTGGTCGAGCAAACCACGTTGTTTTCAACATCCAATTATGAATTTCTTCATTGGTTTCTAGGCCTTGGGCTACGTATGGGTTATTGAGTTGTATCTTACGTTGCTGGTAGCTTAAGATGGTATCGAAAGTATCGACATGGCTAAACAGAGTTGCACCTGCATGATAACTATGATCATTCCGGTTAATACCCGTGGTAATATGCCCACCAAAATGTTGGCCAGGTTTTAATAAATCAGATGCGTTGAGGGTTTTTATGGAGACAACACCTGCGAGTGCACCATTACCATGGTGAAGCGAACCACCACCTTTATGAACAGTAACTTTTTTGACTAGTGCGGGGTCAATAAACGTGGCATCAAATAAACCTGAGTTAAAATCTTGGGTGACATTATCGACAGTAATTTTTACGCCTCGTTGATCATAGCCTCGCATTTGCAGACTTTGTCCATATGTACTACCTGCGCCAGTAACTAAGATCCCTGCTTGGCCTTTGAGTAAATCCAATACTGAAGCCGCAGATTGTAATTCAGGGGCTTGGGCATTAATAACCTCAACTTGCTGAGCAACTGCAATTTTTTCATGACTAAATGGCGATTGAGATACATACATAACGTCTTTTGCTTCATTTTGGGCAAGTGCAGTATGGCTCGTACTCGAAATTGCCAAAGCGGTAGCAAGCGTTGAAAAACGGAATTTATATTGGTGTTGAGGGGGAGAAATTGATGTAGGCATCAGTTTAAATGGCATAGGAAATCCTTTCCTTATGTGTGGTTTAAGCTGGCTGCCTTGATGATGTCTGGGTGGCGTGCTATAGATTGTCGGTGTAACTTATTTATTTCGTTAGAATTAATTTACCTGAGCGGGTTTGCTTTAGTTGGTAAATTTCCCCACGGTGTAGAATTTCAACTTTTCCTTCCTTATTAAGTAGTTGCTGACTATCCACGATGTGTGTTGCTAACATCGCTTGAGTCGATTTTGCTTCAATAGGTACCAGAGCGGGGTCTTTTCTCTTAGCTAAAAAAAGATCCTTCGTTACCATTTGATTTGTTTTTTTTAATAAGGTCATAAAATTGTTCTCATGTGCTTTCTAACGAGTTGCGTGTTAGTAGTGAGAATTATTATCGTTAATGACGTGGAGGGTCAAGGATTTTTTAGACTAAATGAGGTGATAATCAAAAATTAATAGGTATTAATATTGTGATAGTTATTAATTTAATTTTTTTATTTTTTGAAATGATGATTTATACTCGCTTTGGTGGGTGATTAACCAAAGCGAGAGGGAGGATATAGACAAAAACTATTTAAAGCGGTGATCCACAGCTTGAGCAAGAATCTCAATCAATTGTTCAGTATCATCCCAACCAAGGCAAGGGTCTGTAATAGATTGTCCATAAACCAATGGTTGTTCAGGGATCACTTTTTGTGTGCCTTCAATTAAAAAGCTTTCTGCCATTACGCCACTAATTGCGGTTGAGCCATCTTTAATTTGTTCTGCAATATCCCGTGCAACCTCAAGTTGGCGGCGATGAATTTTTTGGCAATTACCATGGCTAAAATCAACCACTAAATGCTCGGGTAATTCAAACTTACGGAGTTTATCGCATGCAGCTGCAAGGTCACCAGCGCTGTAATTTGGCTGTTTACCACCACGCATAATGACATGACCATGTGGATTACCACTGGTTTGGTAGATAGTCATCTGGCCATTTTTATCGGGAGATAAAAACATGTGCTGTGCTTTTGCTGCTCTGATAGCGTCAATAGCAATATTAATATTGCCATCTGTCCCATTTTTAAAACCAACAGGACAAGACAGTGCTGAGGCCATTTCACGATGGATTTGACTTTCGGTTGTACGCGCACCAATTGCGCCCCAGCTTATCAAATCAGCAATATATTGACCCGTCACCATATCGAGGAATTCGGTGGCAGTGGCTAATCCTAATTGGTTAACTTCAATTAGTAATTTTCGTGCAAGGCGAATACCCGTATTTACTTGACATGAATTGTCTAAATTTGGATCAGAGATTAAACCTTTCCAACCCACAACGGTGCGTGGTTTTTCAAAATAGGTGCGCATAACAATTTCTAAGCGGTCTTGATGGCGCTTTCTTAATACATTTAATTTTGTTGCATATTCAATAGCTGCATCAATATCGTGAATAGAACAAGGGCCGACAATCACCAGTAAACGAGGGTCTTGACCTGATAAAATCTGTTCAATACGTTTTCGTGACGCTGTCACGTTTTCGGCAACTTTTGCGGAAATAGGAAATTCATCGGCAAGAGTTTGTGGCGTAATTAAGCTGTCCACTCTCGCAGTACGTAACTCATCAGTTTTGTGCATTTTTGTTCTCAGAAACTTGAATAGGCTGTCGCCATATAAGTGATAAAGATCACAATAAACGAATATGGTTTAATTTCAACCTCCAGTGTAAATTGAATGAATAATTTTTTTTATTTTATATTCACTAAAATATACGTCTCTGTAACCCCATGGTATCAATCACTTTGGCAGAAATTTCCTCTACAGAATAGTTTGTCGTATTTAAGTAATTGATTTTATTTTGTCTAAATAAGGCCTCGACTTCAGCAATTTCAATTCGGCATTGCCTAATTGATGCATAGCGGCTATTTTCACGGCGCTCTTCACGGATTGCCGCTAATCGTTCAGGACTAATGGTTAAACCAAATAATTTGTGGGTGTAAGGACGTAACGCGACAGGTAACTGTAAATTATCCATATCATCAGCGGTGAAAGGGTAATTTGCCGCTTGAATACCAAATTGCATTGCTAAATAAAGGCTAGTTGGCGTTTTACCACAACGGGAAACGCCAATTAGAATGACTTGAGCTTGGTCGAGGTTTCTTAAGGAAATACCATCATCGTGAGCCAGTGTATATTCAATGGCTGCAATACGTGCATCGTATTGGTTCATATTCTGCATAGATAAACCGTGGGTTCGGTTTAGCTTTGGCTCGGGTTCAAGGCCAACCTCTTTTTGAATCGGAGCGACTAAACTTTGGACGATATCTTGGCAAAACCCTAAGCTCTGAGTGATTATCTGTTTAACTTCTGGGGAGATGATGGAATAGAACACCAAAGGACGGATCTGTGTTTCTGCATAAAGTGTATCTATTTTTTGTTTGATTTCTTCTGCCCGAGTCGGTGTGGTGACAAACGGTAATGTGTAAGAGGTAAATGAAAGAGGAAATTGCGAAAGTACGGCATGCCCTAAAGTTTCAGCGGTGATCGCTGTGCCATCAGAAATAAAGAAAACAGTGCGTTGAACTTGGCTTGCCATCGTATTCATTGCTCCTAATTCGGTCATTATTATTAGCCTCTTATTGTATTTATCACTGGAAATTGAGGGATATTATCTTTGTTTAAAGTTTAAAAATTAGTTTATCAGGGGAAGTATAGCCATTTTTTGAACGATTTTTAGAACAAAAAAGTTTTCTTAATTGATGGAACGATTCACCAGTCCATCTTCTCATACCGTCTGTGCTAGTCTATTTCACGAGGCGATATTTCGCCAACGAGATTTTTTACGATTTGTACTCTGTCACTAAATTGCTATAAAAGGATCGCTTTCAATGTCCACAAATGGCCTCACTCCGTGTAATGTACTTTGGTATAACCAATTAGGGATGAATGATGTTGACCGTGTTGGTGGCAAAAACGCCTCTCTCGGTGAAATGATCACTAACTTATCTGATCTGGGTGTATCCGTACCTAACGGTTTCGCGACAACCGCACAGGCGTTTAATGATTTTCTGGAGCAGAGCGGTGTAAATCAGCGCATTTATAACCTGCTAGATGAAACGGATATTGATGATGTGAACCAACTGGCTGTAGCAGGTGCTCAGATCCGTCAATGGGTGATTGATACCCCACTGACGAAGGAGTTGGAACAAGATATTCGTGATGCGTTTGCTCAGCTTTCTGAAGGTGAAGCTGAAGCTTCATTTGCTGTGCGTTCGTCTGCTACTGCAGAAGATATGCCAGATGCTTCGTTTGCAGGGCAACAAGAAACATTTTTGAACGTTCAAGGTATTGATGCTGTTTTAGTTGCGATTAAACACGTGTTTGCATCTTTATTTAACGACCGCGCAATCTCTTATCGTGTACACCAAGGTTATGACCACCGCGGTGTGGCATTATCTGCAGGTGTGCAAAGAATGGTTCGTTCTGATTTAGCGTCATCGGGTGTTATGTTCACCATTGACACTGAATCGGGCTTTGATCAGGTTGTTTTCATCACCTCAGCTTATGGTTTAGGTGAGATGGTAGTACAAGGTGCTGTGAACCCTGATGAGTTCTATGTACACAAGCCAACTCTGAAAAATAACCGTCCTGCAATTGTGCGCCGTACCCTTGGTTCTAAAAAATTACAAATGGTGTATGCCAACAGTAAAGAGCACGGTAAACAAGTGCAAATTGAAGATGTGCCAGAAGGGTTACGCAATCGTTTCTCTTTGACTGATCTTGAGGTTGAAGAGCTGGCTCGCCAAGCACTGCAGATTGAAAAACACTATGGTCGTCCAATGGATATAGAATGGGCGAAAGATGGCCATAATGGGCGTCTGTATATTGTTCAAGCAAGACCAGAGACTGTGCGTTCTAATCAACAAGTGATGGAGCGTTACCAGTTAAAACAACAAGGTCAAGTGCTGGTAGAAGGCCGTGCTATTGGTCATCGTATCGGTGCAGGTAAGGTGAAAGTTATCCATAACCTTAGCGAAATGGATAGAATTCAGCCTGGTGATGTGTTGGTCACTGACATGACAGACCCTGATTGGGAACCTATCATGAAAAAGGCTGCCGCTATCGTCACAAACCGTGGTGGACGTACATGCCACGCTGCAATTATTGCTCGTGAATTAGGTATTCCTGCGGTAGTCGGGTGTGGGGATGCAACAGAGCGCTTACAAGAAGGTCAAAATGTGACGGTTTCTTGTGCGGAAGGTGATACAGGTTTTGTATATGACGGTGAGTTAGCATTTGAAATTCACAGTTCAGAAGTCAGCGATATGCCTGATTTAAACGTCAAAATTATGATGAACGTGGGTAACCCTGATCGCGCATTTGATTTTGCTTGTTTACCAAACGAAGGTGTGGGTTTGGCACGTTTGGAATTTATCATTAACCGTATGATTGGGGTTCATCCAAGAGCATTACTGGAATTTGATAAACAATCTCCTGAATTACAAGCTGAAATTCGCGAAATGATGGCAGGCTATGAGGATCCGATTGAGTTTTATATCGGCAAATTAACTGAAGGGATTTCTACTTTAGCGGCAGCATTCTGGCCGAAACGTGTGATTGTTCGTTTATCTGACTTTAAATCAAATGAATACGCCAACTTAGTTGGTGGTGACATTTATGAGCCAGAAGAAGAAAACCCAATGTTAGGTTTCCGTGGTGCAGGGCGTTACGTCTCTGATAGTTTCCGCGCATGTTTTGCGTTGGAGTGTGAAGCGGTTAAACGTGTGCGTAATACCATGGGGTTAACTAACGTTGAAGTAATGATCCCGTTTGTGCGTACTGTTGCACAAGCTGAGTCTGTTATTGCTGAGCTGGCGAAACATGATCTAAGGCGTGGTGAAAATGGCTTAAAAGTGATTATGATGTGTGAAATTCCTTCAAACGCACTATTAGCCGAACAATTCCTTGAGCATTTTGATGGTTTTTCAATCGGCTCTAACGATATGACTCAGCTAACATTAGGCTTGGATAGAGACTCTGGCGTTGTTTCAGAGCTATTTGATGAGCGTAATGATGCTGTTAAAGCGATGCTGTCTATGGCGATTAAAGCGGCAAAACGTCAGAATAAATATGTTGGAATTTGTGGGCAAGGCCCATCTGACCACCAAGATTTTGCTCAGTGGTTAGTTGATGAAGGCATTGATAGCTTATCATTGAACCCAGATACAGTGGTTCAAACGTGGCTAACAATCGCAGAGAACCAATAATAAAACGATTTATTACTATTAGTTGAAAAAGGCCGATTGGGTATCTCCCAATTGGCTTTTTACTCATTTAAAATACCTATAATTGCAATAGGTAATAATGACTACTTAATAAGATAGATATAAAAAATAGCGAATGATTATGCATTTAATATGTCAAATATATTATAAATACATGCCTATTATTACTCTTAATGTGTGTAATAGTGTGTGATGTTGGATTAATAATTAACGTGATTAATTAAAATGAAAGTGGGGATATAATGCTAAAGGAGTATATTTATTTAATGTAAATTAAAAATTGATTTCAATCAATGTTTGTAAGCTGATGATTTAATTTGGATGTGAATATTATTCATATTGAATACTTAGGCAAAAAAAAAGCCTATCATGGGCTGACAGGCAAAGACTACACACAGCAATTCGTTTTTCACTACGCCGAAAATGAATGGCATAGGGATTTAATTCAATAATTAGATAATAAACTAGTTGAATTATACATTCATTAAGAACACTCTCAATATTAATATTACTTATTGTTACGTAAAGAGAAATATTCAGTGGTTTTATGTTAACATAATTTAAGCTGAATACTAACGTTAGAATGTTAAATATTGTTTCTAAATATTAATGCGAGATAAACCATTAATGAAACAAATATGCTTATCGATAAACATATCTGTTTCAATTAACTAAAACTATTTCTTAATCAAGAATTCTTCTTCGAGAAATTTTTCGGTTTCGCTGAGGTCTTCATTAGGAGGGGCAACTTCGTTCATCCAAGCTTTCAATAGACTGTATGAAACCGCCAAAACAACAGGGCCAATAAATAACCCGATCATACCAAATGATAAAATTCCGCCGATAACCCCAACAAGGATCAGTACCATCGGTAAATCAGCGCCCATTTTAATCAGCCATGGACGTAGTACACCATCCATGGTGGCCACTATTGCAGCCCAAATCGCCAAAATAATGCCCCATGTGGTGTCGCCAGTCCAAAATAACCATAACACTGAAGGGATCATGATTAATAAGGGCCCTAATTGCGCTACACAGCAAATAAACAGCAATACGGTCAGAATAGCCGCGTAGCTAATGCCAGAGAGTGCAAGGCCAATACCACCGACAATCGCTTGAATCAATGCAGTCACCACCACACCGAGTGCAACTGCACGAATGGATTGTGCAGCTAAGACAACAGCAGCATCACCACGGATCCCCGCCAAGCGAACGGCAAAATGACGCATGCCTAACATGACTGTTTCGCCTTTTAGGTAGAGTAAGCCACTAAAAAGCAACATTAATACTAAGTGGAAAACAAAGCGTCCTGCACTAATCGCTTGTGTGGCAAACCAACCCGCTGCTTGCCCAAAGTATGGCTGAATTTTTGCCAGCAGGGCGTTACCACCACTTGCGACCAAGCTGTGCCATGCGTAATAAATTTTCTCACCCACCATTGGAATGGTATTTAACCACTCTAAGTCTGGTAATGTAAGATTAGATGGCGATTTTGCTAGCTCAATAAGTGGGGAGCTATTCTCAATAATACTGCCGATTAAGATACCAAGTGGAATAACAAACAGGAGTAAAATGAGGAGAACCATCATTAAGGCAGCAAGCCATCTTTTATGCCATAGGCGTGCCTCGAGGCGCAATAACAACGGCCAAGTGGCAATGACCATCATTCCAGCCCAAACAAAACCCAGAATAAAGGGGTTAAGCACCCAAAAGCAGGCCGCTATCAGTAAAACGATGGATAACAGCCCGAAAATAAGTTTGGGAAGATCCAAACGTTTTTGCGATTTTTCCATTAATGATTGATCCTTAACAAATGAAAATTCTGCTTGTATGGCCTTTTTTAAGGTGAAAATAACGTAATTATTTTTCACGGTTAAAAAAAACAATATTGTGATATGGTTCATGATGACAATGTCATCAGCGGCTGTACTGTCTTTACAGGCTGTGAATACCATTTTTCATAAACCTAAGACACTATTGTGCAACTTAAAATAAAGATAGTACATAACGAGTAATGCGAACACTAAACAACAAGAGTCATCGTTAATAATGATCCCGCGTATATCAGAAGCACCTCATCTCAGCCAACTCGTCATCACGTTCTTGCATGAGTTACAAGAACAAGGTTTTACGGGTGATAATGGCACCAGTTATGCAGAAAGATTATCAATGGCGACAGACAACAGTATCTACCAGTTGCTGCCCCAAGCCGTCGTTTTCCCGCGTTCCAGTGCTGACGTGCAAATTATTACACGTGTTGCAGGGCAAGAAAAATACCGTGAGCTCACTTTTACACCACGTGGCGGAGGTACGGGAACGAACGGGCAATCCTTAACAGAAGGGATTGTTGTCGATATGTCTCGTTATATGAACCGCATTTTAGAAATTAACCCTGAGCAAGGCTGGGTTAAGGTCGAGGCGGGTGTTATTAAAGATCAGCTGAATCAATTTCTAAAGCCGTACGGCTATTTTTTCTCACCCGAATTATCGACCAGTAACCGCGCCACATTAGGCGGGATGATTAACACAGATGCATCGGGACAAGGTTCGCTGGTGTACGGTAAAACCTCAGACCACGTATTAGGCGTTAAAGCAATGGTATTGGGAGGTGAGTGCCTTGATACACGCGCTATGCCTATTGCGCTCGCCCAAACGATTGCGTCTGAAGATTCAATAATAGGACGTATCTATAAAACGGTTTTAGAACGCTGTCTTGAACAACGTCAATTAATTGAAACAAAATTCCCCAAACTTAATCGGTTCTTAACGGGCTACGATTTACGACATGTATTTAATGATGAATTAACGGAGTTTGACCTCACGCGTATTTTGACAGGGTCAGAAGGGTCTCTTGCCTTTATTACGGAAGCGACTTTGGATATTACGCCGCTTCCTAAAGTGCGCCGTTTAGTGAATGTGAAATACGATTCATTTGAGTCTGCGCTGCGCAATGCACCATTTATGGTACAAGCCAAAGCGTTATCGGTTGAAACGGTGGATTCAAAAGTCCTTAACCTTGCAAAAGAAGACATCGTTTGGCACTCCGTCAAAGCGTTAATTACAGATGTGCCAAACAAAGAAATGTTAGGACTAAACATCGTTGAATTTAGTGGTGACGATGAAGATGAAATTAATCAATTGACTGAAAGCCTGTGCCAGCGCTTAGATGAATTAATGGCAAGCAACCAAGCTGGCGTGATTGGCTACCAAACCTGTCATGATCTTGAAGATATCACTCGTATTTATAATATGCGTAAAAAGGCGGTTGGTTTACTGGGCAACAGTAAAGGGGCCGCTAAGCCAATCCCATTTGTTGAGGATACATGTGTCCCCCCTGAGCATCTTGCTGATTATATTGTTGAATTCAGGGCGTTGCTGGATAACCATAAACTCAATTATGGCATGTTTGGGCACGTGGATGCAGGGGTTTTACATGTGCGCCCTGCGTTAGATATGTGTGACCCGCAGCAAGAAATATTGATGAAACAAATTTCTGATGAAATTGTTGCATTAACAGCGAAATACGGAGGGCTCCTTTGGGGGGAACACGGTAAAGGTTTCCGCGCGGAGTATAGCCCTGAGTTTTTTGGTGAGGTACTGTACGGTGAGTTGCGCAATATCAAAGCAGCTTTCGACCCTGATAACCGTTTGAACCCAGGTAAAATTTGCCCACCAGCGGGTTTAGATGTACCAATGAAACAAGTAGATGGTATTAAACGAGGAACTTACGACAGGCAAATCCCTGTACAAATGCGTCAAGAGTTTCGTGGTGCAATGGACTGTAATGGTAATGGGCTTTGTTTTAACTTTGATGTGAAGAGCCCGATGTGCCCATCAATGAAAATCAGTGGGCAACGTATTCATTCACCAAAAGGGCGTGCTACCTTGGTGCGTGAATGGCTGAGATTACTTGCCGAGCAAGGTATGACACCAGAGAATCTTGAAAAAGGCATCATGCAAAGCCAACCATCATTACGCGGGGTGATTGAGAAAACACGCAACAGCTGGCGAGCTAAGCAAGGGGATTATGACTTTTCCCATGAAGTAAAAGCCTCGATGTCAGGGTGTTTAGCGTGTAAGGCGTGTTCAACACAATGCCCAATCAAAATTGATGTTCCATCGTTTAGAGCGAAATTTTTAGCGTTATATCACGGCCGTTATTTGCGACCAGTTCGTGATCATATCGTTGCGAATGTGGAATTAAGTGCGCCGTTACTGTCAAAAGCGCCTGGTGTTTTTAACTTTTTTCTACGTCAAAACATTGTGCAGAAACTCAGTGAGCGCACTATCGGCATGGTGGATTTACCGCTATTTTCGCAGCCAACCTTAAAACAAGAGCTTTCAGGCCATGCTGCAGTATCCATGACATTAGAGCAGCTTGAAGGGATGGGGGCAAGCCAACGGGAAAGCTATGTGCTAGTGGTGCAAGACCCATTTACCAGCTATTACGATGCGAAAGTTGTTGCTGATTTCGTGCGTTTAATCGAAAAATTAGGTTATAAACCTGTGTTGTTGCCGTTTTCACCGAATGGTAAAGCGCAACATATCAAAGGTTTTCTGGCCAAATTTGCGAAAACAGCCCGTAAGACCGCAGACTTCTTAAACCGCGTGGCAAAATTGCAATTGCCAATGGTGGGCGTCGACCCTGCGTTGGTCTTGTGTTATCGCGATGAATATCATGAAATCTTAGGCAAAGACCAGTGCCAATTTACAGTAATGTTGGCCCATGAATGGCTAATTACCTTGCCTGAACCACAAATTGCACAAACAAGCGAAGCACAGCCATGGTACTTTTTTGGTCATTGTACCGAATCGACAGCACTGCCAAACAGTGCGAACCAATGGGCGTCTTTATTTGCACGCTTCGGGCATCAGCTTAATAATGTGAGTGTGGGGTGCTGCGGAATGGCGGGGACTTATGGGCACGAGGTTGCAAACCTAGAAAACTCGAAAGGAGTTTATAACTTATCTTGGAAAGGGGCGATGTCGTCACTGCCTAAAGAGCGTTGTTTGAGTTCAGGTTATTCTTGTCGCAGCCAAGTAAAACGCATGGAAAATACGTTAATAAAACACCCAATTCAAGCCTTGTTGGAGATTGTTTAATGATTTGGAAACGTCAATTTGATTTAACGCAATTAGCTGAAATGTCAAAAACTTGCATGTTAGGGCACATTGGTATCGAAATCACCAAAGTGGGTGATGATTATATGGAAGGCACGATGCCTGTGGATGAACGAACGAAGCAGCCTTTTGGTTTGTTGCATGGTGGTGCATCCGTGGTACTGGCAGAATCACTAGGTTCTATCGCAGGTTATATGTGCACTGAAGGAGAACAGCGCGTGGTGGGCGTTGAAATTAATGCTAACCATGTTCGTGCAGCGCGTTCGGGCATTGTGCGTGGCGTTTGCAAGCCCATTCATCTAGGTCGCCGTCAGCAAGTCTGGAACATTGAAATTTTTAATGAGCAAGGCAAGCTATGTTGTACATCACGTCTAACAACCGCGGTGTTATTTGAGTAAATCCTTTCTTTGTCACGTCTACCTCGTTTTCGGGAAAATATCTCGAAAACGAGTTGTTGTTTTTATTAACTGACCCCATCTATATATTCAGATGAATGCATTTTCATTTTTCTCAAATAAATTAAGTTGTATAATAAATGCATCTTTATTAATTTGTGTCATTTTTGTGTATTTATTAGTACAAAATTCAATAAAAAATACAACTCTATTTATCTGTTATTTTTCATTGTCTTATATGTGTTATTAGTTGTTTTTGGTTAATAAATAAGCTTAATTTGGATAAAAAAAACGCTAAAATAGCTATAACCTCTTAAAACAAATGGTTGAAGTAGCATAGGTAATCATTACCATAGGGTAGACAGAGTTAATCTCCTGATAACAGGCTGAAAAGCCATAAGAAATGTGGGGTCAATATGACTGACGGTGTAGAGACATTTTCATTTGATGAAAACAATTGGCAGGGAGTTAGCCTGACACAAAGCGCTGCAAAACAAATCAAAAAATTGATGGTGCAAAACCCAAATACCAAAGGGCTTTCACTCGGCGTTAAACAGTCTGGCTGCGCGGGTTTCGGTTATGTTTTTGAAATGATCGAAAATCCAACCGACAACCATCTGTTATTTGAACTCGATGGCGCGCACCTTTATGTGCCAAAAGAAGCAATGCCATTTATTGATGGCACAGTCGTTGATTACGTCCAAGAAGGGCTGAATCAAATTTTCAAATTCAATAACCCGAAAGCCCAACATGCCTGTGGGTGTGGTGAAAGCTTCGGCGTTTAACATGTGAAGTCAGATTATGTCACAGAGCAATGTAGAAGTTGGCGATGATGTTCAAAGCTGGCTTGATGACCAGCGTTATAAAGAGGGCTTCTTTACGGAAGTCGCAACAGATGAAATGGCAAAAGGGATCAACGAAGATGTTGTTCGTGCTATTTCCGCGAAACGTAATGAGCCTGAGTGGATGTTACAATTCCGCCTTGATGCCTTTAATCACTGGAAAGGCATGGAAGAGCCCCATTGGCTCAAAGCGCATTACCCAAATCTTGATTATCAGGATTACAGTTATTATTCTGCGCCATCTTGTGGCTCGTGTGATGATACCTGTGGTTCCCAATCTGGGGCAACCCAAGCAACGGGTGTTGCCGAAACCAATAATTACTTAACAGCAGAAGTCGAAGAAGCTTTCAACCAATTAGGTGTGCCTGTTCGTGAAGGTAAAGCGGTTGCAGTGGATGCAATTTTTGACTCCGTATCAGTATCCACGACTTATCGTGAGGATCTTGCTAAACATGGCGTGATCTTCTGTTCATTTAGCGAGGCTATCCAAGAATACCCTGAATTAGTTCAGAAATACTTGGGTAGCGTCGTTTCAAGCAACGATAACTTTTTTGCAGCGTTAAATGCGGCGGTGGCTTCTGACGGCACCTTTGTGTACATCCCTAAAGGGGTGCATTGCCCAATGGAGCTCTCCACCTATTTTCGCATTAATGCAGCCAAAACAGGGCAATTTGAACGCACCATTTTAATTGCAGATGAAGGCAGTTATGTCAGTTATATCGAAGGGTGTTCTGCGCCTGTTCGTGATAGCTACCAGCTGCACGCAGCAGTGGTCGAAGTGATTATTCATAAAGATGCCGAAGTTAAATATTCCACTGTTCAAAACTGGTTCTCTGGTGGGGATAGCGAAGAAGGCGGTATTTTAAACTTTGTGACTAAGCGTGCTCTGTGTGAAGGCGAAAACTCTAAAATGTCGTGGACGCAGTCTGAAACAGGCTCGGCGATAACTTGGAAATACCCAAGCGTGATCCTTAAAGGGGATAACTCAGTCGGTGAGTTCTTCTCTGTGGCACTGACAAACGGTAACCAACAAGCAGATACGGGAACCAAGATGATCCACATCGGGAAAAACACCCGTTCAACGATTATCTCAAAAGGGATTTCTGCGGGTAAGAGCCAAAACAGCTACCGTGGTTTAGTCAAAATCCTGCCAAGTGCGCAAAATGCACGTAACTTCACGCAGTGTGACTCCATGTTAATCGGCACACAGTGTGGGGCACATACGTTCCCCTATGTAGAAGTTAAAAATAATACGGCACAACTTGAGCACGAAGCCACAACTTCACGTATTGGCGAAGACCAGCTGTTTTACTGCTTACAACGGGGAATTAGCGAAGATGATGCTATTTCTATGATTGTGAATGGTTTCTGTAAAGATGTGTTCTCGGAACTTCCATTAGAGTTTGCCGTAGAAGCACAAAAATTGCTGGCGATCAGCTTAGAGCACAGCGTTGGCTGATCCTTATCGAGTTTATTTGCGCGTGAGCGCTAAAGGCATGTAAATATGTTAAGTGTTAAAGATTTACACGTGAGTGTAGAAGGTAATGAAATTTTAAAAGGGTTATCTCTGGAAGTGAAACCAGGGGAGGTTCACGCCATCATGGGCCCAAATGGTTCAGGTAAAAGTACATTATCGGCAACGCTTGCGGGTCGTGAAGAATATGAAATTGATAGCGGTTCAGTGACCTTCAAAGGTAAAGATCTCTTTGAATTAGACCCTGAAGAACGAGCGGGCGAAGGTGTTTTCTTAGCATTCCAATACCCAGTTGAAATTCCTGGCGTAAGTAACCAATTTTTCTTACAAACAGCTGTTAACGCAGTGCGCGAATATCGCCAGCAAGATGCATTAGACCGTTTTGATTTCCAAGATTTTATCGAAGATAAAATTAAATTATTGGAAATGCCAGAGGATTTATTAGCGCGTTCAGTTAATGTCGGTTTCTCCGGCGGTGAAAAAAAGCGTAATGATATCCTGCAAATGGCCGCATTAGAACCACAACTGTGTATTCTTGATGAAACGGATTCGGGGCTGGATATTGATGCCTTGAAAATTGTCGCTAACGGTGTGAATTCACTGCGTTCTCCTGAACGTTCATTTATTATTGTGACACACTATCAGCGCATTTTAGATTATGTAAAACCTGACTTTGTCCACGTTTTATATCAAGGGAAAATCATCAAATCAGGTGATTTCAGTTTGGCGAAAAAACTGGAGGAGCAGGGTTATGGCTGGCTTATTGACCAACAGTGAAAGAGCACAAAAGCGTGCTGAAGTTGCTGCACTGAATGAGCAAGCTATGTCACGCTTTGCGAAGCTATTCGAACAACGCTTAGGCGAAAATTCACAGCACGCAAAAAACCATTGGGAGCAGGCTAAACAAGTCGGCTTACCTGCGTTTCGTCATGAAGACTGGCACTACACACCACTAAATAGCGTGCTGAATACGCAATACCAGTTTAGTGATGCAGATGCCGTCGCGAGTGAATGTGAAAAATTAGCCTTACCGATTGATGCTTACCGTATTGTATTAATTGATGGGCGCTATAGCTCAGCGCTGAGTTCTATTGATGTCGGGCCTTTCCAAGTGTCTCTGCTCGATAATCAAGATTTACTCCCTGCACCGGTTAATAGCGAAATCTTTTTGCATTTAACGGAAAGCTTGGCAGTACAGCCGTTAGTGATTCACTTGGCTGCGAATAAAATAGCAGAAAAACCCTTGTATTTACTGAATATTTCGAGTGGCAAAAATGATGAACAGGCGATGAATATCAGCCAGTATCGTTATCATTTAACACTCGATACCAATAGTAAAGCGCAGGTCATTGAACACTTTGTCAGTTTAAATGGTCAAGCGCACATGACGGGGAGTCGTTTAACTGCCGAAGTGGCTGACAATGCAGACTTTAGCCACTTCAAGCTAAATGTGGAAAATTCACAGGCGCAACATTTCGCTCATAACGATATTGTGGTTGGGCGTGATAGCCGCGTTAAAAGCACCAGTTTCTTGTTGGGTGCGGGTTTAACACGTAACCACACGAGTACTCGTCTTGATGGTGAAAATACAGAGCTTGAGCTTAATAGCTTATTGTTGCCAAAAGATAGTGAAATTGCAGATACGCGGACGTATTTGGAGCATAACAACAGTTTCTGCAACAGCCGTCAATTGCATAAAGTGATTGCGATGGACAGCAGTAAAGCGGTGTTTAATGGGATGATCAAGGTTGCCCCAAATGCGCTGAAAACTGATGGCCAAATGACGAACAATACCTTGTTGCTCGGTGATAAGGCTGAAATTGATACCAAGCCACAGCTTGAAATTTATGCAGACGACGTGAAATGTGGCCATGGTGCGACAGTCGGTCGAATCGATGATGAGCAATTATTTTATCTGCGCTCAAGAGGAATTGATGGTAAAGCAGCTAAGCATATGATTATCATCGCATTTGCTGCGGAATTGACTGAGTCTATTGAGTCAGAAGAGTTAAAGCACGCTGTGATGGCAAACATCCGCCAGCGCTTAGCGGAGGTTTAATCCCATGTCATTTGATGTTGCGTTAGTCAGGCAGGATTTCCCTGCCTTATCACAATCAGTGAATAACCATCCACTCGTCTATTTAGACAGTGCAGCGAGTGCGCAAAAACCGTTGCAAGTTATTGAGCGCGAGAGTGAATTTACGTTACATCAGTATGCCGCGGTTCACCGCGGCATTCACACGCTCAGTGCCAATGCGACAACCATGATGGAAGAGGTGCGCCAAAAGGCCGCAGATTTCATCAATGCAGGTTCAAACGAAGAAATTATTTTTGTTAAAGGTACCACCGAAGGGATTAACCTCGTTGCCAATAGCTACGGGCGCAAACATCTCTTTGAAGGCGATAATATCGTCATCACCGAAATGGAGCACCATGCCAATATCGTTCCTTGGTTTCTATTAGCCGAAGAAATTGGTTTTGAAGTGCGTGTGATCCCTATTTCAGATGATGGAACTTTACAGCTAGATAAACTCAATGAATTTATCGATGCACGAACACGGTTACTGAGCTTCACACATATTTCGAATGTGCTAGGCACGGTAAACCCAGTTAAAGAGATTATCCAGCAAGCACGTGATATTGCCTCGCAAAAAAGCAGTGAACTGGCAATTTTAGTGGATGGTGCCCAAGGTGCGATGCATCAACAGGTTGATGTACAGGATCTGGACTGTGATTTTTATGTGTTCTCGGGGCACAAATTATACGGGCCAACGGGTATTGGTATTTTGTTCGGGAAAAAGGCTATCTTAGATGTGATGCCACCATGGGAAGGCGGCGGGGCGATGATCCGCCAAGTTAGCCTAACTAAGGGGATTACCTTTGCAGATGCGCCTTGGCGTTTTGAAGCGGGCACGCCAAATGTGAGTGCAATTATTGGGTTGGGTGCCGCATTTGACTATTTAACTGCATTAAATTTACGCGATGTTTTTGCTTATGAAGCGCAAATTATGGCGTATGCATCGCAAAAACTCAAAGACATCCCGTCCATCAGGCTATACGGTAATGACCAACGTGAAGGCGTTTTGGCTTTTAACCTTGGTGAACACCATGCCTACGATGTGGGGTCTTTTTTGGATAGGTATGGTATTGCTATTCGAACAGGGCACCACTGCGCTTTACCATTGATGGAACATTACCACATTCCTGCTATGTGCCGTGCTTCGGTGGGAATTTATACCACTAAAGAAGATATTGATGCGTTATTCAATGCGTTACAGCGCATTAAAAAATTGTTAGGCTAAGCACAAAGAAATAAGTAAATGGTAAAGGAAGTGAGTATGCCTGCATTACCCGATGAAAATAAATTATTACGTAATTTTGCGCGTTGCCAGGATTGGGAAGAACGTTATTTGTATATGATTGAGCTGGGTGGTCGTTTGCCTGAACTTAATGAAACACAAAAAAGCGAGAGCAATCTTATAGCGGGTTGTCAAAGCCAAGTGTGGATTGATATGCAGTTACAATCTGATGGCACAATTGCCTTTGCAGGGGATAGCGACGCTGCAATCGTTAAAGGGCTGGTGGCGATTGTCATTATTCTTTTTCAAGGTAAAACAGCACAGCAAATTTTAGCGTTAGATGTAAAATCTTTTTTTGAGCAATTAGCGTTAGAACAACATTTAACCCCTTCGCGAACACAAGGGTTGAATGCGATGATCCGCACCATCTTAGCCCGTGCAAATGAATTAGTTTAATTTTACCGAGGGAGCAACCCAGTTCCCTCGTCTATTTCCCCCCTAACGTAGTGCTTTGTCAACGCTCTATCATCCAATAAAGATTTGTTCAATAATATTAGTTAACTAAAATATTCATTAAGTATTAAAGATATTAAGAATAGTTGCTATTATGAGCAATAATCATTGCATTATTGTAAGCACACTATTTTCCTTGGAGTAGGTATGAAAAGAGTTTTAACGGTGGCAAGTTTGTTTGTCATGAGCGCGTTGTTAGCGCCAGCTCAGGCAAAAGAGTACCCATTACCTGACAGTAACACCCGACTCATCGGGGAAAATTACACGTATGTGGTGCCGAATGATGGCCGTCCTCTTGAGGCGATTGCCAGTGAGCATGAAATTGGCTTATTGGGAATGCTTGAGGCAAACCCAGGAACTGACCCTTATCTGCCAGAAGCGGGTAAAGCGTTGATTATTCCTGCGCAAATGTTATTACCATCAACGCCAAGAACAGGTATCGTGATTAACTTGGCTGAGTTACGTTTATATTACTACCCTGCAAACAGCGACAATGTCGTTGTTTATCCAATTGGTATTGGCCAATTAGGTCGTGATACCCCAGAAATGGTCACGTCAGTCAGTCAATCGATTAAAGACCCAACATGGACACCGACAGCAAATATTCGTAAGAATTATGCAAAAGAAGGGATTACATTACCCGCGGTTGTGCCAGCAGGCCCTGAAAACCCAATGGGATTGTACGCTTTACGTTTGGCTCATGGTCGTGGTGAGTATCTAATTCATGGTACCAATGCGGACTTCGGTATTGGAATGCGCGTAAGTTCTGGTTGTATCCGTTTACGTCCCAATGATATTGAAGCACTGTTTAAAACAGTTCCAAGAGGAACTCGTGTCCAAGTTATTGACCAAGCAGTGAAATATTCTAAAGAAGCAGATGGCAGCTATTACATTGAGGTGCATCAACCATTATCCCGTTCGAGTCACGATGATCCACAAACCATGCCAATTAAGCTCTCTGACGATTTCAAGCGTTTTCTTGAAAACGAAGGGATTGATAAGGCTTTAGTGCAAAAAGAGCTTGCTAGACGTTCTGGAATGCCTGTACGTATAAATAATGATCAGGGTACTAATGAACCTGTGCATGAAAACCAATATGAAGGGCTAACTCCTATTGAGCCATTCACCATTTCACAGCCTGGCCCGATTTACGATGGTAAAATTGGCGCATTATTACCCACTAAATACCGCTCCTCTTTAGCTGCGCAATAATCGGCACAAAAAATAAGGGCCTATTTTCATAGGCCCTCATAAATACTATCAGCTTTTAAAAAGCGTCGTTTTAACTAGATAACGACCAATTCGAACTTATTTTTTGTAAGTGCGAACTTGGTTGTCCAGACGTTGGTTAGCACGTGCTGCTTCTTCTTGAGCTGTCTGAACATCAGAGCGCAGTGACTGAACGTCGTTGCTCAGCTGATCAACTTTACCATTCAGAGTTTGTACGTCTGAAGAGAGTTTTTGCACTTCAGTGCTGTTAGAACAACCCGCTAGTAATGCTGAAGCTAATACGATAGAGCCCAGTAGAATTTTAGTACGAATCATTATTTTACCCTCTAGATTGATTATCTTGAAAATATAAAGAGCAAGTCACCAAATAATAGAGCCAAGACGATTATCTTTAAGCTTGCTATATCCCTTTAAAACAACCTAATGAAAATTAGGGTATGGCACTTACTAAGTCTTATGCTAGTACTTAATTTAAAGATTTGCTAGAAATACTTTACATTTAGTCGTAGGAAAAAGAAGAAAAATTTAAATTAAGATTAATGAAGGTTGTTATTTGAACAATCAATGAGCGTTTTGTGATATTACGCTTAAATAGAGATAGGATATTTGCTAAAGAAACCTAAACGGACAAATAGTTAAGTCAAGGTAGCACTAAATGTTAACTCAAAATAGAAAAGGCCGATAATTGAATTAACAACTATCGGCCTTTTAGTATTCTATAAAATATTAATTATAGAACGTGAACAGAAGAGGTATTGGTTGTTCCGCTTTGAACTAATGCGCCGGACACCATCACAACGGCATCCCCTTCAACCGCTAAACCGCTTTCTAATGCAGCACGTTTACCTTCACGGTAGAAATCATCCGTAGAAGTGAAACCACCAACAATCATTGGGATCACACCTTTAACTAACAGTAATTGGCGTGCAGTTTCTTCATTCGTGGTTAAGGCAAGAATTGGTGCAGTCGGGAAGTATTTACGAACAGACTTCGCTGATTTACCACCGTAGGTCGCGACAACAATCAGTGGAACGTCTAGTTTTTCAGACATTTCAACCGCACCACGGCATACGGCTTCAGTAACACGTAAGCGCTGGCTTGGTTTTTGGTTGTCAATACGGGTTGGCATCACGCGGTCAGTACGTTCACAGATAGTTGCCATAATGGTTACAGCTTCTACCGGGTATTTACCTTTCGCACTTTCACCTGACAACATAACCGCATCAGTACCGTCTAAAATGGCGTTTGCTACGTCACCAGCCTCAGCACGAGTAGGGCGTGGGTTTTTGATCATTGAATCTAACATTTGTGTTGCTGTGATAACGACTTTGCGAGCCTTAACACATTTTTCAATCATCATTTTTTGCGCGAAGATAACTTCTTCAACTGGGATCTCAACACCTAAGTCACCACGAGCAACCATGATGCCGTCGGAGGCTTCTAAAATCTCATCAAAATTGTTTAAACCTTCTTGGTTTTCAATTTTAGAAATAATTTGGATATTTTCGCCGCCGTGTTTTTTCAGGTGTGCACGAATTTCTTCAACATCAGAGCGTTTACGGATAAATGATGCAGCAACGAAATCAACGCCTTGTTCACAACCGAACACAAGGTCTTCTTTATCTTTTTCTGCTAATGCAGGTAGACCAATTGAAACGCCTGGTAAGTTGACACCTTTTTTCTCACCAAGATCACCATTGTTTAATACTTCACAAACCACTTCAGTCGCGGTGACATTGGTGACTTTCATGCCAATAAGGCCATCATCGACTAAAACAGTGTTACCTACTTTTAGATCAGCTGTTAAGCCTGCATAGGTGACGGCAACTTTATCTTTATTACCAACGACAGATGTGTCTGTGGTAAAAGTAAAGGTTTGACCTGCAACGAGGGAAACATCGTTGCCGCCTTCTAGTTTCATGGTACGGATTTCAGGGCCTTTAGTGTCTAGCAGAATAGCTGCTTGCTTACCAGTTTTTGCACAAACAGAGCGAAGATTTTTGATACGTTGACCGTGTTCTTCATAGTCACCGTGGGAGAAGTTCAGACGCATGACATTCATGCCTGCATCTAAGAGTTGGGTCAGTTTTTCTTCAGATTCGGTTTTTGGGCCGATAGTACAAACAATTTTGGTTTTTTTCATGGCAGTCTATCTAAGGTTATAAAGGAAATCGGTATTGCCGCCGATGCTTAGTGCGCATGATAAACCTTGTTGCGCAACTCATTTATAAGAATAGGCGACAGTCTGGTGTTAAATTCAATATTATTATGAAACTTGTCACAATTTGATTCTAATTATAGTGTAGTCGACAAGTTTCATTAAAGCTAACATACTGATTTATTGCTGGTGAAACCTTTCAGCCAGCGAGAGTATTATAGACAACAAAAAACTGTGAGACAAATCAAATTTTACTAAATTGAATGAAGAGATAGCTAAGATCAATTATTCGGTTGATTTTGCGTGGGTTAAATTGTTGCGCAACAAAATAAGGCAAGTTTAACTGACAATCAAGGAAAATATTGGAATATAAATGAAGTAGTTAGGAAATGGTGCGTCCGAGTAGACTCGAACTACCGACCCCCACCATGTCAAGGTGGTGCTCTAACCAACTGAGCTACGGACGCACTGAAAAATTAACGTATTGTGTTAACTTGAAATGGTGCGTCCGAGTAGACTCGAACTACCGACCCCCACCATGTCAAGGTGGTGCTCTAACCAACTGAGCTACGGACGCACTGAAATTAACGTGTTGTGCTAACTAGAATGGTGCGTCCGAGTAGACTCGAACTACCGACCCCCACCATGTCAAGGTGGTGCTCTAACCAACTGAGCTACGGACGCGCTTAAAACTTCTAGCTGACAACGGGGACGAATATTAACGTTATGCTGTGAATCTGGCAAGGGGAAAATGTAATTTTGCGACAGTTTGCTCGTATTTAAAACTATCTGGTGCGAAATACATCTTCCCACACAATTAATTGCTTAAAAAACTGGCGATTAGCGTGTTGAACGTAACAGAACAACTTGCTCAGGTTGCTTATGGATCCACATAATTCGTGTTGCCATACCCACCGCTGCGGCGCTGAGTCCAATAATAAAGCCTATCCAGAAACCTTTGGGGCCCATTGCCGGTCCAACATAGTCGGTTAGTGCTAAAATATAGCCCGCTGGTAAACCTAATAACCAATATGCAGTGAACGTAATAAAGAAGATTGAACGCGTATCTTTATAGCCACGTAAAATTCCTGCGCCAATAACTTGTACAGAATCGGATAACTGATAGATAGCGGCATAAAGCATTAAACTAGTTGCTAAAACAACCACTTCAGGATTTTTGTTATACATCATTGCAATCGGTTCGCGGAAAACAGCGGTAAAAATTGCGGTAATTGTTGCAACCATTAAACCAACGGCAAGACCAGTATAAGAAGAGACTTTCGCCGCCTCAGTAGATTGTTGGCCTAAGTTATAACCGACGCGAATGGTCGCGGCGATCCCCAAGGATAATGGGAACATAAACATGACTGAACTAAAGTTCAGAGCAACTTGGTGGCCTGCAACAGCAACAACCCCTAATGGTGCAACTAACAGTGCAACAACGGCAAATAATGTAACTTCAAAGAATAGCGCTAAGCCAATTGGCGTACCTAACACAATAATTCGTTTTAAAATTAATGGATTTGGCGATGTAAAAGGTACAGTTGGACGAATATCGCGCTGAGCTGAAGCGCGTTTCACGTACCATCTCATCATCATGCACATTGCCCAATACACTGATGCAGTCGCGACACCACAACCAACCCCACCGAGAGCAGGTGCACCAAAGTGGCCATAGATAAAGATATAGTTAATTGGGATATTGACCATTAAGCCTAGAAAACCAATCACCATCCCCGGTTTAGTTTTCGACAGGCCTTCGCATTGGCTACGGTAGACTTGGTAGAATAAATACCCAGGCGCACCCCACATGATGGCATGTAAGAAACGAACGGATTTGTCGGCAAGTTCTGGGTCAATATGTGGCATGTTGCTAATAATTAGCTGGCTATTATAAAGCAAGCACATGATACCGAGGGCTAAAAATAGCGCTAACCACAGACCTTGTTGAATTTGATCGCCAATTAAGTTACGGCGGCCAGACCCGTTCATTTGAGCAACGATAGGGGTCAATGCCATTAGCAAACCTTGGCCAAAAAGAATAGCTGGCAGCCAGATGGAAAATCCAACTGCAACTGCGGACATCTCGATTTCACTGACACTACCCGCCATAACCGTATCGACAAACCCCATGGCGGTTTGTGAAAACTGAGCTAAAACGATAGGGATCCCGAGAGCCAACAAGCTACGCGCTTCTGTAAAATATTTCTGCACGCATACACCTTTATAATTAAAATAATGAAGAAAAAAAACGAGAAAAATAAATGATTTAGTGGTAAATCAACGTTTTATTAAAAAACCCTGTATTCTATCTCTTTTACCAATGCATTCCAATAAAGATATACTGCTGATTAATGAAAGAGCACTTTTGTCTCTCAGTACATTTGGTTACAGGTAGTTATTCAGTCTGTGGCCCATCACTCAAATAAGATAGATCTCAAAAAATTCTTAGGTAAACTGAACAAATTAATTCACGACACAGAGAGTCATTATGTTTACAGGTATTGTTCAAGCGACCGCTCCAATTATTGAAATTACGGAAAGAGCGAATTTTCGCACTCATGTCATGAAATTCACCCCTGAATTACTGGTTGGTTTAGAAACGGGAGCCTCAGTAGCCCACAATGGTTGCTGTTTGACGGTTACTAAAATTGATGGTGAAAGGGTTAGCTTTGATTTAATTAAAGAAACGCTCCGTCTGACGAATTTGGGTGCGCTACAAGAGGGCGATGTTGTCAATATTGAACGTGCAGCGAAATATGGAGATGAAATTGGTGGCCATGTGGTATCTGGACACATTATGACAACTGCAGAAATCAGTAAAATTTTCACTTCAGAAGATAATCATCAAATATGGCTATCTATTCATGATAAAGCATTGATGAAATATATTTTACATAAAGGTTTTGTCGCCATTGATGGAATTAGCCTCACGGTTGGTGATGTTATCAATAACCGCTTTTGTGTACATTTGATTCCTGAAACGTTAGAAAGAACAACATTAGGGCAAAAGCGTTTAGGGGATAAGATTAATATTGAGATAGATCCACAAACTCAAGCAATAGTGGATACTGTTGAGCGAGTGCTCAACCAAAAAGAACAAGAAAAGTTATTGCAACAAGGAAATGACGCTGCTGAAAAGGCTAAATCCGAATAATTCATCAACAGCGGAAAAGTATGAGGCTATAGTAGATATAATTATACTATAGCCTTAATAACATGAGAATTTTAGAGTTGTTAGGGGAGAGGTGTTTAATCAAGTGTAAAGTTGTTAGAAACATCGAATCATTAACATTACAGATTGCCAAAATAGCTAATTTGATTAAAACCTTGTTTTTTAAATCGGTTACTTTTCACTGAAATTAACAGAAAAGCTGGCGTTATCACGTTCAATCGCTTCAACTAAGCGCCTAAAGTGTGCACTGTTTTTGTGCATTTCGAGTGCCTGAGTGTTTTCCCACTCTTCGAAAACAATATAGCCGTTTTCTTTAGCCATAAGATCATATTGAATGCATCCTTTCTCACGGCGGCTTAGCTTTGCTAAGTCACGAACGATTTCTCTCGTTAAATACCCATCCGTTTTTTCAGTTGTAATTTGGGCATACACAACAATACTCATTCCGTTCTCCTTATGTATTAAGAACTATCTTAATGGGTACTTGGTTTTTGTATTGTAAAAAAGCGAATAATCTGATTTTAAAAAGGCGGACGGGGTCATAGTAAAGTATCTTTTGAAATCTCGATAAAAATGAGATTGATCATAATAGCCTGTTTCAAACCAGCGATAAGTATCTTGATCTATTACCATGGTTTTTAAAACGTGTTCTAAGCGGCAATTGATCTGGTAGCGTTTGGGGGTAATACCGTACTCTTTTAAAAACTCTTTTTGAATGACACGCAGATGCAAACCTGTCTCATCGGCAATATCGGTGATTTTTTTTGTTGGATTACGATAGAGTAATTCGATGATTTCATCCGTGAAATGCGGCTTTTTGGTCGCTTTAGTTTGAGTAAAGCAATCTAACAGCTCTTTAAAAGAGGAATTGGCAAGTGCTTCAAACCAGTTATCTTGCCAAATATCATCAAGGGCAATGGGTCTATCCGTATAATTGAATGTCCGTTGGGGTAACAAAAAGCGCAATGCGTCGTGGCGAATACGCAATACCATGGTTTTTGCATGATTAGGGTTTGCTGTAAACGTATTGATTCTCGGTATGATAAGTTGAAATGAGTTAGTCGTAGAGTGGCCGTCAGCAGACATACAAATTGGATTCGATGAAACCCAAATTTCAGCCCCTGTTCCTGGAAAAATTTTAATCGCACTGGTGAATTCTTTGATAATCAAAATAGAACTAACAAAGCCTTTCAATTCATCTGGTGGATAATACTGTTTCAACATCATACTTGAGCACTCATTATTTGATATAGTAATGATAGCGTTTTTTGACAAGAAAAATAACCATTGAAAGCATGAGTTTTAGAAGATAAAAAAATAAAACAACTTTTTTTTAGTGAAATACGCTTTAATTAGATAAAGGTCGCTAAGGGATAATGCGTTAAACCGCATTTTTAAGCAAATGCCACCTGTTACGGAATATGACAAAAGCGTAGTCAACGCCTACAGTTAGCTTAAGAATAGTATATTTGATGAATGGGGGAGTGATAATGAAAAACTGTACCGCATAGTAGCGGCACAGCGTATAACGAGTCTAAAGCAATTAATTTGCTTGGCAATCAACTGGTTTTAACGTTTTTTCATCTTTGACAGCGCAGCGCTGCATAAAATAACCAATCACCATTGGAATAATGGTAAAGGCCATCACACCCGTTGTTGCAAGAAGTGGGTCAAAAGTTAAAGCGGAAACTAACAAGCTGGCTAAGAAGCATAAGCCAAGTTGTAAAGCGTTTTGTAATGCCGCTGCTTTACCACTTGCCGTAGGGAAGGTATTTAATGCTTTTGAAACAGCTATTGGATACGATGCTCCGTTCATGGCAGCCATAAAGCAAAATGGAATTAAAATCATGGTTAATGATGGTTCGGTATAGATAGCCATGATGAATAAGATAGACATGCTAACGGCATAACCAATTAAGAGTAGTGGGAATAAGATCTCAGCACGCACCTTGGCCAAAACAAGACGACAACCATAGCCACCAACAATGAAAGCGAGTGTTTGGGGGATATAGCTCAATCCAATATCAGCTGGGTTAAAGCCCATATTACGTAGAATAAAGGGGGAGCCAGTTAACCAAGCAAAAAAGCCTGCACTGCAAGAGGCATAGACTAAGACGTTACCACTAAAAATGGGGGAGCTTAGTAACTTACCAAATGAGATTTTGGTTTGAGGCTGGTTTTCATCTTCGTGATTTTTTACAGAAATATTTTTGAGGAAAAATGTCGGTAAGAGTAATAAAACACCGACAGCCATTAAAATTAAAAAGATAGCTTCCCAAGTTTGGTGTTCAAGCACCCATGCACCTAATAACGGCGCAAGTGCAGGGGAGAGTGCAACTAATGGCATGATGGATGCGAAAACTTTTTGTGTGCTTGCTTCATCATAACGGTCGATAACAAGGGCTTGCCATAAAACGGCGGCGGAGCACACACCAACGGCTTGTAAAAAACGCAAGGTTAATAATTGTGTCGCTGTAGTGGCCCAAAAAATCGCTAAGCTGCTCACAATAAAGATAGTAAGACCAACGATGAGCACAGGCTTGCGGCCAAGTTTATCTGAAAGTGGGCCCCAAAGTAGCTGAGCAAACGCGAAGCCTGCTAAAAAGATACTGAGAGAAGCACTGATAGCCCCTTCGGTTGTGTGCAAAGCGGTCTGCATTGCACCAAAAGCAGGCAGGTACATATCAATGGCTAAAAACCCCAACATGCTTAATCCTGCTAGGTACAGCATAAATCCAGGGGAATTTTTTTTCACAGTCGTCGTCATAATGATTTACTTATCTGATATTTAAAAAAATGTTAACGGTAATGACATTGTATAGGCTATTTTTTTGTCTTGTGAAACGGTAATATTTGGATCTTGCTATCAAAATATTTGAAAGGAAAGGTTATGTGGTCAGCTCATGCACTTGAAGTGATTGATGCCGTTGCGCGAACGGGGAGTTTCAGTGGTGCCGCAGATGAGTTGCACCGCGTACCTTCAGCAATCAGCTATACCGTCAAACAAGTTGAAGAATGGTTAGCCGTTCCCTTGTTTGAACGTCGACACCGCGACGTCGTTTTAACCGAAGCCGGGCTGATTTTTATTAAAGAAAGCCGTTCTGTTATCAAAAAAATGACAGAGACACGTCATCAATGCCAACAAGCGGCTAATGGTTGGCGTGGGCAGTTCAGCATTGCAGTTGACTGCATCGTTAAACCACAACGGACTGAGCAACTTATTCTCGATTTTTATCGCCATTTCCCTGACATTGAATTGTATATACACCCAGAAGTATTTAATGGTGTTTGGGATGCCTTAGCGGATGGCCGCGTGGATGTGGCGATTGGTGCCACCCGAGCTTCACCGATTGGCGAACGTTACAGCTTTCGTGATATGGGGTTTATGTCGTGGATGTGTGTCGCAAGCCCTGAACATCCGTTAGCAAAAATAGAACATAGCCTAACAGACGATGAAATGCGTGCATATCCAAGTTTGTGCTTAGAAGATACTTCTCGAAGTTTACCTAAACGAGATACTTGGGCGCTGGATAACCAACGGCGTTTAGTGGTTCCCTATTGGGAAAATGGCTTAGCTTGTTTGGCAAATGGCCTGTGTGTGGGGATGGTACCCGAACATCGAGCAGCCCCTTTATGCGCAGAAGGTAAACTGGTGGAATTGACATTAGCGCAGCCATTTCCACCCAGCCCATGTTGTTTAACATGGGTAGAAAAAAATACCTCTCCCGCACTGAGCTGGTTATTAGATTACCTTGGCGATAACGAAACGCTCAACGCAGAATGGTTATCAACATCATATTGATTATCGACGATAGTCAATAAATGGCCCATCAGCAACTGAACGACGCTCAACAAGACGAGGATGAACTTCGATAGTTTGAGCGTCTTCGCGCTTATTCACTATACGGTCTAATAACATAGCGAACGCCATTTGCCCCAAACGTTCTTTAGGTTGGTGGATAGTCGTCAATGCAGGCGTAAAATAGCGCGCATTGCGCACATTGTCGTAACCGATGATTGAGATATCTTGTGGAACGCGCAAGCCCATTTCATCTGCCGCACAAATTGCCCCCATTGCCATGATATCACCACCACAGAAAACGGCGGTAGGGCGCTGTTTATGGCTCAAAATCTGCATCATCGCTTTATAGCCAGACTCAGGCTCAAAATCCCCTTGGACAATCCATTCATCTTTTAAGGTCACTTTGGCTTCTTCCATTGCTTTTTGGAAGCCAGTCAGACGCCCAATCCCAGTATTCCGCTCAAGGGAGCCTGGGATCACACCAATATCACGATGTCCTCTATCAATGAGATAACGTCCTGCGAGATAGCCCCCATGGAATGAATTATCGATGATGCTATCGGTAAAATCCCCTCTCGATGTACCCCAATCCATGACCACCATCGGAATATTGCGATAATCTTCGAGCATGCCAATGAGTGTATCTGGGTATTCTGAACACATTACCAGCAGGCCATCGACACGTTTTTGTGCAAGCATTTGCAAGTAGGCTTTTTGTTTACCCAAATTATTATGAGAGTTACAGAGGATCAGCGTGTAGCCTTTTTCATAACAGCTGTTTTCAACAGATTCAATAACTTCAGCAAAATAAGGTGCCTCACTCGAGGTTGCTAACAAACCAATTGATTTCGTGTGATTCACTTTTAAACTACGGGCAACCGCACTAGGTGAATAATTGAGCGCTTTGATGGCAGCCCAAACCGCCGCTTTGGTGTCATCAGCCACAAAGCGCGTTTTATTAATAACATGGGATACGGTGGTGGTAGAGACGCCAGCGCGTTTCGCCACATCTTTAATCGTTGCCATGGGGGAATAAAACTCCTGACCAACTATAGGTCTCTCTAAGAATTCTAGTTAAAAAATTACCTGCATATTGATGCATAGATCCTTTGCTGGCAATAATTTAGCGATTTGTTGTCGATTTTGTCTGATCTAGCGCAAAAACGAAAGAAATAATTGATGTTATAACATGTGATATAGACACTGGTTTTGCTTTTTTGGATGTGTATACTTAATAACCTTATAGTTTGAGTGGTTATTGTTAATTCAATTTTGTTAGGATGAGAGGAACTCATGGATACAGATGTTAAATATGGATTACTAGCTGCGCTGGGTTCATTAGCAATGATTATTTTTATTGCAGCACATATCTTCTAATTTGTGTTTCATCTTCATTGGGTGAATGCATAAGGGCGAGTCTTAACTCGCCCTTATGCTGTTGGCAAAGCAGGATAAAAGCGTCGTTTTTCCTGCTTTGTGTTATCAGCCGAAAATCAATAAATTGATTTTCCTTATTGATTTTCAAAGCCTATTCAACCTGCTGCCAAACCTAATCGGTTTGTCAGTAGTCTGAGGGCGAGTCTTAACTCGCCCTTAATCTATCTAGAATAACTGTTTAATAATTACGCTAAATTTTCTTCTACAAATTTCCAGTTAACTAATGCCCAGAAATTTTCTAAATATTTAGGGCGCGCATTACGGTAATCAATGTAATAAGCGTGTTCCCAAATATCAACTGTTAACACAGGTTTATCATCACCAGAGATCGGTGTTGCTGCGTTAGAAGTATTAACAATTGCTAAATTACCATCGGCTTTTTTCACTAACCAAGTCCAGCCAGCACCAAAGTTTTTGGTTGCTGCATCCGTAAATTGTGCTTTAAACTCGGCGAAAGAACCAAATGCTTTATTGATAGCGTCTGCAACTTTCCCCGTTGGTTCGCCACCTGCATTTGGCGCTAAGCAGTGCCAATAGAAGGTATGGTTCCAAACCTGAGCCGCATTGTTAAATACCCCTGCTTCAGAAGTCTTAATGATTTCTTCTAACGATTTACCTTCAAAATTAGTGCCTTTGATTAGGTTGTTTAAGTTAACAACGTAGGTATTGTGGTGCTTACCGTAGTGGTATTCTAAGGTCTCAGCAGAGATATGAGGTTCTAAAGCATCTTTTGCATACGGTAGAGCGGGAAGTTCAAATGACATAACGTACTCCTTGATTGCTTTTGTATCAAAACATATGGGTGTTTGCTCGTAAAGTGAGCTAAATTTTGTACTTTATTGTTTATCTACAGTTTTTTGCCAAATGGCCTGTATGATTCTTAATATATTAATAATAACACGATTAACCCTACAAAGGGTAAATGTAATCGCGTTAATCTCATGTTAACCATAAAATATTTGAATAAACTTTTATTGTTATTGGATTAAGTGATGTATTCGGTTCTTACATACAGAGAATATGTAGAAATAATCACGAGTGAGAGTGGATCTAAAGGGCTGTCATCAATGGGGAAATACTACAGAGGGTTGACGTAATGCTTTGAATTTTTTAGTGTTTATTTGCCATTGGTTGGCATTAGTTCCAGCCAATGAACGTTCTAATCAAAAAAATGACATTGATGAAAATGATAGCTGTAAGCAAGTAGATAAAAGCCTTGAAGAAAAGGGGGGTTATGTCTGGTTGCACCCGATCTTTAATAATAAAAAATATCATAAATACAAAAAATGGGATGACGATTAGTAAGGCTGTAATGGGGTTGCTATGCATAAGAATTATATTTTAGAAAAATATAATTCTATCCTTATTGCAGAGTTGTGCAAGCATGATGAGAGAGCTATGTGGGGCATATCAAGTAGATTTACGTTGCCAAGTATCGTTATACCGTATTTTATTGCTACCTTCAGGTTGATTTCTTGTCATTTGTTTAGATTAATGCAAAACAATTAGCAAAATATGAAGTTAAACATATTGTGAAGACATCAAATTAGCAGATAGGCCGCCGTTAAATATAGTTGATATACTCTTAGTGAAAATGATGTTTCGCTATAAAACCAAGGCATAGTTTTATTTGACTTGAATCATAAATAAGTCACAATAGTAACAAATCAAAGGAGGGGGATTCCCCCTCTTTTTTCATACAATAGCCGTTGACATATTCAAAGCAAAATATCGCATTACGTAGTATATTTTAGGGCTAAAAATCAATCATCTGATTGATAAATAAGAATATACTAATCATGTTTAATGTTAAGGAAGTAAAAATGACAACAATTGAAAGAATTGAGCGCCAAATTAAAGAAAACCCAATTTTATTATACATGAAAGGTTCTCCAAAACTTCCGAGCTGTGGTTTTTCAGCTCAAGCAGTTCAAGCCCTATCTTCATGCGGTGAGCGCTTCGCTTATGTTGATATTTTACAAAACCCAGACATTCGTGCCGAATTGCCAAAATATGCAAATTGGCCGACTTTTCCTCAGTTATGGGTAGATGGCGAGTTAGTTGGAGGTTGTGACATTATTATGGAAATGTTCCAACGTGGTGAGCTGCAATCGCTAATCAAAGAAACTGCGGATAAATACCGCCCAGAAGATGGCGCTAACGCGTAATCACTGGTAATAATTTAATAGTAATAAAAAACCGCAGTAGATAAAACAAAAGCTGTTTATCTATTGCGGTTTTTTTTGTCTGTTTATTTTTCGTCTTCAATAATTGGCCAACCACCAAGTTTCTTGAATTTATTCACGATTTCGCAAAATAAAAGTGCAGTGCGATTCGTATCATACAGTGCACCATGGGCCTGTTTACCATCGAATGGTATTCCTGCACTGACACAAGCTTTCGCTAAGATTGTTTGACCAAATACTAAGCCACTTAATGCTGCGGTATCAAAAGTCGCAAAAGGATGGAATGGATTGCGTTTTAGCCCCGCACGCTCGGCAGCATTCATGACAAAACTGTGATCGAAATTCGCGTTATGTGCAACAATTATTGCGCGGTTACAATCAGTATTTTTCATTCCTTTACGGATGACTTTAAAAATGGCATGCAGTGCATCATACTCACTAACCGCACCACGCAATGGGTTTGTTGGGTCAATACCTGTAAACGCAAGAGCGGATGGTTCTAAATTGGCACCTTCAAATGGATCAACGTGGAAATGCAGCGTTTCATCCATTGAAAGCCAGCCATCTTTGTCCATTTTTAGTGTGATAGCGGCGATTTCAAGTAGACCATCTGTTTTCGCGTTAAACCCACCCGTTTCAACATCAATAACAACAGGGTAGTATCCCCTAAAACGGCTTACTAGGGCATTCGGATTATTTTTTTCAGACATTAGGACTTTCGATTATAAAGTTGCTGATTAGCATATATTATGCCTAAATCAGGAAAAAAAGGCAGAGAAACTCAGAAGAAAGTTTAAACGGCTATTTGACCGTTTAAACTTAGAAACAGCAAATGCAATTAATGACCTAAACCTTTACTTGCGCTTTTGTTTTCGATCAATTCAATTTTATAGCCATCTGGGTCTTCAACGAAAGCAATGATTGTTGAGCCACCTTTAACTGGGCCTGCTTCTCGAGTCACATTCCCCCCCGCATGGCGGATATCATCACAAGTTTTTGCAACATCATCTACGCCTAGAGCGATATGGCCATATGCATTCCCCATATCATAGCTATCAACGCCCCAATTGTATGTTAGTTCAATAACAGCGCCTTCACTTTCATCACTATAGCCAACAAAAGCTAAAGAGTATTTATACTCAGTATTTTCACTTGTTCTAAGCAAACGCATTCCTAACACTTTGGTATAAAAATCAATTGAACGTTGCATATCAGTAACACGTAACATGGTATGAAGTAAGCGCATATAACCCTCTTAAAATTTACTCAACATTTCTGAATCGATTTACCTATTAACTATTAATATAACGTGGTTAAATTGCTAAATACAGCGATAGCAGTTTATTTTTTGGTCAAATAGTGGTAATACTCAGTTTTCAAGAGTATATCATACCTTTACGATAGTTTTTACAGTTGAAGGGGAAGCGATGGCTGAACAACTTGAGTTTTTTGACATTCCTAGCCCTTGTCGTAGTATTTGCCAAACGAATGAGCAAGGTTATTGCCGAGGCTGCTATCGAACTCGTGACGAACGATTCAACTGGTTAAAATTTTCGAATGCAGAAAAACGTAATATCATTCGATTATGCCGCCAACGCTATCTAAGAACGATAAATAAAAAAGTTGTTCAAGATGACGTTATCGATAGTCAGCAACAACTTTTTAATGAATAACATTGGAAGATTGTTGATTGATTTTAATCATATAGTTTTCATTTAAATTAGTTCATTTATTATTATTCTAATTTTATTAGTTTCCGTGCTTACATTTCAATTAAATTTTATTTATTAAAAATTAATATACTTGAATTTAAATGAATTTCATATCGAATCTTTTTAAGATTAACTATATTGTTTTGTTTTTTAATGAGTTATATTAAGTTGTATTTTCTATTGTTCCTAGTAATTATCATAAAGGCTAAAATAGATAGATCAAAAAGAAGACTCCAGCTATTCTTATTAGTAAGGGAATTTATAGATTATGGCATTTTCTTGAGTGGCTTTTCCAATTTAAAATAGATATGTATTAACCTGATACATATCACTTTAAGCTGATGGATATATCACTAAAAATAGGTATTTGTTAGCTTTTACGTCAATAAAAAGTTGTAAACATAAAAGGAAATTAATATATAATTTAAAAAATAATATGAGTCTGGTATATTTTTTAGACATTATAATTATATAAAAGGAGGGTAAATTGGAATCACAAATAGGGACAGAGCTATCACGTGTAGTTCGCATGTGGAGAGCATTAATTGATCATCGATTAAAACCACTAAAACTAACGCAAACTCATTGGGTTACACTACATAACATTAGCCAGCTACCACCTGAACAATCACAGATCCAACTGGCGAAAGCAATAGGAATTGAGCAGCCGTCACTCGTTAGAACATTAGACCAATTAGAGGAAAAAAAACTCATTTCAAGGCATACATGCGCAAATGATAGACGTGCAAAAAGAATCAAACTAACTGAGGAATCAGAGCCATTTATTAAAACAGTTGATCAAGTGATTAACAATACGCGAATTGAAATATTAAGTAACATTAACCAAGAGGAGCTTGACCTGCTGTCCCAACTTTTATTAAAGCTTGAAAAGAATATTATTCGCTTACAGAGTGACTCATGATATTTATATTATATCATTAGTAATAAATGGATTTGCAATTATTTGGTTTGTTATTTTATTAGCCAAGCTTAGCTTTAAATAGTTTTAACGGAATATATATAAAATCTATATATTTTACTTTTTCAATCATTAAAATCATGAGTAATATTGTTTTAGTGGGTTAATTTTAATGTGCTATAACTATTGTGAATAGGAAAGGGGTTTAATCAAATTGATTAAAAAATGTGTCATTAACTAGCTTAATATGGAATTCAGCACTTAGAATAGAAAAATACATTTATGGTAATATCAATATGCATCAATGCTGCGTAGGAAAATAAGTCAGTCTTTTTAGTTTATAAACAAACAATCTAAAGATTAACGTGCGCATCATTAGTTAATCAATGAAGATATATACTATATGTGATAGATAGTTGAATGTTATTGAATGGCAGATGATAAGTGATGTTCACCGACATTGTCGTCGGTGAACATGCTTTAATCATTAATATGACAAAATTAGCGAGGGGATACTGTAACTGTATTTCCGCTATTCGCAATCATGACACGTTGGCCATTACGAAATGCAGTAGGATCTTGTTTTTGTACAACAACAATATTTTTACCGCTGTCTAAACGGATCTCTAGTTGAACACCTTGGCTTCTATTTAAGGCGCCTTGTGCTTGTTGCCCAGCTAGACCACCAGCAATAGCACCTGCTGCAGTTGCAAGAGTATTTCCTGTACCACCACCAATGGTATTACCTAATAAGCCGCCTAGAACTGCACCACCAATTGCACCGATGACATTACCATCTTCACCAGCTTGAATAGTCACAGGGCGAGCGTTCAAAACAGTACCATAGGTCACAGTTTGAACCTGTTTTGCGTCATTGGCCGAAATAGTATCACCAGAAAGTGTACTGGTATTGACACAGCCTGATAACGCTGCAACTGCAACAACACCTACAAAAACTTTCTTAAGCATAATAACTCCTATGAGACTTGCTGTTTGTGGCACTAACATAGCATCGTATATTTGTTTTCACCATCAACACAACAACTATCAAAATAATGGTATTTAAAGCGATGGTTAGAATACTGATTCTGATTTAAATAGAGTGTAAACACTAGGTAAAATATCTCAAATTCAACAATATTTCATTGAGTAAGGCACGCTTTGTTAAACATAGCTCACTAACAGTCATTTTATGAATGTCTTTCGCATTGATAGCTAAAACGTATCCGACTAGTGCCTGTTTAAAATTGAAACACTTTCATGTTTAGCAGATTATTTTATTGCAAAACATTATATTTAGAATTTTAAATCCATATATTAAAAAACGCCATTTTTATTTAGGTTGTAAAGCAATTTCTGCTCTAAAAATAAATATTTATTATTCCTGCGAAGCAGCACGAGAAATTACATCGAATTGTTGACAAAATTCTCCTTCAAAGCACAATCTTTAGTAACTGAAATTGAAAGCGAATGTACACTCTGAAGGAACAAGAATGATGATTAAGTCAGGTCGTTACATAGGGGTTATGTCAGGAACCAGTCTAGATGGGGTTGATGTTGTTCTCGCCGCAATTAGCGATAAATTTGTTGCAGAACAGTCCAGTTTGAGTGTCACATTTCCAATTGACTTGAAAAAAAGAATTTTAAATATCTGCCAAGGTCAAGAAACAACATTATCTGAAATTGGTAAGATAGACCGCGAATTAGGTTCACTTTATGCAGACGCGATTAATCAATTATTGGTAAAAACAGGGTTAACTTCGGCAGATATCATTGCAATTGGGTGCCATGGGCAAACAGTTTGGCATGAACCTGACGGAGAACAGCCATTTACTATGCAACTTGGTGATAACAATCGAGTTGCTGCGTTAACAGGGATCACAACTGTTGGTGATTTTAGGCGTCGGGATATGGCTTATGGTGGTCAAGGTGCACCCTTAGTGCCTGCTTTCCACTTAGCCGTTTTAGGCCATCCAACTGAAAAACGTATTGTTTTAAATATTGGTGGGATAGCGAATATCACAGCGTTATTGCCCGGCGCTTATGTAAAAGGCTATGACACAGGGCCAGGTAATATGTTGATGGATACTTGGACTTGGCGTATTAAGCAAAAAGCGTTTGATAATGATGGTGAATGGGCTAGTCAGGGTCATATTGATAATTTGTTACTTAAAAACATGATGAATGATCCTTACTTCAAACGGTCATCGCCAAAAAGTACAGGGCGTGAATATTTTAATATGCAATGGCTAGAACAACATTTAGTCGCGTTCCCTTCAATATCTGCCCAGGACGTACAAGCCACACTGTGTGAGCTCACAGCAGCTTCTATTGCTGAACAAGTTTTATTATGTGGTGGAAGTGAGCGGCTAATTGTGTGTGGTGGAGGTGCTAAAAACACCTTTTTGATGCAGCGTTTATCAGCTCTGTTACCTGGCATTGAAGTAGCAACAAGTGATAAGTTTGGCCTTAGTGGTGATGATATGGAAGCTTTGGCGTTTGCTTGGTTAGCAGCACGTACTGTCGCTGGGTTATCAGGTAATCTTGCTTCAGTGACAGGCGCGACAAGAGAAACCGTTTTAGGTGCAGTGTATCCTAAAAATAGTGACTAGAAATAATCGAATTAAAGGATATCAAATGAATGAGATAAGTGAAGTCGATCTCGCCTCTATTCGTCGTGAGTACACAAAAGGCGGCCTACGGCGCAGTGACTTAACAGCCAACCCATTAACCCTTTTTGAATTATGGATGAAGCAGGCGTGTGAGGCGCGACTAAGTGATCCTACAGCGATGTCAGTGGCGACAGTGGATGAAACTGGGCAACCTTATCAACGGATAGTACTGCTAAAGCATTTTGATGATAAGGGCTTAGTATTTTACACCAATATGGGGAGTCGTAAGGCACAACACCTTGAAAAAAATAATAAAATAAGCTTGCACTTCCCATGGTATCCACTTGAACGCCAAGTGAATTTTACAGGCGTTGCTGAACGATTAAATCCGATTGAGGTAGTTAAATATTTCCACAGTCGACCTAAAGATAGCCAAATTGCAGCTTGGGCATCTGAACAATCCTCTAAAATTTCAGCGAGAGGAATTTTAGAAGGTAAATTTTTAGAATTAAAACAAAAATTTAAAAATGGAGAAGTGCCTTTGCCGAGTTTTTGGGGGGGCTTTCGTGTGGTATTTGATAGTGTCGAATTTTGGCAAGGTGGCGCTCACCGCCTACATGACCGTTTTTTATACCAAAGGGAAGGGGAAGGCTGGAAAATTGATAGATTAGCCCCTTAGGATCATGTTTTTTAGCTGGCACTTAATTGATATGCGCTTTATGCTATAGACTCGTTTAAGAAGATTGACAAATTATACTGGCGCGTTTGTGATATTCATCAAAAATGCGTTGGTCATTCAAACTAAAGTAGATAGACAAAATACAACAGATGGAGTCATTGATGTCTAGCAATAACCTGATTAAACAATTGCAAGAGCGGGGCCTCGTTGCCCAGGTAACGGATGAGGATGCGTTAGCAGAGAGACTGGCGCAGGGCCCTATCTCTCTCTATTGTGGTTTCGATCCTACCGCTGACAGCTTGCATTTGGGACATCTGGTTCCTTTGCTGTGTTTAAAGCGATTCCAACTAGCCGGGCACAAGCCTGTGGCGTTGGTAGGTGGCGCAACGGGCCTTATTGGTGATCCGAGCTTTAAAGCTACTGAACGTAAATTAAATACCGCAGAAACCGTTCAAGAGTGGGTAGAAAAAATCCGTAACCAAGTTTCACCATTTTTAAGCTTTGACTGTGGTGATAACAGTGCGCGTCTTGCTAACAACTATGATTGGTTTGGCAAAATGGATGTACTGACTTTCTTACGTGATATTGGTAAGCATTTTTCTGTTAATCAAATGATTAATCGTGAATCTGTTAAGCAACGTCTTAACCGTGATGATGTTGGTATCTCTTTCACTGAATTTGCGTATAACCTATTACAAGGTTATGACTTTGCAAATATGAATCATGAAATGGGTGTAGAGCTGCAAATTGGTGGTTCCGACCAATGGGGTAACATTACCTCAGGTATCGATTTAACCCGCCGTCTTCATCAAAACCAAGTATTTGGCATGACCGTTCCACTGATCACTAAAGCTGATGGGACTAAATTTGGTAAAACTGAGGGCGGTGCAGTTTGGTTAGATCCGAAAAAAACCAGCCAATACAAATTCTACCAATTCTGGATTAATACTGCGGATGCAGACGTTTATCGTTTCCTCAAGTTCTTCACCTTCATGGAACTCGACGAAATTAACGCGCTGGAAGAAGAAGATAAAAACAGTGGTAAAGCACCACGTGCGCAATACGTTTTAGCGGAGCAGGTGACTAAATTAGTTCACGGCGAAGCGGGTTTAGCAGCGGCTAAACGCATTACTGAAAGCTTGTTCTCTGGTGCGGTTTCTGATTTAACAGAAGCCGATCTTGAACAATTAGCACAAGATGGTATGCCATGCATCACTTTAGAAGAAGGTGCTGACCTGCAACAAGCATTAGTTGACTCAGAATTAACGCCATCACGTGGGCAAGCAAGAACAGCAATTAGCTCTAATGCGGTTTCCATCAATGGTCAAAAACAAACTGAGCCAATGTATGTCTTTACAGACGCAGACCGTTTGTTTGGTCGTTATACCTTGATCCGTCGTGGTAAGAAAAACGACTGCTTAATTAATTGGAAATAGCTCTGACTAACCTTTGTAATATCAGCCTGGGGAGTTTTCCAGGCTATACTCGTCATACTTCAAATTGCATGGGTGTTAACTGAACTTAGCTAGCTTGATGATATGCTTACATATGTTCATCAAGTTATCTTCTCTTTTCGACGACATGCAACTTGAATTATTTGGAGTATATTCATATTAGCAATGGCTAATCACTGATTTCTCTTCATTCGATATAACAATTCTCTGGGTTCTTAATGAAAAGCGTATTATCAATTCAATCCCATGTTGTTTTCGGCCATGCAGGAAACAGTGCTGCTGCATTCCCTATGTGCCGTATGGGCGTAGATGTGTGGCCACTCAATACCGTACAATTTTCTAATCACACGCAATATCCTCAATGGACGGGAACCGTATTTCCTGCTCAACATTTAACAGACATTGTTGAAGGGCTCGCTAAAATTCATAAACTTGAAATTTGTGATGCCGTATTAAGTGGTTATATCGGTTCCGCGGAACAAGGTGACGATATACTTGCGATTGTGAAAAAAGTGAAAGCTTCCAATCCACAAGCCCTGTATTTTTGTGATCCAGTAATGGGGCACCCTGAGAAAGGTTGTATTGTCGCACCTGGCGTTGCTGAATTCTTATGTGAAAGAGCATTGGCAGCAAGTGATGTTATTGCACCAAACTTACTTGAATTAGAAACACTCGCAGGTAGAACAATCAAGACAGTAGAAGAGGCCATTGGTGCAGCGAGAGAACTTTGTCATAAGGGACCCAAAATTGTTCTTGTGAAACATTTGAGCCGTGCAGCCTATAGGGCTGATCGTTTTGAAATGATTTTGGTTACTGCGGAGCATAGCTGGCATGTTAGTCGCCCATTAGTTGATTTCGGTGAGAAGCAACCTGTAGGGGTAGGCGATTTGACGAGTGGCTTGATGCTAGTGAACTTATTAAAAGGTGAGCCTCTTAATAAAGGACTAGAACATGTTGCAGCAGCAGTTTATGAAGTAATGATTAAAACAAAAGAGATGGGTGAGTACGAACTGCAACTGGTGGCGGCTCAAGATAAAATGGTTAACCCAGAACACAAGTTTTGTGCCACTCAGGTAGACTGACTTATTTGTTTTTGACTAGAAATAAAATAGCGCCCTAGTTTTAGGGCGCTATGATTGAAGTCTTAGATTAAACCCTCTGCTTTTAATGCCTCTTGGACATTCGGGCGTTTTGCAACTTTAGCAATGTAATCTTGTAAATGCGTTAAGCTTGATAAATCCAAGCCAACGTGTTTTGCCCACCCACTAACTGTAAATAAATAGGCATCTGCTACGCTAAAATTGTCGCCAGCAAAGAACGCTTGCTTTGCTAATACGGAGTCAGCATATTTGAATTTATTCAATAATACTTTGCGAGCCGTTTCTTTATAATCCTCAGGTGTTCCAGGGGTAAATAAAGGCGAGAAGTTTTTATGAAGTTCTGTTGAGATGAAATTTAACGCTTCCATTTGATGGTAGCGCTTCATTGAGCCAGCAAGAGCAATCAGATTTCTATCTGGTTTTTGGTCTGCAAGATACTGAACAATAACAGCACCTTCAGTAAGTTGATCCCCATTATCTAATACTAGAGTAGGAACTTGGCCTTTCGGATTTATTGCTAAGAAATCTTCGCCTTTCTCTGTTTTTTTCTCTTTAATGTTTACACGTTCAATCGAGAAATCTAATCCAGTTTCACGCAAAATAATATGTGGAGAAAGAGAACAAGCACCGGGAGCGTAATACAATTTCATCATAGGACTCCTAAGTTTTGAAATGGGCAGTAACTAGCAAACAAACATCTCTCTTGTTAAGTATATCACTACTTCCTGTTAGCAAATTGCCATCGGGTGCGAGTTATGCCATAAAAAGTGAATTTAAATAAAAATGTTCGTGCATAATGCCTTGTCGCGTAGATTCGAATATTTATACTGAAAATGAAAAAATCAAAGAGATTTAAGATAGTTACCTTATCGAATTAAAAACTAATTTGATAAAATCCTTCACTTATTGGCGTATGAAAATTAATAATAAATTTAAATAATAAGTGAGTGAATAAATGGGGAGTATGAGTCATAAGCTCAATTTTTTAGGTAAATTAGACCAAAAACTCATGGCGCATACGCCAAGTAATAGTCATGGCATTAAACGTTTTATTTTAGAATTTTGGTTTTTCGGTCTTATCAATGCACGTTCTTGTTTATTTGCCGGTTTTTTCTTTTTAGCACTATTTTTAGTACCCGCAAAAGGTATTCTAGGATTACCCCGTTATGATGCCTTGCTGATTTTTGCTGTCGTATTTCAGGCCATATTAGTGTGGTCAAAATTAGAAACATGGGATGAACTAAAAGCGATTTGTGTGTTTCATTTGGTCGGATTTATGATGGAGTTATTTAAAACCTCCGCAACCATAGCGTCATGGCAATATCCTGATGCAGCATTGACTAAACTTTGGGGCGTTCCTTTATTTACGGGGTTTATGTATGCTGCTGTGGGGAGCTACATTATTCAATCATGGCGTTTTTTTAAAGTTAGAATTGAACATTACCCACCCTATTGGATGGCAACGTGTGTTGCACTGGCGATTTATATTAATTTTTTTAGTCATCATTATATTGACGATTATCGTTGGTATTTAACCGCCTTTATTTTTGGCTTGTATGCACGGAGTGTGGTTTTTTATACTCCACTTGATAAAGAGCGCAAAATGCCTTTATTACTTGCCTTTATGTTAATCGGTTTTTTTATTTGGCTAGCCGAAAATTTTGGGACTTTTTTCGGTGTTTGGCAGTACCCCAACCAAATTGGGGCATGGTCAATGGTGCATGCGGGTAAATGGGGAGCGTGGTCTTTATTGGTGATTGTCACCTTTACGATTGTCGTTCACCTTAAACATATTAAGGCGAACGTCACCGTGGCTCGTTAATATTTCCAAAATAAATAATTACAGGTCTTGCCGCCACGCATCAATTGACAGAGGTTCGCCAAAGTGGCTTTCAATTAAACGACGGGTCACGTCGTGAAGTGGAGCGGCAAGTACTTCAGCTGTATTGCCTCGCTCCACAACTTCACCTTTATCCATCACAAGCATTTTATCGCTAATATGTTTCATCATCCCAAGGTGTTGAGTTACATAGATATAAGCGATGTCATGTTTGGCTTGTAAGTCTAACATTAAGTTAATAATTTGTGAGCGCATGGACATATCAAGTGAGGCCAGTGCTTCATCCGCCACGATAATTTCGGGTTGTAAAATAAGCGCGCGAGCAAGGGCGATACGTTGTTTTTGCCCTGACGCTAGCATATGTGGGTAATATTCTGCGTGATCTGCTAACAATCCGACTTGGCGCAACGTTTGGATAATTCGTCTTTCACGCTCTATACCTGTTAAATCTGTATTTAGCTTTAACGGTAACTCCAAAGTTTGGCCGATACGTTGTCGAGGGTTCAGGGAGGTACTAGGGTCTTGGAAGATCATACGGATACGTTGACTACGGTAACTATAATCACCAAAATTTAGACGCTGCCCGCGGATCATAATATCTCCGCTGGTGGGTTCTACAACCCCAGAGAGCATCCGGGCTAACGTTGATTTTCCTGAACCATTAGCCCCAATAATTGCAAGGGTCTGGCCTGCTTGTAAATTAAAGCTAATCGGCTTAACGGCTTGCAGTTCGTGGCGGTGAAACAAACCCTCACGAAACCGAAAGGTTTTCGTTAGATTACGGACTTCTAATAACGTTTCCATTAGGGTTGCTCCTCAGTATTGAGTGGGTAATGGCAAGCCACTAAATGGTTTTTGATATTACGTAGCTGTGGAGCTTCAATACAGGTACGCTGTGCATAAGGACAACGTGGCCCTAGCCGGCAGCCAATAGGTAAATGTTCTAATGATGGAATTGCGCCAGGCAAGGTATTTAAACGGCCTTTATGGGGAATTGGGCTTTCAAAATCAGGGATAGAACGGATTAAAGCTTGGGTATAAGGGTGGCGTGGTCGCTGTAAGATATCTTCAGGTGTTGCACTTTCCACGGTTTGCCCACAATATAAAACATTAATGCGGTCTACTAATTTTGACATCATTTCCATATCATGACTGATTAGCAAAATCCCCATGTTATTATTTTGATTCAACTTATCTAGCAGCCGGAAAATTTGTGCCTGTGTAGTGGATTCCATGGCATTTGTGGGTTCATCTGCAATTAACAAACGAGGTTGGTTAGCGATAGCAATCGCTATCATGACTTTTTGGCACTCACCATCTGTTAGCTCATAAGGATAGCTGTGCATGATATCTTTATGATCTTTAATACCAACCCGATGTAAAAGCTCAATTGCACGACGTTTTCGCCAGTTAAAACGTTGCCACCAGCGGCCTTTATAAGTCCAACCAGGAATGGATTGAATGAGCTGTTTACCTATGTCCGCTGCAGGGTCTAAGCACGATTGTGGTTCTTGGAATATCATCGAAATATTGTGGCCAATTAACTTACGACGCTTGCGAGGGCTAAGCTTTAATAAGTCAATATCTTGGAAGCGAAAGCGGTCGGCAGTAACGCGGATGTTATCTTTTGTTACGCCACAAATGGCTTTGGCAATCAAGCTTTTCCCTGAGCCAGACTCACCGACTAAACCGCGAATTTCACCTTCAGAAAGTGTCATAGAGACACGGTCAACGGCTTTAACAGGGCCGTTGGCAGTCATAAACTCAATTGTTAAATTGCGGATGTCTAAGAGCGGCATTATTCAACCCCCGCATTGATGGCTCGGTGTAATCCGTCACCCAGTAAGTTTACAAATAAAACACTTACCATGATAGCGACCCCGGGTAAAATTACTGTCCAAGGGGCAACATAAATCAATTCTAAGGTATCACCTAGCATGGCTCCCCATTCCGAAGAGGGTAACTGTGCGCCTAAATCTAAAAAACCTAAAGCGGCAATATCAAGAATAGCGATAGATAGCGCTCGGGTTAATTCCGTGACTAAGATAGGGGTAATATTCGGTAATACGGTATACCACAAAATGAAAATGTTAGATGCACCATCAAGGCGGGCAGCAACGATATATTCTTTGTCTAACTCATCATGCACCGCAACGTAAATTGTTCTTACCATTCGCGGTATTAATGCAAGGCAGATGGCCAACATGGCATTTTCAAGACTTGCTCCCATAAATGCGACAACAATAATCGCTAACAGTAACGATGGGATAGATAAGAGAGTGTCGAGGATATGATTAAATACGGCCGATTTTAACCCTTTCGTCATTCCTGCAAGGCAGCCTAGAACTAAACCGATAACAGTGGCAATAAAAGTGACAAGGATTGCAGAGCCAAAAGTTGATTTAGTCCCAATTAATAAGCGACTTAAAATATCACGCCCAAGATCATCTGTGCCGAAGAAGAAGGCAACTTCACCGTAATGTGACCACGAGGGCGGCGTTAATTGATACCCTAAAAATTGTTGATCTAAGGCGTAAGGTGCGAGATAAGGACCGATAAAACACAGAATAAGCAAAAATAGCACACCAAAAAAGCCGACCATCGAAACAATGTCTGATGAAAATAAATTCCATACCACCCGTGCAGGGGATGGCATTTTCTGTTCACGATAAAAATTATCTGAGGACATACCAATCCTTATGTTTTAACGGGTCCATCATCGCGCCTAAAATATCGGATAACACGTTGACAGTAATGACGAGTGCACCAATTAACATAACACCTGCAGAAATAGCAGAGTAGTCTTCTTGTCGGATAGCCGTGACAAGCCAGCGTCCAAGCCCTGGCCAGTTAAATACTAATTCAGTGACCATGGTGAGTGTAAGCATAGTGGAAAATTGCAGGCCAAGCTTTGGTATTATAGGGGGAATAGCATTATGAAAAATATGACGGCGAATTATTTTAAGGCGCGACAGCCCGCGGATAGCCGCAGCTTTGATATAGTTTTCACTCGCAATTTCCTCAGTGCTGTTTCTCACTAAGCGAATGACTTCAGTCGTTGGCGCTAATGCCAGAGTGAGCACAGGCAAAATCATATGTTCTAACACATTGATTATCATGTCTTTACGATAAGGTGATTCAGAGAGCCATGCATCAATTAGTGCAAAACCAGTGACTGGCTTTAGGTTATACAATAGGTCGATACGACCTGAAACAGGAAGCCAACCAAGATGTAATGAGAAAAATAAAGTCAGTACAAGGGCTAAAACAAATACAGGAACGGAAAAACCCAGTAAGGCAAACACACTAATGGCAATATCTGCGGGTTTGTTACGCCAAAATGCCGCAATAATGCCAAGGGGGATGCCTGTTGTTAAAGCAAAAATAAATGCCAAAATACACAATTCCATGGTGGCAGGAAATGTGTCTTTAAGTTGTTCGGTAATAGGTTCACCATTGATACTGGACACACCAAAATCAAAGTGCAATAAACCGTCAAAGTAGAAAATATAGGCATCTAAGAGTGAGGCACCGCTGAGCGGGGCATTAGGGGTGAAGTAGCTCAAGCTAAAACTGACCAATGACAAAAAGAAGACGGTAACCAGTAATAACAAAAAGCGGCGCAATGAGTAAATAATCATGGTTGCCCCCCTTGTTTTTTCGGTGCCACTTTCGGTTTTTGTTCCATTTCACGATATACCCCTGCAAATGAAGTATTACCAAAGGCACTGATCACGAGCCCTTTCATATCATAACGATAGGCTTGTAATCGCAATGAATAGGCTAACGGTAAAATAGGTAAGTCCTCACCTAAAATTTGCTGGGCTTGGTGGTAGTAATCAATCCGTGAGGCTAATTGTTGAGTCAGTAGTGCTTTATGCAGAACTTCATCAAATATGGGGTTACACCAATGACTTAAGTTAGTTTGTGAACCAATTGCTGCACAACTGAGTAGCGGGCGGAAAAAACTATCTGGGTCGTTACTGTCTGTTGTCCAACCGGCTAATGTCATGTCGTGAGTTCTATCCATTAGCTGATTCTCTTGGAAGCGGCCTTCTACTGAGCGGATATTCATGGTGATGCCAACTTGGGCTAAGTCTGCTTGAATAAGCTCTGCCATTTTTAAGGGGCTTGGATTATATGATTGTGAGGCAATAGGCACCCACAAATCTAATTTCAGATTTTCTAACCCCATATCTTGTAGCATTTGCTTGGAAAGTTCAGGGTTGTAATCTGTAATTTTCGCTTGGTTATCATAAGCCCAAGATGCACGAGGTAAGATAGATGCTGCTGTTTCTGCGGTGCCATAATAAATCGATTGCATTAGTCGCTCATTATTAATGGCGTAAGCAATCGCTTGACGAACTTTGAGTTGATCCAGCGGCGGCTTGCTTGTATTAAACGCCAAATAGGCAATATTCATCCCTGAACGCATAGAGATTCGCAGGCGAGGGTCATCTCGTAGGACTTTTAGTTGACTCGCTGCAGGGTAAGCTAACACATCACACTCCCCTGTGAGCAGCTTCGAAATACGCCCTGTGCCTCCAGCACCCATATCGACCACGACTTCTTCCATACGTGGTTGGCCTTTCCAGTAATGATCATTTCTTAGCAAGCGAACAAATTGGCCTGCTTGGTAGTCATCTAGCTTAAATGGTCCTGTACCAATGGGGCGCCAATCAATCAATTCTTGGCGATTAACACTTGATAGCGAGTCAGCATATTGGGCAGAGAGAATGGGGGCGTAGTGAGTTGCTAAATGCCATAAGAATGATGCATCAGGGGAATTTAGGCGAAATTCCACGGTGTAATTATTAATTTTGCGAATGCTTTGCACACTGCTGGCAAATTGCAGGCTATCAAAGTAAGGATAACGACCACCATTAATATAATGATAAGGATGGTTAACTTCAAACATCCGAGCAAAGCTAAAAACTACATCATCAGCGTTCATATTGCGTGAAGGAGTAAACCAAGGTGTTTCTTGGAACTTAACATCTTTTCTTAGGTAAAGACGATAGGTCGCGCCATTATCAAACACTTCCCAGCGCTCAGCGAGTTCTGGAATAAGGCGGTATGTAAATGGGTCGACATCCAGTAAGCGGTCATAAATTTGTGCGCCTAGTGGATCAACGATTAACCCACTACTGACGAGTTGAGGGTTAAAAGTTGTCACAATCCCATTCACACAGTAAATGAAACCTTTCTGGCGAATATCTGCAGGGACTTCATTAGCGACAATATCTGTAAAACGCTCTTGGTTACTGAGCGCATTGGCAGATGTAAGAATGAGAAATAAAAAGCAAAGAGTTAGTCGGCGCATAACACTGATATCGTTAACCTGAGTTGACCTATTGTAGCGTAAAAAAGAGCAAACAGGGTATAAGCAAAAATTTGACGTTAACGCTGAACGAAAAGCAATCAAGATAAAGCGGATAATAATAAAATTATGATGTTTATCATTGAAGTATGTCTGAATGAGAAAAAATCGCATTAAAAAGCTTTACAAATGGCACTGATAACTATTATCATTCGCTTTGTCACTTAGGTGTATACTTACAGTGACAAGGCATGACATTGCTCACATTGCTTCCAGTGTTTTATTTGATAGCCAGCTTGGGTGCTGGCTTTTTTTTGCACTTTTTATAAGGAAAGGCGACGGTTTGTCATTTTATGACTATTATGGCTGAGTAGGTTTGTCTAAACCAACAAATTTTAAATCATCTTCTGTAACATTACCTTGTAGTGTACATAAAAAGCGGACAACACCACGTTTTTCATCTTTCTCGATAATCATCATTTTTTCCGCGGCATAAGGTTTTAACCGATAGTTTTGAGCTGCATATTCATTAAATACCCATTTTTCGTCTAAACTGTGCCTAATCATTGGTGCATAAATATAGCTATTGCCTATTTTTAGAATGCTAATTTTTGAGGAAGTATAGCGGATAACTTCATCAAGACTTTGTGTTGTTTCAAATCCCCAAAAATAATACTGCCCACGCATACCCATATAAGTAAAATTATCATACTTATCAAAGTCACTGTGGCTAACAAAAAAACGGTTAAAGGTGACAATGCCTGTTGGCGAAAAATGAAGGTCAACTGAAAGTGAAGGGCTATCGTTAATATTTGTATGTTTTAGTGTTTTTGAAATATCTTCAAGTACAGGGTATTCATTTATTTTTTTAAAAAAAGAAGCATCGCAATAGCTAAATGTACGCATCAATGATTCGGCATGGGTCATAGCCGACGCCCCTAGGAGCAACCAAGGGATAGCAAATATGTTTAGTTTTTTCATAATAAGCTCCTTGTGCTATGCAATAGTATTAATATAAATACCATATAAATATATTTTTTGTTGTGGATAATTATGTCAATGTGTAAAAATAAATAAAAAGATTTAAGAAAGTATTTTATATCCACATGATTTTTTTCTTTGAATAAATTATTAAAAATAAAATTATAAATTATTTTGGTAAAACAAATTTAGATAAATGAAGTTCTAATGTTTTCTTAATGTTGATTTTCATTGTTAATTTTTAATTGGTCAATAAATTTTAGTTATAGAACTATATAAATATTATATTCCCATTAAGATGTAAAATAAAAAGTGAATAATCGTACATTCAATAAATGTCGGATAATAATTTGTTATTATGAGAAAATACGTAATTACATTAATAGAAACACTGAAAGAACTGAAATATTTAGTAAGAAAAAACATTCGCTGAATGTTAATTAAAAAATAAGGCAAGTAAATACCTAAAACAATATCGTTGAATATTGTTTTAGGTATATCTATTCATTTTCAATTTGATGTTTTTTTACCAATCCTCGCAACTGATCATAGCTTAAGGATAGGGATTGGGCAGCTTTGCGTTGATTGTAGTGGCTCGCAATGAGAGCACGCTCAAGTAGCTGTTTTTCAGTCTGTTGCTGCCATTGTCGCAAATCACAAGGGAGTGTTGGCAGAGTGCAATGTGCGGGCACGACATCAACTTTGCTAGTGGGAGCCTCATGTAACTCAGCTAGCTTTTCGCCAAAGGGATTAAAAATAATGGAGTTGACGGGAGCTGCTTGATCTCCATGGCGGTATACGGAACGCTCAATGACATTTTTCAATTCTCGCACATTTCCTGGCCAAGGGTATTGCAATAACGCTTGCTCTGCATCAGGCGTAAATCCCGTAAAATGCGAACGTTTTAACTCCCCACACATTAAAATGGCAAAGTGTTCTGCTAATAATAAGATATCTGGCTGACGTTCGCGTAGGGGAGGAATACGGATAACATCAAATGCAAGCCTATCGAGCAAATCGGCACGAAATCTGCCTTGTTTGGCGAGCTCAGGTAAATTGGCATTGGTCGCACAAATCAAACGCACATCAACTCGCAGAGATTGGCTCCCCCCAACACGTTCTAATTCACCGTATTCGATCACTCTTAATAGCTTTTCTTGCACTGACATTGGCGCAGTAGCGAGCTCATCAAGGAATAATGAGCCTTTGTCTGCGCGTTCAAAACGCCCTTGATGGCGCTTTTGTGCACCCGTAAATGAACCTGCTTCGTGGCCGAATAGTTCAGAATCCAGTAAATTCTCATTGAGTCCACTGCAATTGAGAGAGATAAAGGCTTCTTGCCAACGGGGAGAAAGGTAATGTAAGCGGTCTGCTATCAATTCTTTACCTGTACCACGTTCACCAATGACGAGCACAGGTTTGTTTAATTGGGCAAGTTCAGATGTTTGCTCGAGAACATCTAAAAAATTACTGGAAACACCGAGGATCGTATCATTAGTCTGTTTCATGGTTATATTTACCAATAATTGGTTTATTTGACCGATATTTTAACTATAAACGAAACCTGCTTGATGTAAAGACCTTTTATTAAACATAATAAAATCAACTAATTATTTGAACTTTAAAAAGTTGGCACGTAGGTTGCTATGTTATAGGTAAGAAGTAGCAAGAAAGATGCACCAAAGATTGAGTATCATAAAATAAATTGTTTCACTTACGGAGCGTCAGATTGGCTGGAAGCCACATCAGGTCAGGCGCTACAGAAATGATAAATCCATCAAGAGGAAATAAATAATGGGTATTTTTTCACGTTTTGCCGACATCATTAATGCAAATATCGCTTCACTGCTAGATAAAGCTGAAGATCCGCAAAAAATGATCCGCCTGATGATTCAGGAAATGGAAGACATGTTAGTTGAAATTCGTTCAACGTCTGCACGAACGTTAGCAGAGAAAAAAGGCTTAGAACGCCGTATCGAAATGGGTGAAAAACAAGTTGCTGATTGGCAAGAAAAAGCTGAATTAGCTCTGGTGAAGGACAAAGAAGATTTAGCGCGTGCGGCGTTAATTGAAAAACAAAAAGTCAGTGCAATGGTTGATACATTAAAACATGAACTGATTATTGTTGATGAAACATTGACTCGCTTAAAAGGCGAAATTTCAGAGTTAGAAAATAAATTGCAAGAGACGCGTGCGAAGCAGCAATCTATGGTAGTTCGAATGGAAGCTGCACAATCTAGCCGTAATGTCCGCCGTCAATTAGACAGTGGTAAAATGGATGAAGCAATGGCTCGTTTTGAGCAGTTTGAGCGCCGTATTGACCATATGGAAGGTGAAGCGCAAAGTTATGGTATTGGTAAACAAAAATCACTGGATCAGCAATTTGCTGAGCTTAAAGCTGATGATGAAATTAGTGCACAATTAGCGGCACTTAAAGCTAAAATTAATAAAGACCAGTAATTGTATTTTGCCACTTTGGCGTTTTGTGCCAGAGTGGCAAATAGACTAACCATATTGATAAGGAAATGTGATGGGCTACGTTTTACTGTCTCTCGTATTAATCATTTTTGTTATTTTTGTTCTGCCTGTTTGGTTGTGGTTGCACTACAGCAAAAAAAATAACGGACAGGGGAGCCAGCTAACCGAAAATGAAGTGCAGCGTTTAATGCAACTTGCTGAGCAAGCTTCACGTATGCAACAACGTATTAAGACACTTGAAGATATTTTGGATGCAGAACACCCGAATTGGAGGCAAAAATAATGACTCAACTTCGCAACCGTAAACTTTACCGTTTGTCAGACAGACGCGTGTTTGGTGGTGTCTGTTCTGGTATTGCGGAGTATTTAGAATTACCTGTTGCGTTGGTCAGGGCTCTGGCCGTATTGGCTTTATTTGTGAGCTTTGGTATCACATTAATTCTTTATATTGTTATGTGTTTTGTGGTGGAGACCGCACCAAGTGGGTATCGGTCTGAACAAGACATTGGGCCTGAAGTTAGCAGCTTGATTAATCAAATCGATATGCAACTGAAATCAGGTGAAATGAAACTACGCCAAATTGAGCGTTATGTCACTTCAGACACCTATACTGTAAACAGTAAATTCCGCGATTTATAATCATTGCATAGCCATCACAAAAAGGGGTTAGGTTTTGACCAAATCCCTTTTATTTTTGTGTATAGGAAATAGGGGGACGCAAGATGCCGAACATACCGCATCAGCAAATTAAAAAATATGCAAAGCAACGTATTTTAGCGAAAGCGTTTAAGCTTCTTTTTGTGTTCTTACTCACATATGGCCCTGCAGGCTTGGTAGGGAGAGTCATCAAATTGTTGAGTAGCAAATGGATAATTAACCGGCTCATCAAACGTTTAAGCTAATACAGTTTGTTTTATGCCAAATTATTGCGCAAAATAATAAGTAAGTTTAAGCGTAATTTCTAACGGTAAGTCTCGGGAGGAGCATGAAACGCCTGCAAAATGAATTGACGGACTTGATGAACCGAAGCGTTGATCGTCATGTCAGACTGGCAGTAACGGGGCTAAGTCGTAGTGGTAAAACTGCGTTTATTACTTCGCTGGTTAATCAGTTATTAAATGTGAATACAGGGGCTCGCTTGCCACTTTTTTCAGCGGCAAGAGACAAGCGGTTGTTGGGTGTAAAACGCATACCTCACCGTGATTTATCTGTACCACGTTTTGCTTATGATGAAGGCATTGCATCTTTATATGGGCAGCCCCCTGAGTGGCCAACACCAACCCGTGGTGTCAGCGAAATTCGTTTGAAATTACATTATCGCTCTGATGACTCTTTTTTGCGCCATTTTGTTGATAATTCATCCCTATATTTAGAAATTGTTGATTACCCAGGTGAATGGTTGCTAGATCTGCCGATGTTAGATCTCAGTTTTATCGATTGGTCAGAGCAAATGAATATACTGATCAAGGGGAAAAGGGCGCATTTAGCCCAAGATTGGTTAGCCCTATGCGAACGATGTGACCCATTAGCGCCCGTTGATGAAAATTTACTGGCTGAAATTTCTAAAGCCTATACGCAGTATTTAGTTGAATGCAAAGCACAGGGGCAACATTTTATTCAGCCAGGGCGCTTTGTTTTACCTGCAGAATTGGATGGTGCTCCAGCCTTACAATTTTTCCCTTGGCCAAATGTGGCAAAATATGGGGTAAAAACCTTAGCTCAAGCAGGAAAGAATACTAACTTTGGTGCATTACAACAGCGTTATCAATATTACTGTGAACATGTGGTAAAAGGGTTTTACCGTGATTATTTTCAACGGTTTGATCGTCAAATTGTCCTTGTTGATTGCTTGCAACCATTAAATAGCGGGCCAGAAGCGTTTAATGATATGCGGATGGCTCTGACGCAATTAATGCGTAGTTTTCATTATGGGAAACGTACGTTACTGCGTCGTTTATTTTCCCCATGTATTGATAAGCTGTTATTTGCTGCGAGCAAGTCTGACCACGTCACACCTGATCAACATGCGAATTTAGTGTCTTTACTGCAACAATTGGTACAAGAAGCGTGGCAACATGCTGCATTTGAAGGTATTAGTATGGATTGTATGGGGCTTGCTTCCATTCAAGCAACAAAAAGTGGCATTGTGGATTATAAAGGAGAAAAGTTGCCTGCATTGAAAGGTGACCGTTTAAGCGATGGGCAACCATTAACGTTTTACCCTGGAGAAGTGCCTAAACGTTTACCGACGGAACAATTTTGGCAGCAGCAAGGTTTTCAATTTGAAAACTTTAGGCCACAACCAACACCGATTGATCAACCCTTACCCCATATACGCATGGATAGCGCGTTAGAATTTTTGTTGGGAGATAAACTAAAATGAATGAACCAATAAAACAACGCCTTGATTTTGCTGATGGCATGACCAAAGAAAATGCAGAAAAACTGAAACAAGCACATGTTTTTGATGATCAGGAATTTGACAATTTTACGCCTATCGAATTAGACGCGGAGCAAGAAGCCCAAGATGGGGAAGTTGAAAGCCTGATTAATGAAGCGTTAAAACCTAAGCGTTCTTTTTGGCGTAAGCTTATCGGGACAGCTGCGGGGATCTTCGCTGTTAGCGTGGTTGCTCAGTTGGGTATTTGGATCCATCAATCATGGGTGATGCAAGATTGGACAGCATTAGGCACAGCATCGGCAGGTGGCTTGATTGTTATTGCAGGAGTGGGTTCTATTGTCGGGGAATGGCGTCGTTTATATAAATTGCGTGAACGTGCGGAGGAACGGGATTTTGCTCGTGAATTACTGCATAGCCATGGCATGGGAAAGGGGAAAGATTTCTGTGTAAAATTGGCTAAACAGTCGGCATTGTCTGCGCAACATCCCGCAGTTCAACGTTGGCAAAGTATGCTACATGACTCGCATAATGACCGCGAAGTGGTTGAATTATATAGTCGGATGGTTCAGCCAATCCTTGACGAACAAGCACGAAAAGAAATTAGCCGCTGTAGTGCTGAATCCGCCATTATGATTGCGGTGAGCCCATTAGCGATTGTTGATATGGCTTTTATTGCTTGGCGTAATATTCGATTAATTAACCGTATTGCGGCAATTTATGGTATTGAGTTAGGGTATTATAGCCGTATTCGATTGTTTCGTATGGTGTTGATAAATATTGCATTTGCGGGGGCTTCAGAACTTATTCGTGAAGTTGGAATGGATTGGCTGTCCCAAGATATTACTGCGAGGCTATCTACCCGTGCGGCGCAAGGAATTGGCGCTGGGTTATTAACGGCGCGCTTAGGGATTAAGGCTATGGAACTGTGCCGCCCGTTACCTTGGATTGAAAATAAGCCACGGCTTGCAGATTTTCGCCATCAGTTAATTGGCCAGTTAAAGAGCGTTATTCCAAATAAAAAGGCAAAAAGCTAAGATTTTTCGATGGCAGGGTGAGTTGACAGTTTTTACTCACTCTGCAGCATTATTTATTAATATTATAGTTAACCCCTCCTAAAATGAATGAAAAATAGGCAGTGTGTGCCATTTTATTCGGTTAAATTTGATTGAGTTACAGTGTGTCAACAATTTGTGACACAAACACTGTCTTCTCATTGCGATTAACGTTAAAATACGCCCATCAAATCGACTTTTTTAATAAGGTTCTCCCCCATGCGCCTCGAAGTGACTTGCCAAGACCGAATTGGTTTAACGCGTGAATTACTGGATCTTTTAGTTCTACAAAATATTGATCTTAAAGGAATTGAAATATCCCCACAGCGTCGCATCTACCTTAATTTTACTCCTGTCGATTTTCAAGTATTTAGCTCGTTGATGGCTGAAATACGTCGAATTAATGGCGTGATTGATGTTCGCCGTATCTTTTTTATGCCATCAGAACGTGAACACAAAGCGGTTTGGGCATTACTGAATTCATTCCCTGAAGCGGTTTTATCTATCGATAATAAGCTAAATATAGAATTGGTTAATCCAATGACATTGCAGTTATTTGGTTATGATGAAACAAAAATACGGGAAAAAACGTTTTCTCAGCTGGTTGGAAATAATGGTTTAGTGCGTTGGTTTGAACGTGAATCTCCAGAGCCATACAGTGAAAAAGTGACGATCAAAGGCCAAGACTATTTGATGCAGGTCACTCCAATTATTTTAGCGGATGAAGCGGGTAAATCCCATTGTACAGGGGCTGTTTTGCTGCTTAAGTCGGCCGCTATTTTGGATAAGCAACGTCAGCAAGTGGTAGACGTGGATAATAGCGGATTTGAGCAAATCATTGCTGTGAGCCCCGTAATGTCAAATGTCGTCGAACGTGCAAAACGCATTGCGATGTTGGATGAACCATTGTTGCTGGTGGGAGAAACAGGAACAGGGAAGGATATTTTAGCTAAAGCTTGTCACTTATACAGTGCCAGGGGCAAAGAACCATTTTTAGGCTTAAATTGCGCCTCAATGCCTGATGATGTGGTTGAAAGCGAGTTATTTGGCTACGCCGCAGGGGCATACCCAAATGCGATCGAAGGGAAGAAAGGTTTTTTTGAACAAGCTAATGGCGGTACGGTATTACTGGACGAAATTGCCGAAATGTCACCACAAATGCAGATTAAGTTACTGCGTTTTTTAAATGATGGAACCTTTAGGCGTGTCGGTGAAGAGCGTGAAGTGAAAGTGAATGTGCGTGTGATTTGTGCGACACAGAAAAACCTTCCTGCACTTGTCGCGGAAAAGAAATTCCGAGAAGATCTTTATTATCGTTTAAATGTATTAACACTGACGATCCCGCCTCTTCGTGAGCGAAAAGAAGACCTACTTCCATTAACAAAAACGTTTGTTGCTAATTTTTCAAAAGAATTACATGTCGCAGAACCCAAATTAGCACCTTCATTAATTGAATATTTAAGTAGTTATTATTGGCCTGGTAATGTCCGCCAATTAAGAAATGCGTTGTATCAAGGCCTAACAGAGCTTGAAGGTAACACTTTAGAGGCTGATAATATTCAATTGCCTGATGTAGTAAATACACCTACGCTTGCTTTAGATTCATTGAATGGTTCTCTGGATGAAATAACTAAACGCTATGAAGCGTCGGTGTTATCACGTTTATATCGTGACTACCCGAGCACGCGTAAATTAGCAAAACGTTTGGATATTTCTCATACGGCAATTGCCAATAAACTCCGAGAATACGGCCTTAATGCAAAAAAAGAGCAAGATTAAATAAAATGAATAAATATTTAATGTTTATATTTGCCACAGTTTTTTTGGGTGCGAGTGCTTCTAGTCAGGCTAATACAACTATCCCAAATGATGGATTGAATAAATATTGCCAAGATGAAGAACAAACCATGGATGAAATCTATGAAAATGGAGCCTTGACTAAGTGTTATTTTGCGGGAAGCTCTTTATCTGAAGCGTATAAACATTATCGTAGTGGGTTAATTGAAGATGGTCAGTTATTCTTAGCTGAAAAGTTAGTCATCAAAAAAAATATGGCAATGCCTTGCCCAGTAGAAGGATGCATTGCTATTAATTACCGTTGGGATGGCGATAAAAAATTAAATATTGTTCAGGAGTTCGAGGGTGGTGAGACACACTTACAATTTACGCAAGAGAATCAAGGTACAACGATAGCAATAACTCAACATATGGATTAATTTTATCTTCAATAACACAATGGTGAGTCAGTGGAGAAGGGCAAGGTACCTATCTTTTCGGCTTATTTTTGCAGTTTATCTCTTTTAAACTTTCCTGCGTGAGTAAACTTTGAGCAATCTCCTTGCTTGTTGACTATTTTTCCTGCTATATAACATAGACAGCTGCTGTATTGGGTTCTCATCTTATTTAATAGGGTTTAGCCTACAAGGAGTTGCCATGGATCAATTCACGATTAATTTTGTTGTTAATCTTAAGCTACGCGAGTATATGGCCCAATGCCATTACAAAAATGATATGTTTGAGTCTGCGGCGTCAGCAGCAGAGCTTTATTTAATGAATAAAGCTGCGGTTAAATACTTAGCGAAGAAAAATCGTTTTACATGGGAAGTTTTGGTTAAAAATGGCCATAAGCCCCGAGATTTGATTATTGATATTCTGACATCTTGTTGCCCTATTACACAGGATCAGGCGCTAAAAATCTTAAGTACGTTATCCCACACATTGATTAGTTACATGAAAGGTAACCCGCTATTCGTTAATGTTGTTAATGCTAAAAATCACCACCCACTGTATTGGGCTTATGTTGATTAATGTGATAACTATTGAAAGATAAAATTGAGATACAAAAAAGCGGGAAATTATCCCGCTTTTTTATGTTAGAGGCTCGATAATCAAATAAGCTTATTTCAGGCTGTTTAATGCGTTATCGTAGTCAGGTTCTTCAGTAATTTCAGGTACTAATTGGCTATAAATGACTTTGTCATTTTCATCTAATACAACGACAGAGCGTGCAGTTAAACCTTTTAATGGGCCACTTGCAATTGCAACGCCATAATCATCAGCAAAAGAAGGGCTACGGAAAGTGGATAATGTGACGACATTATCGAGGCCTTCAGCACCACAAAAACGTGCTTGAGCAAAAGGCAAGTCAGCAGAAATGCACAGAACAACTGTGTTATCAAGGTCGTTAGCAAGTTGGTTGAATTTACGAACAGAGGCCGCACAAACCCCGGTATCCACGCTTGGGAAAATATTTAATACTTTGCGTTTACCAACATACGTTTCTAATGTGGCTTCACTAAGATCTTTTGCGACTAAAGTAAAAGGTTTTGCTTTTGTGCCAGATTGCAAGAAAACACCATTAACTGCGATATCATTACCTTTTAATTTAACTGTTTGCGACATGAATTTTTCTCCCGTTTATAAGTTATATCAGTGCCAACTTAACCTGTTTCTTAAGGAAAATCTTTGCGATAAAAGGTTTTCATTCAGGCTAAATTAGACCTTTGAGTTTTACATTCTATTAATGACCAAAATAAACTGTATACCGAAAAACTAACTGTATACCTTAACGTATATGCGGCGCAAGGACGTTACTTGTATGGCTAGTTAGTTTCTCACAGTCAGCGATTATATAACTGACAATCACTAGCTGAGTTTACGTTTTTTATTATATTGTCTTTTAAAATACGTTATTGAGTGTAACAAAAGTAAGGTTATAAGTATCGGTTTCTTTAGTGATCATCAGTTTATCAGCCCAATTATAAGGGGATGGGCGAATGTATCAGAGGGCTATAACAATTAAAGTAAGCCATCTATTGAAAAATCGTACCAAAGATTAATTTGTTATTCAGTAACTGTATTCATAAATTAAACTGGATGTATGGATTTTTAAAACACGAAAGCATATGATGCAAAAAGGAAAACATTCCACTTTGTATGGATGTATCCACGATAAATTCGGTAGTGCTGTTAATGCGTTAGTCTCTTTTCAATACTGTGTCGCTAAACATTTAGCTGATTTCGTTTATATTAACAAAGATAGAAAATAACATGCATAAACCTTCATTCTCTCCTTTAGCTGTATTGTTAGCTTCACTTTTTCTTACTACACCGGCTATTAGCGCAATTATTCCAGCTGGGACAATTTTAGCTGATAACCAAACCGTAACTCGCCATTTGAAAGATGAGCCCGCGTCATTAGATCCTATTAAATCAGTCGGGTTGACCGAAGCGCAAGTCATGCGTGATTTATTCGAAGGCTTAGTGAACCAAGATAGCCATGGCAAACCTGTTCCTGGTGTTGCACTCAAATGGGAGACTGCAGATAACCGTATTTGGACATTTACACTCAGACAAGATGCTCGTTGGTCAAATGGTGAACCTGTAACTGCCGATGATTTTGTCTACAGTTGGCAGCGTTTGGTTGCACCTGCAAATACATCTCCTTTTGCGTGGTTTGCCGCATTGGCAGGGATTAATAATGCGCAAGATATTATTGATGGCAAACTATCTGTGGAGCAGTTAGGTGTGGAAGCGGTTGATAAACACACACTAAAAATTGTGCTTAATAAGCCAGTCCCTTATTTTCCCTCTTTAGCTGCAAATTTTAGTTTATATCCAGTTCACCGTGGGACTATTGAAAAATTAGGGGCGGATTGGATTAAAGTAGGTAATTTAGTCGGTAATGGCGCTTTTACGCTAGCTGACCGCGTCGTAAATGAAAAAATTGTTTTAACCCCAAATCCTTATTATTGGGATCATAAAAATACAGTTATCACCCAAGTCACATTTGTTCCTATTAACCAAGAGTCCCATGCGACAAACCGTTATTTAGCGGGTGATTTAGATATTACAGAGTCATTCCCGAAACAACGTTATCAAAAATTATTGCAAGATATTCCTAATGAAGTGTTTACACCTGACCAATTAGGAACTTATTACTATGCTTTTAATACACAACGTGCGCCAACAAATGATGTGAGAGTAAGAAAGGCGTTATCAATGGCAATTGATAGACAATTAATTGCGAGTAAAGTATTAGGAACAGGTGAAAAACCTGCTTACTATTTTACACCTGATGTGACGGATGGTTTTAAACCTGAAAAAGGACTTTATAATAGCCATTCGCAAAAAGAATTAGATCAACAGGCGAAAACATTATTACAAGAAGCGGGTTTCGGGCTTAACCATCCCTTAGAACTGACTTTATTGTATAACAGTTCAGAAAATCACCAAAAAATTGCCATCGCTATTGCTTCAATGTGGAAGAAAAAATTAGGGGTGAATGTCAAATTAGTGAATCAAGAATGGAAAACGTACATCGACAGTCGTAATACAGGGGATTTTGATGTTATCCGAGCATCTTGGATTGGTGATTTTAATGAGCCTTCAACATTTTTATCACTTTTAACATCACAACATAGCGGTAATATTCCAAAGTTTAATAGCCAGCAATATGACCAAGTGATGAACTCTGTAAGTATAGAAACCAATGCACAATTGCGAAACCGTTATTACAATAGTGCAGAAGCTATTTTAGCGAAAGAAGCGCCTATTGCGCCGATTTATCAATATACTAACGCACGGTTAATTAAACCGTGGCTTAAAGGGTATCCTATTGAAAATCCAGAAGATGTAGCATATAGCCACAGTTTCTATATTATTAAGCATTAATCTTAGATGTGACTAGCGGCCTGTATTGTGTATGGGCCGTTTTATTGTATTTTCTAAAAAAAACTCCTCCCACTGGAGAATGGGAAGGAGGACCAAAAAGGAATAAACACTACGCTTTTATCATAAAAAATTTATAGACGAGTTTATTGCTCGTTTGTGTCAAATCAGTGATGCTTATTTAACAAAAATGGCGCTTTTTTTTTATTAAAGCTCATTTGGTTATATTTTGTATCTTGTTGATTTCGTTAATTACCTATGAATAGCTACGTGAATAGCATTATCAAACATTTCGTTGAAATTATTGCAATATTTCCTCTATTCTATTAAAAATAACTTATTATTTATAAAAGGGAGATATTGCATGGCGTTGGTTTATGGTTCGTTATTTGAAAACTCAAATCCTGTACATGCATTTCAATTAAATGGAAATGGGGGCCTGCTTCCGATTGATGTTAATGCGAGTGCAACGCAGCAATGTCCATTTTGGCTTCATTTTGATTATAAAGATCCAAAAAGTTTTAATTGGATCCAACAATCTGAGTTATTTAATGACCAAGTAAAATCGGCGTTGTCAGGACAATCAGGGCGCTGGCGGTTAATTCGAGTTGGTGATGGCATATTATTGACATTACAAACCTTAAATACCAATGCAGGGCAGCGTCCAGAGCAACTTGTCGCATTCCGTGTATTTATCAATAACCGCATTATTATTTCAAGCCGACACCGTAAAGTGAATTCGTTGGACTCTGTTATTGATGATCTGAAAGAAGGGGTGGGAGCACAAAGTACAGGTGATTGGCTTGTTGAAGTGGCAGATTCTATCACAGATGAAATTAGTGATTTCACAGATTCTTTGCATGAACGCTTGATTGAACTTGAAGATGTCATATTAAATGGCGAAATTCCTGAGCGTGGTGAATTAGCATTATTACGTAAGCAAATTATTGTTGTTCGTCGTTACATGGCACCACAAAGAGATATGTTATCTCGCCTAACGGCAGAAAAGTTACTTTGGTTGGATGATACTGATCGTCGTAGACTTCAAGAAATTTCAGATAGATTAGGCCGATGTATCGAGGATTTGGATGGCTTTATTGCACGTACCGCGATCATCTCTGATGAAATTACTAATATGATGACGGAGATGATGAATCGCCGTATTTATACGATGTCACTGATGGCGATGATTTTTTTACCGACAACATTTTTGACAGGGCTATTTGGCGTTAATTTAGGCGGGATACCTGGAAATGAATTTCGTTTTGCTTTTAGTGTATTTTGCGTATTACTTGCCGTTTTAATTGGAACGGTGCTGTGGTGGCTACGAAAAAGCCGCTGGCTCTAAATTCGATGACTTATTTTGTATAACCAGACCTAGTTTGAGATAAATCAATAAAACTAATGGAGTTTTAGGGCATTATTACTTCCGCAGGTGAATGCAACGTTGAGCGATGAACGTTGTGCTCCATAATTGTAGTTTTTCTCATATTGAGTTCTTATACAGAATAATTGACCACTGTAATGCCGATGTAATTTACATCGGCTTTTTTTTGCTTAAAATCTGATAGCAAAAAATAACCTCCAGCTAGGAGGCTATTTAACGGTTTATTTCACCTCGACAATATCTAAGCGCTGCGTAGTAAAATCGGGTGTATCATCTTCATCAATGAAAGGCTGTGTTGGCATTTCTTCTCGATCAAAGGCTAAATCACCGCCAGCGATAACGTCATCACCATGCGAAATATTTTTAAAATCAAATAGTTCAGTGTCACATAAGTGAGAAGGAACAATATTTTGTGTTGCACGGAACATGGTTTCAATCCGGCCTGGATAACGTTTATCCCAATCACGCAGCATTTCTTTAATTACTTGGCGCTGTAAATTTGGTTGTGAACCACACAAGTTGCAAGGAATAATCGGGAATTCTTTCGCTTGAGCAAAACGTTCAATATCTTTTTCACGGCAATAAGCGAGAGGGCGAATCACAATATGTTTTCCATCATCACTCATTAGTTTTGGTGGCATGCCCTTTAATTTGCCACCATAAAACATGTTTAAGAACATAGTTTGTAAAATGTCATCACGGTGATGCCCTAATGCAATCTTGGTTGCACCTAATTCCGTTGCTGTACGGTACAGAATGCCACGACGCAAACGTGAGCACAAAGAACAGGTTGTTTTCCCTTCAGGTATTTTTTCTTTCACAATACCGTATGTATTTTCTTCAACAATTTTATATTCAACACCTAAATTATCGAGATAAGCGGGCAGAATATGCTCAGGAAAACCGGGTTGCTTTTGGTCAAGATTAACTGCGACTAACGAAAACTGAATAGGCGCGCTTTTTTGTAAACTTTGCAAAATGGAAAGTAACGTATAGCTATCTTTCCCGCCAGATAAACAGACCATGATACGATCGCCATCTTCAATCATATTGAAGTCAGCAATAGCTTGCCCAACATCACGGCGAATCCGTTTTTGTAATTTGTTTAAGTTGTACTGTTCTTTATTGGTTGTCATTCTATAAGATTCTGTTGCGGATTGTTATTTATGTTGCTGATAGATAGTAGTTTTATAAAATTTAATTAGTATTTTTATTGTTTTTTATAAATCGCTATTAGCAAAAATCTGTGAAAAGAAGCACATAATAACAGAATCGAGGGGGGGAGTGATACTTGTTAGTAAAAAGACATTTTTAACATGTGACACTTATTCTATAAAAGGCGTCATTATCGTGTTTATCTGATTGAATAATGGAAAGTTGCCTATTAGGCTAAGGTAAAATGGAGGAAATATGCCAGCAACGAACCCTGTAGATCTTATTGCGTTAACACTTGCAAATACCATAAAAATGGTTGTTACCCCAATCGATTATGTATTCCAAAGTGGGGCTGTCGGAGATGTGTTCTACATTAGCTGGCTTCTTATTAGCGAGTTGTAGAGATAATAATTTGTCTGAAAGTACCATCTAAAAAGGGAAGCATGCGGCTGTCAAATTTAATCGGTTTGTCAGCAGGGTGCTTCCCTTGCTTCTCAGTATGATTGAGTAACAACACTAAGATCGTTCAATTAATCCGCTAATTGATTGCATAACATCTGTAATTCATTCACGAATCGGCCTACATGAAACCCATCGCAGACAGCATGATGTACTTGAATTGAAAGAGGCAATAGTATTTTATCACCTTCACGATAGAATTTCCCCATTGTAAAAATAGGCGTGAAATTGCTGGCAATATTGGCAATATTCAAATTAAAACTGTCAAACGAAACCCAAGGCAATGAAGAAATATAAAAAATATTTTCTGCTTGCGCTGGTTGAGGGGCTAGTTTGTTATCATCTTTATATAATGCTAGCTGATGATGATAATTATCCATAAAAATATGAATGTTATCAGAATACTCGCACCACAATGAGGAGAATGTTTCTGTTTGATTATGAAAAATAGTGAAACTGGGGTGTACTTTATCCCATAAAATAAGCTCATTGTTTTTTTTAGATAGCTTAAATTCATCGTGTTTATTCACTATGGATGAGAGTAAGTAAATCATCGTAGGATAAAAGCGATAGTCACGTAATGATATAAAACGATATAGCGATGTTATATCAATTTTTACTGTTAGGCTGAACCCACAGTTCACTTGTTCATTATAAACATGGTAGTGTTCTTTTCGTTGCCATGCTTCAACGTTGAATCGAGTATAACTCATTGTTTTCCCCTTCTAATAATTAATAAATAACGTTATTAGAAGGGGGATCTTTCTGCTTTTGAAAACAACATATATTGCCTCGCAATAATCATGAATAGTTAATACTATATTAATAGAGCTACACATATTGTCGAGAATAATATTCGTTATATCAAAAAAAGAGCATGTTTGATGCGACCATCAATTTTTAATTCGCATAATTTAGTGATGCGTTTCAGGATTAAGATAAATATTGAATAATATGTTTAAATCAAGGTTAAAGATTTTTGACAATATGACAAGATCGTCAATGAATATTGATAATGAGCCATCCTCATACCTAAGATAGGTGGCTTCAGGAATGGAAATATTTTTCGCCATTTCTTGAGATGTTATTTGGCATTCTAAGCGTTTTTTCTTAATGAAATGTCCTAAAGCTATATTTCCTGATTTTTTGTTTGTCATAATAATTTCCCTAAAGTTAAATTTATGTCGATTATCATAGATACAAACGAATATTCAATGGGAAAAAATCTGTAAATTAAATAGACAATAAAGTTGGATAACCAATGTTGAAAATCTTAGAAAATAATAAAAATACGAATTAGTCATTAAAGGATTTTAATTTAAATAATTTAATGAAGCTAAAATATGTAAATATAGATTTTTATTCTGAATTTTAATATGGATATTTTTTTGAGTCTATGAGAAAAAAGAGGAATAGCAAGATACTATCTTGATTTTTTTTATTTAAAGATAGTATCTTCACTCGTTTTTATATTAAATGGATAATGCAATTTCGACAGTTTTCTCTGCATGAATAGCCGTGGTATCAAAAACTTTTACTGTTGTATCATTGGAGCCTACCAGTAATGTAATTTCAGTACATCCTAAAATGATACCTTCTGCGCCTTGTTGGACAAGAGATGACATAATTCGTTGATATTCTTTTTTAGATGATGGGAGAACTTTTCCTAGACACAACTCATTATAAATAATGTCATGGACAATCTTTCTATCCTCACTATTAGGTGTTAGTACATCCAATCCATATTGTTTGGCTAATCTATCCTTGTAAAAAGATTGCTCCATGGTAAACGCTGTACCTAATAAACCAATTTTCTTTAATCCCTCTTGAACAATACGTTCACCAGTGGCATCGGCGATATGTAATAATGGAAGGTGTGCATGAGATTCAATCTCATTAGCTACCTTATGCATTGTATTGGTACATAATACAAGGAAGTCTGCACCAGCAAGTTTTAAGCGTTTTCCTGCATCCACTAAGCACTGAGCAGCAAGATCCCATTGACCATGGGTTTGATAGTGCTCAATTTCAGCAAAATCAACGCTATATAGTACAATTTTAGCAGAATGTAAACCGCCCAAATTTTGCTTGATTGATTCATTTATTTGTTGGTAATAAAGTAATGTGGACTCCCAACTCATTCCACCAATTAAGCCGATTGTTTTCATTTGAAGACTCCGAATAAATGATTTAGCTAAAGCACTCACTATACTGATAATTTTTATACATGCACAATACAAGAACATCAATGAGTGAAGAAATATTGGGGTTATAAAGATGTAATTTATTAGTTGGTTTTACTTCAAAGTTTAGCTTAAGTTGTATTTGGCTATAGTTTTAGCATTAACAAATATGTGGTTATTAATGTATGTAAAAGTAAGCATATTTATTTAAGGGATGGTAAAAATATTATTTACGTTTTAATGATGGATTTTAGCTGATATAAGGTTATTATCATGAATGAATATACGTTATGTCTACACTTAATGGCGACAATAAAATGAATTTTTTTAAAGCGGTCATTGCAATACTTATTTTTGGCGCTGCATTTTTACTCGGTACATTGTACATGAAGCCCACACAGCTAAGTTTAGTTGAACAAGTAAAAAAAAATGTAAATGATGTTCTTGCTTATCCACAAGCTGCAAAATTCAAAAATATTGAATACCATTTTTCGCGCTACACTGAGGATAACGGTAAGGTGGGCTATGTTTGTGGGGAAGTGTTTCGCTACAAAAATGATAAACCAGACGGATATAAGCGGTTCATTGTAAAAGCATACACTCATGATGACGATTCACGAATGGATATCTCTATTCCCTTTGTTGAAGGTGGTCATGAAATTTTATTACCAGAACAAGTCAATCGGATTTGGAACGAAAAGTGTTCTAGTCCTGCATCTCCTTTAACGTAATTAAAAGCGTGCCAAAATGTTGGTTAGCATGCTTGCTTAATTTTATTTTTCTACAATATTGGGAGCGATGCATTTAAAACGATAGGGCTCAATTGGTGTCAATAACAGACGCTGCATAGATAAACAGAGAATAATATCTACCGAGGTAAATTTTTTACCACGGATATATTTATACTGTTCTTGTTTGATTTTTGTTTCGAAGTGAAATTAATAAGTTTAATTACATTAAATAACATTGGATTGCTGCTATACTAGTTAGGTTACATTTTGTTTTATATTTGATGTAAAACAAAAAATACCCTTGTGGTCAACGATGACTATATTTTTTATATTCATTAAATTAATGAATTTAAATTGACTAGTATAAGGAGTCGATAATGGTTAGTAATAACAGTGCACGTCGCTTATTAGGAATGCCTTATAAACAAAGTCGTTCTAAAAAAAATATTCGCGTATCAATAGGTTCAAAAGAGAATAAAACTGTTGCTATTCAAAACAATAAAGCAACGGAAAAGAAAACATACCATTCAGTAACGGTATTTTACCCTGAGTATGTGGTAAGTTAACTGAGAGTATGTCGCCCTCTAGTATTGACTAGAGGGTTATAGATGGCTAAATGCTATAAATTTTCCTCCAATATTTATTTTTACCTCCCATCATTACATTCTATTCAAATTTTGTGATCACGATTTTCAATTTAAGTCCCTTTTATAATAAGTGATAGTCATAAATAATTTTTGACGATAACATGAGTATTCCATTAAAAAATGTAGAATAAAATGTTGGGTACTTTAGAATGAAGTTTCAATTTTTGTTTTTGTGTGTATTTTATTTTTTTCTCTCAGGGTGCTCAACTCAGTTCAAATCCGATGAAGAAACTAATCGTTTCAAATTCAGTATTCAACATGCGAATACAGTACCTATCAAAGATACAGTAGAGCTTTTGTCTGTATCAGATATGTTACCTGGCGATATTCTATTGTCATCCGCTACAGGGTTGAATTCTTGGGGGATTCGGTTGTTTAGTATCAGTGGTGTAAGCCATGCCTCTATTTATTTAGGGCTTGGGGAAGTTGCTGAGTCGGTTGGTAGTGGTGTTAGAATCATTACGTTGCAACAAGCCGTTAAAGATTCAAACAATATGGTGGTATTAAGGCAGGCTGGGTTAACCTCGCTTCATGCGGATAAGCTACGTGAATTTTCAGTACACAACAACGGAAATAAGTATAACTATAAAGGTATTGTGATGATAGCCCCATGGATGATCACTAAGCGGGTATGTGAATTACCTTTAATTGGTGAAACTGTGCGTAATTTTTGCTTGCGCACATTAGCAAAAGTCCAACTAGGGGATGATATTGACCAAGCGAACGGTTTCTTTTGTTCGCAGTTTGTCCTAGATGCTTATAAATATGCAGGCATTCCGTTGTTTGAAGGAAATTCATCATGGATCACCCCTGCGGATATATTGCATATGCGTACAGACGATGTACCAACATTTATGCCAACTCAGCGCTTACTATATGTTGGGCACTTAAAGTCATGGAGCTTTAGTAGCGCGATACGAAAGCAATAACAACATACTGAAGAATAAAAAAAAGGCCAACAATCAAGTTGGCCTGCTAAACTGGAAGCAATGTGAGCAATGTCGTTTGTGACAAACCTGAGTGATTTACTCAAGTATTCACGAGGTAAAAGATAACCATTCTCATTTAATAAATCAACCCCTTTTTTTGTATTGCTACTCAGTTTTTTTCATGACGGAATTGCCTTTTATTTCAAATAAAACAAAGTATTGTGTTTTTATCTGCTATGTTCTTGAGTTTTTCGACAAAAAAATTTTTAAAAAAAATCATAATAATGAGATGATTTCCGACTCGATAAATCACTTAAGAGCGAAATTAAGATGGGTAGATTAAAGATTGGAGTCGTCGGCCTAGGGGGAATTGCGCAAAAAGCCTATTTGCCTATTTTAACTAAAGAAGATAATTGGCATTTAGTTGGCGCATTCTCGCCAAATCAGGCAAAAGCTAAATTAGTCTGTGATAGCTATCGGCTCCCCTTATTTAGCTCCATCGATGCTTTGGCAGCTCAATGTGATGCTGTTTTTGTTCACAGCGCAACTGCGAGCCATTTTGAGGTGATACAACGCTTGTTGCGGGCGAATGTGCATGTGTATGTAGATAAACCATTGACTGAACAGATTGCACAATCTGAACAATTGATTGAATTAGCACACCAACAACAAAAAACCTTAATGGTGGGGTTTAATCGCCGATTTTCTCCTTTTTATGTCGCGTTAAAACAAAATACGCAACAGTTTTCTTCTATTCGTATGGATAAGCACCGCATCAATAGCATTGGGCCTAAAAGTACGGCTTATACGTTGTACGATGATTATTTACATGTGGTTGACACAGTGCTTTGGTTAGGCGGTTTTGAGGCTGTTTTAAAAAGTGGCAATATTCAACAAACTCGTAATGGTGAATTATTCTATGCAGAACATCACTTACAGGTGGGTCATTGCTGGCTAACGACTTCGATGCACCGTAAAGCAGGTAGCCAACAAGAACAGGTTACGGCTGTCGCTGAAGAAGTGCTTCATCAAATTACCAATATGAACCATTGGCGTTGTGAAACCGCGTCAGGGATCTGTGAGAAACAACCCGACAACTGGGATTCTATTTTGGTGCAACGTGGTTTTGATGGCGTTGCTCGGCATTTTATCGATTCAGTCGCAAACCAGACGCAACCCATAATCAGTGCTGAGCAGGGAATTATTGCGCAAAGAATGGTTGAATCTATGCTGTTACAGCTACAAAATGACTGAATCAAATAAAGTGGCGAGCGCTAAAGGCGGGTGTTTTGTTTGCTATGTTTAATAAGCTCGGATGATACATTATTGAGGTCACACCATGTTAGATTTACACGATAGCTCGGATGTATTGTTTATTGCTGGGTTTGGCCCAGTTGTAGCGGATTTCGAAAAAAGTCAGCATTTTTATTTAGAGGTTTTAAGGCTGCCATTAAAACCGATAGAAAATGGTAGCGAATATTTGATCTGTGAGCCTGAACATCTTGATGGTGTTAAACATTTTGCACTTTGGCCTTTAAATCAAGTAGCGCAATCGTGTTTTAATAAAGACCAATGGCCTGCAGATATTCCTATTCCACAAAGTTGGATGGAGTTTGAAGTTTCAGATATTGAAAAAGTGACTCAGACTTGCCAAGAACAGGGGTATCAATTGTTGGTTAATAACCAAATGGAGCCATGGGGACAAACTGTCACCCGTTTATTAAGCCCAGAAGGTATGTTAGTAGGTTTAACGGTCACACCATGGTTACGGGAATAGTGTTTGAATTTGTCGCCAGAGATCTCATTTATCTTTATGAATAAGAGACATTTATAAGTAATTGTTTATAATTTTGTTGTAGAGCTTAATTTTAACATTTATTTAGGAGGGGTTATGTATAAAACGATTCTGGTCCCTATTGATTTAACTGAAGACGAATTAACCAGTAAAGCGGTTCGCCATGCGGTTAATCTAGCAAAACAGTCTGGTGCGAAAATTCACCTAATTCATGTCTTGCCTATTTCCTCTGCAATTATTAACGCATACGCGTTAGGTTATATGGAAATAAAAGATCGTGCGACGGTAAAAGCGGAAGAAGACATGAAAATGTTGATGGATTCGATTGATTTACCTCATGAAGATGTTAGTTACACTATTACCTTTGGTTCCCCACGTGATGAGGTTATTAATACGGCCAAAGATATTGAAGCTGATATCATTGTGGTTGGTTCTCGCCGTCCGAATATTACGACTCATCTGTTAGGTTCAACAGCAGCGGGTATTGTCCGCTACGCAGAAACATCCGTACTTGTTGTTCGTTAATGAATAAGAAAAGAGCCTACACTATGTTGTAGGCTCTTTTTTATTTATATTGATTAAGTTATGGACTTAATTGTGCTTAATTTTATATTTAATCAGTTTAGCTAATAATAAGGTTTCACTAAGTTTATATGGAAAAATTTTCGAAAGAATTACTGCGTATTGAGCATTTTGTTTTTAGGGTAATACGCTTTTATTTATTGGCTCTTTTGGTTTTTTTTCTTGGATTGTTGCCAGGTATTATTGGTTTTTATTTTATTGAAGGGCACTCCATTGTTGAATCGATGCTAAATGCACTATCAATGCTGAGTGGCCAGGCTATTGAGCCAGCCCCAATAACCCAAGGCGGTCGTTTTTTTATTGCGATTTATGGTTTATTTTTACAAAGCGTTTTTATTATTAGTATTGGGTTGATTGTAACTCCGTTTATTCATCGTCTTTTGCATAAATGGCATTTAGAGGAATAAACTTTTTATAGTAAAAGCAGGGAGCTTCACAGCTTTTTAAGTATAGTGATACTATACTTTTAAAGGCTTAATGATAATTATTCACCCGCAATACCGCATAATCAAATCGTGAAAATGAACAACAATACGGTTTGAAAATGGATAAACACAATTAATAAGGGGCATCGTATGTATAAAACAATTTTGGTTCCTGTGGACATATCTGAAGATGTTTTAACAGATAATGCATTGAAACATGCGGTCTATTTGGCGAAAATTTCGAATGCAACAATTCACTTATTTCACTCTGTTCCTGATGTTTCAAGATTCTCGATGAGCTATAGTTATCACTATGATTTATTGTCTTCATTTGCAAAAAAAGCGGTGGAACGTTCGGAAGAACAGCTCAAAGAAATTATTGAAAAAATCGATTATCCATCAGATAAAATTACTTATAAGGTGGAGTTTGGTTCTCCAAGGGACAAAGTTTTAGCGGAAGCTGAAACTATTGATGCTGATTTAATTGTTATTGGCTCTAGAAACCCAAGCATTTCAACACATTTATTAGGTTCGAATGCATCTGGTATTGTTTCTTATGCGAAAATATCGGTGCTTGTCGTTCGCTAAAATAAAAAACAGCCTGATTTCAGGCTGTTTTTTTAGAATATATGGAAGATGGATTATTTTGTTTTAACCGCTTCTTTGGCTTGCTCAATTGCTTTTAGTGCTTGGCTACAAGCTTGCTCTTGAGCATCATCAGGATAACTAGCGAGGGCTTTTTTCGCCTCTTCTAACTGAGATTTCATCAGCGCAATTTGCTCTCCCGCATTGGCTTCATCTTTATATTGTTCTTCAGCTTGTTTAACAAGTTCGTTCATTTCTTTAAAGTAGGTATCACATGTTGCACCTGCATTGGCATTAAAGGCAACAACAGCCATGAATAACCCACATGCAATCGGAAGAGTTTTTTTCATCGTATTTTCACTTTCAAAAGTCACAATAATATCAGGATAACATTCCATTTTAAAAAACGCATCACTCAACCTTTATTAATGTTTTAAGTCATAATAATTTTAGACATATTGAGATTATTCCTGCACAACAAGTTATAGAATAGCATATTTTGCAAAATACAAATGATAATCATTATTGACTAGTCTTAAATGAAAAGTGTACACTCTGGTACACTTTGATGGCGAACAGTGAGATTATTATGCAAAATAAAATTATGGTGGATACAAACAGTTGGCCTGTTTGTATTATGAACGCTTTTCCATCCACAATGGATGAAACACGTTTATGGCTAGAGGAAATGGACTTATTATTAGCCCGAAGGGCACAGTTTACCTTAGTATATCCGCCGACAGCTCCAAAAGATAAACCATCTGCAGAGGATATCGAAGGCATGAAATATGTACGTCGTTGGCTAAAGCATGCTAAAGAACCCATGGAACAACATTGTCGTGCGATGGTAGTGACATTGCAGCCGGATGGGAGTGATAAAGAAGAAAAAGAACGCCTAGCGCCGATGCTATCTGCATTGTATGGCCCAGAGGTGTTATTGGCGAAGGATATTTATACAGCGAAAATACAAGCTCAAGCTCTTTTAGCTTAATGAAAAGGCTAAGCGCTTATTTTTCGAATATAGCTAGCGATGATATCAACAGAAAGTACAATTTGTTGGTTGATAAATTCATCGCTGGGTTTGAAGTTTTCAACACAAAATGTCGTGGTGAAGACATCCGCTTTGATCATTTCCAAAAACCGTGATGAAATAGGTAATAATGTTTTTTCATCGACAGTCACTTCAGGTAATTCAAGGAGTTTTTGGGTCAGTAAACGGTAGCTTTTTACAGGGCCTTGTTCGAAAAATGCTTGGCTGATTTCAGGAAAACGGTTGTATTCTCCAAGGATCAATCGGTATAAGCTAATCGATTGTGGTTTAAGTACACTGATCAAGAACTGTGAGCCATAAAAAGCCAGTACAGATTCAATGGTCGTAAAATGTGGTACTTTTTCGTTTGGTTCTGAGAAAATTTCATCAATCATATCAGCAATAACTGCAGCAAATAACCCTTCTTTGTCCCCAAAGTTTTTATAGAGTGTAGAGCGAGAGCCGCCAGCACGTTCAATCACCATGTCCAAAGTGGCTCCCTCAAAACCATATTGCAGGAATACCTCAGCTGCCGCTGTAATAATGGCTTGATGGCGGCGTCTGCCTTTTGGTGTTTTGGCTGCAAGGGCGTCATTCATGAATGATTGATCCTATCATTTTGTTTGAATAATGAAATAAAGTGGTAATTTTACCAAAAAAGTTTAAATCATAGGCTCTGAATCACAGATTTACCTGAAAGAGATCATGATTTAAGCTGATAGTTGGCCTTATGATATTTGTAAAGACTAACATGTTTAAGTGAATTTCTGAATGCTTGTCACAATCTTGGGGGCGCAATGGCGGGATGTACGTTAAATGGGCACAGTTTAATAGAGGGCGATTCTGTTGAAATGCAACGGGAAATCACCCGGCTATGCATCGAATGCGGCTTGTTATTGTTACAACATGGTGCTGAGAGCATGTTAGTGGAACAATTGACAACTCGATTAGGCATTGCACTTGGTGCTAGTCAAGTGGACAGTGCGATTTCGTCTAACTCTTTAGTTTTAACGACAATTATTGATGGCCGCTGTTTAACCTCAACACGACGAATTATTGACCGTGGTATTAATATGCATGTGGTGACAGAAGTACAGCATGCCGTAATATTAGTTGAACACCATTTATTAGACAGAAAACAATTACAAAAGAAACTGTCTTCTATAAAACCATTACGTTACCCACGTTGGTTGATGGTGCTAATGGTTGCGTTGTCCTGTGCATGCTTTAGTAAACTCAATGGCGGTGGTTGGGAAAGTGCCTTAATTACATTCTTAGCCAGTGGTTGTGCAATGTATATTAGGCAGGTTTTAACCTCTCACCAAATGAACCCGTTGATCAATTTTTGCATTACTGCCTTTGTTGCTACCTCAGTGTCAGGGTTATTACTCAAAATTCCTTATCTGGCGGTGACTGAAACCATTTCGATGGCAGCGAGTGTCTTGTTACTTGTGCCAGGCTTCCCGTTGATTAACGCGGTTGCAGACATGTTTAAAGGGCATGTGAATACAGGTTTAGCACGTTGGACAATGGCAAGTTTACTCACACTCGCAACCTGTATTGGTGTGGTGCTAGCCATGACTATCTGGAATTTAAAAGAATGGGCATAGAATTTCTATTAGCGTTAATCGAAAAAATGGTGTTGGCAGCTATTCCTGCAGTTGGCTTTGCCATGGTGTTTAATGTCCCTGTACGGGCACTTAAATACTGTGCTTTGCTCGGTGCGATTGGCTATGGGTTTAGAATGATATTGATGGCGTTAGGGCTACAAATTGAATGGGCCAGTTTTCTCGCCGCAATTTTAATTGGCATCATCGGTATCCAATGGTCCCGCTGGTGGTTAGCCCATCCAAAAGTATTTACGGTTGCTGCGGTGATCCCTATGTTTCCTGGTATTAGTGCTTATGTGGCGATGATCTCTGTAGTGAAGCTTTCCCAATTTGGTTATAGCCCTGAGTTAATTGAGGTTTTAGTGACAAACTTCTTAAAAGCTTCTTTTATTGTGGGGGCATTATCCATCGGTATTTCATTGCCTGGGCTGTGGCTATACCGTAAACGCCCAAGTGTGTGATATTTAATAAAGTTAAAGGATATTTTTGCTCTTGAAGCAGGGTACTGCTTAGCGTTATTAACGATAAAAACTAACACTAACTATTAAATTTGCAGAAAATCCGAAGGTGTAATTATTCAATAAAAATAGGCAATCGCTGATACCATAAATGTTTTGATTTGATTAGAATATACGATATTTTCTATCTGCATTAGAGTGTTAGCAATAACACTAACGTATTTATATTAATTTTTCGCTTATATTCTGATTAGTGGTGTTATTTTGAAACAGTCCAGTTTGTTGTCTTTCTTTTGTTTTATTCTGTCTTTCTTTCTATTTTTACCATTTTCTTTTGCGGCACCTAGCTCATTCACCCAAGCGAAAGTGCTCAGCAAAACTCAAGTCTATTCTGATCAAAGTCAACAAGGGGAAGGAACGATTTACTGTGGCTGCCAGTGGGAGTGGGCAGGCAAAAGTGGTGGGCAAGTTGATTTAATCTCTTGTGGCTATCAGGTACGCAAACAGCAAAGCCGTGCCGAACGTATAGAGTGGGAACATATTGTGCCTGCATGGGTATTCGGTCATCAGCGCCAATGTTGGCAGAATGGTGGGCGGAAAAATTGTGTTTCGACAGATCCTGTTTTTGCTCGTATGGAAGCTGATTTGCATAACCTAGCGCCTTCCATTGGCGAGGTAAATGGAGATAGAAGTAATTTTAGCTTCGGTCAATTATCCACAAATACCCCGTATCCATATGGAATGTGTCGTAGCCGTGTCGATTTTAAACAAAAAGTCTTTGAGCCCCGCGATGAGGTGAAAGGGCAGGTTGCTCGTGTCTATTTTTATATGCATGACCGTTATAATTTATCCATGTCACGTCAGCAACAACAACTCTTGATGGCATGGGATAAAAAATTTCCACCAAACCAGTGGGAGCGTACCCGTGATGAACGTATTGCTAAAGTAATGGGGCACCATAATCCATTTGTGACAGGGGAAAAACAGTGGAGCTTAAACCATAAAAATGGGGGAGAAGGAGTGAGAGTTTCTCCATCTTCAACTGTAATATTGCCTAAACAGTCTGAAAAGCAAACTAACTTAGCAATTTCAGCTGAAATTAAAGGTAATAAAAATTCCAAAAAGTATCATTTCTCCCATTGTTCTGGTTTTAAGACGTTATCAGATAAAAATGCAATCATATTTGCTAACGAAAATGCGGCCCAAGAAGCGGGTTATCACCTAGCTGGCAACTGCAAACCACGTTAATGGTCATTTAAACGCCAATAACGAATTGATTATTGGCGTTTTTTTTAGTGAAATTTTGATGTGACAAATAAAATACAAAAATGTGTTAAAAAAATGTTGCCTTCTGAAAAAAATTAGCGCTATATTTAGGGTAAGTAAAAACTGTAATAAAAACAGCGCCTCATTGAGTCACAAAAAATATTGCAGTTTGTCATATTAGTGTCATACAGATTCATTAGTTTAACGGTATCGCTGTCACAGGAGAAACTAATGGGAAGTCAGTATTTATTAATACGAACACAAGACCGGTTAGCCTCCATCATGAAATTGTCATGGTGAGATGACTAACCGGTTTTTTTATGGCCTGTTAAAAAGAAAGAGGATTGAACCACATTACACCGTTTTATCGTTAACTAAGAGCTTGAAGGGAGCTCCTCTCTGTTCTGAATAGTTAGTCATCTGAAATTGACATCACTGATACCTGGAAGGGTTAATACTATGAGTAGACAGAAAGCTGCAACAAAAGCACGTCGTGAAATGAAACGCTCATCACGTAAAGAACGTTCTGGTCGGTTTGACATGAATAACGTTGCGTCCTTCGCTGAACTGACTGGCATTGAGCCTATTGGTATGGCAAAGGAACGTCGTGATGGCTCACCAATCCTGCCACGAAATGAAGCTCAGAAGCTCTATATTAATTCGATTAAACACAAACAGTTAATTTTTGCCAATGGTGAAGCAGGTTGTGGTAAAACCTTCATCAGTACCGCGTTGGCCGCAGATGCCTTATTTAATAAAGATATCAGCAAGATCATTGTAACAAGGCCTGTTCTTCAGGCGGAAGAAGACCTTGGTTTTTTACCTGGGGATATGTCTGAGAAATTTGCCCCCTATTTTCGCCCTGTATACGATGTTCTAGCCAAAAGGTTAGGGAGTTCATTTCTGCAATATTGCTTGCGTCCTGAAATTGCGAAAGTTGAAATCGCGCCATTTGCGTATATGCGTGGTCGAACTTTTGAAAATGCCATTGTGATTTTAGATGAAGCGCAAAATGTCACTGTCACCCAAATGAAGATGTTTTTAACGCGTTTGGGGGAAAACGTCACGGTTATTGTTAACGGGGATGTGACTCAGTGTGACTTACCTGATGGGGTGCAGTCTGGTCTTGCGGATGCGCTACAACGTTTCAGTAGTGATGAAATGGTCTCGATGGTCAACTTTACCATTGATGATTGTGTGAGATCTCAATTGTGCCATAAAGCACTATTAGCCTATAACGACTAATTGATTTGCCTTAAGGGTGATGAAAATATGCCCCATAAGTGATTACTGGGGCATATTTTTTATCCGCACTGATGATTAATGGTACAGCATTTCGTGAACGATTTGCTCATCAGTTAATGAATAAGGGTAATAGGTTGGCCAATTGTCTAATTGTCCTAGGAGTTTTTCTTGTGATTCATTTCCCATATATAAGTGGAAATGACCTGACGTTTGTGGCTCGATAATATGGTCGCTAAATTGAATGTATTTTGGCGCTTTGGATTTAGCATCTTGGCACTCAAACAGGTAGCGAACGCCTTTTTTGCCCGAAGTATAATGTAAAATTTTATAGCCTGAGTACGCATATTGGCAGCTATTGACGACACCGTTTTGGGTAAATTCAACCATATTATTTTCGATGCCAATGCTGTCAACATCTGTGGCGTAGCCTTTTTTATAGTAAGCGCGGTATTCTTCAACGGTTTTATCTTTATTTTTCTGTGCTTTGCTTTCTAAAACAGCATCTAACTTACCATTTAATAATAATGGATTTACTGACTCCCATACGCCTTGCCAATCGCTTAACGAGCGGTCTTTGACATCTGAATCTTCAAAGATACCTTTCGAGGCTTGAAGAGCTTTTTCCGATTGCGGATGTGCATGGCTATGTGAACCGTGTGCAATAGCAGAAAAACTGCTAATGGCAAAAACTGCGCTAAGCGCTGTATTTAATAATGTGTGTTTATGCACTGTCATTTCCTATTTTGATAATATCTAGTTTTATTATGTTATAACATAACATTTATCGCAATAAAAAAATGCGCAAAATAGCGTGATACAATGCAAGTAAACTCAAAAAATGGGCAGAAGACAGGTAGGGAGACGCTTATCAGCGATAATACAACTGATAAGCGTTGAGGGTAATTTAAAACGGAATTAATCGTCAGGGTTATCCATTACAGCATGGCGTTCATGGTGATAACCTTCTTCATCATAGCCGTGTCTCCAGTAGGGGATTGCGTAGATATCATCACGACCAAACCCTTTTTCACGGCGAACAAAACGGCGTAAATCACGAATTATTTGGTCTTCACCCGCTATCCAAAATGCACAATCTGTGGCAGGAATATCCCACGATTTAAAGGTGCTAATTAATTCAGTGGTTTTGCTAATATCACCACAAATCCAAATGATTTCAACTTGAGTAGGTTTTTTAAGTGGGCGTACATCCGCTGGGTTATCCATACGTAGTACCACTTTTCCTTGGGCATCTGCTGGCATTTTTTCTAATAATGCGGCAATGGCAGGCAGTGAACTGGAGTCCCCCGCCATAAAATAGTGTTTGCGGCTTGGCAGGAGTGGGTCTGGACCACCAGGATTGGTGATCCCCATCCAATGACCTGGTTTGGCATCGCGGGCAAATAAATAGGCAGGCCCTGTCGCACCGTCATGCATGGCAAATTCAATGTCGATTTCGCTAACGTCAGGGCGAATGGCTCTTACGGTATAGGTGCGTACAAATGGACGAGGTTTGTCTTCAGGCCAACTACGGCCTTCTTTACTAAGGATAGGCAGTGCTGGTTGGCTGGATAAGTCAGGGGCTAAAAATATTTTTAAATGCCCGCCTTCGCAGTCGGTTGGGTAGTCTGCAAGTTTTTCACCCGTAAAAGTGATGCTACGGATCGAGGGGCTGATATCAGTAATGGATTTAACTTGAATAAGCTGCGGTGGCGCCGGGCGGTAGATATTTTTTTCAACGGGTTGTTCAGTAGCCACGGACGGTCTCCTTCGTTAATGATAATTTTATTATTTGGTAATTATTATCATTATCATATCACGAATATTAATTATTTAACCATTTATATTCATCCTATCTGCCTCACATAAAACAAAAAAGTGCCTTAGGTATTAACATAAGGCACTTAAGTTATCTACTTCACTTTCATCCCAGCGGCGGTCATCATCAATTTAAACACGGAAGAGAAAGCAAACAGCGCTAGTACACTTCCTAGCCAAATCAGTGCCATCCAACCGAGTTTTTTCCACCAAGGGGAGGTTACTGCGGTATCAATGGTAGCCTTGGTCTGGGGTAATTTTTCCTCTGAAGACATAGTAACTCCAATAGGTATAAACCAAAATAACAGGAATAATGAATAACGCGCCCACTAACATAAAGCCTAAACTTTCAGAGGGGCCCGCGGCGTCACGGAAGCTAATCGCTGGTGGGATTAATGTTGGCCATATACTGATCCCTAGGCCTGTAAAGCCGAGGAATATCAACATCAAAGCGGATAAAAATGGCAAGCTATCATGCTGTTGGCGCTTTGCACTTTTTAAGATTAGCCATGTACAACCCAGAACCAGTAATGGAACAGGCAAAAAGAAGAACAGATTTGGCAGTGTGAACCAGCGGTCAAAAATGGCTTGATTGAGCATTGGCGTCCACAAGCTAATAACCGCTATCACTGCAACCATTAATAGGGTCAATGGGCGCAGAATGCGGTACATGGTACGGCGTAGATGTCCTTCGGTTTTCATGATTAGCCAACCACAAGCCAGTAAAGCATAAGCAACAACTAAGCCAAAACCACAAAACAGAGGGAAGGGGGCAAACCAATCAAAGTAGCCGCCCATAAAGGTACGGTTTTCCACGTGGAAGCCTTGGATAAAAGCACCCACAACGACGCCTTGAACAAATGTCGCGAAAATAGAGCCCCAAATGAACGCGTGATCCCAATGGCGACGGTGAGATTCATCCGCTCTAAAGCGAAATTCAAATGCCACACCACGGAAAATCAAGGCCAACAGCATAAAAGTTAGCGGTATGGATAGGGCATCTAACACAATAGCGTAGGCAAGCGGGAATGCACCAAATAAGGCAGCACCGCCGAGCACAAGCCACGTCTCGTTACCATCCCAAACGGGGGCAACGCTGTTCATCATTAAGTCACGGTCTTGGCTATCTTTTAGAGCGGGATAGAGAATACCGATACCCAAATCGAAGCCATCCATCACGATATACATCAACATACTAAATACGATGATGACAAACCAAATGAGAGGTAAATCAATGCCCATGAGCTGCGTCCTCCGCGATACCTTTACGAATTAATTTCATCATGTACATGTAGCCGATACCGAATACGCCACCGTAAACCACAAAGAAGGCGATTAAACTGATGCTCATGTGCATTTCACCGTGGGCACTGACGGCATCTGAGGTGCGCTGCAAACCGTACACCACCCAAGGTTGGCGACCAATTTCTGTCGTAAACCAGCCCGCTAAAATAGCAATCAAGCCAGAAGGGGCCATGACGAACATAAATCGCAGGAATGTTTTGGACTCATACAGGTTTTTACGGTAACGAAGCCATAAGCCCCAAACCCCTGCGGCTATCATTAATAAGCCTAAACCGACCATTACACGGAACGACCAAAACACCATGAATACATTTGGTCGGTCTTCTGGTGCGTATTCTTTTAACGCAGGCACTTGTTTATCAATGCTGTGAGTTAAAATTAGGCTCGCAAGATACGGAATTTCGATGGCATATTCGGTCTTTTCTTTCTCTTGGTTTGGAATACCAAACAAAATAAGCGGTGTGGCTTCACCTGGTTTGTTTTCCCAGTGACCTTCCATCGCGGCAACTTTAACTGGTTGATGTTTCAGTGTATTCAATCCATGCGCATCACCAATTAACGCTTGGACAGGTGCTAAAACTAAAATCAACCACAACGACATGGAGAACATCTTCTTCATTGCGCTGGATTTATTGCCTTTGAGTAAATGCCATGCCGCAGATGCGCCAATAAAGAATGCCGCAGCAAGGAATGCTGCCGTCGTCATGTGCAATAAACGGTATGGGAAAGAAGGGTTGAAGATCACCGCTAACCAATCAACGGGGACGATACGGCCATCGATGATTTCGAAACCTTGTGGTGTTTGCATAAAGCTGTTAGATGCCAAAATCCAGAAAGTGGAAATAATGGTGCCTAGCGCGACCATGCAGGTAGCAAAAAAGTGCAGTTTTTCACCGACACGGTTCATGCCAAACAACATGACACCGAGGAAACCTGCTTCAAGGAAGAAGGCGGTTAGCACTTCATACGTGAGTAACGGGCCTGTGATCCCGCCTGCAAAGTCTGAAAAGAAACTCCAGTTAGTACCGAATTGGTATGCCATCACCAATCCTGATACCACGCCCATTCCGAAATTAACCGCAAAAACTTTTGTCCAAAAATGGAACAGTTTTATATAGTCTTCGTCACGTGTTTTTAGCCATAAGCCTTGTAGCACCGCAAGAAAGCTTGCGAGCCCAATAGTAATGGCTGGAAAAATAATATGGAACGAGACCGTAAACGCGAATTGTATACGGGCAAGCTCCAGCGCAGTTAGTCCAAACATATTGACCCCTGAGTGGATATGTTAATGGCACGCTGCATTTAAAGCCTTGGTGATCACAATCGAGGCGCTTATCCCTAGCAAAAAAATTGTTCACACCGGAATGCTAAGTATCGCAATCCGACTAAAAATGTTTTGTGCTTATAGTTAAAAAAAGTCAGGTGAATGTGTGGATAAGTAGAACATGAGACGATAAACTATAATAGTAACAATTATCGGGATATTAACTATAACAGTTGAGGCGGCTATGACGAGATATGAACAGTTAGCAGCGCAAATTCGTCAACAAATTGAAGACAATATCTGGCAAGTTGGTGACAGATTACCTTCACTTAGGGAAAGTGTTAAGCAATCGGGTCTTAGTTTAATGACCGTGGTGCAAGCATATCAATTACTTGAAAGCCAAGGTTGGGTCGCCGCACGTCCACAATCTGGATACTATGTAGCCAACCGAAATAACGCCTTTGCGGCGGCAAAAGGGGGAAAAGGACTCCATTTAAATGAAAATGTAGAGATTAACGCCTCAATATTTGGGGTATTACAGGCCTGTAAGGATCCAGATATTATCCCATTTGGCTCTGCTTTTCCAGAACCTGCGTTATTGGATGATCCTAAACTCGCTAAATCATTGGCATCCGTCGCGAGGCGTTTATCAAAATTTAATACACCCGCTAACTTACCGCCAGGAAATGAGCAATTACGTCGTAATATTGCCCAGCGTTATGCGACACAAGGTATCCATGTCGCTCCAGATGAAATTGTGATTACTGCAGGTGCGATGGAGTCGCTGGTACTAAGTTTGCAGTCAGTGACCCAACCTGGAGATTGGGTCGTTATTGAATCTCCCGCATTTTATGGGTCATTGCAGGCGATTGAACGGTTAAAACTCAAAGCGATCGCGATTAAAACTGACCCTTTATTTGGTATCGATCTTGATGCATTAGAGGACATTGCCGACAAATATCCGATTAAAGCTTGTTGGTTGATGACGCATTATCAAAACCCACTGGGTGGCACAATGCCACAAGCCAATAAAAAGCGGTTGGTGGATATTTTAAATAAACACCAAATTGCATTAATTGAAGATGATGTTTATGGTGAATTGTATTTTGGCAACAAACAACCTATTCCTGCCAAAGCGTTAGATACTAAAGGGCACTTTTTCCACTGTTCATCATTTTCCAAATGTTTGGCTCCTGGGTATCGTGTTGGGTGGGTGGCTGCAGGGCATCACGCAACCAAAATCCAGCATTTGCAGATGATGAGTACAGTGTCTGCGAGTGTTCCCACGCAGCTCGCTATTGCTGAGTACCTCTCTTTAGGGGGTTACGACAGTCACTTACGTAAATTGCGAGTCACCATGGAACAACGACAGCATCAGATGCTAGGGGCAATAGCTAAATATATGCCGTCCTCCGTAAAAGTGAATATGCCTAAAGGTGGTTACTTTTTATGGTTAGAATTTGAGCCGCCGTTTAATGCAATTCGCTTATACCAATTAGCATTAAAAGAAGGTATCAGCATTGCACCAGGCAGTATGTTTTCGACCAGTGATCAGTTTAACCATGCATTTCGCTTAAATGCTTCTTTTACATGGACTGAGCGTATTGAAGAGGCGATGAAAACATTAGGTCGGTTATGTCACCAATTAATTAAAGAGAAGCGCGATTAGTCACATTATCGTTGTAAATTCATTGCCTTGAAAGATTAACTTTGCGACTCTAAGTACACATCTAAAGCAGTGAATGACAACGTTTTGGGAGGTAATGTGAAAATTAAATGTTTTGATATCACTGATTTGCCACATCTCAAATGGAATGATGGAGGAGGGGCCAGTCAAGAAGTTTTTTGCTGGCCCGTGGCTTCAGATTATTCATTACGTGCAAGCATCGCGACGATTAATCAAGATAGCTACCTTAAACGCTACGCCGAAGGTGAAAGGTTAGTTATTTTGCTCAATAACCAAGAAATAACATTAACCGATAATAAAAACTTTACGCAGCGGTTGAGCCATGTTGGTGATCATGCTCAATTTTCAGCTCAGCAATATGCGGCTATCAATGTGAGCCAGCCGAATACACAGCTATTGAATTTTATTTTCCGCGCAGATCGCTGGGTGGTAAAAAGTGCTTTAGTAACAGAGCCGTGTAAACTGCCGAACAATCAAGCAGGCCTAGTTTTTGTGCGACGTGGCGAATGGGCTGTGTCTGGCGGGAACTGTAACCGAATGGCGGTTGGTCAAGGCGGTTGGTGGTTGCCGGATATCGGCGAGGGTGAAGTGGCCCCTCTTAGTGCCAATAGCCAGCTGATTTATATTGAACTATTACCACGTTAACTTGCCGCTAATCCTATAGCTGCAAAGGTTAACAAGCCACCTGCAACGCCTTCTGTAATGCGGCGTTTATTGTCGTTATAACCTTGTTTTTTATGCATGGAAGCAAACAACATTCCAATAACCCCATAAATCACCACACAAGATACAATAAAAGTGGCAGAAAGGATTAGCGATTGAATTGCAACACTTTCGCTCAACTGAATAAAATTAGGTAAAATTGCGAAATACACCAGTAAGCCTTTAGGGTTTAAAAAACTGGTTAAAAATGCCTTACCAATCACTGCTTTATTCGATACTTTTTGTATTTTGACTTCACTGGCTTTCATTGCAGACATGAGCATCCGAACAGCGAGGTAGGCTACATAGGCAACACCAACCCATTTTATTGTATGAAATACTATTGGTGAGGTTGCAACAATCGCAGCAAGGCCAAGTGCCGCCAGTATCGCATGGGCTATATAACCTAAAATAATCCCTAAATTAGCCTTCCAAGCGGCTCTTGGCCCACCTGAAAGCCCCTGTGCTGAAATAAATAAAATATCAGGGCCTGGTGTGCAAATCAGTGGGATCACTGTAGCACTGAATAATGCTAATGTGTGTAACTCCATAGGATGACCTCTTTGATTTTATTGTTGATGAGGCAACTGGCCAGCTGCGTAAAAATTATAACGACAATGCAGTAGTATAGGGTTGTTTTATTGCTTGAAAATAACAATAAATTAGCATTGAATATCAATAACTATTAATAAGTGAGCTTTGGGTTTCAATAAAAATGAATATGATAAAACTTGATGCCATTGATAGACGTATCTTACAGGTGCTACAGCGTGATGGAAAAATACAGAATGTTGAGCTGGCTAAAGAGGTTGGGCTTTCCCCGTCTCCTTGTTTGCGTCGTGTAAAATTGCTCGAAGAGGCGGGAGTGATAAAACGTTATGTGGCGGTACTTGATGGCGCAAAAATAGGCGCGGGGTTGTCGTTATTTGCGCGCATTTGGTTTAAAACGCAGGATGCGAAAACCATAAACCAATTTGTTGAAGACATTAAACAGATGCCTGAAGTGGTGGAATGCCATCTGATGGCGGGTGAGTGTGATGCATTAATCCGCATTGTCACTCAAGACCTTGCTTCATATCGCCGTTTTCATGCGGATCATTTAACACAAATAAACAGTATCCAAAGTATTAAGACCGAAGTCCCCATGGAAACGGTTAAGGTCACATATGCGTTGCCGCTTTAGCTATTACGGTTGGATAAATTTGGCGGGAACATGTTCAGTTAACCAAACGTGGTTATCGGATAAGTAAAATAGATAACCTGATTCCACCATTTTTTTGGCTTCAATTACCAAAACGATGGGCTTGCCGTGCCGTGAACCTACATTGGTTGCCGTCTCTGTGTTGTCCGACAAATGCACATGATGACGATTACCTGCTAATAACCCTTGTTGTCTAATTGAATCGACAAAACGTATTGCGGTTCCATGATAAAGAAACTCTGGGGGTGTATGTGAAAGGTGATTGAGATTAACTTGTTGAGTTGAATGGCCTTGTGCGGCGCGGATCATGGTTTGTTCAGTATTGAAAGTGAACCTTTTTTTATTATTATTTTCAACTACATACTCTAATATTTCACGGGTAAGCTTCTTCCCGTGACGGTTGGCTTGTAATAATAAATCATCAACATTAACCCAACCATCTTGGTCGAGAGTGAGTGAAATAGCTTCAGGTTTGTGGCGTAAAACGTAGCTTAAAAATTTACTAAATTGAATTGTTTTGTCTTGCATATACTGCCTGTTAATAATATTTATTTCCTTTAAGTTTAATTTAATTAATGACTAAGCGTGATTAATTGACGAAATTATAACGAAGCCACACAATAAAAACGATGTAAATAATCCTAAAGTATTTTTTATGTTGAAAAATAATTTAGGGAGGGGATTATTTTTTCTAATCAATTAAAGACCAGTATCTGATTATTGAGATAACGGTGACTCATATTAATTAAAAATATTTTCGATTAAATTTAAGTGTAGGATTAAAAATGAAATAGGTGGCATCAATGAGAGTGATTATCTATTGATTTGAAATTTAATGTTACATTTTGAAAAAGAATCATTCATTTTAAATATTAGAGTAAATATTATTTTTCTTGATGTTTTTAACACTATTTTTATTTGATGTGTAAATTGCTATATAACCATTCGTAATGGGATTATGTGATGATTTATTGTAATGCTTTGAGTATATAAGATTTTTTTAATTGATAACTGAGAGGAAATTACACTGAAATAGAAATTTTTGTTGATCCTGCGCAATTTCATTTTGCTTTAATTATTTATACTGGGTTTATTAATATAGCAAATGATAGATAATTTTAATTTGCAGTTAAAATAAAACAAATCTTACCTAAGATTCAGCACATACATCTGTTGTTCAGCTATTAATATCAGTCAAATAATTGGGCGATCATGGCCTGCTATATTTTATCACAACATAGTTAATAAAACTGTATCCCTTATTAAAGGTAATTTAATGATCTATCCGATAACAGATAGCACTCTGTCCACACTCAAAAATGATAAATTTTCACGCTATGCTATGCGCTATTTAGTGATTGAGAAAAAGACGCAATCTGCTATTTCAGCGTATGGTTTAGATTTTGAAATTCCTTTTTCACAGCAAACTGAAATTCAACAACTGAAAAATGAGCTGAAAACATTAGGGGCAATTTTTGCGAATAATGGCAAAAGTATTCATTGCGGGTGGCTTTCTAGCGCTTGTGTACAGTGCCGAACGGGGGAAGGGAGCCACACGACATTTTTGTCGTTAAAATGTCACCGTGATTGCTATTTCTGCTTTAACCCTAATCAAGAAAATTATGAAGGTTTTCAACGGGAGATGCGTGATGCGATAGGCGAGGTCGACGCTATTGCAGAGCAAAACTATCCATTATCCCACATCGCACTAACGGGTGGGGAACCGCTGTTATTTCGTGAAGAAAGCATTCAATTCTTTCAACGTGTACAGCAAAAGTTACCGCAAGTTCATACCCGTTTATATACCGCAGGTGACCCGCTGGACCGCACTACGGCCCTTTCATTAGCGAAGGCAGGCCTGCAAGAGGTACGTTTTAGCATCAAAATTGATGATTCAAAAGAACGCATTGAAAACGTTTTACGCCGTATCGCCTTAGCTCGCGAAATTTTCCCTACGGTGATGGTGGAAATGCCCGTAATTCCCAATACTGAAGAGCAAATGTACCAGTTATTGATGCAGTTAGATGATATTGGAGTTGACGGTATCAATTTATTAGAGTTCTGCTTTCCCCTGACGAATAGCCATGAGTATAAATCCCGCAATTTTAATCTAAAAAACCCACCCTATGAGGTGTATTACAACTACTGGTATGCAGGGGGACTTGCGGTTGCTGATAGCGAGTTAGCTTGCTTACGCGTACTAAAATTTGCGCTAGAAAAGGGTTTGTCTCTTGGTGTGCATTATTGCTCTTTAGAGAATAAACATACGGGGCAGGTGTACCAAAATAACGCATTTTTTCAGCATGATGAGCAGGTGATGGGCCCGCATTATTTTTTCTCTACAAAGGATTATTTTTTCAAAAGTGCCAAGGTGTTTGGCGACGACTGTGAGAAAGCGGCTCATTATTTAAAACAAGCCAATGTGCCCTTTCAACATGAATTGCTCCACGGCTTTTTGCAATTCAACCCTGAATCGATTTTGTGTCTACAGACGCTAGCAAATCTTCCTATCGCACTCACGTCTCATATTGTTGAGCCAGATGAAAATGGCAATCCATTGATTAAAGAAGTGCGTATTGAATTAACCACACCCACTGAATTTTTATTGACCGATATACAGGGAGGTTCCTATGAAAAATGAAAACCCCATTTTAGATTTTTTGTATGGGAGGCAGTTTGCTTATGACGTATTGCGTCGCTTATTCATGGAAGAGCCAACGCCTGAACTACTGCAATATTTGTGTGAAGGGGGATTGGCGCTATTCCCTTGTGAAGACCATTTGCCAGTGATGGCCGATGCGATTAGTGCGATGAAAACAGACTTACAGGCACGCAGCTTACAAGCGGGTACAGATGGCTTTGAGGATTTACATTGGGACTTCACACGCTTATTTATTGGGCCAGATGCGCCCGCAGCAGCGCCATGGGAGTCCACTTATGTCTCGCGGGACAAACTGTTATTCCAAGAAAGCACCCTTGCAGTGAAATCATTCTATCAAAAATATGGATTTGAATTAGGACAGAAAGAATTCGAAGCTGCGGATCATATAGGTTATGAGCTGGATTTTATGTGGAACCTCAGCCAGAAAATTGTTGAGCTTACCGATTTAGAACCTGAGCTCACTGACGAATCAAAAGCGTTATTGCAGGTGTCGTCTGTATTCTTAAATGACCACCTCTTGGCGTTTATTACCCCATTTTGTCGTGATCTGCATAACCAAGCGAACACCCCATTTTACCGTCAATTGAGTGCACTGTTAGAACCCTTTTTACGAAGTGATCAAAATAAAATCAATGAATTAGTCAATTTATAATAATAAAACGAAAGGAAGAGGTAAGAGCAATGTCAGAAAGACAGAAAATAGCCTTAAGTCGTCGTTCATTTCTAGCATGGACTTCGGCAGCATCGGTAATGGCTACATTACCGCTGAGTAAACGGCTTTATGCATCCACACCAGAAGAAGAAAAAGCTATTGTACAAGCGACGGATACTATCACCAAAGGGAAATGGAAGCCCGTTGCGTGCTGGCATAACTGTGGCGGGCGTTGTGTGAATAAAGCGCTGGTGGTAGATGGTGTGGTAGTGAGGCAAAAAACAGATGATGTGGTTGCCGATTCCCCCGATTTTCCACAGCAACGAGGTTGTTTGCGCGGGCGTTCTCAGCGTAAGCAAGTTTTTGGTGCTGACCGCTTAAAATACCCAATGAAACGTAAAGGTTGGGCACCAGGTGGCGGTGATAAAAGCTTGCGTGGACGTGACCAATGGGTACGCATCAGTTGGGATGAAGCCCTTGATATTGTAGCCTCAGAATCGAAACGTATTAAAGAAAAATATGGCAAGGAATCGATTTGGATCACGGGTGGGAACGGTGTTGATATCCAAAATGTGTACGCCAAAGCCGGTGGTTTTGTTGGGGATTGGGGAACTACCTCATGGGGCGCTTGGTTTGAAACGCCTGCTCACCTCGGTTTATTGGAAGGCTTTTATACCTTTGGTACCAATGATCGATTTGATATGCGTAACTCGCAGCTCATTGTTATGTGGGGGGCGAACCCTGCATGGAGTAGCCCTGGAAGCCCAACCTATAACTATTATCAAGCTAAAAAAGCAGGTGCACGTTTTATCAGCATTGACCCAAGTTATACCACGACGGCTGAACTAATGGATGCGGATTGGTATCCCATCAACCCTGGCACCGACCATGCACTTGCATTGGGTATCATGTATGCACTGTTAGAAATGGATAGTTCAGAAAACCCATTAATTGATTGGGAATTTTTACGCCGTTGTACGGTTGGTTTCGATGAGAAAAATATGCCAGCGGGCGCTGACCCAAAAGGTAATTTTAAAGATTATTTATTAGGCACTTATTCAGGTGAGCCAAAAACCCCTGAATGGGCAGCGAATATTTGTGGGTTATCAGTGACAGATATTCGAACATTAGCCCGTGAAATCGGGGGCACAAACCGCGTTGCTTTACTGACGGGCTGGGCACCTGCACGTATCCATAATGGAGAGGGCTGGGTTCAAGCATTCTCAACATTGGGCTTTATGACTGGACACATGGGGCGTCCAGGGCGTATGACGGGGGTGAGTTGTCATTTTGCCGCGGGAAATAACGGCACACGCTTAGTGATGGCAGGCGCAAGTGGATTGCCATCCATCCCCAACCCTGTGAGTTTGAAAATCAACCATAATGAACTTAATCGTGCATTGTTGGAGAAAAAATTCCGCCAGCGCGGAGTGGGAGATGTGGATGCGAATATTCAAATGATCATTCACCCATTCAATGCGACATTGCAGACTCGTGCAAATATAACTCAAAGTATTGAAGCCTATCGAAAAGATGTCGAACTCGTGGTAACAGCAGCTTATGTGCCACATACCTGCGCTAAATACTCTGATATCGTCCTGCCTGTTACCACAGAATGGGAGCGCGAAGGGACGATTTTAAACCCAAGTAATCGTGAAGTTATTATTGCTGCCGTGAATGTGACCCCGCCACTTTATGAGGCAAAAAGTGATCAATGGATTGCCAAAGAACTGGGCAAACGCCTTGGGATCAATGTGGATGAAGTCTTCCCTGTTTCAGAAAAACAACAGTTTTTCAATAAACTTAATGGGGCAACCATTATCGGGGAAGATGGTCAGACTAAAGAACCTCTGCTCACTATTACCCAAGCAGATATCGATGAATGGCAAGTCACAGGGAAGCCTCAGCAAGGTCGTTTAACGTTAAATGAGTTCCTAACTGTTGGTAAATATCAAGTGCAGCGCACGCAAGGAGATAATTACGGTTACATTGCTTACGAAGATTTTATTCGTGACCCGCAAGCGAATCCTCGCCCAACACCGAGTGGTAAGTTTGAAATTTATTGCCAAACATTGGTGGAAAAAGCCGATGAATGCGGTTGGACGAAATTACCGCCAATTCCTGAATATATTCCTTCAGCTAGCGGTTATGAGGCGAGTTTTAAAGACTTTGCCAAAAAAGAGAAGGGGGATTATCCATTCCAAATTTATAACCCGCACTATTTACGTCGGTCACACAGTACCTTAGATAATGTGCCGTGGCTGCGTGAGCAGTGGCCAAGCCCAATCTATATTAATGCCTCTGATGCTAAACGTTTAGGAATTAAGCATGGCGAAACGGTATTGGTTACCAGCCCTCACGGCAGAATTGTCCGCCCAGCGCTAGTCACGCAAACCATGAAACCAGGGGTAGTTGCATTACCTCATGGTAGTTGGACGGATGTGGATGAAAAAACAGGGATAGATATGGCTGGTGCAGATAATACGCTGACGATCCAAGTCCCAACAGGGTTAGGAACATCAGGGTGGAATACCATGTTATGTAACATCGAAAAATGGGATGGTGACCAGTTAGTCCCTGATGTTGCAATTCCACAGCGTATTATTTTTTAAGGGGCAATGAATAATGGATAAACAAGTCGGATTTTATATCAATGTTGCCACTTGTATTGGGTGTAAAACCTGTGTTGTGGCATGTAAAGATAAAAATGACCTTGAGGTTGGGCGTAATTTTCGCCGTGTGTACGATATCGAAGTGGGTGAATATCCCCGCCCACATCGTTGGCATTTATCTATTGCGTGTAATCATTGTGATGACCCGCAATGTGTTAGCCACTGTCCAACAACGGCTATGCACAAACGCGAAGAAGATGGCGTTGTCTTGGTTGACCACGATAAATGTGTCGGTTGCCGTTATTGCACATGGGCTTGCCCGTATGAAGCCCCACAATTTGATGCCAGCATCGGCATGATGACCAAGTGTGATACCTGTATTGATTTACGTGAGCAGGGGGGGAACCCAATGTGTGTCGATTCTTGCCCAATGCGTGCAATAGAGTTTGGCTTGATAAGCGAACTGCGTAAAAAATACGGAACCAATGCGGATATTGATGGCCTGCCAAGTTCAAGCATCACCAAACCCAACCTTGTTGTTGGCACGAAAGGATAAGGAGAATTATCATGCATGAATTTCCATTGGTGATTTTCACCTTATTTATGCAAGCATCAGTAGGCTGCTTGGTTGTTTCGTTGCTGTGCTATTGTCGTATCCTCGAAGAAAATGAAAAAAAGCAACTTATTAAAAAGCCCGTAGTTGCGAGTTTTATTTTAGGATGCGTAGGGTTATTGGGCTCGTTGTTCCATATGGGTAATCCATTACACATGTTTTACACCATGGTTCATGTTTCTAGTTCTTGGATGAGCCGTGAAGTATGGGCAACTGCGATTTACATGGCATTGTTATTTTTGAGTACAGCCTTGTTATTACTCAAAAATAAAGCGAATAATGCATTATTAGTTCTCAGCGCTATCGCGGGCTTGGTGTATATGTATGCCATGTCGGCGCTGTACGCAAACACGCTCTTTAACTTGTGGGGTGGCTTATTTACTTACGCCAGTTTCTTTGGGGCTGTATTGCTGGTGGGTGGCGTTATCGCGGCTTCACTGCTAGTAGGTTCCTTGCGTGCTTTAGGTAAAGAAGATCAACTGAAACGCGTGGTGAAAACCACATTAGGCGTGGGTGTGGTCGGTATTTTATTGATGCTACTCGGTGCATTATCATTACTGAGCAATATTGGTGAGCCGATTTATATGGGTATGACCCCTCGTGAATTGCCAGAAGGTTTGCTTAGCCTGAGCATTGCCCGTGTGGCATTGATTGCAGTAGGAGTCGTATTTGTTGGGCGTTTATTGTGTCAAAAATCAAGCCAGTCAACGAATGCAACGTTTGTCATGTCATTTGCTGCGTTATGTATTTTTGCTGGTGAAGGTGTGGGGCGCATCGTGTTTTTCTCTCTCGGAGGTTAATTTTAACTCTTGAGTTATTTGAAATCCGAAGGTAACCCCTTCGGATGGAGGTTGTTGACAAAGCAGGATAAAAGCGTGGTTTTTCCTGCTTTGTATTATCAGCCGAAAATCAATAAATTGATTTTCCTAATTTATTTTCAAAACCTATCCAACCTGCAGCCAAACCTAATTGGTTTGTCAGCAGTCTGAAATCCGAAGGTAACCCCTTCGGATTTTTATTTGTCTTTTTTTTAGCCTAAAAAAGAATAATGGCTAATAATTTAATTGGTTAGATGTTTTTGTTATAAAAAAAAGAGTAAATCTGATTGATTATTACTAATGATTATAATTATCATTATTGATCTTAATCTTCTTTCTTAACTCGCCTTTTATGAACTTGAAAACTCACAAACTACTTTTGCCATTGGCAATTTCTGCTTCATTGATTTCTCACTATGCTTTTGCGGCTGATAACGCTAAAAATGACCAAATCACCGTCACGGGTAACTGGCTTGAAAATACCGAAGACAGCGAAGTGGTGTTTAACCACCCAGGTGCGCGAACCGTTAAAACACAGCAACAAATTAAAGAAACGGGCAGTGAAACCATTGCGGATGCGTTAAAAGGTATCCCTGGTGTTCAAGTACGTGAAAGCAATGGAACTGGGGGAAGTGATGTCTCATTAAATGTGGGGGTGCGTGGTTTAACATCACGCTTGTCACCACGTTCTACTATTTTGCTTGATGGGATGCCATTGGCGGCAGCGCCTTATGGTCAGCCACAGCTCTCTATGTCACCACTTTCGTTAGGCAGTATTGAATCTATCGATGTGATCCGCGGTGGCGCTTCTGTGCGTTATGGGCCGCAAAACGTGGGGGGAGTGATTAACTTTGTGACCAAACCCATTCCAAAAGAGTTTGGTGGCGGGGTTGCGGTGCAAACTCAAGGGGCGAAAACAGGTGGTTTAAAAACCTTAGTGGATGCCTCTTTAGGTGGCTCTAAAGCTGATGATTCAGCGGGTGCCATGATCTTATATTCGGGTTTACACGGGCAGGGTTATCGCAAAAGCAATGATAATACAGATATTGATGATTTTATGTTGAAAACCCGTTATGCCATCACGGATAACGACGAGCTATTAGCGAATTTTCACTATTATCACGCGATGTCTGGGATGCCAGGTGGGTTAACCCAAGCACAATATAATGCAGACCCATTCCAATCAACGCGGCCTTATGACCGTTTTGAAGGGAATCGCCAAGATATGTCATTGAAATATAAACATGAAGAAGATGACAAACAATTCGAATTAATGACGTGGTTTAGCAAAAGCTACCGTGGTAGCTATATTGAAAGCGACCATAAAGACAAAGCCAACGAGAGACGTTTGGTTTCTTACCCGCGGCACTATACTGCGTATGCCATTGAGCCAAGTTATTCACAATTGTTCCGTTTCGATAATATGTCCCATGAAGTGACCGTCGGCTACCGTTATTTAAATGAAACGGCGGATGAAAAAGCCTATCGCTCAAATTGGTATCAAGCTGGCACACAAAACACACGTCCAAGCACCAATGACTACTACCAGCACACCTCGGGCGGAACGGAAGCACATGCGATTTACCTTGATGACACCATTGATGTCGGTAACTGGACTATCATTCCAGGTATTCGCTACGAAAACATCAATATTCACTTAAACGACAGTTTTAAAAATCAAAACCGCAGCAAGCGTTACAGTGAGCCACTTCCTGCACTGGCGGTGATTTACCACATTGATGATGAGTGGAAATTATTTGCCAATGCCAGCACCTCATTTGGTAGCTTGCAGTACTTCCAATTGAATACGAAAGGGGTTGGTAATTCACCGGCTAACGGGTTAAGCGCAGAAAAAGCCCATAACTACGAAGTGGGTACGAAATACGACAATACAGCACTCTCTTTAGAAGCGACATTGTTCTATATCGATTTCGACGATCAACTTCTTTATGTTGAGAATACAACGGGTTGGACTAATTTAGGGGCAACGACTCATCAAGGTGTTGAGTTAGCGGCAAGGTACAACTTAGCGGATCTCACGGATGCCCTTGATGGTGTGAGTGTGTATAGCACCTACACCTATACCAAGGCGGTCAGTAAGAAAGGGGATTTTGCGCATAAAGACTTACCGTTCTATTCACGCCAAGTGATCACCGCAGGTAGCCGTTATGAAACAGGTAATTGGGTATGGAACCTGAATACCTATGCGCAATCTACTCAGGAATCACCAGGAACAACAAATCATTATGTCACAGAACCAAGTGCAGATGGCCGATATGGCACAATACCCGGTTATATGGTGTGGGATGCGCGTGGGGAATACCACTTTGGTAAAAGTTTGTCTGATTTAACGTTATCGGCTGGCATTAAAAACTTATTTGATCAAACCTATTTTACTCGCTCGACAGATAACAACTATGGGATCTACGTTGGGCAGCCAAGGACATATTATGTTCAAGCATCGGTGAAATTTTAGTTAAGATAAGGCAGGATGATGATAGGTCGATTTATCAATAAATATTGCTTATTTGGAGTACTTAGTGTGTTCTGTGCAGCGACGAGTTTCGCTGCACCCATGACAGTAACTGATATCGCGGGGCGGGAGGTTACCGTCAATGCCCCCGTTTCACGGGTGATGTTGGCGGATAGCCGTGTGCTGGTGGCATTGAATATATTGCATCCACAAAGCCCATTAAAAGGGATTATTGCTTGGGACGACGCACTGATCAAAAAAGCACCCGACTTGAGTACTGCATACAGTAAAAAGTTTCCTGAATTGATCAAAATCCCTGTTTTCCCAAACCCTTACACGACCGATTTTAGTGTTGAAAAGGCTTTGGTGGCTCAACCAGACTTACTGATTTTTGATATCGGTTTGAAAAGTAAGTTAACAGAAAGTGGCACACTCTCGTTACTGGAAAAAAGCGGCTTGCCTGTGATTTTTATCGATTTTCGCCAATACCCGCTGAAAAATACCATGCCGAGCATGGCGTTATTAGGCAAAGTGTTTGGTGAGGAACAACAAGCAGAGGCATTTAACCAGTTTTACCAACAAAGGTTGGATTTGATCCGCAGTAAAGTGGCAACACTCGATAAAAGCCAACGCCCAAGTGTGTTTATTGAAAGGGCTGCGGGGATTTCAGGTGAAGATTACTGCTGTAAAACCTTTGGCAATGGTAATTTTGGTGAGTTTGTTGAAACGGCAGGGGGAAATAATCTCGGTTCACAGTGGTTCAGTACTGGAATGGGGGGGGAAATTAACGAAGAGCAGTTAATTCACAGTAATCCTGACTATTATTTAATGACTGCCGCGGATTGGGATAGCACACGTAAAGGTAGCGCTTCAGTGCCTTTAGGGTATACAGGCGATAAAGCCAAATCGCAGGCTAGGCTAATCAAGCTGATGGAACGCCCTAAACTCCGCTCTTTAGCGGCATATCAAAACAAGCAGGTTTTGGCGTTATACCAGCAATATTATGATACGCCGTTTAATATTATTGCGGTGGAAGCGATAGCGAAGTTTCTTCATCCCAATTTATTTGCCGAACTTGACCCACAAGCGGATAGCGATTATCTGCACAAAACCTTCACGGCATTAGACGGGGATGGTGTGTTCTGGGTTAAAGCGCAGTAAAAACATGGCTTCTTCATTGGCCTGCTTTAGCAATTAAGCAGGCCAATATCTTAATCGTACCTATCGAAAGTGATTACGCTTTCTTAACGACGGGTAATACAACCTTCGATGGGTATCTCTTTGAAATATGAATACTGTTTTGTGCTACTTTCCATGTTCTATCCCCTGCGATAGTTTCACCTGTATTGGTGTTGAAATCGTATTTGGGAAAATTACTACTGGAAATATCTAACCGAATACGGTGCCCTTTCACAAAACGGTTAGCGCAAGCAAAGGGTTTAATTTTAATTTCGACAACTTCATTCGGGTTTAACAAGGTTTTTTGCTCATACCCCTGATGAAAACGGCAGCGGAAGATCCCATCGGTAATATTCATCGCATAACCTTGCGGGTAATCTTCACTAGGTGGATAAACATCAATTAATTTAGCTGTAAAATCCGTATCTAAGGCATCACTGCTGATCCATAAAGACACTTCAATATCACCCGCCAAACAAATATCATCTTGTAAAATGTCGGTTTCAAAAACTAAAACGTCAGGGCGCGCGGAAAGCGGCAGGTTATTTTGTTGACTACCAAAAAAATCAGGCAGTTCACGTTGATCGAACGCACCCCCCCAAAAGATAGGCTGGCCTGATGTTAATGCACCGCCAATAGTTGGAACAGGGTACTTAGGGTCATAACAATAAGATATTGTTGCTTGTTTGGGGCACTCTTCACGCTGAAGTGACTGATTTCCCCATAGGAAAAAAGGTGTCTTTTCCATATTGGGGAGTGGCCATTGTTGATGGTGAACCCACTCACCACCATGTTCTAAACGCCCCTCGGGATTGCGTTTACCGCTACCACCCCCCATCATGAAAAAAGTAATGTCTTGCTGCGGCTTTGGTGGGTTAAGGCCTTTTAAATGCGTGTTGAACCAAACTAAGCGGCAGGCTAACCAATCTTCACTGACATTGTTTTCAAAAGCGGCAACTTCACCAAATTCAGCGTCACCGCTGTGGGTAATATTGCGGTCCCCATGTAGCCAAGGCCCCATGATTAATTTTTGTGGTGATTGCTTGGTTGTGACAAATGCATGGTAGTTATCTAATGTTGAGCTAACATAAGCGTCATACCAACTGGACATAAATAGCACGGGGATATCGGGGATTTGGTCGTAGTAGCCCTCAGCATAAATGCCTATTTTTTTCCAATAATCGGTAAAACACTCTTCCTCCCATTGCTCGAACAAATAAGATTCATATTCAGGCACATGTTTTAGTAATGTGTGCCCTTGGTGCCATGGCATAGCCGTAAACCAATCATGAATATTTTCTTGTGCTAAAGCAGCTGAAACGTCAGGGGATTGTTGAGCGAGTGGGCTTAGTTTTGCTTGTTTATACGCCCAAGTGGCTTGCTTGAGCTCAAAGGCTCCCCCTTGACGAATACCGCATTGAAATGCATTGGCAAAGCCCCCAGAATCGAGCACCATGGTAGATAAGCCTGGTGGATTCAAACAGGCCATGGCTAATTGTGTATGGGCTGCATAAGAAAGCCCCATAGAACCGATTTTTCCGTTACACCAAGGCTGTGCCATAATCCATTGGAGTGTATCGAAACCATCTTCTGCCTCATTAATATATTTGGTGAATTTACCTTCAGACTCATAACGACCGCGGCAGTCTTGATAAATAACAATAAAGCCTGCATTGGTGAAATAGCACGCCATCTCTTGACGCGTTATTTGGTGGCCAGTGACCGTTTTTTCAGAACGAGAAGGGGCTGTTTTGTCATAAGGTGTGCGCTCGATAATGACGGGGTAAGGGAAATTATCGGCGTCTTGCGGAAAATAGACATCCGTTGATAGGGCTACACCATCACGCATAACGATGCGGAAATTCTTCATATCCATATGGTTAATATCCTGTGCTGACTGCGATGGTTAGTAAGCCGATACCGACAGCCATAAAAATTAAAAAGAGTGGGAAAATATATTTTGCCCATGTGGTCCAACTGACACCTGCAGTCGCTAAAAAGATCAGCAATCCGCTGGACGTCGGCGTGATCATATTAGTCAGCCCATTCCCCATTAAGAAAGCAAAAACAGTCGTTTGCGGGGAAACACCTGAAATCTCACCTACGGGGCCTAATATTGGCATAGTGACAGCAGCTTGACCTGAGGTGGATGGGATGGCGACATCTAATAATAATTGAGAAATAAACATACTGTATGAGGAAACATAAGCCCCATGGTTACCCACTAAGCCAACCAGTTGGTGAATTATCGTATCCAAAATTTTGCCTTGGGAAAGAATAATTTCAACTGCCGTTGCGAGCCCAATAAGTACGCCAGCAATCAGCACTTTTTTCATCCCGCTAACGAAAGCATCCGCTGCTGCGCTGGCCGTTAGGCCACTGCAAAAAGTTAAAACGACGCTTAGAAACAAATAATAAGCGGATAAATCATTATTCTTCCAGTGCCAGCGATTAGATGCATAGACTAAAAAAGCCACGCCAATGGCTAAAATAATTAACATTAACTTATGGCGGCCTGTCAGCACGCTTGACTGGCTATTTTCTTCAACAACATAGCGAGTTAATGTTGTTTTACGGATGCTGTAAAAGACAAATAAAATTCCTAAACTGATAAAAATAAAGTAGGCGGCAACACGCATGCTTAAACCGCTGAATACAGGTAGTCCCACCAGTGGTTGAGCAATCGATAATGCATAAGGGTTAGTAATTGACGCGAGGTAACCAACCTTAACGGCGATAGCAACAATTGCGAGGCCGATAAGCTCATTAAGCCCAACACGTTTCATCAGGGCAATGACCATCGGGATCACCAAAAGGTACTCTTTGGCTAACCCCATAAAGGTACTTCCCATCGAGAAAACAATCATTAAAAAAGGAATTAATAAGTAAATATTCCCCCGAGTGACATGCAATAGCCTTCCAAGCCCTGATTCGATAGCCCCTGTTTTATTCAGAATGCCAAACATTCCACCAATAAATAGCACCATATAAATAAGGGGGGATTGCTTAATAATCCCTTCAGGGATGGCTTTAAATAGCTGAATTAAGCTGACGGGAGCTGCTTCATTTTCAGCAGGTTTTGCGGTTCCTAAGACTTGCTCAAAGTTCACTTCTTTGGAAATTGTCTGATAAGAGTCAGGAATGACTTTTTTACCATCGCGTTCATATTGCCCAGACTCAACAAAATAGGTCATTAAAAAGGCAATAATCACAATGGTTAACATAACTAAAACAGGATTCATCTGCCAACCTGGCGATGCATTTTGCTTGAGGGTTTGTGTTGGTTGCATGGTGTAGTCTCTTTTATTGTATTAATTATTAGGGATATAACCGAGTTGCCTCGAGATACGTAGAGCAGACTGAAGAAGTTGCTCCGTCATTTCTTTTTCTTTGTCATCAGAAAAACGGCTAAGGGGGAGGCTGATACTGAGTGCTGCAATACAATCCCCATTTTGCGTAAAAATTGGCGCAGCGATTGCACCAATTCCTGCAGTCAACTCCCCGCGAGTAATGGCGAAGCCTCGAGTATGTATATCTGCCAATGTTTGGATAAGAGAGGGGTTTTTCGCGGTAAAATGGGATTGCACATCTAAAGGTGAATAGGCAAGCAAGACTCGCCCTGATGCACCAGAGCCGAGGGCACGACGGTTGCCTGCTTCACTACGGACTTGAAGCGATTGTCCTGAAGGCTTATGTAAAACCTGAAGGACATCGTCGTTATCACATATACGCAATTGAATGTTTTCATCGAAGCGTTGGCGCAGCCGTTCTGCTTCAATGTCAGCCACTTGGATATAGTCAATTTGTTGACGTGCACAATTCCCTAAACTTAACAATTGATGGCCTAAATGATAAGTAACGGGATTATCATTTTTTTGTACAAAATGGCGGTTTTCTAAAGTGCAGAGCAAGCGGTAAACCTTCGATTTATTCATACCCGATAAACGGGAGAGTTCGCTTAGCCCAAGGTTATTTTTCTCACCTAATAACATTAGGAGCAAAAGGGCGTCATCAACAGCCGTCACAATATTGTCTTTCATGCCAACCTCGATCGGTTTATACAGTAAACCACTGGTTTATTTAAAAAAATTAGCATGGGGAATAACAAAAAATGATTCAAGAGAGTTGTTAATAAATTGTGAGGTAAGTTGGGGTTTTTAAAATAGAAGATGCGTAAAAATTAGGAGGGATAACTATTTATTTTTAAATAAAACAATTAGTTATCTTAATTTTAAACACTTGGGTGATTTAAGGGCGATTCGCTCAAATAAAATAGGATTGATGCCAAAATAGCCCCGAAATATCAATTATCTGGTTTGCCTAGTAAAATTGATCATAACACCCGCGATAATCAAAACGACCCCGATTAATCGTAAACAAAAGTAAGACTGATAGAAGGTGAGTATTCATTGATTGTCTGCTCATGTCTTGTTATTAATGAACAAATTAAAACTGATTTTATTCGCGATAGGTAACGTAAATGAAACTTGCACTCATTGGTTCAGGCAAAATAATTATGATGGCGCTCGATGCATTAAAAACAATGCAAGGGATTGAATTAGTTGCATTGTGCGTTAGGCCCGAAAGTGAAGAAAAAGGTAAAGTGCTTTGTCAGCAATTTGGTATTGCGAAACTTTATACGGATTACCGAGTGTTATTACAGGATGAGGAAGTTGACACAGTATATATTGGGCTGCCAAATCATTTGCATTACCAGTATACCGAACAAGCACTAATGGCCAATAAACACGTGATTTGCGAAAAACCATTTACGCCGCACTGGGAACAACTGCAAGAATTAATTTTATTATCCCAGAAACAAAATCTTTTTTTATTTGAAGCGATCACTTCAATTCATACGCCAGAATTTGCAATTATTAAACAAAATATGGGTAAAATTGGTGAAATAAAAGCCATTCAAGGTAACTATTCGCAATATTCAAGCCGTTATAATGATTACCTGCAAGGGAGCGTTCATGGGGCATTTGACCCAAAACAAGCGGGTGGGGCGTTATATGACATTAACCTCTATAACATTTATTTATTGGTTGCATTAATGGGTAAACCTGATAACAGCCAGTATGTATGTAATAAAGGGTTTAATGGTATTGATACGTCAGGGATATTCACGGCACAGTATGCGACTGCAACAGCGTCTTGCGTGGGGGCAAAAGACTCAGCGAGCCCTGGTTTTTTCATTATCCAAGGGACAAAAGGATACATCCAAGTGCAGGGTGCCCCAAGCCTTTGCCAAAAAGTGGAGGTATGCATCGAGGGTGAAACCTCAATAGTGATCCGCGATGAGTCCATTAACCATATGATTTATGAATTTGCTTATTTTCGCGATCAGGTTGCGTCACAAAAGCGCCAGCAAAGTGATGAATTACTGGCATTAGCATTAAGTGTGTCAAAAGTTCTCACCGAAGCACGGGAAAATGTGGGTTTGGTATTTGAGTAATGGGCACAATAAATTGGCAGCTTGGTGATAAGAGAAACACGCTGCCAATTCAAGTATGTTTAAAATGAATATAATGAACTGACAGACTCACCCAATTTCTTCGCCAATTCAGAAGATGCATACCTGTCCATCACCACTTCAATATAAGCCGCATGATCAGAAGATTGTGCCGTGTTGATCGCAGCATCAAGTTCATAGCAGCTGCTGACGCGTTGGCAATACCAATCTTCGCAGCCTAATGCATGGGGCAACTGAGCATAATTCCATTGCGGCAAATCGTTGTAATAAGCCTCAGGATCTTTACAAAGTAGCCTTTCGATTAAATAGCCATCATTATTAAGCACAAAAATTATCGGTTTTAAGTTAAAGCGGGCAAATTGACTGATTTCTTGCGCAGTAAGCTGGTGTGAGCCCTCCCCTGTGACCAGAATGATACGGCGATTGGGCTCGGCTATCGCAGCACCAAAAGCGGCAGGTGTTGCCCAACCAATCGATCCCCATAAGGTTTGGTTATGGAACTGGGTATTTTTGGGTAGCAAAGCAAAGCCTAAGCCCATTGATGCAGTCCCTGTTTCAGCAAAAATGATATCGTCTTCACGGAACAGGCTTTCAAGACGAGGATAAAGATATTCGGCTGTAATTTTATCTTGTTCGTTTAGGTGGGGAGTACCTAACCCTTCGGCTTGGATTACTTTATGGTTTAACGTAGGCACAAGCTGATTCAACTGGTCAAGCACATCATTCATATAGACTTGTGGATAAACAGCAGAGCCGACAATAACGCGGTCTGATAAAATATTAATACGGTTTTCGCTGTTTATTTTTGCGGTAAAACTGCCTGAGTTAAAGTCAGTTAAAACGGCGCCAATTCCAATTAAACAGTCACAGCTTTCGACAAAATCGGCAACTTTAGGGTTCATTAAGTGCCCATTATAGAGTCCAATATAAGTTGGGTTGGATTCGCTCAATACGGCCTTATCCATAAACATCGTGGTGTAAGGTAACCCTGTTTTATCAATCAGTGTTTGCACTTGCTGCGCAAGGCCTAAACGTGCCGTTAATATTCCTGGAACAAAACAGGCTTGAGTGGATGAATTTAACTTCTCTAAGATAGCGCTTACCGCAGCTGAGAGTGATTCACTATTACTTTTAGGTATAGTGGGCATGTCAGCGTTTTTATCTGCTATAACGGGCATAATGGCGTAGTCAGAAGGAAAACCTAGATAGACTGGGCGGCGTTCTTGTAAAGCGGTTGAAATTAAACGTTCAGTTTCAGTGATGCAGTTTTCAGGCGTTAAAATGGCATGAGCGCAGCTTAAATGTTGGCTCATTTGGTAAAAAACATTAAAGTCACCATTGCCTAATGTGTGGTGGACTAATCGATGGTTTTTTTGCACACCACTGGCAGGCATACCGACGAGATGAAAGATAGGTAAGTGCTCGGCATAAGCGCCCGCAATGCCATTTAAAGCGCTTAGCTCCCCAACTCCAAAGGTGGTGGAAAGTGCGGCGGCACCCTTTATACGAGCATATCCATCGGCTGCATATGAGGCATTGAGTTCGTTACAATTACCAATCCAGCGCATCGACTTATTTTCACACACAGCGTCTTCAATTGGGAAAGCGTAATCCCCTGCGACGCCAAAAACATCGTTGATACCGATTTCTTGTAGACGATTCAAAACATATTCAATGACGGTCAGGTTCATTATATTGACTCCTATTAATTACATTAGATTATAATGTTGCTTAATATTATTTTTAGCGTGTATTTTTCTGAATAGGAAATCATTTATAATCATTCTAACTATAACTAAAAATCATAGGTGAGATATGGATATTCGTTCGTTACGTTATTTTGTTGAGGTTGTTCAACTCAATGGATTTAGCCGTGCTGCGGAACACCTGTTTGTGACTCAACCTGCAATTAGTCGCAGCATTAAAAAGTTAGAAGATGAATTAGGGTATACCTTATTGATTAGAGAGAATGAGGGGGTCAGGTTGACAGATGAAGGGACGATTTTGTTGACCCACGCGAAGCAAATTTTGGCTCAATTTAAAAGTATGGAACAGGCATTAAAAGAAAAATCAGGGCCACTAACGGGGGTTTTACCGGTTGGGTTGCCCCCTGTGATTGCCTCAACCTATTTTGCTGACATCATTATGGCATTCAGCTTGCATTACCCCCAAGTGGAGTTAAAAATCCTGGAATTAGGAACGCGGAAGATGCGTGATGCCATGTTAAATGGCGAGGTAGAAACCGCAGCAGTCATGCTCCCATTTGACGATGAGCGCTTTGATCTAGATATTTTTTCGACAGATAGATTAATGTTATTGGTTAATGAGCAGCACCCCTTGGCAAGGCGAGATAGCGTCAAATTTGTTGAATTAATTAATGAGCCATTTATTTTCTTTTCTGATGATTTCCGGATTAATGAGCTTGTCATAAGTGCTTGTGGAATCTATGGGTATAAGCCTGTGATCTCAGGGCGAAGTAGCCACCTCGATTTAGTCACCGCAATGGTGAGGGCTGGGGTAGGAATAACACTACTTCCAGATAGCATGTGGCACAAGACGAGTTCTGCGGGGTTATCGATTATCCCTGTGATTGAGCCAATACTTGCCTATGATTTAGCCTTAGCCACGCTAAAAAATAACCGGCAGAGCCGCCGAGCAAAAGCATGGCATGATCTTGCGTTGAGTATGTTAAAAAAGAGCAAATCATAAAGCGATCTTTCTTTAAAAGGCTATTTAAGTGACATTTTAAATAATTTTTCAATTTATTTATCAAAGAAGCTAGGTTTTAGTGAAACACCTTAGTCTTTCTAATAAGCGAATAAATTGTTTTACCTATCAAGTTAAGGCGAATGGATTAGCAGGGAAGAAAAGTGAAGTGTAGGGCGAAACGCATAAAGCTCACATGACTGATGAGCTTTATGCTGATTTTTATGCTAGCGAATAGGCTTACACATTAAACAGGAAGTTCAGCACATCACCGTCTTTAACGATGTAGTCTTTCCCTTCTGCTCGCATTTTACCTGCCTCTTTGGCACCTTGCTCACCGCGGTATTGAATAAAATCATCGAATGCGATGGTTTGTGCGCGAATAAAGCCTTTTTCGAAGTCAGTGTGGATTTTACCTGCGGCTTGTGGTGCGGTTGCACCTACAGGGATTGTCCATGCACGAACTTCTTTAACGCCTGCGGTGAAATAGGTTTGCAGATTGAGTAATTCATAACCTGCACGAATAACACGGTTTAAGCCTGGCTCTTCGATGCCTAAATCTGCCATAAATTCGTCGCGTTCTTCGTCATCTAACTCAGCGATATCAGATTCAATAGCGGCGCACACTGGCACAACTACAGAGCCTTCAGCTTGAGCAATTTCATACACTTTGTCTAAGAACGGGTTATTTTCAAAACCATCTTCGTTGACGTTCGCGATATACATGGTTGGTTTTAACGTTAAAAAGCTTAAATAGCGGATTGCTGCTTTATCTTCTGTGGTTAAATCCAAGGTACGCAGCATGCCTGCTTGCTCTAAATGTGGCAGACATTTTTCTAATGCTTCCAATTCGGCTTTTGCGTCTTTATCGCCACCTTTAGCGCGTTTTTGTACGCGATGGATAGCTCGTTCGCAGGTATCAAGATCCGCCAAGGCTAATTCAGTATTGATAACATCAATATCTTCAGCTGGGTTAACTTGGCCAGCGACGTGGATGATATTGTCGTTTTCAAAACAACGCACTACGTGGCCGATAGCTTCGGTTTCACGGATGTTAGTTAAGAACTGGTTACCCAGACCTTCGCCTTTAGATGCGCCTTTTACCAAACCTGCGATGTCTACGAATTCCATGGTGGTTGGTAAAATACGCTGTGGCTTCACAATTTCAGCTAATTGATCAAGACGTGGGTCTGGCATTGGCACAACACCCGTATTTGGTTCAATTGTACAGAAAGGGAAGTTGGCTGCTTCGATGCCGGCTTTGGTCAATGCATTAAATAATGTGGATTTACCCACGTTTGGCAGACCAACGATACCGCATTTAAAACCCATATGTTTCTCACCTTAAATAGCGAGGGGCAGGCGAGTGCTGCACCCAATGTTTAGAAATTGGCGCTGATTATACACAAAAAGTCGATTTTGATGAAATGAACTCTTATGCAGACGCTTTAAAGCTATGTAAACGGTTTATCGCTTTGTCCATTCCATCCGATAATAGAATGTCAGTACACCTTACTGCTTCGTCAATGGCATCATCAATCAGTTTTTGCTCAGACAGCGGTGGTTTACCTAAAACGAAACCAACAACCTTGTTTTTATCGCCTGGATGGCCAATACCAATACGTAAGCGGTAAAAGTTTGGGTTATTGGCGAATTTGCTTTGAATGTCTTTTAACCCGTTATGGCCACCATTGCTACCACCAAGCTTCATTTTTGCTACACCAGGTGGAATATCAAGCTCATCGTGGGCGACTAAAATTTCATCAAGGTTAATACGATAAAAGTTCGCCATTGCCGCGACTGATTTTCCACTGAGGTTCATAAAGGTGGTTGGTACCAATAAGCGGATATCATTACCGCCAAGATTAATGCGTGCGGTATAGCCGAAAAACTTAGGTTCTTCTTTTAGGGGTTGATTGTGGCGCTGCGCCAGTAGGTCAACATACCATGCCCCTGCATTATGGCGGGTTTGTGCGTATTCAGCCCCCGGATTTGCAAGGCCAACAATTAATTTAATTTTGCTCACGGCGACTATTTCACTGTCAGTTTATGGAGTTAAGCGCCTAGTTTACCTCGGGATGGGGAGGATGTACAAAAATCAGATAAAAAACATCACTCTGATTATAGTTGCGATATGAACTATTCGTTTTTTATGTTTTTTTGATAAAAAGCACTTTATGTTTAGATATTATTGTTAACTTCGTACCTTGTGATGCCTATCGCAAAAAATTTTACTTAATGCACTATAATTCTTACATAAATATAAAGAACCACCGAATTTATTTACAGTTGCTTGCTTATCAGTTCACTGATACTGGAGGTAGATATGAAACGGAAAAGTGCTCATATAATTGGTAATGTTCTCATGGGGTTAGGAATGGTCATGATGATTGGAAGCATTGGGGTTAACCTATTTGCCCATGTCATCAACTTTGGTCTATCAGAGCTTGTCACTAACGGCTCACTCTTCGGAATTTTCGTGGGTGCAATGGTATGGTTAGTGGGAGCGAGAGTCGGTGGACGTGAAAAAGTGGCTGACCGCTATTGGGTCTTAAAACATTACTCACGTAAAGATAATCACCGTTATCCATAATTATTCTTCTTAGTAATTAAGTTAGTAATAATTATAGATGGTAGATAGCTGGGTGATAGTCAGTGTTTTTAACAGCGAAGTCGCCTAGCTACATAGGTTTTGTCTTTTTTTTCAAAGAAGTTGGTTATTTTTATGGCGTATAGGTTGTGTGAATAGGAAATAGCCATAGAAATAGGTATCTGTCGTTATAACCCTCTGAAATCATAAAGCCCCTACAGATAACTGTAGGGGCTTAATTTTTAGTTGTGATATTCCATCACCGTTGAAACACTAATTACTCAAAAGGGGTATTAATGCTCGAACATTGCTGAGATAGACTCTTCGTTGCTAATGCGACGAATAGCCTCAGCCAGCATACCTGACAAGGTCAAAGTGCGAACGTTGCTCAGCGCTTTGATTTCAGGAGACAGTGGAATAGTGTCACAAACAATGACTTCATCAATGACTGAATTTTTGATGTTGTCTACAGCATTGCCTGAGAAAATGGGGTGAGTTGCGTATGCGAACACACGCTTAGCACCGCGTTCTTTCAGCGCTTCAGCCGCTTTACACAGCGTACCACCAGTATCAATCATATCGTCAACTAAGATGCAATCACGACCTGAAACATCACCAATAATGTGCATAACTTGAGAAACGTTTGCACGAGGGCGACGTTTATCAATGATTGCCATGTCAGTGTCATTCAGGAGTTTTGCGATAGCTCTAGCACGTACCACGCCGCCGATGTCTGGAGATACAACGATTGGGTTTTCCAAGTTTTTCTGAAGCATATCTTCCAGAAGAATTGGGCTACCGAATACATTATCAACAGGCACATCAAAGAAGCCCTGGATCTGCTCTGCGTGAAGGTCAACCGTGAGAACACGGTCAACACCAACACTGGACAGAAAATCGGCAACAACTTTAGCGGTGATTGGTACACGGGCAGAACGTACGCGACGATCCTGTCTTGCATAACCGAAGTAAGGGATAACAGCGGTAATACGACCAGCAGATGCACGGCGCAGGGCATCGACCATAACAACTAATTCCATTAAGTTGTCATTAGTTGGTGCACAAGTTGACTGGATGATAAAAATATCACCACCGCGGACATTTTCATTAATTTGAACACTGACTTCGCCGTCGCTAAAACGACCAACAGCCGCGTCTCCAAGATTAGTGTAAAGGCGGTTAGCAACACGTTGTGCTAGTTCCGGTGTAGCGTTACCAGCAAAAAGCTTCATATCGGGCACGAGAAAAACCTCAGGCTTGCGTCCAGAGAGATATTGTTGACCAAGAGCAATGAGCGTTGTTTCATTACTTATTGGTGCAATACACGGGTTATCCCAGCGCGGAAATTGTGCAGTGGGGATACGTTAACGCCTTGAGCGACGAACCCTTGCACCCACGATGGGGCTTTATTTAACACCTTAAGGGCATCCGCTTGTGTTTCAAATTCAGAAAAAACACATGCGCCTGTTCCTGTTAGGCGAGACGGAGCATATTCTAACAGCCAAGAAACAAGCTGTTCAACCTCACGAAAACGTTTTCTTGCGATTGGTTCGCAGTCATTTGCGTACGGAGCCAGTAATAATGCGGCTAGGGAGCGTTTTGGAGAATTTCGATTTAATTTTGGATCTGTGAAGATCATCGGGGTTGATATTTCAATTCCGGGATGAGCAACCAGATACCATTTCTCTTGAGGGGAAGCTTTGGTTAATATTTCACCGATACCTTCAGCGAACGCTGCATGGCCTCGAACAAAGACAGGCACATCCGCGCCGAGAGTTTTGCCCAATTCAGCAAGAACCTCATCGGAGACCTGTGTTTTCCAGTGCTCATTAAGCGCAATTAATGTGGTTGCAGCATTGGATGAACCGCCACCAATTCCTCCTCCCATAGGGAGAATTTTATCGATAGTGATATCAGCACCAAGGGGCTCGGTACAGTTAAGTGTTTCACGGCAATAGCGTTGTAATAATGTTGCAGCCCGCAAAATTAAGTTTTTTTCAGGGGGAACGCCCGCCATTTGCGTGAGCAAATTCAATTGGTCATCATGGCGTGTTGTGATTGTGATTTCGTCGCCATAATCTAAAAATTGAAACAGTGTTTGTAATTCATGATAACCATCGGGACGCTGGCCAGTAATATACAAAAATAAATTTAATTTAGCGGGGGAAGGCCAGGTTAATGTCATTTTTTCAGTGTCCAGCTGTCCATTTTCAGTTTAATTAATCGTCCACCTTGGCGTAGCTCAAGGTAATTTGGCAGCATAGGTGAGGTTTTAGTATCATAAGAAATATAATCTAACACCCATTTTTCCCCATTTTGTTCAAACGTCACATTTTTCAATAAGTGATTTTCATCTAAGGTGAAATTTGTTGCCCGTCCTGGCGAGCCGACTAACCAAGCCGTTAGGTCATCCAGAGGGATTTCCATTCCAGTCAATTGATAAATTAGCTCGCTAGGTACATCACTCATGTGAGTTTGCCCATCCTTGGTGGTTAAACGTGCCAAATCAGGCTCAACGGTGAGCTCTAATTCACGGCTACCAAGTGGGTTAGTCAACAATAAACGGTACTTTTCTGGCGTATATTGTTGCCAGAAAAATTTTGCATACGTTTTAGTTTCGCCGCCATTATACGCAAACGAGCCGCGTGTTTGGTAATCACGTAGTTGGTTCAATGCTTGCTGGTGAGCTTTCCATTGTGCATCAGACGCTGAGCCTGTGCCTGTCGTGGTATTTTGTGACGTAGTGACACAAGCGGTTAATAGAAGGCAAGAGAGTGGCAAGAGGCGTATAAAGCCCTTAACAGGTAAAGCGAACGACAAAACTTGGGTTAATTGCATAGTCAATCTCAATGTTTTAGGGCACAGATAACATCATGAATTAGAGCGAATTGCGCTAGGTTATAAATAAGATAACGTATTGATGAGCAAAATTGTGCGCTAATCTGGTGATTGGATCAATCAGAATAGGGTTATTTGCCTAAAGTTGATTAAAGTGATAGAGGATAGCCATTTGCTTTCTGTGCGAAATAATTGCATTCTTTATGCATGTTATTGTAGTCGTTAGCATTGTGATTAATAATTTGCTAACAATAAAAATCAGAGAGGTTAGTGATTGCTTTCATCAGGAAAAATAATCGTTAAAACTATTTTTTTCATTTATTTTTTGGGATGGGTCATCTTTCTGAATGATAGAACCTTGTGAGGCATAGAAAGCGTCGCGAGGATCATCTACAATAGACAAATATAAATAGCAGTAATGCACTATTTCATTAATGAGCATAGCGTTACTGAAAGAATAATTAGCAATGTGAGCAAGTCGTAAAGCGCAATGACCTTATTAGCCTTAGGCATCAATCATAAAACAGCACCAGTCGCCCTGCGTGAGCGGGTAACATTTGGTCCTGAAAAAATCGACCATGCACTTGAGGAGCTTCTTAAACAACCTCAAGTGAATGGCGGCGTTGTGCTGTCTACGTGTAATAGAACTGAGCTGTATTTGAGCCTTGAGTCACAAGACAAAGCGCAAGAACAGCTGATTAAGTGGTTGTGTGATTTTCACGAAATTACTGCCAAAGATTTACAACCTAGCCTGTATTGGCACAAAGACTCCCATGCAGTAAGCCACTTAATGAGAGTCGCAAGTGGCCTCGACTCTTTGGTTTTAGGCGAACCGCAAATTCTCGGGCAGGTGAAAAAGGCGTTTGCACTTTCACAAGATAGCCATTCGCTATCCCGTGAATTAGAACGTCTATTTCAAAAATCGTTCTCTGTCGCAAAACGCGTGCGGACAGAAACGGATATTGGCGCTAATGCAGTTTCTGTTGCTTTTGCTGCGTGTACATTGGCGCGTCAAATCTTTGAGTCACTCAAACATTTGAATATTTTGTTAGTGGGTGCAGGAGAAACTATTGAGTTAGTGGCTCGCCATTTGCGTGAGCACGGCGTGCAAAAAATGATGATAGCCAACCGAACCCGTGAACGTGCAGAGTTGTTAGCTAATGAAGTTAATGCACAAGTGATTTCATTAGCGGATATTGATAACCGTTTAGCTGAAGCTGACATAGTGATTAGCTCGACAGCGAGCCCGCTGCCTATCATTGGTAAAGGCATGGTAGAGCGGGCAATGAAAGTTCGCCGCAGTAAGCCAATGTTGTTAATTGATATTGCCGTCCCACGGGATATTGAACAAGATGTTGAAAAACTTCGTGACGTGTATTTGTATACGGTTGATGACCTTGAGTCCATCATTGCGCAAAATTTAGCGCAGCGTAAAGCCGCAGCGGTCGAAGCGGAGTTTATTGTTGAACAAGAAAGCAGCCATTTTATGGATTGGTTGCGTTCACAAGCCGCAGTGTCTACAATTCGCGATTACCGAGAGCAAGCTGAAGCAATTCGAGCGAATATGGCCGAAAAAGCCTTAGCGGCTGTTCGACAAGGCGCTGACCCTGAGCAAGTGATTATGCAGTTATCGCAGCAACTTACCAACCGCCTTATTCACGCTCCGACCAAATCGCTGCAACAAGCAGCGGGAAATGGTGATGTTGAGCGTCTAAATCTACTTAGGGACAGCTTAGGGCTGGACCATCAATAACCACTTTTTAATCATAGGTCTTATATAACGAATGAAGCCTTCTATTGTCGCAAAACTAGAAGCATTACAAGAACGCTACGAAGAAATCGAAGCGCACCTTGCAGATGCAGGTGTGATTGCCGATCAAGACCGTTTTCGTGCTTTATCAAAAGAATATGCTCAATTATCTGATGTGGCAAAATGCTTTAACGCATGGCGCACAGTGCAGGACGATATTGAAACCGCGCAAATGCTGTTAGACGATCCTGAAATGAAAGAAATGGCTCAAGAAGAGCTAAAAGAAGCCAAAGCGCGCAATGAAGAGCTCGAACAACAACTGCAATTGTTGTTACTTCCAAAAGATCCTGATGACGAATATAACTGTTTCGTGGAAATCCGTGCGGGTGCAGGTGGTGATGAAGCCGCGATTTTTGCTGGCGATTTATTCCGCATGTACAGTCGGTATGCAGAAAATAACCGCTGGCGCGTTGAATTAATGAGCACCAGTGATGGTGAACATGGCGGCTATAAAGAAGTTATCGCTAAAATTTCGGGCGATAGTGTATACGGACGTTTAAAATTTGAATCTGGCGGGCACCGTGTTCAGCGCGTTCCTGAAACTGAATCACAAGGGCGTATTCACACCTCTGCGTGTACTATTGCCATTTTACCTGAATTGCCTGAAGCGGAGTTACCTGACATCAGCCCTGCGGATTTACGTATTGACACTTTCCGCTCATCAGGAGCGGGTGGCCAGCACGTTAATACCACTGACTCGGCAATTCGTATTACTCACCTTCCAACTGGGATTGTGGTGGAGTGCCAAGACGAACGTTCACAACATAAAAACAAAGCGAAAGCGATGTCAGTGTTAGGCGCGCGTATTCGCCAAGCCGAAATGGATAAACGCCACGCAGCGGAAGCCTCTGAGCGCCGTAATTTGCTAGGCTCGGGGGATCGCTCAGATCGTATCCGTACCTATAACTTCCCACAAGGGCGAGTTACGGATCACCGCATTAACTTGACGTTATACCGTTTGGATGAAGTGATGGAAGGGAAATTAGATGCTTTAATCCAACCTATCATCAACGAATACCAAGCAGACCAACTTTCTGCATTATCCGAGCAGGAATAATGCAGTATAGCGAATGGCTAAAGCAGGCAGTCAGCCGACTGTCTGCAAGCGATAGCGCAAAGCGGGATGCTGAAATTCTGCTTGAACATGTGACGGGGCGCAGCCGTACCTACCTTTTTGCTTTTAGTGAAACACCGCTGACCGCATTGGAACAGCAACAGGCCGAGCAGCTATTGCAGCGCCGTGAAAAAGGTGAACCAATAGCCTATATTATTGGCGAGCGCGAGTTTTGGTCGCTACCACTATATGTTTCACCTGCCACATTAATTCCAAGACCAGACACCGAATGTTTGGTTGAACAAGCCTTAAAACGTTTAATAAATCAACCTTGTCATTTATTGGATTTAGGCACAGGAACAGGGGCAATCGCATTAGCGTTAGCCTCTGAGCTGCCCAGTAGCCAAGTTATTGGCATTGACTTTAATCCAGAAGCCGTATTATTAGCTCAACGAAATCAACAACGTTTGAATATTGCTAACGTCCAATTTATGCAAAGTGATTGGTTTGCTTCCCTATCATTTCAACAATTTGATATGATTATGAGTAACCCACCTTATATTGACGAAAATGATAAGCATCTCAGTGAAGGTGATGTGCGATTTGAACCAGCAACGGCATTAATTGCAAAAAATGAAGGGTTGGCTGATTTAGCACATATTATTGATAAATCAAAAAACTACCTTAAACATCAAGGTTGGTTACTTCTCGAGCATGGCTGGACACAAGGTTCGGCTGTGCGTGATTTATTTGCAATACATGGGTACACCCAAATTGAGACGTGTCTCGATTACGGTGGGCAAGAAAGAATTTCACTCGGTCAATGGAATGGTTAAGTGGGCACAGTAGTAGGAATGTAATGAAGACCATAGCGAATATTGAATTTAATCAGCTCCCCTTAAGCGAAGGGATTATGACCGTTTCTCAATGTATCCGTCATGATTTTCCGCTGATGAAAGTCCAAGCTCAATTAGATAGCCTTGTTGTATCTGCAAAATCGGCCATTGATTTACATGCGGATAATGAAACTAAAGTGGCGCAATTGATTTCATTGTTTTATCAACAATGGTCATTCGGCCCTGCACAGGGTATCTATGCATTATCAGACATGCTTTGGCTTGATAAAGTCTTAATTTCTAAACAAGGTACACCTGTCACTCTCGGTGCCATTTTATTGTATATCGCTCAGCACCTAGATATTGATATTCGGCCTGCCATTTTTCCCACTCAGCTATTAATTATTACTGAAAAACGTGATGGTGAACCATGGTTTATTAATCCAGCCAATGGTGAGTCATTGTCATTTCATACGCTGAATATGTGGCTAAAAGGAACAGTCGACCCATTCTCTGAATTTTTCCAAGACCAACTTGATGTTGCGGAAAATAGCATCGTTATTCGTAAAATCTTTGATACGCTAAAAGCCGCTCTAATGGAAGAGAAAAAAATGGAGCTAGCGTTAAAAGTTTGCGAAACGTTGCTTACGCTAGACCCTGAAGATCCCTATGAAATCCGTGACCGCGGGCTGATACTGGCACATTTAGATTGCAATCATGTGGCATTAAGTGATCTCAACTATTTTATTGAGCACTGCCCAGAAGACCCAGTATCTGAAATGATCAAAATTCAAATTTATTCATTGGATAATCATCCAATCGTATTACATTAATTAACGTAATGACAGACAGCCTGTCTTAATCATAAAGGTAAGAGTATGCAACAGAAAGTAGTCAATATTGGTGATATCAATGTCGCGAACAACTTGCCGTTTGTGTTGTTTGGTGGAATGAACGTTCTTGAATCTCGTGATATGGCAATGAAAGTGTGTGAGCACTATGTCACTGTGACGCAAAAATTGGGCATTCCTTATGTTTTTAAAGCATCATTTGATAAAGCAAATCGCTCATCAATCCACTCTTACCGTGGCCCTGGTCTTGACGAAGGGATGAAAATCTTCCAAGAACTGAAACAAACCTTTGGCGTAAAAATTATTACGGATGTCCATGAACCAGCACAAGCGGCACCCGTTGCTGAAGTGGTTGATGTCATTCAATTACCTGCATTTTTAGCGCGCCAAACAGATTTAGTTGCTGCGATGGCAAAAACAGACGCTGTCATTAATATTAAAAAGCCACAGTTCATCAGCCCAGGCCAGATGGGGAATATTGTTGAGAAGTTTATCGAAGGTGGTAATGACAAAATTATTCTGTGTGACCGCGGTGCAAACTTTGGTTATGACAATTTAGTTGTTGATATGCTTGGGTTTAATGTAATGGTTCAGTCTTCTAAAGGCTGCCCTGTGATTTTTGATGTAACTCATGCATTGCAGTGTCGTGATCCATTTGGGGCAGCGTCAGGTGGTCGCCGCGCTCAAGTTGCTGAATTAGCGAGAGCGGGTATGGCAGTGGGTATTGCAGGGTTATTCCTTGAAGCGCATCCAGATCCAGATAACGCACGTTGTGATGGCCCATCAGCACTACCTTTAGATAAACTGGAACCATTCCTCAAGCAAATGAAAGCCATTGATGATGTGGTGAAAGGTTTCCCTGAGTTAGATACTAGCCGTTAAGTTTGGCGTAAATGCAACTCACTGAAGTCGTTTCCATGTTCGGCGCTGATCTCCAGCGCCGATACGGTGAAAAAATTTATAAAATTACATTACACGGGGGTTTTAGTTGCCCAAATCGTGACGGTACACTTGGGCGAGGGGGCTGTACCTTCTGTAATGTGGCTTCTTTTTCCGATGAGAGCCAATCTAGTCAATCCATTAGTGAACAAATATCTGATCAAGTCACCCGAATTTCCCGCGCTAAACGCTATCTTGCTTATTTTCAAGCCTATACCAGTACCTATGCAGAAGTAAATTTACTTAAACAATTGTATGAAGAAGCATTGCAACAAGCCGATATTATTGGCTTGTGTGTGGGGACGCGTCCTGACTGTGTGCCTGAGTCTGTTTTATCGTTACTTAGTGAATACAAACAGCAAGGTTATGAGATTTGGTTAGAGCTTGGACTACAAAGCGCTCATGACAAAACATTGCATCGGATTAACCGTGGACACGGATTTGACGCTTATCAGCAGACAACACAAAAGGCACGGCAAGTCGGTTTAAAGGTGTGTACCCATTTAATCTGTGGCTTACCTGGTGAGGATGCCCTGATGAATATGCAAACCTTAGAAAAGGTACTTGAATGTGGTACTGATGGTATCAAGCTACATCCTTTGCATATTGTTGAAGGTAGTGTGATGGCCAAAAGTTGGCGAGCAGGGCGTTTATCTACATTATCTTTAGATGAATATACCGCTATAGCTGGGGACATGGTACGTCACACACCGAAAGACATTGTTTACCACCGCATTAGTGCCAGTGCCAGAAAGCCCACTTTACTCGCTCCGCAGTGGTGTGAAAACCACTGGGTTGGCATGAATAACTTATACCAATACTTTTTACGAAAGGGCGGGCAAGGTTCCGCACTGTAGCCGCTTAATTGAGAGCATCTATGAAACTAACCCTCAAAAAAACAATTATTACTCTTTCCTTATTTATTCTTCCTTTTCAAATTGTTGCACAGCCAGAATTGACCGCTGAAGATAAACGTCTTTTTTCTGAAGTGAAACTAAAAGCTGTTAAAAACGATGCCTCAGCGCAATATCAGTTAGCACAAATGTATTACTCAGGTTTAGGTGTAATACAAAATGTAAATAGTGCACGTTTGTGGGCGGATGCAGCGGCAAAAAATGGTAACCCAGAAGGATATACCTTGTTAGCGGATATTAGCTTACTAAGCGATAGTTATTTTACGCAAGAGTTTGTCGCTGCAAGGCAATTTGCAACAAAAGCTGTTGAACAAGGCAGTGTACGAGGAAAGATTAGCTTAGCAGAATCATTAATTAATCCGATAGCAGGGAGTACAGATTACCCACAATCAATTCAATTGTTGGAAGAGGTGATTGAGCTTAATAACCCAGATTATTTTAGCGCCCCATTGATGTTAGGGATCATTTATTTAGATGGCAAAGGTGTGCCAATGGACGAACAAAAAGCACAGGAATGGTTTGATAAAGCTGATGCGATGACATATGCAGGTTATGCGGAGTGGATGGCTGCCTTTCGATTTGCAGAAGATAACACAGGAACCGTGACCCTTGATCAACAAAAAGCAAAGAAATTAAGGGGTTTGGCCTGTGAAAAAGGTAGAAAAGCAGGCAATGAAATGTTTTGTTTAGGTGAACAATAAAGAATAATAGATCATCCGCCACCACATTGCTGTGTGGTGGCGGGCTGAACAGTACAACTATACTGCTTCAGTATTAGGGGGAGTGTTTAATTTCTTAGTTTGTTCAATGGATTTAACCGCTTCTAATGCGTTATCCATGGAATTATGGAAGCTTAATACTCCATCAATCGGCGTAACTTTAGCGCGTGCTAAGGTTTTTAGTGGTTGGAAAGGGATATCACAAACCATCACATGGGTGTCTTTACGCACGGCATCAATGAATTTTTCAAAGGCTTCTAACCCCCCTGCATCCAAGACGGGTACTGCATCCCATTGCATGATGATAGTTTCATACCCCGCACTTTTTACACGCAACTCATCGAAAATACGTTCTGCAGCGGCAAAAAACAGTGGGCCATTAATACGCACGACTAATCGGCTATTTTCTTCATCCGTTTCAGCAAGTTGTGCTGAGCGAGTCATATTAGCGATACGGCGCATAAATAGCAGGGATGCCAATACGATCCCCACAGTAATGGCAATAACCATATCGAATAAAACGGTTAAAGACATACATAGAATAAGCACAATGATGTCATCTTTAGGGGCGCGTTTAATTAAATACACCACTTTACCTGCTGCACTCATATTCCATGCCACAATTAACAGTAATGCGGACATCGCAGCGAGAGGTAAATAAGAAAGCATCGGTGCTAACACCAGTAAGGTGAGTAACACTAAGATTGAATGAATCACCGCAGAAATCGGTGATGTAGCTCCCGCGCGGACGTTTGCAGCGGAACGGGCAATCGCAGCTGTCGCCGTAATCCCACCAAAAAAGGGTGCAGCAATATTACCGACTCCCTGACCAATCAGTTCACTATTGGAATGGTGCTTTTTACCCGTCATGTTATCAAGCACAACGGCACAAAGCAGTGATTCAATCGCACCAAGAACTGCCATCGAAAATGCTGCAGGCATAAGCGCGGTGATCATCGCCCAACTAATTGGCGCACTACCAGGAAGTTCCCAAGGTAAAATAAACTGAGGCAAAATAGGTGGAATACCACTCCCTTCAGTCCCATCAGGTAAGAAATAACTGAATTCAGAGCCGATGGTTGCCACTTCCTGCCCAAATAATGAAAGTACCCACATGACCAATGTACCCACGACGAGAGCAGGTAAGTGCCCTGGGAATTTTAGCTTTAACTTAGGCCAAAAAATTAAGACAAACAGTGTGGATAAACCAATTAGTGTGTCACTGAATTGAAACGTGGGGAATGTATTGCCGATGGCAATTAATTTATCTACATAGTTCTCAGGAACATGTTCCATCTGCAAGCCAAAGAAATCTTTGATTTGCATGGTGGCAATGGTGATGGCAATACCTGAAGTAAAGCCCAAAGTCACTGATACTGGGATATATTCAATAAACTTACCAAAGCGGGCAAAGCCCATCGCCAGTAAAATGACACCTGACATCAGTGTGGCAACTAATAGGCCACTAAGACCAAACTGTTGTGATACGGGATATAAGATGACGACGAATGCTGCTGTCGGCCCCGAAACGCTATAACGAGATCCTCCCGTAATGGCAATAATTATCCCCGCAATTGCTGCGGTATAAAGGCCATATTGAGGAGGAACGCCACTGGCGATCGCTAAGGCCATGGCTAATGGTATAGCAATAATCCCAACGGTAATACCCGCAATTAAGTCCTTCAAAAAACGTGCAGCAGTGTATTTTTCTTTCCAACACGAATCTATTAGTGCGCTAAAAGGGCGCAACCTATTAATATTTTTTGTACTCATTATACCCTACCAAATAACAGGGTGAAAAATAAACGAAAATGTACCTATAAGGATACGCTTAGCTAAGCTCAAAAAATCTGTTATGCATCAATGAAACAGTAATTATCATAACGTTTTCAGTAACAAAAGTAAAAACCATCTAATTTACCAGGTAAATAAAATTAATGGTTTTTTACTTGAATTTAAAATAATAAGCAGAAATTTTTCATGGCAAATAAATAAAAAATTAACCTAACTCATTATAATGTTATTACCGTAATTAATAGCCATATCCAAAGGATAACAACAGATAAGATAGCATATTTAAATAAGTTCTTTGTGCCTTGCCAGCGCTGTTCCATCGTTCGGTTAGTCGGCTTTTTATGCATAAAGAAACTGAGTGCATAATCAAAGGGCTCAGTTGTTCCTTGTTGATAAATCATCTTAAAAAAATGATTATCAAGCCACAAACGATAAATATAATAATGGCTAATAATAAATAAAATAATGCTAACAAATAAATAGTATTTTCCGTTATTTATACCTAAAAAAAGATTAAGTTGGCAAATGAAACCTAACACAGAACCTATAGCCAAATAGAGCCAACTTCGCGTCAGTATCTGGATGACTTCTCCGCAGTTTTTATCTGTAAGTTGGTTCATTTATGTTTCCTATTTAAATAATAATGCGTAAACCAATTATTTAATTGTTCTTTAGTTGCTGGGTTTAAAATAACTTGTGGCCTAGCAAGTTCAACCATTTTGACGGCTTTATCTATCGTTTGAGCATCACCATGGTGAACTAGCCATGCAACAGCAACGGTGGCACTGCGTGAATAACCCAGTTTGCAATGAATATAGACAGCACCGTGCTGAGCTAGACTATCCATCGTATGGACTGATTGCTCGATATCCTCTGCGCTCAGTGGTAACAAATCGATTTGTGGTTGGCTACAATATTTCAGCCCTTTGCTAAAAGAATTGCGAGGCCATTCGCAAGTCATGTCTAAAACAGCTGCAGTTTGCAAAGGGTAAAGCGGGCGGCCTCCCAAAACGATATGTTGATTCACAATGCTAGGTTGCCTGCAATGTTTAGCAAAGTAATGATAGGTTCCCCAAGCAATGAGGCGATAAGGTAATAATAAGATAGCGGCGGACGGGGAAATCTTACCATCGGGTGTTTTTTGAAAGATGCTGGCACCAGCACCTAAGTAACCGAGGGTAATAAACAATAAAGCAATAGCGGGCCACAGTAACATCCAAGCAGCGCCTTGAATCAAAAAAGCGAGAGCAAAGCAAACGATTGAGCCAATGCCATAATTCTTGCTCATTTTAAAACTGCGTGGGGACCCCGTGTAATGCCATTGCCAGCATGTATTGATAGGCAGCAAATAACTGACAAGCAAACCCACCACAAAGCCAGCAATAACATCAATAAAATGGTGCTGCCATGTCGTGAGGACAGAAATTAAGATCAAAACTGACCAACTGTGGAGCAGCCAACGCCACCGTGTTGGTGTATGTGCTCGAAAACGTAGCCATAGGAGCCAAAGCAAAATGATATGTAATGAGGGGGCTTGGTTAAATGGCAGGTCAAAAAGTTCTAAGCTGTCAAACATCCAGCCAAAAGCACCATCCGTAGTTGGGCGAGGAAAGCTAAATTTAAGCGGAAATAAAAGAAAGCCAACGCAGGCAGAAACGGAAGCGATAATTAATCGTAGGCCATGGATTGTTTGCTCACGCCGTGTTGTACAGATAAATAAGGACAATCCGTAGAATAGGTCAATGCTCCAATAGGGAATAATAGTCCAAGGAACAAATGGGATGTATTTTTCCCATGAATACACAAAGGAAGGTACATTGGGTAAGGTAGCTGTGTAGTTATTGACCTGACCATAAGTGAGAAAGAAAAATGGCGCTAAAAAAATTAGCCACAACAGGCCAAACAACAAAGTTTGTTGTTTAGATAATAGCTTAGTGGTTTGGTGAAGGGCTGTCATCGTCCTTTGCAATATTCCTTTGTGCTCTAAAATCATCTAAGAATAAATAGTGAGTACTGCAATTACCTGTTTGTAGAAAGAAAATGTATATTTAACTTACAACATAGGGGCTTTGCCTATCGGAAGCAATAGAGATAGCCAATATTGGCAAACTTGAGGCTGGCTACGTTGATGGTAACCAACCTCAAATAATAGATTGAAAGATTAACGACGTCTCGCTATTGATACACTAAATATTCCCCAGTTATCAATAGATTGACTTAATTTTTCGAACCCTGCTTCGTCAACTAAAGCATCCATTTCGCCTTGGCTGCGGCAACGCATAACCCAAGCTTGTCCGCCTTGGTGGCTGGGTAAAACACGAGCAATCATTTCCACTTGAGGGTGCCATGGTTGGCAAGTGTAAATGAGTAGCCCACCTGAAGGTATTGCTCGAGATAATCCATCTAATGAAGCTCTAATTAATTGATTACTCGGGAATAGTTCATATAAACCGCTCACAACACCCAGTGTAGGTGCGGGCGTCACGGCAGCTAAATCATCAGCGTCAAAGGCATTGCCTTCCACAAAATGGATTTTATCTTCAAGGAAACGCTCTTTTATATGTAAACGCCCTTGTTCTACATTAATTGGGCTGTAATCACGCAAAAGAACAGATTCAACTTTGCCATAATCGTTAATCGCATCAAAGATATAACGGCCTTGACCCGCTGCAATATCCATAATACGTACGGGTATATTGTTATCTGTTAACTCACGGATAGCTTGGCGTAAAGTATTTTCAATATTGACTTTCCGTTGGCGGATCCCTTGCCAGCCAATACTGTTGAGGTATTGCCTGTCAATCACGCGTCCGAATAGGCCTTTTCCTTCCGCTTTATCACGATAGACATAGTCTAAAGTTGATCCTGAATCAAAGCCCTTATCGTAACCGATGCGAATACCCTCAGAAGCTTTACCTAAGGTGCTCATTGATTTACTCATAATCTTGAAGGCAAGATTTTTTGGGCACCATTTAGGTAATGGAGTAGCCAGTTTACGGTACTTTTCTGCGCTAGAGCTCCATGTGTCTTCATACTGGTAATCGTGTCGGTAAACAGGAAGACTAAATAATTTACTAATAAAATCACGTATTTTTTCGATAGGAATATGGCGCTCTTTCTCACCTAAAGTATCGTGATAAAAGCCTGGTAAAATATGCTTTTCTTTAATTGGTGTATTTAAGCGCTCAAAAAACTGATGTTGTGGGCGGTGATGAACAACATGGTCGCTACCTGATATAAATAATTGAGTTGGTAAGGTAATTGCGTTTGCATCTGCAACGATTCGATCGGCTGTTTTATACAATTCAAGTAAGATATTAACGGCAATAGGGCGAGTGATTAGCGGATCGCGGTTAAACGAATCAATACGTTGTTCATCATGGGTAAGAAATTTCGCTTTTACGTAAGAATTAACATAGAACAGGCCTCGCATTTTTTGCATTAAAGCTAACCCTGTGCGGGCAAAAGGAACATACAGTTTAACTTTAAATGCAGGTGAGGCAAGAACCATCCCGCGAATTTTCGGCGCATAGTCATGTACCCATGCGGAAACCAACACAGCTCCCACGCTTTGCCCAATAACAATGATATTTTCTAAAGGGATTTGATATTGCGTGGATACATATCGGACAAATTCATCGACATCATGGATGGATGTGCCGAGAGAAGGGCTATAGCCTCTTGGACCTTCATTTTTCCCATGACCGCGAGCATCCCAAGCGAACATGGCGTAGTCAGGAAGGTTTAGCTCATCAACAAGGTGTGCAACACGACCTGAATGCTCATGACCACGATGGAATAAAATAATTGCTTTGTCTGTTGTTGTTTCTGTTGGCCAGTGGCGGTAAAAAAGCGAAGTGTGATCACTAGTTGTAAATTGCGATTCTAAAACAGGGCGTTGCGTCAGATAATCTGTCTGAGCGTTCATAATTATTCCTTAATTATTATCCGAAGACGTACGAAATTCATCCAATGCACGGTGGATACGGTTATAGCAGGTATAAAGCAGCAACAAAGATAGAATAATAAAGAGATAATTTATCCAACCAGCGAACAGTAGCTGAGGGAAAATACTCACAAATAATCCGAGGGCGCCAAAAATAAAGGCTCGGTCACTTTTCCCGATAGGGCCGTCATAGCGTCTTGACGCGCCGATTGCTTGTGCGGTGACACCAATAAACTCAGTTAATAGTGAGAAAAATAAAATAAGCAAAATTAGCCAAATAGCATGGGGAAAAATAATAGCAAAAGGTAGGTATAACGCGACATCAGAAACGACGTCACCTAATTCATTGAGTATTGCACCTAAGTGGCTTTTTTGATGATGTTCTCGTGCTAGCATGCCATCAATAGCATTGAGCGCCATGCGGATAAACAACACAAACGGCAATAAAACAAACAGGTGTGGGTTTGGAAAGAAAAACAAAACTAAACCGACAATAATTGAGAGTAATAATGCAGCCAAAGTCACTTGATTAGCAGTGATCCCTGCATTAAATAATTTACTAACAATTGGACGAAGTAGATCTTGAAATTTTGGTTTCAGATCATAAATGGTCATTTTTTATCCTTTTATATGACATGCAATAGTGTCTTACATTGGACATATCAATACGCTATTCATAAATAGCCGCAATAAGAGCTATCTTAAGTTAATTTATTTCACTGAGGCATATTAAGATCAAAACAGGGTGGTTTTTTCGATTAGTCTATTGAAATTAATGAGGAAATTAGATTAATCAACAAAGATTAAACAAAGCTTGTTTTATGCTCAATAAGACTAGAGATGAACAATAAGATGCCCGATCATGCGATTATTTTTTGCTTATCAAGTGTTGAACGCATACGCTTAAATTGGCTGGGTGTCATGGTAGTCATTTCTTTAAATTTACGACAAAAAGCACTGTGATCAGTATAAGCACATTTTATTGAAATATCTGTAATTGAATGGTCATCTTCTAATAACTCAATGGCATGTTCGAGACGCTTTTTTTGAATATATTGTTGCGGTGTAATTAAAAAAATAGCTTTAAATTGACGATTTAATTGTGAAAGTGAAAGTCCTGAAATATCCGCAAGTTTCGTTATTTTAATTGCAGTATCAAAATGGTCACTAATATAGCGTTCAACAAGGCTAAGTTGGTTATTTAATTTAGGACTAACAGATTTAATATCTTGTAAATCGACAGAAATCCCTGCTACACCAATTACTTGATTTCGAGTGTTAAATATAGGTACCTTTGTGGTTAAACACCAGCCAAGTAACCCTGCTTTATAAAGATGTAACTCAAGTTTATTAATCACACTGATTTTCTTTTCCATAACAAGGTAATCTTGTGAACTGTAACTTTGGCCTAATTCAGCATGAAATAACTCTTCTGCACTTTTACCAATTACGTCATTAATACCATTCTTTTTACAGCGAATCGCCAAATTATCATTGGCAAGTAAATACCGTGCATTATGGTCTTTCACAAAAAAAGTGACATTAGGGAGTGTATTAATTAACGGCATGACTAAACCGAGATGGTTTAGTAAAACTTCAATATTATCAACAGGAAAAAGCATATTTTCTTGGCTGATTAATAATAACTTATTTAAATTGATCATGCTGCGCTCCCAAATATTAAATTATTGTTACTAATTTTCTTAAATATTTTTAGATTGTGCAGAAAAACGCATAAGTTCGATGAAAAGATATCAAGATTGATTAACAAAAATCAAGCAATCTATTAACAAATCATGGTTAATAGGGTGCTAATCAATGCGATCTGAATATTCTAAAATTGAAGTAATAGATTCCCATACAGCAGGAGAACCAACGCGCTTAGTGATTGAAGGATTCCCTCAGCTAGGCGGTGAAAGCATGGCAATACGTTTGGCAAAACTGCGTGATAACCATGACGAATGGCGAAGAACAACCATCCTAGAACCACGAGGCAATGACATTCTCGTGGGGGCACTATTATGTAAGCCACAAAATCCAAAAGCCGCAGCTGGTGTGATCTTTTTTAATAACGAAGGGTACCTTGGGATGTGTGGGCATGGAACGATAGGTTTAGTCGCATCCTTGCATTTTCTCGGGAAAATTTCTTACGGAAAGCACTTGATTGAAACCCCTGTAGGGGATGTTACGGCGGAACTGCACAACGATGGCAGCGTGAGTATCCAGAACGTATATTCATATCGTTACCGTAAAGCAGTACAAGTGGATGTGCCTGATATCGGTATGATCACAGGGGATATCGCCTGGGGGGGCAATTGGTTTTTTCTTGTAGAAAACTCACCTATTTCGATTGATTTTAAAAACGTTAAATTGCTAACAGATGTGAGTTTGAAAATTAAGCAAGCACTTGTTGACCAAAAAATCTTTGGTAAGAATGACCAAGAAATTGATCACATCGAACTATTTGGTTCACACCCTAAAGCCGATAGCCAAAGTTTTGTGTTATGCCCTGGTGGTGCTTATGATCGCTCCCCTTGTGGGACAGGTACCAGTGCTAAATTAGCGTGTTTAGCTGCGGATAAAAAGCTCGCAGCGGGAGAAATCTGGCATCAAGCGAGTGTGATTGGTAGTGAGTTTCAAGCGAGTTTCCAGCCTGCGGATGAAAACGGAATTATTCCTACAATTCGAGGAAATGCCTATATTAGCGGGCAAAATACGTTGCTGATTGATGCGCAAGACCCATTTCGTTTCGGTATTTCGGTTGCGTAAGGGGATGGCGATGAAGAGTCAATATTCAGTGATTATTGTCGGCGGTGGAATTATTGGCCTAAGCATTGCGCTTACGGCACAAGCTAATGGCACTGACGTCCTGCTGGTGGATAAAAATGAAATTGGCTCTGGGGCGTCATTTGGTAATGCAGGGCACATTGCGACTGAACAAGTTTTCCCCATTGCAGACCCTTCTGTATTGAAATCAATTCCGAAAATGTTGCTCGACCCACTTGGCCCATTACGTTTGGATTGGCGTTACTTATTACCATTAACACCGTGGATGTTAAAGCTAGTCGGTAACATGCGCCATAAGCCGTTTACCCACATTCACCAGACGTTAATGACGCTAAATAGTGCGGCTTTTGACTCGTGGCAAGCCTTTATTCAAAAATGGCAACTCAGCGACCTTATTAAAATGCAAGGCTCATTATTAGTCGCTGAAAAAAAAGAAACACTCAAAAAGCTCCATCAACATGGCGAATATTTGCAAGAAATTAACGTACACAACTCAGTTATCAATCAAACCGAGTTACTTGAGCGCGAACCTGCACTTGCCACGAATCAACTTGGAGGACTATTTTTCCCAAACACTGGGCATGTGGTTGATTTAGCAAAATTACATTCAAAACTTGCGCAGTCATTTGTTGAGCTAGGTGGAAATATACTGACCGACTGTGAAGTCATTGCGATATCTTCGACATCAAACAAAGAAGCCATAGTCACTTCCACACAAGGCAAATTTACGGGGAAAAAAGTAGTTATCGCAGGCGGCGCATTTTCTAAGTCATTAGTCAAAATGGTTAGCCGTATTAATGTGCCACTTGAAACAGAGCGCGGCTACCATTTAATGCTACCGCAAGAACAAGGGCGGTTGAGCATTCCCGTATCCAGTATGGACAGGCGTTTTATTATGACACCGATGGCGGGCGGCTTACGCCTTGCAGGTACCGTTGAATATGCAGGGTTAAAGCGCCCTGCAAATATGCAGCGGGCTCGTCACTTTTTGCCACTCGCCGCCCCTATGCTAAAAGCGCCATTAAATGATGAACAATCAACACCGTGGATGGGGTTTCGCCCATCAACCTCCGATTCATTGCCTGTTATTGATAATAAAGGGCCATATATTTTTGCATTTGGTCACCAACACCTAGGGCTCACACAGGCAGCAATTACGGCTGACCTTGTAAATAGTTTTATTCACGAGCAGCCGACTGTTATCGACTGCACCCCTTTTTCCATTGAGCGATTTCTATAATTTTAAGGAGAATTCAGATGAATTTTCATGGCATTCTTGTCCCTTTAGTTACCCCTTTTCATGACGATTATTCATTAAATATTAGCGCATTAGCTGATTTAACCGAAAAACTTATTGACCAAGGTGTCACAGGCTTAGTGGTCTGTGGTACGACAGGGGAATACTACGCGTTAAATGAAGATGAGCGCAAAACAGTTTTATCTACCGTGAGCAAAATTGCGAAGGGGCGCGTAACGTTGATTGCGGGTATTAATGATTTATCAACGGAAGGTGCGATCGCTCGCGCAAAACAAGCTAAAGACCTTGGATATGAAGGTTTAATGTTATCACCACCACCGTATAGTTTGCCTGACCAACAAGGCGTGTACGGGCATTATAAAAAAGTTGCAGGGGCCACAACGCTGCCGATCATTATGTATAACTTCCCTGCACGTATTGGTATCGAAATTGAGTACGAAACCGTAGTTAAGCTAGCTGAAATCGACAACATAGTTGCCATTAAAGAGAGTAGCGGGGATTTCAGCCGTGCTTTACGCCTATTACAGACACCGTTTAGCAACTTCGAGGTGATTTGTGGTTGTGATGACCAACCCGTTGATTTCTTCTTTTGGGGTTCAAAAAGCTGGATAGCGGGTGCAGGCAATGTGTTCCCTGCCGAACAAGTCGCTATTTTTAAGGCGACACAAACGGGAGATTGGCAAGAAGCGAAAAGAATCATGAATGAAATATACCCAGGAATTTATTCCATGGAGTCTGGTGATTATAACCAAAAAGCCAAAGCAGGTTGCTTAAATGGCACGTTTAACGCAGGTCCTGTGCGTTTACCTTTAACAAATTTAGCCGCTGAAGCTAAAGGCGAATTTGTCAAATTAGTGAAAGGGTAAGGGGGAGGATAATGAAACTAAATCAACAGCAGGTTTTTGAACTCGCCAAGCAAGGAAAACTGTGGGCGGGTAATTTAATTGATGGAGTGAATATTTCTCAATCTAAATTAGAAAACAGAACTCCCATTGACAATAGCCTCATTGGCTATCTCGCTGACGGTGAAGCAAGAGATATTGATGCCGCAGTAAAAGTTGCTCGAAATACCTTTAAAAGCGGTGAGTGGAGTGCACTTTCTCCTCAAAAACGCAAAGAGGTGATGCTCAAGTGGGCGGATTTAATAGCTGAAAACAGCGAAGAACTTGCAGCACTTGATTGTATTGATGCGGGAAAACCCATTACCGAATGCCTCAATACCGATATGCCTGCAACCGTTGAAACCTTTTATTGGTATGCCGAAGCGATTGATAAATTATTTGGCAAAATAGCACCAACAAGTCAACAAGAATTAGGGCTGATAGTTAGGGAGCCTATTGGTGTTGTGGGCGCGGTTCTACCCTGGAATTTCCCTGCTCAAATGTTTGCATGGAAAGTTGCACCTGCGCTTGCTATCGGCAACTCTGTGATTGTGAAACCCGCTGAGCTAACGTCACTGAGTGCTTATCGAATGGTTGAGCTGGCTTATGAGGCAGGCGTGCCGAAGGGGGCGCTCAGCTTAGTTTGTGGGTTAGGCGAAAAAGTGGGCGAAGCACTGGGGCGTCACCCAGACGTGGATGTGGTGTCATTCACAGGGTCAACCGAAGTGGGGCGTTTATTTTTAAAATACTCAGCGGAAAGCAACTTAAAAGAAATTGTTCTCGAATGTGGTGGCAAAAGCCCGCAGATTGTATTTGAAGATGCCAACCTTGATGCGGCCGTTCCCCATATCATGGCCGCCGCCTTTTGGAATATGAGTGAAAACTGTAGCTGTGGCTCTCGATTAATTGTACATGAAAATATTAAACAAGCCCTGCTGGATAAACTGGCGATTGCAGCAAAAGAATGGAAGGTGGGTGACCCGAGGCAAGCGGATGTATCAATTGGGCCGATGGTTGAAAAAGCGCACTTTGATAAAGTGAAATCGTTTTTAGATATCACAAATCAAGAAGGGGGGAAAATCGCTATTGGCGGTCGGGTTCACCATGAAATTGGTTCTGGGTGGTATATTGAGCCGACAATTTTCGATAATGTGACGTCAGATATGTCGTTGTTTAAACATGAAGTTTTTGGCCCTATCTTAGCAGTAACATCATTTAAAACGGAAGAAGAGGCAATTACGCTAGCCAATAAGACACAATATGGATTAGCGGCCTCTTTTTATACTCAGGACGTCCACCAGGCCATGCGCGTTGCTCGCCAAATCAGTGCGGGAACGGTCTCAGTTAATGGTTTTAGTGAAGGTAATATTACCACGCCATTTGGTGGTTTCCGTCAATCAGGTTTTGGCGGAAAAGACAATGGCTTAGAGGCTTTTGAACAGTATAGCCAAACCAAAGTTATCTGGTTTGTTCATCAATAAATAACGTTGACCTGAGCCTACAATGCTCAGGTTTTTTTTACCCTGCAAACACACAATAAACAATTACAATAACGAAGGAGTACAAAATGGAAGCCATCGTTAATACCATCGTTGGTTACATATGGGGTAATGCACTGGTGTTTTTATCACTGGGCGTAGGACTCTATTTCACTTTAGCGACTCGTGGCGTGCAATTTCGCTATCTCATCAAAATGATTTGTTTATTAAAGGAAAACAAAGCATCAAAAGAGGGGATTTCCTCCTTCCAAGCCTTCTGTTTAGCATTATCAGGCCGTGTTGGTGTTGGTAATATTGCGGGGGTTGCTACTGCAATAGCTGCTGGTGGGCCAGGTGCCATCTTTTGGATGGTGGTTATGGGGCTCTTAGGTGGCGCGAGTGCCTTTATTGAATCTACACTTGCTCAAATCTATAAACAACGTTCAGATGGGCAGTATCGCGGTGGTTCCCCTTATTATATTGAAAAAGGGTTAAAGCTGAAGCCGTTTGCCATCATTGTTGCCGCCGTGATTTGTTTATCTTACGGTGTATTAGTGCCAGGTATTCAGGCCAACACCATTGCTGACTCTTTCCAGACATCGTTTAACCTTCCTCCGATGGCGACTGGGGCGATTGTCACCGTATTGATGGCATGGCTTATCTTTGGTGGTGTGAAACGTATCGCAAGTGCAGCAGATAAAATCGTTCCCTTGATGGCGATAGCTTACCTAGTGATGATGGTAATTATTTTGGGCAGCCATTATGAAAAAGTCCCTGCGATGTTTAATTTAATCTTCCAAAGTGCATTGGGTATGGATGCAGTATTTGGTGGGATTGTTGGGACCGCAGTATCATGGGGGGTTCGTCGCGCGGTATTTTCCAATGTGGCAGGTGCTGGCGAGGCAACATTTAGTTCAGCGGCTGCAGAAGTGAGTCATCCAGTAAAACAAGGGCTTATTCAAGCATTCTCCATTTATATTGATACGGTTGTAGTCTGTACAGCATCAGGCTTAATGATCCTTGTCACCAATATGTACAATGTATTCCCTGATGGTTCTGCAACCGCGCTGGTGGAATATGTACCCGGTGTTGCAGCAGGAACCGCATGGACACAGATGGCGGTTTCTACAGTGTTTACCTCTGCAGGCTCAGGTTTTGTGTCGATAGCAGTATTCCTATTCGCTTTCACAACCTTAATGGCTTATTACTATATTGCTGAAACAACTATTGTTTACCTTGACCGCAAACTCGCTTACCCCGTTTTAAAACTGATACTTAAGTTTGTGTTCTTAATTATTGTATTTATGGGCAGTGTGCAATCAGTGAGTTTGATGTGGAGCCTAGGTGATATTGGGTTTGGTAGTATGAGTTACCTAAATTTAATTGCGATAGTGTTTCTTTCTAAGCCCGCACTAAGAGCGCTGCGAGATTATGAACGGCAGGAAAAATTAGGTGTTGATCCTGTGTTCAGCCCAAAAGTTGCAGGGGTAGAAAATGCAGAATTATGGGAAGATATTAGCCGTGAATATCATGAGCAAGGTATTGGTATTGAGCAAAAGGATAATAAAAACAAAGGGAAATTACAGATAAAAGAAGAGGAAAACTAGCAGAAAAAATGGCGGTGAGGGAGGGATTCGAACCCTCGATACGTTGCCGTATACACACTTTCCAGGCGTGCTCCTTCAGCCTCTCGGACACCTCACCGTTTTTTCTAAATCCGTTGCAGACCAGAGAGAAATCCTGCTGTGCAACGGGGCGCTACTATAGGGAAAATAGCGTCTTGCGTCAACTCCCTATTGATTCTTTTTCTTACTTTTATGTCCGTTTAGCTAAATAAAAATCAATTTGTTTAATATCTAATCTTAATTGTTGCTTGTTAAGACAAAGCATTTTTTTAATGTTAATAAGAACTGCAAGGATTAAGCATAAAATTCGTTAGCTAGTTAACAAAATCCTCAATGAAAGTGATCTTGGTTGCGGTATGGACTTGAAAATAAACGCCATTGCGCACACTCTGTTAGAAACCTAAGAGGAGTTGCCATGAATATTTTATTTTACCATCCATTCTTTGATTCAGAACAATGGATTGAAGGAATGCGTGCTAGATTACCACAAGCTAATATTCGCCAATGGGAAAAAGGGGATAAGCAAAGTGCAGATTACGCTATGGTGTGGCTGCCACCCTATGAATGCCTTGCAGGGCGCAATGATTTAAAAGGTATTTTTGCATTAGGTGCAGGTGTGGATGCCATCTTAAAGCAAGAGCAAGATAAACCAGGTACACTCCCAGCAGGAGTCCCTGTGATGCGCCTTGAAGATACAGGCATGGCTATCCAAATGGAAGAATATGCCTGTGCAAAAGTCTTAGCATACTTTCGTCGTATGGATGAATATAGGCAGTTACAATCTCAGCGTCAATGGAAGCAACTACCCGCTTATCAACATGAAGAGTTTGTGATTGGTGTCATGGGGGCTGGCGCATTGGGCCAAGCTGTTGCGAAGCGCTTAGTCAGCTTTGGTTTTCATGTCAGAACGTGGAGCCGTTCTGAGAAACAAATCCCTAATGTTAAAAGTTATTATGGCAATGAGCAATTACCTGCATTTCTTTCAGGAACTCGTGTGGTCATCAATTTATTGCCAAGCACGCCAGAAACGGTTGGGATTTTAAATCAACAACTGTTTAGCCAATTGCAACAAGGTGCTTATGTGATTAACTTAGCTCGTGGTGCACATTTGATAGAGCAAGATTTATTATCTGCATTGGATACAGGACAAGTTGCTGGAGCCGCATTAGATGTGTTTGCGAGTGAGCCGTTATCCCAAATGCACCCGTTCTGGACCCATCCACGTATTGCGATTACGCCGCATGTGGCTGCATTTACCCAGCCGAAAGAAGCAATGGATATGATTGTCAGTAATATCAAGCGCATTGAAGCGGGTGAAGCGCCTGTGGGAGTGGTTGATATGGAACGTGGTTACTAATTACATCTAAAAGAATTGCAAGCTACCTACTTTTTGTTAGCTTGCAATTTTGTTGTGTTTTTCTTCTCTAATACGTTTCCTATTTTTTCGGTATACTGATCTTAAGAGCTGAGTTGCAACTGAATTTTAAATAGGAAAACCCATATGAACGAATTCTCAATCGTCTGCCGTATTTTAGGCACATTATTCCAACGCAGCGCTGATGACGCTCTTGTTAAACCTCTTATGGATATGATTGCGCAGGATAAATTGAAAGCATCATGGCCTCTAGAGCAAGATGAATTGTGGGCACGTATGGCGAAAGGACTGGATATTAAAGCGATTAGTGCTGACTACCAAGCCATGTTTGTCGGTGAAAATGCCACAATATCAATGCTAGCCAATGATTATGATGCAGAAGTCACAGAAGCTGAAATCCGTGAGTTTTTAACCGTTAGAGGCATGACCTTAACGGATGCGCCAGTGAGCACATTGGGGGCGTTATTATTGGCTACTTCTTGGTTAGAAGATCAAGCCGCAGAAGATGAAACTGCAGCACAAGAAGAACTATTTGATAGCTACATTCTCAGCTGGTACGGTGCATTTTTAGGTAAAGTCGAAGCCCATGCCACGACGGCGTTTTATCGCACATTAGCCCAAATTTCCCGTGACGCCATTATTGCACTGCGAGATGAGTTAGATTCCGAGGCTAATGAAGACTAATTTGTGAGTATTTTATCGGTAACCTGATTCATGCTTACGGAATGCAAAAAGGTCAATGAAAGGTTCTTGAGTGACGCTGTCACTTTTATTTGCGAGCGATAATAAACAGCATCAATTAATATTTCTGATTGAATTAAAAAGGCAACAGATTTCTCTGTTGCCTTTAATGCTTTTCTCAATCAAAAAAATTTATGGTTAAAATTAATCCACTAATGGAATGACCAGTTTACCTGGTTTAATCTCAAGTCCCTTCGCCAATTTTTTGGCAGTTGCTTCTGCAGCGCCGTTATCTGGGTTGAGGACATAGACAGGCTGTGTTTCGAAGAAAGTTTCAAGGGAACTATTTAGATAAGGAATTACCGCGGACATGGCGGTATCCATGTTCTCTGGGGTGACTCTATAATTGCTTATATTCAATTCTTTTAAGTAGATAGACCCTGTTTTTGCATCAAAAATTGGGCGGGCCGTTAAGGTTAAGCTAATTTGTGCCTCTGCCTTTCCAATCAAAGAGTCTAACTTAACTGTAGCATCACCATTTAGGGCGATTTTACCTGGCTCACTACGGCCTATTTCAGATTTTAAATTCGCCAGTTGGATATCTGCATCAGCAACTCCAGAAATCCCTACTTTGTGGTCATATTTTACTTTATTAGCAAGGTAACTATTTATTTGGGACTCACTAATACTGAATTCAGATAATTGACTACAGCCCGTTATTAGAGTGATAAAACCAATCATTGTGGCCAATAAAAATTTTTTCATAAAGACTCCTTTTACAGTAATACCGCTAGTTTAGCGCATTACTGTCCACTCAACATGACTGTTTCAATTTTTTTACGGTTAAATTGCTTATGCAACGCCCACAGAGTGATAAAACCGATTATCCCCAGTAAAAACCAAGGCAATTGCGGCATATTCCATTGATGCCCAATATCATACATCCAACCACCACCGGTATACCCAACAGCACCACCTAGGGCAAGGCCGAGACGGCTAAAGCCCATATAACTGCCACGAGCTCGGGGGTCAGCAAGTGAGGCACTCAGCGTTTCTCTAGCAGGATCGGCAGTCACGGTTCCTAAATAGAATAGACAAATTAAACCAAATAACATATTTAACGAAGTTGTCATCCCTATTGGGAACATACTTAAGCTCATTAAAAATAGGCCTGCCATTAACCGCTGCTCGAGGCGAAAATGTTTTTCACTCCAACGTGCAATGGGGTAAAGCAAAGTGAGGGAAATCATAGCTTCAATGGCATACATCCATTTTACTGCCGTTGGTGTCCCAGCTAGCTCATTGACAACAATTGGGAACATTAACATCACTTGCACAGAAAGCATAAAGTAACCTGCTAAGGTCACAACATAGGTAACAAACCGTTTGTCTTTTAAAACGCGGCTCATACCTTCTTTAATTGGAGTCCTTACCGTTGAAATACGATAAGCGGGGAGTAACCATGCATTACAGATAGCGGCAATGATAAACACCACAGCACCCGCCCAGCAGACATAGTGGAAATCATATTGTAGCAGCCAGCTACCAATCAAAGCACCGATAACAGCACCAGCACTATCTTGCATCAATAAAAGTGAATAAAAACGGCCGCGTTCGTAGGGGCGGGTGAGTTTGATAACCAGCGCTGTTCTGGGGGGATCAAACAGCGTGCCACCAAGGGCAGAAAGCACACAAGATAGCCACAACACCCAAGGGTCGTAAGCGATTGCCATCAAAGCAAAGCCACTTGCTCGTAAAAGCATTCCAATAACAATCATGGGCTTAGCACCAAATCGGTCAGCAATTGCGCCACCAAAAATACCTAAGCCTTGTTGAACAAATTGCCGTAGGCCTAATGCGAAGCCTACCACAACAGCGGCCCAACCTAGTTGGTCAACAAATCGGATTGAAATCAAAGGAAAAACGACAAAAAAGCCGAGGACAACTAACATGTTGTCGAGCAAAAGGAAATATTTACCAAGGCTTCTTGCCCGTGACACCTGTGCCATGACACACCATTAAAAAATTGCTAAGGGGGGATTGTTCAATAATGTTACTTATCAATAATATCAGTATAATAGAGAGCAATAGATGATATTTTTTTATCGAGGGTGGTATCGAGGATCGATGATTTATTTTTATCGATGCAATAGCCGTCATATTTTGCACCGCAGCGTTGTTGGCTACACTTAGCTCCCCTAATCACATACTTTTGTATGCTCATAGGGATAGCTGCGTTTGCCGCCTAGCTGCAATGCAACCTATTTAGGCTATTGACGAATAGAAATAGGCTATTAAAGAATTGAAAATTGAGAGCAAGATAATTTATCTATTTGACTAGCTGATTTTAGATGCTCATCAATAATAGAGAATGCTACACTTTGCTATTTAGCAAACGAATGAATATGCACGGCTAGGGAATCTAGCTATTTTAAATTAATAAAGGGTTAACGATGTTTGGTTATCGCTCAAATGTACCGAAGGTACGCCTGATCACTGATAGAATGATTATTCGTTTGACTTATGAGCGAGATAATTATCGCCTAGCTGATTATTACAGCTTGAATAAAGACTTTCTTATCCCTTGGGAACCAACTCGAGATAACTCTCACTATCAACCCGCTGGCTGGCAAAATCGTTTGCAAGTGATGAATGAAATGCATCGCGAAGGTAGCGCTTATCATTTCCTACTATTAGATAAAGAAGAAAACGAGGTGATGGGTGTGGCCAATTTTAGTAATGTCCTGCGTGGTTCATTCCATGCGTGCTATTTAGGGTATTCTCTGGGTGAAAAATGGCAAGGGCAAGGCTTAATGTTTGAAGCGTTAACCCAAGTAACTCGCTATATGCAACAACATCAGAAAATGCACCGCATTATGGCAAACTATATGCCTCATAATATGCGTAGTGGTAATCTATTGGCCAAGCTTGGTTTTGAGCGTGAAGGCTACGCAAGGCAATACTTACAAATCAATGGTGAGTGGCGCGACCATGTATTAACTGCATTAACGGATAATTCTTGGGCAGCGAATAAAGCGTAAACTCTTAATTTACTTTTCAATCGTAGTCAGTGGCAGCCCGCGCTGTTAAACTGATACGATTGTTTACTTTTAGTCTATCAATCATGAATTTATTAAAATCGCTGGCGGCAGTAAGCTCAATGACCATGATGTCTCGGGTCCTTGGTTTTATTCGCGATGCCATCATTGCTCGGGTATTCGGTGCAGGCGCCGCTGCCGATGCTTTTTTTGTCGCGTTTAAATTGCCAAATCTGTTACGTCGAATTTTTGCAGAAGGGGCGTTTTCTCAAGCATTTGTCCCCATATTAGCGGAATATAAAAACCAACAAGGTGAAGAAGCTACACGTACATTTGTCGCTTATATTGCGGGGATGCTCACCCTTGCTTTAGCGATAGTCACTGTATTGGGCATGATTGCGGCACCCTGGATTATCTATGTGACAGCCCCTGGCTTTACTGATGATGCGGATAAGTTTGCGTTAACAACCGACCTGCTGCGAGTCACATTTCCCTATATTTTCCTGATCTCGCTCGCTTCCCTTGCTGGGGCAATTCTCAATACGTGGAACCGCTTCTCTGTACCTGCCTTTGCACCCACATTACTCAATGTGAGTATGATCATTTTTGCTGCGTTTGCCGCACCTTACTTTGACCCGCCGATCATGTCATTGGCATGGGCGGTATTAGTGGGTGGGGTGCTACAATTGGTCTACCAGCTTCCCCATTTAAAGAAAATTAGTATGTTAGTGTTGCCGCGCCTGTCATTGCGCGATAGCGGTGTTTGGCGTGTAATGAAAATGATGGGGCCTGCGATTATCGGTGTGTCAGTCGCGCAAATCTCATTAATTATTAACACTATATTCGCCTCATTCCTACAATCAGGGTCTGTTTCGTGGATGTACTATGCGGATAGATTGATGGAGTTACCCTCTGGTGTGCTTGGTGTGGCCTTGGGAACGATCTTGCTGCCATCTCTCGCAAAGAGCTTTACGAGTGGAAACCAGAATGAATATCGACAATTAATGGACTGGGGACTGCGTCTTTGCCTGCTATTAGCATTGCCATGTGCTCTTGGCTTAGCTATCTTATCTGAAGCGCTGACGGTTTCATTATTCCAATATGGTAACTTTACCGCACATGATTCGTTAATGACCCAATATGCATTGATAGCCTATTGTGTAGGGCTAACAGGCATGATTTTAGTGAAAATTTTAGCGCCCGGTTTCTATTCACGCCAAGATATTCGTACTCCAGTTAAAATTGCCATCGTGACATTAATTCTGACGCAATTAATGAACTTAGCCTTTATAGGGCCTTTACAACATGCTGGTTTGGCATTGTCTATCGGCTTAGCGGCGTGTTTTAATGCAGGCGTTCTGTATTGGCAATTACGTAAACAAGATATTTTCCAACCACTTGAAGGTTGGAAAGGTTTCTTATTTAAGCTACTGATTGCGTTAGTTGTAATGGGCGCGGTGTTATTTGGCCTGCTGCACTTTATGCCATCTTGGCAAGAAGGGAATATGCTCATGCGCATGTTGCGCTTAATTGGCGTGGTGATTGTCGGGGCTGGGAGCTACTTTGTTGCTTTATATATATTAGGTTTCCGCCCGCGTGATTTTATGAAACGCAGTATAGCATAACCTATTGAATACCATATTGTTTAACTGAAGCCCATTAATTTGGGCTTTTTTGTCTCTAAATTCTGTAGTTTTCAATCCAATCGTATTTTGCACCCATTTTCATTTCTTTTCTTTTAATGACTAAATCAATGATTTCATAATCATTTTATGATATTTCAAGTAATTGTTTTCATTAATAAAAATAATATTTTTCTTTGGTTTTACGATATATTTAAAGAGCGCATATTTTTGTTCAGTAAAGCGCAGGGGATGCTAAAAATTAGCACAAATTAGAGTGTTGACCAGCGTCAACGTTTTTGGTTATATTATATTTGTCGGAGGGCGATGAAAAAACATCCGAACAAGCATATTCAAGCAGCCATTGAATATGCGGTTGCAAACGGTAGGTTTGGGTAAGTGCAGGGAGTTCATCACATACATTTTGTAAATTACGTTGTGGTAACACTGTGGATGAGCACAAAACACATATGATGAGTGTTTGGTCAACACCAAGAGTGATAGAAAATCATGCCAAGCAAATCATCCGAAAAGTTAATCATTGCATTGAACTTTCAAAATAATGGCAGCGGCTTAGGCCGCTTATCAATTGAAAAAATAGATTAAGGAGCGGTGATGGCGCAATACACATTCACGTTAACACTTTCAGGGGTAACGGCTGATACAGTCGGTTTAGAAGATGCTTTATTTGCAGCCGGTTGTGATGATGCCTTGGTTTGTTACTATGGTAAATCAGTCTATTTAGAGTTTGATAGGGAAGCGAGCTCTCTGGATTTGGCCATTGAAACGGCGATTACTGATATTGAGAGTGCAAGTGTTCCAATGCAAGTGGAGTCAGTGGATAGCATGCTGGTTGGTTTAAGTGATATCGCAGAGTTAACGGGGTTAACACGTCAGGCTGTTGCATTATTAAAAGATGGGGCGAGGGGAAAAGGAAATTTTCCTGCGCCAGTGCAACGTTTGAGTGGTAATTCTCCCTTATGGAATTGGGCTAGCGTTGCAGAGTGGCTGAAAGATAATAACCGTTTAGGACATGCCCCTGAACTTTGTGATAACGCGAAAACACTGTGTAAGTGGAATTTAGTCTTACAAAATTGCGCAAATGAAAACGTTGTAGAGGTGCAAGTTTTAGCACAAAAATTGCTTGCGCGGCGTAAAGAAAAACAGCCCACCGAGGTGAGCTGTTAATTAAATAACGCGAAGGCGATTACATTCTTTCGACTGTTTCGATACCTAATGTATCTAAACCTGTTTTTAAGGTTTTTTGCGTTAACGCCGCTAGTTTTAAACGGCTTTGGCGCACGGCTTCATCTTCGGTCGATAAAATTGGGCAGTGTTCGTAGAAAGAAGAGAATAGGCCTGCAAGTTCATACAGGTAAGCACACATCACATGTGGCGTTCCATCACGCGCAACGGTTAAGATTGTTTCTTCAAATTGCAATAAACGTGTCGCCAGTGCGATTTCACGTGGGTCTTGTAATGAAATAGGTAATGTGAGGTCGGCTTGAGTTAAGTTGGCTTTTTTGAAGATAGAGGCAACACGGGTATACGCATATTGCATATACGGTGCGGTATTCCCTTCAAAAGCTAACATGTTATCCCAATCGAAAATGTAGTCCGTTGTTCTGTTTTTCGATAGGTCTGCATATTTCACTGCGCCAATACCAACGACATTTGCTACATTCAGTAGCTCTTCTTCAGGCATGTCTGGGTTTTTCTCGCGGATCAGCACTTGTGCACGTTCAACAGCTTCATCTAATAAGTCAGATAAACGCACAGTGCCACCTGTACGGGTTTTAAATGGCTTCCCGTCTTTACCCAGCATCATCCCAAACATGTGGTGCTCAAGTGCCATTGTTTCAGGGATATAACCTGCTTTACGGACGATAGTCCAAGCTTGCATCAAATGTTGGTGCTGACGTGAATCGATATAATACAGTGAGCGATCAGCATGGAGCGTTTCGTAACGGTATTTGGCACAAGCGATGTCAGTGGTGGTGTATAAGAAGCCGCCGTCTTTTTTCTGGACGATCACGCCCATCGGTTCGCCTTCTTTATTTTTAAATTCATCAAGGAAAACGACGGTTGCGCCTTCACTTTCAACGGCTAAACCTTTGGCTTTTAAATCAGCAACAATGCCTGGTAACATGCTGTTATATAAGCTTTCACCCATTACATCGTCTTCAGTTAAAGTGACATTTAGGCGTTTATAGGTTTCTTGATTCTGTTTCATGGTGATATCAACAAGTTTACGCCACATTTCGCGGCAGTATTCATCACCTGATTGCAGTTTTACGACATAACCACGAGCACGTACCGCAAATTCTTCGTCTTCGTCATAGTGTTTTTTGGCTTCGCGATAAAACTCTTCCAGATCAGCTAATGCCATATCATTGGCATTTTCATTTTGTACTTTTTCAAGATAAGCAATGAGCATACCGAACTGAGTTCCCCAGTCGCCAACGTGGTTAGCGCGGATCACTCGATGACCAATAAATTCTTGTGTACGTGCAGCGGCGTCACCAATAATGGTTGAGCGCAAGTGACCAACGTGCATCTGTTTTGCCACGTTAGGTGCAGAATAGTCGATAACGATAGTTTCGGCTTTTACAGGGGCAAGGCCTAAACGTTGGGAGGCTAATGCTTCCTCAACGTGTTTTTCAACCCAAGAAGGTTCAAGGAAGATATTAATAAAGCCTGGTCCAGCAATTTCCACTTTGCTGGCAATACCATCTAAATCTAAATGATTGAGGATCTGTTCAGCGAGTTGTCGTGGTGGCATCCCCAGTTTTTTAGCCGCGCCCATGACGCCGTTGGCTTGATAATCACCAAATTGGGCTTTAGCGGATTGACGCACGAGTGCATCACTGTCTGCTGGAGCGCCCGCTGCAAGCATTGCAGTACTAATTTTGTCTGAAAGAATCGCCTGAATATTCACTGAATTACCTTAAATTACGAACATAGTTACCACATTGTGCCATCACATGCGAAGAACTAAAAGGTGGAAGAGAAAAATCGGCAGGATTTATACCATATTTTGGGGGAGTCATGCTACAGTCAGCGCCATTGTTTAGATGATAAGTAGATAAAAAGAGGTTTTTGTTGTGCTGCCATTTCGTGAAGTTCCACAATTAAAGGATTTATGGGAAGACTTACCTAAATTTGCCAATCAGTTGCAATCAATGGCGAAACAACTTGATGTGTCATTAACGGCTTACGGTATAGATCATATTTCAGTACGCTGTCACTACCTTGAAACAGCACAGCGCTGGCATGACGGTTTATTGCAATGCGGGCAGATTATTTCCGATAATATCATCAATGGCAGGCCAATTCGTTTGTATGAACTTAGCCAACCACTACAAATTGCTGGGCAGAGTGTATTTATCGTTGAGCTACCGTTTCCAAAAGATAAAAAATACCCACAAGAAAGCTGGGAACATATTGAAATGGTGATTAGTGTGCCTCCCGCAGAATTGGAAAAAACGGCACGAGCGTTACTGCCGAACCCCCTTCCAATCGGATTTAATGTGAAAGTAAGTCAGCCTAAAGGGCAGCAAGAACGTTTGCCTAATCCGACATTGGCAGTGTCAAATGGTGAAATAACCATCAAATACCATCCGTTTACGCTAAAAAAGATAATTGAAAGTGAAAAATAAGTGATGCAATTAACGTTATTGATCAATAGTGCCAGTGTTTTTTTCGGGGTGTGATATCCATCCGATAACATTTTTTAATAAATGGCATGATTCAAAACGGCATTAACGATTATTATTCTACCCCTATCTATTTGTATTAGGGGAATTTAAAGCATGGGCTTTATTACCACATTTGGAGGTAATCATGGCGAAACTGGAAATTTGCTGTTTCGGAATTGAATGTGCTCAAGTAGCGCAAGAATACGGTGCTGACCGTATCGAATTATGCTCTGGTGCCGCAGATGGCGGTCTAACACCAAGCTATGGCTATCTGAAATTAGCAAGAGAGAAACTTCATATTCCAGTTCATCCCATTATTCGTCCTCGTGGTGGTGATTTTTGCTATAACGTTAGTGAGTTTGACGTTATTCGTGAAGATTTAATCATGATAAAGGAAATGGGGTTTCCAGGGGCTGTCATCGGCATTCTTGATAGTGAAGGGCGTATTGATATTAACCGTATGCATGGGTTGATGGAAATCGCCAAGGGGATGAATATCACTTTCCATCGCGCATTTGATATGTGCATCAATCCACTGCTTGCTTTAGAGCAATTAAATGAATTAGGTGTGGCACGAATTTTAACTTCGGGCCAGCAGCAGAGTGCAGAGTTGGGATTGCCGCTACTGAAAGAATTGCACGAAAAAAGCCAAGAAATCAATGGCCCGAAAATTATGGCGGGTGCCGGGGTTCGTTTAGCTAATTTAAGTAAGTTTATGGAAATTGGTTTAACAGAAGTACACAGCTCTGCGGGTAAAACGGTACCATCAACCATGAATTACCGTAAAGTGGGCGTGACGATGGCATCTAATAGTGAAACGGATGAGTTCACACATTATTGCGTTGATGGGCCTACCGTAGAAGCGATGAAGGACTTTATTTCTATTACAGAAAAAGTACTAATTTAAAAGTGCTCAAAATTTAAAGGAGAAACCTATGATGGGTTTCTTCTTATTTTGACTCGGTACTGTAGGGAATAGCCAAAGCAGTCAAGTAAACATTAGAGTAGTAAATCTATAATTTCTATAAATATTCTTTTTTGATGTTCTGACTTTCAATAGTTGATTATGCGTTAGAATTTAACAAAAACCATGGAATATTGGGTTTAAGTAGCGAACATATTCACAAACTCATCTTGGTTGATGCATATCAATTAACCTTACAAAATACATGCCTACTATCTAATTATTATAAAAATATATTTTTTAGTTTATTTAATAATAATTAGAAGGTAGCAATGTAATGATTAATCACTTAGGAAAGAAAGCGTTAAGCAGGAGGCGATTTATTCAAGTCTCTGCCTCAGCCGCAACAGCAACTGCCGTTGCAGGTTCTATCTCATTACCCTTTACGGCTCAAGCCGCGCCAATAGCTAAAACCCAGCCAGATGAAATTAATGAAAAAATCAAATATAGCGCTTGTTTAGTGAACTGTGGAAGCCGCTGTCCACTAAAAGTTCATGTCAAAGATGATGTTATTACCCGTATTTCTAATGAAACAATGTACGATGACAGTCAATTTGGTTTACACCAGATACGCCCTTGTTTAAGAGGGCGCTCTGTACGTTGGAAAACCTATAACCCAGACAGAATAAAATATCCAATGATCCGTGTTGGTAAACGGGGAGAAGGAAAATTTAAACGTATTAGTTGGGATGAAGCGACAACCATTGTTGCTGAAAAATTAAAAGAGACAATCAATAAGTACGGTAATGAAGCGATTTATTACCAATATGGCTCAGGTTCGACAGGGGCTAATTTACAAGGGCGTAATGCCTGTAAACGTTTATTGAATCAGCTTGGTGGCTTTCTTGACCAACACGGAACATATTCAACAGCACAGATAAACGGCGTGATCCCTTATGTATATGGCAAGTTGGATGATTCCCTTTTATCAGAAATTGCCAACAGCGATCTCGTCGTTATGTTTGGGCACAACATTGCAGAAACACGCATGTCAGGTGGTGGGCAATTCTATGAAACCTTGCAAGCGTTAGAGAAAAGCAAAGCAAAAGTGATTATTATCGACCCGCGCCGTACGGATAGCGTGACAACATTAGGCGCAGAGTGGATACCTATTTACCCTGGAACGGATGGTGCGCTCGTTGCTGCTATCATTCATACCTTAATTAAAGAAGAATTAACAGACGAAGCGTTTCTCGCACAATATTGTGTTGGGTGGGATAACCAAACATTACCAGACTCGGCTCCCAAAAATGCCTCTTATAAAGATTACATTTTAGGGTTCGGTGAAGATGGTGTTGAAAAAACACCAGAATGGGCTAGTAAAATAACGGGGGTAGCTCCAACGCGGATCATTCAATTGGCTCGTGAATTGGGTAATGCTAAGGCTGCGTGGATTTCGCAAGGTTGGGGCTTACAAAGAACCGCATCAGGGGAACAAGCTGCACGGGCGGTGATGATGTTGCCTATTGTGACGGGCAATATTGGTCGAGCAGGGACCAATGCAGGGGGATGGGGCGGTAACGTAGCTTATCCCGTTCCTGGATTTGCGATACCTAACCCTGTAAAAACTAAAATTCCGTGTTTTATGTGGACTGATGCCATTGTCCGCGGTACTGAAATGACAGCGGAAAATGCCACGCTATTAGGAAAGGACAAGCTTGAAACCAACGTAAAATTTCTTTGGCATTACGCCAGTAATGTGACGGGAAATCAACACTCAGATTTAAATAAAACCCATAAGATTTTGGCGGATGAATCACTCTGTGAGTTTATTCTTGTGTGGGATATCCACATGACGCCATCCACCAACTACGCGGATTTAATTTTACCTGATGTGAGCAGCGTTGAATCGAATGACTTAATCAATAATTCCTATGCAAGTGGAGCTTATCACTATGCAATACGCTTGCAAAATGCGATAACACCGTTGTGGGAATGCCGACAATCTTACGATGTTTTAACTGATATTGCTGACAAATTGGGCATTAAAGACCAATTTACTGAGGGGCGAACTCATGAGCAGTGGATAGAGCATTGTTACAACCAAATGCGTGAAAAAAATCCACAGTTACCCACTTTCGAAGAAACCAATGACATGGGGATTGTTGATAGAAAACTCGCAAACAGTGCAGACTACATTGCACTGAAGTCTTATCGGGACTCACCAACCGAAAACCCGCTGCCAACGCCATCAGGTAAAATTGAAATTTACTCAGCACGCTTAGCAAAAATAGCCCAAGAATGGGACTACCCTGATGACCAACGTATTCCCGCAGTGCCTGAATATTGCGTGAATACAGAAGGGGTTGAAAATACAAAGGCAAGGGAAAAATACCCACTACAAATGACGGGCTTCCATGATAAAGGCCATGCGCATTCATCCTATTTTAATGTCGCGGTATTGCGTGAGGCGGTACCACATCAATATTGGATAAATCCAATCGATGCATCCGATCGAGGTATTCAGGATGGCAATATCACTGAGATTTTCAATGATAGAGGGCGCATAAAAATCAAGGCGAAAGTAACAGCGCGGGTATTACCAGGCGTGATTGCGGTTCCTCAAGGGGCATGGCGTGAGCTTGATAGCGAAGGCGTTGATATTGGTGGTTGTATTAATACGCTAACGACTCAGCAGCCGTCTGCACTAGTAAAAGGTAATCCTCAACATACCAATCTCGTTGATGTGAAACGTGCATAAGGAGCGACAAATGAAACAGTATGGTTTTTATTTTGATTCGACCAAATGCACGGGGTGTAAAACCTGTCAGGTCAGCTGTAAAGATGAAAAGGATTTAGACCTTGGCCCTAAGTTCCGCCGTGTTTATGAGTTCGGTGGGGGAAGTTGGCAGCAACAAGACGGTATTTGGCAGCAAAATGTGTACAGCTATTACTTGTCAATTTCCTGTAATCACTGTTCAAACCCAACATGTGTCGAGGGTTGCCCAACAGGAGCGATGCATAAACGAGAACAAGATGGCCTCGTGGTGGTTGATCAGACTATTTGCGTCGGTTGTCGGTATTGTGAGTTGCGCTGCCCTTATGGCGCTCCGCAATATGATGAAAAGAAAAAGCTGATGAGCAAATGTGATGGCTGCTATGAGCGAGTAGAAAAAGGTATGAAACCAGTGTGTGTCGAATCATGTCCTCAGCGTGCGTTAGATTTTGATGATATTAACGTGTTACGTGAGCGCCATGGAGAAATTAGTGGGATTGCCCCAATGCCAGACCCAAGTTTAACAAATCCCAATATCGTGATTAAACCGCATAAAGATGCTAAACCATCGGGTGATAAAAGCGGGATATTACAGAACCCTGCGGAGGTCTAACATGCACGAACTTCCTCTAGTTTTTTTTACTGTTTTGGGTCAGTCCGCCGCTGGGCTTTATCTGTTTGCTTATCTAAGCAAGCGAATCGGTTGGTCGAGTAGCGAACAATTACGACAATCGAACATCCTGGCTTTTATATTGATACTTATCGCTTTAGTTATCGGCAGCTTGCATGTGGGGCAACCATTGCGTTTTTTCAATATGCTGTTAGGTGTAGGGCGCTCGCCAATGAGTAATGAAGCCTTACTGAGCGGTATTTTTGTCGCATTTGGTGCGGGGATTGTCTTTTTTACGTTGTTTGTCAAAAATGCCATGTTACGAGAAGTCTGTAATGTGGGCGCGATCATTTTTGGATTGGCATTCGTGTGGTCAATACCGCAAGTCTATAATATTGAAACTGTTGCCAACTGGTTTACGGTTTTCACAACACTGCAAATGTGGATGACACTGTTTGTTGGCGGTGGGGCACTGGCGATTTTAATGGGGGCGCAACGGCTTGGTTCAATGGCATTTCTGCTTGGTGCGATTATCATTTTTGCCACAAGAGCGGCATATATCTCATTCCTAGGTGAAACAGGGCCTGTAATAAGTGCTGAACAAGCCGGCTTTTGGGCGTTTCAATTAGTAGTGATAGCAATCATGCTGTTTGTTTTCCCTGCGCTGCTCTATCGCGGCAGAAACTCTGCTTTTGTGCTCAGTATTTGCGTGTTAGCGGTGATACTCGCCGAGTTATCTGGACGAGTTGCATTTTATAACTTATGGCAAATAACGATGTAATAATGGGCTGATGAAATGTGCCTATGGGGTGATACCGATAGGCACATGACTCGTTTAAGGCTTGCGTGCAACTAGAATTGCCCGCAGTGGAGCTGGATAGCCCTCAACCGTCTTGGTTTGGTCATTCGGGTCTAAAAATTCTGCGAGAGAATCTGTTTTCATCCACGGTGTGCGGCGCTGTTCTTCTAATGAAGTTACGGCTTGGTCAACAATACGCACATCGACGAAACCGCATTTTTCTAACCACACCTTAAGCATTTTAGCGGAAGGGATAAAATAGACGTTACGCATTTGTGCATAGCGATCACCTGGGATGAGGCATTGAAATTCATCACCTTCAACCACTAAACTTTCGAGCACTAATTCACCTTCACTCACTAATTGGTTTTTCAATTGCCATAAGTGGTCAAGTGGAGAGCGGCGATGATATAAAACTCCCATGGAGAACACCGTATCGAAGGCTTTTAGCTCAGGAAGTTGCTCAATACCGAGAGGTAATAAATGCACTTGTTGGTTATCACCCAATAATTTTCTTACCGCTTCAAATTGGCATAAGAAAAGTTCTGTGGGGTCAATGCCAACAACAAATTTGGCTTCTTGCCCTAACATCCGCCACATATGATAACCACTGCCACAACCTACATCTAATACATACCTATCTTTTAGTGATGAAATATGCGGTAAAACACGATCCCATTTCCAATCTGAACGCCATTCAGTATCAATATTAACACCATAAAGGGAGAACGGGCCTTTACGCCATGGCATTAATTGCTCAAGAATATTATTTAAACGACGTGTTTCGCCAGAGGTCAACGCTGGATCGCGAGTTGCCGTCACACTGTTAATTAAGTCTAATTGGGTTGGATGCATAACAGGCAAATTATCAAGCATTTTTTCCCATGAGGAAAAACCACCGTGTAAACCTTGTTTTTTCCACTCCGTTAACTGCGCAGGTAATGTTTCTAACCAATGACTTAATGGGCCAACGGCAATTTGTTGGTAAAAACGACCGAAATCAATCATCTTTAAGCCTCTTTAAGCGCTAACAATGAGCCAAAATTAAAACATTGGAACCAAACTTCGCAGTGGCTAAACCCAACGTGTTTTAGGCGAGCTTTGTGTGTTTCAACGGAGTCAGTCAACATCACGTTTTCTAACATGCTGCGTTTTTGGCTAATTTCTAATTCGCTATAGCCATTTGCCCGTTTGAAATCATGGTGCATATTGAACAGTAACTCACCGATTTCGTTGTCTTCAAAATTAAACTTTTCAGAGAGAACCAAAATGCCACCCGGCTGTAACCCACGATAAATTTTTTCGAGTAATAAAAGTCGGTCATCAGGCTTGAGGAATTGCAAAGTAAAATTGAGCACAACCATTGACGCATTTTCAATATTCACATCACGAATATCACCTTCAATCACCTCAACGGGGGTCTTTGCACGGTAGGCATCAATATGGCGGCGGCACCGTTCTACCATCGCAGGGGAGTTATCGATAGCAATAATTTTACTGTTCTCAACCGTAATATTGCGTCGAATAGAAAGCGTTGCTGCACCTAATGAACAGCCTAAATCATATACGCGGCTGTTTGGTTTCACAAAACGGCCCGCAAGCATACCAATCATGGTAATAATATTGGAATAGCCAGGCACAGAGCGCTGGATCATATCGGGGAATACTTCGGCGACTTTTTCATCAAATTGCCAATCACCAAGGTTAGCAATCGGCGCGGAAAAAAGGCTGTCTTTGTGGTTTGGATCCTGACTTGACATAAGTTCTGTATTAATAATCAAACAAAAGTAGTGGGGGATTGTATCAGAAAGGTAGCACAGTGAAAATCAATCCATTGAGAATGAAATAATGAGGCGGCACATTAAGTCGTGCCGTAGAAGACCGTTAAAGGTTAAATGAGACGATTTGTAGCCATGGCAGATAATAAGTATTGGCGATAACCATTAATGCCATCGAAAGATAAGTTGCAACCATACCTGAGCGGCGATAAGAGTAATCATGGTTTTTTAAGCCATAAGAATGGAGTAACCGACCTGCAATTAAAATTAAACCACAAATGTGGATCATCCAAACTTGTGCACCGTTCATCTCCATTAAAAGTAATAAAATAAGGGAGATAGGTATGTATTCAATAGCATTGCCATGAACACGAATTGCGGTTTGCAGTTCATAAAAACCACCGTCACCATAGGCTATACGGTACTGGTTACGTAGCTTCACAACATTTAAAGATAATCTAAGCAGCAGTAAGGCACCCAGTACAGCGTACAAAGAGCTGACCATTTTTTACTCCACCATAAAACGAATCAAATTATGAAAACACCTAAAAATATAAGTTATAGTAATGGGTATTAACGATATTTTCTAAATTGTAAATCCTAAAATGCCGTTCGACAAATGAATTAACAACTTTTTTGGGTAATCACGTAGCGTTATTTGACTAAGCCATCTTGTTTTAGTTGGGATAGAACCGCGGCGGCTGTCGTTGAACATTGAGGCAAATCTTCACTGGTAAACCACGCTAGCTCAGCAATTTCAGCAGCAGGTTGTGGTGCTCCTTGGTAATCTGCAAAATAGCAGCGAATACGCACTTGTGTGCCACTGTCTTTACCATCAGCAAGCCCTATAAATTCACCATAAAAGCTAATAGAGTCAGGTAATAAGTTTAACGTCAGTTCTTCTTCAATTTCACGACATAAAGCTTGCTCATCACTTTCACCTTGCTCGCGTTTCCCGCCTGGGATGTAAAATAAGCTTTTATTGTGTGAGCGTACCATGGCAACTTTATTTTCAGATAAAGCAATTAACCCTAGTTTATCAATAATTTTATCACTCATAATTTCGCCACTCTTGTTATTTTCGATGGTTATTTTAATCAATTTGATTGAGATAAAATAAAGTCATTAAGCGGGAAGTCGGCCCACTTAATGACTATCAAGGATTAAAATTTATTTCTTTTCAACGATTTTTACAAGTTCATAGCGGATGCTTGGTGCATCAGCTGGTGGGTTTGGTACATCAAATTGTTTAACTTGTAAGACGTAAGAGAAGCCTGGTTGATATTCAAAACCTTGAATAGAACTATAGAATAACTGCCAGTCATCATTTGGGTTTTCTTTGACTTTCATACACTTCATTGGAGCAACACCCACGCAGTCAGCGAGTGTGGAATCGATGTAAAACGTTTTATTGTTATCAATATCTGCAGTTTTCACAGTTTGGCATCCAACAAGTAGCATCAGCATCGATGAAGCAATTAACAGTTTTTTCATGTGTAATCCTTAAGCAGCGGATGATTAATTAGGTTGATTACTGAGTTAATTGGATTATAGCAAACTGAAAAAGGTAACAATTCCTAAATCAACCTAATTTCCAGAATGTCTGAGTTATTACGTTATAAAAAGGGGGATGAAGGTCTTACTCTGTAAGCTTCGTATACTTTTTGTGCAGCAATAAGTGATATTAGAAATAAACCTTTGCCGTAATATATACATGGCGTCTTTAGTCCCTTAAAATCAACTTAACCATATTCCTCATTTAACCCTGTCTAGCTAGGGATGGTAATCACAATGAAGTTGATGAACAACCAGAGAAATGATGAAAATATGATTAAAAACAAAATGGTTTAGGCGATAAGCGGTATTCGCAACTATTTGTCTAACAGAATTTCCTGTATAATGTCTGCCTTTTTGACATTCTGAATTTTCAGCCCGTGTTTCGCAAATAGGGTTCAGCAAAATGCCAAAATCCCGCAGCAAGCAAAAGCACAACAGCTGAGTAAAAGGATATTGTATGCGTACTAATTATTGTGGGCAGTTAAGCATTGCTCACGAAGGCCAACAGGTCACTCTTTGTGGATGGGTAAACCGCCGTCGCGACTTAGGTGGTTTGATTTTTATCGATATGCGTGACCGTGAAGGCATCGTTCAAGTTTTCTTCGATCCAGATCGCAAAGACATATTTGAAAAAGCGTCAGAGCTGCGTAATGAGTTCTGTATCCAAATCACAGGGACAGTACGCGCGCGTCCAGATAGCCAGAAAAATAAAGATATGGCGACTGGGGAAATTGAAATTTTTGCGCAAGAGCTTCATGTATTCAATAAATCAGAACCGTTGCCACTCGATAGCAACCAAACAAATACTGAAGAGCGCCGCTTAAAATACCGCTACTTAGATTTACGCCGTCCTGAAATGTCTGAGCGCTTACGTACACGTGCGAAAATCACCAGTTTTGTCCGTAATTTCATGGACTCAGAAGGCTTCGTTGATGTTGAAACGCCAATGTTAACTAAAGCAACGCCTGAAGGCGCTCGTGACTATTTAGTTCCAAGTCGTGTTCATAAAGGTAAATTTTACGCGCTGCCACAATCTCCACAACTGTTTAAACAGTTACTGATGATGTCTGGTTTTGACCGCTATTATCAAATCGTAAAATGTTTTCGTGATGAAGATTTACGAGCAGACCGTCAACCTGAATTTACCCAAATCGATGTTGAAACCTCATTTATGACTGCAGAGCAAGTACGCGAAATCATGGAGCGTATGATCCGCAATCTCTGGTTAGACGTGAAAAATGTTGATTTAGGCGATTTCCCAATCATGACGTTTGCAGAAGCAATGCGTCGTTATGGTTCAGATAAACCAGACCTTCGTAACCCAATGGAGCTGGTGGATGTAGCTGATATCGTTAAAAATGTTGAGTTTGCCGTATTCTCTGGTCCTGCGAATGATCCGAAAGGCCGTGTCGCGGCATTGAAAGTGCCTGGCGGCGCAGCAATGACTCGTAAACAAATTGACGAATATGGCCAATTTGTGGGTATTTATGGTGCGAAAGGGTTGGCTTGGATGAAAGTCAACGAACGTGCTAACGGTATAGAAGGCATTCAAAGTCCAGTCGCAAAATTCCTCAATGAAGAGGTGATTAACCAACTTTTAGACCGTACTGGTGCAGCGGATGGCGATATCATTCTGTTTGGTGCAGGTGCGAAAAATGTGGTCACAGATTCAATGGGTGCACTGCGTCTGAAAGTGGGGCGTGATTTTGAACTGACAGATCTAAATAGCTGGCAGCCACTGTGGGTCATCGATTTTCCAATGTTTGAAGAAGATGGGGAAGGTGGCTTAACCGCGATGCACCATCCATTCACATCGCCGAAAGATTTCTCACCAGAAGAGTTAGCAAGCAAACCAGAAGATGCGGTTGCCAATGCTTACGACATGGTGATTAACGGTTATGAAGTGGGTGGCGGTTCAGTACGTATTCACCGTAATGAAATGCAGCAAACCGTGTTTAGCATTTTAGGTATTAATGAAGAAGATCAGCGTGAGAAATTCGGCTTCTTATTAGACGCGCTGAAATACGGCACACCACCACACGCAGGTCTGGCATTTGGTCTTGACCGTTTAGTCATGCTGTTAACAGGAACGGATAACATTCGTGATGTTATTGCATTCCCTAAAACAACAGCAGCAGCTTGCTTAATGACGAATGCACCAAGCCATGCAAACCCAGACTCGTTAACTGAGTTAGCGATTGCTGTTGTGGCGAAAGACGAAGAGTAAGACGGCGAATGACCGCATTTAAGCGCCCTGAATCGGTATTAGTCATCATCGTGGCTGAAACAAGCGGTCGGGTGCTAATGCTACGGCGTAAAGATGATCCAGACTTCTGGCAGTCCGTGACTGGAAGTCTGGAACCTAACGAAAAACCGTATGAAACTGCGTGTCGTGAAATCAAGGAAGAGACAGGTTTTGACGTTAAACAAAACGACTTGCAAGACTTGTCTCATAGCATCATCTTTGAAATTTTTCCGCATTTCAGGCATCGTTATGCACCGAATGTAACACATTGCAAAGAGCACTGGTTTAAAATGGTGCTAGATGAAGAACACATGCCATTACTGACTGAACATACAGAATTTCGTTGGTTAAGCCCAAATGAAGCGGCGAAACTCACTAAATCATGGAGTAACAGTCAGGCTATTTTAGAATTTGCTAATTAATTATTGTATTGACGTTTTTGGAGATATTTCATGGCAGGTCATAGTAAATGGGCCAATACCAAACACCGTAAAGCAGCCCAAGATTCTAAGCGCGGTAAGATTTTCACAAAAATTATTCGTGAACTTGTCACTGCTGCACGTTTAGGTGGTGGCGATACTGGCACTAACCCACGTTTACGCGCCGCAGTAGATAAAGCATTATCAAATAACATGACTCGTGACACCTTAAACCGTGCAATTGCACGCGGTGTGGGTAATGATGAAAGTGATAATATGGAAACCATCATTTATGAAGGTTATGGCCCTGGCGGTACTGCAGTTATGGTTGAGTGCTTAAGTGACAACCGTAACCGTACCGTATCTGAAGTGCGCCACGCATTCACTAAAACAGGTGGTAACTTGGGAACAGATGGTTCAGTCTCTTATTTATTTACCAAACGTGGTGTTATTACTTATGCACCAGGTGTGGATGAAGACGCATTGATGGAAGCGGCACTTGAAGCGGGTGCGGATGATGTTGAGACCTACGACGACGGTGCAATCGATGTTTACACAACCTTTGAAACATTTGGTACGGTTAAAGATGCATTAGATGCAGCAGGTTTTACGAGCGAAGCGGCTGAAGTTTCAATGATCCCATCGATCACAGCAGAACTTGATGCTGAAACGGCGCCAAAACTAATGCGCCTTATCGACATGTTAGAGGACTCTGACGACGTTCAAGAAGTTTACCATAATGGTGATATTTCTGATGAAGTTGCAGCGACACTGTAATCAGTGACGTACTATTTTACATCTGTAATCTAGTCCCTCCGCGTAGAGAAAGCGGGCTGACTCAGCCTGTTTTCTCTAACGCCTTTATTCTTCTTTTCTTTTTTTCTTCTATACTTTTTATTTCCATGGATAACATTAAGAATCAAATGGCTATTTAATTGAAATAGATAGTATTATGCTACTAAGTAGAATGATGAATAAATAGCATTTAATAATAAGAGGTACAAATCGATTCTTTATGGCAATTATATTAGGAATTGACCCTGGTTCTCGTGTTACTGGCTACGGCGTTATTCGCCAACAAGGTCGGCAATTACTGTATCTAGGCAGTGGCTGTATTCGCACTCAGGTTGATGATTTACCAAGTCGTCTGCAACGTATTTATGCGGGGGTCTCGGAAATTATCACACAATACCAGCCCGACGTTCTTTCAATCGAACAAGTCTTCATGGCAAAAAACCCAGATTCAGCGCTCAAATTAGGCCAAGCACGTGGCGTCGCGATAGTTGCAGCGGCAAATTTGAGTATTCCAGTGTTTGAATATGCGGCTCGCCAAGTTAAACAAACGGTTGTTGGGACAGGTGCTGCTGAAAAAAGCCAAGTACAACATATGGTTAAATCAATACTCAAGCTGTCCGCTAACCCACAATCCGATGCTGCGGATGCGTTGGCGATTGCGATTACACATTGCCATTTTAATCAGAACTTATTGAAAGTGGGTGACCCTCGTTTAGTGTTAACGCGTGGGCGGTTAAGGTAGAAGTTTGTCTGAAAGCTGAAAGTATCAAAACAAATAGCTTGCAACTGGATATGCATCCAGCATTTTTTGTGGTATAAACAGCACTATTAATAACTTTGGCTAAACAGATTTCGTCTTAGGCCATAATAGAGGAATTCAATGTGATTGGTCGTTTACGTGGTATCGTATTAGAAAAGCAACCACCAATAGTTTTATTAGAACTTCAAGGGGTAGGTTATGAAGTTCATATGCCAATGACGTGTTTCTATGAATTACCTGATATCGGTCAAGAAGCGATAGTTTTCACACATTTTGTTGTTCGTGAGGACGCCCAATTACTATATGGTTTTAACGATAAGCAAGAAAGAGCACTGTTCAAAGAATTAATCAAAGTTAACGGTGTTGGGCCTAAGCTTGCATTGGCAATTTTGTCTGGTATGTCAGCACAACAATTTGTTTCTGCAATTGAACAAGAAGCGATTACATCATTGGTTAAGTTACCAGGGATTGGTAAAAAAACAGCCGAACGTTTAGTTGTTGAAATGAAAGACCGTTTCAAAGGGTTGAATGGCGATTTATTCAATCAAACCAGTGAGATCAACTTACCTGATGTGAATAGTAAGGTACCAAGTACTGCTGATATCGAAGCAGAAGCAGCGGCGGCATTAATTGCATTGGGCTATAAGCCACAAGAAGCGAGTCGCATGATAAGCAAAGTCGCGAAGCCAGGCAGTGATTCTGAAACATTAATCCGTGATGCCTTACGTGCAGCACTCTGATTAAGAGGCCATTGAGATGATTGAAGCAGATCGCCTAATTACTGCTGAAGTTTTACAGTCGGATGAAGAAGCCATTGATCGTGCGATTAGACCAAAATTACTCAGTGAGTATATTGGGCAGCCACAGGTTAAAGATCAAATGGAGATTTTTATCCAAGCAGCCAAAATGCGGGGTGATGCTCTCGACCATCTGTTGATTTTTGGCCCCCCTGGGCTGGGTAAAACAACCCTCGCAGGGATTGTTGCTAACGAACTAGGCGTAAATTTACGGACAACCTCAGGGCCTGTATTGGAAAAAGCTGGTGATTTAGCAGCGATGCTAACCAACTTAGAGCCACATGATGTGCTCTTTATTGATGAAATTCACCGTCTCTCACCTGTCGTTGAAGAAATTCTTTATCCTGCAATGGAAGACTACCAATTGGATATCATGATTGGTGAAGGGCCAGCGGCGCGTTCCATTAAAATTGATCTACCGCCATTTACGTTAATTGGTGCAACAACGCGGGCTGGGTCACTAACTTCCCCGTTACGTGATCGGTTTGGTATCGTACAACGCCTTGAATTCTATCAGGTTGCTGACTTACAGCATATTGTCAAACGTAGCGCCCAATATATGGGGCTTGATATCACCGAAGAAGGTGCCATGCAAGTTGCCATGCGCTCTCGTGGTACGCCTCGTATTACAAATCGCTTGTTACGCCGTGTACGTGATTTCGCACAAGTTAAAGGTGATGGCACTATTGATGAGCTAATCGCAAACCAAGCTTTGGATATGTTAAATGTCGATGCAGCAGGCTTTGATTACTTAGACCGTAAGCTACTCGTGGCGATTATCGATAAATTTATGGGTGGCCCTGTTGGTGTGGATAACTTAGCGGCAGCAATTGGGGAAGAACGTGAAACAATCGAAGATGTTTTAGAACCTTATTTAATTCAACAAGGTTTTATTCAGCGAACGCCAAGAGGACGAATGGCGACAGCGCATGCGTATAAACATTTTGGTTTAACGCCAAAAGAGACTTAGCGAATAACCAACACAATAAAAAAGTAGAAGGGCTAGCATTGTTAAGCCTGTATACCTATTTTTATGTGTCTCCGCGAACCACACAGCTGCTGTATTTAGATGATAAGCATAGTAGTAGCGGGATAATATTTTTATCGAGCAATAAATATCGCTAAATATCACAAGGTTATCTAGTTTAGGTCGGAGAAAGTAAATGCATCTGCAATATGTTTTCATTAACACAGTACCACCCGCGGAAGATTTCTGCCGTTTACGTATCAAAGCAGGATTAACAGCCCGTTCTATAGATGCCGCGAAAAAAGCGCTTCCTAGAAGCTGTTACGGTGTTCATATTGAGCATGCAGGCGTAATTATCGGAATGGGGCGCATTATTGGAGATGGCGCCCTGAACTTTGAGATTGTCGATGTTGCTGTTGATCCGGAGTATCAAGGACAGGGGCTTGGTCGAAAGATCATACAAAATTTAATTTTTTGGTTTGAAAAGAATGTGTCAGCGGGGGCCTATATTACCCTTGTTGCGGACGTCCCTGAATTATATGAAAAATTCGGTTTTAAAAACGTTCGTCCAGAATGTGAAGGCATGGCACTCGTTTGGCCGGGCAATGGCTGATTAGCTCATGATTGATTAATCCACTGTTTTGATAGCAGTTTTGGGTGAGACAAGGTTTATTTGCCCTTACAACACAGTGGTATTAGCTCAAATCTGAGTAAGGAAAAATTTATCCGCTATTTAATTATAAAAACGCCGTTGTTCAAAATAAACAACGGCGTGGATAAACTTTTAAGTTATCAATTAGTTTTTTGCTTTAACTGTTAAGCTGAGCACAAATAAAACGGCAGAAACCAAAACAACTGATGGGCCAGCAGGGGTATCATAAAATGCCGAAAAGGCTAATCCACCCGTGACTGATAGCATACCAATTAACACCGCAATAAATGCCATTTGCTCAGGTGTACGTGCAAAACGACGAGCGGTAGCGGCTGGAATAATCAGAAGTGAAGTAATAATTAATGCACCAACAAACTTCATAGCAATACCGATTGTTAATGCAGTGACTAACATCAATAATAAACGTAAACGTTGAATATTGATGCCATCGACGAAAGCAAGCTCAGGGCTGACAGTAATAGATAAAAGCGCCCGCCAACGATAAAAAAGCAAACCGCAAACGACAATCACACCAATAAATATCGTGATAATATCTTCATAGCTAACGGAAAGTAAGTCGCCAAATAAATAAGCCATTAGGTCAACACGCACATTCGCCATTAAGCTGACAACGACTAAACCGAGTGATAGCGAACTATGAGCCATAATCCCGAGTAATGTATCAACGGCAAGTTGTGGACGTTTTTCAAGCCAAACTAAAATTAGTGCAAGTAAAAGGGTAACGGCAATGACAGCATAAAAAGGGTTAATATTAAGTAATAACCCAAAGGCAACACCTAATAAAGAAGCATGTGCTAGAGTGTCACCAAAATAGGACATACGGCGCCAAACAACGAAAGAGCCTAATGGCCCCGCTGCGATTGCAAGTAACATGCCCGCTATCCAGCCAGGTAATAATAACTCAATCATGATTGCAGTCCTTGCTGTGTTGATGGCCACTAATAACATTACCCTCTAAATCATGTTGGTGATTATGTTGATGGCGATATACCCCTAATTGTTGGGCACCACGATACCCAAACATAGCAACAAACTCAGGGTGATTGGACACCACATCAGGTGCGCCTGAACAACATATATGGCCATTAATGCAGAGTACTTTATCTGTTTTTGCCATCACTAGATGTAAGTCGTGAGAAACCATAAGTACGGCACAGCCAAGCTCTGTTCTTAATTGATTAATTAAGTCATACAAAGCAACTTGACCTGTAATATCAACACCTTGTGCAGGCTCATCCAGCACGAGCAAGTCAGGTTTGTTGAGCAATGCACGTGCGAGTAAAACGCGTTGAGTTTCCCCACCCGATAACTTTTGCATCGGTTGATCTAGAAGATGAGTCGCATTAACACGCTCAAGAGCAGGTAATAAATGTGCTTGGCGAACACCTAACTTAAGTAACATAAAACGCTTTACTGTTAGGGGGAGCGTTGTATCTAAATGCAATTTTTGAGGAACATAGCCAATAGCAAGTGACGAGGCACGTTCAATTGAGCCTGAAGTTGGGGGAAGTAACCCAAGAACAACACGCACTATAGTTGATTTTCCTGCACCATTTGGCCCTAAAAGCGTCACAATGTCTCCTTTATTAAGTTCAAAGGACACATCTTTAAGGACTTGCTTATCACCAAACGAAACAGAAATTTTATTTAAAGTCAGTAATGGTTGCATATGAAAAACATCTTGCAGAAATCATGTTGTGTTATATTATAACATTTCAAAATTAAAATCACGGAAAAAGACTGCTATGATACATAAATCGAAACACATTGCCCGTAAATTTCTTTTCGGAGCGGTGGCGACCTCTGTATTGAGTGCAACATTGGTATCTACCTCAAATGCGGATGTGGTAACATCGATTCGTCCATTGGCTTTTATTGCCTCAGGTATTGCTGATGGGGTGACGGAGACACAAGTTCTACTGCCAGACGGTTCATCCCCGCATGATTATGCATTAAAACCCTCTGATTTGAAAAAAATTAAACAAGCAGACTTATTTGTGTGGGTTGGACCTGATCTCGAAATGTTTTTACAGAAACCTATCAATACGTTACCTCAGAATAAACGTCTGGCACTAGCGGAACAGACAAATATTAAATCACGACTTATGGCCGAGTCTCATGAAGATGAACATGACCATGAACATTCGGATGAAGCTAATCATGACAAGGATCACGAACATCATCACCATGGTGAGTATAATATGCACATCTGGTTATCCCCAGAGATCGCAAATTTCGCTGCACAGGACATTCATGATCGTTTAGTAGAGCTTTATCCTGAACAAAAAGATAAGCTAGACGTAAACCTTCGTAAATTCAGAGAAAATATGGCGCAAAGTGATAAAAAAATTGCTAGTATTTTACAGCCAGCTCGAAACAAGGGTTATTTTGTTTTTCACGACGCTTATGGCTACTTTGAAAAACACTATCAACTCGCTCCATTGGGGCATTTTACGATAAACCCAGAAATACAGCCTGGTGCGCAGAAATTACATCAAATACGAACACAATTGGTTGAGCATAAAGCGCAATGCGTTTTTGCTGAGCCACAATTCAGGCCTGCAGTAATTGAAAGTGTAGCGCGTAATACGGGAGTCAAAATGGGAACTCTCGACCCACTCGGAATTGGGCTGGCACTTGGACCAGATAGCTACATGCAGTTTTTGACAAATTTGTCGGAACAATACGCCAGCTGCCTGAATTAAAAATAGAAGGAATTGTTTAAGTGCAGCAAATGGCCAAAGGTCTGGCTCAGGTATATGGTAGCCTGTCTAGAACTCATAAAATCGTATTAAGTACGCTTACAGTCGCTACCATGGCCGTCGCAATTTGGCGGCCAGTTCATGTTCCAACGACTTCTGAAAATGATGGTATGCCTGATACCATCATTCCTCTAGCGTTATTACCTTCCACTGATGCCACTGACGATATTATTCAAGACAGTAGTGATCAATTACCTGATGAAGGTCTTGCAGATACCGAAGCAGAAGCAGATGGTGCGGGGGCGGAGGCAACGCCGTTAGCCCATGAATATGTTGTTGCAAGCGGTGATAACTTAACAACAATTTTAACTCAGTTTGGTATTGAAGCTGGGGATGTTGCAACACTTTCGAATCAACATAAGTCACTGAGAAATCTGAAAATTGGTCAGGCACTGAATTGGTCTTTGACAGAGCAAGGTGAATTAGAATCACTAACATGGGAAGTGAATCGCCGTGAAACGCGGGTATTTAACCGAGTAGGCACGACGAATAAATTCGAAGAGGTTAAGCAAATTCGTACTGGCGAATGGACGAACAGTATCTTAAAAGGCACTGTTGATGGTTCTTTTGCCCAAAGTACCAGTAAAGCAGGTCTAACACGTAATGAAGGCCGTGAAGTTATTAAAGCGCTACAATGGCAAATTGATTTTCGTAAACTGAAAAAAGGCGATAAATTTAGTGTGTTAATGAGCCGTGAAATGCTCAATGGCCGCAGCGAACAAAGCCAGCTTATTGGTGTCCGTTTGCAAACTAATGGTAAAAGTTATTATGCGTTCCGAGCTGAAGATGGCAAATATTATGATAGCGAAGGGAATGGCTTAGAACGTGGTTTCTTGCGTTTTCCAACGGCGAAACAATTTAGAGTTTCTTCTCAGTTCAACCCTCGTCGTGTCAATCCAGTAACAGGGCGTGTTGCACCACATAAGGGTGTAGACTTCGCAATGCCAGTAGGGACTCCCGTTTTAGCCGTTGGTGACGGTGAGGTGATTGTGTCGAAATACAGTGGTGCAGCGGGCAACTTTATTGCTATTCGTCATGGTCGTCAATATACCACTCGTTATATGCATTTACGTCAATTACTTGTTAAACCTGGTCAAAAAGTCAAACGTGGTGACCGCATCGCATTGTCAGGTAATACAGGGCGCTCGACAGGGCCGCACTTGCATTTTGAAATGTGGGTAAATCAGCAAGCAGTTAATCCTTTAACTGCCAAATTACCAAGTTCAGGTGGGCTAACAGGTAAAGAGCGAAAAGAATACTTAGCGTTAGTTAAAGAAACAAAACCTCAACTGAAGCTGTAATAAATTCTTCTTCTTTCATAACTGGCAGGTACTTGTATCTGCCAGTTTTTTTTGAAATGCTTCCATAAATCATTATTTTAAGCTATAAAAATATAGCCATTATTCACTTGAGTGCAGTATGAATAAAGATAAAGACACAGACAGTAAAAAAGGCTATGTGCCAACATTTCACCGTTCTTATTTATTGCCAAAATATTGGGGCGTTTGGTTGGGAGCCGCTGTATTTGCAGGGCTTGCTTATATACCGGTTAAAATTCGTGACCCGATGCTGGCTAAAATAGGTAAATGGGTGGGCAGAATAGCCAAAAGTGCTCGTCGTCGTGCGAAGATCAACTTACTTTATTGCTTTCCTGAGTACACGGAAGAGCAAAGAGAAGATTTAGTTGACCGCATGTTTGAAACTGCACCGCAGTCTTTTGTCATGTTGGCGGAATTGTGCCTACGAGGGGCAGATAAAACGTTAGCACGCACACATTGGCATAATGAAGAAATCATTCAGCGGTTAAAAGAACAACAAAGTAATGTGATTTTTATGGTGCCACATGGGTGGGCAGTTGATGCGCCTGCGATGTTATTAGCGGCAAAAGGCCAGCAAATGGCCGCAATGTTTCACCATCAAAAGAATCCTGTTGCGGATTATCTTTGGAACAAAGCGCGCTATCATTTTGGTGGCCGCCTCCATTCACGAGAGGCGGGGATTAAGCCATTTATCGCATCCGTGAGGCAAGGGTACTGGGGATTCTATCTTCCTGATCAAGACCATGGCGAGGAGCACAGTGAATTTGTTGATTTCTTTGGTACATACAAAGCGACACTTCCTGCAATTGGTCGTTTAATGAAAGTATGTAAAGCGAAAATTGTGCCGCTATTTCCAGTATATGATCATAAAACTCATCAATTACACATTTATATTCGTGAGCCAATGGATGACATCGATGGGAAAGACGATGAGTATATAGCACGTAGGATGAATGAAGAGCTTGAACACCTCGTATTGCCTAGTCTTGAACAATATACATGGATTTTAAAATTATTGAAAACGCGCAAAGAAGGGGAGATAGAGCCCTATCAACGTAAGGATCTGTATCGGTAGTGCGGCTTACAGACTTACACATTACAATTGAAACCATCACGTTACTGTGGTGGTTTTTTTTGCTAAGAATCACAATATTCATGCCCAATGTGTTCTTATAATTTTATACGTTTTAATATGAAAATTTAACATAAGGTGGGGCAATCCTAGGTTAAAATATTTATTTTTAGACTTACTTCCAAAATTAAAAAATTCATAAAGATAATCCCTATATAACAATTTGCGTTTAAATGATTGAAAATTAAGGAGGTATTTCAATCTATTGCCATTTTCATTCCATAAATTACCCTCATTTTCTGCGTCAAAAATCATATTTTCCTTTTCAAATGCTTTTAAAGAGTAAGTAAACTTTATCTATTTGGTGATTTGATAAAGTTTATCTATGTTATAGTTTAATGTTTTACATATTTATATTTAATGTAATTCTTCATATGTATTGATTTTTTGAACAAAACAGAAATTTAGCCTTTATGTATAATCTATAACGTACATTGAAAATCGACTTAATAAGCAGGATGATTGAGGGCAATAATGCGAATTACAGAGAAAGTAAATTTTAGTTAGGGAATACGTTAAGCGGAAGACTAACATATTTATCTATCATCATGACTGGAAAAAACATGCTGGTTTTGTTAAACCCTCAAAATCAGAGATAAATGTGACGGAAAAATGGATGTTTAGTCTAACGTTATTAAATTAGTTCCTACAAGGTATGGTTTCTACCGTTGACTATTTTGCTATATTTCATTTTTTATATGAGTTATTTTTAAATATGAAGCATTTAATGTTAATTTATTGTCGCAAAAAGACTACTCATTAATGATAATGCAGGGGTAATTTATTCTATTATGATTAGAATTAGATTATTTTTATGATTAAATATAGATGGTAATTTAATCGTGTAAAGAGAAATGTAATGATAAAATAAAAAATAAATTATATTAAAATAAAAAATTAAATATTTTATTTTTATTCATTATTTTAAATCTGTCTCTTATACACATCT
>NZ_JAGSPI010000002.1 GCF_020381325.1 Providencia vermicola
TGATGATATTAGCATCAACGCCTTCCTCCCGACTGAAAGTACTTTACAACCCTAGGGCCTTCTTCATACACGCGGCATGGCTGCATCAGGCTTGCGCCCATTGTGCAATATTCCCCACTGCTGCCTCCCGTAGGAGTCTGGGCCGTGTCTCAGTCCCAGTGTGGCTGATCATCCTCTCAGACCAGCTAGGGATCGTCGCCTAGGTGAGCCATTACCCCACCTACTAGCTAATCCCATATGGGTTCATCCGATAGCGCAAGGACCGAAGTTCCCCTGCTTTGCTCCTAAGAGATTATGCGGTATTAGCCACCGTTTCCAGTGGTTATCCCCCTCTATCGGGCAGATCCCCATACATTACTCACCCGTCCGCCGCTCGTCAGCGGGAAGCAAGCTTCCCCTGTTACCGCTCGACTTGCATGTGTTAGGCCTGCCGCCAGCGTTCAATCTGAGCCATGATCAAACTCTTCAATTAAAAAGCTTGATGCTCAAAGAATGTTTACTGTCGCCTGATTTCCAAAGAAACCAGATTACCTATTAGTTCATATATATGAATTAACGTGTTAGTCACTCTTCAAGACTTAAAATCAAATATTTTTTTGATAGTGTCCTGTGAGTGCCCACACAGATTGTCTGATAAATTGTTAAAGAGCGTTGCAGCATTTCGTATTGAAATTTGACCTTCTGGGTCGTTGCTGCGAGGAGGCGTATAATACGTTTTCCTCCGTGAGAGTCAAGCAATTTTTTGCTTTTTCTTTTCAGAATCTCTCGCTGCCGTTTCAGTGTTCACCGCGCTTTGCGTTGTCTTGTTCCCGGTCAGTGGATGCGCATTATAGGGAGTCAGAAAAATCTGGCAAGTGTTTTTTAAAACTTTTTTTCTGACTGCTCGCTTATCACCCAAAATGACTATTTTTTGATTCTTTTTAGCGTTTCAGGCAGGTCTGCAATGCTATTAATCACGAAATCGGCACTATTCATGGCTTCTTCTGTCACAGGTTCGCCACTTTTAACTAACACTGTCGCCCCAACTTTTGCTGCTTTACCTGCTAAAATATCTGCGAGTTTATCACCAACCATTATAGAAGCTGCCATATCTATATTTAAGAAAGCCTGAGCATCTAATAACATGCCAGGTTTTGGTTTACGACAATTACAGTCTTGGCGATATTCTTCAACATCTGACTCAGCGTGATGTGGGCAGAAATAAATGCCGTCCAGGTCAACACCACGATCGGCAAGCGACCAGTCCATCCATTCGGTTAATTGCATAAATTGGTCTTCGGTATAAATGCCACGACCAATACCCGATTGATTTGTGACAACCACTAATGCATAACCCATTTTTTTTAATTCCAACATGGCTTCAATTGCGCCTTCAATAAATTCGAAGTCATCTATTTTATGTACATAGCCATGATCGATATTAATTGTTCCGTCTCTGTCTAAAAAGACTGCTGGTATCCCGTTACTCACCTGTTTACTCCTCAAACTAAATATCTTTTTAGTATCTCACGAAAAGAAATGAAATGAGAATAGAATAAATCGCACAATCTTTATTGACTTAGACGTCTAGACGCCTTAACATCCAACCATATTAGATACACTATCTAAAGAACAATTCAGATAAAAGTTAGAAAACATAAATGATAAAGCTCTCAAATATAAATAAAGTTTTCCAGCAAGGAAGCCGTAGCATCCAAGCGCTGACTGATATTAGCTTGCATGTACCTTCTGGTCAGATATATGGCGTTATTGGTGCTTCAGGCGCAGGTAAAAGTACGTTAATTCGTTGCGTGAACATGCTAGAGCGCCCAACCTCAGGCCAAGTTGTTGTTGATGGGCAAGATTTAACATTAATGACAGAAAAAGCGTTGACGAGAGCACGCCGCGGTATTGGCATGATTTTCCAACATTTTAACTTATTATCTTCGCGCACTGTTTTTGATAATGTTGCTTTACCACTAGAACTCGACAATACGCCTAAAGACAAAATTAAAGAGCGAGTTGATGAGCTATTAGAGTTAGTCGGTTTAAGTGAAAAGAAAGAGGCTTATCCTGCTAATTTATCTGGTGGGCAAAAGCAACGTGTTGCAATCGCGCGGGCTTTAGCAAATTCACCAAAAGTTTTACTGTGTGACGAAGCGACTAGCGCATTAGACCCTGCAACAACGCGTTCCATTTTAGAACTATTAAAAGACATTAACCGTCGTTTAGGGTTAACCATCTTATTAATCACTCACGAAATGGATGTCGTAAAACGTATTTGCGACCAAGTTGCAGTGATTAGTGGCGGTCAATTAATCGAACAAGATAAAGTGAGCGAAGTGTTCTCTCACCCGAAAACACCTGTTGCACAGGCTTTTATTCAGTCAACGTTAGTTATTGATATTCCAGATGACTATAAAGAGCGTATGAGTACAGAGGCTGGTAAAGATTTATCGCCATTAGTGAAATTAGAATTTACAGGTCAATCCGTTGATGCACCACTAATTTCAATGGCAGTACGTAAGTTTGATATTGATATTAATATTTTAAGCTCTCAGATTGATTACGCAGGCGGCGTAAAATTTGGTGTGATGCTAGCTGAGCTACATGGCATTAATGGTGGTGTTGAGTCCACAATTGAATTTTTGAAAGAGCACCACGTGAAAGTAGAGGTTTTGGGTTATGTCTGAGAGAATGATTTATTTGCTGATTAACGGCACCATCGACACTATCACAATGACCTTTGTTTCTGGCTTTTTAGGCTTTGTTTTAGGCTTACCATTAGGTGTTTTGCTTTATATTACGCGTAAAGACCAAGTGATGGAAAATGTCGGTTTATATCGTGCACTTGCCGTTATAATTAATATTTTCCGTTCAGTACCATTTATTATTTTACTCGTTTGGATTATTCCATTAACGTCATTTTTAGTGGGTACAACCATTGGTTTAAAAGCCGCTATCGTCCCTTTAACCATTGGTGCCGCGCCATTTATTGCACGTATGGTTGAGAATGCGTTATTAGAAATTCCAAGTGGTTTGATTGAATCAGCACGTGCCATGGGGGCAACGCCTCTTCAGATCATTCGTAAGATATTGATCCCTGAAGCAATGCCAAGCCTGATTAACGCAGCAACTATTACTTTAATTATGTTAGTTGGTTATTCCGCAATGGGCGGCGCAGTAGGAGCCGGTGGTTTGGGTCAAATCGCTTTGCAATATGGTTACCAAACCTATAACCCTGTTGTGATGAATACCGTAATTGTTCTTCTTGTCATTTTAGTAAACGCAATCCAGTTTGGTGGCGAGTACTTAATGAAAAAAGTTTCACATCGATAGTCAGTAAAATAGCGGCGCCATTAAGGTGCTTATAAAGTCCGTATGAAAGGGGTAATACCAATGTCTATTAAATTAAAATCTATCGCAGTTGTCGGCGCGCTATTAGGCACACTCGTTTTAGCGGGCTGTGGCGAAAAAGAAAAAGATGCTAACAGCATTAAAGTTGGTGTGATCATGGGCAAAGAATTAGAAGTTGCTGAAGTCGCACAAAAAGTTGCTAAAGAAAAATACGGTTTAGATGTTGAGCTGGTTTCATTTAATGATTTCGTATTACCAAACGAAGCATTAAGCAAAGGCGATATTGATTTAAACGCCTTTCAACACAAGCCATACCTTGATCAACAAATTAAAGATCGTAATTATAAGTTAGTACCAGTTGGCAATACGTTTATTTACCCAATTGCTGCTTACTCTAAAAAAATCAAATCTGTTGATGAGTTAGCTGATGGCTCACAAATCGCATTACCGAATGACCCAACAAACTTAGGTCGTTCTTTACTGCTACTGCAACAACAAGGTTTAATTAAACTAAAAGATGGCACAGGTTTAATGCCTACTGTCCTGGATGTTGTTGAGAATCCAAAAGGTCTGAAGTTTGTTGAACTAGAAGCGCCACAGCTACCACGCGCACTTGATGACCAAAAAATTGCTTTAGCTATCATCAATACAACTTGGGCTAGCAGCGCAACACCTAAACTGACGCCTGCAAAAGATGGTTTATTTGTTGAAGATAAAGATTCTCCGTATGTGAATATTATTGTTGCCCGTGAAGACAATAAAGATAACGAAAATGTAAAGAAATTTATCCAAGCTTATCAATCAGATGAAGTTGCTAACAAAGCTAACGAAGTTTTTGATGGTGGCGCAGTTAAAGGCTGGTAATCTTTTTTATTATTAAAAAAACGATTAAAATACCAGATGGCTCCGTGCCACCTGGTATTTTTTGCAATTTATAGACTATAAAAATAACGATATTTTATTGAATCATATAAGAAAGGTAATAACTTATGAGACTGTTATTGCTCACCTTAGCGGCGTTCACGTTAGCTGGGTGTGGGATTAACCAATACACGAGTCCAGGGGCAAACAAAGGTTTCACGAGTATGAAATTGTCTAAGCCTGTGCCAAGTGTGACTGAAGAACCAGAAACAGCAAATGTTAAATTAATGAATAGCCCTGAAGAACTCCTAGGGATGCCTTTCAAAGATTTAGGTATTGTTTCTGGTGAGTCTTGCAGAGAAAGCGTTCAAAGCCCTCCTGCAAATCTAAATACAGCGAAAAACAGTATGTTATCACAAGCTGCTTTTATCGCTGCTGATGCTGTCCTTTTGCACCAATGCCAGACAATGACCGCTCCTGGTTGTTATCAAGCAACGATTTGTGAAGGTAGCGCATTAAAAATTGTTGAATAACCGTCACATGCAATCTTTTCAATTTGACGCTATTGGTCATATCGAATCTCCATATAAAGAAAAGTTTGCCATCCCGCGCCAACCTGGGCTTGTTCCAGGTGGTGTAGGACGTCTACACCTTCATCCCCCTTTCAATGATGCCAATACCGTTCGTGGCTTAATGCAGTTTAGTCATATCTGGGTAATTTTTGTTTTTCATCAAACAATGAAAGGCGGCTGGAAACCATTAGTTCGCCCACCTCGTCTCGGTGGTAATGATAAAATGGGTGTGTTTGCAACTCGTTCAACATTTAGACCAAATCCAATTGGTATGTCCCTTGTTCAGTTAAAAGGAATTTCCATCAAAAATAACCAAGCTATACTCGAGCTTGGCAGTCTGGATCTCGTTGACGGTACGCCTGTCATTGATATCAAGCCTTATTTACCTTTTGCAGAGGCAATACCAGAAGCAGCTGCGGGATATGCTCAGGATGCACCTTCAGATAATATGCAGGTTATATTCACACAAGCCGTTGAAAACCAATTAGCCTCTTATCAACATCAATATCCGGCTCTAAAGCAATTTATTGAACAAGTTTTGATGCAAGACCCTCGCCCTGCGTATAAAAAACAATCTACTGAAATTCGTGACTATGCAGTTCATTTATTAGATTTTAATATTCGTTGGCGAGTATTTAATGGTGTGACTGAAGTATTCGCTATCGAACCCTATGAAAAAACGTGTTAACCCCTTTTGGCGAGTCTCAGTCGCTGGTAGACTAGCTCTCTATATACTTTGGTAAGCAAGCGGCTTGCCATAATTTGTTGTTCTAATGGAACCTATACAATGCGTACTAGCAAATATCTGCTCTCAACTCTAAAAGAGACCCCTGCGGATGCAGAAGTTATCAGCCACCAGCTGATGCTGCGTGCAGGAATGATCCGTAAACTTGCCTCTGGTCTGTATGACTGGTTACCCACAGGCGTGCGTGTTCTGCGTAAAGTCGAAAACATCGTCCGTGAAGAAATGGAAAATGCAGGCGCTATCGAGGTATCTTTACCTGTCGTTCAGCCTGCAGATTTATGGCAAGAAAGTGGACGTTGGGAACAGTATGGTCCTGAGTTACTGCGTTTTGTTGACCGCGGTGAGCGCCCGTTTGTCCTTGGTCCAACCCATGAAGAAGTGATCACTGATTTAGTGCGTAACGAAATCACGTCTTATAAACAACTGCCATTAAATTTATTCCAAATTCAAACCAAATTCCGTGATGAAGTTCGCCCACGTTTTGGCGTCATGCGTTCACGCGAATTTATTATGAAAGATGCATACTCTTTCCACATTAGCCAAGAATCATTGCAAGAAACCTATGATGCAATGTACGAAGCATATAGCAAAATTTTCACGCGTATTGGCTTTGATTTCAGAGCGGTTCAAGCAGACACTGGTTCCATCGGTGGTAGTGCATCTCACGAATTCCAAGTGTTAGCAAAAAACGGTGAAGATGATGTTATTTTCTCCACTGAGTCTGACTATGCCGCAAATATCGAATTTGCCGAAGCATTAGCGCCAACCACGCCACGCGGGGCACCAACCGAAGAGCTTCGTTTAGTCGATACACCAAATGCAAAAACAATTGCTGAGTTGGTTGAGCAATTTAACTTACCTGTTGAGAAAACAGTTAAGACTCTCATTGTTCATGCCGAAAAAGATTCAGGTCATACGTTAGTGGCACTATTAATCCGCGGCGATCATGAACTAAATGAAGTTAAAGCTGAAAAACATCCTTTAGTCGCTAGTCCACTTGAGTTTGCAACAGAAGCTGAGATCAGAAATGCAGTGAATGCCGGCCCAGGATCACTAGGCCCGATCAATATGCCTCTACCGATTGTTATCGATCGCAGTGTTGCAGTGATGAGTGACTTTGGTGCAGGTGCAAATGTTGATGGTAAACATTACTTTGGCATCAACTGGGAACGTGATTTAGCATTACCTGAAACTTATGATTTGCGCAATGTCGTCGAAGGTGATCCAAGCCCAGACGGTAAAGGTGTACTACAAATTAAACGTGGTATCGAAGTTGGTCATATTTTCCAATTAGGTACCAAATACTCAGAAGCGATGAAAGCATCTGTACAGAACGAAGAAGGTCACAACCAAATCGTCACCATGGGTTGTTATGGTATTGGTGTAACACGTATCGTCGCCGCAGCTATTGAACAAAGCCATGATGATCGTGGAATTATTTGGCCAGATGCAATTGCACCTTTCCAAGTTGCTATTTTGCCAATGAACATGCACAAATCTTATCGCGTTAAAGAAGTCGCTGAAAAACTGTATGCAGACTTAAAAGCAAACGGCATTGATGTGATTTTTGATGACCGTAAAGAACGCCCAGGTGTGATGTTTGCAGATATGGAGCTGATTGGTGTTCCATACACTATCGTGATTGGTGACCGCAACTTAGATAACAACCAGATTGAATATAAATCACGCCGCAGTGATGATAAAGAATTGGTTGGCTTAGAAAATGTCGTTAGTTTCCTTAAAGGTAAGCTCGGCAAATAAGTTAGGTTAAAAGCCAAAAAATAGAGCCCAAATTCTAGTCATATTGAATTTGGGCTTTTTTTTAAATATCTCGGTAGGAACCAACTTTAAAACCACGAGCTATTATTTGTGATTTTAAATTTTCCGAGGTTAATACTTCCAACTCATTTAAACGTGGATAAGCGTAGTTGCTTTTTAATAACGCATTATCAATAAAAGCGGGATGACTCATGACCTCAATAGAGTGGTGGCCCTGTGCTTTGGCTTCATCAATAATCTTCAAAAACAATGTTTCTGAAATCTCATCACCATAAAACTCACTACTGAAACAGTCAGTGCTTGCCACTTGATATGACAATGGTGGCCAATTTTTTTCTAATTGGCGGTCTACACGCAATGCAACTCCCTGTTCTTGTGCAAAACCCACGACTATTGGGAAAATTCCTTCAATCATATGTACATGATGATGGCTATCAATATGGCTGGGCTTTTGGCCAAAAATTTCAATAAATTTGTGATATTGCAGATTCAGTTCTTGTTCAATCTCAGATAAAGGTAAATCATTAATATCGATATCCCACAGCCATTTACCCAACATTCCATTCCGACTGAGAGTCGGCATTGATGAAAAAGGCTTACCTGCCGTTAAAACAAAATGCATTCCCACCGCTAAACTCGGATTTTCATGACTTAATTTAGCCGCGTGAGATATGGCAGGCATATTCATCATTGCACTCGTTGAATTAACAACGCCATTGCGATGAGATTCGATAATGCCGTAATTCACAGCTTCGCATAATCCAAAATCATCGGCATTCACAATAAGTAATGAAGCCATTTGTTCTCCCTTAATGCTATAAGCAATTTAACTAATTAACTTTCCTGCTCAAGTTGTTGTATAGCTGCTGCAAAGTTCGGCAGGTGTTTTTTATGGGCGATAAGTAGTTCTTTCGAAATTAAACGCGCATCATTATCGGAGTGAATTAATGGGTTCAAATTCATCGCCAGTAATACATCATTAAACTGACCATTGACAGCTGCTTGGCTAGTAGCAATTTCAAAGTTTTTTAAGGTATAAATTAAGCCAAGTACTTTATCATCAAAATGCGTTACTCGTGGGTGCGGTTTCGCACCATCACGCCCAAGTAGGCAAGTCATTTCCACCGTCCAATCTTCAGGAATATTATCAATATGCCCCTGATGTGGAATATTAACGTAATGCTCCGTATTTTTATCGTTATAAATCGCGTTAATGACTTCACAAGCTGCATCCGAATAATAGGCTCCACCACGTAACTCAAGCTCTTTAGGTTTCACATATAGTGATGGATCCTTATAAAGTTCAAATAGCCGATGCTCTACTTTTTGCACTATTTGAGCTCGAGCCCCACCTTTATAATATTCACCAAGCTCGATAGCTAACATTTCTTTTGGTTTAAAGTAATACAGTAAATAAGAACAAGGGATCAGATTTAAGCTGCGAATTAGTCCTTCTTCAAACGCAAGGTCAGTGATGTTTTTTACTGAGTTGGCACTTAACGTACCTGACGCAATACCATTTAATAGCTCATCAAAACGAGAAACTCCATTAACAATCACATCCTTGATAAAAACCATATGGTTTAAACCGAATAAGTCGATGGATAACTCATCGTTATCTGACAGATTAAGAACATCTGTAATAAACATTTTCATGCCAATAGGAATATTACACACACCAATAAAACGCTTAAAGTTAGTGTGCCGGTAAACCGCTTCTGTCACCATCCCGGCAGGGTTAGTAAAATTAATCACCCATGCATTAGGGCAAATTTCTTCCACATCTTTAATAATGTCAAAAATAACTGGGATGGTACGCAACCCTTTAAATAATCCTCCAGCACCATTGGTTTCTTGGCCTAGATAACCATGCTTTAATGGAATAGACTCATCTAATTCACGAGCTTTTAATTGGCCGACCCTTAATTGCGTAGTCACAAAATCAGCATCTTTAAGTGCTTCTTTGCGATCCAATGTCTTCACTATTTTTAATGGAATGTTTGCATGTTTAACCATGCGTTCGCATAAATCAAAAATAATCTCTAGTTTTTCTTTGCCTTCCTCAACATCCACCAACCATAACTCAGTGATCGGAAGCTCATGGTAACGTTTAATAAAACCTTCGAGTAATTCAGGTGTATAGCTACTACCGCCACCAATCGTGACAACTTTTAACTTCTGAGTCATATTAACCTCATAGAACCTTATACAATAGACATAGAAAGGCACACCATCTTTATTAGAAAAGATGGTTATGCTTGAATTTTTTAATTAAGAATGTTTTGAAACTTAGTTTAATTAATACTAATTAACCCACCATTTTCTGCTCAACACTGTATAAATTTTTCCGATAATCACTTGGCGTCAGTGAGGTTGACTCTTTAAATTTTTTCACAAATAAACTTGGGCTACTGTAACCAGACTCAAATGCAATATCGGTAATCGAATAGTTGGTAATTTCTAATTGTTTTTTAGCAAAATTAATTCTGATATCGTTAATAATTTGCATTGGTGTTTTACCATAAAAACGTTTTGTCGCCCTTGTTAAATACTCTTGTGATTTCCCCGTCATAGTGATCATATTTTGCAGAGCACTTTCACTGAACATCGCAATATCGTGCATGTCTTCAAGTGTATTTTTAAGCCATTGAGGAGCATCATCTTGCAGGCTTTTTTCGCGAAAATGACGTAATCTATTGACGACATTAAACGTGACTAATTCAATAAACTCATTAAATTCGCTATCTCTAAAATTTAAAGAGGCGATGACGGACTCAATATAAGCCATAAATTCATTTTTTAATGGATAGCTTTGTGACGCAACAAAGCAGCTTGGTAATAATGGCAAATAGTGTTTATCAAAAAACGATTTGCTAATTCCAACATTTAATATTCGAGTTGGCCCAAAGTCATAAGCACTTTCGTGATATGAGCCAATAGGTAAAAAAACAAAATCCCCTCGCTCTAATAATATCTTTTTTCCATTAATAAATTGGTAACAACGCCCCGTTAATACAATCGTATATTCATAATAGTCATGTTGATGCAGTCCACTTGCACTCTCAACTTTATTATAAATAAAGACATGAAAGGTTTTATTGTTAAACAGTTCGCTTTCTTGAACTAATTTAATTTCAGCATTAGTGTCAGTTCTTTTCATCAGTGTCTGCATCATTATCCCCTTTTAACGGTTTAATTTTTCATGTAGCTCAATTAATTCAGTAATCAATTCGCGAGCTAGCATGGCATTCATTAAATGATCTTGAGCATGAACAAGGACTAAACTAACTTTAATTCTGCCCTCCCCCATGTCGCTTTCAATGAGCTGAGTTTGTACTTTATGTGCTTCATTCAAAGAAGAGTGGGATTGCTCCATTAAACTTTTGGCCGTGGCGAAGTCGCCCTCTTTAGCCTTTCTTAATGCGGTATAAGCTAAACTTCTCGCTTGACCTGCATTAATAATTAAACCCATGACAACTTCTTCTAATTCATTAGTTTCATCTTCTTGAATATCATCGAGTTCAAACATATTTTTATCTCTACTTAAATGGGAGGAGCAAGCTCCTCCGTTTTTTAAAACTTCAGTGCATTAGCAATATCTTCTTCGCTTTCTTCTTCATCTATCGTGTTTTGGGCTTTATTCGAAATCACCACAAATGGTAGATAAACCAGAACAGCAACACCAAGGTTAAATAAAGCAAGTAGTAAGGCGGCAATACTTCCATTGGTGTTAAAGAAGGCAGCTAAGCCTGTTGGCATTGTCCACGGTGCAATATTGGTCACTGGTGGGATAATCCCTAAAGAATACGCTGCTACCATTATTCCAGCCAATAAAGGCTGAATCAGAATAAATGGAATAAACATAACTGGGTTCATGATGATAGGTAATCCAAAAATAATTGGCTCATTTATTTGGAAAATACCCGCTGGTAACGCTAATTTTGCGACTTGGCGGTGATCTGCACGACGTGAAGCAATAAAGATAGCAATGATCAGCCCTAATGTTGCCCCTGTTCCGCCTAAGAAGACGTAGGAATCAAGCATTGGTTTTGCCCACATATGGAAAGATTTACCCGCAGCAATTGCCGCATCGACCGAACCATACTCCGCATATAATGAGACGTTTTCCAGTGCCCATGGCGTCATAATCCCACTATCTAAGGCCGTCAAGGCAAGTGAACCGTGAATACCGAAGAACCACAGCAATGACGTAAATACCACATAAGCCCAACCAACGACATTCCCCATTGATGCGAGAGGAGTCGACACCGTATCCATAATAATCTGGTGGAAATTTGTACTAATGCCGCTAGAAAGCGCCCATGACACAATCCCCATTATTGATAAGATAATAAAACCAGGAATAAGTGCAGAGAATGAACGGGAAACAGATGGAGGTACGCTATCAGGTAATTTAATCACCCAGTTACGACGTACAATAAATGCAAACATTTCGGCAACCACTAACCCCAAAATAATACCCGAAATGATATTTGCCCCACCCAACCAATTCGCGCCAACAGCATAAGCACCATTCACTTCGTAAGGTGTCACCGTCATAAAAGCAGCAACAGCCAGTAGACCTGCGGCTAATGGGTCAACTTTTCGCTCTTCAGCTAATGCCATCGAGATAAAAAAGGGCGCCATGAGGGACATAATACCTAGTGTCCCGTTATACACATTCCCCCCTATCGCTTTAAATCCATTTAAAGTTTCAATTGTCGATGGTTCTAATCTCACACCCAATGAGTAGAAGAACGACCCAGCATCAAAGCTTAAAAACACATTATTAATTAATACAAACATTGCCCCGACTAATGTCAGCGGCATAATACGAATAAAACCATTCTTTATTGCATTAACGTGAGGTTGCTTTCCCAATCTAACTGCGAAGGGCAGAAGCACCTTTTCAAGCGAAGTGATAACAAGACTCATAAAAATACCCTCGATTTTTTGAGTGTGCTCCATTCTGATTAGGCTAATCTGCAATAAATAGCACTAAGATTGATGGAGTTATTATTGAGTAGGGGTAGCTCTCTAATGTTAATTTGCTGTATGTTTTTTTATGCTTGCAACGGCTGCTTTTAATACCCCAAGTCCATCCACTTTGCCGTATAACAATGAATCAATCACCTCGACAGGCTTATTGGGTAGTATTTTTTGAATATCCGTTAACATCCAAGCAATTTGAGGGCCGAGTAAAACTAAATCTGCGTCAACACCTTTCTCATTCGCTAAACTTTCAGGGAAAGCCTCTATGTTGACAGGTACATCATATTTTTCTGCTTGTTGCCTCATTTTGTTAACTAACAATGAAGTAGACATGCCAGCAGAACAAAATAAATAGATATTTTTCTTCTTCATTCCTTATCCTTTGATTTGTTCTATTTTTTAGTTACCGCTTAGATTTATAAGTTTTTTTACAGACTTACGGCTTTTCTTAAATCAACAAACTAAAAATTAAAATTATTTCTAGTTGAATGGAGTATACGGACTTCCCTTAGTTTACGATATTTCATTGTTATCAAAAATTGTCTCTGATTGACCAACTGCTATGATAACCCTCACAAAATAAGCAAATATTTTGCGACAATAAAAAAGTTATACTGATATCAAAAAAAGGAATGCTTGAAGGAGTACAGATATAGATAAGGTGTTTTTCTATTGATATTTTAAGACGTTAAATAAAAAAGCCCAATATTTCTATTGAGCTTTTTAAGGGAGATACATGCCATCTAAATTATTTGCAAGATGCCGTTTTATCAAATTTAATTTGCCCTGTTTGAACAAGTGCAGGGTCAAATTGACCATCTTCCATTGATGGACGAACCGTATAATAGCCTTCAACTTCAACATAAACAGGTGTTCCGCCATCAACGCCTGTTTCGCTGTACGCTTTTTCTAGCTCAATACCCGAAGCAGAATATTGACGCCCTGTATCACACTCTGTAAATACTGCGGCATCCGCCATATAGCGATATTTCCCTATTTTTTTACTTGGCTGAACACGGTTTAACGTATAGTTCAGTTCCGTTTCAATTGGGTTACCTTCTAAATCCAGCAAAGTGACGGACTCACCATTATCGGCTTTAGCAAAAAAGGTATTCTCACCTTGCGGATTAGTAGTACGGAGCTTATTACCTTCAAGGTTCCATTTGCCTGCTTCATGGAAGCCGCTGTTGCCGTCTTTTGTTCCCAAGTAAATCAATTGTTCTACATAACTACCATCTTGGTTAACTAACAATGTTGCTTCAATGCCTGAGCAATCTGCACAAGGTAATACCCCAGTATAGACCTGATCAACTGGCGTTTTATTGGTATTTTGCGCACTACTTTGGCAGCCTGCTAATGCCACTGTACCAACCGTCATTAAGACTAATAATAGTGATTTTTTCATGATAATTCCCTTGAAATCATTCGTTTTTAACTCGTTTACCAATATTAATCATCATAGCATCTCAAGCCATAAAAGAATGGAAACAGTAACATAATTCAGACATAACTGATAAAAAAATACCACGCATTAATTGGATGAATAAGAATTATCTTTTTCATCCAGTAGCGATTATAGTTATTAAAATTACTATGCTATTATCGTACTAAGCATTTTTTTGCTTGATACAACATGTTCAAGGCGGCAATAACCGCCACTAACACAGTGGTGAGGGAATATGTCTACAGATACTGAATATCAACCTATCAATTGTGATGATTACGAATATCTAGAAATTGCATGCCAACGTCAGTTGAAGTTGCAAATAAAACTTAATGACGGCGAGAATATTGAAGGGCAAGCCAGTGATTTGCTCCTACGAAAAAAAGTCGAGTACCTGATTGTTGAAACACATGAAGGAACCAAGGAGCTACGACTGGATTGCATTAATTCCTTCAGTCATCCTGAAATCGGCACAATTGTTGTCGACCACTCCCACTAATACTCACAATTTGAGTTCTTCTTACCCCTTATGATGGTCACAGTCATAAGGGGTTTCTTATTATAAAGCTAACTGAAATCTCGATTCCTGCTGCCAATCTATTGCAATCCCCAATAATTCATCATTCATTAACCCTTCTGGTGTGATAAAACAACCCACTGCCGTAATCAGTTGGTCATTGTAATAAATCAGTGGGATACGCTCCCGCATCCATGGCGCAATGCCCAATTCCTGCCATATTTTTTTACTGCTTCTTGAACGGTGCCGCCCCACAATATTAAGTGCGCCTTGCAAACCAAAACGCACAGTCACTTTTTCATCTGGCTCCGGAGGGCGAATTTGCCCTTGCCCATCCATAACCTGTAGTCGCCCAAGTGATTCAGGTAGTTCAAACGAAGCGGGATATGACCACGCATATTGCTGCCCCACCAAGTTTTCAATACGTGGAACTATCCACAATACACCTTGGTAACGGCGAACTTCAACCTGCCCTAGACGGCAAACAGGTTCAGCATCTTGTCTGGCAAGCGCCACTTCTTGCCAAATACGCTCTAACTGGTTAAATGGCGGCATCGGGAGTTGATGCAACCCAATCCAGCGGCGGATCAACGCGTTACGTTTCGCCGAAGAACAGTGCTGTAATTCATCAATAAATAAACCACCTCGGTAATCAATCATACCTTCAAGCGTTTCTTGCAATAACTCATCCAGCAAGGATTCTTGCTCCGCACATAGCAATGCACTACGAGCAATAGCATTGGACATATGCGGCCAACGAGCAGTTAAACGGGGTAAAATATGCAGCCGAAGGAAATTGCGGTCATAACGATCATCTTGGTTGCTATCATCCTCCACCCAAGGTAACTGCTGCTCTTGCATGTATGCTTCTAAATCAATACGGGCGACGGTTAATAATGGGCGCAACAATTGTGTTTGCCCTTGTGGCGTAACAAAGGGCAGAGATTCAGGCATTGATGATAACCCCGCAGGACCACTTCCACGTTTTAAAGCTAATAAAAATGTTTCTGCTTGGTCATCCAAATGCTGAGCAGTCACCAACACTTCATCAACATCAAGTTCTTCACGGTAAGCCTGATAACGAGCATCTCGCGCAGCGGCCTCAATACCTTTTTCACTAGGATCAATGAAAACAGGGCGGCAAACAAAGGGAACCTCCCATTGTTGGCATAGCTGCGCACAATGCTGCGCCCACGCATTTGCCTTAGTATTTAGGCCATGGTGGACATGGATAGCGCGAATACTTAATGATGAGTCATTATTTTTCTTGAGCTGACAAAGGGCATGTAACAAGACTGTTGAGTCAATTCCACCACTAAACCCAACGAGTATTTTTTTATAATCACCAATTTTTTCACGTACTCGCTCAATGACCATGGATGATATCTGTTCCATTCATTCGCCCTTTTTAGCTATTGCTGATTGCGGCGTTTTGCACCAACACATAAAACACCTGAAATAATCACTAACATAACCCCAATAATATACGCGATTTCAAATGGGTCACTTAAAAGTAAAACTAACCACAACACAGATAATACAGGGGATAAAAATACCACTGAGGCAATTTTTGTTGAATTCCCTGTATTCATTGCTTTAAACCACAAGATATAAGACACACCATTAATGAGTACCCCATTAATCAGCGTCGGCCAAAATGTACCTTGGGACGGCAACTGCATTTCACTAAATGACAACAGGAGAACCAATGAAGTCAATGTCGAGAAGATAAATAACCAGACTGTACTAATATACGGATCAATAGAATATTGGCGTGAAAATACTGACATTAAAGCAAAGCAAAATGCACCACTAAACACTAACAATAATGCTATTGGGTTATCCACATGCAATTGGGTGATTTGCCCTTTAGTAAACGTGATAATAACGGCAATAAAACCAACTACAACCCCCACAATTTGCCGCCCCGACAATCTATCTTTTAATAATATTACCGATAAAAGAATAATAATGAGTGGCCAGCTATATTGGATCACCAAAACGGCGATACCATTTTCTATGGAATAACCGTAGTACAATAACAAATAGAAAAGGCAATCAAGAAATCCAAGAACAAAGACTTTGCCTAAAATATTTCTAGGTAAAATCAACAATTTGGCAGGCGTATAGCCTGATGCCAGTGCCACCGCGATAACGGCAATGACCGAAATGAGATTTGACCAAAATAGAAATTGGAAACTATCCATCCCGTCTTGCCCAAAGCGTGAAACTATTGGGATAAAGCTCCAAATCAATACGCAAGAAAAAGCATAAATTAAATAATTATATTGTCGCACTGCCATACCTATTTTTTATTATTCGTTGTGAGTATTGATAATGTTCAATAAAAAACGGGAGTTAGCAAAAGCGAACTCCCGTTTTATCTAATATAGGATTTGCTAGAAATTAGCAATAACCATATTCCATCAAGCGCTGATAACGACGGTCTTTTAATGCATCCGCATCTAAAATTTCCAGCTCGTTAAGGTCTTCAATGATACGTGCTTTTAGATGTGCGGCTATTTCATCGTAGTTACGATGTGCACCACCTAAAGGCTCAGAAATAACGTTATCAATCAGTTTTAGTTCTTTCAGGCGCGGTGCTGTAATTCCCATCGCTTCAGCCGCCAATGGGGCTTTGTCTGCGCTTTTCCACAGAATGGATGCACAACCTTCAGGTGAAATAACGGAATAAGTGCTGTATTGCAGCATGTTCACTTTATCACCCACACCAATGGCTAACGCACCACCAGAACCGCCTTCACCAATGACAGTACAAATTACTGGTACAGATAAACGTGACATTTCACGCAAGTTACGTGCTATCGCTTCTGATTGACCACGCTCTTCTGCACCAACACCTGGGTAGGCCCCTGGAGTATCAATGAAAGTGATAATAGGCAGATTAAAACGCTCAGCCAGTTCCATCAGGCGCAGCGCCTTACGGTAACCTTCAGGGGCTGGCATACCAAAATTACGACGGATTTTTTCTTTCGTTTCACGCCCTTTTTGGTGCCCGATAATCATCACTGGACGCCCCTCTAAACGCGCCAAACCACCGACAATGGCTTTGTCGTCAGCATAAGCACGGTCACCCGCTAATTCTTGGAAGTCCGTGAAAATGCGAGAAATGTAGTCCAGTGTATAAGGACGACGAGGATGACGAGCGAGTTTAGCAATTTGCCAAGCACCCAGATCAGAGAAAATTTTACGTGTCAGTTCAACACTTTTTTCACGTAAACGAGCAACCTCTTCATCAAGGTTGACCTCTAAGTTGTTATCTTGACGGCTTACGGCTTTTAGAGAATCAATTTTTGCCTCTAATTCCGCAATTGGCTGTTCAAAATCAAGAAAATCCAGACTCATAATATTCCTATTTTAGTCAAATTCTAATTCTACCTGCTCACTACCCAGCAGAGTTCGAAGATCGTTCAGAAGGGGATCCACGGGTGTCACACGCCAAACAACGCCAAATTTAAGCTTGGCTCTGGCATCGTCCTTCTGGTAATACAGATGAACCGGGATAGTGCCCGAACGGTGAGGTTCAAGCGCACTGCGCAACCGGTTCAGTAATTGATCGTTAATTTGTTTATCTGACAGTGAAATCGCAAGTCCGCGTGCATATTTCTCCCTTGCCTCACTAATGTCCATTAACTCACGTACTGTCATTTTATTACCACCATTGAAATCATCAAAGCTGACCTGACCGGTGGCTATCAGGATATTGTCTTTTTCCAACATATGTTGGTATTTATCAAGTGCATCTGAAAATAGCATAATATCCAGACGACCGGAACGATCATCAAGCGTGCAGATACCTATTCTATTCCCACGCTTGGTCGTAATCACTTTAGCTGAAAGTACTAAACCTACCACAGTTGTCACTTGACCACGAGGGGTTGGGTTCACATCTTTTAATCTAAGGCCATTAGTATAGCGTTCTATTTCACTCAAGTATCGTGTTATTGGATGGCCCGTTAAATATAAGCCTAGGGTTTCCCTTTCCCCATCCAATACCACTTGTTCTGGCCATTTTGGCACGCTTGCGTACGAGCTTTCCACTTGCTCTGGCGCTTCAGCTAATACCCCAAACATATCTGCTTGGCCAATCGCTTCAGCTTTCGCATGTTGATCAGCAGCTTTAAGTGCATCCTCAAGGGAAGACATCAAAGCCGCACGGTGAGGGCCTAATCGATCAAACGCCCCTGCCATGATCAACTTTTCCATCACGCGGCGGTTAATTTTTTTAATATCAACACGGGCGCAAAGGTCAAAAATTTCTTTGAAAATCCCACCTTGTTGGCGAGCTTCGACGATGGCTTCAATTGGGCCTTCCCCTACCCCTTTGATGGCACCGATTCCGTAAACTATCTCACCTTCGTCATTCACATGGAAGTGATAAAGCCCACTATTGATATCTGGCGGTAATACCTTCAAGCCCATTCGCCAGCATTCATCAACTAAACCAACGACTTTTTCTGTATTATCCATATCCGCGGTCATTACCGCGGCCATAAATTCAGCAGGGTAGTGTGCTTTTAACCACAGTGTTTGATAAGAAACCAATGCATACGCTGCAGAATGCGATTTGTTAAACCCATAACCCGCAAATTTCTCTACCAAGTCGAAGATTTTCATCGACAATTCGCCGTCAACACCGTTTTTGATTGAGCCTTCTTCAAAAACAGAGCGCTGCTTCGCCATCTCTTCTGGTTTCTTTTTACCCATAGCTCGGCGCAACATATCCGCACCACCAAGAGTATAACCCGCAAGAACCTGCGCAATCTGCATAACTTGCTCTTGGTATAAAATAATACCATAAGTTGGCTCAAGAACAGGTTTTAACGATTCATGTTGCCATTGTACATCAGGGTATGAAATCTCTTCACGACCATGTTTTCGGTCGATAAAGTTATCTACCATGCCTGATTGCAAAGGACCAGGGCGAAATAACGCAACCAGAGCGATCATGTCCTCAAAACAGTCAGGACGTAACCGTTTAATTAAGTCCTTCATTCCACGGGATTCTAACTGGAACACCGCCGTGGTCTCAGAACGTTGCAGCATATCAAAACTTTTTTGGTCGTGTAATGGAATCGCTGCAATATCAATTGGTTCTAAGTTTTTCTTAGCCCGACGAGCGTTAATCATCTCTAACGCCCAGTTAATGATCGTTAACGTCCGTAAACCAAGGAAGTCGAATTTCACTAACCCAGCATATTCAACGTCGTTTTTGTCGAATTGTGTAACAGGGTTATTCCCTTCTGCATCGCAATACAGTGGGGCAAAATCAGTAATTTTAGTTGGTGCGATAACCACACCACCAGCGTGTTTACCTGCGTTTCGAGTCACCCCTTCAAGTTTTCGCGCCATATCAATCAACGCTTTAACTTCTTCATCTGCTTCATAAATTTCAGGAAGCTGTGGCTCTGCTTCAAAAGCTTTTTCTAATGTCATTCCTGGGTCAGGGGGAACTAATTTAGAAATTCTATCCACAAAGCCATAAGGGTGCCCAAGGACACGCCCTACGTCACGAATAACCGCTTTTGCCGCCATCGTACCGAAGGTAATAATTTGTGATACCGCATCACGACCATACATTTGCGCCACGTGATCAATAACTTGGTCACGTTTTTCCATACAGAAGTCGACGTCAAAGTCAGGCATTGAAACCCGTTCAGGATTCAAGAAACGCTCAAACAGTAAGTCAAATTCTAATGGATCAAGATCCGTTATTTTAAGTGCATAAGCCACTAATGACCCCGCACCAGATCCCCTTCCAGGCCCAACAGGAACACCGTTATCTTTTGACCATTGGATAAATTCCATCACGATCAAGAAGTAACCTGGGAAGCCCATTTGGTTAATTACATTGAGTTCAATGTCCAGACGTTCATCATATTCAGGACGTTTTTCTGCACGCACTTTTTCGTCAGGGAATAAAAATTCAAGGCGTTCTTCGAGCCCTTCTTTTGACCGCATAACCAAGAAATCTTCGGTTTTCATATCCCCTGTTGGGAATTGCGGTAAGAAGTATTCACCAAGACGAATAGTTACGTTACAACGCTTAGCAATCTCTACACTGTTCTCTAATGCTTCAGGAATGTCGGCAAAAAGCTCGCACATTTCTTCTTCAGTACGTAAGTATTGCTGAGGGCTATAGTTTTTCGGCCTTTTTGGGTCGGCAAGCGTGAATCCATCATGGATGGCAACACGAATTTCGTGAGCATCAAAATCGCTGCTTTCAATAAAACAGACGTCATTAGTCGCAACGACGGGTAAACCTTTTTTTGTCGCCAATTCGACGGCTGCATGAAGATAACTTTCTTCATCTGGGCGGCCTGTTCTCACTAACTCAAGGTAATAACAACCCGGAAAATGCGTTTCATAAAATTCAAGACATTCGTCTACAAGAGCTTGATTGCCGCGCAATAGAAATTGACCGACATCCCCTTTACGCCCACCAGAGAGCAAGATAAGCCCCTCTTTGTGCTTTGCCAGCCACTCACGCTTAATCGTCGGCCCAATTGCACCATAACCTTTTTGGTAAGCTTCTGAAATCAGCAGAGTCAGGTTTTGATACCCTTCATTATTGCGAGCGAGAACGGTTAGGTGAGAGATTTCATCGCCTAATAACTCACTTTCAACATAAAAATCAGCCCCGATGATCGGCTTGATCCCTGCACCATGAGCAGCACCATAGAATCTGACTAACCCACAAAGGTTAGTAAAATCAGTAATTGCAAAGGCAGGCATGCCCATCGCCGCAACTTTTTTGACTAATGGGCCTGTTTTAGCGAGCCCATCAATCATGGAGTAGTCACTGTGCACACGCAAATGAATAAAACGAGGTGATGCCATCGATTAAATACCTATTTTTGACTGTCTAAAGCTCGTCTCACAGGAGCAAAGCTTTTACGATGGAATTCGGTTGCACCATACTGCGCCAATTTTTCTAAGTGATATGCGGTTGGGTAGCCTTTATGCTTTGCAAAGCCATATTCTGGAAATGCTTTGTCCAGCTCAACCATCTCCCTATCCCGTACCACTTTCGCTAAAATGGATGCTGCGCTTATTTCTTGCACAAGGCTATCGCCTTTGACCACCGCCTGTGAAGGCATTGGTAGTTCAGGGCAGCGATTGCCATCAATTAAAACAAATTCAGGGACGATAGATAACCCTGCAACGGCACGCTGCATGGCTAACATCGTCGCATGTAATATATTTATTTTATCAATTTCTTCAGGTTCTGCACGGCCAATACACCAGCACAACGCTTTTTCTTTAATTTCGTCGAATAGTTTCTCGCGTTTCTTTTCGCTGATTTTTTTAGAGTCGGCGAGCCCTGCAATCGGGTTATTCGGGTCAAGGATTACCGCAGCGGTGACTACCGCTCCGACTAATGGCCCGCGTCCGACTTCATCAACGCCAGCAATTAAGTTGGCTTTGGGATAGATAAATTCCATTAATTTCTAACCAAATCGAGTACTGCTTGTGCAGCTTGTTTATCTGCATCACAACGGATTAGTTGATGCAGATGTAAAAAAGTTTCTTTTAATTTATCAACTCGCTCTCCCCCTTCCAATAATGGAAGCAGTTCCTGCGCCAGTTTTTCTGGCTGACACTCTTCTTGCAGCAGTTCTTTGACAATTTCTTTTTCAGCAAGCAGATTTGGCAAGGAAACATATGGGGTTTTGACTAAGCGCTTAGCAAGCCAAAAAGTGAATGGTTTCATTCGGTAACCAACCACCATAGGACATTTAGTCAGCATGCATTCTAAGGCTGCGGTTCCCGATGCTAACAGTGTAGCATCCGCCGCTATCATCGCATCACGGGCTTGCCCATCTAGAATATGCACAGATAATTCGGGTGCAGCAGTGGCTTTTATGGTATCAAATTGCTGGCGACGCTTTGAATTAACCAACGGTACCACAATGTGCAAATCAGGGAAGCGTTGTTGGAGTATTTGCGCCGTTTGTAAAAAATCGGCACTCAACATTTCGACTTCTGAATGACGGCTTCCAGGCAATAATGCGAGGCATTTTGCATTTTCGGGAATGCCGAGGCGTTCTCGCGCAGCAAGTTTATCTGGGTTCAACGGGATCGCATCCGCCATCGTGTGGCCAATAAAGCGACAAGGCACATCAAAACGATCGTAAAACGCTTTTTCGAAGGGTAAAAATGCTAAGACTAAATGAGTGGAGCGACCAATTTTAAATACGCGTTTTTGTCGCCATGCCCAAACGGAAGGGCTAACGTAATGAATGGTTTTAATGCCTTTCGCTTTTAAGCGCCCTTCAAGAGTGATGTTAAAATCAGGGGCATCAATTCCGACAAAAATGTCGGGTTGTAACTGCGTAAAACGCTGGGTCAAGTCTTTACGAATGGATAATAAGCGAGGTAACCGGCCGAGAACTTCAACAATCCCCATCACGGCTAATTCTTCCATTTCATACCAAGCTTCACAGCCTTCAGCTTGCATCAACGGGCCTGCTACACCAACAAAGCGCGCATTAGGCACTTGTTCTTTAAGTGCACGAATAAGCCCTGCACCGAGAATATCACCAGATGTCTCTCCGGCAACAAGGCCAATAGTAAGTGGACGGTTATCAATCACCGAAATTCGCTCCTTAATAAAGGCCTAGTCACGTTAACCACAGTACCTTGTGATTAACGGATAATACCACGCTTAGATTGTGCAGAATCTTCTAAGAAATCACTAAACACTTTAACATGTTCGTTTACTTTTGCCGCTTCTGCGATTTCTTCACGCGCTTCTTCTAATGATTTACCTGAACGATACAACGTCTTGTATGCATTACGAATAGCATGCAGTGATTCTTTTTCAAAACCACGACGTTTTAAACCTTCAAGGTTTAAGCCAAATGGTGTTGCATGGTTACCTTGTGCAATAACATAAGGAGGCACATCTTGTGCCACACCAGAGCAGCCACCAACCATAACATGAGCACCAATTTTACAAAATTGATGCACCGCAGTCATGCCACCTATAATCGCGTAATCGCCTAACGTGACATGGCCACCAAGGGTTCCGTTATTTGCAATAATGCAGCGATTACCAATGATACAATCGTGAGCTATATGCACGTTAACCATCAATAGGTTATCGTCACCCACTTTTGTTAGGCCAATATCTTGGACGGTACCACGGTGGATAGTCACGCTTTCTCTAATGCGGTTTCTATCACCAATTTCAACACGAGTTGGTTCGCCTTGGTACTTCAAGTCTTGGTTAATTTCACCGATTGAAGCAAACTGGAAAATGACATTATCGCGGCCAATTTTAGTATGGCCATTAACGACAACGTGAGATTTCAGCTCAGTGCCTTCGCCAATTTCAACATTCGCGCCAATATAACAAAAAGGGCCAATACGCACATTGGCTCCAATAATCGCACCCTCTTCAACAATGGAGGAAGGATGGATATAGGCAGTATTGTCAATCATATCAGACCTCACGGCGACGGGCGCACATCATTTCTGCTTCGCAGGCCACTTCTCCATCAACTTTTGCAACGCCTTTAAAACGTGCGACTCCGCGACGTTCTTTAATAAATTCAACTTCTAAGACCATTTGGTCCCCAGGTAGAACAGGACGTTTAAAACGTGCATTGTCTATCGCTGCAAAATAATACAGTTCACCCGGCTCTAATTTTCCGACGCTTTTAAATGCTAGAATACCTGTTGCTTGCGCCATTGCTTCTAAAATTAAAACACCTGGGAAAATCGGTTTACCAGGGAAATGCCCTTGGAAAAATGGCTCGTTGAAGGAAACATTTTTAACTGCGCGCAAAGATTTGCCTTCTTCAAAATCCAATACACGGTCAACCAAAAGAAATGGGTAACGGTGTGGAAGGAGCTCTAAAATTTCTTCAATATTCAGAGTATGATTATCACTCATCGAAATACTCTTCCTGTCTATTAATACGGTTATTATTAACGAATCGGCCTGCTTTAACCTTAAATTAGGTTAACTGGCAGGCCGGAAAACGTAACTCAGATAACTATTTTAGCCTGAATTACAAAATGATTACTGATTTTTTTGATTTTGGCTATCTAATTCACGTTCAACATTTTTCAGTCGCTTATTCATCTCATTGATACTTAAGACTAAAGCAGCTGTTTTACGCCAAACTTTATTAGGTTGTAAAGGGATGCCTGAAGAGTAAACACCAGGTTCAGTGATAGGACGCATGACCATTCCCATTCCCGTTACTGTGACCTTATCGCAAATTTCCATATGACCGTTGATCACACTCGCGCCACCAATCATACAGTAACGGCCGATTTTTAAGCTGCCAGCCATAATTACGCCGCCAGCAACTGCGGTATTATCACCAATAATGACATTATGTGCAATTTGGCACTGGTTATCGATAATAACCCCATTGCCAATCACTGTGTTATCAAGTGCACCGCGGTCAATTGTTGTACTTGCGCCGATCTCAACACGATCGCCGATGATCACGGTGCCTAATTGTGGGATTTTGATCCAATTACCGCGATCATTTGCATAGCCAAAGCCATCTGACCCGATCACAGTACCTGATTGCACCAAGCAGTGTTCGCCAATTTCAATATTGTGGTAAACGCTGACATTTGCCCATAAACGAGTGCCAGCCCCAATACGTGTGTTTTTACCCACAAAACAACCCGCGCCAATCACCACGTTATCACCCAGTACAACACCACTTTCGATAACGGCATTTGCGCCAATTGCGACATTTTTACCGAGTGTTGCATCATTGGCAATCACTGCGGATGCATGAATATCTTCAGCCGGGCTTGGCGTGGTATCCATGATTTGTGCCATCCGTGCATAGGCTAAGTACGGGTTATCAACAACCAGTGCTGCGACTTTGCAGGATTCGAGATCTTTTGCTGTGAGAACCACTGCAGCAGCTTGGCAATCGGCCAATTTGTCGCTGTAACGGCTATCAGATAAAAAAGTTATCTGTTGATTATTCGCTGAATGCATAGGTGCAATACTGGTGATGACGATATCGCCATCACCATGTAATTGTGCATTCAACTGCTGAGCAAGATCAGCCAATCGAATTGAAGACATCTATTATTTAACCTGTTTTTGAACCTGACTCGTGATGTCGATGCTATCTTTTGCATATGCAACTGCGTTTGCATCGATAACGACATCGTAGCCTTCTTTAGCGGCAACAGACTTAATAGAGTCCTGAATACGAGTTAAAATCTTATTACGCTCTTCACCTTGACGACGACGGTTGTCTTCTTCAAATTTCTGCGCTTTTTCAGCAAAAGTGTCACGTTTAGTCATGAGTTCGGATTCAAGTTTTTCGCGCTCGCTTTGCTTCATGGTAGCACCATCACGACGCAGTTTTTCTACGCGTGATTGCAGGTCTTTTTCCAGATTCTGCAATTCAGTCGCACGGCTTTTGAATTCGCTTTCAAGCTGTTTAGCAACGGCTTCACGCGCAGGCATATTTTGGAAAATTTCACCAACGTTTACGATAGCGATTTTTTCAGCATAAGCCCCCGCAGACATTGCTAAAGCAATACTCACACCCGCTGCACACAACAATTTTTTCACACTAAACTCCTTAGCCCATATGTATGGTTGGAAATTTTGGTTGCCCCCATAACATTATGGGGGCCTTCATAGATAGAAACTGGACTAGATTACCACGTTCTACCAATATTAAATTGGAACTGTTCTGATTTATCCCCTTCGTAGTCCTTAATCGGCTGCGCATAAGAGAAGACCAGAGGTCCAAGTGGGGACATCCACTGTAAAGCCACACCCGCTGAAGCACGGACATTAGACGCCTTACCGTAGTCAGGCATACCCGCGCGCCAATCGGATGGAATACTATTCCAGTTAGTATCCCATACAGTACCCGCATCAACGAAAAGAGAGGTACGAACTGAGTTCGAATATTTCTCATCGAGGAACGGTGTAGGGGTAATTAACTCAAACGATGCTGCATACATGGCATTACCACCAACTGCATCACTCGATGGGCTACCTGGCTCAGGACCATCTTTTCCATTAATTTTCTTCAAGTAAACCGCTTTCGGACCGATATTGTTCGAGCGGAAACCACGAATGGTACTCGAACCACCCGCATAGAAGTTTTCATAGAATGGCATTTGCTTGCTGCCGATACCGTCACCATAACCTGCTTGAGCACGACCCAGCACAACCCATGTTTCATCTTCATTTAATGGATAGTACTGCGCAGTATCAAAACGCAACTTATAGTATTCGTTATCAGAACCAGGAATAGTCACTTTACCAGAGACATTCGTTTTATTACCTGAAGTTGGGAAGAAACCACGGTTTAACGAGTTGTAAGTCCAGCCTAAGTTAAGCGTAAAGTCATCCGCATCAAAGCTTTCTTTATTACGGCCATTTTCTGTAATTGGTGGATTTTTCCCCATAGAATCAAGGTAATCCCACATCGCAGCTTGAGCACGCATATCAGAAAGACGGTTATGAACATAACCCGCACCCACACGGAAAGAGTTATTTTCATTGAATGGGAAGCTTAAGAAGCTATCTAAGCCATACGTTTTGTTGTTATAGCCAGACAGGTCAGCATCTTTCGCACTAAAGTCGTTATAGAAAACGCGACCACCCAAGCTCACACCATTAACAGTGAAATAAGGGTCAGTAAAGGAGAACTCAACGTTAGTTGAATAGTCATTTTTACTTGCGTTGATACCAACCGCGTTACCAGTACCTAACCAGTTATCTTGCGTAACACCGACTTGGAAGCTCACGCCACTTTCTGTACCGAAACCGATACCGAAGTTCATCGAGCCTGTATTACGTTCTTTAACTTTATAGATTACATCAACTTGATCAGGGCTGCCTGGCACACGCTGAGTTTCAACATCAACAGTTTCGAAATACCCTGTACGATTCAGACGTTCTTTACCAAGCTCGACAAGGTCATTCCCCAGCCATGCTCCTTCCATTTGACGCATTTCGCGACGTAGGACAGTATCTTTACTAGTGTCATTACCTTGGAAACGAATTTCACGAACGTAGAAACGGTTACCTGCATCAATGTTCAGATGTAATTTAACTGTTTTATCGGTGTCGTTAATTTCAGGCTGAGTCATCACTCGTGGATAGGCATAACCATAACGACCAAACAATTCTTTGATCTGGTTTTCCATCCGCGTCACTTGCGCACCATTGTATAACTCACCTGGTGTAATTGTGATCAGCTCTTTGATTTCATTTAAATGTTCAGCCGTATTACCATTAATTTCAACGCCAGAAATTTTGTACTGGTCGCCTTCAGTAATGTTAATCGTGATGTAAATACCTTTTTTGTCTGGGGTCAGACTAACTTGGGTAGAATCAATATTAAAACGTGCATAACCGCGATCAAGGTAGAAACTGCGCAGCGTTTCTAAGTCGCCCGCCAGTTTTTGCTTCTGATATTTTTGGTCTGCCGCAAGGTTCCACCATGGGACATCATCACGTAATTGCAGCTTGTTAACCAATTCAGCAGTCGTGTAGTTTTTGTTCCCCACAATGTTAATCTGCTGAATTTGCGCAGAAACACCTTCGGAGAATACAAATTTTAAATCCACACGATTACGCGGTAATGGTGTCACAACGGCTTTCACTGTCGCGTTGTATTTACCCACACTGTAGTAAAAGTCTTCTAAGCCTTTTTCAATATTCGCGATTGTCGTGCGGTCAAGTGCCTCACCCACGCGGATATTTGAAGCCTCCAAGTTCTGCTTGAGCATATCGTCTTTAACAGATTTATTACCTGTAAACGTGATGCTTGCGATGGTTGGCCGCTCTTTAACTTGAACGATCAGCGTGTTTCCATCACGCAGGACCCTAACATCTTCGAAGTTACCCGTTGAAAATAATGATCGAATCGAACGACTAATATCGTCGTTATCAATCGAATCACCCACCCTAACAGGCATGTTCAATAATGCTGCACCAACGGCGACGCGTTGTAGACCTTCGAAACGAATGTCTTTAACTACGAATCCGTCTGAACCGTATGCAGTGGCGCTGCCTAGAAGCAGCGACGCTATGAGCAACTTTTTCATCGCCATCGTTGTTATGCGTATTCCTTACTGGTCCCCAGCTTACAAAATTAGAAGCGAGAGAAATCATTAAAAAGTGCAAGTCCCATTAACAGAATCAATGCCATTGCACCTATCCGAAAACTAAAGTCTTGTACTCGCTCAGACACTGGACTTCCCTTAATTTTTTCAATTAATAAGAAGAGCAAATGCCCCCCATCTAAAACAGGCAAGGGAAACAGATTGATGATACCTAAATTCACGCTAATAAGCGCAATAAACATCAAATAATATACCAAGCCTGATTCGGCTGATACCCCCGCTCCTTTCGCGATAGATATCGGACCGCTTAAGTTATTGAGTTTGACATCCCCAACAACCAATTTACCCATCATGTTGACCGTTAGCTTCATCAACTGCCACGTTTTATCACTTGCTTGGTAAAACGCAGAAAATGGCCCGTATTGCTGTACCATTTTATATTCATCTGCCAACGGTAACACTGAAAGTTCCACCCCCGCAAATCCAATTTTCTCACCACGCTGCCCATCTTGGCTATCTGGCGTTAAGGTGAGTGAAATACGTTGTGAAGAACGTTCAATCTCTAATTTTAACGGTGTTCCTGGATTCATACGAATAATTCGAGTCACAGGGTTCCAATACCCAAGTTCCTCACCATTAACACTCACAATTCTATCGCCTGGAATTAAGCCCGCCCGTTCACCAGCTTGACCTACGGTTACTTTTTGAATCACAGGGTCGATTCTGACTGAAACTGGCATAATGCCCAGTGACAAAATCGGATCTTGCTTTTCAGGGTCAAATTTCCAGTCAGTTAAATCAACTGTTTTAGTTATGGGTTCACTATACCCTTGTGGCAACACTTGCGCAGTTAACTCGCGATCACCTATTTTACCAACTAATGCTAAGCGCGCCGAATTCCAATCAGGTGTTTCGATACCATCAATGGATTTTAGTTCCATTTTTGGTTCAAAATTCGCAACTGCTGCAATCGAACCAGGTTTTATATCCTCAATAACTGGCTTCACAGAAGGAACACCAATCATAAAGACTATCCAGTAGACAACAATAGCCAACAAAAAGTTCGCAATTGGACCAGCACTAATAATTGCCGCGCGTTGCCCTACCGTTTTATTGTTAAATGCTTCATGTCGGCGTTCAGGAGAAACGTCACCAACACGTTCATCCAACATTTTGACATAACCGCCCAGCGGGATTAACGCCAAAACAAACTCAGTACCGTGTTTATCTACTTTACGCCACAACGTTTTACCAAAACCAATGGAGAAACGCTCAACATAAACGCCACAGCGGCGTGCAACCCAATAATGGCCAAATTCGTGTACGGTTATCAGCACACCAATTGCAATAATAAATGCCGCTAAGCTCCAAATAAATCCCATTTATCTTCCTACAGCCCAAAGCCGTTAAAAATTAACAAATTCAGCCCAGCAAATACTGGAATTGCTGCAGTTAAGCTATCGATACGGTCAAGAATACCACCGTGACCAGGGATTAAATGACTACTGTCTTTAATACCAGATTGGCGCTTAAACATACTTTCCGTTAAATCGCCAAATACAGATACTACAACAACAATAATTGAAGTCACTAGCAAATAATCTGGCATAGCAGGGATTGGCGCATATGCACTAAATACCCAAGAAATAATCCCGGCAGTGATTAAACCACCAACGAGGCCTTCCCACGTTTTGCCTGGAGAGACTTTTGGGGCCATTTTATTACGGCCAATCGTACGACCAAAGGCATAAGCACCAGAGTCCGCTCCCCATACCAATAACATGACATACAGTAGCCACCATGCACCAATAGCGGTGTCATTCTGGTAGCCCACGGTACGCAGTGCCATCATTCCGCAGTAAAAAGGGATTATAGTTAATACCCCAAATAATAAGCGAATAATAACAGACTTACCCCATGAAGCTGATGCTGGATAAGTGACAACAAGGATAATAGCAACCCCCCACCAGACCAGCCCTGCCCATAGTCCATAAAGGATCATTGGCGCATTGGATAATACCGTGATGTCAGGGATTGAAAATTGTATTGCAAGTAATATTGCAGCAAAAACAACCGCTAAGCTAATTCGTTTAACTTGTGAATGCCATCCTGCAAATTGCGCCCATTCCCAAGCACCTAGTGCAGAAACCGCAATCACAACTAAACCAAAATTCGCTGGAGAAAGAAAAAACAACGCCGCAATAACAATTGGTATCAATACTATCGCAGTAAGCAAACGATATTTCAGCACATCTATCCCCTATTCTTTGACGAGTTCGTCATCTGATTCAGCCCCACCATAACGACGCTCGCGCTTACTAAATGCATCAACCGCATCCTGAAACACCATTTCATCAAAATCTGGCCACAAAACGTTGGTGAAATAAAATTCCGCATAAGCGACTTGCCATAATAGGAAGTTGCTAATTCGATGTTCTCCCCCTGTTCTGATGACTAAGTCGACATTCTCTTGGTCATGCATACAGATTGAGTTATTAATAGAGTCTTCATTGATATCATCAATAGAAAGCTCACCACTTTGCACTTTTGCAAAGATTTGCTTCACACTGTTGGCGATATCCCAGCGCCCACCATAGTTCGCTGCAATATTTAATATTAAGCCTGTATTGTTTTGCGTCAGTGCTTCTGCTTTATCAATGCGTTTTCTAAGACGCTCGCTAAAGCGGTCAATATCCCCTATCACTTTTAATTTAACATTGTTCTTGTGTAGGTTTTTGACTTCATTATCGAGTGCAAAAACGAATAATTCCATCAACGAACTGACTTCTTTTTCAGGCCTTCGCCAATTTTCACTGCTAAATGCATAAAGCGTGAGCGAGCTGATTTTATTTTTTACCGCAAAACGCACAGAGTTACGTACAGATTCAACACCTGCCTTATGGCCTGTTATTCTGAGTTTTCCTCTCTGTTTTGCCCATCGCCCATTACCATCCATAATGATAGCGACATGCTTAGGCATCATCGATTCAGAGAGATTTTCACCACTAGAGTTCATTAAATGTTAATCCTTGTGAGTACCGCTTTGAGAATACCACTCAATAATAACCACTATTATTAAGTTTGCTGATAAGACACATCCTTAATTCTCTGCTAAATACTAGGTTATCTTTCTTTTTTTAAACGCATCACATATTAAAGATAAATTATGGTTATCAGCAACTAAATAAATCACATACCAAGCTTAAACTGTCTGAGCGATTATTTTTATCGCATCACGACGTGCACATTCATCGATTTCTAAGACCTCTTCAATAGAAACAGGTTCAGAAAAAACTTGGTTTTCTAATATTTTGTGATTAATTTTCGCGATATCTGTAAAACGAATTTTCCCTTCAAGGAACGCCGCTACCGTCATTTCATTTGCCCCATTTAGTGCTGTTGTCGCTGCTTGCCCTTGATGACACGCATCAATAGCAAGTTTCAAACAAGGGTAGCGCTGATAATCAGGTTGCACAAATGTTAATGATGAAAGGCTAGCGAAATCAAGCGGTTTTGCACCTGACATAATACGCTGCGGGTAAGCCATGCTATACGAAATTGGGGTGCGCATATCAGGGGTACCAAGCTGTGCGATGACACTACCATCTCGGTATCTCACCATTGAGTGGATCACCGATTGTGGGTGAATAATCACTTCCATCTGTTCAGCATTTGCATTGAAGAAATAACAGGCTTCAATATATTCTAGCCCTTTATTCATCATAGTCGCTGAATCAACTGAAATTTTACGTCCCATCGACCAATTCGGGTGATTACACGCTTCATCTGGCGTCACGTTATCAAAGTGCGATAGTGGCGTATCTCTAAATGGGCCACCTGAGCCTGTTAAAACAATACTGGAAATACCTGAAGCCGTTAAATCAGCAAAACCTAAGTTAAGCTGAATAATTTCAGGTAAACTTTGGAAGATAGCATTATGTTCACTATCAATTGGAAAGACTGAGGCATTATGTTGACGAATCTCATTAAAGAATAAACGGCCACTGGTAATTAAAGACTCTTTATTCGCTAATAATATTCTTTTACCTTTGCGGATCGCTGCCAAAGTGGGTAATAACCCAGCAACACCCGTAATTGCTGACATCACTTGGTCTGCCTCATCAAGGCCTGCAAGGTCAATTGCCGCTTTTTTGCCCGACAACACTTCTGTTTTGTTATTATTCTCAGATAAAATTGCCCGTAACGCCTTAGCCGATGACTCATCCGCCATGGCGGCATATTTCGGATTAAACTCAAGACACTGCTTGGCCATTTCGGCAACATTTTTACCTGCAACAAGGGCAAGAACTTGGAATTTTTCAGGATTTTGACGAACAACAGAAAGTGTATTAGTACCAATTGAACCTGTTGAACCCAGGACTGTCAGACGTTTCATAGTGATCAGATACTCTGTATTAATTCAATACTGAGATTATATCAGCTTAGTGATAAGAAAGGATTTTTTAATGGGTACGAAAAATAATAAAGCCACGCTAACGCACACTTTTCGAGCTTACGTTGGTGGCTTTACTACCAAGATGGATTAAAACTCCATCAACTCTGCTTCTTTTTGCGCTAGTGATTCATCCACTTTCTTGATGTAGTTATCAGTCAGCTTTTGAATGTCATCTTGTGAACGACGCTCATCATCTTCACTGATTTCTTTATCTTTTAGCAGCGCTTTTACTTTGTCATTAGCGTCACGACGCACGTTACGAACAGCGATACGACCTTGTTCCGCTTCACCACGAACCACTTTAATTAAGTCTTTACGACGTTCTTCCGTTAACGGAGGAAGTGGAACACGGATAACGGTACCAGCGGAAGATGGATTCAAGCCTAAATCAGACGCCATAATCGCTTTTTCAATCGCAGGTGACATGCTACGGTCAAAAACAGAAATAGCTAATGTACGTGAATCTTCAACTGTCACGTTAGCTAATTGGCGCAATGGTGTCGCTGAGCCATAATATTCAACAGTGATACCATCTAATAAACTTGGAGATGCACGGCCTGTACGAACTTTGCTGATTTGGTTTTTGAATGCTTCAAGGCTCTTTTCCATACGGTCTTGAGCATCTTTTTGGATTTCGTTAATCACGTTTTCAACCCTTAAGAACTGATTATTAAAGGCCGCAATGCGACCTCGCTTAAATTGTCTGAATTTATCTTAGATAATACATTTAAACTCAGGCTGTGTCTCTGAGTATTAGTTGTGAGAAATCAGAGTACCTTCGTTTTCGCCCATGACAACACGGCGTAATGCACCTGGTTTATTCATATTGAAAACACGAATTGGTAAGTTATGATCGCGAGCTAATGTGAAGGCAGCTAAGTCCATCACTTTTAATTCACGTTCCAAAACCTCTTGATAATTCAGGTTTTCATATAATACGGCATCAGGGTCTTTTGCTGGATCAGCTGAATAGACACCATCAACTTTTGTGGCTTTTAACACAACATCCGCTTCAATTTCAATACCGCGTAAACACGCTGCAGAGTCTGTTGTAAAGAATGGATTACCTGTTCCCGCAGAAAAAATAACAACACGGCCGTGACGTAGCAAGCTGATGGCTTCCGCCCAGCTGTAATTATCACAGACGCCGTTTAATGGAATAGCAGACATCAGTCTTGCATTCACATAAGCACGGTGCAAAGCATCGCGCATAGCGAGTCCGTTCATCACCGTGGCTAACATACCCATGTGGTCGCCGACAACACGGTTCATACCAGCTTGTGCCAAACCAGCACCACGAAACAGGTTACCACCGCCAATAACCACACCGACCTGTATACCCAGTTCTATGAGTTCTTTGATTTCCTGAGCCATACGATCTAAAACGCTAGCATCGATACCAAAACCTTCTGCGCCTTGTAAGGCTTCGCCACTTAATTTAAGCAGAATACGCTGATAAACGGGTTTTGCATTGGTAGCCATGGTGTTCTGTCCTAACAGATTATTTATTGTGGTAACATACGCAGAACACGCAGGTTCTACATACCTAAATTTGAATAGATTTTTAAACCTTAATTACCCACGTAATATTTCAAGCCAAAAGATAACGTTGATGGTCTCTCATACCCGCTAACTCATGTTTGTTTACTTGAAAGAAACGTGAATAAAACAGAGCCGCCAATTGGCGGCCCTTAGTTGATTACTTGCTCATCGCAGCAACTTCTGCTGCAAAGTCAGTTTCAACTTTCTCGATACCTTCACCAACTTCGAAACGAAGGAAACCAGAAACAGTAGCACCTTTCTCTTTCAGTAAGTCACCAACAGATTTGCTTGGATCCATAACGAAAGGTTGGCCAGTCAAAGAGATTTCGCCAGTGAATTTGTTCATGCGACCGATAACCATTTTTTCAGCGATTTCGCGTGGTTTACCTGATTGCATTGCGATGTCTAACTGAATTTGGTGCTCGTGAGCAACAACATCAGCTGGAACGTTGTCTGGAGTCACATATTCAGGTTTGCTTGCAGCGATGTGCATAGCGATGTGTTTCAGTAATTCTTCGTCTGCGCCTTCGCCAGCGACTAAAACACCAATACGAGCACCGTGCAGGTAGCTACCTACTTGTGCGCCTTCCAGAATAGCAACGCGACGAATATTGATGTTTTCACCAATTTTCGCAACTAATGTTGTACGAGCTTCTTCGAATTTTGCTTTCAGCGCGTCGATGTCAGCATTTTTATCAGCAACAACAGAAGCTAAAACTTCTTTACCGAATGCTAAGAAACCTGCGTCTTTAGCAACGAAGTCAGTTTCACAGTTCAGCTCAACCAGAGCACCTGTTTTACCATCGTTGAAAACTTCAGTCAGGATAACACCTTCAGCTGCAACACGGCCTGCTTTTTTAGCCGCTTTTGCTTGACCTGATTTACGCATGTTATCAATCGCTAATTCGATGTCGCCATTAGCTTCAACAAGTGCTTTTTTACATTCCATCATACCTGCGCCAGTACGTTCGCGCAGTTCTTTTACCAATGCAGCGGTAATTCCAGACATGTGATTTATTCCTCGATATTCCCCGTGAGAGTCTTCCCCACGTGGATAGTTCTGATTCATATATAAAAGGGGCCTAAATCAGGCCCCTTCTAACATATAGCAGTACCTGTATAGCAATACCTGTTAATAAGGTTAGAACCTTATTATTCAGCTTCTACTAAGCTTTCTTCTGCTTGAACAGCCAGATCTTGCGAACGACCTTCACGAACGGTGCTTGCTACAGCGCCCAGATACAGTTTGATTGCACGGATTGCATCGTCGTTACCAGGGATAATGAAATCAATACCATCTGGATCAGAGTTAGTATCAACGATAGCAAATACTGGGATACCCAGGTTGTTTGCTTCTTTGATAGCAATGTGTTCGTGGTCTGCATCGATAACGAACAGAGCGTCAGGTAAACCGCCCATATCTTTGATACCGCCTAAGCTGTTTTCTAACTTACCAAGTTCACGAGTACGCATCAGCGCTTCTTTCTTGGTCAGTTTGTCGAAAGTACCGTCTTGTGATTGAACTTCTAAATCTTTCAGACGTTTGATTGACTGACGAACAGTTTTCCAGTTAGTCAACATTCCGCCTAACCAACGGTGGTTAACGAAATATTGGTCACAGCTGTTAGCAGCTTCTTGAACGGCTTCGCTTGCAGCACGTTTAGTACCAACAAACAGAATTTTGCCTTTACGAGAAGCAATTTTAGTCAACTCAGCCAGAGCTTCGTTGAACATTGGAACAGTTTTTTCCAGGTTGATGATATGAACTTTATTACGCGCGCCGAAAATGAAAGGTTTCATTTTTGGGTTCCAGTAACGAGTCTGGTGACCAAAGTGAACGCCCGCTTGTAACATATCGCGCATGGAAACAGTTGCCATTTAATACCTCTGTATTTAAGTAATTGGGGTTATGCCTCCACGAATCCCATACTACCGACTCTATAGCTGCGTCTAAACGCATAAGAGCACCCCGGCGCACGTGTCGATTCGTGTGTGTTATACACAATTGAGTTTAAGTTTCGCAAATCCAATTCCCTTTTCAGGAAACCTCATTTTGCTGCCATAAATTGACATTTCAATGAAGACGAGAAGAAATAATATGGATTGCCGGCGCGCTTTATACCATAAAACCAACTTAGAAGCCAACTTTTGTTGATTTTTTCACACATAAAAATGCGTGAAAAATGGATTTTATGGTTCGCATTTCGCCTATCTAATACGTGATCCGTATTGGATTAATTATAGACCTTTTTTGATGGGATGAAAAAGCCCTATTTTTATAGTGGATACTCATTCACTTACGGACTTTTTTTTGCATTTTGTGCGGTTAAAAGCTCAAAATGAACAAGCCGCTCGCGTCTGTTACCTTATTCTAATAGCAACTTCAACTCTCGAACCTTTCGATAGCTAGTTGGCAGAAAATGCGGTGGCTGTTACCATAAGTGTTATTAATGCTAAAAAATGGTCTCAAAAACCCATTTTCAACCTCTCATTTTTTAACATGTCATCAATCATTGCTGGCATGAATGGACTGAACTCATGGCTATTATTATCAAAACTGAAGAAGATATTCAGAAAATGCGTGTTGCTGGCCGCTTAGCTGCCGAAGTATTAGAAATGATCGCACCGCATGTGGTACCCGGTGTTAGCACGGGTGAGCTGGACAGACTTTGCCATCAACACATTGTTGATACACAACAAGCTATTCCAGCATGCCTGAACTACCATGGTTTTCCAAAATCCGTTTGTATTTCCGTTAATGATGTTATCTGCCACGGTATTCCAAGCGATGAAAAAATCCTAAAAGACGGTGATATCGTGAATATCGATGTCACTGTGATTAAAGATGGCTTTCACGGCGATACTTCAATGATGTTTATTGTTGGAAAACCAACTATTCAAGGCGAACGCCTGTGCCAAGTCACCCAAGAAAGCCTATATTTAGCCATTCGTATGGTTAAGCCTGGCATTCGCCTACGTACCATCGGTAAAGCGATTCAAGAATTCGTTGAAAAACAAAGTTTCTCCGTTGTTCGTGAATATTGTGGTCACGGTATTGGCGAAGGTTTCCATGAAGAGCCACAAGTGCTGCATTATGATGCAGATGACAGTGGCGTTATTCTGCAAAAAGGCATGGCATTCACCATCGAACCTATGGTTAATACAGGCGACCACCGTATTCGCACGATGAAAGATGGCTGGACGGTAAAAACTAAAGATCGCGGCTGGTCTGCACAATATGAGCACACCTTAGTTGTCACCGACAATGGCTGTGAGATCCTTACACTGCGTAAAGAAGAAGAGCCGTTTATTTCTGCGGTTTTAGTTAACGAATAAATTTCCCCAAGAACCCTCAATTAAGGGGGTTCTTCCTCTGTTCATCTTTCATAAAAAACCGTAAGCTGGTCGTAGTTTCTTTATGGCTATCAATACGGAAAGATAAAGATGACGGCATCCTCTGCAACATATCTTGCACCAAACCACTTCACTGCCCACGACCTTGACCTCATTACCTTAAGGCAACATGTTGATGATTTTGACCGTTGGCTTGAAGACAGCTTTAATCAAGGTAAAAATGTGGTTGATTTAATTCACATTCGTAGTGATTACCTTGATGCTTTGCTGACAAGGCTTTGGCAGGCTTTCGCATTCGACAAACAAGCAAATATGTCCCTTGTGGCTGTCGGGGGGTATGGTCGACATGAACTCCATCCACTTTCTGATATTGATATTTTAATTCTCAGTAAACAGCCACTTCCTGAAGATATCGCCACAAAAATTGGCCAATTTATCACGTTACTGTGGGACTTGCGCTTTGATATTGGGCATAGCGTCCGTTCTCTTGCTGAATGTATCGAAGCAGGCAATGCCGATTTAACAACAGCAACCAATTTAATCGAATCACGGCTTATTTGCGGTGATATCACCCTTTTCTTATCGCTACAAAAAACCATTTTCAGTGATGACTTTTGGCCATCAGCCACCTTTTTTGCAGCAAAAATTGCTGAGCAACAAGAGCGCCACCAGCGCTACCACAGTACTAGTTATAATTTAGAACCCGACATCAAAAGCAGCCCTGGCGGCCTACGGGATATTCATACCTTACTTTGGGTTGGAAGGCGCCATTTTGGTGCGACCACAGTAGATGAGATGGTTGGTTTTGGTTTTTTGACTGAAGAAGAACGCCAAGAGCTCAAAGAATGCCTCACTTTTTTATGGAAAATTCGTTTCGCGCTCCACTTAGTGGTGAAGCGCCACGATAACCGTTTACTGTTCGATCGCCAATTTAGCGTCGCACGTTTATTAGGCTATGACGGTGAAAAAAATCAGCCTGTAGAACGCATGATGAAAGATTTTTATCGTGTGACTCGCCGCGTGAGGGAGCTAAATCAAATGTTATTACAGCTATTTGATGAAGCGATTTTAACCCTTAAGCCAAATGAAAAACCGCGACCGATTGATTCACAATTTCAATTACGCGGCACATTAATTGATGTCATTGATGAAAACCTATTTATCAACCAACCTGCTGCCATTTTAAAAATGTTCTACCAAATGGCTCGCTATCCAAACATCACGGGTATCTATTCCACAACATTGCGCCTACTGCGCTTTGCCCGACGAAACTTGAGCGTGCCACTGTGTGAAATCCCTGAAGCACGCAAGTTGTTCCTAAAGATTCTTCGCCACCCGCGAGCAATTAAAGGCGCATTTGTCCCCATGCACCTGCACAGCGTACTTAGCGCCTATACGCCGCTTTGGAGCAACATTGTTGGGCAAATGCAGTTTGACTTGTTTCACGCCTATACCGTTGACGAGCACACCATCCGTGTTTTACAAAAAATCGATAGTTTTACGCTTGAAGAAAACCGTCGGGAACACCCTTTGTGTGTCAGCGTTTACCCTAAACTGCTGCAGCCTGAAATTTTACGCCTTGCGGCTATCTTCCATGATATCGCCAAAGGTCGTTCAGGGGATCACTCAGATTTAGGCGCTGATTTTGTGTATGACTTTGCGCTACTGCATGATTTATCAGCAAAAGAAGCTGAGCTCACTGCATGGCTTGTTAAAAACCACTTATTGATGTCAGTTACAGCTCAACGCCGAGATATTCAAGACCCTGATGTTATCAAGCAATTTGCAGGTGAAGTAAAATCGGTTTCTCGACTTAACTATTTGATGTGTTTAACGGTTGCAGATATTTGTGCCACCAATAGCACTCTATGGAACAGCTGGAAGCAGAGCTTAATTCGCGAACTTTTCCTATCAACGGAACATCAGCTCAACCAAGGCATGCAAAGTACGCCAGATTTACGGGAGCGCATTCGCCATCACCGCAATCAAGCGTTATCTCTGCTTCGCCCCCTCGCAATTGATGAAGAGAAACTGCAAAAACTGTGGTCACGCTGCCATGCCGACTATTTTTTACGCCACACCCCGTCACAGCTCGCTTGGCATGCCAAAAATCTGTTAAATCATGATTTAACTCAGCCTTTAGTGCTGATCAGCACTCAACCGAAACATGGTGGAACAGAAATTTTTATCTGGTGTCACGATAAATCTCATCTGTTTGCCGCCGTAGCCAGTGAACTAGACCGTCGCAATTTAAGTATTCACAGTGCTCAAATATTCACCAACAAAGACAATATGGCGATGGATACTTTTGTCGTACTTGAGCCAAATGGATCGCCGCTCGCCAAAGACCGTTATGACCACATACGCAAAATGTTGTTACTGGCGGTACAGCAACCTGAAATTTCCCTGCCGAAACAACGTACATTGCCCTCTAAATTACGCCATTTTACGGTTCCTACCAAGGTCAACTTCTTACACTCCACCAATGAACGCCGCACCTACATGGAATTATTCGCGTTAGACCAGCCAGGTTTGCTGGCAAGAATTGGTCATATTTTTGCACAGCTAGAAATTTCTTTATACGGCGCGAGGATCACCACAATTGGTGAAAAAGTAGAGGATTTCTTTGTGTTAGCAGATAAAGAACACAAAGCACTCGATAAAAAAATGCAACAAGCGTTATCAGAAAGGTTGACAGAAGCCCTACAATCGAAGGATAAAATATAACGTTCATCACATTTTTATGGTGAACGCTCACTTTTATGTTATTCAAGAGGGAAATACAATCAATGCAGCATTTACAAGCGATCATTGAAAACGCATTTGAAGACCGTGCTAACATCACACCAAACACGGTTTCAGCCTCCGTTAAACAAGCTGTTTTGGACACTATCGCGTTATTAGATAGCGGTAAACTGCGTGTTGCCGAAAAAATAGCAGGTGTCTGGGTCACTCACCAATGGTTAAAAAAGGCCGTCTTACTGTCATTTCGTATCCAAGACAACCAAGTGATTGACGGTGCTGAAAGTCGTTATTTCGATAAAGTGCCAATGAAATTTGCCGATTACGACCAAACACGCTTCGAAAAAGAAGGTTTTCGCGTTGTACCACCTGCCGCGGTTCGTAAAGGTGCCTATATCGCCAAAAACAGTGTACTTATGCCATCTTATGTCAATATTGGAGCCTATGTCGATGAAGGAACAATGGTCGACACTTGGGCAACTGTAGGCTCTTGCGCGCAAATTGGTAAAAACGTGCATTTATCCGGCGGTGTCGGTATTGGTGGCGTGTTAGAACCATTACAAGCGAATCCAACCATTATCGAAGACAACTGCTTTATTGGCGCACGCTCTGAAGTTGTTGAAGGTGTCATTGTCGAGGAAGGCTCGGTGATTTCCATGGGTGTCTATTTAGGGCAAAGCACTAAAATTTATGACCGTGAAACGGGCGAAATTTTTTATGGTCGAGTTCCTGCTGGGTCTGTCGTTGTATCGGGCAATTTACCGTCGAAAGAGGGTAACTACAGCTTATATTGTGCAGTCATCGTCAAGAAAGTGGATGAAAAAACACGCGGAAAAGTTGGCATCAATGAATTATTAAGAACTATTGATGAATAACTAGTTTTCTAACTGTTTCTCCTCCTAAACCTTTTACTGCTGTTTTTTGAATCACTTAGCAGTAATCTGGTAAAACGAAGCTATCCCGAAATGCATACGCTGTATGCAACTCGGGTGGCCAAGTTTCCCTATCTTCCCCATAACTCCTTTTTCTTTTCACCGTTTTATTGCAAAGAGAAGTTGGTCAATTTCGAGAAATCGCGCATAATATGTTCGTGGCTTTTGCCGTTTACCATCAATAAAACTGTATTATTTTATTTTTCATTATCATGATGCTATTTACGTAATGGCTTAATGTTATTTACGTCTTTAGGTCAATAGCACAGTACAAGAGAAATAAACTGGTATTGTTACGGCCTGTTCACACGATTATTCTGTTCACCGACTCTGACTCTACAGTTAAGCGAGCTAACATGTACGATAATTTGAAAAGTTTAGGCATTAGTAACCCTCAGGATATCGACCGCTATACCCTGCGCCAAGAAGCAAATAACGATATTTTGAAAATTTACTTCCGTAAAGACAAAGGGGAATTTTTTGCCAAAAGTGTAAAATTCAAATACCCACGCCAACGTAAAACTATCGCGGATGGTGGTAATAATTTCAAAGAGATCCACGAAATTAACACCAACCTTCGCTATGCCATTGAAGAACTTGATCAAATTTGCCAAACAGATAAAACTGACATTGATTTAAAACACAAAATCCTTGATGACTTACGTCATTTAGAACATGTGGTTTCAAACAAAATTGCAGAAATTGAAGCTGACTTAGAAAAACTGACTCGTAAGTAACTGACCTGCCAAATAATTTACTGCGCCGTGAAACCACCTGAATTCGTATCGAAAAGGGTTATTCCACGGTGCAGGTGCTTACAGTAATTCACTCCACGCTTCAACCCACGGTTTTGCAAACTCTTCTGGAACATCCACTTCAATAGCGTCAATAAAAAGAATATCACCAATACGCGTAGCTGATTGTTCAGTCAGCACTTCATCAAAACGCAACCCAGCACCACAAAAACTTTCATAACTGCTATCACCTAAGGCAATTAACCCATAACGTAAATCAGGTTGGTAACCAACAACATCATTGATTTCATTAAAAAGTGGTGCAATAGAGTCAGGTAAATCACCTTGTCCTGTAGAGGAAGTCACGATTAACGCAATTTCATTTCCTGAATTGTATAATTGCCAATCATTCAGAGTGGGTTCGTCAAAAACAACCACTTCATGCCCTCGTTCCTCTAAGATTTCTTGTGCTATTTCTGCCACAGCTAAAGAGTTGCCATAGACAGTACCAACAAAGATACCTATTTTTGACATAACGCCTCCCTCTAAATTTATTTAAACTGATGGATTAATAACTTTCATACTTAAATTAGCGACTTGTGCTGACCACCCAAACTGCTCAATCAGTGATATCCATTGTGCATCCCAAGGTGCAACCAGCGATATATTTTCTTCTGTTATAGGATGACTTAAATTTAATTGACTTGCGTGCAACATCAGGCGCGATACAGAGAAATGTTCTGTTACCCCTCGATTTTGGCGTAAGTCACCATGTTTACTATCCCCAATAATTGGGTGGCGTAAGTGAGACATATGCCGCCTGAGCTGATGTTTTCGACCTGTTTGTGGTGTTAATTCGACTAAACTAAACCGTGCCGTTTCATAGCGACCGATGGCCACAGGGCATTCCACCGTCGCAATTGGACGGCAATGGGTAATGCACTCTTGTAGCACAGGCTCCCGGGTGGCATGTTTGTCTGCAATTTTGTCTAACTCTTCCAGTAAAGGGTAATCAATTGTTTGCTCATCAGTCAGATAGCCACGCACAATGGCATGATACGTTTTCTCTAACTGATGTTTTTCAAACTGAGTAGCTAGCAACCTCGCAATGTCACTCGATAACGCAAATAATAAAATACCCGATGTCGGTCTATCGAGACGGTGAATGGGATAAACATATTGGCCAATTTGGTCACGCAATGTTTGCATCACAAAAACAGTTTCTTTGCTATCTAACCAACTGCGGTGAACTAACATACCTGCGGGTTTATTCACCGCAATCATATATTCATCTTGATAAATGATTTCTAACATCAATCACCTGTTTGAATCAGTTGAAAAAATGCCGTCTAGCTCACGCAAGTGCTGGATAATAGCCACATATTGCTCTTCTTCATCGTGCTTATAGGCTTCTTCAAAATACGGCGCGATAGCAAAATTTGCAGGTAACGTGCCACCTTGGTCAATAATCGCTTGTAAACGTGGAATTAAGATCCATTGTAGCCATTCCAGTGCTTCCATCGTATCAATGCAAAATGGCTCGACACTCTTAAACGCATCCTGTTCAGGTGGATGCTCACGCCACAATAATTTTAATTTCATTTCCTCTTCGAGATGGCGAAGCTTTTCAACAATGCGTTGTTCTGTGTTCATATTTAACCCTTTTAGCCTTTATGCTGCGAAATATACTGTAATTTTGCCAATGATTCTGTCGGATAAATGGGGTTGTTCTATCTTATATACAAGCGGGTTTACTTCTATTGCATTTATTTATTCCAAATAAATATAATTCAATAAGTTTCGTTGATGTTTTGTTAGGGTGTACACAGATATAATAAAATGTTTTTTTAATTGAATTTTAGCGAAATAATTAACAATAAAATGGTCTATCTATGGGATTACTAAAGCAGTGGCGCAAGGAAAATAAGGCATGGAAGGCCTTCAGTGGTAAATATGTTGAACTCAAAAGAAAAATTCGCATAGCGAAGCTCCCTTCTGTGCAATATCAGCAGTACCAAGGCATGTGTCAGACATATCAAAGTGCTCAGCTCGCTTCTGAAATTGACGGAGTACCCCATTTTATTGAGCGCCCAATTAATAAATATCTACATAAAGCTTGGAGTGGAAAGCAAAAATTGCTGACAGCAAGCTATACACTAGATTTAATTGAAAAAACCTTTACCCCTGAAGCCGTAGAAAAAATGTTTTCGGCAAAACGTGAAGGGTTAACTGTTGCAAATATTGAGCTGAAATCTGGTGATTTTGCACAGCTCACCTTGATTTATTCTCAATACCCAAGAGAAGGCGATCTTACCTTACACCTGCGCAATGAAACGGGTGATGATATCTATTTAATGAGTTTTTCTTTTGGGCCTGAAGGGCAACTCTATGTTTGCTCACTGCAAGGCCCATCAACCGACCAAAGTGTTGAGCAAGTTCGTCTAATCACCAAACAAATGCATGGAATGAGGCCTAAAAACCTATTAATGTCTGCAGTTTATGCTGTCGCGGCCTATTTCAAAGTGACATCAATCCAAGGCATTTCAAACAATAGCCATATTAAGAGCCAACACTTAAAATCGAGCTATGATACTTTTTGGCAAGAATGTAGTGCAACATTAGCTTCTGATGGTTGGTACCAGCTTCCATTACAAGAGCCAGTTCGTGATATAGAATCCGTGAAAAGCCAACGTCGTGCTGAATTTCGTCGACGTGAAGCACTTCGTGATGCGATGAGCCAAGAAATTATTGCATCACTCAGTGCGAACTCAGTGAAGTAACAATCCGTTGATTACAAGCTAGAATAACAAAAAAAGCCAGCCGGCCTAAATCAGGCCGACTGGCTTAACATTACATTTTAGATTTTAATGCATCCTGCAAAACGACATCCTGTCGTTCAACATCCTGTTGAATAAAACAATTTAATAGGTTGTTCCTGCCTATTAAGCAGTCCATCGCTTTGTTTTTTCATTTTTTATACATTACGATGTATAAAAAGCTAAACGAACTTACCCTGTCCAGCGGCATAAGAATGTATTAAATCTATTAATGAAACAACCTAGCTGAGCAAACAAAAATTAATTTTAAAAAGCGGTGTTCCCATTATTGGTAGTAACGTCATGAAATTAAAAGTTAATTAATTATCATTTTAATAAAATCAAATAACTTTGAGAAATTACTTAACCCAATTGTAAGTTTTGACTTACAACATTCATCCTAAAATACTTACTCCTGAGGCTCAACAATAGGGAGTAACTCTTCAATAAAACTCGCTAAATTTGGTGAAAGTACGCGCCGCTCTTGGCTACCAAATTTTTCTAAGATCACCTCCCCTGTTAAATTACACAGCGAGATTATTTCAATTTCAGAGTCTATTGTGGCAATAAACAAAGTTGGCGATAACTTTAAACGCTTTTGAGTGACTAAATGCCCAATTAAATTTTCTTGTAAGCGAATAAAATCCTCTTCATTCCATACTTGTACCAAACTTAAGGTAATATCACGAAATGTGGCTTTCATGTCCCCAGCCAGCTGAGTGGTATAAAAATGATGAATATCGTCTTGTAAACTGATATCCAATGCCGTAGCGACTTTATTTAAATGTGCGTCCTTAATGGGAAATGCTTGCGGCTCCCAATAAACCCAGTTCTCGCCAGTTCTCACGACACAAGGAGAAGGAATACCATATAAATCAACAGATGCAGGTGGTAACCCCGTTTGTTGTTCCCACGCTGAAATATAATTTTGAGTAAAACGCTGTAACGCTTGAGAGAGTATTGTATTCATAATTACGTAATTTTTACGGCTAGCCTAAATTGAAAGACGTCAATATGATGGATAAATGGTATTATGACAGATGTTTGCAGGCGAATAAAATGTACTCATTGCGCCTTTTAGCCTCATTTTGTTTATGAAGTATAAGGATCACTATGTCACACTACCAGAACAATCCCGCTCTTGACAATTTAACCCTCGGGAAAAAAACGGCGTATCACGACCAATACGATGCCTCGCTACTACAGCCCGTCCCTAGGAGCTTAAACCGTGATCCGCTGGATATTTATGCAAATTCGCTGCCATTTCATGGTGCTGACATTTGGACCTTATATGAACTTTCTTGGCTAAATCAACGTGGCGTTCCCCAAGTGGCTATTGGTTCAATCAGTGTGGATGCAACAAGTGACAACCTGATTGAGTCTAAAAGTTTTAAGCTCTATCTCAACAGTTTTAATCAAACTCGCTTTGAAACTTGGGAAAATGTGCGAAGCGTTTTGCAAAATGACTTAAGCCACTGTGCTAATGGCAAAGTTGACGTTACACTTCATAAGCTAGAAGCTTTTTCTCATCAGCCAATCTTACCCTTTAAAGGGCTATGTATTGATGAGCAAGACATTACTATCGAACAATACGAGTTTAATCGTGACTATCTAGCCAATTGTACTCAAGAACCGATTGTTGAAGAAACATTAGTCAGTCATTTGCTAAAATCGAATTGTTTGATTACAAATCAACCTGACTGGGGCTCTGTACAAATCCACTACCATGGCCCTAAAATCAATCATGAAGCACTCTTACGCTATTTAGTTTCGTTTCGCCATCATAATGAGTTTCATGAGCAGTGTGTTGAACGAATTTTTAACGACATTATGCAACTGTGTAAACCCGAAAAATTGAGTGTTTACGCGCGTTATACCCGCCGCGGGGGGCTGGACATTAACCCATGGCGTAGCAATGAAATTTTTGAACCTGAACTTGGCCGTTTGGCTCGCCAATAAGTACACATGTAGTTAAAAAATGCTTGAAAAACAGTTGAAAAGTAAATGCACTAGTGCATTTGCGGTACAATTCACCTATCAAGAACCCATGGGGTAAAGGAGTACTACTTGATTACGCATATCAGTCCATTAGGATCTATGGATCTACTCTCGCAACTTGAAGTTGACATGCTTAAACGCACTGCAAGTAGCGATTTATACCAGTTATTTAGAAACTGCTCACTCGCGGTTTTACATTCTGGAAGCCTTACTGATAGCAGTAAAGAGCTACTAGAAAAAAGCAAAGACTTTGATATCAATGTATTACGCCGTGAGCGTGGTGTAAAACTTGAGCTTATTGAGCCGCCAGAAAAAGCATTTGTTGACGGGAAAATTATTCGTACTTTACAAGCTAACTTATTTGCAGTTTTACGCGATATTTTATTCGTTCACGCGCAAATAAACCAAGCTAAAGAGCAACTCCATTTTGATACAGAAAATGGTACGCACATCACCAATATGATTTTCTCTATCCTACGCAATGCTCGTGCATTACATATTGATGATGACCCAAGCATGATAGTTTGCTGGGGCGGCCACTCAATAAATGAAATTGAATATCAATATGGCCGTAAAGTCGGTAACGAACTGGGTTTACGTGAACTGAATATCTGTACAGGCTGTGGGCCTGGTGCGATGGAAGCACCAATGAAAGGTGCGGCTGTTGGTCATGCCCAACAACAGTATAAAGATAGTCGTTTCATTGGCTTAACCGAACCTTCAATCATCGCAGCAGAGCCACCTAACCCATTAGTTAACGAATTAATTATTATGCCTGACATCGAAAAACGGTTAGAAGCGTTCGTCCGTTTAGGTCACGGTATTATTATCTTCCCTGGTGGCGTTGGTACCGCTGAAGAGTTGCTGTATTTGCTGGGCATCTTGATGGATCCTGCCAATAAAGAGCAAGTTCTCCCACTTATTTTAACGGGCCCAAAAGAAAGTGCTGAATACTTTGAAGTCCTCGATGATTTTATCCGACATACTTTAGGGGATGATGCGAGCAAACACTATCAAATTATTATCGATGATGCTCAAGAAGTGGCGCGTGTGATGAAAAGAAGCATGCCACAAGTAAAAGAGAATCGACGTAGCACAGGCGATGCATACAGCTTCAACTGGTCAATTAAAATTGCGCACGACTTGCAGCACCCGTTTGAGCCAACACATGAAAATATGGCCTCACTGAACCTTCATCCAGGGCAAGCACCTGAAAAGTTGGCTTCAGATTTACGCCGTGCGTTCTCGGGTATCGTTGCAGGTAATGTGAAGGAGTTTGGTATGAAAGCCATTGAAAAACATGGTCCATTCAAAATTCACGGTGATAGCGATCTCATGAGGCGTATGGATGTGTTACTCCAAGGCTTTGTTGAGCAACATCGAATGAAATTACCAGGTGGTACTGCATACGAGCCTTGCTATGAAATCGTAAAATAAATCTGTAATGGCGTATTTATGATCCATTTATTAATTATTGATGCATTAAATTTAATACGCCGCATCCATGCGGTGCAAGGAAGCCCGTGTGGAGAAACCTGTCTATCTGCGATATCACAATTGCTCACTCATACAGATGCCACACACATTGTCGCGGTGTTTGATGAAGAAGGTCGCCATCAAAGCTGGCGTCATGAAAAACTCCCTGATTACAAAGCAGGTCGGTCGCCGATGCCTGAAGATTTGCATGCTGAGCTCCCTGCTCTAATGGCTTTATTTACGGAAAAAGGCATTCATTGTTGGCAGTCTGCAGGGGATGAGGCTGATGATTTAGCGGCCACGTTAGCAACGCGTATCGCAGGAGCTGGGCACACCGTTACCATCGTTTCCACCGATAAAGGTTATTGTCAGTTGCTTTCGCCTAATCTACGCATTCGCGATTATTTCCAAAAACGTTGGCTAGATATTCCTTTTATCGAAAAGGAATTTGGGGTTTCTCCTGAGCAACTTCCTGATTATTGGGGACTTGCGGGGATCAGTAGCAGCAAAGTTCCAGGTGTCGCAGGTATTGGCCCAAAAAGTGCGGCAATACTATTGCAGCAATATCACTCTATCGAAAACTTATTTGCGAATTTAGATAAACTGGAAGAAAAGTGGCAAAAAAAGCTAGTTAATCAACAAGAAATTGCATTAATTTGCCGCGATATTGCCACATTAAGAACGGATATTGCACTGCAAGGAAATTTAAACCAGCTACGTTATATAGGCAACTGATCAAAACAAAAAGGCCGCTGAGTTAATTAGAGGCCTTTCTTATTGGTTTTATAAATTAATAATATTCACGCGCCATTGGGTTTGCTGACCAAATACGCATCACATGCACAGTCACTTCTTCACGATCATGATAAAGCTGCTTAGCTTGAATGAGCACGTTTACACCCCGTTCTTTCAGCTGTACCTGCATCTTTTCTAATATGTGTGAAACTTCTTCATAGCGCTTTTTCATTGGCAGTTTTAGGTTAAATATGGCCTCACGACACCAACCTTGAGCTAACCAATCCGTCATCAATGCAGCTACCTTTGCTGGCTTCTCAACCATATCACACACTAACCATGTGATGTTTTGCGATGAAGGTTGAAACTTAAAGCCATCTACACGGTGATGAGTAACTTGCCCTGTATCCATCAAACTTTCTGCCATCGGGCCATTATCAACCGCATGAACCATCATGCTGCGTTTCACTAGTTGATAAGTCCAGCCACCTGGGCAAGCGCCTAAATCGACTGCTTTCATCCCACTGGCAAGACGCTCATCCCACTCTTCATAAGGAATAAAGACGTGAAATGCTTCTTCTAACTTCAAGGTAGAACGGCTGGGCGCATCTGATGGAAATTTTAAACGCGGAATCCCCATATAAAAATTTGAGCTATTATTGGTATATGAATACCCCGTATAACAGCAACCTGGGGCAATAAAAAACACGTGGATCACGGGTCTTTTGAAATTCTCAAGTGGAAGTAAGATTTTTTCTTTACGCAACGCATTACGTAGAGGCACCGTAAATTTACGGCAAAACTTCATCAATTCTTTGGATTCGTTGGTATCTGCGACTTCCACCCGAATATCACCTGCTCTCACCACTTGTTGGCTTAGTGCATTGACTATTGGGGTGATACGATCTTCTGGTGGCAGGTCTTTTAATAAATCACCAACCACAATCATTTGGCGAGCAAAAATTAGCTCGCGAAAAGGCAATGTACGGGCGAGGGTGTCTGCATCTTCAGCTTGGTAGCACTCAAAAATGACATAACCACTATTTTCTTTTACACGGGCAAAACCATAAATTTCTTTTTGCCCTGCTTTGTCCGTAATCTCTGCTGCGCACTCTTTTTCAAAGCCTGGTCGACAATAAAGTGCAATCTTATTACTCATTGCGTGACGCCGATTTCCTTAGACGCATAGCGCCAATAACTACTAACAACCAACCAATCAGGAAACAAACTCCCCCTATTGGCGTAAAATAAGAAAAGTATTTTACCTGCAATAGGGCCATACAATAAAGGCTACCGCTAAAAAGAAGTATCCCAACAGAGAAAAAAACACCTGACCAATAAAACCATAGGATCACTTTACGTAATAAAATTGCGCCTAATACCATTAATGCAATAGTATGCAACATCTGATAACGCAATCCAGTTTCAATCCAGTCCATTTGATGGACACTCATAATTGACGATAACGCATGAGAACCAATAGCCCCAAAAGCAACAGTAAAAAAGCCACTAATTCCAGCGAAAATTAACATCAAACGACTATTCACAGTAACACCTTTTGTTTAAATACTTGATTACTGAATAAGCGCCACATCTTGGTCACCCGTAATAAAACCCAATTTTTCTTGTTCACTCGCTGCTTGCGCAAGGATCCACTGGCGAAATGCAGCTATTTTGCCTAAATCTGCTTGGCTTTCTTGGCAAACTAAATAAAACGCATTTTTACTAACTAACACCTCGCTAAAGGGACAAACCAAACGCCCTGCGTCAATTTCATTCTTTGCCATTACATTATTGGTTAATGCAACACCTTGTCCATGTACTGCCGCTTGAATCACCATAGCACTATGGCTAAAAATCGGCCCTTGTTGTACATTCACTATATTCTGTAGCTCTAGCTGTTTAACGTACGCTTGCCAGTCTCTTCGAGAAGAATCATGAAGCAGTGTATGTTTTGCTAAATCTTCTGGATTTTTTAGTTGGTTTTCCCCTGTCATTAATGACGGAGCACAAACTGGCATTAAATATTCAGCGTAAAGCCTATCAGTTCTTAAACCAGACCAATTTCCTCGACCATAAAAAATCGCCACATCCACATCATCTGCGAGTTTATCTTCTTCTCTATCAACGGCTTGAATGCGAACATCAATACCTGGGTAAGCTTGGTTAAACCCCGAAAGCCTAGGTACCAACCATTGGATAGCAAAACTGGGTGATAAACTCACCGTTAATGCACCTTTGGCACTTCTTGCTTGCAACTTACGTGTTGCTTCATTTAAAGAAGAAAATATTTCTTTAATATCAAGGTAATAACTTTGCCCTTCCTCCGTTAACAGTAATGATCGATTACGTCGACGAAATAACTTCAAGCCAAGGAAGTCTTCCAAACTTTTCATTTGATGACTGACAGCAGCTTGAGTGACAAATAATTCTTCTGCTGCCTTAGTAAAACTTAAATGACGCGCAGCGGCATCAAACACTCTCAGGGCATTCAGTGGCGGTAATCTTTTAGACATAATCACTTCTACTCGGCATCTCGTTATGCATTAGTTTTTTTCATCCGAAGCATTATAATTTGTCCCTTGAGGATCTGCCAGTAAATACCTATAGTATGCGCACTTCCTAAGCCGGAACGAAAAGTTACAGAGTTTAGTTACTTTGAAACTTTTGGCTTTGTGGTTGTGATGTTGTGTTTGCAAGTTGTCTGGTTGAACCAGACTTTGTAGCTTTTGCTACTGTTTTTTTCACTTCCTGTACATTTACCCTGTCTGTCCATAGTGATTTTTTATAGTGCACCGCCAAAACGCGGTGCTTTTTTTTGATTTTTTTTACTGGTATTTACTTAGGGAAAATGAAAAATTTAACTTAGTAAATACAAATAGCTACAGATAATTACTAGTGTACCGAAAAAACTTTAAGTTAGATATTTAAGATAATTCCTGAAAATAATTCAGTTTATGCTTTCTAAAAAAGAACTCTCAAACAAAAAGGATTACTTTGCGGTGCAATACACGGAATCACCCAAAAAAATTTACTTTTGATATTGCTAATAAGTAATACCAAACGTAACAAAATATTTCAATGTTTTGATTGAAAATGACAAGTTTAAATTAATCAAAAAATAATCAATAATGTACGGATAAATGTACATCTCTGTAGACAATACCCACAACTATCAGATAACACAGATAATTATTGACTAAAAAGAAAAAACCTATGGATCATTTTAGCGCTACCGCATTTCGCCAATTATTTCCTGCAATAAATTCCTCAACATTATTTTTTGATAGTGCAGCAACTGCATTGAAACCAATTGCAATGATTGAGGCTTCAAATGATTACTATCGCTTATCTGGTAGCTCGGTTTACCGCGGTCAATCACCAGAGTCATTAAAATTAACTCGCGATTATGAATTAGGCCGTATTCGAACGGCAAAATTTATTAATGCCGCCAGTGAAAATAATATAATTTGGACACGAGGTACCACCGAGTCGATTAATTTGATTGCTCAGAGTTATTTTCGGCCAATCTTACAAGCCGGTGATGAGATCATTGTCAGCGAAATAGAACACCATTCAAATTTATTACCTTGGATGATAGTTGCTAAGCAAACTGGCGCTAAAATTATAAAATGGCCCATCGAACAAGATGCCTCACTCAGTTTAGCGACGCTAAAATCACTGCTGAATAACAAAACCAAAGCCATTGCTATTACACAAATGTCGAACGTCACTGGCTTTCAGCCTGACTTATCAGCAATCACTCATCTCGCCCATCAAATAGGTGCCCTGGTTATCGTTGATGGCGCACAAGGCGCTGTACACAGCCCTATTGATGTTAGTGCTGAAGATATCGACTTTTATGTTTTTTCCGCCCATAAGCTGTATGGCCCTACAGGCCTTGGTGTTTGTTATGGAAAAACCGCATTATTAGAAGCCATGGCCCCTTGGCACGGCGGGGGAAAAATGTTGACTGAGGTGAATTTTGAAGGTTTCACGCCAGCCCCCATTCCTCAATGTTTTGAAGCAGGCACTCCTAATATTGCTGGCGTTATTGCTTTTTCAGCCGTTCTTGAGTGGATTCGATCTATCGATTTAGTACAAGCAGAAGCTTATACTTGCTCACTTATCGAACAAGCCAATAAAAAACTCTCACGCATTCCTGGTTTTATTGGTTATAGTGTGCCTAATTCACCATTACTTTCATTCAATTTTGAAAGTATTCACCATAGCGATTTAGGTGTGCTCTTGACTGAACAGCATATTGCATTACGCTATGGACAACATTGTGCTCAACCTTTAATGGATGCCTTGAATATTAGTGGCTGCATACGCATCTCTGTGATGCCATATAATAACCTACAAGATATTGATAAACTTATTAATGCAGTTACTCGCTCACTTTCAATACTCAATGACTAAATCAATACTAAAGATAAAAAGGAAGCCTAATGACTTCGACTAAATATGAGCTTGCTCCGCACCCTTTTGGTACAGAGATTAAAATTCAGGAAATAGTTGAACAGTTTTCCACACATAAAGCCTGGGAAGATAAGTACCGTTTGCTTATCCAATTAGCGAGACAATTACCTACACTAACTGATGATGAGAAACAACAAACTCAAGAAGTGAAAGGCTGTGAAAACCGAGTGTGGATTGGCGCAATACTCAATGATGATGAAACTTTCCATTTCTATGGCGACAGTGAAGGCCGCGTTGTAAAAGGGCTTTTTGCGATTTTATTAGCTGCTATTGAACAAAAAACAGCGAAAGAAATTATGGAATTCGATTTCACTGAATTGTTGGAACAAACAGGCTTGCCTAGTCAGCTCAGCGAATCTCGTCAAAATGGTATTCAATCATTAATTACGGCAATTCGAAATATTTCCAATGAAATGACGCCTGCCTAATCAACGAAAGAGGCTATCTATCGCAATAGCCTCTTCACTATTTAATGTTTTTTTCTGCATCTCTTTGGGCTTTCGCCATCATTTTTTTCAACGCATGTGCTACAGCAATAAAGCCAAAGCTTGCTGTGACCATGGTGACTGCCCCAAAACCTGATGCACAATCCATTCTTTTTGAACCTTCTGCAGTACTTTTTGCAGCGCAGACACTGCCATCACTTTGTGGATAAACAAGCTGTTCCGTGGAAAACACGCAATCAATTCCTAGCTTGCCTTTACCATTTTTAACCACATTAAAGTCCGACTTTAACCGCTCACGAAGCTTTGCCGCTAATGGGTCTTGAATAGTTTTCGCCAGATCTACCACTTGTATTTGTGTGGGATCTATTTGACCACCAGCCCCACCGGTTGTGACTATAGGGATTTTATATCGCCTACAATAAGCCAGTAGTGCCGCTTTAGGCCGAACACTATCGATTGCATCAATAACGTAATCAAACCCCGTACTGAAGTACTGAGCGACATTATCGACAGTGATGAAATCATCAATGACATTCACCACACACTCTGGGTTAATCTCCAAAATCCTCGCTTTCATCACCTCAACCTTCGGTAAGCCAACGGTTGATTTAATAGCATGTAATTGACGGTTAGTATTCGTGACGCAAATATCATCCATATCAATTAAGGTGATTGCACCAATCCCAGAACGAGCTAATGCCTCAGCTGCCCATACACCAACCCCCCCCACACCGACGACACAGACATGAGAGCGCGCAAAAAGATGAAGGGCTTTTTGCCCATATAAACGCCCGATCCCAGCAAAACGCTGCATCCAAGCATCTGAAAGCTCAGCTTGCATAATAACAAACAACCTTAGTTAAGACGGTAATTACATTGCACCAAAAAGGGGCTGACTCTTTTTCAGCACCCAGACGCGTCCATAATGGTTATAAAAGCCAGCCATTTTGCCTGCGTCATGGCCTGTTCCATGGTAAATATCGAAGTGGTGGCCTTTAATCGCTCCCCCTACATCCAAGGCAACCATCATACGCATTTCGTATTGCCCCGTAAATTTACCATTACCATCTAAAACAGGAATTTCCGCCAGCAATGCCGTTCCTGCTGGGATCAAGGTTTTATCAGACGCAACTGACGCTTTTGCTATCAACGGAACTGCGCTAGCGCCTCTTACTGGTACAAAAGATTGTGGTTTGAAGAAAACAAACGATGCATTTTCCTCCAATAATTGACGAACTTCTTGCTCACTATGGCTATTTGTCCAATCGTGGATAGCTTGTAAAGACATTTGGCTTAATGGCACTTCGCCACGGTCAACAAGAACTTTACCGATACTTTTATACGCGTGTCCATTTTTCCCCGCATACCCAAAGAAATTCAGCGGACTACCATCACCAAAATCGACATAGCCACTCCCTTGAACTTCCATCATAAAATTATCTACAGCGGAATTACTGTAAGCCAAAATGAGGTTATTACTCAAAGCGCCATTATAGATAGCAGCTCGGCTAGGTAACCGCGATTTCCCTTTTGGGGGCATGCCATATAATGGATGGCGAAATTCCCCTTGTGGTGAACGTCTTGCTTCAATAACAGGTGTGTAATACCCCGTAAATTGAACGTTCCCGTAATTATCAGCCCCTTCCATTTGGAATGCCGATAAATTGAAGTTGGCGAGCTGTGCCGGGTTTCCACCAGCCATTAACCAATTTTCAATTGCATGATAGGTATCACGGTTGTTTTGGAATAAACGCGGAGATGCATTTTTAATTTCAATAATTTGTTGATTAAAGTCAGGGGCGTTTATTGGTTTACCTTGAACATTTACCTGATTAACTTTCTGTAAATCTTCAACAAGACGACCATCTTTGTATTGTTGGCCTTTATCCGTTGGGTGAGTTTGGCATCCTGCCAACAATGAAAAAAAGATACCTGTGACTATCCACTTATTTACTGCTGACCATTTTTTCACCGATAGCATATTAATTACCTTCATTAATTCTAAGTTCATGCTCCACCATCCAAATACAACCCACCATCCAATATGAAACGCACAATAGCAAACCCAAAATGGGAATGAAACGAGTAAACATATTTAGTTAAATTATTTTTCTTTACCGCCCCTTCAAAGTTCAAAAAATAAGCATAACGTGCGTATTTTGTTCTGTAGAGTGCTAAAAATGAAAAAAAAACACGAAAAAACTTGCATCAGATCTCATCCCGAGTATAGTGCCCGCTATCGGACGCGGGGTGGAGCAGCTTGGTAGCTCGTCGGGCTCATAACCCGAAGGTCGTTGGTTCAAATCCAGCCCCCGCAACCAATACTGAGTTAATCAGTAAAGTAGTAAAAAAATCAAAACGTTGTAAAGAATTCAGTCGCGGGATGGAGCAGCTTGGTAGCTCGTCGGGCTCATAACCCGAAGGTCGTTGGTTCAAATCCAGCTCCCGCAACCAATTTTTTTACTTCTTCAGTCGCGGGGTGGAGCAGCTTGGTAGCTCGTCGGGCTCATAACCCGAAGGTCGTTGGTTCAAATCCAGCCCCCGCAACCATTTCTTCTCCTAGCACCACACTCTCAAAAATATTAATCACCGCATTTATTTTTACAAATAAAAAAGGCGACTCGCTTTTTGCTTATCACCTGTTTGTTTACCGTTCATTATGGCTAGTTGCGGATCGCTAACTCACCACCATTGCGGAAGTAAGCTTTTACTCCTTCAAAGATAGACTCTGCCATTTGTTGTTGGAACTTGGCCGTCTTCAGCTTACGCTCTTCTTCTAAGTTACTGATAAACGCGGTTTCAACTAATATTGATGGAATTTCAGGTGCTTTGAGTACCGCAAACCCAGCTTGATCAACCTTATTTTTGTGTAATCGGTTGACTTTCCCCATACGTTTGAGTACTTCATCGCCAAATTTCAAACTATCATTAATCGTTGCTGTCTGGACTAAATCCAACATTGTGTGGTCAAGATACACATCACCACTCTTACTTACACCACCAATTAAATCGGCCTCATTCTGAGTTTGAGCAAGGTAGCGAGCCGTATTACTGGTTGCTCCTTTAGTCGATAATGCAAACACCGATGAGCCATGTGCTGAACGATTAGTAAATGCATCTGCGTGAATTGAAACAAATAAATCAGCCTGCATCTTACGTGCTTTTGCAACACGCACTTTAAGAGGAATGAACACATCCTCATTACGTGTCATGTATGCACGCATTTTAGGGTCTTTATCAATCAACGCTTTTAAGCGCCGTGCAATCTGCAAAACAACATCTTTTTCACGTGTTTTATATTTCCCTATCGCACCAGGGTCTTCCCCTCCGTGCCCAGGGTCAATCATAATAATAATTGGGCGATCCGTCCCTGCTTTACCTGGTTTTTTCGCTTGCACTGGCATACTTTCTTCGAGGTCACCTTTATTGTAGTCCTCGAGTAATGCTAATAATGGATCATCGCTAGTATCCACACCTTTACCTGGATAGAAATCAAGGACTAAACGGTGTTTAAACTCCCCCACAGGCGACATGGTAAAGAATTGTGGGGTCACTTTATTTTTCACTTCAAAAACAAGGCGTACGGTTTTAGGATCAAATTGCCCCACTCTAACCAATTTGAGGTAAGGGTCACGTGTTTGAATTTGAGTTCCCATCTGCTTAAGTACGTTATTTAACTGTACGCCCTCAAGGTCAACAACAATCCGCTCTGGATTATTCAGCACAAACTGGCGGTACTTTAGCGGAACGCTTGATTCAAGCGTTACACGAGTGTAACTCGATGCAGGCCAAATACGCACAGCAATCACGCTGCTATTAGCAGAAAAACCGAATGGGCTAACGCTCAGTAACATAACTGCGGCGGCGCCTTGAATAAAACGGCGCTTAGATGGGCTGTGATCTTGCTGACTCATCAATAATTCCGAACCTAGAACTGAAAAATAAATTGATATTAGACTATATGCCAATTAATTGGCCAGAAATAAGCACTCTAACTAATCATGTGCTCTCTGTCATTAATAATACACATTTATATTTAAAGATATGTAACTCTTAAAAATATATTTGTTATTTTTTATACCATCTTTTACTTGATATTTTTCGCCAAAAAGAATAAAAATACATTATTAACGAATAAAAATTCATTAAAGAGGGTTGTTATGAAAGAGCGCAGCACCGAGTTGGTTGATGAGTTTCGCCATTCGGTACCTTATATAAACGCCCACCGCGGCAAAAATTTTATCATTATGCTTGGTGGTGAAGCGATTGCGCATGAGAATTTCCCAAGTATTGTCAATGATATAGGATTATTACATAGTTTAGGGATCCGAATTATTGTGGTCTATGGTGCTCGCCCTCAGATTGAGGATATTCTAGCAGAGCACAAATATGATGCGGTTTACCACAAACATACCCGTGTGACTGATTCGAATACACTTGAATATGTTAAGCAGGCATCTGGTGCATTACAGCTTGATATTACCGCTCGCTTATCAATGAGTTTAAGTAATACACCATTACAAGGTGCCCATATTAATGTAGTCAGTGGTAATTTTGTCATTGCACAGCCACTTGGTATCGATGATGGCGTTGATTACTGCCACAGTGGAAGAATCCGCCGCATCAATGAAGAAGCCATTAATAATCAATTAGATAATGGTTCTATTGTTTTAATTGGCCCTGTTGCGGTTTCCGTTACTGGGGAAAGTTTTAATCTGACCTCAGAAGAAATTGCGACTCAACTCGCTGTAAAAATGAAGGCCGAGAAACTGATCGGTTTCTGCTCCTCTCAAGGTGTCGCAGATAAAGAGGGGAATATCTTATCTGAATTGTTCCCTAATGAAGCAGAAAACAGAATTCAAGAACTTGAATCTGAAGGGGATTACTACTCTGGAACTGTACGTTTCCTGCGTGGCGCAGCAAAGGCTTGCCGCCGTGGGGTACGTCGTAGCCACCTATTAAGCTATCAAGAAAATGGCTCGCTGATTCAAGAATTATTCTCTCGTGACGGTATTGGTACTCAAATCGTAATGGAAAGTGCTGAACAAATTCGCCGTGCAAATATCAATGACATTGGGGGCATTTTAGAACTCATTCGCCCTTTAGAGCAGCAAGGAATACTTGTTCGCCGCTCACGGGAACAACTTGAAATGGAAATCGATAAATTCACGATTATTGAACGAGATAATTTAGTGATAGCTTGCGCTGCTCTTTACCCATACCCGGAAGAAAAGCTAGGGGAAATGGCTTGTGTTGCCGTTCACCCGGATTACCGTAGTTCTGCTCGAGGAGAGGAGCTACTTCACCGTGTTGCAGTACAGGCAAAACAATTAGGCTTAGATAAACTATTTGTATTAACGACTCGTAGTATCCATTGGTTCCAAGAGCGTGGTTTTACCCCTGCTGAAATTGAGATGCTGCCATTGAAAAAGCAAGCTTTATATAATTACCAACGCCGCTCTAAAATTTTGATCTTGGATCTAAAGAGCCAATCTGATAAGTAACCCTCTCTATTTACAATAGAATAAGTGTTGGTTAGTGCAGTTAATACCCCAAATTATTCATGGATGTCTAATTTGGGGGCATATTATTAACTCGTTAATATCGACTTAATTAAGCAATCTGTACAATTCTTGCTTTTTCACAAAGCGGATTGGCCTCTAAATGCGGCTTTATTGCCGCTTCCATTTCAGCAAAAGAGCTACCATAGAAGTAGAATGCCGTTTCTGTTGGGCCATCCCACACGCCGTGAATGCTACCAATATCTTCAACTGCGTCATCTAATACATCAAAAACGTCGTTAATGTCACCATTTTCGTAAACTTCATCAGCAAGCTCTGTACCATTAAAATAAACGGCTAAACCTTCGTGCTCACCAAAGTCGATACGAACATCTTCACCATGAATAAATAAACGAGACCCTTTTGGCGCTAGCATTGAGGTAAATAGCTGGATTATCATGCTAATATTTTCATCACTTGCGTCAGCGATGGCCAATTCAATATCACATTCCTGTGCTTCACCATTATCACCTAATAGTGTGCCGCCACCTGTGACATGAATATCCTTACCCAGACTTTTCATGACTTCATCAAATGCATCTTCTAAATCTGCACGCCTAACAGGTTCTAATCTCGCATTTAACGTAATGGTTACTGCGGTCATCTCTTGCTGGTTATCCATATCATTACCTTTAAATCATTATTATTAACAAGTTAAGTGGTTTTATTACCTATACTATCACTTGTCATGGTTACACTAACTGTCTCGTTAGCCCACTACGGCGTTTTGTTGGTGTTTCGATTGCCCGACGTAATATCTTCGGATTGCTATAAAGGGAAAGTTCTTTTTTTGCTCGAGTGATTGCGGTGTATACCAATTCTCGAGTAATAACGGGTGAATATAATTGGGGCAGAACGAATGCGGTATGAGTAAATTCCGAACCTTGTGATTTATGAACCGTCATCACATAAGCGGTTTCATGTGAAGGAAGTCGATTTGGCTGAACTCCGCGAATGCTCCCATCAGGAAACTGAAAATAAGCTCTAAGCGCGCCTTCTTCATCAGGCAAAATAATGCCAATATCGCCATTAAAAAGCCCTAATGGGCTATCATTACGGCTGATCATTATAGGCCGACCTGCATAATGTTTATTCAAATGGTTATAAGGCCGATTGATTAGCCCTTGACGATGAAGTAGCTTTTCTAGTTTATCGTTTAGCCCAACGACACCAAAAGGCCCTTCTCTTAGCGCGGTTAACAACCGATATTGATTAAACTTAGATAAAATTTCTTCGGGCGTTTTATTTGCTTTTACTGCAAGTAAGTAATCTTCATAGCAAGCTGAAGCATCAAATAAAATTTTCACATAATCATCTGCGGTCTCTTGTACATAATTATGCACATCCACTACCCCTTGGTTTAACAGCTTCTGAGCCCGAACGGAATTACCATCGTTAACAGCAAAAGCGAGTTGCCCAATACCTGATTGTGCTGAAAAACGATAACTTTTGCGTAATAAGCACAAACTATCACGAATAACAGGGCCTTCAACTGACGAGTATTCACCTAGTGAATAACCTGTAATTTCCGCCAATTGCTTCGCTCTTTCAGGGCTATAGCCAATATCTGCAAACTGGCAGATATCTCCGAGTACCGCTCCTGCTTCTACTGATGCAAGCTGGTCTTTATCACCCAGAAATATCAATTTTGCCTGTTCAGGTAGCGCCTCAATCAATTTTGCCATCATCGGTAAATCAACCATCGATGCTTCATCGATAATTAAGACATCCAATGACAATAAATTATTGCGATTAAAGCGAAATTGTTGACTTTCTGGTTGAGCCCCTAATAATCGATGCAACGTCTTTGCTTGATTTGGCAAAATTTCACGCTCTTTTTCAGTCAGAGGCATGCCTTTCATCGCATTACCAAGGGATTCCGTTAACCTTGCCGCTGCTTTCCCTGTTGGAGCCGCCAGCTCAATCTTTAACTGATTCTCCTTTTGCGTTTCCAGCTTAATTAAAGCAGCCAGTATGCGGGCAACTGTCGTGGTTTTTCCCGTACCTGGCCCCCCTGAAATAATGGAAACTTGACTGGTTACTGCAACTGCCGCTGCAATCTTTTGCCAATCAATACTTTCTGAAATAGGAAAGAGAGTATCTAACACGGTTTGAATTTGTTGATTCTGACTATTTTTCACTGACCTGTTAGAGAAAAAATGAGCAACACACTGCTCATACTGCCACATACGTTGAAAATATAAATAATCCCCCGAAAGCAATAACGGGGAGAGGCTATTTTCTGATGTTAAAGAGACCGCATGCGCATTTTGCACAGCTTGATAAAGTGTTTTTTTGTCAGGCTGCCCCATTCTTTGCCAAAAATCATTTGCAAGCTCTTGATGACGCCCTGAAAATAGATTATCCAATGTCACGTCGGATAATGCTAAACACACATGTCCTGTCATGGTTTCCGCACTCAAAAGCGCAGCAACAACCAATAAAATGGGATTGTTTTCATCAGCAATACTGTAAGCAAATTGCACATCTAAAGGCGTAAAAACTCGCTCTTCAATCCCTCGATTAAAAAGAGATTTCATTAGCATACCTCCTTATCGGGTGTATCGCTAAACAGTTGCTCGATAGCTTGAATAAACGCTTTTTCTGGGCGATAAAAGAAAATGCCATTCTGTGAATTAACGTTATTAATTCCTCTTAAAAAGAGATAATACACACCACCAAAATGCGTTTCGTAATCGTAGTCAGGTAAGCGCTGTTTTAAATAGCGATGTAGCGCCAAGGAATACAATTGATATTGTAAATCATAGCGGTGATCAATCATTGCTTCAGCCATCGCCTCTTGCGTGTAGAATGAAGCATCTTCACCAAGGTAATTCGATTTATAATCAAGTAAATAGAATTTTCCATTCCAATAAAAAGTTAAATCGATAAAGCCTTTTAAAATCCCCTGCACTTTTTCAAAATTTAATGGCGGACATCGTTTAGATAACGGATCATAGCGATGCGTTACGTTATCTAAGCTTTTCGCATTAATGATGGCGTCAATGGGCAAATAAAACTGCATTTCATCAAGCTGATCTTGTAACGGCAATACGGATAAACAAAGCCCATCGTCAGAAAGGGGAGCATCTACGATTGCTTTTAACCATTCTTGCAACATGGGCGCCCATTTAACATCAAACCCCGAACCTTCAAGCTTTTCAGTTAACCACTCGAGTAAAACTGGCTCGCTAAAGCCAATTTCCTCCATCAAGGTATGCAAAAAAGTTCCAGGTGATGCGCCTTTAGGAAACTGATGAGGCGTTAAGATGTTATCGATTTCATCTTCTTGTTGTTCGATATCAACACTCGCTTCGACATCCATTTTAGGTGCCAATGAGTTTGCAAACTGTAATGGAGAAACTGTTTGCTCATCTTCTACATGGCTAGCACCATAACTAAGCCCTGAATAGCTGGTTACCCGCCAGTGATCGTCAAAGTAACGAGTTAGTTCCCTCGCCATTAAATCGCCATGAGTTTCTTTGTCTAACACAAGTCTTTCAGGTTCAAACTGACCAATAGGAATAACGTCAATAATCTCATTGCCAATCTCATTTAACATATTATTTAGCAGCAGATGATCACCTGGCTCTCCTTTTTGGATAACGTAGCCAAGGGCTGATAAATGTAAATCCGTTTCACCACTTTTCTTTCTGTTTCCCTTTATTAACGGAGCAATACCGACGCTACAGTGATAAATTGCACGAGTTAATGCTACATACAGCAAACGGAGATCTTCAGCTAAACGTTCTTCATCTGCTAAAATAACGGTTTCTTCACTATCTTCTAAATCTAACCTCGTACCATAATCATTCCTATCATGATATAAGCCTTTAGATTGCGGTAAGAAATTGCTAGCGAAAGGTAACCACACAATTTTATATTCAAGGCCTTTTGATTTGTGGATTGTACTAATTTGAACAAGGTGCTTATCGCTTTCCAAGCGCATCTGCTGTGCGTCCGATTGATGATCGGGATGAGCAATTTGTTGTGCTAACCAGCGAGTTAGTGTGTGCTCACCTTCAAGTTGAACTGACATTTCCTGCAATAACTCACCGATATGCATAACATCCATCAAACGCCTTTCACCATCAATTGAAGATAATAATGTTTCAGCAATATGGCGCTGTGACATTATCATTCTCAACATTGGCAATACACCTCGTTTTTGCCAGACGGTAGAATAGCGAGAAAATTCATCAACGAGATTTTCCCATGCTTTCTCATCATGGTTGAGTTCATCAATCTCTTTCGCGGTTAGCCCTAAAATCCCTGTTGCTAATGCACTTCGTAGCACGCGCTCTTTTTCAGGTGTCAATACTGCCTGTAGCAGCCACAATAAATCCCTCGCTTCAGGTGTTGAAAATACACTTTCCCTATTTGATTGAAAAACTGAAGGAATATTTAGCTGATTTAAGGCATCTCTAATTAATACTGCTTCACGGCGGCTGCGCACCAATACAGTAATATCTGAAGCGGAAACTGAAACCTGTTGTTCATTATTCACGAAGTATGTTTTACCTTCGAGCCCACCTTGCAGGTATTGTGCAATTTGCGCTGCACATTGTTTCGCCATTCCATGTTCATATTCAGAAACAGAGACCGCTTCTGCATCTAACTGCCAAAAAGTGAGAGCCTTGACCTCATTACCTCTGTTGACCAGTTTTTTCCCTACATTTTGTTGTGCAAAGTTAACGGGCTGGAATGGAATTTGTTCAAAAATAAAAGGCGATTGGCAATGGCTAAATACACGATTTATGGCTTCAACCATACTCTGTGATGAGCGATAGTTGGTTTCTAATGTGTAGTGAGCGCTAACTTCTTTTTTCGCTTCAATATAGGTAAAAATATCTGCGCCACGAAAAGCATAGATGGCTTGTTTCGGATCACCAATAAATAAAAGAGCTGTATCATCAACACCTTGATAAATTCGCCGAAAAATACGGTATTGCTGTGCATCTGTATCTTGAAACTCATCAATCATTGCAACAGGAAAACGTTGGCTAATCGTCTGTGCTAAAAACTTACCGCCATCATGACTCAGCGCACGGTCTAAACGCGTTAAAAGGTCATCGAACCCCATTTCTCCGCGACGATGTTTTTCATCAGCAATAGTTTGCCTAACTTCTGAAATCGCTAATGGGATCACAATATCTTTCAACGTGAGTGATTGAGTGAGTAACACCTCAATTTGCTGAAAAACCGCATGCTCAGGGCCCTGCCCACTTTTTGATTTTTCATGTAATACCGTTTGAGAAAAACGAACAAGATCTTTTGGAAGATCATAATCTTGGGTGATTTCTTCCGCCCACTGGCCTATTTTGGTTAACCAACCGGGTAAAAAACGAGAACTGTAACTTCGTTTATCAACATCAGAGCCTGTAATGAGTTTTTCAAAATCCCCTGCATTTTCTCGCCAAGATAGTTTCACCGATTCAATCAGGGAAATTATGCGTTGATGCCGCTCCTCCAAAGACTCTTGAACCCTAGGCTGATTAATAATAAGCGGCATATCTCCTTGTAAGAAAGGCCTTATTTCAGCTAAAAGAGACTCAGGGCCATTCCATTCGGACTGCACGACTTTAGTCATTGAGTAATCAAGCGGGTAAAAATGGCGTCGCCAAAAGTCTGCACAGGCTTGCTTTTGAATTGGAAATTCATCTTGGATCATTGTTTGTTCAAAGAGTACACCAGATTCAAATGCATTATGCACTAGCATCCTTTGGCAAAACCCATGGATAGTATAAATAGCAGCCTCATCCATTTGCCGTTCAGCCGCCAATAACCACTCTTGTGCAAACTTTAATTGTTCTTCACCCGAAAGCTCACCAAGCAACTCCAAATATTCAGGTTGAGATTCAAAGCCAACGCCATTTCTTAAGCAAACCAAACGCATTTCATGAATTCGCTGACGTATTCGTCCACGTAATTCATTTGTTGCAGCCTCGGTGAATGTCACCACCAATATTTCTTCAACACTAAGCGGTCTAGGGAACGCATTTCCCCCCCCTAGACCTAATAAAAGCCGCAGATAGAGTATACCAATAGTATATGTCTTCCCTGTTCCCGCAGAAGCTTCTATTAATCTTTGTCCACGTAATGGTAAAGAAAATACATTTAATAGTTGGGACTCTACCTGCACTTTATTCACTCAGCATCTTCCTTTATTGGCAAAATCTTTTGTAACTCTGAAGCTGTTGGGTAAAATACCCAATCTTTCAGTTGAGCAAAACCAGACTTCGCATCCGCACCTTGACCAATGACTTGAGATGTTAATGCTAGCCCTTTTCGCTTAATGACTGCATTTTCGTAATATTCAATGACTTGCTCTTTCGTTGCAGCCCCTAAGGCCAACAAAACTTTCTCACGGGTGTCAAAACTAAAAATATTACGTGAGAAGTCTGATGAATAACGCCCAAGCTCTTCATAAAATGTCTGCGGTGGCTGGTTCATTTCAGTAATAATTGATTGTTTATACTGACTAAACTCTTCAACTGGCAGCTTTTTAAGTTTATCTAATGCCTGAGCATAAAACGCTTGATAGCGCGTGTTAAGGTAATCGGGTGTCTTGGCATTACTTTGTAATAAAAAGCCCATTCCCCACTGGTCACCTAAGCCAGATTTAAATGCAAATACCGCATAACCTAGCTGTTCATTAGTCCTTAATTGATCATAAAACCAAGGCTGAATAACCTTCGCTAAAATACCTGACAGCACTGCGCCATCTATGCGACTATAGCCATCTGGAACAAAGATTTCAGCTAGTGCGTTATCGGTACTATTCCCTTGTTTATGGAAGTCAGCTAAATAGTTTTTATCAATAACAACCACATCACCACGCCACCATTCAGTCCCCTCACTATGTAATAACTTTTGAGCATCCTGAATTGTTTTGATACTTTGCGACTCACTCATGTTACCGAAAACGAGTGCTTGTAATGCTGCGCTTTTCACCAATAGCTGACGATAACGAGTCAAGTCACCTAACGATATGTTCTGCAACTCAGCAAGACGCTGCTCTTGTTCAAAGTAAGGTACGCTATTAATGCGCTGAAGAGGCTGCATTGCCAATTCATAAGCTTTAGCATTATTTGCAACAGCTATTTGTTCCTTATACCAAGATTTTGCCTGTGCTAACTCTTGCTCTGTTGGCTCAAAGCTTAAATACAGCTTAGTCATTGATAGAAAGAGTTCTGGTAAATGTTGCGTATAACCACTCGCATTAAGCTGTAAACCAACATCTTGTGAAACAGAAACAGACATACCCGCAACGGATGCTTGATATTGCAGCTCATCCATTTTTAATGACGAAATATATTGCAGTAATGCCCCTGTTACTTGGTCTTTCGCACTCTGATTACCTTGCTTTGTACGTAAAGACAATGTGATATTTGCTTTAGGTTCATCAGCAAAATATTGGCTTGGCATATATAACACACGAGTATTTCCATTTTGGTAAATAAACTCAGGGTGTTTATAGGCTTTTTCTGGTTTAATTAAGGTTAGTTTATCCGCAATGTAAGGGTTTAATGCTGGCAGTTTAAAGTGCATTTTAGACTCTAAACTATCCCAATTTTCAAACTGTTTTTGCGTGATCTGATCAACTTGATAAGGCGCTTCAACAAAATACGCTTTTTTATTGCTTGGTTCATCAGGGCTAATAAACCAGATTCTTGCATTTTTTGCAGTCAACTCGGATAGACGTTGCTTAATGGCTGCTGGATCATATTTATCTGCAATATAATCAGAATCAAGCACATGATTAACAGGAACATCGATCATTTGGTCAGACAACCATTCGATGTAGTTCATATCCCTAACAACCGAACCATAGCGGAAAGATAAGTTAAGCACTTTTGCAATTTCATCAAAATAGCTTTTGCTTATGCCATCATTTTTGATTAAATCTATATAGGAGAAAATAGCGGCGATTATCTGGTCTCGCTCCTGTAACCCCTTATCCGTTAAAGTGACATAAATAGAGAAAGAACCATAATTTCTATCCGCGTTTGGTGATGCTGATGCACTTATTCCTTCAGCTAAACCCTGCGAAATTAACCAGTCAGCTAATGTTCCAGGGCTACGATTCCCAAGTAGGTAACTAATATAGCTATCACTTTTACTGCGAAAATCCGCCATATTGTTTTTAATACTAAATTCAATTTGAATCGCTTTTTGTGGCTGCGCTGGCACGTAATGAATAATAATGCCTTTTTCTTTATCCGTAACCGCTTGAGTATTAATGGCAGGAACACTGGCATTAAAATTAGGAATACGACCAAACGTTTCTTGCGCTATATTGGCAAGAGATTCAATTGATTGATCACCATAAAGAACACCATTCATCAAATTCGCTGAATAATAATGTTTATAAAAACCAACAAGTTCATCCTGTAATTTACTGTTAGGCTTATCTTTTAATGTATCTAAGTTACCGCCAGAAAAACGAGAGTTAGGATGTTGTGGGTTTAGTGTTTCAGAACGTACTTGCCATATACGCATTCCATCGCGAGAACGCGCCATCGTTAATTCTGCATTAACTGCATTACGCTCTCTATCTGCATTAGTAGGATCCAATAACGGCTCTGCTAATGCATCAGCTAATCTGTCAGTCGCCTCTTTTAATGCGCCGTTCTCCACTTCAAAATAATATGCTGTTCGGTGTGGTGCAGTACTGGCATTATGGCTACCGCCGTGTTTTTGTAAGAATTCAGAAAAACTACTTGGTTCTGGGTATTTTTTAGAGCCCATCAGTATCATATGTTCTAAATAGTGAGCTAACCCTAGCTGGCTATCTGGATTTTCAATACTTCCTACTGGTATAGAAACGGCTGCTAATGATTTTGTTGCTTTAGCATCAGACACCAATAAAACCGTCATATTGTTCTTCAGTTTTATTGCCTTATACTCGCGAGGGTCGCTCTCACTCTTATTAATCGTCTCAGGTAACAATTGCCATAATGGTTGAGCGGCAATAGCACTACCACACCCTAATACTATGAATAATAAGAATAGTTGGGCGATTTTTTTGGATAAATATTGCATCCTATAATGCACTCCCGTTATTTTAAATATTTAGTCATTGGCTGTAAAAAACACTGAGTATTCTGTAACAACGATTGAATCATTGTACTATTCAAGTTTCTACAAGCCCTCAACACGTAATCATCTTCCATCTCACCTTTTTTCATCGAACTCCCTTGGAGACTTTGAATTAAGGCTGATAGTGCTTTTTGTTGGTTATCCTCTGAAACGAAATCATATTGCTTCGTTTTTTTATCAAAACATGCATTTAACCAACTCCAACCACTTTGGTTTAAAAGAATTAATGGGGAGTTTAACCCTTCACAATAACCTTTTACTAAGCTTTTTAAGTAACCTAATGCATCATCTTTTTCAATGGATGAAAACTGCCAAATACTGTTATCGCGCCCCAATGCAATGCTCTCTCCTTCGCCAACTTGAACATTAAAAAGAAGATGCTCAATCCATAACTGCATTCCATCATTCGCAGTTAGATAAGCTGGACGGTAACGTAATATACCTGCTTCGTGCACATTCTGAAGTTGCCCTGTCAATTTGATCCCTTCAATTTCGCAATCTATTGGATAATCAAACGGTTGAACTTCATAATCTTTTATTTTTTCAGCTAATGGAATAATCTCGTTAAGCTGTTGCTCCCAAAAAAGTTGACCAAATTGTTTCGCTGGCAGCTGCCCTGATGCTTTAAGTGCATGATAAAAAGGATCAGGGCTTTCCTCTTTGACCAGCAAATCTAAAATTTGGTCGTTAATTTTATAGCGTTGTAGCCGCCCAAGGATAAAAGGTTCTTCCTCTGGGAGCTCGGTATCTTCAATTGAGAAATGAACTTTCAGACGTTGCTGGAAAAATGCACGAATAGGATGACGATAAAAACGTAAAAGCTGCTCTAAAGAAATATGCGTAATTTTTTCTTCTGGATCTTGAAGAACTGAGCAAAAAGAGGTGTCTACACTCTCTGTCGTCTTCGCTGCAGGTAACCACTCTTTAGCAAAACTTTGATAAGGGGCTTGAGGAAGATAGTTTTCTTTCGCAAAAGGAACTCGATTGTGTTGAGTAACCAGATGAGATCTTAGCCGCTTAGAACTGTCATCGATATTGAGGAACTCATCACCTTCTAAGCAGAAACTTTGGCAAATATAATCGAGTAGCTCCGTCACTAAGACAGATGGATTGCATGGTTGATTATCACGAATTGAGAGCCCGATATAGCTAATATACAGCTGTTTACTTGCTGAATTGAGCGCTTCTAAAAAGAGGTAACGGTCATCATCTCGACGCTTTCTATCCCCTCTTGCAGGCTTCTCTGCCATTAAATCAAAACCCAATGGTGGAATACTACGTGGATAGGCTCCATCGTTCATCCCCAGCAAACACACGACTTTAAATGGAACAGAACGCATTGGCATCAATGTACAAAAGTTAACGGCTCCTGCTAAGAAACGCTGACTAATTTTTTCATCATCAAAGCGTACGGAAAGTTCGTCCCTAATCAAACGAAGTGGAATCGCTTCTTCATAACCTGATACCATCGCATTTTCAATAATTTGATGCCATTGGTCGGTTAAAAGCGCTAAGACGAGCTCAGTTTCACTATCAACCATAAAACAACTATCAATAATTTGCTGACAAAGCTCTTTCCATTCGTTGAGCGTTTTTTCTAGCGCTAATATGGCACGCCATTCTCTTAATGTATTAATTAATAAAGCCAATTTTCCTGCTAGTTGAGCAGCCAACCCACTACACTCATCGTAAGGCAAAATACCATTCCATGGACCATTTCTACTATCCATAGCATACCCCAATAGCATTCGGCTTAAACCAAATTGCCACGTATTTTGTCCTATAACGGGTAAAGCAAATGAACGTACATTATCATCATCAAGCCCCCAGCGGATCCCTGACTCGTTCACCCAACGTCGTAGCAAACTTAATTCACTTTCATCAATCCCAAAATGCTGAGAAAAAGCCTTAACCTCAAGTAAACTAAGTACTTGTTCCGTAGAAAAACGACTTTGTGGCAAATCTAACAATGTGATAAATGCCTGCAAAATTGGATGAGCTTGTAATGCTTTCCTGTCAGAAATAGAAAAAGGGATATAATGTGAAGATGTTGTATTACCAAAAACAGCTTGAATATACGGTGCGTAGCTATCTATATCTGCCACCATAACAATGACATCTCTTGGTGTTAATGATGGGTCTTCTTCAAAAATAGAAAGCAGGTGATCTTGCAACACCTCAACTTCACGTTGGGCGCTATGACACAAATGGAACGAAATAGAATTATCCCCTTTATGTATTAGCCCTTTTCCTTGGCTTGTCTTATAGTTTTCTATTGTCGTCCCAAGTTGGGCGTGATCCTCAAGGTCTAAAATATCTTGCTGAATATTTTCTAGCAGGCTCGCTCTATTTGTATCAACATAAGCAGAAATTTCATTCGCTGTATCAATTTGAGAAATAAAATATAAATTATCTCGACCAAGCTTTCCCCACGAGGCCAGCAGCGGATTCACAACATCCTGCTCCCCCTCGTCATTAAATAGATGAGTTACATGCTCTTCAATTTTAAAACGCGATATCTCATGCTTATCAAGATAATGGCGTAATTTCCTTTGTTGCAATCTGGCTAAAAAAGAAGCGCTCTGAATATCCCCCCAATAATAACGGCAAGGGTTTGTAAACATTAAATGGATGTCGGTATGTTCCGCAATGGCATTCAACGCTTGAAGATAAACAGGTGGGAGTGATGAAATTCCGCAAATAAAAATACGCTTAGGAAGCATTTTCCCTAAAGAAGGTGTACTTCTCAGCTTATCAATAAAATTTTCGTATAAGTTAGCTCGATGCCAAGGTGATTGATTTAATTCATTTGAGTATTCAACAAGACATAGCCACAACCTTTTCTGCCATAGCTGATTAGTACTAAGCCCTTCTATTAGCTCATTTTGTTGCCATTTTTCAATCCATTGAGGCCGATAGACTAGATATTGGTCAAATAGGTCTGCAACCCTTCCCGCAAGCTGATGAAGTTTTCGTTTATCGGTATCATGTTGTAGATAATGTCTTAATGGCTCAAATTCATCATCATCAATAACCTTGGGTAAGATTGTCATCAATTTCCATGTCATTGCATGTTTGGTATACGCACTTTCTTTCGGTATCTCAGGTAGCACACGTCTGAACATGTCCCATATAAACGTCGCTGGCAACGGGTAGTTAATATTTGCGGCAATCCCAAATTGCTTTGCGAGTTCAATCTGTAACCACTGAGACATTCCAGGGCTTTGCACTAAGATGATTTCTTGTTCAAAGGGGTGAGATAAAGGCTCATTCTTCATTAAATGAGCAATGAGCTCTTTTAACAAATCTAATTGGTTAGAATGATAGACTTGGAACATGACGCTCTCCTATTGAGCAATACCAACGGCTAAGCGAAAGCCGCTGCCTAGGAATAAGTAATGAAACCATCAACTCAGTGCAAAACTCCGCTGGGTAGCGGTGACTTTGCTCAATCTTTCCAACAGAGTATCGTAAATCTGTATCAATGAAAGACCTTTCCGTCTTCGAAATTTTATCGACCAGTATTCGTTGTTTTTCTAATGCACTATGCAATTCCCTGACAGCCATTGAACTCTTATATAATTGATTAAAATTCAATACGATATATTGTGTATAGTTTAGCAAAGCGATAAGCAGGATAGCAAAAACCACCATAGCTATCATTGATTCTATTAATGCAAACCCTTGTTGTTGTCTTTTCACAAACAAAATCCTTTTTGTTGAACAGGACAATAATCTAACCAGCCATTCTTACGGGGAGTAACTCTCTGCTTCAGAGGATCCCATTCAACCCATTGATATACTTTAATATCTAAACCATCTTTATAAGAACTTTGACCTGATAAAATAGAAGTTGAGCGACCATAAGGCTTTAAGCAGCTTTTCCAATTCTGTGTTGCGTCTTGCTGACAAACCCATTTTTTCTTTGTATTTGTTTCCCAAGATAGCGTTAAACCCCACGCTAACGCGGATTCCGCTCGGTTAAACGTATGATAATATTTAGTTTCTTTGTGCCACTCATCTAAAGCTCGACGTTGAAAAAAATGAAGAGAACTCATTAATAACAAACTCATAGTCATTAAAACAACTGTCATCACTAAAGCAATATTGCCTCTTTGGCTGTCCATTTTTGCCATTATAAATTCCTAAGCTTTACTGAGATTCTGTACTCAAAAAGCTGTCCAGCTAATAACCTTGTTTCAACACTCATAATAACTTCAAGTAGTTGAGTATCTTCAATCCAATTAAAAGCTAATTTTTTTACTGTAACCAATTTTGCATCGAACAATGACTGCCAACGTGTTCCGCTACAATCCCTAACATTTCGGTTTGACTCTAACTTTCCATTATTTAGCCGATAACCAAAATAGTCGGTCTCTCTTTTTTTTGACTTAACATCCACCCACTCACCTGATAAATCTTGGTCATAGGCAAAAATGATACACGTATTTTTTCCCTCACTTAACGATTTAGCGCTAATCATTATTGGTTCTCCCTGACAACTAGAATTGTGGCAATAACCAATGCGCCTAAAGTCCTTTTCCATATTAAGTAAAACCTGCCTAACATCCCTATTTATTTGATATTGAAAATAAGCGCGGTAAGTTTGCTTAAAGATTGAAGGGATACTATTCATAACAGCGAGACAAATAAGGCTACTTATTACCATTGCAACCAACATTTCAATTAATGTGAACCCCTTTTGCCTTGCCTTATTTAAGCAATTTGCCAGCGTCAACATTTAGGTATCCCTGCCATACCAAAGTGTGAACAGGCTCTAACTCGCCCTAAAGCAGACATATAAATAGAAATAACCCTATCTTTATTCTTTAACTGAAAACTAAATGCGCGGCTGGTGCCTTGCTTCCCATATAACTCGACTGAAGTACGAGTTGAGCTAGCCAGTTCAATTCCCTGAAATTTATCAGATGTAACATTCCCTACCTCTTGGTGTGTATTTGAATCTTTGATGGACATACACCAGTCAGCTTTTCCTGGTCTTACGAAAAGAGTTTGCTGTCGATTCATGTAAATTCCTTCTTTTACATGCTGGTAAATAAACTCAGTCAGTTGCCTCGCAGTATCAATGAGCCGTTGTTGAGCAATGTGCTGTTGCCAAGAATGCAGCCCCGAAAAAGCAGTCAAAGAACAAATAAACAGCACAACTAATATCTCTATTAGTGTAAAACCTAGCTGAGTTTGATCCCGTTTGATTTTCATAAACCCCCTCCATGTATATAGAGAAGGAATCTCGCTAAAAAAAACGGACATAACGAGTAAATGTTTTTCTGTTTACATAGTGCTTCCCAAAAAAGTGGACGCTCTTGGCTTAAGTTCAAATCAATTTGCGAAACGCTTCGCAAAATCATAGAAAGCATCCAAAAAAGTGGAGTTTTTTTACTCAAGGAAAAACAAAATAAAACACACCGGTAAAGTGTAAGTAACTTAAGGAGGAGAAATATGTATTCAAGAATAGGACTGATGGTGGCTCATCATCTCAAGCCACCATAGTTATGAAAGAGAATAATTAAACAGTAAATGGATACTTGATAGCTTCATGACACTGATACCCATCAAGTGTGAAGTCATCTGTTGTTACCCATGTTTCAAGATCTTCTAACGTTTTAATTTTTGGGTTAATTGTTAATGAAGGGGAAGGAAATGGTTCACGCTTTAGTTGCACATCTCTCATCAACGGTAACTGATTTTCATAAATATGTGCATTTACAATTTTATGATAGGCCTTACCTGCTTTATGACCCGTAATCCGAGCCATTAATGCAAGTAAAACAAAGCATTGTACTTGATTGAAATTCAAGCCGAGCGGAACATCACAGCTACGCTGATATGATGTTAGATGCAGCGTATCGCCTAGCAGCGAAAATGTATGAGTGTGCATACAAGGACGTAGGCACCCCATTTCAAATTCACCTGGATTATAGAAGGTGATAATTTCCGCACGGTCATCAATGCCATTTTTTAAGTTATTAACCACTTTTCGAAGTTGATCGAGATGGGTGCCATCTGGGCGTTGCCATGAGCGACCTTGAACTCCATAAACACGGCCCATATCGTCCTCACCTTTTCGATGGGGATTATTTAGCCAAGCTTGGTTTTCATTCGCATTTGCATTCCATGTGTTGCAACCAATTTCACGAAATTGTGCTGCATTATCATAACCACGCAAATAACCCAGTAGCTCAGCAATCGCCGCTTTATAAAAGCTCTTACGAGTCGTAATCAAAGGGAACTGATTATTACCAACATCATATTCAAGATCGGCATTAATTACAGTTAAACAACGAACGCCCGTACGTTTGTTTTCAACCCATTGCCCTTCATCAATAATACGTTGGCATAACTCTAGATACGGCTTCATAGTGGCTCTCTTATTCGAAATAACTTAACTGGCAAGCTTAGAACTAAATACCTTATTTTCAATGAAATTATTGTATTTGAAATACTAAGCTAGCCTCAACAACAAGGTGAGTTAACTACCTTTAGGCTCTTTTTCTGGCTTATGAGCAGGGACATTTCGACCATATTTATATGCCCAAACAATCATTAAAATACCAATAATGATCATTGGGATAGATAAAATTTGCCCCATACTAACACCGCCAAATAACCCAAGCTGGGCATCTGGTTGCCTGAAGAATTCAACAATAATCCTAAACGCACCATAACCAATTAAAAATAGCCCTGAAACGCTCCCCATTGGCCTTGGTTTACGAACAAATAAATTCAGGATAAGGAATAAGACAATACCCTCTAAGAACATTTCATAAAGCTGTGAAGGGTGTCTTGGTAATACACCATATTGCTCTAAAATCGGTAATAAAGAAGGGTCCTGCGCAGCCAATTGAATATCTTCGCTGCGTGAATGCGGGAATAGGAAAGCCCAAGGCGTATCAAGGGTTACACGTCCCCATAATTCACCATTAATAAAGTTACCGATACGCCCCATTCCTAAACCAAACGGGATTAACGGAGCAACAAAGTCAGAAACTTGAAGAAAACGACGACGAGTACGATGTGCAAACCACATCATGGCACAAATCACACCAATTAAGCCGCCATGAAAGGACATCCCGCCATCCCAAACTTTAAAGAGATAAAGCGGATCATCAAGGAAAACTGGGAGGTTATAGAAAAATACGTAGCCAAGACGACCACCAACAAATACACCCACAAACCCAACATACAGCAGGTTTTCAACTTCGTTTTTAGTCCAGCCGCTATTTGGTTTTGCAGCACGACGCCCTGCTAACCATAATGCGAAAACAAAACCAACGAGGTACATAAAACCATACCAGTGCAACGATACTGGCCCAATTGAGAACATAACAGGATCAATTTCCGGAAATGCTAAGTAGCTGTTACTCATCGTTCCCCACTTTTAATGATTAAGCCAATAGTTGGCTGGCTATAAAATATCCAATACACATCAACGCATTTGAATGAGCGCAAAAGCATACAACAAAAGGTATGGTAACTTATACTCGAATATAATAATTTAACCGCAAACACGCAAAAATAAGGAAGCTAAATTCCACCGCGAACAAACCCACCTAAGCGATGAATTTCCATAAAGTGGCTCGCTTCTTTTCGAACATTTTCACATGTTTCTGCCATTAATAATTTATCTACCAAATCCGCCATTAGCTCAGGATCAAGTTGACGAATAAGGTACTTCATCCTCGGAACACTTCGCCCACTCATACTTAAAGAACGGTAACCAAGGGCAATTAATATCATAGCACTGAGTGGCTGGCCTGCCATCTCACCACACACACTGACAGGAAGCGCCAAACGCTGACACTCTTCACTGACCTTAGCCAGAAAGCGAATAACCGCTGGATGGAGATTATCATATAGCGCAGCAACATGTGTATTATTGCGGTCAACAGCAAGTAAATATTGTGTAAAGTCATTGGTACCAATAGAAATAAAATCTACGCGTTTTTTTATCTCTGGCAACAAAAATAACAACGAAGGCACTTCAAGCATTACACCAATTTGTGGCATTTGTACTGGCTGTCCAAGCAATTGGCTGACCTCGCCTTTCGCTCTTTTTATTAATAAAATAGCTTCATCTATTTCATTAATACTGGTCACCATAGGCAACAAAATGCGTAAATTTCCAGATAATGCATTAGCCCGTAGCATCGCCCTTAATTGAATTAAAAAAATCTCAGGCTGATCAAGCATTATGCGGATCCCTCGCCAACCTAGACTTGGATTTTCTTCACTAATAGGCATATAAGGAAGCTGCTTATCTGCCCCAATATCAAGGGTGCGTAGCACGACTGGCTTTGTTGGAAATAACTGTAAAACTTCTTTATATAGCTGTTTTTGTTCATCTTCTGAAGGAAAACCATTGTGCAGCATAAATGGTAATTCTGTACGGTATAGCCCAACACCATCAACCCCTGTATTAATTTGCTGCTCATAGCGCGGACTTAACCCTGCGTTTAGGTGGATCTGTATTTGTTCACCGCCTATTAAGGTTGCATCTTGCTCTAAAGTTCCCTCAGCCAAACGACTAATCACATTCTCTTCTTCAATAATTTGCTGATATTCCTGAGTAATTAGGTTTTCGGGCTCGATGAAAACCTCACCACGGTAACCATCTAAAATCAAATGACGGTTATGCAGTAGAGACGGTTCAATATCCGCTCCCATTATGGCGGGAATACCCATTGCTCGGATTAAAATTGCTGAATGCGAATGCGTTGCGCCATCACGGACAATAACACCTGCCAGCTGCTCCATCGGCAACTCAGCAAGCACACTGGCACTGAGTTCATCAGCCACTAAAATAAAGCGATCGGGCCACTGTTCATTCGCCTTTAACGAATCATCAAGATGAAATAATAAACGCTGACCTAACGCTTTGAGATCTGCGCCCCGCTCTCTTAAATAGAGATCACGTAAACGAGAGAATTGCTCAACATAGTTTTCAATAACCGTTTTCACCGCCCATTCAGCAGCTGCTCCGCCATCAATGGCTGCAAATAGATGTTTTTTAAGCTGAGGATCACTAAGCAAATGATTATAAAGGTCAAAAATTGCTGCGCTTTCTTTTGCAGAACTCGCCATAAAGCGTTTGCTGATCCTCCGGCATTCTGCGGTCGCACTTTCTAAGGCGGTAATTAAACGTTGCTTTTCACTATCGATATTAATGGCGCTAGTTTGGCTGATGCTATCAAAAGAGGGCTGTGAATTGTCTTGCCAACCATAGGCCATTGATATTCCCTGAGAAACAGGGATAGCTTTAATTCTATTTTGCCGATACTGTCCAAAAATCCCTTTGGCTTGTGCTTGTGATAAAATCACGGCAAGCTGCATCGACAGCGTCACCATAAAAGACTCTTCTGTCTCATTAAACAGTCGTTTTTCACGCTGCTGAACGACAAGCACACCTAATAATTGGCGCCGATAAACAATAGGGACACCCAGAAATGCTTTAAGCTGCTCTTCTTTTAATTGAGGAAGGTATTTATATTGAGGGTGTTCACGAGCATCAGCGAGGTTTAGCATTTCAGATTGACGCCCAACAGCGCCAACAACACCTTCATCAAAACCAAGGCGAATAGCAATCCCGCTAGGTTTTTTTAACCCGCGGGTTGCCATTAAGTAATAGCATTGGCGGGGGTGATCTGCCAAGTAAATCGAACACACATCGGTTCGCATTGCTTTGCAGGTTTCATCCACCAACACTTCTAGCGCATCAGTCAAACTTGTCGCCATCGCAACTTTTTCGACAATTTCACGTAAACGCATCAACATAGGCTTACTTTGCTCCGCGCCTACGGTTATTAAAAGCGGGTCGTTGTGGTAATTTCTGTTCCTGTAAAGGCATAACAACTGGAGCGAATTCTTTCATTACACGGCGATAGACTTCCCGTTTAAAAGAAACCACCTGCCTGACAGGATACCAATAACTGACCCATCGCCAGCCATCAAATTCTGGCGATTTACTGCGCTGCACGTTTATATCGGCATCATTACATTGCAGTTGGAGTAAAAACCAACGCTGTTTCTGCCCAATACAAACTGGTTTTGTATCCCAACGCACCAAACGCTTGGGTAATTTGTAACGTAACCAATTACGGGTAGATGCCAGTAACCTAACATCCTTACGCTGTAGCCCAACTTCTTCGTATAACTCACGATACATCGCTTGCTCTGGTGATTCCCCAGGATTGATGCCCCCTTGAGGAAACTGCCATGAGTGCTGACCATAGCGGCGAGCCCATAGAACCTGCCCTTGCCGATTACAAATTACAATTCCTACATTCGGGCGGTAGCCATCATCATCAATCACTCGACTACCCCAATAACCAAATTTGAAAGATACCTAATTGTTTCACACATACCCTAACTGGTAAACCTATATCAATACAGTTTGCAGATATGTCCGAAGTCTCTACAATAGTGAGTGTCTCAACGGGGTGCTAAATTTATTTTGGCTGAGAAATAACCCGTAGAACCTGATCCGGTTAATACCGGCGTAGGGATTTGAGCCACCGCCTGCAAACCTGCATCGGTTTACTCTCAAATCCTGTGTCACTCTCTTTTTAGCGCAGGAAAAAGCATGTTTAAAAACAAAATTATAGCATCGATTTTTACCCTCAGTGCACTCAGTTTGAGTCAATTCGCATGGGCAGAGAAACCGACCCTAACTGTCTATACCTATGACTCCTTTGCCGCAGAGTGGGGACCCGGCCCGCAAATTAAAAAGAATTTTGAAGCTCAGTGTGACTGTGAATTAAAAGTTGTTGCGTTAGGTGATGGCGTTGCCTTGTTAAATCGTTTGAGAATGGAAGGCAAGAAAAGTAAAGCTGACATTATTTTAGGCCTAGATAACAACCTATTAGATTCTGCTGAGAAAACAGGCCTTTTTGCCCCAGCTGAGATTGACACAACCGCACTAAAATTACCCATTGCATGGGATAGCTCTGTTTTCATTCCTTATGACTATGGCTATTTTGCATTCATTTATGACAAGAATAAAATCCAACAACCTCCCACAAGTATGGATGCACTATTAAATAGCGAAAATAACTGGAAAATCATCTACCAAGACCCACGCACCAGCACACCAGGACTTGGGCTGATGTTATGGATTGAAAAACTGTATGGTGATAAATCCGCTGATGCATGGAAAAAAATGGCAGGAAAAACCCTAACGGTCACCAAAGGTTGGAGCGAGGCATACGGTTTATTCTTAAAAGGTGAAGGGGATTTTGTTCTGAGCTATACCTCATCGCCAGGCTACCAGATGCTAAATGATAAAAAAGATAATTATGCCGCGGCCTTATTTAATGAAGGCCATTACATGCAAGTGGAAGTTGCTGCAAGATTAAAAAACAGCCCACAGCCTGAACTTGCTAAGCAATTCTTGCAATTTGTTTTAACTCCTGATTTCCAAAATACTTTACCGACCACTAACTGGATGTACCCTGTCATTGATATCCCCCTTCCAGACGTTTACAACCAACTCCCTCTACCAGAAAAAGCCTTACAATTTAGTTCACAAGAAGTGGCTAAAGAACGTCAAAATTGGACACGTTTATGGCAAGCCGCCGTCAGTCGTTAATTAATCTCTCTTTATTACCGGGAGTTCTCGCTTCCGGTTTATTAATTGCGATAGCGCTCCTCAGCTTTGGGGCGCTCTGGTTTTTTGCGCCTGAAATAGCCATTGATGACATTATCAGCGATAGTTATCTATGGCATGTCATTGGCTTTACCTTTTGGCAGGCATTTTTATCGGCTGTTTTTTCTGTGCTTCCCGCCATTTTCCTTGCGAGAGCGCTTTATCGCCGCCGTTTTTGGGGGCGGACATTATTTATACGCCTCTGTGCGATGACACTTGTCCTCCCCGTTTTAGTCGCTGTTTTTGGTATTTTATCGGTATATGGACAAACAGGTTGGCTGGCAAAAGTCTGCCACTGGCTAGGCGTGGAATATCACTTTTCCCCATATGGCTTAAAGGGGATTTTACTTGCGCACATTTTCTTTAATATGCCGCTCGCCACAAGGATGTTGCTGCAATCCTTAGAAAACATCGCCATTGAACAACGGCAATTGACCGCACAATTAGGTTTTAATGAGTGGCAGCAGTTTAAGATACTAGAATGGCCTTATTTACGTAGGCAAATTCTACCAACTGCCGCACTGATCTTTATGTTGTGCTTTGCCAGTTTTGCCACTGTACTCGCTTTAGGTGGAGGCCCTTCGGCAACAACGATTGAGCTCGCAATCTATCAAGCGCTTAATTATGATTTTGACCTTGGTAGAGCCACCATTTTGGCGCTCATCCAATTGTTTTTCTGTATTGGATTGATGTTTGTCTGCCAAAAAATCAATAACTTATTTTCTGTTGGTTTTAGCCAGCAAACGCGGTGGGTAGACCCCGCAGATACCCTTTTTCGCCGTATTCGTGACTGCTTATTAATTACGGCGGCGATGTTATTGCTGCTTCCCCCGCTGCTTGCAGTGTTTTTTGATGGTTTAAACGGGCAGTTATTCTCTGTTTTACAGCAGCCTGCATTATGGCAAGCCACAGGAACATCCCTTTTTATTGCACTCTGCGCAGGTGTGGTTTGTGTGATCCTCACTTTAATGTTGCTTTGGAGTAGCCGTGAGCTGCGTTTGCGCCACGCAATACGACTTGGACAAGCGATTGAATTAAGCGGTTTAATTATTTTAGCCATGCCGGGGATTGTACTTGCAACGGGATTTTTTATCTTTTTCAATGAAACCATTGGACTACCCGAGTCCCCCTACCCCTTAGTGATCATGACCAATGCCCTGTTGGCTATCCCGTATGCCTTAAAAGTCCTAGAAAATCCAATGCGAGACACTGCGGAGCGATATAACCCTTTATGTCAATCCTTGGCAATAACAGGGTTTAACCGTTTTAAAATTATTGAGCTCAAAGTATTACGCAAGCCTATTGCCCAAGCACTCGCATTCGCTTGTGTGATTTCGGTGGGGGATTTTGGCATCGTAGCCCTGTTTGGCAATGAAAATTTCCGCACGCTTCCCTATTATCTGTACCAACAAATAGGGGCGTATCGCACCAACGATGGTGCAGTAACAGCGATGCTACTGTTATTACTGTGTTTTTGTTTATTTAGCCTGCTCGAACGTATTTCAGGAAAACACCATGATTAAACTGACGCAATTAGATTACCAATACGATAACCTGACAATGTCATTTGATTTTTCAGTAGCACCAGGGGAATGTGTCGCGATTATGGGGCCAAGCGGTGCGGGGAAAAGTACGTTACTCAGCTTAATCAGCGGTTTTCAATTTCCTAAAACAGGCACAATAGAACTTAATGGGCGGGATCATACCTTTACCCCACCAGCACAACGCCCTGTTTCCATGCTATTTCAAGAAAACAATTTATTCGCACACTTAACGATACGGCAAAATATCGGCCTCGGTTTGCAGCCAAGCCTGCGCTTAAGCACAAAGCAAATGCAGATCGTCGAGCAAATTGCAGCCCATGTCAGCCTAACTGAGTACTTAGACCGCTTGCCCGCACAGCTTTCAGGAGGACAGCGCCAACGTGCTGCACTGGCTCGCTGCTTAGTTCGCAATCAACCGATCTTATTGCTTGATGAACCTTTTTCAGCCCTCGACCCTGCGCTTCGCCATGAAATGCTTACGTTGTTAAAAACAGTCTGTGCGGAAAAGTCCATCACACTATTAATGGTATCTCATAATGTGGACGATGCCTTGCAAATCGCACCAAGAACCTTAGTGGTAGCTGCTGGTGAAATTGCCTATGACGGCGATACACAGGCTTTATTGCAAGGGCAAAGCGCAGCCTCTGCACTTCTTCGTGTCACCAACACCAATTAATACTGTATAAATTCACACTATTGTCGTATATTATTGGGGATATTAGCAAACCGAGTTGCCCAATGCCCCAACCAATGACCCCTGCACAACAAGGCTTTATCTTGAGCCGGCACTGGAAAGACACCCGCCACGGCGTCGAGGTCACGTATTGGCTTCTTACAGACACACACCCACAAAAAGTAACCATTCCTAATCAAAAAGCAATTGGCTTTTTATCCGCCTCAAAACTGCCGATTGTTCAACATCTTTTAGATGAGCAACCAAATGTCAGCTACCGATTACTCGAACTATCTGACTTTAAAAGGGAAAAAGTCTACGCCATCTATTGCCATCAATATCGCCAATTACAAAATATCGAAAAAAGCTGTAAAGAATTCGGTGTTGAGCTATTTGAAACGGATATTCGCCCTTGTGAACGCTATTTAATGGAGCGTTTCATTACAGCGCCTGTGTGGTTTTTCCGTAATTCGCGTGGTGAATACCAGCTCAAACCTTGTGAAGGTTATCGCCCGAACATTAAAGCCGTTTCTCTTGATATCGAAACCAGTCAACATGGCGAGCTGTATTCCATCGGGCTATCTGGCTGTGGTGACAATGTGGTGTTTATGTTAGGCCCTGAGCAAGGCCCTGCATTAAATTCAGATCACCGCCTTGTGTATGTAAATAGCCGACCTCAATTGCTCGATAAACTCAATGAGTGGCTACAACAATATGACCCTGATGCCATAATCGGTTGGAATTTAATCCAGTTCGACTTACAGGTTTTGCAAAAACACGCAGAACGCTATGGCATTCCGTTGTTATTTGGCCGGCAAGGAACAAAACTTGAGTGGCGGGAACATGGCTTCAAACAAGGTGTTTTCTTCGCCTCAGCTCAAGGGCGGCTAATTATCGACGGCATCGATGCACTTAAAAATGCGACATGGCATTTTGCTTCATTTAGTTTGGAATTTGTCGCACAAGCACTTTTAGGGGAAGGTAAAGCGATTGATACCCCCTACGATCGAATGGACGAAATCAACCGTCGCTTTGCTCACGATAAACCCGCGTTAGCGCACTACAACATTCAAGACTGTATTTTAGTCCACCGCATTTTCGAAAAAACCGATCTGATGGCTTTCTTGCAAGAGCGTTCATCCGTTACAGGTTTAGTGCCAGATAAAATGGGGGGTTCTGTTGCTGCATTCTCCCATCTTTATATTCCACGCTTACATCGCCTTGGCTTCGTTGCACCAAATTTGACTGAGCACAAAATGCAGTTAAATCCAGGGGGATTTGTAATGGACTCACAACCGGGGTTGTATGACTCCGTGTTAGTGCTAGACTACAAAAGCCTATACCCCTCAATTATTCGCACCTTTTTAATTGACCCTGCGGGCATGATTGAAGGGCTTGCTCATCCTGACCCACAACATTCTGTTCAAGGTTTTCGCCAAGCATGGTTTTCGCGTACAACCCATTGTTTACCTGATATTGTTAGCCATATTTGGCAAGAGCGCGATAAAGCCAAGAAAGAACATAACGCACCACTTTCTCAAGCCCTAAAAATCATTATGAATGCCTTTGCAGGTGTGCTTGGCGCAGAAGGTTGCCGTTTTTTTGACCCGCGATTAACCGCTTCGATTACGATGCGCGGCCATGAAATCATGCGTACAACCAAGCGATTGATTGAATCCCAAGGTTACCAAGTCATTTACGGGGACACAGACTCCACATTTGTCTGGCTACGCGATCAACACAGCGAGGAACAAGCACAAAATATTGGCTATGCTCTGCGTGATTACGTTAACACTTGGTGGAAACAGCACTTAAAAGATGAATGGCAGCTCGAAGGTGTGCTTGAACTTGAGTACGAAACGCATTACCGCCGTTTTCTCATGCCGACCGTGCGTGGTGCGGAAATGGGCAGTAAAAAACGTTATGCGGGTTTAAGCCAAGATAAAATGATATTCAAAGGGCTAGAAACGATCCGTTCAGATTGGACTCCGCTAGCACAAATTTTTCAAAAAGAGCTCTACACCCGAATTTTTCATCGGCAAGCGTATCGTGAATATATTCGTGAATATATCCAAAATATTCGTGAGGGTAAATTTGATGACCGCTTGATCTATCGTAAGCGCTTACGTCGAAAACTCACAGATTATCAACGTAATGTTCCGCCTCATGTCCGCGCTGCACGTGCCGCAGATGACTATAATATGAAATTGCAACGCCCATTACAGTACCAAAATGGGGGCTGGATAAGCTATATCATCACGCAGGCTGGGCCTGAACCCCTCGAAATCGTGACAGCAAAACCAGATTATGAACACTATATTTCTAAGCAAATCAAACCAATAGCTGATGCAATTTTACCTTTTCTACAGGATGACTTTGATACCCTATTAACAGGCCAAATCACCCTGTTGTTTTAAAATTTATTATTCCACTGATGCTTTTTTAACAGGTGACGATAAGCCGCGGTTGAATTAATATAACGCCCCTTTGATATCCGCACAGCTTGACTGCACAAATAATGCGCGATAATCAGCAATACTCGTTATAATTCAATCAGCATTTCTTGCCTTATCTTTAACGCGTTTTTCGCTAAGAAGAACAAGCAATGATGGTGAGCCACTGCAATTTGAATCTATTAATGTGTATAATTAATCATCAGGTAATGACTATTTTTACAAAAAATCGAATTCTTCCTTGCGCAACAGATGATTAGTTGCACCAACACTGGGCGAAGACTCTGATAAAAATTGTCTTAAAAAATCTAAGAATAACTCACAAATTTATGGAATTAAGTTAAATCTATGCCATTTACTCTTGGTCAACGCTGGATCAGCGATACAGAAAGCGAACTTGGATTAGGCGCCGTTGTGGCTATCGATACCCGCATGGTAACGTTACTTTTCCCTGCAAGTGGCGAAAACCGCCTTTACTCACGCAGTGATGCGCCCATTACCCGAGTGATGTTTAATGAAGGTGATACCATCACCAGCCACGATGGCTGGCAACTTCAAGTTGAAAGCATTGAAGAAGATAAAGGATTATTAACTTACATTGGTACGCGTTTAGACACGCAAGAAACCGATGTAAGCCTCAGAGAAGTGTTTCTCGATAGTAAATTGACCTTTAATAAACCGCAAGACCGTTTATTTGCAGGGCAAATTGACCGTATGGATCGCTTCGCACTGCGTTTTCGCGCACGTAAATTTCAAAGCGAGCAAGTTAAGCACCAAGCAACAGGCCTACGTGGCATACGCGCCAGTTTAATTCCACACCAATTACACATTGCCAACGAAGTAGGCAAACGCCATCATCCACGTGTTTTACTCGCAGATGAAGTCGGTTTAGGAAAAACTATTGAAGCTGGGATGATTATCCACCAGCAACTCATTGCAGGCCGTGCTGAGCGCGTCCTCATCATTGTTCCTGATAGCTTACAGCACCAATGGCTAGTGGAAATGCTCCGCCGTTTTAACCTGCGTTTTTCGCTGTTTGATGATAGCCGCTATAGCGAAGCACAACACGATAGCGATAACCCATTTGAAACCGAGCAATTAGTCCTGTGTTCACTGGATTTTGTCCGTCGCAATAAGCAGCGTTTCGATCAACTGGTTGAAGCAGGCTGGGATATGATGGTTGTCGATGAAGCCCACCATTTACAATGGAGTGAAGCAGCGCCAAGCCGTGAATACCAAGTCATTGAAACTTTAGCAGAAAATATTCCATCAGTCCTTCTGTTAACCGCGACACCTGAACAGCTTGGCCAAGAAAGTCACTTTGCACGTTTGCGTCTTCTCGACCCAAGCCGTTTCCATGAATATGCAGAATTTGTTGCAGAGCAAGATAACTACCGCCCTGTTGCTGATGCCGTTTCATTATTGTTATCTGGCGATAAACTGACTAATGATCAACAAAACTTACTCAATGATTTGATCAAAGAGCAAGATATTGAGCCATTACTAAAAGCCGCTAACCTTGAAACAGAAGATGGCACTGCAGCACGCCAAGAACTGATTAACATGTTAATGGACAGGCATGGCACAAGCCGTCTGTTATTCAGAAATACCCGTAATGGTGTTAAAGGCTTCCCTCGTCGTGAGCTACATTCGTTAAAAATGCCATTACCGACCCAATACCAGACTGCAATTAAAGTCGCAGGTATTATGGGAACCAAAAAAGACACGGAAACCCGTGCGAAAGAGATGCTGTACCCTGAGCAAATTTACCAAGAGTTTGAAGGGGAAAATGCGACATGGTGGAACTTTGACCCACGCGTTGAATGGTTGATGGGCTTTCTAACCGCGAATCGTAATGAAAAAGTCCTAGTTATCTGCGCAAAAGCAGCAACTGCACTGCAATTAGAACAAGTATTACGTGAACGTGAAGCAATTCGTGCCGCCGTCTTCCATGAAGGGCTATCACTGTTGGAACGCGACCGTGCTGCAGCCTACTTTGCTTCTCAAGAAGAAGGCGCGCAAGTATTACTGTGCTCTGAAATTGGTTCAGAAGGCCGTAACTTCCAGTTTGCTAACCAATTAGTAATGTTCGATCTGCCGTTTAACCCTGATTTACTAGAGCAGCGTATTGGTCGTTTAGACCGTATTGGTCAAAGTCGTGACATCAGCATTCATGTGCCTTTCTTAGAAAATACCGCGCAAGCAGTGCTAATTCGCTGGTACCACGAAGGTTTAGATGCCTTTGAGCATACCTGCCCGACAGGTCGCGCCATTTACGATAAATACTACCAACCACTGCTGCAATTTATGGCTGAACCGACTGTCACCGAAGGGTTTGATGAGTTCATCAAAACATGCCGTGATGAACACGACAGCTTGAAACTGCAATTAGAACAAGGCCGTGACCGTTTGCTGGAGATGCATTCAAACGGCGGAGACGCAGGCAACCAGCTAGCAGAAGAGATTGGTGAAGGCGATAACGACACTGAGCTGGTTAACTTCGCACTAAATTTGTTTGATATTGTTGGTATTAATCAGGAAGATAAGAGCGATAACTTAATCATTTTAACACCATCCGACCATATGCTAGTCCCTGATTTTCCAGGTCTTCCACAAGATGGTTGCACCATTACATTTGATAGGGAGCAAGCCCTTTCCCGTGAAGATACGCAATTTATCAGCTGGGAACACCCAATCATCCGTAATGGATTAGATTTAGTGCTATCGGGTGATACTGGCAGCTGCGCCGTTTCTTTACTGAAAAATAAAGCATTACCTGTCGGTACGTTATTGACTGAGTTAATTTATGTGGTCGAAGCGCAAGCGCCAAAAAACTTGCAAATTAGCCGTTTCTTACCCGCTACACCAGTACGTTTATTAATTGATTTAAAAGGTAATAACTTATCTTCTCAAGTGGAATTTGAAAGTTTTAACCGCCAATTAAATGCCATTAACCGTCATATGGCGAGCAAACTGGTGAATGCAGTGCAAAATGAAGTGCATTCAGTTCTGCGTTTGTCTGAACCGATGGTGGAAAAAGAAGCGAAATTACTGATTGAGAGCGCGAAAGATGCCGCTGATAAAGCGTTAACCTTAGAGCTTTCTCGTTTAGAGGCGCTAAAAGCGGTCAACCCAAATATCCGTGATGAAGAGCTGGATATTATTGAGGAAGAACGCCAACAACTGATGACCAATATTGACCAAGCCACGTGGCGCCTCGATGCCATTCGCTTAGTTGTCGTGACGCATCAGTAAGCTATAACAATCGAACCATAGAACACGTTATGGTTCGATTGTGAATTTAAAATCTACAACTCGATTTAAGGGCTTTTTTACGTAAAATTTTTGCGGAACAAGCGAATTACCCTAAATAATTCGAGTTGTAGGTAGGCGGCAAGCAAAGATATCTCGGGGAACATATGACCCGAGTATCTGGGCGACACCAACACCCCTACAACTTGAAGTATAACGGGTAATTGAATGATACCTTACAATCCACCACTTGAACCTTGGCTGCATGTTCTATACCAAGATGACCATATTATTGCGGTGAATAAGCCAAGCGAACTGCTTTCTGTGCCCGGAAAAGCCCCTGAGCACCACGATAGCATTATGAGCCGTATTCAACGTGATTTTCCTGCTGCTGAATCCGTACATCGCTTAGATATGGCGACTAGTGGCGTCATGGTTGTGGCATTACACAAAAAGGCTGAGCGTGAGCTAAAACGCCAATTTAGGGAACGTGAGCCCAAAAAATTCTATATTGCTCGTGTCTGGGGTCATTTAGAAAAAGATGAAGGGTTAGTTGATTTACCGCTGATTTGCGATTGGCCAAACCGACCCAAGCAAAAAGTGTGCTTTGAAACAGGTAAGTCGGCACAAACGGAGTACCAAGTATTGGCGCGTGAAGAACAAGCTACTCGCGTGAAACTATCACCGATTACGGGGCGTTCCCATCAATTGCGCGTTCATATGCTTGCATTGGGCCACCCTATCCTTGGCGATCGTTTTTATGCCCACGATGAGGCCAAAGCCCTTGCACCTCGTTTGCAGTTACATGCTCAGGAGTTATACATCACGCACCCTGAATATGGCACACCTATGCATTTTACCTGCCCGCCTGATTTTTAAGCTTATTCAAGCGATTGATTAAACTTCAATATCCTAAGTGCAAAAATTAATTCACTCTATTTTTGCACTTGTTATTTTCCCCAATTGTTGTTTCTAGAATAGGCTTTAATTGAACCCTAAAAGCATAGATAACTACGTGACTAGAGATAGTCTTTATGTTCTTATCTTTGATTTTTTGCTCTTAAGCTAGCCTATTTCCCCTAGATAGTTTGTGCTACCGCAAGGCGTCGATTGAGCGAGCCCTAGGAGCGTAGATAACTACGTGACTAGGGCTCGAGAATGAAGACAACAAAGCGGTAGTGCGAAATATGACGGGGATTAAAGAGTTCGTGTTGCTGCTAGGCGATAAGAGAGCAAATCCTAGGAGCATACAAAAGTATGTGACTAGGGTGCGCGAACGCAGCCAACAACGCTGCGGCGCAAAATATGACAAGATGAAAGACGATAATAAACCCGCCTATCTGAATTTCAATTTTTTGGTTTTTTTAATTGTCGCACCACGTTCCTCTTTCCCCTAAAGAGTTCGTGTTGCAGCTAGGCGGCAAGAGAGCGAATCCCTAGGAACATACAAAAGTATGTGACTAGGGTGCGCGAACGCAGCCAACAACGCTGCGGCGCGAAATATGACGGGGAAATTTATTTGAAGCCAAGTGAACTCTTCACTAAGTCGTACGCCGCTTGGATTGATTGTGCTTTTTGCTTCGCGATTTCCATCATTTCTGGCGGTAAACCTTTCGCCACTAATTTATCTGGATGGTGTTCGCTCATTAACTTGCGATATGCACGTTTTATTTTAGTCGGTTCATCGCTAGGAGACACACCAAGGACTTTACAGGCATCTTCTAAGGTTGGACCATTAGATTGCTGGTAATAGCCCCCTGATTGCTGCTGGGAGTATCCTTGACCAAATTGGCGACCACTTTGAATCATATCTAAGAATTGTTCGAACTGAACTTTTGATATACCCAACTCTTCTGCGATGATAAACAGCACTTTCCTTTCGTTTGGATGGAGTGAACCATCGGCAAAAGCAGCCTGTAATTGAATTTCCAGAAACATCTGAATTAGGTCAAAACGACCATAGCACGCCATGCGTAATTGTTTTAAAACATCACGTAATGGAAAGTTAGGCGACTTCCCTTCACGAAAGGCTTGTTGAGCGGCTTTTCGAGTTTCTCCGTGCAGTTGCATTCTATCCATCAAATTTGATGCGAGCTGAATGTCCGTCTCGGTTACACGGCCTTTAGACTTGGTTAAATGCCCTAAAATCTGGAAAGTACTCGCAAAGAAAATAATTTGGCGATCACGTTTATTCATCGACCCGGCAAATTTACGTTGTATTGATGCTTTATCAAAGCCGTGACCAATAATTAACCCCGCTAACGCCCCCCAAAAGCCTAATCCAGAGACGATTGCGAGTATTACGCCAATAATTTTACCCCAATAGTGCATATATCCCTCAATTCTTCAATGCTCAAAATGCAATTTTGCATTATCATACTATTCATTCTGCTCTATGCATAACTACCCGCGCGTAAAGTTTCTTACATTATACTGGCGCAAAGTGGTTGGCTAAGTTAGTCTTTGAGCGTTTGCTGGCTGTGCCAATGATGACGGAACCGCATATTTAATGATGAAAAAAAGCTATCCAACACTAGTTGCCACCCTTGTATGGGCGGCTATTTACAGTCAGCAAGCGCATGCTGACCTTGCGCAGCAGTGTATGCTGGGTGTCCCTGTTTATACAAAACCGATTGTAAAAGGCGACCCTAACAACCTGCCTATTAATATTACGGCTGAAGATGTTCGTGGTGAATACCCTAATTTTGTTGAATATGACGGTAATGTCGATATCCAACAAGGGAACCAAACACTGACGGCTGATAAAGTTAAATTAACGCAGACTGAAACTGCGGGGCAACCCCCCGTTCGCGAAGTCACTGCTACGGGTAACGTTCACTACGATGACCCTCAAATTATCTTAAAAGGCCCTTCTGCTTGGTCAAATTTAGATAATAAAAATACCGACGTAAATGACGGTAACTACATGATGGTCGGTCGCCAAGGCCGTGGTGATGCGACGAAAATGAAAATGCGTGGCGAAAACCGTTATTCCATCATGGAAAACGGGACATTTACCACGTGCTTACCTGGCAATAATAGCTGGAGCGTTGCGGGCTCTGAAGTCATTATAGACCGCGAAGAGGAAGTGGCTGAGATTTGGCATGCGCGCTTTAAAGTCGGCGATGTACCGATTTTCTACAGCCCATACATGCAATTACCGATTGGTAATAAACGCCGCTCTGGTTTCTTGATCCCAACAGGCAGCTACTCGAATAATGATGGCTTAGAATTTTCTTTACCCTATTATTGGAATATTGCCCCTAACTACGATGCGACCATCACGCCTCAGTTTATGACTCACCGTGGTGTGAAGTTAAACAACGAATTCCGTTATCTCATTACACCAGGTACAGGGACTGTTGCCTTTGATTATATTGCCCGTGACCGGGCTTATATCAAAGATAAAGACCGTGAAAAACGTGCTGCTCGTGATAGCGATGACCGCTGGTTATTCTATTGGCGTCATTCAGGCACCTACGCGGGGCACTGGAATTTTGCATCTGACTACACCAAAGTCAGCGATCCACAATACTTTACGGATTTTAGCTCTCAGTACGGCAGTACAACTGATGGCTACGCTACGCAAAAATTCAGCGCAGGCTATTCGGATACCAACTGGAATGCAAAAGTTACCCACAAACAATTCCAAATTTTTGCGGATAACCCGAACAAACGCGCTTATAAAGCAGAGCCTCAAGTTGACTTCAATTATTATAAAAATAATTTAGGTGCTTTTGATGTGCACACCTATGCACAAGCTGCTCGTTTTACCAGCGTGGGCAAAAATAACCCTGATGCAACGCGTTTACACATTGAGCCAGAAGTGAACCTGCCATTATCAAATGGCTGGGCAAATATGAATAACAGCATCAAACTGTATGCCACCCATTATGACCAAGATATTCCAACATCGAATACGGACACTAGCTTAGAGAAAAACGTTAGCCGCGTGCTACCAATGTTTAAGAGTGATGCGAAAGTCGTTTTCGAGCGCGACCTTTTCCAAGGCAGCGATTATGTACAAACATTAGAGCCTCGTGTTCAATATCTGTATATTCCGTATAAAGATCAGGACAATATCAATAACTTTGACTCATCTTTATTGCAATCGGATTACAGTGGTTTATTCCGTGAACGTATTTACAGCGGCCTTGACCGCATCGCTTCTGCAAATCAATTTACTACGGGTTTAACCACGCGTGTCTATGATGATGCACTCGCAGAACGTTTTAATTTCTCTGTTGGGCAAATCTATTACTTTGAACGCCCACGTGCAGGGAACTCAAACCGCCCTATTGATGATAAGAGCAACACGGGTTCTTTACTGTGGGCGACAGATTCTATGTGGCGCATTGATGAAAACTGGGGCATTCGTGGTGGGTTACAATACGACCGCCGCCTTGGTAACGTCACAATGGGTAATGCCGTTGCAGAATACCGTTTAGATGCCGACCGTTTAGTTCAATTGAACTACCGTTTTGTTGACCGTGATTATATTCAAGCCACTTTCCGTGATTTAGATAAAATCGGTAAAAATCAGGAATTACCCGAATATCAACGCGGTATTTCTCAAGTTGGTACAGTTGTAAGTTGGCCGTTAAGTGAACAATGGGGCTTTGTCGGTTCCTATTATTACGATACAAAACAACAGCAATCTGCAAGCCAACTGGTTGGGTTGCAATACAATACTTGCTGTTGGGCAGTCAACCTTGGTTACGAGCGCAAGATTGTCGGCTGGCAAAAAGAGAAGTTCAGCAGCGAATATGACAATAAATGGTCAGTCAATGTGGAACTTAGAGGCCTAAATAACAATCATAGTTTAGGTAGTCAGAAAATGTTAGAAGCGGGCATCATGCCTTACCAACGTGCTTTCTGATGACAAATAACATCGTTTATTCTGAATAGTTTGAGATGTATTTACTCGAAGTATGACTGTATTTACTCTGAATAATTTGAGATGTATTTACTCGAAGTATGACGAGTAAACAACGTATTAGCCCGCATTTTGCGGAATCAAAGTCAATATTATAGGACCATTATGAAGAATTGGAGAACGCTTATTCTGGGACTGATGTTCGCAAGCTCTGCTACGTTGGCTGCGCCACAGCAAATGGATAAAGTGGCTGCGGTTGTCAATAACGGAGTTGTGCTAGAAAGTGACATCCAGAATATGATCAACACTGTTAAGCTGAATGCACAAAACGCACGTCAGCAGATCCCTGATGATCAAACTCTGCGCCATCAAATCCTTGATCGTTTGGTGATGGATAACATCATGCTGCAAATGGCGAACCAAATGCAGATCAATATCCCTGATGAAGCAGTTACCGCAACCATCGCCGATATTGCTCGTCAGAATGGTTTAACACTGGAACAAATGCAACAGCGTTTAACCGCTGATGGCATCAACATGAACCAGTACCGCAGTGAAATTCGCAAAGAAATGCTGATTGCAGAAGTTCGTAATAACGAAGTTCGCCGTCGCGTTACCATTTTGCCACAAGAAGTTGACTCCCTTGCAGAGCAGATGAGTTCACAAGCTAACTATGAAATGGGTGTAAACCTGAGCCACATTTTAATTCCACTACCAGAGAATCCAACACCAGAACAGTTAAAAACTGCAGAAGCGTTAGTGGACAAAATTTTAGCTGACCTGAAAAAAGGCGGTGACTTCGGTAAATTAGCCATTGCTTACTCTGCCGACCCTCAAGCCCTCAAAGGCGGGAATATGGGGTGGTCGCGTCTGCAAGAGCTCCCTGTCGTATTTGCTGAACAATTAAAGAATGCGAAAAAAGGGGATATCGCAGGCCCAATCCGTTCGGGTGTCGGTTACCACATTTTACGCGTGAATGATGTCAGTGGAGGCAGCCAGCCTATCTCTGTCACTGAGGTAAAAGCACGCCATATCTTGATTAAATCATCTCCAATTATGGATGATGCACAAGCAAGACAAAAACTGAATAAAATTGCCCAAGACATCCGCTCTGGTGCCGTGTCATTTGAAGATGCTGCGAAAGAAAACTCAGAAGACCCAGGCAGTGCATTGAAAGGGGGTGAACTTGGCTGGAATATGCCTGATATTTACGACCCAGCATTCCGCGATGCGTTGATGAAACTGAATAAAGGCGAATTAAGCCAACCTGTTCCATCAAGTTTTGGCTGGCACTTAATTCAGTTAGAAGACACACGCAGTGTAGATAAAACAGACGCTGCACAAAAAGACCAAGCTTACCGTTTACTGTTCAACCGTAAATTTAACGAAGAAGCGCAAAGCTGGATGCAAGAGCAACGAGCTTCCGCTTACGTGAAAATTGTTGATGGTCGCGATAGCCAAGCTCAAGATGAAAAATCTAACTAAGCCGATTGTGATTACCCCTGGTGAGCCCGCAGGGATTGGCCCAGATTTGCTTATTCAGCTCGCTCAACAGGCATGGCCTGTTGAGCTTGTTGCTTGCGCAGATCCCAACTTATTACTTGAGCGCGCCAAAATATTAAGTTTGCCGCTCACGTTGGGTAAATACGAGCCAAATGACGTACCTAAAGCACACACAGCAGGCCATCTATCCATCGTTCCTGTGCCATTAAATACCTCTGTGAAAGCAGGAGAGCTTAATGTCAACAATGGCAACTATGTGGTTGAAACACTTGCTCGAGCCTGTGATGGTTGCTTAACTGGTGAGTTTTCCGCCATTGTGACGGGGCCTGTGCATAAAGGCATTATTAACGATGCTGGTGTTTCTTTTAGTGGGCACACCGAGTTTTTTGCCGATCGTAGTGGCTGTGAGCGTGTTGTTATGATGCTGGCTACAGAAGAATTACGGGTTGCCCTTGCGACCACACATCTCCCGCTAAAAGATGTTTCAGCCGCGATTACACAACAAAGCCTCCATGAAGTCATCACCATTTTACATCATGACTTGCAAACGAAGTTTGGCATTGAAAAACCAGTTATCTATGTCTGTGGGCTGAACCCTCATGCAGGAGAAGGCGGTCACATGGGTACAGAAGAGATTGATACCATTGAACCTGCATTGGAAAATTTACGAGCACAAGGCATCCATTTAGTTGGGCCACTGCCAGCGGATACACTTTTCCAAGCCAAATATTTAGACCACGCTGATGCAGTTTTAGCAATGTATCACGACCAAGGTCTTCCTGTGTTAAAATACCAAGGTTTTGGTAGAGCGGTAAATATTACCCTCGGCCTACCATTTATCCGCACCTCCGTCGACCATGGCACAGCCCTTGAGCTCGCAGGTACGGGTCATGCAGATGCGGGAAGTTTTATCACCGCATTGACATTAGCTATCCAAATGACATCTAAGAATACATGAATAATCGAGTCCATCAGGGGCACTTTGCCCGCAAACGTTTCGGGCAGAACTTTTTAACTGACCAGTTTATTATCGACAGCATCGTTGATGCAATGAACCCTCTGCCAGGTCAATCCATTGTTGAAATCGGCCCTGGTTTAGGCGCGCTGACTGAGCCTGTCGGTAGCCGCATTGAAAAAATGACGGTAGTCGAACTTGACCGTGATCTCGCGGCGCGTTTACACGTCCATCCACAGCTTAAAGACAAATTAACAATCATCCAGCAAGATGCAATGACCGTTGATTTTGGTGAATTGGCGAAACAAGCGGGTCAGCCACTACGCGTGTTTGGTAACCTACCTTACAATATTTCAACACCATTAATGTTTCACCTATTCACATTCACCAACTCCATAGCTGACATGAATTTCATGCTGCAAAAAGAAGTGGTAAACCGTCTGGTGGCAGGCCCTGGCAGTAAAGCCTTTGGTCGCTTGAGTGTAATGGCTCAATATTATTGTCACGTCGTACCTGTACTTGAAGTGCCGCCAACAGCGTTTACTCCTGCACCAAAAGTAGACTCAGCCATTGTCCGCTTGATCCCACACCGCGAGAATCCATATCCTGTTAAAGATATTAAGTTCTTAAGTCGGATCACCACGCAGGCCTTTAATCAACGCCGTAAAACCATCCGTAACAGCCTTGGTGATTTATTTAGCGTTGAAGAATTAACTGAATTAGGCATCGACTTAAGCACCCGTGCCGAAAATATTTCTGTTGAACAGTACTGCAAAATGGCAAACTATCTTTCTAACCGATCAGAATAGAATGTTGAAGGAGGCACTATGCTTAATGAACCGAATGTGAGCATCCAAGTTCAGAGTGTCTACATAGAGAGCCAATCTCAGCCCGATATTGCCAGATATGTGTTTGCTTATACGATTTGCATTCGCAATTTAGGGCGTGATCCTATCCAATTAATGAGCCGCTATTGGCTCATTACTAACAGCGATGGCCATAAAACAGAAGTTCAAGGTGAAGGGGTTGTTGGTGAACAACCGATTATTCAGCCTGGAACGGAGTATCGTTATACCAGTGGTGCGGTTCTTGAAACGCCAATGGGTACGATGGAGGGCTATTATGTGATGATTAGCACGCAAGGGGATAATTTCCATGTGGATATTCCTGCTTTTCGTCTGGCAATTCCAACACTGATTAATTAATTATGTCGACATATATAGTAGGTGATATTCACGGCTGCTATCGTGAATTACGTGAATTGATGGACAGTGTCAATTTTGACCCGCAACGAGACACACTATGGTTAACGGGTGACTTAGTCGCTCGAGGTGCAGAGTCGCTGCAAGTTTTGCGTTATGTCAAAAGCCTAGGTGATTCTGCTCGTTTAGTCTTAGGCAATCACGATCTCCATTTACTTGGGATTTATTGCAAAATTAGCCGCAATAAGCCTAAAGATCATCTTGATGAATTATTGCATGCACCTGATTTGGATGAGCTAATCAACTGGTTACGCCGCCAGCCATTGCTGCAAATCGATGAAGAACGAAAAATGGTGATGACCCATGCAGGGATCACACCACAATGGGACATTGAAACTGCCAAAATGTGTGCAAGGGAAGTGGAAGCTGTTCTATCTAGTGATGCTTACCCTTTATTCATTGACTCAATGTATGGTGACATGCCAAATAATTGGTCTGATGGCTTGATGGGGCTCGCGCGATTACGCTTTAGCACTAATGCACTGACGCGCTTACGCTACTGTTTCCCCAACGGTCAGTTAGATATGATCTGCAAAGAAAATCCGAAAAAAGCCCCTGCGCCTTTAAAACCTTGGTTCGATTTGCCTAGCCAACTTCCTGAAGACTATTCGGTATTTTTTGGTCATTGGGCGTCATTGGAAGGGAAATGCACACCAGATAACGTATATGCAATGGATACAGGTTGTTGCTGGGGAGGGGATTTAACGCTACTCCACTGGGAAACCAAGCAATATCATCGCCAAAAGTCCTACCAGAAGAGTCGCAAAGAATCCTAATTGAATAAAATGCAAAATGGCGCAATTAAGCGCCATTTTTGTATTTGTAATCGATTAAAAATCAATCTCTTTTCGTCAGAATTTCGAAGCAATACCCGTGAGTATTATTTTCATCCGCTTCGTGATATTCCGTAAAGATAGAATCCCACTCATCAGGTTCATATGCAGGGAAATGTGTATCGCCAATCACTTCAGCATCAACATGCGTCAAATAAAGCTTATTGGCTAATGGTAGAAATTGTTGGTAAACCTTACCACCACCAATCACCATTACTTCTTCAACCCCTTCTATCGCTTGCGCGGCGGCAAGCGCCTCTTCAATAGAAGTAACCCAAATAACGGTATTGTCCGCACCTGCTGGGTGGCTGCTCAGTACGATGTTGACTCGCTGCGGTAAAGGACGCCCGATAGATTCATAGGTCACACGCCCCATAATCACGGGTTTATTTAACGTATTTCGTTTGAACCACGCGAGATCCCCAGGCAAATTCCAAGGCATCGCTTTTTCCATGCCGATAACCTGATCGATCGCCATTGCTGCGATTAAGCTAATATTCATTTACTCACCTTAGAAGCAAAATATAAAAATTGAGCACACTATACGTAAAGAGATTTGCTTCGTCGACTAAATTTAAACTTCCTTAAACAGCTTTGAATCACTTATACTCGAATTGCTAAAATTAAGACTAAAAATAACATTAAAAATCAAAAAAGAGCCTGTTTTTCCTCTCTGAAGAGCCAGACATTCAGTAGATAATGGTTAAGCGCCAAAAAAGACCAAAACAGGGCTAAACAAAGAGACATGTATCATGTACGAAACCAGCATTATGGTGGCGACGATCGCCGCATTAGGGATGCTCTCACCAGGGCCCGACTTCTTTCTTATTGTCAAAAATGCCGCCCGTTACCAACGCTCTGCAGCACTCATGACCGCCTTTGGTGTGATTGCAGCCATTGCCTTGCATATGTCTTATTGCGTCGCTGGACTTGCGGTATTAATTACCACCACTCCATGGCTATTTAATATTTTAAAATATGCTGGTGCCGCTTATTTGGTATGGATAGGCGTTAAAAGCTTATTGCCTCAGTCTAGTAATTTGGCCGATTTGAGTACAACTAAACACGAAATTGTTTCATTTAAAAAAGCATTTATGCAGGGGTTTCTGTGTAATGTATTGAACCCAAAAGCGACACTATTCTTTCTTGCCGTATTTACCCAAGTGTTGGATATCAATTCAACGTTTAGTGAAAAACTGTGGTTTGCTTTTATTATTTGGGGATTAGCCGTTATTTATTGGCCTATTTTAGTCTTTCTTATCCAAAGTGCTCCTGTCAGGAAAGGGTTGGCGAAAGTGCAAAAATATGTCGATAGAGTACTTGGTGTGATTTTAATTGCTTTTGGGATCCGTGTGGCACTTAGCTAATCATTTATTTCATGCATAAAAAAGCAGGCACTGAATAAAGTCCCTGCTTGCTATTATGCTATTTGATCAGTATTGCATCGCTTCTTGTGGCGCAACGACCATCTGCCCAACGGAACCTAAATCTGCTTTTTCTAAATTCTGGCTATAAAATAAAAATGGGAAATGATTGTATGAAGGTTGCATCATTTGCACTAATAGTTCAGTGCGACCACTAACCCAAACTGTATCTTTCCAACCGTAATCTTCAGGTGGCGTAGGTTGCCCATTGCGATTAATAATTTTAAAGCGTACCCCCTCAATATGAAATGCTTGAGGTTCATTTGTGGTGACAACCCAACGCTCCCAATTTCCCTGGCGGCTGGTAATATCCACACGACGGGTATCAATGACTGCATTATTAATACCAAAACCATCATTAAGATGAATATCTCTTTGTGTAATACTGGACGTGACTTGCGTCTTATCTTCCGTCAATTGTGTTGGTAAACCATCGGTTACCAATGACATCAACCCCGTCGCTTTAATGGTCAACACATTCGTCGAAATTAAGCTATTCGAAGGCTCAAACAATCCTTTTAATCTATCCATAAACGTAGCAGATTCGCCAGCAGTAATAGTCAGTTCCTGCGTTTTAGCCATATCAATTAATACTTCACGTCTTTCACCTGGTGCAAGAGGTAACTCTTGAACATTCACTGGAACCGTTAATAATCCTTGATCCGAGGCAATCATCGCAAATGGGCGACCATCACTGATTTTCATTACATAATTACGTGAATTTGATGCATTTAATAACCTTAAGCGTACCCAGCCGCGAGACACTTCAATATAGGGGTTTTGTACACCATTGACTAATAATGTATCCCCGAGAAAACCATTTTCATTGGCTTTATATTCAGGAACACCAAAGTTATCCAAGCGTTTATCTTGAATGATCACTGGAAAATCATCTACGCCATAATGGTTAGGTAAACGAAGGCTTTTTGTAACATCATCTTCGATAATCCACATACCCAACAACCCATTATGGATTTGCTGCCCCATTTTTCCTTGCGTATTTGCATGGTACCAAAGCGTCGCCGCATTTTGGCGAATTGGGATCACTGGAGACCAATCCGCATTAGGGGAAATTAACCTTGCTGCACCACCAATTTGTGTGCCAGGTATCTGCAGTCCACTGACAGTCATTGAAACCGCTTCGGGTAAGCGATTGCTGTATATTAGCTTGATATCATCGCCATTTTTGACTTTCACCGTCGGACCTGGGGAAGAACCATTAATCCCCCATACATCCGCAGAATATTTTCCATCAAAAGACCAATGGACTTTTTGTAGTGTTAAAAAAATCGGCTGTCCAGACCGAGATTCTAACAATGGGGGCACAGGCAATGCAGTTGCGCCTTCTGCACTCGCATTAATTGGCGCATAGAGCACACACAGAGCCAACCCTACCGCTACTAGGGTTTGGCATCGATTGAATGACATAAATTCTCCGCTAAACAAACATTCCAGCGCATTTTATTTTTTAATATTCGAAATTTTCAGCCTATGGATTGGCTAATTTTAGATTGGCGCTAGTAATAATACGACTTAGAGACAACAATTTGTTACTTCGCTAAATTTGTGAGCCATGATATCGCGAAAAAAGATTAAATTCTAAAAATATCTTTCTAATATATAAAAATTTAATTAATAGAATTATAAATTGTGTGGTTTATTAATTATGGATGAATATAGGGCAAAGAAATGGTTATTGGCTTGATGTTAGTTGGCATACACAGATAAAACTAAGGGCGATGATTTCCATCGCCCTTTTTATATTATCCAATTAAGTTATTACGATTTTTTAGCTTGCTTATTCATTTCTTCCACTTCTAAATCAAGCTCTTTGATTTTAGCTTCCATCAATGAATGACAATACTCCGATAACTCCCTAACTTGATCGCGGCTATAGGCTGAGGTATCGATAGGCTCTAACATCTCAATAATAACATTGCCATTGTTCCAGCGATTTAGCTTAATTTTGCCCTGTGTACTAGATACACACACGGGAACAATCGGCACTCCCGCTGCTATAGCAGCATGGAAGGCCCCTGTTTTGAATGGGAGCAAACCGCGGCCACGGCTGCGTGTTCCTTCTGGGAACATCCACACTGAAATCTTACGTTTTTTGATTTGGTCTGCCACTTGAGAGATTGTGTTATGCGCTTTCGAACGATTCGCACGGTCAATCAAAATATTCCCCGTGATCCAATATAAAAAACCAAAGAAAGGGATGAACACCAAGCTTTTTTTACCCACTGTGACTGTTCTAGGCAACACACCATTCGACATCGTGACCATATCGTAGTTGTTTTGGTGGTTACCAATATAAATACTTGGGCCATAGCCTTTCGCTTTTTTAGGCACGCGGTTGATAACTTTTATGCCAAAAACAACGGACAAACGCCCAAACATATGGCCGAATGTCATCACGTGTTTTGGGTTACGTGGGCTGAATAAGCAGTAGATGCCACCGCCCACACAAACGAGGATGGTGTAGATAATAACAATAATCGCTCTAATAAGCGCTAACATACTAACCCCAAATTAGCGGAGCCTCAGCGCCCCGCGATGAATTTTAACCTTCGGTGCCAAACACAAGTCCTTGATAAGACACCCATTAAATTTATTGTTATACGTTATCTACAGGTTCGATATCGATACGCTCGATATTGTGCATTCCACGAGGCAAGGATGTCCCTTTACGGCCACGCTCCGAACGGTATTTCTGTAGATCTTCGGCTTTAAATTTCAGTTTTCGTTTACCAAAATGTAGCGTCATTGAAGCACCAACAGGTAAAAGCATCAACCATGTTAATACATCTTCACCACTTGCCGCTTGTGCGCCCGCAATATTGATAATTTTATTCCCTTTACCTTTTGAAAGCTGAGGCAAATCTGCCACAGGGAATATTAACATACGCCCTGCTTTCGTGATTGCCAATAACAAGTCTTCTTGCGCGTTATTTAGCTCAATCGGTGCCAATACTTTGGCATTTTCAGGTAATGAAATCAGTGCCTTACCAGATTTATTCTTTGTCACTAAATCATTAAATGTGCAAATAAAGCCATAACCTGCATCTGATGCCATCAAGTATTTTTGCTCTTCTGGCGCCATTAAGACGTGCTCAATCGTTGCGCCTGGCGGCAGCGTTAATTTACCCGTAAGCGGCTCACCTTGGCTACGCGCAGACGGCAATTCCAGTGGATCAACCGAATAGCTACGCCCAGTGGTATCAAGGAATACTGCGGCTTGGTTTGATTTACCGCGGGCAGCGCCTTTAAAACCATCACCCGCTTTATAGTTCAGGTTGGTTGGCTCAATATCATGGCCTTTCGCACTGCGCACCCAGCCCATATCAGACAGCACAACCGTAATCGGCTCTGATGGCAGAATTTCATGTTCGCTCATCGCTTTCGCTTCTTCACGCTCTTGGAGTGGAGAGCGACGGTCATCACCATAAGCTTTCGCATCAGCCTGAATTTCTTTTCTAATTAAGGTATTCAAACGACGCTCTGAACCTAAAATCGCTTGTAACTCATCACGCTCTTTCGCTAATTCGTCTTGCTCACCACGGATTTTCATCTCTTCCAGTTTGGCTAAATGACGTAATTTTAGCTCTAAGATAGCCTCTGCTTGTGTGTCCGAAATATTAAAACGAGACATCAATACAGGTTTGGGCTCATCTTCAGTACGAATGATTTCAATAACTTCATCAATGTTTAGATAAGCAATTAATAAACCGTCTAAAATATGTAGGCGTCTTAAGACTTTGTCTAAACGATGGTTCAAGCGGTTACGTACAGTTTGGCGACGATAAGTAATCCACTCTGTTAATATCTCAACCAAGCCTTTCACCGCAGGGCGGTTATCTAAACCAATCATGTTGAGGTTAACGCGGTAGCTTCTTTCTAAATCCGTTGTCGCAAATAAGTGGGTCATCACTTGTTCAAGGTCAACCCGATTACTGCGTGGAACAATCACTAAACGAGTTGGATTTTCATGATCAGATTCATCACGTAAATCTTCCACCATCGGCAATTTCTTCGCACGCATTTGGCTAGCGATTTGCTCAAGAACTTTGGCTCCCGAAACCTGATGAGGTAATGCTGTAATCACCGCATTGCCATCTTCTTTTTCCCACACCGCACGCATGCGTACTGAGCCACGACCGTTTTGATAGATTTTACGAATATCTTCACGGGAAGAGATAATTTCGGCTTCTGTTGGGAAATCTGGGCCTGGTATATAACCCATAATCTCATCAAGATTCAGAGTCGGTTTTTCCAGTAAGGCGACCAAAGCTTCTGCCACTTCACGGGCATTGTGTGGTGGAATATCCGTTGCCATCCCAACCGCAATACCCGTTGTCCCATTCAACAAAATATTGGGTAAACGTGCAGGCAACATTTTCGGCTCGTTCATCGTGCCGTCAAAGTTGGGTACCCAGTCAACAGTGCCGTGACCTAACTCGCTAAGCAATACTTCTGCGTATTTAGATAAACGTGATTCCGTATAACGCATCGCAGCAAATGATTTTGGATCATCTGGAGCCCCCCAGTTTCCTTGCCCATCCACTAATGGATAGCGATAAGAAAACGGCTGCGCCATCAACACCATTGCTTCATAACACGCACTATCACCATGTGGGTGATATTTACCTAACACATCACCGACGGTTCTCGCTGATTTTTTGTATTTTGCACTATTACTGAGGCCAAGTTCCGACATTGCATACACAATACGACGCTGAACAGGTTTTAATCCATCACCAATAAATGGCAACGCCCTATCCATAATGACGTACATCGAATAGTTTAGGTAGGCACTTTCAGTAAAGGCATGAAGCGGTAGACGCTCCACACCATCATGAGTAATTTCACTCATTCAATTCGTTCCTTACTCTTTTTATCGCAGGATGTTAGACATCAATTTCAGCCATATCGCCTTTTTCTTGCAGCCAATTACGGCGATCTTCTGAGCGTTTTTTCGCCAAAAGCATATCCATCACTGCAAGGGTTTCTTGGTAGTTTTCATCATCGATGATCAACTGAACAAGGCGACGAGTATTGGGATCCAACGTGGTTTCACGCAATTGCAGTGGGTTCATTTCCCCCAGCCCTTTAAAGCGCTGAACATTTGGTTTCCCACGTTTACGACTTAACCTGTCGAGAACCGCATTTTTTTCGCTTTCGTCTAATGCGTAAAAGGTTTCTTTGCCTAAATCGATACGATACAACGGCGGCATTGCCATATACACATGCCCCGCTTTCACTAACGTTGGGAAATGGCGTACAAATAACGCACACAATAATGTGGCGATATGCAAACCATCCGAGTCCGCATCCGCAAGGATACACACTTTGCCATAACGTAACTGGCTTAAATCTTCGCTGTCAGGGTCGATACCAATCGCCACAGAAATATCATGAACTTCCTGTGAAGCTAGTACTTCATCAGAAGATACTTCCCATGTATTCAGTATCTTACCGCGAAGCGGCATAATCGCTTGATATTCACGATCTCGGGCTTGCTTCGCTGAGCCCCCTGCCGAGTCCCCCTCAACAAGGAACAATTCTGTCATACTTAAATCTTGCGAGCTACAATCCGCCAGCTTGCCTGGTAATGCAGGGCCGCTTGTCAGCTTTTTACGCACCACTTTTTTCGCAGCACGCATCCGACGTTGAGCGCTTGAAATAGCCATTTCAGCAAGTTGCTCTGCAATTTGTACATTTTGGTTTAACCACAGACTAAAGGCGTCTTTGACCACCCCTGAAACAAAAGCAGCACATTGGCGTGAAGACAAACGCTCTTTGGTTTGCCCTGCAAATTGTGGGTCTTGCATCTTAACTGAAAGCACATAAGTACAGCGCTCCCAGATATCATCCGCAGATAATTTTACACCACGAGGCAGGATATTACGGAATTCACAGAATTCACGCATCGCATCCAGCAAACCTTGGCGCAACCCATTTACGTGAGTACCGCCTTGTGCTGTTGGAATCAGGTTCACGTAGCTTTCAGTGAGCAGCTCACCGCCTTCTGGTAGCCATAATAGTGCCCATTGCGCCGCTTCCGTTTCGCTAGAAAACTCGCCAGTAAAAGGTTTTTCTGGCAAGGTTTCTAAGCCATCAACGGATTCCATCAAATAATCCGTTAACCCATCACTGTAGCACCAGCTTTGCTCTGTATTATTGAGCTGATCCTTAAACGTGATTTTCACGCCAGGGCATAAAACCGCTTTGGCTTTTAAGTTATGAGTTAGACGAGAAACTGAAAATTTCGGACTATCAAAATAGCTTCCATCAGGCCAAAAATGCACACTGGTACCTGTATTACGCTTCCCACAAGTACCAATTACATGCAAATCTTCGACTTTATCACCATTTTCAAAGGCGATTTGGTAAACCTGGCTATCACGACGCACAGTCACTTCAATACGTTTTGATAACGCATTGACGACAGAAATACCCACTCCATGCAAACCACCTGAAAATTGGTAGTTTTTATTAGAGAATTTTCCTCCTGCGTGCAACTGACCTAAAATCAATTCAACTGCGGAGACTTTCATTTCTGGGTGAATGTCGACTGGCATTCCGCGCCCGTCATCAATTACCTCAAGGGATTGATCTGCGTATAAAATAACTTCAATGTGCCCCGCGTGCCCAGCAAGCGCTTCGTCGACACTATTATCAATTACTTCTTGAGCCAAATGGTTCGGCCGCGAGGTATCGGTATACATCCCCGGACGACGGCGAACAGGCTCCAAACCACTGAGGACTTCAATAGCCTCTGCGTTATAACTAGATTGAGTCATGTTGTCATTCTGCGGTAATTGGTGATTAATTGAACTATTCAATCAGTGAGTTACTGGTGATAATAACAGTGTTCATGCGTTTTAGCACTATTTCTCTACTAATTGAAGAAAATGAACAATTTGAGAAAAGTAAGCGTCAAAACCAGTAAAGGCATGATTACCGTCAGGTTCTACAGTCTGTTTACACTTTGAAAGATAGGTAACAGCTTCGCGATAATCAAGTACTTCATCACCCATTTGTTGTAACAGCCAAATTCGATGAGATGCAGAAAGCTGTTCAATATGGAGTGATTTTAGCTCGCCAATATGTTTTGGTTCCAGAACATACTGTTCATGAGTATAGGGATTAATATTGACACCCAAATAGTCTTTCAGCAAGTCAAACGGGCGTACAGCAGGGTTGACTACCACTGCGGGAAGGTGGTAACGCTCTGAAAACCAAATCGAAAAATAACCGCCAAGGGATGAGCCAACTAAACCAATGCGCTCATGACGATGCTGTTGAATTATCTCATCCAACGTCGCTTCGGCTTGCGCAGGGAAATTGGGTAATTGAGGCACAATCATATGAATGTGTGGATAATTAACCTCAATCCATTGTTTTAAGTGAGTGGCTTTTTCCGATAAAGGCGAGCTATTAAAGCCATGAATATAAAGTAACGTGGCCATAGTGAATTAATAACCGTCTGAGTCTAGATCAGGGCTAAACTCACGTGTTTCTAAGCGATGCACCGTTGTCGTAATATGCCTTTGCCCTTTTTCATTCACGCTTAATTCAAGGTATCGCCAACCAGGCGCAACAGTATCTAATGCAAAGTTCGTACAGTGTGGCTTAAATTGCACGCAAGTCGATGGGGTCGCTAATAAACGAATTCCATGCCAATTTTCATCCATTTCCTGATGAATGTGCCCGCAAAGCATCGCTTTCACGTTCGGATAATTTTTTAAATAATCCGCTAAGATATGTGAGTTTCTTAAACTATGCTGATCAAGCCATGTACAGCCCGATGGCAGGGGGTGATGATGCAGCATCACTAATGTAGTGCGTTGTGGTTGTGCATCTAAACTCACTTTCATCCATTCCAACTGCTGCTCAGAAAGCTCTCCGTGAGGAACGTCTTGCAATTGGCTGTCCAGCATAAGAATTTGCCACTCATCACCGATCAAGATTTGCTTCGCACTCGAAATCCCAGCCACTCGCAGGCTTTCGACCATTGCAGGAGGATAATCGTGATTTCCAGGGAGCCAAACACAAGGTGCGGGAATACGTTCGATGCCTTTTGCAAAGTGTTGATAAGCTTTTGGTGATTGGTCTTGAACCAAATCCCCTGTCGCAACGATCAAGTCAATTGGGAGATTTTGTGCTGCGATAGCATCAAGTACCGCCTGATAGCTTCGATACGTATTTACACCTAAAAGGGTATTTTCTGTATCAGCAAACAGATGCGTATCAGTAACCTGTAAAATTCTCACTACTTTAGAGTGCTTTGCAGTCACTTCAAGCTGGCTATCCAAAAGTCTTCCTTTTCCATAAATATTGTTTATGCCTAATCTATTCTATTCATTACAACTATACAAAAACTCAACGCACTTGCAGTTAGCCTATCTAGCTTATGAATTCTCTTCATCCCCCCAACTGAATTACTCTAAATAATTCAAGTTGCAAGAAGGCGGCAAGCTAAGCAAGCCCAAGGAATATACACAAGTATGTGACTTGGGTTGCGCAGTGTAGCAAACACACTTGCAGCTTGCTGTAAAACCTAACTTATTACACGCATTGAACAACTACACACCCTAGCAATACACTGAATTACTCTAAATAATTCAAGTTGCAAGAAGGCGGCAAGCTAAGCAAGCCCAAGGAATATACACAAGTATGTGACTTGGGTTGCGCAGTGTAGCCAACACACTTGCAGCTTGCTGTAAAACCTAACTTATTACACGCATTGAACAACTACACGCCCTAGCAATGCACTGAATTACTCTAAATAATTCAAGTTGCAAGAAGGCGGCAAGCTAAGCAAGCCCAAGGAGCATACATGAGTATGTGACTTGGGTTGCGCAGTGCAGCCAACACACTTGCAGCTTGCTGTAAAACCTAACTTATTACACGCATTGAACAACTACACGCCCTAGCAATACACTGAATTACTCTAAATAATTCAAGTTGCAAGAAGGCGGCAAGCTAAGCAAGCCCAAGGAGCATACATGAGTATGTGACTTGGGTTGCGCAGTGCAGCCAACACACTTACTGCTTACTGTAAAACCTAGATTATGACACGCCCTAGCAATGCACTGAATTACTCTAAATAATTCAAGTTGCAAGAAGGCGGCAAGCTAAGCAAGCCCAAGGAGCATACATGAGTATGTGACTTGGGTTGCGCAGTGTAGCCAACACACTTGCAGCTTGAAGTATGACGAGTAATTGGAGTATGACGACTAATTAGTTAAATATCTGCTAATCAGCACACACTTCACTAGATTAATTGTTCTTTAAGAGAGTTTCATCCATTTTTCATTAAGTTTTTGATAGTTGAGCTGTAACCACTGAATGGCAATGACTGTTGCTGCATTATCAATTGTGCCATTTTCTACCCACTGGTATGCTTTTTCTCTACTAATAACATGAACTTTGATATCTTCGTTTTCTGAAGCTAAACCGTGAATACCTTTAGCTTGAGTGCTATCGACTTCGCCAACAAATACGTGCATGCGCTCTGTTGTCCCGCCAGGGCTTGAAAGGTAGCTGAGCGCTTTTTCCGCATGGCGGATCTCTAGGCCGGCTTCTTCTATTGCTTCACGGCGAATGACCTCTTCTGGGGATTCATTTTCTTCAATCATCCCGGCTACGGCTTCAAGCAACCACGGCGTTTCGCTGGTTTCTATTGCTGGAAAGCGAATTTGTTCAATCAGCACAACATTATCGGTTTGCGGGTCATAGGGTAAAACAACACCAGCGTGACCGCGCTCAAAAACTTCACGGCGAATTTCGTTGCTCCATCCACCAGCAAACAATTTGTGGCGAAATCGGTATTCCATCATTTGAAAAAAACCGTTAAATAATTTACGCTTGGATATAATTTCAACATCATTTTTGCCATATTTAATTGGCTGTTCTATTTTATTTGTCATTGCATTCTCCAAACTCACTAATTTCCATCTTAAGGAAATAATTGTGGATTAAAACTGTTTTTAAGGTTTTTTAACCTCAGATGAGGTAATGTTTAATAAAATTGAGACAAAATGGCACAAAAGGCTACCGTGAATTCAAACGAACCTCTGCTACAATAAGCGCCATTATTCAAATCTAAGAGCAACATAGGGTCTGTTTTTTTATGATTGTCTCTAAAACGCATATTTTTATATCAAAGGCCTCAATTAGGCATGGTACGTTTTAGGCAACAGGCTCAACTTAATTTGCTGTTTAATCAAGGAATCAAAATGAAGAAACTGCTTCCCCTTTTAATTGCGATGAGTTTTGTGGGTCTCAGTACCAATAGCTACGCAGACGATTTACTGCAGGTTTACCAAAAATCGAAAGAAAGTAACCCTGAGTTAAGAAAATCATTAGCTGAACGTAATCAAGCTTTTGAAAAAATTAATGAAGCTCGCAGCCCATTATTACCTCAATTAGGTTTAGGCGCAGGGGCAAGTTACGGTAGTGGTTACCGCGATGCGAATAACACCGAAAGCACGGGTTTAAATGCGTCGCTGAAATTAACGCAAACTGTTTTTGACATGTCAAAATGGCGTCAACTGACGATTCAAGAAAAAACGGCAGGGATTTCTGATGTCACTTACCAGACTAGTCAGCAACAATTAATTTTAGATACCGCAACTGCGTACTTTAACGTTTTAAAAGCAATTGACGCGCTATCTTATATTGAAGCCAATAAAGAAGCGGTTTATCGCCAATTAGACCAAGTTACTCAACGTTTTAACGTTGGCCTTGTGGCGATTACTGACGTGCAAAACGCCCGTGCGAACTACGATAGCGTTATCGCACAAGAAGTTGCGGGTCGTAACGACTTAGAAAATGCAATTGAAAAACTGCGTCAAGTCAGCGGTGTATACTATAACCAACTGGCATCTTTAAATATCGAGCGCTTTAAAACCACTGAGCTGGGCGACATCAACGCTATCTTAAAAGAAGCAGAAGAGCGCAACCTTAGCTTATTAAGTGCACGTTTAGCTCAAGACGTTTCTCGTGAAAACATCCGTTTAGCAGAAACAGGCCATATGCCAACGGTGAGTCTCGATGCATCAACCGCAGTAACCAATACCTATAACCATGGTAGTGGTTACAACAATAGCTTAACAGGTAAAGGTGCAAGCAACAGTTATAATGGGCAAAACAGCATTGGCTTAAACTTAAGCATTCCTTTATACACTGGTGGTGCAACGAGTTCACAAGTTGAACAAGCACAATATGGTTTCCAAGGTGCGAGTGAGCAACTGGAAAGTGTTTACCGTAATGTGGTTCAATTAGTACGTTCATCATTTAATAACGTATCTTCATCTATCAGTAGCATCAATGCATACAAACAAGTGGTTGTGTCTGCACAGAGCTCATTAGATGCGATGGAAGCAGGTTACCAAGTAGGTACACGTACAATTGTTGACGTATTAACATCAACAACCGCACTGTACCAAGCGAAGCAAAACCTGTCTAACGCACGTTATGACTATATGATTAACCAACTGAATATTGAATTTGCTCGCGGCACATTAAACGAAGATGACATTGCACGCTTAAATGCTAACTTAGGCAAAGAAATTTCCACTGAGCCAAGCAGCATTATCCGTAATACCAATGCCCCTCAAATTAAATAATTTGATCGTTTAGTTTTAGATAAATAGAATGACCCGCTGTATTGGCGGGTTATTTTTTATCAAATCGTAAAGAAAACCCTCTAAATCACTCGTTTTGCTTCAATTGAATCAGTTAAAACAGTTTTCCCTTCCCCCACTTATAAAATTCAGTGAATTCTCACTTTAGTTATTATTAAATAGTTCAAAAAACAAGCTCAAATTAATTCATTGATATTCAATGGAATATCTCTATTTCTTTTTCAGTTTTAATCATCCTTTCCTCAAAAAAGAGAAGAAAGTTACAAAAATGATAATTTCAATCTATTTCCGCTATATTTCTGCTTTAATTTTCAACGTTTATCCCCTATCCTAGAGGTAACTTATAAAACATCTTACTTAAATTTTATTCAGGGTAATTACCATGACCATGAAGCGTACTAAAGATATTAATCAAAACGCCTTCCGCAAGTCTTGGCGTTCATACCGTTTAGCGCCTGTTGCTGTTGCTGTCAGTGCCGTATTTATGCTTTCTGCCTGTGAAGAAAGCGATGAAACAGTATCTCTGTATACCAATGCGCAAGATTGTAGCCAAGCAAACCCATCTCAAGCAGAACAATGCACATTGGCTTATAACAATGCATTACAAGAAGCGGCAAAAACTGCACCTAAATATGCAACGCAAGCTGACTGTATTGCAGAATTTGGTGAGTCTATGTGTACTCAAGCCCCTGCCCAAGCAGGTCTTGCAGGCACAAGTTCAACCAATGGCGAGCAAACTGCACAAGCACAAAGCAGCGGCGGCAGCATGTGGATGCCATTAATGATGGGTTATATGATGGGGCGTATGATGGGCGGTAGTGCGGCATCCCAACCACTGTTTAGCTCGAAAAACCCAGCAAGCCCTGCAAACGGCAAATTTGTCGATGCATCAGGTAAAAGCTATGGCCCTGCGGTTGCAGGTGGTCGTTCAATGAGCGTACCAAAAACCGCAATGGCACCTAAGCCACCGACCACATCAACCGTCACTCGTGGTGGTTTTGGTGACACCGTTAATAAACAAGCGATGGCACAACGTTCGTCTTCATCTGCAAAATCAACGTCTTCTTCCCGTTCAATGGGTGGTTGATCAGTAATGAAACGAGTTCCCATTGTTGAGCGCCCAAATTGGCGCGAAAAAGCCTCCGAGTTTGGTTTTGAATTTCACACCATGTACGGCGAGCCGTACTGGTCTGAAGATGCGTATTATCAATTCACTATGGCACAAATCGAAGAGATTGAAGATGCAACCGCTGAGCTGCATCAAATGTGCCTAAAAGTGGTTGAGCGTGTTATTGAAAGTGACGAATTATTGGCACGTTTTCAAATTCCTAAGCACTGCTGGGAATTTGTTCGTAGTTCGTGGAAAAGCGAGCAGCCTTCACTGTATTCACGGCTTGACCTTGCCTACGATGGCGTTAATCCTCCTAAGTTACTGGAAAATAACGCAGACACGCCAACATCATTATATGAATCTGCATTCTTCCAATGGATCTGGTTAGAAGATCAAATTGAAGCTGGCAAACTCCCTGAAAATGCGGATCAATTTAACAGTATTCAAGAACAGTTGATCGAACGTTTCACTCAACTTAAAGATCAACATGGTTTCCGTCTGCTTCACATGTCTTGCTGTCGTGATACGGAAGAAGACCGTGGCACAGTTCAATATTTACAAGACTGTGCCAACGAAGCGGGTGTTGCAACCGAGTTCTTATATATCGATGAAATCGGTTTAGGTGAAAGAGGCGAATTCACTGATACACAAGATCAGGTTATCAGTAATCTGTTTAAGCTGTATCCGTGGGAATTTATGCTACGTGAAATTTTCTCTACCAAGCTACAAGATGCTGGCGTTCGCTGGTTGGAACCCGCATGGAAGAGCATTATTTCTAATAAAGCCTTGCTGCCGATGTTATGGGAAATGTTCCCTGACCATCCTAATCTACTCCCTGCCTATTTTGCTGATGGTAAAACTCAGCCAGAGCTCGATAAATATGTGATTAAACCGCTGTTTTCTCGTGAAGGCGCCAACATCCGTATTATTGAAAATGGCAAGGAAATTGCCGCTGCGGATGGCCCATACGGTGAAGAAGGGATGATTATTCAACAATTCCACCCACTACCGAAATTTGAAGGTAGCTATACCTTAGTCGGAAGTTGGTTGGTAAATGATCAACCTGCTGGGATTTGTATTCGTGAAGATAAAGAGCTGATCACCCAAGATCTGTCCCGCTTTTATCCACATACGATCATAGACTAATTGTATATAAAGTTAAAAGCTAAGCCCAAACATAGTAATATGATTTGGGCTTTTCATTAGTAAATTCTCTAGCAGAAAGACTTATCCTATCTGAATAGACAACATACTTAACGATGCTGACACAATTCCTTCAATGGGTGTACTGATCCCCTCTTCACCATCCCAAGTGCCTAAAATTGGTAAAATAGGCAAGTAGTGTTCCGCGGACGGGTTTGATAATTTGCCATCTTCCCTTTCTAACCCTTTAGTTAGCGGGTGTGGGATCGTTTTACTTTGCAAGTTATCGTAGACAAATTGTTCAAAAGATAAAGCCCATGGATAAGGCTCTGCCTGTGCATTTTGCCAATTCATGGCGCGCAGATTATGCACCACATTACCACTGCCCATGATAAGCACGCCTTGCTCTCTAAGTACCGCCAATTTTTTACCTAATTCGTGGTGCCAAGTCGCAGGTTTTGTGCCATCAATACTTAGTTGGATCACTGGAATATCAGCTTCTGGGTACATGCGAACTAAAATTTCCCATGTCCCGTGGTCAAGTCCCCACTCTTCCTTATCGAGGAAAATGGGTTCTGGTGCTAATAAATTTGCAACCTGTTGGGCAAGTTCTGGTGAACCTGGCGCTGGGTATTCAATTTGGTATAACGCTTCTGGAAACCCGCCAAAATCATGAATAGTTTTGGGCTTTAACATCGAGGTCACCGCCGTGCCGCGGGTATACCAGTGCGCTGAAATCACCAATATCGCGTTTGGACGAGGTAAGGTTTTGCCGAGCTGTTCCCACACTTTGGTATAAGGATTATCCTCAATAGCATTCATTGGGCTACCATGGCCTATGAAAATCGCGGGGATCTTGTTATTTACGACTGAAGTATTTGCCGACATGATGATTTCAACTCCAACTCAATTAGTTTCTGCTTACAGCATACGCTTTTGTGTAAAAAACACAGTGGCCTAATTATGAGTATGATCATCAAAAAAATTGAAAAGGCCACGAGGTGTGCAACTCAGTGGCCTTCATAAGATTCTATATGCTTAACGTACTATCAATAACTTAAATAACTTAGCTGAAATTAGCCTATTCATATTTAAGTTAAAAAAACGAACTCTTCCTCGAAATACAATGAGGACATCCCTCTAAATAGTTCGAGTTAGCGCAAGGTGGCAAAACAAAGCTATCCCTAGGAGCATACATAAGTATGTGACTAGGGTAGCTGCGTGAAGCCAACGCAGTGATCACTCGAAATATGACGAGACAATCCTCTAAATAGTTCGAGTTAGCGCAAGGCGGCAAAACAAAGCTATCCCTAGGAGCATACATAAGTATGTGACTAGGGTAGCTGCGTGAAGCCAACGCAGTGATCACTCGAAATATGACGAGGATCAGCTCGCTTTCTTTTCATGCTGCAAACGATATTGTACTAAATCCTCGATAGTCACTACCGTCAGGCCATGTTGCTTACCAAAAGCCGCCACTTCTGGCGTACGTGCCATTGAGCCATCATCGTTGGTCAATTCACATAACACCCCTGCTGGTTTAAACCCTGCTAATGAGGCTAAATCGATAGAGGCTTCTGTATGACCACGACGTGCTAATACACCACCTTCGCGACCACGTAATGGGAAGACGTGTCCTGGGTGATTAAGATCTGCTGGGACTGCGTTATCCGCAATAGCTGCACGAATGGTTGTAATACGGTCTGCTGCCGAAACGCCAGTGGTAACACCGTTTGCCGCTTCAATTGTCACCGTAAAACCTGTTTGATTTTGGCTGGTGTTATTTTCTACCATCATTGGCAGTTCCAGTTTTTTGCGACACTCTTCAGTGATACACAGGCACACAATACCGCTGCTGTAGCGAATGGTGAATGCCATTTGCTCTGCGGTCATGGTTTCTGCTGCAAAAATTAAATCGCCTTCGTTCTCACGATCTTCATCGTCCAGAACTAAAACACCCTGACCTTTGCGTAAGGCCTCGATTGCTTTTTCAACACGTTCGATTGGATTACCGAATTCGGAAAGTAGCGTATGATCCATGGTAAAAACCTCTTAAATAGTTATTAACTAGTTACCAGAATCAAGGCAGTCTTAGGATTACGAGAAATGATGAATAAATAAATTGCCCATAAATGGCAACCTACCTATTCAGGTATGCAGAACATGATTGTGCATTACGGCACAAATATGCAGATACAGTTAATTCTCTCCCATCCGGACTATAACCGTCGGCTCCAGATTTACACTGGATCTGCTGACCTTTACCACCAAAATGATAAAGCGCTCGCGGGCTTCATGCGCGTTGCATGTTACCGCCGGTGGGGACTTTCACCCCGCCCTGAGATAAACGCAATTAATATAACGCCAATAATTCAACTACGCAACGGTGTCTTTCAAAACTGGCGAGCCTCTCACACTTTTGGCCAAAAAACATGAATAAAAACCTATAGTTATCAGGGGTAATTAAAATGTAGGCATAACCTGTTACCACCAAGGCATAAAAAATCGCAATAAGACGTAAATTGTCCTAAATATCAGTCTAAAAATCACACTTAACTAAAATAATTTATTGACTTGTATAATAATAACCAGCAAGAAAAATATCATTAAAGGAATACTAGGGTGAAAAAGTACCGTTTTATCTTTCCCATCTTTTTAGTCATCGGCCTCTTATTTTTGGTCGGAACTGCTTTTGCGCTTTATTCTGGTATGGATATGGCAAAAAATGGTATTAAAACAACAGGAATAGTCACCGATCTCGACATTAGTGTTTCGGAAGATAAATCAAAAACCTATTTTCCCATTATCGAGTTTACGACCCTAGAAAATCAACAAATTGAGTTTCGCTCGTCAATGGGGAGTAGCAGTTATCGAAACAGCATCGGTCAATCCATTGATGTACTTTATAATCCAACAAATCCACAAGATGCCATCATTGATTCACTCTTTGGTGTATATGGACTGAGTATCATTTTAGGTATTTTCGGCGGTGTATTTACATTAATTGGTGGCGTTCCTGTTATGTTCGGCATCACCAATAAGAAAAAAAGTACCCGTTTATTGCGCGAAGGTACGCCAATTCAAGTAAAAATCACAGGTGTTGAAGAAAATACTATGATCCAAGTGAATAGACGTTCTCCTTATCAAATTATTGCGGATGTCCATGATAAAGATACAAATACAATTAAGCGTTATAAAAGTGAGAATATTTATTTTGACCCATCCCCTTATATTGATAGGGAAAATGTGACTATTTATCTCGATAGAAGTAATGCCAATAAATATTATATGGACATCCGTTTTTTACCTGAATTGAAATAACGTTAAATTGACCATCTTGGGTAATTCCGCCCTTAAGGTGGTCATTTCTCCTTCAGTCTCATTCCCCCTTGCCTCCTTGTGCGCCAAGTATCATAAGGAAACAGGAAAAGAGTTTATTACCGCGACAAGAGGTATTACACTACCCCCAACTCATTTCTCAAAAAAATTTAAGGACCCGCGAATGCTCGATCCGAAAAAACTTGAACAAGTTGCTCGTCAAATTCAAGGTGCTTTACCCCAAGGCGTACGTGATTTAGGTGAAGATTTTGATAAAAAACTGCGCTCACTGTTACAGTCACAGCTTGGCAAATTAGACTTAGTCAGTCGCGAAGAGTTTGATATTCAAACTCAAGTGTTGTTACGCACTCGCGAAAAATTAGCCAAAATGGAACAACGCATTAGCGCCCTTGAAGCCAGCCTAAGTACTGAAGAAAAAACAGCTGAGTAAACCGAACAGTGACGCCCTAATTGGCGTCACATTTTTATTTATTAGACACTAACTCGCGTTCTAATAACTGTACGATATACTGGTTTTTAGAGATATTATGCGCGGTTGTCGCCGCATTTAAATAAGCTTCCAAACGGCTAGGGTAGCGTAACGTAAATGACTTCACCGTGCCTTCATCTTTAAATGGCGGTATTCCTTCCTCACGACAGCTTTCAATATAATCACTTAATGAGATTTGCCCTTCTTTTTTCAGCCCTTCAATGCTATCGGAAACAAAATCGCAATAACCGCTCACATCCAAAAACTGGCCACGAAAGGCTTTAATGTCTGCTTCATAGGTGACAGAAGCAGGATGCCCATTAATTGTCATGACATTACCGCCTTTAATCATATTCTACCCCTATTATATTTTCTAACCATTCACGTAACCCATTAACAGCGCCCTTATCCATCGTATTACCTGGATGAGGTTGATGTGTCAGAAGCAGTGAACCAAATAAACTTGCGCCGTGATCCATTGCCATTTTTAATTTTACCGCCTAGATGATTGATTAAACTGATCACCTCATCCCATCTAATGGCCGATTTAGGTGGGATAGTCAGTATATCAACCATGGTTTTACGGTGCTTAGCACTCAATTCCCTGATTTTGATCATCGGCTATTCCATGACGTCATTAACTGATATCAAATTAAAATAAAAAAACAATGACGTCAACGTGTGACGTCACTGTTTTTTAAACGTTGAATAATAAAAAACCCAGCTTTAGCAATATCACCAAAGCTGGGTTATCAATAATTAACAAACTAATCAGTAATTAGCTGGTTTTCATAATATTTTTAATAATGTTCGTCGTTGAAATGCCATCTTCGAAATTAAGCACTTTAACTTCACCACCCGCAGCCCAAACCTCAGCACTGCCTGCAATGTCTTCAGGGCGGTAATCACCACCTTTAACCAGAATGTCAGGGAGAACTTCTGCAATTAAACGTTGCGGGGTATCCTCTTCGAAAGCGACGACCCAATCCACCGCACCTAGTGCACCTAAAACTGTCATGCGCTGCTCTAATGGGTTTACAGGACGTGTTTCACCTTTAAGTCGACGAGTTGATGCATCGCTATTTACCGCAACAATCAGTCTATCACCCAATTTACGTGCATTGGCTAAATAGGAAACATGGCCTGCGTGCAGAATGTCAAAACATCCGTTAGTCATCACTACGCGCTCACCACGTTGCCTTGCGTTGGCAACTGCTTGTTTGAGTTCGCTTTCGGTCATAACACCAAAACCCGTATCCGCACGGCCACGGATCGCGTTTTCCAATTCAATTGGAGAAACAGTGGATGTCCCTAATTTGCCGACAACAACACCAGCGGCGGCATTCGCTAGTGCACACGCTTCATGTAGCGGACGACCAGAAGCAATTGATGCCGCTAATACACCAATCACCGTATCACCTGCACCTGTCACATCAAACACTTCTTGTGCCTGTGTAGGTAAATGTAATGGCGCTTCATCACGGCGAATAAGGCTCATGCCTTGCTCTGAGCGCGTAATTAATAATGCTTTTAATTCCAAGGTATTTAGTAACGCTATCCCTTTTTCTTCAACATCTTGATTTGTCTTGCAAGGCCCAACGATGGCCTCAAATTCAGACATATTTGGCGTCAATAACGTGGCACCACGGTAGCGTTCAAAATTGTTCCCTTTAGGGTCAATCAATACGGGCACCCCCGCTTTGTTCGCTAGCGCGATCATTTTTTCAACGTGAGTTAATGCCCCTTTTGCATAGTCAGATAGCACTAATGCACCGATATGCGGCAACGCTTGCTCGATACGCTCTAAAACGGGTGCCACATCGACATTGTCGAAACCTTCTTCAAAATCAAGACGGATCAGTTGCTGGTTACGAGACAGAACGCGTAATTTTGTAATCGTTGGATGCGTTGGAATAGCAACAAAATCGCAGCGGACTTGCACGGCATTTAAGTTTTCTGTCAATGCTTTCGCCGCATCATCAATCCCTGTTAAGCCGACAAGACGGGAATTTGCACCTAGTGATGCAATATTCATCGCAACGTTCGCTGCTCCGCCTGGACGCTCTTCAACCATCGTTACTTTAACCACTGGTACAGGGGCTTCAGGAGAAATACGGTTTGCGGGGCCATGCCAATAACGGTCTAACATCACGTCGCCAACCACCAGCACACCGGCTTTTTTGTAATCCGGAAGAGTTACTTTCATCCTGCACTCCAGTTTTAAAAAGGAAATTTGATCATAATTAGCGAAATATTAGCATATTGCACTAATTAGCTAAATAAAATACGTTTTAACTCATTCACCAAGCCATTTTTTCCAGCTAGATAACACTTGCTCACGTTGCGGCGCAAATTGGCGTATATCCACGCGACTTGGTAATGATTGCAAGGCTAAGTGATGAAGTTCATTGCGCATGGCGACGTATGCTTGGGTTAATGCGTTGGCTTCTTCTTCCGACATAAAATCGTACTGTGCCATCAGTTCAAAAATCCGTACGTTATCTGACCAGCGTGTTAACGCCTTGTTTTGCGAAGCAAAACGTAATACTAAATATTGCGCAATAAACTCAATATCCGTGATCCCACCAGGGTCAGCCTTTAAATCAAACTCATTAGCTTGGTGGCTACCTAAATGCTGGTGCATTTTCACTCGCATATCCCGCACTTGCTGTTGCAGTGTGTGTGCATCTCTCGGCAAGCACAAGGTTTCATGGCGAATTCGAGTAAATTGCTGTTGTAATTCAGCGTCGCCAAACACCATCCGAGCACGAATAAGTGCTTGGTGCTCCCACGTCCATGCATCATTTTTTTGGTAATCATCAAAAGATTGAATGGTGCTGACCAACATCCCTGATTCCCCCGATGGCCTTAAGCGAGCATCCACTTCATACAAAATCCCTGATGCCGTACGCGTACTGAATAAGTGAATAATGCGCTGCGCAACACGCAAATAAAACTGCCTTGCATCAATAGCGCGTTCACCATTAGTGACCACATTTAAAGGGCAGTCAAACAGAAAAACCAGATCTAAATCAGAGCTATAACCTAGCTCCCAGCCACCTAACTTGCCGTAGCCTAATACAGCAAACCCATATTGCTTGCTATCACCCTGCGCTAAATGGGCCGGTTCACCGTAGCGTTTCACCATTTTTTGCCAAGCCTGATGAACAACGGCATCAATAATGGCTTCTGCAAGGTAGGTTAGGTGGTCACTCACTTTCATGACAGGCAGTACACCTGAAATATCTTCTGCCGCAATACGTAAAAGCTGCGCCTGTTTAAATTGACGCAATGCTTCCAATTGTTGCTCTTCATCTTCTTCTGGTACACGCATCAAATATTGGCGTAATTCATCGCGGTAAGCCGTTAATGGAAGAGGCTGATAAAGCGATTTCGGGTCGAGAAGTTCATCAAGAAGTAATGGGTGACGAGATAGCTGCTCGGCAATCATTGGAGAGGCAGCACACAAACGGATAACGTGGGTCAGTACCTCGTCAAATTCAAGCATCAACTCAAGGTAAGTCGTTCTACTCACGATGCTCAGCAGTAGCGGTGTAATACGCTCAAGAACTTGCCCTGCATCATCTCGCTCACCAATTTTCGCCAATAATTTCGGCATGAGCTCATCAAGCACATCGCGCCCTCTTGGCCCGATGGTTCGCTTGTTCAGGTCATGGCGAAACATTAAAATGCCATGAATTATCCGCTGTGCAATGTCTTCATCCTGAGAGGGTAAATAAGCGGCAAGTTCTTCTTTAGACAGGTCGCTTTGCCATAACGTGATGTAAATTTCATCGAAGTTATCTGCATCTTCGTCATCATCATCTTGCCCAATTTGCTCAGCAAATATTTGGTGGACAGCCGCCATTTTTTGGCTTAAAGACGCGTAAAAATCCGCCCAGCAGGCAAAATTCATCCCCCATGCTAAACGCGTTTGGTTGAGCGGATCATCAGGGAGAGTCTGGGTTTGTTGATCGTCGATACTTTGCAATAAGTTTTCTATTCTACGCAGGAAAATGTAGCTATCTTGTAGAATATCGAGCTGATTATCGGGTAATAAAGCGAGTTCGCGGATCCCCTGAAACGTGGTAAACAGCGATTGTGATTGTAAAACGGGCTCTCGCCCCCCACGGATCAGCTGAAAAACTTGGGAGATAAATTCGATCTCACGGATCCCTCCTGCGCCCAGTTTGATGTTATTCACCAAACCACGACGGCGAACCTCTCGCTCAATCATATTTTTCATATTGCGCAGAGACTGAATCACACTAAAATCAATATAGCGGCGATAGACAAACGGGCGCAGTAATTTGCGTAGACTTTCAGCGTAATGCAGGCTATCGGGCCCCATAATCCTCGCTTTAACCATCGCATAACGTTCCCAATCGCGTCCTTGCTCTTGGTAATAATCTTCCAACGCAGAAAAACTAAATACTAGCGGACCACTGTCGCCAAAAGGCCGTAAACGCATGTCCACCCGATAAACAAAGCCATGGACAGTGACTTGATCGAGCATGCGAATCAGTTTTTGCCCTAAACGAGTAAAGAATTGAGCGTTATCCAATTCTTTACGGCCGCCTTGTGTGACACCGTTTTCAGGGTAAGCAAAAATCAGGTCAATATCGGAAGAAAAATTCAGCTCTCTTCCTCCCAGTTTCCCCATCCCTAGCACCAATAGCGGTTGTGGTTTTCCTTCGTGATTACAAGGGGTTCCCCACTGCTGACTATATTCCTGATATAGCCAGTCCCTTGCAGCAACAATCAAGGTTTCTGCTAACACACTCAGTTGATAAATGGTGTCTTGTTGCGAACACACTGCCAATACTTGCATCCACGTACAGCGCACCAACATTTGGTGACGAAACGTGCGTAGCACCTGCATTAAATGATCTTCGTTTGAAACAGATGAAACACACTCCGCAAGCCAAGTTGCATAATGTTGCCACTCGTCGGCCTTTGGTGGATCCGTGCGGATATCCAATAAAAACCGTGAATGGGCAAGAACCTGTTTAAGTGCAAAATCACTAAAAGAGAGTACTTGGGCTTCATCTTCACTCAAAGGCAATAAGTCAAGCGCTTGGCTAGCTAACTGATTTAAAACACGTTCTTTTTGGGCTTGCAGTAAATCAGGCAGTGGATGCATGTTGTTTAAATCCTAGTGAGCTTCTTGGTAGGTTAATGCACTTAACCATTGAATAAAGGCCAGCTTACATTTTAACCACTGGCTGCTATAACAAAAATCATCCGCACTTATGTTTTCATTAGCAATATCTAACCGTAATTGGTCTAACGGCGTATCATGAATAAAATGTGGGGCAGAGTTTTGATAATGCACCAAAAAGGCTTGAACAAAACGTAGGAACTCGACAAAACCTTGGCGCGCATCATTTGCCCCTGCTAACCAATAGGTTTCATGTTGTTGGCACAGCAACTGCATATGCGTCAGCGATTTTTCAATCGGCTGCTCTTCGTAATCAAATAACGAATCAGGGCGAGTTAATGGTGTTTTAGTTGGTGAAAGTAGGGAATAACCCCGAGCGGCTTTACTTAGGGAAGATAGATACAGCCCATCAATATCTGCAAACTTTTTCGCTAAATTAAGAACATCCGCAATAAAACCTTTTTTCAGTTCTAATTCAAACTCTTGAATAGGTAAATCTTTTGCACCCGCAGAAATTTCACCTTGGTCAAGCACCACCTCAATTTCGCTATCTTCAAAAGTCACTAACCATTTTTCACGGGTAAAATTGGTGCTAAACAATACGCTCAATTCAGATTGTAATGCCGTAATATCAGTGCCTTCTGGCCAAATGTCTTCAGGAAAAGCGGCAAGGTTCAGTTCAGGGGAATCAATGTCAACATTGTATTCAGGCCTCTGATGTAAACCACTAATTGTCTGCCCCGCCGTTTTCATCGTCATTTCATAGTGCCCATCACAGCCACGAATACGCAGCCCCATATCCCATTGACGTAATTGTCTATGCGGCGTATCAAAATAAATATTCGTTAGCTTTGTTGGCTCACTATATTGATGGGGCAATGTCGATATACTCTGACGAACAGCCTCTATGGCCTCACTTTTAGCGGCTAATTTGAGTTCAACCTCGACGTGGCTCATACATATCCTTATTTGATAATTTCACTGTACTCATCTTACCCCAATCAAGCGATGCTGAGAAAAGAATCTGTATTGAAATCAAAAATTCTCTCTGTCAGATTTCTTTTAGAGAGTTATCTTGAAAAAAGGGTAAAAATAAGGGTAATTTAGGCAGTTAGGATAGTTCTCATTATCCTTTAGAGAACCAGGACATCGGTGTTTAGGGTTTGCACCCTGCCACTTTACTTATTAGTATTCAATGAATACCACATTCATTCACCACCAAAAGACTGTAAATACCATGCGAAAAATTCCATTATTATTAATTTCAATCATGGGGCTAGGCCTTTCCTTAAACACACAAGCAGCAGAAAAGCGTTATGTTTCAGATGACTTATCAACATATGTTCATAGCGGCCCAGGCACAAAATATCGTATCGTAGGAACGCTCAATGCAGGGGACGAAGTTGAACTGATTTCCACTGACAATAAATTTGCTCAGGTACGTGATGATAAAGGCAGAGCAGTTTGGCTACCTGTTGACCAGCTTAGCAATAAGCAAAGCATGAAAACCCGTATTCCAGAGCTTGAAGCCGAAAATCAAAAGCTCCGCCAGCAGCTCGATAATATTGATGGTACGTGGAACACACGCACTGCCGATATGCAGCAAAAAGTGGCAGACAACGACAATCTTGTTCGCCAACTGAAAGCAGAAAATGAAAAATTAAAGAATGAATTAATCAAATCAGGTAAAAAACTCGAAATTGCTGAGGTGAACCTTGATGATCGCCGCCGTGAACTGATTTTACAATGGTTTATGTATGGTGGTGGTGTGGCGGGTGCTGGCTTAATTTTAGGGTTAATTTTACCACACCTCATTCCGCGCCGTAAAAAACGTAATGATGGCTGGGCATAATAAGGTTATTCGATGAAAGTGTATCTGGTCGGTGGTGCCGTCCGTGACCAACTCCTAGGACTGCCTATTTCTGATAGGGATTTTGTGGTCGTTGGCACAACGCCTGAAGCTATGCAGGCAGAGGGTTTTCAACAAGTTGGAAAAGATTTTCCTGTCTTTTTACACCCGAAAACCCATGAGGAATACGCATTAGCCCGAACAGAACGCAAAATCGGGGTGGGCTATACTGGGTTTAACTGCTATAGCGCCCCAGATGTCACTATCGAAGATGACTTATTACGTCGCGATCTCACCATTAATGCCATCGCACAAAATGATTCAGGGGAGATTATCGACCCGTTCAATGGCGTAAATGACCTCGAAAAACGGGTTCTACGCCACGTTTCAGATGCGTTTGCAGAAGACCCATTACGGGTTTTACGAGTCGCACGCTTTGCCGCACGTTTTTATGAACAAGGCTTTACAATCGCCCCTGAGACACTGGCGCTAATGCAGTCAATGGCGATGACGGGAGAGTTATCGCACCTAACAGCAGAGCGCGTTTGGGTTGAAACTGAAAAGGCTCTTAAATCAACCGCACCGCAAGTTTATTTCGAGGTTTTACGCCAATGCGGTGCGCTCGCAGTGCTGTTCCCAGAAATTGATAATTTATTTGGCGTTCCCGCCCCTGAAAAGTGGCACCCTGAAATCGACACAGGGGTTCACACTTTGATGGTGATGAAAGTGATTGCTACGCTGTCTAATGATGTGAATATTCGTTTTGCAGCATTATGCCATGATCTGGGCAAAGCCCTTACTCCACCAGATGTGTGGCCAAGCCATCCTAATCATGGGGAGGCAGGTATCCCACTTATTGAGCAGCTTTGTACTCGCCTTCGAGTCCCGATAGATGCGCGAGATTTAGCATATTTAGCGGCACGATATCATGATAAAATTCACGTAATCAATCGGTTATCGGCTAGTGATTTAGTCGCTATTTTTGATGGTTTAGATAGCTGGCGCAAGCCAGAACGTATTATACAACTCAGTTTAATCAGCGAAGCCGATGCCAGAGGTCGACTTGGCCTTGAACAGCACGCCTATCCACAAGGTGAGTTTCTGCGCCAAGCATTTGCTATCGCGCAGTCTGTCGCGGTAAAACCCATTGTTGAGCAAGGGTTTAAAGGGGCTGAAATTCGCCAAGAATTGACACGCCAGCGTATTGAGCGCATCGCTTGCTGGCAACAACAGCAGCAAATTATTGATATGAACCTATAGATATGGCTGATACTGGCGATAAAACACCGCCAGCCATCTTTTAAGCCGTTTTTGTGCCTCTTTCGATTACAACACCGACTTGGTGAGCGCGTGCAACTGCGCCTGGTTTAGCGACTTTAATGCGTACCCATGGACTATTGAATTTTGTCATTAAAAGTTGGGCGACTTCTTCAGCAACACGTTCAACTAAACCAAATTTATTTGTTTCTAAATGGTTGATGAGAGTTTGGCTAACCTGAGCATAATCTAAGCAATGTTCAACATTATCGCTCAAAGACGCGCGCTTGTTATCCCATCCCATTTCGATATCGAGCACTAATTTCTGCTCAATAGTTTGTTCCCAGTCATATACACCAATCGTGGTGATGACTGATAATTGTTCAATAAATACGATATCCATCACGTCATTTTCTCGTTTATGTACTGAATTAATACCACTTCAGCAAAAATATGCGTATTATCCAAGACTGAAGTGAATATATGGTCTCAATCGTTTTGGAGTTAGCTATGAGTGCAACCGCGCTTGGCATGATAATCTTCGCTTATCTTTGTGGATCAGTTTCCAGTGCAATACTGATCTGCCGTATAGCGAGACTACCCGATCCCCGTCAACACGGCTCTGGTAACCCTGGTGCAACTAACGTCTTACGCGTTGGAGGTAAAGCCGCCGCCGCCGCAGTACTACTTTGCGACGTTTTAAAAGGGATGATCCCCGTTTGGCTGGCTTATTACCTCAATGTACAACCATTCTATCTTGGCTTTGTCGCAATTGCAGCCTGCCTTGGGCATATTTATCCTGTTTTCTTTCATTTCAAAGGGGGAAAAGGGGTAGCAACTGCATTCGGTTCTATCGCAGCTATTGGCTGGGATCTTTCAGGATTAGTCGCAGGAACATGGTTACTCACTGTCCTACTCAGTGGTTATTCATCTCTTGGGGCGATTGTTAGTGCACTCTTAGCCCCCTTTTACGTTTGGTGGTTTAAGCCTGAATTTACCTTTCCTGTCGCCATGTTATCGTGCTTAGTGTTAGTTCGTCACCACGGTAATATTCAACGTCTATGGCGCGGGCAAGAAAGTCGTATTTGGCAGAAATTGAAAAACAAAAAGCAAAAAACGAACAAAGAGATTGCTCAAGAAACCAAAGAACAAGAACTCGACGACTAAATATTCATTCCCACTTCCTTTAAAAGAGCTGAAATCAGCTCTTAGGTTGTTGACAAAGCAGGATAAAAGCGTGGTTTTTCCTGCTTTGTGTTATCAGCCGAAAATCAATAAATTGATTTTCCTCGTCTATTTTCAAAACCTATCCAACCTGCCGCCAAACCTAATCGGCTTGTCAGCAGTCTGAGAGCTGAAAATCAGCTCTTTTTTTATACCTAATACTTGCTCAAAGTTTCCTAAAAAACACCGTAAAAATAACAGCAGCGTAAAATCCCTCCCTAAAACTGTACTAGTAGCAATTTGTGCTGTTGTTACATTTTCACTTTAGCTAGCGCACACTTTTAAAAAAAAGTTAATTTATTGCAAATTTATTACTAATGAATATTTAAAAGCTGTCGACTATATAAAAGGAAAACTAAACAATAATAATGGTATTTATCATGAGCAGAACTCCTTATATCACTCAAAATGAACATATCTTAGATGAAGATATTACTCTAATGACAACTAGCGACCTGCAAGGAAACATTGTTCACGCTAATGATTTCTTTGTTCAAGTTAGTGGTTATGAATTAGATGAATTATTAACACAACCCCATAATATTATCCGACATCCTGACATGCCTAAACAGGCTTTTGCAGATATGTGGGCAACACTCAAACAAGGTGAACCGTGGACGGGGATTGTCAAAAACAGACGGAAAAATGGTGACCATTATTGGGTTAGAGCCAATATTATTCCTATGGAGCGCAAAGGCGTTATTACGGGTTATATGTCGATTCGAACTCGTGCTACCCGCCAAGAAATCGCTGCTGTTGAACCCCTGTATGCAGCAATGAATGAAAATAGGAGCCAAAAAAAAATCTTTAAGGGCATTGTGCTTTCCAAAAAGTGGCCTTTTCACCTATCAACTCTCTCAACGCGGTGGCGAATTCGGCTCACCATAAGCATATTATTTGCGTTTTGGATGGCGATAGCGAGCTTAGCTGGGTTGCAAACCCTCCCATTACTCATTGCAAGCTTGTGTACCTTTGCCACCTTGTTAATTGGGAATATTATCCTTGAACGAATATTGGCCACTCCCCTTGAAAACATTATGACTCAAGCACTCGGTATCGCTCGCGGTAACCGTCACAGCGTCAATCATATGCAACGCACAGATGAAATTGGCCAGCTATTACGCTCTGTTGGGCAACTTGGCTTGGTCTGTCGTTGGCTAATAAAAGATGTGTCAGAACAGGTGGATAACGTCCGCAAAGGTAGCCAATCTTTAGTTGCTGACTGCAATGAGCTAGATACACACACACTGCGCACGGTGGGTTATATGCAACAAACAGTCGCAACAATGAACCAAATGGCTGTTTCTGTAAAAATGAATGCAGACAATACCATTCAGGTTGACCAACTGTCGAATGCAACCAGTGAAACTGCAGTGAGTGGAGGCGCGATGATGGAGGCCGTCGTTGGCACCATGGATGAGATTGTTCATAGCACTAGTAAAATTAATTCAATCACTGATGTCATTAAAGACATTGCCTTTCAAACCAACATATTAGCATTAAATGCTGCCGTCGAAGCTGCCCGTGCAGGAGAGCAAGGCAAAGGGTTTGCGGTGGTAGCTAATGAAGTTCGCAGCTTAGCCAGCCGCAGTGCTAGTGCCGTCAATGATATCCGTGAATTAATTAATGACTGCGAGAAAAAAGTGAATTCTGGAAAAAATCAGGTACATACTGCGGGGAACACAATGAGAAATATTGTAGACCAAGTGCAAAATGTGACCCAGCTAATCACGCATATTAGCCAAGCAACATCTGAACAAGCGGCGGGTATTTCTGATATCACCCAAGCGGTGAGCGAATTAGAAACGATTACACAGCAAAGCACGCTACTGGTTGAACAAAGCACAGAGACATCTAATATGGTAAAAGACCGTTCGATACGCCTTGAAGAGGCGGTGATTGTTCTACATTAATTTTTGACTTCTATAAAAAAGGGCTGTTTAATCACAGCCCTTTATTTTGATATGCTGTACTCTATTTTTCTAACGGCGGTAATTCAGCCAGCGGCCAACGTGGGCGCACTGTCACACCTAAACCTGTCGTTGTACCACCCTTAAGACGAATAAGCCCTGCAAGCGCAATCATCGCGCCATTATCGGTACAAAATTCAGGGCGCGCGTAAAATACTTCCCCACCACGTTGCTTCAGCACTTCTTCCATTTTAGCACGAAGAGCACGGTTAGCGCTGACTCCCCCCGCCATCACAAGACGCTTAAAGCCCGTTTGCTCAAGCGCACGTTTACATTTGATGGCAAGCGTGTCAACCACAGCATCTTCAAACGCACGCGCGATATCCGCGCGAGTTTGGTCGTCATCTGCATTTTCACGAATGGTATTCGCTGCGAAGGTTTTTAGGCCAGAAAAGCTGAAGTCTAAACCTGGCCTATCCGTCATGGGCCTTGGGAAAACAAAACGCCCTGCGGTGCCTTGCTGCGCCATACGAGATAAAACTGGGCCACCAGGGTAGTCTAACCCTAACAATTTTGCCGTTTTATCGAAGGCTTCCCCTGCCGCATCATCGATGGATTCGCCTAATAGTTCATATTCACCAATACCTGTCACACTAATTAATTGAGTATGACCACCAGAAACCAGCAATGCGACAAATGGAAATTCGGGGCTCTTTTCTTCCAACATCGGCGCCAATAAGTGCCCTTCCATATGATGAACAGCGACAGCGGGGACATTCCAAGCAAATGCCAGAGAGCGACCAACGGTTGCGCCAACCATCAAAGCCCCCACCAGACCAGGACCTGCTGTGTAAGCAACTGCATCGATGTCTTCACGGGTTAAATTAGCTTCTTTCAGCGCCGCTTGAATCAATGGCACCGTTTTGCGAATATGATCACGAGATGCCAGTTCAGGCACCACTCCGCCATAATCTGCATGGACTTTAATTTGGCTATATAATTGGTTGGCGAGTAAGCCAAGTTCGTCGTCATAAATTGCGATACCCGTCTCATCGCAAGAAGTTTCGATACCTAAAACACGCATTCCACTACCCTTGTTTATTTCATAGTCACAAGTCTATCACTATTTTCAATCTATACTCCAAATAATTCGAGTTGCAGGTAGGCGACAAGGGAAGATATCCCGATGAGCGTACAAAAGTACGTGACTCGGGTAGCTGAGCGCAGTCAACACCCCTGCAATTTGAAGAATTGCGAGTATATCGCGTAATTTATGTTGCCAAAAGGCTGACTTTCCTTGTTGTATAGTCTATAATCAACCCCCTGTAATAAAAATTTCGTGTGGCTAATTCTCATTATTGTCTGGTTTTGTTTGCTTTTTCATCGAACGAGCTACAAATCAGGTGATCTTGTGTGATTCAATTTTATACGGCACTTTACAAACCCGTACTCATTGAAGTAAAATTCCGCACCATTTTAAATGAAGGCTGGTGAATCCATACCAGCAACAAACCGATTTCTATCGAGGTGAGAGGCACATGCCGGTAATTAAAGTACGTGAAAACGAGCCATTCGACGTTGCACTGCGTCGTTTCAAACGTTCCTGTGAAAAAGCAGGTGTTTTAGCTGAAGTTCGTCGTCGTGAATTCTATGAAAAACCAACGACTGAACGTAAACGCGCTAAAGCATCAGCTGTTAAGCGTCACGCTAAGAAACTGGCTCGCGAAAACGCACGCCGTACTCGTCTGTACTAATTGACTGCGGTGTTAACCGCATTCATGACAGACGATAGCTAATACAAGAATTAAGTCACTCTTATCGTTATTTTTTTCTTGTAGTAGTCATAGCTAAGCAGTTAAAGGCCGTGCTTTCCTAAAGGAAGCGCGGCTTATTATCGTTCATCAACAGGCGAAAAAGAGGCTTATGGCTGGACGAATTCCGCGTTCATTTATCAATGACTTGTTAGCAAGAACTGACATCATTGATTTAGTCGATGCAAAAGTCCCGTTAAAAAAACAGGGTAAAAACCATCACGCTTGCTGTCCGTTTCATAATGAAAAAACGCCTTCTTTTACCGTTAACGGTGAAAGGCAGTTTTATTATTGTTTTGGCTGTGGTGCTCACGGTAACGCTATCGATTTTTTGATGAATTACGACAAACTTGATTTTGTCGAAGCAATTGAAGAGCTTTCTGCATTACATGGCCTTGACGTTCCGTATGAAAAAGGAACAGGTACAAGCCAAATAGAATTACATCAACGGCAAAACTTGTATCAGTTGATGGAAAAAATTAACCAATTTTACTGCGCTGCCTTAAATCATCCCTCGGCAAATAAAGCCAAAGATTATTTAAGCCAACGTGGTTTAAGCGCAGAAATTATTGAGCATTTCTCTATTGGTTTTGCCCCTGCTGGCTGGGACAATTTGCTCAAGAAATTCGCAGTAAACCCCGACAGTCGCAAACAGCTTGATGATGCAGGCATGTTAGTGACCAATGATAATGGCCGTGTCTATGACCGCTTTAGAGAGCGCGTGATGTTTCCCATTCGGGATAGACGAGGTCGAGTTATCGCCTTTGGTGGGCGTGTATTAGGGGATACGTTACCCAAATATTTGAACTCACCAGAAACAGATATTTTCCATAAAGGTCGTCAGTTATTCGGTCTTTATGAAGCAACACAAAACAGTAGTGAATTAGCGAAGTTACTCGTTGTCGAAGGTTATATGGATGTGGTGGCATTGGCTCAGTATGATATCCGCTATGCGGTAGCATCACTAGGCACCTCAACCACCTCAGAACACATTCAGTTACTTTATCGTTCTACAGACACTGTGATCTGTTGTTATGATGGAGACCGCGCTGGCAGAGAAGCGGCATGGCGAGCATTAGAAACCGCGTTGCCTTATTTAACCGATGGCCGCCAACTACGCTTTATGTTTTTGCCTGATGGTGAAGACCCTGATTCACTGGTACGCAAAGAAGGTAAAGAAGCCTTTGAGCAACGCATGCAAACAGCACAAACGCTATCAGGCTTTTTATTTGATTCACTCGTACCACAAGTTGATTTAACCACCCAAGAAGGGAAAGCAAAATTTAGTAAGCTTGCTATCCCTTTGATTAAACAGATACCGGGTGAAACCTTGCGCCTTTATATGGCACAAGAGCTAGGAAATTTTATTGGTATACCAGATATTTCTCAGGTTCTTGCTATTATTGATAGAGAGAACACCGAGCAAGTTAATTATCAGGCGCCAAAATTAAAACCCACAACAATGCGAATTCTTATCGCACTGTTAGTGCAAAATCCGAACTTTTCGGAGCTTGTTCCCTCGTTAGAGGGAATTGCCCATATCCAAATGCCAGGGCTTTCTCTGTTTCAGGAATTGGTCGATGTATGCCGTTCCACCCCTGGAATGACGACTGGGCAGTTGCTAGAGCGTTATCGAGATAATAATTTTTCGAAACAGCTTGAAAAACTAGCAACATGGAACGATATAGAAATAGAGGAGATAGCGGAAAATACCTTTATAGATGCACTAAATCATCTATTTAATAGCGCACTTAGCGAACGTTTCGACTATTTAATGGCGAAAGCTCGCACACAAAGTCTGACCCCGCAGGAGCGCGAAGAGGTGCACTTAATTACGCTATCGCGAGTAAAAACATAACGCAAACCCAAAACAGAATTAGTATATAAAACGGCTTAAGTGCCGCTAAACACAAGGCAGATGCCTGTAAAATGCTGCGAAAATAAAGGGCGTAGCAAATAATAAATATTTCCCTTTGTATGTTCTTGTTGGCCGAATGTTTCGCCGACCGACACCAATCTAAATACTCAGAAGTGTGGATACCGTCTTATGGAGCAAAACCCGCAGTCGCAGCTTAAGCTACTCGTCACCAAGGGTAAAGAGCAAGGTTACTTAACCTATGCTGAGGTCAACGACCATCTGCCGGAAGATATCGTCGATTCAGATCAAATTGAAGATATCATTCAGATGATTAATGACATGGGCATCCAGGTCATGGAAGAAGCACCTGATGCCGATGATTTGATTTTGGCTGAGAATACTTCCGATACGGATGAAGATGCAGCAGAGGCCGCTGCACAAGTTTTATCCAGTGTTGAGAGTGAAATTGGCCGTACTACTGACCCTGTTCGCATGTATATGCGTGAAATGGGGACTGTCGAACTTCTCACCCGTGAAGGTGAAATCGACATCGCAAAACGTATCGAAGATGGGATTAATCAGGTTCAGTGCTCTGTTGCTGAATACCCTGAGGCTATCACTTATCTTCTCGAGCAATACGACCGTGTTGAAGCAGGTGAAAGCCGTCTATCTGACTTGATTACTGGCTTTGTTGACCCTAATGCGGAAGAAGATCTTGCCCCTACTGCCACCCACGTCGGCTCTGAATTACCACAAGAAGAGTTGGATAAAGACGACGATGAAGATGAAGAAGATGAAGACGGCGATGACAGCGATAGCGATGACGATAATAGCATCGATCCTGAATTAGCACGCCAGAAATTCTCTGATCTTCGTGAACAGTATGAAAGCACGCGTCAACATATCAAACAATATGGACGCAGCGATGCAAAAACCGCCGCTGCAATTGAACAACTTTCCGAAGTGTTCAAAGAGTTCCGTTTAGTACCGAAGCAATTTGACTATCTGGTCAATAACATGCGTGAAATGATGGATCGCGTTCGTTTACAAGAACGTACTATCATGAAACTGTGTGTTGAACAGTGCAAAATGCCGAAGAAAAACTTCATCACCTTATTCAGCGGTAATGAAACCAGCGAGACTTGGTTAACAGCAGCAAAAGCGATGAACAAGCCATGGTCTGAAAAACTGCTTGAAGTTGAAGAAGAAATTCTGCGTTGCCTACAAAGACTACGTCAAATTGAAGAAGAAACTGGCCTGACAATCGAACAAGTTAAAGATATCAACCGTCGTATGTCTATCGGTGAAGCGAAAGCTCGCCGTGCGAAAAAAGAAATGGTTGAAGCGAACTTGCGTCTGGTTATTTCTATCGCGAAGAAATACACCAACCGTGGCTTGCAATTCCTTGACCTGATCCAAGAAGGTAATATCGGTCTGATGAAAGCCGTTGATAAGTTTGAATACCGCCGTGGTTATAAGTTCTCAACTTATGCAACTTGGTGGATCCGTCAGGCTATCACGCGTTCAATCGCTGACCAAGCACGTACAATTCGTATTCCGGTTCACATGATTGAAACCATCAATAAACTGAACCGTATCTCTCGTCAAATGCTGCAAGAAATGGGCCGTGAGCCATCGCCAGAAGAACTGGCTGAACGCATGCTAATGCCAGAAGATAAAATACGTAAAGTTCTGAAGATTGCAAAAGAGCCAATCTCAATGGAAACCCCTATCGGTGATGATGAAGATTCACATTTAGGCGATTTCATTGAAGATACGACTTTAGAGCTGCCTTTAGACTCAGCAACGTCAGAAAGCTTACGCTCTGCAACTCACGAAGTGTTAGCAGGCTTAACAGCACGTGAAGCGAAAGTTCTGCGCATGCGTTTTGGTATCGACATGAATACTGACCATACTCTTGAAGAAGTGGGTAAACAGTTTGATGTTACCCGTGAACGTATTCGTCAGATTGAAGCGAAAGCACTACGTAAACTGCGTCACCCAAGCCGCTCAGAAGTTCTGCGCAGCTTCCTTGATGAATAAGAACACGTTATTCGAATAGACAAAAACACCTGCCTTGGCAGGTGTTTTTTTATCGGCGCAATTTCATTTCATCATTTTATTTTTCATCATTAAGCATAACGTTGCCATAATCGCGATTGCACCACCAAACATTGCCACATTGAACCCTGAAACAAAAGCAGAACGCGTTAGTTGTTCAACCAGCAACGATGGCATAGAACCAGAACTATGAATTAAACGTTCGATTTCTTGAGAAGACATCGCGCTATTTAACCTATCATCATGGAGTAATTGGCTTACCGCACGATGAGTCATTAATGTGCCTAATAGCGCTATCCCTAGCGTCATCCCTGTCTGTCTTAACGCATTCATTATCGCTGATGCAATGCCTGAATAAGCTTTTTCAACACTCGCCATCACTAAAGCACCAATTGCAGGCGTCGACATCCCCATTCCTGCGCCTAAAACGAATAATATCAATGCAATAGGCAGATAATTCGTTTCAGAATTTACCTGCGTAAATAACAATGACGCACTCGCGATTAAAATAAATCCAACAATCATTAAATGACGTACACTTAAAAAACGGGATAATTTGCCAAATGAAAATGAAAATATCGCCATCGCGATAAATTCTGGCGCCATACGGATCCCTGCTTCAAAAGCCCCCCACCCTTGGCCTTTTTGTAAGAATAGCGCGATAAAAAACACATTGCTGTAGGTGGCAAAACCTAGCGCAAAAGAGGCCATATTATATTGAAAGAAAAAAGGGTTTGTTTTAAAAAGGAAAAAAGGAAGCAATGGTTTCTCCACTCGCTTCTCTACCCAAATAAAGACTAAAGCCGCTACTGTAAAAATAGCTAATCCACTTAGCGTGAAATAATTTCCCCAGCCTTTATCCCCCGCTTCAATTAAAGCAAAAGTAACGCTACCTAACGTTACAATACTCAATAGTTGCCCCAAAGGATCAAAAGCGGCTTTCTCAGGATCGGCACTTTCATTGATCCCAATCCACCCTAGCAATAGGGTCAGTAAACCAATTGGAATGTTGATTAAAAAAATCGTCATCCAATCAAAGGTATCAACCAAAAAGCCCCCTAATATTGGGCCAATAATTAATGAAAGCGCGCTAACTGCTGACCAAATTCCAATAATTTTAATCCGTTCAATATCGTTGCTAAAGGCTTGAGTAATAATTGAAAGCGCACCAGGAATCAATGCTGCAGCTGCTATCCCTTGAATAACTCGGCCAATAATTAGCATCTGAGAAGATACTGAAAATGCACAAATTGCAGAGCCTAAAGTAAAGATCACAATTCCCATTAACCACACTTTTTTGCGCCCATAGCGATCACTGATAGGGCCAACAGAAAGGATCAATGCAGATAGACATAGCGCATATGCATCAATAATCCACTGTAACATCGACAGACTCGCCCCAAGATCTTCACCAATTGCAGGGAGTGCCACATTCACAATGCTGATATCCAATGTTGCCATAAATGTGCCTAAACACACGGCAACGATCAAAAATAATCGTCTCATTTCATCTACCTCATCTTCGTTATGGCAACATCATAAAATTTGACCGACCGACAGTCAACTAAAAATGAGAATGAATATCATTACTTATAAAATAGGCGAGCAAAATATTTTCTACCAAACATAAAAAAACGGCCTAATCAGCCGTTGTTTATTAATAAAGGGAAAAACTAGTTATTTAAAACGGGGGTTTCATGCAGATATTCCCAATAGCATTGGTTATCGACAACTCGAATACAGACTGTAGATGTCCTTAATGTTGTGATCCCTTCATTTTCTTGTCGTTCCTGATATTGAATCCAACACCGCTCGCCAGCTTCAAATAACGGAATAACCTCAAATGGTACTGTCAGAAATGAGGGTTTTGCACCGACATTTTGGCTAAATAGCCCTGTCACCTCAGCTAAGCCAATTCGCTGCCCACCGATGGTGACCATTTTAAAGTTTTCAGTAAAACTGGCTAATAATGGAGCAACACTTTTATCACTATTGCGACCCGTGAAAACATCTTCAATTAACACATGTATATCGACAACACTTTGCAGTGCCTTTTGCATTGAATCACGCATTTATTTTTCCTTACTGACTGAAATTAATGAAAATAGCCCAAGAATAGAAGCAATTAAAAAAGTATATTGGTAGTTAGATAGCTGATCCGAAGATGGCATTAGGCTAAATATGGAAATTAAAACAACAGCACCTACGCTGAAAGCGACTTGGCGATTGATATTCCACAACACACTTCCTTGCAATAAATCTTTATCTTTAAAATCCATTAATGAACTAATTTGGGCTATATTCGCACTTAATCCGCCCCCCATGCCCATGAATAAATATGCCATCACCAATAAATTTAATTGTGCGGAACTGGATACCCAATAAAGTAAAAATATTCCCAAGCTATGCAATACAATACCGAGAACAAATAAGCACTTTTTCCCTATACGAAAATAAAGACGCCCGCCAGAAACCATCGAGATAACAGCACCAGCAGCATACAAAATCATAAATAACCCTGTTTGCCCTGCATTAAAGCCCAAATTAATTTGTAAGTTAAAAATATTGAGCAAATTTACCCCAGTAAAAATACCAGGCACTGCGTAATAAACAATAAAGGCATTACGCAAGTTACTATTTTTTAATAACTGAAAATTTAAAATAGGTTCGCGGCATTTTTTGGCATAACTAAGGTAAAAAATAAACACCACAACTGAGCTAAAAAAACTGGAAAGAGCCAATACCACACTGTGATAATCGTTATACAGCGAAAAAGACAATAACAAACAAAGTAAACTGATACTGACCATTATCAGGCCGAAAATATCTGGTTTTTCTCGTGATACTTGTCCATCATTTTTTATCCACCCCCAAGCAAGTACTGCCGTTAATAAAGAAAATGGGATATTAGAATAAAAAATCCAATGCCAAGATAACGCATCAATAATTACGCCACCAATCGCTGGCGAAAAAGCAGGAGCAATGAGCGCCACCGTCATAATTAATGTCGATATACGTTGGCGATCGTTATTGGGAAATAACGCAAAAACAAGTGCTTGTCCTACAGGAATTAATAACCCACCAGCCATTCCTTGGACGAAACGCCAAAAAATCAAACTATAAATAGACTGGCTTGAACCGCTTAGCCACACTGCAAGTGTGAAAAGTAGCATTGAATAACACAGTAGTTTTTGATTACCAAACCGCCCTGCTAGCCACAAGCTAATCGGCATCACTAGCACTAGTCCTAAAATATACGCATTCGCAACCCATGCCACCTGTGATTGGCTAGCCGAAAATGATGATGCGATATCAGGCAATGCAATCGCCGACATAAAAATATTAATACAATCAATAAAGAAACCGAGTAAAAACACGGTCGCAATTTTATAACGATAAGACATATCCCCCCCTATAGCGGCAAAGAGTAAGGATTACTCCTTTCCTTGTCGATATAAGAGAAGTAAAATCATTGTTTAATAAAACAGAACAATAAAAACCATTATGCAAAAAAATTTAAAAAAAATTATCAGTTTTCTTCAGGTCGTAGATTCAGGCTCTTTCACCAAAGCTGCGGATATCTTAGGGCTAAGTCGCTCAATGATCAGTGTTGACATAAAGCAATTAGAAACTGAGTTAAATGTGAGTTTACTAACGCGAAATACCCGTAATATTGCCCTAACCGAGGTTGGGAAACATTTTTACGAAGACTTTAAACATATTCAAAGTCAAATTAATGAGGCCTTTGAAAAGAGCCAGAATTTAGGTACCAATATTTCAGGCTTATTACGCTTTTCATCAACAAGTGAATTTGGTCAACGCTTTATTCTTCCCTTGCTTCCTGAATTTTGCCGCCTTTATCCTAAGTTAAAATTACAATATTCCGTCAATTCATCTCTAGATGATTTAATTACAGAAAAACTTGATGTCTCCATTCGCCTTGGTAATTTAAAAAGCTCATCACTCAAAATGAAAAAATTAGGTAACTACAATATTTATTTGGTTGCTAGCCCTAAATTTGTTCAAAAATACCCGATTAATCAGGTTTCTGACCTTGCACACGTACCTTGGGTGAACCATTCGCTGTTAAATTGGCAAGATAACCAATATGTTATGCAAAATAACCGCGGAGAAAACTTTAGTATCCCCTCAATAACAAGCCAATATGAGTCCAACTCCGCTGCAGTGATCCACCAAATGGTATTAGCCTCTTTAGGTATCGCTATTTGCCCCGCTTGGCTGGTGAATGAGGATTTAAACGCTAAACGTTTAGTCCGCGTTCTTCCTGAATACCATTTACCCAAGCAAAACATTCAACTACTTTACCCAAGCACTTCTGTTTTACCCGCTAAGACGCGAACTTTTATTGATTATTTGGCATCCAACATTCGAATTGAATCGTAAAAAAACCACCGATATTGGTGGTTTTTAAATTTATAACTAACACTTAAGCATTCTGTAGCTGCATCTCAGCTGGATCTTTAATAGGTTCATTCACAAAGAAGAAATAAACCAACGATGCTAAAAATGCCACTGTTGCACATACAACTAATGCCAGCGTAAATGAGTGTGTTTGGTCAACAATAATACCAGTGACAATCGGTGCAAATGAACCACCAATAAAGCCACCAAAATTCTGAATCCCACTAACAGAAGTAATTAGACGTGAAGGAACTGAAACTAAAATAAGTCCCCACGCAGATGTCCCTGCAAAGTGAATAGAAAACAGTGCCATACTAATGCATGCAACTGCTGAGAAAGTGCTGTCTGTATATGCCGCGGGTAATGTAAATATTGCTGCAGATAATAGCCCTAAACAAATCATCCATTTACGGCTTTTCATTTTATCCGCGCCACGTTTGACAACATAGTCTGCAACAACACCATTCACTAACATGCCTAATGCACCAAATAAAAACGGTATAGCAGCAACCCAACCTGTTTTTTCTAGGCTTAAGCCACGTGAACTCTCTAAATATGCAGGTAACCAAGTTAAATATAACCAAACCATGTAACCCACACCATTAAAACCAATAATCATTCCCCATAATGAGCGTTGTTTAAATAAGGATGCCCATTCTTTAAAAGAAACTTTATTGGATGATGAAGGTGGAGCCCCATCATTTAAATAACTTAATTCTTCTTCAGTTAAATCTAATTGCTCACGGTTACGATAGAAAATGAACCATAGGATTGAAAGAATGATACCGCTAATACCAATAATAATAAACATGGTACGCCACCCAAACGCTAGCATTAACGCAATTAATAATGGTGGAGCTAATGCTTGTGCGAGTGTAGAGGACATATTAACAATCCCCATTGGTAGGCCACGCTCACGAATATTATACCAGTCATTAACGACTTTAACGCCTGTCGGCAGATGAGGGGCTTCACCAATACCTAAGAAAACACGCGCAATAATTAAGTGAGTAAATGATGATAATAAGCCCGTAACAGTCTGAGCTAACGACCATAAAAATAAGCCAAAACCATAGATTTTTTTAACACCAAAACGTTCCATGACCATGCCTATTGGCAACTGGCATAATGCATAACCAAACGAGAAGACTGACAATAACAGCCCCATTTGTGTTGCACTAAACCCTAATTCTTTACTTATTGTAGAGTTTGCAATAGAAAGGGATGCTCTATCTAAAAAGTTAATAATACCTGCTATCAGCAAGAATGTGAGCGCAATAAATTGCCAGCGCTTTAGTCTTTTACTCGCATGTAGTGACATAATTAAGTACCTTTAAGACGTAATAGGATCCTGCGGAATAAACGATATTCCGCAGATTTATATTATTAATAATGTTTAATTTTTATTTGTATTACGATTTTAGTTTTATTATCAATTCAATTTCCACTGGCGTATCAAAAGGCAATGTATTTGTACCTATTGCTGAACGCGCATGCTTACCTTTATCTCCAAGTATTTCAATTAAAAAATCTGAAGCACCATTCATAACTTGAGGCTGGTTTTTAAAATCATCAGTGCTTTGTACAAATCCGAGTAACTTAATACATTCATCAATTTTATCTAGATCACCTAAATAAGCTTTCAGTGATGAAAATATATTGATAATACATTGCTTAGCAGCTTCTTTTCCTTCCTCCACTGAGAGATCTTTTCCCAGCACTCCTGAATAAAGTAATTTACCCTCTTTTTGACAGTCATGCCCTGATGTATAAAGTAAATCGCCATATTGCTTAATTGAGACATATGAAAACTTAGGAGCCCCCGGTGTGGCTAATGTAATTCCTTTTTCTTCTAGTTTCTTTTCAATATTCATTAATTATTCCTATTTATTTAGCAATATATTTGCCATGTCATAATAAATTTCTGCTGCAAGATACAATTCGCTTATTTCAACAAACTCATCCTTAACATGTGCTTGAGCTAAGCCTCCAGGCCCCATAATTAGTGTTGGAATTTTGCTCGTCACAGAGAAAAAAGGGGCTTCACATGTTGCTTCAAATATCTGTGGCTGTACTGTTTTTTCTGCAAAACGACTGACTGTATCTAAAGCCACCTGAGTGAGTTCATGGTCAACAGGAATATCTGATGCAGGAATAAACAAGTAATTATCTAAATGATATTCAATTTCTTCACCTTGGTTATATTCCGCAATTGCTTGGTGAATTCTTTGTTCAATCTTATGTTTATCTTCTCCTGGAACTAAACGCCTATCAATTTCAATATCACAATGTTGAGGTACAATATTTGGTGCTGTTCCCCCATTGATTGTGGTAATAATCATGGAAGCCTTACCTAACAATTTATGCTCTATTTCTTCAACAGAAGCACGATGTTGTTCTAATGCTGGTAGTATCTTTGCCATTTTAGAAATTGCACTATCTGGATACCGTGTTTTTGCTGCATGCCCCGCAGTTCCTTTCGTGCTCAGGTTATAACGGCTGACTCCTTTATGCGCAATACAAACATCAAGGGAGGTTGGCTCGCCAATAATGGCGTAATCAGCACTAATTCCATCTTTAATATAGTGCAACATGCCCAGATTAATTCTTTCTTCGTCAACATTAAAAACTAACGTTAAATCCCCTGAAAATGCATCTTGGTTGCGCTTTAATAAAGTTGCAGCGTACATCATAGCGGCAACCCCTGATTTCATATCAGCGGCACCACGACCAAATACTTTGCCATCTTTAATTACGGGTTCAAAAGGTTCAGTACTCCAACCACAGCCACAAGGAACCACATCAATATGTCCGTTAAATAAAAGATGTTTCCCTTTTCCTGTTCCCTTCAAATAAGCAATAACATTTGGCCTACCAGAAGCAACCTCTTGCATCTCAACATCAATATTTTCTTGCTTAAAATAATGATATATAAATTCAGCAACCTGCTGTTCTTCCCCTGGTGGATTTTCAGACTTATGCTGAATTAAGGCGCAAAGAAGCTCAAGCAACTCATTTTGTTGCTCACTATTTAATTTATACATTTTATTCTCCGATAATTAATATCGTGCGTCTGGTGTAATAATATGGTCTATTTCATTATTATTTAATGCGTATATTTTATTTGTTAAGTTTGGAATAACACAGCTATGGTTTGGAATAATATTTAATATATCTCCAATATTTAATTTTACTGTTTCTGGATCATAACGAAGATAACCATGCTCTTCATTGAGTTTAACTAATTTAATATTTTGGTCTTCTACAATATAACCAAACCCAGCTTCTGCAGATTGATCTGAAGTTAATGTTTTCGTTCCTGCATCAACTGTTGCATAACCAGGAACAGGAATACTAACTATTGTTGTTCGGATGGTTAATGCACAATCTTTCGGTGTATAAATTCCCCCATAAATCGCATTCATATCACCGAAAATAAAATTACCCGCTCTCGATTCTGTAATCCCTTTTAATTCATCTGCATAAAAAGATGAGAGCGTTGAACCACCGGATGTACGTTGAATATCAATACCAATCGCTTCTAGCCTTTTTTGACATAATAACAGAAGCTCAGCTTCCGCTTTTGCAGCTTTGCGAATTTCAGGTTCTGTGCGATATTGGTAAATAGTACCCGCATAAGTAAACACGCCTATTATTTTTAAATTGGATAATTTTTGTATTTCTAATGCAAATGGCTCTAAATCTTCAAGTTGGATACCTTCACGATGTGCACCATAATCTACCGCAATATAAACTTCGACAATTTCATTTCCTTGAGTCGCCGCGGATGATAATTGCTTCGCACCTTTTACACTATCAACAATAGTCCTTAAATTAACGTACTTTGCTAACTCAACAAATTGTTGGCATTTGTCTTCCCCAACCATGGGGTAAGCTAAAAGAATATTTTCTATCCCACCTTTTGCCATGATGGTTGCTTCATGCAATGTGGCACAGGTTATCCCTTTAGCGCCACATTGTATTTCAAACTTAGCCAACTCTACTGATTTGTGTGTTTTAATATGTGGCCAATGTTCGATTCCCTGCTGTGTTAACTTGCCTGTCATGCCCCTGACATTTTTTTCAAGTTGCTGTAAATCCAACGCAACATAAGGCGTAATTGGCATAAAAACCTCTCTTATTCTTCATTATTGTCTTCCCCTTTTAATTCACCCAAATAGGTATAAAGGGTATATTTGGAAATATTTAAAAACTCACAAATTTTCTCGCCTGCTTTTTTAATTAAAAAAGCCCCCCTATCATCAAAGAACTTAATGGCATCCATTTTTTCTTTTTTCGTCATATTGATAACAGGCACTTTTATAACTTGCATGCATTCCTGAATTAGATGATCCAAAATTTCATTTACGTCTGTCACAAACACTTCTTTGATTGGATCTTGCTCAACACTGTTTCTCTGGGTGATCCCCTGAATGGCTTTTTCCGCAGCAATAAACTCTGATATATCTTGGTTAATGCAAAGAGCACCAGACACTTTGCCATTTTCGTCACGTAAATAGATGGATGTTGAACGTAACATTTTCCCGTCTTTTGTTTGGGTGAAATAATTGTACTTATCACCATCCACATCCGTTCCACGTAAAACTTCAAGCCCTAAATTACTACTTGGGTCGCCCACTTTTCGCTTAGTGACATGCCCATTGATAATCGCAACGATACTGCTTTCAAGACCTTTACTATGGTCATGCAATACCACCTCACAATTCTCACCAAATTGGCCTGCAATACCTTTCATAACAGCCAATAACATTTCAAAGTTGTCTTGGATTATTTTCATTTTCTACCAAACTTATTTTAAGCCTAACTAAATATTAGTTAGATCATTATAGAGACTCAATCGAGATTTGATTAATTTGTGATCTACATCTTGATTTTAGCTAACAAAAATTCTGCTACTTTTTCTAACAGAAATAATAGCATTTTAAGGAATATTACGGGAGGCTTGATACTACAAGGATTTTAAAGGAAAAATAACCTAGAAATAATAAAGTTCTGAATCTAACTTTTTGTTAGCTAACTGCACCAACAAAAAGTTAGGATATTTATTTTAACGGCAATGTCACCCAAAACACACCGTCTGTGCGCAACTGGGTAAATTGCTGTTGGAAATCAGTTAAGTTTTGTTCAGGGTTTAATGTACTGAACCTCTCGGGGTGCATAAATTTTGCCATAGCTTCAACGGCAAATATGTTCATTGGGTTATTATAAAAATTATGGTAAATCGCCATTACACGCTTTTCTTTTACCGATGTTAATGAAGAGATCCCTTGCCTATCTAATAATACCGCCAGTTGCTTCTGTGAATCAGATTTGTTTGCACGGTATCCTAACCTGACAGCAATTGAACGGCGGTTAAAATTCTGCCAATCAGCCCCAGTTAAAAAATAAAACTCAGGGTTTAATGTAATAATATTCTCAATCGAACTTTCAGCCCCTTTTGCAGGGAAACTGTCTGCTACAAGGTTATTTCCCCCTGCTAAAGACGCTAAAACACCATAACCTGAACGCCCATATAATTGGCAACAGTTGTCTGCAAATAAGCCCGCATTGGCTTCAATGAGTACAGAAGGAAATGGCTCTGTCAGTTGGGATTCTATCGCTGACAATTTTTCTTGGTATAGCGCCGCAAACTGTGCGGAACGTTCTTGTGTACCTAATAGCTCCCCCAATAACAAAATACTTTTTGGGGTGTTTTTGACAATATCCATGCGAAAATCGATAAATATCACCTGAATTCCTGCCGCCTCAAGCTGCGGTAGAATTTGGCTATCACGCATCGCACCGTAATTAGCTTTATGCATAATAATCACTTCAGGAGCAAGCTCAATTAGCTTTTCAACTTGCAACCCTGCTTCACGGGTTTTCTTCAAAGTTGGTATTTTTTCTAATTCAGGCAATACACTAAAATAGGCTTCTTTTAAATCAGGGGCATATTGTGTCAGTGAATCACTCCATCCCGTAATGCGAGAAATCCCCGATTTACCCGCGGCGATATCCACCGATAATATGTCTCGACTATCCACTAAAAATAATTTTTCAACGGGAAGATTTACCGTAACTTCACGGCCTTGCAGGTCAGTGATCACTGTTGGCGTTTTTGCCTGTACCCAGAAGCTCAGTAAGCACAATAACCCTGTGAGAAATAATTTCATGGGGTACCCTTTACGTTAAATTTAATTAATTCTGAATAAATAAAGCCACTGTTAAGTGGCTCAGACTGCTGATAAACCGATTCGGCTTATCAGCAGTCTGGATTGGTTTTGAAAATAGACGAGGAAAATCAATTCATTGATTTTCGGCTGATAACACAAAGCAGGAAAAACCACGCTTTTATCCTGCTTTGTCAACAACCTAAGCCACGGTTAAGTGGCTTTGTCATCGACTAAGTCAAATTAGAACGTCACACTGTAGTTAAGTGCAAAGGTTCTACCGCGCCCTTTATAGTCATATAGGTTTGGTGCACCGTATTTCGGGCTATATAAACCTTGTGCGCGCTGCCCCCAAATGGTGGAGTAGTTTTTATCCAGTAAGTTTTCAACTGCAAAACTCACTTTACCAACAGGTAACATGTAACTACCTAATAAATCAACGGTATTATAGCCATCCAGTTTTTTCCCCGCAGCATCAGTTAAGTTAAATGTTTGCTGGCTCTGTAAGCGGAGCGACCAATCATTTGGCTCCCAACCCACATAAGCGTTAACTTTAGATGGGCTGGCAAAGTCCACGCTCCATTTTTCCCAGCTACCATTAACTTTGGTTTCCGATTTTTGCAGGTTGAAGTTACTCCCCACATTCCAGTCGGAGTCGTCAAAGAAGTAATCAATAGCACCTTCTACCCCATAAATACGGCGCTTATCGGTCTTCATGTAAATGGTCATGTCATCTTTATTAATACCGTAGCTTCTATCAGATAAGGAATAATAGGTAGCAACTTGTGTGCGCAGGTTCTCACCTGTATAGCGCCAACCTAACTCAAAGGAGTTAACTTTGATCCCTTTGACTTTAGTATCATTGATATTCACGCTATTTTCTAAATTCCAATGGCCATTCGCATCTGGAGTCGGGGAATATTTACCTGTCCCGTAGTATTTCGCAATATCAGGGATTTCAAAACCTTGGGAGAAATTAAACCACGTTTGTTGCTCTTCAGTTAGGTTAACCAACAACCCTGCATTAAACAGTAAATTGTTATAATCAGTTTTCCCTCCAGGTACAGCGTCTGCAGATTTACCATTGCCGTTAGCTATCGCTTCTTGCTGCGCATAACCAACAAAATCATCCACTTTGTTTTCAGTATATTGATAACGCACACCACCGCTTAAAGTGAACATCGGCGTGATGTCATAGCTGCTTTGTAAGAATGTCGCCATATTTGTGGTGGTATAGCTTGGGTAGCGGCCAATTTGGAACGCTTTAGTGAGATCCATTCCCCCTGATTCTTTTGCACGATCCAAATCAAAAAACATTTGGTTTGCACGGAATTGCTCGTGCTCCGCATCCACACCATAAGTTAACGTCAATTCATCAAGGGGCTGGCTATTAAATGTTAGCTTAGTGCCATAGAAATTGGTTTGTTGGTCAGAGGAACTGATACTCGAAACCTCTTTTTCTGTTAACGTTGGGAACGGATAAAACTTTTGTGATTCATCACGGTAGTAGACCTGAGCAACAAAATCTTGCCCAAACATATCTGCATTTGAATACTGTAAATTAAGCAAGTTACGCTCAGTGCCTGGTAAGCGGTCTGAACTTAATTTACCGCTGTTATAAGCCTTCCCATCCCCCTTCACTGCAGAAAAATCTTTGCCTAAATATAGGCCATGCTTACCATCAGACTCACTTTTATAATGCTGATAGGTCGCTTGAATCTGTTGTGTTTCATTTATTTTTACGGTGCCTGATGCCATCACATCGAGACGGTCGGAAAACTGTAACCCTGTTTGGGTGTTATCAATATTAATCGCGTCGCCTTTACCATCATACCAGCCACCATAACGTTGATAGGCGACAGAAATACGACCATGCGCGTTTTCATTACCACCGCTCACTGCTGCCGCGACATTTTCATCATGATCTTTCCCGTTATTAAAACCTGTTTTCCCACCTAATTGCAGGGAAACTTGTTTTTCTTCTTGGCCTTTTTTTGTCACGATATTAATTAAACCACCGCTACTGCCGCCACCGTACATCGCAGTCGCACCAGAAATGACTTCAATATGGTTAATATTAAAAGGATCAATCGAATCTAACTGGCGACTGTCACTACGTGAGGAGTTAAGGCGTACCCCGTCCACCATCACTATCATTGAGCGACCACGCATATTCATACCGTAGTTTGTACGGCCTTGACCGCTCACGCTCATTCCTGGAATTAACTGCGATAAAATATCCTTTAACTCTTTCCCGCCCTCTGCTTGCTGCTCAATTTCGGCGTTATCAATGACCCAAGTGGTTTGTGCCATTTCTGAAACTGATTTGTAGCCACGAGTTGCAGAGACTGTAATTTTTTCTTCTTTGTTATCAGCGGCCAATACCGAGGGGGATATAAAAGGTAGCAAACAAGGGGAGAGAATAAAAAGGTGCTTTATTTTCATTGAGTTAAAACCTTTAAATATAATTATTGATACCATCGTTATCAGCGCCAGAACCAATAACGACACATGATTAAATCACCGCTAACTATATTGCGGGAAAATTATTCGCAATAGTAACTGATAATCACGTTAGATATAATAATTATTATCATTACAGTAATGAATTAAAAGGTTATTTGTGTTAGGTATCATTTTCAGCGCATCCTTGCGCATATGAATGTGCCTTCCTTATTTCACACTGACCACGGCAATGTAATTTAGCTTTCCACGGTTTTGTCGAAAATGGCGGAACATGCGTAAAAATTGCGGGCGATTTTCTTTTTTTAATGCATTACGAATAATTTTCATTGCCCCCAATAAACCTTCATCATAAATCAACCCTTTTGGGGATAATAAAGTCATCGGCCCTGTGCTGGACATCACATGCTGAAAGCCTGCTTGCTTAAATAAATCAATCCATTGCGCATGGGGTAATGGCTGAGCTTTAACATGGATAGCTTGATGCATTTGCGATGCAATATCTTGCGGGTTTTCTGCATTTTTAAATGCAATATCGTGGGTTAATAAGCAGCCCCCTGGTTTCAATACGCGGTAATATTCCTGTAGTAACTTCCCTTTGGCTTTATCCCCATACATCGTGAGCATCGCTTCGTTAATTACTACATCAAAGCTGTTATCTGCAAAAGGCAATTTTGAGGCATCTGCCATTTGAATGGTAATTAAATCACTTAAATCGTGCTGTGCCACATTCTTTTTTGCTTTCTCCAGTGCCTGTTTATCCATATCAATACCCGTGATATGGCAGCGAAATTGTGAAGCGATTTCGATTGCAGTCGTACCCATATTACAGGCAATTTCAAGCACTTGACTGTCTTTGTGTAAGCCAGACTGGTTCAATAACCACTGAGTTGCAATTTTTCCACCAGGTCGTAAGCGTTTTTTCCCAAGGCGAGCTAAGAATTTGTGCCCCGCTTCGTGTGCTGTAAATGATTGTTCCATACATAACCTCCGAGCTAATGACCGCACTCATGATTAGGTTCGCGTAACATCACCAGTAGCATTTTAGCAGGCTCTGGTGCATCAACAGCATGGGGAATATTGGCTGGCATTCTCACAATTTCACCGGGTTTTGCCGTAACAGGCTTGCCATCAATTGTGAGTAGTAAACTCCCCTCTGCCACCATCACGATGGCATCAAAAGGGGCACTGTGTTCAGATAGTGCCTGTCCTTTATCAAAGGCAAACAATGTGATGTTTCCACCGCCATTTTTAGCGAGCACTCTGCTAGCAATGCCTTGTTCGGTATAATGAATTAGTGTGCTGATGTTAAGCGCTTCAGCTGGCGTAATCGTGTTATCGCTCATAATTTAATATTCCTTAACTCAATGAGTTCAATGTATTAATTCAAAAATTATCTAAATAGAGGAATGACCCCTTGTGTTTGGCGACTTTGTTCCGAAATTGGTGTAATAGCGACGGGTAACTGGTAAAGGTGCGCAAGGTTTTCTTCGGTTAACATTTGCGGTGAGCCGCCAAATAAATAGTGCCCTTCGTTAAACAGTAACAGCGAGTGGTCAGCAATATGCAGCGCATGTTGTGGGTAATGGCTGGTAAATAACACAGTAATTTCCCGTTGTTGAGCTAAATCGCGCAGCACGCTGAGCACATTGTCTTGATTGGCCAAATCAAGTGCAGAGGTCGGCTCATCGAGCACCAAAATTTTCGGTTCGCTCGCCAGTGCTCTGGCAATCATGACCATTTGCTTCTCGCCACCACTAAGTCGGTTAAATGGTTGATCAGCAAAACGAGTTAAACCCAAATAATCCAAGCATTGCGCTACAATTTGCTGGTCATTTTTATTCAAAGAAGCATACCAAGGTAGATGTCGGATCCGCCCTAAGCTCACCATCGTACGAACGGAATAGTGAAATAGTGAACCGCTAAGCTGTGGTACATAAGCCACTGGGGCATTTAACGAGACTTGCCCTTTTGCCCCTTTTTGTAACCCCAGCAATAGCCGTAATAAGGTTGTTTTTCCCCTACCATTTGGCCCTAAAATAGCGCCGATGCTGCCTTTCGGTTGTCTGAAGCTTAAGTTAGTGAATAACTGACGCTGGCCAATTGAAAAATTAAGCTGTTCTACATGGATCATAAGTCAGCCACCTTTTTATTCAGCGTGTGGATCAGAAGCGCAAAAATAGGTGCTCCAATCAATGCAGTGATGACGCTAAGAGGTATTTCTGCATTCGTGATACTGCGTGCAAAGGTATCAACAGCAATCATATAAATTCCACCGATCACGGCACTGGCAGGGAGTAAAATGCGATGGTCGTGCCCCACAACAATACGTGCAATATGCGGCACAATTAACCCAACCCAGCCAATCGTGCCTGATACCGCGACTGTGGCGCTGGTGATCAAGGTGACGCTAAGTAACACTGCCCAGCGTGTTCGATTTATTTTCATCCCTAGTGCCTGTGCATTTTCTTCCCCGAGTGACAGTACATTGATGCGAAAACGTAGCGCAAAAATCACCAATACTGAGATTAAAACGACAGGAAAAACAATGGATAACTTTAAATAGGATGCGCTGGCAAAGCTCCCCATCAACCAAAATACAATAGTTTGCAGTGTGTTATTTGGGTCTGCAAAATAGGTGATTAACGAAATAAGCGCAGCAAAAAAAGCGTTAATAATCACCCCAGCGAGGATCAGCATCAGTAGCTGACTTCCTTGACGGTTTAAACCCAGCAGGAAAACAAAAATAATCGCAACTAACCCACCAATAAAAGCAAATGAGATGGTAACCAGTAATGATGAAAATAATAAAATAGCTAAGGCACCGCCCAATGCAGCACCAGAGGAAACACCAATAATTTGAGGGCCAACCAATGGATTACGGAAAATTCCTTGTAACGCGGCCCCTGCTACAGCAAGCCCTGCACCTGCTATCCCTGCAATTAAGATGCGCGGTAAACGCACGTTTAGCACCACATTTTGTTCGGTACGGCTATAACTCAGCCCCGCCTCATTCCCCAGCGTCGCATCATGAAGAATATGAAATACTGACGAAAATGAAACGGGATAGCGCCCGAAACTGAGTGCTAATAAAAGCGTGAACACTAAGCCAACCGTAAAAATCACCCAAAGTAGACTCGGCCTATGCATTCGGTTTCCCCATTAACTGCAAATAATGCTGGCTATTTTTGTTCAGTTCAATTTGCAATATGCCATCAATTTCAGCTTCCGTGACGTCATAACCATAAAGCTGCTGGTAACGCTGGCGAATTTCTTCTCGTAAAGGAATATTGCTGGCCTCTGGATGAAATACCATCGATAACCACTGCCAATATAATGGTGTTTCTTGGTTAGGCGCATCCCAAATAAACCCACCAATGGGTAACTTGTATACTCGCTGATTTTTAACTGCAGCAACATCACTCAACATTGGGTGATGGTATACATCCGCAGGGACTAGGCCCTCTTCGAAATTACCCAATAAAATAATTTCAGGATCCCACAATAAGATTTGCTCAATATTTAGCGTCCTTGGCCCTGTTAAATTACGATTTAAGCTCAGTCCACCAGCTAATGCAAAATCTGCATTATTGTGTGATGTTGAACCAAATGTTTGAATACTTTGATTAAAGTGTGAAAGATAAAGGACTTTAGGTTGCTCTGATTCAGGGATTTTTGCCGTCGTGGCAGAAAGCGTTTCCACCACGTGTTGGCGCCATTGGATCATTTGATTGGCTTTTTCATTATGGCCTAATGTTTTCCCCATCAAGCGGATCCACTCTTGTGTATAGCTTTCCTGCCCATAACCCAGTGTCGCAACGGTTAGCCCTGCATCACGCATGGGAGAGATAATATCATCGCCACGATGCCCCCACTGCCACACCAAATCAGGTTCAACATTCAGCAGTGCTTCTATATTGGGGGTGAAATTATTCCCGACAACATGAGAATTAACCTGCAGTACCGAGGGGAACATTTTTCCCAGCATCCCATCCCGCGCTGCGACTTTCGCAAAAGGGTGCATCCCCACGAGTTTTTCGCTACTTTCATCCATTCCCACAAGCATGGATGCCGCAGGAATTGGGATCACGACAATGCGTTTAGCAGGGGCGGAAAGATGAATGTCATCACCCGACATATCCGTAAAATCAACCGCTTGAGATGCACTCACACTTGCCATCATCCCCAGAGTACACGCGGTGACTGCAACCTTAAAAACATTATTTATCATAGGGTTATTTAACACTCCGCCAATAACTTAATTGATAATGTGTATGATTATCATTTATACTCAAGCTATTCTAAGGTGCCCGAAGAGGATGACCTATGACATTTGTCAAAAACGTTTTTCCCTACATTCAATCAATCAACGCGCTAAAACAGTGCCCATTATTTTCAGGCATTGAAGAAAAAAATTTAGCGTTATTACTTGAAAACTGTGGCTATATTCAATTTAAAAGTGGCGAAATTGTAAACCATGAGGGAGAGCCTTTTAAACACTGCCCTTTAATGATAAACGGCCAAATGGAGGTATATCGCCATACTTACTTAGGCGAAGAGAAAATTTTTGGTTTATTTGCTGAAGGTGAAATTGTTGCGATCGCCGCCGTGTTTATGCCCCATAACCGCTATCCCATGAACTTACGGGCAAAAACAGAGGGTGACGCATTGCTCCTTGATAAACGCGATATTTTGCGCCTTTGTCACACCTGCCCGCAGATTATGGAAAAACTACTCATGCGCTTTAGCGCTAAGCTGTATGAAAATATTAACCACATCGATTGGCTGACATCTAGCTCCGCAGAGCAACGGCTTGCTGCTTATATACTTGATTTAAAAAACAAACAACTCACCCCTAATATTATTTTACCGTTATCTCGCGGGCAACTAGCCGCAAAACTGGGGATGCGGTATGAAACTTTGAGCCGACTCGTTTCAGGCTGGCGCCAAAAAGGATTTATTAATATCGAAAAAGACACTGTGCATATTTATAACGAAAGCTATCTGACTGAACTTTCTATTTCTGCACAGCGCCCCTTTTAGCCCTAAGGGCTGTTTATCTTTGATGGTCAATTTTCATTCGAATTAAAACCATTTTAGGCAAAGCAAGAGCCTCTTAACACAGCATTAAATGAGTGAAATGCGCTCTAACCGAACCCGTAGGGCAGCATTTAAGTACAAAACTTAACTCAAATAACAAGCCAGCTTGATTGACACATTTATCTATTTTTGAATTGTTTTTTAACCTTTTTTAGCTGTAAAAATCAGTCACGAAGATAAACAGCCCCTCGTACATTACAGTTAAATAATGCGCTAATTATCAATTAGAAATTAAAGGTCACTCCCCCATTCACATTAAAGCCCATTCCAGGGAATAATGTACTGTCTTTGGCGGTTACTGTTTGGTTAGCCACTGACGTTGTTGCATAACGTTCATCCGTTAAGTTATCCATCGATAAATAAAGAGACCATTGGTCTGTCGGTTGGTAGCTACCTTTTACCCCTAATACCGCGTAATGCTTGCGTTTTTGAATATCAAGGTTGTTTTGGTGGTCAACTGCCATATCCGTTGGGGCCCAATGAATATTTGGCCCGAAGCGCCAATCTCCTAACTCGTACAGCACTTCAGCCGCCACAATGTTACGTGGAATACCTGCGATGTAATTCCCCTTGTACTCGCCCCCCATAAAGCGGAAGTCATTGTATGTCCAAGAGACACGATAATTCACATCACCAGGGCCCGCACCAATCCGCCCTGCAAGCCCAGCTTCTAACCCTTGATGACGCGTTTTTGCACCATAATTAAAGACCCCAACGACTGTGCCTGCGCTATCATACGTGGTGATGTATTCATCTTTAATTTGACTACGATATAACGCAAGGTTCCATTTTAGCCCCTCAGTCACATCACCTTCACCGCCAATTTCATAGGTGATGGCTTTTTGTGGGGAAAGTTTGGTGAGTTTACCATCACTTGAGTTGATAATTTCCCAGAATGTTGCGGGTTCTTCGCTTGAACTGATATTGGCAAAATAACGTTGGCTTTCTGTCGGCCGCCAAATAACCCCTGCTTTCGGTGTCCAGAATGTCCAGTTTTGGTCTAATGACACAGAACTTTGACGTTTTTCTACATCACGGCGTGCGTGAGTCGCTTTCACATCAAGGTTCACTGTGACCGTTGGCGTAACATGCAGATCAACGCCTACGCTGCCGTACACGTTCTCTGCTCGCCCATCATATTTGCCTATTTTTTTCTTATCCGCGGGCGTCCCTTTACGGTTTTGCATTAATTCCGTTTGCAATGTCATTTGATCCCACGCCACTGCCGTTCGATAAGTCACAGGTTCCGTTTCAATGCTATAAGTCAGCATCCCCCCTTCACTGTGGCTGCGGCTAAAGCGGTAGTATGCAGGCGTCGTGAAGTTATCGTGAGTGCGAATATGCCATAGCCCCGCACCAATTGATTGGTTACCAACCTGCCAATCAGAGCGGTTTGCGATACGAAACTGTTCCACATTACGGTGTGGGTCACGTAGCCATACCATTGGATAAACATCCGTTGGGTTATTGTTCAATACCTCTTCAGAAACGGGCCCTGCGACATCAAAACGTAAATCGGTCCAATTTAACCAAGTACGATTTTCAAAATTATCCGTGATATAGCCGAAATTGCTACGCAATGTTTTTCGTTGAGAAGCAGAATGTTTGCGGTAACCATCAAAATGGTCATAAGTAAAATTTACTCGACCATCAAATAACCCGTCATCAGAAACACCACCGAACGCAGTTTGTAACCCTTCACGGCCATAGGAGCCATACTCATAGCGCAACCGCCCTTGTTCATTTCGCCCTGTATACGACAACACATCGAGCTCACCACCTAAGCTGTTACTTTGTGGGTTCAAACTATTTGCCCCACGCCGAACGCTCACCATTCTGACATCGCGCATTTCCAAGGTACTAATATGAAAGCTGCCATCTGCATCGGTTGCAGGTAAACCATCTTGTAATAATAAAACCCCTCGAGCTAACGGCGCACTCTGCACCCCCGAACCCCGAATATTTAAACGCGGCTGGTCAATACCACCAAAAAAGTTTTGAATGACCAGTCCTGGTTGATAATCCAACGCATCTTGCAATGTGGCAAGGCGTGTATCCTTTTCCATTACAACTAAGTTTGTACCTCCCGCCACTTTTTCGAGCTTTTCTTTTTCCTGTTGTTCCGTTGGGGTTAAGCGACTCTGCCCTGACGTAGAGGTGACAACCAGAGTATCGTGCACCGTTAATGTTTGCGCTGCCACTGCGTGAGCCAAAGGCCCTAATCCCAAAATCAGTGTGATGCAATGAGCTAATTTATGCCGTTTTAGTGGATAAGACATACATTCACCTTATTGATAGTAATGGTTATCATTTTCATTTGAATATATAAAATAGGTGAAAATAAATCGTTTCCCTATGACATTTGTCAAAACTGAAAATAAATTGAGCCTTATTCAAAATATAAATATTAATTTATATTAAATTCAATCCAATTATTAATATTGTCCTAAATGCCATTTTTATTTTAAATAATCATTCGCATTTAAATACATTCTATTTAAAAAATAATTCATTCCATACACTAATTTATCCAAAAGAGAAACTATGAATATTAAAATTTTCAAATTCATTGATATTTATACCAATGGAATTTTTGTTGAATTCAATAATAAATTAAATGAACTATTATCAATTCATTTAATTTTAAATGATGAAATTATAGCAAAAGCTGAAACCACGGATGGGAACTATTTGTTTTCTATTGATAAATCAGGAAATTACCGTATAGAAATCATCCAAGAATCCAATAACACAACGAAATATCAATCAAAAGAAATTTATTTTCACTTTAGTAATGAAGAAAGAAAATATGAAATAAAACCTACAATTAAAGAAAAAACAATCCATAAAAAAATAGATGGGATCTCTCATTACTTCTTAGACATAAAAATCAAAAAAAACAATGATGATTTAATCAAAAAAGATTTGGCTTTTTATTCAAACCACCCAAGTTTAGAATTAAAAAAATCATTTATTCATGATGTTTTAAATCAATATGACTACTTTACTTTCCATGAAGAAAGCCAATTTGAGGCCTTAGTTGAACTTGCCGAACAAATAGAGCACTTAGACTATGTGGAATATTGCGCCGTCGCCCCAGATACTACAGGGTATTTGGCACCAAAACTTCCTTTAAATCCAGAGCAAGTTAGCGAATTTGAAGACGACGTTGATGATGATTTTTCAACCCCTGATTTTACCTCTAAGCAAACTTACCTTGATGCACCTAAAGGGATGAATGTCCGAGATGCATGGGAAAAAGATATTCGAGGATCATCAGCAGTGGTACGTCACTTAGACTTTGGGCTCTACCGAAACCATGAGGATTTAATCGACTCAAATATCATTGTAGTGAATAGTCGCTCTGAAGATGAAGACTGTAATCATGGCACTGCATCAACAGGCTGTATCGTGGCAACCCTCAATGAATTTGGCGTTACAGGCATTGCTCATCACTGCCAGTTTTATTTCTATGACACAGGCGATCTAGATTTAATCGTTAAGCATGCACAACCTGGTGATATTGTCAGCCTAGATGTTCAATTCAGTATCAGTGGCAAGCTGCTCCCTGCTACTGCTGTACATACTTGGTGGGAACGGATTAAAATGATCGTGGATAAAGGCGCAACCGTGCTCCTTGCAGCAGGTAATGGCGGATTAGATTTAAGCCAACCAGACATTATGGAGGATTTTGGTGACAGTGGCGGTATTTTAGTTGGCGCTTGTAACCACCAAGACGGAGCACGAGCTTATTTCTCGAACTACAATCCTGAAGTTGCCTTTGTGAATTCTTGGGGGAACTGGAGTGTCACCACGACAGGTTATGGTTCATTGCAAAAACTACCAGGAAATAACCGCAATTATTCAAATAATTATTCGGGTACATCCAGTGCGACACCATTATGCTCAGGTGCATTAGCGTTAATTCAAGATTACGCGAAAAAACAGGGTGTGATTTTATCTCCTTGGCAAATGCGTACCGTCATTGCTGCATCAAATTATACGGAAGGCGTAGTATACGGTATTGGCTATCGCCCAAATGTCGATTATTTATTTGATGTCGTTGATAACATCATCCACTCCTCAGACTTCCCTGAAAGCGCATAACCATCCTATTTTCAAGCCGTCGCCTATCACGCGGCGGTATTTTCTGTCTTCAAGGTTAAGACTGATGTGCATACCTTTTCAAGTAACGCTCTGTTATGACTAAAAATAATCATGCCTAGAGGGCGCTTCTCTGAAAGCTGAATTAAAAATCGCCAAATCTCTTTTTGTAAATGAGCATCTAATTGAGCCGTAATTTCATCCGCGATTAATATTTTTGTTCGTGGGTCAAGAGCACGTAACAACGCGATCCGTGCCAATTCCCCCCCTGATAACTCATTAGGCCGCCTTTCTAACCACTGTGGTTTGATGGCAAACCGTTCAAGCCAGTCTGAGTCAGGTTGCCAAGCATCACGTAAACTCGCCCCTACCGTCCGATAGGGATTAAAACTTTTTTCAGGATGCTGGGGAACGAGCTGGATTGGACAATAACCTTGCTTCGGGAGTGCTTGACCCGCGAATAAAATCGAGCCGTTAGTGGGAGTTTGCCACTGCGCTAAAACACGGCCAAGCGTTGTTTTCCCAAAGCCACTAGGCGCTGAGATCCCAAGGCGTTCATTAGGTGTAAGGGAAAAACTGAAGTCTTGCCAAAGGGTTTTTCCCCCTTGCTCAACTCGCAAGTTTTTTACCGCTAAAATAGGTTCGATATCACTCATTTCATTGCCATAAATTGATGTTCTGGCAGTGAATTCCATAAGGATTGCAGCCATTTTCCCCCACCGCCTTGCTTTAAGGTTTGGCTACTTAACACATCTTCTAACGCGCCATTACGCAACAGCGCAATACGATCAGCAAAACGTACTGCCATGGATAAATCATGAGTTACCCATAAAATACCTCGCCCATCACGGCACAGGGATTTCATATTTTCAAGCAGTTGCAGCGCATGTTCATCATCCAACCAAGACGAAATCTCATCCGCAAGGATATATTGTGCACGGGACAATGTTGCACTGCTTGCCAGTACTCGCTTTGCCATTCCTCCAGATAACTGGCTTGGGTAGCTATTCACCAAATTTTCTTGCAAGTTATATTGCTGAAGATGGCGCGCCACATCGTGCATTTTAATATGTTGGCCGCTGAGTACTGCGGCCCTTTCAAGCTGAGGGCCAATTTGGATCAAGGGATTTAAAGCACTAACCCCTTGAGGTATATAACATAACGAGTTGCCCCGGTGCTGTGCTTTGTTTTCCTCTGTCAATGCATTGCCATTCAGACTGATATTTCCTTGGCTGCGCATATTATCTGGCAACAAGCCCAGAACACTTTGTAATAAAAGGCTTTTTCCTTCCCCGCTTCCACCAATCAAAGCAACCATTTCCCCTGGCTGAATATCGAGTGAAATGTCTTGCAGTAGTGGTGCCCATCGTTTACGCCCTAACCAACGAAATTTTGCAACATCGATAGTCAGCTTATCTAAGCTCAACATGTTGCCCCCCTCAGCCATAGCTGCGCTACGGCTTTTGCAAACTGGTCAAATAATAACACTAACCCCATCAAAGCAACACCGGGAAACACCACCAGCCACCATGCACCTGTACTGAGGTAACGTAGTGCATCTGACAATAAAATACCCAATGAAGGTTCATGTGGCGATAGCCCAAAGCCAAGGAAACTCAGTGCCGCACTGTGAAGTACAGCGTGAGGGAACATCAACAACGTACCGACCATCCATTGTGGTAAGATCATCGGTAAATAGTGATAGCGCCAACGATAAACGGCGCTATTGCCAATACGTTGGGATAGCATGATGTAATCCGCTTGCTTCACTCGCAGTAACTCGGAACGTAAAATCAGGGTAAGTTTAGGCCAATGCGTAAGGGCTACCGCCCAAATTACCCCCATTTTACCGCCCCCCAAGGTAAAACAAATCAGCACCAGCAGCAAAAGATGTGGCAATGCCAATAATGCATCAATGACGCCGCGTACCGCGTAATCCATTACCTTACTTACAGAAGACAATCCCGCCATCACTAAAGCGATAAAGCCACTGGATACCGCCGCAATCAAACCAATTTGCAAACTAGTTGCTACACCTTGAAATGTTCTTTCGAAGAGGTCACGACCTAAATTATCAGTGCCAAATAAGTGCTCCCAAGAGGGCGCAAGCCGCCTATCTAATAAGTTAATTTCAATGTCGTTTGATGACAACCATACTGCATAACTCGCTAAAATAACCAATAAAATTAGTGAGATGATTAATTTAAATAAGGCGCTATTTGGGTTGTAGGTCATGCGTCTCTTATCACTCCCTTGTTCACCTTCTTCAGCAAAATATCTGCAACCGTATTACTAAAAAAAATCAAAGTGGCACACAGCATCACAATGCCCATCAACAATGGAATATCCCCCCGCAAGCCCGCGTCGATAGTCGCTTGCCCCAGCCCAGGATACGCAAACACTTTTTCTGCCAGTAAAGCCCCACTAAGTAACTCACCCACTGAAGCGAACTGTAAACAAATGGCAGGAGTGATGGCGTGTTTAAGCACATGAAAACCTATCATTGACCAACCTTTATCCCCTTGCGCTTGAGCGTAATGAATAAACTCGCTGTTCATCACTTCCATTACTTTTACTCGAGTGTGTAAGGCAATATTCCCTACGCCCAACATTCCTAAAGCGGTTACAGGTAAAATAAGGTGATGAAGTTTTTGGGAAAATGTCGCCGTTTCTTCGTCTAGACCAATGGGCCATGCACAGCAAATCGGTGCCCATTGCAGTGACACCGCAAACAACGAAAGCAGCAATAATCCGACCCAAAATACAGGGATAGATGCTAATAGGTAACTGAAGGTTGAAATCAGCTTATCTGGCCAGCGATTGAGGTAACGCCCTGCGACTAAGCCCAACACAAATCCAACAATACCCGAGAAAAGCCAAGAACAGATAAGCAGTGCTAACGAGGGAACAAGGCGATCCGCTATCACTTGCACAACGGGGGTGTTGTACAACATGGAATAGCCCATATCCCCTTGTAACATTTGTGAAAACCAGCGCCAAAACTGAACCCATAGCGGTTGGTCAAGCCCCCAACGAGCCGCAATTAATGCATACTGCTCGGGGGGAACATGTAATAGGTCATTACCAATATAGGCTTTTATTGGGTCGATAGGTGAATAGCTTAATAGGATAAAGATCCCTGCCGCTGTCACAGTCAACAAACAGATAAAACGCAATAAAAGCCCGAGAGTGGTTCGCATTACTGGCAAGTCCATGCCCATTCATCAACGTTATTTAATACTGACCAAGAGCCGTGAATTTCAGGCGCACTGGTGCCTAAATCCACACAATTATTCAGTAAATAAATATGTTGTAAGTTCATCAACCAAGCCCAAGCGGCATCTCCTTTGATGCCCACGCCTGTTGTGCCATTCCAATCCACTTTTTGCCATAACGGGATGGCCGCATTTTGGTCTGGTTGGCGCAGTCCTTCTTCAATTAACTCATCAACCGCTGAATTTTTATAATAACCAGGATTGTAGAAACCTACTCCCGCCGCTTTGCTGCTGTAGTTATGAACAATTTCCATCGGGTCTAAACTCCCCCAGCCAAACAAGGTTGGGTTAGCGTGCATATGGCGCTCAACGGTTTCCCAACTGCCCGATTTTAAATCCATTTCGATGCCGATAGGTTTTAAGCTTGAACGAATAGCTTGGGCTAAATCACGGCGTGTGGTGTCACCGCTAGCATACCAAAGCGTCAATTTGGCCACTTTACCGTCTTTTTCACGTAGACCGTCTTTATTTAGCTTCCAGCCCGCCTCTTCTAAGATGGCTTTAGCTTTTTCGATGTCACCATCTTTGAATGCTGAATCTGGGCTGTTCCATGGTAACCCTGCTACGCCGGTATAAGCAGGGACAGCGAAACCTTCAAGAACAGATGCGGCTAATAGTTTTCGATCAAAAGCGTAGTTAATTGCCTTACGCACCGCAATATCAGAGGTAATATCATTCCCCACAGGGTTCCCCTGTGCATCTTTTCCACCAGCAGGTGGAATTGGGAATGAAATACCCCGGTTTTCCACGCTATAACGCTCCACCAGTTTCATGTTTTTAACATTATTCGCATTAGCTGCCACTGCTGCGGGAATGCGAACAATTTCCAGTTGGCTACTTTGCGCCGCAGCAAATGCGGCATCTTCATCAAGGAAAACGAAAACCATTTTGTTGAAATCGTTTTTCGGCCCCGCGTAATACGGGTTTTGCTCAACAATTAATTGTTGCCCCGGCTGGAAAGCCACTAAGCGGTACGGGCCTGCACCAATTGGGTTATGCGCATAGGTTTTTGCATCGTATTTATCGGCGCAGACAATCCCAAGAGAGCCTAATACATTGATAAAAGTACTTTGTGGGGAAGATAAGGTGATTTTAACGGTCAATGGGTCTATTTCCTCTGCTTTTGCAAAGTTGCCCATATCCACTTTCCCCCCACTCGCAGCGGCATTATTGTAGGTAAATACCACATCTTTAGCGGTTAACGGCGAGCCATCTGAAAATTTTAGGCCTTTTTTTAATGTTAATGTCCACTCTTTCCCATCAGCATTATGTTGATAGTTTTCCAGCATATAGCTGTGCCATGAAAGGTCGGCTTTTTGTTTAAGTAATGGGCTGTGTAGCAGAAGATAGCTACCGTGGCTCCATCCTAGCATCGGGTCAAAACCTTCTGTCGGTTCTGCGCCAATAGCTAAACGTAATGTTTGTGAGTGAGCCGGTTCTGCGGCGTGTGATGGTAGCGTCAGCCCCATGAAACACATGGCCGCAATGATATTTTTAATCATACATCCCTCGATAGTTTGGTTTTATTTTTATCACTAAATAAAAATGAAACATCATCAGGCAGTTAATGGTGGTCATTATCATTAATTGCCGCTATTGGTGAGATATTCACTGTGCGTAGAGTAACAATATTCAGTTATATTAAATTTTAAACCACGCTTTCTACGTTCTATATCAATAGAACTTCGAATTTAATGAATAATTCGTAAAAACTCAGCCTCTCTTTGATTTGTCTTAATAAATTAAAAAGTAATTTTACTCTTCTGCGTCTTTATCAAATTCAATAGAGGCTGAATTTAACGATAAATTGGTAATAAAAGACGAGTCATTAGATTGCCTTGATTGCAACCGAAACTGTGATGGTGTCATGGCATATTTTTTCTTAAATACATCGCAAAAATAAGCATTGCTACCAAACCCACAGCGATGACTAATTTGAAAAACAGAGTAATTCGAGAAGGTTAAATAATTCAGCGCCATTCCCATTCGCACATCCAATAATAATTGGCGGAATGAGACCCCTTCTCGATTAAGGTGCCTGCGCAATGTCGATGGTGTGGTAAATAATGCCTTCGCCACATCCTCTAAATGCCATTTTTTCTGCGGTTCTTGGGTAATTAAATGAGTAATGGCTTGGTTTTTCGGCTCATCATAATTGAAGCGGAAAATATTGAGAATATCGACGCCCGCTTGGTATATCGCCAGTAAAATAAAGTACAGGCTTTGCTTCATTAACAATGCTTCTTGGGGCTGGCTTTGTTTTTTTAATGGCAAACATTGTTTGAGCAAACTGAAATTATCACTGACCGTTTCAGGGGTTAATACCTGAAACGCAGGCACATGGCTCGTCAACGGCGCACCTGACTTCATTAAGGTCTTTAATAATAAAAAGACCGATTCTAACTCTGAGTCCGCAATCGACAGTGTATGCAGCTCAATCGATTGATCAGATGCACACTCCATATTGCAGGAGACTTGGCTGTATTTTGGAATAATGAGTGTCAAATTAGACTGAACATCAATAGATTGGCCATTAATCACCACATTTCCTTTCGCCCCTTGCAACATGGCTATCATCGCGCTTTCAATGTAAAACGCTTTTAACACCATTTGGCTTGATGAAAGAAAATATTTATATTCCATAATCTCAATAAACTTTGGTCAAAGTCAGAAATCACCCGCTAGAAAAAGCAGGTTGATGGGCAGACAAAAATACAGCCATTCAGATAAATAGCAAATAATTACGCTAGTTAATGGCTTCCTCTACCTTGCTAGAATGCGGCTCAGAATATAGTCCTGTTAGGTAAAAATCGCAATATAGAGATCCGCTCATTTTTTACTGTTATTTTATGCATTGTTCGTTTTTCTAAATAAATTGCTATTTAATTGAAAGGCAATTTTCGATAGAAGGTGTAAAATCGCGCGGCAGATGAATGCGAACCTATAACGCATCATTACAGATAATTATTTTTTTGTGTTCATACACATCCTACCCTACTTGCATTAGCTTATACGGCCTAAAACCCAAACCATTCGGTGAGGGGTATAACTAAACATGTTCGCGTATTATTTGTTGCCTGATTGCAGGAGAAAGTATGTCTGAGTTTTCAGGATCAGGTTGGTTAGCTGAGATTTTTTTACGCTATGAACTCAAACGGGGTACAACACGCCTGACCGATAAACAACATATCGGCCCTTTAATGGTGCAAAGGCCATTTTACCCCGAACCAGGGGTTGCTCACACCTATTTACTTCATCCCCCAGGTGGTGTGGTGGGCGGAGATAAACTTCTGATTAATATTGACGTTCAGCCGCACGCCCATTCGCTGCTGACCACCCCAGGTGCGACCAAATTTTATCGCAGCGCAGGCGGTATTGCCCGCCAAGTACAGAATTTAACGGTTGCCGATGACGGTTTTTTAGAGTGGCTGCCGCAGGAAAATATTTTTTTCCCTGATGCACAGGTTCGGCTCGAAACCCATATTAATGTCGCTGCGTCATCAAAATTTATCGGCTGGGAAATCCAATGTTTAGGCCGCCCTGTTTTGGGGGAATGGTTTGAAAATGGCGATGTGCGTGGACGCTTTAATTTTTACATTAATGGCACCCTCACGCTCACCGAATCCCTGTTTATCGATGGCACACAAAAACAGTCTGCTGTCATGCGTGAGTTTCCCATGATGGGATCGATGTATATCTACCCTGCCAGTGATGAATTAAAAGATAAAATTCAGCAACATTTAAGTGATTTTTTATCCCCAACGGAGAGCCCTATTGAGTACGGTTTAACGGATGTGGATAGCATTTTAGTCTTGCGATTATTAGGCTCGCAAACTGAGCCAATGATGGCGTGTTTTGCCCATATTTGGCAAGTCACGCGGCAGTATTGGCTAGGTTATTGCCCTGAACCTCCCCGTATTTGGGCAACATAAATTTTTCGTTTTAGGAGCAAAAATGGAACTCACCCCAAGAGAAAAAGATAAGTTATTGCTTTTTACCGCAGGCCTTGTCGCTGAAAGGCGCTTAGCCCGTGGGTTAAAACTGAATTACCCAGAAGCCGTTGCCCTAATAAGCTGCGCCATTATGGAAGGCGCACGTGACGGAAAAACGGTCGCCCAACTGATGAGTGAAGGCAGAACGGTGCTCAGTGCGGAGCAAGTCATGGAAGGCGTACCTGAAATGATCAAAGACATTCAAGTGGAATGCACATTCCCTGACGGCACAAAACTTGTGTCCATTCACGACCCAATTGTATAGGTGGCAATATGATCCCCGGTGAAATTAAAGTGAATCAGGCTTTAGGCGACATCGAACTGAACGCGGGTCGTGAAACCAAAACCATTCAAGTGGCGAATCATGGTGATAGACCGATTCAAGTCGGCTCCCATTACCACTTTTATGAAGTGAATGATTTTTTGAAATTTGAACGAGACGGCACGCTGGGTTTTCGTTTAAACATCCCTGCAGGCATGGCGGTGCGTTTTGAACCCGGCCAAAGCCGCACGGTGGAATTGGTGGCATTTAGCGGTAAACGAGAAATTTACGGATTCCATGGCAAAGTCATGGGTAAATTAGAGAGTGAGAAATAACCATGAAAACCATCTCACGGCAAGCGTATGCGGATATGTTTGGGCCAACCCAAGGCGACCGTGTACGCCTAGCAGATACAGAACTGTTTTTAGAAATTGAAAAAGACTTCACCACCTATGGGGAAGAAGTCAAATTTGGTGGCGGTAAAGTCATTCGCGACGGCATGGGGCAAAGCCAAGTCACCAGCGATAAATGTGTTGATGTGCTGATCACTAACGCTATTATTTTAGACCATTGGGGCATTGTTAAAGCTGATATCGGTATCAAAAATGGCCGTATTGCAGGTATTGGTAAAGCGGGTAACCCTGATGTACAGCCGAATGTGGATATCGTAGTCGGCCCTGGTACAGAAGTCGTCGCGGGTGAAGGCAAAATTGTCACCGCAGGTGGTGTCGATACCCATATTCATTTTATTTGCCCACAGCAAGCTGAAGAAGGCTTAGTTTCTGGTGTCACCACCTTTATTGGTGGCGGGACAGGCCCTGTCGCGGGTACTAACGCCACAACGGTCACACCAGGTATTTGGAATATGTACCGCATGTTAGAGGCCGTGGACGAGCTGCCAATTAACGTGGGGCTATTTGGTAAAGGGTGTGTGAGCCAGCCTGAAGCCATTCGTGAGCAAGTTACCGCAGGCGCAATTGGCCTGAAAATTCACGAAGACTGGGGCGCAACCCCGATGGCAATCCACAACTGCTTGAATGTTGCCGATGAAATGGACGTGCAAGTGGCAATTCACTCCGACACCTTAAACGAAGGCGGCTTCTACGAAGAAACAGTAAAAGCCATCGGCGGTCGTGTGATCCACGTATTCCATACCGAGGGAGCCGGTGGCGGCCATGCTCCTGACGTGATCAAATCCGTAGGGGAACCGAATATTTTACCTGCCTCAACCAACCCGACAATGCCGTACACCATTAATACAGTGGACGAACATTTGGATATGTTGATGGTGTGTCATCACCTTGACCCGTCCATTCCTGAGGATGTGGCCTTTGCTGAGTCACGTATTCGCCGTGAAACCATTGCCGCAGAAGACATTTTGCATGATATGGGCGCAATTTCCGTGATGTCCTCCGATTCCCAAGCCATGGGGCGCGTTGGCGAAGTGATTATGCGCACATGGCAATGTGCCCACAAAATGAAATTACAACGCGGCATAATGGAAGGCGATACCCCAGACAGCGATAACAACCGTATTAAGCGCTACGTGGCGAAATACACGATAAACCCTGCGTTAGCCCATGGTATTGCTCATGAAGTAGGGTCGATAGAGAAAGGCAAATTAGCCGATATTATCCTGTGGGACCCCGCCTTTTTTGGCATAAAACCTGCGCTTATCATGAAAGGTGGCCTTGTGGCGTATGCGCCAATGGGGGATATCAACGCCGCCATTCCAACGCCGCAACCTGTGCATTACCGCCCAATGTATGGGGCGCTCGGTAAAGCAAAGTACCAAACCTCGATGATTTTTATGTCAAAAGCAGGGATTGAGGCGGGAGTGCCCGAAAAGCTTGGCTTACAAAGCTTAATCGGCCGTGTTGAGGGTTGCCGCAATATCAGTAAGGCCTCAATGGTGCACAACAGCTATGTGCCGCATATTGAGCTAGACCCTCAAACCTATATTGTTAAAGCCGATGGCGTGCCGCTGGTGTGTGAACCAGCCACTGAATTGCCAATGGCACAACGTTACTTTTTATTCTGACCCCTGATTAAGAAGCCTGAAAATGAAAAAATTTATTCACGTCGTTCCACCAGAACAACAAACAGGCACTGAATTGTCCCTGTGCTTAACCATGGACGAACGTACCAAAAGCCGCTTAAAAGTCACCTTAAGTGATGGGCAAGATGCAGGGTTATTTTTACCCCGCGGCACCATTTTAAAGGAAGGGGATATTTTAGCGACAGAAGACGGTGAACGAGTTACGGTTATCGCGGCAAAAGAGCAAGTTTCCACCGTTTACAGCGATGACCCTCTGTTACTTGCACGGGTTTGCTACCACTTAGGTAACCGCCATGTCCCTCTGCAAATTGAAGCAGGCTGGTGCCGTTATTTTCACGACCATGTTTTAGACGATATGGCACGTGGATTAGGCGCAACGGTCAGCGTGGGTCTTGAAAAATACCAACCTGAGCCGGGCGCTTACGGCGGTTCATCGGGTGGTCATCATCACCACCACCATGACCACGATGATCACCATCACCACCACTAATCAGATTCAGGGAGTGTATCGATGCTAGCGGATTTGCGTTTATACCAATTAGTCAGCCCGTCCTTACCTGTGGGGTCATTTACCTATTCCCAAGGGCTAGAGTGGGCGATTGAAAAAGGTTGGGTGACAACGCCAGACACCCTCGCCAATTGGCTAACAGCACAAATGACCCACGCAATCGCAACATTGGAACTCCCTGTTCTGCGGCAAATTCACGCCAATCTTGCACGCTCTGATTGGCAGCAAGTGACTTATTGGTGTGACTTTATTATTGCCAGCCGTGAAACCAAAGAGCTTCGCCAAGAAGAGCGCCAGCGAGGCATTGCCTTTGCCCGTTTGCTCCCCCAACTGGCGATTGAGCTTGATACCACGGCATCAGTGTGCGTGAAAAAAACACAATTAATGGCTTTTGCCCTTGCCGCCACGCATTGGGATATTGACGTTGAAAAGCTGTGCACCGCCTACGCGTGGGGCTGGCTTGAAAACACCGTGATGTCTGGCGTGAAATTAATTCCACTGGGTCAAAGTGCAGGACAGCATATTTTGTTTACTCTTGCCGAACGTATTCCTGAGATTGTGGCGCAATCTGCCACATGGCCAGTTGACGATATCGGCAGTTTTACCCCTGCACAAATCATTGCCAGCAGTCGGCATGAAACCCAATACACTCGACTTTTCCGTTCATGAGAAAACACACAATGCAAGAATATAACCAACCCCTGCGAATTGGTGTCGGTGGCCCTGTTGGTTCAGGGAAAACCGCCCTATTAGAAGTTTTATGTAAAGCGATGCGCGATACCTACCAAATTGCCGTCGTGACCAATGATATCTATACCCAAGAAGATGCCAAGATCCTCACCCGTGCTGAAGCATTAGATGCTGACCGCATTATTGGTGTGGAAACAGGCGGCTGCCCGCACACTGCTATTCGTGAAGATGCCTCCATGAATCTTGCGGCGGTTGAAGAGCTGGCAATGCGCCACAAAAATCTGGATATCGTGTTTGTGGAAAGCGGTGGTGATAACCTGAGCGCCACATTCAGCCCAGAACTGGCGGACTTAACCATTTATGTTATCGACGTCGCAGAAGGCGAAAAAATCCCACGTAAAGGCGGCCCAGGGATCACCCATTCTGATTTACTGGTGATCAATAAAATCGACCTTGCCCCGTATGTCGGTGCCTCTTTAGAAGTAATGGAAGCAGACACTGCCAGAATGCGCCCTGTGAAACCCTATGTTTTCACTAACTTAAAGAAAAAAGTCGGCTTAGAAACCATTATCGAGTTTATTATCGATAAAGGCATGTTAAGGCGTTAATCAATTAAATTCCCCTATCGGTTTTAGCCAATAGGGGGATAACATCAACAAATGCGTGGTAATGGTTCACTGTGCGGTAAATCTAATAACCTTGATGTCCCGAAGATCCCAACTAATTTGACTTGTTTTTGCTCTGTCACACAACCAATCGTAGTGGCACTTTGGCCTAATGGATGGTTGCGTAATGCGGCTAACACTGCGCTTTCCGCTTCGGGTTTTACCACAATCACTAATTTACCTTCATTAGCAAAGTTAAGCGGTTCAAGACCAAGCAATTCACATACCCCCCTGACTGCAGACGTAACAGGTAAATCGACCTCATTGATGGCCATTCCGCAGCCGCTTGCCTGTGCAAACTCATGCAAAATCGCGGTCACACCGCCGCGTGTGGCATCCCGCAATGCACGCACGCCCTCAATATTACGTAGTGGTTCAATTAATGGCGTCAATACCGCACAATCGCTGCTAAGCTGCGCTTCTAAACCAAGCTGCTCGCGCAGGTTTAAAATGGTTGCACCGTGGTCGCCTAACGTACCGCTGACGATCACTTTGTCACCCGCTTGAATTTGCTGAGCTCCCCACTGAATTTCGCTTGGGATAACCCCGATACCTGCTGTGTTGATAAACACTTTATCCGCAGCACCGCGCTGCACCACTTTGGTGTCACCCGTGACAATCTGCACCCCAGCCGCTGCAGCCGTTGCTGCCATTGATTCGACGATGGTGGCGAGTTCGGCTAACGGAAAACCTTCCTCTAAAATAAACCCACAAGACAGATACTTAGGGACTGCACCACTGACAGCAACATCATTCACCGTACCGCAAACCGCTAATTTACCGATATTTCCACCTGGGAAAAAAACTGGGTCAATCACATAGCTGTCGGTGCTGAACGCAAGGCGATCCCCTAACGTGGTGAGTTCCGCCAACGAAAGTCGTGCTTGGTCTTCGCGCTCATTCAACGCTTGGTTAGCGAATGCTTTTAAAAATAGTTGTTCAATTAACTGTTGCATGGCTTGCCCACCGCTGCCGTGGGCCATCAATACCACATTGTTCGCATCAGTGCTCATTTATGCCTCCCGACGATATTGATAATAAGCCGCACAAGCCCCTTCCGAAGATACCATTAAGGCACCAAAAGCGGTTTGTGGTGTACAACGTGTACCAAATAGTGGGCATTCATTGGGTTTACAGCGCCCCGTCAACACATCGCCACACCGTGCTTGCGGGTCATCCGCCACTTGATGTGGTTGTACGTGAAAACGACGTTCGGCGTCAAAGGATTGATAAGCGGCACTGAGCTGTACCCCCGAGCCTGCAATTTCCCCTAAACCACGCCATTCGCTGGTTTCTTTCAACTCAAACACCTCATCTAATGCCTTGAGTGCTAACGTGTTGCCTTGGTCAGCGACAATGCGCTTATATTGGTTTTCCACCTCACAACGTCCATCCGCTATCTGATTCACTAGCATAGATATAGACTGCAAAATATCCAACGGTTCGAACCCCGTTACCACCAGCGGTTTATGGAAATCTTCGGTAATGAACTGGTAAGGATGTGCCCCAATCACCATACTGACATGCCCCGGCGCTAAAAAGCCGTCGATACGCACATCTGGCTGTTCTAATAGGCTTTTTAAAGTTGGGATGATGGTGATATGTTGGCAAAATACCGTGAAATTGTTCAGTTGGCGGCGTTTAGCTTGTTGCAAGGTAATCGCCGTACTTGGCATCGTAGTTTCAAACCCCAAACCAAAGAAAACAATTTGTTTGTCAGGGTGTTGCTCTGCTATCCCGAGGGCATCCAAAGGAGAATAGACAATCCGCACATCCGCGCCACGGCGTTTGGCATCAAGCAAAGAGCCATTTTTGCCGGGAACACGCATCGCATCTCCATAGGTACAAAAAATCACATTCGGCTGCTCTGCAATTTCTATACAGCCATCAATGCGCCCCATCGGTAACACACAAACAGGGCAACCTGGCCCATGGACAAATTCGATTTCTGGCGGTAAAAGTTGGTCGATACCAAATTTAAAAATAGCATGGGTGTGCCCACCACACACTTCCATTAACTGCAATGGACGCTGCTTAGCCCGTGGAATTTCATTCACACGTTGGCGAATATTCGTCAATAACACTTTTGCTAAAGCAGGGTCACGAAATTCATCGACGTACTGCATCTGTCGCCCCTGCATTTAAACCACTAAAATCGCCAACCTCGTGGTCAAGCTGGCTCATCGCCGCTAAGGCGTCTAATGTCGACTGCGCTTCTTCTTCGTTGATGATACTCATGGCAAAGCCCACGTGAACCAGCACCCATTGACCCAATAATTCGCGGGTTTCCCCCTCACAAATCAGGCCAATGTTAACGTCCCGCTTCACACCACAGACATCCACTTGTGCCAGTTGGTGGATATCCTCCCCCACTGACACGATTTTTCCTGGAATGCCTAAGCACATAGCTGAGTCTCCAACCATGCTAACCATGCGTCCATACCATCCCCTTGTGTTGCAGAAACCTTAATCACTTGGATGTTTGGATTGATGTGTTTGGCATTAGCAATGCAGGCGTCCACGTCAAAATGCAGGTACGGTAGTAAGTCGATTTTATTGAGCAACATAATGTCTGCCGCGGCAAACATATGCGGGTATTTTAAGGGTTTGTCTTCCCCTTCGGTCACGGACAAAACAGCCACTTTGTGGCGCTCGCCTAAATCAAAGCTTGCAGGGCACACTAGGTTTCCCACATTTTCGATGAATAACAAGCTGTTATCATCTAAACCTAAGCGTGAGACCGCATCGTGTATCATCTGCGCATCCAAGTGGCAGCCTTTACCTGTGTTCACTTGAATAGCAGGTACCCCCGTTTCGCGAATACGCTGGGCATCGTTGGTGGTTTGTTGGTCGCCTTCCACCACCGCACAATTGATTTTATCGCGCAAGCGAAGCAAGGTTTCCGTTAATAAGGTGGTTTTCCCAGAACCTGGGCTAGAAACGAGATTTAACGCTAAAATATTTTTTTCTGCAAATGCCTCACGGTTATGTTCCGCTAAGTGATTGTTTTTATCTAAAACGTCCATCTCAATTTGCAGCATACGTTTTTGGCTGATCCCTGGCGCATGTGTGCCAGCTTCACCCTGTCCGTAATCCAAATCATGGTGTTCACCCACAGGTTTAAAGCTATTTTCCGCCATGGCGTAAACGTGTTTATGCTTATGTTTGTGTTTCTGTTTTTTGGCTTTACCCTCAATAGGTGCGGGGTCATATTGATGATAGTGATTATGCACATCGCCTTGATGGTAATAGTGGTGATGAATAATGACGGTTTGGCCTTGGTTTTCATGATCATGATGGTCGTGATCGTGGTGGTGATCGTGTCCATGATGATGGTCATGTGCATGTTCATGATCGTGATGATGATCATGGCCGTGATGGTGGTCATGGTCGTGATGATGGTCATGGTGATGATGACTGTGCTCATCACCCTCGATTCTGCGCTCTCCCGATGCGCATCCACACGTACTACACATAAATTTCACTCCCAACCGCTAAATAGTTAAATTAGATTAATACATAATCAAAATCGCAAGGTTGATACACCTCAAAGTCACTTTGAAAACTATTCGACTTCTAATTCTTTAATGCGCAAGCTATCGCCACTTTCTACGTTTAAATTCAGACTTTGGCATTGTGGGCAAACAGACTGATGGCTATCAATTTCCACCATTTCACTGCAATCCCAGCACCACGCTTGTGCGGGGCGATGCACTACATGCAATTGGCAACCTTGCGCGACAGTACCGCGACAGGCGATATCAAAACAAAAGCGAAATGCGCTTTCTTCAACACAGGAAAGCGCCCCTATTTCTAACCAAACTGCCGTGACTTTCTTCACGGCATTTCGCTTGGCTTGTTCTTCAATAATCTCAAGTGTGCTTTGGCACAATGAAACTTCATGCATTATGCCTCCTTCAAGTGACGCGCAAATAACGCGCGGCGCGCTGGCGACTGCGGCACATTTGGGTCACTCACTGGCAGCGACAACAAAATACGGCGGCAATCATCCGCAAGGTGAATACCTTGCTCAGGACTCAAGCTTTTATCTAATGGCGACATCAATGAACAGGCAAAATATTGTGTTAGTCCGTCAAGTTCTCCAACGGTATAGGTCATTTCCCCATAAGGTAAAATCAAGCCAATTTTGTCGCCGACAGTACGCTGCTCCCAATACTGGTCAGGCCCAGGTAAAATGAGGGCGCTGAGCATCCACGGGGTGATAACCGCACCAACCCATTGATTTTCAAACAAAGCAAACTCACTGGCATAGACCGGCATCGCGGGGTGGAGGAAAGACAAATCGTGCATCGATTGCTCCGCCACCCGTTGAAATGCGGCCTCAACGAGAGTTCGTGGGTTACTTTGATAACCTTTAATGTCATCAGGCATGTAAACGCTCTTCTTTTGCCGTAATTTCCAAACCTTCACTGCGCAGCACATCTACCACTTTTTGCAACGCAGGCTCTAACGCCGCTTGCCCTATTGCGGTTAAACCGATGTGCGGCTCTAAGGACTCAGGTACGACGCCCACTAAGGTCAAACGCTGAGGAAATTCATCCGTTAAATGCAGAGCAGATAACACATCAGATAATCCTAGCTGATGAGGGGAAATTTTACGGGTAAACAACGCAGGCACCTCATCATCACGTAGCACTAATAGCGAGCCAGGTTGCTGGCTCGATAACACCACATCCGCAATGATTAAGTGGTCACGGGAGGCCATTGGGCCGATCAATTCCATTCCCGCGGTACCGCCATCGAGAACTTCCACACATTCAGGCAAGTGATAGCGTTCTTCCAACGCTTCAACAATGCGCACGCCAATCCCTTCATCGCTCAGCAAAATATTGCCAACGCCTAAGACTAAAATTCGCATTACAACACCTTAACCTTAGTGACTTCCCCACCTTCAGGATCCACAATGTGCACCGCACAAGACATGCAAGGGTCAAATGAGTGGATGGTTCTCACTACCTCAAGTGGTTTAGTTGGGTCAGCAACAGGCGTTCCTACCAACGCTTGCTCGTAAGGGCCTGGTTCGTCATTGAAATTACGTGGGCCAGAGTTCCATGTAGAGGGCACAACAGCCTGATAGTTTTCAATTTTACCGTCTTTAATGACCACCCAATGCGATAGCAAGCCACGCGGCACTTCCCCAAAACCCACGCCTTTAATCGTTGCGTTTTCTGGGAAGTTTGGTTTTACAAAGGTAGTAAAGTCGCCCTTACCAATATTATCCACCAGCGCTTGCCACTGAATTGACAGTGTTTCATTCAGAACACAGCAACGCACGCTGCGACCAATAATACGGCCTAATGTAGAGTGCAGCTGATCGATACCAATGCTGTTACCCGTCAATGTTTGATACAGGTTCACCACATCGTTAAAGTGTTTTTCCGTTGGCTCGTGTTTTGCCGCCAGTTTGCACAGTAAGTCCGCTAATGGCCCCACTTCGACGGTTTTGTCATAGAAGGTTGGCGCTTTCACCCATGAATATTTACCGTCATCGTCCCAACCAGTGTAGTTAGGGTTTGTGGTGCCTTCCCACGGTGCTTGTGGCTCGTTTTCTTTGTACCACGCGTGTTTGCTACTTTCTTTGATACCGTTGATCAAATACTCGTCCATGTGACTGGTAATTGGGCGATAGGTACTGAAATCACTGTTTTCGAGATAGCCACCCGGCAATAAGAAACTGCCATTTTTGCCGTCCATCGGCATTTCAGGCATACACATGTAATGCTTCGCCCCTTGGCCGACTTCTAACCATTCTGGGTAACCCGCTGCAATCACTGCTGCATCGATTTTGTATACTTGCTCGATAAAATCCCCTAAACGGTCGATAAAAGATTTCACATACATCAAGCGTTCAAGGTTAAGAACCCCCACCCCATCAAGGTTGATAGGGTTCGCAACACCGCCCACCGCAAGGTTTTGGATATGTGGTGTTTTTCCCCCTAACAGGGCCACAATGCGGTTAGCATCCCGCTGACATTCAAGGGCTTGCAGATAGTGCGCGACCGCAATCAAGTTCACTTCAGGCGACAATTTCATCGCTGGGTGCCCCCAGTAACCGTTCGCAAAAATCCCTAATTGCCCGCTCGCCACCAGTTTTTTGATTTTGTCTTGTACGCGGGTAAATTCTTCTGCGCTATTGAGTGGCCATGTGGAAACCCCTTTGAGGATTTCTGCCGCTTTATTTGGGTCTGCATTTAACGCAGAGGTGATATCTACCCAATCAAGCGCCGACAATTGATAAAAATGGACAATATGGTCTTGAATGGTATGCGCCGCTAAAATCATATTACGGATGTACTGCGCGTTAACAGGCACATCAATATTCAAAGCGCTTTCAATGGTACGTACAGATACAATGCCGTGAACAGTGGTACAAACCCCACAAATACGCTGCATGATCATCCATGCGTCACGAGGGTCTTTCCCTTTGACAATTTCTTCCATGCCGCGCCACATAGTGCCTGAAGCCCAAGCCTTGGTGACTTTTCCATCTTCAATTTCACAATCAATGCGTAAGTGACCTTCGATACGAGTGACTGGATCTATTGTTATACGTTGGCTCATGCTTTACCTCGGGCCTCTGAATGGCTCATCGTTGTTTTTTTCAATGCTGGAATAACGGGTAGTAGGCGGATCAGCAAGATATACGCGCAGACCTCAATTGCCACAAAACCCATTGAAATTAAAAGTTCTTCTGATGTTGGGAAGTAGTCGTAACCGCCCCCAGGATTAAACGCGACAAGGGAATAGCTCATCCGCCACATTGCCGCCCCGATTAACATGCTTAATCCGCTGATATATAACCAACGCGAATCATTTCGTAGTGATGGCATGCGGAAAATAATTAATGGGATCACCATTAACACGGTTTCTATCCAGAACATCATGGCGTAGAAGTCGCCATTAAAGATGTGGTGCAGTTTTTCGCGATAAATTAACTCGCCAAATCGACACACAAGGAACAATACCAAGAGCACTTGCAGAATTTGCGTTAACCGCACAAATAGCGGCCGCTCATCTGCCCCTTGCCCCTTTAAGGCAGCTTGCAGCAATGAGCCTTCGAAAATGACAATCGAGAAACCCATAATAAATGCGGTCAACAACGAGAGCAGCGGCAACATTTCATAACTTTGCCAAATTGGATGTACCTTGTATCCCGCTGAAATCATTAACGATCCCATTGAGGATTGGTGCATCATTGGCAACAGTGCCCCTAATGCGATGATAAAAAACATCACTTTATTCAAGCGTTTCAATGAGACTTTCCAGCCAAAACGCTCACACAAGGCTGGGGCAAATTCTAATGCCATCACGCCGATGTAAATCGTCATACATACGGCAGTTTCGAACAGTACCGAATTGGTGTTGAAGAAACCTGGGATATAAAAATACGGTAAGTTCCAATAACGCCCCACGTCGATAGTGATGGATAAACCACCGAGCGAATAGCCGAATAAGCTGGCAAGTAATGCAGGACGAACCAGCGGATGATATTCCCCGCGGTTAAACACATACACCGCCCAAGCCAGTGCCCAGCCACCACAAGCAAATCCCGTTCCTATCAGCAAGTCAAAAGCAATCCAAATCCCCCACGGATAACCGCCGTTAAGGTCAGAAACCGAACCTAGGCCGAAAACCAAACGTTTGATAATCAGAATGACGCAAAGCAACACCAATGGCCCAAAGACCATAATTGGCCAACTGACTAAACGCCCACCTAACGGCTTTTCTTTATGATGCGTCGTCATTTGAGTCATCTCCTTCGTGTTTGTCATTCTTGGTATTGCGATACACCAAGAAGCTCAACCCTGCTAGCGCCGCTAACGGCAACACCATGCCTTTGTATAGCGTGTGTTGAACATATTCAGAGCGCGCACCTGTCGAAAGCTGCTCCAATTCAGGCAAGCCAAGGTGTTGATATGGCACGCCTGAGAGCACAATGACCTGCGTTCCACCGCCTTCAAGCTCGCCATACACATGGTTTTCATACTTCGGCACTTTGATGACATTTGGGTCATTGCTATGCAAGGTTTGACGTGGAAAGCCGTATTCATCGCCCACTTTGAGAGTTAAGCGTTTTTTCGCTTCAGCGAGTAACTCTTCCCGCGTACCGAAAATCACGGCACCAGTTGGGCACACTTCCACACAGCCAGGTAAACCGCCTTTGTCTAGACGCTCAACGCCTTTTTGATTACATAGCTCGCACTTATGGATAGCCCCAAACTTATCATCGTAAGCATATTTTGGAATGTTGAACGGACACGCCACCATGCAGTAGCGGCAACCCGTACACACACTTGCATCATAATGAACGATGCCCGTTTTCGGGTCTTTTTTCAGTGCTTGAACAGGGCAAACAGAGACACAATTTGGGTCAACGCAATGCATACACTGCTTTTTAATGTAGGCGTAGCCGTCTTTTTCCTGATCTTTATTCACCCCAGTGCCGCTGCTCCAGACCTGAATAATGTTATTGGTGTATGGGGTAAGCTTGTCGTTGTTCGACCATGTTTGCGCCCCGACTGGGTTACGCTCTGGGTGGTTGATATCTTGGCATTTTGTCACACAGGCCTGGCACCCAACACACAAAGTTGAGTCGTACAGCATGCCAAGGGAGTTTGGAATTGGCGGTCGGTTTTCCGCTCCCGCCAAGCTTGGTGAGCTGCCCGCAAGGAGCGCTCCCCCTGCGGAGAGTTTAAGAAAATTTCGTCTATTCACGGTTATTCTCCCCGTGAGTCATGGTCTTGCTGGCGTTTTTGGCGACCTAATTCACGTACCGCCATCACACTCACCCCAGCGACTAACCCCACAACACCACCAATTAAGCCAACGGCGGTTGATGATATTTGCCCGCCTTCACGGTTATTTAAATCAGGTTTATCCGCCCGTGGCGTTGGGTTTTCCACACTCGCAAGTTGGTGAATCGCTTTGTGGAAGCCAACATTTTCTTCGTTACAGCCATAACAAGGGTGGCCAATCGCCACAGGCCATACACCGCCAACATCGCAGAACTGCAATGTTGAACAGTTACCGTAAGTTTCAGGGCCCTTACAGCCTAAGTGATATAAACACCAGCCTTCACGGTGACCATCATCGCCAAACTCTTTGGCAAAACGGCCTGCGTCAAAATGAGGGCGGCGCTCGCAGTGCTCGTGAATCAATCGGCCATAAGCAAACATTGGACGGTTTTTGCTGTCCAGTGCTGGCGGGCGATTAAACGTAATTAAGTGGGCAACGGTCGCAAGGAAGTTATGTGGATTTGGCGGGCAACCTGGGATATTAATCACTGGTTTATCTTTGATAACTTGGTTTAGCCCAACTGCGCCCGTTGGGTTATCGCCCGCCGCTGCAACACCGCCCCAAGAGGCACAAGAACCGATTGCAATCACGGCAGCGGCATGTTCAGCCACTTCACGGATATGCTCAACAATTGGTTTCCCTGCAACCATGCAGTAAATACCATTGTCTTTCAGCGGGATAGAACCATCGACGACAAGAACATATTTTCCTTTGTATTTTTCTATCGCATTATGCTTATTCTGTTCAACTTGTTCACCAAAAGCGGCAGATAACACCTCATGGTATTCCAGTGAAATTGTATCCAGAATTAAGTTTTCGAGGGTTGGGTGGGTAGAACACAGCAGGGACTCGGTACAACCCGTACATTCTTGTGCGCCAATCCAGATGACAGGCGGACGAGCAGGGTCGCTAATAGATTCAGCAATTTGGGCCGCTGCTTTCCCGCTTAGCCCCATCGTTGCTGCCAACGCTGTACATAACTTCATAAAATCACGGCGGTTAATACCGTGAGGAGAATTAATAGAGTTATCTCCTATCATTCTTTTTTCCTATTATTATGGGTGGCTTAGAACCTATTCATTAAACAAATTTCGTTGATTATCTTTGCGTTAGAGATGCCACAAAACCCGACGTGCTAAATACGCTTACGCCTTACGCTTGTATCATTGCAATTCAAATTGACAACAAAACTGAGCTTAATGAAATAAATTCTTATTTAAGTAACCTGGTGCATATATATAAAATAGGATCCTATTCCTACCGATTTTTAATCACTTGATCTTCATCAAGAGGAAATAAGAAATTTTATCTTTTTTATATATTTGTTAGAAAAATCGATTCAGTTACTGGAAGATAAAAGTGATGTATTAAATAGAATTCAATCATTTATTATTCAATAATGCGCTATGCATCACATTAATTTAAATATAAATTTCATTAATTATCATTGAGATATAGAAAATCATTATTTGCTTATCATTTAATTAAACGAAATTAGAGTATTATTAATAACCAATCCATTAATATAATTACAAATTATCTAAATAAGAATCAATATCAAAAAAAGAATATTTTAATTAAGAATTAAAATATACAAAAATCAGCCTAATATACTTTCTAAAGACATCACAATATTCCTCATAGGCTAACCCTTTAATTTTGCTGAGGCTATCGCCACTTGCCCTAATGCCAATCCACCATCCCCCATCGGGAACTGCCTTGCCGTTAATACCTCAAATTCATTTAAATTATTCATTAATAAATTTCGTAATAATTTATTGTGCATCACCCCCCCTGATAGCACGATTGTCTTAATGCCATATTGCTGGGCAGATGCTTTCGCAAGCTGCGCAAACCCATTTGCTAACGCAATATGAAACGCATGGGCACGTTGTGCTTTCGGCGCTTGGTAAGCACCCCATTCACGCCAAAACGTTGCTAAATCAAGGTGTTGATTAATTAATGGCATCGTCACTGGGTGTGTCATAACCTCAGAGTTCATCGCCAGCGCTTCAAGTTGGCACGCCGCTTCACCTTCCCAACTGGTTTGTGCCGTACAAATACCAAGGGCAGCAGCAACAGCATCAAATAACCGCCCCGCGGAAGACGCTGTTGGGCAATTGAGCCCCCGTTCAATAGCCTTTTCCAGTCCTTGCCAAGGGAGTTCAAGAAGTTGAATTGCATCTGGTTGCTGTTGCCAGTTGGGAACAAACTGTAACCAGTGAGCCAATAAATTACGCCAAGGTTGCCTTGCCGCCATTTCGCCTCCGGGCAATGCAACCGCAGGCAATCCACCTAAATATTGACTGGATGAATAATCCACTAGTAAACATTCCCCACCCCAGAGACGTTGGTCATCACCAAAACCTAACCCATCAAGTGCTAAACCAATCACCTTATCTGTATTTCTTGGCAAACCATGCTCCACCATTACGGCTGCAATATGGGCGTGATGGTGCTGAACGTGCACAAAGGGAATATCCAACTGCGCAGATAGTTGCTTAGCAAAGCGATGGCTGACATAGTTTGGGTGCATATCCCCAACCAATACCGTTGGGGTAAAACGGTAAATTGACTTAAACAAATCAATCGAACTTTGGTATTGCTCAAAAATATCTAAGTCGTCCAAATCCCCAAGGTGCTGGCTTAATACCGCGCTTTTATCGCGCAGTAAACAGAACGTATTTTTCAGGTCAGCCCCTAACCCTAATATAGAGGGTGAGTTTTCAAACCCTTCAGGTAAATCTACAGAATCGGGTACATAGCCACGAGCACGACGTAACATTTCGGCCTGACCTTGGTGAAAACGAACTAAAGAATCATCAGCACGTTGTACGATATCTCGGTTATGTGTCAGGTAAAAATCGGCGATATTAGCTAAATCATTGAACGCACTTTGCTCCGTAAGTACAGGGGGCTTCCCTGAGGCATTTCCTGAAGTCATGATTAATGGTTTTTTTACCTCAGCCATCAATAAATGCTGTAAGGGGTTTGAAGGCAGCATCACCCCTAACTCAGTTAAATATGGAGCAACGAACTGGCTTAACCCACTATTTTTCCACTGCTTGATTAAAACGATCGGCGCTGCGGGGCTTTTTAACAACGAGGCTAGCCCATCACTCACACTCACCCCTTGGTTTTTTAACCAATCTAAAGACGGGATCATCACCGCAAAGGGTTTTGTTGGGCGATGTTTACGCATGCGTAGCGCTTGCACTGCATGGTCATCCGTTGCATCGCAAGCAAGATGAAAGCCGCCTAACCCCTTGATGGCAATAATTTTACCTGCAAGTAAATATTGCGATGCCGATGTTAACGCCCCTTCCTTCTCCGCTACCGTCAGCCCAAAAGCATCACTGAGCTTAATTTCGGGGCCACATACAGCACATGCATTGGGCTGCGCATGAAAACGCCTATCCGCGGGGGATTGATATTCCACCAAACACTCAGGACATAACGGGAAATCAGCCATCGCGGTATTTGGGCGATCATAAGGCATATGGCGAATAATCGTAAAGCGCGGCCCGCAATGAGTACAGTTGGTGAACGGGTAATGAAAACGGCGATTTTTCGGGTCAAAAAGTTCTTGCTGGCAAGCATCACAGGTTGCCGCATCGGGGATCACTTGCGTATCCATTTTCCCTTCGCCACTACGGCGAATGGTAAACTCATCGGGTAAAACATCCCATTGAAAAGATTGTGATTGAATACTCTCTATATGCGCCAAAGGAGGGCAATGTTGTTGTAATAATTGGCTAAATTTAGTGATATCTGCATTTGCAAGTAGGCGGATAAGCACCCCTTCACCATCATTACAGACATCTCCATGCAATTGCTGCTGATGTGCCAACTGCCAAACATAGGGACGAAAACCCACCCCTTGTACTTTACCTTTAACCCGAAGCTGTATTCCGTTGCTCACTTGCACACCCTCTTATTTCAATAGAAGGTATTTTCCCGCTAACAGCTTCAAAAAACTTCACGTGAGATCAAAAAAAGGTGGGATACACATAAGAAAATATGGGGAATTACATCGCTAAATTCGCTGATTCATTATATTCCCAATAACTCTAATTAATAAAACTTAATAAACTCATTCCTATTAGTTTTTAAATCTAATTTAAATTGCATTATTAAATAAACTCTCTTTTTTAATTAAATAATAAAGTCAGTTTATATAACCGTAGAATTTCAATATCACCTAATTCACTGTTATTAATAAGTTAAATAAAAAAATTTATAATTAATCCTAAAGAACGATAGTCACACCATCCAAACAAAAGTAAGCTCATTCATATGTTAACAATTTATCAACATATAGATTTTAATTATAATTATTCAATACCAGTGTAAATTCATTAATAATAAAAAGAGGTGCTATTTTGAAAATCAAACCACTGTTTATCTCTCTATCTCTCGCGGCGGCATTATTCGGTTCAAGTTCTTTAGCAAATGCCGATGAAATTATTACCCTTGGAACAAAAGGTGGGCCATCCATATTAAGTGAAACTCGCTTGCCGCAATCGACCGCATTTATTAAAGGGGATAAAACCTATCTTTTTGATGCAGGATACGGCGCAACTTTGCGCTTAGTTCAATCGAAAGCTCCGCTAAAAAATATCGACTCAATTTTTATTACTCACCTGCACAGTGACCACGTTGCCGATTACCCTGCGTTATTATTGAATGCATGGAACAGTGGGCTAAACCACCCTGTGACGGTGTATGGTCCAGTGGGTACAGAGAGCATGACCAAAGGTGTTTGGGACACCTTTAAGCGCGATATTGATTTACGTATTAAAGATGAAGGCAAACCTGATTTACGTAATATGGTCACTGCCAAAGATATTTCTGAAGGTGTTATTGTTGATAAAGACGGTGTGAAAATCAGTGCGTTGTTTGTGCCACATCCCCCTTTTAATTCCGATGAAGCCCTAGCCTATAAAATCCAGTCAGAGGGAAAAACTATCGTTATCACAGGTGATATGATTGATAATAAACAAATTATTGAATTTGCCAAAGATGCCGACCTTTTAATCAGTGAAGTTGTGCTGGTTTCTGGCGTTGAAAACTTAGCAAACCGAATTGGCAATGGCTCGACCCTTGCAAAAGCGATTATTTCCCATCACACCACCGCAGAAGAGGTCGGTAAAATCGCGAAGGAAGCCAATGTAAAACATTTGGTACTCACCCACCTTGTTCCCGCAGATGACCCATCGATTACCGATGAAGTTTGGATCAAAGAGGTTAGAAAGCAATACTCTGGCCCTGTTACCGTCAGTAAAGACTTACAACGGTTTGAATTAAAATAATGTAACCAAAATAGCCACAGACTACCTTGTGGCTATAATTGGCTCTGATATTAACTCCCACAATCGCTGATAAACCCCCTTCTGTTTCTTATATGAAACTAAACAACGCAATAAGCTCGACACACTCCACATTTTGAAACGAATATTTTACATATAGTCAACATTCGATTGACTATTAATCACCCCTACATTTAATCTGGTTTTAAATAATAAACAACGTTTCGTATATGAAACAAAATGTTACTGCGTATTAAGAGGAGAAAAAAATGAGCTGGATTGCTGTGTGCGATGTTTCACAAGTTCAAGAAGAATTTCCCTTTTCAGCCAAAGTTAATGACAACGAAATCGGTATTTTTTTGGTTGAAGACCAATATTACGCTTTAGAAGATGTATGTCCTCACGCTTATGCCCTACTCAGCCAAGGGTTTGTTGAAGATGGAAAAGTTGAGTGTCCCCTACATGAAGCCATCTTTGATATCAAAACAGGAAAATGTCTGCGAGAACCGGGTGGTCGAGATTTAAAAACCTATCAAACCCGCATTCATGAAAACCAAATCGAAATTAGCTTAATTGAGGAGTAAACATGGAACCGATTCGAAATATTAATCCTTACCTCCCCGCAAATAACCAAATTATTCCTGCACGAGAAGGTGGAAAAGGGAGTATTCAAGCACCTGGAAGTGCACCAAATATTGTCTGGCAAACACGATCGCGCCTTCCTGATGAATACGAAACAGCGCTGATCGCCGCATTAGAAAATTTATTTGCATCAGGAACAGAAACTCTCGAAGCCCTCGTTGAAGCTTTAAACCAACAACAATTATTTGACCGACAAGGTCATGCATGGACACCAAGCAGTTTCCGCGAATTTTTGCTCGTTAATGGATATTAGTACTTTGTAATTTATACAAAAATAAAAATAACCTTTGATAATCGGAAGCAAATTATGACAACGAATACACAACCTCAAAACTATCAAGCGTATTTAGATGTGGGGCTACGAGGACAGTGGTACCCCGTATTATCAAGCTGGGAAGTCAGCAGTAATCCCATCGGCATCACTCGCCTTGAAGAGCAAATTGTCTTATGGCGCGATGATAAAGGCCAAATTCATGCCTTAGAAGATAGATGCCCTCACCGCGGTGCACGTTTATCCATGGGCTGGAACCTTGGTGAACGCATTGCCTGTTGGTACCACGGCGTTGAAGTAGGCGGAGATGGTATTGTCAAGGACGTTCCAGCGGTTAGCCAATGCCCTCTTGAAGGCCAAAAATGCTTAAAAACCTATCCAGTTCAAGAGATTCACGGTGCTATTTTCCTCTATTTTGCCGTTGTTGAAGGGGAAACACCGCCAGCGCTTGAATTCCCTGAAGAATTAGCCGATGGCGAAAACCACAGCCACTTCCTCTGTACCGCATCGTGGAAATGTAACTATCAATATGCCCTTGAAAATGTAATGGATCCGATGCATGGCACGTACCTACACTCTTCTTCTCACTCTATGGCCGAAGGGGATAAACAGTCTGAAATGATCCTTGAGGCCACTCAAACAGGGTTTATTTTCCGTAAAAATGATCAAATCGGTGTCAACTTCGACTGGGTAGAATTTGCCAGTACAGGCGCAAACTGGCTTCGTTTATCCATCCCATATCAAAAACGTTTTGGGCCCGGCGGGCACTTTTGGATCATCGGTATGGTCGTTCCTGAAGATAAAGATCACTGCCGCGTATTCTTCTGGCGAATTCGTAAGGTCAAAGACTGGCAACGCGATCTCTGGCGCTTTATGTACCGCAACCGCCTAGAGGGGCTGCATTGGGATGTGTTAGAGCAAGACCGCATTATTTTAGAAAACCTCGCACCAAATGCACGTAACCACGAGTTTCTCTATCAACACGATGTCGGTTTGTCTCGCCTTCGTCGCATCATGCAGCGTGAGGCCAAAAAACAGTTTGAACTGATTTACGGTAAGGAAACTGAAAATGCATAACCTATTGGCGGGAAAACGTATTGTCGTCACTGGCGCGGCAAGAGGGCTGGGTTTTAGCTTTGCTCAAACCGTCGCAGAGCAAGGCGCTAAGGTCATTCTGTGCGACATTCTTGAAGAGCGTTTGCAAGAAAGTACCGAGACATTACGCCGCCAAGGGTTTGATGTACAAAATTATTGTATTGACCTTGCAGATCCTGCTTCTATTCACCAAGCCTTTGAGTACATCGCTCAGCAAGGTGCCATTGATGGACTGATCAACAATGCGGCGCTCGCGACTGGCGTGGGGGGTAAAACGTTAGATGAGTACGATCTTGAGCTTTGGGATCGCGTTATGACTGTAAATGTCAAAGGAACATGGCTGGTAACAAAAGCGGCACTACCATTATTAAAGCAAAGCCAACATGGAAAAATCGTCAATATTGCGTCTGATACTGCCCTTTGGGGTGCGCCAAGGCTAATGGCTTATGTCGCCAGTAAAGGGGCAATTATCAGTATGACTCGCTCAATGGCGCGTGAGTTAGGCCAACACCGTATTTGCGTTAATGCGATTGCGCCAGGGCTGACAAAAGTTGAAGCCACTGAATATGTCCCTGAAGAACGCCACCAGCTTTATGAAAATGGTCGCGCCTTACAAGGGGAGCAATTACCTGAAGATGTCACTGGTACTGCATTGTACTTGCTTTCTGATATGGCTAATTTTGTGACGGGGCAGCTCATCCCCGTCAACGGCGGCTTTGTGTTTAACTAACTGATGACCGCATGGGCGGCGAGGTTAAGGCATTGAATTCAACATGTAAGTACTTGATACCTGGTCTGGAAAAAGGATTGCAACTTCTTCTCTTGCTCGCACAGCAGCACCGCGAGCTCACGTTTGCGGAAATCCTACGCTTAGTCGATATGCCTAAAGCCACGGCTTATCGCGCGATCCAAACCTTGGTACATTTGGATTTCCTTGTCCAACACCCGAGAACAGGGGCATTTTCACTTGGTCGCAAAGTGCTTAGCCTTGGTCTCGGTTATATTGCCTCTCTCGATTTGACCCAGCTAGGGCAACCGATTATTGAACATTTGCGTGATCGCAGCCAGTGCAATAGCCATCTTGTGATCCGCGATGGCCGAGACATTATTTACATCGCTCGCGTCAGCGGTGCGGAATCAAAAATTAACCATGTCAGCGTCGGCACACGCTTATTAGCTCATCGAACATCTTTAGGGCGCATGCTATTAAGTGGGCTTTCTTCTACAGAATTTGATGCTCTTTACCCTGATGAAGAGCTCCCTGATAACGCAGGCAGCAAACACGAATTCTGGAACATGATCCAAGCTGACAAACTGCGGGGTTATGTTATCGGTGAATCATTTTATCGCCGTGGCATCTCCTCCATTGTTTATCCCGTTTACAACCAAGACAACGGGGTCGAAGCGGCAATCAGTATCATGGTTCCCATGGACAGCATCCCTGTGCAGGAGCGCCAATATTTGCAAAATGAAGTGCGCAGTGCGGCACAAAAGCTAACTGAATTTATTGGCGGCATCATCCCAGCCAAAGTGATTTAGCGTTAGTAAAAAACTTACCCATTTTTCGGTTTATTGCCATAAGCCTCGGCTCTCCTTTGCCCAAAAAACGTATCAGGCAATAACACCAACCTACAGAGGATTAAGCTATGTCAGTGATTGGAATAGAAAAATTAGAATTTGGCGTTGAAGACCTTAAGGCCTGCCAAAAATTTTTACATGACTTTGGCTTACATGTTTCTAACAATAATCCAAGCGTGTTTAGCACTCTATCGGGCGCCGAGCTGGCATTGTTTCCCCTTGATGATGCCTCCCTCCCTGCACCTTTTGAAACGGGATCAACCTTAAGGCGCATTACATGGGGCGTTGAGAACCTCAGCAACCTAAATCAAATCATTGATAATATTCAGGAATGTGATGGGTTTGAGCGAACATCCACTGGCGCACAATGCCGCGATCCTAATGGAATGACTGTTGCTTTTTGCCTTTCACAACAAAAAGACGTCCAACTAGACGTCACAGGTATCAATCAATGGGGAGACATTCGCCGCATTGATAAACCTAGCCCAATTTATGAAAAAGCTACACCTATTAATGTGGGTCATGTGGTTTTCTTTGTTGATAACCTTCCTGAAACAGAAGCATTTTATTGCCAAAAACTGGGGTTCCAAGTTTCGGATCGCTACATCGATCGCGCCGTTTTCCTACGCGCTCAAATTAACGGCTGCCACCATAATTTGTTCTTACTCAAGTTACCGCATCGCGGCAGTGGCTTAAACCACGTTGCCTTTACCGTTCGAGATATTCACGAGGTGATTGGTGGGGGCTTAGCGATGAACCGTCATCAATGGAGTACCTTTATTGGCCCGGGCCGCCACCCAATCTCATCCGCTTATTTTTGGTACGTCAATAGTCCAACAGGCGGCGCATTCGAATATTACACCAACGATGACTACCTCACGGAAAAATGGCAGCCAAGGGAGCTGGAACACTCACTGGTTTCATTTACCGAATGGGCGGTTGAAGGTGGCTTAGATTATGAAACACGCCGCCAAGTCAAACCCGCCAAGGAGTCATAAGATGAGCACTTTAATTCAAGGCGGTATTGTCATTATTGGCGGCGGCCAAGCCGGTGGCTGGGCTGCAAAAACGCTCAGAGAAGAAGGCTATCAAGGCACTATTTCGGTGATCAGTGATGAAAACCACGATTTTTACGAACGTCCTCCACTGTCAAAAGCGGTTCTCACACAAGAAGACGCTGTTTTATCGCGTTTATTTAGTGAAGATGATACCCGAGCATTGAACCTGCAGTGGTTTCGTCCCATTCGAGCCGAGCGAATTGATGCGCAAGCTAAATGCGTCTATCTCAATGATGGGCGGTTAGTTGGATTTGATAAATTGCTCATCGCGACAGGCGGCCGTCCTCGTTATCTATCAAAAGCATGGCAACAACACCCTAACGTATTTGCCCTACGCTCATGGGATGATGCCCAAATACTGCGTTCCAGTCTCTTATCCGCAAAAAAAATTGCCATCATTGGCGGTGGATGGATTGGCTTAGAAGTCGCAGCTTCCGCACGGAAAATGGGCCTTGATGTGACGATTTTTGAACGTCAAAGCCGTTTGTGTGAGCGCAGTGTTCCGCAAAGTGTCTCCGACGCATTAGCGCAGCGCCACCATGAGGCTGGCGTGCAGGTCATTACAAATTGTGGCGATATTCAATTGGTTGATGACAACGGCGCTTTACAAATCGGTTGTCAAAAATACCCAACCTCCCCCTTTGACCTTGCCGTTATGGGGATTGGTGTTGAACTCAACCTTGAGCTCGCAAAAGATGCGGGGTTAACGGTCACTCATGGCATCGTGATCAACGATAAAGGGCAAACCTCGCACCCTGACATCTATGCCGCAGGGGATGTTGCATGCCACCCAACGCTTTCTTTGTGTTTGCAATCTTGGGCTTATGCACAAAACCAAGCTATCACCACAGCAAAAGCAATGCTTAACCCGCAATCCATAGGGTTTAATGAACCCGCTTGGCTTTGGTCTGACCAATACCAAGACAACATACAAATTTTGGGTGTCCCTAGCACACAGGCTCTGCAACACATCCAACGCCACAGCGAAAATTCAGAGGTTCACTTTGCATTAAATGAGGCTAACGAATTGATTCAAATGGTGGCATTTAATGATGCTCGCGCGATCAAACTGGGTAAACGTTGGTTGCAAAGCCAGCGCAAATTGGTTCCCTCAGAACTTGCCGACCCCACATTTTCACTAATGTCACTTAAATAGTGTCAGCGAGGAAAAAACATGGCAAATCAAAGTATCACGATATCCGCCAATGAAAATGCACAAAGTACGCAGGATACACCAGAAAAAGTGAACTGGCTGATCCCAATCGGCCTATTTTCCTGCGTTTTACTGGCATTTTTCGACAAAATTAGCATCGCTGCACTGTTTTCAGACGAAAAGTTTCAACAAGCGCTGGGAATCGATTTTGATCCCACTCGTTTAGGCTTATTGATGAGCGCTTTCTTATTCGCGTATGGCGTTTCATCCATGTTATTGAGTGGGATTGGTGACCGCTTTCACCCCACAAAAATGTTGTTATTTATGATCAGCAGTTGGTGCTTCTTAATGATCTTTATGGGATTTACCCACCATTATGGCACCATGGTTTTCCTTCGCGTATTACTCGGCATAGCAGAAGGGCCATTGTTAGCCATCGCCTATGCCATTATCCGCCGCACCTTTCCGCCCAAAATGCAGGCTCGCGCTACAATGCTTTGGTTACTAGGAACCCCACTAGGTGCAGCACTTGGATTCCCTATTTCGTTGTATCTATTAAATAATTTTGGCTGGCAAAGTACCTTCTTTGTCATGGCAGCCTTTACCGTGCCCGTGTGGTGGTTGGTGGTCTTCGGAATTCGCCATCCAAATTTGGTCAATCGGAGTGCTCAGTTAAAAACAACATCAGGGGAAAAACGACCTGAAGAACAAATTGCAGAAATGAAAGCCCATAAAAAACGCCTATTTCAAAATAGCCATTTTTGGATCATCTGCATATTTAATATCGCGTTCTTAGTCTATCTCTGGGGTATGAATGGCTGGTTGCCAAGCTACTTAATTAAAGGGAAATCCATTCACTTGGAACACGCAGGGATCCTCTCTTCCCTCCCATTTATTGCCATGTTGTTTGGTGAAGCAATTGGTGCGTGGCTTTCTGACCGCTACGACCGCAGAGCCTTAGTGTGTTTTATCTCGTTGTTAGGTGCCGTGCTTGGTTTGGCGGGCGTGCTGTTCCTCACTGAGACCTATAGCATCATTTTAATGATGGCATTCAGCATGTTTATGTGGGGAGCTGGTGCCCCTAACATCTTCGCATTACTCGCTAAAGCGACACAAAAACAAGTCAGTGCCCTTGCTGGTGGGATATTCAATGGCCTTGGAAACCTTGCTGGCGCTGCCGCACCGCTATTAATGGGTGTGTTGATTACCGTTACCCACACTATGGATAGTGGGCTGTTATTTATCGTCATTATTGGTTTAGTGGGTAGCTTGTTATTGCTCCCCTTACTGAAAAAATACTAAACACTGCCTTTTTAGGAGATAACGCTATGTCACAACCTCAAATCAAACCGCAAGGGATCCCAATGGCACAATGGATTGAATCCCGAGTAGCCCGCCTTGAAGGTCGCAAATACGATTGGAACGCATTGAAATTCCAAGCCGATTACGACCCGAAATATCGCCGCGCACAAATGCGTTATATCGGCACTGGCGCAACAGGAGTCGCAAGCGATGTAAATACTGTTCCTGCAGAAAACTTCACCTTTTCTACCATGGTCTTACCTGCTAAGTGTGAAGGGCCGCTGCACTTGCACCCTGACGTTGAAGAAGTTTTTTTTATGCTAAAAGGCACTATCACGCTGTTTATCAAAGACGGTGATGAAGAATATGAAACGGTATTAAAAGAACGTGATTTGATTTCTGTCCCTGCGGGAATTTACCGCGGATTATTCAATCACGGGGAAGAAGAGGCCTTAATGTGCGTGATGATTGGGACACAAAAACCCGCTATCCCAACATACCCAGAAGACCACCCACTATCAAAAGTGAAACGCGGATAACAGGAGTGATCAGTGATGAATCTGCCAATTGAAAATTTACCCGAGTTACAGCTCGCCAACTTTGGTCAATACCGCCTTAATTGGCGAGAGGCAGGCCAAGGTGAGCCAGTGATCCTCCTCCATGGTATCAGTTCAGGATCGGCCTCATGGATTTCTCAACTGACGGCGTCATCACTGACTCATCACTATCATCTCTATTGTTGGGATGCGCCTGGCTATATGAATAGCCTTGAATTGGCGACAAAAACACCTGTAGCACTTGATTACGCCGATGCATTAGAAGCCTTTATTGATGGTCTGGGTTTACAACAAGTGACCCTAGTTGGCCACTCGTTAGGCGCTTTAATGGCCTGTGCTTTTGCGTCTTTGCATCCTCAGCGCGTCAATGGCTTATTTCTCGCTAACCCCGCACAAGGTTATGGGACAAAAAGCCTTGAAGAACGTAATCGTGTTTATGACCAAAGACACGATATTGTATTTCACTCAGGTATCGAGAGCTATGCACAAAACCGTGCAGCAGCCTTATTGTCCCCCACTGCTTCAAAAGAAAAAATCGAGTGGGTTCAGCAAAACATGAGAAAACTCAACCCAACGGGTTTTTTATCCGCTGCATGGATGCTAGCGCATGACGATATCAGCCTATATTTAAAGGCTTATACTGGCGCACTCGAAATGCTGGTTGGGGAAGAAGACTCCATCACCCCACCTTCACAAGTCAGCCAATTAGCGCAGCAGAAGCAGTGCCCGCTGTTTTATGTTCCACAGGCGGGTCATGCGAGCTACCTTGACCAACCCGCTGAATTTAACCAGCACCTAACTCACTTTTTATCGGCCGCTTTGCAAAGGAAAAACGCATGAATTTACAGTTAAATAACCGAGTCGCTGTCGTGACTGGCGGAAGCTCTGGCATTGGCTTTGCGACCGTCAAATTGTTACTCGACGAAGGGTGCAAAGTGGCCTTTTGTGGTCGAAATAAAGATAAATTACAAGCCGCAACAACAAAATTAATGGCCTTATACCCACAAGGAAATTTTATCGCTGTCATCTGCGATGTACTAGATAAAACCCAAACAGAGGCCTTTGCTGAACAAGTTCACCAGCAATATGGGCACGTTGATTTACTGATTAACAACGCAGGCCAGGGCTATGTCGCCAGCTTTTCAGATACCCCTGAGGCAGCTTGGCTACATGAAGCCCAACTGAAATTATTTGGTGTGATAAACCCAGTGAATGCATTCTTACCACTCTTAGAACAGTCCAATATCGCATCCATTACCTGCGTGAATTCATTGCTAGCATTGCAACCTGAGCCACACATGGTTGCCACATCCGCAGCAAGAGCCGCATTATTAAACATGACATTGAATTTATCTAAGACATTGTTACCAAAAGGAATACGCGTCAACTCTATCTTACTGGGCATGGTGGAGTCTGACCAATGGCGCCGCCGTTTCGAGAGCCGCAGCGATACCGACCTGACTTGGGAACAATGGATAGGCAATATCGCCAAAAACCGGGGTATCCCCATGCAGCGCTTAGGCAAGCCTGAAGAGCCAGCTCGCGCACTGGTTTTCTTAGCATCCCCGATGGCGTCATTCACCTCAGGTGCCGCTTTAGATGTTTCTGGTGGCTTTGCCCATCAAATTTAAAGGATTGAAATATGAAAACGTTAATGCTGATTGGCTATGGCGCGATGGCAGAAGAAGTGATTACTCGCTTACCTCATGGGATAACGCTGCGCTGGGTTGTGGCTCGCGCGCATCACCACGAAGCCATTATTAAGCGCTTTCATGGGGAAGTCGCCCCGATTGAGGATATCAACCAAGTTAATGAAACCCCCTCTCTTGTGTTGGAGTGTGCCAGTCATGAAGCCGTTAAACTGTACGCGCCCCTTGTTTTACAAAAGGGCTGGCGACTCGCGATTATTTCAACAGGCGCACTCGCTGACACCACAACGGCACAACATTTAACCGCGTTAGCCAAACAACATCATGGGCAGTTAATCCCACTAACTGGAGCAATTGCAGGGCTTGATGGTCTGCGTGCAGCGAAAGAAGCCAATATTACGCAGGTAACTTATCAATCACGCAAAAGCCCAGCAAGTTGGCGTAATGGCCCTGCTGAACAATTTATCAATTTATCCCAAGTGACTGAACCAACTGTGTTTTTTACGGGTAGTGCACGGGAAGCTGCGCTTAATTTCCCTGCTAATGCCAATGTGGCTGCAACCATTGCCCTTTACGGAATTGGCATGGATGACACACAAGTCCAGTTGATTGTTGACCCTACTACCAGCAAAAATACCCATCACATTGAAGTAAAAGGTGATTTTGGGCAATTTTGCATCGAACTTAATGGCAATCCACTTCCCTCTAACCCGAAAACATCCATGTTATCAGCCCTAAGTGCGGTGGAAATTTGCCGTCGTGTTGCTGAACAGGGTGCCATTTGACGGAGAACATCATGAATAAAATGGATATTTTTGTCGGCGGAAAATGGCAATTGGGCCGTGGCAAAGAGATGCAATCGCGTTTTCCTGGCGACAACCAGATTGTCGCAACCCTAAATAGCGCTAGCCTTGAAGATGTCGAGGATGCAGTTGTAGCCGCAGAAGCCGCATGGCGAGAGCCTTCATGGCGAAATATGCCTTCCCACCAGCGCGCCGCTATCTTATATAAAGTCAGTGAGTTAATTGATAAGCAACGTGAAGAATTAACCCACTTACAAACTTTGGATAATGGCAAGCCGTGGGCTGAGGCCCGTGGCCTTGTAATAAGTGCAGCGGCTACCGCACGTTATTTTGCTGCGGTCTGTGAAGTACTAGGTGGTGAGCTCCCCCCTCGCCGCCAGACAGATATCATGACAATAAGTACTTACCAACCTATTGGCGTTATTGCAGCGATCACGCCATGGAACTCGCCGATTGCCAGTGATATGCAAAAAATTGCCCCTGCGATTGCCGCTGGAAACGCCGTTATTTTGAAACCTGCGGAAGCGACACCACTTATCTCATTAAAACTCGCTAAAATCTTTGAGCAAGCAGGCTTACCTAGTGGTCTATTAAGCGTACTGCCAGGAAAAGGCTCAATTATCGGGGATGCCCTCGTTCGCCACCCTCTAGTGAGGAAAATTTCCTTCACAGGGGGCACAAATACTGGGCGACAACTGGCACATATTGCGGCAGATAAACTGATCACCACCTCGTTAGAATTAGGCGGAAAATCCCCGACAATCGTGTTATCCGATGCCGATCTAGATCTTGCTGCTCACGGTGTTTGCTACGGTATTTTTAGCTCGATGGGGCAAGCTTGTATTGCAGGTTCACGCTTATTTGTCGCCCGTGATATCTACGACAAATTTATGGAAAAGCTCACCACATTAACTCAAAACCTCATTATTGGCGATCCTCGCCAAGAACGCGTACATATTGGCCCATTAATTACCCCTGCTCACCGCGATAGCGTGCAGACATATGTTGACCTTGCCGTCCAAGAAGGCGGAAAAATTCGCCTTGGCGGAAAATGCCCTTCAGACCCAGCCCTGCAATCGGGGAACTATTATTGCCCCACGATCATTGAAGGCTTGAATAACCAAGCCCGTGCTTGCCAAGAGGAAATCTTTGGCCCTGTTTTGGTTGTTATCCCCTTTGATAACGAAGATGAACTCATTCAAGAAGCCAATGATTCCGTGTATGGCCTCGCGGCAGGGATTTGGACGCGTGATTATACCCGCGCCTTTAAACTTGCTGATGCTCTTGAAACAGGCACCGTTTGGATCAACACCTACAAAGTTTTTTCTATTTCAACCCCATTTGGTGGCTTCAAAGAAAGTGGTCTTGGTCGCGAAAAAGGCATCGAAAGCCTCAAGGCCTATATGCAACAAAAAAGTCTATTTCTGGCACTTAACCCACAACCAAACCGTTGGTGTGAATAACCAATCCGTTAACGGATTATTCAAGCATTTAGGAGAATATAATGTCTGACATGATTACGGTTGGCGAAGCCGTCGCCAGAACATTAGAGCAATACCAAGTCACCACGGTTTACGGTGTCATTTCGATTCATAATTTACCCATTGCTGATGCAATTGGCCGCCGAGGGATCATCGACTTTACCCCAAGCCGTGGCGAGGCGGGCGCAGTGACAATGGCTGATGCCCATAGCCGTTTTCGCGGGCTAGGTGTGGCATTAACCAGTACAGGAGCAGGCGCAGGAAATGCCGTTGGTTCAATGATTGAAGCAATGAATGCGTGTTCACCGATGATCCATATTACGGGTCAGGTGGAAAAAGCCTATTTAGATATGGACGCAGGGTTTATCCATGAAACCCCAGATCAACTCAGCTTCCTGCGAGCAAGTTCCAAGCAAGCTTTTCGCGTACACAGTGCAGAGCAAGCGATCTCCGTCTTACATAAAGCTATCCAAGTCGCTCAAACCGTGCCTTGCGGCCCCGTATCTATTGAAATCCCAATCGATATTCAAAGTGCTCAAGTGCCTATTTCCGTATTAAGCCACCCCGTTGTTCCATCGGTATTGCCTGCATGCAACGCATCTCACGTCGACACTATTTGGGGGAAACTTCAACAAGCAAAACAGCCATTATTGTGGATTGGCGCAGGGGCATTACAAGCTGCTGATGCCGTAAAACGTTTAGCAAATCAAGGTATTGCTGTGATTAGTAGTACCCACGGACGCGGGATTTTATCGGATGAGCATCCCTTTAGCTTACGCGCCTTTCATAATGCAGACTCCATCGATGCCTTAATGCGCAGCTGTGATTTATCCTTAGTAGTGGGTTCCCGTTTGCGCAGCAATGAAACCAAAACATGGTCATTGCCCTTACCGCGCCCGCTGATCCAACTTGATATTGATCCTCAAGCTGCCAATCGAAATTATATTGCTGACATCAATATTACTGGCGATGCCAAAGCATTACTGGAAGCACTGGCAGACAAAATGGAGCTCACTAACCGCCCTATTTCACCATCTTGGAAAAAACAGGTACAAGACGCTGTTCAGCAAGCTGAGCAACAACTACGTGAACAATGCGGTGCTTATAGTGGCCTCAGTGATGCTGTCGAACAAGTTCTACCAAAAGACGGTATTTTTGTGCGGGATATTACGGTCTCAGGGAGCTTATGGGGCAGCCGATTATTAAAAGCCATTGAGCCAATGCACAATATTCACTCCCTCGCTGGCGCGATTGGATTAGGTCTCTCAATGTCGATTGGCAGCGCAAAAGCCAACCCTGGCACCTCAGTCATTGGCCTTGTCGGTGATGGCGGCTTGATGCTAGGGATTGGCGAACTCGCTACCATGGCACAAGAGCAACTCCCTATCGTATTGATTATTATGAATGATAATGGATATGGCGTGATGCGAGGTATTCAGGAAAAATATTTCTCAGGTAGGCAATATTATAATGAATTACTAACGCCTTCATTCAATCAATTAGCTCAATCAATGGGTATTACCGCATTTACCATCGACAAAGCCACTGATTTTAAATCCACTCTCCAGCAAGCCATTGATTTAAAAAAACCAGTCGTGGTCGAGGTACTCATGGATAAAATCGGCAAAATGAATTTCTCAGGCCCACCACAGAAGAAGTTGTTTTAATTAATTTAGACCCGACCAGAGCAGCTAAAGGCTGCTCTTTTTGTTTGTATATCAACCCACCAGATACAAAAAAGCCACTTGCTAAGAAGTGGCTTAATGCGCTGATTTAACAGCTAAAATTTGGTGGCCCCTACTGGACTTGAACCAGTGACCAATCGATTATGAGTCGACTGCTCTAACCAACTGAGCTAAGGGGCCAAAGTGGGATGGATTATACGTGCAGTTTTATCGTAGGTCTAGTATTTCAAAACCGTATGGCGAAATTGTGTGCAAAACTGTTATCACACTTATATTTCAATGCAATAGCATTTCCCAAATGTATCAATCGCACCATGATATTCCCTTTTTTTTTGCGCCACTGCCAATTTTTATTAAACTGGCTTTTATATACTTTATTTATATTTAGCACTGTTTTATTTCAAATTTACCATGTAAATGGCCACATAAAGGCAATCAATTTTATTAAACATCCTTTATTCAATTAATTGATATAGAACAATAATTTTGTAACTTAGATCTCCCAATATGATTCATAGATAATTCGCATATAGGACAAAAATGATGAAAAAAGTACGTGCAGTTCAATATGGTTGCGGAAAAATGGGCAAATTTCTAATCCGTTACTTGCAAGAGCATGGCGCTGAAGTTGTTGCGGCTTTTGATATCAACGATGCGGTCATTGGTAAAGATATCGGCGAAATCGCAGGGACTAAGCCAACTGGTGTCAAAGTACAGCCACTCCATGAAGCAGATGCGACCCTTGAAACCTTAAAACCGGATGTCGGAATTATTGCGACTCTCAGCACCATGGCTGACCTAGAAGATGCATTCTCATTGTTCGCTCGCCACGGCGTTAATGCAATCTCTACGGGTGAAGAAGCGCTTTATCCTTGGAATTCATCTCCAGAGATCACTCAAAAACTTGATGAATTAGCTAAAGCAAACAACTGTACCTTAGCAGGAAGCGGCTACCCAGATATGTATTGGGGCGTGCTAGTCGATACCTTAGCTGGGTCTATGCACAAACTGGTAAAAATCAAAGGTTCTAGCTGCTATAACGTGGAAGACTATGGTATTGCCTTGGCAATTGGCCACGGTGCAGGGCTCACTGTCGATGAATTTAATCAGCAAATTGGTAATTACAATGACTTGCCTTATGACGTCATATCCCAAAAAATTGAGAGTGGAGAATATGCACCACCTTACATGTGGACACAAAATGGCTGGCTATGTAGCCGCCTTGGTCTAACAATCACCAACCAAACACAGCGCTGCGTTCCGCAAATCGCACAGGCCGATATTTATTCTGACACACTGAAAATGACGGTGAAAAAAGGCGATGTGCTTGGATTATCAGCCGTTGTTATCACACAAACGGCTGAAGGTGTGACCCTCGAAACCGAATGTATTGGTAAAATTTTAACTGCCGATGAGTGTGACAAAAATAGCTGGCAATTAATCGGTGAACCAGATACTGCCATCGAGGTGAATAACCCAGCAACGGTTGAGCTAACCTGTGCCAATTTAGTTAACCGTATCCCAGCACTGATTAATAGCCCTGCAGGCTATACCACCACGGAAAAAATGCCAAATAATGTCTATATGACCAAACCGATGCATGAATACTTATAGTTAAACAGTAAGCCCACCTCACACAAGTGAAGCGGGCTTTTTACTTTTTCTCATCAATAAATTAGCGGGGTTTTACCATCTGCCATTCTAAATGGTGTTTAATGGCTGGCCATTCAGATGCAATAATGCTGTAAACACAGCTATCACGCAGCTCACCCGTTTTAGTTCTCATATGACTACGCAAAATACCATCCAGTTTTGCGCCTAGACGCTCAATGGCTTTACGGCTCTGATGGTTTAAAAAATGAGTTCGAAACTCCACAGCAACGCATCCTAACTCCTCAAAAGCATGCTTTAGCAATAAATATTTAGCCTCTGTATTAATTGCTGTGCGTTGAACTTCAATACCATACCATGTTGCCCCCAGTTCAACCCGTTGCACGGTATTATCGACTTTATTATACGATGTGATACCAACAGGCTTACCTGTGCGCTTGTCGATAACGACAAATGGTAAACACTCTTTTTGTGCAAAACGTACAAGACGGCTTTCAACATCTTGAGGGAAATTATCAGGATCGGGAACTAAGGCATACCATAAATTATGCAGCCCATCACGACGGATAATCGCCGCAAGTTCTGCATCATATTGGTGAGATAAAGGCTCAAGGCGAACACATTCACCTTCTAAAGTAATAGCTTGGCAAATCTCTTTCATCATGGTTTCCCTATGTGGCTTTTTTGCGATGTGTCTCTACTTTTTTAATCTTTTTATATGACATAAAAATAAAATGACGTCACTTAACTGTGTTGACTTAGCAATTTAACCTAAAACATATGATAAAAATCACAAAATTTTAACATCTTTACCAATTTACAGATTCATTACGCTACAGTTAACTCATCTGACCTGTTAAATAAATCCCGAATGGGAGCATCATATGAGCAATTTTCCACACCTTTTTACCCCCCTTGATTTGGGGCATACGGTTCTTAAAAATCGGATATTAATGGGCTCAATGCATACTGGGCTCGAAGAACACCCTGAAGGGAGCGAGCGTCTCGCCCATTTTTATCGTTTGCGTGCTGAAAATGGTGTCAGTCTGATTATTACAGGGGGCATCGCACCTAACCCTGAAGGAGCCCTAACCGCCCATGGTGCGGTATTGAATAACTCAACTCAGCTGCCATTTCACCGCACAATTACCGATGCGGTGCATCAAGCAGATGGCAAAATTGCCCTTCAAATATTACATGCAGGTCGATATGGATTACACCCATTATTAGTGGCTCCAAGTGCTATTCAAGCCGAAATTATTCCATTTGCACCAAAGGCGCTATCTGCAGATGAAGTTCAAAAAACCATTGATGATTTCGTGAATACCGCAAAATTAGCCCAACAAGCAGGCTATGATGGCGTCGAGGTAATGGGCTCTGAAGGGTATTTAATTAATCAATTCATTGCAAAACGTACAAATCATAGAACTGATGAATGGGGTGGCAGCTACGTAAATCGCATTCGTTTTCCTATTGAAATTGTACGGCGCATTCGTGAAGCCGTTGGCGCTAACTTTATTATTGTGTATCGCCTTTCAATGTTAGATTTAGTGGAGGACGGTTCTACGTGGGAAGAAATCGAATACCTTGCTAGCGAAATTGAAAAAGCGGGCGCGTGTATGATCAACACAGGCATTGGTTGGCATGAAGCCCGCGTACCAACCATCGCAACACAAGTCCCTCGCCACGCATTCAGTTGGGTCACCCAAAAATTAATGGGTAAGGTGAATATTCCATTAATTACCACAAACCGCATAAATGATCCCTTTGTTGCTGAGCAAATTCTTGCTAATGGACAAGCGGATATGGTGTCGATGGCTCGCCCATTCCTTGCAGATGAAGCCTTTGTCCGTAAAGCCGCCGAAAACCGTGCTGACGAAATCAATACCTGCATCGGCTGCAATCAAGCTTGCCTTGATTTGATTTTTAGTGGGAAGCTTGCCAGCTGTCTTGTTAACCCACAAGCAGTTAGGGAAATGGATTATCCCAATGAAAAAGCGGCTAAAAGTAAGTCTGTCGCAATTGTTGGTGCAGGCCCTGCGGGGCTTTCATGTGCCATTTATGCAGCTAAACGCGGCCATAAAGTAACTTTATTCGAAAAATCAAACCAAATTGGTGGGCAATTTAATTTAGCCAAACAAATTCCTGGCAAAGAAGAGTTCCATGAAACCATCCGCTATTTTTGCCGCCAATTACAGCTGCTAAATGTAGATGTTCGCCTTGAGCAACAAGCGGATGCACAAAGTCTTTCAGGGTTTGATGAAGTGATTATTGCCACTGGCGTCACGCCACGCAAAATTCAGCTTGAAGGCGCTGAGCATCACAAAGTGGTTTCCTATATTGACGTTATTACCCACCAGCAAACGGTTGGCAAAAGTGTCGCCATTATTGGTGCTGGCGGCATCGGTTTTGACGTGGCAGAACTCTTAACGCAAGAAGGTAAAAGTAGCAGTTTGGACACTTCACTGTTTAATCAAGAGTGGAACATTGACCCAACTATTCATTCAACAGGGGGAATTTACCCGAAGAATAAAAATACCGTAGGATCGGCGCGCCAGCTCTATTTGTTGCAGCGAAAAAATAGCAAAGTCGGTGCAGGCCTTGGAAAAACAACGGGTTGGGTTCACCGATTGTCACTGATGAAGCGCGGTGTAAAAATGCTCAATGGTGTGGAATACATGCGTGTTGACGATGATGGTTTGCATATCCGCTACCAAGATAAAACGCAGTGTTTGCCCGTCGATAATGTCGTCTTATGTGCAGGGCAAGAGCCTTATCGCCCACTAAAAATTCAGCTCGCTGAACACGGAATTGATGCTCATGTGATTGGTGGAGCCGATGTGGCTGCTGAATTGGATGCACGCAGGGCTATCGAACAAGGTATGAAAGTCGCATATCAGCTTTAAATCGCTCTTTTCTCGCCTTGACCACAGGTCTTGGGAGGGAAAACCTAACGCATTTACCGACTAAAAAGGGCAGAATTGTATTCTGCCCTGAGGTTGTTGACAAAGCAGGATAAAAGCGTCGTTTTTCCTGCTTTGTGTTATCAGCCGAAAATCAATAAATTGATTTTCCTAATTTATTTTCAAAACCTATCCAACCTGCAGTCAAACCTAATCGGTTTGTCAGCAGTCTGAGGGCAGAATTGTATTCTGCCCTTTTCATTTATACCATAAAAACACTAGTCGTTATGGGAGAACTGAGCCTCTGAATTTGCAAGCTTTTCATCTTCTGCCAAACAAACTGCCGCCGTAAATAAAACATCAGTGGAAGAGTTCACTGCAGTTTCCGCTGAATCTTGCAGTACACCAATCATCACGCCAACAGCAACGACTTGCATCGCAACATCATTTGGAATACCAAACATATTACACGCTAATGGGATCAATAATAATGAACCACCCGCGACACCAGATGCACCACAGGCACACACCGAAGCCACGACACTTAACAATAATGCAGTCGGGATATCCACCGGAATACCTTTGGTGTGAACTGCAGCTAACGTCAGAACCGTAATCGTTACCGCAGCCCCTGCCATATTAATGGCTGCCCCTAATGGAATAGAAACAGAATAAGTGTCTTCATGAAGATTCATGCGACGGCACATTGCCATATTCACAGGAATATTCGCTGCTGAGCTACGAGTAAAGAATGCGGTAACGCCGCTTTCACGTAAACACGCGAACACTAATGGATAGGGATTACGCTTTAATTTCCAATATACAATCAACGGATTGACAACTAAGGCAACAATAATCATACAGCCTAATAAAACGGCTAATACATGGAAATAGCCTTTTAACGCTTCAAAACCCGTTGTCGCAATTGTTGATGATACTAAACCAAAAATACCTAATGGCGCCAATCTAATAATGACTCGAACTAATTGAGTCACACCATTAGAGAAATCAAGTAACAGTGTTTTTGTCGTATCCGTCGCATGTCGAAATGCAATACCTAAACCGATAGCCCACGCTAAGATACCGATATAGTTACCATTAATCAGTGCATCAACGGGGTTAGTAAATACGTTGTTTAATAGGCCGCTTAAAACTTCAGCAATGTTTCCTGGTGGATTCATTTCTGTTTCACTGCCCGCCAAGGCAAGTGTTGATGGGAATATAAATGAGGCAATTACCGCCACTAATGCGGCGAAAAATGTCCCTAAAATATACAGAACCAAAATCGGTTTAATACTGGTTTTTTGCCCTTGACGATGGTTAGCAATGGAAGACATTACCAATACCCACACCAAGACTGGCGCAACTGCTTTTAACGCGCTCACGAATAAATGGCCTAACAGCCCTACGTTTTTTGCTGCCGATGGCCATAACCATGCCAATAAAATACCTGCAACTAAGCCAACCAATATTTGCTTGACCAAGCTACCGTGAGTGATCACTCGCCATAACCCTGTTTTATTTGTATCCATAGTAGACCTATATTATTTATCTTTATTAGGAATTAAATGTGTTTGCAGAGCCAGTATAAGGAATAAATACCTTGTGAAAAGGCTATTATTCAAAATATACACAATGATTGATTTTACTTAACAAATATTTTACATAACTGTGATCGCAATAGAGTTTTGTTTCTTATAGTAGAATGGCATAAAGAAGAATGGTTGAGTATTTTCAGGGGGTTAAAACAAAAAACCCCTACCTCATCGGTAAGGGGTTTTAATTTCGAAGGGGATTATTTGTTTTTTGCTTCGTTACGTTTGTTAACAATAGTATTAATGATTAATGTTACCACCAATATTGCGGCAATCGTTCCCAACGAAATCGGTGTTGGAATATGGTAGATATCAATAAGCAGCATTTTTATACCAATGAAGCTTAAAATTACCGCTAAGCCATATTTTAACATTGAGAACTTCTCTGCGACGCCTGACAGCAAGAAATACATCGCACGTAACCCTAAAATAGCAAACAAGTTAGACGTTAAAACAATAAACGGGTCAGTAGTCACTGCGAAAATAGCAGGAATACTATCCACCGCAAATATCACATCACTGATTTCAACTAAGATCAGTACTAAAATCAGTGGCGTTGCAAACAGAATACCATTACGTTTAATAAAGAATTTTTCGCCGTGCAGCTCATCCGTCATCCGAAGATGTGAACGCACCCACTTCACTAACGGTTTATCATTAATTGGCGAGTCATCTTCTTTGGCAAAAGCCATTTTAAGCCCCGTAAACAGTAAAAATAGGCCGAAGATATATAAAATCCAACTAAACTGTGTAACCAACCAGCTGCCAGCAAAAATCATGATAGTTCTTAATACGATAGCGCCTAAAACACCATAAACTAAGACTCGGCGTTGTAAACTGGCTGGAATGGCGAAATAGCTAAATAACATCAACCAAACAAAAACGTTATCAACTGCCAAGGCTTTTTCTAACAAATAGCCTGTTAAAAATGCCATCGTTTGGCTATCAGCAAATTCACGGCTTACATTATCATTGAGATACCACCAAAAACCTGCCGCAAAAATTAGCGAAAGCGTGACCCACACAATGCTCCAAGCTGCAGCTTGCTTCATCGACATGGCTTGGCCTTTGTGTTTACCCTGCCAAAACAAATCGATAAGTAACATAAGTAAAATAATAACTGCAAAACTACCCCATAAAACAGGGTTACCGACTGAGTGCATTTTCCTATCCCTTAAAAAACAAAAAACGGCTGATATCCAGAAGACATCAGCCGCTTAAAATTCTTTAACCTCAAGGAGTTATCTATTGGTTGTAAATTATGAGCAAACCTCGCCTTCTGGCAAGGTCTCACTTACAACACAATTAACCCAAGGACAGGCACTGTGGTGCTCGGCTACCGGGTGTAATGTGTACACCGTAATGACGATAAACCGACAAGAAGAAGTTACTCCCCTTTGCTATGCGCAAAATATACGGTAAATAATCTTAAAATGCAATAATTAGCTATCTTAGATTTAATGATGTTTTTTTGTGTTAAAAAACAAATTAACTTCAAACTTTTGCATTTTATTGCGAAAAGCCTCTACTAACGTGCGTTTTTAGCCCGTTTCCCTTGTTACAATTGGTATGATTAATTGTAAAAACACGGCTCAACTTAAATGAATTCTAAAAATATGCTTAAAATTTGCTGTTTAGTTATTTTCTGTTTTGTTAAAGTGAGCGTGCTTTACACTAACAGCCTGAGGAAACAACGCTTTCACTCAGGTATTCACTTAATCCATTTCTCCCTGCCCAACAACAAGTTTGTTGCTGTTATTGCCGTTTAGGAAACATTAATGGAATTAGTTAAAGAACTTTTTTTTGCCCTTTGGCACCAAGATTATGTCACGCTCTCTAACCCATCATTGATGTGGGCTATCTATCTTATGCTGTTTGCTATCCTGTTTCTTGAAAATGGGGTTTTACCCGCAGCCTTTTTGCCTGGTGATAGCTTATTGATTTTAGTGGGTGTTCTGATTGCGAAAGGCACCTTGAGCTACCCTCTAACCATCGTGATTTTAACAGCAGGCGCAAGCTTAGGTTGCTGGGTAGGTTATATACAAGGTCGCTGGTTAGGAAATACAAAGATAGTCAAAGGTTGGCTCGCACATCTCCCAGAACATTATCACCAACGGGCTCATGGCTTATTCCACCGCCATGGTCTTGCTGCTCTGTTAATAGGTCGTTTTCTCGCCTTCGTAAGAACATTACTGCCGACTATTGCAGGTTTAGCAGGTTTGAAAAACGGTCGCTTTCAAGTGTTTAACTGGTTAAGTGGCTTATTGTGGGTGCTTATTTTAACCGCTATAGGTTATGGTTTTGGCAAAAGCCCGATTTTCCAGCAATATGAACATCGTATTATGAATGTATTGATGTTAATCCCTGTTTGTCTGTTAGTTATCGGTTTAGTCGGCAGTATTGCTGTCGTTGTAAAGAAAAAACTGTCAGGCAAAAAAGCAAATTAATTCAATTTGCGGGGATGTTTTGCTTCCCCGCATTTTCACTTTTACCCATTTTTACTTTTCCATTTATTCTCTGCAAAAAACTGCATTAATCTACTGATTAAACCGCTATTTTTTAGAATACTTTGTTTGTCATTTTTTGTTTATTCCCCATAACAATGCCGAATATTTGATTGCACTTAGTGTAAAAATCGCTATTGTTAATACTACGAATGCGCTTTTTCTATTGATAGGAGGTTGTATATGTCATCGAATCATTCATCAGACGAACTACGTTCAGAGCTCCGTGCTTTAGCTGATTCTCTGGAAGCGATGCTTAGTGATACCGGCGAAAAATCGAAAGAAGAGATCGAAAGCTTAAAATCAAAAGCACAAGAAGCACTATGCTCATCTCGCGCAAAACTCGGCCAAACCACCGAAAGGATCACCGAGCAAACCAAAGAAATTGCGGGGCGCGCAGATAACTACGTAAAAGAAAACCCATGGACAGGCGTCGGTATTGGCGCAGCAGTGGGTGTTGTTCTTGGCGTGTTACTCGCTAAACGTTAATTGCTTATGGAACCAAACCAGCAACGTCAGGGCCCCGGTAAAGGGGTCCTTGAAACTTTACGGCGCATTGCCAATATTTCAGTGGGTATGGTGCAAACGCGTCTAGAGTTAATCGCCGTTGAGCTAGAAGAAGAAAAGCTCAACCTTATCCAACTTCTTTTATTGGTTGGTTTAACGCTACTCTTCACCGCATTTGGTTTGATGTGCTTACTCGGCTTAATTTTTTGGTCTGTTGACCCGATTTACCGTTATCAAGCACTGGCGATGACAACAGGTGCATTAATTCTGCTTGCCATTATTTTTGCTATTTGGGCGTTAAAAAAGGCAAAACAATCAACCTTACTAGGTGCAACACGGGAGCAACTCGCTCAAGATGCCAACGCGTTAGCGAGAAAGGATGATGAACAAAAATAAGCAACAATTACTGGTAGCCAAAAAGCAGCGCTTAATTAGAAGAATTGAGCGCCAACGCCAAGAGTTGGCTGAAACGTCCTCTGACTGGCTACAAACTACCGCACCTTATGACCGTGCTTGGCAAACGATCATGACCTTTCGCCCTTTAGTTATTGCTGCCACAGGCTTGCTCTCTGTCTACTCCCTTCGCAAACCACAAAAAATTCTACTATTAGGCCGAAAAGCCATCACTATTTGGGGCTTAGTTCGTTCAATTCAAAGCGCAATTCAAGCCAGCAAAAAATAACCTCTCCCTCCACCTGATAATAATTTATTATTATTCAATAGGATAAAAACATATCTTACTAGATTTTATTTTCCCAATAAGTTCATTCAATTTTTTTGTCTATCTTTGTTAATAACCTTAGCTTTTTATTGAATGAGCAAATAGCTACTATAAGCCCATCAAATGATTTCTAGCCAATTTGTGCTAAAAATAACTTTATAAAGCGACATATATCGCAATTAACTTACATTTAATGACTTATTAGTCTGGAGAATCTCGATGAAAAATTTAGAAAGTGGTGCGATATTATTGGCTCGTATCATGATGCCAATCCTGTTCATTGTCGCTGGATATGGAAAACTGGGTGATGCTTATGCAGGCACACAACAATATATGCAAGCCATGGGTGTTCCTGGCTTCTTATTACCTTTAACAATTTTATTAGAATTAGGCGGCGGATTAGCGGTTCTGTTTGGTTTCTTAACTCGTACCGTTGCCTTGTTCACTGCAGGTTTCACTGTATTAACAGCATTGCTGTTCCACATTGACTTTAGTGTGGCACCAAACAGCTTGATGTTTATGAAAAACTTTACTATCGCGGGCGGTTTCTTACTGTTAGCGGTTACAGGCCCAGGTAAATTCAGTATCGATCATTTACTCGGCAAAAAATGGTAATACGCGTTTCATATCACCCTTATTGATTTCTGATTTGTCTTCATTTGTTTGTCCAATTCATACCTCCCTCGGGAGGTATTTTTTTGTCCAAGATATAGGTTTGAATCTCAGCCACTAAACCCTACACGTAAATGCTAAATAGTTTGAGTTGTAGACAACAATGCAGGCCCTGAACTTATATTAACTTCTAAATAATTCGTGCTGTAGCAAGGCGGCAAGCTTGCTAATCCCTAGGAGCATACATGAGTATGTGACTAGGGTCAGGGAGCGATGCCAACAAAGCTACAGTGCGAAGTATGACGAAGTTATGAACGAAACAGTTTGGGGATCTCACGCAAACACCACGACTTCGCCTCCCCCATACTATCCCTCCGCCACGCCATAATAATGGTCGTCTCATGGCTAAACTCCGCCCCGACGACTTTCAAGCGCCCTTCACGAATATCTTGCTCCACCAGCGGATACGGCATTGTCGCTACACCAAGCCCAGCTAACAATGCATTACGCTTATCTTCGATACTCGAAACCGTCAAACGCTGCTGTTTATCTAACAACTGCACGGTGATCACTGGACGTTCACGAGCCGTATCAGCAACGGCAATCCCACGGTATTTCACTCTCGTGACATCAGAAAGTGGCTCTGGCTCTTGATGGATGGGGTGGTCTGGGCTTGCTACGTAAATATGGTTAATGGTGTATAACGGTTTCGAGTTAATTTCTGATGATGAACGAAAGTGCATATCGGGCGCAATCACAATATCTGCTTTACCACTTTCAAGACGCTCCCATGCGCCTGCCAGCACTTCCGTAATCAGTGATAATTGCGTTTCTGACTTTTCAGCCAAGCGCTCCACTAATGGGAACAACGACTGTGCTGGCACCAATGCCTCACAAACAATTGTTAAATGGGTCTCCCAACCTTTAGCAAGTGCTTCAGCATCTGATGTCAGTTTATCCGCCGCTTCGAGTAAAATACGGCCTCTATCCAGCAGCATTCTGCCGACATTGGTAAACTTAGTTCTATGTCCTGAACGGTCAAACAAAATTACATCGAGCTCTTCTTCTAACTTTTGCATGGTATAGCTTAGCGCGGATGGCACTCGACCTAACTCCTCTGCTGCCGCTGCAAAACTGCCACGTCGGTCGATTGCATCCATCACCCTTAATGATTCAAGCGTTAATGCTCTCTCTTTACTCATGATGTATCTCTTTCAGGAAATTTGAACAAGGGAAACAGATTAACTGGCTAACAATTCAACGTCCAGCTATTTATTATAACAATAGATTATTAACTTATTATTTGGATGAGGGTTAACCATTATGATGACATTAAGACCCGTTAACCATTGCGGAAAAGCAGACTATGGTTGGCTACAAGCTCGCTATGCTTTTTCTTTCGGCCACTATTTTGATCCAGACTTTATGGGATTCAAAACATTAAGAGTGCTGAACCAAGAGGTTATAGCGCCGCAAAACTCATTACAGCCAAGAATGTATCCCCATGTTGATATATTAAACATCGTGCTAAAAGGGCATGCGCAATACCGTGATAGCTTAGGGAATACCATTGATGCAAGCGAAGGTGATTGCGTACGTTTTTCACCCCGCCCTGACCTGAGTTACAGCGAGCAGAATATCTGCCCACAGACGCCATTAACACGCCTACAGCTTTGGTTAAATGCATGTCCACAACAAGAATCATTACCGTTGCAGAAAGTAACGATTTCTGAAAATGAAAATTGCCTTGTGGCATCGCCGGATGGCGAAAAAAACAGTATTCAATTACGTCAACAAATTTGGATAAACCAAATTCACTTAGCGCCAAAATCATCATCAATGATGTCTATAAAAGGCCAAAATGCCTTTTTGCAATCAATACATGGTGGCGCCACTTTACGCAATAAACACGGTGAAAGTTTAACCATGAATTGTAATGATGGGGTCTTTTTGCAAAACGAAGACGAGTTTGAAATTACTGCTGATAAAGATTTTCGCGGTTTATTGATTGACCTAGGTGAACAAAACTAAGTTTACTGACAACTTCCCGTCACCATTAATCCAAAATCCCTCATATTTTGTCGAGTATGAGGGAAAATTTGCGAACCGATTCGCAAATTTAATCATTTACATATCCTATATATTGACAAGCCTGTGATAGAGTCCAGCCATTAGCGAGTGAGAAATTTAACTATTTTTTCCTCAATGGCTTTTTTCGTTTTGATTTTAAAGGTGTTTTCGTGGCGCTATTCACTCAACAACGGCACAATCAAATTTTCGCCCAAATTCTCAATGAGGTCGTCCCTCAAGATGAACTTGCCAAACGTTTTTCCGTTTCAACGCGGACAATCCGCTCTGATATCAATGAAATCAATGAATTGATTGAAGAATATCACGCACATATCGTGTATGAACGGGGGCGTGGTTACCGTTTAAAAGTTGAAGATGAAACCCTATTTGCCACCTTTACACAACGCAGCGAAGAAGACAGTGCTATCCCTCGCACCAGTAAAGAGCGTATTGATGCTTTATTATTGAAATTATTAATGTTATCGCTTCCCGTCAAGCTTGATGACATTGCGGAAGAGTGGTTCGTTAGCCGCGGTACGCTGCAACAAGATATGGGTGCAGTCAGGGAACAACTGCAAAAATACCAAATTGCGCTGGAAAGTATTCCGCATCAAGGTATTCGCCTCAATGGCAGCGAATGGGCGATTCGTGCTTGTATGACAGAAACCTTATGGCGACGTTATTCGGAGCAAATCACGCCTGATTTAACCACATTTCACCCAGATAGCTTGGATAATTTGGATTTAACCTATATTGATAAAGTGCTTCATAACAGTATGAATCGCTTTGATATTCGTCTTAGCAATGAGGGGCATCTCTACCTCGTTTTTAACTGCGCCGTGACCATTTTACGCATCACCCGGGGCCATGAACTCACTACCTCCGTCAAAAATGATGAAGCGGAAGAAGTGATCCGCAAAGCCAGTGATGAAATATCAAAAGGGCTAATTTACTTTCTGGGGAATGACCTCTCTAATGCGGAACTCAGCTATTTGCATGACCAAATTATTGCCCAGCGCATTAGCCACCAAGACTCATCCACACAAAAAAGTGGTAGCCATAATGAGCTTTCCGAATATATTTTGAATTATATTAATGAGTTATATAACTATGATTTACGAAATGATGAAAAGCTTAAAAAAGATCTCAACACGCATCTTGCAGCGTTGATCACGCGCTTGCAGTACCATATTTCCACCCCAAATCCGTTATTATCTGATATTAAACAATATTACCCGTTCGCCTATGATGTCACACTCAGCGCGTTAACCAGTGCGAGTAAGCAATTACTTCCGCATCCTATCAGTGAGGATGAATTGGGTTACCTTGCAGTTCACATTGGTGTAAGCCTTGAACGTAACTATGGTGCTGGGTCTATTCGTCAAACCGAGGTGCTCGTTGTCACGGATGCAGGGAACTCAACGTTTCGTGTGGTTGAATCCAAAATTATGCGCGAATTTCCACAATTGAAATTTAGCCGCGGGCTCACCTTACAAGAATATGAATCACTGAGTGAAGTGAGTGAAGATTTTGTGATCACGACGGTGAGAATTTCTGAAAAAAATAAACCCGTTATCAAAATCGCGCCCTTTCCAACGCCTTATCAATTAGAGCAAGTTGGGCGACTCGCGATGGTGGATCAAACACGTCCTTACATTATCGAACGCTTTTTTGACGAACGATTTTTTATGGTGATTAACGAAAAAATCAGCCAAGAAGCGTTATTTCAAACGGTTTGCCATAAATTACAGCAAGAAGGCTACGTCACACCTGAATTTTACCCATCTTTGCAAGAGCGCGAATCCATCGTTTCCACCCTTCTAGGTGAAGGTATCGCCCTACCCCATTCATTAGGTTTATTGGCAAACAAGACCGTTGTTGCAACGGTTGTCGCACCCAAAGGCATTGAATGGAATAAAGAAACCAAAGAAAACGCCTATGTTATTTTCCTACTCGCCATCAGTAAGGCAGATTATGAAGAAGCAATGGCGATTTACGATTTATTCGTCACCTTTGTGAAAGAAAAAACCACGCGCCGCCTTATTAGTGTAAAAAACTTCAATGAATTCCAAGTGATCGCAAAAGACAGCTTGGCAAGGGTACTGTAGCCCTTATGCAACTTCCACTTCTAGGTGGAAAAGTGGGAGTTGCCGTCTTTTACGTGATCCTAACCACAACTCTACGAAATCTTTTTCTCGTCATACTCACAGGTTTTACCCCCTAACTGGCTAAGTGGAAACAATAACCACCAAAAGTGACCGACTCTAATTTTCTATTTCCACTTCCCCTTCCAGTTGTATGTTCCATTTCCAGTTATACCATAAAAAATATATCTAATTGATTTTATTTAAATTAATTAGACCACCCCATCATCACAGTCATTTAATGATGATTGATTCATGTCAATTTTTCCACTTAATTTCCAAATAGGTTAAATAACGAACCAATTTTACTTTGTTTCATTTCCAAATTATTTCCACTTACAAGTGGAAATTCACTGCCTGCAAAAATTGCCAATAAGCGTCTAATGTATAAGACATGAAGGAACAGAGTAGTCTAACTAGCAATATTACTTTGGATTTTAAACAGTTATGAGTGAATCAGTTGTCGTTTTTCAAATGTTAGAGCACGACCTTGATGTCGATGAGGTCACACAAAAACTGCTGGCAGTGATTACTGACTGGCTCAAGCAAGAGGACTGCTACACCACCGATGTACAACAACAAATGTTGGCGTCTCATCTACGTGCCATGGTAGCGAGAGCGAAAACTGGCGAGGCATTACCAGAGGTTGATATCAGTCTGTTCGATGAGATTTCTCAACATTCGATTGCATTAGCTCAGCGAGTTGTCGATACGCTCCCTGGCTTAGCACCAGAAGAGACATATTTGCTTTCTGTTCACTTTGAAGTCGTTCGTTCAAATGATTAATTTTTAAGTTGTAGGATTGGAGAATATTTATATGAAACAGATCGTTATTGTGATCGGAGACCGTTTAGGTAAAGGGCAAAAAGTTGCCGCAGGCGTTGAAGCCGCAGGCGGTAAAGCGATTGTTGTCCCTGGCGTGGCAGCAGATATGAAACTCGGTGATGTGATGAACGCAGAGCAAGCCGACCTTGGGATTTCATTTTGTGGCAGTGGCGGCGCAGGCGCTATCACCGCTCAAACCAAATATGGCTATAAAGCTCGTTATGGGATGCGCTCTATTGAAGAGGGAGAAACTGCCATTGCAGAGGGTTGCAATGTATTAGGTTTCGGTTTTATGGACAAGGAAGAGTTAGGCGAGCGCTTAGTTAAAGCATTTAATAAAAAATACGGCAACGCTTAATGAAAAAATCGATCGAAACGACAGTACGGGTGACAGGGCAAGGCGACACCAAGCAAAAAGCCATTGCGGACGCCTTAAATTCGATTCAAAAAACCGTACTGAAAAACAGCACAGACATCATCCTGCGGATAGAACCAAAGGATGTTGAGGTTGTTAGTGCTCACTCGCACTCGCGGACAGAAAAATTTCTTTTCATCTTTTTGCCACGCAAACGTGAACATTTCCGTGTTGTACTCGACGTTTCGCTGGATGTCACCTTACTTTCTGTCAACGAAATACCATTTACAGAACAATAATAGCAATCAGGTCTGGAGTTAATTCCATGAGTGAAACTGCATCTTTTTTAGAAATATTGGGCATGTCCCTCATTATCGGTGGGCTCTGCGGCTTCGGTTTAGGCGCAGGCGCGGCACGTATGTTCCACGCACCGACCGTGCAAGGGATGGGGGCATTTCGTACATTGGGCGAACTTAACGCATGTGAAGGCGACCCAGCATCTCACTTCTCTTTCGGCTTAGGATTCTTCTTTAACGCATGGGCATCGTCCGTTGCTGCGGGTGCATTCACCCAAGACGTTGACCACCGTATCATTCCAAACTGGGGTGCAGCGGCACTGCTAACCAAAAACCGTAACGTAGCAGAAACCTTGCATAACCCGAAAAAAATGGCCATTGCCTGTGCCATCATCGGGGCATTCGTAGTGGCGTTCTTAAATACCACTGCATCTGCGGTTCCTGCGGCACTGCAAACCACAGCAATTAACGTTCTTGTTCCTGCGGCAAACCTGCTGGTGAATACGGTGATGCCAGTGATTTTCTGGTTAGCAGCTATGGACGCTGGCCGTCGTTCTGGTTTCTGGGCAACGCTGTTTGGTGGTTGTGCTCAGCTAATCATGGGTAACGCTATCCCAGGTTTAGTATTAGGTATCTTGATAGGTAAAGGCGTTGATGATAACGGCTGGAACCGTATCACACGCACAATGATGATAACAGTCGTTCTGTTGTTCGTTCTGAGTGGCTTCTTCCGTGAATTTGACCTGAAGATGATCACCTCTTTCAACCTAGACAAACCATTGTGGCTTGAATACGTCCACGGACTGCTGAGCGGGAAATAATCATGACAACTGAAATTAATAAAGACGATTTTTGGTACGCCGAGTGGTCATTCCCCATCTTTGTTGGGCTGCTATCAGCAGGGATCTTCGCAGGTACCCATATGTACGTGGTTTACGGGTTCGGCGCATTTAACGAAGTGGCATTTGTCGCCATGTTACGTGCAGGGCTCGACACTGGGGTTTACGGCGCAGTTGCGGCATTCGGTGCGAGTTTCTTATTCGCTCGAATCATCGAAGGCTCACTGGTGGGGATTTTGGATATCGGTGGCGCATTACAAACAGGGATTGGCCTTGGTGTCCCCGCTCTGTTCCTCGCGGCTGGCTGGGATATTTTAGTCACTAACTTTTGGATTTCGTTACTGACAGGCTTATTCCTTGGCGTGTTAATCGGCTTACTGATTGTATTTGCACGTAAATTCACTATTGCTCAAGCTAACTCAACCTTTGGCGCTGACATCATGATGGGCGCGGGTAATACTTCAGGTCGATTCTTAGGCCCGTTGATTATCTTAGCTGCGATGGCTGCTTCCATTCCAATCGGGATCGGTTCGCTGATTGGCGCTCTAATTTTCTATGTATGGCAAAAACCCGTTGCTGGTGGGGCAATTTTAGGCGCGATGTTATTCGGTTATTTCTTCCCTATCGTTGCTTAATGCGCATTCTCCCGGGGCATATGCCCCGGGTTACTGAATAACATAATTAAACACAGGCTCGAAATAGTTTAAAACGTAGCTAGGCGGCAAGTAAGTGAGTTCCTAGGCGCATAGAGCAGCCAACAACGCTGCGGTTTGAAGTATGACGAGCATGACATGACAAGTATGAAAGAAGGTGACTATGTATTCCTTAATCATAAAACACGCCAAGCTTATCGATGGTTCAATTATCGATATTCTCGTTAAAGACGGAAAAATCGACGCGGCAGGCCCTGAGTTAGCCTGTAACCAACAAGCTGACAAAGTGATTGACTTAAAAGGGAAAACCTATGTCAGCGCGGGATGGATTGATTCTCATGCACACTGTTTTGCCGAATCACCAATCTACTTTGATGAGCCCGATTTAGCAGGCGCTGCGGGTGGTGTTACCTCACTGGTTGATGCGGGGAGTGTGGGCGCTGACGATATTGATAAATTTTATCAATTAACCAAAAAATCCAAAACCAACGTCTTTTCTTTGTTGAATATTTCACGAATTGGCATCATTGCACAAAATGAATTATCCGATATGAACAATATCAACGAAGTGTGTTTTCAAGAGGCTATCGAACGCCACCAAGGCTTTGTGGTGGGAATGAAAGCCCGTATGAGTAAAAGCGTTGTGGGTGAAAATGGCATCGCACCACTAGTTCAAGCCAAAGAGATGCAGAAAAAACACCGTCTCCCATTGATGGTGCATATCGGTAATAACCCGCCAGATATTGATGAAGTGGCTGATTTGCTCACGCGTGGCGATATCATCACACACTGCTTTAATGGCAAACCCAATAAAATTTTAGGTGATGATGGCTATCTTAAACCCTCAATTGCCCGAGCTCTGGCACGTGGTGTGATTTTAGATGTCGGCCATGGCGGTGAAAGTTTTAGCTTTAAAGTAGCTGAACAAGCCATGCGTATCGGCACATACCCTGACATTATCAGCTCCGATATTTACCATCGCAACCGTGTGAATGGCCCTGTTTACAGCCTTGCATTTGTGATGACTAAATTCCTGTGCATGGGCTTTAGTGCAGAGCAAATTTTACGCTGTGTTACAGAAAAAGCCGCTAATTTCTTATCACTCCCAGCAAAAGGGTATTTAAGACCTGGTTTCGATGCAGACATTACGTTGTTTGATCTGAAAGAAGAACAAACTGAACTCACTGACGCAGAAGGCGAGCACCGCGTAGGCACACACCGCTTTGTGCCTATTGCCGCTATCGTTGGTGGTAAACATATTATTCATGCGCAAGGTGAATCCGAACATGCAATCGATTTATGAGAAATATCAGTTAAAACACGTTATCAACGCGTCTGGCCGCATGACCATTCTAGGCGTATCGACACCAACGCCTGAAGTTATTGAACGTGTCGCTTACGGACTTAATAATTACTTTGAAATTAAAGATTTAGTTAATAAAACAGGTGAATACATCGCCAATTTGTTGAATGTCGAAGCCGCTGTCGTGGTGTCTTGCGCCTCAGCAGGTATTGCCCAAGCGGTTGCGGGTGTGATTGTGCAGGACGATGATGACTTATTACTGAACCTGCATTCATCGGAAAAAGTTGTTCCGCGTGAAATTATTTTACCAAAAGGCCATAACGTCAACTTTGGTGCGCCAGTTGACACCATGGTGTCTTTAGGCGGCGGAAAAGTGATTGAAGCGGGCTTTGCGAACGAATGCAGTGCAGCCCAATTAGCCGCAAAAATCACCCCAAATACGGCAGCAATTTTGTATATCAAATCCCATCATACCGTGCAAAAAAGTATGTTAACCGTCGAGCAAGCAGCTAAAGTGGCACATGACCACCAGCTGCCATTGATTGTTGATGCTGCCGCAGAAGAAGAGTTAACCGCGTATTACCAAGCGGGTGGTGATATTGTCATTTACAGCGGTGCAAAAGCTATTGAAGGGCCGACCAGTGGCTTAGTTGTCGGTAAAAAACAGTATGTTGAGTGGGTAAAACGCCAAAGCCAAGGTATTGGCCGTGCTATGAAAGTCGGCAAAGAAGGCATTTTGGGCTTAACCCTTGCCATCGAACAATACTTAACTGCACAAAAAGAAACTGGCGCAGAAATGGTCACGCGTATGGCGAAGTTTATCAGTGATCTAAATGCCATTAAGGGCATTTCAGCCCAAGTCGTCTGGGACGCCGCAGGGCGCGACATCGCCCGTACCGAAATCAGCTTCGATGAAAAAGTGATTGGTAAAACAACCTATCAAATTATGGCTGACTTAAAACAAGGCGATACCGCGATTTACTTCCGTGAATATAAAGCCAACGAAGGGAAAGTCGAGGCGGATATTCGCAGCGTCAGTACTGAACAACTTGATGTTATTTCAAAGAATATTCGTTTGTTAGTAGAAGGAATTTAAGATGAAATTGTCACCGAATTTTTACCGTGACCGCGTTTGTTTAAATGTATTGGCTGGCAGCCACCAAAATGCCAAAGATATCTATGCCGCCGCAGAAACCTTTGTTGTCGTCGGTGTATTATCGAAAAACTACCCTGATTTAGACAGTGCTATCGCTGATATGCGCATTTATGCCAAAGAAACGGACAATGCATTATCTGTGGGTCTCGGTGCGGGTGATCCGAATCAATCCACAATGGTTTCTTTGATTTCAAAAGAAATTCAGCCACAGCACGTCAACCAAGTGTTTACGGGAGCACCAATCAGCCGTGCTTTACTCGGCCAAAATGAAACGTTTGTAAATGCGCTGATTTCCCCAACAGGCACAATTGGTATGGTGAAAATTTCAACAGGCCCGCTAAGTTCCCAATCCCCTGATGGCATCGTTCCTATCGAAACTGCGATTATGATGCTAAAAGACATGGGGGCAGATTCAGTTAAATTCTTTAATATGAAAGGGTTAACCTATATTGAGGAATATAAAGCTATCGCCAAAGCCTGTGCAAAATTTGATTTTTCTTTAGAGCCGACTGGAGGGATTGATTTAGACAATTTTGCCGAAATTTTGCAAATCGCCCTCGATGCAGGTGTGAAGAAAATCATTCCTCATATTTATAGTTCAATTATTGATAAAGATACGGGTGATACGCGCCCAGAAGATGTGCGTCAGTTATTGCAGATGGTTAAGCAAGCGGTTAATTGATGCGTTAAAAGCAGTAAAAAGAAGTCAGAAAATAAATATAAGCGAGACGTTACAAACAGAGTCATTGTGACAAAATGACCAAAACAACAAATGCCCCACTCATCTAGTTTGTGTGGGGCTTTTTTTCATTCTCTATCAATGACCTATACTTCGTGCATTCGGTATAATATGAAACCAATAATTATCTGGCACAGGGCTATCCCATACCCCGAAGAAAGCAGCAATGCCAATCATGATAAATAAAATGGCCAAGGTCAAAGCCATCATGACACTCCCCGATAATGGAAATTGACGTTTTTGCGTGGGTATTTGCAGTGAAAAATCCAGTGTTGACGCAACTGGGCAAGATTCCACACAGGTCATGCACCCCGTGCACTCTACCGTTCTTACCTGAATGAGTTTATCCACTGGAATGCGTGATGGGCAGTTTTTCGCACATTTTCCACAATCAATGCAGCTTTCTACATTACGGCGAATTTTAATGGGTGAAAGTAGTGAAAATAGCCCCAACAGCGCCCCATAAGGACAGAGATAACGGCACCAAGCATTGCGAATAAATAAGCTCAACACCACCAAAACTACCACGCTAATCAATGCAAAGTCGCTAATATGGCGAAAGAAATCCAACATTTTCACATCAATAATGATCCCATAAGGCGACATCATAAAGTATTGGATCATCTGCGCTGACATAGAAAATGCAATATAAAGAAAAAAGCTTAACAGCACATACTTTAAGCCTCGCAGGGGGATATCTAGCCATTTAGGGAGATTGATTTGATAACGAAACAGTTTTTGTCCTAATTTCCCTGTGTATTCCGATATCGTTCCTATTGGGCACATCCATGAACAAAAGGATTTTTTCAACAGTAAACTAATAAGAATAAACGCCACTAAAAGAAACGTCGACGCCGCATGAATAGGTGGGAAGTTCCCTGTTTCAAATGTGTATTTTAAGTTCATTAACCCCGCAATGGGCAGCCAGCCTTCAATCCCTCCCGGACGCGGTAGGTACAACGTTTCCCCTCCAGTTTCGAAGTAACGTACCCAGTAATAAAAAGTAATACCGATATAAAGGTTTATCGCCAGCAGTATAATTTGGACGGCTTTTCGCCACGTTGAGGCATTTCGCCAGTCATTCCAAGGACGCTTACCACCCACCGTACCAGGACGTCGCATGTAGCGAATATGAGGTTTGTTTGCCATTTAGCCTATCTCTTTAACATGCATTTAAAATACCATTATTGTATTTACATATTCAAAGAGCACATTGATTTGCATCAGAGGGTTGTGACGTTGATGGTTTGATGGTTTGATGGTTTGATGCAACAAAATGATAAAGGCAGACCAGAAAAAGAAAAATATTATATTTTTTCTAAATAATTCGAGTTGTGCCAAGGCGGCAAAATGAGGAAATCCCTAGGAGCATACAAAAGTATGTGACTAGGGTTGACGAATGAAGCCAACGCCGTAACAACACTAAATATGACGAATCAAATTTTTCTATTAAGCTAAGATTTTTTCTAAATAGTTAGTGCTGTAACAAGGCAGCGAAGTGAGGACAGCACGGGGAGCATACAAAAGTATGTGACCCGTGTGGCTGAACGAAGCTAACGCCGTGACAGCGCTAAATATGACGAAAAAATGGGAGTTGGCCGATAAGCCGGGTTCTGTCGTGGACAACCATTCATCTAGGCCAGCACTTGCGCACTGGCTCCAGCAACCTACCCGAGTTCAATGCGGGCCGCACCATATGAACCCCTATTTGGTCTTGCTCCGGGTGGAGTTTACCGTGCCACGAACTGTTGCCAGTCGCGCGGTGCGCTCTTACCGCACCCTTTCACCCTTACCTGATCCTGTAAACAGGCCATCGGCGGTTTGCTCTCTGTTGCACTAGTCGTAGGCTTGCGCCTCCCAGACGTTATCTGGCACCCTGCCCTATGGAGCCCGGACTTTCCTCCCCTCTACCCGTCTCCCGAAGGGACTACGATAAAGCAGCGGTTGTCTGGCCAACTCCGCGGCGAATTATAGGCACTTTGCTACGGCTTGTACAGACTTTCGAGCTGGCAATTGACGACTTAAGCTATTGATAGCGCTATTTGCTTAAAAGTTATTCATCATCTTGATTATCTAACATCAATTTATACAGCATATTTTTCTTTAAACCGTAAATTTCGGCAGTAATCGCCGCTGCTTTTTTCGGGGGGAGCTCTTTTTGCAGTAAATTGAGAGTGCGGATAACATCAGGTGAAATCGCTGAATCATCCTCCGGCTTCTTATAGCCTTCAACGATTAATACCATCTCACCACGATGGCGATTTTCATCTTCTTTCACCCAAGCCAGTAACTCCCCCACCGGGCGCCCCTCGATAGACTCCCACGTTTTGGTAATTTCACGGGCTAAAACAACATGGCGATCTGGCCCCCAGACTTCCACCATATCTGCTAAACTGTCCAGTAGGCGATGGGTTGATTCATAAAAAATCAGCGTGCGTGGCTCTTGTTCAAGTGATTGTAAGACATCTTTTCGTCCTTTTGTTTTTGCAGGTAAAAAACCTTCATAACAAAAACGGTCTGATGGCAATCCCGCGGCTGATAATGCAGTAATTGCCGCGCAAGCACCAGGTAACGGTACGACTCGAATACCAGCTTCACGGCAACGATTGACCAAATGATACCCTGGATCATTAATTAAAGGTGTACCTGCATCTGAGACTAATGCGATACTATCACCTTGATGAAGTCTGCTAATTAATTGATCTGCCTTTTGCTGTTCATTATGATCATGCAGAGCAAACAGTCGTGCATTTATCGCAAAATTTTGTAATAAAATGCCTGAATGCCGAGTGTCCTCTGCCGCAATAAGGTCAACATGTTTAAGAACATCCAGCGCGCGTTGCGTGATGTCGCCCATATTCCCAATCGGTGTTGGGACGATATACAGCGTGGATGCCATAACCACAGCTTGATTAGGTTGGTTCATTGTTTCATCCGAATAGCCGGTTTAAAATTAAGCAATTGAAAAATACACCATTGGATACAGTATGCGTCCTTCAATTTTTTTGCATTTGAAAAAAGGGTTAATCTGCACAGCAATGCTGTCCACATTTGCACTCTCTGGGTGCCAAATTGTCTCAGATTATTTTCCTTCCACCCAAAAAACACCTGAGCAAAGTACGTCCGATGCCAGCGGCTACCAAGCTATCATTGATGCGGCTCAAGGCAAACCCTCTCTGGAAGCACTTCGTGCCTACATTAGCCAAGAACCATTATTAAAGACAGCTGCCGATCGCCAAGCTAACATCGATGGATTCTGGAAGATGTTAACACAATTGACGCCAGAACAGATTCACGGAATTGGCGCAGAGGAAAATATTCTCCAAGGCTGGGTTGATCTGCTCGATATTTATCAAAATAACCAAGATGACCCTGATGCCCTCCGTGCGGGTTTTAATGACTGGAAAATGCGCTACTCCAACAACCCTGGTGCTGCACTAGCCCCAACTCAGCTAATTCAAGCTATGTTACCGCGTGTTGGTAATAGCCCCAAAATTGCATTATTTCTCCCAATGAGCGGACAAGGCAAAGTATTTGGTCAGGCCATCATGCAAGGATTTATGGATGCACAAAAAGGCATTCCTCAAGGTGCAGCAACACCAGCAAGAACAGCCCCACAGCCGAGTAGCGGCAACGATGTGCTAGACCAAATTTATGCAGAAGTTGCGAATACCGCAGGCGGCGTCCCCACAGATACAGACATCGTCTCCTCCAGCCTACAAATTGATGCCACACCTGTGAATACACAAACAATCAAAGTGTTTGATACCACAGGCAAGCAAATGCCCCAATTACTGGAACAAGCGAAAAACGAAGGTTTCAACCTCGTTGTTGGCCCGCTATTGAAAAATGATGTTCAAACTATCGCACAAATGGGTGCACCCGTTAGCGTATTAGCCTTGAATGAGTTGGATGCTAACCAATTACAGCCACGTCCAAATCTTTGCTACTTTTCGCTTTCTCCTGAGGATGAAGCGCAAAATGCTGCTGCATATATGCAAGCACAAGGCAAACAAATGCCATTGGTTTTAGTACCTGCTAATGCATTTGGAGATAGAATCGCCAAAGCCTTCGCACAAGGGTGGCAGTCAAAAGGTGGCGGTACGGTATTAATGCAAACCTTCGGTTCAGTGCCTTCTTTAAAAGAATCCATTAACCGTGGTGCAGGAATTCGAATGACGGGAACGCCAGTTAACACTGGTAACCAGCTAGGCGATGCAAGTGGTGCAATTGACTCTGTTTATATCGTTGCAACTCGTGATGAGCTCACACTAATTAAACCGATGATTGAAATGGCGATCAGTTCTCGCTCTCGCCCTGCACTTTATACTAGTTCTCGTAGCAACCAAGCAGGTTCCGGTGCAGACTACCGTTTTGAAATGGATGGCGTAAAATTTAGCGAAATCCCACTGCTTGCGGGAGCAAATAATAACCTACGCAAACAGGCACAACAAAAACTGAATAATGACTATTCGTTATTCCGCCTGTATGCAATGGGTATTGATGCATGGTCATTAGCAAATAGCTATGACAAACTGCAACAAGCAGGTCAAGTGAAAATCAATGGTGCATCAGGAACCTTAAGTACACAAGCTAACTGCGTGGTGTTCCGAGAACTGCCATGGTTACAGTTTAAACAAGGGCAAGTTGTCCCTGCTCAGTAAGATTAAAGATAAGCCATCAGGATGATGGCTCAGACTGCTGACAAACCGATTAGGTTTGACTGCAGGTTGGATAGGTTTTAAAAATAAATTAGGAAAATCAATTTATTGATTTTCAGCTGATAACACAAAGCAGGAAAAACCACGCTTTTATCCTGCTTTGTCAACAACCTCAGCCATCAGGATGATGGCTTTTTCAGACAAGGACGTCATGAAAGCAATTCAAAAACCCTTAAGATGGTTAACAGGTCGATATTACGAAAATCGAGCTCTCGCATTTCTGAAAAAACAGGGGCTAACCTTTATTGAACGCAATGCCAGAAATCGAGGTGGGGAAATTGACCTCATTATGCGTGATAAAACAGGTTGGGTGTTTGTTGAGGTTCGATTTCGCAAAAATTGTGATTACGGTGATGCGCTTTTATCAGTAAACTGGCATAAACGTAGAAAGTTATTAGCCGCAGCCAAAATTTGGCTTGCACAGCGACAAGAGAGTTTCGAAACCAGTGCCTGTCGATTTGATATTTGTGCTATTACAGGCAATCAATTCGAATGGATACAAAATGCCTTTAATGATGAAGGCTAATATTCGTCAGTAAGCTATTATATTCTTTAGCGATTGCAGCCAACACAGCGACAGCGCGAACATGACGGGTTTACCCTAAATAATTCGTGTTGTCGCAAGGCGGCAAGTGAGCTAATCCCTATGAGCATACAAAAGTATGTGATTAGGGTTAGCGATTGCAGCCAACACAGCGACAGCGTGAACATGACGGGTTTACCCTAAATAATTCGTGTTGTCGCAAGGCGACAAGTGAGCTAATCCCTATGAGCATACAAAAGTATGTGATTAGGGTTAGCGATTGCAGCCAACACAGCGACAGCGTGAACATGACGGGTTTACCCTAAATAATTCGTGTTGTCGCAAGGCGGCAAGTGAGCTAATCCCTATGAGCATACAAAAGTATGTGATTAGGGTTAGCGATTGCAGCCAACACAGCGACAGCGCGAACATGACGGGTTTACCCTAAATAATTCGTGTTGTCGCAAGGCGACAAGTGAGCTAATCCCTATGAGCATACAAAAGTATGTGATTAGGGTTAGCGATTGCAGCCAACACTGCGACAGCGTGAACATGACGGGTTTACCCTAAATAATTCGTGTTGTCGCAAGGCGGCAAGTGAGCTAATCCCTATGAGCATACAAAAGTATGTGATTAGGGTTAGCGATTGCAGCCAACACAGCGACAGCGCGAAGAATGACGGGTAAATTTTTACAGGAAAAAACCAGTGCTAGATAGAATAAAAGTTTGTTTTACCGAAAGTATTCAAACTCAAATTGCAGCCGCTGAGGCGCTGCCTGATGCGATTTCTAGAGCCGCTATGATGATGGTTCAGTCTTTGCTTAATGGCAACAAAATTTTATGTTGTGGCAATGGCGCATCTGCTGCGACTGCACAACGTTTTGCTGCGAGTATGATCCACCGATTTGAAACTGAGCGCCCGAGTCTCCCTGCTCTTGCATTGAATACCGATAATGCGGTACTTACTGCAATTTCAGGTAGCAAGCAACCTACTGAAATTTACGCGAAACAAGTGAGAGCATTAGGCCAACATGGTGATGTTTTAATGGCTATTTCCACTCATGGTAATAGTAGCGATATTATTAAAGCTGTTGAAGCCGCTGTTACACGGGATATGACCATTGTCGCTCTTACTGGCTACGATGGAGGAGAGCTTGCTGGCCTACTTGGCCCACAAGATGTTGAAATTCGTATTCCTTCTCAGCGCAGTGTTCGAATTCAAGAAGTTCATCTTCTTACTGTAAATTGTCTATGTGATCTTATAGATAATACTCTTTTCCCTCATCAGGATGATTAAGGAGACAAAATGCGATTAATACCCATTTTTGCCATAGTAATCAGTACGATTCTTTTACAAGGCTGTATTGGTGCTGCAGTTGTTGGCTCTGCCGCTGTTGCCACGAAAAGTGCTTCTGACCCACGGACCGTTGGCCAGCAAGTTGATGATGGCACATTAGAAGCTCGAGTGAGCGGACAGCTCAATAAAGATAAAGAAATTACGGGTAAGGCACGAATTATTGCCACTGCATATAAAGGTAATGTGCTATTAACTGGGCAAAGTCCTGATATGTCATGGGCTGAACGCGCCAAACAAATCGCCTCGAATGTTGATGGCACCGTATCCGTTTATAATGAAGTGCGTAGCGGTGAACCTGTCGATTTAGGTACTGCTTCCAAAGATACTTGGTTAACCACTAAAGTTAAATCAAAAATCTTAGCGAGTGATAGTGTTAAATCGGGTAGTGTGAAAGTGATTACTGAAAATGGTGAGGTTTTTTTACTTGGCGTATTAACAAGGCAAGAGGGTGATGCTGCTGCTAAAATCGCCAGTGAAACTGATGGTGTTCGTCGAGTGACGACGGCTTTCACTTATCTCAATTAATCATAAACAATAATATATCCGAATAAGAATAAGAGCCATTAGTGAAAAACTATGGCTTTTTTCTTATTCAGGCAAAACATCATTTACTTTCAGAAAATTCTTACCGCCTAAAAGGTGCATTTGGTTCAGTATCCACGCCTGCCGTCTTAACACATAAGAAGATGGTGATTTTGCACTATATCGGTGTGGATTAGGAAGAACGGCTGCTAAAAGTGCAGCCTCACTCATAGAGAGCTGACTAGCAGGCTTATTAAAGAATTTATTTGAGGCCTCTTCAATACCAAAAACCCCATCACCAAACTCAGCAATATTAAGGTAAATGGTCAGTATTCTCTGTTTAGACCACATAAGCTCCATTATTGGCGTCATCACTGTTTCCAAGCCTTTTCTGACCCAGCTTCTACCACCCCATAACCATAAGTTTTTAACGGTCTGCTGGGAGATTGTTGAGGCACCTCTAATTGATTGTTTATTGTTCACATTATGTTTATAAGCACGTTCAATTGCATCAAGATCAAAACCCCAATGATGTGGAAAATTTTGATCTTCAGATGCGATAACCGCTAAATAAATATACGGAGAGATCTGTTTTTCACTGACCCAAGTAGAACTCGATACATAAGAAAAATTTAAGTTTATCCATGCGCTAATTTGACGCTCAACCATAACCGCTGAGAATGGCACGGGGACATATTTAAAGACAATGACAGTACAAAACCACACCAGAAGTAATGAAATTGTGATCTTCTTTAACCCGCGCCATAATCGAGAAACAATAGTTAGCATTCAAATAATCACGCCATTTCCAATACTTTCTTAACGAGTTTATTAATCCCTGTATTTGCTTCAGAAATTGATTGTGCCAGCATATAAGCAGGGGTTGTTATAACTCGGTTAACTTCATCGACAACAATGTCATCAACTGAACATTTGATGTGTTCTCCTCCCATATTTTCTATTTGAGCAATCGTTTCGCCATCATCGCCAATAGTTAATTTCACTGATGTATTTAACATTTTCGGAAGCATAACAGGCGCAATACACATCAGCCCTAGAGGCTTTTTTTGTTGGTGCATTTGACGAACTAAACTTAACAGTTCTTTATTAATCTCACAGTCACTTCCTTTAACTGCAAAATCACATAAATTTTTTGCCGCACCAAAACCACCAGGAATAATGAGCGCATCCAGCTTAGAGGCATCTGCAGAGGATAAAGGGGATATTTTACCACGTGTAATACGGGCTGATTCCTCTAATTGATTACGTTTTTCTGTATTTTCTTTTCCATTTATATGATTTATAACAGTTGGTTGCAACTCATCAGGTGCAAAAAAATGAACTTCAGCATTGTTTTGACTCAATGCTAACATTGTTAATACTGACTCATGAACCTCACTTCCATCAAATACACCACAGCCACTTAAAATAACCGCAATTGATTTCATATCTTGCTCCATTTGTAGTAAATTATCTCTCAAGCGATAAGGCAGGCAAACATCAATCTTCATCACAGATTTTAATGAATCTTGTAACAGATTCGCTAAATTTTGGTATCTTGATGTTATTGCTTACCGCGATTAACCTAATTTAATGATTTGCCTAGAATGAAAAATACATGCAAATCAACGATTTCCCTGGTGTTGGCGCAGTATTCGCGCACCCCAACTTCGGTTGGGGTTATTTTTTTGTACGCGCATCAACCCAGTTTCTTAAAGTTTCTATATCGTCTTTCCAATCCTGTTTTAATTCATCAACCCATTCTTGTACATTATCCCACCAAGCTGGTAAATCAGGAGATTGGATTTGCTGAGCTATTTTCTGTAAATTCCTTAAGCCCACAGAACCCGCTGCACCTTTAATCTTATGAGCCTCTTCCACGATACCCTTTTGATCTTTTGCAACCATATTAGAGTCGAGAATTGCTAAGTAGCCTGGAAGCATTTTTTCAAATACGTCTAGCCCATCATAAATTAATTTAGGGCCAACTAATTCAATATATTGCTCCAACATTTCACAATCTAACCTTGACTCATCAACCGTTGATTCAGGGATATCACTTTGGACCTCTTCTTCAGAGTGAGCGGCTTGCTCGCCCCAAAACTGCTCAATAACTTGAGTTAGTGCTGGAACAGATAATGGTTTGCTTAAAACGCCATCCATACCTGCATCAAAGTACTCTTTTTTATCTTTAAGCACATTTGCGGTCAGTGCAATGAGTGGAGGTAAATCCTCCTTGTTATATTGCTGTTTCAGTTGCCTTGAAATATCCAACCCTGTCATATCTGGTAACTGAATATCTAATAAGACTAAATCGTACTCACCAGGTGCGAACATGGATAACGCATCTTTGCCCGTCATCGCGACATCAACTGTATTCCCTAAATTTTCTAATACAGAGCACGCCACAACAACGTTTAGTTCAATATCTTCCACTAATAAAATATGCAAAGCAGGTAATGGGTAATCATCATCATTTTCTTCAAATTCCACAATTTCATCGTCAACAACAGGCGCAGAAATAGATAACGTAAATGTAGAACCTTCACCTATTTGACTTTCAACTTGGATATCTCCCCCCATATTTTGTGCTAGCCGGCGAGATACAGAAAGTCCAATCCCCGTTCCCGTTGCAGGCTTACCACCCGCAGAATCTGTTACTTGATAGTACATTGCAAAAATTTTATCTAGCTCATCTTTTGGGATACCAATTCCGCTGTCTTGTACCCTAAAAAACAATTTATTTTCAGACTCTTGCCAGATACTGAGTTTGACTTCCCCTTTTTGTGTAAATTTGACTGCATTACCAATTAAGTTCCATAATATTTGGCGCAATCGCGTCCCGTCAGTTAATACTTTTTTCGGCAATGCAGGGGCGACATCCATAACAAATTTAAGCCCTTTTGGCTGAACTAATAAGCCGCTTAAATTTTCGAGATCATTCACAAACTCAGATAATGTGATTGGCTGGTTATCCAACTGAACCTTACGGCGCTCGATCTTATCCATCTCAATGACATCGTTGAAAATATTTCCTAATGTCACTGCACTGACATGAATCGTTTTCAAATAGCTAGATTGTTCCGAAGTTAACTCAGTGTCTAACAATATTCGGCTCAAGCCAACAATGCCGTTAAGGGGGGTACGAAGCTCGTGGCTGATTGTTGAAATAAATGTGGTCTTCTCCCTACTCGCGCTCTCTAATGCCTCTTGGTAACGTTTACGCTCTGTTATATCGCGACCAAAACCCATGAGACCATGGCGTTTGCCAACACGGTCATAAAATGGCACTTTTCGTAGCTCAAAACAGGCTTTTCTACCATCTGGATAAACCAACCATTGTTCATAGGTTAGAGAAACATTATGGCGAAAAACTTTTTCATCGGTTTCCATCACTTTAGAAGCAATTTCCACATCATAAATATCTAGCGGAGTGAGCCCAACTAAGTGTTTTTCACTTTTCCCAGTCAGGAGTTCCATAGCCCTATTACAACCCGAAAATTCGTTATTTTCATTACGGTAATAAACTAAGTCAGGAGAGGCATCAAGGAATGAGCGTAACAATACCGATTGCTGCTCAAGTTCAACTTGAGTTTGCTCACGGTATTTCATTTCTTGCTTAAGTTGTTCAAGTAATTCTAAATGTGCACGCTCCGCTTTTTCACGCTCAAGTATTTCGAGGTTGAGCTGCTCTATATTTCCTTGTAATTGCGTGTTTAATTCAGCGTCACGCTTGCGCATTACCTCAAGCTTATCCACCATACGCGATAATCGTTGACGTGATTCTTCCAGTTGTTCCACCACAACAGACAGAAAGTAGACCGCAAGCGGAGTGATGATAAGCCCAAAGAAAATAGACCCGACCATATCTAAACTATCTACATGCCCACGCAAGAAGATAGCGACTGCCATTTGCATTATCATGGCGAGTACAACAAGTGCGGATGCGAGTAATAGTGAAAATCGCACCAATCCAAGTTTCATCATCAAATCGACATAGTATTGCGCAAGGCCGCGAAGTACTTTCATAACCACCCCTTAGTAAAATTCTCTTTGAATCATATATCAAACAGGGCAGATTCGGATGTTTATTAATACAAAATGTCGATCCTGCTCATTCAATAGCCATTTTTTATCATTAATGATAAATAACAATCAGGTAATTTCTTTGTTTTAGCTCGGGTAAAAATGTATCTCGGGTTACTTTTCATCATAATCGTTTGAAAAATAGATCAATCATGCGACTTATACTGACTTTTGTCGTGCTAAGCTTTAGGTTTCAAAGCGCACTGTATGATGTAAATTCAGACTAAGTTCAGTAAGGAATACCATGAACGCCAAAATTATCGGTCTCCCACGAAATGAACCGCCAAAAAAAGCAGTCAATATTCGAAAAATAGATTTCGTCGAAATTTATGAGCCTGATGATGTCAACAATACGCAGCAACAGGCAAGCCGTTGTCTCTCCTGCGGTAGTCCGTTCTGTGAATGGAAGTGTCCTTTGCATAATACCATCCCCAAATGGCTAAAATTAGCAGAGGAGGGTCGTATTATTGAAGCAGCTGAATTATCTCATCATACCAATAGCTTACCTGAAGTCTGTGGCCGCATTTGTCCACAGGATAAACTGTGTGAAATGGCCTGTGTATTGAACGATACCTTTGGCGCTGTCACCATTGGACACATAGAACGTTATATCAATGACACCGCATTCTCTCTAGGTTGGCGGCCTGATCTTTCCCATGTCACGCCTGTGAATTTCCGTGTTGCTATTGTTGGTGCGGGCCCTGCTGGCCTTGCATGTGCAGATGTTTTAGCGCGTAATGGTGTACAAGTGACTGTATTTGATAGACATCCCGAAATTGGTGGTTTATTAACTTTTGGGATACCCGCATTTAAATTAGAAAAACAGGTCATGATACAACGACGCGATATTTTCACTAAAATGGGAATTCAATTTCAACTTAACATCGATATCGGTAAGGATATACACCTCAATACGCTTGAGACGAATTATGACGCGATTTTCCTCGGAATAGGCACATACAGTGCAATTAAAGGTGAACTGCTCAGGAATGCCGCTCAGGGCTGTTATGATGCCCTACCTTATTTAATTGCTAACACACGCCATTTGATGCAACTCCCACCTTTACCTCTTGAACCTTATATCGATTTACAGGGAAAAAATGTGGTTGTACTCGGCGGAGGAGATACCGCAATTGACTGTGTGCGAACAGCGATTCGCCAAGGTGCTTCGCAGGTGTCCTGTATATATCGGCGTGACAAACAAAGTATGCCCGCTTCACTAAAAGAGATAAATTATGCAATTGAAGAAGGGGCTGAATTTTATTTTCATTTACAAGCCACTGAGATTCTTTTGAATGAGACTCAAAAAGTCCGCGGGATTTCTGTCATCCGCACCCAGAATGGTGAACTCAAAGAAGGACGAACCTCCGTAGAACCTATCAAAAATTCAGATTTTACAATTGAAGCTGATGCTGTCATTGTTGCTTTCGGTTTTCGCCCACACAAGCAACCTTGGTCTGAAGATAGTTTTGTACAACTTGACTCGCAGGGGCATATTTGTGCAAGTCGCAATAGCCCGTTTCCTTTTCAAACTTCCCATGAAAAAATATTTGCTGGGGGGGATGCTGTTCGAGGTTCAGACCTTGTTGTCAATGCAATTGCCGATGGACGCAGTGCCGCCGAGGGTATTTTACTTTTTTTAGGAGTATAGAAAAACATAAAAAAACAGAGGACAATCCCTCTGTTTTTCTATCAATATGAAGTGAATTTACTACTTAACCACTCTTAATGCAGGTCTGCCTTTTGGTGGCCTTGGTGGCTCATCATCCGAAGGTTCTTCAGCGCTATGCTCAACTAATGAGCTATCTTGAACTAATGCAATCCCTTCTTCTTGCGAATCATCTACGTCTTCAAAATCAGAAGATATTTGTGCATCATAGGCTGCTTCAGGTTCAAACATCATCCCTGCACCATTCTCACGCGCATACACAGCCATAATTGCGGCCATTGGGACATACACTTGACGAGGAACTCCACCAAAACGTGCATTAAAACGCACTTCGTCATTGGTAATTTCAAAGTTACCCACAGCACGTGGCGCAACATTCAATACAATTTGCCCATCCCGAGCGAATTCCATTGGAACGTTAACAGTAGGAACAGTGACATCAACCACCAAATGCGGGGTCATATCGTTATCGAGTAGCCACTCATAGTGGGCACGTAACAGATAAGGGCGACGTGGTGACATTGCTGTCATTTCCATCATACTTTTAGCCTCTTGCTGACAGACGCATTTCGCGTTCTAATTCCGTCAAAGATGCTAAGAATGCATCACGCTCAAATACACGTTGCATGTACATCTGTAAATGTTTGCTATTAGCAGGTTTCAATTCAATACCCAGTACAGGTAAACGCCATAACAGCGGCGCTAAATAGCAATCTACCAAGCTAAATTCATCACTCATAAAAAATGGCATTTCAGCAAAAACAGGCGAAACAGCAATTAACTCTTCCGTTAGTTGACGACGGGCGCTATCCGCTTCCTGAGCACTGCCTTTTTCTACTTTGTGCATCAGAGAATACCAGTCTTTTTCAATGCGATGCATTAATTGACGGCTAGTTCCACGCGCGACTGGGTAAACAGGCATTAATGGAGGATGAGGAAAACGCTCATCAAGGTATTCCATGATAATCAGCGGATCATATAAAGTCAGCTCACGATCAACAAGTGTCGGAACGCTTTGGTACGGGTTGAGATCAATGAGATCTTGAGGCGGATGACCAGGTTCAACATGTTCAATTTCGACGCTAACCCCTTTTTCTGCCAAGACGATACGTACCTGATGGCTAAAAATGTCAGTTGGGCCTGAGAACAATGTCATTACCGAACGTTTGTTAGGAGCGACAGCCATTAAAACCTCCAAATTACAAAAATGGACGAAATGTAATTAATTTTTAATTACCCGTTACCCATTTTAAAATCCCCTGTGTCCTACTTTCATTTATCCATACTGAAAGTCAACACAACCCTCCCGCACAGAAAGGCGAGAAATGATGAAATAAAAAAACAGGGGCATATTCTAACAGATTTTGTACAGCTTAGGGGGGCGTGATAGGAAAAATCATAGATTTATTTCATTGTAAAAGAATAATCACACAAAAATCACAATAAAAAACTGAACTAATTCAAATTAAAAAACAATAAACCTTAGAGCAAACTCTATTGTTATCTGGATGTTATGATGAAAAAAACAATTTTTATTACCAAAGAGTGATTATTTAAAATTTTAGACTAATTCGTTTTCTTTTTCTGCTAATTATATTTAATTCTTTTTTAAATTATCTTTAAACGTCAGCTTACTGATTTTTAGGCAATAAAAAACCCGCCATAAAGACGGGTTTTTTCATCAATTTTATGCCCACAGGGCAATAAATTAACGTTTGGAGAACTGTGGACGACGACGAGCTTTACGCAGACCCACTTTCTTACGTTCAACAGAACGCGCATCACGGGTAACGAAACCAGCTTTACGCAGATCAGAACGAAGAGTCTCATCATAAGCCATCAGTGCACGAGTAATACCGTGACGGATTGCGCCTGCTTGACCTGAAATACCACCACCTTTAACAGTGATGTACAGATCCAGTTTTTCCAACATTTCAACCAATTCTAACGGCTGACGAACGACCATGCGCGCAGTTTCGCGACCAAAGTACTGTTCCAGCGTACGCTGATTGATTGTGATGTTACCGCTACCCGGCTTAATAAAGACACGAGCAGATGAGCTTTTGCGGCGACCAGTGCCGTAGTATTGATTTTCAGCCATTGCTATAATCCCGATTAAATGTCAAGAACTTGCGGTTGTTGAGCCGCGTGGTTGTGCTCATTACCTGCGTAAACTTTCAGTTTACGGTACATTGCACGACCCAGAGGTCCTTTTGGCAACATGCCTTTAACCGCGATTTCAAGCACACGCTCAGGATTGCGAGCAATCATTTCTTCGAAAGTTGCTTGCTTGATTCCACCTACATGGCCAGTGTGGCGATAGTAGATTTTGTCTTCGCGTTTTTTGCCGGTAACAGCAATTTTTTCTGCATTCAGAACGATGATGTAATCACCAGTATCCACGTGCGGAGTGTATTCCGCTTTATGCTTACCGCGCAGACGGCTAGCAATTTCTGTTGCAAGACGGCCTAAAGTTTTGCCATCTGCATCAACAACGTACCAGTCGCGTTTTACGGTCTCTGGTTTAGCTGTAAAAGTTTTCATTAAAACTTACCCAATATTGAAGTTACACGTTGGTGAACACTCATGTTCATAAGCTTTCTGAGGTTCACACGACTCTTTGTCCAGTAAACCTACCCCTTCGAGCAGCCTAACTGGCATTATGCGTTATTTTTTGGGAAATAAAAAATAGCGCTGTAACGTGGGGTCGCAAGATTATAGAGAAGTCAGAAACAAAAATCGACCCCAAATGCATTTTTTTTACGTTTGTGTGAATATCAAACGCCATTTGTACTTAATTTAAACGTTTTAGTTTATTTTTGCACTGAAACTCGCATGCAAGCAAAAAACTTAAGCCAAATGTGGAATTTTTAAGTATTCTTCACTTTGCATTTCTTGTAAGCGAGATAAACAGCGTTGGTATTCAAAGGCCAAAAGTTGCCCTTGATATAATGATTCCATCGGGACTTCTGCATTAATCACCAATTTCACTTTACGCTCATAAAACTCATCCACCAGCGCAAGAAAACGCCGTGCAGGGTTTTCATCTCTCGACCCCATCGAAGGGACATCGTACAGTAAAACCGTGTGGTAACAGTTTGATAAGTAAATATAGTCATTTTGACTACGCGGCTCTTCACACAGTACTTTAAACTCTACAGCTAAAACACCTTCCGCTGAGCGAAGCACTTGCATTTTCCGGTGATTGACCTCTAAGACTGGGTTTAACTCACCTTCCTTACCCGCCAATTTGACAAAAACCTCATCCAAGTGCTGACGATTTTGCGCATTTATCGGAGACAAAAAGAGGTGGGCTTGCGTCAAAGTCCGTAAGCGGTAGTCAATCCCTGCATCAACATTCATTACATCACAATATTTTTTGATTTGTTCGATAGCAGGTAAAAACCGCGCCCTCTGTAAGCCATTGCGATATAAATTGTCAGGAATGATATTTGACGTGGCAACTAGCGTGATCCCGCGGGCAAACAAACCTTCTAGCAGCGTTCCCAGTATCATCGCGTCAGTAATATCAGAGACAAAAAACTCATCAAAACACAGCACATCGGTTTGCTTTTTAAATTCATCCGCAATGATATCTAGCGGGTTCTCTTGCCCTTGTAAAGCCATCAAATCTTCTTGCACTTTCTTCATAAAACGATGGAAATGCAACCGAAGTTTACGATCACCAGGTAAGCTTTCATAAAACATGTCCATAAGCCATGTTTTACCGCGACCTACCCCACCCCACATATATAAGCCTTGAACAGGTTCTATTGATTTATTGGCCGTGTTTTTCCCTAATAATCGGCTAAAAAAACCGTTATTCTTTCCATTTGGCACAGCTAAAACAGCTTGAGTCAGTTGCTGATAAATTTTATCTAAACGTTCTACGGCAAGCTTTTGCACGTCATCTGGCTGATAATTGCCATCCGCTAGCGCTTGTTGATAACGCATTGTAGGGGTCATCGGTGACATTAACTGAATAATCCTTAAAAAATTTTCGGTTTTTTTACCGTTATTTGATATACACTGCCTTTATTATAACCAGATTCAGTTATCATTTAACTTTCGGTTAACGAATCACCATAGAGTAAGGAAATTCACCTTAAGATTCCACTCTTAAAAAGCGGTTAATTGTTTTACATTTACTCGATTCAAGCGCTGCCGGTTTTCTCATCACTTAACGGCCAAATTACAATATGTTGAGGTGCTTTACTTGACGTCTACATGCAACTTGAATTATTTAAGGTATAGTAACGGTAACGACGCTTAATTTCTGCGAACATTGAAGTAATGAAGGAGTCAGCATGACCTGGGAGTATGCATTAATCGGATTGATTGTTGGTTTTATCATCGGTGCATTAGTTGTCCGCTATGGTAATCCAAAACTTCGCCAACAAAAAACAGCGCAAGCTGAGCTAGACAAAAAAAGTACTGAACTGGAAGAGTACCGTAAAGAATTAGTCAGCCACTTTGCTCGTAGCGCAGAATTATTGGATAAAATGGCGCGTGATTACCGTCAGCTTTACCAACATATGGCACAAAGTTCATCTGAATTAATGCCAGATATGCCAGCACAAGATAACCCGTTTAACTATCGTTTAACGGAATCTGAAGCCGATAACGATCAAGCGCCAGTAAAAATGCCACCAAGAGATTATTCAGATAGCGCATCAGGCTTATTTCGACCTATCGAAGAGAAAGAAAAATAGTTTCTAATTGTATATCACCAGTAAGTCTCACTTGCTGGTGATTTCTTGTTGCATTAACTCAAATTCCCCATTCAATTCGCATCATCTGCTGTAAAACATTCATTTAATAATCCTGAACAATATTTCCATCTAAATTCAATTAGACGATTTATTTAACTACCGTATAGAAGTTAAAGTATTACTTAAGTTACATGTAAATAGATGTAAAAGAGTGGTTAATTGCTATTCGTAAGTGGAACTTTTGCGCATAATCTGTGGTCATAGTCATCAGTAAAATTGAATCTTATACCAACCAAATAGAAACGCATTGTGCTTGCCTATATAAAAGGCTCCACAATGAATTGAACCTTTATTCTTGAGAGAATTAACTGAATTATGAAAAGAAAAAACTTTTTTCTTACCGCTGTAGCAATGAGTTTAGGCTTATCACTGGCCACTATCCCAACGATAAGTAGCGCTGCGCTACCTGCAACATTACCAGCAACAGCGCAAAGCCAAAACATGCCAAGCCTTGCACCTATGCTTGAAAAAGTTCTGCCTGCGGTTGTGAATATTCACGTGTCAGGAACCCGTGTACAAAATCAACAAATTCCAGAAGAATTAAAATTCTTCTTTGGCCCAAATACCCCTTCACAACAACAAAGCGTGCGTCCTTTTGAAGGGCTCGGTTCGGGCGTGATTATCGATGCACAACAAGGCTATATTTTAACTAACAACCATGTCATTGATGGTGCAGATAAAATTCAAATTCAACTCAATGACGGCCGTGAAATCGCTGTAAAGCTGATTGGTAAAGATCCACAAACAGATATCGCATTGCTTAAAATCTCTAACGATAAAGATATCAAAAACTTAACTGCGGTTAATATCGCAGACTCTGATAAGTTACGTGTTGGTGATTTTGCTGTCGCGGTTGGTAACCCATTTGGGTTGGGGCAAACGGCAACGTCAGGTATTATCTCAGCATTAGGCCGTAGTGGCTTGAATCTTGAAGGCTTAGAGAACTTTATTCAAACCGATGCCTCTATCAACCGGGGTAACTCTGGTGGTGCTTTAGTCAACTTAAATGGTGAGCTGATTGGTATCAATACCGCTATTTTAGCACCAGGTGGTGGTAATATCGGCATCGGTTTTGCTATTCCAAGTAATATGGCAAAAAATCTCAGTGAGCAGCTGATTAAACACGGTGAGGTTAAGCGCGGTATCCTCGGTATTAAAGGGACTGAGATGAACTCTGATATCGCAAAAGCCTTTAATACTGATGCTCAACGTGGTGCATTCGTCAATGAAGTTCTACCGAAGTCCTCTGCTGCGAAAGCGGGGATTAAGTCTGGGGACGTATTAGTTTCTGTCGATGGCAAACGCATCAATAGCTTTGCAGAATTAAGAGCCAAAATCGGCACCAGTCAAATCGGTAAAGAAATTACTATCGGCCTGATCCGCTCGGGTAAACCGATGGACGTGAAAGTTGTCCTTGAAAATGATGAAGGTTCAGCAACAAGAGCTGAAAAATTAACTGAATCATTATTGGGTGCAACTATTTCTAATGCAACCATTAGCAATACACGTGGTGTTCAAGTCGATAGCGTCGCACCTAAGTCTCCAGCCGCTGCAATTGGTTTAGTCAAAGGAGACTTAATCTTTGGTGTCAATGACCAACGAGTTGAAACTATTGATCAATTCCGTAAAATTATCGATGGCAAACCACCCGTGTTAGCAATGAAAGTATTACGTGACGGCGAAACCTTATATTTATTAATGCGTAATTAATTGATAAAAATCGGTCTTAAAGTCAATAAAACAGGCACAGTATCACTCTACTGCGCCTGTTTTTTTATGTTATGCTCAGTATATGTTTAAGAAATAACTGAATCTCCAATATTTTATGGTTAAGAAGCTTACTATTTCTGTCATGCTAGGCCTATTAGCTGCATTGATTATCATCATTGCGGTGCCTTCATTGCGTCCGCAAGGTTTAGCTGATTTACTGTATGGCAAAACGGATAGTGAGCCTGTTAGTTATAACAAAGCTGTACGCCGTGCAGCCCCTGCCGTGGTTTATGTCTACAGTAGCTCCAAAGGTAGTTTCTCCCAGTCTGGTCGTGAACTTAAATCGTTAGGCTCTGGTGTCATTATGAGCCCGAATGGCTATATCATTACTAACAAGCATGTTGTTGATAACCCAGACCAAATTTTAGTTGCACTGCAAGATGGCGCAATTTTTGATGCATTACTGGTAGGCTCTGATACGCTCACCGATCTTGCGGTATTAAAAATTGATGCCGATAACCTCCCTGTCATTCCAATTAATACTCAACGTATTACTCATGTAGGTGATGTCGTTCTTGCTATCGGAAATCCATACAACATTGGGCAAACTGTGACTCAAGGTATTATCAGTGCGACTGGTCGTGTTGGCTTAAGCTCTACTCGTCGGCAAAATTTCTTACAAACAGATGCTTCGATTAACTCAGGTAACTCAGGTGGAGCACTGATTAATACCGAAGGCGAGTTAGTGGGAATTAACACTCTGTCCTTTACCGCGGGGCAAGGCATTACCTCTGAAGGCCTCAGTTTTGCTATCCCAACCGCGCTTGCCACAAAAATTATGGATAAGCTGATCCGTGATGGCCGCGTGATCCGTGGTTATATTGGTATTACTGCACGTGAACTACCGCAAATTAGGTCAAACAACAATAATATCAATCAAATACAAGGGCTACGTGTTTTCCAAGTTGCCCCAAATGGCCCAGCTGCTAAATCGGGTATTGTACAAGGGGATATTATTTTATCTGTTGATGGAAAACCTGCTGTTTCCGCCGCTGAAACAATGGATTTAGTCGCTGAAATTCGCCCTGGCAGTAAAATTACAGTAAAAGTTTTACGCGATGGCGAAGTGAAAGATCTCGATGTGATTATTGAAGAAAATCCTGATGGGCAAACGTTGTAAGCTCTGTTCAACAATGCCCATCAAAAGAATCAGCTTCACCTCATTAATTAAATTCTATATTTAAAGTAATTGACCGAGCAAAACCTATTGGTGGAGCCCCCACCGAACGACTTTTTTCTACCGCTATCAACGCTGCATTATCTAATAATTCATTACCAGAACTTGCAACAAGGCGAGCTGAAGAGATATCCCCCGAACCGGATAATTGAAACTGAACTTTCGCCATCCCGCGGTTCTTCATTTTTTTTGCACGTCTTGGATAAGTTTTATTACTTTCCACTTCTCGGCGTAATTTCTCGCGATATTCATTCATCAGCTGATTATTCGCTTCCCCTGAAGCGACTTTGCTTGTTGCACTGACCACCCCCCCTGATTGAGAATTGACTTTATCACCTACTTTAGCCAGTACTGACTCCGTATTTTCGTTTTTAGTGGGCTTATCTGTTTCTTTTGGTGATAATTTCTCTTTTTTCGCAACCACTATCTCTTTACTTTCAGTTGGTTTAGCTCTTTTTTTATCAACTTTCTTCTGATTTTTAGGGATCACAATGGCAGCTTTTTCTACAACTACTGGCGATTCAATTTGTGTTTGTGCTGGTTCAGGTAATAGCTTCTGCTCTTCTGGTACTACTTCTTGAGCAGCTTCAGTCAGTGCTATCGATACAACTGGTGATGCTATATTCGCTTGATTTCGTGCGGATATTGGCTCCTCTGTGACATGAAAAAGAAACCATGCCACACCGAGGTGTAGCACGATTGAAACACATCCAGTAACGAAGTTTCGACTTTTTATCATATTGCTATAAGCCTTTCTTTTAGGTGAAAAGAAAGGCTCCTCCATTTAGAAATGGCTACTAAAGCTAAGTCTGAAAGTTCGTCCAGGAGCTGGCATCATAGTTCTTGTCAATGGGTCGACATAGTATTCATCTAAAAGATTGGTTACCAATAATTCCACTCCCATATCTTTATTAATGTCATAACTAACATACGCATCAGCAACAAAAACAGGGTTCCAACGCATTGGGCTATTGTTAAGCGGTGCAAAATTAGCTGGGTATTTGCCCATCATCTCCTTTTCATCATTATTTTCCGCTTTACTGTGATAACGCATGCGGCTACCAACTTCGAGCTGCTCATCTAAGAAACGCATCCCTATATTACTGTTAATACTGTATTTCGGTTGTAACTGTGTACGTAAGAAGCCCCCAGGAAATCCTGCGTCTATACATCTTGAGATATTGTATTTATTGGTAGGATCTAATAATGCAACAGAAGCGCTGTCACAGACTTCATTTTTTAGGCGATAGTCAACACCGATATCACCAAATACATTACCATTGTCATAGCGTGCTTGTACCTCAATACCGGCGGTATTGTGTTCATCAACTTGAGTAAATCGTAAGCTGTTGTCTCGCTCAAATGCATTTTCAATCACTGTGTGATAATAATTGATACGCACATCCGCAAAGCGTTGTGCGCCTAATAAGCTTTGCATGTTACGCACATAGCCTATCTCTATCGTTTTACCACGTTCAGGAACAAAATCTTCGGTCAGTGCTGCATAACCACGAGATCCCGAAAATCCGACAGTATCTTCAAACACGCTTGGCATACGCACTGTTTCAGTGTAACTCGCAAAAACACGATCATCGTCCGTAATGTAAGCGGAAGCCGAAAATGCAGGCGCCCATGCGTGTGCTTTTTTCTTTTTCTGTTTTTGGAAGCGCTCTTCATCTGTCAAATAACGAATGTCAGATTGGTTATTCGCACTACCAGAAAGGGTTGGAACATAGCGATTGACTAACTCTCCCGTGAAAGGGTCCACCACTTGTTCATTCGTATCGTATGTGCCGTTATAAAATGGATTGGTTTCTCGCGTAAATTTATTTTTACCATTTGGGGTCCATTTGGCAGCTGAACGTTCTTCAATTCTAAATTCACGAGTTTCATTATTACGCTCAAACTTCACGGATTCTAACGACCCTTTTTGGTAACCCAGCACCTCTTCTGTAAAAGCTTTTAAGCGATAAGGGGAGTTTCTTACATCGCTAAAACTTCGTCCCTTAGCATCAACATAGCTATTTAATTTGTTATATTCATCTTCAGTGACTGTTCGAGAAATATTGTAATTTTTCGCTAATAACTCGTTTTGTTTCGCATAGTTTGGATCTTTTGCTTCACGGCGCTTATTGAGCAAGTGATCTTGAGACCAATAGCTTGTACGTTGTGCTCCCGCGGTTAAATTTAACCAATCTGTCGGTCGCCACTCAAAATTGAACGCCAATGTGGTTTCTTCTCGTTCACCTTCGCGAGGCACAGCGCGGAACATACTGGATGTCGCTTTACTTGAATAACTAAAGATATCGTCATCTGTATCAATGGTTTCTTTCGTAAAGCTGCCCATTAAAGTCAGATCTAAGCGATTGTGTAATTCTAATTTATTCGATAGATTTACCCCTTCTCGCTTATTAATTGAATTTAACGCAGCTCCTGCAATTAGCGTCCCATCAATGTTTGGATTACGCGGCCCCCAACCACTTTCAAACATGTGGTCACGTTCTTTTGGTTCTCTAGGAAACCCTCCCGATGTATTGGTATCACTGGTCGTTTTAGTCATCCAGTAACCTAATTTCATGTTTACATACGGGTTATCTTCAGGATTTAAAAAATAATCAGCGTTGAACGCTTGAATATTAAATTTTGCGAGAGGCCACTGTGGTACTTTGCCGCCCAAATCCATAAAACTAATTCGTGACGGCATAATTTCGCCGTAATGATTGGTTGTATGTGTATAGCCTAAAGAGAGTTTTTGTGAGTCACTTAAGAACAAATTGGTTTTAAATAAATACGTTTCCATTTCGCTAGAGGTATTTGTCACCTCTTTACCCGGTGCAAACACATTAGCAGCAAATGGTAGGTATGGATCAACTGGCGTTGATGGGTTTTTCGGATCGTGAGTAACAACTTTGTCTTTATAGCGATTAGCGCCGCGCGTTCCTGCAAAATAGTTGCCTTGATTGCGATAGCTATAGGCTGCCATAACATCGAAACGCTCTTGCCGTGTCCCCACTGCAATACGTACCGCGTTATCTTTAAAATTGAAGAAATTTGCATTGCCTCGAGATTTCGCGTTCAGTAACACTGCCGGATCATTAAATAAACTCGTTGACTGAACACCACCACGCAAATTATTTATAATATCGGGGTCATCACGATAATCAGATCCAAGACGCAAATGAGGCTCTCGTGGTTTAGTGGAGTTGCTACTCGTTTCGAGTTTTAAGTCAAAACCAAACTCATCATCTGGTGCAACAACATCATCAATATTCAGAGTTCTAATCGCAATACCACCGCCAACTGAGGTTTTCACCTCTGGGTTAAGAGATGGACTTTTATCTATCGTGATGCTGCTTATCATATTCGGGTCAACGTAGTTACGATTATTCGCACCGTTATATCCACGCCATACGGTTAACGCCTGTTCTGTACCATCAACAGTAACAGGTACTCGACCTTGCCCTTGAATGCCACGAATATTTGGGTCTAACGCCCCACTGTTTCTCGCGTCTCCACTATAAACACCAATTGCGCTATTAAGGACATCCGCTGGGTTTGCCCCCTTATATCGTTCGACGGTTTCCTTTCCTAAATAGACATTTGATTCATTTCTATCATATTGATCATCAGCACCTTTTTGGTCTCTTTCCTTAATCGATTCCGATTTATCATTGACGATAATCGTGCCTAAATGTTCTTTATTTTCCGCAGTCGCAAGTGTAGGAAGTAGTGTCATCGTTAGCCCAGCGGAAATATTGAGCGCGATAATATTCTTTTTATTCATTTTGAGTACCAGATATAATTAAAAACGTTTTTCCAATTTAAATTCCACTTCATTTTGTTTATAAGAGTACAGCGCATCCGCCGAACTCGTATTTGTTCGGTATTTATAATTAATTGATGGGGTGAAAGTCAGAATTTGATATTTAGGTGAGCTTAATTTAATCAAATACAGCTGCTCATTATCATTGCGTGTCTTACCATTAAGCATATAAGCGATATCATTAAATTTTGTTTTCTTGAATGACATCATTCCCATTAACTGATATTCACGTTGATAATCTTTGAAGAGACCTAACCTCACGCCATATTGTTTATAGCTGTCACTTTCAAATTTTTTGTTTACCAATGAGCTATCAATCCCACCAAAAATAATGAAATCTGAATCTATTGCATATATTCCTGTGATATACGCATTGGTTTTATTTCCATCATTGTTTTGATATGGGCTACGATAGGTTAATTTTTGATAATCAAGGTTTGTGTTAAGTGAAAATTTCGATGTAAACAAATACTCAGTGTCGAGACTTATCCCAATCCCGTGGTAATAATTTTTATCACCAACAAATTTAAACTCACTTACTGGACCTAATGAAAATGATTTCTTTGCATCACTATATTGATATAACACCTTAAGATTGGTTATGTTCTCATTGTAATCACTTTCTTTTTGATATTTATAACCATAGGTATAGCTTTTGAATGCAATGTTATGATTTTGCATCAATGGCCACGTACGATTTAAATTTCCATCATAGGCTAACTTACTATCACTGATACGTTTTTTTGCACCATAGCAATATTTTGTCTGTTGGTTAGAAAAACAGGTTTGCCGCCCATCACCTGGAACCTGATTTAGGTTAGAATTGAATCCATATCCGAATGATAAGCTGCCCTTCCAATCATTCTGACTCTCTAATGCACTGGTAAATTGCGAAATGGTCGCCATCACATTTGGTGGTAGTTGCTGTGCATACTTATCTAATACTTTATTGAATTGAGCAAGGGACTCATTATTTTGCTTATCGTCAAAATAGGTTCTAGCAAGCTCTAGCTCTACCCGTAAAAAATTAGGATTGATACTAAGGATCTCTTTATAGTTTTGAATAGCGGATGAGTAGCTACGCTTTGAACGAGCAATTTCTGCCAGTGCAAATTTAACCAATAAAATATCATGCTGTTTGAGATTTTGATAAAGAGGTAGTAGTCGAGTAACATCAGCGTATTGCTGTTTATTTAATGCAATATATATCGCCATTCCCATTTCATTGACATTATTATTAATTTTATATTTTTTTCCATCAAAGTTAATTTCCAAATTCTCAGAAATAATTGATTTATTATCATCAATGAATGGTGTGTTTTCTCTAAAGCCTGATTTGTCTTTTATCCAAAAGCGATAGTTTTCTGTATCATCAGAAAGACCTAAAGCGTGGAAGCTAAGAAATAATATAAATAATAAATAGAGTCTTAAGGTCAACATAAATTTTTTATTATATTGAGTCCATACAATAACGAATGGCAGAAATCCCTTCCCGCCAATATTCATCAGCTCTTATTTAGAGCCACCAAATGCAGTGTCTTTAGTATGATCATCTTGGAAGGTCGTGATACCCGCTACATGCTCAGCATTCGCACCAAAGAACTGCCCGGAGCTAGTCCCTTGCAGTGTCCCATTCGCGACCGCTTCCCCTGCGAATTGACCTTTGTTTAAAATATCACCATTCATAGTGATATTAAGTGACTGGCCGCTTAATGAGCCTACATATTCACTTTTGCCGAAGTCAGCAGTGAATTTACCGCTAAGTTTTCCAGGGCCATCAAATTGATTGATCCCTGCGATGGTATATTCCGCCGTACCCGCTGTTGGCACTGACTCTGTAGCATCTTTACCTGAGTAGAAGGCAGTGTGTGTTTGATCGCCTGCCGCTCCAGTTTTAGACCAATCACCAAAGTAAATTTCTGCATTAGCAACTTGTGTAAAGTGGAATTCTCCCATCCCACCCCCATGACCGCCGCTTGATGCAGCAAGAACATGTACACCATCCGCATTTGCAGGAGCCAGTGATTTAAAACCAGAGAAACCAATTCGGGTTCCATTTGCTATCGATTTTAAGCCTACGCCTGGGTCGCCAATCACCCCTGAGTGTGTACCCGCTGCAAACTCTGTCGGGCCAACATTGACTTCTACGCCATTTGAATCATACGCTTGGCTTTGTGCCGAAAAAGTTTCGGCTTTGGCAATAAAGGTGGTGCTTGCTAATGAAACCATTACAGCGAGTAGAGATAAGTTTTTCATCGGTAGTCCTTATTAAATAAATGTTAAATTTACACATAACTGACCAATCACACCTTTCAATCATTAACAAAAATGATCGATTTCCAGTATATAATAACAACTCTCAATTGCAAATAATAATTATTATCATTATTATTTATACGTGAATTATTTGAACCTCAATAATTTTCCACGATAAAACAATTTAAAATCATTAAAAACTCATTGTTTTCATGATGATATTGTTTTTTAGGTCTTGTTGGTCGAGGTTGTTTTTGAGTGATTAACGGATGGATTTAGATAATCATAATGCGTATAGCGACTAAACTAATCGTTATTTCATAATTAATTATTTTTCATATATAAATTTTCGTGATCTATATGATTGATGAGATTAACATTAAATTAAAATATCGACGTAGGATAAAATGGTAGAATTTCTCAGTGTCGTTTGGCGGGTATACGCTTTTTTAAGCTTAAATAGACAGTTCAGATAGTAGGTTTATTTGAATCTAAATTGATATTTAATAAACTCAATCATTTGATTAACAGCTAAAAAAGTATGAAATACGCGTAGATTTGGGGGGAGAATAAGAAGGCCGCTTTATCTCTAAAGCAGCCTTCTATTCAATATATGATCGATATATGAAAGCTTTCGATTAGTCGTCTGAATGGACGCGTTGAATGTCAGCGCCTAAACCACGCAGTTTATCTTCGATATGTTCATAACCGCGGTCAATGTGGTAAATACGGTCAACCGTTGTGGTGCCTTCCGCAATACAGCCAGCAATCACAAGACTTGCAGATGCACGTAAATCTGTTGCCATCACTTGTGCGCTAGTTAATTTCTCAACGCCATGGCATAGCACTGTATTACTTTCAATTTCTGCATGAGCCCCCATACGGATAAGCTCAGGGATGTGCATAAATCGGTTTTCGAAAATCGTTTCAGTGATAAGCCCAGCACCTTCAGCCACTAGGTTAAGTAAGCTAAATTGTGCTTGCATGTCAGTTGGGAACCCTGGGTGTGGTGCAGTACGAATAGTAACCGCTTTAGGGCGCTTACCTTCCATATCTAGGCTAATCCAGTCATCACCTATTTCAATCGTTGCACCTGCTTCACGCAGTTTTGCTAATACTGCATCTAGAGTGTCTGGACGTGCATTACGGCAAATGACTTTACCACGAGAAACAGCCGCTGCGATTAAGAATGTGCCAGTTTCAATACGGTCTGGCAGAACTTGGTATGTCCCACCGCCTAAACGTTCCACCCCTTCAATCACGATACGGTCCGTTCCTGCACCAGTAATTTTTGCACCAAGCGTGTTTAAGAAATTGGCTGTATCTTCAATTTCAGGCTCACGCGCAGCATTTTCAATGACGGTAGTGCCTTCAGCTAATGTGGCTGCGGTCATAATTGAAACGGTTGCTCCAACACTGACTTTATCCATCACGATGCATGCCCCTTTTAGGCGGCCATCGACGGTAGCTTTCACATAACCATCTTCCAAAACAATATTTGCACCTAACTGTTCTAAACCAGAAATATGTAGATCAACAGGACGAGCACCAATCGCACAGCCACCTGGCAGAGAAACTTCACCATGACCAAAACGTGCAACTAAAGGTGCCAGCGCCCAGATAGAAGCACGCATAGTTTTCACGAGGTCATAAGGCGCGCAGTAAGTGCTTACTGTGCTTGCATCAACAAATACAGAACCATTGCGTTTCACTTTCGTACCAAGCTGATTCAATAATTTGATGGTGGTGTCGATATCCCTCAAATGAGGAACATTCTGTATTTCTACTGGCTCTTCAGCCAATAGAGCAGCGAACAGGATTGGCAGCGCAGCGTTTTTCGCGCCAGAAATAGTAACCTCACCCGATAAACGGGTTGGTCCTTTAACTAAAAACTTATCCATTCAAGTATTCTCGTATGTCGAATTGTACAGGCTGTTCGCTTAGGCTTTGAAATCAAAGACCACTAAGTTTACGATCGCGCTCCCATTGCGCAGGGGTGTACGCTTTAATTGATAGAGCATGGATGCGGTTATCCGCAATATATTCCATCAATGGCGCATAAATTGCTTGCTGTTGCTTAACACGGCTCATACCGTCAAACATGTCACCGACAGCGATAACCTGAAAGTGGCTACCATCACCCGTAACAATAGCCTCATCCAGAGACAACTTTTCCATCAATACTTGTTTTATTTCGTTGGTTTCCATAGTGACTCTATTATGATTATTTGTGGTTTTTAATTTTACTCTGACTAATTCTAGTTGAATGTGCCCAATTAGTCACAACTCGAATTAAAAGAGCATAAACGCCTATCCTAAAGGATTACGCCTAACACTTAAACCAAAGAAAACGCCTCTTACGCACAAATGCACGTAGAGGCGCTTATTTTTACATAACTTGACTAAATTTAAGACTCATCGCCTTAATCCAGAATGATGCTTTTCACTCCATATAACTCAATAAGTGTATTCAAGTTATCACTGGCCCCAATAATATTCAGAGGCTGTTTTTTAGCTTGAAACTCCCCTTTTAAGCGAACTAACATAGCAAGCCCCGTTGAATCTACATGGGTTAAGCCAGAAACATCTATTTTCTCAATATGTTCCAGCTGTGGGGACTTTTTGTCCCAAAACGACATCAATGAGTCACGGTCTAATGACCCCGTCAGATACAACGTTGCTTGCGTTTTTTCCCATGCCAATACTTGGCTCATACTAGTTTTTCTCTTCTAACGTAATTGGGGCTTTTGCACTGATTTCTAACTGTTTTGTTAAGCCATCAATACCTTGCTTACGTAAAATATCCCCCCACTCGTTTTGCTTGGTGGTGATCATACTTACGCCTTCAGCAATCATGTCATATGCCTGCCAGTAACCTGTTTTACTGTTTTTACGCCATTGGAAGTCTAAGCGCACTGGAGGACGGCCATTGGTATCAGTTATCGTTACGCGAATGGCAACAATATTTTTATCACCAATGGGTTGTTCTGGCGCAATTTGGTAGGTTTGACCATGGTACATCGCCAATGCTTGGCCATAAACCTGCTCAAGGTAATCTTCAAATGCCGCAAAGTAAGCATCACGTTGTGCGGGCGTTGCGCCTTTATAGTAAGTACCTAAAACGAGTGCACCGGCATATTTAATTTGCACATAAGGCAGTAATTCTTCACGGACAATCGTTCTTAGATATTCAGGATCTTGTTTGATTTTAGGCTGTTCAGATTTCAACCGAGTAAAAGTTTTTGCTGCCGCCTCATCCATTAATTTATACGGATTAGTTTGGTCTACTGCCATCGCAAATGGCGCAATAGCCAACATGGCAACCATCATTAAACGTTTAAACATAATTCATTCCTTTAACTATTTTGAGGGAGCTTCACATTACTTAGATGCAGGTTCTGCACCTTGGCTATCGCCACTCTTATACAAGAACTGTCCGATTAAATCTTCTAACACCATAGCGGGTTTAGTATCTTCAAGGCGTCCGCCATTTTTCAAAATCGCAATCCCTAACTCTTCATCATCAGGGCCAATATTCATGGCAATATACTGTTCACCCAGTAAACCTGATGTACGAATGGATAAAGAACTTGAATCTGGAATATTGTCATATTCACTTAATAAGTCGATTTTCACTTCGGGTACATAGTTCTTTTTATCGAGAGTGATACTGGCAACACGGCCGACAACTACCCCACCGACTTTGATCGGAGAACCTTCTTTCAAGCCACCAATATTTTCAAAAGACGCTGAAATTTGATAGGTAGATTGGCTACCAATTGATTTCAAATCGGCGACTTTTAAACACAAAAAGATAATTGCGGCAATCGCCAACAACATAAAACAGCCAACCCATATTTCACTTTTTTTACTTTGCATGACTTAGTTCCCAAACATCAGTGCGGTAAGTACGAAATCCAGTCCTAAAACAGACAATGACGCGTGAACAACGGTTCTCGTTGTTGCTTGGCTGATCCCTTCCGAGGTTGGAATTGCATCATAGCCATTAAACAGTGCGATCCATGTTACGGTGAAAGCAAACACTAAGCTTTTGATAACACAGTTAACCAGATCTAATCGCCAGTCGATTGAAGATTGCATTGATGCCCAGAAAAAACCTTCATCAATTCCCTTCCAATCCACACCAACCAATGCACCGCCTAAAATACCGACAGCTACAAAAATCAGTGATAACAATGGCATACTAATAAAACCCGCCCAAAAACGCGGCGCAATAACCCGTCTTAATGGGTCAACTGCCATCATTTCTAAGCTCGAAATCTGTTCCGTGGCTTTCATTAAGCCAATTTCGGCGGTCAACGCCGAACCTGCCCGCCCTGCAAATAACAAGGCCGTCACAACAGGGCCAAGCTCTCTTAATAAAGAAAGCGCCACCATCATACCAAGGCTAGCTTCTGCACTGAATGTGGTGAGGACAAGATACCCTTGTAGCCCCAGTACCATGCCAATAAATAAGCCCGATACGGCCACAATCAATAAAGACTGTACGCCCACAGCATACAGTTGCTTCATCAGAAGTGGCCACTGCTTGCCAAATTCAGGTTTCCCCAATAAGGCACGAAACAGCATATACCCTGCTCGACCAAAGGCAGAAAAAATATCAATCCATCGACGTCCGAAGGCTGCTATCGCCTTTATTATCATCTTATTTTACCCTAATAAATCAGCCAGATAATCATTGGCAGGAAAACGGAACGGCACGGGACCATCAGCGATACCATCAAGAAATTGACGCACTCGAGGGTCTTGATTATCACGCAGCTCTTCACCCGTTCCCTGAGCAATAACATGCTGCTGGGCAACAATATATGCATTATCTGCAATGCTCAAGACCTCAGGCACATCGTGAGAAACCACCACACATGTTACGCCAAGCGCTTGATTCAGCTCATCAATTAATTTAACCAAGACCCCCATAGTAATCGGGTCTTGCCCCACAAAGGGTTCATCAAACATGATCAAATCAGGGTCAAGGGCAATGGCACGTGCGAGTGCGGCACGGCGAGCCATCCCACCAGAAAGCTCTGATGGCATCAGTTTTGCGGCGCCGCGTAACCCAACCGCCTCTAATTTCATCATCACTGTCGTGTGAATTAAAGACTCTGGCAGATTTGTGTGTTCTCGCAGCGGAAATGCCACGTTATTGAACACATCCATATCGGTGAACAGCGCCCCTGATTGGAACAGCATGCTCATTTTTTTACGTGATTGATATAACTTGGAACGTGATAGCGACGGAATATTGTCACCATCAAACCAAATTTCCCCCTCACTGGGGCGTAATTGCCCACCAATCAAGCGCAGCAATGTGGTTTTACCAATCCCAGATGGCCCCATTATTGCCGTAATTTTACCACGAGGAACAGTCAGGTTAATATTTTCAAATATTTTCCGATTACCTCGAGTAAAGGACATGTTCCGTACTTCAATTAAGTTGTCTGTCTGTGATTGCATTATTAAATAACTCGTTATACATCATGCCTGAATATCATGTTTACCAGCTCAGATATTACCGAAAGATAAACTGAAAATCGTCTAATATCACAACGAAATAGAATTTATAGTATTATAGCGCCGAAAATGTGACTTTTAGTGTTACAACTGTGTTTTTGTATAAATAACACCGATTAAAACTAATTTATAGTCAGTAATAATTGCCTGCAATAACAGCAGACAGCTCTTAGAATATAACGCTTCATTAACGGTGAGGATACGCGAATTTATCCGCCTATTTTTGGTTCAAGATGCTAAAGAAAGCAGATTTTACCTCTCCAATTGTACTTTGGATCACTGTAAAATAACAATTAGGTACAAAACTATCATTAAAGATAGCTTAACAGACAAAATACTTACTGATACTAAGTATTCGTTATACAATTCATTTTTGCTTATCCGATTCACTTAAAAGCTACGCATGGAACGAGAAATGTCAAACTTCGATTTTCAGAAAGTAGGTAAAGAAGTTCTCCATATCGAACACGAAGGCTTAAAAAACCTAGAACAATATATAAATGCTGACTTTAACCGCGCTTGCCAATTAATTTTTAGCTGCGAAGGGAAAGTTGTCGTGATGGGAATGGGGAAATCTGGGCACATCGGCCGTAAAATTGCAGCAACGCTAGCCAGTACAGGTACACCCTCCTTTTTTGTTCACCCAGGGGAAGCTAGCCATGGTGATTTAGGGATGATCACGAATAAAGATGTGGTGCTAGCGATTTCAAACTCTGGGGAATCTGGTGAAATTTTAGCGTTACTACCTGTTTTAAAACGTATTAAGGTTCCCTTAATCTGCATGACTAACAACCCTGATAGTAATATGGGGAAATATGCAGATGTGCATCTGTGCATTAAAGTACCACAGGAGGCCTGCCCATTAGGGCTCGCGCCAACGACCAGTACGACTGCAACCTTAGTCATGGGTGATGCCTTAGCTATCGCATTATTGACTGCTCGTGGATTTACAGCGGATGATTTCGCACTTTCTCACCCAGGCGGCGCACTCGGGCGCAAACTTTTACTCTTAGTTCGTGATTTAATGAATACGGGTGAAGATATCCCCCATATTCCTAAAAGCGCGTCTTTGCGGGAAGCTTTAGTCGAGATAACCCGTAAAAAACTGGGTATGACGGTTATCTGTGATGACGATATGAATATTGAGGGCATTTTTACAGATGGTGATTTGCGCCGTATCTTTGATATGGGAATTGACCTAAATAACGCGAAAATTGCAGATCTCATGACGCCTGGTGGCATTCGGGTTTCACCCAGTATGCTAGCGGTTGAAGCGCTTAATTTAATGCAATCAAAACACGTGACCTCATTATTAGTCGCACAAAACAACAAATTAGTCGGTGTTTTACACATGCACGATCTGCTCCAAGCAGGTGTTGTATAATATAAGGAAATACCATGAGTTCTCAAAAAGTGGATACTTGCTACGGTCCTGTGGCAACATCCGTTATCGAAAAAGCCGCTAAAATTAAGCTGCTAATTTGTGATGTTGACGGTGTGATGTCCGATGGCTTGGTATATATGGGCAATAGTGGTGAAGAGCTCAAAGCTTTTAATGTGCGTGATGGCTATGGTATTCGTTGTCTATTAACGTCCAATATTGACGTCGCCATTATTACAGGCAGAAAAGCGAAACTCCTTGAAGATAGAGCAAAAACTTTAGGCATTACACATCTTTACCAAGGCCAAAGCGATAAGCTTTTGGCGTATCGCGAACTGTTAGATACACTACAGCTAGCAGAAGACGAAGTCGCTTATATTGGCGACGACCTTATCGATTGGCCAGTAATGGCTCGAGTTGGGTTATCTGTTGCTGTTGCGGATGCACATCCACTGCTATTACCAAAAGCGAACTACATAACACGCATCGGTGGTGGTAAGGGTGCAGTACGTGAACTTTGTGACCTGATCCTTCTTTCCCAAGGTAAATTGGAAGAAGCAAAAGGCTTATCGATATAACGAATAGATTGAATTCATGAGCAATGCGAAGAAGTGGTTAATCATTATTTTATCCTTAGTTGTGCTGGGGCTTATCGGCTGGAATTTAGCGGGTAATGACACATCAGACTCACAGGAAAAAGTAATCAATGATGGGCAACCTAATTATCAAACTGATGATTCCGTAACTTACGTCTATAACCCAACAGGAAATCTAGCGTATAAACTCGTTTCGGATAAAATTGATAATTATACCGAAGGAAAAATCACGTGGTTTTCGAAACCCGTTTTAACCACTTATAATGAAGCGGGCGTGCCAACATGGACAGTCACTGCTTTTAAAGCAAGGTTAACAAACGATAGAGTGCTTTATCTGTACAGTGATGTTCAAGTCGATAGCTTAACGAAAGAGTCGCAGATCCAACGAATTACAACTGAAAGTGCAGTTGTCAATTTGACAACACAAGACGTTTCATCTGACGATAAAGTGACCATTATTGGACATGGCCTTAATTCTACTGGTCTAAAAATGAAGGGAAATCTTCGTACTAGAACCGCAGAATTAATCGAAGATGTGAAAACTCATTATGTGTTACAACCAGAAGAGCATCAAAATGAATCAAGTAACTAAGAAGCGTTTTATTCAAGGAGCGGTTGCCAGTGCAATTTTGGCTCTTAGCCTCCCAGCGATGGCATTAAAAAGTGACACCCAGCAACCGATGACAATTAACTCGGTTAAGCAGTCCCTTGATCTAGAAAAGAACGTCACCACATTTACCGATGACGTCATCATTAAACAAGGCTCAATTGATATTCGAGCCAACAAAGTGGTTGTAACACGTCCAAGCAGCGACTCCGATAAAATCGTGATCGAAGCATTTGGTAACCCTGTGACCTTTTATCAGCTACAAGATGATGGCAAACCAATTAAAGGCCATGCAAACAAAGCGCGCTATGAAGTTGATAAACAGCTCGTCACGTTAACGGGTGGTGCATATTTAGAGCAGCTAGACAGCAACATTAAAGGCGACAAAATCACCTATGTTGTGCCAACACAGCAAATGGAAGCCTTTAGTGATAAAGGCAAGCGCGTGACTACCGTGATTTTGCCAGCGCAATTGCAAGAAAAAGGCCCAGCAGCAACCAATTCATCAGCAACTACGGGTAAGAGTAAATAATCGTTATGGCGACACTAACCGCAGAGAATCTGGCTAAATCCTATAAAAAACGCAAGGTTGTTGAAGATGTCAGCCTTGAAGTTAAATCAGGCGAAATTGTTGGCCTGTTAGGGCCAAATGGTGCCGGTAAAACCACCACCTTTTATATGGTTGTGGGTATTGTTCAGCGGGATGCGGGCAAAATTTTAATTGATGGTGAAGATATCAGCTTACTGCCACTGCATGAACGTGCGCGCCGCGGTATTGGCTATCTTCCTCAAGAAGCCTCTATTTTCCGTCGCCTTAGCGTTTATGATAACCTGATGGCCGTATTGGAAATCCGCGAAGATTTAACATCTTCTCAACGTAAAGAACGTGCTGAAGAGTTAATGGAAGAATTTAGCATCACACATCTTCGCGACAGCATGGGGCAATCGCTTTCTGGTGGTGAACGCCGCCGAGTTGAGATTGCAAGGGCTCTCGCCGCTAATCCAAAATTCATTTTATTGGATGAACCCTTTGCTGGTGTCGACCCAATTTCTGTCTTGGATATTAAAAAAATTATCCAACATTTACGTGACTACGGCCTCGGTGTTTTGATTACCGACCATAACGTCCGTGAAACGTTAGATGTGTGTGAAAGAGCCTATATTGTGAGCCAAGGCCACCTGATTGCCCATGGTACACCAACCATGATATTGGAAAATGAACAAGTGAAACGTGTATACTTAGGTGAAGGTTTCCGGTTATAAACCGTATGTCGTATTCCATTGTTAGGGAGAAGAAAACAGTTTCATGAAGCAAAGTTTGCAGCTCAGAGTCAGTCAACAACTTGCGATGACCCCTCAATTGCAACAGGCAATCCGTCTGCTGCAACTTTCTACACTTGAGCTTCAACAAGAAATCCAACTTGCGTTGGAAACTAACCCGCTTCTTGAGCAAGAAGAGTTAGGTTCTGAAACCGACTCGATTGATTCTCTCGATACCACAGACAGCAGTGAGCTCGATACTAAAGACGCTTTAGAAAACAATGATATGCCTGAAGAGCTTCCTCTTGATGCGGATTGGGACGAAATCTACACAGCAGGAACACCTTCAGGTACCAGCAACGATTACAGCTTCGATGAGCTCCCTGTTTACCAAGGTGAAACCACTCAAACACTGCAAGATTACCTGATATGGCAATCGGATCTCACGCCGTTTACGGATACTGACCGTGCGATTGCCACTGCAATTATTGATTCCATAGACGACTCTGGCTATCTCACAACAACAATCTCTGATATACATCAAGGAATTGATAATCCAGAAATTAGTTTAGAAGAAGTGATTGCGGTACTTAAACGCATCCAGCACTTTGACCCACTTGGTGTCGCTGCACAAGATTTAAAAGAGTGTTTATTAATTCAGCTTTCGCTCTACCCAAAAGAAACGGAAGGCCTACAAGAAGCAAAGTTAATCATTACCAACCATATTGATTTACTTGCTAACCGTGATTTTAGGCAGCTTGGCAAATTAACGCGTTTAAAGGAAGATGCTTTAAAAACGGCTATCGACTTGATTCTCGCATTAAATCCAAAGCCAGGGCAGTCTATCAATACAGGTGAATCGGAATATGTTATTCCTGATGTTTTAGTGAAAAAGATAGCTGGGCACTGGCAAGTTGAGTTAAATACAGATAGCATTCCTAAACTCAGTATTAACAATCATTATGCTTCAATGGCAAATAGTTCAGCTAGTGATGATGATACGCAATATATTCGCAGCCACCTGCAAGATGCAAAATGGTTGATTAAAAGCTTAGAAAGCCGCCATGAAACGTTATTGAAGGTGGCAACTTGCATTGTCGAACAGCAACAAGAATTCTTTGAGCTGGGAGAGGAACACATGAAACCTATGATACTGGCGGATATCGCCTATCAAGTGGACATGCATGAATCCACCATCTCGCGAGTGACAACTCAAAAGTTTCTCCACAGCCCACGAGGCATTTTTGAGTTGAAGTATTTTTTCTCCAGCCATGTAAGCACGGATACAGGCGGCGAAGCCTCCTCTACCGCGATTCGGGCCTTGGTGAAAAAACTGGTTGCTGCGGAAAACCCAGCTAAACCATTGAGTGACAGTAAATTGACGAGTATGCTGGCAGAGCAAGGTATTCAAGTTGCTCGTCGTACTGTTGCTAAGTATCGTGAATCGTTATCTATTCCGCCCTCAAACCAGCGTAAACAACTGGTTTAATTGATAAAATAAGGAAGGTTGTATGGAATTTCAGATTACTGGACACAATATTGAAGTTACTCCAGCACTGCGTGAAACTGTTGAGAAAAAACTCAGTAAATTAGAGCAACTGTTTGACCGTATTAACAGTATCCAAGTCGTCCTGAAAGTTGAAAAAGTTCAGCAAATTGCTGAAGCAACCGTGCAAGTCAATGGAGCGGAGCTCCATGCATCAGCGGAAGAAAATGACATGTATGCTGCTATCGATTTACTGGTAGACAAACTGTCGCGCCAATTAACCAAACATAAAGAAAAACTGAGACAACATTAATACATTGATGTGGCTGATTCGTTAGCCAATGAATGTTTCAAACCAGATGGTGGCATACATCATCTGGTTTTGTAGTCCTAAGTGAACAATAAAATGAATAGTGATATAGAAATCCAGTTAAACGATGTTTTATCATCAGCCTGTACACGTAATAATATTGTGTGCACCAGTAAAAAAAGAGCCCTAGAAATTATTAGTGAGCTGGCTGCCGTTGAATTGGAATTACCTGAAAATACGGTATTTGAAGCATTATTAACCAGAGAAAAAGTTGGTACAACGGGTATTGGCGGCGGGATTGCAATCCCTCATGGCAAGCTGGATGAAGGCGAAAGTTCCCGAGCTGTTGGTGTATTTTTGCATTTAGAAGAACCCATTGCCTTTGATGCGATTGATAATCAGCCTGTTGACCTGCTTTTTGCACTACTTGTGCCATCTGATCAATGTAAAACGCACTTACACACGCTCTCGCTTATCGCTAAGAAGCTGGCCGATAAAACATTCTGTAAGCGTCTGCGCAGCGCACAAAGTGATGATGAACTATATAGTATTATTACAGAGTAAGTGATAATTTATGTGTCTTGCTATAGCTTAATGATATTGTTATGGTTTCTATCATTAAAAATGTGCAAAGCACAGTTTATTAAGAAAAACATCATTAGGAAACGAAAGGGAGTAAGCTCATGGTGCTGATGATTGTCAGCGGCCGTTCCGGTTCGGGGAAATCCGTTGCCTTACGTGCGCTGGAAGATATGGGTTTCTATTGCGTGGATAACCTGCCAGTCGTATTACTGCCAGAGTTAGCTAATTCACTGGCTGATCGTAACATCTCAGCGGCAGTGAGTATCGATGTGCGTAATATGCCCGACAATCCAGAAGTGTTTGAAGAAGCGATTGATAAATTACCCGCTAGTTTCTCTCCACAACTCTTGTTTCTGGATGCCGATCGCAACACCCTGATCCGCCGCTACAGCGATACTCGCAGGTTACACCCACTTTCAAGTAAAAACCTGTCTCTTGAAAGCGCAATTGACGAAGAAAATGAGCTTCTAGAGCCACTTCGTTCACGGGCAGATTTAGTTATCGATACCTCTGAGATGTCTGTCCATGAACTAGCAGAAATGCTGAGAACGCGTTTAATGGGCAAACGTGAGCGTGAGCTAACGATGGTGTTTGAATCTTTCGGTTTCAAACACGGTATCCCTATTGATGCAGACTATGTTTTTGATGTGCGCTTTTTACCAAACCCACACTGGGATCCGAAACTGCGCCCAATGACCGGCCTTGATCGCCCTGTTGCTGCATTCTTGGATAGGCACACTGAAGTTCACAACTTTATCTACCAAACCCGTAGCTATTTAGAGTTATGGCTACCGATGTTAGAAACAAACAACCGTAGCTACTTAACCGTTGCGATTGGCTGTACGGGGGGGAAACACCGTTCTGTCTATGTTGCAGAACAGCTTGCTGACTATTTCCGCTCCCGTGGTAAAAACGTGCAATCGCGCCACAGGACTCTCGAAAAACGCAAGTAGCTGAAATGACTGTAAAAGCAACCATAACGCTAAAAAACCGCCTTGGAATGCATGCAAGACCGGCTATGTTACTTTATGATTTAGTTCAACAATTTAACTCTAAGGTTATTTTGCGGAATAATAGTCAAATTGAGGCAGAGGCGGATAGCGTTATCGCAATGTTGATGTTAGACTCGGAACAAGGCAGTAAAATTGATATTGAAGTGAGTGGTGCAGATGAAAATCAGGCATTATCCGCAATTGTTAACCTATTCGAGAGTGGGTTTGATGAAGAATAAGCCTATTTCTACCTAACAATAAAAATATCAATATGCGTATTTTTACAAAGGCAGGCTTGGAGATCGTGATCCTGATCTCTTCCCTTTAAAGCGCATAGCGCCTAATATTTTAAACAAATTTATTTATAGCAACACCCCCTACCTTCTGGGTGGGGGGTGTTTGCTTTGTACGTCTCTATTGGAGTGTGGTATGACAAAGCCAACAATTATTATCAATGATTTAGATGCTGAACGCTTAGATGCACTAATGGAACAGCCGGCTTACGCAGGCACCCCTGTTGCTGAAGCGCTCAATGATGAACTTGACCGTGCGGATATTCTTAGCCCACAAGAAATTCCTGCTGACGTGGTCACAATGAACAGTACGGTTCGCTTTTTAGACCTCATTAGTAATGAAGAGCGCACACGTACATTAGTTTACCCTGCCTCGCTAAAAGACAGTGCAGAACAGTTATCTGTTATGGCGCCTATCGGTGCTGCACTATTAGGTATGCACGTTGGCGACGAAATTAGCTGGGAGCTGCCAAACGGTGTGCAAACACGCGTTCGTGTTCTTGAAATTGTGTATCAGCCAGAAGCTGCTGGTGAATTTCACCGTTAATTTCGACTTGCTGAATTAAGGATGGCTTAGCGAAAAAAGTTTTCTTGAGAAACTCAGGCAAGTCCTCTGGCATATTCAGGCACTCAATGAGTGCCTTTTTTGTATCTAGTTGTCTTGATGGATAATACTAAGGTTTTTTCGTTATACGCAGTAACCTTTTGTGTTGCCACTGGCGAAAAAATTTGTCCAATAAAAAGAGTCTAATCGCCTTTATCGCTAATAACCCACCCCAAATAGACATCACCCAAATTGGCCAATCGCGCTGCGGAGTATAAAAAGAGTTAACGGCATACAATACGGCACACACAATAATCGCAATGATGATGTTCTTCAGTAATTTTGCTTCATCACTGACCCGCTTTTTCGCCTCTTCTATACGACTGTCCAACTCATAACTTTCGAGTAAGGGCTCAGAGGTTAGCTCTGATACACTCACATTAAAAACGGATGCGAGTGCACTCAGTGTTTCTAAACTTGGCACTTCATTATTTTCAATGCGTTGAATCGTTCTTGTACTTAGGGATGACAATTGAGCAAGCTGTTCTTGCGACCAAGCCCTTGCCAATCTGAGCTGTTTGACTTTGTTTTCCATCATAACCTACCTTAAAAATTAAATAGTCTTAGGGTATGACCATACTGTCAGTACAATACAATGACGACCACGACAGCATGCCGACAGAATGACGGCACCGCAATGACAGCGATAAAATTGATAAAAGTTTTGTTTATTTTATAGAATAAAAAACGCCCAATAACATATTTCGTATTGAGCGCATTCTTGGATTATAAAGCAAAATAATAATTCAAGCTCCTGTGGGGAGAGATAACCTAACCAACAACGTCACCATTCGAAATATGATTCACATTAAATACTCTAAATAGTTCGAAGGGTGACTAGGCGGCAAGAGAGGATATCCCGGGGAGCATACACAAGTATGTGACTCGGGTAGCTGAACGCAGCCAACAACGTCACCATTCGAAATATGATTCACCTTAAATACTCTAAATAGTTCGAAAGGTGACTAGGCGGCAAGAGAGGATATCCCGGGGAGCATACACAAGTATGTGACTCGGGTAGCTGAACGCAGCCAACAACGTCACCATTCGAAATATGACGAGTATTATTCCCCTGCAATACTCATTTCGGGGATCAACACAGAGCCACACTGAATATTACTGCGAGTTTCGATATCATCAGCAATAGTGACCATATTGGCCCACATATCTTTTAGATTACCTGCAATAGTGATTTCACTCACTGGGTATTGGATTTCGCCGTTTTCGACCCAAAAGCCTGATGCACCACGTGAGTAATCCCCTGTAATGCCGCTCACACCTTGCCCCATTAACTCAGTAACGACTAAACCTGTTCCCATTTGTTTGAGCAATGCATCAAAAGAAAGCCCTTGCCCAGCGATACGCCAGTTATGAATTCCCCCCGCATGGCCTGTACTCTGTAAACCCAGTTTGCGAGCAGAATAACTGGTCATTAGCCACGTTTGTAGAACGCCATCTTCCACGATATTACGCTCAGTTGTGCGTACACCTTCGCTATCGAAGGGTGAAGAGGCTAAACCACCAATTAAATGTGGCTGCTCATTAATGGTTAACCAGCTTGGTAAAATTTGTTTGCCAAGGCTGTCTAATAAAAAAGACGATTTACGGTAAATGCTGCTGCCGCTGATTGCCCCAACAAGGTGACCAAACAACCCTGTCGCCACTTCTGACGCAAAAATGACGGGGGCTTTCATCGTTGGCAGTTTTCTTGGGGATAGACGCGCTAACGTGCGGCGAGCGCATTCTTGACCCACCCACTCAGGGGATTTCAATGCATCCACACTGCGACCAATGGTGTAAGCGTAGTCACGCTCCATATCACCATTATGCTCTGCAATAACGCAGCTCGACATAGAATAACGGCTTGAACAATAGCTTTGCAGCATGCCATGGGAGTTCCCAAATACGCGCACACCGTAGTGACCGTTAAAACTACCACCCTCGGTATTCACAATACGCGAGTCCGCATTGAGCGCCGACATTTCAGCGATAGATGCTAAACGAATGGCTTCTTCAGGGGAGAGCGCTGTCGCTTGGAATAATTTAAGGTCAGGCGCTTCAAACGCCAGCAATGATTTTTCTGCTGGGCCCGCACAGGGGTCTTCAGAGGTATAATTTGCAATATCGATAGCGGCTTGAACGGTACGCTCGATGGCCTCAGGGCTTAAGTCTGTTGACGATGCGCTTCCTTTACGCTGTTGGTGATAAACAGTGATTCCAAGGGCGCCATCACTGTTAAATTCAACATTTTCAACTTCGCCTTGACGGGTACTAACGCTTATCCCTGTGCTTTTATTCACAGCCACTTCCGCGGCATCACAACGTGACTTTGCAAATTCTAATGCGTGCGCAACTGCATCTTCGAGTTTTTTACGTTGTTCTGTGACTTGTTCGGTTACACTCATGCATTCAATCCAATAATGTGGGGAAAATGTTTTTCTGCCCTAACATGCAAATGCTAGGTAGTCATAAAGGGGTTTTCCCAGTTACAATAGATAATAGTCAAATGTTAACACTCACAACGCAGTAAATCATATTAATTACATGTAATTTCACGACTGTGTTTGAAAAAAGGAAAATCGATATGGCCAAACAGCCTGATGACTGGCTGGATGACATCCCAGCGCCGCAAGACGAAGAAGACGAGGAGATCATTTGGGTCAGCAAAAGCGAAATTAAACGCGATGCTGAGATCCTCAAAAAACTGGGGGCTGAACTCGTTGATTTAAGTAAAAGCGAGCTTGAACGTATTCCATTGGACACTCAACTACTTGAGGCCATTGAGCTCGCTCAAAAAATTAAACGTGAAGGTCGCCGTCGACAATTACAGCTTATCGGTAAGTTATTACGTTCACGTGAAGTGGAACCGATTACCGAAGCCCTTGATAAACTGAAAAACCGCCATAACCAGCAAGTCGTTATTCTGCATAAATTGGAAGATTTACGCACCCGTTTGCTGGAAGGGGGTGATGATGTGATTGAAGAAGTGGTGACGCTGTTCCCAACAACGGACAGGCAACAACTGCGCGCCCTTGTGCGTAATGCGAAAAAAGAACGTGAAGGCAACAAACCGCCAAAAGCGTATCGTCAAATATTCCAATATTTGAAAGACCAATCTGAAATCGCCTAATCGTTTTCCCCTATGCCTATTTTGGGCTAGGGGCTGTTTATCTTTGCTGCTGATTTTTACCGCTAAAAAGGCCAAAAAACAATTAAGACAATGATAAATGTGTCAATCAAGATGACTGACTATTATCTACGTTAGCTATTGTGCTTAAACGCTGCCCTGCGGGTTCGATTAAAAATTGACCATCAAAGATAAACAGCCCCTAGGGGAAAATCCTAAAAAACACGCCTTCCATTGATAGCCCGCGTAAAGCCGCGTACTATTCGCCTGTTAGTCATACTCTGACCCGTATTATCGCGGCTGCTGAACCCCGATAAATCATGAGGAAGATATGGATAATACTCGAAATAGAGCATGGCGCAGAGCCCAAGCTCGTACCAATAAATCACGTGATCAACTGAACGCTCGCCTCGTCGACTGTTATGCGCCAGAAAAAAACTGGAAACAGATGTATGGGCGCAGTGAAAAAATGATCCGCGCAGCCCAACTTGGCATGGCCTACCCGCAAGTAAGCAGTGCCAAACTTGTGCGTAATAGCCTTGATGAGATCCAAGAAGATTAATGAATATTTTATTCATTTGCAGTAAAAATCAATGGCGTAGCCCAACCGCTGAACAGATCTGGCGCAATCATGCAAGCTGGGTCACCCGTTCAGCGGGAACCAGTCGCCACGCCAAACGCCCCGTTAATGCCGATTTAATCCGTTGGGCTGATGTCATTTTTGTGATGGAACAAAAACACAAAAACCGCCTTAAGGCTGATTTTTCGCGCCTACTTGAGCACAAGCCCCTCCATGTTCTGGATATTCCTGATGATTATCAGTATATGGATCCTGAACTGATAACCCTACTGGAAGATGCTGTGCCTCACATCCTTAACCAAACTGCTGTTTAATTGCCTCAAGCAAGGTAGGAAACGTCGTATAACCTTCCCTATCCAGAAAATGCCCTGCATTCTCTTCTATGATAACCTGTGTTTTTAATGCCTCCGCCAGCGCTTTTGATGACGATGGTGAGACAATTTCATCATTGGTCGATATGATTGAAATTCGCTTATCAGCCAGATCAGTTAATGTTGCATAGTCGAGTGGGCTCAAGGTATGACTACGCAGCTCAGGTAGCGTCTGTTGCTCTTCATCGAAGCCAGACACTAAGACATACCCCTTAACCGCTTGATTTTTATTTTGTAAAAAACGCAATGCGGTAACGCAGCCAAGGCTATGGCCAATCAATACAGACTCTTCGTCAATGTCAAAAGGAAGCTGTTGCAAACGCTGCTGCCATTTTACTGGATCGGGGGATAAAGAATCTGGCATGTCTGGCACATCAACTTTCGCACCAAGCGCTTCAAGCTGACTTTTTAGCCATGGGAACCAATTTTTTTCGGGGGATGCGGTATAGCCATGAATAATAACGAACTTTTGATTTATTAATGGCCGTAACGTCGAAGTGAAGCTGCTCATCTTAGAATTCCTATCAACTCAGTTATCTTGCTTAGACTTTACCATGAGTGATTGGAGAATCAGTTAGCACTTTTTGTTATATCTAACGCAAAAACAAATTCGTCTTCCCACATATCTTGTGCATCATTCATCACATCAATGACATCGGCAAATTCGATGCGTTGTTCTGCACTCATATGGCTAAAAATAATGGTTACGGGAAGCTCAATGCCTGCAGAAACCATGTCCCACAAAGCATCGAGGTTATGACCAAACCAATCTGGAAGCGAAAATTGCTGAGCAAATTGCTGATAAAAATCATTCAGTGTGTTTATCTGACGAAAATCAAAGCTCACCTGTTTGCTCATCGCGATGCTTCCTTTAATTGACTTGTTTAAAGCTCTTATAATGGTCGTGGGTAACAAAAATCATCCCATCTGAAGAGTATAGCAAACGATCGGCCCCGCGGTGCCCACAACGATAGTTGATATCCGCTTCAAACCATTGGCGATTATCTGCGATAGGCAATGATTTTTCACGATTCGAAAAACGATCCCCCCCAATTGCTCGCCCTGGTAAGACATCGCAAAGATTGCCTTTTTTGGCATCCCAACCCGCTTGTCTTGCCTCTTTTTTTGTTAGATAAAATGCAGGAAGTTTTTGGTATTTCTGCATATAACTAACGACATTCTGTTGCTCAGTCAGTTGGTCAATAGTTTTAGGAAGGGCATTTTCTCGGGCGATTGTTTGTTCTGAAGTCGCTGGCTTGTCTGATTGTGGTTTATCTTGAACATCACCGCTACGAAAGTATAGGCTCAGTACAATCAAAACAGCCATCAACACCAGTGATATGACTCTTTTATTCATTTATTACCTTTATGATGACAATAACGGCAACCCATACTGACGCAAAGGCTGCCGTTTAACACACTATAACGTGGAGTATCGCGAAATTATGCAGTACCACCCACCGTCATTTTGTCTAATTTCAAGGTTGGTTGACCGACACCCACTGGCACACTTTGGCCTTCTTTACCACAAACGCCGACACCTTTGTCTAGTGCGAGGTCATTACCCACCATGGAAATTTGCTGCATCGCCTCAACACCTGAGCCAATCAGTGTAGCCCCTTTCACTGGCGATGTGATTTTCCCATTTTCAATTAAGTAGGCTTCAGAGGTTGAAAACACAAATTTACCCGAGGTGATGTCAACCTGACCGCCGCCAAAATTCGGTGCGTAAATACCTTTGTCGACGCTAGCAATGATTTCTTCTGGTGTTGAAGAGCCTGCTAGCATGTAAGTATTCGTCATGCGCGGCATTGGCAGGTGCGCATAAGATTCACGACGTGCATTACCTGTTGGCGAAACGCCCATCAGGCGTGCATTCAGTTTATCTTGAATATAGTTACGTAAAATACCATTTTCTATTAGGACGTTATATTGCCCTGGTACCCCTTCATCATCGATAGCAAGAGAACCACGACGACCTGCAATCGTGCCATCATCCACCACAGTACACAGCGGAGAAGCCACTTGCTCCCCCATTTGCCCAGAAAATACAGATGTCCCGCGACGGTTAAAGTCACCTTCAAGGCCATGGCCAACCGCTTCGTGTAACAGCACGCCTGGCCAACCCGCTCCCAGTACCACAGGCATCATACCCGCAGGTGCTGCAATGGCAGATAAATTCACCAATGCCATACGTACCGCTTCACGGGCATATTGTTCTGCCACAATTTGGCCTTGATGTAATTCTAAGAAATATTCATAACCATAACGGCCACCGCCGCCACTGGCACCACGTTCACGCTTGCCATCATGTTCAACTAATACACTGACCGAAAGGCGCACTAATGGGCGAATATCTGCCGCCAGTGTGCCATCAGTTGCGGCAACCAGTACTTGCTCGTAAACACCTGTTAAACTCGCATTCACCTCGATAACACGCGGGTCTTCAGCACGGGCGACTTGGTCGACACGGTGCAATAAATCAATTTTTTGTTCGCGCGACAGGCTCTGTAACGGATCGACTACGGAGTACAGTTTTTTGTATTCAACATTGCTTAAAACGCGTGATTTACCCGAGCCTTGTTCGTTCACAATGCTTCGTGCTGCGGTAGCGCTTTGCATCAGCGCTTGCAGTGAGATTTGGTCAGCATAAGCAAACCCTGTTTTTTCCCCGCTTACCGCTCTTACACCAACACCTTGGTCAATATTGTAAGAGCCATCTTTGATGATCCTATCTTCAAGTACCCAAGACTCATGAAAACTTGACTGAAAAAACAGATCCGCATAATCCAGATGGCGCTCAGATAATACCCCTAAAATGTCATACAGATTTTCTTGCCCAAGGCGGTTGGCGGCCAGCAAATGTTCGCTGACAGAAGCTAAACTCATATTCGTTACTCTTTAGTTGCGTCTTTTTTAATCAGAGAGGTCAGTTGCGGTCTGAAGCGGTTATGTTTAACGACTCGAATTTGCTCACGCATGACACTCAAACTGTCTGTTTTAATATTCAATACCGTCGATGCCACTGCATCCACGTTCTTTTTCATCACTTTACCCCAACCATCAACGGCAAGGCTATGGCCCCACGTGCGGCGGGTTCCATGAACACCCACTTGAGCAGGTGCCAAAATATAACATTGGTTTTCAATCGCACGAGCACGCAATAATGGCTCCCAGTGCGCTTGACCGGTATAACGGGTAAATGCGGCTGGAACAGAAATAATTTCCGCACCTTGTTCTCGCAGCGCTTGGAACAAGCCAGGAAAACGTAGATCATAACAAATCGTCATCCCTAACCGACCCACCGGGGTATCCACCACAGTGATATGTTCTCCGCGTTGATAAATCACAGACTCATTATAGTTCCCTTGCTCATCTTCAATATTCACATCAAACATGTGAATTTTATCGTAGCGAGCTTTAATATTGCCTTCAGAATCAAATAATAAGCTGCTGCTTGTAATACGTTCGGGATCTTCACGGCTGATCATCGGCATAGACCCAACGAGGATCCACACATTATACCGTTTTGCCATGGCGCTGATGGCGTCTTGTAGCGGGCCTTTTCCTTGAACCTCAGCTTGTTTACGGTAAGTCGCCGCGTCCGCAAAGAGCAATGCATTTTCAGGTGTCAAAACTAACTGAACAGTCTCTGGCAACTGTTTGATTTGCTGCTCGATCTGCGCCAAATTGTGCTTAGTATTATTTCCGCTACATAACTGCAAAAGTGCAACGTTACCATTTTTCATTACTCTTGAGTCTCCTTTAGTTGACGTAATACTTCATCAATTTTTGGCTCGTCCAAGCTACCTGTTACACGATAACGGATAACAGAAACTTTGCTCCATAATGGACCGAGCACTTTCGTCGCCGCGAATACCGCAGCGCCTGCAAATGGGTTGACCACAAATGCGGTTGCTACCCCTACTGTAGCAGAAATTTCAGGTGTAATGACCGCTTCTAAGTTAATTTGGCGTTTAACAAGGTCAACCTCACCATTTAAAGCAATATCCGCGACCAAACCATCCACAACTGTGTTTTTTGATGTCATTACGCCATTGTGAAGGGTTGCATCCCCTTTAATCGAGTCAAAGTCGAAATCGTTGTTAAACGTATCGCGAAAATCGAACTGTAACTTCCGTAATAAGGCGTCGAAGCTGACTAAGCGCAGGATCTGCCCTGCACGCCCACCGCCCATCTTCGCTATTGCCCCTTTACCCAGTTTTGCCGAGAGCTTGCCGTTTAATGAGGCAACGTCTGGTGACCACGGCAAATTGCCCCAGTCTAAATTAAATTCAATCGTATAAGGGGACTCAATAATTGGCACTAACATACCGAAATAAGCCGCCGTTTCATCGAAAGCTTCCCCAGTTAAGGAGCCCGCCACTTCGGTTTTATTGCCATCACCGCTGCGCCAAATAGCATCCAATTTTAGCTGCATTGCACTATTGTTTAGCACACCATCAGTGAGTTGCAACGCATTACCTTGTGGAATGATATTCGCGCTAAACTCACCCAGTTTTTGCCCCACTAGCCAGCACTCTTTACAAACCACATTCAGTTGGGGCCAGTGGCTAAAATCAAAGCGCTCGGAACCCGTTGTACTTTCTGCGGTTGAACTTGGGTTGTAATACAGGTAATCAATCTCGACTTTCCAAGGTTGTTTGGCATAAATTTCCAGCGAACCTTTTAGATTTTCACTATCTACGCTAACAACTTGGTCATCCCGTTGTAAATCATACGAAAAGTTTAAATCTTTCCAATACTGCCCACCAAGGTAAATAGAAGCCAGTTTGACCTCCAGTACTTCAGGAAGGCGAATATTCACGCCACCTTGACGGCTATTTGATGAAACTAACAACCCAGCGAGTTTGTCCCAGTCCATGGCCTTAATAGGGGGAAGAGAGACAACAATCGCCGTATTTTTCGGTAATTCAGGTGTTTGGTTTTGCCATGGGGCAATGTGGGCTTTGAGTAGCCTTAACGGCTTATCACTCAAGTTCCATACTGTATTAAAACCAAGACGTTTGCCAATATCACCACCAATGGTCAGTTGCTCAGTATCGCCTTTTGCTTGAACATTAATTTGCCCTAATTCTGCCAGTAACTGACTATTTAGCGCAGGTAATTGGCTTTGTAGCTGCTTCAAGCCTGCAGTGACATCAATTTGCAAACTCACTTTTTCTTTTGCCGAGTCAGGTAAATTTATCGTGACATGACCTTTCCAATCACTGGTACCAGACACTTTCTGTTTAATTTCTTCAGGGATCATCGCCAATTTATTCAGCGCCCAATTCCCCGCGATGTTCACATCAACCTGATAATCTTTCGAGCCCGTCAACGTTGTAAAATCAACAGAGATAGGTTGCCCAAACCACTGCCCCTGTAGCTTATCACCAACCAAGTCGCCATTATTAAAGCTGAAACTGCCTGTTAATGACGAAATAGTGCTATCAATAGGCTGAATGAATAAATCATTTTTATTAAGGTTAACTTTCCCTTTTGCGACAACATCTTTCCCCGCACTTAATGGGATAGACAAACTGAGCTGTCCATTCACGATGCCACCAATTTGTAACTCTTCCAAGGTATCACCTATGGAATGTTTCATCGGTGTGTGCACAAAATATTGCTGAATTTGCGTTCCTGTGCCGCTAATATCCGCATCGATATACAGCATCTCGTCGGTGTAATCACGGATAACCGCATCAAGGTTGGTTGCGGTTGCCTCTGCCAGTTTGACCGTTGGCGCATGCATATACAGACCTGCACGGCGAAAATCTAAATCCATGTCCAAGTTGAGTAACGCTGGCCATTCGCTGTCATACTCGAAAGTGGCATCTCTTAGCGGCACATACACTTGGAATTGACCATCATTGTGGTCATATGGGAAATTGGCAGGGTCGCCTTTATACACCAATGTGGCGTTGTCGACCTTTCCTGCAATAATCGCTTTTGTCAGGTAGTCAGCAACATCTTGCCCCATTAATTTTTGAGGGAAATAGCGCCATGCATCTCCTGCATCATCCAGTCGAATACCCGATAGAATCGCTAAATCGGCATAATTGCCTTTTTTAGCTTTGGCATAACGAAATTCGCCGTTTGCCCACAGCGATGTGGCTTGTACATCTAAGGCAGGGCTCCAAAGCTTAAATTCACTGTCGTTATCGACCCAATACAGCTGTCCTTTTGCAGTGGAAATAGTAAAAGGCGCTTTAAATTCATCACGGTAATCGACTTCGCTGTCTTGCAGGTTGAAAGAGAGCCCACCACTTTGCATTCCCCCTATCAATACACCAGAGAAATGATCCACAGAAGGAAGCGCCTTCCACTTTTTCCAGCTAACATCCTGCCAATCTAAGCTAACTTGCAAAGATTCGGGCCTATTTTGCGTCGCATCCAGCGCAAATTCGCTCACGATCCCAGTTGGTTGCCGATGTTGCCAATCTTGTACCATGTCTGGTGTGAGAAATGAAAACGTTGGTAAGACTTCACTTAGACGCTCAAGCTCAATATTCTTTGCTCGAACACGCCAATGGTCGTTATCTTGATATTTTTTCGATGCAGGTAAATACAGCACCGACACACTACCTTGTGGCCAAATGAACTCATTGGTTTTTAATGTATCAAGCTCAGGAATATTAAATAACCAACCATCTCCCTGCCTTTTCATTCGTAGCAGTAAATCATTCACTTGCAAATTCTGAGCTAACTCTCCCGTCCCCCAGTTAGCCTCCCCTTGACGTAGTTGAATCAAGCCACTTTCAATACGGTTATCTTTTAAACTGATCCAAGAAGATAGGCTAAAGTTCGCATCACGTAATGATGTGTTATCTCGTAACCAGCGACTTAACCAAGGCTGCATATCAATATTGTCGGCTTGAAGATAAAAAATGCCATCACTCAATGCACCATTTTTATCTGATACATCCAGTTTAACTTGCAGATACCCATGCTGTTTATTAATGGTTTCAAGGCTGACAAAACCTTGAGCGCGGTGACGTTCATTTTCATTCAGCCAAGAAAGTTCTGGCAGAATTAACGTGGTTTTTTGCTCTGAAGGCGTTAAAAAGGTCAGTTGACTGTCTTTTAACGTAAAATGGTCAAATTGACGTAAAAATAGCTCTTCAACGCCATCTAATGACTCACCTTCAGGGGAGCCTTCAAATGAAAAGGGAATTTTGTAATCGACATTGAGTTGGTAGAAAGTCAGGTCGCGAAAGCGCCAACGCAGGGAAAAAAGTGAGTTCCAAATATCCAGTTCAATGTGAATTTGCTTGGCGCTTACATCCGTTGTTTCATTTTGCAACGTGATATCAGATAACGTAAGAATAGGGCCAAAATAACGCCATGCCCCTTCAATTTTACCTATTTGCACCGAAACATCGGCCTTTTTTTCGATATAAGCAATAAGGTCGGGGCGATAACTATCAATATTTGGTAAAAGGAAACGCAGCCCTGTCAGCACCAGCGCGCACAGCAATAAAATAACCGCAGTGGTCACCAGTACTACACGTGGCAGTCGTTTCACTTACTTCTCCTTTAAGCAAACAGGCTACATCATCACAACATCAAAGCGTTCTTGGCTGTATAACGGCTCAGTCTGAACTTTCACTTGCTTCCCAACGAAGATTTCCACTTCAGCTAGTGCGTGTGATTCATCCCCTTTAAGAACATCCACCACCGCTTGTGATGCATAGACTAAGAAGCGATCAGCATCGATCGTGCGGTGAACTCTCACAATTTCACGTAAGATTTCATAACATACCGTTTCCACTGATTTCACCGTACCACGGCCTTGGCAAGTTGGACAATCATCACACAATACGTGTTCAAGGCTTTCTCTTGTCCGCTTACGGGTCATTTCCACTAAGCCAAGTTGCGAGAAACCGTTGATCGTCGTTTTAACTTTATCTTTGCTTAACGCTTGTTCCAGTGATGCTAAGACACGACGGCGGTGCTCAGCATCGGTCATATCAATAAAGTCGATGATGATAATCCCGCCTAAATTGCGTAAGCGTAACTGACGTGCAATCGCTTGAGTCGCTTCAATATTGGTATTGAAAATGGTTTCTTCGAGATTACGATGGCCAACAAATGCCCCCGTATTGATGTCGATGGTGGTCATGGCTTCAGTTTGATCGATGATCAGGTAACCACCTGATTTCAATTCAACTTTTCTGTCCATCGCCCGTTGAATTTCATTTTCAACATCAAATAAATCGAAAATCGGCTGATTACCTTGGTATAACTCCAGCTTTGCCGTCATTTCTGGCACATACTCTTCGATAAATTCTTGTAATTGAGTATAGGTCAAACGGGAGTCAACGCGAATTCTATCGAGATGAGCGCCTGCAAAATCACGGATAATCCGAAAAGCGAGCGCTAATTCACCGTAAATCTTAGTGCGAGTCACATTACGTTTTTTCCGTTCAATAACTTTTGCCCAAAGACGTTTTAAGAAAGCAGCATCTTGCTTGACTTCATCTTCCCCCACACCTTCCGCTGCGGTACGAATAATAAAGCCACCATTTTCATCACAATATTGGGCAACACATTGCTTTAAGCGTTCTCTTTCTTCTTCACTTTCAATGCGTTGAGAAACCCCCACGTGGGAAGCTCCTGGCATGAAAACTAAATAGCGTGAAGGCAGAGTAATGTCTGTCGTCAACCTCGCGCCTTTGGTTCCTAACGGGTCTTTTACCACTTGTACAATCAAGTCTTGACCCTGTTTAACCAGCTCGGCAATATCCCTGACATGAAAGTTTTTTTGCTCATCACCCGCAATGCATTCGGTGTGCGGCATGATATCGGATGCATGCAAAAAGGCGGCTTTATCCAGACCAATATCAACAAAGGCCGCCTGCATTCCAGGTAGAACGCGGCTCACGCGGCCTTTGTAAATATTCCCTACAAGTCCTCTTTTTGCTTCTCGTTCAACATGTATTTCTTGTAAAATCCCACCGTCAATATAAGCTACGCGCGTTTCAGATGGTGTAATGTTCACTAGTAGTTCCGCTGTCATGACTTCCCCTTACCATCACCTAACGCTAAAAATCGTTGAATTAATTCATTTGTTTCGACCAAAGGTAAACCCACTACGCCGTGGTAACTGCCATTAATTTTACGAATAAAACGACCACCAAGGCCTTGGATAGCATAGGCACCCGCTTTGTCCATAGGCTCACCTGACTGTATATAATCCTGTATTTCAAGTAAAGATAACCCGCTGAATGTCACATCTGTCACAATCAACTCATGTAATGTTTGTTGGCGATCGGAAAGTGCTATCGCTGTCATCACTTGGTGAGTTTTACCGGATAGCGCGCTGAGCATCTCTTGAGCGTGCTGGTTATCTCTTGGTTTTTCAAGGATTTTTCCATCGAGAACTACAATCGTATCAGCCCCTAAGACAGGCTTATCTTCTGGTGCCATGGCAACACCCGCTAAGGATTTATCACGCGCTAGTCGCTGCACATAACCTTCTGGCGTCTCACCCTGTTGCCACTGTTCTTCTACCTCAGGACGTAAAATTTCAAAAGAATAGTCAAGATATTGCACCAATTCGCGTCGACGAGGTGAACCCGATGCCAAATAGATTAAATTCATAAAAAATATTTCCCGTCAGATACGACAGTTAAAATCCTTAACACACTGAAAACTGTCGACGAATTTTTCGTAAAAGCAAAAATAACCATGGCCACAGGATACCATTGACGAGACTATTCCAGAATACTTGCGGATGGAATAATACCTGAGATGATAAAAATTCAGCCCAAAATACCGCCAGATCTTGAATAATAGTCAACAACATAATTACGAGCGCTTGTTGCCATAGCGCCATATTGCGTAATAATTGATGTTTATAAGCGACGAGATAACAAATAATACTGAAGGAAAGCGCATGAACGCCCAGAGCAGAGCCTTGAATGGAGTCAACAACAATACCCAAAATAAAGCTAGTGCCAACACTAACCCGGTGTGGTAATGCCATCACCCAATACGCTAAAATCAATAGCAACCATGATGGCCGATAAAAACTAAGCTGTTCTGGCCAAGGCATGACTTGCAAAATCAGTGCAATAATAAAGGATAGCCAGATAATGGCACGCCCATTACCACGGTATTCATCCATTTAATTCATTCCTCCTACCCATAACCATAATAATATTTCCTTTACCTATGGTTGCGGTGCCATTGATGGTGGCAATGGTGGCCCTTGAATTTCACTTGGATTCGGTAAAACTTGCGGGAGCACTTTCATTAAGCGTTCATTTGCTGCACGGTACACTTCTGATGGCTGTAACGGCGTTTTCGGGTCACTATCATTACCCCATAAAAGCAAAAGATAACGTAAACGTTGTAGCTCAGCGCTTGGTCTGGCGCTAATGATGGTATATGCACGTTGTGTATCATGTTTCACCGCAGAGACTACACCAACGGGGTAACCTTCAGGAAAACGCCCACCTAGGCCAGAAGTCACGAGCACGTCTCCCACACGAATATCCGTATTTTCAGGTAATGGCTCAAGCTGTAAATCATCCGCACACCCTGAACCCGCGGCAATGACACGCACATCATTGCGCAGAACCTGTACTGGAAGAGCATGTGTGGTATCGCAGATTAATAATACGCGGCTATTAAAGTTGCTCACTCCCACCACTTGGCCGACAACGCCTTTATCACTAATAACGGGCTGCCCTTCATAAACACCTTCATTACTGCCTTTATCAATCACCACTTGATCACGATAAGGCGTGTTCGCACCTGAAATAACTTGCGTCACCATCATGTGTTCATCTTGGCGTAATGGCGAACCGAGAAGCTCCCTTAAGCGCGCATTTTCCTGCTTAAGTTGTTCCAGTAATAGGTTATCGGCTTTTTTCAGTAGCAGCTCTTGGCGCAATGCTTTGTTTTCAAATTGCAGCTGTTCTCGTGAAGAGAAACTTTCTGAGATATTGTCTAGGAACTGACGTGGGCCATTAGCTAAAAAATAGAATGGGCTGACCGCCGTGTCTAAGTAGTTACGGACTTTATTGAAGGGCTCGAATCGATGGTCAATCACCACCAGCACAAGTGCAATAATTACCGCAAAAAAAATGCGTAACTGTAGGGATGGACCTCGCCTAAAAATGGGCTTCATGTGTGGCTAAGTTTCGCTAATGTCAGAGGATCAAAAATAGTCAAAGCAGCTAGGCACCAACCTAACTGCTTATAGTTGGCCATTTAGTCTTCGCTAAACAGGTCACCACCGTGCATATCAATCATTTCTAACGCTTTACCACCACCACGGGCGACACAGGTTAGAGGATCTTCTGCAACGATAACTGGAATACCAGTCTCTTCCATTAATAAGCGATCTAAATTACGAAGAAGTGCACCACCACCCGTTAAGACCATGCCGCGCTCTGAAATATCAGACGCTAATTCAGGTGGACACTGTTCCAGTGCAAGCATAACCGCGCTAACAATCCCCGTTAACGGCTCTTGTAATGCTTCTAAGATTTCATTGGAATTCATTTTGAAACCACGTGGAACCCCTTCAGCAAGGTTACGACCACGCACTTCAATTTCAAACACTTCATCAGTTGGGAATGCAGAGCCAATACCGTGTTTAATACGCTCAGCCGTTGCTTCACCAATCAGTGAACCATAATTACGACGAACATAGTTAATAATGGATTCATCAAAACGGTCACCACCGATACGAACAGAGGATGAATACACCACACCATTTAGTGAGATAACAGCGACTTCCGTAGTACCACCACCGATATCAACCACCATTGAACCTGTTGCTTCAGATACAGGAAGACCCGCACCGATAGCCGCAGCCATAGGCTCTTCAATTAAGAAGACTTCACGCGCACCAGCACTTAAGGCAGATTCGCGAATGGCTTTACGTTCAACTTGAGTTGCACCGACAGGTACACAGACCAACACACGAGGGCTTGGACGCAAAAAGCTGTTGCTATGAACTTGTTTAATGAAGTGTTGTAACATTTTTTCAGTCAAGAAAAAGTCAGCAATAACGCCGTCTTTCATTGGTCTGATTGCAGAAATATTACCTGGTGTACGTCCCAGCATCTGTTTGGCTTCACCACCGACTGCGGCCACACTTTTCGGCGAACCTGCACGGTCTTGACGGATAGCGACTACAGAGGGTTCATTTAATTTTACGCCCTGTCCTTTGACATAAATGAGGGTATTGGCCGTACCCAAGTCAATAGACAAGTCATTAGAAAACATGCCACGAAATTTTTTAAACATAACGAAAGAGTTATCCTGCAAGCTGGGGACGAATATAAACCCGTCTACTCTACCAACCACTTGAAGCGGCCTCAAGACGTTAATGAGCTGCTTCTATAAATATGGTCAATTCATCTATTTTTCACGTACCGTACTGTACATGCTTCTTATCGAAACGAAGCAGATAAAAACCTCAAAAATAGATATTAATTTCACTTTTCCCATCGCTAGATAGAATTACGTAAAAATAACCTCTACTCTTTGGCTGTTATATACTCCATTGTTTGTATTCCCAGTGTGACAAGTAATTGTGACTACAAGTTCAAATAATATTTATATCTTTTTATTATTGCTACGCACCGGTTATTTTCACTACAAATCAGATGAATTTCACGAGTGTTCGCTCTATTATCTACCAAAAATGAGGCAAATTTGTATTAGTACGCAAAATGAATTAGTCGCGATGCGTTATTTTGCATGATAAAAGCCTATTTATGCCAGAAAAAAATAAATTTTTACAAAATAATTACATTATTAATAGCTTAAGAACCGTTATTACGTCAATGAAATACCCTTAAATTTTCGGCATTTTAAATGACATATTTAATCATTTCACTAGGAGTGAACGATGAAAGCTCTCGTCCTAAACAAATCCGATGAAAAAATCACCGCTAATATCCAATCTCTGACAACAGAAATGCTACCTGCCGGGGACATTATAGTCGATATTCACTGGTCCACACTAAATTATAAAGATGCGCTCGCTATTAATGGTAAAGCGGGTGTAGTAAGACAATACCCGATGGTGCCTGGCATCGATTTTTCTGGCGTCATTCACCACAGTGAAGACCCTCGTTTTCAAGTTGGGCAGCATGTTTTATTGACAGGTTGGGGTGTTGGTGAAACCCATTGGGGGGGCTTGGCCTCACAAGCCCGTGTCCCTGCGAATTATTTAACCCCTCTTCCCCAGCAGCTCTCTTTAAAACAGGCGATGATTATTGGCACAGCCGGTTTTACCGCTATGCTGTGTGTTCAGGCTCTAGAAGATGCAGGCATTACACCAGATAAAGGCGAAATCGTTGTCAGCGGGGCAAGCGGTGGTGTCGGCAGCACCGCGGTTCAATTGTTATCTTTATTAGGCTATGACGTGGTCGCCATTTCTGGACGTGAAGAAAATAACGCTTATTTGCAGACGTTAGGCGCAAAACGCGTTTTACCGCGCAGTGATTTTACACATCCTGCAAAACCACTCGATAAACAGCTTTGGGCAGGGGCTATCGATACCGTTGGTGGTGAATTGCTGGCTAATTTGCTGGCACAAACCCATTATAATGGTGCCATTGCCGCTTGCGGCTTGGCTGGTGGTTTTAACTTACCGACCAGTGTGATGCCATTCATTTTACGTAATGTACGCCTACAAGGGGTCGATTCTGTCTATTTCCCTGCGGCAAAACGCGCGAAAGTCTGGGAACGCCTTGCACAGTTGCTGCCAGCTGCTTTCTATGAGCAAGTATGCTCTGAAATCAAATTGGAAGATGCGGCAGAATATGCAAAAAAACTCTTAAAAAATGAAGTGACTGGACGTACTCTAGTCAATCTTTGCGAAAAATAACCGAATACGTGCGGCTCTCTTGCAAAAATACGGATTACCGCACATTTCACAAAATAAATTCGGGTAATTTCTCTGATAAGACCAGTATTTTGCTGCTATATGCCACGAAATAATTATAATAGCGTCCTTTGTCGGTAGAAATTCCATTTATTTTTATGATAAAAGATGACAAACGCTCAACATCGCGTTATGTTGTCGGACTATTGATATATCGTCGGAGTTAGCAGCATAATGGCAGAAGATATTCACATTTTACTCTTGAACGGGCCAAACCTAAACCTGCTAGGTACACGGGAGCCAGACAAATATGGCAACCAGACTCTTGCTGATATCGTCGCAAAATTGGACGTTGAAGCAGGCCAATTAGGTGTAAAATTGAGTCATTTTCAATCAAATGCAGAGCATGAACTGATCGATAGAATTCATGCAGCACGCCATGATGTTGATTTTATACTCATCAATCCGGCTGCATTCACACATACTAGCGTAGCTCTACGTGATGCGTTACTGGCGGTGTGTCTCCCGTTTATCGAGATCCACCTGTCTAATGTGCATGCGAGAGAACCATTTCGCCAACATTCTTATTTCTCCGACCAAGCTGTCGGTGTAATTTGTGGTCTAGGTGCTGATGGCTACCGTTTTGCTTTACAGGCAGCGGTTAACCGCCTGCGCCTAATTAATTCAATCCAAATATAAGAGTACGGAATCATATCCATGGATATTCGTAAAATTAAAAAGTTGATCGAGCTGGTCGAAGAGTCTGGCATTTCTGAACTGGAAATTTCTGAAGGTGAAGAGTCAGTACGTATCAGCCGTGTCGCTCCTGCTTCTCAAGTTATGGCTGCACCTCAACAATTTTACTCAGCACCTGTTGCACAACAACCTGCGCTGGCAAATGCTGTTGCACCATCTGAAGCAATGGCAACACCAGCTGCTCCTGCAACCGTTGCAGGGCACCAAGTTCGCTCACCAATGGTAGGAACGTTCTACCGTGCGCCAAGCCCAGAAGCGAAAGCATTCGTTGAAATTGGCCAAACTGTGAGTGTTGGTGACCCACTTTGCATCGTTGAAGCGATGAAAATGATGAACCAAATCGAAGCAGACAAAGCAGGCGTTGTTAAAGCTATTCTGTTGCAAAACGGTGATGCAGTAGAATTTGACGAGCCATTAGTTGTCATCGAATAACGAGGCGTCTCCATGCTGGAAAAAATTGTCATCGCAAACCGCGGGGAAATCGCACTACGTATTTTGCGTGCCTGTAAAGAATTAGGCATCAAAGCTGTAGCGGTTCACTCCACGGCTGATAGCGATCTAAAACACGTGTTGCTGGCTGATGAAACTATCTGTATTGGCCCAGCAGCCTCTGCAAAAAGCTACTTAAATATCCCTGCGATTATCTCTGCAGCAGAAATTTCAGGTGCACAAGCGATTCACCCAGGATATGGTTTCCTGGCTGAAAACGCTGATTTTGCAGAACAAGTTGAAAATTCAGGCTTTATTTTTATCGGCCCAAAAGCTGAAACCATCCGCCTAATGGGTGACAAGGTTTCTGCGATTAACGCGATGAAAAAAGCAGGTGTTCCGTGCGTGCCAGGTTCTGATGGCCCGTTAGGTAATGACACCGAAAAAAATAAAACCATCGCAAAACGCATCGGTTTCCCAGTGATCATCAAAGCATCTGGTGGTGGTGGTGGTCGTGGTATGCGTGTGGTTCGCAACGAAAAAGATTTGGAATCTTCCATCAATCTGACGCGTGCTGAAGCGAAAGCCGCTTTCAATAACGATATGGTTTACATGGAGAAATACCTTGAAAACCCACGTCATATTGAAATTCAAGTTATGGCTGATGGCCAAGGCAACGCGGTTTATTTAGCAGAACGTGACTGTTCAATGCAACGTCGCCACCAAAAAGTGGTTGAAGAAGCACCTGCACCAGGGATCACCCCTGAAATTCGCCGTAGCATCGGTGAACGCTGTGCAAATGCCTGTATTGAAATCGGTTACCGTGGTGCAGGTACCTTTGAATTCCTGTTCGAAAACGGTGAATTCTACTTTATCGAAATGAATACTCGTATTCAGGTTGAGCATCCAGTGACTGAAATGATCACCGGTGTTGACTTAATCAAAGAGCAATTACGTATTGCTTCGGGTTTACCATTATCAGTGAAACAGGAAGATATTGTGGTTCACGGTCATGCGGTTGAGTGTCGTATCAACGCAGAAGATCCAAAAACCTTTATTCCTAGCCCAGGTAAAATCACACGCTTCCACTCTCCAGGTGGCTTCGGTGTACGTTGGGAATCTCATATCTACGCAGGCTATACAGTACCTCCGTACTATGACTCAATGATTGGTAAGCTGATCACCTATGGTGAAACCCGTGAAATTGCTATTTCTCGTATGAAAAATGCATTGAATGAGTTAATCGTTGATGGCATCAAAACCAACATCGAACTGCACCAAATGATCATGAACGATGAAAACTTCCAAAAAGGTGGAACTAACATCCACTATTTAGAGAAAAAACTGGGCATTTCTGAGTAATTTTGAAATTGTCTGTTTGACTCATCGTCAATTAATGCCGCAAAGCCCTGCTTAGCGGCTTTTTTTTGCGTTAAATACCTTTTCTCGCACTTTTATTCTGCCTTTTCTTACACTCTACCTGCGGATTATCGTACAATCCCTGATTATTTTTCTGTGAGTGAGGAGGAATAACGGATGGATAAACGTTTTCTTCAATCCAATAAGGAAGCGCGTTGGTCTCTCTATTTGACTATCGCATACATGATAGGCTGGATAATTAGTGCCTATTTACCCGACAATACGCGTGGCATCACTGGCCTACCGTTATGGTTTGAGTGGTCATGCCTTATTGTCCCCGTCATTTTTATTTTGCTCTGCATTATGATGGTCAAAATCATTTTTAAAGATATTCCTCTGGAGGAGAAGGATGCAGATTGAAGTTCTTCTACCTTTAATTGGTTATCTAGCGCTGGTTTTCCTGTTATCCGTCTACGCCTATAGAAAACGGACGAAAGGGGAATTCCTCAATGAGTACTTTTTAGGTAACCGTTCCATGGGCGGCTTTGTCCTAGCCATGACCATTACAGCAACCTATATTAGCGCGAGCTCATTTATTGGTGGGCCTGGTGCAGCGTATAAATATGGCCTAGGCTGGGTGCTCCTTGCTATGATCCAACTCCCTGCTATTTGGTTATCTCTCGGAGTATTAGGGAAAAAATTCGCTATCTTGGCGCGTCGCTATAATGCCGTGACTCTAAACGATATGCTGTACGCTCGCTACCAAAGTCGATTCTTAGTGTGGTTCGCCAGTGTTAGCCTGTTGATTGCCTTCTTTGGGGCAATGACTGTACAGTTTATTGGCGGGGCAAGGCTACTCGAAACCGCCGCAGGTATTCCTTACACATATGGGTTAATTATCTTCGGTGTCTCCATCGCGCTATATACCGCGATTGGCGGGTTTAGGGCGAGTGTGTTAAACGATGCCTTACAAGGGCTCGTCATGCTGCTTGGCACGGTGATTTTACTCGTTGCCATTATTTATCACGCAGGTGGTTTACCCGCAGCGGTTGAAAAAATGCAAGCCATTGACCCGAAACTGGTCTCCCCTGAAGGCGCTGACGACATCCTAAGTGGGCCATTCTTAGCCTCGTTCTGGATTTTGGTCTGTTTTGGCGTGATTGGTTTACCGCATACGGCAGTACGTTGTATTTCCTACAAAGACAGCAAAGCGGTTCACCGAGGGATTATTTTAGGCACCATCGTGATGGCAGTATTGATGTTTGGAATGCATTTCGCAGGCGCATTAGGCCGAGCAATCTTACCCGACCTAACCATCCCTGACCAAGTTATCCCAACCTTGATGGTACAAGTACTACCGCCTTTTGCCGCTGGCATTTTCTTGGCGGCACCTATGGCAGCAATTATGTCCACCATTAATGCTCAGTTACTGCAATCTTCAGCAACCATCGTCAAAGATATCTACCTGAATGCAGCGCCTGAACAAATAAAAAATGAGAAGAAACTCGCACGGATCTCCAGCTTTTCTACCCTGATTTTGGGCGCATTACTCCTCATTGCTGCGTGGAACCCACCACAAATGATTATTTGGCTAAACCTGTTAGCCTTCGGTGGGTTAGAAGCCGTTTTCTTATGGCCACTAGTACTGGGACTGTATTGGGAGAAAGCCAACGGAACGGGCGCGGTTAGTGGCATGGTTGTCGGAGGAGTAAGCTATGCAATCTTAGCAAGCTTCAAAATCGAAATCATGGATTTCCACGCCATCGTACCATCACTGATTTTTAGCCTAATTGCGTTTCTTGTCGGTAATCTTTTTGGCAAAAATCCAGTACAATTGGCGACAAATTAATTTAGAGACCTGTTTTTAACATTGTCTCGTCATATGACATTCATGCTCTAAATAGTGTGGGCTATCTGCACCAATTACGCGATAGCCCAAAACATAGTGAGCATTTAAGGAATACTATGCCTTGGATCCAAATCAAAATTAACTCCACAGCCCAACACGCTGAAGCACTGGGTGATGAACTTATTGAAACAGGCGCAGTCTCTGTAACATTTCAAGACAGCCACGATACCCCTGTTTTCGAACCGCTACCTGGGGAAACCCGCCTGTGGGGTGATACTGATGTAATTGGCTTATTTGATGCAGAAACGGAGATGAAATTCGTTGTTGCTCAATTAGAAAATAGCCCACTACTGGGTACGGGTTTTGCCCACAAAATCGAACAGTTAGAAGACAAAGACTGGGAAAGAGAGTGGATGGATAACTTTCATCCAATGCGCTTTGGTGAGCGCTTGTGGATCTGCCCAAGCTGGCGAGATGTCCCTGATCCAACTGCGGTAAACGTGATGCTTGATCCTGGCTTAGCATTTGGAACAGGAACTCACCCAACCACATCTCTGTGTTTACAATGGCTTGATGGCCTTGATTTAGAAGGTAAAACGGTGATTGACTTTGGTTGCGGATCTGGGATTTTAGCGATCGCTGCACTCAAACTCGGTGCTGCTCATGCCATCGGGATCGATATTGATCCTCAAGCGATTACAGCAAGCCGCGATAACGCTGAACGTAACGGCGTTTCAGAGCGTTTATCTCTCTACTTACCGAAAGACCAGCCCCAAGAGCTCCAAGCGGATGTCGTCGTCGCTAACATCCTTGCTGGCCCATTACGTGAATTAGCACCAATGATTAGCGTGCTACCGCGTGCAGGTGGGTTACTAGGACTTTCGGGTGTTCTCGCAACACAGGCGGAAAGTGTCGCAGATGCTTACCGTACAACCTTTGAAATCGACCCTATTGCCGAGAAAGAAGAATGGTGCCGCATCACGGGTGTCAAGCATTTTTAATAGAAAAATTATAAAAATCAGAGAATAATTTCTTTGAAAATAAGCGCAGAATAGATTATCTTATAGCTCAAATATTGCTCAGTTGCTGGCGATAATCTGTTCTGCACGAGATTTGAACAGCATAACAGTTATTTTAATAAATGGTTACGTAGTTATCTTAACTATTTGTTAAATATAACTAATTTTAAAATTGCAAAAATGCAAGATAAAAAAATTAGTGATAAATAACCGTTTGCTCAAAGTTTGTCCTTTCATATCTCGTAAAAAATGCGTAATATACGCGCCCTTGCAGTCACAGTATGGCCCCCATTTAGATATGCGAATCGGACAATATCAGTTGAGAAACTGTCTTATTGCTGCCCCCATGGCAGGCATTACAGATAAACCGTTTAGGTCGCTCTGTTATGACATGGGTGCTGGGATGACAGTATCGGAGATGCTTTCTTCTAATCCTCAAGTTTGGAAGACAGACAAATCTAGACTCAGAATGGTTCATCGTGATGAACTTGGGGTTCGTTCTGTTCAAATAGCTGGCAATGATCCCGATGAAATGGCTGCCGCGGCTCAAATTAATGTTGAGAGTGGCGCTCAAATCATCGATATCAACATGGGCTGTCCAGCTAAAAAAGTGAATCGTAAGTTTGCTGGTTCTGCACTGTTACGTTATCCAGACATCGTTAAATCGATTCTCGAAGGCGTTGTTAAAGCAGTGGATGTTCCCGTTACGCTTAAGATCCGCACAGGCTGGTCACCTGAAGAGCGAAACTGCATAGAGATTGCCAAATTGGCCGAAGATTGTGGCATTCAAGCCCTCACTATTCACGGCAGAACTAGAGCCTGTCTGTTTAATGGGGAGGCTGAATATGACAACATTCGGGCAGTTAAGCAGACTGTTACCATTCCGGTTATTGCCAATGGCGACATTACTGACCCGCATAAAGCCAGAGCAGTTCTAGACTACACAGGGGCGGATGCCTTGATGGTAGGCAGAGCAGCTCAGGGAAGACCCTGGATCTTTCGGGAAATCCAGCATTATCTGGACACAGGTGAGCTCTTGCCACCAATGCCTATGGCAGAGGTACAACGCATTATGCTCGCGCACGTACAGGAATTGCACGACTTTTATGGTCAAGGCAAAGGAGCCCGTATCGCGCGCAAACATGTTTCTTGGTACTTAAAAGAACATGCACCTGATGACCAGTTTCGGCGCTCATTCAACGCCATTGAGGATGCCAGCGAACAGCTGGAGGTGTTGGAAGCATTTTTTGAAAATTTTTGCGTAAATAAAGATAAGAGCTGACAGAACTATGTTCGAACAACGCGTAAATTCTGACGTACTAACCGTTGCTACTGTAAATTCACAAGATCAAGTAACTCAAAAACCGTTACGTGACTCAGTTAAGCAAGCACTGAAGAACTATTTTGCTCAATTAAATAATCAAGATGTTAACGATTTATATGAGCTGGTATTGGCTGAGGTAGAACAGCCTTTGTTGGACATGGTTATGCAATATACCCGTGGAAACCAGACCCGTGCAGCCCTGATGATGGGTATCAACCGCGGAACTCTGCGTAAGAAACTGAAAAAATACGGCATGAACTAATCCTAGTCGGTTAATGCAGTGTTTTTAAAGGCACTTCTTGTTCTTCAAGGAGTGCTTTTTTGTTATCCCTCCCCTCAAAAATTCTGCTCACCATCTCTTGGCACCCATTGCGGTAATCAGCAATATCGCCCCATGACAAGCGATTTCAAAAAATAAGCACAAGGCAATGTGTTAAGTCTGATAAACAAGTCAGTGATGGCTTATATTCTTATAGCCCCCTGAGTGGTTTACAATTAGAAACTGACTTTGAAGCGTTCCTCAGTCAAATTGACCAAAACACCTACGCAAAGGAATAAGATAATTTAATAAATACAGTTAGTTATCCTATTCCTCTATTTCAGCTTAATCAACTAACGGGTTACACACTCGTTAGTTGAAACTTTCTAACCCCCTGCTGTAATTCCTGGGTTTGCTCAGCTAATGAACTGGCTGCCGTTGCCACTTGCTCAACTAAAGAAGCATTTTGCTGTGTAACGCTGTCCATCTGTGTAATCGCCACACCAACTTGAGCAATACCTTTACTTTGCTCTTCAGAAGCCACCGTTATCTGCTTCATAATCGCAGTCACTTCATTGATACCTTGCAGAATGTTTTCCATGGTTTTACCCATTTCATTAACTAGTCCTGTCCCTTTTTCAACACAGGCTCCTGAATCCGCAATCAAACGTTCGATTTCCATTGCCGCATCCGCGCTGTGACTCGCTAACTTACGGACTTCAGCCGCAACGACCATAAAACCGCGGCCATGCACCCCCGCCCTTGCCGCTTCAATGGAGGCATTTAGCGCTAATATATTGGTTTGAAAACTAATATCGTTAATCATGTTGATGATATCTGCAATTTTTTGTGAGCTTTGGGATATCTCATTCATTGTCACAACAACTGAATCAACGATAGTATTTCCTTTGTTTGCTACAACAAACGCTTCACTTGCTAATTGGTTCGCTTGAAGAGTGTTTTCCATATTTAACTGCACAGCCGCAGTAATTTGTTCCATACTCGCCGCCGTTTCTTCTAACGCTGCCGCTTGCTCTTCCGTTCTCGATGAAAGATCACTGTTTCCATTGGAAATTTCACTCGCCCCGAGATAAATATTTTCACTGCCCTGCCGTATCATACTTACTGACCCGCGCAAGCTTGTTTGCATCTCTTCAAGCAACGGAAATAGTTTGCCAACACAATTGTTTCCGAAAGGCTTAATTGAATGACTTAAATCCCCTTTCGATATTTGCGAAAAATATTGTCTCAGTAAATCCAATGGCTTTTGCATCATAGCTGCAAGATAGCGATCGGTAAAAATTAAAGTTAATACCCCGAGTACCGTCGCAATAATCATCACAACACTCGTAATATCCATTTGGTTATCAACTTGGCCACGTGTTGCATTGATCATCCCTTCGGCTGATTGATTAAACTTTTGGATTGATGCGCCAAATGTTCTGCTCAATGCAGGGGTCACATTATGTGCGTGGGTTAAATATTCCTGTGAATTATCTCCCATACCTAGAACTAACTGTGGCTTAACCCCCTCATCAAGTAGTGCTTGCCAGCTATTAATCACTTGCTCAGAAATTTCAGTATCCATTGGCCCTGGCGAAATCGCTTTCATCTGCTCAAGATAGCTTGCCATATTCTCCATCGCATCTTTAACAGGTGCATAATCAATAGCTTTTCCCTCATTTTTACTTTCCATCACACGCGTTAACCGTGTGACAAAACGAAAATATTGGTCATTTCCTTGACTGAGTACTGTCATCTGTTTCACTAATTGTCTATCGATATCATTACCATCAGCAATCCTAGACAAAGACCAACCGCTATAGAGACTGGTTCCCCCCAAGATCAAGCATAGGAGCCCTAATAAAACGAGCATAACAGCACGAATTGAGTAGTTTCGAAGTTTCTGCATACAATTTCTCTTTTGGTGGGATAAAATGACGATATTTAACTTTATCGGCGATAAAGAGAAAAAAATTAGCTTCTTAAACAGGTTATTTAATAGACAAAAATCAGTAAATTAAGTAAAAACACTTACAATTCAACAGGGTTATTATTTGGTTTTAAGGAAATTAATTTTGTATACGCTATAAATTAATTTTATAAGTTTGATAAGGATCGCTAAATACAAATACGCCACTTATTAAATACGTTCGTTATTCCCAAAAGAAAGCATTAACATCCCTCTTCAAAATGACATATGCTCTAGCATTCTCTGCGCCATTAAGCAGAAAAAAGGTACAGCAAACCCCGCTGTACCTTTACAGTTAGCTTAAAACAAGATTGAAAAATTAACGGTATATCGGTAACAAATTAAACTGAGCGAGTAATTGGCAGATAATCCCCAAAACACCAAAAGCAATAACGGCATAGATTAACCCTTTACCACCCCATACTTTAAATTTTGAATCCGGGAAACGCTCTCTGACTTTCAATGCCATAATAGCAGGGCAGATTATCGCCCAAATACATGCTGCCATACCAGCATATGCTATTGCGATCAAAAAGCCATTTGGGAATAACATGCAAAGAATTAAAGGGGGTAAAAAACAAAGTAATGCTGATTTCATTCTCCCTGATGGGTTATCTTTAAAGTTCAAAGAAGCAAGTATGTAATCAAATAACCCAATAGCAACACCTAAGAATGAACAGAATACAGCGCTAATAGAAAACCAAAGTAAAAATGTCGCAATGTGTTTACTATTAAGAACGGAATAAAGTGATTCAATAAATGCGTCTAAATTACCGCCTTTATTTATTATTGTTAAAAACTCAGTTCTTGGTAGATTACCCATTGTCCCCATAATCCAAAGAAAATAAAGAACGAGTGCTAATACACAACCAATCACACAGCTCTTAACCACTTTTCTTTCATTTTCATGATATAGCTTGTACAAACTGCACACATTACCATGATAACCAAATGAAGTAATTGCATAGGGGATAATAATAAATACAAAAGGTAATAATGCGGTTTGCCCACCTTCAACAGGCGATGTTAATAATAAGTCCGTTTTGACAATCAAAAACAATCCAGAGAACGCGAGGATAAACAAAATAATTTTTATAAATAAAAATAATGATGTTAAACGACTCGCACCAACACCACTCCACCAAATACTCGCACCGAGTATTAATGTGAAGGAAATAAATATAACTCTTAAGTTAATGTCATAACCATAAATAGCCGCAGCTTCTTTAATAACAGATCCCGCTGCAGATATATAGGCATAAATTAATATATAAAGGACAAATATTAATGCCATATTAGCAATATAACAGGCCCATTTTGGTAAAAGTTCTTTTGATATAAAAAAGTAATTCGTCCCTGCGCCATATTTAGAGATACATTCTAAAATATAAATCCCTGAGTGAAACATAAAAAAACAAACAACTAACAAGATAACTACAGAGTTAATAAACCAAGCTCCAGCCATAATAGTTGGCAAGCTAAACATTCCCGCCCCTATCATGGCACCGCCTAGCACAAAACCCCCTACCATTATGGAGGGTTCTTTCTTGGCTGCCGAATTATTCATGGTGTTCACCTTAAGAATAAGGATAAGGTTCCCGCATTGCACGGGAACCATAAGATATACCTATTTTTTATTTAATAGGTTTTAATCTTGCTGTGAAGTGTCTTAATACTGGTGGCTCATATTCAAAATCTAACCCTTTTAAGGTTGCAAATTTATCTTTTAAGCCAATCAGAGCATCTGCAATGTAATCCATGTGGTCATTAGTATAAACACGTCTTGCGATAGTTAACCGCATGAATTCCATGTCTGCATGTTTTTGTTTCCCAGTTTCAGGGTCACGTCCTAACAAGAACGACCCAATCTCTACAGCACGAACACCTGACTCTAAATATAGTGCGTTAATAACAGCTTGCGCTGGGAATTGATCACCTGGAATATGTGGAACCAGTTTTTTACAGTCAACAAATACGGCATGTCCACCTGTAGGGTATTGAATTGAAATTCCACCTTCACGTAAACGGTCACCTAAATATTTTACTTGGCCAATACGATAATGTAAGTATTCTTCACCAGCACCTTCCTCAAGGCCTTGCACCATCGCTGCCATATCACGGCCCGCTAAACCGCCGTAAGTTACAAAACCTTCCATCGGAACACAGCGCTGCCTTGCTAGTGTAAAAATATTTTCATCATTTTTAATACAAACTAATCCACCGATATTTAATAACGGGTCTTTTTTCGCTGACATCGTTAATGCATCGGCATATTTGTACATATCAAGAATGATTTCTTTAATCGTAGCGTTTTTATATTTCGGATCACGCTCTTTAATAAAATACGCATTTTCACAGAAACGTGCAGAGTCCATAACAACAAAAATGTTATGTTGTTTTGCGATTTCATACACTTCTTTCAAGTTAGCCATAGATACTGGCTGGCCACCTGCACTATTACAGGTGATAGTAGAAACAATCGCAACAACGTTTTCTGCACCATGCTGCGCAATATTATCTTTCAATTTTTGAATATCAAAGTTACCTTTCCAATCATCATAGGTATCTGAGTCATATGCTTTTTCTGTGACGATATTGATTGCTTTACAATGGTTTAACTCAACGTGGGCTGCTGTTGTATCAAAGTGGAAGTTAGAAATAAATACAGGTTTTTTCGCTCCACCTTGTTCCTGTTTGACTTTCAGTAATACAGGGAACAACATATTTTCAGCGCCGCGGCCTTGGTGAGCGGGAATGACATAATCGTAATCAAACATCTCTTTAACTTTATCTTTTAAATCATAATAGTTACGAGACCCTGCATATGCTTCATCACCAGTGATCATCGCCGCCCACTGGTGATCACTCATGGCATTGGTACCAGAGTCAGTTAAGAGATCGATATACACAGCACTGCTTGGTAATAAAAATGGGTTATATCCCGCTTCTTTTAATGCAGCTTCACGCTCTTCTCTTGATGGGATACGGATATTTTCTACCATTTTAATACGGAATGGTTCTACGATTCTTTTAGCCATGATAATACCTTTAACTTTTCATTAAATAATAAATATAAGAATTCGAACTTATAAAAAATAAGCTAACGAAGTTTTAAAATAGGAAAATTTGAAAGGTTAATTATTAGGGAAAAAGAAAGCTAGGGAGATATCAATATTGAACCATTTCTTCATATAGAAGAAATACCTTGATATTAGTGACTCATTTAACAAGAACATACTATGACTCCTATCAATAAGGAATTAGTACAACCATCTGCATTATATATATAACAGTTATATTCTTAAATTAACCCCTATTGTCATGTTATTATACTTATATCACATAATTTAGGGTAAGTAACATAATCCCTTTGAGCTCAGTCACAGTGTTTATACTATGTGATTTAAGTGTTAAAAATTTTTGTATTAATTAACTTATTCCAGAAAAATAATAATAGAAAATGTAATTTAACTTAATATAAAAATACCTTAATTAAAACTACATGGATAAAGCCTAACAATAAGGCTTTATCCATCGCTTAACTAACCGTTACTGAGCATCTTTCCCATACTTTGGTGACCTTGGGCCATATAAGATCCCATTAGGTTTACCTGCAGATAATAACCGAACACTTGTTATACCTGCTATTGAGTAACTTTTATCTGTCATCGTATCTGCTATTTGATTCACCACAGCAGAAACCAGCGCACCTAAAATACCATTTGAAGAGGAGTTATTTTCCATACTTGATGCAGTTGCCGAGCCACTCCACAGTATAGTTCCCGTTCTTGCGTCGAGGAGTTTTGCGCTCGCAGTTACGCGTGTATCACTTGCAATCACTTGGTAGCTCGTCCCATACTCCGTAATATCCAAATAAAGAATAGCGTCAGCACCAAAAATTTCATGTAACTTAACAGGTGGAACAGCTTGGATATCCCCTGCGTTTATCATGCCATTTTGTTTAAAGGTTTCTTCAACAACAGCAACAGGAAAAACATAATATCCGGCTTCAGCTAATGGGAGCGCAGTTTGTGATAATAAGCCATGACTTGCTTGAACTTCTGGTGAGCTATTTTGTGGCAACAGCACTAAAATACTTTTAGGCTTACTTTGATGAAATGCAGTGTAATCAACTTTGACTGGCTGCGCACATCCCGTTAATAACCAAGCAACCACAAAACTGCTGAGTATTAATAAGCGTCTCATTTAATTTTCCCTTTATTCTTCATTAGAAAGTCCATGTAAGCTGCTGATTCTGGATATAATGCTTTTTCAGTACTGAACTCTTTCATCGCTAAGTCAATTGAACCTATTGTTGAATAAAGTAACCCTAAATGCGCATGTAAACCTGGAGGAGTGGCAAGGCTTTTCGCTTTGCTCATTTCAATGTTTTTTTTCAGTTCTTCAATTTGATCTTGAGGACTGCTTTCTGTTTGCTGATAATATTGATAAACCGTAGTTTGATAACCATCCCAGTTATATAATGGCTTAGGTTCATTTGCACAGCCATTTAATAAAGCAACGCCTGTAACAAGCAACAGTAGTTTAAATTTCATCATATTTCCTTATTTCGCTGGCTGCCATGCACCGTTTTCAATCCCTGAAACTAAATTATTTACCGCTTCTCTAATAGCCAGATCCAATACTTTTCCATTTAACGTTGAGTCATAACTTGCAGTCCCACCAAAACCAATAACTTCTCGGTTTGATAATTCGTATTCACCAGCTCCTTGTGAAGAGAAGACCACTTCAGACGTTTGAACATTCACCACATTTAAATTGACTTTTGCATAAGCAACTTGTGTTTTACCACGGCCTAAAATACCGAATAATTGACGATCACCCACTTCTTTTCTGCCGAACTCTGTTACATCACCTGTGATAACATAAGTTGCACCTTTTAGTTGCTGAGTTTGGCCTTTAATTCCTGCCTCTTCTTTTAATTCTTGCATATTTGCACGGTCTAATACATTAAATCGACCAGTTTGCTGAAGGTGAGTCATTAAAATCGTTTTTGATTGATTTCCTAAGCGGTCAACACCATCAGAGAAAATACCATTCATATAACTCGAACGGTTATCAAATTTTCCTATTGATATTGGACTTTTAGGGCCTGAATAATTTGTATTGTATGTTGCAACTTTTTCAACCTCTAATGAGCGAGAAGATTCTTTTGCACAACCACTAAGTACTGCGCTTGCAATAAAAATGAATGCAATGCTGAGTTTTGATATATTCATTTAGCTATCTCAATTAAATTTAATTAGAATTAATTTTTTGCAAGTCTATTTTGCATCAATTATTGAGTAGAATCTAGTTATTATTACTCATTCACTTTGATTAATAAAGCCAACAGTAATTGAATGGGTATTTAAAAACCGTAAAACTATTGTATTAATTATTTAATCGACGTAAAAACCCCATTAAGCCCATGTCATCATCATTAATGATGACTCAATTAAAATCATCATTAACATTCTATTTATATAAATACGATGAAGTAAACAAGGTTAATAATTGTCGATAATAAAATTATCATCTAAAGTGAAGTCAATTATTCTATTTATGTTTTATATTATTTTTGATTATTTTTTACTCATATGCATTCTATTAATTATTACTGTTAGATATCTATGAGATATAACCCTATAAAATTTATACATGTCCCCGAACTATCCAATAGGGTTTTCTGCACACTATATCCATATCCTGCATTATTTTAACTTTTTATTAACATTAGTGATTGTGCTTTCTCTCAGAAACAGTAAGTGTAGGGAGGAGATGTTATGACCATAAAAATAAAAATTATTAAACCCTCATGAGAAGAGAGTTAATTATGACGATGCAAACAATCGCTGTGAAATCATTCACTTCCACAAAAACAACATCAAAAGTTTTGCTGATTTGCTGGATGAGTATTTTGTTTGAAGGATACGATGTTGGCGTAATGGGGGCGGTACTCCCTACCCTTGCCGAATACAAGCAATGGAGTTTATCGCCTCTTGAGCTAGGAGCTCTAAGTAGTTATGCATTAATAGGTATGTTTTTTGGTGCCTTTATTATCGGCACACTAAGCGAATTATATGGTCGGCGGCGCATGTTATTAGCCTGCGTAACGTTATTTTCAGTCACCATGTTAGGCGCTGCATTGGCGCCCACACCATGGGTTTTTGGGATTATGCGTTTTATTGGTGGAATTGGTTTAGGGGGGGTAATTCCTGTTGCCGCAGCTTTAACCATTGAATATTCCCCCAGTGAAAAACGCTCATTTAATTATGGCATTATGTATTCTGGTTATTCATTGGGGATCTTAAGCGCAGCGCTAGTCGCTATATGGTTGCTTGAACAATTCGGCTGGCGAAGCGTGATTGCTTTTGGTGCATTACCATTATTACTTATTTGGCCAATGGCACGCATTCTCCCTGAATCACTCGAATATTTAACCCATAAAGGCTTACACAGTGAAGCCAAGGTATTAGCTAAAAAGCTTAATATTGATTACCAACCGACATCGGAACATGTGCAACATAAACACCAAAGTATTAAAGAAATTGTTGCCGTTGTTTTTGCTTGGCGCTACTTACGAGCTACAGCTTGTTTTTGGATAGCTTTATTCTGCGGTATGTTATTAGTCTATGGATTAAATACTTGGCTACCTTCTATCATGCGTAAAGAAGGATATAACTTAGGTTCTAGTTTAACATTTTTAATTGTATTTAGCTTAGCCTCTGCACTGGGGGGATTATTCTTAGGAAAAATTGCAGACAGATATGGTGTTCGGAATTCTGTGGCCTTTTTCTTTTTACTTGGTGCTATTGGTGTGGGAAGCTTGATATTCAAGCAAAATATTTATATGAACTATGTGCTCGTCGCCTTTGCAGGGGTCGGTAGTATTTCAGCTGCATTGATATTAACAGGTTATATTGCCAATTATTACCCATCCAATGCGCGCGCATCTGCAACGGGTTGGGCACTTAGCTTCTCGCGGATTGGTGCTATGACAGGACCAATGTTTGGTGCATATATTGCGAGCCTTGGAATTGCCACCAGTTGGAATTTCATTGCATTTGCTATTGTTGCCATTATTGCTGCGATTGCTGTTATCTTATTACCAACCAAACAGATCGCATAATATGATTAAAAGGATAGAATATATTCTATCCTTTTTAAAACTCCATCAATTTTAATGCTAATCTAAATAATAGTATTAGCTTTAAAATAATGAACAGGGTGTATGTGAAGTAAAAAATAAAAAAACAGAATACTTAATTCATTAAATATTGTTTAATAGTATCAATCTATTATGAAAATATTAAAACATTATGTAATTATACTATTAAATAGAGGTGTGATAACACACCTCATAGATTAGCTATATTAAAAAGCAGATTGGTAAGAAACCTGAGCACCTTTAGTGAGAGTCCCCTCATTTGAGTAAGTACTTTCTACTTCAATAAAAGACTGGTTTTCCCCATTAAATATTTTATTGTATAGTGGGAGATCTGGACGATAGCGGATTTTCTTTGTAGCAATATCCATCATCAAATATTGTTGCGAACCATTACCTGAAATCGAAACAATTAATCCTTGGTTGCCAACGTTTAAACTATGTAAATTGTTATAGCCACTCTCTGCGATTAATTCGAAGTTTCCATTGGGGTGAAATTGCATTAACGAAAACAATCGGCGAGACGGTTCTTGAGCAATAACAAAAATATCACCATTGCGATTTTGTGCCACTTCATTAATACGTACTGGTAGCCATTTACTGCTAATCACCTGCTTGCTTGGAATATCCATCACCACTTCCAGTGATCCCATTTGATGGCCATAGCTATACCACATGACGATTTTGTCTCTATAAGTAGCAAAATTAAATTCAGATCGACTATCAATTTCTTCAGGATACAATGACTTAGCTAATTCACGAACATCCATAAAATGTTCCCATGACATGCCTTTATCTTGACTGATAAAAATCTTTTCATTACTCGCCACAACATAAGCTGGATAATTTTTAGATTGATAAATTTTACCGGTTATCAATGCAGAAAATTGAACGCCTGATTTATCTTCCCATGGAATAATTTCACTTGCTGATAGCGTCGTTAAATCAATAATTTGGTAGCCATCTCTAAGAAATAATAAGCATTTTTTTCTCTCGCATATCGCATTATAGAAGCTTTTATCACCACGAGTAATAAAACGAACACCTTGATTATCTGCAAATAATACTTGATAGTCATATTCTCTTTCATATGCGTATGGATTATATGATGAGTAGTAATAATTTGAACTCTGGCTTTTTTGCGTCACAATTAATGTGCCATTTTCAGCAGGAAAAGTCGTCGCCCAATCATAATTAGTAATTGCAGAGCGGTTTTCTTGATGATGTTCTATTTTCCAAGCAATACTGCCGCCTCGCACAAAAATTAAAACGGTCGATAACAAACTTAATGTAAAAACTACAGTTAATAAAATAAAGCGCTTGCTAAGAAAGGGGTTCATGAACGCACCTCCGTCACATAATCTGTTTGACCATGTTGGCGACGTAAATGTTTCAAAATATATTGTGACTGGTAATAAGCATTACCTCGTCGGGAAAATTGGTAATATATTGCAACGCCTAAACCAATTGAAAAGCTTATCCCCAATAAAATGGTTGTTGTAACGCTAATATACATCCCCCCTGTATCTAGGATATTAACCCAATCCCAATAGTCCCAATAATTGCCTTTTTCTATTGTTTCAGAAGTCGTCAGACCGACAGCAATAAGAACAAAGAAAATTAAAAGAAAGCAGGTAAATCCCCATAAGCCGAAATAAAAACCACGTTCTTGTGGAGCACCTCGGCCAATTAGGCTGTAGGCAAGCCCGTCTTGGTGATTATAGATGCCAAATATTGCCTGCTCATTTGAATGGTCTCGAATATTTTTATGGAGAACTTCGAGTTTATCCCCCTGTGCGATAAATAAGCTATGATTATTAAATAAAGGCTCATTTGCCGAAACCAAAACATCCATATGACTTTTATTTATTTGTAAACTAATAAGGTTCAGTGCTTGTTCTGTGTCCCCTGCTTTAACAGTCAAACTTCGGTTATCCGTAATATTTACTTTGCCACAAGTCACCGATAATGATGTTTCATCCATGTTAACATCGACTGCCTTGCTTATTTTACTGGCCTTAGATGTTGCATTTTTAATACTATCAATCTCAATCAATGGGCTATGTTCATTAATTTTAAATCGCCCTTCTATGACGAGATCTAACGCGGTTAAAATTCGTTTTCTCCTCGGGCTCATAATGCGCTTCGTTTCGGCAAGCGCAAGGCCAAACAAAACAATACCACAAAAAGCGGCACAACCCAGAATTGCCACCAGCGCTATCATTAGAAAGCTATCTTCAGCAGCCATAAAGCAATAATACACTACAGGGATTAAGGCCATTAACACGAGCGAAATGATATATTGCTTACCAAGAGAGCGTGTAAAACTCACATTTCTATCGGGCTCTAATCGACCATGTTTTTCATGATAGACCCATTCTAACCAATAGCTGCCATCGTTCAGTTCTTCTGCACAAATAATCAAAGAGTCGCCTTCTTGTAGGCGCTCCAAAAAAATCCTACTATTTTTAAAGTCATCTTGATTAAAGAAAAAAACCTTCCCTGACGCTATCAGCCTTGCCATACCAATTGGACTGACATTTTGATAATCACACTGAGTAAGATTGACATGGAAATATTGAACTCGCATGAATAATGCCTATTTCGCTAAGTAAATTTAACATTATGATAATAAATAAAGGCATATTGCCCTAGCGAAACTTATCTTATAATAAAATAATTCAGATAATGACGAGTGCCCTTAAGCACCTATTTTTCGAGGTTTTATACTTCTAAATACGCGCCATCTACTAGTAAAGCCAATAATTACTGATAAACTTGCACTCACAAAAAAGTCTATACATATAATATGGCAATAGAATCGATTTACTCGGCCTTCCTCTAACGACAATTTTGAATAAAAGCGATGACATCACAACCTGCTTATAAGCAAATTCAGTCTTACATTTTACGCAGCATTGATTTGGGTATTTTTAAACCCGAAACACAGATTCCCACAGAGCTTGAGCTATGTGCGCAGTTTAATGTCAGCCGTATGACAGTAAACAAAGCCATTTCTGAATTAAGCCAAAAAGGGATTTTAAACCGAATTGCAGGTAAAGGTACTTTTGTTGCGACACAAAAGCATGAGCTTCCAGTGACAAAAGCATTTGATATCTTTGATGAAATATCTCTAAGTGGTAAGAAGTATAGTGGGCACCAATTGCAATTAAAAGTCATCCCTGCATCTGCAGAAATTGCGCTACAACTCGGAATTAGTGAAGGAAGTGAGGTCGGCTATTGTAAAGTGCTACATTTTGAAAATGATATCCCTCTCATGTTGGAAGAACGCTACGTTAACCACGTAATCGTTCCTGAATTTGTTAAGCAAAAATATGGGGATACAGAAACACCAAGTGGCTATTTACAACGCCATTTCCCTGTAAGTGAAATGGAACACACCATAGAAGCGGCATTAGCCACAAAATCTATCGCGCAATCATTATCGATTAAAGAAAATTCACCTTGCCTGCAACTTAGGCGTCGAACCTGGACTGGAAATACGCTGATTAGCTACGTCAATATGGTCACAGCAGGTTCTCGCTACAAATTAAAATTACATTCGCGTATTGAGAATTAATGCAAAGATAAAAAAATGGGGCAAAATTGCCCCAAAGCGACTGATAAATATAAAAAAGACATCAAGCACATCTACATCACAACAAATTTGTTTTCACATCCCCTGATATATTGGCCCTTCCCCACCTTGCGGTGCAGTCCAAGTAATATTTTGCAGTGGGTCTTTAATATCGCAAGCTTTACAATGCAGGCAATTTTGCGCATTAATCTGTAACTTCTCTTGGTGTTGCTCGCCAATAATTTCATAAACCCCAGCAGGGCAATAACGCGTTTCTGGCGCAGCATATTTCTCTAAATTGACTTGAATCGGTACATTTATATCTACCAGTTTAAGATGGCAAGGTTGATCTTCTTCATGGTTAGTATTTGATAAAAACACAGAAGAGGGTCTGTCAAAGGTCAGTTTTCCATCAGGCTTAGGGTAAGTGATTGGTTTGAAGTTTTTAGCTTCTTTCAATCTTTCATGATCCGCTTGTTTAATCTTTAATGTCCATGGGCTACGGCCTTTTAACAATAATTGCTCTACACCAAATAACATTGAGCCCATCACTAATCCCTTTTTCATATAAGGTTTAAAGTTACGAGTCTGGTAAAGCTCTTGATATAACCAGCTCTGCTCAAATCTTTGGCGATATTCAAGTGTAAATTGAGTAAAATCAATCGACTGATTTTTAAAGCACGCTAAAAAAGCGTCTGCAGCCAATGATCCACTTTTTACTGCGCAATGCGTTCCTTTAATTCTGGCCCCATTAAGAAATCCAGCATCATCACCGATTAATGCGCCCCCAGGAAAACTCAATTCAGGGAGTGCGGATAATCCTCCAGCAACCATCGTTCGTGCGCCGTAACTAATCCTTTCCCCACCCGATAAAAAAGTACTAAAGGAGGGGTGTGTTTTTAAGCGTTGAAACTCTTCAAATGGGGATAAATACGGGTTTTCATAATTCAGACCAACAACTAGCCCTACCGCAACTAAATTCTCACCGTAGTGGTAGGCAAACCCACCGCCGTAAGTGTGGTTATCTAACGGCCAACCAACAGAGTGAATAACTAGTCCTGCTTGATGTTGTTCTTTCGGGATCTGCCAAATTTCTTTAATTCCTAAACCATAGCTTTGTTTGCTGCTATTTGAATCTAAATTAAAATGATTTATCAATTGCTTACCTAATTGACCACGACACCCTTCGGCAAAAAATGTCATTTTAGCCAGTAAGTTCATTCCAGGTTGGTACATCGCTGTTGGGTTACCCGATTTATCTAACCCCATATCACCCGTTGTCACACCAGTGACCTGGCCAGCATCATCAAAAAGTACCTGCGTTGCAGCAAAGCCAGAAAAAACGTCAACCCCCAAATCCTCGGCTTCACCAGCCAAAGCCGCGCTCACTTGCCCTAGACTACCAATTAGATTTCCTTTATTTTTTAGACAATTAGGTAATAGTGGTAACGGTAATTGGCTTGAGCTATTTGCTTTTAACCATAAAAAACTGTCCTGACTGACGGGGGTTAGCGGCGTCGAAATTTTATCTTGCCAATCAGGTAATAATTCATTTAATGCACGAGGATCTATCACTGCACCTGACAGAATATGGGCGCCTATTTCTGCACCTTTATCAATCAAACATACTGACAGTTCAATATCTTGCTCAGCAGCAACCTGCTTTAAACGGATCGCCGCTGATAATCCCGCAGGCCCACCACCGACAATCAGGACATCAAATTCCATCGATTCCCGCTCAGGAGCCTCGTTTACATTTTCTCTATTGTCGATAGCCATATGCACCTCTTACGCAAGCGCTTTATCAAGTTCAGGTAAGATTTCAAACAGATCACCGACAATACCGTAATCTGCGACTTGGAAGATTGGCGCTTCTGGATCGCTATTTATGGCAACGATCACTTTGCTCTCTTTCATCCCTGCAATATGTTGAATTGCACCAGAAATCCCAACGGCAATGTATAACTCTGGCGCGACAATTTTCCCTGTCTGCCCCACCTGATAATCATTGGGCACATACCCTGCATCTACCGCAGCGCGGGATGCGCCGACAGCAGCACCTAATTTATCTGCGATGGTTTCTAATAACGCAAAGTTTTCACCCGAACTTAACCCCCTCCCTCCCGAAATCACGACTTTCGCTGAGCTCAATTCTGCGCGACTAACTTGTGTGAGTGACTGGCTTTTCAGTTGAGCCCGTTGAATAAGTTTATTTGGTGTGATGTGTTCAATTTCTGCGCTATGTTGTGCTTCACATACGCCACTAAATGCCGAGCTGCGTACAGTGATCACCACCTGCTGCCCATTATTTTGTACCGTTGCCAACGCATTCCCTGCATAAATAGGTCGAATAAAATTTTGATCATCAATGACTTGTGTGATGTCAGAAATTTGTGCGATACCTAATTTTGCGGCAACACGTGGGGCGATATTTTTACCAAAGGTTGTCGCAGGAAACAGTAAATGGCTATAATTTTGTGCAACAGAAACAATCGCACTGGTCATGGGTTCCGCCAGTTGGTCTTTCAAAGCATCTGATTGAATCGTTAATACTTTATTTACACCTTTTAAGCTCGCTGCTTGTTCCACCACGTTTTCAGTGTTGTCTCCCGCAACAAGTAAATGCAATTGTCCACCCACAGATAGAATATCCAGTGCAGCCGTAATACTATGAAAAGTTGATGATTTTATTGTTTGGTTATCATGCTCAACAATAACTAAAACTGATGATTGGCTCATTGTCATTCCCCTTGGTTAAATCACTTCTTTTGCTTGTAAGGTGCTCACTAATGCCGCTGCATCATTGAGTAAAGTACATTGCCCTGCCCGTTTTTTCGGTTCAGACACCTTGATAGTTTTGGTTTGCCCCAAGGGAGAGAAGTTCATATTCGAAATATCGATGATATCTAACGGCTTTTTCTTTGCTTTCATGATGTTCGGCAAAGTTGCATAACGGGGTTCGTTGAGGCGTAAATCGGTTGTCACAACCGCAGGGAGTTCCATTGCCAGCGTTTCCAAACCGCCATCAATCTCACGAGTAACTTGCAGTGAATTACCCTCAACAACAATTTGTGATGCAAATGTCGCCTGACCACAATCTAATAATGCGGATAACATTTGCCCTGTTTGGTTACAGTCATCATCAATCGCTTGTTTGCCTAATAAAATTAAATCAGGTTGTTCATTTGCCACCACTTGCTGCAATAAACGAGCGATATCAAGTGATTCTAAAACTAACTCTGTTGGGCGTTGAATTAAAATGGCGCGGTCTGCCCCTATCGCCATCGCACTGCGTAAGGTTTCTTGATAACTGATATCCCCAATAGAAACGGCAATAACTTCAGTCGCTTTACCCGCTTCTTTTAAGCGCACCGCTTCCTCAACCGCAATTTCATCAAAAGGATTCATCGCCATTTTGACGTTAGCTAGCTCAACTCCCGAACTATCGGCTTTAACTCGTACTTTAACGTTGTGGTCAATCACTCGCTTCACTGCGACTAAAATTTTCATAGCAACTCCTATCCCAATTCTATTAACGATTGGCTTTTATAAAGGTGGTTTGAATCGTTTTTAGGTTGAAGGAAGCCTTAGCAGTGAGAATTTCACTGCTATTGGCTAGCTCAATGTGTTCTTTTATTAATTAAATCAAATAATGTATTTGGTTATTTCGAGGTTGGTAATATCAACCTATCCGCCACAGACATTGGCCATATTTTAATCGCGATATAATAAATAATACTGGTCGCAACTAAGCCCACAATCCATGAAATATCCACGCCACCAAGTTGTTCGACTAGTGGGCCAGTGTAGAAACCCGTTGAGATAAATGGCATTTGGATCAGTACGCCAATGATGTAAGTGAAAATCCCCACTTTGTTCCAGCGACCATAACGACCGTTCGGGTTTGCAAGTTCAGGCACATCGTAGCGGCCCTTTGTCACCCAGTAATAGTCAACCAAATTGATCGCACTCCATGGAGTGAAGAATGCCAGTAAAAACAGTAAGAAAGCGGAGAATAGTTTTAAGAACGAGTGCTGGCCAGCTAACCCTAATAAGGTTGAAAAACTCACCATTAAAACGATAAAAAACAATCTTTGCCCTTTCGTAATGGTGTTTTTCCCTCTAAAACCGCAAACAATCGCTGCCATTGACATAAAACTGCCATAAGCATTTAATGCCGTGATGGTCACTTTCCCAAAGAAAATAGTGATATACAAAAGCGCTGCAATTAACCCTGTACTTCCCAAGCCCACAATGTAGGAAACCTCATTACCCGCAAACTTATCCCCTGCTAAGGCTGCAGCAAATACCCCTAAAATCATTGACGCTTGCGTTCCGATAACAGTCCCTGAGCCTACCGCCATAAAGGCTTTAATGGTTGGTGTTTTGGTGGGTAAATAACGGGAATAATCAGCAACATAAGGGCCGAAAGCAATTTGCCAAGATGCCGAAAGGGACATCGCTAGCAAGAAATGTGTCCAATCAAAATGGCGATTTTCCATTAATATGGATACATCATTCATGTAAAACAGACGGAAGAATAGATAAAAGAATGCAATGACACCAACTACGCTCGCGACCTTACCTAAAATATGAATGATCCGATAACCACAGATAGTGATCCCAATAATCACCGCACCAAAAATTAAGATCCCAACCCAATCCGTCACATGAAGCAACTGCCCAACCGCTTGGCCTGCTAATACCGTTCCACTGGCAGAAAACCCAACATACATCATACAAACCAATAAGATAGGAATAACCGCACCATAAACACCAAATTGTACACGGCTTGAAATCATTTGAGGCAGTCCCAGTTTAGGCCCTTGCACCGCATGCAATGCCATCACAGCTCCACCTAATAATTGACCAATTAATAAACCAATTAATGACCAAAACACATCGCCACCAAGCACAACAGCGAGCGCCCCTGTAACGATAGCGGTAATTTGTAAGTTAGCACCAAACCAAAGTGTAAACTGGCTAGATAAGGTGCCATGGCGTTCAGATTCAGGAATGTAATCGATGGAACGCGCTTCAATAAGCGGGACATTGTCCTGCCGACCTTTTTGCCCTGTTGCGATGTCGTTTGAAACTGTCATGGTAACTCCTCTTTAAGCAGGCTGGCTTAAAGAATGAACCAATTAACTGTAATGAATCCGTAAAAACTGTGACGGTAAGTACAGTGATTACACATTACATTGGGTGATGTTTTATCTGTTATCCACCCATAATCAATAATTGAAATACATTCTTAAACCTGATTGTTGTTGTGTTTTTAATTCCATGATCCTGTTGTCAGGTAGTGCTTCCTATGTTGCTTGACTCGCGAGTAGCCGCCTGTCCCGTCTACCCGCTTCTGGTAAAAATAATGATTTCAATGAATTACACTGCATCCAATACAGCACGCGAAATAATAATTTTTTGAACTTCGGATGTGCCTTCAAAGATACGCAAAATACGTGCGTCACGAACATACCGCTCAAGGGGTAAATCACGAATATACCCATATCCCCCATGAAGTTGCAGCGCAGCATCAGTGACAAACCCCGCACACTCTGCCGCAAACAGTTTTGCTGTCGCCGATTGCAAACTAAAACGCTCACCTGAATCACGCAGCTCTGCAGCACGCCAAGTCAACATCCGAGCAGCTTCAAGCTGTGTATGCATATCCGCAAGGCGCCATTGTGTGCCTTGGTATGCCGCTAATGGTTTTTTGCCAATTTGACGCTCTTTCACCCAGCCCAGCGTGCTTTCCATTGCCGCACGAGCAATGCCCAGTGACGTTGCAGCGACTTCAACACGGCCTTTGTCTAAGACTTCCATTGCAGTATGGAAACCTTTATTTTCTTCACCGAGTAAAGCAGATTCAGGTAACCAGCAATTCAGTGCTAGCTCGTAAATTGTACTGCCGCGTAACCCCATAGTTTTTTCTGGCTGAGAAAATGCCACACCCTCAGTACCTTTTGGGATCATAAATGCGCTAATACCCCGAGCCCCCGCTTCAACATCTGTTTTGGCATATAACACAATAAAATCCGCTTCTTTGGCGTTAGTAATATAGTGCTTATTCCCGCGAATACGCCAGCCACCATTTTCACGCGTTGCAACAGTGCGCATATCTGCAGGGTTCGAACCCGCAGCGGGCTCCGTTAAACCAAAAGCACCCAGTAACTCACCTGAAGCCGCTTTCGGTAACCAATACGCTTTTTGTTCTTCCGTTCCACCAATCAAAATAGAGTCAGTGGCTAAAAAATGAGCGGTTAAAGAGGATGATGTCGAGGCACAAGCTGCCGCGACGGCTTCAACAATCATACTCATCGCAATACTGCCAAGGCCAAAACCGCCATATTGTTCAGGTAGGTTAATTCCCCAAGCGCCCATTTCGCCTAATGCGGTTAAGCTTTCTGCACAAAATGTTTCCGTTTCATCGTAACGCTGTGCGTTGGGTTGCAAAATATCGCGACACACTTTTTCAATCGCATCCACAATAGCTTGTTCTGTTTCATTAATTTCAAAACTCATTGTACGGCCTCCCTATTTTTGCTTGTTGTTCTTGCCGATTTATACAGTGCATTTGCTTCGCCCAAAACAGGAGCTCTTCGTGTTGAATGGGGTTTTTTGCCATTAAAGAACACTGGCTGAGAGATCAGTGGAGTCCCACCATCATTCAGGTGTGTAAGAACCTGCCGAACTTGAGCATGCTCGCTTTGTGTCGCTTGCTGTAGGTTATGAATTGGCGAGGCGGGAACCCCCGCATTTAGCAGTAAATCACACACTTCATCTACCGTTTTTTGCGCAGTCCACCCCTCAATTTCCCCCCTTAACTCCCCATGGTGGCGTGTACGGCTTGGGTCATCTTGAAAGCGTGAGTCCTGACATAAATGCATTTTTCCCATACATTCACAAAAACGTTGGAACAGTTTTTCACTTGCAATGGCTATCACCACTAAACCATCTTTGGCATGGTAAGTATCAAATGGTGTGGATACAGGGTGACGATTACCCACTAAACTCGGTGCTTTATCATGTGCAAATAGGTTAGAAAGTCCCGTTAGTTGCATACTGAGCAAAACATCCACCATCGCAACATCGATATATTGCGCCTCTTCGTTATGGCGCTCTCTGGCAAATAACGCACTGCTAATCGCCCAAGAAGCAAACATCCCCGCACACACATCGCCAATAGATTCACCACTGCGCGTAGGCCCCGTTTCAGGGAAACCCGTCACGCTCATCAACCCTGACATGGCTTGTGCCACTATGTCGTAAGCGGGGTAGCTCGCGAGTGGGCTATTTTGTCCAAAACCGGAAATGCTCGCATAAATTAATTTTGGGTTGTGTTGCTTTAAGCTGTCAAAATCGATGCCAAGGCGCTTCGTGACGCCAGGGCGAAAGTTTTCAACTACCACATCACTTTCTTTAACTAGCTGAAATAAAATGGCGCGATCTTCCTCTGCTTTGAGATCCAGCTCAATGCTGCGTTTTCCTCGATTGATCAACCCGTAATAAACACTTTCCCCCCCAATAAAAGGCCCTAAGTGACGGCTATCATCACCATGATCGGGCACTTCAATTTTGATCACTTCTGCACCGAGGTCGGCCATCATTCCTGTGCAATAAGGCCCTGCTAAAACACGACTTAAATCAATAACTTTGATCCCAGCCAGTGGCCCTTGTCTTTTCTGAGTTGACGCAGCATTCATACTGAATTCCTTATTTTCCAGAAAGTTACCGACCTAAGTCGGCAAACGACATTACTTCACCATTGGCAAATTCAAACCTTGCTCTTTCGCACACTTAATGGCGATGTCATACCCCGCATCCGCATGGCGCATCACCCCTGTCGCAGGGTCATTGTGCAGAACACGCGCTAAGCGCTTATCCGCAGCATCAGTACCATCACAAACAATCACAACGCCCGAATGTTGAGAGAAGCCCATGCCAACGCCACCGCCATGATGCAAACTCACCCATGTCGCACCACCTGCTGTATTCAGTAGTGCATTCAGTAGTGGCCAATCAGAAACTGCATCAGAGCCGTCTTTCATGGATTCTGTTTCGCGGTGAGGACTAGCAACAGAGCCTGAATCTAAGTGGTCACGGCCAATCACAATAGGGCCTTTTAGCTCGCCATTTTTCACCATTTCGTTAAAAGCGCGTCCTAATCTTTCGCGGTCTTTTAAGCCAACCCAACAAATACGCGCTGGTAGCCCTTGGAAAGCAATTCGCTCACGCGCCATGTCTAGCCAGTTATGTAAATGCTTATCGTCAGGCAGTAATTCTTTGACTTTTTGGTCTGTTTTATAGATGTCTTCAGGGTCGCCAGACAACGCGACCCAACGGAATGGGCCAATGCCTTCACAAAACAGAGGACGAATATAGGCAGGAACAAAGCCTGGGAAATCAAAGGCATTTGCGACACCTTCATCTTTTGCCATTTGGCGAATGTTATTACCGTAATCAAACGCGGCCGATCCACGTTTTTGCATGGTTAACATGGCATCCACTTGCTCGGCCATACTTTTTTTCGCAGCGCTGGTCACTTCAGCGGGTGCAGTTTCTTGTTTTTCGCGCCATTGGCTTAATGTCCAACCTTGCGGTAAATAACCATGTACTGGGTCATGAGCACTAGTTTGGTCGGTGACTGAGTCAGGTGTGATATTGCGTTTCACTAATTCGCTATACACATCCGCTGCATTGCCTAATAGGCCAACAGAAACAGGCTTGCCAGAAACTTTGGCTTCCTCAATGTACTGCAGCGCTTCATCAAGAGAAGTCGCTTTTTTATCCACATAACGTGTTCTTAAACGGAAATCGATACGGCTTTCATCACACTCGACAGCAATCATACTAAACCCAGCCATAGTGGCCGCTAATGGCTGTGCACCGCCCATCCCGCCTAATCCACCAGTTAGGATCCAACGCCCTGCGGCCTTACCATTAAAATGTTGTTTTGCTAGTGAAACAAAGGTTTCGTAAGTACCTTGGACGATCCCTTGGGAACCGATGTAAATCCACGATCCTGCCGTCATTTGGCCGTACATCATCAAGCCTTTACGATCTAACTCATTGAAGTGATCCCAATTTGCCCAGTGTGGTACGATGTTGGAGTTAGCAATCAGAACGCGAGGCGCATCAGCGTGGGTTGGGAATACACCAACAGGTTTACCTGACTGGACTAACAGCGTTTGGTCGTCTTCCAGTGTTTTTAGCACTTCTAAAATTTTGTCGTAACACTCCCAATCACGGGCTGCACGACCAATGCCACCATACACCACAAGGCTTTGCGGGTGTTCAGCCACTTCAGGGTCAAGGTTGTTTTGGAGCATGCGGTAAACGGCTTCAGTCAGCCAACTTTTGCAGGTTTTTTCGCTGCCACGGGGTGCGCGGATCACACGTGTTGAGTCAGTACGGTTTAACATGGTTGTATCCCCTATCATCCATTTTTAATTAACGCTAAATTAACAACTTTTGGTGATAATAATCTGTGAGGTACTTTGTTAGTGACTGTACACTTTTATTTTAAGTCGATTAATCAATTGAAAATCAATTAATTAATGATTCACCAACTTGCTCAAAGCTATTTATTCACTGAAGCTATTTCTCTTGCATTTAAATATATATACATTTACTTCACAAAGTATATACATTTAATTTTGAAATTTTATACGAAGAGTGGAGGTCTGAAGGAAAGGGGAGTTATACAACAATAAGTAGCTCTCTGTTTCTATAGGAAAAGTTGTATATACATTTAATTTTATGTATATAAACAAGCAAATAATGGATTTGCGAGTCGCTTCACAGAACCTTGCAACAATGTATAGAGGTCAAATTTAAAGCCTCCTCCAAAATGCAGTACATAAAAAAACAAAAACGGGCCATCTATATTCATAGATGACCCGATAACCAAAAAAAGTGATTGATGACTTAATTTTCTAAATCATTCGCGTTGTGGCTAGGCGGCAAGTGAAGCTAAGCCCTAGGAACATACACAAGTATGTGACTAGGGTTAGCGAGTGAAGCCAACACCGCCACAGCACGAAGGATGACGAAAATTGGGAGCATACACAAGTATGTGACTAGAGTTAGCGAATGAAGCCAACACCGCCACAGCGCGAAGGATGACGAAAATTTTAGCCACCGAGATAAGCGCTGCGTACTGCCTCATTAGCCAATAACGCTTTCCCGCTATCTTCCAGCACTATGTGCCCATTTTCCAATACATACCCACGGTCAGCGAGTTTTAGGGCTTGATTCGCATTTTGCTCCACGAGGAAAATTGTCATTCCCTCTTCTCGCAGCTGCAAGATAGTGTCAAATATCTGCATAATGATGATTGGCGCTAGCCCCAATGAAGGCTCATCCAGTAGCAACAATTCAGGTTGGCTCATCAATGCTCGTCCGATTGCCAACATCTGCTGCTCCCCACCAGACATCGTCCCTGAACGCTGAGTACGACGCTCATATAGCCTAGGGAACAGCTTATACACTCGCTCAATGCGTTCTAGATACTGTTGGCGCGTGGCAAAAAAGCCGCCCATGGCAAGGTTTTCTTCCACAGTCATACGGGAAAAAACTCGTCGCCCCTCTGGTACAAGCGCAATATCTTCACGCATTATTTTTGAGGTCGGTAACTGAGTAATATCCACATCACGATACAATACTTGCCCTTCAGAAGCCCTTGGATCACCACAAAGCGTGCTTAAAAGCGTGGTTTTACCCGCCCCATTTGCCCCAATCAGGGTGACAATCTCCCCCTTTTGGATATTTAAGCTAATCTCATGTAATGCTTGAATTTTCCCATAATGAGCAGAAACTTTTTTAAACTCTAACATCAGTAAGCTTCCCCCAAATAGGCTTTAATAACATCAGGATGCTGACGTATTTCACTTGGTGTGCCATTCGCCAATGGTGTGCCCTGATTGACGACGTAAATGCGATCTGAAATCCCCATGACCAGCTTCATATCATGTTCAATCAATAAAATTGCAACATTATGATGAGTACGTAATTCGGCAATTAACTCATCCAAGTCATTGGTTTCTTTTGGGTTAAGCCCTGCTGCGGGTTCATCTAACATTAAAATTTCAGGGCGTGTCACCATGCAGCGTGCAATTTCTAACCGACGTTGCTGCCCATACGCCAAGTTACCCGCTTGCCGATTGGCAAATGGCAGTAAATCCACTCGTTCTAACCACTTAACCGCATTATCTAAAGCCGCAGACTCTGCACGGCGAAACGCTGGGGTTTTCAACAGCCCTGAAAAAATGCCACTTTTTAAATGCTGATGCTGCGCGACTAGCAGGTTTTCGATGACAGTCATTTCTTTAAATAACCGCACATGTTGGAATGTACGGATCACACCAAGACGCGCAATAGCTTGCCCTGTTAGACCTTCGAGATGCTTTTCTCGATACAAAATCGTTCCACTAGTTGGCTTATAAAACCCTGTTAAGCAGTTGAAAATAGTTGTTTTTCCTGCGCCATTGGGCCCGATTAGAGAAACAATTTCCCCTTGATTAATGGTTAGCTCAACATTATTCACAGCAAGTAGACCACCGAAGCGCATGGTTAAACCGCTGACTTGTAATAAAGGCGTGGTTAATTGGCTCATACACCCTCTCCTTCAGGTATTTTTTTCACCTGAACCTGACGGCGTTTCATCGGCAATAAGCCTTGCGGCCGCCAAATCATCATTAGCACCATCAATGCCCCCAGCAGTAACATGCTGTATTGGTTGAGGTCACGCATCATCTCCCTTGATACAACTAAGATAATCGCCGCTAAAATAACAGAGGTTTGTGAGCCCATTCCACCCAGTACCACGATGGCTAAAACAAACGCGGACTCAACAAATGTAAATGATTCAGGGCTAATAAACCCTTGCCTTGCGGCAAATAACGTTCCCGCAAACCCCGCAAATGCGGCACTGATAGTGAATGCAGTGAGTTTGATACGCGTCGGGCTTAAGCCAAGTGAACGGCACGCAATTTCATCTTCACGCAGAGCTTCCCAAGCGCGGCCTAATGGCATCCGCAGTAATCGATTGATCACAAATAGGGTTAAAACCACCAGCAATAAAGCGACAAAATAAAGGAAAATGATCCGATCGCCTGGATTGTAATCTAACCCAAAAAAGTTATGGAAAGTATCCCAGCCATCTTTTGCTGTTCGGCTAAATTCAAGGCCAAAAAATGTCGGTTTTGGCAATTGGCTGATCCCATTCGGCCCTCCCGTAATCTCCGTATTATTCAGTAATAAAATACGAACAATTTCCCCAAAACCCAACGTTACGATGGCGAGGTAATCTCCCCTTAACCTTAGAACTGGAAAGCCCAGTAAAAAACCAGCCAATGCGGCTGTTAGCCCTGCTATTGGTAAGCTTTCCCAGAAACCAAAGCCATAATAATGGTTTAGCAAACCAAAGGTATAAGCGCCAATCGCATAAAAGCCGGCATAACCTAAAACCAATAAGCCAGATAAACCCACAACCACGTTTAACCCCAACCCTAACATTACATAAATAAGGGTTAAGGTGGCGATATCAACGCTTCCACGTGAAACAATAAATGGCCAAATGATGGCTGCGATAATGATAACAACAGCAAGAATTTTTTGCTTAGTCGTCGAGCCGTCAAAATCAGGGATCGACCACGCTTTTTTAGGTACACCTTGCCAAACCTTGCTTAAGGTTGGGCGAACCAATTGATAAACAAAAATGATCGCAATCCCAGCGATGATCCAGTTCCAACGAACAGAATCTCCTACTGTTACCACCAACTTTGTACCATCCAAGGAAAGCTGTAAGCCCATCATAAATAAGGCTAAAATAAAGAAGGTTACCGATGCCACAATGGCATTAATCCAATTTTCTTTTCTCATACCTTTTCGACCTCCGGACGTCCCAGAATGCCGGTTGGCATGATTAACAGAACACCAATTAATAAACCAAATGACACAACATCCTTGTATTCAGTACTTAAATAAGCAGAAGTCATCGCCTCTGCAACTCCAAGGATCAAGCCACCTAACATAGCACCTGGAATACTGCCAATCCCACCTAATACTGCAGCAGTAAAAGCTTTCATGCCTGCCATAAAGCCAATGTAAGGATTGATCACACCATAAAATTGCCCCAATAAAACCCCTGCCACAGCAGCCATTGCAGCACCGATCACAAAGGTGAGTGAGATAACACGGTCAGTATTGATCCCCAATAAACTGGCCATTTTGAGATCTTCAGCACAAGCACGGCAAGCACGCCCCATTTTCGAATAACGAATAAAAAGGGTTAATGCCAACATGGCAAGGAGCGTAACTACCCAAATAGTGAGCTGCATTTTTGTCACAGTTGCTTCAAAACCGTCGCTTTCCCCTAATATCCACTGGCCTGTAATTAAGCTAGGTAGTGCAAGATCGCGGGAGCCTTGAGACAAACTAACGTAGTTTTGCAAGAAGATTGACATCCCGATCGCTGAGATTAATGCGATCAGACGTTTAGAATGGCGTACTGGCCGATAAGCAACTCGCTCGATGCTCCAACCATAAGCACTGGAAACGATGATCGCCGCAATAAAGGCAGCTGCTACAAGGATCCAACCAACATCAATCCCTAGCATCATCAAACCTGCAATCACGATAAAAGAGACATAGCTCCCGATCATATATACTTCACCGTGGGCGAAGTTAATCATCCCAATGATGCCATACACCATCGTATAACCAATAGCGATCAACGCATAGGTGCTGCCAAGGGTTAATCCATTAAGAAATTGCTGAATAAAATAAAGAATTTGATCTGACATAAGACTTTCCTTTCGAACTGCTTGTCCTGAATAGAGAACAGAAGCCGGAAGCGAGTCAACTCACTTCCGGTTATTGTTCACTACGTTGGAACACTACTGGGTACTATTTTATAGGAGTGGAAGTCCCATCTTTGTGCCATTCAAACACGCCAAATTCGAACCCTTTCAGGTCACCATTTGGTTGCCAGCTCAGTGTGCCCATTACGGTATCTACTGGATTTGCTTTCAGATCTTTGACTAAATCTTCAGGTTCAATGCTCCCTGTACGTTCCATTGCTGTGGTTAAGCCTTGGATTGCTGCATAAGTTGTCCACACAAATGGCCCCGTTGGGTCTTCTTTTTTCGCTTTGATGGCATCAACAATTGGTTGGTTAGTTGCGACTTGGTCATAACGTTTTGGCAATGTCACTAACATCCCTTCAGACGCATCACCTGCAATGTTAGACAGCGAAGAGTTACCCACACCTTCAGGCCCCATAAAGCGAATATTCAGGCCTGCCTGTTTTGCTTGGCGTAAAATTTGCCCCATTTCTGGGTAGTAACCACCAAAGTAAACAAAGTCCACGTTCTCTTTTTTCAGCTTCGCAACTAAAGCAGAGAAATCTTTATCTCCAGCCGTGACACCTTCAAACATCACTTCTTTCGTACCTGCTTTATTGAGGCTTTCACGAACAGAACGCGCTAAACCTTCACCATATTGTTGTTTATCATGAACAACAGCGATACGTGATGGCTTAATTTCTTCAAGAATATATTTCGCTGCCGTAGGGCCTTGGTCAGAGTCCAATCCCGTTGTACGCAGCACCATTTGGTAACCACGTGTCGTTAAATCCGCATTGGTTGCCGCAGGCGTGATCATGATAATGCCTTCATCTTCATAGATATCCGATGCAGGTTGTGTGGAAGAGGAGCATAAATGACCAATAACATGGCGAATTCCGTCATTGATGACTTTGTTTGCAACCGCAACCGCCTGTTTCGGGTCACATGCATCATCGTATTCAACGGCAACTAATGTGTTGCCATTGATCCCACCCTTTGCATTTATATCTGCAATCGCTTGGCGAGCACCTGTAAACTCCATATCACCATATTGTGCGACAGGGCCAGACATCGCACCCACAACGGCTATTTTAATTTCCTTCGCCCATCCTGCTGAGCTGAACGCCATTGCGATACAGCCCGCTAATAATGCTTTATTCATATTCTTCATTTTATCGTCCCCGTCTTCATGGTTCTGAGTGTTTGTGTTTGATTTATAATCGTTTATTATGGTTGACAGGTACAATGCCTGATATTTCAAAATACAGCTAATAAGGCTATATATTTCATGGTATTAAACAAGATAATTATGCTAAATAGCAAATGGATATGGTAGGTTATTACGTTAGATGCAGAATAAAAAACTGATGTGTTTAAGTAGGTTTTTTGTAAATACTAGTGTTATATTCTAGTTAAATTTAAATTAATCCGAGCGAAACTCGGAAAATGCAGTCTGACAAAATTTTTCTCTCTAAAATCAAAAAATCGGTTACAGATCACTCTGGCAGGACGAGTAGCTGCAACCCTTGCAGGGAAACAGATAAAACATCATGAGACTCACTATTATCCCTTTGGTCAATCCTACTGAGCAGCAGTATCAAGACTTGGATAAAATCTGGCCAGACCAGAACATTGATAAACGTGTACAACCGTTCGGTGAAATGCACTTAATTTATGCAGCCCGCTTTAATGATAGATTACTTGCCGCAGCAAAAGTCACCATTAACCAAAGACAAGGCATTATTGATGATTTTTGCGTGCGAGAAGTTACTCGTAGGCGCGGTGTTGGCCTTTATTTATTACAAGAAATACGCCAAGCACACCCAGAAGTCATGGTATGGCAATTTAAGTTTAATCAGTTAGATGAAAAACAAGTTCAAGTCATGCATGCATTTTTAACCACTTGTGGATTTCACACCACTTCACAGACTGGTGTATGGGAATTCATCGTAGGCCATTTTAATGAAATTAAATAAAATTCACCATATTGCGATTATTGCTTCCCACTATGAAGTCAGTAAAGATTTTTACTGCCGCATTTTAGGGCTGAATTTACTTAGTGAACATTATCGCCCTCACAATGACTCATGGAAGGCCGATTTAGCATTTGGTGAACACTATCAAATTGAATTATTTGGCTTTCCAAACCCACCAGCAAGGCCTAGTTACCCAGAAGCAGCAGGGCTTCGCCATTTGGCTTTTAGCGTTGATAAGTTAGATGAGTGGATTGCCTATTTAACAAAACAAGGTATTGCATGTGAAGCGGTGAGAACTGATCCCTATACACAAAAACGATTTACGTTTTTTGCTGACCCTGATGGCCTGCCATTAGAGCTGTATAGCGAAGAATAAATAAGAAATATAATCTGTTATATAAACGAATGAAAACAATTATCTGCATCTATATCCCCTTAAAGGCAATAAATGCAGATAACTTTAGAATGAAATAAACTACATTTCGTCGTCGCTTTCTTCCATCGCTAAACGCAATTTTTTCATTGCGTTTTTTTCCAACTGACGAACACGTTCCGCAGAAACACCGTATTTATCGGCTAATTCCTGTAATGTGGTTTTGTTGTCGTCATCTAACCAACGAGCACGAATGATATCTTGGCTGCGCTCATCTAATGAGTCTAGCGCATCCGCTAAACGATCAGTTGCATGACTTTCCCAGTTATCATCTTCAATTGAGCCAGCAAAGTCAGATGATTTATCCTGTAAAAATAATACAGGCGCGACAGGGCCTCCGAAATCAGCACTGTCATCGTCATCTGACATATCAAATGCCATGTCTTGCGCCGCCATGCGTGATTCCATTTCGCGGACATCTTTGGTACTCACACCAAGCTCTTGGGCAACCATATCGACTTCGTCTTGATTAAACCAACCAAGACGCTTCTTATTTTTTCTTAAGTTGAAAAATAATTTACGCTGCGATTTTGTGGTGGCAACTTTAACAATTCGCCAATTACGCAGAACATATTCATGAATTTCCGCTTTGATCCAATGCACAGCAAAGGAAACGAGGCGCACTCCCACTTCAGGGTTAAAACGGCGCACAGCTTTCATCAGGCCGATATTGCCCTCCTGAATTAAGTCCGCTTGCGGTAAACCATAACCTGCATAACTACGAGCAACGTGAATAACAAAGCGCAAATGCGATAAAATCAGTTGCTTTGCAGCATCCAGATCGCCGTTATAATGCAGCCGTTCAGCAAGTTCCTTTTCTTCCTCAGCGGTGAGCATTGGGTAAGCATTAGCAGCCCGAACATAGGCTTCAATACTTCCTTGCGGAACAAGCGTTAATGATTGCATGTCTTTGGTCATTCAGATCCTCTATAAATATTAGGAATGAAATTTATTCGATGTTGATAACCATATAGGTTAACAATGAAAAAACGATATGCTGTAAACAAGTAGATAGTCTACCAGTTTCACCGCATTAAATAAATTATATACAAGAATTGTTAACGGTGGGTCAATATAGGACAAAACAATTCAGACTAAGTTCATTTTTAAAGCCAATATCTAATATAATCAAGGGCTAGGGTAACATAACCACCAATAGCCCTTACTAAAAATGACAAGAAAACAAACGGTTACTCAGGTGTAAAATGACGTAAATGTTGTAATGTGGCTAACCATGCTGCAATCCACCCCACCATCGCTGACAATAAAAGGATTAATAGGGATTCTTCCCAAAGTAACCCCTCAATATGAAATTGTGTGCCAAACACACTCGCGACTTGTGCCACACCACTACCTAGTTGCCAAACCAATAAGAAGGTCATGATCAGCGAAATAATCGCCCCCACACCACCGAGCACAATGCCGCCATTTAAGAATGGCCGCATAATAAAGCCATCTGTCGCACCAATTAATTTCATTACATTAATGGTGTCTCGCCTTGCGAAAATGTTGAGACGAACACTATTACCTATCACTAAGAACAAAGACACAATCATGAGAATACCAATGACTGAGGCTATTTTGCCCACCAGGCTCGTCAAGGCAGCAAGCCGCGCAAACCAGCTATCATCCATACGTACTTCTTCAATACCATCAACTTGGCCGACTCTATCCCTTAATGTCGTTAAGACATCCGACCCTTCAAAATCAATTTTGGGTGTGATGATAGCCACAGCAGGCAATGGGTTTTCTTCTAACATATCCAATGCGGTACTAAAGCCTGACCAGCTGCGAAACTCGCTCATGGCTTGATCCCGTGATAAATAATTCACATGATCAACGCCTTCAAGTGCTTGCAGTTGCGTCACGACATTTTGCCCACCTTGTTCATCAAGGGATTTATCCAGATAAACCGTAAGTTGTGGCGTCGGATACCACTGTGCCGCAGCTTGAGATACGTTTTTCCAAACCACATAACATAAACTTGGCAAAGTTAATGAAATCGCAATCACCATGATGGTCAAAAAGGTTGCCAAAGGCTGTCTGAGCATATCTGCCAGTGCATTCAACCAAGAATAACGCCATTGTTCGCGCCATCCCCCTTTGAGTGCCTTGCTTTTTGATTGCATTGCACGTTCAGGCTTGGCTCTTCGAGCATTCTTAGCCATGTTGACCTCCAAGCATCCGACCTTCACTTAATGTCAGAACACGGTAGTTACGACGCTCAATCAACGCAACATCATGGGTTGCCATCAAAACCGTCACTCCCACACGGTTAAACTCTTCAAACAACCGCATAATCCCTTCCGATAATTCGCCATCAAGGTTACCCGTTGGCTCATCAGCCAAGAGCATTGTCGGCTTATTAACGACCGCGCGAGCAATACCCACTCGTTGTTGCTCACCGCCAGATAATTGAATCGGAAAATTTTTTGCTTTGTCTAATAAGCCCACTTTATCCAATGCTGCAGAAACACGCCGACGAATATCTTCCGTGCTTGCACCAGAGATAATCAAAGGCATCGCAACGTTGTCATACACGGTTCGGTCAAATAGTAAGTGATGGTCTTGAAAAATCATCCCAATCTGCCGACGCAGAAAAGGGATCTCCCGATTTTTCAATCGACTAATATCATGACCATTAAACAGAATATGACCCGCACTTGGGCGTTCTATGCCGCAAATGAGTTTGAGTAACGTACTTTTACCTGCGCCTGAGTGGCCTGTTAAAAATGCCATCTCCCCGGGTTGTAGATGAAAATCAACCCCTTGGAGAGCTTGGCGGCCACCGCGATAAGCTTTACTAACGTGTTCAAAGCGAATCATCGAAAATTATTCCTCTCGGGCAAATAGGGCCTCGATAAAGTCATCGGCTTTAAATGGACGTAAATCTTCAATCCCTTCACCGATACCAATATAACGAATTGGAATACCAAATTGATCGGCAATCGAGAAAATTACGCCACCTTTTGCTGTGCCATCGAGCTTAGTCAATGTTATACCTGTCAGACCGACCGCTTCATCAAAAAGTTTCGCCTGACTCACTGCATTTTGTCCAGTGCTCGCATCCAGCGTTAACATAATTTCATGCGGAGCATTTTCATCCAGCTTTTTCATCACTCGGACAATTTTTTTCAATTCTTCCATCAAGTGTGATTTATTTTGTAAGCGGCCTGCGGTATCCGCAATCAACACATCTACACCTTTGGCTTGGGCTGACTGAATAGCATCAAAAATAACAGACGCTGGATCTGCGCCTGTGTGCTGCGCAACAACAGGTATTTTATTGCGTTCACCCCAAACCTGTAATTGCTCAACCGCAGCGGCACGGAAAGTGTCCCCTGCAGCCAACATCACGCTTTTGCCTTCAGACTGATATTGGCGAGCTAATTTACCAATCGTGGTGGTTTTACCCACACCGTTAACCCCAACCATAAGAATAACATAGGGTTTTTTATCTTCGATCACGAGCGGTTTATCAACTTTCGCTAAAATATCAGACATTTCCTCACGCAATTTGCCATACAACGCTTCGGCATCTTTGAGATCTTTACGGCTTGCATGAGCCGTAAGGTTGTCGATAATTTTACGTGTTGTCTCAACGCCAACGTCCGCAATGAGTAGCTGTTCTTCTAATTCATCAAATAAATCATCGTCAATTTTCTTACCCGTAAATAAGCTAAGAAAGCCTGATCCCAGATTTTGGCGAGTTTTTAATAACCCTTTCTTCAGCCTAGCAAAGAAACCCTCTTTTTTCGGTTTTTCTTGCTCTTTTGATAAATTATTTTTTTCCTCTTCCAAACGAAGACGTTCAGCTTCTTCTTCCGCTAAACGCGCAGCTTCGGCAGCTTGGCGTTCTTGTTCCGCTTGTTCTTCCGCTAAACGCGCGGCTTCAGCAGCTTGGCGTTCTTGTTCCGCTTGTTCTTCTGCTAAACGCGCGGCTTCGGCAGCTTGACGTTCTTGTTCCGCTTGTTCTGCCGCTAAACGCGCAGCTTCAGCAGCTTGGCGTTCTTGTTCCGCTTGTTCTTCCGCTAAACGCGCGGCTTCGGCGGCTTGGCGTTCTTGTTCCGCTTGTTCTGCCGCTAAACGCGCAGCTTCAGCAGCTTGGCGTTCTTGTTCCGCTTGTTCTTCCGCTAAACGCGCGGCTTCGGCGGCTTGGCGTTCTTGCTCTGCTTGTTCTTCCGCTAAACGTGCTGCTTCTTGCAGTTCACTCTCAGCTTTGTCCTCTGCTGCTTTAATCGCAGCCAAATCGGCTTGACGTTGCTGCTCTGCGGCGTCTTCTGCGGCCTTGACTGCCGCCAATTCAGCTTCACGCTGACGTTCTAACACTTCTTCAGCAAGGCGTTGAGCCGCTTCTTCTTGACGATCACGCTCTGCCTTTTCTTCAGCTAAACGCGCTTCTTCTGCTGCAAAACGTTCCCGTTCCGCTTGCTCCTGCGCAGCTTGGATCGCCTCTAGCTGCGCCTTACGTTCAAGTTCTGCTTGTTCTGTCGCGGCTTCTATTGCGGCTTGTTGCGCTTCATACTGGCGCTCAGCTTCATCCTCTGCTGCTTTAATCGCAGCTTGCTCCGCTTGGTATTGACGTTCTGCTTCTGAGGCAGCGGCATCTTCTACAGTGTGTTGATTTTCAACTTCGTTTGCAGCTTCTTCCTGCTGAGCTTGTTGTTTTTGAGTCTCTTCTTCATTTTTACGACCAAAACCTAGCCATGAAAAAAAGCCTTTTTTCTTGTCTTTAGCCATCTGCCACTACACTCCTCGCGGTAAAAATATGGCGCTCGATAATCAAATCGCAATCAAATTACATGCAGTCTATCATTTCATCGCCTCGCAACACATATCTGAAAGAAAAATCCTGGCAATTTAATCGGAATTTTTATGTTAAAACGGTGAAAATGACACGCTATAATCGAAATTCAGCCAATTGGGGATAACAACACTGCAACTTATCGCCTGACAGGTATACAATGGTAACAATCATTTTTAAGTACACAATTAGCTAAGTAGCAATACACATTATGGCAAAAAAACCACAATCAGCCCCTTTAGGGCAAATTCGTATTATTGGTGGGAAGTGGCGTGGTAGAAAGTTACCAGTCCGTGATAGTGAGGGCTTACGTCCAACTACAGACCGCATCAAAGAAACGTTATTTAATTGGTTAATGCCAGTTATTCGTGATGCACGCTGCCTTGATTGCTTTGCAGGAAGTGGCTCACTCGGTTTTGAGGCGCTTTCACGTTTTGCGCAAAACGTCACGTTTATTGAGTTGGATAAACAAAACTCACAATTGCTCACTGAAAATAAAGCGCGTTTACAGGCAGAGGATGCAACCGTTATTACTAACAGTAGCCTGACCGTATTGAGCCAACAGGGAAGCCCTTTTGACGTGGTGTTTATTGACCCACCATTTCGTAAAGGCTTGCTCACAGAAACAATTCAATTACTCGAAAAAAACCAATGGTTAGCAGACGAAAGCTGGATATACGTAGAGTCAGAAGCGGAGTCACCACTTACTGACCTCCCAGCAAACTGGCAGCTTCATCGTGAAAAAATTGCGGGCCAAGTTGCCTATCGCTTATTTATTCGAACCTCACTTTAGGAAAAAAGTATGTTAATTAACGTTGGTCGCCTGCTTATGATTTGCGTTTGGGGTTTTATGGTATTCAACTTGATCCACCCATTTCCTAAGCCATTGAAATATTTTATGGATATCGCAATGGTTTTTATGATTTTCATGCATGCATTGCAAACCATTTTCCTAAAAGCCACATTACCTAAAGGCGAAAAAATCTCAGGTTTAGTGCAAACTCGCATCTTTTTCTTTGGGGTATTCGAAATGTTAGCGATGCAGAAAAAAACCAAAGCTGCCTTAGACGAAGCGAAAAAAAAACAATCAGGGCAATAAGTTAATTTGGCTCAAAACGGATAAAGCGCGTTCCTTGCAGAGTGAGTTTACCTTCTCGACCTAACTCAACATCGCGATATTGTTCTTCTGTTACAATGGATTTAATCACTTCGCCACTGGATAACGTTTTAAAGTAAATCTCGTAGCGAAAAGTTTCAGGAGAAACCACATCCCGTTCTCTGGAACGCATATTTGGATAAGGGTAATCTTTTTTGTTATCTACTTTTACTAAGTAACTAACTGGTAAAGAATTATCGTTGATTTCATTTTGCTTACGTTGGTCAAAAAAACGTTTAGTCGCAAGCACAGCAATGATTGCAATAACGATAATCAATAATATTGGTTTATTCATAATTTGTGCATTTCGCTTAAAAAGTTCCTAACTATAGTTTATCTTATTTGCAGAAACAGAACACGTTATCTCAGTGAGCGGCTCTTTGTCGTTTCATTTATTGAACTTATAAGGATATGTGTATGATTAGTTGGCCATTTCTTGCAGTGCTTTTTTCTGGCTGGTTATATGTCGATGCCGCCTATCGCGGTCCAGGATGGCAACGTTGGTTATTCCGCCCTATTACACTGTTATTATTACTTTTTTGGGGGTGGAGCTCAGATGATTTAAATCTACAAAATTACCTTATTCTTGGTGGTTTATTGGTTTCACTGATCGCAGATCTCTCGCGAATGTTTTCAAGTGAACACTTACTAACTTCTGTCGCGCTCATGTTCCTTAGCTACCTGATCTACACGATTAGCTTTGGTATGCAATTAAACTTTGGTTTATTTTTGCCTTGGTTAGCCGCGCCTCTGATTGTTGCTGCTGTAACACTTGTTCTTATTTGGGGCAAGTTGGAAAACCTACAAGCCATTGTTTTTGCTTCTTTAATAATGTGTATGATTATGGCTTGGGTCGCTGGCGACCAATATTTTGGCCTTGGCCGTGAATATAACTTCTCCATAATGGTAGGGGCATCGCTGCTTTTCTTATCTAACTGCGTGTGGTTAATTGCCCATTTTCGCTTACCATTCAAAGCCTCAAAAGCGGTTGTTGCTGCATTATATTTCCTTGGGCAATTCTTTATTGTCCGCGCAATTTATTTATAATGCCTCCGGCAATAAGTGCCAATTGATAAAAAATGCTATTTGAGAATTTTATCAATTGGCTTCCCTCTTTTCATTTGACTCTGGAGTAGACTCCAGAGTGTAGACTTATCAACAATCAGTGATGGAACTCATTATAGTTGGATAAGGGGGCGCTTATGCACTCACACTCTCATAAAGAAAATCATACACATACAAGCTCTTGCTGTTCAAGCACAAGTGCATGTTCATCCACTGTGCCACAAAAAAGTGCACAGGCGAGTAATGACTCACATGTTCATGAGCATAGTGACGTCAAAAAACACCCTGATGACGATGAGGAATCCCACCGACACAGTGGTGGATGTCACTCAGGTCACAACCATGGAGAGCATGCCCATGGGGCTCACGAGCACCAACACGGCGGTAGCTGTGGAGTAGCGGCAAACACCACTGATGAAGTTGAGCCTTTGCAAGCCGCTGGACAGCGTTTTAGCTGGATTATCCGTGGGATGGATTGCCCAAGCTGCGCCAATAAAATTGAAAATGCGGTTGGCCAAATCGACGACGTCAAACAAGCCAAAGTCTTGTTTGCTACTGAAAAATTAGTGGTTGATGCAAATACTGACATCAGTGCAGCGGTTCGTTCTACCGTAGAAGCGGCTGGCTATGAATTACTCGACGTCGGTAGTAATAATGCGGCGGCTATTGCTCCACCACAAAGCTTACTTAGCGAAGCTAAGTCAGTCATTATCTTAGCAATATTGATGGCAATCAGCTGGGGAATTGAGGCATTTAGTCCAAAAGTCGGGAACATCGCCTTTATTTTAACGACGTTATATGGGTTATATCCAATCGCAAGCAAATCATTACGTTTAATTCGTACTGGTACTCCTTTTGCTATCGAAACATTGATGACCGTTGCCGCTGTAGGGGCAATTTTTATTCAAGCTACAGAAGAAGCCGCTATGGTTATCTTACTGTTTATGCTAGGAGAAATGCTCGAGTCCTACTCAGCAGGTCGAGCTCGTCGCGGGGTCAGCGCATTAATGGCTCTGGTTCCAGAAGATGCAATTCTCATTAAAGATGGGCAAAAAACCACAGTTCCTGTTGCACAACTGCGCCCTGGGGACATTATTGAAGTCGCACCAGGCGGGCGTTTACCAACGGACGCTGTGTTAGTTTCAGGTTTTGCGAGCTTTGATGAAAGTGCACTAACAGGGGAATCCGTTCCTGTTGAACGCAACGCAGGTGAAAAAGTCGCAGCAGGTTGCTTATCCGTTGACCGTGCAGTGCAAATGAAAGTGGTTTCAGAGCAAGGCCAAAACGCGATTGACCGTATTTTGCAGCTGATTGAAGAAGCAGAAGAACGCCGTGCACCTATTGAGCGCTTTATCGACCGCTTCAGCCGTATTTATACGCCGATTATCATGTTAATTTCAGCGTTAGTGATTATTATTCCACCGATTTTCTTTTCTGCACCTTGGGAAACATGGATCTACCGCGGTTTAACATTACTCTTAATTGGTTGTCCATGTGCGCTTGTGATATCAACGCCTGCGGCAATAACCTCAGCCCTTGCAACAGCAACACGTCGTGGCGCATTGATAAAGGGTGGTGCAGCACTTGAGCAACTCGGTACCATCACCACTATCGCATTAGATAAAACAGGTACACTGACAGAAGGTAAACCCCACGTTACTAACTTGGTTCCTGCTGATGGAATGACCGAAAGTGAATTAGTCCAGATCACAGCATCTGTTGAGGTTGGTTCACACCACCCATTAGCAAAAGCGGTGGTAAATAAAGCAGAAGAGCTCTCTTTAGTTGTGACTGAAGCACAAGGCCGTAAAGCGCTTGCAGGAAAAGGTGTCGAAGGGTTCCTGAATAATAAGCACATACTAGTCAGTGCACCAAATCGCTTAGAGGTGCCGTTAGAAAATGAATGGCAAAGCAAAGTTGAAGCATTGGAAGCTGAAGGTAAAACGGTCGTTGTCACATTGGAAGATAACCGAGTTATTGGTTTAACTGCGCTGCAAGACACACTGCGCACAGATGCTACTGATGCGATGAGCATGCTCAAAGCGCTCAATGTTAATGCCGTCATGTTAACGGGGGATAACCCGCGTGCTGCTGGAGCAATTGCAGGCCAGTTAGGTATGGAGTTCCGTGCGGGTTTACTACCAGAAGATAAAGTTACCGCAGTTATGGAGCTAAACCGCAACCATAGCACTATGATGGTAGGGGATGGCATTAACGATGCACCTGCAATGAAAGCTTCGAGTATCGGTGTGGCAATGGGTAGTGGTACTGACGTTGCGTTAGAAACCGCGGATGCCGCTTTAACTCATAACCGTTTAACGGGCTTACCAGAAATTATTGCGCTATCCCGTGCAACGCGGAAAATTATCCGTGAAAACATCACGATAGCGCTTGGACTAAAAGGCGTATTTTTAGTCACCAGTTTACTCGGGATCACTGGACTTTGGGTAGCAGTGCTTGCGGATTCAGGTGCAACCGCACTTGTAACCGCAAATGCTGTACGGTTACTTCGAGTAAAATTACCTCAAGTGAAAAAGTAGTGTTTCATCACCTAAGTAAAGCGCCCGATGTGGCGCTTTTTTTTCGAACCCTAAATTAATATAATCATTTATTACAATAAGTTAATTGTCATTTCATACGTGATTTTAGGACAAACTTTTTATCCGTGAGTCCGAAAGTTGCGTAAAATTACCCACATAAGCAAGCTCTCTGTTGAGTGGGAAATCAATATGGTAAAACAGCGCAATTCAACACCCCATGACGCCGCCTTTAAAGGGTTTATGTCTAAAGTTGATAATGCGCGTGACTTTTTTGATATTCACCTTCCCGCCAATATTAAGCAATTATGCCATTTCGATACATTAGCGATAACCAACACATCTTTTATCGATAAACAGCTGCGTTCGCGTTTCTCTGATGTGCTGTATACCGTCGAAACACAGCAAGGTGATGGGTATATTTATATGTTAGTTGAGCACCAATCATCGCCAGATAAGCTAATGGGATGGCGGTTGATGCACTACGCTTTTTTAGCCATGAATCAGCATCTACAACAAGGCAATAAAGACTTACCGTTGGTTGTGCCTGTATTATTTTACCACGGAAAAGTGAGCCCTTATCCATATGCTCAACCTTGGACACATTGCTTTCATTGGCCAGATATCGCAACAGATTTGTATAGCAAAACATTTCCCATTGTTGATATCACGGTTATTGATGACGATGAACTCGTCAATCATCGCAAAGTCGCCGTCATGGAGCTTGCAATGAAACACAAGGACTTACGCGATGAATTTCAACGGGTTGTTCCTTTGTTGGCTCAAGCGCTCAACCAGCACTATAATAATGACGATGACATCATCACGATTCTTAATTATCTCTTTATTACCGTGGACTCTATTCATTTTGAATACATTGTCCAGCAACTGAGTGAAACAACAGAAAAGCATCAGGGGGTTATCATGAATATTGCGCTGAGATTACAAGAAAAAGGCCGTAAAGAAGGCATTGAAGAAGGTATTGAAAGAGGTATTAAGGAAGGCTTTGGAAAAGGCATTGAGGAAGGCCGAAAAGAAGCTTATCAACAACAACTGGCCACTGCTCGGTGTCTATTAGAAAGCGGTATCAAATTGGAGTTGGTCATTAAAAGCACAGGCTTAAGCCGTGAAGAGATACACTCGGAATCAAAATAGATTAAGCACTTTAAAAACAAGCGATTAAGCTGTTTTTAAAAAAATATTACTTTTCACTGTTTAGCTATATGTATGCGTATGCGCAAGAACAGCTGCCGCCCTTAATGGCAACGGCCGCACTGTTTCTCACACAATAACCTATAATCCGCTGGCTTTTTTACGTAACAAATAACGGTAAGGGGCGCTTTCAGCTTCAACCGCCAGCAAGTCATGTTCCATAAAACGGCAAAAACCAGGAATATCACGGGTTGTCGCTGGGTCATCCGCAATAACCAGTAATGTCTCGCCTTCGGACATATTCCGAACCGTTTTACGCACTAACATCACGGGCTCTGGGCAGCGTAAGCCGAGTGTATCAAGGGTTTTGGTTGCGTTGGTAAATAAATCAGACATATAAACGACTTCTTAAAGGAATCAATAGATTGATTATATAATAAAATGCGCGTTGATAAATGAACAGTTTTGCTTTTGTTGCGCAACAGGCGTATGATGCGCTACTCCCGATTTAGGGATGAATATCATGGGTTCCCTCACCCCATTGCGACTAAAAAGGTACAATATGTTTGATTTTACTGTGCAGCAAAAAGCCACTGCGTTAATTTGGCTATCTTTATTTCATATTTTAATTATTACATCCAGTAACTACCTTGTGCAGTTGCCGATTAATATTTTCGGCTTCCATACCACTTGGGGCGCGTTTACCTTTCCCTTTATATTTCTGGCCACTGACTTAACCGTCCGTATCTATGGTGCACCGCTTGCTCGACGAATTATTACGGCAGTCATGTTACCTGCACTACTGATTTCCTATGTTATTTCTGCGCTATTTTTCCAAGGTGAATGGCAAGGTTTTACTGCGCTCTCTGAGTTTAATGTATTCGTTGCGCGTATTGCTGCCGCAAGCTTTATGGCATATGTACTTGGGCAAATATTAGATGTCAGCGTTTTCAATAAATTACGTCAAAATGCACGTTGGTATGTTGCACCTGCTTGCGCCATGTTCTTTGGTAATTTAATTGATACCATCGCTTTCTTCTTTATCGCCTTTTTCCGCAGTAGTGACCCATTTATGGCGGCAAACTGGGTGGAAATCGCGCTAGTCGATTACGTCTTTAAGTTACTTATTTGTATGCTCTTTTTCTTACCCGCCTATGGTGTTTTATTGAATTTCATCTTGAAATACTTCTTTGCTAATTCAGCAGAAAAACAATTAGTGCGCCAACATTGAACATAAAAAAGGAGATAGCGAAATGCTATCTCCAAACGGGTTAAACTGAGTTAAAACAAAGAATAACAACCCTACAATTCAGTTAACTATAATGCTTTTGCTAAGAGCGAAATCGGGTGTTCGCATTTCTTGCTTGTGGACATCTCAATTTGCCATTTACACGTTTCACAGTCTGTGATGACCATATCTGCCCCGCTTTCTTCTATCTGACGGAAGAGCCCTGCACCAATGCCTTGTGAAACTTCATAGTTCTCTTTCTTAAACCCGTATGTCCCTGCGATACCACAGCACTGGGAGTCAAGTACTATTAACTCAACACCAGGTACGCGTTTTATTAACTCAAGCGTATAAGATGTCCAACCCATTTTTTCCATGTGGCACGGAGTATGGTAAGCGACTTTTAATGGTGTATGTTTCAACTTAAGCTCCCGTCCCTGCTCTAAAAGACGATAAATATAACGCGTTGCTAGCTCGATATTGTCACGCATTTCCGAGGTGTCTACATCCAGCACATGGGTATATTCATCACGGATAGTAAAAGTACAGGTTGACGATGTTGCGACCACAGGTATATGTTTTTCTAGGATCGTTTCTTGGAGTGATTCTAAGTTAACATTAGCTTGGCGTTTTGCTTGTTTCATAAAACCGTTAGCAATCAATGCAACACCACAGCATTTCTCACGTTTAAGCAGTTGCACACCAATATTCATCCCATTAAAGACTTTAATTAAGTCTTTCCCTAACTGCGGGTGATTATAATTGACATAGCAACCATGGAAAAACGCGACCTGCTCTTCAAATTTAGCTTGTTCTGCCGCTTGCTTGGAATACCAACGACGGAATGTCCCAAATGAATATTTTGGCAATTCACGGCGATGGTCTATTTTTAACGCCTTATCCAAAATTTGGCGAACGGGTTTTAACCCTGTAATGGTATTTACCACGGGGGCAAACGGCGTAGAAAGTGAGCCCATTAAATCCGTATGGCTGAGGATTGCATCGCGGATTTTCGGTTTTTGCTGGCTGTAGGTATTTCTTGCACGGGCAATAATATCGCCAATTTTTACATCTGATGGGCAAGCAACTTCACAACGTTTACAGTTAGTACAATATTTAAGAGCTTCATCATAGAGCATTGGGTCTTTTAAACGTAAACGCTCACCATCGAGCCCGGCTTGTTTTGGGCCTGGATACAATGGATTTACTTTTGCAACGGGGCAATATGTCGTACACACGGTGCATTTAATACAGCTTTCAAAGCTTGCATCTTGAATACTCATTGTGCCACCTCCGCCTGCATTATTTTGTTTTTACTGACTTCATTAATGATTTCGTTCGCTGTAAATAACGCGCTAATCATTGATACTCCGGCACCGCAGCCTTGCGTTAATGGGTCAAATCCCCCGAGTACTGCGCCTGCAACATACAGGTTTTCAATCGACTGTCCTGCTTTTTGAGCTCGTAACTTTTCGTCCGTTTTCACGCCAAATGCCATATAAGGCTGGGAGGCAAAAAATTCTTTATTGGTCCATTTCGCTCGCTCAGAAATCTCGCATAAATCTAAATTCATCAATGGTTCATACACTCGGTCAAACGCTGCCACCAGTCCATTATTAAAAAAGCTACCCGTTGCCAACACAAAGTGTTTCGCCTTGAGCGAGATATCCCCGTGATTACGTGTCTGCACAGATTCAATACGGCCATCTGAATAATTTACCAATGTCACTTTGTCCCCTGGCATGACAATGCCACCTTGGCGGCGAAATTGGCGCAATAACATCTCATGCAGGCGAATACCCAATAATGATGGTGGTAAAGTAGGTAATAAATACAGTTGCTTACCTAACCGTTTTTGTAACTCCAACATCGGTTGCTCGCTGTCCAGCCCAATACAAGCCGGTATAAAAACAGCCTCTGCATCAGCGATTAATGGTGAAATCTCCCCAACGATTTGGTCCATGTTTTCGGGTCTATCGAGCCAACGAGCGACATTAATCGCTCTAAATTCACTTGGGTTTTCGCGCAGTCGGTCAAGTAGTGGCAAATGCACATAATGGGCACTTGCCTGTAACCCTTCTCGTTGTAACTCATCAGCCACCATTTGTGGCTGAAAATCCAAGAAACCTTCAATACCTACAACGGCAATTTTATTCACACCCATTTTTTGATGTAAGCCAACGGTAGGGACTGATTCAGGGCTCAGCCACGTCATACGTTTATGACCTAACGGTGTGATACGATAATGATTCTCTTCACATGAACCTTTTAAGCGAATTCCAGCTTGCTGCAAGATAGATTCTGCCATTCTAGCCAGCTCAGTCACTTGATTTTCCCCCATCAAACTATAGGGGTGAAAAGGCGCTTGCGATTTTAACTCACTGAGCATTGTCAGTGGTTTTTCTGCAATTTGGCCATCAGGTAAATGCGTTAATAAATCCAATGAGCCCGATGAAAAATGCAGCGCATTTTGCCCAGCACTCACCATCGCACAAGATAGACCAGATTGGGTTAGGCGAATACCGCAAAGTAGCCCCGCGAGGCCACCTCCCATCACAACCACATCATATTTCATTATCCGCCTCCTTCTGAGATGCTTTGCCTAATGTGGCTTCATTCATCCCACATAACCCATGATAAACCCAACTGGTAAACTCGCTTTCGCGCAGTGCATCCCCCCAAGCGATGGGGCGAACGCCCTTCCAACGCTCATTGAGAAAATGACCAAGTTGCTGCTCAGTTTCATGCGGTGTCGTGACATTAAACCGATTGAGTAAACCTGCCGCTCGACAAGCACACAGCTCCCCTTGGCAAGTTCCCATCCCAACGCGGGTACGGCGACGTAAATCCAATAAATTGTTTACAGTGAGCGAATTAACGGCATAACGTACTTCTCCTGCCGTTACAGCTTCACATTCGCACACTAAACTTTTATCTAAACGATCAGTACTTAAAATGGCGGAAGCACGGTCACCGTGGCGGTAAACCGCAGAGCCACGAATTGGTGCAGGAATGGAAATCACGTTGCGCAAGGCTTCTTCCGCGCTGTGTTGAGAACCTGGCAGTGCCGCTTCAGCCGTTGTACATTTTGCTGAATGACCGAGTTTTTCACAAACTTTATCCGTTGCCCATTCTGCCATCAGTCGATAAGTCATTAATTTACCACCTGTAATGGTGATAAAGCCTTCCATCCCATCGCGTTTCGCATGGTCTAAAAGCACTATTCCACGGCTCACATTTCGCCCTGATGGGTCATCATCGCTAGCCACTAAGGGGCGAACGCCTGCATAGGCGCGTAAAATGCGCGTTGTCGCCAATGCAGGTGATAACATCGAACCTTCACGAATAAGAATATCAACCTCTTCTGGGGTGACATACATATTGTCGATTTGGTCATATTCAATGTGTGTGGAAGTGGTTCCAATCAGCGAAATCGTATCGCCAGGCACTAAAATGTCCGCATCCGCAGGCTTACGGCAGCGGTTGATCACCATGTTATTTAACCGATGACCTAAAATGAGCAATGCCCCTTTTGCAGGGAACATTTTAATTTTTAGCTCGCCGTATTCGGCAATTTTTTGTCCCCAGATCCCACCTGCGTTAACGACAATTTCTGCATAAATGTCATACTGTTTTTTTGCCTGATGGTCGTAAACTGTCACACCACGAACAGTATCACCATCGCGAATAAGGCCAATAACCTCATGGTAAGTCAGTACTTTTGCGCCATGTTCTCTGGCATCTAGCATATTTGCAGCCGTTAGGCGGAATGGATCTACGGTGCCATCGGGCACGCGAACCGCACCAATTAATGCGGAGTTAACCGATGGCTCAAGACGGATAGCTTCTGCTGGGTCAATAGCATTGGCGTCAATACCTGCATTTTGGCAAGCCGTGATAAATTTCTGCTGATAATCGAGGCTGTCTTCAGGCAATGTAATAAACAAGCCATCCGTTCGCTCAATACAATGATGAGCAATTCGCTTTAAGATTTTGTTCTCTTCAATACATTCTCTTGCGGATTCGCTATCAGTTACCGCATAACGAGCACCACTATGGAGCAAACCGTGGTTTCGCCCTGTTGCGCCAGTCGCAATGTCGTGCCTTTCAAGTAAAACGGTTCTCAGACCTCGGCGAGCGCAGTCACGAGCGACTCCTGCACCTGTTGCGCCACCACCGATAATGATGACATCCGTTTCAGTCACAGATGAGCCATTCATGTCGCATCCCTCACATTAATAAACATTTCTATAATCGATAAGTATAGATTCTATTTTTATAATCTATTATTAAATATAGACCAGAAACGCGATCAATGTTTGATAAGGAACAAAAACGAAAGCGATTGATACATTTTTAGTGTTATAAAGAACAATATCGTGATGAAAGTCACAAAATAATTAACATTTCTAGTTCCATTCCATTCACAAATGTCATTTACTATGCAATCTAATAAACAAAATCAATAATTGTGCGTTGGATTACAGATAAAATGTTTTCTAATAGATACAATTTAGAGCAATTAAGAAAATAAAAGCTCTTAAATTACTCGATTGTTTTCGTTTTTGTTACTTCACCAATAATAAACACTCAATCTCTCTCAGCACTGAGAGCGATCAAGTGTAAATAAATATTAGCATGCCATCGGAGGCGTATATGTTAAGCATTTTTAAACCAGCACCTCATATAGAGAGGCTGCCAGCTGATAAGATAGACCCTGTCTATCGTAAGCTTCGTTGGCAGATCTTCATGGGTATTTTCTTTGGTTACGCAGCGTATTATCTCGTCCGAAAGAACTTTGCCTTAGCAATGCCATACCTTGTTGAGCAAGGGTTTTCTAAAGGTGACTTAGGTTTCGCCTTATCAGGGATTTCAATTGCTTACGGTTTTTCTAAATTTATCATGGGGTCATTCTCTGACCGTGCGAACCCTCGTTATTTCCTACCTGCTGGTTTGATACTAGCCTCCGCAGTGATGTTGATCATGGGCTTCGTACCATGGGCGACATCAAGCATCATGGTAATGTTCGTATTACTGTTCCTTTGTGGTTGGTTCCAAGGTATGGGTTGGCCTCCTTGTGGACGTACCATGGTTCACTGGTGGTCACAAAAAGAACGTGGTGGTATCGTTTCTGTTTGGAACTGTGCGCACAACGTCGGTGGTGGTATCCCGCCATTGCTGTTCCTACTCGGTATGGCATGGTTTAACGACTGGAAAGCTGCACTGTATATGCCTGCATTGGCTGCTATCCTCGTTGCTATTATCGCGTTTGCGTTAATGCGTGATACCCCTCAATCCTGTGGTCTTCCACCAATCGAAGAGTACAAAAACGACTACCCAACAGACTATAAAGCGTCCGATGAAGAAGAGTTAACGGCAAAAGAAATCTTCATGAAATACGTTTTCCCTAACAAACTGTTATGGATGATTGCGATTGCGAACGTATTCGTATACTTATTACGTTACGGTGTTCTTGACTGGTCACCAACTTACCTGCGTGAAGTGAAACACTTCGCAATGGATAAATCTTCATGGGCTTATTTCCTATATGAATACGCTGGTATCCCAGGCACATTATTATGTGGTTGGATGTCGGATAAAGTGTTCCGCGGTAACCGTGGCGCAACAGGCGTATTCTTCATGGTTCTTGTAACCATCGCGACTATCGTGTTCTGGATGAACCCAGCGGGTAACCCGAATGTTGATATGGCATGTATGTTGATCATCGGTTTCTTAATCTATGGTCCTGTCATGTTAATTGGCTTGCACGCCCTTGAACTTGCACCGAAAAAAGCAGCGGGTACTGCGGCTGGCTTTACGGGGCTATTCGGCTACCTCGGTGGTTCAGTAGCAGCAAGTGCTATCGTTGGTTATACCGTTGACTACTTCGGTTGGGACGGTGGTTTCGCTGTGATGATTGGTGGTTCAGCCCTTGCTGTTGTTCTGCTGTTTATCGTTATGATTAGCGAAAGCAAACACAAACGCGAATTAGCGAACTCTCAATAAACATTTCGTTTATGAATAAACGCTAAACCTGAGGGCTATATCATAATGATATAGCCCTTTTTTTATCCAAAAAAGTGCCAAGGAGATATAATCATGAGCTTTCCATTAAAAACATTGGTGGCAAGTATGGTTTTAGTGATGTCAGTGTCCGCAACCGCGCAAGCGACAAATAAAGTGGTCATTGCCCATCGTGGTGCAAGTGGTTACTTACCTGAACACACCTTACCCGCTAAAGCGATGGCTTATGCACAAGATGCTGATTTTCTAGAACAAGATTTAGTGATGACGAAAGATAATGAGCTGGTTGTACTGCATGACCATTATCTTGACCGCGTAACAGATGTGGCTGAGCGATTCCCCGATCGTGCACGAAAAGATGGTCGTTATTACGCGATTGACTTTACGCTGCCAGAAATTAAATCCCTGAAGTTCACAGAAGGGTTCGATATTGTTGATGGTAAGAAAGTCCAAAGCTATCCGAACCGTTTCCCTATGGGTAAATCTGATTTTCGCGTTCACACCTTCCAAGAAGAAATTGAGTTTGTTCAAGGCTTGAACAAATCAACGGGTAAAAACATTGGTATTTATCCAGAAATTAAAGCACCTTGGTTCCACCAGCAAGAAGGCAAAGATATTACCAAGAAAACCCTAGAGGTGTTAAAAGCGTACGGTTACACAGATAAAGACTCAAATGTTTATCTGCAATCCTTTGATCCAAATGATCTAAAACGCATCAAAAATACATTAATGCCTGAAATGGGAATGAACCTTAAATTAGTTCAATTGATTGCCTATACCGATTGGGAAGAAACACAAGAGAAGAAACCTGATGGAACATGGGTAAACTATAACTACGATTGGATGATGAAACCAGGTGCGATGAAAGAAATTGCAACTTATGCAGATGGTATTGGCCCTGATTATCATATGTTAATTAATGAAGATTCCACTCCAAACAATATCAAAGTGAATGGTATGGTAAAAGAAGCCCACGAAAACAACATGGCGGTTCACCCATTCACTATTCGTGTCGATAAGCTACCTAAATATGCCAAAGATGGGCAACAGCTTTATGACATCATATACAATCAGGCCGATGTCGATGGTGCCTTTACCGACTTCCCTGATCTAGGGGTTAAGTTCTTAGAGCAGCAGAAGCAGAAATAATCGCTTCCGTGCCAAAAACAATAATGCAGCCATTTGGCTGCATTATATAACGAGCTATAAGCTTGATAATCGTTATGCAATCGTGACAGGAAAAGCAATCACATCACTGATCCTTTCAGCATTTAATGCAATCATAATCAAGCGATCAACCCCGACAGCAACACCCGAGCAATCAGGCAATCCATGTTCTAATGCCGCTAATAAATGTTCATCAATCGGTTGAACAGATAGCCCCATCGCTGCTCGCTTACGGTTATCTTGTTCAAAACGTTGGCGCTGTTCGCTCACATCCGTCAATTCATGGAAGCCATTAGCCAACTCCATACCTTTATAATACACTTCAAAACGTTCTGCGACGCGATGGTCTTCAGTGCTAATCACCGCTAAAGAGGCTTGAGTTGCAGGGAAATGATACACAACGGCGGGCTTTTCTTTACCAATATGTGGCTCAACTCCCATCGTAAATAGCAACTGTAAAAGCGTATCTTTATCTTCTTCATGATCAGCTATATTGCTTAAATCAAGGCGTGCCGCCACTTCGCGCAGTTCACTTTTTTCTGCGGATAACGGGTCAATATCTAAATGGCGTAAAAAAGCCTGTTGGTAGGAAAGAAGCTCTGCACTTTCACATTCCAACACTTGTTGCAATAAGTCATCCACTTCATTAATTAAGCGATACATATCAAAGTGTGGGCGATACCACTCCAGCATCGTAAATTCTGGATTGTGGTGCCTACCCGCTTCTTCATTACGAAAGCTTTTGCCAAGCTGATATATCGGCCCACTGCCAGCAGCAAGTAAGCGTTTCATATGATATTCAGGACTGGTCATCAGGTAAAGATTGATGCCTTGCGCAGCGCCTGGGCCCACAAAACGTGTTTCAAATGGCACGAGGTGAAAGTCAGTCACAGTAGCCTGACTCATTGCGGGGGTTTCGACCTCTAGTACACAGCGATCAGTAAAAAAACGTCTGATTTCAGCAATAATTTTTGCGCGCTGTAACAGGTTAGCGATGGGGGCTGTTGGCTGCCAATTCGCTATATCACTCATTAAGATGACTCCAAAATAAACTTAGTCGTGCAGTGTACTCACCTCTCGGACGACGCACAATGCATTCGTATGCTTAAAAGCACATTTATCTAGTGCAAAACACCGTCAAGAAATAATCAGGCTTCTTCATTCCAAGGGTGAGTAAAGATGGCATGATTATCCTAGGCTTTACTCGATTAAGCAAACCTTTACAGATAACGGGGCTTTTACCTAAAAATAACGTCACAAGGTCATGTTAATCGTCTGAGGTTATGCGAGGGAAAACATGATTATTCCTTATATTATGTGATAAAGCTGTTAACAAAAAATGAAACAATTCGCTTTCTCAATACGTTAAAATAGAGAAATTAAAAAATAAAAACGTGTATTTAAATAAAGAGTGAAGCAAGTCCCAATTTAATATTCGAGATGAATTAAAATCTTCACAGCAAATAACAGTATTATTCTCTTACTTTGAATAAAACCCGACTAATTTACTTGGTTTTTAATCCTGTCTTTTTGTGTAAAAATAATGATAATCATTTGAAATTTCTTTTTATTCATTCTTAACACACTAAAAATACTCTCATTGTAAAAACATTTTATAAAAAGATGACCCACCTCACATTTCGTGGGTAAATTCACCCAAAACCCCCCTCTATATCAAATTTATCTCTTGGACTATTCGTTATAATTCACAGCACGATAAGTCATTATTAGCTATTATATTATTTACTATTAAAAAAGAGAGATTTGACAATTTGACATTAGGTTGAATTGAAAATGACCTAGCTAATTATCAAAAGTATTTAAAAGAATTTATCAATTTACACTTGAACAATGGAGAAGCGCAGTGCAAACCTTCAATGCCGATTTAGCGATTATCGGGGCCGGGGGCGCAGGCTTACGTGCAGCGATTGCTGCCGCTGAAGCAAATCCCAATATCAAGATTGCTCTGGTCTCAAAAGTATACCCAATGCGTAGCCACACCGTGGCAGCAGAGGGAGGATCAGCCGCAGTTACTCAGGCTCATGACTCCTATGACTATCATTTTAATGATACTGTCGCAGGTGGGGATTGGCTGTGTGAGCAAGATGTCGTCGATTATTTCGTCGAACATTGCCCAACAGAAATGACCCAACTCGAATTATGGGGCTGCCCGTGGAGCCGTAAACCAGATGGCTCAGTTAACGTTCGCCGCTTTGGTGGAATGAAAATTGAGCGTACGTGGTTCGCTGCCGATAAAACTGGCTTCCACATGCTCCATACACTCTTCCAGACATCATTAAAATACCCTCAAATTCAACGTTTTGATGAGCATTTTGTTCTCGATATCATTGTTGATGAAGGTCAAGCTCGTGGACTCGTTGCACTTAACATGATGGAAGGTACGAAAGTTCAAATTCGTGCAAATGCGATCGTGATGGCGACGGGTGGTGCTGGCCGTGTTTATCGTTATAACACCAATGGTGGTATTGTGACTGGTGATGGTATGGGTATGGCATTCCGCCATGGCGTACCACTGCGCGATATGGAATTTGTTCAATATCACCCAACAGGGTTACCAGGTTCAGGTATCTTAATGACCGAAGGTTGTCGTGGTGAAGGTGGTATTCTGGTTAACAAAGATGGCTACCGTTACCTGCAAGACTACGGAATGGGCCCTGAAACACCACTTGGTAAACCAGAAAACAAGTATATGGAACTCGGCCCTCGTGACAAAGTTTCTCAAGCTTTCTGGCACGAATGGCGTGCAGGACGCACCATTAGCACGCACCGTGGTGATGTTGTGTATCTGGATCTTCGCCATCTGGGGGCAGAAAAACTCCATGAGCGTTTACCGTTCATTTGTGAATTAGCGAAAGCTTACGTGGGCGTTGACCCAGTAACAGACCCAATTCCTGTTCGTCCAACCGCTCACTACACCATGGGTGGTATCGAAACAGATCAACGCACTGAAACACGCATTAAAGGCCTATTTGCAGTCGGTGAGTGTTCTTCTGTTGGTTTACACGGTGCAAACCGTTTAGGTTCTAACTCACTGGCAGAACTGGTGGTATTTGGTCGTTTAGCGGGTGAAGAAGCTGCACGCCATGCGGCAGAAGCAACCCCTGCAAATGCCAGCGCCATTGAAGCACGTACCCGCGATATCGAAAATGACCTGCAAAAACTCATGAACCAAAAAGGGAAAGAGAGCTGGTCGAAAATTCGCGATGAAATGGGTATGTCAATGGAAGAAGGTTGCGGTATCTACCGTACACCTGAGTTAATGCAAAAAACCGTTGATAAGATTGCCGAACTGAAAGAACGCTTTAAACACGTCGAAATTACTGACCATAGCAGCGTCTTTAACACTGACCTACTGTACACCATTGAATTAGGCTTTGGCCTGGATGTGGCGGAATGTATGGCTCACTCTGCAATTAACCGAAAAGAATCACGTGGTGCTCACCAACGTCTCGACGAAGGCTGTACTGAGCGTGATGATGTGAATTTCCTTAAACATACTTTGGCATTCTATAACCCAGAGGGCTCCCCTCGTTTAGAATACAGTGATGTGAAAATCACGAAATCTCAGCCAGCTAAACGTGTTTACGGTGCCGAAGCTGAAGCTCAAGATAAGGCAAAGAAGGAGCAAGCTAATGGATGATATGAAACACCTAAAAATGGAGATCATGCGTTACAATCCGGAAACGGATAGTGAGCCCCATTTGGTGACGTATGATGTCCCTTACGACGAGCAAACTTCTTTGTTAGATGCATTAGGCTATATCAAAGATAACCTCGCTCCAGACCTGTCTTACCGTTGGTCTTGTCGTATGGCGATTTGTGGTTCTTGCGGCATGATGGTCGATAAAGTACCTAAACTGGCGTGTAAAACATTCCTGCGTGAATACCCGCAAGGCATGAAAGTTGAGCCATTAGGTAACTTCCCAATTGAGCGCGACCTTGTTGTTGATATGACCCACTTTATTGAGCGTTTAGAAGCCATTAAACCGTACATCATCGGTAATGATCGTAAACCTTCTGAAGGCCCAAATAAACAAACGCCTGCACAGATGGCTAAATACCATCAGTTCTCAGGCTGTATCAACTGTGGTCTGTGCTATGCAGCTTGCCCACAATTTGGACTGAACCCAGAGTTCATCGGCCCAGCAGCAATCACATTGGCAGAGCGCTACAATTTAGATAACCGAGACCATGGTGCGAAAGAGCGCATGACCTTATTAAATGGTGACAATGGTGTCTGGAGCTGTACGTTTGTAGGCTACTGTTCTGAAGTCTGTCCTAAGCATGTCGACCCTGCTGGCGCTATTCAGCAAGGAAAAGTTGCCAGCGCGCAAGACTTTGTTATCGCCATGCTGAAGCCACGATAAGGAGAATTGAAGTCATGACTACGAAACGTAAACCCTATGTCAGAGAAATGAAGGGCGACTGGTGGCAAAAGCTGGGTTTCTACCGCTTTTACATCATGCGTGAAAGTACCTCCGTCCTTCAGGTCTGGTTCAGTATTTTAGTCCTGTATGGGGTGTTTGCGCTAAAAAGCGGTCCTGAATCATGGGCTGGCTTTGTTGGGTTCTTAAGTAACCCAATCATTCTTATCATTAACATTATTACACTGGCTGCTACATTGCTGCACACCACGACGTGGTTCAACCTTGCACCAAAGGCCGTCAGTATTATTGTGAAAGATAAGAAAATGTCTGATGAGCCTATCGTTAAAGGCTTCTGGGCTCTCACGATTGTTGTTACCGCAGCAATCTTAGCTATCGCATTGTTATTTTAATCTAAGGAGAATCTGATGAATCTAACGCCTAAACGTTCCGATGAGCCGATTTTCTGGGGATTATTTGGTGCAGGTGGTATGTGGAGCGCCGTAATTGGCCCTGCTATCATCATTCTGTTAGGAATTTTAATTCCACTGGGTGTTGCACCAGAAATGCTGAGCTATGAGCGTATTATGGCATTTAGCCAAAGCTTTATCGGCCGTATTTTCTTACTACTGATGATTATTCTGCCTGTTTGGTGTGGGATGCACCGTATTCACCACACACTGCATGATTTTAAAATCCATGTCCCTGCGACAAAATGGGTTTTTTACGGCGGTTCTGCAATCATTAGTGTTATTGCTCTGATTGGTGTATTCACCCTGTAATCACGCAATAATTTAGATGCATATCAATACCCCATATGTGAAAGCATATGGGGTATTTTTTATTGCTAGAAAATTAAATTTTAATCGCAAATAAAAATAGAAAATAATACTTAAGCTACGCACAAATAGAGATTATCTGTTCTTAAATGGCGTTTATTTTAAATCCATAATATTCAGACTAACCTCAGTTGTTATAAAAAAAGCAGCTTGCTATGATAAATAGAAGATAAAAATATTGATTTTATTTCAATAAAATCAATACATTAACAAAAATTATGTTTACTTGAATAAATAAGAGATTTAATTATCTCTATTTTTCTATCACTCATGGTAAGAGAAAATTAAATGAAATTTAAAGGATTATTTATTTCGATATTTCTTTCTGGCGCAATGATATTACCCGCCCATGCAAACTCATTTTCGGTTAAAAATAAAACCGTTGATGAACTGCCCACTGAAACAGATTTCTATAATGAATGTGTCAGCACAAATACCTATACTTATCTACCCATGGCAGGGGAACCGCAGTCTTCGGTAGATAAAAAACGGGCAAAACAACAAGCGGCCGTTAAGAAAAAATGCAAGTGTGCTGCACCGCTTGAATATAAATTGTTCTATGAGTTGGTGGGTAATGACCCTGAAGCATTCACTAAAAAAATGCAAGCAGACCAGCAACTCGCAATGCAAACAGCGCAAAAAGTCGTTGATAGAAAACGTCAAATTGATAAGCAATGCACTAAATAGTTTTCCCCAGCTTAAGGTATGGCTCTGCATTTATTTACCATACCTTAAAGCTTAAGGTTTAAGGTTTAAGGTTTAAGGTTTAAGGCCTTGAATTAACGCATCTAAACCAAATAAAAATGCGTCAGTTCCATCATCATTATCCATAATTTGGATAGCAGATTGTAACAATGGAGGCATTGCATTCTCATTGTTCTGCTCTCTCTCTCTCCCTGCGCAGCACGGTGTTCTTGCTGTTCAAGCACACTTCCTAATGTAAAATGCCCCACTGCACTAATCGCATACAAACCCATTTTTAATGAAAAACCGTTATTCACCATAAATTGCAACTGGGTTTCTACCGTGGAATATTGCTCCGCGCTAGGCCGAGTCCCTAAATGTACTTTTGCCCCATCTCGGTAGCTCAATAGCGCTCGACGGAAGCTTAACGCATTATTTCGCAAAAATTCCTGCCATGTCTCACTGTCTTTCGGCAATGGGTGGTCATGATGGCGCTTTAGCATTTCAACAGATAATTCATCCAACAAAGTCCGCTTATTTTTCACATGCCAGTACAACGTTGGCTGCTCTACACCAAGCTTTTGAGCTAACTTTCGTGTTGTTACCCCTTCCATACCGACTTCATTTAGTAAGTCTAATGCAGCGGTAATAATGGTCTCTTTATTTAGTCGCGCCATGAGCATCCCCTTATTTTTTCATTGACACTCTATCATTGATAGAGATATATTCAAAATCTATCACTGATAGAGAAATGAAAAATGAATAAATCTGCAATTACCGCCTTAACAATTACCAGTCTCGATGCCATTGGAATCGGGCTGATTATGCCTGTATTACCTGCATTATTGCGGGAATATGTGTCTGCTGAAAATTTAGCTCATCATTACGGTATCTTGCTGGCGCTGTACGCTATCATGCAGGTTTTTTTCGCCCCTATATTGGGGAAATTGTCAGATAAATTGGGACGCCGCCCCGTACTACTGCTCTCCTTAGCAGGTGCCGCAGTTGATTACACCTTGCTCGCGCTCTCAAGCACACTGTGGATGTTGTATTTAGGTCGGTTAATTTCAGGGATCACTGGCGCAACGGGGGCGGTCGCCGCCTCAATAATTGCTGACAGCACCGAACCTCATGAACGAACGAAGTGGTTTGGACGACTAGGCGCTGCTTTTGGTGTTGGCCTTATTGCTGGCCCTATGATCGGGGGTCTTGCAGGTGAATATTCCCCTCATTTACCGTTCATCATCGCGGCCATCTTGAATACAGGTGCTTTTATTGGAGTATCTTTGATCTTTAAAGATAGAAAAATTAAGTGTAAACAAGAAGATACAAGTAAATCTCCAGTAGTATCCATCTCTTTTATGCAAGTCATAAAACCAATCACACTGCTCATATTCGTCTTTTTTATGGCGCAGTTGATAGGTCAGATCCCCGCGACAACTTGGGTGCTATTCACCGAAAATCGCTTTCAATGGGGCAGTATGGAAGTCGGATTATCTTTGGCGGGGCTTGGCGTGATGCATGCACTATTTCAAGCATTCGTTGCAGGGGCAATTGCTAAGAAATTTAATGAAAAAACAACGATTTTGGTGGGATTTGTTGTCGATGGCAGTGCATTCTTGATCTTATCATTTATCTCACAAGGCTGGATGATTTACCCAACGCTAATCCTGCTTGCAGGGGGAAGTATCGCGCTTCCCGCTCTTCAAGGGCTAATGTCCACTCAGGTAAACCAAGCAAATCAAGGCAAACTGCAAGGTGTTCTCGTCAGTTTAACCAATACCACAGGCGTCATTGGCCCACTCCTATTTAGCTTTATTTTTGGTCAAACATTGACTGTTTGGGATGGCTCGGTGTGGTTAATTGGAGCGATATTATATCTTCTCTTAATCATGGTTTACCCTTATTGCCAATTTAAAATCAACAAAAGATCAAACCAAACGAAAACCTATTCTTATTAACGAAACTAACAATAAAGGGCTGTATCGACAAAAGTACGACGTCAGCCCTTACTTATTAAAGCAATATATTTAAAGTCACATTAATCTTTATTTTTAGATCAAAAAGTCTTTTCTCATAGGGACAAAAACATCTAATATTTCACCACTAATTAAACATTCGCTTTGATGTTTTTCATTCGATGGAACGTACACAACATCACCGCTACTCACTATTTTTTCGCGTTCTCCAATACGGAACTTAAATTTTCCCGATAAGATATAGCTCATTTGCTCATGCTGATGTTCATGCAGTTCACCCATTGTTCCTGTGATTAAAGAAACCTTCACCATCATCATATTTTCACTGCCTAAAAATATCTTTCTTAATGTTCCTGGTGCAATATTTTTAGCCTCGATATCGTTGTCAAAAATAAACATAATTTCTAATAGTCCTCTGTCTATCGGTTTAATGAATATGCTGAGTGTCGTTTTCAACAGAAGGAACAATAGGTTTAATATCTCTTAGCATCACTAAATAAACCAGTGCACCAATAGCACAAGCCGCACCCGAAACAACAAGCGCCCACATAAATGATCCCGTAGCAGCAATAATGTAACCTGTCACAATAGGACCTAAAATACCGCCACAATTTGATACTGCACTTTGCATTCCACCCAGCACTGACGTCATATTGCGTGGTGCCACATCACCAGGAAGTGACCAAATTGCGGACGCTGCAAATGCAAGTGCTGCATAAGACAGGCACAATAAGAACATCATTAGTGTGACCGATTCTACCAACCCAGAAAATGCAATGCTGGTTGCAATTATCATTCCCCCGACAATTGGCACTTTGCGCGCAAGGCTCACGTTATTATATTTAATAAATAAGTAATCCGTCGTCCATCCACCTAGCCACTGTCCTGCGATACCACACAGTGGGGGTAACATTGCTGCGAATCCCATTTCCTCAAGGCTCATTCCTCGCTCCATCATTAAATAGGCGGGAAACCATGTAATAAAGAAATAGATAGCATAGTCCAACATAAAAAAGCCAATGCACATTGCTTGTACATTTCGATAACGAATCAGTTGATACCACTTCATTGGTTGAATATTATCGATACCTTCCTTCTTAACCTGCCCTTCACGGATATAAGCCAATTCTTCGGCACTAATTTTGGGGTGTTGTTCTGGATCGTGATACACCTTCAACCATGCGAACACCCAGAGAACCCCAAGCGCCCCACAAATAATAAAAGCGGCTTCCCAGCCCCACTTAGCAATAATCCATACCACTAATGGCATCGCAAAAGCCGTTCCAAACTTTGAACCACTATCAAACAACGCGGTAATACGGCCCCGTTCACGATCTGGGAACCATTTTGCCGCAATGCCACTATTACAAGGGTATGCGCCAGCTTCCCCCATTCCCATCAAAATACGTGTAGAAATAAAACTCAGAGGTGTTTTCGCTAAGGCTGTCGCCGCTGTCGCTAAAGACCACCACAAGACTGAGCCTGCTAATGTTTTTCTTTGCCCATACTTATCGGCAATGAAACCTGCGGGTATTTGACACAATGCATAGCTCAGAAAAAAAGCAGACATTATCCACCCCATCATTTCGGGTGAAATTTGCAGTTCAGCTGAAATGGTGGGGGCTGCGGCAGACATCACCGTTCTGTCTAAATAGTTAATCACAATCGCAAGTGTCATCAGTATTGCAATTGAAAATCTGACTTTTGTTCCTTTATTTTTCATCGTAACTAAACCTTTTCAAAGAATGGAGGCCAGATAAACCCATCATTACCTGGCCAATCATTAAGTTACTTAAATAAACGCTCTGGATTTACAGTAAATTTGGCTAATTTATCGACATCAAGCTCAATACCGAGTCCAGGCTTGTTTGGAATAGCTAAATACCCTTGCTCATCAACTTTAAATGGTGTTTTAACAATCCCATCAATATATTGGCTTCCACCAATAAACTCGACGAAATCAACTTGTGGGAAAGCCGCCGCCATTTGCAGATCCGCCGCAAGCCCCATTGCCGTATTCCAGCCATGACCAACATATTTCACACCAAAATCATCCGCTAACCATGCAATTCTGCGCTGCTCAGAGATCCCCCCAACTTTCGTTACATCAGGCTGTACAATATCGAACGCGCCTTGAGATAACCAAGGTAAGAACGCTTGGCGGCGAGTAAGCACTTCACCGCCTGCAATAGGCACAGGACTTTCTCTACGAAGAATTTTAAAATCTTCAATATCATCAGGGCGCAATGCTTCTTCGAACCAACCCACTTGGTATTCTGCTAACATATGCGCAGTTTGAATTGCCCATTTCAATCCATTTGGCCAATAAGCATCACTCGCTCCAGCATCAACTAATAATTGTGAATCATTCCCTGCCGCATCCCTTGCCGATGCAATTATTGCCCGATCTAACTGCGCATCATTACGTCGACCAAACGGCCCCCAACCAATTTTAAATGCCTTAAAACCAAGAGATTTATACTGGCAAATGACTTGATGCATTTTTTCAGGCTCTTCCATGAGTAACGAACAATAAGGCTGAACTTTAGAACGATAATTTCCGCCCAATAATGTACTCACAGGTAATCCCGTTGCCTTCCCTAAAATATCCCATAATGCGATATCAATACCGCTAATCACATGAGTGAGAGTGCCGCCTCTTCCCATCCAAAAAGTATTCTGCCTTAATTTTTCGGATACTCTTTCTGGCTGTAGTGCACTTTCGCCAATACATAAAGAAGCGAGTAACGGTAATGCGGCTTCAACTAAACGCCCATCTGTAAACACACTGCCATAACCTGTGATGCCTGCATCCGTGTGAATGGCAATAATGGCGTGAATGGAATCTTCGGGCTTGATTTCATTCGACCAGCCACCTTTTGGGCTTTCACCAAATAGAGGGACAGCAACAATTTCTGTAATCTTGATGTTTTCTAACATGCGTTCCATGTAATTTCCTTTTTAAACCAGTACATTTCTAACGCATTAAATCTCTTTGTAAGATTGTATACAATATTCAATTGTTCGTTTTGTGATCCAATCGAAATTTAAGATGAAGCAGGATAATCCTAGATATGTTGTTTTTAATGGTCTAATAAAGGAAAACGTGGTACTTTTGTTCGCGATAACACCAAAGTGAAAAAATCATTAATCCATTGATTAATAAATAATTTAATAGGCATTCACTATGACTGTAAGTAAGAAGCGACACTCTTCTCAAAAATCATCAAAAGAAGATTATTGGCAACCCATAAAAGCACGAACGCTGACGGATGATGTTGTTGATAGAATTGTTGAAGCCGCAACTCGTGGGTTTATCTTGCCTGGTGACCGCATTGTGGAAACTGAAATTGCAGAAAAAATGAATGTGAGTCGTGTGCCTGTTAGAGAAGCATTACGTGTCCTTGAAAGCCAAGGTATTGTCATTAACGAGCCTTTCAAAGGAATTCGAATGGCCCCCGTTACGAGTGAACGTTTAGATGAACTCATTGATATTAGGGTCTTATTAGAATCACATGTGCTCAATATGTTTATCGCTAAAGGTCTACACCGAGACGCTACATCTATAGAAAAACTCAATCAATGCATTGATCAAATGGCTCAAGCCGCAATCGTACAAGATAGCTATGAATTTTCACTTAGCGATGTTAACTTTCATCGGACACTCTGCCAGCTCAGTGGAAATAATACGCTAACAGCCTTATGGGAAAATGTATCAAAACAATTAACCATTATTATTGGCATATCCACATTTACCAAACCAATGGAAAAAATTGTCGATGAGCACAAAAAATTGCTCGATATCATCTGTTCTGGTGACTTATCTAAAATAAAAGTTGAAATTAAAGAGCATATTCGCAATCAAAATAAAAAAGTCAATTTTGAACAGGCGATCGACAAAAAAAGAGAGCAGTAATTTCAATTAATCAAGAGATACTCTCAATAATTAAATGAAGGCAATGGCGTACCAAACAATAAAAATTGCTATCAAAGATCAACAGGCTCTAGGAAAATTTTAGCCTATTCGCTTTCAATGGTATGATGCACTATTGCGACTATTCTTTAGGACAAAATATTAAGAGACAAGTCTAATGACACTCCCCCCTAAAAAGCCAAGAACAAAACCCGCTGAAGAAAGACTTGATGACCTAATGAATGCAGCGGAAAAACTTTTTCTTTCTAAAGGATTTGTCAACACGACGGTCAGTGAGATTGTGCACGATGCAGACGTGGCGAAAGGGACGTTTTATCATTACTTTCAGTCAAAAAATGACATTATGGAAGCCTTACGCACTCGTTATATGGATTGGTATTTAGAAAATATTGATGACGCGCTCTCTCAGCAAAAAAGTGCGGCACAAAAGCTCCAGTCTTGGTGTGAGAATAGTGTCAAATATTATGTTGAAAAACAACAGATTCACGACATGCTGTTTCACGATGAATACCACGGTCGTAGTAATGACCATGAAACACGTGCAGTCCTTCAAATTCAAGAAATTCTCACTTTAGGCGAAAAAAACCAAGAATGGTCAGCGCTTCCCCCTGCACTTCTCGCTACGATGATTTACCACTCTATGCATGCTGCGGTCGATAACCTCTCAAATAGCCACGAATACACTCAGCATAATTTAGGTGAAATATTGTATAAGCGATTTAGCCAGCTGATTAAATAAAAAATAGAGCGAGAAAGTCATTCTAACGTACTCGCTTTATTTTAATCCCACATTCGCACAAACAAAAAACCACTCCGAACATAGCTGTGTTTATCATTTAGTATTAATAAAATAAACGGCTTATCATCTACCAAGCAAATTAACCCCTCAAGATTAAATGCAAATGATTATTAATTAGGTTGACCGATGGTCGGTCGTCGATCTATGCTAGCGCCATTGAATTTCAACGTTTACTTTATTGGCTAAAATTTCATGCATAACTTCACTCATCGAACCTACACACTTTCCACGCTAAGTTTATTGGTTGCTGCTCTAATTTACTCAAATACCGCAAATGCAAAACCTAAATCAGACATTTTGGTCGTCACCGCCGCAGAAAACCAAGGCCAAGAACCTATTGGCTATGCCCAAAAAAAACAATCCTCTGCTACAAAAAACTCTGCGACCTTATTGGAAACGCCACAATTTGTTTCTGTGATTAATCGCGAGCAGATGGATACATTACCCTCTGAATCAATTAGCCAAGCCTTACGTTATAGTGCGGGTGTTACCAGTGAAAAGTTTGGTGCTTTCGGCAATGGAATCGATTTTTCAAAAATTCGTGGCTTTGATGCCGATTATTACTTGGATGGGTTGCGTGTTATTGGCAACAGTGGCATTTGGGGGCCGCAAATCGATTCATGGACACTCAATAGCATCGAAGCCGTTCATGGGCCATCATCCGCGCTGTATGGGCAAGGTGGCGCAGGGGGCGTTATCAATATGCAATCACGCCGCCCAAGTGCCAATGAATCACATCAAATTCAGTTCCAAAAAGGCAATTTCGATAATAATGCCGTCAAATTTGATACCACAGGAGCCATAAATGACGATGAAACATTGTTATATCGTATGAATGGATTAGCACTGTCAACGGATTCACAAGTCAATTCCTCAAAGCAATCTCGCTACTTACTGACGCCGTCCATCACATGGCAACCTAATGAAAAACTTAATTGGACAGTGTTGAGCCAATATCAACATGATCCCCATATTGGCCACTATAATACCTTGCCTGCTCAAGCAATCGGCCTGCTACCTAATCCAAATGGAAAGTTGGATTTTACTCAAAACTACAGTGACCCAAAACATGAAAAATCCACACGCACGCAGTGGTCAGTGACCTCATTAGTTGACTACCAAATCAGCTCGTCCGTTGCATTGAAACAAAATATGCGTTATTCCGATGTAGATACTCACATTAAACGTGACTTTACTCGGGGTTTCTTAGCAGGTGACCGTCTGCTCACTGCGGTTTACCAAAACTCTCCAAGTAAATCCAAAACTTTTGTTGTTGATAACCAGCTGGTTTATAACGTCAAAACTGGCAATATTCACCACGAACTTCTTACTGGATTTGATTATCAAACTGGAAAGCTGAATAAAAACTGGTGGGGCTCACAAACCGTCAGTTTCGATCCGTGGGTAAAACCCCATCACCCTGAATTTAAACCTTACCCCATTACCCGCACATCAACGACCCAACGTTTTGATCGCTATGGCGTTTACCTGCAAGACCAACTTAGTTGGCAGCAATGGGATTTGATCCTGAGTGGGCGCTATGATTGGTCTTATTTAGATACTGACAATAACCTCACTCACACAACACAAAAAAATGACACTTCCGCTTGGAGCCAACGTGTTGGGCTAACCTATGCTTTTGAAAATGGTTTTTCGCCATGGGTCAGTTTTTCCGATAGCTTTGACCCCGTTTTAGGGACGGATGCGGATGGAAAATCCTTTATCCCAACTGAATCAAAACAAGCCGAAATGGGGCTTAAATACCAATCGGATAACCTCATGGCAAGCGTAGCCGCATATGAGTTAGAACAAAAAAATGTCACCACCCATAACCCGCTAAATCCAGATTATTATAATCAAACAGGGAAAATTCGCTCTCGTGGGGTTGATTTTGAAAGCCGTATGGCCTTAACGCCATCGGTGAATGTTATGCTGAACTACGCTTTTACTGACAATAAAATCACCCAAAGCCAAGACCTTTCCGTCCTAAATAAACACCCTGTTCAAGTCCCTAAACACAGTGGGTCTGCATGGGTTGACTATCGTTTCCATTCCCCTTACTTCGAAGGTGCCTTAGTCGGCGTTGGCGTGCGCTATTTAGGTGAAACCTGGGGAGACAACACCAACACATTTAAAGTTCCAGCCGTCTGGCTTGGTGATATCAGCGCAAGATACCAAATGGATGCGTTAGTCCCTGAACTTACAGGCATGGAGTTGGGTTTAACCGTCAGCAATGTCACCAATAAATCCTATGTTGCTAGCTGTACCAGTTCTACCTATTGCAGTATTGGCACTAACAGAACGTTATTTGCCACACTCAATTACTATTTTTAATTAAAAGGGCCAGTTAATGATGGAAAGCACGAAAAGGCATTTGGTCAAAGCAGGCTTAGCAATAGCGATGTTAAGTGTAGTACCTCGTCCTGTTTTCTCCGCCTCGCGGCCCAAGGTGACCGATATCCTTGGGCGCTCTATTGCTTACCCAGAAAATGCACAGAACATTTATTTGGCTGATCCCTCTCTCGTTTTTCTCTTTGCAACCTTAGGGATACACGATTTTGTTGAAAAACTCGTTGCGCTCCCAAGTAACTTTCGTACTGCTGATTTGCGCAGTTATCAACAATATTGTGCAGCTTTTCCTAAGTTAGAACAGTTACCCCTCCTCCCTGCGATTGGCGGGGCACAGGCTAATTTGGAAACTCTTTTAGCACTCAAACCAGACATTATTTTTACGACAACGGGCACATTTTCAGGTTTACAAGCCAATGGACTTCTCTCACTTTTACAGCGCGCTAATGTACCAGTTATCGCTCTTGATATGAGTGTTGACCCACTCACCAATACACCAAAAAGTATTGCGATTATGGGTAACGTATTTGGCTTACAAGAAAGAGCTCATCGCATCAATCGATTTATTAAAACACAGTTAGACCATGTAAAAAATCGTCTAATCAATACAAAGCTACTAAGGCCTAAAGTGCTTCTTGAGCGTGCAGCAGGTTTTACGGAAGAGTGCTGCTTAGCCTATGGAAATGGAAATTTTGGCCAGTTTCTCACATTTGCAGGTGGAGAGAATATTGCTAACCAATACATTCATGGAACATATGGTGTTCTAAACCAAGAGACGATTATTCACACTCAAGCTCAAATGGTCATTGTCACAGGTACCGATTGGAGTGGCTATAACCCGAAAGGCAGTTGGATTGGACTAGGCCCAGGGGCGGATTTACAGCTAGCGAAACAAAAGCTCAAAGTTTTAATGGCGCGTAATGCCTTTAAAACTCTGAATGCAGTTAAACAGCAGCATGTTCATGCCATTTGGCACACCTTTTACGATAGCCCATTTGGCTTTATCGCCGTCCTAAAATTTGCGACTTGGTTGTACCCCAGCTTATTTCGAGATTTAGATGTAAATGCTGTTTTTAAAGATTTTACGGAACAGTTCTTACCCATCGAGTGGCAAGAAGGCTACTGGGTTTCCCTTTAAAATAGAGACTGATGATGACAACAATTTATTCCCCCGACCCACTAAGAACCCAAGTTGAAAAACAAAGTCATGGGCAACGAACCATTATTTACAGCCCTAAAGGGCAGCCTAACTATGTCTTTATCGTACCCCAGTTTAATTTACAAGAAATTAGCCCCTCTCTAGGCACAGGTATCCATCCAGCTTTTATCATTAATGAACGCCCTATTGATGCCTTTTTCTACGCCTGCTATAGCGCAAGCTTGCAAGATGGTGAATTAGTCAGCCAGCCCAATCAACCACCTGCGTGTAATTTAACTTTAGTGCAATTTCAAGCATTAGCGCAGCAATCAGGTAAAGGCTGCCATATTAGTACTAACGCACAATGGTGCGCGATATCTGCATTAGTGAATCAACATCATAGCCTTGTTCAAGGTAATACAGATTACGGTCGTAATTATTTTAATCATGATGAGTTCATTCCACGAATTGACGGGCGTGTCACTGGTGATTTGCAAGGTACACCAACAACGCCAACCAATGAACACTGGGAAAATTGGCACCATAATCACCAACGTTCAGGGATCAGCGATTTGGTCGGTAACCTTTGGGAGTGGCAAACAGGGGTGCGTTTAGTAGCTGGCGAAATTCAAATCATAAAAAATAATGATGCCGCAATTAATATTGATGATTCATTATTAGATTGGCGAGCTATTGATATGCACAGTGGTGAGTTAATCCCTTTAAATAGCCCATCAAGTGCAAAATATGATTCTCCAATAGCCAAGCTTGATGGTAATGCAGGTGCTCCCATAATCTCGAAAGAGATCCGCCATTTTAATGGTGATCCAACGGATTCAGGCTATCCGCCAGGCCTGCTAGACAGCCCATTTCGATTGGTTGGAACGACTCAAGGTGAGCAAATTCCAGCATTATTGAAAATATTAGGCCTCGCCCCCTATAACGTTAAACAATCAGACGACCAAATCTATCTGCGCAACTATGGTGAACGAGCCCTGATGCGCGGCGGTGCATGGTACTCACAACACAGCGCAGGCATTGATGCATTTTGCCTTAGCCATACTCGGTTGCACAAAAGCACCACAGTTGGCGCCCGAACAGCATGGGTTTTATAACTGTTTTTCTACGCCCAAAAGCAGCATTCATTCCCTCATTCACGTCATTAAACGAGGGAATGAATGAAAAAAAGCTAAGTATGAACAGGCTTTGGTAATAAATAAGATATAAAATAGGACAATCCACAAACAGCGATAAATGCCCCAACGTAAACTAAGTGATATTGGCTGAGGTAGCTTACAATTAAAGGCGTGATCCCCCCAAGAGAAGCCGAAGCACCATTGTAACCAATGCCTAAAATTGCTGCCTGTCCATTTGACTTACTGATGAGAACCGCTGATAAATTACACAATATCATTGCTGAATAAACAGACATTAACAGTTGAGCCATTAGAACGAGTAATAGGCTATTGGTTTGTAATATGAGATAAAGCGGCATAGAGCAAAAGACCATTATCATGACCCCCATATTAAAAACCCGCTTAGCTGAACTATATTTATCCGTAAGCCAACCACATATTAACATGAGGATCAAAAGTAAACTTGATGATAAGATTGCATAATAGTTTTTTATCTCTTCAATTTTTAATTGCTCTATTATCAATGATGTCGATAAGTTTTGAGAATAAAAGGTGACAGTCCCAGGAATTGTGAATAAAAAAACCCAAAAAATATTTTTCCAATTTATTGATTTTTTATCTGTAGAAATAACTTTATAATTTGGGAGATTAAATCTAAACCAAAAACTCATTAGAATATTTATAACCCCAATGAATAATGGGATTCGCCAGCCTATTGATTGCATCACATCTTCGCTCAACGTATTTTTTAGAATAAGAACAATACCTAAAGAGGCAATGACACCAAACAAAGAGCTGCCAACAATAATAGATGAAACTCTAGCTTGTTCTCTAAAATGAGCATCTTTAAATAAGTAAGTAATTAAAGATGGATACTCCCCTGCGAAACTAAATGACAAAGCCAGTTGTAATATTAATATAGCAGCTGGTGTATAGTTACCTAATAATTCAATTGGTAATAAAGCCATCATTAATGTTGCAATTCCAGTAATTAGACTTGTCAATATTAAAGCGGATTTTTTCCCAACCGTATCGGCATAACGTCCAATAATATATCCCCCTAAAGGCCGTATTAAAAAACGAAGAGCAAAAATTCCCCAAACCATTTCTGTCGCTTGTGTATAACCCAAATTTGTTAACTCAGCACTCAAATAAGTTGATATTGCAGCAAAAACAGCAATGTCATAATATTCAAGTGCATTACCAGCCACGGCGCCAAACCTGAATTTCCATTTCATTTTATTATCCTTATCATCCCTAATATTTCAGACATCAATTAATTTACATATTGAAAGTTAAGGGTAATTTACTAAAGTTTCTAAGCAAGCAAGTGTAATTCCATTTTCTTTTAATGCGCTAAACAACCCACTTGAAGATGCATGGGGACAAGAAAGTTTTTCTTTAATCCGTTGAATTCGTTTATGTTCACATACCTCTGAACATCCTTGCGCATAACTAATTTCCTTTACTTTACAGTGGGATAATAGCAATCTTATTGTAACAATTTCCTTTCGAGTAAACCGAATGTTTCCAAAACGCATATATTGGTGGATATCTAAAATCTCACTTTCTGAATCATTAATACTGTTATTACTTTCGATCGGTATATCTAAACTATTTCTTAATGGCAAATAATTTTCATCACTTTGTTTCCATATTCCGTGAGTATAATCAGAAATAATAGGTCGGCATTTATATATGGCCATTATATCTTTTATCGATAATTTTCTTCTTGAATTAATTGACGTAATTTCATATACACTTCCATATTTAGTACAGAAATCAACTTTTAATTCACATTTATCTGTTCTTAATAATGTATTCATATATTCTTTTGAGTAGTTATTCCAGTACTGTATCCCTGTTGATAGTCGTTCACTAATAATTCTATCTAGATCTGCATCCCAATACATCAAAACCCAATCATAATTACTCGAAGTGGTATGAACCTGCCTATTTATAATATCTACTTTTGAAAAAGACAGATCAATATCATTCCAATCAAAGTAATTTGAAAAGGTATTTTTTAAACCTGAACACGTTTTTTCCAAAAGTTCACTCTTAACATCCATAATAATTCCTTTTAATATAATTAAATGTTAATAAAAAATAAAAACCAAGGATATATATCACTATCACAGAATAAAAAACTTTCAAAGTATAATTTAATACTAGTATTAAAAAAACAAAATAAAAAATACAGTAATATTAATCTTAAAATTACTAATCATAAACTACCTACAATATTGGAGATATCATGAAAAAAGATTGGCACCCTGCTGACATCATTGCGGCAATAAAGAAAAAAGGCTCTTCCCTTGCTGAGTTATCACGTTCCGCAGGGCTAAATTCATCAACACTTAACAATGCACTATCACGGCGTTGGCCAAAGGGAGAAAGAATTATTGCAGAGTTTTTAGGTATGGAACCCGCTGAAATTTGGCCATCTCGTTATTATCATCGAGACCAAAAGGGCTGAAAAATTTATGCCTGACGATAAATCCAAAAAGCAATAACGGCGGATAGCTATAATATCATCCGCCGACGTTACCTTAAATACAACGTTTGAATAACTAGCTAGACACTTTAAGGCCTATTAACCCTGTAATAATCAAGGCAAGGCTCAATAAGCGGAACATATTCGCAGACTCACCTAGGAAAATAATCCCAACAATAGCCGTACCCACCGCGCCAATTCCCGTCCAGATTGCGTAAGCCGTTCCGACAGGTAAGTCACGCATGGCATAGGCTAATAAGCCCATACTGGCGATAATCGCGATAATGGTAATGATACTGGGTGTTAAGCGTGTAAAGCCATGGGTGTACTTTAACCCTACAGCCCAAACCACTTCGAGTAAACCTGCAAATAAAAGGACGATCCATGCCATGGTCGTTGCTCCCGTATATAACTCGGGGTCGTCCCCATAATTGAATGACGTGATTCAGGTCGTCCTGAATACGTGTGATGTGTACCTCATTATAAACATTCACCAGCACAGACTCAAGCAACGAAAAATAACAAATAAATATAAATTAGCGACCTTTTTTAACCTGTTTATGCTGTTTTTTGCCAATAAGCATCATTGACATCGCACTCTTTCCTTAGCAAAGGTAAAGTAGAAAATCTTATCGAGCCTATCCACCGAGAAATTAGCATGAATTTCAAAGATATATTACTTGCCCTCTGTGTGGTCATTATTTGGGGTGTTAATTTTGTCATTATCAAGCTCGGTGTGACCGCGCTTCCCCCATTACTCCTTGGGGCATTACGCTTTGTTTTTGTTGCCTTTCCTGCCATTTTTATTTTCAAGCGGCCTAAAATTCCGTTCAAATTGTTATTATTGTATGGGTTAACCATCAGCTTTGGTCAATTTGCCTTTTTATTCTGTGCTATCCGCGTTGGTATGCCAGCAGGAATCACTTCCGTTATTTTGCAATCTCAAGCCTTTTTCACCTTATTACTTGGTGCCATGATTTTAAAGGAAACGCTACAACCAACCCATTTTATTGGCATGTTTATCGCTATCGCAGGATTAACGGTGTTAGCCAATGGTGCGACAGCTGGCGGGTTAGATGATATCCCATTGCTTGGTTTAGCATTTACCTTAATTGCTGGTTTATCATGGGCTTGTGGTAATATTACCAACCGAATTATTATGCAAAATCAAGGTGCAGAAAAATGTAGCGCGTTGTCTCTCGTCAGTTGGAGTGCGCTTATCCCTATAATTCCTTTCCTAATTAGTTCGTGGATACTTGAGGGCGAGGATGCCATTGTGGACGGATTAACAGGCTTTGATTGGCCTGTGCTCGGTGTGATTTTGTATTTGGCGTATTTATCCACTTTTGTCGGTTACGGCCTATGGGGTGTACTGCTCGGGCGCTATGAGGCATGGCGTGTTGCACCATTTTCATTATTAGTGCCAGTGTTCGGTTTAAGCAGCAGTGCATTATTCCTTGGTGAGCACATTAATGGCGTACAAGTCGCTGGTTTAATTTTGATCATGCTTGGTCTTATTACGACGCTTTTTGGCAAAAAAATTATCCAACGTTTAAGACACGCTTAAGATAACTCATTTGATTACCGAAGGTTTTTAACTTTCGGTAATCAACACTCTCATTCATTTCCACCTTATCCCTCCTACTTTATATTTTAGATAATAATACTGCCTTATAAAGAAAATTCAGATAAATACCCACACCATTAGCTATTCGCTAGTTCAAAACCAGATAAAATCCAATAAATGATCTTGGATTAGTGATATTCACAGCAATTATCGAATTTATCTAAAATTTCAATTAGGTGTCTCGTTTTAGCTACTTTTTCTTTAACTTAACTATCGCTATATCTTCCTCAGTTTTACTTAAATAAATAACAGATATCATTCATTGAACAGATGGGGATGACTATGGGTAAACAATTTATTTGGATTGTGCTCGCTCTGCTCGGTGCTTTTTCACTCGGTTACATCGCCTTATATCGTGGTGAACAAATAAATGCGCTGTGGATTGTGGTCGCAGCAGTTTGTATTTATCTCATTGCGTACCGTTATTACGGGTTGTTTATCGCGAAAAAAGTCCTGCAAGTTGACGAAACACGTATGACACCAGCAATTCGTCATAATGATGGATTGGATTACGTCCCAACGGATAAAAAAGTGTTATTTGGTCACCATTTTGCCGCGATTGCAGGCGCTGGCCCCTTAGTCGGCCCAGTACTTGCTGCGCAAATGGGTTACCTCCCAGGTATGCTGTGGTTGCTTGCTGGGGTCGTACTCGCAGGCGCCGTACAAGACTTTATGGTGTTATTTGTTTCGACACGTCGAGATGGACGTTCGCTCGGTGAGTTAGTCAAAGAAGAGATGGGCAATACCGCAGGTATTCTCGCTTTGATAGCCTGCTTTATGATCATGGTGATCATTTTAGCCGTACTTGCGATGATCGTGGTAAAAGCCTTAACTCACAGTCCATGGGGAACCTACACTGTTGCATTCACTATTCCACTAGCGATTTTTATGGGGATCTATACCCGTTATATTCGCCCAGGGCGCATTGGTGAAGTGTCGATTATTGGGCTGGTATTCCTTGTTTTCGCTATTATTTCAGGAGGATGGGTTGCCGAAAGTGAAACCTGGGCACCGTACTTTGACTACACTGGCGTCCAATTAACGTGGATGTTAGTCGGATACGGCTTTGTTGCCGCTGTTTTACCCGTTTGGTTGCTGCTTGCACCGCGTGATTACCTTTCAACCTTCCTAAAAATCGGGACGATTATTGGTCTCGCTATTGGTATTTTAATTTTAAATCCAAACCTGCAAATGCCATCACTCACGAAATATATTGATGGTACAGGCCCTGTGTGGGCCGGAGATTTGTTCCCATTCTTATTTATTACTATTGCCTGTGGTGCTGTTTCTGGCTTCCACGCGCTGATCTCCTCGGGTACAACACCGAAAATGTTAGCAAATGAGAACCAAGCTTGTTTTATCGGCTATGGCGGTATGTTAATGGAGTCATTTGTTGCCATCATGGCGTTAGTCGCAGCGTGTGTGATTGACCCTGGTGTGTATTTCGCCATGAACAGTCCAATGGCAATGTTAGCACCAGCAGGTACCGAAGATGTGGTCGCTTCTGCCGCACAAGTGGTAAGCAGCTGGGGCTTCCAAATCACCCCAGAGCAGCTCAACACCATTGCCAATGAAGTAGGTGAAACCAGTATTATCTCCCGTGCTGGTGGTGCGCCAACGCTTGCTGTTGGGATGGCCTATATTCTGCATGGGGCGCTTGGTGGTCTGATGAATGTGGCCTTCTGGTATCACTTTGCAATTTTATTTGAAGCTCTGTTTATCTTAACCGCGGTTGATGCAGGAACACGCGCTGCGCGCTTTATGTTACAAGACTTACTTGGCGTGGTTTCCCCATCGTTGAAACGGACTGATTCATTACCCGCCAACTTGATTGCAACGGCATTGTGTGTGCTCGCATGGGGATATTTCCTTCACCAAGGTGTCGTCGACCCACTTGGCGGTATTAATACCTTATGGCCGCTTTTTGGTATCGCAAACCAGATGCTCGCGGGTATGGCGTTAATGCTGTGTGCTGTGGTACTGTTCAAAATGAAGCGCCAAAAATATGCATGGGTTGCCCTTGTCCCAACGGCTTGGTTGTTGATTTGTACCATGACGGCTGGCTGGGAAAAGACCTTCAGTGAAGATGCCCGCGTTGGTTTCTTAGCTGTAGCGAATAAATTCCAAGCGATGATTGATAGTGGCAATATTCCAGTGCAATATACCGAATCTCAGCTTACACAGTTGATTTTCAATAACCGTTTAGATGCTAGCTTAACGATTTTCTTTATGATTGTCGTCGTTTTACTGGCTCTGTTCTCCATCCGCACTGCGCTTAAAGCGTTAAAATCAAGCGAACCGACTGCGAATGAAGTGCCATACGAACCAATGCCAGCCAACTACGAGGAAATCGTGGCTAATACGCGCCATCATTGATTTTCGCGAAAAAGCTTTTCATGTTTTGGGTACACACTCTTTCTCCAAAAGAATTCATGCTGGAGCAAGGCGGCAAAGAAGATAATCCCTAGGAGCATACACCAGTATGTGACTAGGGTTAGCGAATGAAGCCAACGCTGCAACAGCGTGAATTATGAAGGAGAAACTAGGAGCATACACAGTATGTGACTTGGGTAGCTGAGAGCAGTCAACAACGCTGCAGCGCGGAATATGAAGGAGAAAAAATGTTTGGAGAACTAGGAAAAGCAGCGAGATACCTCGGCCAAGCGGCAAAAATGATGGTCGGCGTCCCTGATTACGACAACTACGTCGCCCATATGCAACGGACTCACCCTGATCAAACTCCGATGACTTATGAGGAGTTTTTTAAAGAGCGCCAAGATGCACGTTATGGCGGAAAAGGTGGTTTTAAGTGCTGTTAGGCCTGAAAAAGATGCAAAAAAAGCCGTGGTACTCGACCACGGCTTTTTATTTTTAACGATTCCGTATAGGATACGCCGTTATTTTACGCGTGAAACGTATTCGCCTGAGCGAGTATCAACACGGATAACTTCACCGATCTGAACAAACAGAGGAACCTTAACCACTGCGCCAGTGCTCAGTGTTGCAGGTTTTCCACCTGTACCTGCGGTATCACCTTTCAGGCCTGGGTCAGTATCGGTAATTTCTAACTCAACAAAGTTAGGTGGCGTTACCGCGATAGGACGACCGTCCCACAGTGTTAAAATACATTCTGCTTGGTCAACTAACCATTTTGCGTTGTCGCCAACGGTTTTTTCATCCGCGGCTAATTGCTCGAAAGTTTCGTTGTTCATGAAATGCCAGAACTCACCGTCGTTGTACAGGTAAGTTAAGTTCATATCCATGACATCTGCACCTTCAACAGAATCAGTAGATTTAAAGGTTTTTTCTAACAGTTTGTTAGAAATCAGTTTACGGATACGCACACGTGCGAACGCTTGACCTTTACCTGGTTTTACGAATTCGCTTTCTAAAACGACACAAGGCTCGCCATCTAACATGATTTTAAGACCTGAGCGGAATTCATTGGTACTATAAGTAGCCATGGTGATCCTCTAATTTATAAACTAAAAATGGCATAGCCAAAAAATGGTCGATATTGTAACTCAAAATACCTCATCCAGAGAAGTCTGGATACAACAACTTGCTGAAGCAATCACTAATCCTGATGAATTGCTGCAAATACTGAACTTGGAAAATCATCTTGCTTCGCAAGAAGGCCGTGAGGCGCGTAAATTATTTCCATTACGTGTCCCAATGCCATTTATCTCACGAATGAAAAAAGGCGATCCACTAGACCCGCTGTTATTGCAGGTATTAACCGCAAAAGCCGAGTTTGATGTCCATCCTGGTTTTTCCACCGACCCGCTGGAAGAGCAGGATAATGAGATCCCAAGTTTACTGCATAAATACCACAACCGCGCATTACTGCTCGTTAAAGGTGGCTGTGCAGTGAACTGTCGCTACTGTTTTCGCCGGCATTTTCCTTATGAAGATAACAAAGGAAATAAAAATAACTGGTTGATGGCTGTGGATTATATAAAAAACCACACCGAACTCAATGAAATCATCTTCTCAGGGGGTGATCCATTAATGGCAAAAGACCATGAACTCGATTGGTTGATAAGCCAATTGGAGGAAATTCCCCATATCACCCGTTTGAGAATTCATACACGTTTGCCTGTTGTGATCCCTGAGCGTATCACAGATACCTTGTGCGAAAGACTGGCACGCTCCCGTTTACAAGTGGTGATGGTGACGCATATCAACCACGCTAATGAGATCGACAAAGCATTCACAAACTCAATGCAAAAGCTCAAAAAGGCAGGTGTAACGTTATTAAATCAAAGTGTTTTACTGCGACAAGTCAATGACAACGTGACGGCGCTGATGAATTTGAGTAATGCCTTATTTGACGCAGGAATTTTGCCTTACTACTTGCATGTATTGGATAAAGTGCAAGGTGCGGCCCACTTTCTCGTCAGCGATATTGAAGCACGGCAATTGATCCAACAATTATTGAGCAAAGTATCTGGGTATCTCGTGCCTAAGCTTGCACGGGAAATTGGAGGAGAACCAAGCAAAACACTGCTCGATCTCAATTTAAGGCAGAGCTAATCAGCAAAACGCCCAAATAATCGGTATTTGGGCGTCGCTAATTCATTTTAGGGGCACTTGTACACTTGGCCAACCATTTTGCTATCTAGCGGGATAAAGCTAGATAACACGGTTTCACTTGGGCTAGTTGCACCGAAGATCACATTTCCGCCCATTTCAGCCGCTTTATTGCGCAAATCATTCGCTGCGCTACGCATGGAGCTGGATTCATTATTTACGCCACTCAACCAGTTGCTTTGTGTCCCTGCAACCTGACCGAGAAGTTGGCAATCACTTCCAGGTTGATTCTCAACAAAACGAACTTGTGAGCCTGCCGCAGTCAAGTTAGTTGACGTTGAACAACCCGCTAATAGCAGTAATGCAGCAGCACCAAGCAAGACTTTAATTCGCATGTTTTCCCTCATTTTTCATTGTGTTTTTGCAGCTGGTTTGAAAAATTATTAGCCCTAATACGGTATATCATAAATCGCTAGGAGGTGCTCCGCATACTGCGTCACAATTGCCACACATCACCAGCCGAATAGAGTCTACCACAAATTAATCAAGAAACTGCCCTATTCTTTGCTAATTCAAACCACTTACCTTACGTTAAATATAACCCGCTAAGCAATGTTGACGCAAAAATAAATCGTGTTTCGCATCAATTGTACATTGATTGGGGATATTAATTATTATCAATAATTAATGGTTCGATATAATTAAAAAACAAAAAGACCAGCACGACGAGATAACTTCACCGTGCTGGTCTTATTCAGGCTAAGTCACAAATATTTGTGACTAGTGCATGATGTTTGCCAAATGGCTTACATCATACCGCCCATTCCACCCATGCCGCCCATACCAGCGCCACCTAAGTCAGGTGCATCTGATTTTGGCAGGTCAGTGATCATCGCTTCAGTGGTGATCATCAGGCCAGCGATAGAGGCTGCAAATTGCAGAGCAGAACGCGTGACTTTAGTTGGATCCAAGATACCCATGTCGATCATATCGCCATACGTATCCGTTGCTGCGTTGTAACCATCGTTACCTTTAGCCGCTTTAACGTTGTTAACTACCACAGAGGCTTCTTCGCCTGCGTTAGTCACGATTTGACGCATTGGCGCTTCCATCGCACGCAGAGCAACACGGATACCCACGTTTTGTTCTTCGTTATCACCTGTTAGTGCTTCCAGTTTCGCTGCAACGCGAACCAGTGCGGTACCACCACCAGCAACAACACCTTCTTCAACGGCTGCGCGAGTTGCGTGCAGAGCATCGTCAACGCGAGCGCGTTTTTCTTTCATTTCAACTTCAGTTGCTGCACCGACTTTAATTACCGCAACACCGCCAGCTAATTTCGCTACGCGCTCTTGCAGTTTTTCACGGTCGTAATCTGAAGAAGATTCTTCGATTTGTTGACGGATTTGAGCAACACGGCCAGCGATCGCATCTTCTTCACCGATACCATCAATGATAGTGGTGGTGTCTTTGTTAATCACGATACGTTTAGCTTGACCTAAGTCTTCTAATGTTGCTTTTTCTAACTCCATACCGATCTCTTCAGAGATAACAGTACCGTTAGTCAGAGTTGCGATATCTTGCAGCATTGCTTTACGACGGTCGCCGAAGCCTGGTGCTTTAACCGCTGCTACTTTAACGATACCACGCATGGTGTTAACCACTAAGGTAGCCAGCGCTTCACCTTCAACATCTTCAGCGATGATCAGCAGTGGTTTGCTTGCTTTCGCAACGCCTTCTAATACTGGCAGTAATTCACGGATGTTAGAGACTTTTTTGTCAACTAACAGGATGAATGGGTTTTCTAACTCAACAGCACCAGTTTCTGGTTTGTTGATGAAGTAAGGAGACAGGTAACCGCGGTCAAACTGCATACCTTCCACGACATCCAGCTCATCTTCCAGACCTGTACCTTCTTCAACGGTGATAACGCCTTCTTTGCCGACTTTATCCATTGCTTCTGCGATTAAACGACCAACGGTTTCGTCAGAGTTTGCAGAAATAGTACCCACCTGTGCAATCGCTTTGGTGTCTGAACATGGAACAGACAGTGCTTTCAGCTCTTCAACCGCAGCAACAACCGCTTTGTCGATACCACGTTTCAGATCCATTGGGTTCATACCCGCAGCAACCGCTTTTAAACCTTCAGTGATGATAGCTTGAGCTAACACTGTTGCTGTTGTTGTACCGTCACCCGCAGCATCGTTTGCTTTAGAGGCAACTTCTTTGACCATCTGAGCACCCATGTTTTCGAATCTATCTTCTAATTCGATTTCACGTGCAACAGAAACACCGTCTTTAGTGATAACAGGTGAGCCAAATGATTTGTCTAAAACAACATTACGGCCTTTAGGGCCTAAAGTAACTTTAACTGCGTCTGCCAGAACATTCACACCACGAAGCATTTTCGTACGTGCATCACTACCAAATTTAACGTCTTTAGCTGCCATTATCTCTTTCCTTCAAATTCTTTTCGTTCGTTGAGAAGTTTTAAGTGAAAATTACGCTTCAACAATTGCCAGGATGTCACTTTCAGACATGATCAGGACTTCTTCATTGTCGATTTTTTCAGCTTTCACGCCATAACCGTCGTTAAAAATAACGATATCGCCAACTTTCACATCCAGCGCTTTAATTTCGCCATTTTCTAGGATGCGGCCTTGGCCTACTGCCAGAACTTCACCACGCGTTGATTTGCCTGCCGCAGTACCGGTCAGAACAATGCCACCCGCAGATTTAGATTCTACTTCTTTACGTTTAACGATAACACGGTCATGCAATGGACGAATTTTCATTAATAGTTCTCCTATAAATAAAGTCCACACTAGGTAAAAGGACGATACCAGCATGTCTTAATAAACTAGTACCATGTTTGAGCAGATTGGGGCTAGACAGAGGGACTTCAAGGGGGGAGATAAAATATTTTTCATTTTTATCTCCCCACAAATACGAAGGATTTACGGTTTCGGACGGTCGTCTTTATCTGATGAGTCTGATTTATCAGTGTTATCAATAGTAAAAGACGGGTCATCTTGTTTACGTTGGAATTCCCCATCAAACGTATTACCGTTTTGATATCCGCCATTTCTTGACTGATTAAAACCCGCGCCAGGTTGATAGAAACGAATATGCGGGATTAATCGCATTACGATAAGTTTTTGTACTGGTGGAAGTAATAACAATAAACCAATAAAGTCAGTGAAAAACCCTGGCACGATGAGTAAAAAGCCCGCTAAAACGAGCGCAACGCTTTTAATCATCTCTGCCGCTGGACTCTCACCAGATGCTAATTTTTGTTGGATTTGCAGGACATTTTTCATTCCTTGGTTTTTCACCAAGGAGACCCCCAAACAGGAAGTTAAGACCACTAAAATTAGCGTCATTAGAACTCCCACTTCGGAAGCGACTCTCACGAAAATAACCGATTCAATGTAAATGAGAATACATATCAGAATTAGTGGTAACCAGCGCACAAGTTCTCCTTTATTTCAATAAGCTATCAACTATTTTACGCCCCTCGGAAAACCTTTGTGAACTGCATCTAAGAGACAACTATCAATATTCGCTTTTTTCTTTAGTATAGCCATAATAATTGGGGCAAAGATAACGCTTTTCAACTCATAGAGTTTTTTGATTAACCAGACTTATCTGTGACGAATGTCACACAACGTAAAATCTGTTGCATAAATCAAACTATATAGTGATCTAGGTTCAAGGCATTGTTTCATTAAAGGCATATTATCTACCCATAATTCAGTAGATCATAATGCTGATAACGTAGTAGAAGGTGTTAATCGCTTGTAAAGTTTTATTTTACAATATTAATCACCTGTGAAGTTTTGTTTTTACGATATATGGATTTTTAAAAAGCGCATAAACGGACAGTAACTGTAATCTAATTAAGAAGGTTCTCATGTCAAACAATACTCGTATCGAAGAAGACCTGTTAGGTAAAAAAGAAGTTCCAGCCGATGCCTATTATGGTGTTCATACTCTGCGTGCGATTGAAAACTTTTATATCAGCGACCGCACTATTAACGATGTCCCAGAATTTATTCGCGGCATGGTTATGGTTAAAAAAGCGGCGGCTTTAGCCAACAAAGAACAACACACAATTCCACGTAACATCGCGGAAACCATCATCAAAGCATGTGATGTTGTTTTAAATGAAGGCAAATGCATGGACCAGTTCCCTGTTGACGTATTCCAAGGTGGTGCGGGCACATCACTGAATATGAATACCAACGAGGTTCTTGCAAACATCGGTCTTGAACTGATGGGGCATAAAAAAGGGGAATATGAATTCCTAAACCCTAATGACCACCTGAACAAAAGCCAATCCACTAACGATGCTTACCCTACTGGGTTCCGTATCGCAGTGTATAACTCTGTACTGAAGTTAATTGAATCTGTTGAATACCTGAAAAAAGGCTTTGAAGCTAAAGCTGAAGAATACAAAGACATTCTGAAAATGGGTCGTACCCAGTTACAGGATGCCGTTCCAATGACCGTCGGCCAAGAATTCCATGCTTTCGCTACCCTTCTGAAAGAAGAAGAGAAAAATCTGAAACGTAGCATCGAATTACTGCTCGAAGTTAACTTAGGCGCGACTGCTATCGGTACTGGCCTAAATACAGCGCCAGGTTATTCTGAGCTGGCAGTTAAAAAATTAGCTGAAGTGACTGGTTTACCATGCGTTCCTGCTGAAGACTTAATCGAAGCAACTTCTGACTGTGGTGCTTACATCACTGTTCACGCAGGCTTAAAACGTCTGGCAATGAAACTGTCTAAAATCTGTAACGACTTACGCCTGCTATCTTCTGGCCCTCGTGCAGGTCTTAAAGAAATCAACTTACCTGAGTTACAAGCAGGTTCTTCTATCATGCCAGCAAAAGTTAACCCAGTGATTCCAGAAGTGGTTAACCAAGCGTGTTTCAAAGTTATTGGTAACGATATCTGCGTAACAATGGCAGCTGAAGCAGGCCAATTACAGTTAAACGTAATGGAACCAGCTATCGGTCAAGCAATGTTCGAGTCTATTTCTCTGATGAGCAATGCATGTCGCAATCTGCAAGAGAAATGCATTAGCGGTATTACTGTGAACAAAGAAATCTGCGAAGCGTTTGTCTTTAAGTCAATCGGTATCGTGACCTACTTGAACCCATTCATTGGCCACCATAATGGTGACATCGTAGGTAAAATCTGTGCAGAAACAGGTAAGAGCGTCCGTGAAGTTGTACTTGAACGCGGTTTACTAACTGAAGCAGAGCTGGACGATATTTTCTCTGTTGAGAACTTAAAACACCCTGCTTACAAAGCAAAACGTTTTGATGACTAAAAGTTTATGTTTATCATAAATAACACTTAAAAAAATAAAGGCACGCCTCTCATCGGAAAGCGTGCCTTTTTTGATTCATGCACACACAAATAATTAACATAACAGTTTCATAATTTTAATTTTCATTTTGTCGAGGAGTAAACACTATGTTAGCCGTAGAATTTGTCATTGTTCTGCTGGCCATTTTTTTGGGGGCCCGTCTTGGTGGGATAGGTATCGGCTTTGCCGGTGGCCTTGGTGTACTGGTACTCGCTGCAATTGGCGTGAAACCAGGCACCATTCCATTTGACGTTATCTCCATCATCATGGCTGTTATCGCCGCTATCTCTGCAATGCAAATTGCAGGCGGTTTAGATTATTTAGTTGCTCAAACAGAAAAATTACTGCGCCGCAACCCTAAATACATCACTATCCTTGCCCCAGTTGTCACTTACTTTCTGACGCTCTTTGCAGGTACAGGTAATATCTCTTTAGCCACACTACCTGTCATTGCAGAAGTCGCAAAAGAACAAGGCGTTAAACCTTGCCGTCCATTATCAACAGCGGTCGTTGCTGCTCAAATTGGTATTACTGCATCACCAATTTCTGCTGCGGTTGTCTATATGGCATCGGTCATGGAAAACCCTGCAATGATGGGTGCTGGTAATACAGTCAGCTACATCACTCTGCTGGGAATTTTACTGCCATCAACCTTCCTCGCGATTATGTTGATGTCATTTATTATCTCTTGGACGTTTAACTCTAAGCTTTCTGATGACCCAATCTATCAAAAACGTTTAGCAGAAGGCTTAATTGAACTGCGTGGTAGCCAAGTCAAAGAAATCAAACCAGGTGCTAAATCTTCCGTTATGCTGTTCTTATTAGGTGTTATCGGTGTTGTCTGTTATGCCATCATCAATAGCCCAAGCTTAGGGATCGTCGAAACACCATTGATGAACACCACCAATGCGATTTTGATCATCATGCTTACTGTAGCAACGTTGATTACTATCCTTTGTCGCGTAAATACCGATGCTATCTTGAACTCCAGTACCTTTAAAGCAGGTATGAGTGCATGTATCTGTATTTTAGGTGTGGCTTGGTTAGGTGATACTTTCGTACAACACAACCTTGAGTGGATCAAAGCAACTGCGGGTGACTTAATCCACGAACATTCTTGGATGCTAGCGGTTATCTTCTTCTTCTGTTCTGCGCTTTTGTATTCACAAGCAGCAACAGCAAAAGCATTGATGCCAATGGCACTGGCTTTAGGTGTTAGCCCACTGACTGCAATTGCGTCTTTCTCTGCGGTTTCTGGTCTGTTTATTCTGCCGACTTACCCAACACTGGTTGCTGCGGTACAAATGGATGATACAGGGACAACGCGCATTGGTCGCTTCGTCTTCAACCACCCATTCTTTATCCCTGGTACCATTGCTGTCGCATTAGCCGTCACTTTCGGCTTCCTGTTCGGTGGAATGATGCTCTAGTCCTATTCATCAAATTGAACAGCCTAAAAACCCGTGACATCATTCACGGGTTTTTTCTGTTCTAAAATATTTTTATCATTGCCACTAAAGTGGTAATAATAAATATAAAACCTGCAAAGTTCATTTATCAATATTATTTTAGTTTCATATTATAAATTTAATAAAAGAGGTAAATATATAATCCATAGATATCTTATATATTCGACACGCCAAAATCAGATATGAAAATCGAATAAAACAAACCAAATTTTTCCCATGAAACATTTATATTAATAACCTCAATATAAGTGTAACAAGCAATGAATATATTGATTAAAATTCAGTGTGAATCCACAAATTTCATCAGAAAACAGCAAAAACAATATAACTAAAACAATGATATTTTTAAATATATAATTCCAAAAAATAGATACTGACGCAATAAAACTTATATATAATCCTTTAAAATCGACAACGCATACTCTTTTATTGTGTATTATAAATAGGCACAATCTATTGATACCCACAAATCCATCCGCCATAAATATTGGTAATGCTAACCTCATCCTTGTCTAATAGGTATTAGAAAACCATTCAGGTTCTCTTTTAAATCCGTTAAACGAGCGCTAAATTATAGAGTAAGCCTATTATTTGAAATAATTTATCTCATCAGCATTAATTTATTTGGAGGAGGAATGTTAAGTACTCAACGAAATGATAATACCGATGTTTCCATTTATATTGGAACCTATCTAAAACACCGAAGAAAAGCAGTTGGTTTAACAGGTGCGCAATTAGCATCACGATTAAGCATTAGCCAGCAACAAATTTCTCGTTACGAAAGGGGTAAAAATGCCATCACCATACAAGGTCTGTTAGATATCTTACAAGCCCTCGAGTTAAGAAAGCATGATGTCGATGATTTTATGAAGAACATTTTTCAGTTTTATTATATCGATGTTGCACTAGAGGCGAATTTGATTAATTAACGTTCCAATCTAAATTTGATATTCACTGTCAACTTAGATTCAGGGGGGATATTTCCCCCTCCTGTTCCTCCCGCCTTTCAACAAAAAATGCCCCGTTTATTCATTTATGTAGCTCCGCCAGCACCATTGCTATTGAGCAAAGCGCTATAATTCAATATTGATCATTGCTATGATGAAAAAAACAGACACGATGCCGATGGAGTTTATAATGCCTATCCAGCGCGAAACAATTTTAAGCCATGCATTAAACCAGTTAGAAATTCAGGGGTTATCCGCATCAACAGAGAATTTACTCAGTGAAATTGAATCTGATTTTTCGACTATTCGCCAATTTTGGCCTGATGATGAAGCCCTTATTTATGATTGCTTGCGCTTTCACGGACAGCAAATTGAAGTATGGCAACGCCAAACGCTCCTAGAGGAAACGCTAAGCCCACAACAGAAATTAATGGCCCGTTACCAACAATTGTCCGAGAAAGTGAGTGAGGGGCGTTTTCCAGGCTGTTTATTTATCTCTGCTTGTAATTATTACCCCGATTCAGAACACCCGATTCACCAGCTCAGCCGCCTACAAAAAGACAATTCCTTTAATTTTACCAAAAATTTATTGGATGAACTTGATATCGAAGACTCTGAGCTTGTTGCAAACCAAATGGAACTGGTTCTCGAAGGGTGTTTAAACCGTTTATTAGTCCAACGTGACATTCAAGATGTCGAAACAGCGCAGCACCTTTCTGAAGATATTTTGACGATCGCATTATGCCGTAAAAAAGGGGCGCTAAGCTAAAAAAGCCGCATTAGCACGTTAAACAATCACCTTTTGCTGAAAAAGAAAACACTCAGTAAAAAAAAACGTTTTTTTATTAAAAACTCATTGACGCAAACAGCTGAATACGGTTTAATGCGCCCCGTTGCCCGGATAGCTCAGTCGGTAGAGCAGGGGATTGAAAATCCCCGTGTCCTTGGTTCGATTCCGAGTCCGGGCACCACTTATTTAAAGAACCCGCCCAAAAGGCGGGTTTTTGCGTTTTCCCCTTCTAGGTTTATGTCATTCCTTTCTTAACCCTTTATTAAGAAAAATCCAGAATCCATCATATTAAGAATGTTCGCCTCTATGCTTGTAACTATTTCCAAGTATTATCGGTTCTTGATTTTATATTTACATGACTAAGGGATGGAAAATGGAACAAAAACAATATTCTAATAAATGGCAGAAGCGCTTTAACTTTTTTGATACTCATGGAGCCCCCGATACGCCAGAGTTTAAAGCCGCATTGAAAGCAGAATCTTTCGGTGGACGCCTGCTCATTAGCATGAATTTCTTCGCCTTTTTCTTCGGTATTATTTATTTTTTAATTTTAGGATTGTGGAAAAAAGGGTTAGTTCTACTGGGGATTTCTATTGGTTTAGGTCTAGTGCTCAATATTATTGATTTTATGGTTGGTGGTACGATCCCTAACGGAGCTTATACTGGCCTTTCCGTCGGGATTTCTGCACTTTGGGCGATGATTGCCAACTATGCATACTATATAAAAGAAACCAAGGGACTTGATGGGTGGAATCCGTTCGAAGGGATCCGCATGGTATAGGGAAAATATTACCTAATAATATATCGAATAAAAAAGCGGTTATAAAAGTACCCCCAATAGTTGGACAACCAATTATTGGGGGTTTTTTATGCCATAAAAGTTAAATAGTCATTAACTTCCTGGCGTAAAATAAATTGGGGAACCTGGGCCAACTGGAATACCCAAAACAAATACCCAGACAATAAAGAATAATGACCAACCGATTAGGAATATGACAGAATAAGGCAACATCATCGAAACTAACGTTCCAATCCCTGCATCTTTTTTATATTTCACTACGATTGCCATAATTAAACCAAAATAGCTCATCATCGGGGTAATAATGTTAGTCACCGAGTCACCGATACGGTATGCCGCTTGAATCGTTTCTGGTGCATAACCCGCAAGCATTAACATTGGCACAAAAATAGGCGCAGTGACTGCCCATTGTGCAGATGCAGAGCCAATCATTAAGTTAATAAACGCGCAAATCAGAATAAAGCCTATAAACAGTACACCACCATGAAGGTCGATACTGTTTAGGAAGTTTGCGCCTTTTACTGCAATGACTTGGCCGATGTTTGTCCAATTAAAAAATGCAACAAATTGCGCCGCAAAGAAAATAATAACCAGATATAAACCTAAGGTACTCATAGATGCAGCCATCGCATCAACGATATCTTTATCTGAACGCATAGTTTTTGCTATATACCCATAAACAATGCCTGGGATAGCAAAAAAGATAAAAATAAAGACAACAATCCCTTTTAAGAACGGCGAATTACTAACCAAACCAGTTTCTTGATTACGTAAAATACCGTTTTCTGGTACCACCATCAGCGCTAAGACCGCGGCTAGTGCCCAAAATGTTGCTGATGCCCAAAATAACGCTTTTTTCTCTAATGATGTTAACTCTGCTGAGGCGCGTAAACTGTCTTCGTCAGTATCGACACCACCACCCGTATATGGTCCTAACTGTGGCTCTACAATTTTTTCGGTAATAAAATAACCTAAAATGGTAATTAAAAACGTACTGGCAAACATAAAGTACCAGTTCGCTTCTGCGCCTACGATATAAGTTGGGTCTATAATTTGAGCGGCTTGCTGCGTGATCCCTGAAAGCAATGGATCGACTGTACCGAGTAACAAGTTTGCAGAATACCCGCCAGATACCCCTGCAAATGCGGCGGCAAGACCCGCTAATGGGTGGCGACCTAAAGAGTGAAAAATGATAGCGGCTAAAGGAATCAATACAACGTAGCCAAGCTCTGATGCTGTATTCGACATAATCCCTGCAAATACAATCGCGGCTGTTGTTAGCTTGCGTGGAGCCTTAATTACCACTAAACGCATTGCCGCTGAAAGTAACCCTGCTCGCTCGGCGATCCCTACCCCAAGTAAAGCAACCAGTACAGTTCCTAGAGGTGCAAACCCCGTAAAATTGGTCACGATATTCGCAAGAATTTTACGGATACCTTCAGGGTCTAATAAGCTAACAATATGAATAATGCCGTCTTCAGCTCGCCCTTTAGCCCCTTCTGGACGTGGATCAATGACGCTAACCCCAAAGTATTGACCAATTGCTGAAGAAATTAATAAAATTACAATCAATATAATAAATAAAATAACCGGATGTGGCAGCGCATTTCCTAACCACTCAACCGTTCGTAAAAAACGGCTTCCCTCTTGCTTTTTTTGTTCCATGTTTTCTCCTTATAAACAAGAGAAATGGACATTACACAATGTTTTCTCTTTTTGCTATTTACAAGTAGATAGCTTCACCAAAACATCTCAGTTACATTTTAGAAACATAAACCATAAATTCTTTTAATATAATTATAAAAAACACCAATAAAAAAAATATTCATTCATTATCAGACTTAAAAACCACATTAAGTTAAATTTAATTAATTTCAATAAATGTGCTCAACATAACAATTTACATACAATATTTAGCGGTTTTTCATTATTAATCACTATACATATATCAATTTTTGTATGTTTTATTTTATAAAAATGGGAAAACACCTATATTAACAACTCGATTAAACCTTATTTAAAGCTCGGAATAATTAACGCAATAAAGCTCATTTAACCAATTTTACGTCTATTACTTTCAAGGATATAATAAATAAAAATATATTAGTGGGCTCAATTTCATGTCAATTATCGATCACTGGGCTGAACGCCATATCCAAGAAGCCTTAAATAAAGGGGAATTGTCACAGCTTAATGGCGAAGGCAAGCCACTATACCTTGAAGATGACAGCTTGGTGCCTCCTGAGCTAAGGGCTGGATATCGCTTATTAAAGAATTCGGGATATTTACCTGCTGAATTACAGCAAAGAAAAGACGCGCTAACACTGAGCCATCTACTTCAAGGACTTTCAGTTGATGACCCTAATTATGTCAATGTGAGCAAGCAACTCGCGCTGCTTGAATTGAAACTAAGGCAAGCGGGGATCAATACCGATTTTTTACAGGGTGAATATTCACAGTCAATTTCAACACATATGGCAAAAACGCAGAGGTAGCTCTAACGGGGTATTATCGCCTGAGTTCGATATTCAAGAGGGGTTTTGCCATAGTATTTTTTAAACGCATGGCTAAATGCAGAGTGAGAATCATAACCCACACAAAGGCCTATGGTTTCTATACTGCTATTTGTGAGCAATAAACTCCCCGCAGCTTCCATCCGCTTTTGTTGAATAAATTGCATCACCGTTAAGTGTGTTTCTGCTTTTACTTTTCTTTGTAACGTACTGACTGACATACAAAAAGCGAATGCCATATCTTCACAACTAATGGGCAAATGTAACCGCGTCTCAATCCACTGAGAAACGGTATCAATCCACTGACTTTCGGGTTTTAATTGCGCCAACAGCAAACGTGCCACCGCAAAATTATTTTCAGGTGCTTGGGGAAAGCTTTGTAACCAATGAAGCAAACCAATTGCTGAAGGTGTCAGAGAAAATTGGGTCATTTTCTCGTCCAATGCCCACTGTGCCGTTGCAGGCATTTCCAAAACATAGTTTTTATTACCGTCTTGGCCGCTAAACGCATGGCTAACACTTGGCGGGATCACCATGCCTTTTCCTGCATTCAATTGAAAATGCTGCCGATACATATTGATTTCCATTTGCCCAGATAACGACAAGACGACTTGCCACTGCCCATCATGTTGATGAGAAATAACCTCGTCAGAATATTGTCGAAAATGCAGTTCAGGTAATCGCAAAGGAAACACTCCTACTGATACAGATAATAGCAGTATAACCTTTTTACCTATAAATGGCAGTGATGCCAATATGGCATCACTTGAGGATTTCAATAAATATAATGAAAAGTTATATCAAATTAAATGCTCTAAATAGTTCGTGTTGTAGCAAGGCGGCAAACACAGTTATCCCTAGGAACATACAAAAGTATGTGACTAGGGTAACTTTGTGTAGCCAACACCGCTACAGTGCGAAATATGACGAGCATTGAGCATTAGGCGAGTAAAGCGCCGTTTGGAAGAGGCAGGTTAAACTCTGCTAACACAATAGCACCCTTTTCATCAGGAGCCCCTGTTATTAACACTTCAGATTTAATCCCTGCTATACGTTTTACTTCAAAGTTACAGACGCAAAGAATGCGCTTGCCAATTAGGCTTTCAGGGGTGTAGTTCACGGTAATTTGTGCGCTAGAGCGTTTGATACCTAGCTCACCAAGATCAACTTCCATCACATATGCGGGTTTCTTTGCTTTACTATTTAGCTCTGCACTAATAATAGTGCCAACACGCATTTCAACACGGGTAAAATCATCCCACTCAATAATTTGCATACTTTCATTCCTAAACTAAATCACTGTTGGTCACTAAATTAGCATAGGACAAGCCAAAGGCATTATCGCCAAACAATCATTTTATATTGCAAAAACATCAGTGACGCCAGATTATTTGCAAAAAAATAACCCTCAACAAAAAACAATTGAGGGCAAACAATGAACGAGATAAAGATCAAGAATAAAATAAGACTTACATTGTTGAGAATGTATTCATGATTATTCCACCAGAGATAATTAACCCCATTGCAAATACCGCAGGGAAATCTGGTTTTTGTTTATATAAAATCATAGAAACTAATGTCACACCAACAATACCAAACCCACACCATAATGAATAGGCTACACCTACAGGGATATACCCCATTGCACGGGTCAGAGCAAAATAACATAAACAATAGGCAATGATCACTAAAATAGACGGCCCTAATTTACTAAAGCTATTGGTTTTTTTAATCATTGAGGTTCCAGTTATTTCAGAACCAATCGAAAGTGCTAACCATAAAAATCCAGTAAACATAATTTTTCCCCTTAAATTTTAATTAATGAATGGCTTTATTATTGGTGGATAATAATGACTCTTTCGTTTCTTTATTTGGCTCTTCTGTATCTTCTTCATCTGCCCCCATTTTGGAGAACAGATTCATGATCACAATTCCACTGGCAATCACCGCCATACCGATCATTGCTGCGGTATCAGGGTGTTGCCCATAAAAGAGCATGCCAAGCGTAGATACCATAAGAATCCCAGTACCTGACCATGTTGCATACGCTAAACCTACAGGGATATATTTAACAGCTCGAGAAAGTGAGTAATAGCAAACAACATACAATACAACAATAAGAGCTAATAATAAGGACTTCGTACTCCCTTCACTATTATCAAACATTTTCAATGTAGAGGTTGCTGAAGTTTCTGAAATAATAACCGCCAGCATCCAAAGCCATGATTTTGCTTTAGGGGACATAGATAATACTCCTACAATAAATAGAAAAATTAGATTTAATTAATTTTGATATTTTATTTCTTTAAAGACTTTAAATAATCGATAGCTGAATCAGTTAATTTATTATCATTCGCAATATACCCTCCAGGGTTTTTCATTACTTCCTTTAAAGTAATATAGCGATTTTCTTGATGGTTATTTTTAGGTTTCAATTCTTGGTTAAAATTATTTATCAATAATTTACCTTCAATTTCATTTAGTGTATTAAACTCCACGCCTAATGAAATAAGTTTCGACATATTTTCTTTAATAACCCTATTATATTTTTTATTTTTATCTAAACCTAAAATTTGGTTGAGTTCACTTTCAGGGCAACAATGATGTTTCAATGCCAGCACAGGAATATTTTGTGCAAGCGCATGCAAAATCAGTTGGCTTTCTTCGCTGGTAAATAAGCCATTTGCAACTTCACCAACCACCTTGGCATCAATAAAAGGTAAAAATACACAGTGATAGTTTCCTAATGCATTTAGATGTAACGTATTTTTATCTAATATTGTTCCCAATGTTGCCCACTGTGCAAAATAAGGTGTTGCAGGCATTAATTGGGTGGCATAGAGCGAAAAAGAAACCGATAAAAATTGCGTTAACCGTTGGTAAATCGCCTGTTGGTAGCCTTCTACAGGGGATAACACCACAAGAACATGCTGGTTTAGTCGCCTTAATACCTGTTCAACTATCCGTTCAATCTGTTTTTCATTCACCTTGCCACCGTCCCTTAACCGACAATAAATACGCTGTCATTATTCCGCAGACCCGCTGCATTGGCTTCGTCAGTATCAATATGAAATTCAAGAGAAAAGCGCTCATCTACACGCACAACAACTTCATCAAATACTAAACGACGCTCACCTTCCGTACGAATATTGACCTTTTGTCCATTAACCACGTTTAATGCTCTAGCATCTATCGTATTCATATGAATATGTCGTTGCGCACAAATCACCTGAGATTCAAGGTTTGCATGACCAGCTGGGCCAATTAACAATGCACTACCTGAATCAATTAAATCCCCTGATTCCCTTACGGGTGCTTTAATCCCTAAAGCAAAACAATCGGCCTTCGAAACCTCTAATTGGCTTTTTGGGCGCACAGGGCCTAACACTCTGACTTTGCTGATTGAGCCTTTTGGCCCAACCACCATCACACATTCCTTCGCCGCAAATTGCCCTGGCTGCTTGAGTTCTTTAAATGGTGTGAGCTGGTAGCCCTTGCCAAATAAGGCTTCAACATCCTGCTGCGAAAGGTGTACATGGCGATTAGATACCCCCACAGGGATTGCTATAGCAGATTGCATTCTATTCGCTGGGTTGTATGCTGAAAGACGAGACAAAATTTTGCCCATCAATTGCTCATTCATCATGATTTTTTACCTTTGCGCAGGTCATTTTTAGGCTCTTTAATGCTATTTTCCGTTACCTCTGGCTCGGATTTGCCCTCAACCACAAGCTTTTCTTGCGTTTTTTCAGCTTGTTCAACGCTTTTTTCTAACTCGCCCTTTTTACTTTTTACTGTTAATAATTTTGTAATTACACTTTCTTCAGGGCGCGCAATCACAAGTGAGCCTACGCATAATTGGTTATCGCTGATCACCGCAATACCGTGATCAACGGCGGTGCGCACTGCGCTGATTTCCCCCTGAAAACAGACGGATACTAAGCCAGAGCCAATTTTACGGTAGCCGACAATTTCTACACTGGCGGCCTTACACGCCGCATCAGCTGCCTGTATCGCGGATGTCAGTCCCCGCGTCTCAATCACACCTAAACTTTTCATCTGTCTCTCCTACTTAGTGACGAACCAGTCGAATATCAAAATCAAACTGTTTAAAGAATGCTTCCAATTGATCGAGTTCTTCTGCGCTATAGGTTGGGTCTTGTTTTACGGGGTAAATCATGTCCAGTTTGTCGTATTTACCGCGTCCCAACTGGTGGTAAGGTAGAATATCAATACGTTTTACATTACCGCGTTTGGATAGCGCCATCGCGTATTCAATGGCCCCCGTGATTGCGTCATACGAATCGTTATACCCACGCACCAACGGCATCCGCACCACCACGTTTGCACCTAATTCAATAAGTCTTTCAAGGTTTTGGCGCACATTTTCGTTGCCAATACCAAAGATACTTTTATGCTGTGCGCTATCGATGTGCTTGATGTCATACAAAAATAAGTCAACGACTTGAGCGAGCTTTTCATAGTTAGCTAATGATGTTGTCCCTTGGGTCTCTACCGCGGTATTGATCATCATTTTTTTGCATTCACGCAGCAATTCAACGGCGAAATCGGTTTGTAGACTCATTTCCCCACCACCGATCGTGACACCACCACCAGAAGAAATATAAAAATCATAGTCTTGCATGATGATTTCCATCATTTCGGCAACCGTGACATCTTTACCCATAATGTCCAACGCACCGCCAATGCACACCTCTTCACACTTACGGCAACCAATACAATCAATGCTGCGATTAACACGGTGAATTTGTTCACCTTGTTCATTGGTTGTTTTGTAATGAATACCTGTTGGGCAAACATCGACACACTTACCGCAATTGACGCATTTATCATGGGAAAACATCACTTGAAACTGGCTGCTTAATCCCTCAGGGTTAGCACACCAAGGACAACGAATATTGCACCCTTTAAGAAAGATCAGCGTGCGAATACCATCACCGTCATAAATGGAATATTTTTGGATATTAAATATCCGACCTTTAATATCTGCCGCGCTCATCATCACACCTCAACACATTGAAAAATTTATCGTTTTTATTATGACGTGGCAGGTATGTTGCCATACCTGCCGATATCGATTTAGAACTTCTCAATCACGGTACGGCTAATAATTTCATCTTGAACTTCTTTGCAGAGTTCGACGAAGTAAGCACTGTAACCTGCAACCCTAACGATTAAATCACGATATTTTTCAGGTTCTTGCTGCGCTTTTTTCAGCATTTCGTTATCGACATAACTAAATTGCATTTGGCCATTCCCTAAAATAGAAGCCGTTCTTAGCAAAGTAATCAAGCCGTGGCGGCCTTCAGGCGTGTCCAACAAGCCTTTTAAGAACTTAAAGTTATGCACCATGCCAATGTTCATTGTTTCCACATTCATCTTACTGATGGATTTAATGATGGCAGTTGGGCCTTGTTTATCCGCACCTTGCGTTGGGCTGATACCATCTGATAATGGCATCCAAGCTAAGCGTCCATTCGCACTCGCTGCGGTTAATTCCCCGATTGGAGTATTATTCGAAATCGATAAGGTTCCGTGGCTAAGTGTGGAATACAACATGTCGTATTTGCGGCACTCGCGCTCTGTCCACTCCGTAATATCCAGCGCATACTGGTCGACATAGTTGTCATCGTTACCAAATTTTGGCGCGTTCAAGCAGTCGCGGCGCAGTTCGTCATAGCCTTCAAAGTTGGCTAATAGGCCATCACGTACTTGTTCAAGGGTATAGCGTTTGTCTTCATAAACCAGCTTACGAATTGCTGCCATTGAGTCGACGTAGGTTGCAAGACCAGAGAAAATCAAGCCTGGGCCGTGGTTAATCATCGCACCACCTGCGGCAACGTCTTTCCCTTTTTCCATACAGCCTTCCACCAGCAAAGACATTAATGGTTTTGGTGCAACATCACGGTGTACACGTTGGCTTATCACCGTACCGACCGCGGATAATCTGACGATATGAGCAATTTGTTGTTTCACGGCGCGGTCAAAATCTTCAAAAGTTCTCAAGTCGCGCAGTTCACCTGTGTCTAAGCCTTGGTAACTATCAAACAGCACCATGCGCCCACGGTTTAAGACAAACTCAATCGCGATTGGCCATTGGGTGTAACCTGTTGAGGTCCATTGATAAATTCGGCCTGATTTTTGAGGTTCAACGCAACCCATCAAGCAATAATCACGTGCATCTTCAAAATCAAAACCTTTACGTAACATCATTTTGATGTGGGAATCATCGAAGTGGCAGGCAGGGAAGCCCATGCCAGCTTTAACGACATCGACAATTTTTTCCATATACTTTTGTGGTGATTGGTTATGGATACGGCAAGCCAGTGATGGCTGGTACACCTTAACGAAACGCACCGCATCCATAATTAAATAAGTTAAGTCATTACACGCATCACCCCCTGAGCGTTTTTGCCCGCCTACCGTTAAGTTGATAAACGGCTGGTAACCCGCAAAATATTTCGCCCCTAACTCACTGGACATCCACATTAATTCAGCACATTTGATAATAAATGCCTGCATCATTTCCAGCGCTTGGTCTTGTGTTAAACGGCCTGTCTTGATGTCATTTTCATACATCGGCAAGCAATATTGGTCGAGGCGCCCTAAAGACAATCCCGTTTGGTTTTCTTCGATTTCAAACAGGGACTCCACCGTCCAAATGCTTTGTAAGGCTTCTTGCAAGGTCACTGGCGGGTTTGCTGGCACATTTTCATTTACTTGTGCGATAGTCAATAACTCTTCACGACGTTTTGAGTCTGTTTCTTTTGCGGCTAACTCACGAGCATGTTCTGCAATACGGTGCGCGTAAGACACAACACCTTCACAGGTTTCAATAGAAGCTTTGTAGAAATAGATGCGGTCGATATCCTCTGGGTTTTCCATGCTAAGCTCAGCCAGTTTCGCCTGTGCATCTGCTTTGATCCCATTCATACCTTTGGTGAATAACAAGACATCGTAGCCTGGGCAAGTATCACCCCCACCGTTGATTTGGTGATAAGACAAGTCACTAACAAACGTTTCACCACTGAATTCCCACACGCCCGCTTCACGGTATTGTGCTTCACAGATTTCATCTAATGAGCGACCTTCCCAGAATGGTGCAATATCTTCACGAATGACTTTTTTGTCTTCTTCAGAGATAACAAATGGGTCTTGTGGACGAGTGCTCATAGTGTCGAGCTCTTCGACTACCCAGCGCCATGCGATATCTGGGGAGAACGCACCCGCACGCGGCTTACCACACGGGTGCCCAACAATTAACTCTTCTGGTTGGATTAAGATTGGTGCGGTTTCACATGCGCGACGGAACGCTTTTGCACGCAGTAAAATCGGCGGCAAACCTGGGTTATTTTTGACAACGTCAGTAAAGGCTAAAGCGCGGTAGATAGAAACGCTTGGGCGCGCTTCTAAATAGCGGTTACGCAGGCGTTGCAAACGTGGGGTTAACCCTTCCATTACTTTAAATTCTGTCTCAGCTTGTGCAGACGGTGCAACATAGCTGGCGTTCGGCGCAGAATATTGTGGCTGCGTGCTTACTTGGCCGCAATATAAGCGAACTTTTAACCCATTATTGACGGCCATGATATTCTCATGAGCCGATAACATCATGGCGGATAGTTCGTTAATGCATACGTGAGGGTCGGTTAAATATACGCCGCCTTTCAGTGCATCAAACATAGGGTAACCATCCACCACTTTTGTCGAGCGCACTTCAGAAAGCTCAGCCAATTTCAGCCATAAACTTTCAACCACTTCATACGCTTGGGTTGGTGTTAAACGGCCTTGCTCGATATCTCGTTGATAGAATGGGTAAACCGCTTTGTCGAAGCCCATTGGATTAACGGCGTAGCTGCCGTTTTCCAGATGCAAAATAAGCTGCAATAAATAGAATGCTTGGCAAGCTTCTTTAAAGGTTTGTGCAGGTTTGGCAGGAACATTACGTAAAATCGCCGCGCTTTCTTGCAGTTCTAAACGGCGATATTGGTTTGATTCCACCGCTGCCATGCTTTCTGCTTTTGACGCGAGGGATTGTGCAAAATGAATTGCTGCATCACATGCATAAATTGCAGCGCGGCAATTATTTGCCTCATCAATACTATTACGACTGACTGCACTACCGATGTTTCTGACTCGGTTTTCCAATTGGGATTTAATTTCTAAAAAACCGATGTTCAGTACCGCTAAATAGTCAGGGGCATCTACTGTGCTGTCCCCTGCTAAGAAGGTGTAAATACTGTTGCTGTGAATTTCGTTTTCAGTGAAGAAAATCGCGCCACGCGGTGTGGACGATTGACTACCAATAATCAATTCATCTTGCGCAATAAACGCAGGGAAATGGCGGATAAATTCATAAAAGCGTTGAGCAGGTTTTATTGCCTGCGGTGCACCCGAGAGTTGGTTTTCCAGTGCTTCTAAAATGTTGGCACGTTCAGTAATAATTGAGCTATTGCGGGCACTTAAGCGTTCAGCCAGCATTTTTACGCGTGGGGTCAGAGCATATTTAGTCATGTTAGCCTATCCTGATGTTCGTTCTAGTTTGTTGTTCATCACCTAACAGCTTGCGGCTGTTAAAAAGATTGCCGATATAGCGTTTCAAGTTGCACTTGGTTCACATCCCGTGGATTGGTCGGAGTGCAACTATCACGCAGTGCTTGCCCCACCATTTCCCCTAAACGGGCGTTAAAATCGGTTTCATTAATGCCTGTGGCTTGAATGCCTTTTGGCATATTCATTTCATCTTTTAATACGTTGATTGCCATAATTAAGCTTTCAACGCCTTCACGTATTGTTGAAGCGGGTAAATTCAAGTTTTTCGCGAGATGAGCGTAACGTTTTGCGGCTTCACTATCACAACTCCCTTCTAATTCGGCATTAAATGCCACCACATGTGCCATCAATAGCGCATTGGCACGGCCGTGTGGAATGTGGAATACACCGCCTAATGCGTGGGCTAAACTGTGCGTGATCCCAAGTGAAGCATTGGTAAATGCCATTCCTGCGATGCAAGAGGCGTTATGCATTTTTTCGCGAGCAAGCAAATTGCCACCTTCGCGGTAGCAGTCAATTAGGTGACCGAAAACCAGCTGCACCGCTTTTTCCGCTAACGCATCAGAAAAATCAGACGCCGTGCGCGAAACATATGCTTCTAATGCATGGCAAAGCACATCCATCCCCGTATCTGCAGTAATCGACGCAGGCACAGATTTCACGAGAACAGGGTCGAGGATCGCCACATCGGGCAACATAAACTCATCCACTAGCACCAGTTTTTCAGAGTGGGACTTAATCACTGAAAATGAGGTAACTTCAGAGCCTGTACCGCTGGTTGTTGGGATTGCAATAAACTGTGGTTTTGCCCGATTGGCGTCGCTTTTCGTGTGCCATAAGGAGTAAATAATCGCTTTCGCCGCATCAATCACTGAGCCTCCACCCAGTGCAATCACCACATCGGGATATTGCACGTCCATGACTTTCATGCCTTTTACGATGGCTGAAATATCGGGGTCTGGCAGGACATCGTCATACATTGAAAACGCAATGCCTGAGTGTGTTAACCGACGAGTAACTTCCTCTGCTAAGCCAAATTTCACCATGGCTTTATCAGTCACGATAAAAGCCTGCTGAGCTTGCATTTGTGAGATAAAATCCAGTGCATTAGCACCAAATTGAACTCGCGGTTTAATGAGAAACTGGTTCATGCTGTTGTTTACTCCTTGGTATAAACCTTTTCAACAATGGCAACCACTGACATGGCTTTGTATTTGTCTTTGTTCAACGCGAAGTACGCTTCGGCTAACACAATGTCGTTGATACCTGCACCGACGCTATCTACCGCCACATACGTTCGGTCTTTCAACGGTTCAAGGTCATCCCCCAGCGCAGCGACCATCAATAAGTTGCTTCCGCTAAGTTCTTGGCATTTCTGCGTTGCGACAACATGTCCGATTACTTTTGCCAAAATCATGGTTTATACCGCCTTATTTCAATGAATTACTTATTTAGGCGACCGAGAACGGCCTTGATAATTTGCTCAACATTTTCCTCAGTGATATCACCTTGGGAAACCACCGCTTCCGTAATTGCCGCCGTACTAAAACGGTTGTCTGCTACATGAGAAACGGGTGCAGAAGCCGTCACTGGCTGACGAAAACGGTCATCATCTAAAATACTGATTTGCGATTGATTCACTGTGGTTGAAGCTGCAGGCTGAGCAACTGGGCACGGCTGTGGTGGCTGTCGTAAATCATCAATAGAACGCACGCCATAACCCACTTTACGAATGTTCAGTAAGTTCATTGGCCCGACGTTATCTGAACTCGAACCGCCACCGATTGCACCGCAACCTAAGGTTAATGCTGGCGTAATATTGGTTGTTGCTCCAATGCCCCCCAGTGCCGCAGGTGTATTAATCAAAATACGGTTAACGGGTTTTTCAAGGGAGAATTGACGAATGACATCTTCGTTTTGGGTGTGGATCACCAATGTGTGGCCTAAACCTTCATTGGTCAGCAAATCCACCACACGATGACAAGCAGATTGCCAATCTTCTTCGATATACATTCCTAAGATTGGGCACAGCTTTTCACGTGAATAGGGGTTTTTCGGTGAAACGGTGTCTTGTAAAGCAATAAGCACACGCGTATTGGCAGGTACGCTAAACCCTGCACGTTGGCTCAAGGTAATGGCATCTTTCCCAACTACTTCAGGGTTGATGGTGCCATTTGCCCGCAATAACATTGACGCCATACGCTTCGCTTCGTCTTCATTCATAAAGTAAGCGCCTTGCGCTAACAGCTCGCGGTGCACTTCGTTATAAATACAACGTTCGACGATAATTGATTGCTCTGATGCACAAATCACCCCGTTATCAAACGTTTTACTGGTGATAATGTCATTCACGGCTTGTTTGATATTAGCGCTACGCTCAATAAAGGCAGGGCCATTACCCGGACCGCCACTGATTGTTGGCGTACCCGATGCATACGCTGCACGCACCATGCCCTCCCCGCCAGTCGCTAAAATTAAGGAAACATCTTTGCTGTGCATCAGCTCTTTGGTCGCTTCAAGGGTCAACATTGTGACACCATCAACGATCCCTGCGGGTGCACCAGCTTCTAATGCCGCTTTTTTAACAATGTCTAACGTACGGAAACTACAGGCTTTGGCATTAGGATGCGGGGAGAAGACAATGGCGTTACCTGCTTTTAAGGCAATCAACGTTTTGTAGATGATGGTCGATGTCGGGTTTGTCGATGGCACCAATGCCGTGATCACCCCTAACGGAACGCCTACATCCATGACTTTGTTGACTTTGTCATCATTAATGATGCCAACAGTTTTGAGATCTTTAATGTGTTCATAGACACGCATTGAAGCGAAGGTATTTTTCAAGACTTTGTCTTGCCACTTACCAAAACCTGTCTCTTCATTGGCCATTTTCGCCAACTCTTCAGCGTGAAGAGCTGATTCAATCGCGATGTGTTTAACGATACTGTCGATTTTTTCCTGCGAAAAAGTCGCGAATACTTTTTGCGCTTGTTTCGCGTTTCTAACTAGCTCTCTTGCCAGTTGTCTGGATTGCAGATCTTTATCTAATGCAACCATGTCTTCCCCCGTATCGGAGCCAAAATTAACTAATTAACTTGTTGTTTTATTTACTTATCAGCCAACAACTTAGGCTTTGTGTTGCTGCGCAATTTTGCCGATATCGTTATGTGGTCTTGCGATAACACGTGATGTCACCACGGTGCCAACACGTTTTGCGGCTTCAACACCAGATTCCACTGCTGCGTTAACTGCACCAACGTCGCCTTTCACCATGGCAGTCACTAACCCAGAACCGACATTTTCATAACCAATCAATTCAACGTTGGCTGCTTTACACATAGCATCAGCGGCTTCAATACAGGCCACTAAACCTTTGGTTTCAATTAATCCAAGTGCTTCTTTCATAAGTAATTTCCTTTTTATTCCGAGACTTTATACTGGGCGACGATTTTCTGAATATCGCTGTGAGGACGAGCAATAACCAGAGATGTCACGACAGTGCCAACGCGAGAAGCAGACTCAACACCTGAATCAACCGCTGCTTTTACCGCACCGACATCCCCTTTCACCATTGCTGTCACTAAACCTGACCCAACATTTTCATAACCAATCAGCACAACATTTGCGGCTTTACACATCGAGTCAGCCGCTTCAATACATGCTACTAACCCTTGAGTTTCGATAAGACCTAATGCGTCACCCATGTTTTTTCCTCCGGAAAAAGTTATGCCTTATGTTTAATCACAATTTTGTTGATATCGTTATGTGGACGCGCAATGACCAGTGATGTCACGACTTCGCCAACACGCTGAGCAGATTCAACACCTGAATCAACCGCCGCCTTGACTGCACCAACGTCACCTTTAACCATTGCGGTTACGAGGCCTGAACCCACATTTTCATAGCCAATTAGCTCAACGTTTGCGGCTTTACACATTGCATCCGCCGCTTCAATGCAAGCTACCAGACCTTTAGTTTCGATAAGACCTAATGCATCACCCATTGTTGTTTCCTCCGAGAAGCCTTCTTCATTTTTCTTTACCGCGCTCTTTAAGTTGATGTGTCCGAATACATGTTTCTTGAAGAACCGAGGTAATCATTTACGCCAACAGTGTCTGCGCGGTGATTAATTGAACGCAGCCTTTGGCTTCAAATTCACTATAGAGGCGAAAAATAAAAACAAAATATAAATCCACAACATGAAGATACTTAGAATATTTAACTGATAATTAGATTTGGAAGACCTTTAATTCACACATCCATACTGAAAAAACGAAAAATTCACGTATCTGTCTGGTGAATAAAAAACACGAAAAATAGATTACGGATTAATCAGGTGGGATTGTTAACAGGATATTATTAAGCTGATACCAAGGGGTAATTTACACAATGATAACTGTGGGGTGGCTCACTGGCTTATAAGCTTTACTCGCAAATAAAGAAGCTCTTTTATATTAAGGTACTCAGGAAAAAGTGCTTGTCTGAGGCAAGCAGTTCACACTAAGAAGCCTGCGAATAACACTGAAGATATTGGGTATTTCAAAGAGAGTTAAAGACGGCTTGAAGGGGAAAATATGCAAAATGATAGGCCAGCGTTAATGCCCTAGCTCTGTATTTTATTAGTCAAATTTACTGCCAGGTTTTAATGTGCAGATATAAAGCGGGGAGTTAATTGAACTTAATAACAGCGCTTTATCATTCAGCTTTTGGGCATTAAGAAATAAGCCATCATGGCTATCTGACATTTCTCGCATAAAGTAGTCAAAAATCACATCGGGGGATTCATCTATGGAAGAGGCACTCGATTCCCATTGGCTAATATTATAATGACGCTCCGTCGGGGAAATGCGCTTGGTTGTATAATTAAATTTCACATAACGCTGTAAATACAACCATCCCGCTTTAGAATCTGTATAACCTTCAACCACAATTGACCCTTTACCATTCGCGCCAAAATTGAAGTGAATATTGCCATTAACGTTTTCATCTTTCATATTTTCAAAGCGCATGATGCCTTTGGTAGAACACACCATTAATCCATCTTGTTTATTGGAAAATAAAACCGATTGTGTGTAAACCACCACCACAATAAACAGCAAAGCACTCAGTAAACATAATACTTTCCCAGATATTTTCATGATGGCTTCCAAGAATAATAGAAATAGTTATCGCAATAGCTAAAAGGATTGTCTTCATTTACGGCACAGTGAGCTAAAAACACGCGGCCTAATCCATTAGTTTGTAATTTATCCCCATAAAAGAAAACGAATCGCTCTTTTTCTACACAGGCAAGGTTTAAGTTATTCCTCACCTTGTCAAAATTTTGCACATAATTTTGTGCGACGGTGCCATTAATCATTTTTTCATTTGAAAGCACATCGCAGTTAGCATGCTCCAGCATCGTCATATTAATCGGTTGAGATGGTTGATTTGATAAATAAGCCATAACTAATAACAAGATAGAGCACAGCAAAAATGCGCCACTGGCAAAATACCAACACATTTCTTTCTTTGCCTTTGTTAATGGCTCAGGGCTTTTAACGGGGGATATTGAGATTGTCTCTGATTCAATTAAGGGAGGGGCAATAATGGGGGATAATACAACTTCAGCGGCATCTATCTCACTCAAGTTTTTAATAAATTCAGCAGGGTGCATTTTAGCATCATTCAAACGCTCTAGTGTCACTGCTGAATTAAATTCCAATCTCCCTCTGGCCACCGTAATAATGATATTTTCAATGCCATACTGGCGAAATGCTTTTCTTAATAAACTTAAATATTGGTTTAAATTACTGTTGGATGAAACTAATCCATTATCATCCCACACGGCTTTTAATACATCATCACGGGATACCACGCCCCTATTTTGGATAAAATAATAAAGCAATGCATTGGCGGTAATAGACAATTGCGTATCCACCTCGTCTTCTTTCAAAGACAAAGTGCCATCAACTGCATCATATATAATGAAGGCATTGATTTTATATTTCACTGGCGCCCCATGTTTTTATTATATTAATGACGGTATTTTCGGTAGTTACCTATTTTTTAAGGCAGTTTTTCAAACGATATTTCCGTTAAACGGCTCACAATGGCATCACGCTCTTGTTTTGATAACGTTTCACCCTCTGTTAATGATGATAACCACAAGCCATCCGCACCATAACGCACTAGCGCCCCTAAATAGCTGTTATCAAAAGAATCACCTTTTGCTAAATGACCCAGCACCCAATCACGCCAACATTTGCGTAATACAGGCTCATTTGGCATAGCCAACGACAATAACGCGAGCTGAAAACTTTCATCTGATTCTTTAAGCTCACCGATATAGTGCAAATATGCACGGGAAAAACGCCCATAAGTATTGATGTCATTTTCCATAATGAAACTAATACGCTCATCCATAATGCTCAGTAATTGCAAAAATAGCGCATGGATAAGATCTTGCTTACTTGGGAAATGATGCATCAGCCCCCCTTTGCTGACACCCGCTTCCCGTGCAACCGCATTAAGGGATAATGCAGAAATGCCGTCCCTGCCAGCAATTATGCGAGCTGCTTTTAATAACTCCACTTGAAGTTTGACGGGATCTTTTTTTCTGTGCTGCGCTGTTTTGTTCATGCAATGGATGATACCGACCAGTCGGTATGTTTCATTTTGACCAAAATCAAGTAACCCTGTTTTGTTCAAGGTTAAATCAAAATAGTGGAATGGGACTCACAATATCTATTTTAGATAAGCCATAACCCTATAATTAGTTTAAAATTTAAAATTATTTTTGTATTTTAGTTTTACTAGTTTGGCTGATTTGCCATTTAACTTAGTTTTGCACCAGCTCGGGTTATGATGTTTAATAATGGGTGTAAAATAAAATTCTGACAAAGTACAAATTATTTGTCACATGCGTCACTAACCGTCGATAGAAGAGGTTTTACCATGTCAAAACAATATAATATTGGTGTTATTGTGGGTAGCTTACGTGCGGATTCTTATAATTTAACCGTCGCAAAAGCCATCACTAAGTTATTCCCCACAAATTTTTCATTCAAATTTATCAACATTGGCGACCTTCCTCTCTACAATCAAGATGCTGACCAAAATGTGCCTCCTGTTGTCGCCAATTTTAAATCTCAAATTAAAGCCTGTGACGGCATTATTTTTGCCACCCCCGAATATAACCGTTCTATCCCCGGTGTATTAAAAAATGCCATTGACCAAGGCTCTCGCCCTTGGGGAGATAATTCGTGGAATGCAATTCCTGCGGGAGTTTTAGGTGTTTCCATCGGTAATATCAGCACAGCAATTGCCCAGCAACACCTGCGCAACAGCCTCGCCTTTTTGAATATGCCAACGATGAACCAGCCTGAATGTTACCTGAAATGGTATGACGGTATGGTGGATGAGCAAGGCAATATTTCACCAAAAAGTAAAGATTTCTTGCAACCGTGGGCAGATACCTTTGCTCAGTTTGTTGCCCATAATGCTGTGAGTAAATAAGTTATCGAGTAAATAAGTTATCGCGTACACAACTCATTGATCAAAAAAGGCACCTACAAAGGTGCCTTTCATTTATCAAACCATTAACGCCCAGCTTTTAGCTTTTGGAAATACTCTTCGTACAGAACATTGGTATTCCCAACATCGCTTTGCCACTCACCTTTTTTCAATACCTCTTCACTTGGGTAAAGAGATGGGTCATTGGCAATTTCTGCAGGTAACATCTTTTTAGCGGCTAAGTTAGGGGTTGGATAGCCAATAGATTCAGCAACTTGCGCCGCAATTTCAGGGCGTAATAAGAAGTTAATCAGTTTATGGGCCCCTTCAACATTTTTCGCATTAGCAGGGATAGCTAGACTGTCCATCCAGAAAATACCGCCTTCTTTTGGCCACACCACTTCAATGGGTAAGCCTGCTTGCCTTGCAACGAACGCAGAGCCATTCCATAACATCCCCACATCCACTTCCCCTTCAATAAACGGCGTGGCTGGGTTATCTGAGTTAAACGCTAAGATATTCGGGCGAAGTTTTTGCAGCTCTTTATAGGCTTCTTCTATTTCTTTCGGATCAGTCGTGTTCCCTGAATAACCCAGTTTGTTTAATGCGACTTGGAATACTTCCCGCGCATCATCCATCATCAATAGGCTATTTTTATATTCAGGTTTCCAAAAATCTGCCCACGACGTGACAGAACTTGGGTCAACGGCTTCACCATTGATACCAATCCCTGTTGCGCCCCAAATATAAGGCACAGAATAGTCATTATTTGGGTCAAATTCTTTGTGAATTAAATTGGGATCGAGGTTTTTAAAGTTGCTCAATTTACTTTGATCGATCTTTTGCAGCATCCCTTCTTTACTCATTTTCGCAATAAAGTAAGTGGATGGTACAACTAAATCATAAGCCCCATCTTTATAGGTCTTCAATTTAGTGTACATGCTTTCGTTGGATTCGTAGGTGGAGTAAATCACCTTGATGCCCGTCTCTTTGGTAAATTGCTCTAATAAACCGGGGGGAACATATTCTGTCCAGTTATAGAAATACAGTACGTCTTTGTTATCGTCAGCGGCAGTCGCCGTGCCAATACTTGCAGCCATTAAACCTGCTGCCAGTAGATAGGACCATTTTTTCATGACTGAGTTTCCCTCAACAACGTGTTTTTATCCCTGCCTGCATCAAGCTGTAACTTGAATGATTTAGGGTTGATATCTTATAGGCTCAATTGGAGCCCACCCTCTCGCCTTATGGCATTTAAAAAGCACGATAAAACAGTAATACCGTGCCATCCTGTTATTGTTACTGCGTTTTTTTACCGTATTTATCCCGCATGACCCATTGGCTTAAGCAAACAAGCACCAACGACATAATCAGTAGCACCGTTGCCAGCGCATTCACTTCAGGTGAAACGCCGACTTTAACCATTGAGTAGATTTTTAACGGTAAAATTTCATAACTTGGCCCCGTCACAAATGACGATACCACGACATCATCCATCGACAATGTGAAGCTAAGCAGCCAACCCGCCACAATCGCGGGGAGCGCCAATGGCAGAATAATTTTACGTAAAATCGTAAATTCCCCCGCGCCAAGATCCCGCGCGGCTTCCAGCATTTTCACATCAAAGTCTTTTAACCTTGCATACACCGTTACCACCACAAAAGGCAGGCAGAAGGTAATGTGCGAAAACAGCAACGACCAAAAACCTAGTGAAACACCCAAGATCATAAACAGCACTAATAACGATATTGCCATCACGATATCGGGGGACATCATCACCACAAATAGCATTCCACCCACAAAGGGCTTGCCGCGAAAACGGTAACGAAATAGCGCAACCGCCGTTAATGTGCCGATCACGGTGGCAAATGTGGCGGATAACACCGCCATGGTTAATGAGTGCCCCGCCGCTTCTAATAAGCTGTCGTTATTACTTAAAAGTTCATACCATTTTGTTGAGAAACCCTGCCACTGAATACCAAAACGCGATTCATTAAAGGAGTTAACAATCAAAATGATGATTGGAATATAAAGATACGCATAGACGATGGCCATAAAGCCACCTCGCAAAGTACGCCCGATCATTCTTCATACGCCTTTTTATTCAAAAGCTTAGCCGCTCGGTAATACACATACAGCAACAGCCCCATCATCACCGTCAGGAAGATACTGGTTGCGGCACCAAATGGCCAATCACGAATATTAAGGAACTGGCTTTTTATCACGTTACCAATTAGGAGGTTTTTCGCGCCGCCCATTAAATCGGCGACATAAAACAGCCCCATAGCAGGCAATAAAACCAATAAACACCCTGCAATAATACCTGGCATCGTTAATGGAATGATGATTTTCACAAAGGTCTGAAATTTATTAGCGCCGAGGTCCCTAGCGGCTTCTAAATATGACTTATCCAATTTCTCAATACTCGAATACAGCGGCATCACCATAAAAGGTAATAAGATATAAATCAGCCCAAGTACAACCGCTTCTGGGGTGTACATTAAGCGTATTGGTTTATCAATAAGGCCAATCCATAACAGAAAATCATTCAGATAGCCTTTGGTGCTTAAGAAAACTTTCAAACCATAAATACGGATCAGTGAATTCGTCCAAAACGGAACAATCAACAAAAACAACATCAGAGGCTGGATGCGTTTAGGTAATTTCGCCAAAATAAATGCAAATGGATAGCCGATCACAAGGCAAAAGAATGTCGCGATCAAGGCCATATTCAGTGAATGCAACATCACTTCCGCATACATCGGATCGGATAAACGGATGTAGTTATCCCATGTGAAGATCAGATCCACTAAATTGGTATCACTGCGTGTTAGAAAACTGGCTCCGATGATCATGATATTTGGCAAGAAAACGAACAAGACTAGCCAAGCGACAATCCCAGTGATAATCACATTTTGCAGGATCTTGTGTTTACGAATGATCATCCAGCACGACCTCCCAGCTTTCCACCCAAGTTACAGCAACTTTTTGATTCAAGGAGTGGTCAACATCGGGGTCGTCTTCATTAAAGAATTCGCTCACCATGACAATTTTGCCGTCTTCCATCTCAACCACAGAGTCCAAAGTCATGCCTTTGTAGTTACGTTCACGCACGTACCCCATCAGCCCTGGGTGATTTTCAGTATCGTTCACTTCTTCAACACGTAAGTCTTCAGGGCGTAAAAGCACATTAAGATGCTGCCCTTCTTTGACTGAGAGCTCAGTAAAAATATCGCACTCATGGCCTTCAACATTGGCACGAATACGTTTTTCATCAATGCGATACAACACTTTCGCATCAAAAATATTAATTTCACCGATAAACTGAGCAACAAACAAGTTTTTAGGCTCCTCATAAATTTCACGAGGTGTACCATCTTGCTCAATTTTCCCTTCACGCATGACGATGATCCTGTCAGACATTGCTAAGGCTTCTTCTTGGTCGTGGGTAACAAAAATAAAGGTAATCCCCAGTTTCCGCTGAAGGGCTTTTAGCTCATTCTGCATTTGCTTACGCAGTTTGTAATCCAGCGCAGACAATGATTCATCCAGTAATAAGACTTTTGGGCGATTCACCACGGCACGGGCGATTGCCACGCGCTGCTGCTGCCCGCCAGAGAGTTGATTCGGCCTTCGCTGCGCAAAATCTTCCAATTGCACCATACGCAGTGCCTGATCAACGCGCTTTTGAATATCAGCTGCAGGCGTTTTTTGCATACGCAAGCCAAAAGCGACGTTGTCATAAACCGTCATATGAGGAAAAAGAGCATAGCTTTGGAACACGGTATTCACGAAACGTTGTTCCGCTGGAATATCCGTAATATCTTGACCATCAAGAATAATTTGACCTTCATCGACATCTTCAAGCCCAGCAATAAGACGTAAAACCGTCGTTTTACCGCAACCAGAAGGCCCCAGAATAGTCAAAAACTCACCATTTCGAATGGTTAAGTCAAGTTCAGAAATAATTTGTTTGCCATCAAAACCTTTATTTAAAGATTTTAATTCGACGAGTGGTGTCAGAGAGGTTGTCTCAGTCATTTATAATACACTCTATCCCTAGGAATAATGCAGATAGAACCGCCACCGTTAAAGACTGTATAAGCTTGTCGGAGGTTTACTCTTCGTACTTCAAGTGATAGGGGTGTTCGCTTCCGCTGCCATTCGAATCACATACTTATGTATGCCCATCGAAATACCATCGTTTGCAGTCTACATATCACTGGAATTATTTTGAGTAAATAATTTTCCCCAGCAAAGCCCAAAACCAGTAGCGCCATTTTTCAAATTCATTGAGCCCTGCATGATAAACACAGTTTTTATAAATTGAAAGCCATTTTCGACACTTCGTTTGCCTTTCATTATGAATTCACAATAAATAAAAATGTTTTTTGATAAAAATAAGCAACATAGCGATATATATTGTTACTATGCCGTTATCTATAGGTTTCCCTTATACATCAAAGTTCGACCCTTAAGTTAAATAGCTTACAATTCACAAAGTTAGTTGCTAATAGATGAATAATGAAATTCATTTAAAATTTAATTACTTCTTAAATTAATATATAAAGAATATATCTAGCTACAAACTCATAAAATATCCCACTGATTAAAATAGAATTATCAAAAACTGAATCGTTTAAACTTACCAAAACAGCTTGAAATGTAATTTATCCTAATGAAAGACTTAAAAACCAATAATTCATAATTACAATGACAGAGAGAAAAACATCATTAAATATAATTTAATGTGATTTATATCTAATTTTTATCGTGAAGTAGTTTTTATCTTGATAACTTTAACCAACATCATATTATCAACCGCATCTCTTTGAATATAATGGTCAAATTGGTATAATTTCAGCCTAAATTGTTTCTTTTCGTGATTTCTTTTGTGGTTTTTGTTTCATTATTACACTTATAAATTTTACTTTGTTCCTTTGTACTGAATTTATTAAAGAATAAGCATAAGCCTACGGGCGATTATTTTTGGATATTCCACTGAAATTAATATGTGAGTGAGCAAAATGGCTAATAAAGAGTTTTTTTATCAAGAACCTTATCCGCTATCTGAGGATAAAACTGAATATACCCATGTTTCTGATAAATATGTTTCCGTCGAGCAATTCGCAGGGAAACCCATTTTAAAAGTTGAACCTGAAGCACTAACACTGCTTGCTGAACGGGCAATTTATGAATCGCAATTCTTCCTAAGAGCCGCACACCAAAAGCAAGTTGCGGCTATCTTGCATGATCCAGAAGCTAGCGAAAATGACAAATATGTTGCACTGCAGTTGCTACGTAACGCTGAAATTTCCGCAAAAGGTATTTTACCAAACTGCCAAGATACAGGAACCGTTGCGGTGGTTGGGAAAAAAGGCCAGCAAGTTTGGACGGATTGCGATGATGAAGAGTATCTCTCTCGCGGAATTTATAACGTCTTCCAACACGAAAACCTACGTTTTTCTCAAAATGCTCCGCTAGATATGTTTAACGAAGTGAATACGGGTACTAACCTACCCGCACAATTTGATATCTTTGCGACCACAGGCGACGAATACCACTTCCTGTTCGTCAATAAAGGTGGGGGTTCTGCGAATAAATCTGCGCTTTATCAAGAGACAAAAGCAACCTTAACCCCAGCTAAGCTAAAAAATTTCTTAATTGAAAAAATGCGCAATCTGGGAACAACGGCTTGCCCGCCTTATCATATTGCTTTTGTTATTGGTGGAACTTCAGCCGAAACAACGCTGAAAACAGCAAAACTGGCTTCTGCAAAATACTATGATAATTTACCGACAACAGGTAATGAATATGGTCGTGCATTCCGTGATATTGAGCTAGAAAATGAGTTGTTAGAAGCCTCTCGTCATCTTGGTTTTGGCGCACAGTTTGGCGGTAAATACTTTGCTCACGATGTCCGCGTTGTACGTTTACCTCGCCATGGTGCATCTTGCCCAATCGGTTTAGCCATTTCTTGCTCAGCAGACCGTAATATCAAGGCAAAAATAACCAAAGACGGCCTATGGCTGGAGAAAATGGAACATAATCCAGCTCAATATATCCCTGAATCGATGCGTACCCAAACCGAAGGAAAAGTGGTTCATATCGACCTTAACCGTCCAATGAAAGATATTTTGGCGGAACTGAGTAAACACCCTGTATCGACCCGTGTTTCCCTCAGTGGTCCACTGATCATCGCGCGTGATATTGCGCACACCAAGCTCAAAGAACGTTTAGATAACGGCGAAGAGTTACCGCAATACTTCAAAGACCATATGGTGTATTACGCAGGACCTGCCAAGAAACCTGAAGATATGGTATCTGGCTCATTAGGCCCAACAACGGGTAACCGTATGGACCCTTACGTTGATCTGTTCCAATCCCATGGCGGTAGTATGTTAATGCTCGCAAAAGGGAACCGTACCCAAGCCGTTACTGACGCGTGTAAAAAACACGGTGGTTTCTATTTAGGTAGCATCGGGGGTTCAGCGGCAATCTTAGCACAAGAATATGTTAAGAGTTTGAATTGCTTAGAGTATCCAGAGTTAGGTATGGAAGCAATTTGGAAAATGGAAGTAGAAGGTTTACCTGCCTTTATTCTTGTTGATGACAAAGGGAATAACTTCTTTGAGCAAGTTCAGAATGCAAACTGCCAAAAATGTGTAAAATAGACTCGTCGCACTATGTCAACGGAATGCGCTGACCTCGGTTAGCTTGTGTCGTCAATAAGTAGTGTAATTAGAAGAGCAGGCAATATGCCTGCTCTTTTTTATCCGCTAGTTCTATCAATAATAGTTAATACGAACTATCGTCGATGCTTGAAAGCCACCCGTTTTTACTGTGCCCGTTTTCTTTACCGTTGCACTGTAATCACGTGTTACTGATGTACTTCCTTGCGGTAAACTACCGAAAAACTGGAAGTAATTAAACTTGATGTCGCTGTTTTTATCGTCCTTGATCACAAGGTTCATGCCATTTTTCAAATCAATTGCATACTCACCATTAAGTGGGTCAGTGGTTTCAAAATTGATATTCATGGAGAAATTATCCAAGCACCCTCTTTTTACCGCTTGAACCTGAAAATCCTTTTTAAACTCTTTACCTTGATTAAGGTCTGTGATCATCAATTGGCCAAAGTCTATTTGCTGAGATTCAGGAAAAACCTTGATATCAGCACCACATTTTAAAAAGCGGATCCCTTGAAGCCCTGAAATAGAATAGCGTAAGTTTTTAGCCCCTGGAGTGGTATTAATCCCGCCACTTCCATCGAATTGGAAAACGGTAAATTGGTTATCACCCAAATAGTTACCAGATGGTGGAACCACCCCAGTCACTTTAATGTATAAAGTAAACGTCACCGTCACGGTGACATTTTGCTTACCGCTAATCGGTGGTGTACCTAAACTGACTTTTTGTTTGTCGTGTTCAAGTTGTTCACCTTGATAGTTCGCTCCAAGTAACAAACCTGTCCCTAACTTTTGTGACGTCGGGTTAAAATACATATGAACAACGTCAACCATGTTTCCCAATACGTTATCGCAATATACCGTGACGGTCAGTGGGTCTGATTGCCAAATAATCGTTCCCGCAGGGGTATCCGCTGGTATAGCAAGTTGTCCGACTGGAACCGGCGGTTTAATCACAACCCCCGTCCCTTTTTCAACACAATCCAATGCAAATGTCTTTGGGCTGATAAAAATAAATAAGAATAAAAAGTAGAACCCATACTGCTTAATAAACTTGTGTATCATAATTTATACACCTTTATATATAGGTAATATTTAAGGTAATTTGCGTTTTAATATTACCCACTGTTAATTCACTTCTTGAAAGATAGCTTTCCAACATGGAATAAATCACAATCTGTTGATTATCATCGAAATAAACTGGGTAATTTCGATATTCACCATTTGGGATTGTATTGCCCTGTTTATCCAGTAAGCGAATGCCATAACCATTTAAAATCGTTTTACCACCAAATAAATTACGGTCAGTGCTCGCTGTGGGTTCTGAAATGAACATGATCCTAACGACAGGATCTCGGTCATCACGATCCCGCTTTGGGAAAATGCAGTCATCAAATTTCAATTTGATCTCATGTTTAGGACTTCTATCCCCGATCTCATTGAAATAATTAAGAGAAATTGGGCCTAATTCAATATTTTGATCCATCGAGGAAAGCGTGATTTTACAAGGCAAAGCCACGACATTACCGGTAAAATTGAGATCGCCTCGCATCATGCTGCTGTCTGCGTATGCATGACTCCCAAACAGGGATAGCATGAAAAAACCTATTGAAAAGCAATAATTTCTCATCTCTAAAATCCTATTGGCTTTCTTTTGACAGCTGGCATACCGATGCCGCACACTGATACGTCAACATTTTCATTCCGCCGTAGTCATCCATATACCCTGCGTAAAGTTGGCTAAAACTTGCACTTGGTACAGAAACACTTTCTTTTGATAATGGCGCTACCATAACACTCTCAAAACCTGGAAAGTTATTCTTATTGTTGTGACTTAAATAACCCAACGTGACGTAGTATTTTGTTGGATTTTCAATGAGTAACTGACCACCAGAATGAGTAAACTTCAGTTCTTTCGCCCACACCTTATCGCTGTTATTTTCAATTTGAGGTGGCCGATAAAACATTTTTAAACGGCTCTGAATCGCAATTTGCACCACATTTTCTTTATCTGTAACAGGGGGAATTTCACGCACATTCAGGTAAAACAGCGATTCTCTATCCTGAGGCAACGCATCAATCCCTTCAGTCTTAATAATTTTAATTTGGTTTTTTGCATTCGGCTCAACACGTTGCATAGGAGGCAAAACGGTAAAAGGCTCTGAGACTTTGTTCCCCTTCGCATCTTCCATCCATGATTGCGCCAAATACGGCATTGTTTTACTTTGGTTATTAATCACTAAGCTAATCGATTTATCTTTGCCTGGAAAAATAATACGGGTGCGATCAATATTAATTGCCGCAGAGGCGACTTGCATGCCAGCAAAGATTAATGAAAACCCAAAAACAACTGCATACTTTTTACTCATACATCATTCCTTATTGGCAAGGGATCAAGACTTTACCTTGATTCTTTTCTGTCATATTCGGTAAGTTCAAGCGACATTGATTTGTACCACTTGCCCACTTAACAATGTAACTTTCATCTGGGTCGACCCCAGTCAAATAAGCGACACCACTGTCTGCGATAATGCCAACTTCCCTAGACGTATTCACTTCGATGACACTCGTCCCCAGAGGTGGATAGTTACCGTTACTCAAACGGATCACCGCTAAAATACGTTTCCCTTGGTTCGCTTTTATTTTTTGATAACCAATTGAGCCTTCAGTTAATGTTTTACCAATAATGTTGTCATTCACATCAACATCATCGGGCAGCGTATTCATATCAATGTACACATCCGAGTTTGAAAAACTGTTCAAACTTGTTGCAACACCGATACCGAAGCGGTTGGTGACGGACTCGCCATTATCAATAGAAATACCCGCAACGTTATCGCTATCAATCATGACGCGCGGTTCATTATTTGTGCCATTACGGTGCATCGCAGCACCATACTTAGTGGCTGTCATAGAGCCATACCAGCTCCCGCCAAAGGCGCGGTAAGAATTCACATTTTCCGTTGCGTTAACGTTTAATACGCCATATGGGGAAGAACGTTGATAGCTACCACTAATATTTGGTTCTGCACGCCCGAGTTCATGCTGATCGCCACCTACTCGCATACTCCAGTAATTATTTCGCTCATTTGGGCTGTAATAGGCGACAGATTGCCCAAAATTATGATCATTATCTGCATATTGGGCGTCATAGCTTACTGATCCACCATTTTCTAACGGAATTGAAAATGACAGATAAATTTGGTTGTCATCGGTTTCTTCGTATTTAATTTTATTTAGAGATAGTGTTCCTGAGATATTTTTAAGCTGCCCAACACTAAACAGTTTACTTAAGCTCATTCCAAAGTTTGTCGTCGACTCACTGTTCCAAAACTGGTGGTGGGAGGCATTAAAGTAAACCGTTAAATCCAATGGGCTAATGTATTGGTTAAAAGAGGCGGTATACACATTTTTATCACGCCTAAAATCAAGAACACCATTGGCAGCATCAATATATTGCGGCATGGTTAGGAATTCTTTTTCAGAGAATTTATAGCCCGCAAAAGTGACTTGTGAGTTGGTGGATTCGAAACGTTTCGAATAATTCAGACGATAACTGTTTCCTGAATAAGAACCAAAATGATCTAAATTTGCATGGGTACGCGTAATATCCAGCGATATTGCCCCAAACACATTCATATTTTGCCCAATACCCAGGTTGACGGCTTGATAATTATTATTATCGACAGTGGCAATTAACCCGCCAAAAATGGAAGTGTTGCCAAATAACCCATAAGATAATTCACCCGCAATAAACCGTGGCTCGACTTTCTGAGAACGCCCAAACGGATCCGACTGCCCCATCGTCAATTTATAAAGAAGCTGACCTTGGCGCGTTAAAAATGGCAATGATGCCGCCGTCACTTGGTAAGTCGTTTTTGAGCCATCCTCTTCCTCAATGGTTACATCTAACGTACCTTGTACTGCTTCCGTAATATCTTGAATATTAAAGGGACCAGGCGCCACTTTAGCTTGTTTAATGACACGCCCATTTTGTGAAATAATCACCATGGCATTGGTTTTAGCAATACCCGTCACCTGTGGTGCATAACCACGCAATGAAGGCGGGAGCATACGATTATCACTAAAGAGAGATGCCCCAATAAAACGGAAGCTATCAAACAAATCTGTTTTTAAATAAGACTCCCCAAGTAAAACTTTTGCGCCCATTTCAGGTAATGCACGAAATGCATAAAGCTGAGTCCAATCAAATCGTTCATTCGTTTTTCCTTGAGAACGATTATATTGATACTGATAATCTGCACGGAAACGCCAAGCACCTAAGTTCACGCCAGCCGTACCATTACTGCTACCGCTAAATGTTTCACTTGTGTTTTTAGGGGAGGTGTAATTTAAAAATAGGTTGTAATCGAGAAATGCGCCTGCGATTCCATTTTCCCATTGGGACGGTGGAACCCAGTACGGATCATCATATTCTAACCAAGCTTGAGGAATAGAAAATAAGATATTCTGGTTCTCTTTATCAAAGCGATAATGAATATCTAGCTTTTTAGATAGTTCAACACACTGGTTATTATTATTTTGCAGAAGTTCTTCCTGAACTTTCTTTTTTAATGCAAAAAGTGTAACCATCTCTGGTGTAACACAGAGTGTTGAATTATCTTTACTCTCTTCAATAAATTTAATTAGATGTTGACCCGCTAATTTTCTACCATTCAGTGTGATATCCGTAAGATATTCACCAGCAGGGATAAAATCAGGATTTGAAAACTGGCTTAAATCGATATTATCTCTGTCCTTTGCATCAATAATATTCATATTAAATTCGACCGCACTGGACATTCCTGAAAAAGAAAATGCCAACACAATAGAAAATAATATTTTATTCATTTTAAACTGAGGCAATAAAGACATGATGTTCCCTGTCAAAAAGATAAAAAATCAAAATAAAAAGGGAAAATAACAGGCAAAAATATGCCTGTTATTTAAGGTATAGATTAGAGGTAATTTAAAGCGTAAGTCGCTTGAGAAATGATGCTACCTGTTTCTACTTTGTTACCATTTGCTTCTACACGTGCGCTAAATGCTAATTTGTTAGGGCCGTCAGCTAATGGCAATTCAACACTTGTGTCACCCACTTTCATTGTTGCGCCATCAGCATTAATCAGACGAACACCAACACCTTTAGAAGTACCAGTGTTTGCTAACAGTTCTTTTGCAGTTGTATCTGGCGTACCAGTGAAAGTCACTTTAACTTTGCTAACTGCAGGGAAAATAACTGTATCTGAAGCATCTTTAACTTCACCTAAATCACAGTTCTCTAATTGAATATTATATTGAACGCTTTGGCTAAATTTATTACCAGTTTCTAATACTTTATTAGCAACTTGGCCAAGGTCAACGTTAATTGTACCATCACCTGGGATTGAACAAGGTGCATTGATAACTTTACCAGTGAAGTTGATGATACCACTTCCTTGGTCTACAGGTGCTGCATTAGCAATACCAAACGAAGAAGCGATAATTGTAGCTAGTGCAATTTTAGTTAATTTCATTTATATTTTCCTATAAAAAGACGACAGATGTACCAATCACTTAATAATCAAAATAATTATTAAGTTGATATTTTTTTTGCTGAGGATAGAATAAATACAACATTTACCCTTATAATTAAGAAATAAATGAGTTTTATTTAAATGAATTTATTTTTAAATTATTTTTATATTGGATACTAGAATATCCTTAACTTTCTTATTTAAATATTTTCTTTATTTAAGAACACATCGTCAATAAAAAAGCAAATCATCTCTGTTTCTAGAGCACTAGCTAATATATGCAAATTTTCAATATTAATGTTGCACTCCCCTCTTTCATAGCGAGAGATCTGCTGCTGACTTACACCAACAAGATTTGCAAGCTCAATGCCAGAAAGACCTAAATGCTTTCTTCTTTTTCTTATTTCTCTGCCTACAATACGATTTACATTTATCATCAATTATAGCCCAACAAACTTAAAATATTAAACGGCTAAACTATATTACAGATCAAAAACCTTTAGACCATAAAAAATTATTTTTTAAATGCAAATTAAAATATTGCATATAAATTAAAACACGAAATTTGAGTTAATTATAAATTTGAAGATATAAAAGTAAAACTGTTTATAACGATCAATAAAATAGATTAAAGCCAGAGAAACCTATCAATATTAGAGTATTTTAAATTTAAATAGTGACTAATGAAAAACAACTCAATAAAGTTAAATTTTTCAATATAGAATAATTAGAAAAATAACAGATAACCATTTGATTTATTTAAAATAAATCTAAGTTACCATTAACAATGGTAACTTAGATAAATACAGGTTTATTTTAGATTATCTAACTTAGTGATTAAATATTTACTATTCAAAATAGACATCTTGATTAATAAGCTTTTTTACATGAAAAATAGATAAATTAATTTTTAATTTACATTGTTTTAGTTTATATCAAAAATACCACTCTCAATGGTATTTTAATTTTTATGATTTTTAAAAACTAAATATGCAGGGAAATCTCATCAACTCATTAAACGAGTACGAGATATAAGAAAATTGATTTAGGAGAAGGTAAATCACTTTGAATACGTAAATCTAACAAATTATCGCGACCTTAGGCAGAAGTGTTAACGATATCATTAAATAATGCCACTTTAAGTAAAGTAGTCACACCAAGCGACTAAAATACCTTTTATTTAACATACAGTTAAATTTGCTACAAATTGTAACCAAATGATAAATATTATTAATGAAATTGGACGTTTTTTTTCTAGTAACAAAAATAAAACATAATAATTAAGTAATTAGCTCACGGAAAAGGTGTAAAACAGGTATTTATACTTAGTTAATTACCGTGTTTTAGGTAAAAAAACTGCGACGATCTAGTAACAACAATATTCACCAGCTCAGTCTAGACGGAAATTAAGCGCTTAATCACAAGAATAGAGTGCTTTTTTAGTGCTAATTAAGCCCTTTTGCGGCTTTTTTAGTTAAATAACTAAATGCTAATCAATGCGTTATTTTTATCCCCGCGGATTATATAAGAACATTTCACCTAATAAGAGGTTTTTTTTCGAAGAATATAATGCATCTCAACTTTTTCACTCGATTTAAATCATCAATATTCGACTGGTTTTTCTATTTCGATAACCAATGGTTATTAAAATGGAAAATAACTCATTATTTTTTTTCAAAATAACGTGTTTTTATTTTGCTAATAAAGGAGATATTGATGAATAGACAACCATTACTTCGCGCTGCAACGGTGCAATTCCAACACCAAGCAGGTAATAAAGAGTACAACTTAGCCTGTATCCACAACTTCATTACGCAAGCTGCACAAAAAAAGGTCAAAATGCTCGTATTCCCCGAAATGTGTATTACTGGGTATTGGCATGTCCCAAAACTGCCTGATGAAGACGTTTATGCACTCAGTGAAATCTTGCATGACAGCCCTTCATTAGCCCCTATTCGCCAACGTGCCATCGAATTAGATATGCTTATTGGCGTTGGATTCATTGAAAAAGGCCTCAATGGTAAATGTTATAATACCTGGGTCGCTTGTATGCCTGACGGGCAGTTATATGCGCACCGCAAACTGCATGCCTTTGAGCATCCAGTTATTCAAAGCGGTGATGACTATACGGTGTTTGACACCCCGTGGGGTGTCAAAGTCGGCATATTGATTTGTTGGGATAATAATCTGATTGAAAACCCGAGAGCCACTGCATTACTTGGCGCTGATATTATCCTTGCGCCTCATCAAACGGGTGGAACGAACTCCAGTAGCCCGTATGGAATGAAGCGCATACCACTGCATTTATGGGAAAACAGAGAACGAGACCGACAAGCGCTGATAGATGCATTTCAAGGGGAAAATGGTCGGAACTGGTTATTACGCTGGCTACCTTCACGTGCCCATGATAACGGTGTTTTTTACCTGTTTAGTAATGGTGTTGGCCGTGACGATGACGAAGTTCGAACAGGAAATGCGATGATAATCGACCCTTATGGTCGCATTATTCAAGAAACGGCTGCCACTGAGGATGACATGGTCATTGCTGATTTAGACCTTAACTTACTTCCTAACTCCAATGGGCGACGTTGGTTAATGGGACGACGTCCCGAGCTCTACACAATTCTTAATACTACAATGGGTTACGAAACAGATATTCATCAGGTTCGTTTCGCATCTCAAACAACGCCTTTTATCAAAAAATAAATCAGGCCCTGTAAAATAGCGAATGCTATAGTGGTTTATTCATTATATAGATACTATAGCGTTTATCATTTTCTGTAAGAGGTAATTATGGATACCCGACTTCTTCGCGCCTTTATTACTCTTGCGGATACAAAAAATTTCAAAGAAGCCTCAACACGCTTATGCATAAGCCAGCCTGCATTAACAAAGCAAATTAAGTTATTAGAAGAGCAACTCAATTTACGGCTATTTGAACGAGGCCGTCACGGCGCAATGCTGACAGAGTATGGCCTTACATTGCTACCCCATGCAAAATTAGTCCTGAACCACGTACAAGAATTATTGAATCAAGCATTGACGCTCAACGAAGAACCCCCGAAAGTTTTGAATGTCGGTTTTGGGATCTCATCTTTTCAAGAGGCCTCTTTATTTGTTGCTCACTTACGGGAGAAACTGCCCAACGTCGCCATTGTGTTGGATGATATGCCATCACATATTATGAGAGAGAATCTCCTTACTCATCAATTAGATATTGCATTTACTCGCCATGTCTCCCATGATTCAACAACAAATATTATTAGCCAACCCTTAAAAACAGAAGTTTTAGCCCTCGCGATATCACGCGAATACGCACAGCATAATTCGATACGGGATTATTTAACACAATATCCATTGCTGATGTTACGTGCAGAGCGCGGCCTTGGGCTTTACCAACAAATTCAGCGTTATTTGCAATCGGAAGAGTTACATCTCTCTCCCTTACAAGAGGCCAGCGATATACAAACGCTCATTGCATTGGTTGCCGCTAAAGTGGGCGTTAGCCTTATTCCTTACAGTGCAAAATATATTGCACAAGAAGATATCCTCTTTATTCCTCTTCACCACTGTGAGGCAGCAAATTGGCAAATCGATGTCGTTTGGCAGACTTCATTACCCGAAGCATGGCAACGCACTTTCCGTACTTTGATTGATGAAATGCATGAAACCTCGTGAGCGATAGGCAATAAGAATAACTCCGTAATTCCTATATATTAAATAAATGAACTCTGATATTTATTGTTGTTATCTTGGTTAGATAGGCACTTTATATATGTCCGCTAATAGGTCAATTGCTCCACTTAAAATCATCGCGTCTGGCGTTGCTTTGCCTGAAAACAAAATTTACTCCTCTATGCTCGATGAAAAACTCAATAAAATGCAAGGGTTTGTGGAGAAACATTCAGGTATCGAATATCGCTATCATGCAAATAATACCGATTCACAAGCACAGCTAGCTGCACAAGCCATTGCAAATACATTACAGCATAATGAGTTATCACCACAAAGTATTGATATGCTGATTAACGCCTCAGCGATCCCTGTTCAAGCATTACCTTGCTCTGCTGCCCACATCCTCGAACAATCAAATTTGAATGATGGCATTGCCTGCTTTGATATCAACTCCAGTTGCATTAGCTTTATTACTGCACTACAAGTGGCTGCGGGCATGTTAGCGACAAGCCAATACCAACGAATAGCCATTGTCTCTGCTGACATCGCCTCACGGGGTATCGACTGGCAAGATAAGGAATCATCGCTCATTTTTGGTGATGGTGCAGCGTGTGTGATTGTTGAAAAAGGGGATGGTACCAGTGGCATTCTTTCTTACACTCACACCACGCACACTGACGGGATTGATTTTTGCGAAATTCGCGCCGGCGGAACACGGAAAAACCCACGTTCAGGAATGACTGAGGATGATTTTCTATTTCATATGCAAGGTAAAAAACTTTTCCGCATGGCATCTGCCTTAATTGAAGAATTTATGCAGCGGGTCTTCACCGAGTCAGACTTACAACTCGAACAAATTGATACTGTCGTGCCCCACCAAGCGAGCCATTTATCGTTAGAACATATGCGTCAACGTGTTGGCGTGACATCCGATCAACTTATTGACATCTATCGCCATCGCGGTAACCAAGTTGCAGCATCGATTCCATCGGCACTGCACGAAGCGATTATCACAGGCCGTTTTTATGAAAAACAACATGTGATGTTAATTGGTACTGCTGCAGGTTTAGCGCTGTGTGCCATGGTATTGGTACCATGAAAATCTTAGTCACTGGTGCCACTAGTGGGCTTGGCCGAAATGCTAGTGAGTACTTACTGGGGCGAGGTTTTGACGTTGTCGCTTGTGGGCGAAATCCGCAAGCAGGAGAACAGTTAATCAAAATGGGTGCTGAATTTGCCCCTTGTGAACTGGCGACGCTCTCTTTGCAAGAAGCAAAAGAGATGATGACTGGCTGTGATGCCATTTGGCACTGTGCTGCACTCTCTTCACCATGGGGCAAGCGCCAACATTTTGAAAATATTAATTTTCATGCGACTCACACATTAGCCACCGCAGCTGGTGAGTTAGGAATAGCTCGTTTTATTCATATTTCGACCCCTGCTATTTATTTCAATTTCACCCATCAACGTGATATTGCAGAAACCACCCAGAATACTCATTTCGCCAATCAATATGCGAGAACAAAATATTTAGCAGAAACAGCTATTCAGCAATGTGTTAAGCAGTATCCCAATACCCGCTATACCCTATTACGGCCTCGTGGGTTGTTTGGCCCTCATGACCGCGTGCTACTGCCGAGGCTATTGGCACAAATCAAATCTCGTCAGGGTAAGTTAGTACTTCCTAACGGGGGAAATAACCATTTTGACTTAACCTATGTGGGGAATGTGGTTCACAGTATGCAACTGGCCACGCATAAAGAAGCGTTACAAAGCGGCGCAACCTATAATATTACCAACCAACAGCCGCAAGCGCTAAAATACACATTGCAGCAACTCTTCCATGAGCTTCAACTCGAGTGTGAAATTCGTTCTGCACCTTATCCCTTGTTATATAGCATTGCTATGTTACTTGAGGGCATCGGCCATCTCACTGGAAAAGAGCCTCTCCTCACCCGTTATAGCCTCGGCGCAGCTTATTTCACCATGACGCTTGATAACCAAAAAGCCCAGCAAGAATTAGGTTATTATCCGTTATATTCCATGGAGCAAGGAATTCATTTAACCGCTAACTGGCTAAAACAGCAGGAGAATTGATGTTAACCATTCACCAATATGAAGTCGGGTACTGCACACATCCAGGCTGTGTGGCTCTAAAAGGTGCCAGCTTTAAGTCTTGCAAATTCCCTGCTCGTGCATGGTTGATTGAAGACGAAAACCAGCGTTGGTTATTTGATACGGGATACGCCACCCATTTTTATGATCATACACGCAAAGGCATCATGCGGTTCTATCGTACGGTAACCCCTGTTTATTTCGAAAGCAAAGATGCGTTAGTCAATCAACTGGCAAGCGACGGACTTAAACCGAAAGACATTAATGGTGTGATTTTATCCCATTTCCACGGTGACCATATCGCAGGGCTGCGCGATTTTCCCGAAATGCCAATTATTTGTTCTGGTGATGGTTGGGCAAAAACACGTCCATTAACGGGCTTTGCCGCCCTGAAAAGTGCGTTTGTTAGCGGCTTATTACCTGATGACTTTGAACAACGAACCGTATTTTATGAAGGCTTTGAACCTGTTGCCCTCCCCCGTGAATTACAAATACTCGGTGAAGGCTTTGCTGTGAATAAGTCAAAAACCTTATTGATTGTACCACTCCCAGGGCACGCAGCAGGCCATATTGGCTTATGTGTGTTAACGGAAGCAGGATGGGTGCTGCTGGCAGGGGATGCGGCATGGTCGCCCACCAACTACCGTGAATTACGAGGCCCGATGGCCATCGCTAATATCATCATGGATGATAAACACGCCTATTATGAAACACTGAATAAATTGCATGAAATTGATAAGCAAAATATTGTTATTCAGCTCTGCCATGAAGGTGATTTACAGTGATATTGTCGATGCTCTGGCACTATTGGCGAGCACGCCGTTTGTCGTTCAAAAACCGCACAGATTTAGAGGCTTACCAGCAAAAGTGTTTGGCTCAATTTAAACGCAAAACACTGGCAAAAAGCCCTTATTTTCGAGCCTATATCCACCGCCCTCTACATGAATTTCCTATCATGAATAAATCCATCATGATGGAAAATTTTGACCAAATGAATACCGCAGGCCTCTTAAGCCAAACACTTCTTGAATGTGCACAAAAAAGTGAGCAATCGCGAGATTTTGCGCCGAAAGTTGGCCGATATAGCGTTGGGTTATCTTCTGGTACATCAGGGCGGCGCGGCATATTTGTGGTGAGCCCACAGGAACAAAGTATCTGGTCTGGCAGCATGTTAGCTAAAATGTTGCCCAAGGGACTATTCCACGGTGAGCGGGTTGCTCTCTTTTTACGCGCCAATAACAATTTGTATGAAAGCGTGAATAACCGCTGGATATCCTTACGGTTTTACGATCTGTTTGCGGATTTTCAGCAGCAACTGTCCGCCCTTGAAGAATATCAACCCTCAATTATTGTCGCACCTGCACAAGTGTTGTGTGCCATTGCTGATGCCATTATCCACCAGCAAATCCAGATGACCACCCATAAAGTGATTTCAGTGGCAGAAGTTCTTGAACAGCAGGACAAAGAGAAGCTTAAGCGCTGTTTTCCACAAGTGGGTGAGGTATACCAAGCCACAGAAGGCTTTCTGGGTTGTACCTGTTCACATGGCACATTGCACTTAAATGAATCTTTCCTGCATATTGAACCTAATTGGCTAGATGAAACGCGGTTTTCGCCGATAATCACCGATTTTACCCGCCAAACACAGCCGATTGTGCGTTATCAGCTTGATGATGTATTGGTGGTCAAACAAACGCCGTGCCCCTGTGGCTCTCCAGAGCTTGCCATTGAACGTATTGAAGGGCGTTGTGATGACTTACTGCAACTGCCTGATCAACAAGGTAATATGACCACAATTTTTGCCGACCCCTGTGCGAGAGTCATCGTAAATAATTTACCCCTCACTGCGGATTTTCGGCTTACCCAACAAGGTTACCATTTATGCTTACAAGCTGAGTGTAGTGAAGAAGAACTTGCTCATTGCCATCAACAACTGGAAAATTACTTAGCCAGTCAACGCGTGGATATTCAGCAGTTACATTGGGAATTATTAGCTAAGCCTATTGAACAGTCACTTTCCATCAAAAAACGCCGCATTACCCGCAAGGAACCGCAATGACAAGCAACGCCTTATTTCAGCGCTTAACCTATTGTTTGATTGGCTGGGGAACCGTTGGCATTGTGTACAACTACACAGGGCAAATTGTTGAGAATGCCAATATCTTAAGCCCAAGTGCCGTTGATAACATCGTGCCATTCTCCCCACATGCAGTTTGGTTTTATTTGTCGTTCTTTTTATTTATTCCGCTAGGTTATTTTTGCAGCCCCATTGAGCGCGCCCGTTTATTAATGTTCGCCATGCAATTGTGTGCGTTGGTTTCTGGCGCAGTTTATTTACTGTACCCCACCACGATGCTGTACCATGAATATGATTTAACGACATTTTCTGGCCATGCATTATCGGTATTAATCAATATCGATAGCCCACAAAATTTATTACCTTCTCTACATGTCTCATTGACTCTTGTGGTACTGAATGCATTATGGTCAGTAAAATATAAATTTCGTACATTAACTTATTGTTTATGGGCCGCCGCTATCTGCGTGTCCGTATTGGTGTTAAAACGCCATTTGTTTATTGATGTTGTCACTGGAGCAGTAACGGCTTGTTGCGCGCTGTGGGTTGTCCACGCTGCAAAATACCGCTTAGAGAGAAAAAGCTCATGAATGAATTAACCTTTCCCATTATTTTTATGTTAGCGATCGTCGTCGCAGAAGGCTTAGTGATCGCCAAAACACAAAAGGGTACGGTAAGCTGGCAAGAATTGGTGTTCAACCTGAATTCTGGCCATATTATGTTGTGGTTATTTAGAGGGTTAGAGATTTTTTGCTATGGGTTTGTGGTCACTCACTACTCTTTCAACCTTGTTGAAAGCTGGCCAACAGTTTTAGTTTGGATTTTTACAATCTTAGCGTGGGACTTCGGTTTCTATTGGCTACACCGATTGCACCATACTTATAGAATACTCTGGGCAGTACACGTTGTGCATCATCAAGGGGAGCATTATAACCTGTCGTTAGGGGTGAGAAATTCGTGGTATTCATCACTCACATCAATTCCCTTCTTTATGTTATTAGCGTTAATGGGGATTCCGCTAGAGGTTTTCCTTACTGTGTCGATTTTGCACTATACCATTCAGTTCTTTAACCACAGCGCCCTGATCCCGCGTTTGGGTTGGTTAGAGAAATTTATGGTGACACCGCAGCACCACCGTGTTCACCACGTCAAAGAAGGGCATTATTCCAATCGCAACTTTGCAGGAAGTTTTATTTTTTGGGATAAACTGTTCGGTACATTTGCTAAACTCCCTGAAACTGAACATCATTTTGGTATTAAAGGTGCTCCAGCCTCTGAAAACCCATTTATTGACAGTAACTTACCTTTCTGGCGGATGATTAAACGTGCCAGTAAACCCGCCCAAAAACCAACGCCACTATTTCACGTAAACCAAGTTGCCTTAGTAATGGGAACATTACTCTTATTCTCCCTGGTTATCGGCTATGTCTACCTTTACGGTTATGGCTACCAAGGCACTACGCTGCAACAAGTCGTTTTATTTGTGCTTTTGGCACTAGGAACCGTGGCATTATCAGGGATTTCTGATGGGCGAAAATCAGGGTTAATGAGCTGGTTTTTTATCGCCTGCTTACTGCTGATTTGCGTGGTATTTATTTGGCAATGGACGACAGCCTTCTGGGTCATTTTTACCAGTGCGTTGTGGTTGCACAGCTTATTGATGTTAGTTGGGATTGGCCGAAAACCGATAGCGGTGGCGAATGTCGCTTAAACCGCTTAGGCCACTCAGTTACCAGCACCGCCATGATCAAGACTTCCAAAAAGCCTTGAACAAGGCGGCTAAACAATATTTGCATGATAATGCCGATCATCGATTTGCTGACGGACGTTTTTATGCCAAAAGCGCCGTGTTGGTATTGTGCTGTTTAGGCAGTTATTTTGCGGCACTGTCACTCGATGCACCTTGGGCCTTTTTTGTTTTTTACCCCTGTTTTATCTGCTTCGCTTTATTATTGGCCATTAATTTAGTACACGACGCCTCACATAATGCGATTTTTAAACACGCCAAAACCAATTATTGGCTCAACTTTTGGGTCACCATTCCCCTTGGCTTAGACCCTGAATGTTGGCGCGTGCGGCATATTATTTTTCACCATGCTCATACCAATATTCACCATTACGATTTGGATATTGAAGAGAATTTTGTTTTACGCCAAACTCCTTACCAACGTTGGTACCCCTTTATGCGGGCTCAGCACCTGTATTGGCCATTAATTGCAGCAATGACATTCCCTGCACTCATTTGGTTTTTTGATTGGATGGACAGGTTTCACTTTACCCGCGTAGCGCCCCATATGCGTCATCAGGGGCAGCAAGGCATATTGGCGTTTATCATGGCAAAATTACTGCATTTGGTGATGGCCATTGTGATCCCAGCAATGGTTTTACACGATATCAGCCTCGGCACACTGCTCTTGACCTACATACTCAGCCAAATGTTTGCATCATTAATATTTGTTGTACTAATACTCGGCACCCATTGGGCAAAAGCCACCTTCTATACCCCGCCTAAAGAAGGAAACATGCCCCATGGTTTTTATACTCACACATTTTCAACCACTTATGACTGGCAAACCACACCACGCTGGCTAACCTATTGGCTAGGCGGGCTAAACCTTCATCTGACTCATCACTTATTTCCTAACTGGAATCACCGCCATTATCCTGCTTTGGCAAAAATTATTGAGCAAACCGCAAAACAGTTTTCAATGGATTACCACTGTATTAGTGCCAAAGAGTTGTTTGTGTATCAGCAGCGTTTCTTAAAAGAGATGGGTTCAGGCAAACAGCTCGATGAGCACTGAGTTTTCAGAGCGTAAAACTCAGTGCATGACAAAATGCGTTACCTATCAACAATAATGTTTTGATTCACGACGTTTTGCTCGCTGTTACCTACCATTTGGGCAAATTTATCCAGAGGGTCGGTACGAAACGCATATAAGCGTTTTAAGGCAAATGGGTTATCCCCCAGTTTCACTTTCCCTTGTATCGTCGTTACCGCAAGATGTAACCCCGCCTCTTTCGCCGCTTCCATCGCCGATGCATTATAGCCACCAAACGGGTAAGCTAAATAACGTTGATCTGGCTCGAAGTGGCTCAAAATCGTCATCGATCGTTTAAAATCCAACATGATCGTGTGTTCTTTGCGGCTAAATAAAATGGGAGAATTGTGATTATCCAAACGGTGCAAAAAATGTGTATGGGACTGAATATTAAATACATCTTGGCTATCTTTAATTTCTTGTTTACTCATAAATTGTAATGAGTCAGCCGACCACTTTTGCGGCTGGGTTTTAATCCGTGAAGAAATCACAAATAACGTCGCTTGCTGCTGGTTATTCCTTAAAATAGGCAGCGCATAGCGGTAAACTGACTTCAAACCATCATCAAAGGTGAGTACCACGGCTTTACCTGGCAGATTGGCCGTTTGATTTAAATAATCTTCCACATCTTCTAGGGACAACGTTTGGTAACCTGCATTTTTCAGGTAATTCATTTGCTCACTGAATGCCTCAGCGGATGTCGTCGTCGAGGTGTGACGGAAGTGTTTATTTTCGCTATCTTGCAAAATATGGTGATACGTTAAGATAGGAATACCTTTATCCAGCGCGACATCCTGTAAACGCACATACCCTAAGCGATCACCAAGACGAATGGTTAACCATGCTGTTTTCTCACCCGCTTTATCAGTTTTAATCATTCGAGCCAAAATAGGGTAGCGCAAGTCATCCCACAAAGAGGCAATTTGCGGGCTATTACTGTCGGTCGTTCGGTAAACAGGGGTTTTTTGATGCGTGACCAAATAATCATAAATCGGGTTTTGCAAATCATTGAGCCGGTCTGCATCTGGTGCATAACGCGGTTTTTTATTCGCAAAAGAGCTAGTTTTAACAAAGGCATAATCATTGCCAAATTGCATCGCACAATAGTCCCCTGCGGGGGAATAAGCGTAAAAACCATGGTCTGCATTTAACTCAGCGACCGCTCTCATTTCACCCGCTATGAGCGAAAAAATAATTTCATTTTCTTTCGTTTGTACTAATTTAGGCGGAATATCCGCAAGCTTCCAATCGTCGGTATTGCTTATCTCAACCGCCAACGATTGAGAAATTGAATTTACAAATAACACGCAAATTAGCAAAAAAAATCGTTTACACATTTGTCATCCATCATCCGCTGAATTTTACCGCAATTATTCTAAACCGACTCAATAAGTAACCCTATACTTTGATAAAAATTTTTATTTTTAATTAAAAACAATAAATTAGTGACATTATTATGCATTTTTTAAACTTTCTTTTCCAAAATTCAGTGTTTCAAAGAAAGTTGTTATACCAATTTTAAGTTTTTTTATGAGTTATCATACAAAATAAAGAGATCTAGCTCATATTTATCATTTAAAAACGCGGCATTAGTACAATCTGTAAATCATTTGACAGTTAATTCCAATTCTCACTGCTAGATTGACATTCAAGTACTTTTCAACACTTGGGAATAGCAATGAAAATAAAAGAAATTAGCACCTTTATCATGCACGTTCCGGTCACTAATGACCTGATTGGCGATTCAACCCATAGCATTACCCACTGGGGGATGCCAGGTGTGATGATTAAAACAGAGTGCGGTTTAGTGGGTTATGGCCACACTGGCACACATGCAGATATTACAACGGACCGTTTAATTACCACCATTATTGAAGATGTTTTTGGCCCAATGTTACTGGGTGAAGACCCGAACGAAGTGCGTTATTTGCACCGTAAACTTACTCGTAGCTCAACCAATATTTGGGTGGGACGTGGTGGTTTAATGCAAATGGCTATCTCCGCCATTGATATCGCACTGTGGGATTTAAAAGCCAAAGCCGCGCAGCAACCTCTGTGGCAATTATTTGGTGGTTCTAAACATAATAAAGTCAATGCATACAATACCGACTGCGGCTGGTTAGTCCGCAGCCAAGACGACCTTGTCGATGACTGTAAAAAAATGATCTTCGAGGAAGGCTTTAAAGCGATAAAAATGAAGATTGGCAAGCCTGACCCGCGTGAAGATTTACAACGTATCGAAGCCGTTCGCAACGCAATCGGCGACGATATCGACTTAATGGTTGATGCAAATGGTAAATGGGATATCAGCATCGCCAAACAATATGGCCACCGTTTAAATGATTTCAATATCAAATGGTTTGAAGAACCACTGTGGCACGATGATGTGGCTAGCCATAAGCAATTAGCTGCTTATATGGATACGCCAATCGCTTTAGGTGAATTACTGTATCACAATGATTCATTTAAAGAATTTGTACTCGCTGGCGCTGTTGACTACTTACAACCCGATGCAACTCGTTGTGGTGGTTTAACCGCAGTGTGGGAAATTGCTGACTTAGGTATGGCATTTAACCTGCCAGTCACTCCGCACCATGGCGATATGATGCAAGCACAGCTGCATCTCGTGATGGCGCACCCTGCCTGTTCATTATTGGAATTTATTCCATGGACGCTGGATTGCTTTGTTGATCCCGTGGAAGTGGTTGATGGTGTGTACAGCACCCCAACCGCACCAGGCGCAGGCACAACGTTAAAACCAGAAGCATTAGCAAAATTTAACGTGAAATAATAAAAATCCCTTTCCTGATATTTTAATTATTCACAGCAAAGGAAAGGGAAATATATAACAAGAATTATTCATTTAAATTACCTATTTAATAGCCCTATACTCTACTCTGCTGATTTCTCAGTGGTGGGCTAAACACGTAATAAAAATGAATAGATAACATCATTACCTTATAAAAAATACTGGGGTGAACCATGTCCACCAATATTGATCACTTATCATCAGCGACCAGCAAAGCGATACGAAAAATAATACCAATGGTGGTATTAATGTTCATATTAGCTTACTTAGATCGCTCAAATATTGGCTTTGCTAAACAAGAATTTCAGCTAACAACAGGGTTAAGTGACGCCGCTTATGCATTCGGCGCAGGGATTTTCTTTATCGGTTACGCATTGTTTGAGGTACCGAGTAATATCTTGTTATACCGCATCGGAGCGCGAGTTTGGTTATCACGCATCATGGTCACGTGGGGGTTAATCTCTGCGGCAATGATGTTTGCCCATGATGAAACTACGTTTATTGTTTTGCGTTTTTTACTCGGTGTGAGTGAAGCAGGCTTCTTCCCTGGGGTTATTTTATATTTAACCTTCTGGTTCCCACAAAATATCCGTGCACGAGTCACTGGCTACTTCCTGTTTGGTGCGCCATTGGCATTCATTATTGGTGGCCCATTATCAGGCTCATTGCTTGCTTTGGAGGGCTCATCATTTGCTTTCGGATTATACGGCTGGCAATTAATGTTTGTTGTGGAAGGTTTATTAGCTTCTATTGTCGGGATCTGGGTATTCTTCTACCTTGATGATCGTCCAGAAAAAGCAAAATGGCTGACAGATGATGAAAAAAATGCCCTTGCTTCAAAACTTGCACTAGAAGAAGACGCGAAAAAAGGCCACAGCCCGAAAGGTGCTCTGAGTGCCCTACTTGACATGCGTGTGCTATACCTGTGTTTGATTTGGTTCACCGTTCAGGTCTGTGGATACGGCATTTACTTCTTCTTACCAACACAAATCGCGACCTTGTTAGGTAGCAAAGTGGGTGTATTGGTCGGCTTTGTGACAGCAATTCCACCATTATGTGCCGCTATCGCAGTGTACTATGTACCCCGTATTTCTGAGCGTTTAAAAGAACGCCGTAAAGTGGCTGCAATTACCTTTATGTTAGGCGCTGCGGGGATTGCAGTATCTGGCTTGTTCGATAGCATCCCAGTGATTGCCATCATTGCATTGTGTGTGGCTGCTGCGGGTCACTTAGCGATGCAACCGCTGTACTGGAGCTTCCCATCGGCTTATTTAGGCGGAACGGCGGCGGCATCGGGTATCGCTTTAATTAACTCGGTAGGTAACTTAGGCGGTTTTGTGGCACCAAACTTAAGGGTCTGGGCAGAAACCACCTTTGAATCCGCGCGAGCTGGCTTATATTTCATTGCCTTAGTCGCCTTTATCGGGGGCCTATTAATCCTCACATTAAGAAAACTCGGCATCGAAAAGAAATTTGAAGATTAAGTTCAATTGATGTGAGCTCCTCCCGAGTCATCTTTGGTGGCTCGGGATTTTCTATTTTTAGATCAAACCCATTGAATTACCTGTTGCTGTTGTTCATGATTGAACATAACCCCACCCAATGCCATGATAAAGTTTGCGATTCATGCAGGGAGCATTCAAATGAACATAGTTGTACAAAACAGTCAGTTAGTTATGACGCATGATGATGTGCTAGACGTTTTACAAACCAATAGCTGGTTCAGTAACTTACCAAACTATTTGATTAGTGCGCTAATGGAGTGCGCTACACTGCGTTTTTATAATGATAGTGAGATGGTTCATTACCAAGGCGATCCCGCTCGTGGGTTGTACGCGGTCATCCAAGGTTCAGTAAAAGTCAGTTCGATCTCCACCGATGGACGCGAATGTGTGTTTCGCTACCTGTCCCCAGGCAACTGGTTTGGTGAAATTGCGATGTTAGATAAATCAGCGCGTACCCACGATGCAAAAGCCATTAGTCCAACAATCTTGCTGACCATTTCCCCAAAAGATCTTTCTCTGATCTTGGAAAAGTACCCTGTTTTCTATCAGTTTTTAAATATTCTGCTCTGTAAAGTAATCCGCAATGCGTTCACTATTATCAATGACAGCGCCCTACTTTCTGTTTCGGCAAGGCTTGCAAAGCGCCTCCTGAGTTTAGCGGAAGGATATGGAGAACCCCATGAAAAAGGCACTCAGTTGAGCCTATACCTTACTCAAGATGACCTTGCGACCATTATTAATACCACCCGCCAAACTATCAATAAGCGCTTGGTAGCATGGGAAAAATTAGGCTGGATTGATGCAAAATACGGGAAAATTGTCTTAGTCAACCTTCCCGCATTAAAGCAAATTTCAGAGGATGATGAGGACTAACTAGTCGTTTTGGTCAACAGGCGGGCTATCCGCAAAAAAATAGCGATCCATGGTAAATTCAAAATCATCACTCGTGGCGTTAAACAGCATCTTTTTGGTATTTTCCAAATGCTGCCACATGGCTTGCCTTGCGCCTTTTGGGTCTCGACGGGCTAACGCTTGTAAAATTTGGTCGTGCTCATCACACCAACTTTCAATAGAGCGGTTATCGATGTGCTCATGTAGTTTTAACCAATACGGGTTAAGCAACCGCTGGCTCCACATTTGTTCAACAATCACCACCATCGCGCTGTTATGGGTCGAAGCCGCAATTTGCATATGAAATGCCAGATCCCACGCAGAGTCACGAAAACGGTCTTCTTTGCGCGCATTCTTTTGGATTTCAAGCAGTTTTAAAATATCTTCTTTGGTGGCTTGGGTCGCTGCAAACTCCGCAATATGGCTTTCGATCAACTGCCTTGCTTGCAATAATTCAAACGGCCCACAGCGGCTAAACTCCAAGCCCCCCTCGGTATTGACAGAGTTATTAGACCGATTACTGATAACATGTATACCAGAGCCTTTCCTAACATCCACATAGCCTTCCACCTCTAACATGATAATAGCTTCGCGGATCACTGTGCGGCTGACATTCATTTCGTCTGCCAATAGCCTTTCTGCGGGTAATTTAGTGCCAACAGGGTACTCATCATTTTCAATACGTTCTTTAACCAGTGCAGCCACTTGCTGGTACAGGCGCGGTTCGCTCTCAGCTGAGCTCATGATTTTCTCCTTTTGCAGTATGGCTTAACTCGGCAATGCTTTTATGGCTTTAGTATAACGAAATAACGCAATGATGGGGAAGTGAGAATATGACCAAGAAATAATTTCACCATAATTGGTATAACACCTTTTAAAGTTATAAACCAGATCGTATAATGCATGAAAATTAGGCAGTAAAATTGAAGATAGTCACCCTACTGATCTTTTCAGTCCGATGTATCACCCTGGGAGCAAAACATGCAAAAAGAAATAATTAAAATACACACTAATGACAATGTCGCCGTCACACTAATCGATAGATTCGCTGGGGATACATTCACGATTGAAGATCAATCAATTACATTGAAAGAAGATGTGAGCCGCGGCCATAAAATTGCCTTAACCGCCATTGAAACAGGCAAAAATGTCATGAAATATGGGGCGCCAATAGGCCACGCCACCGTAGACATTAGCATTGGGGAGCATGTGCACACCCATAATACCGCGACCAATCTTAGCGCATTAAATGATTATGAATATCACCCTGAGCATAATGCGATTAAGGCAACTATGGACGATCCAGACGTTCAACTCTATCGCCGCACCAATGGCGATGTGGCAATTCGTAATGAGATCTGGGTGATCCCAACCGTAGGCTGCGTCAACGCCTTAGCCCGAAAAATGATCGAACGATTCCAAAAACAAAATAGCAACGCTGATGATATTGATGGCGTGTATTTATATAACCACACATTAGGTTGTTCCCAATTGGGGGATGACCACTTAACCACCCGAACAATTTTACAAGATATGGTCAAGCACCCTAATGCAGGGGGCGTATTAGTGATTGGATTAGGCTGCGAAAATAACCAAGTTGCGGCCTTTAAGGAGACCCTCGGAGAGTTTGACTCGGAACGTGTTCAGTTTATGGTCTGCCAGCAACTAGAAGATGAAATCGAAGCAGGCGTCGAGCATCTTAATGAGTTATATCAAATTGTTAGGCAAGATAAACGTGTTGCAGGCAAACTCAGTGAAGTCAAATTTGGCCTCGAATGTGGCGGCTCCGATGGGTTATCGGGGATCACTGCAAACCCACTATTAGGCTGTTTTTCTGACTTTTTAGTGAGCCATAATGGGACAACTGTATTGACGGAAGTCCCTGAAATGTTTGGCGCAGAACAAATTTTAATGAACCACTGCCATGACGAGAAAACCTTCGAAAAAACAGTCGAAATGATCAACGATTTCAAACAGTACTTTATTGCCCATGACCAACCTATTTACGAAAATCCATCACCCGGTAATAAAGCAGGTGGTATTTCAACCCTTGAAGAAAAATCCCTTGGCTGCACGCAAAAAGCGGGAACCAGCCAAGTCATGGATGTCTTAAAATACGGTGAACGCCTGACAACACCAGGATTTAACTTATTGAGCGCACCCGGTAACGATGCCATTGCAACCAGTGCATTGGGTGCTGCAGGCTGCCATATGGTGTTATTCACCACAGGTCGTGGAACGCCGTATGGCGGTTTCGTACCAACGTTAAAGATTGCGACAAACAATGAGTTAGCGACGAAAAAACCCCACTGGATTGACTTTAACGCAGGCGCACTGCTAAACGGTAAATCCATGGAGCAATTGCTGGCTGATTTTATTCAGCATGTAGTAAAAATCGTCAATGGCGAACAAACCAAAAATGAAATCAACGATTTTCGTGAATTAGCCATTTTCAAAATGGGTGTCACTCTTTAATATCAAGTTCATCCCTATTGTTTTGCTGTTGTGAAACAATAGGGACTCTTTCATTATTTTTCTCCTAAATGCAAATTATCACCCATTGTTATTCACTTGCGCACAATAAAGAAAAGTCATCATTTCGCTATTTTTAAGATATGGTAGGATCACGCTGAGATAACGATTTTCAATTTATTAGCAAGGTGAACGATGATAGATCTAAAACTTAGGGAAGCCAGGGACAGCCTATCAACCAAGGAAAAGCAGGTCGCTGAATACATTATTGCTAATAAAAAAAACATGCAAAGTATTAGCATTCAATCTTTGGCACAAGAAAATAAAGTCAGTACCACCACTATTTTGCGCCTGTGTCATAAGCTTGGTTACCAAGGCTTTAGCGAGCTAAAAATTGATTTAATTTCATCGATAAACAACAAGTCATACGGCACGCTGCTACAAGAAGATATTGATATTAATGATTCAATGGAAACCGTGAATTTTAAAGTCAGCCAAATCGAAAAGTCATCGATAGAAGAAACCTGTGCTTTAGTGAATCTTAATGCTTTTGCGCAGGCTAATGCGCTGATTAGCAAAAGTAAAAAAATAGTTATTTACGGTGCAGGTAGCAGTGGATTAGTTGCAAAAGAGTTTGAATATCAACTAATTAAGATTAAAAAAGACGTTAACTGCCACCTCGACTACAGCATTCAATTTAGTATCGTGAACACATTAGATAAAAATGACTTGGTGATTGTGATTTCCCATTCAGGTGAAAACCATGAGTGCATTAAGTTACTCACATTAGCCCGTGAATTACAGGTGCCAACTATCGCCATAACTAAGATGGGGCAAAGCTCAGTCTCTTCTTTGGCAGAAACTATTTTGCATACCACATCAACCGAAAATATCTCACGGATTATCCCTATTCGCTCAAAAATTTCACAGCTAACTGTTATTAATATGTTGATTACTAACCTATTTATTAATCAATATGATGAGCGTATCCAAAAGCAAATTAGCACCCGTGCAGAGCGTTTCTCCCGCTTAAATAGCAATAATTAATTTTCATTTCTCTTCTTTATCTTATCGGGGTGGCACAGTGTGGCCACTTCGATCTCGCTCACAAAACTGACCCTTTCTTGCTGGCTGATCCTTTTCATTCCTCTTTTTTGTGATATTGTTACTTAAAAATAAATATATAAAAGTAATTTTATTACTAAAATAAAAAGCAAGATATAAAGGGGAAAAAATGAGCTCTCAACTACCCATCATACTGGCAAGTCACGGCCCTTTTGCACAAGGGTTACTGGAGTGCGCAGAAATGCTAATTGGCACTCAGGAAGATGTCAGCGTGATATCTATCCAAAGAGAAAGCAATATTAATGAGGTCAAAAAGCAATTATTCGATACCTATCAGCGAATCAACCAAGGCAATGGTGTTCTCATTTTAGTTGACCTGCTCGGTGGTTCACCGTGCAACTTAGCCAGCGAACTGGTGTTAACTCAAAATGATGTTGCGCTGTATTGCGGGATCAACGTCCCTACTTTCCTTGAGATTTTAAGTAATCGTGATTTGCCTTTACATGAAATTCATCAAGTTATCACTGACGTGTTCCCAGACAGCTGCATTAATGTAAGTGAACAACTTAAACCTGTAATTCAAGATGAAACCGAACTTTAGGAGTAAACCATGCCAATTAATGTTGCTCGAATAGATGACCGACTGATCCACGGACAAGTGATTACCACGTGGGTAAAAAACTTCGATATTGAACAAGTCATTATCGTGAATGACAAAGTTGCCAATGATAGCGTACAGCAATCTGTTCTCACCATGGCTGCACCACCTGATTTGAAAGTGGTCGTTTTTGGTGTGGATAAATTTATCGAGGTATTAAAAAAAGCTGAAATCAAACGCCGCACCATGCTGCTTTTCACCAATAGCGTCGATGTAAACAAGCTGGTTGAGAATGGCTTAAAACTTGAAAAACTCAATGTGGGCGGAATGAGAATGCAAGAAGGACGTCGCAATTTATCCCGCGCCGTTGCAGTGACACCTGAAGAAGAACAAGCCTTTAAGTCATTAATCAACAATAACGTGGCCGTTGAAATTCAGATGGTGCCAAAAGACCCGATTGTTGAATTGAAAACATTACTCAATTAATTCATTTAATTATGCTTATTTTGACTAATAAGCAAGGAGCCTATTATGTTGGTTGAGGCCATTTTAATCGCAATTTGGGCGGGGATTTGTTCGCTGGATGATGTTGGTCCACAAATGCTCCGACGCCCACTGTTAACGGGTACTGTCGCTGGTATTATTATGGGCGATATGGTTCAAGGGTTAGCTATCAGTGCTACATTAGAGTTAATGTGGATGGGTATTGGTAATGTGGGCGCGTATTCTGCACCTGATATTATTGCAGGTTCAATTATTGGTGTTGCGCTGGGTATCGCTTCAAATGGTGGGATAGCAGCAGGTATTGCTCTCGCCGTTCCTGTCTCCATTTTATGTCAGCAATTACTGATCATTTGGCGCTCGTTTGCTAGTTTTTTAAACGTCTGGGCCAGTAAATCGATACTCGATGGTAACTATAGCGGTTTAACGAAAGTCCATTATTTTTCAACACCATTGTGGTTTTTCATTCGGGCAATTCCATGTTTCATCGCTGTCTACTTCGGTAGTGACTTAGTGAACAGTATCTTAAATGCCGTTCCAGAAAGTATCCTAACGGGTATGGGCGTGGCTTCTAAACTGATCCCAGCCGTCGGTATTTGTATCCTGTTATTGATGTTACTCAAAGGCAGAATGTGGTTCTTTTTCCTTCTCGGATTCATGCTCACCACCTATTTAAAACTGCCAATCATTCCAATTACTTTTATCGCCCTAGCTTTCGCCGTCCTGTATGACATGGCGTTCGCTAATGGCATGCGCCAAGCACCAGAGGAAAAAACAACTCAAACCTCCCAGAAAAATGAAGAAGAGGAGTACGACCTATGACCGATATCACTACCGATACTGTTTCAGATACGGCTTCTGAACAGAAAAAACTCACGAAAAAAGAGTTAAATGGGATGTTTTGGCGAATTCAGACCATGTCATTTTCCTATAACTACGAAAAGCTGCAAACCATTGGTTTTGCCCATTGCATGGTGCCAGTACTCGATAAGCTGTATGAAAAGGCTGACCAAGAAACACGTATTAAAGCGATGCAACGCCACTTTGAATTCTTTAATACTCAAATAAACGCAGGGGCACTGATCCTCGGGGTGACCGCGGCATTAGAAGAAAAAACCACTGAAGAAGAAAAAGAGGCCGTTGTTTCCGTGAAGGCTGGCCTTATGGGGCCTTTTGCGGGGCTTGGAGACAGCTTATTAAAATTTACGTGGTTGCCAATCTGCGGAAGTATCGGTGCGGCCTTTGCACTTCAAGGTAATATTATCGGCCCGATACTGATGTTTCTACTGTTTAACATCGTCAACATCGGTACCAAATATTTCTTTATTCATTACGGATATAACAAAGGGGTTGATTTAATCGAGCAATCGAAAAAATCAAATATTATTCAACGTATTACCAATATAGCGAACGTCGTCGGGGTGATGGTCCTAGGCTCCTTGATAGCGACCACCGTCAAACTCTCCACCCCGCTAACTATTGCCGTGGGTGAACAATCCATCAAAGTACAAGAGATGTTTGACAAAGTTATCCCTAACTTACTGACCCTGCTGTTTGCACTCGGTATTTTCTTCCTAGTCCGTCGATTACAGGGGAAACACACGGTTGCATTGATTGTTGCCATTATGGTTCTCGGCGTAGTGTGTTCTATGTTTGGAATTTTAGGATGATTAAGGAAAATATATGGAAATCGCAGTAAATCGAATTAGCACGTCCACGCTGGAGATTAAATTCAGCGAAATACCCAGCTCACCAGCGGCTCTATACTGGACAAACGAGGCGAATACGCAAATTCGCCCTGAAAATTTTATTACCGATAAACTGGAAAGTGCACTGACTGTGCACGACCCTTTTAATGCCAAACAACGTATTTATTTTATCTTACAAACCGAAGGTGGGTGCCAACTGTTTGCTGAACGAACCTTACCCATTGAAGGGTTAAATAACTTTCGTGACTTTGGGGGTTATACCACAACGGAAGGGAAGCAGGTCAAATGGGGGATGTTATATCGCTCTAATCACCTGTTTAATTTAAGTGAGCAGGCAAAAAACTATATTTCTCACCTCGGTATTAAAAGTATTATTGATTATCGAACCCAGAATGAAATCAATAAATTTCCCAACTGCCATATTGGTGAAGATAAAACCTATCATTTAGATGCAACGGCACAAACAGCAGAACTTGCCGCACAGTTTGCAGCCTCACCAGATAATGAAGACAAAGCGTTGATTGAGAGCGTTATCCACCATATTCCCAAAGAAATGGTTAATGGGGATGGACTGCAAATATTGGAGCAATATCGACAATTTGTTGTCAGCGAAAAATCCAAAGTTGCTTTCCACCAAATGGTTAAGGTGCTGCTTGATGAGCATAATAGCCCGAGTATTCAGCACTGTAGAGGCGGCAAAGACAGAACAGGTTATGGCGCGTTGTTGATTCTTTCAATGTTAGGCGTACCAAAAGAAACCATTGTTCAAGACTACATGGTGACCCATTTTAATCGGCTTGCGCGCAATGAAATTAAAATGGCAGGCTATCGAAAGATCACACAAGACCAAAATGTTTTGGATTATTTACTTTCATTAATTGACACCAAAGAGGCGTTTATTATTGAGGTCTTTAATGCAATGGAAGAAATGTCAGGCTCAGTTGAAGCTTATATTAAAAATGAGCTTAAATTTACCGATGACGATATCAAAAAATTAAAAACTATTTATTTAGATTAATTTTTATTTAAATAGAAAAGTAAAATAGATTAATTTAGCTGATTAAACGCTAGGGGATTTCATTTTCAAAAAATGACAAAATAGCCACGCTGAATCTTTCTTTGTGGCTATTTTAAAAAAACAACGGTAATGATTAAATACTCAAAATCATCATTAACTATTTTATTGAATATAAATTATTAAAAATTTACTTTTGACCATAATACGCATTTTTGCCGTGCTTACGTAAATAATGCTTATCTAACAATTCTTGCTGCATTGCCCCTATCGCAGGCTGTAATTGGCGAGTAAATAAATTCATATAGGCAATTTCCTCCAGAACGACCGCATTATGCACGGCGTTGTCAGGGCTCGTTCCCCATGCAAAAGGGCCGTGGCTATTGACTAATACCGCAGGAACATCTTTTGCTGTAATACCTTTTTCTTTAAAAGTTTCAATGATGACGTTGCCCGTTTCCCTTTCATAATCACCGCCAATTTCGCTTTCAGTCATTAAACGCGTACACGGAATTTCACCATAAAAATAGTCAGCATGTGTGGTGCCTAACGCGCTCAATGGTTGCCCTGCTTGTGCCCAAATGGTTGCGTGGCGCGAGTGAGTATGTACAATGCCACCAATTTCTGGGAATGCATTATAAAGTGCCAAATGGGTATCTGTATCAGAAGAAGGACGGTATTTCCCTTCGAGCACTTTCCCCGTTTCTAATGAAACGACGACCATGTCTTCTGCCTGCATGGTTTCATAATCCACGCCAGATGGCTTAATCACCATTACCCCTGCGTCACGATCAACACCACTCACATTCCCCCATGTGAACGTCACTAAGTTGTGCTTTGGTAAAGCAAGGTTCGCTTCAAAGACTTGTTGTTTGAGTTTTTCTAACATAATGATCCCCTAGCTATAAAATTTTCTTAAATATCAACAACAAAAATTTATTCTCTGGGTGTGTTTTGTGTGTTGATAACCTGTCTCTACCTATTAAGGTAAACAGATTCTGCTGATTTAAAAAGCAGTCACATTTACAAACTCGCAACAATTCAGGCTAATTAAGTCATACTCGGGCACTATTGGTCATACTTGGTCAAAAATCATCTGTGGAAAAATGACTGAGTTAGCCCATTTTTTTTTGTTTCTCATCGATTACACCGAAAGATAACGCAAATAACTAGACTCAAGTCACATTTAAAATGTAATTAGCTAATGAATATTTCATATATAGACAACATAGATCACTTTAAAATACTTTGTTTTTTCCAAAAAGGGATTACTTGAATCCAGTCACGACAAAAAAAAAGTAACGCAGGCAGAATAAATATCGTGGAAAGAATAGGAGCTAAAAATGTTACAAGCCGAACGCCATAAATTAATTTGTTCCCATGTTGCTCAAAATGGTTCGGCGTTAGTGCGTGAATTAGCTCAGTTATGTCTAGTTTCCCAAGAAACTATTCGCCGTGATTTAACGGTACTGGAGCGCGAGAATCGCATCATTCGTAGCTTCGGTGGCGCTGTCGCCATTGACCAAGAAGAAATGCCGATGGTCAATGTAATGCCATCTTCAGTCAAACTCAGTCAAATGGTGGATGGTGCAGAGTCTTTTCGCAAAAGAACAGAAGAGCACCCCGATGCGAAAATGAAGATTTCTAAAGCCGCGCTAAAATTTATTCAGCCTGGCGACTGTATTATGTTAGATAACAGCAGTACTTGCTGGTTTCTAGCCAGACAGATCCCTGACATTGATATCACCGTGGTCACGAATTCTGTCAAAATTATCCAAGCGTTAGCGTGCCGTGACCGAGTACGTGTTATTGGGATTGGCGGTGAATATTCAGAACGCCATGATGATTTCCATGGCCCAATTGCAGAAAGTATTATCCGTAGCTTCCAAATTAAAACCTTATTTTTATCGTGCCAAGGTTTTAATATTGAAAATGGTATTCGTGATGGTAGCGAAATAAACTCAAAACTGAAAAACATTATGTTGCAGGTCTCTGAGAATACTGTTTTGCTCGCCGATAATAGTAAGCTTGGAAAATATGCGTTTAGCCAAGTTTGTACATTTGATAATATTAATGTGCTAATTACCAATAAGCTTAATGATACTAATTTTCAAACACAATTTCCGAATTTGAATATTATCGAGTGCGATAAATAATTTATTAAAATATAAAAAATCCGTAACCGTGATGTAAGTAAAATAATAATTGTTAATTTATTTTCTGTATTAAAAAAGTGCAGGGATATTATGTACCCATAATTCCTAAGCACTTAATTATAGGCATACCTAAATTCGATAATAACATTGACCCTACGTTGATGAGATAGCCGATTTTAGTATCCATCTACACTAAGGAATACAACTATGAACATGAAGAAGCTAGTTTTACCTTGTTTAATGAGCGTTGCACTGTTTTCAAATGTTGCGATGGCTGAATCTCAAAAAGCACAAAAACCCTTTACCATGGGTGTTGTGGTGAAAGTCGGTGGTATTCCTTGGTTTAACGTGATGGAACAAGGGATCACAGAAGAAGGTAAAAAACTCGGAGTGAATGCATTCCAAGTTGGTCCAACAACCGCTGATCCTGCGGAACAAGTTCGTGCAATCGAAGATTTAATCGCGAAAAAAGTAGATGTTATCGGTGTCGTGCCAAACGATGCAAAAGTGCTTGAGCCAGTACTAAAACGAGCACAAGAAGCGGGTATCAAAGTGATCACCCACGAATCACCAAACCAAACTAACGCAGACTGGGACTTCGAATTACTCGACACCCAAAGTATGGGTGCTAACCATATGAGAGATATGGCAGCCTGTATGGGTGAAGAAGGTAAGTACGCCATGTTTGTTGGTAGCTTAACCGTTCCTCTGGTAAATGAGTGGGCAGATGCAGCTATCGCTTACCAAAAAGCCAACTACCCGAAAATGCAAATGGTCGATGACCGTTTCGGCGTAGCTGAATCCGTTGATGACTCAATGCGTACCGCCAATGACCTGTTATCCAAACATAAAGACTTAAAAGGCATCATGTCATTCGGTTCACAAGGCCCTATCGGTGCGGGTCGTGCTATCGATAAACGCCGTAAAAATGCTGAAACATGCGTATTCGGTACCTTTACTCCAGGCCAAGGCATCAAATTACTGGAAAAAGGTGCAATTGATGGCGGTTATATTTCCAATCCAAAAGTGGCAGGGCAAGTTTTCGTCCAAGTTGCAACCGCAATGATGAATGGTGAAGCGATCAAAGATGGCGTTTCAATCGGGGATATGGGGGAAATTAAAGTCAGTGGCAACACAATTTTAAGCGATAACCCAGTCAACTTGAATATTGAAAACACCAAAAAATTGGTTGAAGTCGGTCTGTAATTACCATCTGTAAAATATCATATAAAACAAAAAAATAAGATTTACCCAGATTTTAAATTTTCTGTTTTTAAATCGTTCGAGTTGCCACCCATAGCGTGGCAGCTCGAATGATGAAGAACAAGCCAACACCAATTTATTTGCAGTAGGAATTGTACTTATGACAACCACCTCAAAAGCTGACAAATCCGATCCACTCATTACCTTGCGCGACCTTTCCAAAAGCTTTGGCGGCCACCGCGCGCTACGCAATATCGATTTGACGCTCAACAAAGGTGAAGTGCACTGCTTAGCAGGCACAAATGGGTGCGGGAAGAGCACACTGATCAAAACCATTAGTGGTGTCTATGCCCCTGATGACGGTAGCAAAATTGAGATAGACGGCAAAAGCTACAACCGTCTTACCCCAGACAAAGCCCGTGAATTGGGCGTGCAAGTTATCTACCAAGATTTATCGTTATTTCCAAACTTAACCGTTGCGGAAAATATTGCATTTGAACTGAATCTCAAAGGCTATTTTGGTTGGTTTCGCCAAAAACAACTGCGCGAAAAGGCATTAGAGATCTTAAACGAACTCGCTTTTACCATTAATCCAGACACGCCTGTGCAGTTTTTAGCCATCGCCCAGCGCCAGCAGGTCGCAATTTGCCGTGCATTAGTCGCAGACGCACGTCTGGTTATTATGGATGAGCCAACAGCTTCCTTAACCCGTACCGAAGTAAACCAGCTTTTATCTACGGTTAACTACTTAAAAGATAAAGGGATTACTGTCGTATTTGTTAGCCACCGTTTGGAAGAAGTGAAAGAAATTTCAGACCGCATTACGGTTATCCGTGATGGGCAAAAAATTGGCACATGGCCAGCAGAAGGCCTCACTACCCGTAAAATCACTGAACTCATGACGGGTTTAGACATCGTCCATGAGCGTAAGCCACCAAATAATGCCGAAGACCGCCGTTCCGTGTTAGAGCTGAAAAACGTAAGCCGTGCGGGGCAATATAGCGATGTTTCACTGAACTTAAAACGCGGTGAAGTACTGGGTTTATGTGGTTTGTTAGGTTCTGGCCGTACTGAGCTCGCCTTATCACTGTTTGGGATCACCCATCCCGATAGCGGTGAAATGAAAATTGAAGGCAAGCCAGTTAAGTTAAAAAACAATACCGATGCGATTAAACACGGCATTGGTTATGTCTCTGAAGACCGCCTGACATTAGGTGCGATTTTGCAACAATCCATCGCGGACAATATGGTGATTTCGATTCTGGATCGCCTTAAAACCCCACTGCATTTAATCGATGAAAAACAGTGCCAAGAGATTGTGCAAGAGTGGATTGCCGACTTAGACATCAAAGTCACTGACCCCAATAACGCCCTTTCGACGTTATCAGGCGGTAACCAACAAAAAGTGGTACTGGCGAAATGGATTTTAACACGCCCTAAAGTGTTAATTTTAGATTCCCCCACCGTTGGGGTCGATATTGGTGCAAAAGACAGTATTTACAAGCTAATCCACCGCTTATCAGGTGTGGGGATTTCCATTTTATTAATTACCGATGAAGCCTCCGAAGCTTATTACAACTGTGACCGAATTCTACATATGAAACAAGGTTCTATCGTTAAAGAGATTGTGACGGATTCCATCAATGAGCAGCAATTGGAGGAAATCATCAATGGCTAATTGGCAAAAACTTCGCCCCCAATCTGTCGAAGGTTGGTTAACGTGGGTCATCCTGATTATGGTGATTTTCTTCACCACCATGAGCCCACAATTTCTGACGATCCAAAACTTACTCGACCTCAGTGAAAGCTATGCAGTCACTGGTATCTTTGCATTAGGGTTATTTGTTGTCTTGGTCACCGGCGGGATTGATATTTCCTTCGCAGCTGTGGCCTCCGTCGTTCAATACGTCATTGCCACGTGGCTACTGCAAGGCTTTATTGCCAGCCCTGCATTAAGTATCACGCTGGCGATTATCATCGGGATCACTTTTGGCTTAATCAACGCGATTTTAATTTACTCGCTGAATGTGGTGTCGATCATTATCACCATCAGTATGCAATCACTGCTATTTGGCATGTTGATGTGGCTAACTAACGGGCACAGCATTTATGACCTGCCTGATTGGTGGGTTGACCCTGTGACCATCTTACCTTTTGAGGTAGACGGGGAATATTACCAAATTGGCTTGCCACTGGTTGTCATGTTGGGGATCGCCTGTTTAACGTGGATTTTAATGAACAAAACCCACATTGGCCGCCAACTTTATGCTGTAGGAGGTAGTCAAGAATCGGCATCTCGTATCGGTATTCGGGTATGGGTTATCTACCTATTTGCGTACGGTTATCTTGGTGCAATGGCAGCCATTGGCGGCATGTTGCAGACCTACCGTATGAGCGAGGTTGTACCAAGTGCCCTTGTCGGTGGTGAGTTAGATGTGCTCGCAGCGGCCGTATTAGGTGGCGCTAGCTTATCTGGTGGGCGTGGAAGCGTTATTGGTACGCTGATGGGAGTATTCCTCATCGGTATCTTGAAAAATGGCCTTAACCTGATTGGTGTCTCAAACTACTTCGTCAATATCGTCATCGGTATGGTTATTCTCATTGCGATTTGTATTACCCACTATAAGAAACGCAAAGAGACGGACGTAGGTTTTGTTTAACAGGAATATCACCATGAAAAAACAAGCTTTTTTTAAAATTGATGGCTCTGTTATCGGACTGCTTTCAATCTTTGTACTGGCTATCGCAGCCTTCAGTATCGCAATGCCAGGGCACTTTTTCACTCAAAATACCTTTTTAAGTATTACCTTCCAGCTCCCTGAGTTGGGCTTACTGACATTCGCCATGTTCGTTCCTATGTTAAGTGGCGGCTTGAACCTTGCGATTATCAGTACCGCCAACTTAACTGGGTTGTTTATGGCGTGGGTATTTATCAACTACCTCCCCGTCGATGCAGGTACTGGCACACAAATTATGTGGCTCGTTCTTGCGTTAGTAGGAGCAACCGTCATCGCGGTGATTATCGGTAGTCTAACGGGGCTAATGATTTCCCATATCGGTGCCCACCCTATCCTCGTCACATTAGGGACAATGACTATCATCAGCGGTATTGGCGTATACCTGACCAAAGGCGCTGCACTCAGTGGAATGCCTCCGATTGTACGCGCTATCGGTGCGGATACTGTCTTGGGTGTACCGATTGCTATGATTATCTTTATTATCACCGCTATTTTATTAGCACTGTTTTTAGGCTGTACCCGCTTGGGTAAAAACATCTACATGAGCGGCAGCAATATTAACGCAACGTGGTTCAGTGGCATTCGAACTGACCGTGTGATGATTGCGATTTACACCATTTCGAGCCTACTGTGTGTATTGGCAGGGCTAATTATGATGGCGCGTTTTAATTCTGCGCGTATGGGCTACGGTGATTCTTATTTATTACTCACCATCCTTGCCATCGTATTAGGCGGAACTAACCCATTCGGGGGAGTTGGTAAGGTGAGCCGTGTATTCTGTGCACTCTTGGTTTTGCAGGTGATTGCAACAGGTTTAAGCCTGCTTGGTATCAGCTTACACTTTAACCTTGCAGTTTGGGGTATCACCTTAATCTTGGCGTTAGCGTTCAAATTCTTCAAAGAAAAATGGAGCGCCAAACGTGCGATGACCCGTAATCAAAAACTCAATAAAGCATCGCCACAAAGTTAAATTTTTCAGGGAGATTATTATGCGCAAACATCCGATTGGAATTTACGAAAAAGCTTTACCGAAAAACAGCAGCTGGTTAGAAAAGTTAGCCATAGCCAAAGCCGCGGGATTTGATTTTGTTGAAATGTCAGTGGATGAAACTGACGAGCGCCTTGCACGATTAGACTGGAGCCAAGCAGAGCGCTTAGCACTCGTTAAAGCTATACAAGACACTGGCGTTCGCATCCCAAGTATGTGTTTATCTGGCCATCGTCGCTTCCCATTTGGTAGCCATGATGAGACCACGCGCTTGATGGCATATACCTTAATGGAAAAAGCCATCAAACTGGCTCAAGACTTAGGTATCCGCACTATCCAGTTGGCTGGCTACGATGTCTACTATGAAGAGCAAGATGCCCAAACCATTGCAAACTTTGAAAAAGGGATGCAATGGGTCAGTGAAATCGCGGCCGCTTCCCAAGTCATGTGTGCGGTGGAAATCATGGATACGCCATTTATGAACTCTATTAGCAAGTGGCAAGCATTGTCCGACAAAATTCGTTCTCCCTGGTTCAGCGTTTACCCTGATGTAGGCAACCTAACGGCCTGGGGTAATGATGTAGAAAAAGAATTCACAAAAGGTATTGAACATGTCGCGGCTATTCATTTAAAAGATACTTATGCTGTCACTGACACCTGTAAAGGGCAATTTCGCGATGTGCCATTTGGTGAAGGTTGCGTCGACTTTGTGAACTTATTCAAGCTGTTAAAACGTCTAAACTACCGTGGTACTTTCTTAATTGAAATGTGGACGGAAAAAGCGGATGAACCACTAGTCGAAATTATTAAAGCACGCCAGTGGATGGAAGATAAAATGCAACAAGCGGGTTGGAACAACGCGTAAAGGAGCCCAAAATGAGCACATTTTTTATGGGTGTTGACCTCGGTGGGACAGTCATTAAAGCGGGGATCTACACACCTGAAGGCCAAGAAATTACCGTTGCTGAGCACCCATTTCCCACCGAAAGCCCTGAGGCGGGTTTCAGCGAACGCAATATGGACGAATTATGGCAAGCTTCTTGCCATGTTATCCGCGATGCCATCAAAAATAGCCGTTTAAATGCATCCCAAATATCTGGCGTCAGCTTTTCTTCACACGGAAAAGGCCTGTACTTATTAGATAAACAAGGTAAACCTGTCCGCAAAGGGATTGTGTCCTCAGACTCACGCGCCCAAGCCATTGTCGATAAATGGCATCAAAATGGCACAGCAGACAACGCTTATCCGCTGAGTTTGCAGCAGTTGTGGGCTTCACACCCTGTCGCATTACTGCGTTGGTTAAAAGAAAATGAGCCTGATAATTACCGTGATACGGCCCATGTTCTGATGGTACACGACTATATTCGGTACCGCCTAACTGGACAAATCGCGTGTGAAGAAACCAATATTTCAGGTAGCCAGCTGTTTAACCAAATTCAGTCAGGTTATGACCCTAAACTTTGCCAACTCTTCGGCATTGATGAGGTGAATGACAAACTCGCTCCTGTTATCAATTCCGCAGAGCTTGCGGGGACGGTTACTCGCCAAGCAGCTGAAGAATCAGGCCTTGTGGAAGGAACACCTGTCTTTGGCGGCTTCTTTGATGTCGTTGGCGCAGCATTAGCATCGGGTGTCAGTCAAAAAGACAAACTCAGCGCAGTTGCAGGGACATGGACAATTTCCACTCGTGTTTTCGACGAAATTGTTCCCTCAGACTACCCGTATGTTTGGAGCAAATACTGTATTCCAGGCACCTATTTTGTCCATGAGGGGAGCCCAACGTCAGCCAGTAATTTGGCGTGGTTTACGCGCCATTTCTTCAACCAACGGTTGCAAGATTATGACGTACTAAACCATTGCGTTGCCGAAGGGGCAACACGGAAAAACGATATTTTATTCTTTCCATGGCTGTACGGTTCGAACTACCACAGTAACCTGCATGGCGGGTTATTAGGGTTAAGCTCACACCATACCGACGCTGACATTGTTTACGCTATTTACCAAGGTATCGTGTTCTCGCATCTGCTGCACCAAGACCGCATTGTTGGCCTTGATAATGCCACTGAATCCATCCGTTTCACGGGTGGGCCAACACAATCACCACTGTGGATGCAGATGTTCTGTGATGCCAGTAATTTGCCGCTAGATGTTGTGAACGTGCAGCAATCAGGCTGCCAAGCTGCGGCATTGTGTGCTGCGGTAGGGAGCGGGTATTATTCAGGTTTTGATGCAGCGATTGCCGCGAGTACGCCCAAAATCACTACTTACCAACCTAATGCGCTAGGCCATCAGCAATTACGTGATAAATTCACGCGTTTTAAAGCGGTCGCGGATGCATTAAGTCGTCATTAAATACACGTAAATCATAAAGGCAGCGCGGATATTAAGCCCTGCCTTTATTTTTGTTCAATTAATCCGCAACAACTTTTGTGTTAACCGTTACAGGAGAAAGTACGGTATCCTGCGGCAAGCTATCGTACTTCACAAACTCATCTCGTGGGAAAACAAACACATCGATATCTTTTTCTGGTGTGATGGTGTCCGCGACAATACTTTTAGCTGGTGATGTCAGGTTCGTTTCAACCCCTAACCAAGACGCAAAGTAATCAAACAAATTCCACTCACTTAACGTTTCATCACGAAATTCCCGTTGTGTATCGTCCGAATTCATCACCACTAACGGAATTTGATACGCCCCTTTCACCAATTGTCCGTGGCGTAGATACAAGTTGCCCTCTTTAATGAAGCCTTTATATTCTGCCTCCAAAGCCGCAACGTGTTGCTTATTCGCTTTCACTAAACCTTGCCCATGGTCAGCAAAATACAAGATGGAGAATGGGTTTTCACCATTTTTATTGTTTTCTTGCAAAATGTTATACACATCACCAATAAAATCATCACTGAGTTTTATCCCTGATACATAACAATTCACCAGACTACCCCACCCTGTATCAAACTGCTCAGGATTGATGTTGTAGTTCTCTTTGATAAGCCCACATGCGCCTTTTGGCCAGCCATCATGATGTGGCCCCCACATATGCACAAAAATCACTTTTTCTTTGTCTGACGGGTTATTTAATGCAGCTTTAAAGGCAGGCAACATTTTGAAGTCGTTAGTGAGTTTATTCACACTATCGTCAACCGTGAATTTCTCTTGTACAAACAAGTTTTCAAACCCGACTTTGCTGTCCCTTACAGGTAAAAAATAATTGGCTTTTAAAAAGTAGTTCGTAAAGCCAATTTCGTCGTCCCCAAAACTACCGTTATTACCAATATAGTAGGTTTCATAGCCCGCTTGGTTGGCAAGGTCAACAATGGAGTTATTGTTGTAATATGGCTTTTCGTGGTGCTCAGTGATAGTGCTGAGATCATTTTTGGCTAATGCACGAGTCAGCGTTGGCACTGTATTCGACGCAGCGCTGATAAAGTGGTTAAAAAAACGGCCATTTACAGAAGACAGAAATGGCGTGTTTTCTAATGGGTAGCCATAGGTGTGCATATAGTTTTTATTGGTACTTTCCCCGATGATGACGACTTTTATCTTGTATTTGTCCGCACTTTTTTTGGTAATTTGAATATCTGTTTTGGTATTCACGCCATAACATAGATCCGCGTTGGATTTTGCTGCTTGTATGAGTTCAGGCGTACATGCTTTGGTATACACCCCTGCATTTTCGGTGGTGTTCGCCTGCGCCCATGAAACTGTGGTCAGTAACAGCGTGCTGTAGAGTGCAGTGGTATTGATTAATTTCATCTCCAGATCCTTCATTTTTATCGTTTATTTTTTCTATACTGATGGAGCAAACCGATAAAATTTTTTGCATGGCTTTTCGTACAATTTTTTCCATTGTGCTATTGCCTAACAGCATGCACCAAAATTTCATCATTAAATTAATATATTGAAATAATATTTCATTAGAAGCGTTAGGTTAAGAAATTGGGATACAAGTACCAATAAAAAATATCTAAAATGGAAGGCAAAATACCTTGTTTTTATTATTACAGCCTTTACTCAGCTTTTAATTTCTTTATTAAACAAATAATTACTGAGTTATAACTGCCTTCCTATTCGGCATTTTTTTACTTGCATTCATTACATTAAGAGTTGTGATGGAGATCGGTAATTCAGCGTTTACCGAGTCTGGATTAGTGATATAGCTCTGATTTTCCATTTTCCTCGCTAGAAACCAAAATGGAACCGATTCCATAATAAGTTATTCGCAATGGTAATGGGGTTTGTCCCTTCCAAGAAGGCAGAGGAAAGTCATGAGCAAAGAGATTATTGTCGTCACCGCCGCCTACGGCGCACAAACCGTAAAACAACTTGGTGGTCAACAGGCTTTATTTGATGTTATTCAAGGAGCAAATGCGGATGGTGTCGAGATCCGTCAAGAGTTACTGCTCCCTAACGATAAGCTTGATGATATTGCTAATGGGCTGCAAGCAAGGCAACTCAGTGCGGTCTATTCTGTGCCAGATACCTTATTTCAGCACCATTCACCGATTGAAATCACAAAGCTACAGCGTTATTTCGACGATGCAAAAAAGTTGAATGCCCGCTTCCTTAAACTCTCGTTAGGTGACCTGCCAGAACAGTACAATTTAACGGACGTTATTAACCTACTCAAACATTATTCCACCCAATTAGTTATCGAAAATGACCAAACAAAAGTCGGTGGTCATATTGCTCCACTCAAACACTTTTTTAAGGATGTCGTGGCGCAAAATATGCCAATCAAAATGGCATTCGATATGGCCAATTGGCACTGGCTCGATGAAAACCCTGTCATTGCCGCGCAACACTTTGCCCCTTTGGTCGCCTACATCCACGTAAAAGCCAGCCAGTTACGTGCAGATAATAAATGCGTTGCTGTTGCCCTTGATGATAGCGACGGGTTATGGAAAGCCGTCTTAAGCTTACTGCCTAACGACGTTCCCCGCGGGATTGAATTCCCTCTTGAGGGTGATGACCTACGTGCAGTAACCGAACACTATGTTTCTCTGTTAAAGGAGATTTAATTTATGAAAAATCAATTAGATGTTGTGACCCTCGGCGAAGCCATGATGATGTTTGTGGCGACAAATACCGGTGAGCTCCATGAAGTTGAAAGCTTTGTTCGCCGTGCTGCGGGGGCAGAACTGAATGTGGCGATAGGCCTTTCCCGTATCGGCTTAAAAAGCGGTTGGGTAAGTCGCCTAGGCAATGACTCTTTTGGCCGCTTTATCCAAAGTACATTAGATAAAGAACATGTTGATCATCAATGTGTTAAATTCGATGATAATAACCCAACGGGCTTTCAACTCAAGTCTAAAGCTGAAAATGGAACCGATCCCAAAGTGGAGTATTTCCGTAAAGGTTCAGCGGCAAGTCATTTAGATCTCACTGATTTCAATGAAGATTATTTTTCCTCTGCACGCCACTTACATTTAAGCGGCGTCGCCGCAGCGCTTTCTGCCACCAGCTACCAATTATCACTCTATGCAGCGAAATGGATGCAAAATGCAGGAAAAACATTATCTTTCGACCCTAATTTGCGCCCATCTTTATGGAAAAGTGAAAGTGATATGGTAATGCAATTAAACCAGCTAGCCTTTCATGCCAATTGGGTCTTGCCCGGTTTAAAAGAGGGAAAAATCCTCACAGGTTTTGACCAACCCGAAGCCATCGCTGATTTTTACCTCTCCCAAGGGGTAGAAGCTGTAATCATCAAAACGGGCGAGCAAGGTGCTTACTATAAAACATCGAATAACCAACAAGGTATCGTCCCTGCTTGCTTAGTGAAAAATGTAGTGGATACCGTTGGCGCTGGTGATGGCTTTGCCGTTGGGGTTATTAGCGCGCTTATTGAAGGGTTATCTTTACCTCAAGCCGTCGAAAGAGGAAACTTTATCGGTGCAAGGGCTATCCAAGTGATTGGTGATAGTGAAGGCTTACCGACCAAAGCGCAGTTACAGCAAGAAATGATGACATTTTCCCCCTCAACTACCGCAGATGCTGCGTGCTAAGAAGGAGTAGATTATGACAACTAGAGCACCTGCGATGTCACGTTGGTGGCGCATTATGCCAATCGTGTTTATCACCTACAGCCTTGCCTATCTCGACCGCGCTAACTACAGCTTTGCCGCCGCTGCAGGGATCAACGCCGATTTAGGTATCACCAAAGGGATGTCCTCTCTGCTTGGCTCCCTGTTTTTCTTAGGGTACTTTTTCTTCCAGATCCCTGGCGCTATTTATGCGGAGAAACGCAGCGTCAGAAAACTGATTTTCGCCTGTATTTTCCTATGGGGTATGTTTGCTAGCTTGACAGGAATGGTCAGCAATATCCCCATGTTGGTGATTATCCGTTTCAGCTTAGGTGTGGTCGAAGCCGCGGTCATGCCCGCCATGCTTATCTACATCAGTAACTGGTTCACTCAATCCGAACGCTCACGAGCGAATACCTTTTTAATTTTAGGCAATCCCGTAACAGTGTTATGGATGTCAGTGTTATCGGGTTACTTAATCCAAGCTTTTGGTTGGCGTGAAATGTTTATCATCGAAGGTGTTCCAGCAGTTTTATGGGCATTTTTCTGGTGGCGAACTGCACGTGATAAACCAAGCCAAGTTAATTGGTTAAGCCAGCAAGAAAAAGCCGATTTAGACAAAATCCTCAGTGATGAACAAAAAAATATTAAACCTGTACGCAATTACCGCGAGGCGTTCAAATCACGTAATGTTGTGCTGCTGTGCGCACAATATTTCTGCTGGAGCATCGGGGTTTATGGCTTTGTGTTATGGCTACCCTCGATTATTCGCGGTGCATCAAACTTAGGCATGGTAGAAACTGGCTGGCTCTCTGCGGTGCCATATCTTGCCGCCACATTGGCGATGATTTTGGTATCATGGGCTTCAGACCGTATGCATAACCGTAAATTATTTGTCTGGCCAATGCTCTTAATCGGCGCAGTGTGCTTTCTTGGTTCTTACATGCTAGGCAATTCCAATTTCTGGTTATCTTATACATTACTGGTGATTGCGGGTGCCGCCATGTACGCACCTTATGGCCCATTCTTTGCGATTATCCCTGAAATGTTACCGAAAAACGTCGCTGGGGGCGCAATGGCGTTGATCAATAGCATGGGGGCCTTGGGGTCATTCTTTGGCTCATGGTTTGTCGGTTACCTCAATGGTGCCACCGGTAGCCCAAGTGCTTCCTATATGTTTATGGGTCTGGCATTGTTAGCCTCAGTGTTCTTTACGCTAATTGTGAAACCCAACCAAGAACCGAGCAGCGGTTCCGCTATCGCCAAACACGCTTAATAAGGGGCAACCATGAAAAAGAATGTTATTTTGTATAAAACGATCCCCGATACGCAACTTGCACGCTTACAGCAGCAATTTAATGTTACTGTTTTTGATGAAATGACAGAAGAAAACAGAGCGGGTTTCCAGCAAGCATTAAGTACCGCCGAGGGTATTATTGGCGCAAGCTACCCGATTACAGCAAAAGAGCTGGCCCTTGCGCCACACCTAAAAGCAGCTTCAACCATTTCAGTAGGCGTTGACCAGTTTGACATTGACGCAATGAATGCGCGGAAAATCCCCTTAATGCACACCCCCAATGTGCTTACTGAAACCACCGCAGACACTATTTTTGCCTTAGTACTTTGCAGTGCCCGCCGCATTATCGAAATGGCGGAAATGGTGAAAAATGGTCAATGGACAAAAAGCATTGGCGAAAGTGATTACGGCAGTAACGTGAATGGTAAAACCATCGGTATTTTAGGTATGGGTCGCATTGGTTATGCCGTGGCAAAGCGTGCAAATGCCGGCTTTGGCATGCCAGTTCTCTATTACAGCAACCATGCACATGCAGAGGCTGAGACAAAACTGAATGCCCGACGCTGTGATTTAGATACGCTACTGAAAGAGTCTGACTTTGTTTGTGTGGTAGTCCCATTGTTGCCATCCACGGAAAAACTGATCGGTAAAACCGAACTGGCGAAAATGAAACCTAGTGCGTTTTTGATCAATGGTTCTCGCGGGAAAATTATTGATGAAGCGGCGCTGATCGCAGCCTTAGAAAATGGGACGATACGCGGTGCGGGCTTGGATGTGTTTGAGGTGGAACCACTACCAACAGATTCTAAACTGCTCACATTACCAAATGTGGTTGCCCTGCCCCACATCGGTTCTGCCACCCATGAAACGCGCTATGCAATGGTCGAATGTGCAGTCGATAACCTCATTGCCGCACTAAACGGCGACCTTAGCGAAAATTGCGCCAATATAAGCGCGATACAAGCACGCTAGTTTCTATCAATAACACAAAGAGGGGCTCCCCTCTTTGTTCTATCCTGCCCTACAATGTGGTTGAATTCCTCACCACTAACTCACCATGGAACAGATATTGTGTTGGGGCTTTTTCGGGGTTTTCCAGCTTTTCTAATAAACACTCAACCGCTTTATGGCCCATTTCCGCTGTAGGTTGTGAAACAGAGGTAATCCCTTGCCCAGCAAAGGCCGCCCATTCGAGGTTATCAAAACTGAGAAAACCAATATCTGCTCCCCAACGTAACCCTTGTTGGTTCATCACATAGGCAAGCTGCAAGGTTAACACACCATTTGCCGCCACAATCGCTTTACGCATACCACGGTGCGAAGCGCAAAAGCTGGCAACGATGGAATCTAATTGCGCTGGGTCTGGTAAGGTGATTTGGTGAAACTCGCCTTTTACTTGCCCTTGCTGGTTTAGCAAGCGTTGGAAAGTTTGCAGGCGCTCTTTACGCGCGCTGTTATATTCAATGGGTTCGGTCACAAAGCAAATGGCCTCGAAACCTTGTTCTATCAAGTGGTTAAATGCCATTTCAGCAGATGCAGGGTTATCTAAACCGACCATATCACATGGGAAATCCTCGATTTTTCTATCGAGTAAAACAAAAGGCAATGTGGTTTGGTTTAGCACATCAATAAATTGTGCGTTCACCCCCGCTGAATTAATAATTAACCCATCAACACGGTAGCCTTTTAATAACTGAATAAATTGGCATTCCAGCTCAATGCTATTGTTTGCATTGCACACCACCGTCATAAAGCCTTGCTTGATGGACTCTGACTCGACCCCTTTGAGCACCTCCACCGAGAATGGGTTTCCGATATCGGCAATAATCAACCCTATCAACCCTGTACGGCCATGCTTTAAGCTACGCGCCATTTGGTTTGGGCGATAATTCAGTTCTTGGATTGCAGCTTCAATACGTTGGCGCATGTTATCCGACAGCAAATGCAATTCACCGTTTAAATAACGTGAGATACTGGTTTTCCCTGCCTGTGCTTTGGCAGCCACATCTTTGATTGTTGCTACTTTTTGAATTTTTGGTGCCATCGCGCGCGTTTTTTCCATGTGATGAAAAGAAAGGCTAATGCCTTATCTTACTCGAATTAATAGCAATTTACTTGCCATATTCATCTAACTTGCTGTTTTAGCCACTGAATAAAAATATCTGCTTTGGGGTTACGTTTTTCATTTAGCATCGCAAAATAGTGGCGTTGTTGACACTTGAGTGCAATGTCACCAAAAGGCATCACCAACTCTTGGCGCTTAATGCGCTTTTCAACCAACTGCTTGCGTCCCATTGCCACGCCCGCATGGTTCATGGCTGCTACAATCGCCAAATCTGAGCGGTCAAAACACAGGTTACGACGATGAGGAAATAACGATAACTGGTAGTGTTCACTCCACGCTTTCCATTCATCATAATCGGAGTTACTGCTCCAAGCCTGCCTATCATGCAACAAAGTGCAGTTTTTGAGTTGATGAATATTGTCCATCAAATCATGCTGCTTGGCATATTGTGGGCTGCATACAGGTACAATGGATTCAGGCATTAAATCTTCGCAATACAAGTTAGGCCGCGTAATATCATCGTAATAAATCGCCACATCAATACCATAACCACGAAAATTAACGTCATCATTCCCCGTTAATAAATTGAGCTGAATTGACGGGTATTGGTTGGTAAAGTCAGCAATTTTAGGGATAAGCCAACACTGGGCAATAGAAGGCCGTGAATACACGGTCAATTCCCCTGAAATCTCTTGGTTTTTAATATCCAGAATTTCTTGGTTGATATCATCCAAGTTTTTGCGCAGTGCCCAATAAATCCGTTCGCCGTCGGCGGTTAACTCAATACGCCGATGAAAGCGCTCAAATAACTTAAAACCTAATTCCTCTTCAAGAGTATTAATTCGGTGACTCACTGCACTAGGCGTTAACGCCAATTCTTGTGATGCAAGGGCAAAAGAGCAATGACGCGCCGCCGCTTCAAAAGTATGTAAACGAGAAAGCTGATGGCTCGACAACCGTTTATGCCATTGAATAAAACCCGATTGCTCAAAGGGATTAAGATTAGGTGACATCGAACCTCCTCGGTCAGTCCTGCTTTTTTCCAGAATAGCGCATTTAACATGAATTGTTATGATGCAAATCGGTGAATCCCCCTTTTTTATGACCAGTATCACGCCATTGAGTTAATTTAATTCATCTAAGAGTTAAGTTTCATCGTTTGTCACCCCTGCATATTTATTATCCAATAGAAGCACAACAACAAAATGATTAGGGGTAGGATATGGACTCTACAATGTGGATGCTCGGCACTTTGGTTATTAGTATCTTGCTGATCATCGTTTCGATTATTAAATTTAAGTTTCACCCTTTTTTAGCCCTTTTACTCGCCAGCTTCTTTGTCGGTATCTCCATGAAAATGAACCCATTAGAAATGGTAAATGCCATTGAAAATGGGATTGGCGGTACACTTGGTTTCCTCGCCGCGATTATCGGGTTGGGGACTATCCTCGGAAAAATGATGGAAATCTCGGGGGCAGCGGAACGCATCGGCGTCACTTTACAAAAAAGCCGCTGGTTAACCCCCGATGTCACGATGGTGTTAATTGGTTTAATCTGCGGTATTACCCTGTTTGTTGAAGTCGGTGTAGTGTTATTGATCCCACTAGCGTTTTCCATTGCCAAAAGAACCAATACGTCGTTATTAAAACTCGCCATTCCACTGTGTACCGCACTGATGGCAGTGCATTGCATCGTGCCACCACACCCTGCGGCGCTGTTCGTTACTAATGAATTAGGTGCAGATATTGGTACGGTGATTGTTGCGGGGCTTGCTGTGGGGCTAGTGGCTTCGTTAGTCGGTGGGCCATTATTCCTGAAATTCTTAGGTGAGCGTTTACCGTTCAAAACCGTACCCGAAGCGTTTTCTGACCTCGAGGTGCGTGACGAAAAAGACTTACCTTCTTTAAGCGCGACATTATTTACGGTTTTACTGCCAATAATTCTCATGTTAATCAAAACAGCCGCTGATTTAAACATGAGTAAAGACAATCAGTTATATACCTTACTACAGTTTATTGGTAACCCCATTACCGCCATGTTTATTGCCGCGTTTGTGGCGTATTACATGCTGGGTATTCGCCGTAACATGGGCATGAGCGTATTGCTCAGTAAAACCGAAGAAAGCTTTAGTTCGATCGCCAATATCTTACTGATTATTGGTGCGGGTGGTGCATTTAACGGCATTTTAAAAGGTAGCGGACTGAGTGATTCCCTTGCGTTAGTGCTTTCTGGTATCGACATGCACCCAATTTTGCTCGCATGGCTAGTGGCGATTATTCTTCACGCTGCTGTCGGCTCCGCCACTGTTGCTATGATGGGCGCCACCGCCATTGTGGCACCGTTAATGCCAATGTACCCACACATCAGCCCAGAAATTATGACATTAGCCATTGGTTCTGGTGCGATTGGTTGTACTATCGTCACAGACTCCCTGTTCTGGCTGGTTAAACAATATTGTAATGCCACATTGGCTGAAACATTCCGTTTTTACAGTGTCGCCACCCTTATCGCATCCCTTGTTGCGCTGGCAGGCACCTTTGCACTTTCATTTGTGATTTAAAAGAGAGTAATTATGACTCAGATAAACGTGAATAAGTTAATTGCTGACTACCCTTTAGTTCAGGACTTAATCAATTTAAAACACGTGGCATGGTTCAACCCTAACGCCACCACCACAGAAGCGGGTTTACCTTATGTGGGGCTCAGCCTTAGCGATGTTCAAGATGCCGAAGCGCGTTTAAACCGTTTTGCACCGTATTTGATGAAAGCGTTCCCAGAAACACAAGCTACTCAAGGGATTATCGAATCTGATGTCGTTGCAATCGCCAATATGCAAACCGCGCTCGAAGCGCGTTACCAAACGCCAATCACTGGGAAAATTTTATTAAAGAAAGATAGCCACTTGCCTATTTCTGGCTCTATCAAAGCGCGCGGGGGGATCTATGAAGTACTCACTCACGCCGAAAAACTAGCACTTGAGGCAGGGTTGTTATCCATTGATGATAATTATGAATTTCTATTTTCTGATAAATTCCGCCAATTTTTCAGCCAATATAGCATCGCGGTAGGCTCAACGGGTAACTTAGGGATGTCTATCGGCATCATGAGTGCCAAGTTAGGCTTTAGCGTCAGCGTGCATATGTCTGCGGATGCGCGCCAGTGGAAAAAAGACAAATTACGTTCACATGGCGTTAATGTCGTTGAATATGAACAAGATTACAGCATTGCTGTTGAACAAGGTCGTAAAGAAGCAGAGCAAGATCCAAATTGTTTCTTTATTGATGACGAAAACTCCACAACCCTATTTTTAGGTTATGCCGTCGCGGGGCTGCGTCTGAAAAAACAATTTGCGGAGCAAGGTATTATTGTTGATAAAGACCACCCACTGTTTGTCTACCTGCCTTGCGGTGTTGGCGGTGGCCCTGGCGGGGTTGCCTTTGGGTTAAAACTGGCATTTGGTGATGACGTACACTGCCTGTTCGCAGAACCGACGCATTCACCGTGCATGCTTTTGGGCGTCCATACTGGGTTACACGATGGTATTTCTGTACAGGAAATTGGTATTGATAATATTACAGCCGCAGATGGCCTTGCTGTAGGGCGAGCCTCTGGCTTTGTCGGCCGTGCGATGGAGCGGTTAATCGACGGGTACTACACCCTTGATGACCAAGACATGTATAACTTATTAGGGTTACTCAACAAAACAGAAGGCATCAAACTAGAACCCTCTGCTCTTGCAGGTATGACAGGCTGCGTGCATGTCACACAGAATACTGATTACCAGCAGTCTAAAGGCCTTAGTGCGCAGCAAATGGCGAATGCCGCTCACCTTGTTTGGGCAACGGGTGGCGGCATGGTACCGAGTGACGAAATGCAAAAATATTTAGCACAAGCCAAATTGAGTTAATCACTCTCCCCCCTTCAACACTGTGAAGGGGGATTTCCCCATTACTGCCCAGGCAGTGGCACTAAATCACTTTCAATATAACGTCTGACTAGCGTGGCTAATGCCACCAATGAATCCATGTGTGTTCTTTCCCAACCATGGGAACTGTCGAGTGCAAAACACGCTAATGCTGCGCGAATATCCCACCCAGCATCAATCGCCGCAGCACTGTCTGAACGGTAATGTTTGAACGTATCGCGAACATGGGGAATATCGTATTGCTGGCACAGCTGCAATAAATGACGGGTGATTGCCAAATCAAATGGCCCGGTTCTATCGCGAAACGCTAGCGTCAGTGAATCATCCCGCGTTGCTTGGTCGGGCCCTGAGACTGAGTTATCTATCGCCAATAACTCTTGCACTTGTGAGCCAAAACCATGGGTTCCACCAATGCCAACTTCCTCAGAAATCGTGAACATCATTTGGCAAGAAACCGCGGGTACAACGCCATCATCCACCAGCGATTTCAGGGCAGCTAACATGACGGCGCAGCCTGCTTTGTCATCCAAATGACGAGAAACAATAAAACCGTTATCAATGAATTCAGGTTGAGCATCTACCGCAACAATGTCTCCCACATTCAAACCGTGAGATTGCAGATCAGCAAGGTTATAGCAAGGAGCATCTAAGCGGATTTCGAGGTTATCCCAATCCGCCACTTGAGTGTCAACCTCTGTATTGAAACGATGCCCTGACGCTTTTAAAGGCAAAATTGTGCCGCGGTACTGATGGTTATCACTAAATACTGTCACCCTTGCGCCTTCTGCAAAACGCGCAGCCCATGTCCCCGTGTTACGTAACGCTAAGCGGCCGTTAGACTTTAACTGGGTGACCATGGCCCCCAAGGTATCCAAGTGAGCGGCCAGTGCACGTTTGGGTTCATCCCACCCTAATGTAATGTGCAGCACCCCACGACGCGTATACTGTGGCTTGAAGCCCAATTCGGTCAGCCATTGGTGAGTCTGCGCAACCGCTTTATCGGTCATGCCAACAGGGCTCGGGGTTTGTAACAATGTGCGTAATACATTCGCTAGATATACTGTGTCGATCATGATAATTACCTATCTTCACTTAAAAAACGTTCTTGTAAGGTGGCTTGTAGAGCCAACATGGCGTGTTCCGCATAATCCATGTGCGCTTCCATGACCGCTTGTACTTTTTGTGCATCTTTGCGGCGCAAGGCTTCGATCAATTGGTATTGGTATTCAATACCTTGGCGTCTATCAACGGGTTCAGGTTTCAAATAAATATCTTTACAGATGGCTAAATCTTTCAGTAACCGCTGAAGGAAATGACAAATAAATACTAAAAGCACGTTATCCGAATAGCTCGCGACAACCGTGTGGAAATCCAGCTCCGCCATCCGCTGCTGCCAACGCTCGTCTTCGTCAGCAGGTTCATGGTCGTAAATAGCGATGATTTCGTACAGTTTTTGAATGCCTGCATTATCGATTTTTTCCATCGCACTCACTGCCACAACAGGCTCCAACAATTTTCGCAATGTATAGATATCCTTGATGGAAATATCCCGCGTAAATAAATAGTTAGATAACAAGCTCATGGCACGAGATTCCGTCATTGAATCGATAAATGCACCGCCGCCTGGGCCTGTTTTTGTTTTTATCAGTCCTTGAACTTCAAGGGATTTTAACGCTTCCCTGACGGTACTTTTACTCGCGCTATAGCGCTCAATCAGGTCTTTTTCTTGGGGTAACCGATCACCGGGGCTGAGATTGTCCGCCATAATGGTTTCTTTAATGGCATTCACAATTTCATCTGTCCGTTTAATGCGAACCGGCTCAATTGCCGATGGCTTATCGATGCTCATAGTTGCTCTCAACAAGTTTTAATAGGTCCGAATACGTGGCGCACTCGATAATAGGTTTTGAGTATACGCATGTTCAGGAGCCGCAAATAGCTGACGGGTTTCACTGCACTCAAGCAAATCCCCTAAATACAGCACGGCAACTCTGTCAGCGATTGATTCCACGACGGCTAAATCATGGCTAATAAATAAATAGGAGAGTGAAAATTGCGCTTTTAACTCTTCCAGAAGCAGTAAAACTTGGGCTTGAACGGATACATCCAAAGCACTTACGGGCTCATCAAGCACCAATACCCGCGCATCAGCAGCAAGTGCCCTTGCTATCGCCAAGCGTTGAGCCTGCCCACCTGAAAACTCATGGGGATAGCAAGCCAGAGAATCCATTGGCATATTGACGGCTTCAAGCAATTCTACCAATCGATTAGTACGTTGTGATGGGGTCATGTGCTTTAAATATTTCAATGGAACCGATAAAGTTTCCCCAATGGTTTTTCGTGGATTTAACGATGCAACGGGGTCTTGAAAAACGTACTGAATCGCTTGTCCAAAGGCCTTAGCACCTTGCTTTTTCCACTGTGCCTTGCTTTGACCTAAAACCTGAATGTCCCCTGAGGTGGCATTTTCCAGTCCCACTAAAATACGGGCGAGCGTACTTTTCCCTGAGCCACTTTCGCCAACAACCGCCAATGTTTCCCCTTCATACAATGACAGTGAAATATTTTTCAGAGCATGGACTTCCCGCCCTTTGGGATGAAATAGGCTACGAGGCTGCCCAAATGTTTTCACTAGCTGATTCACTTCAATCACAGTATTCATGGTGCCTCCTGCGCTGCGTTTAGACTTTTATCATCGGTTTCATTACGATAAAGCGCTGCCACTTGCGTTAAAAATTGACGGCCTTCCCCCAATTTTGGAACACTGGCAATTAACCGTTGCGTGTAAGGGTGTTGCGGGTGCTGCAATACCGTTTGAGTCACGCCCGTTTCCACTATTTCCCCTTGCTGCATCACAGCAACCCGATCGCAAATTTGGTTAATCACGGCGAAATCATGGGTAATAAACAACAGTGCTACACCTCGTTCGCGGCGCAGTTTATTTAGTAATTCTAAAATTCTTGCTTGCACAGTCACATCCAGCGCCGTTGTCGGTTCATCCGCAATGATAAGCACGGGGTCGTTTGCCAGCGCCATGGCAATCCCCACCCGCTGACGTTGCCCACCTGATAACTCATGGGGATAAGCACTGAACCTATCAGCTGCATCAGGGATCCCCACGCTATCAAGGAGTTCAATGGCTTTCGCTTTTGCTACTTGGTTGGATAACGCTTGATGAGCGGTGATAGCCTCCTGAAGCTGTACGCCAATCGTAAACTGCGGATGCAGTGTCGTCAGTGGGTCTTGGAAAATATACGACACCCGTGCGCCACGTCGCCTTTGCATAATAGAAAGCGGCAAGGACAACATCTCTTCATGCTCCACATACACCCCACCCGCCGTAATCACCGCAGGAGGCGAAGCCAACAACCCCATAATGGACAGCGCGGTCACGCTCTTACCCGAACCACTTTCCCCTATGAGACCAAGGCACTCACCAGCACCAACAGTAAAACTAATCCCTTTGACAGTTGGACGTAGCTGGTGGCCTTGGCGAAATGCCACCGCAAGGTCTTTCACTTCCAGCACTGCCTGACTGCCTGCCGTTTTAGCTGGGATATTCACGCGATCTGTTTGGGTCATTGGCTGTGAACGGTGTAAAGCCCCTGATTTTAAACGCGGATCGAGAATATCACGCACGCCATCACCCAATAAGTTAAAGCTGATAACAATTAGGAAAATCATAATACCAGGCACTAAAGCGACATGAGGTGCCACAAACATTTGTGCACGACCTTGCCCTAGCATCGAACCAAGATCAGCATTCGGCGGTTGTGTACCTAGGCCTAAAAACGAAAGCCCTGCCGTTTCTAAAATCATCCAACCAATGGTCGTCGACATAGTGACCACGATAATTGGCAGTACATTAGGTAAAACTTCAGTTAATAACACCTGTAAATGATTTTTACCTGACAACCTTGCTGCTTGAATGAAATCTCTATCACGCAGCCCAACCGTTAACCCACGGATATTTCGTGCAAAAAAGGGAATATTGACTAAAGCAATCGCATATAACGCATTTAATAAGCCAGGCCCTAATACTGCGACAATGGCCAGTGCCAATAAAATATAAGGGAATGCCATAAGCATATCGATACAACGCATCAATACAGTATCTGTACGGTGACCAACATAACCTGCAATTAAGCCTATCAACGTCCCAAAAACGGCGGCAATAAGCGTGGCAGAGATCCCCACCATCAGTGATACTCTGGTTCCCCATAATAAACGCGATAAAATATCACGCCCCAAATGGTCGGTACCTAAAACATGCCCCGAAGAAAAAATAGGTAATAAGCGGTTCACGAGATTGGTTTCATCTGGGTCATCCAATGGTAACCAAGGCGCCAATAATGCCAGTAGTATGATGACCATTAAAATTACCAACCCAATCGTCGCAAGACGGTTCGCCAGCAATAGCGAGCCAATAGATTGTCGATGGCGATGTTGAATAATCGGTGTTGTCGTTTGGCTCATGATTTCAACCTCGGATCTAACATGGCTTGCAGGACATCAGCAAACAAATTGATAAACACATAAGACGCCGCTGCAATCAAGACGCCCCCTTGAACTAGGAATAAGTCTCGGGTTGCCACGGCTTTGACCAACATTGCACCTAGCCCTGGCCACTGAAAAACAGTTTCGATATACACCGCGCCACCAAACACAAAACCCGCTTGAATCCCAATAACGGGGATAACGGAAACCAGTGCCATACGAAAGGCATGACGGAAAATGACTTTACGCTCACTGAGCCCTTTGGCTCTCGCGGTTCGAATAAAATCGAGGCGTAAAACTTCTAGCATGGCTGTTCGTGTTAATCGGGCAATGACGCCAGTGGCAACAAGTGATAGCGTAATCACAGGTAATACAAGGTGATGCAATAAATCCCCTAAGCCACCACCTTGCCAAATATCGTACATCCCTGATGCAGGGAACCATTGCAGTTGAACGGAAAAAACCATAATCATCAATAACCCAATCCAGAAGGATGGCATTGAAATCCCTAATAAAACCGCTAAGGTAATGAATCTATCACTCCAACTAAACTGGCGAATAGCAGAAATGATCCCTGCCAATAAGCCCAACACGGAGCTCAATAATAAAGCGCTTCCTCCTAGGACTAAGGTCGCCGAAAAGCGTTCTAATACTTCATCAACGACGGGGCGGTTCAATACAAACGAGCGGCCAAAATCCCCCGATATTAAATTCTGCATCCAAATAAAATACTGCTGGTATAACGGTTTATCTAAACCAAGTTCCGCTTTTACACGCGCAACATTCTCAGGTGTCGCCCAAGGCCCAAGGAGCGCTTGAGCTGGGTCACCAGGGATCATCGCCATGATCAAAAAGACAATCAGCGTCAAACCAATCAATATGGGAATGGTCGCTAAAATGCGCTTTAAACAGTATAACCACATCATTTTTTCCCCATAAAATTAGTCTTTACGAACATTTTTAAGTAATAAATTAAAGTTCGGTTGTAATTTGAAGTTCTGAACATGCTCACTTGCCACGGCATTTTGCTTCCAGTTAGCGACAAATAACCAAGGTGCATCTTGATGAACAATTTTTTGCACTTGTTGATACAGTGCAGCACGCTCGTTAAGGTTATTGGTGACCCGCGCCTTATCCAGCAATGCATCAAGTTGTTTATTACTGTAATAACCTGAATTGAACCCGCCTTTATCAGGCCAAGAGGCAGAATGTAAGGTCAAGAAGGGCAATGTATCAGGATCATTAGTCATCCATGCCATCTCCGCCATATGCGCCTCTTTTAGCCCCGCATTGACTTTCGACAGATAGGTATTCCATTCAAAAGTTTGAATTTCCACCGATAACCCGACCGCTTTTAAATCCGCTTGGATTGCTGTTGCCATCGGAATAGGGTCTAACATGCCGGAACCCCCTTCGGTCACGTAAAAAACAATTTTCTGCCCTTCGGCCCCAGCCTCTTTTATAAGCTCGCGGGCTTTTTTCGGATCATAAGGATATGCTGAGGTTTCTTTATCAAATGCCCAATCGAATGCAGAAGGGATCGGGCCTTCCGCGACATCCGCAGAGTCTTGGAGAATATATTTAACAATATTTTGCTTATTCACTGCATAGTTCACCGCTTGGCGAACGCGCACATCATCAAACGGTGGTAATGAAGCATTTAACATGCTGTACCACACATGGGGGCCTGTTGCTTCGTATACCCGAAAGCGACTATCCCTTGCAAAAAGGGGAACATTATCCGCAGGGACTTCAACCATTGCATCGATGCCCCCAGACAACATCTCTGCTACGCGCGTATTGGCATCAGTGATTGGACGAAAAACCACGTATTTTAGGTTCGGTTTACCCTCCCAATAAGTGTCATTGGCTGACACAACCACTCGTTGGTTGGCTGTCCACTCATCAAATTTAAAAGGCCCTGTACCACTTGGGTGGCGACTAAAATCTTTACCGTATTGCTTAACTGCAGCAGGTGACACAATTAGCCCTGCGGGTGTCGCTAAATTCGACAAAAAAGGTGCAAAAGGTTCTTTTAACGTGAAAACCACAGTTAAATCATCGGGGGTATCAATCTTGTCGATAGCTGAAAAGAAAAACGACAGCGGAAATGGCCCAGTAAAATAGTAAGGGTGCTGATTATCCAACATGCGTTCAAATGTAAACTTCACGGCCTGCGCATTAAATGGGCTACCATCATGAAACCGAATATTGTCGCGTAACTGGAAAGTATAAGTTAGCCCATCATCACTGACGTTCCATGACTTTGCGAGCGCAGGTTCAAGCGTCAACGTACCATCCGCATTGCGTACCAACCCTTCATAGATATTGACTAAAATCCGTGAGTCATTCGCTGCCGTTGCCACTTGAGGGTCTAGAGATTGCGGCTCTGCAACCTGCCCTAACAGCAGCACATCACTATGTTTTGACGCCTGAGTCGGTAATGAAAACAAAGAGAGCAGCAAAACAGCTGCAATCCACCTACCTAAACGTATTCTCATACAACCTCCCCAGTGTTAACCGTGCTATGTGATATTTGAAATGTGATTTGTGTCAATTTTGTTAATTATTTTATCTTTTTCTTTATTTATGATGATAAATTATATTTCACGCAACAATTTATAATGATAAATTTGATCGATGTCTAATTTATGAGGTGTAAAATGACATTTTCAATTGTGGCGCGTTGTCCACAAACAGGGAAAATTGGTGCTGCAACGGCAACTGGCGGCCCTGCAGTGGGGGCGTTAGTCCTGCATGGTGCAAGTTATGCTGGCGCAATCGCCACACAAGCCATGACAAATCCCATTGCAGGTTTAAGGGGCATTGAGCACTTACAGCATGGCCTACTTGCCAGTTCATGCCTCAACAGATTGTTAACCGAAGATGAAGCCCCTGAACGACGGCAGTGGGTTATTATCGACCATGCTGGCAATAGTGCAGATTGGACTGGGCAAGCTTGTTTACCTTGGTGCGGGAGCTTGTCAGAAAAAAATGTTGCAATAGCGGGGAATATGTTAGTGGGTGAACAAGTCATTGATGCCATACACCAGTGCTACCAGAAGAACAGCAGTCTTGAGCTCGCCGATAGGCTATTACTCGCTATGCAAGCGGGCGCAAAATCAGGTGGAGATTATCGTGGCATACGTTCTGCCGCGCTAAAAATATGGAGTAACCGCCAATATGCCGATATTGACATACGCTGCGATTGGTCAGAGAACCCCTTAGCCGAACTGGGCATTATCCTCCAACAAGTTCGTTCCGAGGATTATGCTAACTTTTTTGCTCAAATTCCCACAGGAAATGAATATATCGCTAATAATTAACCTCAGTACGGTGTATATCCACTAATAAAGTAAAATAACTGAATGATATACACCCTATTATTAGATGGTTATTTTCCATCTAAGTGATAGGTGCTTAATATTTTTGTATTTTTGTCACAGGCAATTTTATAAATATACTATTAATTAATAGATTTATTAATAATATTTAATTAAACAATTCGTTCTTTTAATCCCACTATATTTATCTCGTCTATTTCATATTCTGATATATCTGATTATTCCCTCAAATAAACAACGCGTTGGTTTTATTTATTTTTCATCGTGAAATAAATCATTTTAAATCCTCCGGGTTATTACCCTCATCAACACCAGGCCATTCACCAATTAAAAATTCATTTAAAAACCATTATTTTTCATAATGATAGATTCAAAAGTGAATCAAAAAATAAAGTTAATACACTAAACCAGAGTATTGCCATTCAGAAAATGAAATCTGTCGTTTAATTCACCAAAAACTGAATGAAATTAGCGCAAGTATTTAATTAAAAAATTATTTTTATAATATATGATTAGATACATGACTTAACCTATATTTAGAATTTTGTTCTGTCATTCATTATTTTAATTTTTCACTGTATTAATACCAAAAAGCACAACTTAAGTACAATAATTAACTTTACACCCGTACACTTTTAATTACATTAACATTTCAAAATCATTAATTAGCCAATACATAAATTTGAATGATCTCCGACAAACCCTTTACAGCACTGAGCACACCAATTTACGTTCACATTCATTTCATCGACTTTTATTAACAAATGCTACCCCCACTTAACAATTTCAAAATATATGATAAGATCATCATCTCAATTTGAAATTATTTACTATATAAAAAACAAGATTGTTATTGAGGTTATAGATGAAAATCTCGAGAAGAAAGCTATTATTAGGGGTTGGTGCTGCTGGTGTTCTAGCAGGGGGTGCAACAGTTGTTCCGATGATCCGTCGTGAAGGCCGTTTCGAATCTACACCATCGCGCGTACCAGCTGTTGCTGGCACTGAAGGCAAATTACCTGAGTCTGCAGATGCAGTCATCATCGGTGCTGGCCTTCAAGGGATCATGACAGCCATTAACCTTGCTGAAAAAGGTCTGAATGTTGTTATTTGTGAAAAAGGCGTTGTCGGCGGTGAGCAATCAGGTCGTGCATATAGCCAAATCATCAGCTATAAAACCTCCCCAGCGATTTTCCCTTTACACCACTACGGAAAAATCCAATGGCTCGGTATGAACGAAAAAATCGGTGCTGATACTAGCTACCGTGTTCAAGGCCGTGTTGAAGTTCCTTCAAGCGAAGAAGATTTAGAAGTTTCAAGAGCTTGGATCAAAGCTGCTTCTGAAAACCCAGGTTTCGACACCCCATTACGTACCCGTATGATCGAAGGTACTGAGCTGGCAAATCGCCTGGTTGATGCTCAAACTCCATGGAAAATCGGTGGATTTGAAGAAGACTCAGGTAGCCTTGACCCAGAAACCGTCACCCCAGCAATGGCGAACTACGCAAAATCAATCGGTATTCGTATCTATACCAATTGTGCAGTACGTGGCATTGAAACAGCGGGCGGTAAAATTTCTGATGTTGTGACTGAAAAAGGCGCTATCAAAACCTCTCGCGTCGTTCTGACTGGTGGTATTTGGTCTCGCCTGTTTATGGGTAACTTAGGTGTTGATGTTCCAACATTGAACGTTTATCTGTCACAACAACGTATTTCAGGCGTTCCGGGCGCACCGAAAGGCAACGTCCACTTACCTAACGGTATTCACTTCCGTGAACAAGCAGATGGTACCTACGCGGTTGCACCACGTATCTTTACCAGCTCTATCGTTAAAGATAGCTTCTTGTTAGGCCCAAGATTCCTACACGTATTAGGCGGCGGAGAATTACCATTAGAATTCTCTATTGGTAAAGACTTATTTAACTCCTTCATGATGTCGACATCTTGGAATTTAGATGAGAAAACACCATTTGAAGAATTCCGTACTGCAACCAATACACCAAACAACGAACACTTAGATGGCGTTCTGGAAAGACTGAGAAAAGAATTCCCAGTATTTAAAGAGTCTAAAGTCGTTGAACGTTGGGGTGGTACCGTTGCGCCAACAGATGATGAAATTCCAATTATTTCAACAGTCGAACAGTACCCAGGTTTAGTCATCAATACCGCAACAGGTTGGGGTATGACTGAAAGTCCTGCGTCTGGTCGCTTAACGGCTGAATTGTTAATGGGTGAAACACCATTTATCGATCCAACGCCGTACAAACTTTCTCGTTTTAACTAATAAGCGAAAAAGTCGCGTTTTTTTTTACTGGGATCTATCAGACAATGGAATTAGGCTAAACTAAAAGCTGGCCTTAAGTGAAACTGATAGTTCCCGTTTACTTTGATAATGTTAAGGAGTTTACATGCGCTATAAAACTTTATTGCTTTCTCTGCCTTTGATTTTAGGTGTAGCAAGTGCAAATGCAGCTGAAGATGTTAAACGCGTTCCTGTGAAAGGATTCCCTATCTCTGAATCAGTAGAAATCAGCGCGGGCAACCTTATTTTCCTAAGCGGAAAAGTTCCTTCTAAAATCTCTGCAGATGCAAAAGAAGGCGTTTTAGAGTCTTACGGTAATACCGAAGCACAAACTATCAACGTGTTAAAACAAATCCAAGCTAACCTTGAAGGTATGGGTTTGACTATGAACGACGTTGTTAAAATGCAAGTATTCTTAGTTGGTGGTGAAGAAACTCAAGGCACTATGGACTTTGCTGGCTTTATGGCTGGTTACAACAAGTTCTATGAGTCTGAGAAAGTGACTAACCTGCCAGCTCGTTCAACTTTCCAAGTCGCTAAACTGGCTAACCCAGCTTGGAGAGTGGAAATTGAAGTAACAGCGGTTCGTCCTGCTACGAAAAAATAAGTTATTCTAACGAATAGCGAATCGATAATGGGGCATAGCAATATGCCTCGTTATATTTTCTCTCTTCCCCCTTCCCTCGCAATACTTTTTCATTGTCTTTCACAGACTGTCATTATGATTTGCGCTATTTTATTGTTTTAATAAAACCATGTTATGCTTCTATGGCGAATAAACATGTCAAAAAGCATAAAAAGTTCCCGTAAAGGCGTAATATGATTAAAGAATCTCTCAAGATCCACGGAAAAAAACAGTTTGAAATCAAACAAAAAGTTTTGTTTCCACGTAAATCTAAAGAGATCCGCTATCAAGTTGAAACGTTTTTCTTCTTGCCTTCCTCATTGCAAGTTAATCCAGACCTTTATACTGCATCAAACCTCCAGCGTAGCCTCAAAAATTATATTCGCCTTAGCCCACCTACGGTAAAACTCTCCACCTTATCTGAGGAAAATGGGGAGTTAAACGAGTTAAGACGTTGGTTGGAACAGTGTGACCCGTTGAGCCCGCCTTCTCTAGACGAATATGAGAATAAGCTCAAGCGCTATGCACTCACCATCAAAAGAACAGTACGTATTAATGTCAAAATGGTGAGCCAAAACCCGCAACGGCAAACCGCGGAATACCTGACAGATCTCATGGCCGATATAGGGAAATGCCTAAACGCATACCGTGCATTGCTTCCTCTCGCAACAAACATAGAAGAAGTCATTCACTCCAATGCTTTTTCCTATTGCGATGAATTTATGACTTACTACACCATTAATTACTTACGTGATTTATTGGCAGATAAACAGATACCATTGCGCGAAGAAATACGTCACTTTTGGTACCAAGAGATGCGTTACTTGAAGAAAAACTATCCTGACTGTTTTCCAAGTGATGAAACAGACATTGAGTTAGTGACCTATCGACGCAATTTATTGAAAAAGTATATTAATCGCTATCTCTATTTAGAAATTCGTCATAAACGCGGTTTACCCCTGCTGCTGCACTCTATTTATGGTATTGCAGCCGCAATTTCGATGATCTTTGCCACCCTGATTGCGTTCCTTTGGCAGGGAAAATACGGCGCTTTAAGTGCCAACCTCTTTTTAGCAATGGTCATTGGCTATATTTTCAAAGATAGGCTAAAAGAAATTGGCCGAGAACAACTGTATCGAGTGTTCCAAAAATGGATCCCTGATCGCCAACTGCGCATTTACCGTGAAGGTGTTAAGGCCCCTGTTGGGGTCTGTAAAGAATCTTTTCGGTTTATCAGTGAGTCTATGCTATCCCCCGATATTCGTGAAATGCGTCAGCAATCCCACTGGGTGAATTTGGTCAATGTGCAGCGCATGGAAGATATTTTGTATTACCGAAAGGATGTTCTGCTGCATAACCGCCAAGCAGTATTCGAAAAAAATCAATCTTCGATAGCGGATATCACCCGCTTTAATATTTCAGATTTTTTAAAATACATCGATATTAGCTATGAAGAATTAACGGTGAATGACGAAGAACCCGCCATGATTGGCGAAAAGGTCTATCATATTTACCTATGCCGCCGAGTCACCATCAGCAAGAAAACCTATAATGAGCTAGCGCGTTTGGTGGTCAATGCAGATGGAATTAAACGCTTAGAAGTGATTCAATCATTGGATTTACTGACAACCGATGACGATATTGAGATTTCACCGTCGTAGTTTTATGGCTTTTATCCCCTTAACACAAAACACAACCTAAATTAGGACGAAAATTTAATTTTCTAAATCATTCGCATTGTGGCTAGGCGGCAAAATGAGGATAGCTTGGGGAGCATACATAAGTATGTGACCCGAGTAGCCGAATGAAGCCAACACCGCCACAGCGCGAAGGATGACGAAAATTGGGCGCATACAAAAGTATGTGACTAGGGTTAGTAAGCGTAGCCAACGCAGCTACAGCCTAAATTAGGACGAAAATTTCATTTTCTAAATCATTCGCGTTGTGGCTAGGCGGCAAAATGAGGATAGCTTGGGGAGCATACATAAGTATGTGACCCAAGTAGCCGAATGAAGCCAACACCGCCACAGCGCGAAGGATGACGAAAATTTAGTAATAGAGGGCGATAAACTGCTTATCAACCTGCTTAATCTCAACTGGCGTATCAAAAATATCCTCAATAATATCAGACTTCATGATATCTTCGGGCTTGCCATGATAAGACAAACGGCCATTTCTTAATGCGACAATGTAGTCTGAATATACGGATGCGAAGTTGATATCGTGGATCACTAAAATAATCGTTTTACCCAGCTCATCTGCGGCGCGGCGCAATAACTTCATCATGATCACTGCGTGTTTCATGTCGAGATTATTTAAGGGCTCATCCAGTAGAACGTATTCGGTATCTTGACACAGAACCATTGCCACATAAGCACGCTGGCGTTGCCCACCAGAAAGCTCATCTAAATAGCGGTGACGTAGATCAGATAAATTTAGAAATGATAGTGATTCATCAATTTTCTGTTTATCTTCAAGGTTTAAACGCCCTTTAGTGTAGGGATAACGCCCAAACCCCACAAGCTCTTCTACTGTTAAACGGCTCGCAAACTGGTTTTCTTGGCGCAAGACGGATAAACATTTGGCTAACTTATCACTTGGCGTTGTCGAAACATCTAATTCATTGACCTTTACATGACCGCCTTCATCGGGTGTTAACAAACGGCCTATAATCGACAGTAAGGTGGATTTACCTGCCCCATTGGGCCCAATAATCGAAGTGATACCGCTATTTTTAATGGTTGTTGTGACGTTATCTAAGACTTTAGTATCCTGATAACTTTTCGATATCTGACTAATTTCAATCATACTAAAACCTTCTTAACACCATATAAATAAAGAATATTCCGCCAACAAACTCAATAACAACGGACAAGGTTCCCGCCATATTTAAGCCGTATTCAAGGACGAGTTGCCCGCCAATCAGCGCTATCACACCTAACAAGAAAGACACGGGTAATAAATAGCGGTGCTGGCTACTCCCACTGATAAAGTAAGCTAGGTTTGCCACCATCAGTCCTAAGAAGGTTAAAGGCCCAACCAAGGCGGTTGAGATAGCGACTAAGATGGAAATCAGTAGTAAAATAACCGTGACTTGTTGGCGATAATTAATCCCTAAATTAACAGCATTGGCCTGCCCTAATGCCAAGACATCAAAGCAATAACGCATCCGCCACAAGAGAACGCCAACGACAACAGTAATAAGCAAGGTAAAGAAGATAAGCTCTGGTGTACCTCGCGTGAACGTTGCAAACATGCGGCTTTGTAAAATGGAAAACTCGTTGGGATCCATTAGACGCTGGAGTAATGTGGCCACACTGCGAAATAACGTGCCTAAAATGATACCGACCATCAATACCAAGTTGATATTCATTTTCACAGAGACAAATAACCAGCGATAAAGCAGAACCGAAAACAGTACAAGCAAAGTCGATTCCAACAGGAACTTACCGATATTGAGTAACCATGAAGCAGGGAAGCTGTCGGTATAAAAAATAAAGACGGTTTGCAACAAGACAAACAAAGCCTCAAGCCCCATGATTGATGGCGTCAATATTTTATTATTTGCGATGGTTTGGAACAATACTGTCGATACCCCCGCTGCAAACGCCACAACAATCATGGTCAACACAATATAACCACGATGCGGTAGAATATACGCAAGGTTATTGCCTAAGTTGATTGTCATATAAAGCACAATGGATAGCAGCGATAAGGCCAACAATATCCATATTCTTTGCAGTGGCGTTAACCCTTTTTTAGGTTTTGCTAACGCAATTGCGGAGTTAACTTTTTGCATAACGTTGTTGCTTCAACAATAAATATAAGAAAATAACAGCGCCAACCACACCTAGAATCACACTTGCAGGGATTTCAAATGGATAGCGGATCAAACGCCCAATAATGTCGCACAATAAAACTAAACCACCACCCGCAATACATATCCACGGAATGGTTTTGCGAATGTTATCCCCCATCACTAAGCTCACAAGATTTGGAATAATTAAGCCTAGGAAAGGTAACGCACCAACCACAACGACCACGACACCGCTAATCAGCGCGATAATGGATAAGCCGATGGTCATGACTTTACGATAATTGAGCCCCACATTAATGGAAAATTCACGGCCCATACCCGCAACAGTAAAACTATCTGCAATCCAGCAGGCGATTAACGTGAGAATACCCACCAGCCAAAGTAATTCATATCGACCTTGAATAATGCTAGAAAAGTCGCCGCTCATCCATGCCCCAAGGGACTGAAGTAAATCAAAATAATAGGCTGTAAAGATAGTTAACGCGCTAATCACCGCACCTAACATGATACCCACTAATGGCACTATCAACGCTGATTTTAAAATGACACGGCGTAATAACAGCATAAACAGCATCGTGCCAATCAGGGCAAAGCCACTTGCAACGACCATTTTGGTCATAATACTTGCCGCTGGGAACAGGATCATCACGACCAGTAAGCCTAAACTTGCAGACTGTGTCGTACCCGCAAGCGAGGGCTCAACGAAGCGGTTTTGGGTGAGTAATTGCATGATAAGCCCTGCAACACTCATGGCGCTGCCGGCTAGAATTAGGGAGACGGTTCGGGGAATTCGGCTAATAAAAAAGATGTCTTGCATCTCTGGGTCGGTGAAAAGCGAAACGGGTGACACGTCACCCGCTCCTACAAACAAGCTTAATACCGCTAAAACCAATAACGCGATAATTCCACAAAAAAGATAAAGCGTTTTCATTGGTTATTTTGCTTGGCTCTTCTCTAATGCGTTATTGATATCATCCATTAATTTGGAATAGGTCTGGATACCGCCTGAGATGTATACCGCTGTTGGGTCAAGGTATGTAATCTGGCCTTTTTCCCATGCTGCTGTTTTTCTCACTAATGCGTTATCAAGTACTTCCGCTGCAGGTTGTGCATCTGCTTTACCAATCGCGCTATCACGGTCAATCACAAACAGCCAGTCTGGGTTTAATTTTACCAGTAATTCCGCATTGACGATGTTACCGTGACGACCCGTGTTTTCTTCAAAGACATACGCCGGCTCGAAACCTAACACATCAAAAATAAAGCCAAAACGTGAACCTGGGCCATAGGCAGAAATTTTACCGCCACTGACTAAAATCACCATCGCTTTACCCGCAGTTGGGGCTTTAGTTTTAATACCGTCAATTTTGGTATTGAAATCAGCAATCAGTTTTTTTGCTTCTTCTTCTTTACCAAACAGGGCACCAAGCTCATTAGTACGCTCAGTTAAGCTACCGATAAAGTTTTTGTTATCGATATCTAAAGAAATCGTTGGAGCAACGCCGCTCAATTTATCATATGCGTCACGAGCACGACTACCACCTAAAATCAGGTCAGGTTTTGCGTTACTTAATGTTTCATAAGCAGGTTCAAACAGCGTTCCGCCATTCACATACTCAGAGCCACTGTATTTCGTTAAGAATTCAGGAAAACGTACGTTGGTTTGTGGAACCCCTGCGACAGGTGCACCTAATGCATCCATGATGTCCAGAGTTTCCATATTCATGACAATCACTTTTTGTGGATGGCGAGGAATTTCAGTTTTGCCTTGTACATGTTCAATTGTAATGGTTTGTTTCTCTGCCGCTTGGGTTGTTTCTGGCGTTTCTTTTGCGTTATCGCAACCCGCCAAAACTAAAGCGGATAATAAGGCAAGACCTGAAACTAATGATTTTGCAAACATCTCATTTCCTCCATCCATCTATAAAAGTACTGACGATAAAATGTCAACGTCTCGAAGAGGGGGTATCTTACACGTTATTAAGCGCTAATGATATTAGTTTGCATTTGCATTTGCCAAAAAGGTGTTAGAACGCACAAAATCACCAATTCTATAAATGGATATCAATCAAAATAAAGTGTAGGAAAGAAATATTAGAAAGGAAATCATTGAAATGAGGGATAATTAACGCCCTAAATACAGGGCAAAAATAAATAGGCTGAGTCTTCAACTACATTTGCATTCTGGCAGCTCAATTATAACGAATGACAGAAATTATAATCCCAGCCTATTTATCATTAATACCAATTTAAACGCTCATCAATGAATGTCATCTAGTCGCCCATTTTCAATGAGTTGGGAACTAATATCTTCGAGAAACCAATCAATTGGTGTTTCCATCAAAAATGAAAGTTTAAATAAATGAAACAGGTCAATTTTGATCTTCCCTCTTTCATAACGAGAGATTTGTTGCTGGCTTACGCCTAGCAGTTGAGCCAGTTGAAAACCCGTATAACCGAGCTCTCTGCGTTTCTCTAAGATCCTTTGACCGACCATATAATGGATTTTTTCACTACCGTTTTCTGAATACATATTTTCACCATTTATTAAGGTACAGTTAGAATAAGGGCTGCCGCGCCTTCAAATGTGCCAGGTTGAACACGACCATTCGTCCCTAATACGGCTTTCAGGTTGACGGTATTTGTTCCCCCAGCAGGTACATAAAATTTATAACCCGCCTCTCCTGGCGTGTTATTCGCCCCTAAAAATAAGTTGGCATATAAACTACCATCTGGCTTTAAGTTAACCCGACCATTTGTAACGTTAACCCCTGTTGCGACAACCAGCACATCCATCGCTAGATTACATGTTACAGTGATGGGGACTTCTTTTGCTTGCCCTGCGAGATCAGCTTCACTAATTGCACCAAAGTTGATATCTGGGATACTGTTATTGATCTTACAGGCACCAATTGGTGGAGGTGCAATACCACATAATGAGCCAGGGATTAACCCTCCACTATTTGTCACGCCTGTCGTCGCTTGATAAAATAATCCCACACACTCTTGGTTATTCTGTAACCTAACACCTGTGTGTACAGCCCATTGTGTTGCAGGAGCCAGTGCTTTAGTCATCACTCCAGGGATGTTCTGAACCTCTCTCATCGTCCGGTACTTAGAAATTTCAGCAATATTTACTGTTGCCGCACCAGGCGTCCCATTCGCCGTATGTTTATGGCTAATGGTGAGGTAACATTGAGCCCAACCATAGCAAGGGTTCATCACACTGGGTGATTCAGGATCCCAACGTGCTATAACATATTTATAATCTGCATCCCCGTTATTAGGGTTATTCCCTGGCCTTGACTCCGTGATATAGGAGAATATGGATGCCGATGCAGAAGATGAAAACATGACTGCACCAATTAATAGAGATAAGAAAACTTTCATATTAGTTCACAGCCTTATTATTCATAATCTAATTTAAATGTGGCCACTGCACTGTATGGCCCCACTTTAATTGTCTTGTTCTTAATCGCTTCAGGCTCACCTTTTAAATAGGCATAAAAGCGCAGTTGGTTAGCCCCATTTTGTAGTGTGATCTTCGCGCCTTTTTTTTCGATATCGAGCGCTGTTTTATCACTATTTTGCAGTCCCACAGCAAAACCCGATGCCACACTGCTTGTTGAAAGCGCTAAAAAACCAGGTAATGCGAGGTTTGGCGTTCCTGAGAAAGTCACCTCAACAGATTTACCAATTGTGGTATCACAGTCTGCTAATTTAATCGCAAACTCCCTCGGTACCGTTTCGCCATAGGCATAAAAATTCTTTTCTGGCGTATCAAAAAAATCCATCGGGATATTTTCATCACCAGGTAAAATTGTGCAGGGTTCTTCCACTAAGTTACCGATAATTTTTAAGTTATCTGGTACAGCAAAAGCCGCATTCACATTTATAAATAAAGCACCAGCAACTGCACATTGAATTAATTTGTTCATTATTGGTACTCCGCGAGCAATGTCCCTGTTGCGGTAAAGCTTCCTTCTGGCAACGTAATACCTGGTTTCTTCACAGGCACCACCGCGAGAACAGGCGCTTGCCCATAAACAATTTTCATTGGTTTATTAATTTCAAAACCAAGGCCATTTTGTGTAATGCGCATGCCAAGGTCTTGAATATTGGTTTGCAGAGCGGCTTTGTCAAAATCAGTTGCCGTCCCCTTAATAGTGAGTATCAAATCCCAACCTTTTAAATTCGCATCACATTTCAACGCATAATTAATCGGTTTAGTGAAGTTAGTACCATCAATTTTATGTAAGCCAATATCTTTATAATCAATAACTTCCACTTTATCTTCAAATACAGTACACGGAGGTGGTATTAATAAAGTGCCGGTAAATTCCACGTCATCAGCAATAGCCATACCCGTAGGTATAACTAACAAACTCATTACCAGAGGAAGTTTTTTTATGAATTTTTGCATTGTTCTTCCCCTTATTGATAATCAAGTTTGATAGTGACACCTGCACGAAAAGCACCACCTTGTGTCAATGTTTTCGATAAATCGCGAACAGGTATCGCTTCAAATTGAGGTGCATTGGGATAAACAAACTTAATTTCTTGATTTAAGCGAAGTTTGTTTCCGTTATAACGAAACGCAATACCTAAGCCAGGAATATCCGTTTCAACTGCCCCCGAATCAAAAGATATTGGGATCCCAACAAGGGTCATTTTCATTTGTTCAGTAGGTCTTTTATCGCACTTTATATTGTAATTAACAGGCTTAGCATAAGCAGAGCCATCAATCCGCGTGCTCATGATTTCTTGAAAGTCCACCTTGACAATATTACCGTTATTAATGACGCAAGGTGGTGGTGCTAAAACAACGCCTTTAATCGGAACGGTCACCATACCAGGAGTTATCGTTGCCCTTGTTCCCGCTGAAGGGCTAATACGTGAGTCTGGCAGCCCTGCATATGAAGCTGACGTTGAAAATATTCCAGCAAGGCAGAATGCCAGCAGGTACCTCTGCTTATTTAAATCACTCATAATCCACCTTAAAGTCCATTACAGCGCTGAAACTTCCTTCCGTTAGTTTTTCGGGGGTTCTCACTGGCGTGACAAAATATTGAAGAGTACCCTGTGGAGCGTCAAGAAACTGAGGACGCCCTTGGCTTCCAAGCCGAATATCGCCTCTTTGCGCATCAGTGACTTCTAATGCCAAACCAGAGACACCTTTAACACTCAACATTTCAGGGAAATGTTTATCTGATACCGCAACAAAAGAAACGGTTATCACAGGTTGCATCGCATCCCAAATTGGCGTATCGGTTCGAATGTCTCTCATTCGGCTTGCTGTGCGAATGCAATGCCTAAATTCTAATTCGAATGAGACAGGCTCAGCTCTATCACCAGGCTTACGGAGTGAAGATGAAGGGATCTCCCCTAGAGACACTTCTTGGCGCATTGAATTAGTCACATCCATAGTACAAGCTGCTTCTGTCATCATGCCATTTACTGTCAAAGTTCCATGTAAACCCTCTATATCCCAACTATCTGCGCTGCTAGTAAACACAGGCGCGACGCTGAATATAATAGCGCTAAACAGGAGAGTCCTTTTCATACATTATTCTCCGTTATCTATCCGTCGAAGATTCAACTTTACATGTTGTGCCTGCACAGCCGAACGTTAATTTTGGCCTTCCGCCGTAGTCATTGATATACGTTAGAACTGGTTTTGCACCCATTAAACTTGCACTGCCTTTTAGCATTCCATTACTTTTTGGCGAAATCATCACTGGCTCAAATTGTTTAACCGTATCACCACCCACTTTTGAACTGGCATCCACAATGGTGACAAAATAAGCCGTTGGATTATTGACGACATAAGCATCACCTTTGCGCGTTAACGTAATTTTTTCCTGCCATGGGTTTTCGAGGTCAGTACGTGTGGCATATAGCGCTTTTGGTCGATAAAACAACTTAATGCGTGTCTGCAGTGCAATTTGCAATACGTTAGCTTCTTTACTACGTGGTGGAATTTCACGTAAGTTAAAGTAGTAAACACTTTCTCTATCTTGTGGCAATGCAGATACATCAGGGAGCGATTGAATCTTAACTTGGCTACTTTCACCTGCTTCTACGCGTTGAACTGGCGGTAAAACCGTTAATGGACTTTCAATTTTGTTACCATTCTCATCTTCAATCCAACCTTGCGCAAGATAAGGCAATTCAGTGTTTTCGTTTTTAATATTTAAGCTGATAGTCTTATCCGCACCATTATAAATGACACGGGTTCTATCCAGTGCAATGGCAGCTAATGCTTGGCCACACAGCACGGTCGATAACGTAATTGTTGTCGTAAAAAACGCAATTTTTTTAATATTCATAAATACCAACTCTTTTTAAACTCTAATAACCCGGTTTACTCGGTATAATCGATAATTTGAGTGAGATCCGGTGGCTTCAATAACCAACGCTGACTAGGTGCGACTCCCTGCTGAATTGGCGCTGGCTTATAAACTGGCGCTGTTTTCCCCACTGGCACCGCTTTTGCTGGCACGTAACCAGGCTTGGCATTCGGGCTGTTAGTACAAGGTAATAACAGGGAATTAAACTCTGCTGTGCTAATATTTTCAGGAATCTGAATCTTACATTGCACGCTACCATCCCAATAAACATCCAACACTTCATTTGGGTTCACACCTGAGATATACACAGAGCCATTATCCGTGACGATACCTAACTCTCTGTTTTTCTCATTTCGTACTGTTGCACCAAATGGTGGATAGCTACCATCTGCAAGCGCAAGCCTAACCATCGTTTTTATCCCTGATAACACTTCAAACTCACGGTAAGCGACGGCACCTTCTGTCAGTGTAATTGGCTGAGATGTTCGAACGGCTTCCACATTGTCTGGCAAATTAGTCACATCAATTCGCGTACTGGTACGGTAATAGTCACTGATATCCGCAACGACAGCTTTACCGAACATATTAGTTTCTGTATTTGGCCCAAAACCTTGAATAGGCACGTTCCCCACACCTTCTGTACTCACCATGACTCGGCTTCCACCTGGTGTATTGATACGGTGTAATGCAGCACCGTGGCCTGTTACAGTTGCACCACCCTGTAATGAGAATGCTGCTGAAGATGTATCACCATTGATATAGCTAGTACTCGCTGTCATCGTTGCCAAATCAGCATAACGCGTGTAGAAGCCATCGATAGTTCCACGACCACGACTACTCAAGCCTGTTCCAACACGATAATTTGTCTTATCATCAATGGCGTCAAAATAGCTGACAGTGTGTGAGTTACCGTCTTTTGTGATCATGTTGTTGTAGCTTATGGACGCTCTATCCGCCCAAGGCACAGACAGGTTCATGTATAACCCATCATCATTGTTTTTATTATCAAATTTGTTACGAAATGCCGTGAGACTTAAGTTAATATTTTTAAAACGACCAAGATCAAAATATTTAGCAACGGAAAGGTTGTAACGTTTTGCTGCTGGTTTATTCCAATATGTTTCATGGTTATAGTTCAGATATGCCGTCAGATCTGCAGTTGTAAAGTATTTATTAAACGTAATGGTGTATAACTCTTTACTGTTATCAAACTCTACACCTCTGTAGCGACGATCTAAGTATTGATTCATACTCATAAAGTCACGCTCAGAGAATCGGTAACCTGCGAACGTCACTTGGCTATCATAATCTTCGAAACGTTTTGAATAACTTAAACGATACGATGCACCCGTATAAATTTTGTTATCCGTTTTTAGTTTTGCGCGTGATTCAGTCACGTCGAATGAGATAGCACCGAAGGCTAGCAAATCTCGACCAACACCAAGTGATAATGCGTTATAGTCACCTGCTGCAAGTCCACCACCAAATAATGACCAACCGTTAGAGATACCCCAGCTGAATTCGCCCATGACGAACCCTTGCCCTTCGGTTTTATGATCCATATTATTTGGGCGACCACCCGCAACTTTGAAAAGCACTGAACCAGGTCGAGTCAAATACGGTATTGATGCAGTATTCATCTGGAATTCTTGTACTGAGCCATCTTGTTCTTCAACCCGTACATCTAACTTACCATTCACTGCATCACTTAAATCTTGGATACGAAAAGGCCCTGGTGCGACTTGGGTTTCGTAAATCACTCGCCCTTGCTGAGTCACAATGACTTTTGCATTTGTCCTTGCAACACCTGTAACTTCAGGTGCGTAACCACGTAAGTTTGGCGGCAGCATTCTCTCATCAGAGATCAAACTTGCCCCCATATAACGGAATGAATCAAACAGTCCTGAACGCAAAAACTGCTCACCCATTGTCAGCTTTGCATTTAGCTCTTTTACAGCTCGATAAGCGTAATATTGGCTCCAATCCCAACGACGGTCTGTAGATTGCCCATTAGTGCGATTATAACTTGCTTGCCAATCTGCTCTAAAGCGCCATGCACCTAAGTTAAAGCCAGTTGTTCCATTCCCTGTTAATGATTGGGTATTGGCTGAATCTGCAGGTCTTGTGATGTTAGCATTCAAGTTATAGTCAAAAAGTAAGGCAGGTACACCTTCGTCCCAGCGGGATGGCGGATCCCAATTATCAGAAGTAAACTCAATATAAGCCTGTGGTACAGTCAACGTGACAGTTTCTTTAGCCAACGAGCCAACTATTGTCATTCCAGGAATACTTTCAGGAATTAAACATTGCCCTTTGCTATCAAACTGAACCTTTTTTTTCCACTCGTCTCGTAAAGCAATGCTATCGACAATATTTGCCGTCAAACATGGCGTAGTGATACTAGGGTCATTAGGATCAGCGATATACTCAATATCAAAGCTATCAGCGAGGTCTCGGTTATTTAAATTAACCTTAAATGGATATTTCCCTGGCATCACATAGCCAGCACGAGAGAACTCATTTAAAGAAATATTGCTTTTATCCTGAAGATCTAAAACATCGGTATTAAACTCAATACTATCATTATTCGCATTAGCTAAATTTATATGAGCAATTGCAATGAACACCATAGCCGCTACAGGTGTTAAAAAATAACTTACTGAGTTATTAGATACTTTATTTTTACTTTTTAATAACAGAGCCATAATAGTCCCTTAGTAATAACTCAGTAATAATCCATCTTAAAACGGATAGTGGTCTGATAGTTTCCTGGCTTTAAACGTTTATTATTAGGCACAACACGCACGTTATAGTGAAGTGTTGTTTCACCTGCTTTGATAGGCAAATCAGGCATCGCCTTACCAGGTATTGCAACATTTCCATCAGCATCAGAAATTTTTACTGACAATCCATTTGCATGACCGAAAACATCAAAATTGCGGCCATCTGTCGGACCATCAAATGTAATATTGAAAGTTTGCCAATTAGGAGTTCCAGGCGTTACCGGTGTTAGAACACAATTAATAAGACGTATCGAGAAATTACGAACTGGGCTTTCTCTATCATGAATTATTTGACTAACAGGCACAGTAGTTATGCTTACTGATTGATCTCGGCTATCTGCATCAATTGCACAGGGGGTTTCGATAATTGAACCACCCATTGTGACGGTTCCTTCGAATGGACCTTGTGCCCGAGAAATTTGATTTTGAGCACTAACTATTGGGGCAAACATTATTCCTGAAAGCACCATGACAATTGTGCCAAAGTGATTCATAACGACTCCATTTCAACTTAATGAGCAATTTCAATTCATTAAAATTAGTGCCCATACATCCTTGTACGGGCGGTACCAATTACTGGTAGCTCAGAGCAAATGTTGCGATTGCATCAAATTCACCCGGAACAGCAGGTTTGTTTGTTGCGTCTGCATCACCTTGTAAGAATGCAGTGAAGCGCAGTGTGTTAGCACCAGTAAACAGAGTTTGAGATGGAGATTTAGCGCCTAAATCAATTTTGTCGCCATTAACGTCAGTGATAACGATACCCGCATTTTTAGCTGTACCAGCGATAGCTAAACCACCATTAACAGAAGTACTTGGCGTACCTGTGAATGTAGTTTGTACAGTTTTCAGAGTAGTGATATCACACTGTTCTAACTCAATATTGAAAGGACGAGCAACACTTTTACCGCCGCCGTTTAATGCTGAAGTTGCGATAGCACCCATCTTAACTTCAAATGCTTCAGAACCTGGTGGGATTGAGCAAGGAGCATCAATGATTGAACCTTTAAAAGTTACAGTACCAGAACCTTGGTTTGCAGAAGCTGAACCAGCAACAACAGCCAGACCTAAACCTAATACTAAAGCAAGTTTATTTAATTTCATTTTATACATTTCCATTAGATAAAAAAGACGACACAAATTAAAATAACGAGTTATTATTAATCTGATTATTTTAATTTTTTCTTAAAATATGTTCGGTTAGTAAACATTAAAAATTGACATGCTAACTATCCCTAATTCATTAGACTCCGCTAATAAACCAGATAATTAAACAATGTATCAATGCGAAGCCATTATTATATCTCATTTTAATTATGTCAAATTATAGAGATAATAAACAATCCAGAGGGTAAGCTTGTGAAATATATAAAATAATTAAAAAAACACAACCATTGAATACTCCAATATAGGATAATTAAGTAACCACATCTCAATTTAAATAGACTTTTTTTAATAAAAAACCACAAAATAACCCCATCCTTCAATAATAAAGTTTTTTATACTCATAAAACGGGTTCTTATTAGTGAAAAAAAATGACAAAAGATGAAATATGACCAAAACCTAGAAATAAATAATAAAAAAAACATTTAACCATGTTTTTATTTTAATAAGAAACATCTTAATTTTAAACATTAAATAATTTCACAATGTTTCCAGCCTTACTTCCTGTTACACATTAAACGTGTTAATAATAAATAAATAAACATTTTATTACAATAAGTTATGCGATACTTCCCATATCTGTCTCTTATACACATCT
>NZ_JAGSPI010000003.1:0-367202 GCF_020381325.1 Providencia vermicola
AGACAGATGTGTATAAGAGACAGTTTTGTCGGCAGCGTCAGATGTGTATAAGAGACAGTTTTATATCATTATCATAATATACACCGAACTAATGGCTTTTCACTTATTTCATAACTTAATTAATATAATTAATTTTTATTAGATTCCATTTTAACGCATAATCTAAAAGTTTATAAACTTACTTACGACTATTTTTCTCGGTGAAAGCCCATAGGGATATACATGAAAAAAAACCAAAAAAAAATCAATTACCAATAAGAACAATCTTATATAATAAAGAATAAACCTTCATCATAAAAATATTCTTAATTATATTTCCAGTATTTTTTCAATGTTCATTTAAGAATAAAAGTGGTGGCCATGAATTTTCGTTTTATTTTTTTATCCAGTACCCTATTTGCTTTCCCATTTTATGTATCAGGGGCTCCCTCTTCGGCCGTTGACCAACAAATCAACAATCAAATAAGCCAAGATAAATCTCGCCAGCAACAAACACAATTAGAAGCTAAAGATGTTTTAGGGAAAAAACAAGAACGCGCTAACAATATTCTAATCTTTGATAAAGAAGAACAATGTTTTGATATGAAAAAAGTAATTTTGGTGTCTGAACCTAAATTACCGTCAATGCGCCCTCTTGAAACTTATGCTAACCAAGTTGTAGGAGTCTGCATTGGGATTAAAGGGGTTGAAACATTAGCAAAAGGTTTACAAGATAATATTATTAAATCAGGTTATGTCACTACTCGAGTCAATATCCCTGAGCAAAATATTAGCGAAGGCATTTTAACCCTAGAGATAATTCCTGGCAAAGTCGCGAATGTAAAATTATCTGAAGATAGCGATACCTATATTACGCTAGGTGCAATTATGCCCGCAAAAGAAGGCGATATTCTGAATATTCGCGATATAGAACAAGGCTTAGAAAACTTAGAGCGCATTCCTGGTGCCAAAGCCAATATCGAATTATCCCCAGGGAAAGAATTCTCTACATCAGATATCACTATTCAACGAGAAAAATCCCCCCATGTTAATGTCGGGGGGTATTACAATAACTCAGGCAGCCGCCAAACGGGTAAAGACCAAGTTGGTGTGACCATTTATGGCAATAACCTAACCAGTTTGAATGACACTGTGTATATTTCAGCAGGTAAGAACCTAAAAAACCAAGAACGATACAGTACAAGTAATGCCGCTATTTACTATGCTGTACCCTACAATTATTGGCTTTTTTCTATCTATGCTAGCAAAAGTGATTATAAACAAACGATTAAAGATATTGTCAGTTATAAATATTATGGCGACAGCAAATATTACAATGCCACTGCCAGTAATGTTTTTTTACGGGGGCAAACATTCAAAGATACCGCGTCGATTCAGTTAATAAAACGTAAATCAGAGTATAAGCTTGAAGATGTTAAACTATTGTCTCAGGAGCGGAATTTAACCACCCTTAAAGTGGGAGTCAATCACCGACAAAATATCGATAATTCAACACTGGATGCCTCAATCAATTATCAGCGTAACGTTCCTTGGTTAGGTGCGGAACAGAGCTGGGACATGAAATATGGTGATGCAAGCCACATGGCCCGAGTTTTTACACTCGATGTGTCTGGCATGATCCCTATCTCTTTTGATGATTTTGTCATGAGTTACAATCCTCAGCTTTTTGTTCAGTACAGCAAGGACAGACTAACGATTCAAGACCAATTTTCACTCGGTAATCGATGGACAGTACGTGGTTTTGACGAAGAATTTTCACTTATTGGTGATAAAGGTTTCTATTTAAGGAATGAGTTTAACTTTTATATTCCAGGTTTTTCTTTCTATCCTTATTACGCGATTGACTACGGCCGTATATTTGGTGGTGTATATCCTCTTGGCCTTTATTCCGATGACCAACTTTTAGGAACGGCAATTGGTATGCGTGGAAGTGTCAATATCTTCAGTTATGATTTATTTCTAGGCGCTCCTCTTTATAAACCCGATGAGTACGAAACTAATAGCGTCAACGCAGGATTAAATGTTCAATGGTTTTGGTAATGTGACAGCTTAGATCAACTGACTAAAAGCTAAATACCACAATGATGTGTTTAGCTTTTATGTCCCTGTAAATATTTCCCCTCACCTAATGGCGCTATCCTTTATTTCGCTCTTTAATAATCAAGATAAGAAAATAGACAAATAAAGTGTTAACTCTATATTTTTAACATTTAAAAACTGAGTAATTGTAAAGTATCATGCGCTTTATTGTTATAGATATGTTTAATTAATCTTGCTGTCTTTATATAATGAAAAATCCGAGAATATAAATATTCTCGGATTTCCTACTGCACTCTATTCCATCAGAATTCAGGTATTAACCTGTATTGCATCCTATCAAAACTATTAGAAACGGTAACCGACACCAAACATAAATACAAATGGGTCTAAGCGTGTTTTAACTTTATAGTTTTCATCACCCGCTTTAAATTTAACATCAGATTCAATGTTCATCCACCAAACAGAGGTATTCAGCATCCAGTTATCTGTCAGCATGTAGTCCATACCTGCTTGTGCTGCAAAACCCCAAGAGCTTGATAAATCAAGGTCTGATAGACCAGCTGTTTTACCTGTGTTATTAAATTTTTCGTCAAAGAAGAAGGTATAGTTCAAACCAGCCCCTAAATAAGGGCGCAGTTTATCCTGTTTATCACCAAAATAATATTGTGCCATTAAAGTTGGTGGTAAATGTTTAACTGTAGCAATATTACCTGTTGGACCAGTACCTACTTTATGTTCAAACGGCGTTGCTGCTAATAATTCCACACCAATATTATCAGTGATCATATACCCAAAGGTTAAACCTAATTGAGTATTATTATTTGCACCGAAAGTTCCTAAATTACCGAGTCCGTTAATTTTAACATCGTCGCCACCTACATTAGGTCTTACAGTTGCAGTACCGGCGCGAAATAGAAAATCGCCAGCTTCATGAGCAATAGAAGCAGCTGGAGCTAAAGTTGCAGCCGCTAATACAAGCGCAGTGAGTTTTTTCATTATCAATCCCATTCCTGTGTTTTTATTTTAGTAAAATATACCGCATTATATAAATTGATGTTCAAATCAAGATCACATCTTTTACCAATTTATAGGTAATCCAATAAATATAGTTTTATTATTCCATCTATTATTTTTTTAATTTTGATTTAAATCAATTTTTGGAAAATAACGAATAAAATAAAAACTTGATCATTAAATTTATATATTTATCCTATACATTAAACATATATTCAAAATGCAATTTAAGTAATTCTAATTAATTTTCTCAATTAATTTAGTTAAATATTGAGAATGATTCCCTTTACATACTCACGTTAACTTCCCGAAATTTCTATCTTTCTCTACCTCTATGTCTGATACTCAGTTACAATTGCCTTAAAATTTTGATCCCGTTTGTAGATAGGAGCAGTTAAATGTCCATTTCGGCCAACTCACTCATCAGTGACAGCGTTAATTTTTTCAAAAATCAACTGAGTGGCCTTTTCACCATTGTTGTATTGGCAACGGCGGTGAGCCTAGTGATTTACGCAATGATGATCCCGAATGAACAAATGATTGGTGTGCTTGCTCAAGCACAAAACCAAATGATTGAGTCAGGGAATGCAGGTTTACAAGATTGGATATTAGGCCTTTCAGAGCAAGACAAAAGCAGCATCCTACGTGTTTCCTTTGGGCTAATTCTTTCTGTAACGCTAGGTAGCCTAGTGCTTATCTGTGGCACTTTATCTTATATTGCAGGGATGTCCCGTGGGGAACCCATGAATGCAACACAAGCGCTGAGTGCTTCATTAGGCAAAGCCCCTTCTATGTTTTTGTTACTCGTTGTTTGCTCACTTCTCATTCAACTTGGCATCACCATTATGGTGCTCCCAGGGATTGTTCTCGCGATTGGTTTTTCTTTAGCTCCAGCAATCTTAATTAATGAGCGTACAAACCCATTTAGCGCAATGGGTAAAAGCTGGAAAATGGCGTATGCAAACTGGCGTGTTGCCCTGCCAATGGTTTTAATTTGGATGGCTGCACAAATGTTGGTGAGTGTGTTATTAAGCAGCTTACAGATGAACCACATTGTCCTTAACGGTATATCATTCCTTCTGAATAATATCGTTGCTGCTTTCGCCTTAATTTATTTCTACCGTTTATATATGCTAGTCAATAAAACAGCTTAATGTCGATTTTAGAAAGGGAGCCAAATGGCTCCCCCTTTTATTCTCAGGCCTATTAATCAAGAAACATCTCAATTATTATCCGTTTTTAGTGTAAATGACTCTGTAGCATCTTCACTATCACACTTTTTTTCTAAATTGCGTTTCTCTTCCTCTATTTTTCTGTCTTCAACACATTTAATTTGAATTTGTTGCTTACTTTGAATTAAACGAATGGCAAAATAGATATCGGGCACAACTAATAAATCATCATCAGAGCGTGTAATTTTATTTTGTTCTAGCCAACGTTTAATTGATGTACGGCGCCCTGCCAACACTAACGTGACACCTTTCGCTTTCAAAGATGTGACAATATCATTAAGAGTTGAAAATACACTCACATCATTATGGGTAAAACTTACCGCGGCGTCGACGATCACCCATGCAGGTCTCTTTAATTGGTTATCTAAATGCTTATTCAACCGCTCTTTAAAGTAATTCACGTTGAAGTAAGTCAACGGAGAGTTAAAACGATAAATTAATACACCTTCAATAGGTTGAATATCATTATCTGATGTCATTGAATGCAACATGCCTTGCTCATCCACACCAAGTTGCTGATCAGTTGGCCTGAATACTACTCGGATAAACTGCAATAAGCCCAATAATACGGCTAACCCCACACCACTGATTAGCCCAACTAGCAGCACAGCAACTAACGTAAAGACACATAAGAAGAAAGCTTCTCTATTACGCTTACGCATGGATAAAATACTACGAAAACTAATTAACGAGAACGTCGAAACGACCAATACCATTCCCAAGGCTGGCATCGGAATATATTCCAATAAGTCCATAGAGAATAACAATACGGCTAAAATCGTTAATGCCGCAACAATAGAAACGAGCTGCGTTTTTCCCCCCATCATATCGTTAACTGCAGTACGGCTGCTTGCCGCACTCACCGCAAAACCTTGGGAAAGCGCAGAGGCAATGTTGGCTATCCCTAATGCACGTAGTTCCTGATCCGCATCAATAGCATAGCCATTTTTACTGGCGAAACTACGCGCAGTCATCATAAAACTGACAAAGCTGATCACTGCCAAGTTCATTGAAGGAATAACTAAGTCGCGTAGCAGTCCCGGTGGGAATTCTGGCATTGGGATAGAAGGCAACCCTTCGCCTAAATCCCCGACAATACTAATACCATACTGTTCAAGATTAAACACAATACTAGCGACCGTTGCGAGTACCATTGCAATCAATAATGATGGCCACTTACTACGCACACGTTTAATAATTAATGTGATTGCTAATGTTGCTACCGCAACCAATAAAGTTGGTATATGCGTTTGTGTTATTGATTGGGGAAACGCAATAAGGCGCTCGATAAATCCTGCAGGTAATGTGGTAATACCAAAAATTTTACCCATTTGGCTAACAACGATGGTTAACGCCACCCCATTTAACAAGCCTTGCAATATCGGGCGGGATAGAAAATCAGCAAAAGTTCCTAAACGGAATCTTGCGGCAATCAAACACCAAATACCCGTCATAAGGCTCATTACGATAATTAACTGCCAGCGAACATTTTCATCCCCCATTGCAAGTGGCGCAACAGCAGCAGCAATCACCGCACAAGTCGCGGCATCAGGGCCAATAATCAGTTGCTTTGATGTCCCAAACAGCGCATAAAAAAACATAGGAAGGATACAGGCATACAATCCAACAATAGCGTTCACCCCCATTAATTCGGCATAAGCAATCGCAACAGGTAATGCCACCGCCGCAACGGACAATCCTGCTTTCACATCAGAACCTAAGTTTGAAAGCTGGTAGTTAAACAGCGTTTCTAAACCTGGCATCCAGACAAATAGCTTAGCCTTTATCATTGAGGAAAAACACCTATAAATTAGTAAGTTAAATTATCTAAAACCTTATTTATAGCCGAACTGATAAAGTTTATCTAGAAGTAAGTCAAATAATAGTAAAATTGTGCAAATATGATTGGTAACAAGGCATGTTTATTGGTAAAAAGGTGCAAACTTTTAACAATTAATGCCAATATCGGTTAAACTACTCTATTATCTTGACGTTGAGGCGCTGTATTCACTGTTATGAAACAACTTATTGATTTTATCCCTCTGATTATCTTTTTCATCGTGTATAAGCGATACGACATTTTTTACGCAAGTGGTGCCTTAATGGTCACTACGCCACTGGCATTGTTAGCCACTTATCTTATTTATAAGAAAGTTGAAAAAGTCGCCAAGATCACCTGTGCTATTGTGATGGGTTTTGCGGCATTAACACTGATTTTCCACAGTGATGCATTCATTAAATGGAAAGTCACCATCATTTATGGTGCATTCGCTATCGCGTTATTATTCAGCCAGTGGTTTACTGAAAAACCATTAATTCAACGCATGCTAGGAAGTAACCAAGAAATAAAGTTAGCGGATAGTTACTGGAATAAGCTTAATAGTGCATGGGCTATCTTCTTTGTTTTTTGTGCAGTTTTAAATATTTATGTCGCATTTTGGATGGCGCAAGATATTTGGGTCAATTTCAAAGTATTCGGTCTGACGGCAGGGACACTCATTTTTACTGTGTTAAGCGTAGTATATATTTTTAAAAATATGACCAAAGATGCGGTTGAAAAACACGAAGAGTAATTATTTTTCTGAATAATAAAAAACCTGCTTAATCTAATTAGCAGGTTTTTTTGTTTTTAAACTAATGTCGGTTTTGTCCAAATGCCTTTTCAATCTTCTTATCCGTACTGTATTGTGATAATGCATATACAGACCAGATAGCAGCGGGTAACCAACCAATCAACGTCAGTTGTAAAATTAGACAAATTATTCCTGCAAATGGACGCCCTATCGTAAAAAATTGCAGCCACGGTAATAATATCGCCAAAATGAGTCTCATATTTTCTCCCTAAATACTTATCAATGGTTTATGGTTTAAGTATAGGCAATCTAATCAATTGACTAAATACAAAAAACACTTCTAGCGTTTTCTTTGCATAACTCTAACTTTCAGCCGAATTTAAACACAGTACGCCGATGTTCTGCTCTATTTATTAGATTTTATTGGCTAAGCACGTTTTATTGGCGATACTTGAGTAATAAGTCTGTAGTTAGAGTTTACTTGAGTATCAGTAATTTGCTATAAATGCTAACTAGTCGTTTTTATTCCCTTTTTAATAAGAGTTAAATATGCAATTACCAAACGGTGAATTGGTTTTACGAACCCTCGCTATGCCTGCGGACACAAACGCCAATGGTGATATTTTTGGTGGCTGGTTAATGTCACAAATGGACATTGGCGGTGCTATTCTTGCAAAAGAAATCGCACTCGGCCGTGTTGTTACCGTCGCAGTGAATGGCATAAAATTTCAAAAACCTGTCGCAGTCGGTGATGTGGTCTGTTGCTACGCACGTTGCTTAAAAACAGGTAAAAGCTCAATTACCATTAATATTGAAGTGTGGGTGAAAAAGGTTGCAACGGAGCCTGTCGGCCAACGTTACCGTGCCACCGATGCGGTATTTACCTATGTAGCCGTGAATGATGATAATACGCCACGAGAGTTACCAACAGAAAAACAGCATTTCCAATTAGCCAGCTCTGAGCAAGTCACCGAATAATCGTTTAATTCACGCTTAAATCAAAAAAGCACCGTTCTGGTGCTTTTTTAATAGCTTAATCAGTAAATTACACTTGGCTAACCGTGCCATCTAGTTTGAAGTAAATTTCGGTAACATAGCCTTTTGCGGGTTGTTTTTCGAATGTCCAGCGGTTCATTGCTCGTTTAACATCCCGCTCAAACAAACCTTTCGGTGAAACCTCAACAAATTCGATATTCGTCACACGACCACCATCATCAATATCATAACGCACTTTAACATAACCTTCTTTTCCTAAACGGCGCGCACGTTCTGGGTAAACAGGGGCTTGTTTATGTAATGCCCTTGGGCCACTTTTCGCGGTAGACTGGCTATTACTCGCCCCAGTATTTTTGGCGGTCGTTACTGGATTATTGTTTGTTTTCGGTGCTGTTGCATCTGATTTGATGTTATTCATCGCAAGTTGTTTTTCAACTGGCTTAACATCTTCTTTAATTTTTTTCTTTTCTTCCTGTTTTGGTTTTGGCTTTTTCTTCACTTCAGGTTTTTTCTTCGGCAAAACAATCGCAGGTTCAACCACAGGTTCCGGTTCAGGTTCGATAATCGGTTCTGGCTCTGGTTCGACAGGTGTTTCAACCTCAGGAACAGGCTCTGAAGCAGGTTCAGGGGCAGCAAAAGCAACCATCGAAATCGTCATTGGCTCAGGATCTCTAGCCAAATTAGGTTGATTAAAAATCCATGCCATCGCAAGACCTGCATGAATAGATAACGAAATGACGATAATTAAACTCCAACGGATCCAACGCATATGCAATTTCTACCCTACACCTGTCGACCTAAAAGAATATAGTCACTAGTTTAAATGCAAATAGCAATCATATTCAATAAGGTTTGTCATACAAAGTGAAAAATGTGAATGTGCGCCCTAATAACCCTACTCAACCCATTGAGTAAAAAGCAGTGAGTGTCGACGGCGATAAATGTCGATTTTGCGCATAGCATAAATGTGCATATTGCGTCTTGAATGCCCTTCTAGCCAGCGTCGACGGCGACGTTGCACTTGTCTTAACATTCTCCAACGACCGACCTCATGCCTACTGCGTCTCATTTTTCTGCCCTTTTTTTATGAAAAATACGGTAAGAAAATATTATATTCCTTTGAAAAAAAGAGCCAAGAAGATCTTTTATGGCCTATCTCATAATAATTATTTAATTTCAATGTTTATTATTTCAATTTGAAATTATTATTTCCTCATGAATTATCTATTACACAAAGCTTTTACTGCAAAATTTTGCTAAATTCTATTAAGTTAATATATTGCTCACTGTTTTTTCAGGTAAAACTTCTTTTTTTGATGGTATTCCCCTTATTAGCGAGAGGCATTTAATCCATTATGGCAACTGTTTATACCCTTATGAGTTGGCTTCTATTTTTCCTTTACTGGCTACTTATTGCAGCAATTACTGTCCGCATTTTAGTGAAAAGAAGGCCCGTGACCTCTGCAATGACATGGTTGTTAATTATTTATATCCTTCCTTTAGTTGGGATAATTGCCTATGTCGCCTTTGGTGAGCTTCATTTAGGGAAACGTCGTGTTGATAAAGCCCACCATATGTGGCCTTCTGTCGCCACATGGCTCGAAAACTTACGTCATTCAAAACATATTTTTGCCAATGAAAACAGTTCGGTAGCAGAACCGCTTTTTCAACTGATCGAAAAACGTCAGGGCATCGCTGGCGTGAAAGGGAACCGTATCCAACTATTAACCACTTGCGAAGATTCATTAAAAGCCATTGTTAATGACATTAATAATGCACAGCATTCTATCGAGATGGTGTTCTACATTTGGCAACCTGGTGGATTGGTTGATGGCGTAACGGAGGCTCTGCTAAATGCCGCTAAACGCGGTGTAAAATGCCGTATCATGGTTGACTCCGCAGGGAGTTGGCACTTTTTCCGCAGTGATTATCCTGTAAAAATGCGCGCAGCGGGCATTGAGTTTGTCGAATCACTAAAAGTGAATTTAATGCGTTTCTTCTTACGTCGCATGGATTTACGCCAACACCGTAAAATTGTCATTATCGATAACTACATTTCATACACTGGAAGTATGAATATGGTTGACCCTCGCTATTTTAAACAAGACTCAGGTGTTGGTGAATGGATTGATATTTTAGTGCGCATGGAAGGCCCAGTGAGTACCACTTTAGGGATTGTGTATGCGTTTGACTGGGAAATGGAAACAGGCCAACGTATTTTGCCACCACCACCAGACAGCAATATTATGCCATTTGAACAAGCCAATGGTCACACCACCCAAACCATCGCTTCAGGTCCTGGCTTCCCTGATGAACTGATTCAACAATCGCTGATGACCGCCATGTTTTCTGCTCGCAAACAGTTAATCATGACAACGCCCTATTTTGTCCCTAGTGATGACCTTCTGCATGCTATCTGTACCGCAGCCATGCGCGGTGTCGATGTGAGCATTATCATGCCAAGGCAAAATGACTCTTTCCTCGTTCGATGGGCTAGTCGTTCATTTTATAGCGAATTACTTGAGGCTGGCGTAAAAATTTACCAATTCGAAGATGGCTTATTGCATACCAAAAGTGTCCTTGTGGATGGCGAACTCAGTTTAGTTGGCTCTGTTAACCTTGATATGCGTAGCTTATGGCTCAACTTTGAAATCACTGTCGTTATTGATGATAAAAGTTTTGGTAGCGATCTGACGTTAGTTCAGTATGATTACATGGCTCGCTCAACACGCTTAGAAATTGAAGAATGGGAACAACGCCCCTTCTGGAACCGCGTGGTTGAGCGTGTTTGTTATTTCTTTAGCCCACTGTTGTAGCGTAAATGAATTAGGAAAGGTCATGACTGAGAAACACAATATACATTTAATCGATGAAGACGATATCATTGAAATGGCTTATGACCTTTTTCTCGAAGGCGCAATAGATAATCTAGAACCTGCTGACCAGCTTATTTTTGCCTTACAGTTTGAAGAATCTGGTGCAGCTGAGATCGTTGATTTAACTGATAATTGGCAAGGTATTCTGCCGAATGAGGCAAATTTGTCACAGTTCAGTGAAGTGATTATTGGGCTGGCAAAAAACCCCGATGACGAACTCGACGATATCTTTGCTCGCGTCTTAATTAGCCGCCATCCGACAGAGCCTTTCCACTCTATTCTCTGGAAAAAATAACGACTGAGGGGCTGTTAGCCCTGAGGTTGTTGACAAAGTAGGATAAAAACGTCGTTTTTCTGCTTTGTGTTATCAGCCGAAAATCAATAAGTTTATTTTCAATAACCTATCCAACCTGCCGTTAAGCCTGATCGGTTTGTCAGCAATCTGAAGAGCAGAGCCAATTGACTCTGCTTTTTAAGTTAATGGAGGTTTAAAGACATTAAAGTGGGTCGATTTTTAAACAAGATACCGCATGTTTAAAGCTTCCCTCTAGTAACGGCCGTGTTTTTGCACACTCTTCATCTGCCAATGGGCAGCGAGTTCGGAAAACGCAACCTGAAGGTGGGTTAATCGGTGATGGCAGCTCCCCCTCCAGTAATTCAATGCTTTTATTTTTTTCCTTGTCAGGGTCTGGCACGGGAACCGCTGACATCAACGCTCGAGTATACGGGTGTAAGGGGTTATTATAGACCTCATCATAGGTACCTAATTCCACGGCATGTCCCAAATACATCACCAGTACACGGTCAGAAATGTGCTTAACCACGGCTAAATCATGAGCTATAAATATCAGCGATAATTTCATTTCACGCTGTAGTTCTTGCAGCAAATTCACCACTTGCGCCTGAATTGATACATCCAAAGCTGAAACAGGTTCATCACAAATAACCAATTTTGGCTCTAATATCAATGCTCTAGCAATACCAATTCGCTGACACTGCCCACCAGAAAACTCATGGGGATAACGGTTAATCAAGTTCGGTAATAACCCCACTCGCATCATCATCGCTTTTACTTTTTCGGTGATTTGCGATTGTGGCATTTTCGGGTAATAGGTTTTTAGTGGTTCAGCAATAATATCACCAATGGTCATTCGCGGGTTTAATGATGCCAATGGGTCTTGGAAAATCATTTGGATATCGCTACGTACACTGCGCCACTCTTTATCACTTTTACCTAATAAATTTTGACCTAGCCAGCTAACGGTGCCGTCTGTCGCTTTAACTAAACCTATTAGCGCACGTGCAAAGGTGGATTTACCACAACCAGACTCACCAACTACCCCCAGAGTTTCCCCTTCATATAAGCGCAGTGTGACGCCATCCACCGCTTTTAAACTTTTGTCGGGTTGCCAAAACCACTGTTTTTTGTCCCTAATAGAAAAATGCACTTTTAGGTCATTAACTTCCAGTAACACAGGCCTATTTTCATGAGTCGTCATACTAATTCCTCCATAGGCTTGAAGCAGGCACGCAGGCGGGTTTGCGCAAAGGATGCTAAAGCAGGTTCGCTTTCTATACATTGCTGTGTTGCATATTGGCAACGTGGTGAGAACGGACAACCTTTTGGTAACCTTAATAGATTTGGTGGGTTACCTGGTATTGTTGCGAGGCTTTCATCATCCCCATCGAGTCGCGGAACTGCCGCTAATAACCCCAAAGAATAAGGGTGAGATGGCTGATAAAAAATATCTTTGGCAGTACCATACTCCATAGTACGCCCCGCATACATGACCAATACTTTGTCGCAAACGCCAGCCACAACCCCCAAGTCATGGGTGATCAAAATAATTGCTGTATCAAACTCATCTTTCAATTCATTCAGCAACGTCATGATTTGTGCTTGTACCGTCACATCTAACGCCGTTGTTGGCTCATCCGCAATCAGTAATTTTGGCTGGCACAATAGTGCCATCGCAATCATCACCCTCTGGCGCATCCCGCCTGAGAATTCATGGGGATACATATTCATACGCTTACGCGCTTCAGGCATTTTAACGGCATCCAACATTTTCACTGATGCCTCGAAAGCGTCACTTTTCCCCATTCCCTTATGGAGCATCAGTACCTCAGATAGCTGCGTGCCAATTTTTAAGTAGGGATTTAATGACGTCATTGGGTCTTGGAAGATCATGGAGATTTCTTCAGCCCGCATCCGATTTAATTCTTTTTCTTTTAGATTCAGAATTTCACGACCATTAAACATCGCGGAACCATTGATTCGGCCATTTTTTGCCAGTAGTCCCATCAAAGCAAATGCCGTTTGCGATTTCCCTGACCCTGACTCCCCAACAATCCCCAAGGTTTCCCCTGCGCGTAAATCAAAATTAAGCTTATTAACTGCAGTGACATCGCCATCTTGCGTAGAAAAAGTCACACTCAAATCTTTAACTGATAACAGAGGGCTTTTGGTTGAATTTATTGACATAACATTTCCCTCTAACGGTCTTTCGGATCGAGGGCATCACGTAAGCCATCGCCGATAAAATTAAAACAAAACAACGTGATAACCAGAAAGCCCGCAGGGATCAACAATAACCATGGTGTCACTTCCATCGAGTTTGCCCCATCACTGAGCAAAGCCCCCCAACTACTGAGTGGCTCTTGTGTGCCCAAACCTAAGAAGCTGAGAAATGATTCAAACAAGATCATGCTCGGTACTAACAGGGATGCATACACGACTACCACTCCCAGCACATTTGGCACAATATGGCGTAAAATAATATGGCGCGTGCTGACACCACAAACTAATGCCGCTTCAATAAATTCTTTACGTTTTAATCCCAGCGTTTGCCCACGCACAATACGCGCCATATCCAGCCAAGATACCATTCCAATTGCGACGAAAATCAATAAGATATTGGTGCCAAATAAGGTTACTAATAAAATAACGAAGAACATAAATGGAAATGAATTCAGAATTTCCAATAAACGCATCATGATTGAGTCGACTTTACCACCCACATAACCTGCTAATGAGCCATATAGCGTCCCCACGATAACAGCCACCAGCGCGGCGGCAACCCCCACCATCAACGAGATACGCCCACCAATGGCAACGCGCACGAGTAAGTCACGACCAGAGGCATCCGTACCAAAATAATGGCCTGTCGCCATATCTGGCGGCATGGACATCATCTCCCAATCAGTATCATCGTATAAGAATGGTGATAGCATCGGTGCAAAAATGACAAATAATGTGATTAAAAACAACACACATAAACTGAAAATTGCCGCACGGTTATGCATGAAACGACGACGCGCATCCTGCCACAAACTGCGCCCTTCAATATCCAATTGCTCTGAAAAATTCGCCAGAGCTTCACTATTTTTTTGATTCGAAATCATAGCGTTTCTCCAATTAGTAGCGAATTTTCGGGTCAATGACGGCATACAATACATCGACAATCGCATTAAAGGTTATCGTTAATACCCCAACCAAAATGGTTAAGCTCAACACCAAGGAATAATCGCGGTTAAGTGCGCCATTAACGAATAATTGACCAATACCAGGTAAACCAAAAATAGTTTCAATCACCATTGAACCCGTAATAATTCCCACAAATGCAGGGCCCATATAGGAAAGCACTGGGAGCAACGCAGGTTTTAAGGCATGACGTAAAATGATAGTTCTCAGTGGTAAGCCCTTAGCGCGTGCAGTACGGATAAAATTTGAATGCATAATTTCTATCATCGAACCACGGGTGATACGGGAAATACTGGCGATATAGGCTAATGACAATGCCACCATCGGCAAAATCATGTGTTTCAAATTACCACCGTCCCAGCCACCGCCAGGGAGCCATTTCAAGTGAATGGCAAATATCAGCACCAAAAGCGGTGCGACAACAAAGCTTGGGATGACAACCCCCGTCATGGCAAACCCCATGACTGTAAAATCCCATTTTGTATTTTGATTAAGAGCAGCGATGACCCCTGCCGTAACGCCAAATAAAACGGCAACCACAAAGGCTGTAGCCCCCAGTTTCGCAGAAACAGGGAAAGCTTTCGCTACTAAGTCATTGACACTATAGTCTTTATATTTAAATGAAGGCCCAAAATCGCCTTGTGAGAGCTGAATAAGGTAGTTGAAGTACTGCTTATACATCGGATCATTTAAATGGTATTTGGCTTCAATGTTTGCCATCACCTCAGGTGGTAGCTTACGCTCGCCCGTAAACGGACTACCCGGCGCTAAGCGCATCATAAAAAATGAGATGGTAATGAGAATTAAAAGAGTCGGGATTGCCTCAAGCACCCGACGCAAAATAAATTTCAGCATTGCTCGTTCCTGCTTCTATTGCCCATTAGGCTAATATCTGGCCCCTCTCGGAGCCAGAGCATTGTTATTAGTGTTTGATAATATACAAATCTTTAGTATGTAAGTTATCTAATGGGTCTTTCCCGCTATAACCACCAACGTACGGTTTCACTAAACGGGTGTTAACATAGTAGTAAAGCGGAACAATGCCTGAATCTTTATCGAGTAACTTTTCAGCTTGTTGATATAAGGCCGCTCGTTCTTCGTCTGTTTTCACCTGTAATGTTTTCTTCATCACAGCGTCAAAGTCCGTATTTTTATAGTGAACAGTGTTGTTACTACTGTAGGAAAGTAGCATATTCAGGAACGAAGATGGTTCGTTATAGTCTGCGCACCATCCTGCGCGGGCAACATCATAATTACCTTGATGTCGGCTATCCAAGAAGGTTTTCCACTCTTGGTTTTCGAGTTTAACGTCTGCGCCGATATTTTTCTTCCACATAGAAGATGCGGCAATCGCAATACGTTTATGCAAATCTGACGTGTTATACAGTAAGTTGAATTTTAATGGATTTGCTTTGTTATAACCCGCCTCTTCCAGCAATTGTTTCGCTTTTTCGTTACGCTGTTCTTGAGTCATATTGGCGTACCAATCTGGCTTCTCAGTTTCCATGCCGCTGGTAAAGGGTGGCGTAAAGCCATAAGCGGGGATATCCCCCTGCGCTTTCACTTTATAGGTGATAGTGTCTCTGTCCATCGACAGTTTTAACGCTTCACGAACACGCGGGTCGTTAAATGGCGGTTTTTCGTTATTAATTTCATAGTAGTAAATGCACAGATAAGGATTTACACGTAACTCATTGGGCATATTTTGCTGTAAGCTTTTAAATTGCTCAATAGGTAAGTTACTGTATGTCATATCAATTTCACCACTACGGTAGCGGTTTACATCGGTAACTTCAGACGAAATTGGCAGGAAAGTAACTTGGTCAATAATCGTGTTTGCGTTATCCCAATATGTTGGACTGCGCTCTAACACAATACGCTCGTTAACAGTCCAATCTTTCAGTTTATAAGCTCCATTACCCACAAAATTTTGGGGTTGAGTCCATTTAGCGCCATTCTTTTCAATCACTTTTTTGTTTACTGGCGACATGGATGAGTGAGCTAATAATTTAGGAATATAAGGAACGGCCTCACTGAGCGAAATCACTAATGTTTTGTCATCAAGGGCTTTGACGCCAAGTTCTTGCGGTTTTTTCTTACCCGCAATAATATCGTCAACATTTTTGATATGCGCGTATTGTAGGTAGCTTGCATATGGAGAGGCGGTATCAGGGTCTGCTAAACGTTGCCAACTATAAACGAAATCCTCTGCCGTGACAGGGTCACCATTTGACCATTTTGCCCCATCACGTATTTTAAACGTCCACTCGGTAAAATCTTTGTTTTCCCAGCTGGTTGCTGAGCCGGGTAAAATTTCCCCATCTGGCCCAACAATCGTAATCCCTTCAAACAGATCCCTTGCTAAAGCTGACTCAGGTACCCCTTCGATTTTATGTGGGTCTAAAGACTGTGGCTCTGAACCATTATTTCTGACCATCACTTGCTTTTCCGCAAGTTCAACACCTGCTGGAACCGTCGCAGCAAAACTGGTTGCTATTGACCCCATCGCTAACCCAGCGGTAACGCTAAGTGCAATAATCGATTTATTGATTAATTTACTCATCTTATCGGTTACTCCCATACATATTTATTATGATTGTGTGTTGATGCAGGTTTATCTTAGAGATAAACACTTTTTATAATTATTTGGATATTATTTATTAGGTTCACTTATATATAACCGTTTAATATCCGTATAATCAAGGGGGTCTTTACCTTTAAATCCACCAACGGTGGGTTTTACCATACGTGCGCTGACGCGATAATAGACAGGAACTAACGCAGAGTCCTTGTCTAACAAGGCTTCAGCTTGTTGATAAATCTGATGACGCGCTTGTTCATCTTGCGCAGTTAATGCTTGGGCAAGTAATGCGTCAAACGTGGCGTTTGAATAGAAACCGGTATTATTGCTGTTATCCGTTAACATCATATTTAAAAATGCAGTTGGTTCATTGTAATCAGCACACCAAGTCGCCCTTGCAACATCGTATTGCCCTTCATGACGGCTTTGCAGTGAAGTTTTCCATTCCTGATTTTGTAGCGTAACCTTCGCACCAATATTTTTTTGCCACATAGAAGCGGCAACAATAGCTTGCTGTTTATTTTGGTCTGACGTGTTGTATAACAACGAAAATTTCAGGGGATTCTCTTTGGTGTAACCCGCTTCAGCCAATAGTTCTCTCGCCCGTTGATAACGCTGCTCAGCGGATAAACTGACCCACTGCGGTGGCTCAAAATTGCCATTATTAATAAATGTTGGTGTGAACCCATACGCCACTGTTTGGCCTTGGTTGATGATTTTATTCGTAATGGTTTCTCTATCTAACCCTAATTTAATCGCCTCCCTCACTCGAGGGTCATTGAACGGTGGGCGTTTATTATTAATTTCATAATAAAAAGTACACAAATAAGGCCTTACATATAACTCATTGGGCTTTTCTTGCTTCATCTTTTGATAAAGCGCGGGCGGAATAGCGGAATTGCTGATATCGGTTTCCCCACTTCGATAGCGGTTGATATCACTAACTTCAGAAGAAATTGCGAGGAACGTCGCTTGGTCTATCTGGCTCTGCGCATTATTCCAATATAACGGATTACGTTTTACAACAATGCGCTCGTTAACCACCCATTTATCCAGCAAATATGCCCCATTACCCACAAAATTTTGGGGTTGAGTCCATTTATCACCATGTTTTTCAATTGTCTGTTTATGAACAGGCTTCATCGCTGTATGGGATAACATATCAACAAAATAGGGGACAGGATGGCTTAACGTGACTTGTAAGTGATGGGAATCTAAGGCTTTTACGCCAAGTTCATTGACAGGCTTTTCACCTGCTAAAATGGCATCCGCGTTTAAAATATAAGCGTTTTGTAGGTAACTTGAATAAGGTGAGCCCGTTGCTGGATCCGCAAGACGTTGCCAGCTATAGACAAAATCTTCCGCGGTGACAGGAGTTCCATCACTCCACGTTGCGTCATCTCTGAGTGTAAAAACCCAAGTAATGTAATTATCATTTACCCAGTTTTTGGCCACACCTGGTGTCACTTTGCCATCGACATCAGTATAAACTAGGCCTTCTAACAAATTTAAAATAACATTGCTTTCAGGCACTCCCTCCACTTTGTGCGGGTCAAGGGAGGCCACTTCTGAACCATTATTAATCACAATTGATTGTACAGGTTTAACAATATTGGCACTCATTGATGATGCTGTAAGAAATAATGACAGTGCTCCTAAACCCATTGCCGTTCTTATCATTTTATCCCTCATGATTAGCAACCTTCGCAGTAATTAATTAAACCTTTTAGCTAGCCAAACATGGCCGAATGCACTCTTTGAATACAAATAATTAAAACAATTAATTAACATTTGTTAGTTAAAAACTTCATGCCATTTTTAAAATAAACTTACTACATCACCATTAAATACTTTAAATTCAATTAAATATCACAAAGTCCATCATACTACACAATACAGAACCCCTTCACACTTCCAAACATATCATTAACAAACACCAATTAAAATAGTGAATAAATTTACGTAGCTCACAATTCCTTACTTTTTATCCCTGATTTGGCAAAAAATGCGATATTTAATTACAGATGTGACTTTCATTGTTGCTGATTGTTTATTGCAAAAGAGGTTAGATAGCGACATATCCTGCTATTGGATATCACATTACTGTTTTCGAAAGGCGATAGTTTTTCTCAATGCTGCTGCCAGCAAAATGCATAACAGCAGCATTGGAAAGAGGTGTTTTAGAGTAAACCTGGGAAAAGTGCTTTAACCCCTGTGACGATAAATTCGATGCCCAACGACATCAATAATAACCCCATGATACGTGTAACAACGTTGATCCCTGTCTGCCCTAAATAACGTACTAATAACGAAGCGGAGCGAAATAATAACCAACAACAAAAGGCAAAGAAAATACTGGTTAGGGCTAAACCCAAGAAATTTTGCCAGCCATGCCACCTTGAAGACCAAACAATACAAGAACTTATTGCTCCTGGGCCAGCCATTAACGGTAATGCCAGAGGCACAACACCAATGCTGTCGCGAACCGCAGTTTCTGTTTTTTCTTGTTTATTCTGTTTGTCTTCACCAATTTTTCCGCTGATCATCGACATCGCAATGGTGACAATCAATATCCCCCCTGCAATACGGAATGAGTCAATAGAAATCCCAAATAATTGTAAGATTGAATCGCCAATTAATAATGACGTACATAAAATAATAGCAACGGAAGTATTCGCAATGGTATTGGTTTTATTTCTCCCTGCATTACTTTGATAATTAGTCATACTGATAAACACAGGCAAAATACCTACAGGGTTTACCAATGCAAATAAACCGATAAAAAATTTAATGTAGCCGGATAAGTCAAGTAATGCTGCACTCACTCATTCATTTCCTTAAATAACTCTTGTTAGAGGTTTATTGATGTCTTTAATAATTTTATCACTGATGCAGTAAATTTCCTTGAGCAAAGCACTAATTTCTGTGAATGTCTCTTTTTACCCCATTTTTTGTTAGCTTTATTATCAATCTCGACTCATTTAGCTTACTTATGTGAAAGTTAATTAATACACCCACAACACTATTTCAAATAGTACAAAAATAGTCATGCTGAAAGGTGTCAGCTTGCCATTTTCGTGACTTAGATCACTTTATTTAATTCCTGTTTTGTTAATCTATCCTTAACTGATAGACAGAGTTAATGATGAACCAATCATCAATAATTCACGTTTTAACAAGGTTTTTAAGCCAATAGGCGATGATGAGCTACGTTATTATAGATATTATCTATACTTTCTTTTTTAAGTGGTCTTTTTTAAACCTCTTTATAATAGATACATTGCTCATTGGCTTAAAAAGTTTAACATTTATCAGGAGTAATCTATATGTCCGTAACTAACGTTACCGAACTCAATGAACTCGTTGCTCGTGTCAAAAAAGCTCAACGCGAATTCGCTAGTTTTTCGCAAGAAAAAGTAGATGAAATCTTCCGCGCTGCCGCCCTTGCTGCTGCTGATGCACGTATCCCTCTCGCAAAACTCGCTGTAGAAGAGTCTGGAATGGGTATTGTTGAAGATAAAGTGATCAAAAACCACTTTGCCTCTGAATATATCTATAATGCCTATAAAGATGAAAAGACCTGTGGTGTACTTTCTGAAGACCCAACATTTGGTACGATGACAATCGCAGAACCTATTGGGATTATTTGTGGTATCGTACCAACCACAAACCCAACATCAACAGCCATCTTTAAATCCCTGATTAGCTTAAAAACCCGTAATGCCATTATCTTTTCTCCACACCCACGCGCAAAAGTAGCCACTAACCGTGCCGCCGAAATTGTTCTTAATGCCGCTATCGCAGCAGGTGCGCCAAAAGATATTATTGGTTGGATTGATTCCCCATCAGTTGAATTATCCAATGCGTTAATGCATCACCCTGATATTAACCTGATCTTAGCGACAGGTGGTCCAGGTATGGTTAAAGCGGCTTACAGCTCAGGAAAACCCGCGATTGGCGTAGGTGCGGGTAACACCCCTGTAGTTATTGATGAAACTGCAGATATTAAACGCGCAGTGGCTTCTATTTTAATGTCCAAAACCTTCGATAACGGTGTTATCTGTGCATCTGAGCAATCTGTTGTCGTTGTTGATGAAATCTATAGTCAAGTACGTGAACGCTTTGCAAGCCATGGTGGCTACTTACTGCAAGGTAAAGAACTCAAAGCCGTTCAAGATATCATCTTAAAAAATGGCAATTTAAACGCAGCTATCGTGGGTCAACCTGCTTATAAGATTGCAGAGATGGCTGGCATTACGGTGCCAATCAATACAAAAATTTTAATCGGTGAAGTAAAACTGATTGACGAATCAGAGCCTTTTGCTCATGAAAAATTGTCTCCACTGTTAGCCATGTACCGCGGCAAAAACTTTGAAGATGCAGTATCGAAAGCTGAGCAGCTGGTTGAGATGGGCGGTATTGGCCACACATCTTGCTTATATACAGACCAAGATAATGAACATGAACGTGTCAATTATTTCGGTCAAAAAATGAAAACAGCGCGTATCCTGATCAACACCCCTGCCTCACAAGGTGGGATTGGTGACTTGTATAACTTTAAATTAGCCCCTTCTCTCACACTCGGCTGCGGTTCTTGGGGGGGTAACTCTATCTCTGAAAACGTTGGTCCTAAACATTTAATTAATACCAAAACTGTGGCGAAGAGAGCTGAAAATATGTTGTGGCATAAACTTCCAAATTCAATCTACTTCCGCCGTGGCTGTTTACCTATCGCCCTAGAAGAAATTGCAACTGACGGTGCAAAACGTGCATTTATTGTCACTGATGGCTACTTATTTAATAACGGCTATGTGGATGAAGTGGTTAATGTCCTCAAAAAACACCATATTGAAACCGATGTTTTCTTTGAAGTTGAAGCTGACCCAACCTTAACGGTTGTACGTAAAGGCGCGGCGCAAATGCAAGCGTTTCAACCTGATGTCATCATCGCATTAGGTGGTGGTTCACCAATGGATGCGGCGAAGATTATGTGGGTTATGTACGAACACCCTGAAACGCATTTTGAAGAGCTCGCGTTACGCTTTATGGATATCCGTAAACGTATTCACCGTTTCCCGAAAATGGGTGTGAAAGCAAAATTAGTTGCTATTACAACAACATCAGGTACAGGTTCTGAAGTCACACCATTTGCAGTTGTTACCGACGATAAAACAGGTCAAAAATACCCATTAGCGGATTATGCATTAACGCCTAATATGGCAATTGTCGATGCTAACCTCGTAATGAACATGCCTAAATCGTTAACTGCCTTTGGGGGGTTAGATGCAGTCACTCACGCCTTAGAAGCTTATGTCTCAGTTTTAGCGAATGAATTTACTGATGGACAAGCATTGAAAGCGTTGAGCTTATTAAAAGATTATCTGCCAGCAAGTTATCATGAAGGCGCTAAAAACCCAGTGGCTCGGGAACGTGTACACAATGGTGCGACCTTAGCGGGTATTGCCTTTGCTAACGCCTTCTTGGGTGTCTGCCACTCAATGGCTCACAAACTAGGCTCTGAGTTCCATATTCCTCATGGTCTTGCGAATGCATTGCTAATTTGTAACGTTATTCGTTTCAATGCGAATGATAACCCAACTAAGCAAACTGCTTTTAGCCAATACGACCGTCCTCATGCACGCCGTCAATATGCTGAGATTGCAGATCATTTGGGGCTCACAAATGCAAATGACCGTACGGGTGCTAAAATTGAGAAATTGTTAGCGTGGTTAGATGAAATTAAGGCTGATTTAGGTATTCCTAAATCTATCCGTGAAACAGGTGTTTCTGAAGCTGACTTCTTAGCCCGCGTTGATAAACTGTCAGAAGACGCTTTTGATGACCAATGTACAGGGGCTAACCCACGTTATCCATTAATCTCTGAAATTAAACAGTTATTACTGGATTCATATTATGGCCGTGAGTTTATTGAACATACAGCTGCACCATCTGCAGAAGTAAAGACAGAAAAAAAAGTTGTTGAAAAAAAGACAACAACGAAAAAAACGGCAGAGAAAAAATCATCTAAAAAATAATTTTTTGGATAATTAAATAATAAAGGCACTGCAAATGCAGTGCCTTTAATACTTTATACGTCAAATAATGCTATTAAACACAATCATATATTAGATAAATAATACACAAGAGCTTTCATTAAAAGCCCATAGGCCTATTCTAAAAATAGGTTATTTTTCACTTTCCATTTTATTTTTCGTTTAATTGAAGTGAATAGCTTTTTTAGGAATAGTCCCTACCTTCATTAATTTAGCTTGTTCAATCGCATCTGAATAATGCTTGCGACACACAGAGATGTACTTCTCATTTCCCCCTATATCCACCTGTGCCCCCTCATAAACTGGGATCCCATCACTTCCTACACGTAATACTTTATTCGCTTTACGGCCGCAGTAACAGACTGTTTTAAGCTCAACCAATTTATCAGCCCAAGCAAGTAAATATTGGCTTCCTGCAAACAGCTCACCTGCAAAATCAGTGCGTAAACCATAACATAAAACAGGAATATCGCAGTTATCAACGATATCGCATAATTGCTCTACTTGTTCTTTTGTCAAAAATTGACACTCATCAATAAGAACACAATGTACTTTCTGTGCGCTATTTTCACGTTTAATAATCTCTGCCATATTTGTCGATGGTGAGAATAATAACGCTTCAGCTGATAGCCCAATACGTGAGGATACCCTTCCTAGGGCAAAACGGTTATCAATTTCTGCCGTGAATATCAATGTCTGCATCCCTCTTTCGTTATAGTTATACGATGACTGTAACAAAGACGTTGATTTCCCCGCATTCATTGCTGAATAATAAAAATAAAGCTGAGCCATCTCGCTGTTTCCTCAAAAATTATATTCGAAATAATTTTATCATAAAACATATCGTTAGATTAACTATAACCACTCTTTCTTACCTTTACTTATTGAAAATTTAACTCTTTTTACGTAAACATATCTGTATTTTATACTTATAATGATTATCTTATATGCAATAGAAACCAGTTCAATATTAACGACAAATGTTTTTGCTGAAGCACTGACGGCAAAAACCTCATCAAAAAAAGAAAATTTAAGTTAATCCCTGACATCACTTCATTTTGAGCGAAAGTAAAAAAGACCTTTTACTCATTTTACAGAATATTAAGTTAGTAAAACTTTTTCTTATTGCTATTTTTTTCATTAGTTCAGTTATTGATAATAGTGGTATATATATCTACGAAAAGTTTATATTTCTTTTGTAAAAAAATTGCATTCGTTAAAGATTACTTTTAAACTAGGGGCGTAATTTAGCTATTGCAGAATTTAAAATAGCATTCTATTATTACTGTACACATGCCAACAAATAATTTGAGACCAGGAAAATGAGCGAATCATTAAAAGCGTTAAATAACATCCGTACTCTTCGTGCTCAAGCTCGCGAAGTTACTTTAGAATCTTTAGAAGAAATGCTGGAAAAATTAACGGTCGTTGTTGATGAGCGTCGTGATGAAGAAAGCCAAGCACGCGCAGAATTAGAAGAACGTAACCGTAAATTGGAAAAAGTTCGTGAAATGATCCTAGAACAAGGCGTAGATTTAAATGATCTACTGCAAACTATGGACTCAGGTAAAACGACAAGCACTCGTGCTAAGCGCGCAGCACGCCCTGCTAAATACAAATATGTTGATGAAAACGGCGAAACAAAAACGTGGACTGGCCAAGGCCGTACACCTGCTGTAATCAAAGTTGCTATTGAAGAGCAAGGCAAGTCGTTAGACGATTTCTTAATCTAATCAACTAAGCACGTATTCTAAACACCCTTTTTAAAGGGTGTTTTTATTTATAGCCTTATATATTATTTTATATTTCTCTGTATCAGAAGTATCTTCATGCATATAAAACCAGCATCATAATTTCAATTATTTCATATAGACTTCTCTTAAAATGCGTATTCTTCGTTGTTCAAACACCTAAAAAATTAAATAAAATATTGTTATAGTAAAGAAATGTAATCTTAATTAGAAACTACAGGTGTATAGACAAGCATTTATTGACCTGCCCTGTAAGCATGTTTTTATATACTTTCATCGTAACAAGCTAAATGCCACAATTGTTGCATTTACAATGTAAGATATACCACTTAATACTTAGCTACTGGCATTAATATTACCGATTTATCTGCATAAAAAAGGCTAACAGATAAAATTAGCCTTTAATAAAATTTGACGGTTTGAAGCGATTTAGGTTTATTTAATGTTTGATGATAATTCTTTCACCCACTGTGTAAAATCATCGCCCAATGTATCGTGCTGCATTCCATATTCAACAAAAGCTTTCATGTAACCTAATTTATTTCCGCAATCATGGCTTTTACCACATAAGTGGTAGGCTTCAACAGGCTCGTTATTTTCCATCATTAAAGCAATTGCATCAGTTAATTGTATTTCATCACCAGCACCTGGTGTTGTCTTCGCTAATGCATCCCAAATCTTTTCAGATAATACATAACGGCCAACAATGGATAAATTAGATGGTGCTTCGTTTTGTTTTGGTTTTTCAACCATACGTAAAATCTTTTTACTGTCTCCAGGTTGTAAGCTTTCACCATTACAATCCACAATACCGTAATTAGACACTTCCTCTTCAGGTACAGGTTCAACCAAAATTTGGCTCGCTCCTGTTTCCTCGAAATGTTCAAGCATTTCACGTAAGTTAAATTTAGTTAAATCTGTGCTGTAACGATCTAAAATTACATCAGGTAAAATTACTGCAAATGGTTCTTCGCCAACCAAAGGTTTAGCACATAAAATAGCGTGACCTAACCCTTTTGCGATTCCTTGACGCGTTTGCATAATCGTGACATGACTTGGGCAAATAGATTGAACCTCATCGAGTAATTGGCGCTTAACACGGGCTTCTAAAATGGCCTCTAACTCAAAGCTTGTATCAAAATGGTTTTCAATTGAGTTTTTAGAAGAATGTGTGACAAGGACAATCTCATTAATACCCGCAGCAATACATTCATTAACAACATATTGAATCAACGGTTTATCAACGATTGGTAGCATCTCTTTAGGGATCGCTTTCGTTGCTGGAAGCATCCTTGTTCCTAATCCCGCAACGGGGATCACCGCTTTACGCACCTTACGTTGTGTCATTTTATACTCCATATAATTTCTGCACACCTTTGCCTCATTTTTCAAAAAAGTGAATGAGGTTTTTTTAGTGCGCAGAAGTATATCAGGAATTGTTAATGAATAAATAGCGATGAGTCTGATTAGCTTTATTTGGCGCTTTATTATGAATCGTTTTAAGATAACGCTAACTTTCAGGGTTAAACATAAGTTTTATTTTCTGACTGTTATTACGAATTAAACACTGCCAAGCCGTTCCTTTTATTTCTAAATGATTCGGATGGTAGAATTTTAGAGCACCCAATGGAATACTTCTGTCTAATTTAAAATGAGATTCTTCTGTAGTCACTTCCGCTTCTAAACCTGCACTTGCCATAATAATCGCTTTATTCTGAGTATTAAAATACCCAAGAAGTAGAGGGAAATGGCCAGTAAACCCTGAGTCTTCTAGCAAATGATTTATTTGATTAATAATTTTATCAATATTGGGTAGTTTTTTATCTGGGTAGCTCACTGCATTTTTCAACAAATCATTGAAAACAACACGAATCAAAAACGCAGCCATGATCCCCTCTTGTGCTGAGCGCTCAGTATCAATGCAATAAAAACCGATTTGGCTTTCTGAAATTGGCGCTAAATCTAGCAGCAGTCCAAATCGGTTGGCCTCATTCAATTGGCGATAATTAATTCGATAACCATTAATAATCTGATGCACTGGTGGCTGCAATTGTTTCAATACGGCTAACATATCTTGCGTATTGCTTTGCATCAGAGACGCAATCTGGTGTATTTCATCACCAATTTGAGCGCTAAGATCATCTTCTTCGGGATAGAGAGCAGACAAAATTGTAATTTTGACTTCATCTAAATTCTTTATTGGCTTAAGTAAAGCATCCTTTGCACCAAGACGAAACATGCGATCAAGTTGAGTAAAATCTGTCGTTGCGGAAATAACAATCACAGGTGTGGTTATATTGCTAGCAACCAATTCACGCATGAAGTCTTCCCCATTCATCACTGGCATATTTAGATCACAAAGAATAATATCAGGGTCAATTCTCTCGACCGTCAACATCTCAATCGCTTGTTGGCCATTACTTGCGGTATAGATCTCTAGCTCTAAACTTTCTAAGTACGTTTTCAAGATAGTACAGAAGGTGATTTCGTCTTCGATTATCAATATTTTTCTATTTTTCATTTGATACCTACCGCAATAACCCTGTTTAATTAACAATACTATTATTCATATAATAAAATCATTTTTCATCCATCATTTGAGTATAGTGATTTTTCAATCTTCTACTTATTTTTATCGAGAGTATTATGGATCACCAAGAAGAAAGTAAGTGCCATTGTGGCAGCAGAGCACAATTTGAACATTGCTGTGCTCCATTCTTACGCAATGAAGCCACCCCAGAGACGCCTGAACAGCTTATGCGTTCACGTTATAGTGCCTATGTATTGCATAACGCTAATTATCTAATTGAAACATGGCATCCAGATTGCAATGCACAAGAGTGGCGGCAAGAAATAACAAATAGCTTCAAGCATACACAATGGGTAGGGCTCCGTGTTATTAGTTCTTCTTATGCTAAAAACGCCGATGAAGGCTATGTCGAATTTTCGGCTTGCTTTATTGATGAAAAAGCTGATCATAAACAGCTTATTCATGAACGTTCCCGCTTTATTCGTTTGAATTCGCGTTGGTATTACCTCGATGGTATTACCCCCAAAGTTGGACGTAACGATTTGTGTCCCTGTGGTTCTGGCAAAAAATATAAAAAATGCTGTGAATAAAACAAATACTTTCGTTATAAACACTATCTACCTACGCGAGTTCATTGCGCCGTATGTATTAGCCTGAAAAATAAGGCTCTGTTAGTTAAGGATTAGGCAGTTTCATGCAACACAAAATTGTACAAAAAAAAATTCTCAGGACTATTTGCCCTGATGCGAAAGGATTAATCGCAAAAATCACCAATATTTGTTACAAGCACCAACTCAACATTGTGCAAAATAATGAATTTGTGGATCACCATACGGGTCGTTTTTTTATGCGAACAGAACTTGAGGGTATTTTTAATGATGAAACCCTCCTTGCCGATCTTGATGACGCATTACCCGCGGGTTCAAAACGTGAGCTCAATGCTTCTGGTCGCCTTCGTATTGTTATCATGGTGACCAAAGAAGCACATTGTTTGGGTGACTTGTTAATGAAGAGTGCTTACGACGGGTTAGATGTTGAAATTGCCGCCGTTATTGGTAATCACGACACATTGAAAAACTTGGTTGAGCAATTTGGTATTCCATTCCATCATATTAGTCATGAAGGTTTAACTCGTGAACAACATGATGAAAAGATGACAGCGCAGATTGATCAATATCAACCTGATTATGTCGTTTTAGCAAAGTATATGCGAGTTTTAACCCCTGAGTTTGTTCAGCATTACCCTAATCAAATTATTAATATTCATCATTCATTCTTACCTGCTTTTATTGGTGCACGCCCCTATCATCAAGCTTATGAGCGTGGGGTGAAGATTATTGGCGCTACCGCACACTTTGTGAATGATAACTTGGATGAAGGTCCTATTATCACGCAAAACGTGATTAACGTTGACCATACATTTACAGCGGATGATATGATGCGAGCAGGTCGTGATGTCGAAAAAAATGTCTTAAGTCACGCGTTGTATTGGGTGTTGGCGCAACGTGTATTTGTATATGGCAACCGCACTATCATTTTATAAACAAATACACGTAAGGCCTTTTTTAGTCATAATTTGTAGTATTTACAATCATTAAGAACAAAAAAACATCAAACGAATGTTTTTTTGAAAATTAATGCTTTACAGCGGCGCGTCATTTGATATGATGCCGCCCGCTGTGACCGATTACAGCAATTCAAAATCTGGTGGGATACCCAAGCGGCCAAAGGGAGCAGACTGTAAATCTGCCGTCACAGACTTCGAAGGTTCGAATCCTTCTCCCACCACCATTTAAAGACACTCAACACCAAGCTTATCAACAACTCCCATAAAACGATTTAGTACACTTGAATGTGCCTTTGACTTATAGACATAACATTCACTCTGCCCCAATAATTTATTCAGTGATATATATATTAATGACTTATCGATTAATTCTTCTTCAGGATAGTGATCAATAATGCCAATAAAATCGCCATCTTGAATAAAACTCTGGCAACAACCAATATTATCCATTTGCCTCACACTCACTTTATTATCGAGTGTTTCTATTTTTTCTAATAAATCACTCATCAGTGAACTTTTATAAAATGCAGGATCACAAAGCCATGTGCTTTCTTGTAACAATGCGACAAGGTCATGATTAAATTTCTCATAAAGAGCCTTACGGCAGTAAATACCCAATGGAGAATTCTCTATTTTTTTTTGTAATGAAAATCGTTCACTTATTACTTGTTCAGAGCTTAAAATCAGCGTATTTCCATCATAGTCAACTATTTCATCCACCTCGTCATAATTAAACCTTAATATATTTACTTGTACATTATTTTGATGAGCTGCTTGGTAAAGATTAATCAAATGATTTTCCTTTCCCCAGTCATAATAAATATTCGCCTCATTGACAATATAACCTGAAAAATGTTTTTTAGTGATTTCCTTCTCCTGCAGATATAGATCTCTTAGATCATTATAAAGTTCCTGGCCATCCTTAGTTAATGTCATTCCAAATTTTTCTCGTTTAAAAAGCCGTTTACCTAGGCTTGTTTCAAAGTCCTTGATAGACTTAGCGATAGGAGGCGTCGTTCGGTTCATCACTCTCGCGGCTTTACTTAACGAGCCATTTTCAACAACCGCCATAAACGCCTCTAATTTTCTTGAAAAGAACATATCTATGACCCCATTCTATTTATTAATATGTTAATCAACAAAATTATTATCCAATAAATAATATATTGATTATCCCATAACCAAAATCATTCAATAAAAAATAAAATTTAATTTTTTATTGAATGAGTAACAATATTTCATAAAAGTATTTTTATAATTTCCAACATAGCAAAGCAATATATTATACTGTTTCTTTTAATTATTTTTTATGCCACCACTATTAAATCACATTAAAATGCAAATAACCAATTGACTTTAAATGAAATTAACAATGTTTATTTTAAATAATTAACAACCATTTTTTAATCATCGACCATGACTTTATATTAATGACAATTGAATCACACACAATAAATTATAAATAATTAAATATACCCTTATTTATTTTTAATATAGCTATTTTTCATTACACCCCTGATGCATATCTTTAATTAATTGTTATTTTGTATATTAGCCAATAACCACTATCATATGGGTTACAGTGGCGATTGCATCTGTTAGAATTAACCATAAGAATACTAAAAATAGGTGATAAAAATTCATGAAATTCATATCGTTTAACATCAATGGTCTTCGTGCTCGCCCGCATCAACTTGCCGCTATCATCGAAAAACATCAACCTGAGGTCATCGGCTTACAAGAAACCAAAGTACATGATGATATGTTTCCTTATGATGAAGTGAGCCAATTGGGTTATCATGTTTTTTATCACGGTCAAAAAGCACACTATGGTGTTGCGCTTCTGACTAAAAATGAGCCTATCGCTGTCCGTAAAGGCTTCCCGACTGATGATGAAGAAGCTCAACGACGAATTATTATGGCTGACATTCAAACAGAGCGGGGATTACTCACTGTAGTCAATGGTTACTTTCCTCAAGGTGAGAGCCGTGACCATCCAACAAAATTTCCTGCAAAAGAAAAATTTTACCGTGACTTACAAAGTTATGTGACTTCCACACAAACTGCGGATTCCCAGCTACTCATCATGGGTGATATGAATATTAGCCCAACAGATTTAGATATTGGTATTGGCGATATCAACCGTAAGCGCTGGTTAAAGACAGGAAAATGTTCATTTTTACCTGAAGAACGAGAGTGGCTAGACAAACTAATAGGTTGGGGTTTAGTTGATACTTATCGCGCAAAAAACCCAGATGTCGATGACTGCTATTCATGGTTTGACTACCGTTCGAAAGGTTTCGATGATAATCGTGGTTTACGCATCGATTTATTACTGGCATCCCATAAGTTAGCTGAACGCTGTATTGCAACAGGTATTGATTATGAAATTCGTGGAATGGAAAAACCGTCCGACCATGCCCCTGTTTGGTCTGAGTTCGATTTAACTAAATAGTTAATATTCAGTTGAAAAGGCGCTCAAATCAGCGCCTTTTTATTGACTTAGCCATCGATTTTCTTCTTACTTTTCTGCGCAGTTTTAGCCGTTTTCTTACCGCCTTTACTTGGCGGTGGTGGTAACTCTCTAAATGCCCGTAAATTAGTAAACTGGCGTGCGTGATGAATAAGCTGTATCAATGTTTCACTCAGTGGATGCATAAAATCATCATAACGGGTTTGCTTTTCACTGATTTGCGTTAAAACTGATTCCCAGTGCGCTGTCATATCAGGCAACGTAGCCATGTCAGGCAATACGTGAATCAAGGCTCTTCCGGCAGGAGATGAATGAATATAACGCCCTTTTTTATACAGAAACTGGCGTTTAAACAATAAATCGATAATCCCAGCTCGAGTTGCTTCAGTGCCAAGACCGTCTGTTTCTCGCAATACTTTTTTTAATGCTTTATCTTGAACAAATCGCGCAATACCCGTCATAGCAGAGAGTAAAGTGGCATCAGTAAAAGGCCTCGGTGGCTGAGTTTGCCTCTCAATCACTTCTCCTTTTTCACACAAAAGCTCATCATCTTTAGCGACAACAGGCAATGGCATCCCATCGTTTTCAGCATCACGCTCTTTCCCGCCTAAAACAACCCGCCAGCCTGCTTCAGCTAAGAAGCGAGCTTTGGCTACAAATTTGCCCTTTTCAATTTCCAGTTCAATCGTGCATTTGCGAAAAATGGCATCAGACATAAACTGGATAATATATTGGCGTGCAATTAGCTGATAAATATGATTTTCATTTTCTGTTAATTTTACCGCTGTTGTTTTAGCTGTAGGGATAATCGCATGGTGAGCATCAACTTTTTTATCATCCCAACAACGGTTTTTCTTATCTAATTCAGGTAGTTCAAATTCTGTTAAATCAGGTTGATGAACTGCAATTGCATTTAATACACTGTGTCGCCCTGCAAAGTGTTCATCAGGTAAATAACGGCTATCTGAACGTGGATAGGTGATTAATTTATGGGTTTCATATAAGCGCTGGCAGATATCCAATACTTCTTGCGCACTTAACGCATATTTTTTAGCGGCTTCTATTTGCAATGCAGACAATGAAAAAGGCAGTGGCGCAATTTCAGACTCTCGTTTGTCTTGATACAGCGTGACAATTGCGGGTTTTCCCTCAATACGAGATACGACATGCTCAGCCAACGGTCGATGAAATAAGCGCCCTTCTTCATCCTGATAATCAATACAAGACTCACTCGGTTGCCAGGTCGCAACAAAGCGTTCATCGTTTGGGGTGACAATGTGCGCTTTCACTTCAAAAAAATCTTTAGGCACAAAATGTTCTATCTCTTCATCACGCCTCACTACCAGCCCTAAAACAGGAGTTTGTACTCGACCAACAGAAAGAACACCTTGATAGCCGCCACGTTGCCCAAGCAACGTGTAAGCCCGAGTCATATTAATACCATACAGCCAATCTGCTCTCGCCCTCGCAAGAGCAGAAACACACAATGGGATAAACTCGCGGTTTTCCCTTAACCGGTCAATAGCGCGCTCAACGGCTTGGGGGTTAAGGTCATTGATAAGGCAGCGTTTAACGCTTTTGCGCTTTTCCACATCAAGTTTTAGAAAATCGAGCACTTCATCCACCAGCAACTGGCCTTCTCTATCAGGGTCTCCTGCATGGATCACAACCGTTGCTTGTTTAAGTAGTGCTTCGATGGTTTTCAGTTGTTTGGTTACTGCGGCACGCGGTTTTAGCTGCCACTTTTCGGGAATAATTGGCAAGTCTTGCAAATTCCAACGCGCATAGCGTGGCTCATAAGCATCGGGCTCAGCCTGTTCAAGAAGGTGACCAATGCACCATGTGACCGTTTGGCCATCACCGCATTTAATAAAACCATCCCCCCGTTGGTGAGGTTTTGGTAGTACATCGGCAATCGCTCTAGCAAGGCTCGGTTTTTCCGCAATAAACAAACGCATGAATTAATCTATCACTTCAACTAGTGGGACATTGTCCTGATGAGGGAGTAATCTTCCGATAGACTGTAGCAAAACACCCTGCTGCTGTGCAATCTCTTTAATTTTAATGACTTCAGATGGTTTTACAGCAATAAGCAGTCCACCAGAGGTTTGAGGATCACACAATAATTGACGCTGCATATCACTCATAGGACCAATAAGATGACCATAGCTATCAAAATTACGTGATGTTCCGCCTGGTACACACCCCGCTTCGATATATTTTTCAACATCGGCTAATTTTGGCACTTTGCTAAAAGAAACCTGTGCGCGAACGCCAGAACCTTCGCAAATCTCACTTAAGTGGCCAAGTAAACCGAAACCTGTTACATCCGTCATTGCAGTGACACCTTCTAGGGGGGCTATCACTGCGCCGAGTTTATTCAACTGGCACATGGTTTCTGCGGCAAGATGCTGGTGCTCTTCTTTGAGTAAACCTTTTTTCTCCGCGGTCGTTAGCACGCCAATACCGAGTGGTTTTGTCAAAAGCAGCTCACAATCTGCTGTTGCAGCACTATTTTTTTTCACATATTCCGTATTGACAACACCCGTGACGGCCAAGCCAAAAATAGGCTCAGGGGCATCAATAGAGTGCCCACCCGCAAGGGAAATTCCAGCATCTGCACAAGCAGCACGACCACCTTCAATCACTTCACGAGCAACCTCTGGTGGTAATTTGGCGATCGGCCATCCTAAAATCGCAATCGCCATAATTGGCTTACCACCCATCGCAAAAATATCGCTAATCGCGTTGGTTGCCGCAATGCGCCCAAATTCAAATGGAGAATCAACGATTGGCATAAAGAAGTCAGTGGTACTGATGATCCCAATACCATTACCTAAATCGTAAACCGCAGCATCATCCTTAGTTTCATTGCCAACTAACAAATGTGGATCATGAAATTTGGCTTGTTCTGTATGTAAAATCTGTTCTAACACTTTCGGGGCAATTTTACAGCCGCAACCCGCTCCGTGACTGTATTGCGTTAGCCTAATTTTCTCAGTCATTATTGTTCCCTTAAAAATGTGTGATAAAACTGTCCATATCTGGAGTTTGAACTTTTGCTGGTGATTTTAGTTCTGGAGTACCTAAGTAAAGGAAACCGACAATACGGTCATTTTCTTCGCAACCTAGCCCCGCACGAACAACGGCATCTTCAGTCCATGAACCTGAGCGCCAAATCCCACCAAAGCCTTGTGCAACCGCAGCCATTTGCATCGCTTGGACAGTACAACTCGCGGCAACTAATTGCTCCCACTGTGGCACTTTAGCGTGCTCTTTAATTTTCGCGATCACTGTGATGATTAATGGAGCACGAAAAGGTGCATTACGTGCTTTTTCTTCAACTTCTGCACCTAAATTGCCTTCAATCGCTGCTTTTTCTAGCAATTGACTAAAGCGCTTAATACCCTCATCTTGCATAATAACGAAATGCCATGGGCGTAATGCACCGTGATCGGGTGCTCTCATTCCTGCCGCAAGAATATTGTTAAGTTCTTCGCCTTGTGGTGCTGGTGTAGTGAGTCTGGAAGCTGAACGTCGGTTCAACAAAAGAGTTAAAGCATCCATATTGGTCTCCGATTAAGAGTAGACTGATTTGATAATCATTCAATCAGGTAATTATACCCACACAACCTATTGTTATAGTAAGCTTATCGTTACACTCTGACTTGCTTGACGATTAACGTGGGTTGCATTAATTAGATTATTAATTCATTGAATTATATCATTTGTCATGAGTGAAAAATATCATTGTGACATTGTATATCGCGCATAACAGATTTGTTATGCATAAAAAATGATTCATTATCAAATAACTGTATTGTTAATGAATAAAATAGAAAGCAGTATCCAAAATAGTTTGTGCCACAAGTAGGCGGCAAGCGATTGAGTCCCTAGGAGCATACACAAGTATGTGACTAGGGCGAGTGAGTGAAGCCAACAACCTTGTGGTGCAAAATATGAAGGATAGGAGAAAAAATGCGTCAAATATGGGACATCCTCGCCACCATCTTTAAAATCAGTTGGAAGGCACTTAACTTTATTCGGGAATTCGTTTTCAACGCAATTTTCCTTGTGCTGTTCTTCATTGTTATTGGGTCTTTTGCCCTTTATCAATCAGAATCTGAACCTGAAAAAAATTACTATGGTGCGTTGTATGTAGACTTACAAGGCGTGGTGGTTGACCAAGTCTCTGCACCTGATCCGTTCGGGCGTATGAGCCGCGAATTATTAGGCTCCTCTAATAGTCGAATGCAAGAAAACTCTTTATTCGATATTGTCGATACCATTCGCACTGCCGCCGATGACGACCGTATTACAGGTATGGTATTACGTCTTGATAACTTAGTCAGTGCAGATCAACCTTCCCTTGCTTATATCGGTAAAGCCATTACACAATTTAAGAGCAAAGGTAAGCAAGTTTATGCTGTAGGTAGCCATTTTTCTCAACCACAATACTACCTTGCAAGCTTCGCAGACGATATCTATCTTACACCACAAGGCTCTGTTGGTTTATATGGTTTCGCTACAAACAGCATTTACTACAAGTCATTGTTAGAAAAGCTGAAAATTAGTAGCCATATTTTCCGTGTCGGAACGTATAAATCTGCGGTTGAGCCTATGATGCGTGATGATATGTCCCCTGAAGCGCGCCTTGCGAATCAGCAATGGTTAAATGCTTTATGGAACAATTATTTGGATGCGTTAGCGACTAACCGTAAAACGACCACTACACAAATTTTCCCTGGTGCTGATACAGTCCTTAGCCAGCTACGTGCAGTTAAAGGTGATAGCGCTCAGTATGCATTAAAACAGAAATTGGTTGATAACGTGTATACCAACGAGCAAGTCGAAGAGCTCCTCAGCAAGCACTTTGGCTGGAATAAAGACGATAAGCAATTCAATAATATTAGTATCTATGATTACTCAGCTAAGATTGCCGATACCAGTGCGAATCAAAGCGGCAACATTGCCGTCATCGTAGTGCAAGGCGCAATCATGGATGGCCCACAGACGCCAGGAATTGCTGGGGGTGATACCATAGCAGCACAAATTCGCGATGCCCGCCTTGATGACAATATCAAAGCGATTGTTCTGCGTGTGAATAGCCCTGGCGGAAGCGTTAGTGCATCTGACCTTATTCGCAGCGAATTAGCGTCCGCCCATGCTGCAGGCAAACCTGTTGTTGTTTCTATGGGCGGCATGGCGGCATCAGGCGGTTACTGGGTTTCCACTCCTGCGGATTATATTATTGCAAGCCCAAGTACGCTAACGGGCTCAATTGGTATCTTTGGTGTAATTAATACCTTTGAAAAATCACTGGATTCTATTGGCGTGTACACTGATGGGGTTTCCACTTCACCACTTGCCGATATCTCTATAACAAAAGGGATCAACCCACAATTTGCAGATATGATGCAAATCACCATTGAAAATGGTTATGATACCTTTATTAATCTTGTGGCTAAAGCGCGAAATAAAACCCCTGAGCAAATCGACAAAATTGCCCAAGGCCGTGTTTGGATTGGTCAAGATGCATTAAAAAATGGCCTTGTCGACCAACTGGGTGATTTTGATGACGCCGTAGATAAAGCCGCAGAATTGGCTAAACTATCAGAAGTACAATTGGATTGGATGAAACCAGAGTTGTCCTTTATGGACCAGCTACTGCTTGAATTAACCAGTAATGTTCAAGCAGCCATGCCTGATGTTCTGCATGTGTTTCTACCGCCCGCTGTTGCAACAGATATTCGCCAGCAAGCTCAATTTTTCTTAAAAATGAATGACCCACAAAACCGTTATGCATTTTGCTTAAATTGCGCTGAAATTAACTAATCGCCATCCCCTCTAGCTTACTGGAGGGGGTTTCTCTTACTAAATACTCGATTTACCTCATTTCAATCTACAAATTAGCAATTTAACGATAGTAATACACCAGTAATTACGTCAAAATTCGGATAATTATTTTCACTTCTCCATGCGCTAATAAATTAGGTAATCAAATGCAGAAGAAATCTATTTATGTCGTTTATACTGGCGGCACCATCGGCATGCGTCATTCACCACAAGGTTACATTCCTGTCTCAGGTCATTTACAAGCGCAATTGGCTCAGATGCCTGAATTTCACCGTCCAGAAATGCCTGAATTCACAATTCGCGAACACCAGCCGTTAATCGACTCATCCGATATTACCCCTGAAGATTGGCAAATCATTGCGGATGATATTTGCCAACACTATGAAAAATATGATGGGTTTGTCATTTTACACGGCACGGATACCATGGCATTTACAGCATCCGCCCTTTCTTTTATGTTTGAAAACTTAAAGAAGCCCGTTATCGTGACAGGGTCACAAATCCCATTGGAAGCACTACGTTCTGATGGCCAAACTAACTTATTGAATGCCTTGTATTTAGCTGCAAATTATCCCATCAATGAAGTGGGGTTATTTTTCAATAATAAATTGTACCGTGGTAACCGTACAGTCAAAGCACATGCAGATGGTTTCGATGCCTTTAGTTCCCCGAACTGCTCACCGTTGATGGAAGCAGGTATCCATATTCGTACTTTTAATGCTTGTCCTGCCCCGATTGGCGTGGGTGAATTCAAGACTCATCGCATCACTCCTCAACCGATTGGCGTTGTCACGCTCTACCCTGGTTTGTCTGTTGATATTGTTCGCAATATCCTCCAACAGCCCGTCAAAGCGTTAATCCTGCGCTCTTATGGGGTCGGGAATGCACCTCAGCAGCCTAAATTACTGCGCATTCTACGGGAGGCCACTAACCGTGGGATTATTGTGGTCAATCTAACACAGTGCATTTCAGGCCGTGTGAATATGGAAGGCTATGCTACAGGACATGCCCTCGCAGAATCAGGGGTAATTAGTGGTTATGACATGACTTTTGAAGCGGCATTGAGTAAATTACATTATTTACTGAGCCAAGATTACACACCTGCGCTGATCCGCGAATTAATGCAAAACAATTTACGCGGTGAATTGAGTTACGCTGATGAATAACTGAGGAAATGATGAAAACGGCCTTATTGTTAGTCGATTTACAAAATGATTTCTGCACAGGCGGCACTCTCGCTGTGAATGAAAGTGAACACGTTATAGACGTAGCAAATAAAGCAATCACGATTTGCCAACAAAAAGGGATTACCACCATTGCAAGTCAAGATTGGCACCCTGTTAATCATTTAAGTTTTGCCGAAAACTCAGGTACACAAATTGGCGATATCGGTGAGCTTAATGGGCTGGCGCAAGTATGGTGGCCTGTGCATTGTGTCCAAGGCGAATATGGCTCAGAGTTCCACCCTCAATTAAACACTCAAGCCATCCAAGAGACATTTACGAAAGGCGAAAACCCGCAAGTTGATAGCTATAGCGCTTTCTTTGATAACGACAAAATAAGCCAAACTCGATTACACACATGGCTACAAGCTCAGAGGATCACCCATTTAATTATTATGGGGATTGCAACCGATTATTGCGTTAAATTTACGGTGCTTGACGCCTTAAATTTGGGCTACAGTGTCGATGTATTAGTTGACGGCTGTCGTGGGGTAAACTTAACCGCTAATGACAGCCAGATTGCATTAAATGAAATGGAACAGCAAGGCGCCAAACTTATCACATTAGACGATATTGCCTAACCCCTCATTTTCCTCAGCAATATTTTCTCTTGTACTGTATTCCTTGAGAAAATATTGCCGCTCAACTTAATCGTTATTTTGCGGTTTGAGTGTTGCAAACATCTCCCCTTGGAACATCGCTTTCAGCTCTTGCTTGCTTTTCATGGTGATCTCGCCATTGGTACCAACAGTCATATGTTCAGCATCATGGTTATGGCGTGATTGCCACAGCATCACCATCTGTAAGCTATGTTCTTTTTGCTCCGCTGTTAAAGGAACACCATCTGGCCATTTCCCCAACTCAACGGCTGTAACAAGACGTTCATAAATTTCTGGGGTCATTACTGCAAGCAATTGTTCAATATGTTTTGGGTCGACTTCTACACTCATGGCACCGCTCCTTTTAAAAATTATACTGACGTTTAGTTAAATTGCTTTTTTATTTTTAGCTGAATCGTTATTGCTGAAGATTTTTGATAATAATTTATAAACTTCAGCAGCGTTCAGCAGCCTAACCACGCGTCTTTTCGCCCGATGACTCATCCAAAAAGCTTAAGGATGCTGAATTAATACAGTAACGTTGCCCCGTTGGCATAGGTCCATCAGGGAACACATGCCCTAAGTGCGCATTACAATTTTGGCAACGGACTTCAATACGATGCATACCATGAGAAAAATCTTCGATGTATTTGATGGCATGATCGTTCACTGGCTCATAGAAACTTGGCCACCCACAACCTGCATCAAATTTAGTCTCAGACATAAATAAAGGTGTACCACAACACAGGCATTCGTACACACCCTCTTTACGGTTATGCAATAATTGACCACTAAATGGTGGCTCCGTGCCCGCTTGCTGTGTAACATAACGCTGCATCTCATTTAATTCTGAAATATCAACGTGTTGTTTATCTTTCTGTGACATAACTTATCCACGTATTTAAGTAATTTGTTCAGTTGATGACTATCACACTGTAATTTTCAGCAACAAAAAATTAACAACAATTTTTATAAAACTATTCTAAACTAAGAAGCATCTTACTTTCCGTTTTGATTTGTGAAGCGTATCACATATATCACTGATAGATGGTTTCATTATGCCGTACAATCCCGATAATACGTGCGGCTGTATTTGCCGCTGAAGTGGCTGACAAATAAGCAGTTAGTGGTATCAGAATTGATTTTTTTCAATAATTGACACGATTCCGCTTGACGGCTGGCAAGGTTTTGGTAACTTTAACTACAACTTAATTCACGAATAAATAGCTGGTGGAAATACTATGACTATCAAAGTAGGTATTAATGGTTTTGGTCGTATTGGCCGTATCGTTTTCCGTGCTGCACAAGAGCGTTCTGATATCGAAATCGTTGCTATCAACGACCTGCTCGATGCAGAATACATGGCTTACATGCTGAAATACGATTCAACTCACGGTCGTTTCAACGGTACTGTTGAAGTTAAAGATGGTCACCTAGTTGTAAACGGTAAAAAAATCCGTGTTACTGCAGAAAAAGATCCTGCAAACCTGAAATGGAACGAAGTCGGTGTTGATGTTGTTGCTGAAGCAACAGGTATCTTCCTGACTGACGAAACTGCACGTAAACACATCCAAGCAGGCGCGAAAAAAGTTGTTCTGACTGGCCCTTCTAAAGATGACACTCCAATGTTCGTTATGGGCGTTAACCACAAAGCTTACGCAGGTCAAGAAATCGTTTCTAACGCATCTTGTACAACTAACTGCTTAGCGCCGCTGGCTAAAGTTATCAACGACAAATTTGGTATCGTTGAAGGTCTGATGACGACTGTTCACGCAACAACTGCAACGCAAAAAACAGTTGATGGCCCTTCTCACAAAGACTGGCGTGGTGGTCGTGGTGCTGCTCAAAACATCATCCCATCTTCAACTGGTGCTGCTAAAGCTGTAGGTAAAGTTATTCCTGAGCTGAACGGCAAACTGACAGGTATGTCTTTCCGTGTACCAACACCAAACGTTTCAGTTGTTGACTTAACTGCACGTTTAGAAAAACCAGCAACTTACGCGCAAATCTGTGAAGCTATCAAAGAAGCTGCAGCAGGCGAACTGAAAGGCGTTCTGGGCTACACTGAAGATGACGTTGTATCAACAGACTTCAACGGTGAAAAACTGACTTCTGTGTTTGATGCTAAAGCAGGTATCGCACTGAACGATAACTTTGTTAAATTAGTTTCTTGGTATGACAACGAAACTGGTTACTCAAACAAAGTATTAGACCTGATTGCTCACATCTCTAAATAAGAGTTGTTAAGTAATTAGCCTGACTGAGCCGCCAATTGGCGGCTCTTTTGTATCATATCGAATACTGCATTAATATTTTATCTCACTTCATTTATCTTTAATCCATTATTCGATACTGTATAAACCAACGTTCAATCCGATTTAAGATAAGTGCCACACATCGCACAATTCTGCCACACGCAAAACGTATAATGCGTATTAACGCTGTTTCTACTAACACAGGCCGATACCATGCACGAAAAAATTTTTGCTCTACCCGTTATTAAACAACTCTCTGCCTATATCACTCAACGCCAATTAGGTGACTTACCACTGATTGTGGTTTCTCACCCAAAAGTTCGTGGTGCAGTCAGTTTACAAGGCGCACATCTCATTGATTGGCAACCTGCGGGGCAAAAGCCGTGTCTCTGGCTAAGTTCTGAGAGTGCGTTTAAAAACGGCGTAGCAATCCGTGGGGGCATTCCTATCTGTTGGCCATGGTTTGGCCCTGTAGCGAGTCCGAGTCACGGCTTTGCGCGTATCTTGCCTTGGCAATTTACTGCCCATAATGAACATGATGATGGGGTAATTTTAACCTTTACGCTCACTGATACTGATTATACCCGTAAGCTATGGCCCCACGAGTTCACATTGATTTTACGAATGAAACTGGGTGAAACCTGTGAGCTTGAGCTCGAAAGCTATGGTGATTTTGAAACGACTGCAGCATTACACACTTACTTCAACATCAGTGATATTCACAAAGCAACTGTTTACGGCCTTGGCGGTCACTATTTTGATAAGGTCGCTGATAAAGAAGTGTATGCATCTGAGCCATTAAAATTCAATAAACACACTGACCGCATCTATTCAGAACCTGAAGAGTACAGCTTACTGCGCGATGACGGTTGGAACCGTACAATTGAATTGCATCATTACCATAATAGTGATGTGGTGTGTTGGAATCCATGGGCTGAATTATCATGTAGTATGCAAGACATGCCAAATAATGGTTATAAACAGATGGTTTGTGTTGAAACGGCCTGTATTAATGTGCCCATGAAAAGCGATGCTCAGCACCCTGCTCGCCTGTCTTTAGTGATGGTAAGCCGCGATAATAAACCACAAGATTAATATTAAGACAAAATAAACCCCCAGTAGAGTCACCTTACTGAGGGTTTATGATTCTTTAACGACACATTAGAATGTATAAGTCACACCCGTCCACATAATGGCAGAAACAGATTTATTCACCATTGGGCTATCTTTCACTTCACTCGGTAAGCGGTCAACACGCCCCATCGCAAACACAGTCCAATTTTCGTCGAAACGGTAGTTACCCGTGACTTCCATATACGGCGTCCAGCTTGAACCTGGGTTATAACGTTTTAAACCGCTATCATTCGATTCTTTTGAAGAAACGCCATATTCATAACGATTTTGATTTTTGCTATCCCATTTGATACCCAAGCCTGGCGTGATAGACCATTTGTCACCTTCAAAGCCATATAGGTAAGCAAACTCACCACGAATACCATTACTAATGCCAAGGATATCCCCTGAGATATTGGTACGCAGTGTGCCCCAATCCGCTTTATGGCGGTAGGTAAAACCTGTCATAACCGTATCACGACGACGATTTAGCTCACGCATTGCTTTGTCATCATTGTCTTTAGGTTTAAAAAATTGAGGATAATAGTACGCATCTAAAGACAGTTGATCTTGCGTGTCATTCCACAGGTAGTAACCTGCCGCTAACGTATGAAAGTAAAAATTTTCACTGTCATAATTCACAATTGGTACTGGCGTAATATAATCACGAGACTTAATACCTTTATATGGCGTTGATTGCGCCAGTACAGAGCCACCAACAGACCATGTTCCAGCTAAAGCTGCGCTAGATAACACGCTTAACGCCACAGCAAATGTGGTTAACTTAATTGTTTTAGACATAGATTAAACCTAAAAATAATGAGAAATGGATCAAACTTATATGTTATATCAATATGCAAAGATCCCCAATCTTCATAATCTAAATCACATTTAAAGCTAAATATGTGACTTACCGATAGTATTGGTTAACAATTATTCTACGCTTTTTTCGTAACGAACAGGAACTCTTTTTGCAAGTGCGCACATCAATTCATAGCCTATCGTGCCTGCCGCTTGTGCCACATCGTCCACAGGCAGATTTTGCCCCCACAATTCCACTGTGGTACCTAATTTCACATCACTACAATGGGTGATATCAATACTTAACATATCCATAGAAACTGCGCCTAATAGCGCACAACGTGTCCCATTGCACCAAACAGGTGTTCCATTGGGTGCATGACGTGGATAGCCATCAGCGTAACCACACGCAACCGTAGCGATACGCATCGGCTTAGTTGCAGTGAATCGACTCCCATAACCGATAGATTCCCCTGCAGCGATATCATGCATTGCTATCACCTCTGATTGTAACGTCATCGCTGCTTTTAGTGGATACTGTTGGATATCAGCTGACTTTCCACTTGGTGACGCACCGTACAACAAGATCCCTGTCCGAATCCAATCATACTGAGTATCCTTGTGCCAAAGAGTTGCGCCCGAATTGGCAATACAAGTTTGTAAAGACAAATGACTAAACTGTTTAATTTTCTCAAATGGTTCAATTACCCCAGTATGTGTATCTGAATTAGCAAAATGACTCATTAGCGTGATAGAGCCAACATTCTCCATTTTCGCTAACTGTTCAATGACATTTTGATATCCCGATACAGGAAAACCTAAACGATTCATGCCACTATTGAGTTTGACATAAACTGAAATTGGCGTAGACAGTTGCGCATTTTCAATAGCATAAAGTTGCCATTCACTGTGTACGCTGGTCGTTAAATGATACTGGTCGATTACCCCTAAATCTTGCGGCTGAAAAAAACCTTCAAGCAACAAAATTGGCCCTTTCCAGCCTTCTTCACGCAATAGAATAGCTTCTTGGAGATCTAACACTGCAAAGCCGTCAGTGGCTTTCAGTGCCGGCCAAATGTGTTTGATACCATGACCATAACCATCCGCCTTCATGACTGACCAAATTTTTGCCTGCCCTGAATGCTGACGCACAACCGATAAATTATGTTGTAAATTGTCTAAATGAATAATGGCACTAATTGGGCGTGGCATCTTAATTCCTTAAATACATGTCTATTTTTATGTCAATACTATGGTCAATACATCAGTTATATAGCCCCAGCGAATTAACGTGCGGGGTTTAAATGCCCACCAGCCACTAATTTCGTATTAAATCCATCTAAATACCGTGATACTGACAAATCATCAGATGCAATATCGGGGGTATTTCCTGAAATTAAATCTGATAGCAATTTTCCTGCTCCACATGCCATCGTCCAGCCTAGTGTACCGTGCCCCGTATTCAGGTATAAATTGCTATACGCTGTTGGCCCTACAATTGGCGTACCATCTGGCGTCATTGGTCTGAGCCCTGTCCAAAATTGTGCTTGTGCGATATCGCCACCACCTTGGTACAAATCTTGTACCACCATTTTCAGTGTTTCACAGCGTTTTTTCAGGATATTTAAATTAAAACCGACCACTTCTGCCATACCACCAACACGTATGCGTTCGTCAAAACGAGTGACTGCAATTTTATAGGTTTCATCTAAAATGGTTGAAGTTGGCGCTCTTTGGGCGTCAATAATTGGCATCGTCAACGAGTAACCTTTAAGCGGATAGACAGGGATTTTAACCAAATTTTGGAGTATTGAGGTAGAATAAGACCCCATCGCAACCACATATCTGTCGGCTTGCAGGATCTGACCATCAATACGCACACCGCTCACACGCTGACCTTCTGTTAAGATTTGCTCCACTTGCACGCCAAATTGGAATTTTACCCCTGCATCCTTCGCCATTTTAGCGAGCTTCTTGGTGAATTGCTGACAATCCCCTGTTTCATCATTTGGTAAACGCAATCCCCCCGTTAATTTATGCTTCACAAATTCGAGTGCAGGTTCTGCTGTGATCAATTCATCAGAAGTTAAGAGCTCATAAGGCACTCCCTCTTGTTGCAGCACGGCAATATCATTCGCGGCATTATCAAATTGTTTAGCCGTACGAAACAGTTGCAGTGTACCCCCTTGGCGTTCCTCATAGTGAATACCAATGTCATTTCTAAGCTCACGCATACAATCACGGCTATATTCAGCGATACGCACCATGCGGCTTTTGTTCATTGTGTAATGCTCAATATCACAATTTTTGAGCATTTGCCACATCCAACGCAGTTGAAATAACGACCCATCTGGGCGAATAGCCAGTGGTGCATGCTTTTCAAACATCCATTTCACCGCTTTCAATGGAATACCTGGTGCGCCCCATGGCGTAGCATACCCAGGTGAAACTTGCCCTGCATTGCCTGCACTGGTTTCTTCAGCAACATCATGTTGCCTATCCACAACAATAACTTCATGGCCTTCTTTCGCCAAATACCATGCTGTTGTCACACCGATAACACCTGCACCTAACACTAGAATTTTCATAAGATCCTCAGCCGCAAAATGATGACTTATTCATTAGAATAATATTCTAGTATTCATTTGCCAATGTAGTGAATTAACACTTTTAACAATTCAGATAAAAAATTCAATTATTGTCACAATATATTTACAAAATGGATTTTTATTCTAACGCATAAAAAAGAGGAGTTTAAATTAAACTATAAATATCAATATATTATTCAAATTAAGAAAACAATTTTATAGTTCAAAACAATATTTTTCAGTATAATCTATCAAATAACTAGAACTTACTATTGCTTGTACACACTCCTAACAAACGCCAATCTTGAAACCCAATATATTTTAAATGGCATCTTTTGCAGATTATTATTTTGATTAATTCTTTGTAATGACTGTTATATCGCGCATTCTCTGTAAGAACGATAAAACCAGAGACTTATGAATGACTCACAAAATAAAAAAGCCAGCATTCATCGTTGAATGCTGGCTTGAATCATAAAAATTTGATGATGCTTAACGGATATGAGCTAAGTCAGATGGCATATTGCCTTGCATAGAATGCCAAATCAGACCACTTTCCTTACCGTAATTACGCACACATTCCATGATACGGTCATAGGCTTGCTCACGGCACAGATGGCTTAATTGTTGATAGAAACTCAACGCTAAGCGTCTCGCTTCAGGGTTAGAAAAGTAATACCGACCAACACGGGTATATAACCCTCTTAATCCATTAATAATTAACCCATAAATTGGGTTACCTGAAGCAAAAGCGAGGCCGCGGAAAATGTTATAATCCAAATCGCTAAAGGCATCTGAATTGTCTTCCACTTTTTCTCTGCCAGCTAATACCTCTAAGGACTTTTCTGGGTTGTTACGAAAAGCCGTGCGAATAAAAATTGCAGCAATATTTGTCCGCACTGCCAGCAAATTATCAATCAGTTGTGGAACTCTATCGTGATCTAATCGAGCTAATGTTTCTAAAATATTTAAGCCAGAAGTCTCCCAATAGTTATTCACCTTGGTTGGTTTTCCATGCTGGATGGTTAACCAACCATCCCGAGCCAAGCGTTGTAACACCTCACGTAGAGTGGTGCGTGTCACACCAATTAACTCAGACAGTTCGCGCTCAGCGGGCAAGATTGAACCTGGTGGAAAACGGTTGTTCCATATACTTTCAATAATGTACTCTTCCGCAAAACCTGCCGGGCTTTGAGCTTTAATAACCATATTTTTATTATTCCAAACCTTTGAAACGGATATTGGGGAAATCATACCAGATTGTCATCTTCTGATATAGTTAGACTCAAAATAAAGAGTGAGGCAAATCATAGAATTTCCATATAATTCATACATTATCAATTAACAAATAGACTTAAAATCCTTAAAAGATAAGAGTAGTATGTTGTGAAACGAGACAAAACATCCAATAAGAGGATAACAAACCATAATGGATTTTAGTTTAAAAAGTGCATTTTTGAAAAATTTTCTGGGGAACTCACCTGATTGGTACAAACTTGCCATTATTATATTCTTGGTAATCAACCCAATTGTTTTCTATTTCGCCAGCCCATTCATCGCGGGATGGCTATTGGTCATTGAATTTATTTTTACATTAGCAATGGCATTAAAATGCTATCCCTTACAACCCGGTGGCCTACTCGCTATCGAGGCTGTACTTATTGGCATGACCAGCCCTGCGCAGATTTCTCATGAAATCAGCAATAATCTTGAAGTCGTTTTACTGTTGATCTTCATGGTGGCTGGTATCTACTTTATGAAGCAGCTGTTGTTGTTTGTTTTCACCAAATTACTGATAAACGTCCGTTCTAAACGAATTCTGTCATTAGCTTTTTGCTTAGCAAGTGCGTTTTTATCTGCTTTTTTAGATGCGTTAACCGTTATTGCTGTCGTGATCAGCGTTTCAATTGGTTTCTATTCTATTTATCACCAATATGCATCTAATCAGCACAGTGATATTGACCTGCAAAATGATGGTTTTATTGATAGCTGTGAGCAAAAACAAACCTTAGAACAATTTCGCGCTTTTTTACGTAGCTTAATGATGCATGCAGGGATTGGTACGGCGCTGGGTGGTGTGATGACCATGGTTGGTGAACCTCAAAACTTAATCATCGCCAAGCATGTTAACTGGGATTTCATTACCTTTTATATTCGTATGGCACCTGTCACTATTCCTGTTTTCCTCTGTGGGCTAATTGTTTGTTTTCTTGTAGAAAAGTTTAAACTATTTGGTTACGGCGCAGAACTTCCAGACAGTGTTCGCCAAATTTTAACCGATCATGATAAAAAAATGACGGCGAAACGAACGAAAAAGGAACAAGCCCAACTGTGGGTACAAGGGCTGATTGGAATATGGCTAATTGTTGCTTTGGCCTTCCATTTGGCAGAAGTTGGGTTAATCGGTTTATCCGTGATTGTGTTAGCGACTGCATTTTGTGGTATCACTGAAGAACACGCTCTAGGCAAAGCTTTCGAAGAAGCCCTTCCATTCACGGCACTATTAACCGTGTTTTTCAGTATTGTCGCCGTTATTATTGATCAACAACTCTTCACGCCATTCATTCAATTTGTCTTACAGTCGTCCGAATCGTCCCAGTTATCGCTTTTTTATCTGTTTAACGGCTTATTATCCGCAGTATCAGATAACGTCTTTGTGGGTACTGTGTATATCACTGAAGCAATGAAGGCTGCAAATGAAGGGCTTGTTTCACCTGAGCAATACCAGTTTTTAGCCGTGGCTATCAATACAGGGACAAACCTCCCTTCTGTAGCGACACCGAATGGGCAAGCGGCATTCTTGTTCTTACTAACTTCCGCACTCTCACCATTAATTCGTTTATCATATGGTCGAATGGTTTGGATGGCACTTCCTTATACTGTTGTCATGACCATTGTTGGCTTATTAGGTGTTGAATATTGGCTCGTACCGATAACGCATTGGATGGCATCCATCGGTTTGATTACATTTGGATAGGGATTATACTCAACCTCAATCAGGTGTTTTTATCAGCGCCTGATTGTAATGTTAGGTAAAACCTAACTCGAAATGGCATTTATTTTGCTTTAGGCGCTTTTTTTATCAGGCAGATAGGGGCAAAATGTGCGCATCACTCAATTAGGATATCTCAAGTATGTTCCGATTTTTTAACTACTGCTCACAAGGACGAGGCGCATGGCTATTGATGGCCTTTACAGCCTTTATGTTAGAGTGTGCGGCATTATATTTTCAACATGTAATGAAGCTTCAACCCTGCGTAATGTGTATTTATGAACGCGTTGCATTACTGGGCGTTATGTTTGCAGGTTTAATTGGTGCTATCGCACCAAGAAATATTATCATTCGTTGGGTAGCCATCGTTGTGTGGATTTACGCCGCATGGCGCGGTTTAGACCTTGCATGGGAACATACCATGCTGCAACTTTACCCTTCGCCATTTGCTTCTTGTGATTTCTTTGTCAACTTCCCTGATTGGTTGCCATTGCAAGAGTGGGTTCCTGCGATGTTTGAAGCAACGGGTGACTGCGCGGTTAGGCAGTGGGTATTTTTAGGTCTTGATATGCCACAGTGGTTAATTGGTGTTTTTGCTGCTTATATTTTAGTGGCTGTTATTGTATTAATTAGCCAATTTTTCCCCGCTAAAAAATCGCTTTAACCATAAATGAATTGAAAACGTAAAAAGCCCCTTTAATTAGGGGCTTTTCTTTTGTGAAGCCTAAAATAAATATTAAATACAAGCACCACTTTGGATAACATTGGCAGCACAACGTTTGCCATTTGCAAATTGGCAAACCGCCGTTTCATCACCATTTAGCTCAAGTGTTAAGGCAGGTAATCCTCCTGCAGAAACGCAGGCTTCCTGGATCCCAGGCCCTAAATTAACCACTTGCTTTGCATACTGAGTTGCAGAGTTATCAACGGTTTTATTCGCTTCTGAGCTTCCACAAGCCGATAACATCACTGACATTACACCTGCCACAACAACTGCCATCACAGGTTTTAATAACTGGCTGACCTTACGCCCCATGCTGTTTATCTCCCATCAAACCGTTGTAATCCCTTGCCTTACACTAGTGTGTGCTACTTTTTGAAAATAAATTGATGACTAAAACACCAATAATAATTAATAGCATACCAATAATTGCAGGTAAATCGAGTTTTTGGTGATAAATAAAAATTGCAGCAACAGAAACTAACACAATCCCTAGTCCAGACCAGATAGCATAGGCAATCCCCAATGGCATCACTTTCACTACCTGCGATAAGCCCCAAAAAGATACCCCATAACCAATAATCACAATTAAAGACGGCCAGAAACGGCTAAAACCCTCGGAAGCTTTTAATGTGGTCGTTGCAATCACTTCTGCAAGAATCGACATCAAAAGAAAACTTAGACCTTTCATTGGTAAACCTTATTGTTGTATTAAAAAATAAATCATAGCAATAAAACAGAAAAAGCCCTGTATCCGATAAAGACAATACAGAGCTTATTTAACTGTCTATGGTTGAGAATGTTAATGTTGCTCAGCAGGCGCCAGCTTATCCGCTAATGTTTGGCTATAACGTCTAAACAAATAGAGGCACCAAATAAGCGATATAGCCCCAATTATAGCGCCCACATAACCAATTTGAGTCATTCCCATATGCACAATCACTTGGTTACCCAGTAATGCCCCACCACCGATACCGATGTTAAAAATTCCAGAGAAGATAGCCATCGCTAAGTCTGTTGCATCTGGTGCTAAATCAATCACTTTAACCTGCATACCTAAGCTAATACACATCATCGCAATTCCCCAGAACACAGACAATATAATGAGTGACCAGACATTGCCCCCCATAGGCAACAGCAACAACAGACATAGGGTCATTAAGGCTATTGCTGAAGGTAAGAATATTAATGAAAGTTTTGTGCTATAACGGCTAAAGATAACGCTGCCAATAATACCCGCAGCACCAAAAATCAGTAGCAAGACAGTGGCAAAATTTTGGCTCTGATGGGCTACATCACGAACAAATGGCTCAATATAACTGTAGGCGGCGAAGTGCGCAGTCACCACTAATACCGTGAGTGCGAACATTCCGACTAACGCAGGACGCTTGAATAAAACGGGAAGGCTTTTCAAAGAACCTGAATGTTCACTTGGCAAACGTGGCAAGAAACGAATAAGTGCAACCATCGTAAATAATGCCACGACCCCGATGCACAAAAATGTCACTCGCCAGCCTAAAAACTGCCCGATAACACGGCCGATTGGTAAGCCTAAAACCGTCGCTAACGCAGTTCCTGTCGCTAATAAGCCTAATGCCTGCGCTTTTTTACCCGCCGGGGCTACACGAATAGCTAAAGATGCCGTAATCGACCAAAACACAGCATGAGACAAAGCAACGCCAATGCGCCCCACGATCAAAACATCAAAGTTCCACGCAAAACCTGAAACAAGATGACTGATAATAAAAATAATAAACAAGAATCCCAGTAGCTTACGCCGTTCTATTTTACTGGTTAATAACATTAACGGTAATGACATGAGTGCCACTACCCACGCATATATGGTGATCATCAGCCCTGTATGCGCCACCGTCATGTCAAAACTCGCTGCAATGTCACTTAATAATGCAACAGGGACGAACTCCGTTGTATTAAAAACAAATGCAGCAACCGCCAGCGCTAAAACACGGATCCAAGCGGTTCTTCTTGATACTTGTGTCATTATTTATCTTGCCTTCAGTTTTCCATAAGCTAATTACACAAATCGGTTACCGACTTATGATGATGGCACATGGGAAATATATGTTTAGAACTAAACTGAACGATTAAACGGTGTTTTATTGCTCAAACCACCGTATTTTTGTGAATTGTATCACAACTATTTGGCTATTTTAAAGCCTGCTATCGGTATTGGTAATTAATTTAAAATACATCTTCCTGCAATTAGCCCTTCTTAAAAACCTAACTGGGCAAAATCAAACAACCACATCATTATTTGATGTTTTTATCTTCGATTGCATACATCTTATTTATCTGAAAGCACATATTATTTTTTCTATGCTACAATCCATCAAATTATTTTTTATCTTAAAGGATCGATTTAATGAAAACGCATTTTCCTACTGAACCAGATGTCCATGCACTTGCAGATGAAGTGACATGCCTAAAAAATTTGGTTACGCATATGCTTAAAGCAATTGGCCAAGCAGATGCAGGTAAGATTTTGATCAAAATGCAGCGCGAAGTTGCTCAAATGGAAGACGAAAAACAGGCTGAAACCTATACAAACATCTTAGAACAAATTAAAACAGGTTATCGCCAATAGATTATTTAGCGATAAATGCGATTTAAAGCATAAAAGTATTCAAGAATGGGTTAACTGCACAAATAACTAAGTTTTTGTTATCAAAATCATCTATCTTTATTGACGAATTAAACCATTCTTTATTCATTTAGCTCCCCCTTCAAAACCCTATGAAGGGGGCTTTTTTTTGCCTTAATTATTGCCCTGCTTGCGTATATAAGTCATTACAATAATTAGCATATTCCTCTAATGTTGTATTCTCCGTTTGCTTACTCCAACTTTTTTGCTCTTCAAAGGCCCAAACTCGAAATACCTGTCCAAGGTTTGCCCCAGACATCCCCACCTCTTTGTATATTCGATGGTAAAACCCTTGATTTGTTTTATAAATTTCAAATTTAATAGGGACAAGCCGTGCAGGGTTAGATGTAGTTTGAAATGAATTACCAAAAAGTATTGTTTTAACCAGTATGTCCATGCTTAACTCCCATATGAAATTGAATATAGGTAAAATTACCCTATAGCTAGAGTTAATATAGCTTATTATCGGAAATATATTGAAGATTCTTAGAAAATAAGTACGTATTTTTGCGTAGTTAAGAATAAATATCGAGTCAGTTTGGAGCAATGTTTTAGACGTTCATATTCTAATTTGTTGGCATACAATGCAACTCAGTCTCCCAATCCTCATATGGCGGGTCAATAACATATGAATTGTCTGCATACCAACGAATATAGTCTGTCGCACGCTTTTGCGCGTGTTTGAAATTAATTACCTCACCCTTTTCATCAAGCTCCAATGTATTGATTAAAATAGCATACACTTGTTCAACTAAACTCGGTTCATCTGCACACAATTCAACATAATCAACACCATTTAACATATAGTGGCCACCACTGGTCATAAAATAGGCGAATGTTCTCAACGCGCCACTGACACTGTGTGAAAGTTTCATAACTGTCCCTATGAATATCCCATAAAAAAGCCACTTCATTTGAAGTGGCTTTTCATACTATTTTAAATATTCGCCTGAGCGAAGTGCTTCAATTCGTTTGTCTAACGGAGGGTGAGACAGGAATAATTCACTGAATGCTTTACCGCGACCATTAATACAAAATGCCATCAAACGCCCCTCTTCTTGCGGCTCATAACTGGTTTTCAGTCTTTGCAGGGCCGCAATCATTTTTTCACGTCCCACTAATTTTGCAGAGCCTGCATCAGCGTGGAATTCGCGATAACGAGAGAACCACATGGTAATGATGCTTGCTAAAATACCGAATACAATTTCCAGTACCATAGAAACCGCAAAATAGACCATTGGATTACCGTTGCTACTTTCACTTTCGTTATCATTGTTTGACATAAAACCTGCAGCTAATTGAGCAATGATACGGGATATAAAAATAACGAAAGTATTCACAACACCTTGTAACAAGGTCATTGTCACCATATCACCATTGGCGATATGACTGATTTCATGGGCAATAACCGCTTCCGCTTCGTCACGACTCATGTTTTCAAGTAGCCCTGTGCTCACTGCAACCAATGAAGCATCACGGCGAGCCCCTGTAGCAAAAGCATTGATATCTGGCGCATGGTAAATAGCCACTTGTGGCATTTGAATCCCCACTTGCTGGGCTTGGCGCTGAACAGTTGTCATTAACCACTGTTCAGTTTGGTTACGTGGATTTTCAATAACTTCACCACCTACCGATTTCAGAGCCATCCACTTAGACATCAGCAATGAAATAAAAGCGCCACCAAAACCAAATAAGCCCGCCATAATCAACAAGCCTTGAACGCTACTTCCGCGAATGCCTGTTAAACTCAATATTATTCCAAACACAAACATAACCGCTAAGTTTGTGAGTAAGAATAAAGCAATTCTCATCATTTTTTGTATTCCTTGGTAAAAACTAAGATCACGTAGAATTTACTTTATAAATAAGGTTTTTTCACACTATTTCAAGTCAATTAACATGAAAACAGTAAAAAATAACATAACTTTACACAGCGAGACTAAAAAAAGGGCAAGCGCTCTACCTATCTCTCTATTCACTAAGCGTTAAAATTTTAACTATTTGTTTTAAAAGGGTCAATTTCTAGCCATTTCAATTTAAACTTATTTTTAGTTGAATCGAGGAAGCTAATTTTTGAGGGATATGAATCTTAATAATGTATTTATCGGCTCTTTTGATTAATTTCTTAGCCTGATAAGCAATAGTCAAGGTTTCGCTTACGAAAAAATAATGCCACACAGCGTGGCATTATTATCACAATATAATGATAGGGTATCAACAAAAAAACTCGTGCCTTAATTCGCTTTCTCTTTAGCGACTTTTGCCGATTTTTCTTTTGCTGCTTTAGCGGATTCTTTATCCGCGGCTTTGGTTGCTTTTTCTTTAGCAGCCTTAGCAGGTTCTTTATCAGTAGCCTTAGTCACTTTTTCTTTTACTACTTTTGATTTTTCTTTTTCCGCAGCTTTACTTGCCTTTTCTTTTGTTTCTTTTACTGCATCTTTTTTATCTGCTGCTTTTGACGCCTTTTCTTTTGTCTCTTTCACAACGTCTTTATCAGCTGCTTTTGATGCTTTTTCCTTCACTACTTTTGCAGACTCTTTATCAACCGCCTTGGAGGCTTTTTCTTTTGTTTCCTTCACGACGTCTTTATCAGCCGTTTTTGAGGCTTTCTCTTTCACCGTTTTCGCGGTATCAGTGGCTTTATCCGAAGCTTTTGTTGCTTTTTCACTGGCTGTTTTGCTCGCTTTATCCCCTGTTGATTTAATTGAATCAGACACAGAAGGTTTGCTGGATCGTTTTGCGACTCCAGCTCCAATTACACCTCCAGCAATACCCGCCTTGCTGTTAATATCGTTTTTTAATTCAATGGTACACACTTGCTCTGAACGACTTGTTGAACCATCATTACAAATAAACTTACCATCTTCGCAGCGGTCTATCCCGCCTTTACTGCCCGAGCAAGGGTAATTTCTTGCATTCGCAGTATTGACCACAGAAACCATCATGACACTAACAGCTATTAATCCTAAAAGTAATTTACGCATGGTATTGCCTCATATTTAAAAGAGCGACAACAAAAGTTTAGGATAAATTAAGCAAAGGTAAAGAATTCTATTGTTAGTGCATTAAGTTAATTTCAAAATATTTTCATTGTGGCGTAAAACGAATAAAGATAAGTCTGAGGCTATCAATTTTACTATAAAAAAAGCCAGCTTTCGCTGGCTTTTGAATGTATTTCGAACTACTGATTACCTGATAGCATTTTGGTGTTTTGTTTTGACAAATCAACCGCCATCTTCACTGTTTCATCCAAGTATGGGTCTGGCGCTTCGTAATCTTTTGGTAGGTCTTCCAATTTTTTCAGTAATGGCTTGCCTTCTTTCGTATTACGCTCATTTATTCGTTTGAGTTTCGTCGCTTCGATTTCATCATCCTCTTTCTTACGCTCTGCATAATTCAATGAAATCAGATTTTTACTTTCTTTACTTACTTTATAGCGAGCGATATCTTCATCGATATAATTGAATTCACGATCCTGACTGATTCTATCGAGGTGCTTAGTTTTAATGGCTGATAAATCAGGTGAAATATCCCCTACTTTGTTATAATTCGCAGCAGGAATGCTATCCCATGGCAGCGCATTATCTTCAAAGCTTTCCCCCGTTTCAGCAGGATCTTGCCCCGTTGGCATCACAACATCAGGGGTAACGCCCTCTCGTTGCGTACTACCACCATTAACACGATAAAATTTTTGAATAGTATATTGAACAGAACCTAATGATGGCCATTCAGGTTTTAGCATTTGGTCATAAACACGGCTTAAGCTACGGTGTTGCTGAACAGTGCCTTTACCAAAAGTTGGTTCGCCCACAATTAAAGCGCGACCATAATCCTGCATCGCAGCTGCAAAAATTTCAGACGCTGATGCACTAAACCGGTCAACTAAAACAACCAAAGGGCCTTTATAATAGATGACATCATCGTCATCAACATCTTGGCGCACTTGGCCATTATTATCACGTACTTGAACAATTGGCCCTTTTGGAATAAATAAGCCTGATAATGAAACCGCTTCGGTTAATGCTCCACCACCATTACCACGAAGGTCAATAATGAGTGCAGAAACATTATCTTTCGCCATGTTTTGCAATTGGGTTTTTACATCATTGGTTAAGCCCACGTAAAAACCAGGAATATCCAGAACAGCAACTTTATCTTTACCTTGCTGTTTAATCGTCAGTTTTACTGCACGATCTTCTAGTCGGATCTGCTCCCTAACTATAGTAACGATATGTGGCTTCGCCCCTTTAGTATCAGAAACGACTTCCAAACGAACCTGACTTCCTTTTGGCCCTTTGATCAACGCAACGACATCATCAAGACGCCAACCAACAACATCGACAATCGGTTTACCTGTTTGACCAACACCGATGATTTTATCACCAACTTTCAACTCTTTACTTTTAGCTGCAGGGCCGCCTGCAACCAGTGAGTTGATAACCGTATTTTCGTCATCTTGCTGTAAAACCGCACCAATTCCTTCTAATGATAAGCTCATTTCAGAATTAAATTGTTCAGTATTACGAGGCGAAAGATAACTCGTGTGCGGGTCAATTTCACGCGCAAATGAGTTCACTATCAATTGAAAAACATCTTCACTTTGCGCTTGAGTTAAACGGCGTAACGCAAAATTATAACGCTTAGTGAGTTTCTCTTTGATTTCTTTGTCATCTTTGCCTGAAAGCTTTAGATTTAACCAATCATAACGTACTTTTTGATCCCAAAGATGGTCAAGCTCTTGCTTGTCTTTAGGCCAAGGTGATTTTGAACGATCAACTTCAATCGAGTCTGTCGCATTTAAATCAATGGGTTGCTCTAAACGTGCTAATGCATATTTAAAACGTTCGAAACGCCTTTCCTGAGACAGGTTATACAGGTCATAAAACGCATCTAATTTGCCATCTTCAAGCCATTGCCCCACTTTCCCTTTATCTTTGGCATATTGGTCAACATCGGATTGAAGTAAAACATTGTGACCAAAATCTAACATATTAAGATAGCGGTCAAATATTTTCCCAGAAAACGCATTGTCTAAATCAAATTGGCGGTAATGTGAACGTGTAAACCGCGAGGTTACTCTTTCACTGACGGTGCCATGCTGTGCGCTCTGTTTTAAGACAGGTAACTGAGCAGCAGTGACCGGAGCCACTGCTTGTGTATTAGCAATTGCACTGCCGAAAGTCGCTAGACTAACGACAAATGCAACTTTAAGAAGTTTGTTCATGACCTGATTGACCTCCGTATCAGAACTTTAAATGTTCCGCGCGTACAATCATTGCCAGTCCAGTAGGCAATTGAACTCTCACACCGTCTTTCGCAATTTCCAGAACAGAAGCGTCCATCAAACTGCTACCAACTTTCACTTTCAAGGTTTGGCCTATTTTAAGTGCATTGATATCAGTGACTGATTTCAGGTTTTGTTCAGGAGCTGGATTGTTACGACGGGGTGTTTTTTCTGATGTATTTTGCGGACGTTCTTTATTGTCTGATGGGCGACGACGTGGTGCTTTGTCTTTAGTAGCTTCTGGATTACGTGCTGGTTTTTCACCTGCTTTTTTCGCTACAGGACGTTTTTGCGCTTTTTGTTCAGCACGTTGTGCTTGAACGCGTGCTTTCGCCTCAGTTAATTGCTGACGAGCATGAGCGATGTGCTCTGCATCTAGTTCACCACAATCTTCGCCATTTAGGTCAACGCGCTTTGCGCCTTCTTTAACACCGTAAAGGTAACGCCAGCTAGAAGTATACATGCGTAACGCTGAACGCAATTGCGTTTTGCTAATACCATCTTCTTCCGTCAAGCACCCTACGATATCTTGAAAAATTCCGACTTTTAACGGACGGGCTTCGCCTTCAGCGATAAAACAGCGAGGAAAACGCTCTGCTAAAAATGCGATAACTTCTTTACTACTATTCAACTTAGGTTGATTTTCCATGAAATTTCCTGATAACAACGATTTTGCCAACCTCACGGGCATGAACAAGCCGACATTATAATCGTGTTGCTAACAATTGCCACGTTACTATTAATTTTACAGCCCAATATTTAGTAATATTTTGGCATAGAACACATTGCCAGATGCTGACACAACTGGTTTACAAGGTGTTGTAACCCTTTTTCATCTTCTTGGTCGAACTGGTTAATATTTGGGCTATCAATATCTAAAACCCCGATATTTTGTCCATTTACTACCAACGGAAAGACAATTTCAGCATTACTTGCAGCGTCACAAGCGATATGACCAGGAAAAGCATGAACATCTTCAACACGCTGAACTTGGTTTTCACTAAATGCCGTACCACAGACCCCTTTACCGAACGGAATTCGAACACATGCGACTTTTCCTTGGAATGGGCCTAAAACGAGCTCTTGCCCATTGCTTAAGTAAAAGCCAGCCCAGTTCACACCATCTAAACGTTCATACAGTAACGCGCTGGTATTTGCCAAGGTCGCAATTAAATCATATTCTCCCGCCAATAATGCTGAGAGATTATCTGAAAGTTCGAGATAATACTTCTTTTTATCCATAATTATTTCTAGTAATAATCAAGTAATTAAAATACACATATACAAGAGTAATGCTAAGGTTACCAAGTTGTCACTTTGAGGTAAATTTTTTTACACTAGATTACATCTAGGCGAAACCCTAAAATGAGCAAATATGAATCACATTAATCATACTGACTTGATTTTGCAACGTTGTCGTCACTGCAATCAAAAAATTCATACGCCGCCATTTAGCCCGCGGCAGGTGATTATTTGCCCACGATGCGCCTCTCAACTCAATGACGGTCGTTCATGGTCATTAAATCGACTGTCTATTCTTGCCATCACGCTGCTAATGCTTGCCCCCATTGCATTTTGGCAACCACTAATATCAATTCATCTATTGGGCAGCCAAATTAATGCCAATGTTATAGAAGGAATTCGATTAATTAACCAGCAGGGAGACCCCATTACTGCCAGTATAGTGGCTTTTTGTGCAATTGCCGCCCCTTTACTGCTCCCCATTTTAATTTTATCGTTACAGGTTGGTCAAAAAATCGGCTTAAACCTCAGGCCTATTTTATTGGTCTTGAGCCATATAAAAGAATGGGTCATGCTTGATGTTTACTTGATTGCACTGGGTATCGCTGCGATCAAAATGCAAGATTATGCTAGTGTATTTATCGGCCACGGCCTGATTGCCTTTATCACAATGTCTATTTTGAGCTTGCTGATCCTCATCCACATGAACCTTGACCTGCTATGGAAAAACGTTTATCCCATCGAAGAAAAAGGTTCGCAATCCGGCGCAATTACCTGTACAGCCTGCCATTACACTGCCCCACCCAATAAACACGGTAAATGCCAGCGCTGTCATCGTCCAGTGCAATATCGGGATCCTTATAGCTTACAAAAAACGTGGGCCGCACTGATTGCTGCCATGGTGTTATTGTTTCCTGCTAACCTAATGCCGATTTCCATTTTTTATTTAAATGGCCAACGACTTGAGGATACCATTTACTCAGGTGTCGTTTCGCTAATTGATTCAGGTAACTGGCCAATTGCAATTATTGTTTTCATTGCCAGTATCTTAGTCCCGTTTATTAAAATTATTATTATGATTTTGTTGCTATTTTCGATCCATTTTAATAGCAAAACTGACCCCGTCTTACGCATGAAGCTCCTGAAGTTTGTTTCATGGATTGGCCGTTGGTCAATGTTAGATTTATTTGTCATCGCACTGATGATGACACTCGTTAACCGAGAACAGTTAATGTCCTTTACTATGGGGCCTGCCGCTCTCTATTTTGGCACCGCCGTGATTCTAACGATTTTAGCCGTTGAATGGTTAGACAGCCGTTTAATTTGGGATTCTTATGGAAAAACAAACCCCGCAAAATGAGTCTTCTGATGATGTTGCAGAAGCGATACAACGCCGACGTGCGCATATTTCGCCTTTTTGGCTGCTCCCCTTAGTCGCCATCTTTATCGCTGGGTGGTTATTATTTCAACATTGGGTTGAGCGCGGCACAGATATTACCATTGAATTCACCTCGGCTCCTGGTGTCGTCGCGAATCGAACCCCTATTCGTTACCAAGGTGTTGAAGTGGGCTTAGTGCAATCTGTGGCGATTAGCAAAGATATGAAAAATATCATTGTCACGGCCAGTATAAATAAAGATATGCGCTCAGCCTTGAATTCAGGCACAAAATTTTGGTTAGTCACCCCAAAAGCGTCCCTCGCAGGTGTCTCAGGGCTTGATGCCCTTGTTGGTGGGAACTATATTGGTATGCTGCCAAGTACGGGTTCTGAGCAATTTTCTTTTGTCGCACAAGACACACCCCCTCAGCAAAATATTGATCAAGGCGAGCTGCTCATCCACCTTTCAGCGCCCGATTTAGGTTCATTAAATGAAAACTCGCCTATTTATTACCGCAAAGTGCCTGTTGGTCATATTTCAGATTATACCGTTTTGCCCGATAACCAAGGTGTGTCCATCTCTGCTATCGTGCAAAAACGCTATGCCAATTTAGTGCGTAAAGACAGTCAATTTTGGAATGTTTCGGGCTTACAAGGCAGTTTTGACCTAAAATCTGGCGCAAGTGTCAAAATGGAAAGCCTTTCTGCTGTCATTAATGGCGCCATTGCATTTGACTCCCCAGAAGGCAGTCCACAAGCTGAAGAAGGTCAATCGTTTGTCTTACAAAGTAATGCTGACGTGGCAAATGCAGCGAAGCAAAACGCAAAATCACCACTGAATTTAACCTTATGGGCTCATGACACTTTTGGCGTCAATCAAGGGCAGCCCGTTGTTTATCGAGGTATTCAAATTGGCGAAGTGTTACAACGTCACTTAAATGCCGATAAAGTTGACTTTAATATTACGATTTATGATGAATATCGCCACCTAGTAAAAGCAGACAGTAAGTTTGTCGCCAATAGCCGCGTTGATGTTCAATTAGGGTTAAATGGATTGCAATTTCAAGGCGCTACGCCGCAAGAATGGCTCGAAGGCGGGCTTCATTTAATTGTCGGAAATAGCCAAGAAAAACTCCCTGACACTTTCCCTCTCTATCGCAGTGACGAAAATGCCAAAGCGGGTATTCTTGGGGTATCACCACCAACAACTATTACACTTAACGCGACCACTTTACCCGATATCCAAACAGGCTCAGTTGTGCTTTACCGTCAATTTGCTGTTGGAAAAATTATTGCCATTAAACCAACAAAGGTAGGGTTTGCCATCGATGTCAATATTTCCAGTGAATACCGCCATCTACTTACAGATAACAGTATCTTTTGGGCTGAAGGTGGTGCGAAAGTCGAACTTAACGGCAATGGATTAACCGTCCAAGCAGCGCCTCTCAGCCGTGCAATTAGCGGAGCAATTAGCTTTGATAACGTTGATAGCTCCACCGTAAATAAAGCCCGTCAGCATACATTATATCCCAATGAGACCTCCGCAAAAGCCATTGGTAGCGTTGTCACATTAACGACTTTTGATGCTTCTAAACTTTCTGAAGGGATGCCTATTCGCTATTTAGGGATTAATATCGGCCAGATTGAATCCTTAAAACTCTCTGCAGATAAACGCGAAGTCCAAGCGAAGGCAATCCTCTACCCTGATTACGTGAGTACATTTACCAAATTAGGTAGCCGCTTTGCGGTTGTCACACCAGAACTGTCGCCTGCCGGCTTAAATAATTTAGACAGCTTACTTCAGCCTTATATCAGTGCAGAACCAGGCCGAAGTAATAAAAATCGTTACCAGTTTGAATTACAAGCCGCCAACATTACTGATTCACGCTATCTTGATGGCTTAACCGTCTATCTCGATGCCACTGATGTAGGCTCGATCCAAGTGGGTACGCCAATTCTCTTTAGGGGCTTAGAAGTCGGCGTTGTAACGGGATTATATTTGGGAGAGCTTTCCGATCGTGTTTATGTTGCGACTCGTATTGGTAAAGAATACCAATATTTGGTTCGTGACAATACCCAATTTTGGCTATCTTCAGGCTTCAATCTTTCCTTTGGTTTAACGGGAGGTGTCGTCAAAAGTGGAACATTTAAACAATTTGTTCGAGGAGGCATTGTGTTTGCAACCCCACCAACAGTGCCACTATCCCCTAACGCTAAGCCTGAACAGCACTTCATTCTAAAATTAGAGCCACCAAGCGATTATTTGGAATGGGGAACCTCCATTCCAAAAAAATAACGACTACAAAGGTGCTTGTTACCCCAACAATGCACCTTTTCCTTTTAAGGCTCAAAAAAATATTTTGGAAATAGATTCCATTTATACTATGCTTAATCTCGTTGGGCTGAATTTATACAGCTAAAATCAATCAGAGAGGTGTGATTATGTGTATAGTTAAATTGAAAATATCTTCCTATGAAATCAATGATGCCGTTATGGAGACCCATAAAAGCGATACAGTGAGTATCCCTTGTGATTCTGACACGGATTTTTGTATGCAGTTAGACGGTTGGGATGAACACACGAGTATTCCAGCAACGATTGATGAAAAACCCGTGCTGTTATATCGCCACCGTTATGACAAAGAAAATCATCATTGGGTTATGAAGGTTGCTTAGTCGCTTATTGGGCAACAAAGCCATTAATCCAAAGATGATTGGCTTATTAATGATGAGTCAATATGTGGGAAAGCAAACTAATAGGCAAAAAAAGAGGCCTGGTAGATTCCGATTACCGGGCCTTGGGAAATGGCTCTGGCAGAGCCGTGCGCTAAAATTGCCATTGAGACGTAACAAAGTACACCTTAATACTAGCTTTCAATGTACGTTCTTACCACATTAATTATCAATTATTTTACATATTATTAACACAATTTATTGTTTAATATTCTAATATTGAACAATTTGTTTAATAGGTTATGCCTATGTAAGTAATTAATAAAACCTTTCAATCAATTATTACATTGATATATAAGATAAATTTCAATAATCAACTGTTTTAGCTTCCCACTCTTTTCAATGATAAAAACAACTTAAGCACACTTACTTACTACCACACAATTTCGCAGCGGCTTCCTTTAACGGTAAAACACGTTCTTCAACACTTTTTGCAGTCTCAATCGGCTTGAGTAATACATCGATTGGTTGGCCTTTAATTTCTTTATTATCCATTTGTGTTGCAGCGATATCATTTAATGGATATTGCATTAATGTGGCTGGATTGATCACCACCAGCGCACCATTAGTGCGGCATTCCAACATCACCTCTTCACGTGTAAATGGCCAATCATCACCAAATTGTTTTTTACTCACTGATGTTAAGGGAGCAGCAACAGCAGTACTAATTGTTCCACCAACTAATAAGAAGCAAATAATGAGTTTAGATTTCATTGAAATGACCTTGTTAAACGAGTGCGATAATAATTCGCTATTATCAAATAAATAAAATGGTTTTGCTACACGGGTTGATACGTGGCAAAAATGGCTACCGCTAAAATCGCCATTGTCCCTAACAACAATTCGACCCAGCTATTGATGATCAAGTAACTAACTTGCCCTTTTTGCTTGATCCTTGGCACGATGTAATAACGGTTAATAGATGCAAGCATTATCATTCCCATGACCAATATAATCTTAAACCAGAGTAGTGATTGATATTCAGAACCTGAATATTCCATTGGCCATTGCGGCAAAATACTTATCGCACTTATGATGCCAGTGATGACCACTAAAACAACTGCAACGTGTCCATAACGGGAGAATCGCTTCATTGTCTTAATAATTTGCGCATCCATTCCAGCCACAAGTTCACGTTTATTACGCAAAAATTGAATACAGATTAAAAATGGCCATAAGCCACCAAACCAATAGGCTGAGCTAATAAGATGAATAAATTGATTAAAGCGATGAAGCCCGCCAACGATACCATCTTGCATCGCGGCATGCCCAACAAAGGCATGTAAGCCAAGAATAAGAATAGAAAGAAGTAAAACAAGGTGTAATCGTAACTTAATAGACTTAATAAATAAAACTACCAACAAAATTACAGATAATAATAATTCCCAGCGCCAAATTTGACCGAATGATGTCCCCAGCACGCCCTGCCAGATATCCCAATCTGTTGCATCCTCCCAGCCATCCCCCATTGAACCCGCTTGTGCTAACATCCAGCCCCAAACGGTCACAACAGTAACGACTGCGCAAAAGTTGATCCCTTTATTCAAATAACGGCTAATAAGATAACTAAATTGCCCACAACTCAGCAACGCTGCAAATATTGACATTCCACACATCAATATTGCAGCAATAAAATGAATAAAACGGATTAAAGTATAAAACGCGTCCAGTGACATATTATTTCACTGTAAAGCTATAAGTCCCTTTGGTTTTGTGGCCATCAACTGAAACAACACTCCAGTTAACATCGTATTTCCCTGAAGTCAGTTTGCCTTCAACTGGCACGATCACTTTGGTGTCATTACTTGGGTCTAATGTCGCTTTTCCTGTTTTAACGATATTTTTTTCAGGTCCGATGATAGACACTTTCGTAAAGTTAACTTCAATACCTTCAGAGAAATTTAACGTGATTGATTCAGGTGTTTGCTCAACTGCAGCGCCTTCTGCTGGAAGTTGGTCTTTTAAATGTGCGTGGGCAAAAGCTTGTTGGAAAGACATCCCTAAAAATAAGACAGCGATTGCACTTAATTTGCGCCATGAAGATTTAATATGGGTAATTGGCATAGTAACCTCTTAATTTGCAGGTAAATTTAGAATATTTGCCAATCATTATACGGAAAAAAACAGTTTGTGCCGCTTAAAAACGGGATTTAAGCGCTCATCCTGTGAGTATTCACACAAAATGAAAAGAAAAAGGCTTATGAACATTGAAATTAATCACTTTTATCCATAAGCCTACTAAGGTCTTTATACTTCAGATAGATTAAGTTTTAGTCATAATCTATTCGTAACACAAAATTAGATGTGTGTAGCTGCTGACATATTTTTCAAATCTTTATCCAATAAGAATAGTGCTTTACCAGACTCACCCACCATATCCAGTTTATCCAGCACCGATTTAAATAGTTTCTCTTCTTCATGCTGTTCTGCGACATACCATTGCAGGAAGTTAAATGTTGAATAATCTTGTGTCGTCATTGCTAGGTGCGCTAACTTATTAATTTCACGGGTAATTAACTGTTCGTGTTCATAAGTTTGATTGAACACATCAGCAATAGATTTAAAATCAACCGGTGGTGCCGCAATTTGGCCTAATAATGGCAGTGCACCTGTATCGCTAAGGTAATCAAACAAACGCTGCATATGTTCCATTTCTTCTTGAGAATGTGCTTTTAAAAAAGCAGCGGCGCCTTCGTAGCCTTTATCGCTACACCAAGCGCTCATTTGCAAATAAAGATTTGCAGAGTAAAACTCAAGGTTTAATTGTTCGTTTAATTTTTTGACCATATCAGTAGTTAACATATTTTTACCTTAATGTTTAAATATTCTTGAGGCTATTATGCACAGTATTACAATAATTAAAACCCTAAAACATTCTGAAAACAAAAAAATCCAATTTACTGATTATTAATAACTTTTGCTAAAAACAATAATAATCAATCTCATTATCTTTCTCTGTTTTTAAAGTCATTAATTAAATATAAAACTATATTAGTTTGATTATATTTTCACGTTCTTTTCGCTAAGAATTGAGACTTCTTCTCATTTAATCGCTACAATATTCCTAAATCCCATTAAGTGATAGAGAATTAAAATGAGCCATAATCTTGCTTTATTGCCCAAAGATGAAATGGATAAGGTCAACGTTGACTTATTGGCATCAGGCGTTGCATTCAAAGAACGCTATAATATTGCCATTCTTGCCGACGCTGTTGAGCGGGAACAACCCGAGCATTTAAGGGAATATTTTAGAGAAAGGCTGGTCTATTACCGCCAATTATCACAAAATTTCTCGCGGTTACCGTACGAACCCAGAAATCGTTAAGAAAAAAGAGGGTTATCTCCCTCTTTTTCATTATAAGATATTCAATTGCAAATATTTGCAATTGAATAAAATTAGTTGGAATTGTTATAAGTCACTGTATTGTTTTGGCAATCCACTAAAACAGAATAATGAAGGTCAGATTTTGCCCCTCTTACCACTAAGGGAACTGTGTAGCCTTTATCTGTTTTAGTCACTTCATTATCATTAACCCAAGCAACGGCTTTTTTACCTAGTGCGGCTTTTTCTTCCGTCCAACGTGGTAAACGATTATGCATAAAATCACTTTTAACCTGAGCCGCAATTTGTGATTCTGTTAGTGCGCCACAGCTCACAAATGGTGCAGCCTTACCTTCTTCCTTGTTAACACTTAACGCAAATGAACTAAAAACAAGAGCGCACGTCCCTAAAGCAATCACTATTTTTTTATTCGCTTCCATACTCTCCTCCGACACCTAATTGTTAGGTGAATATTTTTGATTAGTTTAGCTGCTCATTTAAGCCTATAAGAAGGTGTTAAATTTGCGCGTTATCTGTGAATTATTTTGTAACGACATTGATAAACAGAATGACTTAACTAATATTAATCTATCAGATTCATGTATGGATGTTAATAGTATGTTTACTTATTATTAATTTTCATCATCAAAACGTACATGCACTTGCTCTTTACCTTGATGTTTCTCACGAATTTCTTGTGCAACAAGTGCGATTGCTTCTCCGCTACTCATACCGTCAGCCATTAATTGGTGAATTTTTTCAACCGCTTCTTGCTGTTCTTCATGATTAAGTGCAGGGATCCCTGATAACATGGTTTAAACCTCATTCATAAAAGACTAAAATTAATCTTTAAGATTTTAACATCTCTTCGATTATTAAGATAAGAATATCTGTTAGTCTGGCTAGAGTCACTTACGAAGAAATAAACTTATCACCATGATTATTAATAAAATTCAGTTACCATATAGCCCAACAGCGGCAATCGATTATTTTACGCCCCTCGCTCACCAACCTTGGGCGATGCTATTGCACTCGGGCAATGCGAAACACTCACACAATCGTTTTGATATTATTGTCGCGGATCCAATAGCAACACTCACGACCTATCAAACACAAACAACAATTACCGAACAGAATCAAGAACCTATTATTTCAGGAGCATCGCCATTCGCTCTACTTCAAACGCAACTTGATAAGCACCATGCAAACCAAATATTGGATAATACACTGCCATTTAATGGCGGGGCATTGGGTATCTGGAGCTACGATCTTGGCCGCCGTATTGAAAAAATCCCAGAAATCGCGAAAACTGAATTAACATTTCCCGATATGGCTGTCGGCATCTATTTATGGGCGCTGGTTGTTGATCACCAAGATAAAACCGTCACATTAATTAGTCATCAAGATGCTGAAGCACGCCTAACTTGGTTGCAAAGCCAAAAAGCACCCCGCAAAAATAAATTTAAGCTAAATACCCCCTGGCAATCCAATATGACCGAGGATCAGTATCAACAAAACATTGCTCGCATTCATGAATATTTGCGCAGTGGTGATTGTTATCAAATTAATTTAGCACAGCGATTTAAAGCAAAATATAAAGGAGATGAATGGAATGCTTTCCTAGCATTGCTTGAAACGAATGGCGCCCCATTCTCTTCTTTTATGCGCTTACCTGAAAATGCCGTCATTAGTATTTCCCCTGAGCGCTTTATTTTATTGCAAGATGGCGATATCCAAACTCGCCCTATTAAAGGCACACTTCCGCGTTTAGACGATGAACAAGACGACTTGGCTCAAGCGCAAAAGCTGGCTAACTCACCTAAAGATCGCGCTGAGAACTTAATGATTGTCGATTTATTACGCAATGATATCGGACGAGTAGCGAAACCAGGTACCGTTAAAGTGCCTGAATTGTTTATGGTTGAACCCTTCCCTGCCGTTCATCATCTCGTGAGCACGATTACGGCAAGATTGGATAGTCCATATCAAGCCACCGACTTACTACAAGCTTGTTTCCCTGGCGGTTCCATTACAGGTGCACCAAAAATTCGAGCAATGGAAATTATTGAAGAATTAGAGCCTCATCGGCGACATGGATATTGTGGCGCAATAGGCTATATTAGTTTCTGTGGCAATATGGACACCAATATTACTATCCGAACCTTACTAACCTATAAAAAGCAGATTTACTGCTGGGCAGGCGGTGGTATTGTGGCAGATAGCCAAGCAGATAAAGAATATCAAGAAACTTTTGATAAACTGAGCCTTATTCTACCCCTATTAGGAGCGTTAAATTCGGATGACCGAGCTGAATAACTTTATCAACCGTTTTCAGTTTACTTTACCAACAACCCGTCAGGCACAGCGCCAGACGGGTAAGTCGGCTGCGGTTTTATTACCGATTATTAATAAACCTAATCCAACCCTGCTACTGACCCAACGCTCACCATTTTTACGTTCCCATGCAGGCCAAGTCGCCTTTCCTGGTGGCGCAAAAGATCCCGAAGATGGCTCATTAATTCATACTGCGCTGCGCGAAACTTTTGAAGAAGTCGCCATCCCACCAGAAAAAGTGAAGGTACTGGGGCAATTAGCACCGTTGCAAAGTTATGGTGGTTATGAGGTCACCCCCATTGTTGGCTTGCTACCTGCCAATATTCAATATCAAGCAAACCCTAGTGAAGTCGCCTCTATTTTTGAAGTTCCACTTTTTGATGCGCTGTCATTGCGACAACACAAATATGTGGATATCAAACGCTCAGGCCGTGAAAATCGGATTTTTTTCTATTGGTATAAAGGCCATCTCGTTTGGGGTTTAACAGCATCCATTCTTCATCAATTAGCATTGCAACTAGACTAACCCTTGCAATATAAATCACCGCATAAAATTAATTTTTCAAACAAAAATTTTACGTTAACTTTTATCTGCTTCCCTATCATTCCTAATTTTTTTAATGTGGCTGTATAAATTTAAAGCAAAACACAAGCAGATTGTGCTATTTACAATCAATTATTCCTAAGCAACTACCTTATTTCAAAAAATACTTTAAACTTACTGGTTAACACTACTAAATAACAGTAAAGTAGCGCCTTTTAAAATAAAGCACTCTATTTTCAACTTTTTTTAAGGAGTCCTGCGTGATAAGCGTTTTCGACATGTTTAAAGTGGGCATTGGCCCGTCAAGCTCTCATACCGTTGGTCCAATGAAAGCTGGTAAAGAATTTGTCGATGATTTAGTGAGCAAAAATCTATTACCTAGCGTCACTCGTATCTCTGTTGACGTCTATGGGTCATTATCGCTTACTGGTAAAGGGCACCATACTGATATCGCCATTATTATGGGGCTGGCAGGTAACTTACCTGCCACCGTTGACATTGAATCTATCCCAACTTTTATCAAAACGGTAGAAGACACCGAAAAACTGCCTTTAGCAAATGGGGCTCAATCTGTTGATTTCCCACGTGAAGGTGGCATGAATTTCCGTCAAGATAACCTAGAGTTACACGAAAATGGCATGACTATTCATGCTTTTGCAGGAAATGACGAAATTTATACTAAAACCTATTATTCAATTGGTGGCGGCTTTATCGTTGATGAAGAACACTTCGGTGAATCAACGGTTGATAGCAAACCAGTATCCTACCCATTTAATTCAGCAAATGAATTGCTGCTAAATTGCAAAAAATCAGGTTTATCAATTTCCAGCCTGATGATGAAAAATGAACTCGATCTTCACTCAAAAGAAGAGATTGACGACTATTTCGCAAATGTATGGCACACCATGCAAGCATGTATTGAACGTGGGTTAAATACAGAAGGCGTGTTACCTGGCCCATTACGTGTACCGCGTCGTGCACCTGCATTAAACCGTGTGGTCACATCATCAAGCAAATTATCGAATGACCCAATGAATGTCATTGACCTCATTAATATGTATGCCCTCGCGGTAAATGAGGAAAATGCGGCGGGTGGACGCGTCGTTACTGCCCCAACTAATGGAGCATGTGGGATTGTTCCTGCTGTTTTGGCTTACTACAACCACTGTATTGAGCCAGTTACACCTGAACTTTATCTACGTTATTTCTTAGCGTCTGGCGCTATTGGTATTCTCTATAAAATGAATGCGTCTATTTCAGGTGCAGAAGTGGGTTGCCAAGGTGAAGTCGGTGTTGCTTGTTCGATGGCCGCAGCTGGCCTAGCGGAATTACTCGGCGGTAGTCCTGAACAAGTATGTATCGCCGCTGAAATTGGCATGGAACACAACTTAGGTCTTACTTGTGATCCTGTTGCGGGTCAAGTTCAAGTCCCTTGCATCGAACGCAATGCAATAGCCTCCGTTAAAGCAGTCAATGCAGCAAGAATGGCTATCCGTAGAACTAGTGAGCCTCGAGTCTCATTGGATAAAGTGATTGAAACCATGTATGAAACAGGCAAAGACATGAACGCAAAATATCGTGAGACCTCTCGCGGTGGTTTAGCTATCAAAGTGCAATGTGACTGATTAAGCCTGTTTATTCCTACAAAACGCCCTTTTCTCACCCTGAAGGGCGTTTTTTCTTCCTCTCCCATACGCTATTGTTCACTTTTATTCACTAAGCCCCCACACTATCAACAAATTTTTTTAATCAATTCCCCATGGTAACCCAACGATTACCACCTTATTTCATTCAATTTCGACAATATGTTCAATCTCAAATCAAGACTATTTTATTCTAAAAACCAATTTTGTTAGTTCTCTCTGATTAATATTTATCATACAAAATAGTCTATTTTTCACTCAAAATATCAATATCAAACACTTTTACATTCGATTTTTGTTACCGATAACAATAATTTACTCTAAGAAATAATTATTTAACAGAATCAATAACTATAACAAATCAAATAAAAAGATAATAATCGTAAATTATTAAGTGATTTTAGGTATATTCTTATTTTTCTGACGCGAAACAAGTTTTTAGGTTAAAACAAAATGATATGCTACAAATGTACTTCATACTAATAATTCAAATAGCTGACTCGTGACCGCCATAAGTAAATTGTCATTATTCAGCTAATATTATGATACAGGGGAAATTGATAAAAAGGAGTCTAACTTTAGTGTCCAATTTATCTACAGATAATATTTCGTTTTATCTATCAATGAGGGAAAAATAGTGAGTATAGCTATTATGATTGGTACCCACGGAGTCGCCGCTGAGCAGCTTCTCCGAACCACCGAAATGTTAATTGGCGAGCAAGACAATGTCTCGTTTATTGACTTTATCCCTGGGGAAAACGCAGACACCCTGTTTGAAAAGTACACTCAAAAGTTAACGGATTTAGATACCTCAAAAGGGGTGCTATTCCTTGTCGATACTTGGGGAGGTAGCCCATTCAACGCTGCTAGCCGTATTGTGAATGAACATGATAATTACGACATTATCACAGGTGTGAATGTTCCAATGCTGGTTGAAACCTTCATGTGCCGTGATGATAACCCATCTTTGGATGAGCTTATCACTGTTGCATTAGAAACGGGTCGTGGCGGCGTTCGTCCATTCAAATTTAAAGAAGTTGAAGCACAACCTGCACCTGCTGCATCAAGTACTCCACCGCCTGCTCCTGCCAGAAAAGCGGGACCTGGCGAACATATGGTGATTGCCCTTGCTCGCGTCGATGACCGGTTAATTCATGGCCAAGTTGCAACGCGCTGGACAAAAGAGACCCAGGTCAAACGTATTATCGTCGTCAGTGATGAAGTCGCCAAAGACCAAGTCCGTTCAACACTGTTAAAACAAGTTGCGCCTCCAGGTGTCACTGCTCACGTTGTTGACGTTGCAAAATGTGTCCGCGTCTATAACAACCCGAAATATGCGGGTGAGCGTGTAATGTTATTATTTACTAACCCGACTGACGTAAAACGTATTGTTGAGGAAGGCGTAGACGTTAAATCCGTCAATATTGGTGGTATGGCCTATCATGAAGGTAAAACCATGGTAACCAATGCCGTTTCTATCAACCAAACTGACATTGATGCCTTTAATTATTTGAATGACAAAAATATTGAGTTAGAAGTTCGTAAAGTTTCATCTGACAGTAAAGTCTTCATGATGGACTTAATCAATAAGCTCAAAAAATAATGTGTTATCAAACTTTTAATTTTGCTTTTTAAACCATTACTCAAACAGATTTTAAAACTTGTTGGTTACAGGAGATTAAACAATGGAACTTACCGTTGTTCAAATAGTACTGGTTTTCATCGTAGCATGTATCGCTGGTATGGGGTCAATTCTCGATGAATTCCAGTTTCACCGCCCTCTCGTTGCCTGTACGCTTATCGGTATCGTTCTGGGAGACATGAAAACGGGTATCATCATCGGTGGTACGCTAGAGATGATCGCATTAGGTTGGATGAATATCGGTGCGGCTGTTGCCCCTGATGCGGCTTTAGCCTCCATCATCTCAACTATCTTAGTTATCGCAGGTGGTCAAAGCATTGGTGCAGGTATTGCCTTAGCAATTCCACTTGCCGCTGCGGGACAGGTATTAACTATCATCGTTCGTACTATCACCGTTGCTTTCCAGCACGCGGCTGACCGCGCTGCAACCAGTGGCAACCTAACATCGCTAAGCATTATCCATGTCAGCGCATTAGTGCTGCAAGCGATGCGTGTTGCAATCCCTGCGCTTATTGTTGCCGTTTCCGTTGGTACGTCTGAGGTTCAACACTTATTAAGCTCCATTCCTGAAGTTGTGACCAGCGGTTTGAACATTGCAGGTGGTATGATCGTCGTGGTCGGTTATGCAATGGTTATCAATATGATGCGTGCTGGCTACTTAATGCCATTCTTCTATTTAGGCTTTGTCACTGCCGCATTTACAAACTTCAACCTTGTTGCCCTTGGGGTCATCGGTGTGGTTATGGCTGTTCTGTATATCCAGCTCAGTCCAAAATACAACAAATCGCAAGTTGTTGTCACACAAGGCAATAGCAACAATAACCTTGATAACGAATTAGACTAGGAGGAGCACAAACATGGTTGATACAACTCAGTCTACAGAGAAAAAACTGACACAGAGCGATATTCGCGGCGTGTTCCTGCGTTCCAACTTATTCCAAGGTTCTTGGAACTTTGAACGGATGCAAGCCCTTGGTTTTTGTTTCTCAATGGTGCCCGTTATCCGTCGTCTTTATCCAGAAAATAATGACGATAGAAAACAAGCGATTAAACGTCACCTTGAGTTCTTTAATACCCACCCATATGTTGCTGCTCCTGTTCTTGGTGTGACCATGGCGATGGAAGAGCAACGTGCTAATGGTGCTGATATTGATGATGGTGCAATAAACGGTATCAAAGTTGGTTTGATGGGGCCTTTAGCGGGTGTTGGTGACCCTATATTCTGGGGAACTGTTCGCCCTGTATTCGCAGCATTAGGTGCGGGTATCGCGATGACAGGTAGCTTACTTGGCCCTGTCCTATTCTTCGTTTTGTTTAACCTAGTTCGTTTATTAACTCGTTACTATGGTGTTGCATACGGATATAAGAAAGGGATTGATATCGTTCAAGATATGGGTGGTGGCTTCCTGCAAAAACTGACTGAGGGAGCATCGATACTCGGTTTATTCGTTATGGGGGCCCTTGTGAACAAATGGACCCATGTGAATATCCCGCTCGAGGTTTCGCGCATTAAAAACCAAACCACGGGTGTTGAAGATATTACAACCGTCCAGATGATCCTTGACCAATTAATGCCAGGCTTAGTCCCTCTTCTGCTTACATTTGGGTGTATGTGGCTATTACGCCGTAAAGTCAATGCGCTGTGGATTATTATTGGCTTCTTCGGTTTGGGTATTTTAGGTGCTTGGCTGAAATTCTTGGCTCCATAATTTTCTCATAATATTTTACTCGGGAGGTTGCGGCCTCCCTTTTTTAATTTTAAGCTTTGCCATATGTTTACTTAGTCAAGGGCGCACCAATGACTTTAAATGATGTTATTCTCGCCATTATCATTTTGATCATGCTTATATATGCTATTTATGATGAATTTATTCAGCATTTGCTAAAAGGGAAAACGCTATTAAAAATTAACTTAAAACGAAAACATCGCGTTGATGCCATTATTTTTATTGTCTTAATCTGTATTGTCATTTATACAAATATTGTTCGACATGGTAATTTATTAACCACTTATTTATTAATGATTACTATATTTATGTCTGTTTACTTGGCGTTTATTAGAACACCTAAGCTATTCTTTAAACAAACTGGTTTTTATTTTGCCAATACTTTTATTTCCTACGATAGAATAAAAGCAATGAACTTATCTGAAGATGGTATTCTTATAATAGGTTTAGAGCAAAAGAAAATTCACATTCAAGTTTCGCATCTTGATGATTTGCAACGAATTTATGAATTCCTTATAAATCATAAGTAATCGTTATATATATTCATAAGAATACTAAGGTTAATTAAAAATATAATTAACCTTTTTTTTCTTATTAACCTAATTGATAATAATTCTCACTACCGTTTAATATCCACAATTAATTAAGTGTTGCCTTTAAAATAAAATGTGGTATCTTTCTTTCCACGTCATTGGGGAGTAGCCTGTTCTGGAAATATATATATTCCAGAAAGTCCGTATCAACATACTCGTTTGATTTCAAACGTGGTGCGGACACCATAATCTGGTTGGCAAGACCATAGACACATAAATACACCTTAGGTTGGGGGTAGTTTATGTGTATATGGAAACACCCAACCGAGGTTATGTTATGAGTTTTTACGCTACCCTTGTTCTAGCCCTCGCGCTATCAATGGACGCATTTGCAGTTGCTATTTGCAAAGGTGCCGTCCTGCATAAACCCCGTTTTAGAGAGATCCTCCGTACTGGTTTCATTTTTGGCTTCATAGAAGCTATCACTCCTATCATTGGTTGGGGAATTGGTATTCTTGCTAGCCAGTACGTTATCCGCTGGGATCACTGGATTGCATTCGCGTTATTATTTGTTTTAGGTGCTCGCATGATTTGGCAGAGTCTTAAAACAAAAGATGAAGAATGCTGTTCAAAACCTTCAAGTCACAGCTCTACTAGCCTTATTTTTTCCGCGATTGCAACGAGCTTAGATGCCATGGCAATTGGCTTAGGCTTAGCTTTCTTGCAGGTAGATATTGTCCACACTGCGATGACTATTGGCTTGATGACCATGATTATGGCAACTATCGGTATGATGATTGGCCGTTATGTAGGCCCATTATTAGGAAAAAAAGCAGAGATTATCGGCGGGTTAGTGTTAATAGGGATCGGGTTTAATATCTTATTTGAACACCTCGAATTATTTATGTACGCACCATAATAATTTATGGCCCCCTACACTTATCTCTTAGGGGGCTTTACCAACATTAGTCCGCTTGGTATTGATAGACTCGAATTAAAAAGTCTGCTGTATAATCTTTCACTTTCCCTTGTTGCAGATATTGTTTCACTTCTTCAGATGCTCGCCACGCAAACGGTGTCATCGCTAACAGCTCATAAGCTTCGCTGCCAGTCAGCACCATTTTATAATTTAATTGACTCTCATCCAGTAATTTAAAATTCGGCAAATTTTCGTCTTTAGCGGGGTGCAATTTAACTTCATCGTAAATAAGGGCTTTTAATTCTTGCAGATGTTCCGCTGCTGGTGTGACAGTAACTAAAATACCATTATCGATTAATACCCGGCTTAATTCTTCCGCTTTACACGGCGCATAAATACGAACAATCGCTCCTAAGCTTGATTCAGGAAAAGGTAAACGGTGGCTAGTGCCTACACAGAAATTAACTAATTTATAGCGTTTGGCCGCATAACGAATTGCTACCTTTGATACATCCAACCCAAAAACTTGGATGTTCCCGAATTTATTTTGCAATGTTTGCCTAAAATAGTCAGTGTAATACCCTTCACCACAGCCGATATCCAATACCGATAAATGGCTTGAAGGTAAATATTGAACCAATTTTTTAGCCACTTGATCTCGCATTGGTTGATAATGTCCTGCATCAAGAAATTGACGCCGCGCTTGCATCATTTCTGCACTATCACCAGGATCTTTCGAGCGCTTATGCTGCACAGGTAGTAAATTAACGTACCCTTCTTTAGCACAATCAAATTGGTGATTGGCTTCGCAACGATAACTATTGTGAGTTTGTAAGAGAGGCGTAAAACAAAGTGGGCATTGATAATTCATAAAGGTCACTGATTGCAAAATAATAGCCAGTATACCATACAAGCAACGATGCAACGCCATGGAAAATATCCCATGGCACCGTGACGTTAGCGAATTTTATAACTGATTATTTCGCTGATTTACTTTTTCCAGCATGCTTTTCTTTAACAACTTGCTTCTCAGCTTTCGCCTTCAAATGAGACGATTTAGCCACTTGATGTGATTGCGCAATAGGTGAAACAGGCTCAGATTTGACGGTTGTGTTTGCTAATGCTGCACCAGAAACAGCAATAGACATAACCGTTGCAATTGCTAATAACGTTTTCATTTTTGTACCTTAGATTTTTAAAGCAAGGATGTTCTTGCAACACTAATAAATCACAAATGAATATTCTCCCACAATAGGACAAATTTAAAGATTTATAAATTTTTTATAGGTTATTTTGGTAAATAAATATTTTCAGTTTGTTGATTATTTATTTACTTTACTTTCAGATAACTATTATTATCTCAAAATAAAAAACCTATAAAAACAACAGATTAACTCAATCTCTTATTTGTTTTCAATTTTTTAATTTAAATTACCCACTTAATATCAATTAATTTGTTGTACTCTTTTTTTGTTTTCTAGCCTAATTTTAACTGTTAATACTTTATAACTTGCTTTCCTCCTTTGTTTTTGGTTTTAATAAAATGATGAGAAATGACATTATTTAGGTAAGAAAATGCAAATTCGATTAGCAACACCAAAAGAAGCCAAACGGTTATGGTTTATTCGTAATCAAGCCATTCGCCATGGCTGTAAAACAAGCTATGACGCACAAACGATTTGTAATTGGACACCTGATGAAATGCCACTAAGCTACATAAAGATGGTTGAGAACAACCCCTTTTTTGTTGCTGTAAATGAACTCGGTGACGCGGTATCAACGGGCTTTTTAAATTTAGAATCAAATAGTATTGATGCGATATTCACTCTGCCAGAGTATATGGGATATGGTGCGGCAGGTTTAATATTGGATGCAATAAAAGCCGAAGCGAGAAAACGAAAAATAAAAAACCTAACCTTAGACTCATCACCAAATGCAGAGCGCTTTTACCAAAAACACGGGTTTACCTCTATTTGCCATGATAATTATTATTCTGCACTCGCTCAGGTTAATTTATCCTGTATACGAATGGAAATAGAGTTATAAGATAAAAGCAAAAGCCGTTAGCGTATTAACGGCTTTATTTCTTGCAGGTTATCTGATTTGTTCACTAAAAATCTGCAAATTCAGGGATTGGTTTACGTCCATGGGATTCAAGAAAATCCAACACTCGACGGGGAGTTACATTTAAAATTTGTGATTGAGGGAAATCAATCGATTCCAACATTTCCACTACGCGATCAAAACGCCCTAAATAGCCTGCAAAATGGGAGTCAGAACCCAACGCAACCCACCCCCCTGCTTCTTTTACTGCTTTTGCAATCTCGAGACAATTTTGTTGACTTCCCGCTCTCGAGTGCAAAAAAGACGAATTATTCATTTCTAGCGCCACATTACACTCTTTGGCTGCTTGGGCAACCGCTTTGATATCAATAGGATATTTTGGATTACCAGGATGTGTAATAATCTGTACTTTTCCACTGCGGATAGTGGCAATCATTGCTTCGGTATTATCTGCAAGACTTTGTGGTTCAAGAACAGGTTCATGAAAGCCTGCTAAAATAATGTCTAAGTGGCGAGCAATTTTTTCATTACAATCTGTTTCGCCTAGCTTATTTTTAATATTGGCCTCAATGCCATACAATAAGCCAACGCCATCAACAATCCGCGGTAAAATGGGCATATTACCAAAATGCCATTCGTGCGGTGCATCCTGCATTTCAGGGCCATGATCGGTGATTGCAAATAGCTTTACACCACGGCTCGCGGCCTCAGCAAAATATTCATTAACAGTACTGTATGCATGGGTGCTGGCAATGGTATGGGCGTGTAAATCAACTTGATACATAAATAATATCCTTCTCATTCTACTATTCGCCTTCTGAGTCTATCCGCTCAGAAAAGGTTCAACCAAGCTAACATATCAACGTAAAGGTTTCGATAGTCATTCACTTAAACAGCACTTTATCAACACATTGCAATACATTGCATATAATCCTAAATTATTTTTAGGATAAAAAACCCGCAATCAATGCGGGTTAAAATATGTTGAATAAAACATTAAGTTAATTCGCTAAGACGCGTTTATTGGTCGCCCCCCAAAGGATGGACATTTCTGTAAACAGTGCACCGCTGATGTCTTCTACTTCTTCAGCCGTAACTTCTTCATTACCTTGCTTGCCAAAGAAAACCACTTCATCACCTGGGCGGACTTGTTTTATATCAGTCACATCTACCATCACAGTATTCATTGAAGTTTTCCCTAATACGGGTACTTTCTGGCCATTGATAAGCACATGCCCAGTATTACTAAATACGCGACGATAACCATCAGCATAACCAACGGGGATATTCGCTAAAACAGAATCACGTTTCAGTGTAAAGGTACGATCATATCCAACCGTGTTGCCTTTCGGATAATGATTTACTGAAGCAATATTTGATTTCAATGTCATCACACGTTTGTAGTCGTTGGTTGCAACGGTATCGCCATAAAAAATACCGCCAACACGCACCATATCTAACCACGATTCAGGGACGGTAATTGTTGCATAAGTATTCGCAACATGCAGTGTAATATCTTCGCGTTTTAACCCCGTTATATTCAATACTTGCTGAGATTCTTTATTAAATTTAGCGAGATCTTTGCGAATTTGTGTCTCATCTTCTTCTGGATAATGGGACATAATGCCAACAACTTTTAAATTTGGTAATTGTGAAATCAACTTAGCTTGTTGTAATCCTTCAGCATTACTCACTTCTAAGCCATTTCGTGACATTCCTGCTGAGTTCAATGCAAGGTGAATTGGAATAACTTTGCCTTGTTTCATTGCAATCGCATTTAAGCGCTGTGCCATTTCTAAATTACCGATTAACTCTTCCGTTTGATACTGCGTTGCTTGCGCCATTTCTTTTTCAGTTGCACTTCTAACGCGCATTAAACGGCCTTTGAAACCAAGATCTCTCACTGTTTTTAATTCTTGGTTATTAGTGACACCAATACATTGTACGTTATTAGCCATCATCACTGGCGTCACTAATGATAAATCATGGCCATAAGCATCCCCTTTGAGAACGGCGCACATGGCAGATTTATCCCCTAATAACGCTTGAACTTTTTTGATATTAAAATCCAGTGCGCTTTGTGAAATTTCAATCCATGAATTATTTACAACAACTGGCTGTACTTGCGCAGCTGGCATTGAAATAGAAGTGTTATTTGAATTAGTAGGCTGCTGACAAGCGGTCGCTGCAACAAAAAGAGGGAGTAATGCCAGATATTTTAAACGGAATGCCACAAGATTTTCCTTAACTGTTATCATGTTGCCCCAACTCATTATTTTTATGATTGTGGGATATAGAAATATACATGAAATGTATAACTTCTTTGGATGATAGCAACTTAAGGAAATTGAACAAGTAATAATTCACTTTTATTGCATAAAAAGGCGATTGGTTATAAAAAACATATGCCCTGTCTAGTGTCAGTTAACTGATCTGTTCGAATGAACATTAGCGCCTAAAGAATATTCATTCCATACAAATAGCACAGTTCGTTACCTCGGTATCGAAGTCGATAATGTATTGGAGATATCTGAGTCAATTGAAGTATAAATCTATCAGGGCTGTTCCCCAGCCCTGTGCCTAATGTAGATGAGGCCATTGTTCACTTATCTTTAATTGAAGCGTGCTACATTTAAAAAATAGTCGGGTGCTTATTCAAGATTGGCGTGCCGTCTGAACATGCTTTCACTGGTTTCGTTCAATAAACTCATAAGCTTTAATATAATCGCATCATAAGTAATAAAACATAGTTGTTCGAATGCTGACCCCATCGGCTGTGAAAATACGTCCTCTTTTCGGGTGTTATCGTTTTTAACTGTTCCTGGTAATACCAATATGCTATTCGCTAAGTGGCCAATAGAGGAATCCGCTTTCATCGTTACTAGCGCAACACTAACACCACTGTCGACGGCTTTTTGAGCTAAACTCACTAAACTTCCTGTTTCTCCACTTCCTGAACCTATGATGACAAGGTCACCAGCTTGTGTATGAGGGGATGAAATCTCCCCGACTACACTGACTGAAAAACCGAGGTGCAAGAGTCGATTAGCAAAAGCCCTAATAGCTATCCCGCTACGGCCAGCCCCTTGCAAAAATATATGGTTTGCTTGACGGATTTGTTCAACGAATTGATCGGCTTGCGTATCATTAATTTTCAGCGCGTTTTGTTCTAATTCTTTTAAAATATTAATAGTGTATTCTTGAATATTCATTTTACATTCCTTTATGCAATAGTACGTCCGCCGTCCATTAAAATTGTTTGCCCTTGGATATAAGAATTTGATTTGTCTGCTAGGAAAACGGCTAGATTAGCAACATCATCTATCGTACCAAGGCGTCGAACAGGAATTTTTTCAAGCACAGCGTCTAAATCTGCTTGCGTTGGATAATTAACACGCATCATTTCACCTGTATCAATCAGGCGTGGCGCGATAGCATTAACATTAACGCCTTTTGGGCCCAGCTCTTTTGCTAGACCACGAATAAGCCCTTCACCACCGGCTTTACTTGCAGGATAACTCACACCGCCTCCCGTACCAGAGAGTGCAGAACCAGATGATATATAAACAATCGAACCATGATTTATTAAAAAATCATCATAGAATGCTTTAACTGTATTAAATAAACCGCTTAAATTAATTGAGATTGTTTTATTCCATTCATCATAAGAAATATCATTAACTTTATTTGCAAAGGCTACGCCAGCATTTAAAATCAAAATGTCAATACGGCCAAATGCATTGAATACATCTTCGCGAACTTTAATTAATGCTTGAGGATCAGAAACATCTGTTTTAATAAATAATGACTTAACTTTACCAAAAGTTAATTCTTTTGCAGTTTCAATACCATTTTGTTCATTATAATCAACGATTATCGTGTGCGCACCTTTATTGGCAAATTGTTTCGCGATGCCTTTACCAATACCATGCGCACCACCTGTAATCAATGCAACTTTCCCAATGAAATTGCTCATTTATATTTACCTCTTAAATTTTAATGGACAGAGGAATAGTGCTCCCTCTATTATTTAAATAGAACCTAAGAATTAATATTTCATTTTATTGAATGGCTTTATTTAATAATTGATAATTTTCTTTTGCATTACCATTAAATAGCGCACCACCTACCACAATTAAATCGGCACCTGCATCTTTAACTTTTTTTGCAATTTCAATATTAACGCCGCCATCCACTTCTATTTTGATATTTCGGTTCGCGATGAGTTTTTTAGTATTACGTATTTTTTCTAAACTCTTTTCTATAAATACTTGTCCTGGTTGCCCAGGGTTAATTGTCATCAGTAATACATAGTCAATATCATCGAGTAAATATTCCAGTACACTTTCTGGTGTACCCGGATTTAAAACCACGCCCGCTTGACGTCCTGCCTTCTTTATTTTTTGCAAAATATAATGAATATGCGGTGTTGATTCATAATGAACAGAAACCATTTCAGCACCAGTTTTAATGACATCGTCAATGTGACTTTCTGGGTTTGCTAACATCATATGAACATCAAATACCATCGTGCTAACTTGTTTGAGTGCAGCAATTTGGTTTGGCCCAAAGGCGATATTGCTAACAAAATTTCCATCCATTAAATCAACATGTAAAATTCCTGTTTTTTCAGACTGTAAAAATTCAATTTCATCTTGTAGGCGTAAGATATTTGCACCGAAGATTGAAGGTAGTATTTGTGCCATTTCCATTTACTCCATAGGTTATTAATTAATGAGAAAATGTACTTAACCAGTAAGTCAAAACTTCCCAAGGCCCAGTTAGAACAAAGTCCGTACCTTGCCCGTTAAGGCCGACGCCTGCCCCATTTAAAAATTCTGTCGCCCCAGGCGCAACATAGGCACCTAAGTACATAACAACAATACAAAATAGCACTGTTGATATGATTGAGCGGATGACATTCCCATTACATACCATGACAGTCATTGTGGTCATGTAGATGATGGACATCAGCACTCCAATAGGGAAAATTTGAATTCCAGGTAACACCAAAGCGCATAACATGGTTAATGGAATTGTTATCACTGTTACCGTAACGGTTGATGGGTCACCTAATGCAAGGGCGCAATCCATACCAATATTAAGTTCCGCATCTTTACCCATTTGTTTTTGCATGATTTCTTTGGCACTTTTACCAATAGGGTTTAGACCCTCCATCAATATACTGACCACTTTAGGCAGCAATACCATGACACCGGCCACCCCCATAGCCATTGGCACAATAGTGGTAATATTTTGTTTTGTTAATACCCCGAGTAAAAGCCCGACAATCACCCCGATAATGGCAGGTTCGCCAAATACACCAAGGCGTTTTTGCGCACTTTCTAGGTCTACATCGAGTTTATTAATCACAGGGATGTAATCGATGATTTTATTAACAACCCATGCAAAAGGTAGTGTCCAACCTGTGTGGATCATAGTGGTACACGTTGTTCCTTCTAGTCCGTAATATTTCTGCCAACGAGGTGCAATGAGATCACCCACAAATAAAGCTGCAACACTTAACGCAACAGAAATACCCAACCCAAGAAAGAAACTATCGAACACGAAATAAGCCAATGCACCAGGAACAAGAAAGTGCATGTAATTCCAAATATCAACATTCAATGTTTTTGTTAGTTTTAAGCGAACTAAGAAAAGATTTAAGACAATACCAATCGGGATCACGAGTGCAGCAAAAGGAGCTACCCATGCTGCGGCACCAACGGCTGGCCAACCAATATCCGCAATTGTGAATCCACTCCCTACATTTGAATAATATTCAATTGCTGGTTGTAGTGAGGAGTTTAACAAACCAACAACTAGCCCTAATCCAATAAAACCAATACCAACCGTAATACCTGATTTTATCGCCGCGCCCACTTTCATGCGAAAAACTAAACCGAGAATGAAAATAACTAGTGGCAATATTGCTGTTGCGCCCATACCAGTTATTGTTAACATCATGTTTTTTAACATTTCCATTTTGGTTTCCCCCGTTCCTTATTAACTTTTTATTAATCCAGTTAATAGTTCTCCTAACTTTTTCCTTAGTGCATCTTCATTGATTCCAGTGATGAACCCTGCAACGCTCATATGAGGCTTATCAATTTCACCTTTATAGTTATTTGTTGTGAGGACAACGTCCGCATTTGTTATCTCAGATGATAGTTCTGACATGCTACATTTGTTGATTTTGTATGATGTTATATTGTATTGAGAACAAACTGCTTTAACTTCATCAGCAGCTAAAGTTGATGTTGCTACTCCGCTTCCGCAGGCGACAAGGATAGTAATCATAGAAACTCCAATTCATTGTTATTGTTAACATAAATAGTGATATAAATTACTAATTATTGATTTCATAACAAGCATTAATAACTAGTGTATAAATTTTATCCTATTCGAAAGGCCATCAGTAATTGCGTTGTTTCATCCTCCGTTAATAATGCTCATATGAGAAAATGAACAACAAACATAAGAGCGTTTATATCACGAGCATAATGAGCGGCAATGTGTATTATTAAAAAACACTACTTAAGTCACACAAAATAGCATTAAACCATTTTATTTTCCGCTCATAAGAGCGGAAAGAAGATAATGCTTCATATGAAAACCTGAAAAAACGTCGAAGTTGGAGTGATTAGCTTTAATCAATTAAGCCTAAATAATGACTACATGGCTAAATAAAGCTATTTCTGTACTACTTGGGGAGGAAGGTGGTGAGTTTTATTCGATGTGAGGCACTGGTGCTTATCCGCTCTTTTGAGCACCAGTACAGTAAAGATGCTTGTCATTTAGCAGGTGATTACTTTTGTTTGTTTACTGAGCTCATTTACACGGTCTTTATCAGCAATATCATTTGTAATAAGGGCTGTAATTTCATTCCATTCGCAAATTTTAAACAGGCTGCTACGTTGAAACTTAGAATAATCACCAAGTACATATTTCTTTTCAGAATGTGCGATGATGGCCTTATCGATAAATGCATCTGAGGACGATGGTGTTGATGGTCCCGATAGGTTATGGAATCCATCTGTACCAATAAAACATAAATCAACATTAATACCATTGATCATGGATACAGCCCAGCCACCGAAAACAGAAGAACTTTTTTTCCTCAGCTCTCCCCCAAAAAGAAAAACTTGGTTATCCGATTCAATCAATATACTTGCGACAGGTAATGAGTCAGTAAAAATTTTATAGCCTGATTTTAGGCAAAGTAAATTTGCTAATTCAAAAGTAGAACTACCTGTACCGATTATCATGGAGCTATTTGCGGGAATAAACTCAAGCGCTTTGCGCGCAATTGCTTTTTTGTAGACTGTATTTTCTTTTTCTCTCACCTGAAAGGAGTGCTCAATTGCACCTTGTTTTAAGGTCGCTCCACCATGGCTTTTAACAAGCAAGCCTTTTTGCTCAAGGTAAGTTAAGTCTTTTCTAATTGTTTCATAAGTGACTGAATACTTTTTAGCAAGCTCACTCACATGAACAGTGCCTGCAGAAATAATATCATCAAGGATCATTTTTCTCCTTTCATCAACTATGTACATTTAACTTACCTCTATTCTCTTATGCATGTTGGAATTATGGAGATAATAACACAATTATTACCAATAAAAGCAAATCCCACACTCAATAAAAGCCATTCTGTCAATTTTTCACTGAAAAAACAAAACAATTCAATACATTGTTTTTAAACACTTTTAATAACAATAAGATTTATTTCACGAAATAATCTTCGTCGTATCAAAATATCCGACAAAAAAATAATATTGGCTTTTATTTGCTTTTAACTGAATAAATATCAATATGTTACAAAATATGTGACATTAATCTCAGTTGACAACCAATAATTACCAATTGCATACTTGGCTTTATGAATTAATTGACAGGTTGGGTAATATGAAAACGAAAATAGCAATTGCATGTGATGATGTTGGTTTTGAACGCAAGGAAGAAATTAAAAAATATCTGCTAGAAGAAAAAAATGCAGAGATTGTTTATGATCCAGTTAAGCAAAAAAAGGACGGTGTGAATAATTTTGCGATCCTTGCGGATGAAATGGCAGGTGTTATTCAACGTGATGAATGTCGTTTAGGTATTTATATCTGCGGAACAGGAATTGGGTTTACTTGCCAAATCAATAAACATTGGGGGATCCGGGCTGTAGCAGTGACAAACCCTTATTCTGCTAAGCGTGCAAGACTAAGTAACAATGCACAAGTTATTGGCCTAGGATGCAGAGTGAGTGATTTAGAATATACGAAAATGATTATTGACTCTTGGTATGACAATTCGTTTGATTTTTCAACCGCGAGAGAAAACTCCAAAAAAAATCTTTTAGAAGCCGAACGCAGCGATAATTCACTATTAGTAAAACCAGAAAATGTTCGCTGGAATATGGGGTTTAGACCAGATGACGATAAACTGAGGGCATAAAAAATGGAATTAATAACGCAGTTTATTAATGATTTAGGAAATTTTATTTTTATCCCTGTCATTTTTCTTATATTAATGAAGATGTTAGGTCGTCCATGGTCTGAGTGTATTTCTTCAGCAATTAAAGTTGGAATAGGGTTCATTGCGCTAACAATGACCATAAGATTCATGCTTGAAAAAATGCAACCCGCCGTCACTGGGCTGGCTGAAAGAACAGGTTCTTCCCTAAGTGCTATCGATGTTGGCGGTGCAGCAACTGCGGTGATGGGATTTGGCTCTAGCATGGGGGCAATAATCATTCCGCTTTGTGTTGCCGTGAATATTATCATGCTGTTGGTTCGTTTGACTGATTGTGTCAATGTTGATGTATTCAATTTACACCAAAATGCATCAATGGGGGCAATTGTGGGTGTCTACTCCGGCAGCTTTTTTTATGGCGTGTTAACTGCTGGATTATTCCATGTTTGGGCATTAATTGCTGCCGATCTTGGGGCGAAAAATAATGAAAAATTCTTTAATCTGCCAAAAGGTGTCGCGATTTCACACCCCGTAGCAAATACGTATATGCTTTTCGCCTACCCATTTAATTGGGTTTATGATCGTATTCCTGGTTTTCGTCACTGGAATGTTACCGCTGAAAGTATCCAAAAACGTTTTGGTATCCTTGGTGACCCGACTATGGTTGGTTTTATCATTGGTATTTTATTGGGTTTTTGTGGTTATGGTTGGGAATCCCCTTATCACACAATTATTGCAAGCTTACAACTCGGTATGTACCTTGCAGCAGTCATGCTATTACTACCAAGAATGACCTCTATCATGATGGAAGGTTTGGTTCCGTTATCAAATGTTGCACGTAAGAAATTAGTAAAACGTTTTCCAAATAGAGACATTACGGTGGGTATGGATACAGCGCTTATTGTGGGGCATCCTTCTGTAATTGCACCAGCATTACTCTTGATCCCCGTTATTGTTATTCTGGCTGTTATTTTACCGGGTAACCGAGTAATGCCATTGGGCGACCTCTCACAGTTTGTGTTCTTTATTGCTTGCATGGTACCTATTTTTAACGGGAATATCATTCGTACATGGGTAACGTCAATCTTCTTATTTGGTGGAGGGCTCTATATTGCTTCATGGATGGCGCCTGCAACCAATGAAGTATTCCAAAAATTTGGGACAAATCCGGATGCAAGTGTGATGTATTCATCACTTAACCCATCAGCTAATCCATTCACAGGGCTATTTGCTGCACTTAGCCATGTTGGTGTTGTTGGGTATGTTCTGGCCGGCGTTCTCTTAGTCTCTGTTGGGTATTTAATTAAACAAAAGTCACGTCATAAATTAGAAAATGAAGTGGAAAAAACACTTTAAACCATTTACTTAGGAATAATCAAAATGAAAAAGATTTTAGTTGTATGTGGAAATGGTATCGCCTCTTCTTCAATTATGGTGTCTGTATTGCAAGATTTTTTGAAAGAAGAAAATATCGAAGCACAAGTTGAGAAATCATCACTAATGGCATGTTCTGCCGATACTTTTAATAGTTATGATTTAGTGGTTTCATCAACCAAGCTTGATAACCCAGAAATTACTACTCGCGTGATTGTAGGAGCAGGTTTATTAACGGGTATCGGAGAAGACGAAATTTTTGATGCTGTCAAAGACGTTATTCAAAAGTAGGTGCGATATGAAATTTGAAATTCTAGTCAACGATGTTGATGGAAAAATAGAAAACTGGCAATCAGCCATTGAATTTTCAGGTCAAAAATTGTTGGAGCAAGGTTATATTTCGCCAGAATATATCACCGCTTGCTTAGAACGAGAAAAGACCTACCCAACGGGTTTATTAATGGGGAATGGGCAAGGCATTGCAATTCCTCACGCTGATTATACACTGGTTAAAACCAACAGCATTTGTATAGTACGATTTAAAGAAGCGGTGACTTTTGGTCAGATGGAAGATTCTGATCTCGTTGTGGATTGTCACATCATGTTTAATCTTGCTTTCGCAACCAGTGACCAACACTTATCCATACTGCGTCGTTTGTTTACATTATTCCAAGATATTGAGTTTATCGAGTCATGTCGGCAGTTATCGACAGATGAAGTTGGAAAGTATGTGTTAGAAAAGCTTTCTATCTAGAAATAAACAAAAAAGGTAGATATCTCGGTATCTACCTTGTTTAATTAAATTTTTGTGTACTTTATTTGATCATGTTATTCATTTAAAAGCTTCGTTGCCGTATCAAAATCAGTGATTAAAACATCAAGAAGACCCGATTTTAAAGATGCAACAATACCTTGATATTTTTCCTCACCACCAGCAACACCTATCACTTTTTTAGTATTTCTCAGCTGTTCACTGGTGATACCGAAACCATAGTTTGTCATCGGGCTTGCTAAAATTTCACCTTTGCTATTCACAAGGGTAATGCAGATATCAGCTGCAATATCTTGGTTAATCAATGGAGTACTCCAAGATTTAGGAAAAATATCATATAAGCTGGAAGAGCCCGACTTCCAGTCCCCAATCCCCGTTATAATAACATCTAAGTTTGAATAAAATTTCTGAGTTTCCATCACCGCTTGATCTTCACAGAGTTTCTGTGCGAGACTTTTATCATCCACCCACATTGGCACATACATTGGATAGGCTTTCCCTTGAGAAACAGACGCTATTTTATGAATTAAATCAATGGGCCCTTGACTAAATTCAATGCCTGGATGAACGCCTGAAAGTTGGACAACATCCAAAGGTGGTAATGACTCAAGTTGACTCACTGTACTTGATAATACCCTTCCCCAAGCGACTCCCAGCTTCATCCCTTCTTTTAGATTTTTTGTTAGGTACTGCGCTGTGATGCCACCAAGTTTTGCGTTTAATTGTTCCTGAGAAGACCAAGAGTCAGAGATAGAGAGAATAACTGTATCGTGTAAATTGTATTTTTCACATAAGTTTCGAGTTATCTCTTCGTCTAAGACTTGTTGCTTAGGAAAAATGAATTTAACGTAACCTTGCTCTATAGATTCATCAATCAGCCTAGCTACTTTAAAGCGAGACACACCAAGCTCTTCCGCTATTTCAATTTTAGTTTTCATTTCTGAAAAATAACGTTTAGCAACAAAGGAATAAATGTATCGAGGATCAGAGTGCTGCCAGCGATTTTTCATTTTTTGTTCGGGCATCATAGACTCCATTATGGATTTAAGTGGTACAAATAAATAGGCGATAACATTATTGCCAAGATATTTTTTATCAAAAGAGTATACGTTTTTATGCTCATAAGGTAAATCTGAAGTGCCATAGTTAGTTTAGTACCTTTAATAGAGTCTGCGCTCATATTTTGAAATGCAACACGACAAAACTTAAAGATATTAATAAATTAACATTTAATTACCCAAATTAAAGTAGCTAAAAACTATCCTGCTATTGAGCCTAAATTTTTTAGAGGAAAAGTCACTTTTACTGAATTGTTAGGTTACTGCAATGAAAGGTGAATCTATCACGAAAATAATTATTCATTTAGATGTAATCTATTTATGCTTAAGGGGAGCTTAGTCTTCTCTTAGCCCAAAGCCCCCGGTCAGATTTAGTAATGTACTGAGAAAAAATTGTTAAATCTAAATCAACTAACACATTCAACTTGTGCTTGACGCTGCTAATTAGTGCCAGATACGGCAAGCTATAAAAACAAAAAAGCCCACTTTTACATGGGCTTAAGTTGTTATTTTGCCAGTCAGTGCCAGCTGATTCTTATTGGGGGATTATTCCCACTCAATTGTCGCAGGTGGCTTGCCGCTGATATCATAAACCACGCGGGAAATACCATTAACCTCATTGATGATGCGGTTAGAAACGCGGCCTAAGAAATCGTATGGTAAGTGTGCCCAATGAGCTGTCATAAAGTCGATGGTTTCAACTGCACGCAGTGAAACAACCCAGTCATATTTACGGCCATCGCCCATAACGCCAACAGAGCGAACAGGTAAGAACACAGTGAATGCTTGGCTAACCTTATGATATAAATCAGCTTTATGCAGTTCTTCGATAAAGATAGCATCTGCACGGCGCAGTAAGTCACAGTACTCTTTCTTCACTTCACCTAATACACGAACCCCTAAACCTGGGCCTGGGAATGGGTGACGATATAACATGTCATAAGGTAGGCCTAACTCTAAGCCAATTTTACGCACTTCGTCTTTGAACAGCTCTTTTAATGGCTCCACTAAGCCAAGTTTCATATCATCTGGCAATCCACCCACATTGTGGTGAGATTTAATGACGTGCGCTTTGCCTGTTGCAGAAGCTGCTGATTCAATAACGTCTGGGTAGATAGTCCCTTGAGCTAACCACTTGATATTTGGTAGTTTAGATGATTCTTCATCGAAAACTTCGATAAATACATGGCCAATTTTCTTACGTTTCGCTTCTGGATCGCTGATCCCTGCAAGGGCATTTAAGAAACGGTCTTCCGCTTTGGCATGAACAATGTTTAGGTCAAATTTACCTTCAAACATCTCCATCACTTGATCAGCTTCGTTTAAACGTAATAAACCGTTGTCGACGAAGACGCACGTTAAGCGTTTACCAATAGCGCGATTTAACAGTAAAGCGGTAACTGAAGAATCAACACCGCCTGACAATGCCAGCAATACGTGGTCATCACCGATTTGCTCTTTCAAGCGCGCAACAGTGTCTTCGATAATCGCAGCAGGTGTCCATAATGCATCACACTGGCAAATATCTTGAACGAAACGTTTTAAGATGTTTAAACCTTGGTGTGTATGCGTCACTTCTGGGTGGAACTGCACTCCGTAGAATTTTTTCTCTTCGTTTGCCATGATGGCATATGGGCAGCTTGGGGTGCTTGCGATGGTTTTAAAATCCGCAGGGATAGCCGTTACTTTGTCGCCATGGCTCATCCACACGTCTAAAACAGGTTTGCCCGCTTCATTGAGAGAGTCTTTGATATCGCGGAATAATTCACATTGTTCAGTGATTTCAACGTTTGCATAGCCAAACTCACGTTCACCTGAAACTTCAACAGCCCCACCGAGTTGCATGGACATGGTTTGCATGCCATAGCAGATACCTAATACTGGCACGCCTGCATTGAAGACATAGTCGGGTGCTCGTGGGCTATCATTCTCAGTCGTACTTTCTGGGCCACCAGAAAGAATAATACCATTTGGATTAAATTCTCGAATTTGCTCTTCTGTAACGTCCCACGCCCAGAGTTCACAATAAACGCCAATTTCACGGATACGGCGGGCAATCAGCTGTGTATATTGCGAACCGAAGTCAAGGATAAGGATGCGATGCTTATGGATATTTGTTGTCATTTGAGGAGAATTCCAAAAATTCAAGTCAAAAATAAAAATTGGTGATGTGCAGTACATCAGCACACCACCCTGTAAAGTTATCGGTTATTGTCCCAAACGATAGTTTGGTGATTCTTTTGTGATGGTCACATCGTGCACGTGGCTTTCTTGAATACCCGCGCCACTGATACGGACAAATTCCGCTTTTGTTCTCAGAGCGTCAATGGTACCACAACCCGTCAGCCCCATACAGGAACGTAAACCACCCATTTGTTGGTGAATGATTTCTTTCAGGCGGCCTTTGTAGGCAACACGGCCTTCAATGCCTTCTGGCACTAATTTATCTGCTGCGTTATCAGATTGGAAATAACGGTCTGAAGAACCTTTAGACATTGCCCCTAATGAGCCCATACCACGGTATGCTTTGTAAGTACGGCCTTGGAACAGGATAGTTTCACCCGGAGATTCTTCAGTCCCTGCGAACATGGAACCCACCATCACACACGCAGCACCCGCGGCAATCGCTTTGGAGATATCACCAGAGAAACGAATACCACCATCTGCAATAACTGGAATACCCGTGCCTTCAAGTGCTTCTGCAGCTTCTGCAATGGCGGTAATTTGTGGTACACCAACACCCGTTACGATACGCGTAGTACAAATAGAGCCTGGGCCAATACCGACTTTCACTGCGCTCACGCCTGCATCTGCTAACGCTTTTGCGCCTTCAGCTGTTGCAACGTTACCACCAATGATTTGTAAGTCAGGGTATTTTTGGCGAGTTTCGCGAATGCGTTGTAATACGCCTTCAGAGTGGCCGTGTGAAGAGTCTATCAGTAAAACGTCTACACCCGCCGCAACCAGCGCATCAACACGCTCTTCGTTACCACCGCCAGCACCAACCGCAGCACCAACACGTAAACGACCTTGCTCGTCTTTACATGCATTTGGTTTACGTTCAGCTTTCTGGAAGTCTTTAACGGTGATCATCCCTAGCAGATGGAAGTTATCGTCGATGACTAAGGCTTTTTCTACTCGTTTTTCATGCATTTTTTGTAATACGATTTCGCGTGCTTCACCTTCTTTGACGGTAACTAAACGCTCTTTTGGCGTCATAACCGCAGTAACAGGTTGGTCTAAATCTGTCACGAAACGCACATCACGGCCTGTAATGATACCGACTAATGAATTGTCTTTCGCCACCACTGGATAACCTGCGAAGCCATTACGTTCAGCCATTTCTTGCACTTCACGGATAGTGGTATCAGGGGTAACAGTGACAGGGTCTGTAACAACACCACTTTCATGTTTTTTCACGCGGCGAACTTCTTCAGCTTGGCGCTCGATAGACATGTTCTTGTGGATAAAACCAATCCCACCTTCTTGAGCCAAGGCGATTGCAAGGTCAGATTCGGTGACGGTGTCCATTGCTGCAGAAAGCATTGGAATGTTCAGGCGGATGTTTGCAGTCAGTTGAGTAGAGAGATCAGCAGTATTGGGTAATACTGTTGAGTGTGCAGGAACGAGTAATACATCGTCGAAAGTTAGTGCTTCTTTTTTAATGCGTAACATAGGCAATATCCCACCAGGCAGCGTTATGGAAAGGTATAAAATATTGCCGCGGCATTATACACACCGTAATCGGTTGCTTCCAGCCTTTTTTTGAAAAATTACTTGATAACTCCGATAGCTAGGTTAGTATTTAGCGATTAAGTCCTTGTTTTAAAATTTGATCTGGCTCACATGTCGACATCACAAAATAGTGCAATTTTTTCTGTTAGTAAGCTTAACCTTGCCGTGCGCGAACTTCTTGATCAGCAAATGGGTCGCATATGGCTAACTGCAGAAATTTCGAATTTTTCCCAGCCTAGTTCAGGTCATTGGTATCTGACGCTGAAAGATGACCGTGCGCAAGTTCGTGCGGCGATGTTCCGTGGGCAAAATGCACGAGTGACCTTCCGTCCGCAAAATGGGCAACAGGTTTTAGTTCGCGCCACCGTCACCTTGTATGAACCCCGCGGTGACTATCAGTTAATTATCGAAAGCATGCAACCTGCGGGTGAAGGGTTATTACAGCAACGTTTCGAATTGCTAAAACAAACACTCAGCGCACAAGGTTTATTCGATACACTGCATAAAAAACCGTTACCCAGCCCAGCAAAATGCGTGGGGATTATCACCTCTGCAACGGGTGCGGCTTTGCACGATATTTTAAATATTCTTCGACGCCGTGACCCTTCACTGCCGATTGTGATCTACCCCACTGCGGTTCAAGGGGATCTCGCCCCTGCTCAAATCGCACGTATGATTGAATTAGCAAATTTACGCCGTGAATGTGATGTATTGATTGTTGGCCGTGGTGGTGGTTCATTAGAAGATTTATGGGCATTTAATGAGGAAATTGTCGCAAGAGCGATATTTTCGAGCCAATTACCCATCATCAGCGCCGTAGGCCATGAAACTGACGTCACCATTGCAGATTATGTGGCGGATGTGAGAGCACCGACACCATCCGCTGCCGCGGAACTGGTTAGTCGTAACCAACAAGAAATGCTCCGCCAGATAAAATCGGCACAACAACACCTTGAAATGGCGATGGACTATTACATCGCAGGGCAACAGCAACGTTTTGCTAAGCTTCATCACCGTTTACAACAGCAACACCCGCAATTACGTTTAGCAAGACAACATAATCAGTTGAATTTATTGCAACAAAAACTTGCACAGTCAATGACTCGTCAATTGCAAACTGCCACATTTAAATTTGATAGAGCCAATCGTAGTCTGCAACAAAACGATTTACGACCACAATTACAAAAGCAACAGCGCCACTTACAACAAGTGCAATACCATTTGCAAAATATGATGACGCAATTAGTGAACAGTTACAGGCAACGTTTTGCAGTAGCGTGCTCAAAAATGGAAGCTGTTAGCCCATTAGCAACACTGGCTCGTGGCTTTAGCATTAGCGAAGCACCTGATGGCGCAGTTTTGAAAAAAACGACCCAAGTTAAACTGGGACAACAGCTACGTACACGCTTAAATGATGGCTGGGTAGAAAGTGAAATTACCCATATTGAAAAAGTGAAAGCAAAACGCTCAACGAAAAAACCAAATTAGCCGTTTTATGGGTTTCATCTTATTAGTTTGATGAAACCCATATTTAAACCATAATTAGAAACGAACTTGCCCACCAAGCATATAAGTGCGCCCTCTTCCCGTTTCATTATTTCTGCCTCGCTCCTCCATAATTGCACCAGAGTTAGCTCGGTTTAACACATCGGTATAGTTTTTATTTGTTACGTTGTTCACTGTCATCATCAATTTGACGTTTTTACTGATGTCATAATCTGCATATAAATCAATAATTGTCGGTTGTTTTTCATATTTTTCTGTCATGGCATCGCCATTTTGGTCACCATCAGGAATAGGGCTGATACGCTTAGAGGGGCCTGTCCATGTAATGGTTGATCCAAGTGTTAGCTTCTCATCAAATAACCGTACGCCTGAATCCAACGTGACATAGTATTCTGGTAATTGCGTAAAGTCCCCTGCACTAAATACCGATGTACTATTGATAGAAACAGGCTGTTTTCCTGACTCTTTTGTATAAGAAATCATGGAATAAAATACACCTGCGTCATAGTTAGCTTGTAGCTCATATCCACGTAAATTCACGTCTCTAGGGTCATTAACATACATATCTGCACGTTGAAATATATCAGGATTTTCTTTATCCCAAACATCATCATTAATCAAGCACCAGTCAAACTCTTCTTGTGAGGTTGCTCTACATAGCATAAAAGATTTGCTTGTAATGTAATCTTTAACCTGAGTATGGAACCACAATGCTTTTAGGTTAAACTGGTCACCTTCCATGACTAAATCAGGCTTAAAGCTATTAAACCCAACTTGCCATGTTTTCGCTTTTTCGCCTTTTAAGAATGGATTCATGCTTTGTCCCCCATTTTGAGAGAAAAAAACCTCTTGTGAATTAGGGGCTCGCATTGAGTGCGCATAGCTCACGAAAGGTTGAAACTCAGGGATAATTTGTGCAGATAACAAAATACCTGGGTTAAGACCACTGTCACGTATATTCAACGTGCTGGCTTCTTGTGGAAAGCATTTTTCGGTTGCATCACACGCTGGTTTATAACCTTTAACTTTATAGTTCATATAATTAAGGTCAAATATCGCCGTATAAATATCATACTTTGCTTCTAGCTGAGTATATGCACTCGCGATATCTTGCGTACCACTCGGTGAAAATGGGTTATAAATCTGAGTGTTTGGGTCTTCAACGGGTTGAGATGTCTTTTGGTATTTGGTTTTCATCAATTTAGAACCAACCTGCCACTGAAAATCCATATCTCCATAAGAAAAATGGCTGGTATTTGATAGATTAATGCTATCGGATTTATTTTCAGAGACGGCATCTCTAAAAGCCCCACCCACAGGATCACCTTGGAATTTCTGTTTATTATTTCCATGGCTTGCCAAAACTTCTACGTCAATTAATTCGTTTAATGGCGTGTATTTATATTTGACATAGTAATCTTCACTATCAATCTTTCTGCTCGTTAATTTATTTTGTAAAAAACGCCCACTAAATTCTAATTCATGACTATCACTGGGTTTATATTTTAATTTAGCTAATTGAGATTGTGGTTTTTGTTTGAATGAGGGATCTGTTGCAAATTCATCGCTATCAAATCCATCCCCATTTTTATAACTTCCAGGAATGTTATGACCACTAACCGCAATTAAACCGCCAAAGTATCCATCGCTATCATTTAATAATGTTTTCCCTGCAACAGAAACCATGCCGTTATAACCAAGGCCGTTATCTCCCCAACTTGCTTTACTACGTAGCCCATATAAATTATCTTTAAAAATAACATCATCAATACTAATAGTACGAAAGTTAGCACTTCCCGCTAGTGCATTGATACTATTACTGCCATTGAGCTGCCCTTTTTCCACTTCTACAGCAACAATAAAATTAGGGTCAATTAATGAGCCAAAATCATTATTGGGTTGCATTCCGTGGGTATATTTACTTGGAGAAATACCATAATAGCTTTGCGTCACGCCATCAACCATCATATTAACGCGCCCAAAACCACTCAGGCCACGAATGTTCACATTGATAGTGCCTTGGCTGCCATCCATTTGGGTGTACGTCCCTGGCATAGTACGGATAATTTTATCCATACCTTGTAACTTATTTTCAGTTCCAACAGCACTGTAAGCACCTGGTTTTTCCAGTGCTTTAACCAAAGGCGTTTGTTTTTGCGCGCCTGAGACTTTTAATTGGCTAAATTTAACAACCTTTTCTTTGCCTTGATTTTCTTGCTGTGTATTTTCAGCGAAAGCAATACCCTGAACGCCAGTAAAAACCATACTCGCACTCAATATTATTATTTTATTTTTCATTTAAACCATTCCTGTAAACGCAATATTTCTATTCACGCCCACAGTGCATTCCAATATAAAAAAGATAAATTCAATTCCCATAATTGAATTATCAAAAAATGTTTCCCCCTAAATACATTCATACATTTAGGGGGTTATTATTAGATTGAATAAATTATTTTAAATAAGGAAAGTATTTAGCTTTATCTTCTAGCATTAAAAGAAAACTGTAATCCAGAGCTATATCATCAAGTGCATTAAAACGCCCAGATTTACCGCCGTGCCCTGCGTTCATGTTAGTTTCTAATAATAATAAAGAATTGCCTTGTTTCATGTCGCGTAATTTTGCCACCCATTTAGCGGGTTCCCAATATTGAACTTGAGAATCATGCAGGCCTGTAGTGACCAACATATGTGGATAACGCTGTGCTTTAATATTATCATAAGGACTATAGGATTTTATGCGCCAATAAGCCTCTTCATTTTCAGGGTTGCCCCACTCATCATATTCCCCCGTGGTTAATGGAATAGAAGGATCAAGCATTGTCGTCACAACATCCACAAAAGGAACCGCAGAAACTACCCCTTCATATAACTCAGGTGCCATATTCACAATCGCCCCCATTAATAAGCCACCTGCGCTGCCCCCCATCGCATAAATATGCCCTTTTTTTCCATAGCCTTGGTCAATAAGCGCATTGGTTGCATCGATAAAGTCAGTGAAGGTATTCATCTTATGAATGGTCTTTCCTTGCAAATACCATTTTTTACCCAGTTCACCACCACCACGAATATGTGCGATAGCATAGACAAAACCGCGATCTAACAGAGACAATCTTGATGAACTAAATGAAGGGTCTAAACCATAACCATACGCGCCGTAGCCATAAATAAGTAATGGATTTTTACCCTGTTTAAAGAGGTCTTTACGATAAACCAGTGAAACAGGGACTTTTACACCATCATTAGCCGTTATCCATAAACGTTCACTTTGGTAATTTGCCTTATCAAAATTTTTTATATCCTCTTGTTTTAACAACTGTTTTTCTTGCGTTTGCATATTAATTTCATACACAGAAGACGGTGTAGTCATCGATGAATAGCCATAACGCAATTTGTTCGTATTGGGTTCTGGATTATTTGATATCCATGCCATATACGCAGGGTCGTCAAACGTTACATAGTTTTCTTGCTGAGTTTGCCAATCAATTTGGCGAATATTCACCAAACCATTCGCCCGCTCTTCAAGCACTAACCAGTTATTAAAGAGTTCAAATCCTTCTAAATCAACATCATCGCGAGGAGCAATCAACGTCGACCACGCCGAAAAATCATCGTGTTTTTCTGCGCTGTTATTGGTGTACAAACCAAATAATGGGTTTTGATGGTTTGAACGAATATAGAATTTCCCATTAAAATGATCAGGATAGTATTCCACACCCGTTTGACGCGGTTTAAAGGTTTCAATCGCTTTATCAGGGTGGTTAGCATCGATAAACTGGTATTCTGATGTCTCAGTACTGGTAATGCCAATAAAAATAATATCTTTCGAGGTCGATTTGCTGAGGCTCACGTAAAACGTATCATCGTTTTCTTCATACAACAGTTTGTCTTGCGCTTGCTTTGTACCTAGCTGATGGCTAACCACTTGATACGGTAATAACGTTTGCTTGTCTTTATTCACATAGAATAAAGTTTGGTTATCATTCGCCCAAACAATATTGCCTGATGTATTCATCAACACATCATTTTGCCACTGATTTTCATTAATTTTACGAAATGAAACAGCGAATTCATTGCGCCCTTGTCTATCCTCTGCAATTGCCATTATCGTGTTATCGGGTGAAATTGTTAACGCCCCCATACGATAATATTCTGTACCTTCCGCACGTTGGTTACCATCGACTAAAACAGTCCATTCACCTTGGCTATTTACAGGACGTCTTTCATAAATTGCATAGTTTTTTCCAGCAACAACTCGAGTGCGATAAGTATAGCCATTAAAATCGTACGGAACTGACTCGTCATCTTGTTTCATACGTGAGAATAACTCGTCATAAATCTCTTTTTTTAATGACTCACCTGATTTAAGCTCTTGCTGTGTATAGGCATTTTCTTGGGTGAGATAGTCAATGACCTCTGGCGCTTTACGCTCGTCATCCCTTAACCAATAATAGTTATCGACACGGGTATCACCGTGGATTGTCATCGTATGAGGCTGCTTTTTGGCCATCGGTGCTGTCATTCGTTCCTCCGCAAACACTGCGCTTGTCTGTAATCCCAATAATGCAATAAGACAAAATTTAACGGCTCTTGATAAGCCTGACAATCTATTTAAGTGCGTTCGCATTTTTTACCCTGATTATTTATTTTCAATTGTAAAATCAATCGGCAATTCTACCGTCACTTTGCCTTGAGTTAACATACCAGCAGGAGGTGCAGGCAAGGGCTCAGCTCGCGTGAGTACCCGCTGTGCTTCTCTATCTAATGAGTTTGTACCTGAGCTTCTGACTAATGCACTATTCACAATATACCCCTGCGCATCTACCTCAAATTTGATTATTGGCTTTCCAATACGATTACGCCGTTTGGCATCCTCCGGATAACGCTTAAATTTATTGAGTTGCCCAAGGACTAGCGCTTCCCATTGGCGCTGTTCATCATCTGATTGAGCATGGCTGTTAAATGTGGCCGCAACGCGATCTGTTTGTTGTTTTGCTGCCGCATCGCTTGTCACAGGAGCCGCACTGGCTTTTGAGTTATCACTTTCCAACTCGCTAATTCGCTTATTTTTCACGTCGTTACGTTCTTTTTTAGGCGCTGGCTCAGTTTTCTTTTTTTCCACCTTTGTCACCAACACTTCAGCCTCTTCGTTAATCGGCACTGAAGGGGTGACAACATCATCCATAACCGCTTCTTGTGCTTGGCTTGCCATCGCGAGCTCTTGAGTTTCACCGATATTAGTTTCAGTTAACTGTTTAGCTTGTGATTCAATGGAAATTTCCATAACCACTGAAGGTGGCGGTAATAAATGTTGCCAGTCATTTTCCGTAATTTTAAAAAAAAGGAGAATAACCGCAACATGCAGAATAACAGCCAAAGCAAAAGCGCCACTGGTTTTCGTCGTTCTACCGTATTCTAAAGTGATCGTCGACATTTTAATCTTTCATGTAACAACAAAGGACGCAAATGATAATCAATAACAAATGCAAATGAAAACTATTTATTACAAATAGTGCTAATTCATTCACATTATTAATATTTATTTAGCTTAATTAGCCTGACTATTAATCACTTGTTGGCGTATACCAGACGTAATCAGCATGCAAATTATCAATCTCACTACCTTTTTCAGAGATAATTAACACCTTTAATTCCGTTTCTGGTGATAAATCTTGTAAGTGAAGAGGCACGCCAATCGCGCGAGTTGCATGATATCCACCTGCAAACAGTAATGCAGGTTGTGGTGCGTTAATTAAAGCGTTAGCCATTGCGCGGTCGCGCATTTGTTGGATAACCGTCATTTTAGCGACCTGTTCTGCCGTCAATTCGCCACCGTGGGAAGACTCAATCGTTTTACTGATAATCTCTTGTACGACGGGTTGAGTTGAGTGCCCTCCCGTCAATTTAGGCGGATTTGCATAAGCCTTTGTAATAACATCTTTATCCAAGTTTGCTGCCAACACAGGATAAGGCTGCGCTAAAACATGTTTAATCAGGTCGCCGTATTGATCCCATGGCCAGCCCGTATTCCATTTGATCGCCGTTTGTAACCGCTCACCACGAATATAAGCATTTCCCTGTAATTCCGCTTTTGCTCTATTGAATTCTTTTTGCTGCGATGGTGTCATCATCTCTAATAAAACCGCACCTTGCGGCCTAACCTGCTGCATTTCTTGGACTAACCACTGCTCGATTTGATGGTGATAACGGTTGTCATGCTTTTCGCCTACAATCACATGGGAAGATTGGGCGAGTTGCTGTATCAGTTGTTCTGGTGTAATTGATTTCCCTGTGGATAAATCAATCAATTGATTTTTTTCTACGAGTTTATGATCGAGTTGAAGTGTTTTTTGCGGGGATTTCTGAACACACCCCATCAGTAGCACTAGGCCTGCCAGTAATGCGATTGTTTTTCCAATAAAGCGTTTTGATATCATTATTTTATTTTCCATTATGCAGATGAAGCACACAAAATACAGATAATGATAATCATTTTCAATTAAAAAAGGGCCTCATATAAATACGAGAGCCCTTTTATGCTTAATTTAAATACAAACTGACTGCCATATTAGAGTGGGTTAGTTTGTGCTTCAACAACCGCCAACGCCACCATGTTCACGATACGACGAACAGAGGCAATTGGTGTTAAAATATGCACAGGCTTCGCAACCCCCATTAATACAGGCCCAACAGTCACGCCATCAGAACTGGTTACACGCAGCAAGTTATAACTAATACGTGCGGCTTCCATCGTAGGCATAATTAATAAGTTAGCGGACCCTTTTAATGGGCTATCTGGCATCACATCTTTACGGATAGATTCGACCAATGCCGCATCTGCATGCATTTCACCATCAATTTCAAGGTGCGGATCACGCGCTTTGATCATCGCTAAGGTATCACGCATTTTTTGTGCAGAAGAACAATCGGAAGAACCAAAACTTGAGCGTGATAATAAAGCCACTTTTGGCTCAATACCAAAGCGACGTACCGTATCTGCGGCCATCAAGGTAATTTCGGTTAACTCTTCTGGGGTTGGGTCTTCATTGACGTAAGTATCGGCAATAAAAGTGTTACCTGTTGGCAGCAATAAGGCGTTCATTGCACCTGCCGTATGGACGCCTTCGCGGAAACCAAATAGATCTTTTACCACTTCATAGTGTTCGCCATAACTACCTACTGTACCGCAAATCATACCGTCAGCTTCACCACGTAACACCATGATACCGCCAATTAGCGTTGGGTTATTGATCACGGCACGGCGAGCCATTTCTTGGGAAACCCCACGACGCTTCATGATTTGGTAATATTCTTGCCAGTATTCTTTATAGCGCGGGTCATTTTCATTGTTGACCACTTCAAAATCTTTACCTAATTCAATATGTAGGCCCAGTTTTTGAATACGCATTTCAATAACACTTGGGCGACCCACTAAAATTGGGAATGCCAAACCTAATGAAACCAGCTCCTGCGTTGCATGCAATACGCGCTCTTCTTCCCCTTCCGCTAAAACAATGCGTTTTTTCGCTGTTTTCGCTTGAGAGAAAATCGGTTTCATAAATAAATTTGTTTTATAAACAAATTGGTTTAATTTTTCGATGTAGGCATCAAAATCCGCAATTGGGCGAGTTGCCACACCAGAATCCATCGCAGCTTTCGCCACCGCGGGAGCAATCTTAACAATCAGACGTGGGTCAAATGGTTTTGGAATGATGTATTCTGGGCCAAAGAACAGGTCTTGATTGCCATACGCGGAAGCAACTTCTTCACTTTGTTCTGCAAGAGCCAAATCGGCGATAGCATAAACACAAGCCAGTTTCATTTCTTCGTTAATAGTCGTTGCCCCGACGTCCAGCGCACCGCGGAAAATGAATGGGAAACATAATACGTTATTAACTTGATTTGGATAATCAGAGCGGCCTGTACAGATGATGGCATCTGGGCGAACTTCTTTCGCTAGTGGTGGTAAAATTTCAGGTTCTGGGTTCGCTAGCGCTAAAATGAGAGGGTCTTTCGCCATCGTTTTCACCATTTCTGGTGTTAATAAGCGTGGACCTGAACAGCCTAAGAAAATATCAGCATCTGGAATAGCGTCTGCTAAAGTACGTTGGCCGTTATCTTCAATTGCATAAGCGGCTTTCGTAACATCCATGCGTTCATCACGGCCTTTATAAATCACACCTTTTGAATCACAAACCGTGATATTTTCACGTTTAAGGCCTAATGCAACCAACAGATTCATACATGCGATTGATGCAGCACCTGCACCCGAAACCACTAAGCGAACATCGCCAATCTCTTTTTTCACAATACGCAGGCCGTTAATTACCGCTGCTGTACAGATAATCGCCGTACCGTGTTGGTCATCGTGGAACACAGGAATTTTCATGCGCTCACGTAATTTTTGCTCAATATAAAAGCACTCTGGCGCTTTGATATCTTCTAAGTTGATACCACCAAAGGTCGGTTCAAGTGAGGCAATAATATCAACCAATTTATCAGGATCAGTTTCATCGACTTCAATATCAAAGACATCAACGCCAGAAAACTTTTTGAATAGAACCCCTTTCCCTTCCATAACAGGCTTACCCGCTAAGGCGCCAATATTCCCTAAGCCAAGAACAGCTGTTCCGTTTGATACCACTCCCACCAAATTACCTTTCGCTGTATAACGATAGGCTTTTAGTGGATCATCAGCAATTTCAAGACATGGCACAGCAACGCCAGGAGAATACGCTAAGGCAAGGTCACGCTGGGTCGTTAAAGGTTTTGTAGGGGTAACCGTGATTTTCCCTGGATGTGGAAACTCATGAAAATCAAGAGCACTTTGTTTTAATTTGTCATCCATCGTCAAGTCCTTTCAAAATAGGTAAGGTAAGAGCGATAACAGTATAAACACATCTCGCTAGCAAATCATGATCATGCTGGCAATTTCCAGAAAAATCTTTTGATAAGCAGGAATTTGCAACAGTAGGATGGATAAAACATCTGTATTTAAACGTATCATTTAGCCTTTTTTCTCAGACTACATGGTGGAGGTAATCTCTAGCCTATTTAATTAAATAATAAATATATTATTAATATAATAATTATACATTAATAATGTATATGTCATTTAATTTTTTACTTAGTTAATATATTAATTATATACTAACTAATCCCACCCTTATCATTCATTAAGTATCATTTAAATTATTCAAATTACCGATATTAATTTTCCAAATTTAATGTATTATCAAAAATCAGTAAAAGTTATCTTAATTTCATATTTAAATTGCGCTTTACATATTTTATTTCAGCAATGTCAAATAATATTACACATATTAAACCCATAGCCATTGGCATATTAAATAATAAACATGGTTATATTAACGTCAAAATAGTGATTATTTCTATCACTCCAGTCCAAATAGTTCGTAACGTTTCAGACATAACAAAGGAACCCTCTATGTCTAATTACACAGTAATGATTGTTGATGAGCACCCTATTATACGCTTTGGATTGCGTCAGCTCATCAATACCGATGAACACTTCGTTGTCATGGCAGAAAGCTGTAATTGTACCGAAGCCTTAAGTATTGCAACACATCTACAGCCCGATCTTATCGTGATAGATACCAATATGCATGGCAATAAAACCTTTGAAACCATTCGGATGCTCCGAAAACAATGCTTAAATAGCTATCTATTAGTTTTATCAGCATCTACAATTAAAACCGATATATATGGTGCTATTGATGCAGGGGCCCAAGGCTATTTATTAAAAAGTAGTGAGCTTGATATGCTATATTACAGCATGAAAAAAGCTTCTGCGGGGCAACATGTATTCAGTGAAAAAATTTACCAACATTTAATGACTCGCCATCAATCTAATGACCCACTATCTACATTAACACGCAGGGAATGTGAAATTCTGCATGAGCTTGCCGCGGGGTTAAAAAACAGAGAAATTTCAAAGTTACTTTTTATTTCTGAAGAAACCGTTAAAGTACACATTCGAAATATTCTAAAAAAACTGCGCGTGCGCTCTCGACTTGAAGCCAGCTTAATTTATATGCGTTCAAAATAACCAATATGAGTTATTTAACTACTCATTTATATAATAAGTATTAGTTATAATGGTTATATAAGACATTCATTATAATCAACGTAATAAATACCTACTTTTATTTATATTGTTGGGGGTAGACCCATAATGCATTTTCCCGCATTATGTAAGATAAATCATTTGCTTTAGAGGAAAACTGTATGTCTAAAACCCCTTCTTCTCCTTATATCATGTACGGAATTAAAAACTGTGACACCATCAAAAAAGCACGTCGCTACTTAGAAGACAACGGGGTCGACTATCAATTCCATGATTATCGGGTTGATGGCCTAGACGATGCCTTACTTTCTGTATTTATGGAACATATTGATTGGGAGGTTTTAGTCAATAAACGGGGGACAACATGGCGTAAACTCAGCGACGAGCAAAAAAATGCGGTGGTTGACGCAACAAGTGCCAAACAAGCATTACTTGCTGAGCCAGCAATGATTAAACGTCCTGTTTTAGTTTCAGCAGATAATCGCTATCTGGTCGGTTTTAGTGCCGATGAGTACCAAACTTTTACTCAGTAGTTAGGTGGTATAAATGGATTGTCCTGTTATTCAATTAGCAAAAGAGCTTATTTCACGCCCCTCGATTAGCCCTGATGACCAAGGCTGCCAAGCATTACTTACCGAAAGGCTACAAAAAATTGGTTTTACCGTTGAACCAATGCCCTTTGGTCATACACTCAATTTTTGGGCTCACCGCGGTACAGGAACAACACTCGCGTTTGCAGGTCACACAGATGTTGTTCCCGCAGGAAATAGCGAAAACTGGCAAACGCCACCATTCACTCCAACAATTATCAACCAACACCTATATGGTCGTGGCGCAGCAGATATGAAAGGTTCTGTTGCCGCTATGATTGTAGCTGCTGAGCGTTTTGTCGAAAAACACCCGACTCACCAAGGTCGTTTAGCCTTTTTGATTACCTCTGACGAAGAAGCTGACGCCCATGATGGCACTGTCAAGGTTGTTGAGGCGCTGATCCAACGTAACGAAACCGTGGATTACTGCTTGGTGGGTGAACCCTCAAGCCAATCAACGCTAGGCGACATCATCAAAAATGGCCGCCGTGGTTCTATTACCGCTGATTTAACTATCCTTGGCACGCAAGGTCACGTTGCTTATCCACACCTCGCCGATAACCCTGTCCATCGTGCAGCAGCCTTTTTACAAGCGCTAACGACAACAACATGGGATAACGGTAATGCATTTTTCCCTGCAACTACCCTGCAAATTGCCAATATTCATGCGGGTACAGGGGCAAGTAATGTCATTCCTGGTGAGTTATTTATTCAATTTAACTTCCGTTTTAGTACAGAGCTAACAGATGCCGTGATTCGTGACAGGGTCACAGAAATGCTTTCGCACTACGGACTAGAATATAAAATTGAATGGTCGTTATCTGGTCAGCCATTTTTAACAGATAGTGGCAAATTAGTTTCAGCAACCTTACAAGCAATCCAAGAATTAACAGGCCGTACTGCGGAATTGTCCACCAGCGGAGGCACCTCTGATGGTCGATTTATCGCACAAATGGGGACACAAGTCATAGAGTTGGGGCCTTTAAATGCAACCATCCATAAGGTTGATGAATGCGTTAGTGTCGATGACCTACAGCAGCTGGCTTTGATTTATGAACGGATAATGGAGTTGCTCCTTCTATGATCACCATTGAAATGCTAACAGGCCGCTCAACGGATCACTTGGTCACACTGGGTGGTCCTCATCGCTTGCAATTTAATGCAACCAAAGCCTTTCTTGCAATGCAGCAAGCCGCAGCAAAAGCAGGCTTTAAATTACAATCAGCCAGTGCGTTTCGTGATTTTTCACGGCAACAACTCATATGGAATGAGAAGTTTTCAGGTAAACGCCCTGTGCTGGATGCCAACAGCCAGCCTCTGGATATTACCCGACTTTCTGAAGGTGAACTTTGTGAGGCTATTTTGCACTGGTCTGCACTACCTGGTGCAAGCCGTCACCATTGGGGAACTGAGATTGATGTTTATGACCCCTTACGCATTCCTGCAGGGCAAACGTTGCAATTAGAGCCTTGGGAGTACGACGCAGGTGGTTACCTTGCACCGCTAAATGATTGGTTGTCAAGCAATATGGCCACCTTTGATTTTTACCGTCCTTTCACTGCAAAGGATTCAGGTGTTGCCTATGAACCTTGGCATATTAGCTATTGGCCGCTTTCACACGAAGCGGAACAATTGTTAACACCCGAGGTCATCAAAGATGTTTTGGAAAAAGAAGATATTCTTGGGAAGAATTGGTTAATCAATAATCTAGACTATATTTTTAACCACTATATTAAAATTCCAGAGTAACGTTTAGCCCTTCTTTTTAATTCAATCCCATAAGCTAGATATTAACTTATGGGGTTGTTTTATCACGTGTTGGTATGGCCTCGTCAACGACAGGTAGCCGATACATAAAATAAAGCAGCCAACAGAGTAGTCCAAACAAGCCTATTTTCAACCACAAATAGCTCACAACCCAAATCGATAACGAAAAAGTGAGTACGATCAAGATAATCGCTTTAGGTTTAGCACCTTTAGGCAGTCCTCTATGTTTCTGCCAATGACGTAAATAGCCACCAAACCAAGAGCGATACAATAACCACTGATGAAAACGCGGTGAGGAGCGTGAAAAACACCATGCTGCTAATAATAAAAATGGCGTTGTCGGTAAAACAGGCAATACTACGCCTGCAAATGCAAGCGCCACCGCCAGCCAACCCAAAATAATAAGAAGGATTTTTTTCAAATTTGCCTGCGCTCCCTTGCAAACTCATGTAAACGTAAAAACCCTGATAAATATGTGGTAACTCACAGTAATATCAATGATATACTGTAATCGCAAACGGGTTTAATGAAAAGTCGCTTTTCCCTGTTTAAACCCATCAGTGAAATCGTTGATTGATATCATGTCACTCACATTAGTGGTATAAGCACAATATAACTGGCTCAACGAAAAAGCAAAAATGATAAATGGTGATAAAAAATGCAATGGCTAGCAGATTACTGGTGGATAATTCCGCTTCTCTTGGTTGGACTGATTTGGAACTCTGTCAAAGAAATGATGAAGCTTGACCCTAAAAAGTTTCTTGATGATAAACCAGAGGTTCCTCCCCACAAAGATAATAACCACCTGTGGGATGATGAAGATGATTGGCCTAAGGACAAAAAGTAATCACCTTTTGAACAACCTCAGACAACAGCGCTGGCTGGTATTGCCTGACAAAAACACCAACCTGCTTTCGCACACGATTCAACCACTGTTTTTTGCCTGTTAGCTTGAATTCTTCGCATATTTGAGACAGTGGCTTACCCTGTTCGAAATAATGTCTTAAAAGAGGGGCGGGATCAGAATATTGAGCTAAAAAGCGCAAAATAGCACTTTGGCTGGCTGAAACTGGGCGCTTAAATTCACTAAAACCAATAAGTTCAACCCAATCTTCTTGAGTAAGTTGTTGATCATCCGTTGAATAAAGGGGGAAATCTGCTAAATCTTTTCGCCAGTAAAGATCCCTTTGAAGCAGGATTTTACCGTGCTCGCATAATTGCTTAGCGTTTGGGGAAAGCGGTAAAATCGCCATCGCTGTATAGCACCCGCTACTCGCTTCTTTCTGTGACCCAATACGAAGCAAACTAAACCCTGCTTTTTGCCAAAATGCATATAAATCAGGCGTTAAGCCAAAACTAACAGAAAGAAAATCAATATTTTGTACGATACAATCCTGCTTTTGTTGTTCAACTAATGTCAAACCAATTTGCTGCCGACGATAATGTGTATCGACAGCAATGCGCATCACCCTTCGCGACTTCCACTGTGCTGCCTGCGGAAAATAACTATGCGCTGCTAACGATTGAGCGACTAGATTCCCTCTAGGGCGACGTAAACCCGCCCAAATTTGCCAACTTAATGATTCATCTAATAACCCCTCATCCACCATCCATAGTGCAGCTAAATAGTTTTCATCCATTTGTTGGCTAGAGGCGGCCATGAAATGCTGTTTGTTTGCATCCAATAAACGACGTAAATCTAATGGTGATGTTCGATAATGAGCACTCATTAATAAACCATAAAATGCGGTTAATTTACGCTCATTTTTTGCCAATTCGTCCTGGCTAATTGATTGATATTCAATAATCGAATGCGAAATCAAAGTTGAATTTGGTTCTTGCAATAACAGTGCTTGATTTAGCCATTTTTCTAGCGGGTCATGGCGTGCAAAACGAATCGGCTCGTCAAGATTTAAAGACGTAAAATTGGGTAAGCTTGCACAAAACTTCAACACAAAACCGCGTCCTGTACCTTCATAGCCATCAACCGTGGTCGTTAATAACACACGAGGAAAATAATTAACTAATTGACGTAATATATAGTTCGGGATAGCAGCGGCCTCATCGATAACCAACCAATCTGCGGTTATTTTATGACCCGATTGACAATAAGCGAGTAAAGCATCTGGCGCCCAAAAATGCAGTGGTTTAACCGCATGTTGTGCAAGCACTTCAGTGGAGACTTTAGCGGGGGCACAGCACCAACATTCCCCTTGCCATTGTTGTATTAGCTGACCTGCCACCGTCGATTTTCCACGGCCTCTTGGTGCAATAATCCCCCAAATTCCTTTTGAAGCTGATAATAGTTGGTTTAAGACCTGCTGCTGTTGTGCTGTTAATTTCCCAGTTGGTGGTAACCAAACAGGGCTATTGTTCAGTAATTTTACGCGTACTGTATTACTTTGCTGATAAACGATGACATCATCAGAGGCGCACATAGCACGTTGCAAATGACGCACAAAATTGGGTGTTGGGATCATGCCATGCTGTTCATTCCAGCGCAGACTGTCAATATCTAGGTGATTAGGCCATGTCTCTTGCGCTACCGTGCAAAAAACCAGCAAACTACCTGCCTTGAGTGAGCCTGCTTGCATTGCAAGTGCTTCACTATGAATTCCCTTGCGTGCATCAAAAATACCATGCAAGAATTCACGTCCTAACAATAAGTGAGCATTCTCAGGCAACACACTATTTGGTAAATCAGAGGAAAGTGTCAGCCAATCCCCTGTTAAGGAGGTTTGTAGTTCACCTAACCGCTGAGTAATCCATTCATCGTCGCCAGATAAAACCAATAAGCGGCGAAAACCCAATATACGCAGCTGGTCTACGCAGGCAGACAGCAAATCATTCATAACGTAATTAAGACTTCCCAATTAATAGCGACAATATCCCTGCGGCAATCAAAGGCCCAACAGGAACACCTCTAAATAATGCAACACCAATCACGGTGCCAACAAGCAGTCCAGCGACGGTAGAGGGTTGATTTGACATTAACGCGACCCCGCGGCTCCCTAACCAGGAAACCGCGATACCAATGACGATTGCCAGAATGGATTTCCAATTTAAAAATGAGCCCAATACTTCGCTCGCGCTGATTTTACCACTTGCAATGGGAGCCATTACCCCAATAGTTAAAATCAGGATCCCGATGGTTAATCCATACTTTTCAATCCAAGGAAAATAATTATTTAGTGGTGTTATTCGTACAACCAATAAAAATAACATGGCAAGTGTTACTGTCATATTATGGCTAATTATTCCTAACCCAGCTAAGACCAAAAGAATGATTAATGTGGGGTCAACGTGACTCATAGATTTTTCCCTGTAGAACTGGCAATTTTTTGTGAGTAGCAAAATAACTTATTTTAAAACATGTTATTGGGTCATTAGTTAAGAAGCAAATAATTACATCAACTCTTTTTGTTATTAGCCATATTCACTATTAAATCTGTGTTTTTATTCACCTAAACATGAAGTTTCAAATACGCATGAGTAACAATGGGGAATTTTGATACAAATAAGCATCAAAAACTCCAGAGTGGGATATGATTAAAACTCGCGTCACGCGCCTCTTAATGAATTTCCGTCTCCCAGTATAATCCATGGCAAACGAGCAAAATGAAAAAATAAACCATGACTGCACTGGAATTTCACTGCCCGATAAAAACCTTAAGCTAAATTCTCGGAATATTCATCACTCTTTATTTTTTTATCTGCCTTTATTTTTGATTTTCCTCACGATAAACACCAACTCGTAGAGGGTTTTCCTGAAGTTTGCATCACATGTCTTATCCCCCCAGAAACGCATCAATTATTGCGTATAATGCCCCAGAGTAATCAATACACAAAAACTTATAACCTAGCATTATTTATCATTTTAATGTTTTACATGCTTGTGCGACATTCAGCACAATTTCAACTCTAGGATTGAAAACATGACCCAAGCATTACCCTTTTATTCAAATGCACGTTTTATTGCGATCCGTTTGCTTCCAGGTGACGACGTTTTATTAACCTTAAGAAAACAGATTGCCCTACATGGGTTCCAAGCCGCCTTTATTGCAGGTTGTGTAGGGAGCCTTACCAATGTTGCGTTACGTTTTGCTGGCCAAGAAGATACCGACCATATCTGTGGCAAATTTGAAATTGTTTCGTTAATTGGCACCTTAGAAGCCAATGGTGAACACCTGCATTTATCCGTTTCGGATGAAAAAGGCCACATGCGAGGCGGTCATATGATGCCTGGCTGTAGTGTTAGAACAACATTGGAATTAGTCATTGGCGAGCTTGAAAATATTGCCTTTACACGGGAACCCTGCCCCCTTTCTGGTTATGAAGAACTTGTTGTTATTTCACGCTAATTTTTCTATTTTATTTTGCAAGGAATCGTTTTTTATGAGTAAACCATCGTTTGTTTCCAGCCGCATCCTAACGCTAATTGTTTTTTCAATTGCGATCAATATGGTTGTAGGCCAATTAAGCTCCATGTTAAAGCTGCCTATTTTTCTTGATTCTATCGGAACATTAATTTGTGCCTTACTCGCAGGGCCTTGGGCTGCTCTCACTAGCGGATTATTGACCAACTTATTATGGGGACTTCTAAGTGGTCCAATCGCAGCAGCTTTTGCCCCCGTTGCAATGATGATAGGTTTAAGTGCTGGCCTTTTAGCACGTGCAGGTGGTTTTCGCACATTACCAAGAGTGATTTTATCAGGCGTTGTGATCACCTTTGCGTTAATGATTGTTGCTGTGCCAATTCGAACGTATTTATTTGGCGGCACAACAGGTAGTGGTGCCGATTTCTTTGTCGCCTATTTCCATGCTGTGGGTGATAACTTACTTGAATCCGTTGCTATCACCGTTTTAGGGGCAAATATTGCCGATAAGATCATCTCAGCGCTCGTCGCATGGTTATTAGTTCGACAATTACCTGAACGTGTACAACGCAACTACCCTAATATGGCAAAGGTCCGCTAGATGCACCCGTTTACCTCACTGACGTTGTGGCTTTGGCTCAGTGCCAGTGCATTGCTATTACCGCTAGACTGGCCATTGATTCTGCTGGGGTGTAGCACATTTCTTGCTTTACTATCATGGCCCCCAGCTCGCCCTCGCTGGAAAATTGTTGCATGGTTTATGATCCCAATGGCATTAGGTTTATGGCTAATACATGGAGGGTGGTTCGCACAACTGCTGACAGGTGAAACACTGAAAAATAGCCGACCTGAGTTTGCTTTAGCCTTATGGTTTAAGTTGCTAACAATTATCAGTTGTTCACAACTTTGGCTGCAATATGTACCCACTGAGCGGTTTATCCGTGCTTTATTTGCTAGCAGACTACCTGCTAGCTTCTCTTACCTCTTTGCTGGACCTCTCTTACTTGTCGAGCAACTTAAGCAACAGTTGAAGACAATTCGTGAAGCACAGTTAGCACGAGGCGTCCCCCTTGATGGCAACTTTTGGGAGCGGTGTATTTCATTACCTGCCATGTTGTTCCCATTAGCCAGTAATGCCCTAAGCGAGCTAAGTATTCGTGGGGCAGCGCTGGATATGCATGCGTTTCGCTATAGCACCAAACGCACGACATTGAACCCACCGGCGGATAGCTATTCGCAAGTTATATTACGTTACAGTCTGTTATTATTGATATTTATTGAAGGTGGATTAGCTCTGTGGTGGTAAATTTACAGCAAATGCAATTTATTCCCCAAGGTGCACAGCACCCGTTACTGGGGCCCATTGACCTCCAGCTTAATGCAGGCCAATGGCTTTGCGTATTGGGAGGAAATGGCAGTGGAAAAAGCACATTAGCACAGATTCTTGCTGGTTGGCATGGGGACTTATTACATGGTGAGTTAACAGGGATAGCCGATGTATTACAACAACCGCTAGTAAATAACGTATTAGTCCAAGCGTCTGTTACACGCCAACTTATTCAGCAATCCCCTCAGTTACAGCTTTCTGGCTGCACATTTACCGTCGAACAAGAAATTGCCTTTGGCCCCGAAAACTTAGGCTTGTCACCCGATGAAATCGCGCAACGTGTCGAACATGCCATCGCATTCACTTTTTGTGAGCCACTCAGGCATCGGCACCCTGCAACCTTATCGGGTGGAGAAGCTCAACGTGTTGTTTTGGCAAGTGCCCTTGCGATGCGTCCCCAATTATTGTTGTTAGATGAAGCTTTTAGTCGATTGACCCCCAGTGCGACACAGCGCCTATTGTCTCAATTGAAACACTATTCAATTCACACCAATTGCTGCATCATATTATTTGAGCGTAATTTATTGCCCGCTATCAATTACTGTGAAGACTACCTTTTACTCAGTAGCGGTGAGGCATTTTCTGAAGCAGGGAGAATGCTCTCCAGTGGTGCCTTAGAATCGATTTTCCCAAGCTCAATCGCCACAATTAATATGCCCGATGCATGGCGTGCGATTGGGGAGTTAATTAACCTCGGCGAATGGCAAAGTTCAATCCCTCGTGATGAAACACAATTAATTGATGCATTTAAGGTGTTATATGCTACAACTCAATAACGTCAGTTACCGCTGGCCAAGCTCAAATATCGATAATATTTCTGATTTATCATTCAATGTACAGGCTAGTGAATGGGTTGCGCTTGTTGGTGATAATGGCGCAGGGAAATCGACACTTTTGCGACTTTTAGCGGGGTTATTATCCCCTAACCAAGGTGATTTACTGCTACATAACCAGCCCCTCGCACAATTAACGACCCCTCAACGCGCTAACCAAGTCGGTATCTTATTTCAAGAGGCGGAAAAGCAAATTTTCCACAGCACAGTAAAAGCCGAAGTCGCATTTGGATTAAAACGAAAAAAGCTACCAAAAGAGATCATTACTGAACGTGTACAAGATGCGTTGGAAGCTTGCCACTTAACTGATGTTGCGGACAAACACCCACTCGACCTGCATGCAGGACAACGAAGAATGGTTGCGGTCGCCTGTTTAGAAGCCGTCTCGCCATCACTAATCTTACTCGACGAGCCAAGCCGTGACTTCGATGCGTTATGGATACAGCGGTTTGAAAATTGGTTGAATTTACAACGAATTAAAGGTACCACTATTGTGACTATTAGCCATGATTTTGACTTTGTGGCGCGTCATTTTAAACGGGTGCTACATTTATCCCATGGAAAACTGATTGCAGATGGCTCACCAATAGAGGTGCTCAATCATCATACATTACAAGTTGAGTCTGAGCTCCCTGCTCCAACTTTGATTTCATTGAGCCAAAAATTGGCACTATCAACCGCATCCGTCACACCGAAAGCATGGGTTAAAAATTTTCTTCATCTTGATTAGATAAAAAAATAGCCTGCTAAGCAGGCTAAAGTCATTCTATTTTATAGGAAATAATTAATCTAATTGAACCCCGATGCGGCGCGCAACTTCTTCATAAGCTTCAATCAAACCACCAAGGCTTTGGCGAAAACGGTCTTTATCCATTTTGTTTAGTGTTTCTTTATCCCACAAACGGCTACCATCAGGGGAAAACTCATCACCCAGAACCACTTGGCCGTTAAATAAACCAAACTCCAATTTAAAATCAACTAAAATCAAACCTGCATCTGCAAAAATCTTGCTTAATACATCATTAGCTTTGTAGCTAAGCTCACGCATTTTAGCGAGATTTTCTTTGCTCACCCAGCCAAACGTTTCGCAGTAAGATTCGTTAACCATTGGGTCGTGTTTAGCATCGTCTTTTAAGAACAGGTCAAATAGTGGTGGGTTTAATACCATCCCTTCTTCAACACCTAAACGCTTCACTAATGAGCCCGCAGCACGGTTACGGATCACGCACTCAACTGGCACCATGTCTAACTTTTTGACCAGTGCTTCGGTGTCGGACAGTAACGCTTCCATTTGTGTTGGAATACCCGCTTCTTCTAACTTACTCATAATGAAGTGGTTAAACTTGTTATTGACCATGCCTTTACGGTCAAATTGCTCGATACGCTCACCATCGAGTGCTGATGTATCATTACGGAATTCCAGAACTAACAGATCAGGATCCTCAGTGGTATAGACAGTTTTTGCCTTGCCACGATACAACTCAGCTTTCTTTTGCATCTTACACACTCCAGAGATGTGATTAAACTATAGAGAAAAACAATAGGTGAATAGATTTTGTGACGCTGTTTTGCAGAACACAAAATTAACGGAAAATAGAAAACAGATGAAAATGCCTTTTCTCAGTTAATTTTTTGCTCTGTTTCAGTCAACTAACCATCAAACCGCATCGTTAATCTAACTTACTGATATTCAATATTTTATCTTTCAATGCCTATTATGATAATAAAATTTCACGTTTGACGCAAACGATTACTTAATGATAAACACTGATTTTTTGTCCATTTGTTTTTCTATTATAAGTCATCGTTAACAATGGGAGACGTTAAAATGAAGTATCCGCCTTTAATTTGCTAATAACTAATTAGCTAGCTATATCTTTGATAACAAAAGGAAGCGGCATAATGAATAAACTGATTAATAATCAGAGTTATTATTTGGATTGGTTCAATGGTGATTGACTAATAACAACTAATTTATGTGGATGAATATCCTTGTCTTTCCCCCAGTACACGTCTATCCAGTTAAGGTAAAAATCCTCCATATTGGCAATACGAGCAAGGGACCTCTCTTCTTCTTCGCCATTAGATGCGTAGACAAAGTAATTTTGACTAAAAGCCCAACTGATCATCGTTTCCCAAAAACGCTGTCCAGCATCGGTTTGTTCTTCATCAGTAACCATGATGGAATAAGAATTAAGTAAGTTAATGAAAAACTGACGAGGTAAATCTTTAATTATTTCAACATGGTTATATGCGCTACTGCGCCACACTTTAACCTGAGTACAGGTGGTTTTCCCTATTACGATGTCCCGTCGAAACCGCAGTTCGACCAAATACACTGTTTCGGGCTTCTCACCTTCTGCAATTAAGCGATATTGATCCTTCGTTCGTGATTTCACTAAACGGTAACCTTTGGGTAAAACAAAACCAGGGAGTACAAATTCACTCACACCTTCTGCTAAAAAATGTAGGGTATCTTCTACATTTCGGCGGTTGATGCGTAATTTTTGGTTAAATTCTGTCCCTGAAATTTTCCTTGGCATAATATCGTTGCTACCGTTTTGTGTGGGTTTCGTCGAGTGATTATGCACGTATTGCCTCTGCGGTGTGATTGATATTAAATGAAGTATATCCGAAAAATTGCTGATGATAAATTCATCAAAATATACGCGACGTGTATCGATTATTAAAATAAATAATCGATCACTGTTATATTTTTCCCATAAAAAAACCGTGGCTAATCGCGCCACGGTTCTATTTTTAACCATCAAAACTGAGTGATTATTTTTTTGTTGGGGCTTTACTGAACGCCGCTTTTAATGCTGCAACCATTTCGTCATTTTGTTTCTGCGTTAATGCAACGCCTTTTGTCGAAATAAACTGCAACGTACTACGGTTGTTTAAGTCGCCCACTTGCACTTTATAGTCTGCTTCAGGCACAGTTGGGTCATCAATACCCAACGCTTGCCACTCAGAACTACTTAAACCTTTATAAGTCACCATCACTGAACCCGTTGAGCGCGTGCGGTCACCGACTTTCATCCCCACGCTTTCTAAGGTGTGCGGTAAACGTTCCCATACAGCATCAAACGGTGCACGGACAACAATCAGCGGTAAACCAGTATCATCACTGCCAGTTTGCACATCAATGATGCCATAAGCGTTTTGCAGGCTATTTTTATTTGAGGTATCACGTAACGCATACAAGTTGTCAGTTAATTCATTTAATAACAATTTGTTATAACGTTGAATTTCAACAACATCCGTAATGGTTTCATCACCTTGACGCATACCTAAGTTAGTCACCGTCAAGGCTATCATGCCATTCTCAGGTTTAACTGACACTTTATGACGACTTTCCATCGGAATGTTTTCGTCAGCACGCGTCCATTTTACCCAATCAGTTTCAATGGAGTGAGTACCGTCATCTTTCGATGAAACTGGAATGTTACGTTGCTCTAAGATCATCGTAACTTGTGACCATAAAGCACTATTTTCAGGTGTGTTTTCTAGCAACAAACGACTTGCATCAGCGCTATTTTCCGTGCGCGAACCAGCTAATTGCGAAATCGTCAGTACTGGTGGACGAATATCTAACGCTTTCCCAACTGGACCTGTTGAGGTCGTTTTTGGAATGTCGTACTCACCATTTTGTGCAGGCAATGTAATCCCTTGCGGCACATTTAATACTTTCAATGGCGCGGTGTTAAGGTATTCCTCATCACCACTGACCTGACGTTTATAGCGCTGATCGCTGGAGCAGGCTGCCAGTAACACCACAAGTGACAGGCCAGCAACCTTCATAACCTTCGATTTTTGCAATAATGTTGCCATTAAAATTCCCTAAATTTTACAGTAACCCAGCGAGTTTTAAAGCGTCCTCAACTTTTTGCTGGCCTGCTGCAGTTAACGGTGTCATTGGTAACCGTAATGTCCCGTCGGCAATCAGACCTAAGCGATGACAACCCCATTTCGCTGGAATTGGATTCGGTTCAACAAATAACTGTTGGTGTAAGCCCATCAGTTTTTTATTTAATTCACGCGCCTCAGTATATTTGCCTGCAAGCGCTAAGTCACACATTTTTACCATCTGAGCCGCAGCAACGTTCGATGTCACTGAAATAACGCCCTTTCCACCCAGTTGCATGAAATCAAGTGCGGTCGCATCGTCACCCGTTAATAGCACAAAATTATCATCAACCAGCTCTTTGATTTGATGAACACGTGCTAAGTTCCCTGTCGCCTCTTTAATTGCGACAATATTCGCCAATTTTGCTAAACGACCCACAGTTTCTGGCAGCATATCGCAGCCTGTACGTGATGGTACATTATAGAGAATTTGTGGCAAGCTCGTGTTTTCTGAAATTGCTTTAAAGTGTTGATATAACCCTTCTTGTGAAGGCCTATTATAATAAGGTGTTACGGTCAGGCAAGCAACTACACCACTGTTTTCAAAATCATTTGTGAGTGAAATAGCTTCTGCTGTTGCATTTGCTCCCGCCCCGGCAATAATCGGGATACGACCATCAGCAAGCTCTAATGTTGCCTTCACAACATCCACATGTTCTTTATGCGTTAAGGTTGCTGATTCACCAGTAGTACCAACAGAAACGATAGCCGTTGTGCCGCTTTCCACATGGTAATCGACCAATTTTTTTAAGCTAGCTTTATCTAAACGCCCTGCTGAATCCATTGGTGTGATAACTGCGACAATACTTCCTGTTAAAAATTCTTTGTAGTTTGCGTTTCCATTAGCCATAGCGATACCCCTTAAATAATTGAACCTCCATGTTACGTTTTCATTTCCAAGAAGAAAACCACCCAACAGCAAGATTTTAATGAATTTTGTTAATGCCAACAGAGTTAACTTAAATAGAAGTAATAATTCACTGACTTTTCTCGCAAGAGTGAATGACGCCTCTTGGCAGATGTCACTTTTTATGGTTTCCTTACTCCCAGTGGCCGTCAGTTTTTATAGTCTCGATTTAAGGCTATATTCTAATCAAATATTTAACTGGCATAATCAAAAAAATAAGGAATAGACTTTGCCTAAGACTGAACAGCAATTTCTTGTCATTACTGCGCTGGGAACAGATCGTCCGGGCATCGTGAACACCATTACACGCATTGTTAGTGAGTGTGACTGTAATATTGAAGATAGTCGCTTAGCGATGTTTGGCAAGGAATTCACCTTCATTATGATGTTATCTGGCAGTTGGAATGCAATTACCTTGCTTGAGGCAACCTTGCCCCCTAAGGGAGCCGAGCTCGACTTGCTGATTGTCATGAAGCGAACTCAGAGTGTTCAAATAACTTATTATCCATCCACAGTTACTGTGAATGTCGTTGTCGATGATGCACCTCGAATTGTCGAGCAATTCACAAATTTATTTACAACTTCGCAATGTAATATCGCAGAACTTGTTTCTAAGACTCAACCAGCCAATAATAATATGCCTGCTCAACTGGAAATTCAGATTACTGCACATGACCCGTTGGACGATAATGGCATAATTATAAAGAATAAATTTCAACAACTATGTACAATGCTAAATGCCACAGGCAATATCAGTATTGTTAACAACCCCAATATGCAGAGTTAACGGAGATATATGTAATGAACCCATTGAAAGCCGGTGATAAGGCGCCACAATTTAGCCTTCCTGACCAAGATGGTGAGATCATCAATCTTTCTGATTACCAGGGTCAGCGCGTATTAGTTTACTTTTACCCAAAAGCGATGACTCCCGGCTGTACAGTTCAAGCGTGCGGCTTGCGTGATGAGATGGATACACTCAAAGCAAAAGGCGTCGAAGTGTTAGGGATTAGCACTGACAAGCCAGAGAAACTGTCGCGTTTCGCTGAAAAAGAAATGTTGAATTTCACACTGTTATCCGATGAAGACCACCAAGTGTGCGAGCAATTTGGGGTTTGGGGCGAAAAACAATTTATGGGGAAAACCTACGATGGAATTCACCGTATTAGTTTCTTAGTCGACCCAACAGGGAAAATCGAACACGTTTTTGATGATTTCAAGACCACCAACCACCACGAAATCGTTCTTGCGTACATCAACGCAAACGCATAATACTTTATAATTCAATAGTGCTGTATCCCATACAGCACTATGATTGACTGCTTATTTAGCCGCTTCTACAGGCTCTTCTGGCCAAACATGGATAACTGCTTTAATTAACGTCGCCAACGGGATAGCAAAGAATACGCCCCAAAAGCCCCACAACCCGCCAAATACTACCACGGACAAAATAATCACCAATGGGTGCAAGTTAACAGCCTCTGAAAATAACAATGGCACCACAACGTTGCTATCCAGCCCTTGAATGACCAAATAAACTAACATCAGATACCAAAATTCACTGCCAACACCGTATTGGAATAACGCAACAATAACCACAGGAATGGTGGCAGCGACTGCACCAATATAGGGAATGAGAACGGCGACCCCGACTAGCACCGATAGCAACACCGCATAGCGCAAATCGAAATAAGCAAAACATAAATAGGTTGCGACGCCGACAATCACCATCTCCGTCACTTTGCCGCGCAGATAGTTAGTGATCTGCCCGTTCATTTCTATCCACACTTTTCCTACCAACAAACGGTTTTTAGGTAGTAATTTTAAGAAACTGCGACTAATACGTTCTTTATCTTTTAGTAGAAAAAAGGTCATTAATGGCACTAACACTAAATACACCGCAAGGGAAAAAATGCCAATTAATGATGCTACAGACGCCTTAACCACGGAATCAGCAATCCCAGACAAACGGCTACGTAAGTTATCAGCCATCATATCTATAATCCCAACATCGACTAATGCAGGGTATTGCTCCGGGAGTTTTTGAGCAAACTCATTGAAGCGATTAACCATATTGGGGAGATCGGCCATCAAATTAATACCTTGCTGCCATGCCGTTGGCGCAATAATTAAAATAACCATGGCACTTATTCCTGCAAACAAGGTCAAAATAATACTCACGGCAAGTGCGCGGGATAACCCTGCGCGCTGTAGCATATTTGTTGGCCATTCAAGTAAATACGCCAAGGCAATTGCCACCAGCAATGGAGCCAGTATACTGCTGAAAAAGAAGATGATCACAAAACCTGAGACCAATAATGTAAACAGTGCCACGGCTTGTGGATCGGCAAAACGCCGACGGTACCATTGTAAAAACAATTCCAGCATGTATTGCTCCTGGGGAATTAATGCGAAGGACAGTTCCTAAATTAACGAAAATTATACCGAATAACAGATTTTACGATAGCTTTTGCTATCATGTGTTTTAAACTTTTCGAGTTATTTGATGCCTTGTGTTTATGTACTCGAAATAAAGTTGGTACTTACCCTAAATTTTAAACGTTGTATGGGACACTCACGCTTCATGAAAAAAAAATTGAAATACCCATTATTGGCTTTCATGATCGCTGCACTCGTCAATGGTGCGGTTTTGCCTGCTTATAGTGCAATTGAAGATACCTTACCCGACATCGGTACCACTGCGGGTGGCACACTTAGTATTAATCAAGAAATTATTATGGGTGATGCCATTACCCGGCAAATTCGCGCCAGCACACCACTAATTTACGATCCCTTGCTAACTCAGTATGTTAACAAGATTGGCATGCGTTTAGTGAAGAATGCGGACTCAGTTAAAACCCCGTTTAAGTTTTATTTAGTCAATAACCCAAATATTAACGCCTATGCTTATTTTGGCGGCAACGTGGTGCTGCACTCCGCATTATTCCGTTACAGCCAAAATGAAAGCCAGCTAGCTTCTGTTATGGCCCACGAAATTTCTCACGTCACGCAAAGGCACCTTGCGCGAATGATGGAAGACCAAAAAAGCACCACGCCGTTAGCGATTGCGGGGACAATTGGCTCACTCCTTTTAGTCATGGCCAACCCACAAGCGGGTTTTGCTGCACTAACAGGTACGATGGCGGGTGTGCAACAGGGTAGAATTAGCTTCACACAAGCGAATGAGCAAGAAGCGGATCGCATTGGGCTGCAAACATTGCGCCGTTCGGGTTTTGACCCTCATGCAATGGCGGATTTTATGCAAACCATGGCAGATCAAACGCGCTATATGTCTAAACCGCCTGAAATTTTGTTAACGCACCCCCTGCCCGATAGCCGTTTAGCGGATGCACGTAACCGTTCAAGTCAGTTACCCAAAGCCAGTGTGCCTTCATCATTAGATTTTATGTTAGCCCGTGTACGTATTTTAGCCATGTATGGCACAGAGCAAAAGCATGCCCTTGACCAGATCATCGAAAATTACGAAAAAGGTTCGCAAAACGAACAGCTCGCTGCGCAATATGGTAAAGCTCTGATCCTTTCACAGGATAAAAAATATGCAGATGCAGGTAAAATTCTCACTGAATTATTAAATAAACAACCCGATAACCCGTGGTTTATCGATAGCATGACAGATGTTGATATCGAGCAAAATCAAGCAACTAAAGCCATCACACGCCTGCAAGGTGCACTGAAAAAATCACCGAAAAACACGGTGTTTATTGTTAACTTAGCGAACGCATTAATCAACAACCATCAGTATAAAGAAGCGACCACGTTACTGAACAAATACACTTTTGATTATCCTGATGACCCAATTGGTTGGGATTTGTTGGCTGAAGCATCAGCGAAACAAGGCAATCGCCCCGAAGAACTCGCGGCTTATGCAGAAGGCCTCGCACTACGCGGTGGTTATGACACAGCAATCAACTATTTAAGTGATGCCAGCCGCCAAAGCCGTTTAGGCAGTTATGAACAACAACGCTACGATGCACGTATCGATGCATTGAGAAAACTACAATTACGTGATGAAAATGCAAAACCGTAAGGACTCAAAAATGACGGATTCAATTAAGATTTACCATAACCCGCGTTGCTCTAAAAGCCGTGAAACCTTAGCGCTTTTAGAAGAAAAAGGGATCGCACCAACGGTGGTTGAATACTTAAAAACGGCACCAACTGCTACTGAAATTAAAAAATTATTGAAAATGTTAGGTTTTAAAGATGCGCGTCAATTAATGCGTACGAAGGAAGACCTGTATAAAGAATTGAATTTAAGCGATGACAGCTTAACGCAGGATCAACTCATTAAAGCGATGCATGAAAACCCTAAATTGATTGAACGCCCTATTGTGGTTAAGGGTGATAAAGCCCGTTTAGGTCGTCCACCTGAGCAAGTGTTAGAGATTTTGTAAAAATCCCTCTTAATAAGCAAAAACCAGTCTCACTGAAAAATTAAGACTGGTTTTTTTGTTATTTCTGGCCTTTATATTCCATATAGCTCAGTATGGTTAAAAAAAAAGCAGTGGAAAAGCCCACTATATTTGAAATTATTATTGCTTCAATAAAACCACTTTTACCATAAGAAAATTCACCAACCTTATAGAGTATATTTAATTGGTTAATTAATTGGCTTATGACTATAACGCAAAAAAAAACAACAAATAAACTTAAATAAAAATAGATAAAGTACAACAAGATTTTCATTTATTCATTGTCTCCTTTTAAGTTGTCATCTATATTTTTCTTCGTTAATTCTGATGATACAGCACCCGTAGCACTACCAATAATATTAGGGTACTTAGATTGTTTTGGCGGAGCAGATATGGATGGCATATGTGTTAAAAATCGTTCTTTCAGCCCACTAGACCACGTATTCATTTTCTTATCTAATAAAATAAAACCTATATATTCCCTTTCATTTATGATTGAGTTTCCTGGCTTTGTTTTATCGTAAAGAAAAATCTAAAATATTCTTTTTTTATAGTCAACTAACCATATCTTTTATATTTATTATTTTAAATACCATTGCCGTTCAAACTTAAGGCTATATTAATCATTAAGACAGTTGTATTATTATAACTTCAAAATATCTTTTACAAACGGAATGGTGAGTTTGCGTTGGGCAACAATCGAGGCGTGATCGAGCTTGTTGAGAATATCAAACAACGTACCCATTTTTCTGTCGAGGCGTTTAAGCACAAAACGGCATACATCTTCAGGCAATTCAAAACCACGCATACGAGCACGTAATTGTAAGGCGTAGATTTTATCTTCATCACTTAATGGATGCAGTTTGTAAATCTGCCCCCAGTCGAGACGAGAAGCTAGATCAGGCAGTTTAAGGTCAATTTGACGAGGAGGACGATCACTGGTGATCAACAAACAGGTACGGCCAATTTCGAGAATACGATTATATAAATTAAACATCGCCATTTCCCATTCATCATCCCCTGCTATGCATTGAATATTATCAATACACACCAGTGATAGGTTTTCCATACCTTCAAGGACATCAGGCACAAAATAAGCGCGTTTATCTAAAGGAACATAGCCAACAGCAATGCCTTGCTCTGAAAGCTCTGCGCACGCAGCATGGAGTAAATGGCTTTTTCCGCCACCTTCACGTGACCAATAATAAATATAGCTACCATGTGCTTGATTGATTGCAGATTTTATAGCAGACAGCAACGCTTCATTTTCCCCTGCATAAAAGCTGGCAAAGGTTTCATCATCGGGTAGATAAAGTGGTAGTGAAAGCTGTGATGGTGTGTTCAGAATCGCCTCTGGCTGTACAAATCAATTTTCGCTAAATAGTTTACCACAAAAAACGTGGATAGATGAACAGGATCCCGTTCAATTGCCGCTGCTTTAACCACAGCAGCAATTGTCAGAAATTAAAAAATGCGATTACTTATCGCTATTTAGCTCTTTAACTTCGCTGTTTACAAACTGTTTTTCAGGACGAACAAAAGTAATAAAACGGAACAGTAATGCCATAAAGATCCCGACGATAGTCGCTAATGCCATCCCTTTTAACTCAGCTTGGCCAATGTGAATAACCGCGCCACTCACCCCGATAATCAAGATCACAGAGGTTAAAATTAAGTTTTGTGGCTTATTATAATCAACCTTCGAATCAATCAGGACACGAATACCTGACGCGCCGATAACTCCGTACAGCAATAATGAAACGCCGCCCATCACAGGTACAGGCACTAATTGGATCGCAGCGGCTAATTTACCAATACACGATAACAAAATAGCGATAACCGCTGCCCCACCGATGACCCAAGTACTGTAAACCTTGGTAATTGCCATCACACCAATATTTTCACCGTACGTGGTGTTTGGCGTTGAACCAAAGAAACCAGATAACACCGTTGAAAAACCGTTAGCAAACATCGAGCGGTGTAAACCTGGGGATTTCATTAAATCGCGTTCAACGATATTAGCCGTAACCACTAAGTGGCCTACGTGTTCTGCGATAACGACTAATGCCGCAGGTAAGATGGTGAGAATGGCAAACCACTCAAAACGTGGGGTATAGAATGTTGGGATAGCAAACCAAGGTGCTTCAATCACTGGGGTAAAATCCACAATCCCCATAAAGTATGACAACGCATACCCCGTTAAAAAGCCAATTAAAATAGGGATAATCGATAAGAAACCACGGAACATGACCGCACATAAAATGGTCACCGATAATGTGGTTAATGAAATAATTAAAGTGTTAGTATCAACTGCCGCGCCATCTTTTGGCAGTAAACCTGCCATACCTGCCGCCGTTTGGGCAAGCTCTAAGCCGATAACCGCAACAATCGCCCCCATCGCCGCTGGTGGGAACATCACATTAATCCAGCCCCTTCCTGCCACTTTGACGATTAACGCCACAAGGCAAAACAGCACACCACAAATAATAAAACCACCCAATGCCAGTTCATAACCCAATGGCAGTAGAATTAATACGGGTGAAATAAAGGCAAAACTTGACCCTAAATAAGCAGGGATCTGCCCTTTACAGATAAATAAATAGATTAATGTACCAATTCCGTTAAACAGCAAGATAGTTGCTGGGTTTACACCAAACAGGATAGGTACGACAACGGTTGCGCCAAACATCGCAAAAAGATGCTGAAAACTCAGTGGAATAGTTTGTAGTAATGGTGGTCTTTCTTCAACACCAATCGTGCGACGTGTCATTTGAGCTTATCCCCTTTTAGCTATATTTATGCAAGTGGCCGAAGACTTGCAAACATTGATTTCATTTAATAAATCAAAAAAAAGCCGACTTCTCAGTCGGCTCATTTTTATTTAGTACCAAATATCTTATCGCCCGCATCACCGAGGCCTGGAACAATGTAACCTTCTTCATTGAGATATTGATCAATAGAAGCGGTATACAGTTCAACATCAGGGTGGACTTTTTCTAATGCTTTGATCCCTTCAGGTGCCGCAACTAAAACTAAAACTTTAATTGACTTACACCCTTCTTTTTTCAGTAAATCGATAGTTGCGATCATCGAACCGCCTGTTGCTAACATAGGGTCAACAACTAGCGCCATACGCTCATCGATATCTGAAGTCAGTTTTTGGAAATAAGGGACAGGCTGCAGTGTTTCTTCATCACGGTACACACCAACCACACTGATACGTGCGCTAGGAATACTTTCCAATACACCATTCATCATACCAATACCTGCACGGAGGATTGGGACTACAGTGATTTTCTTACCTTTAATTTGTTCTATTTCGACAGGACCACACCAACCATCAATAGTCACTTTTTCAGTTTCTAGGTCAGCGGTTGCTTCATAAGTCAGTAGGCTACCAACCTCTGAGGCCAGTTCACGAAAGCGTTTGGTGCTTATATCATGATCTCGCATCAGGCCAAGTTTATGTTTAACGAGAGGGTGTTTTACCTCAACGATCTTCATGGGTTTCTCCTACTATTTTAGACGCTGGCGGACAAAAAAATCGCGGGATTATAACTCTTTTAACCATGAATGCCACTAGATTACGTTTGATTTTGGTCAAAACATCAACGATTAGGCAAACTTTTTTAAAATAGTATACCCCATATCGGTTAAGTTGCATGTTGATGATCTCCTGAATTTATTTTTTTGCCAATATTTAAATATTGGCTACATTTCACCTTGTGAACACGCTCACTTTCTGCCATTTTCAGCCATAAGAATTTTCATTCACAAAGCTATCGCAAACGTTTGCTTAGCCTGTTAGAATACTGCCCATGATGTTATTTTTCTCAAAAATGTAATTGCCTTGGGGGCCGTAGTGACTGATAAAACCTCTCTCAGCTATAAAGATGCCGGTGTCGATATTGATGCAGGTAACGCACTGGTTGAACGTATTAAAGGTGTCGTAAAAGAAACGCGTCGTCCCGAAGTAATGGGGGGTCTTGGTGGGTTCGGTGCATTATGTTCCCTGCCACAAAAATACCGCGAGCCCGTACTTGTTTCAGGTACCGACGGCGTTGGGACAAAATTACGTCTGGCAATGGATTTAAAACGCCATGATTCAATTGGGATTGACCTTGTTGCTATGTGCGTCAATGACCTTATCGTTCAAGGTGCTGAACCATTATTCTTCCTTGATTACTACGCAACAGGCAAATTAGACGTTGATACCGCTGCCAGCGTCATCACGGGAATTGCTGAAGGCTGTAAACAGTCTGGCTGTGCATTAGTGGGTGGTGAAACCGCTGAAATGCCAGGCATGTACCATGGTGAAGACTATGACCTTGCAGGTTTTTGCGTCGGTGTAGTTGAGCGCTCTGAAATCATTGATGGCAGTAAAGTCAGCGCAGGGGATGCACTGATCGCCCTCGCCTCCAGTGGCCCTCATTCAAACGGCTATTCATTAGTGCGTAAAATTTTAGAAGTCAGTAAAACGAACCCAGAAACTGAACAGTTAGATGGCAAATCATTGGCTGACCATTTATTAGAACCTACACGTATTTATGTGAAAAACGTGCTGGAGCTAATCGCAAAAAATGACATTCATGCAATTGCACACATTACCGGTGGCGGCTTTTGGGAAAATATCCCACGCGTTCTACCGGATAACACCCAGGCCATTATCGATGGCAGTAGCTGGCAATGGCCTTCAGTTTTCAGTTGGCTACAAAACGCGGGTGATGTCAGTACCCATGAAATGTACCGCACCTTTAACTGCGGTGTTGGCATCATCATTGCCCTGCCACAGAGTGAGGTCAACACCGCATTAGCGTTATTGACATCGCTGGGTGAAAACGCATGGCAAATTGGTTCAATCGGCCAATTACCTGCGGGTGAAGAGCAGGTTGTGATCCGCTAATGAAAAAAATCGTTGTCCTCATTTCTGGCAGTGGCAGTAACTTACAATCGATCATTGAAGGTTGCCAATCAGGCACAATAAAGGGTCGCATTGTGGCCGTAGTGAGCAACCAAAACACGGCTTATGGGCTAGTGAGGGCGCAGCAGGCAGGGATCCCTGCCGCTTGCCTCGATGCAAAAGCGTATAGCAATCGCCAAACCTATGATGCCGCTTTATTAGCGCTTATTGAACAATACCAACCAGACTTGGTAGTCTTAGCTGGGTTTATGCGTATTTTATCCCCTGATTTTGTCGCTCATTTCACCGGGAAATTACTCAATATTCACCCTTCTTTATTACCTAAATACCCTGGGCTACATACTCATCGTAAGGCTTTGGAAAATGGTGATAAAGAGCACGGTACTTCCGTTCACTTTGTCACTGAGGAATTAGACGGTGGCCCTGTGATATTACAGGCTAAAGTCCCTATATTCCCTGAAGATACCGAAGAAGACCTTATTGAACGCGTTAAAACGCAAGAGCATGCTATTTACCCTCTGGTTGTACAATGGTTTAGTGATAACCGCTTAACCATGGTTGACGGTAAAGCCGTATTAGATGGTAAAGCACTACCTCAACAGGGTTATGCTAATGAGTAGTTAATTTACAGTATAAATAACGATTCAAAGGGTGGAATTTCCACCCTTTTTGTTGCACTAAAATTGGCGAATATATAACCCGTCAATTGATTGTTTTTTCAGCGATTAACCACTTAATTCTGCATAAAGTGAACTATTCTTCAACAAGGGGATGATCTCTCTGTGTTATGTCATTATTTTATCTCAAATAAGTGGTATCCTTATTTAAGCAAAAAATGTTTTTTCATAACCAATAGAGGTGTTTTATGACTACCGGGCAAGTTCATCCGTTTAGGTTGCGCCCACTTGAACGTGAAGATTTAGCGTTTATTCATCAACTTGATAATAACGCCAGTGTGATGCGCTACTGGTTTGAAGAGCCTTACGAGGCCTTTGTTGAGCTAAGCGATCTTTACGACAAACATATTCATGACCAGTCCGAACGCCGTTTTATCGTGGAAAATGATAGCGAAAAAGTCGGGTTAGTTGAATTGGTTGAAATTGACTATGTTCACCGCCGTTCTGAGTTCCAAATTATCATTGCACCGCACCACCAAGGCCATGGCTATGCGAGCCGTGCAGCAAGGCTGGCAATGGACTATGCTTTCTCTGTATTAAATTTGTATAAGCTTTATCTCATTGTTGATAAAGAAAATGTCAAAGCGATCCACATTTATAATAAACTTGGCTTCCATACTGAAGGTGAATTGATTGATGAGTTTTTCGTGAATGGTCGCTACCATACGGCTATCCGTATGTGTGTTTTCCAACAGCAATATTTTGCGATGAAGCAGCAATCAGAAAACCCAGAAAGCGTCATCGCACAAGATAAAGCAATTAAGCATCACATTTAGTTAACTGGCTGATACAATCGCCATTAAGTAACAAGCGTCTAATACGGAGTCAGAATGTCCCAAGAACGTCTCTATCATGAAAAAGAGCTAAGCTGGCTGTCTTTTAACGAGCGTGTTTTGCAAGAGGCCGCCGATAAGCGTAACCCGCTGATTGAGCGAATGCGTTTTTTGGGCATTTATTCCAATAACTTAGATGAGTTCTATAAAGTGCGCTTCGCCGATGTGAAGCGCCGTATTTTAATTAATGAAGAACGTGGCTCTGCCAGTGGCTCTCGCCATTTACTTAAGCGCATTCAAGCAAAAGTCGCCAAACAAGAACAAGAGTTTGACGTTTTATATAATGATTTATTGCTTGAAATGGCCCGTAACCAAATATTCCTGATTAACGAGCGACAGATTTCCCCACGCCAACAAATTTGGTTGCGCCAATATTTTCGCCAAAATCTGCGCCAACACATTACACCGATTTTAATCAACCCAGACACGGACTTAGTTGAGTTTTTAAAAGATGATTATACCTATCTTGCGGTTGAGATCATTAATGGCAATGACATTCAATATGCACTGCTAGAAATTCCATCGGATAAAGTCCCTCGTTTTGTTAATCTCCCCCCGGAAATGCCAAAGCGTCGTAAATCCATGATTTTAATTGATAACATTCTTCGTTATACGTTAGACGAAATTTTCAAAGGCTTTTTCGATTACGACGAACTTAACGCGTATTCCATGAAAATGACTCGTGACGCCGAGTATGATATCGCGACCGAAATGGAGTCCAGCTTGCTGGAAATCATGTCGTCGACGTTAAAACAGCGCTTAACCGCAGAGCCTGTGCGTTTTGTTTATCAACGGGATATGCCTGATGAAATGGTCGCTTTGTTGCGGGAAAAACTAGGGTTATCCAACGATGACTCCGTCATTGCGGGTGGCCGTTATCATAACTTTAAAGATTTTATTAATTTCCCCAATGAAGGAAATAAAAATCTATTAAACAAACCATTGCCTCGCTTACGCCACCGCTGGTTTGATAATTTCCGTAACGGTTTTGATGCCATTCGGGAACGCGATGTGTTGCTGTATTACCCATATTACACCTTTGAGCATACCTTAGAGTTACTGCGCCAAGCCTCATTCGATCCAAATGTGTTATCCATTAAAATCAATATTTACCGTGTCGCAAAAGATTCACGCATCATCGATTCCGTGATCCACGCGGCACACAACGGCAAAAAAGTCACTGTGGTCGTTGAATTACAAGCACGTTTTGATGAAGCAGCAAACATCCATTGGGCTAAACGATTAACGGAAGCGGGTGTCCATGTTATTTTCTCCGCGCCTGGTCTGAAAATTCACGCCAAGTTATTTATCATATCCCGTATGGAAGAAGGCCAAATTGTCCGTTATGCCCACATTGGGACAGGAAACTTTAACGAAAAAACGGCGCGGCTGTATACCGACTATTCCTTACTAACGGCTAACGAGCAAATCACCAATGAAGTGCGCCGCGTATTTAGCTTTATTGAAAACCCATATCGCCCTGTCACCTTCGATAATTTGATGGTTTCACCACAAAATACACGGACAAAATTAACCGCGTTAATTGACCAAGAAATTGCCAATGCCCTTGAAGGCCTGCCAAGTGGCATTACATTAAAAATCAATAATTTGGTTGATAAAGAACTGACTGATAAACTCTATGATGCCTCCAATGCAGGGGTAAAAATTCGTTTATTAGTTCGTGGGATGTGCTCGCTAGTGGCTGGCCAAGCAGGTTACAGCGAAAATATTCAAGTCACCAGTATTGTTGACCGCTTTTTGGAACATGACCGCGTCTATGTGTTTGCCAACGCAGGAGACGAAAAAGTCTTTATTTCTTCAGCTGATTGGATGACTCGAAATATTGACTACCGAATTGAGGTCGCAGTTCAATTAGTCGATCCCCTTTTAAAACAACGGGTTTTGGATATTCTGGAATTACAATTCAGTGATACTGTAAAAGCGCGTTATGTTGACAAAGATTTAAGTAATCATTATGTTCCCCGCGGCAACAAGCGAAAAATTCGTTCTCAGCTTGCCATTTATGAACATTTGAAATCACTTGAAACGCCAGATACCCGAGCTTGATACTATGCCAATAACAACATCATCAGCACCAAGACCCCAAGAAATTGCGGCCATTGACCTAGGTTCAAATAGCTTTCATATGGTGATTGCGCGCGTTGTCAATGGAGCGCTTCAAGTGCTTACCCGCCTAAAGAAACGTGTTCACCTTGCTGATGGACTAAGCGATACCAATGAATTAAGCGAAGAGGCGATAGAACGTGGCCTTTCTTGTTTAGCGCTATTTGCTGAACGTTTACAAGGCTTTTCGCCTGATAACGTCTGCATTGTCGGTACCCACTCTTTACGTGTCGCCACCAATGTCAAAGACTTTTTGCAACGCGCAAAAGACATCATTCCCTATCCTATTGAAATTATTTCAGGACAAGAAGAAGCCCGTTTAATTTTTATGGGTGTCGAGCATACCCAACCAGAAAAAGGCCGTAAACTGGTTTTAGACATTGGTGGTGGTTCGACTGAAATTGTTATTGGTGAAAAATTTGAGCCATTATTAATAGAAAGCCGCCGTATGGGCTGTGTCAGCTTTGCAAAAAGCTATTTTTCCAACGAAACCATCACACCCGAATTTTTTAACCGAGCCTACCTCGCAGCATGTTTAAAATTAGAAAGCACCGCCATCCTGTTTAAAAAATACACGTGGGATGTCGCAATGGGGGCGTCGGGAACCATTAAAGCCACACATGGGGTTTTGTTAGAGCTTGGTTATAAGGACGGCATTATCACCCGTGAACGCCTGACTGAAATAAAAAATATGGCGTTGAAATATAAAACTTTTTCTTCTTTGGATATTCCCGGACTGTCCAATGAACGCAAACAGGTTTTTGTTCCTGGCTTAGCGATTTTACTGGCGGTTTTTGACTCATTAGAGATTAAAGAATTACGATTATCGGATGGCGCACTGCGCGAAGGGGTTTTATATGAAATGGAAGGCCGTTTTCGCCACCAAGATATCCGCCAACGTACTGCCTTGAGCCTTGCTGAGCACTACAATATTGATAGAGAACAAGCAAAACGGGTGTTGAAAACCATGGAAGAACTTTATTACCAATGGGGTCAACAAAATCCTAAGCAAATCAACCCACAATTAGAGTCTATTTTAATTTGGGCAGTGATGCTTCATGAGGTTGGATTAAGCATTAACCATAGCGGCATGCATCGCCACTCCGCTTATATTTTGCAAAATACCAATTTGCCCGGCTTTAACCAAGAACAACAGCTTTTGTTAGCCACGCTAGTGAGAAATCATCGCCGAGCCATAAAATACGATGATATTCCTAAGTTTAACTTATTTAAACGCAAACAGTTTATGCCGTTAATTCAAATTTTACGGCTCGCTATTTTATTAAATAATCAACGCCAATCCACCACTATTCCATCATCTTTGCGCATCGAAACAGACGATGGATATTGGACACTTTATTTACCTGCAGAATATCTTGAGCAAAATGCCTTGATGTTATTGGATTTAGAAAAAGAAAGTGCTTATTGGGAAGATGTTCCTGGTTGGTCATTAAGTATATGCGCGGAGAATAAATAACTTTCAGCCATTATTGTGGTGATTTCTTCTTATTTTTTTCACGCTAAACGCGGAAATCACTGCCTGTTTGATGCGACTATTTGATATATTATTCAAATGGGCGACAATAATGATAATAAATTTCGTCCGCTCACAGACGAATTAATAAAACGCGCTTCGGCGCGGCTATTGTTTTAAGGATTAAAATGTCACAATCTGCTTTCTCAAACGATGTGGGGCCAATAGTTAACCCGCACTCACAAAAGCTGGCACACATTCGCCAGCAGATCCTGACGCTTTTTTTAGATGACGAGGAATTCGTTCACGCACTTGTTGAAAATGATCAACACGTCAGTATTGATGACAAAGCAATTCGTGAAAAAATCAGTACTGTAAAAGAATTACTCCTCGATTTGCATACCGCGGATATCGCCGATATTTTAGAAATGTTACCCTACGACGAACGTCTCGCCTTATGGCGTTTAGTCGATAATAACGAGCGCGGTGAAGTGCTAGTCGAGGCCTCGGTCTCTGTATGGGACAGCCTGATTAAAGACATGTCGGATAGAGAACTGCTACGTGCAGTCGCTAGCTTACATGTGGATGAACAAGCCTACATTGCCGAACATCTTCCACGCGACACCATGCGCCGCCTGCTGACTTATTTAGAACCAAGCCTACGCAGCCGTATTCGCGAAGTTTTACAATACGCAAAAGACAGTGTCGGCCAAATGATGGATTTTGAATTCGTCACCGTTCGTCCAAACGTAGCCTTAAAAACAGTACAACGTTACTTACGTCAACGTGGCAAAATCCCAGAAGCCACCGATAAAATTTTCGTAGTAGATAACAATAATTATCTGCAAGGGGAATTACCTCTAACCACCATTTTGACACAATCACCCGATAAAATCGTCGCCGATGTCATGAAAACGGATACGGTAACCTTCCTTCCTGACGAAAAAGGGGAAGATGCAGCGAGCGCGTTCGAACGGTATGACTTAATTTCTGCCGCTGTTGTGGACAGCAATGGCTTATTGATGGGTCGTCTGACGGTTGAAGATATCGTTGATAATATTAGCGAAGAAAACGATAACAGCATCCGTCGTATGGGGGGGTTAAGCCCTGAAGAAGACGTCTTTGCCCCTGTAGGACAAGCAGTTAAAACCCGTTGGACATGGCTGGCCATCAACTTGTGTACTGCTTTCGTCGCATCCCGTGTGATTGGTGTGTTTGAAGACACCATCTCTCAGCTGGTTGCTCTCGCCACGTTGATGCCTATTGTAGCTGGGATTGGCGGGAATACCGGTAACCAAACTATCACCATGATTGTGCGTGCGATCGCACTCCACCAGATCCAAAGTGGTAGCTTCTCCTTCTTAATGCTCAGGGAGCTGGGTGTCGCCTTTATCAACGGCATTGTCTGGGGCGGTATCATGGGGGTTGTCACCTATTTCCTCTATGGCGATCTTGCCATGGGTGCTGTGATGACGCTTGCAATGGTACTAAACCTATTGATGGCGGCAATAATGGGTGTGCTTATTCCACTCATTATGATCAAAATGGGGAAAGACCCTGCCATTGGCTCTAGCGTAATGATTACAGCTATTACTGATACTGGCGGCTTCTTTATTTTCCTCGGTCTCGCTACCCTATTCTTAGTATAATCTTTGTTCGGGCATGTTCAGCGATAGCGTTGAGCATGCCCGATTTATAAAACTCCGCCATTTTCAATAAAAACCACACAAACATTTCAAATCGAACGCAGAAAACTCATTACATTGCAAAGTATTTATTATTTTATTAGCAAGTTCATCTATTATATAGATTAAAATCATCATTCAAATAATTATATTTAGCGCTTATTTCATTACATTAAATAGTAAGAAATTATTAAATTAATCATAATTAACTAAATATATTACTATTTTAAATATACGATATTCTGCAAAATGCAGATTATTAACATCATATAAGGTTATTTAAAGTCGCATTAGATATTAATGCCTAACAAAGAAGACTAATAGGAATGTTATGCTTGTTTTAGGTGTTGCGGTTTACAGAATATAGAATTTCCTGCTATAAATAAGGCATGCAAAAAGATACTGTGTATTGAACTACGTTATACCCATCCAACGTTTTCGACCTCTTATCTGCACCCAATAAATATGATTGGCTCATTATTTTGAGTAAATGCTTGTTACCCTGAATTTATATTATCGTGGATATTTTCAGGTATTTTAGAAGGATAGTACTATGACATCGCAAACAGCTAGCCAGCCCTCGGCACGACCGTTGGGCAAAGAAGATTATAAAACCTTAGGCTTGTCGTCTTTAGGCGGCACACTGGAATTTTATGATTTCGTTATTTTCGTCTTTTACGCGAAAATTATTTCTCAGCTCTTTTTCCCTGGGGATAATGAATTTCTCGCGCTAATGGCGACACTTGGCTTGTTTGCAGCGGGTTACCTTGCTCGCCCACTTGGCGGCATTATTATGGCTCACTTTGGTGACAAAATTGGCCGTAAAAAAATGTTCACCTTGAGTATTTTCTTGATGGCATTTCCAACATTCGTGATTGGTTTCTTGCCAACATTTGAAACCATTGGTGCAGCAGCGCCACTGTTATTATTGTTAATGCGCATCATGCAAGGTGCCGCTATCGGTGGTGAAATGCCAGGAGCATGGGTATTTATCGCGGAGCATACGCCAAAACAGCGTTACGGCTTAGGTGTTGGCACATTAACATCAGGGATTACTGGTGGTATCTTATTAGGTTCCATCGTGGCTATCATTATCGAGCGTACTTACACGACTGCTGAAGTCCATGACTTCGCATGGCGTATTCCGTTTATCTTGGGCGGTATCTTTGGCTTTATCTCTGTATATTTACGTCGTTTCTTGCAAGAAACACCTATTTTTAAAGAGTTAGCTGCGAAGAAAGCGTTATCCCAAGAATTACCTGTAAAAACCGTCATTAAATCCCATAAGCAAGCCTGTATGATCACTGCAGCACTAACATGGTCATTATCAACGGCGATTGTTGTGACGATTTTAATGACACCAGATGTGGTTTTAAAAGGTATCTACAATATTGATCGTAATATTGCGTTGCAAGCCAACTGTGCTGCCACATTAACCTTAACATTAGGCTGTATTTTCTGGGGCTGGTTAGGGGATAAAACAGGTACTCGTACCTCAATGACTTTGTCATGGGGCGGATTGGCTGTCACGGCGATTTATTTCTATTCGTCTTTATCAACGGATATTGCCGCCAATACCTTAATTTTTAACTATGGCTTAATGGGATTCTTTGTCGGTGCGATTGCAACAACGCCGATTATCAGCACCCGTGCGTTCCCACCTGAAATTCGTTATTCAGGCTTATCATTCGCTTATAACGTTGCCTACGCCATCTTCGGTGGTTTAACACCAATCTTAACAGGCGCGTGGTTACAACAATCTCATATGGCGCCGGCGTATTATGTGGCAGGCGTATCATTGTTAGCCGTTGCTGTTGCCTTTTTGCCACTGTCGTGGAAAGGTTGGACTGCAAAAGAGAAGCAAACTGATAATCGTGCACCTGTATTAAATACCAGTGCAACACAGTAAATAGCTCGTCACACTTCAATACAATGGCCTCAGGTTGAATTTAAACCGAGGCCATTTTTATTTTATGAATAACCACGTTGCAATAAGCAATGCAAAGGACAGCTCTAACGGTTCAATCTCTGTTGATAATTGATTTAGGGGTTATTTATCTGATTTTAGCTACAAAGACACAAAGATTAGCTTACTCTAAAAATAGTAGGTTTGTTTTGCATCGTATTCCCACCACATAAATTGACACTTATTCATAATTCCTCCATTTTTCTTTGTACCTATCAGGATAAACTATTAGTATGTCTAACTGACTCTTTTCAGTTAGTTTTTTGCCTCACAGCCAGACTAATTTTATCCACTCTTTTGAGTTAAGCGAATGACCAAAAATGAATAAGCAAAATCGCCGCAAATCTTTTACTCGCTCTGCTATTTTTGTTGCCATCATTGTGGCAGCTGGAGCGACTTGGTATTTTTACAATCAAGAAAAAACCGCAGATACGCCTAACTCAAGTGCGATTGCCAAACCGAATTCACAACGCAGTGCAATGGGCCGCCCTCCTCGCGTTTTAGCACCGGTGCAATTTGCCGTCGCTGAACAAAAAGTGGTTCCACGGTTTTTATCGGGCTTAGGAACTGTCCAAGCCGCTAATGTGGTGACAGTAACCAGCCGTGTTGAAGGGCAATTGATGAAGCTTTATTTTACTGAAGGGCAATACGTCAATGCAGGGGATTTGCTCGCACAAATCGACCCTCGCCCATTTGAAGTGCAATTAGCCCAAGCAGAAGGCCAGCTCGCAAAAGACAAGGCAACACTCGCCAATGCTCAACTGGATCTAGCCCGTTACCAAAAATTAGCAGGCACAAAAGTCATTTCACAACAAGAATTGGATAACCAACGTGCATTAGTATTACAAGCTCAAGGCAGTATTAAAGTCGATCAAGCCGCTGTCGACAGTGCTAAGTTACAATTAACTTACAGCAAAATCACAGCCCCTATTTCTGGACGTGTGGGTTTAAAACAAGTCGATGTGGGAAATTTTGTCTCGTCGGGAACATCAACACCAATTGTTGTGATCACCCAAACACAGCCCGCAGATGTGTTGTTTGCCTTACCTGAAGGGGATATCCCCGCAATCCAGCAAGCCCAAGCAAGCAGTAAAAATGTCCTGATTGAAGCTTGGGATCGTAATAACATTGCCCTGATTGCCCGTGGCGAGCTGCTCAGTACCGATAACCAAATTGATGCGGCAACAGGCACATTGAAAATTAAAGCACGCTTCACCAATGAGGAACAAAAATTGTTCCCGAACCAATTTGTGAATGTGAAAATGCAGGTCGAAACCCTGCAAGATGCCGTAGTTATCCCCACCGCAGCCTTACAAATGGGTAATGAAGGCCATTATGTCTGGATTCTCAGTGAAGATAACAAAGTGAGCAAGCATACCGTCACTGTAGGAATGCAAGATAGCCAACAGGTCGTGATTGAAAGTGGTTTAGCCGCCAACACAAAAGTGATTACAGACGGTGTAGATAAGCTCACCGATGGTACAACAGTTGAAGTCGTTACCCCTGAAAGCCTAGCCAAAAAAGATAAAGAACCTCGCAAAAGCAAACCATCTAGCGCGGAGAAAGCGTAATGCGGCCTGAAATGCTAAAAGGTGGCGGCCCATCTCGCCTATTCATCTTGCGCCCTGTTGCGACAACCTTATTCATGGTGGCTATATTACTGGCAGGGATTATTGGCTATCGCTTCTTACCCGTTTCCGCTTTACCTGAGGTCGATTACCCAACCATTCAAGTCGTGACGCTGTATCCTGGCGCAAGTCCTGATGTCATGACCTCCGCAGTTACCGCCCCCCTGGAAACCCAATTCGGGCAGATGTCGGGCTTAAAACAGATGTCATCCCAGAGCTCAGGTGGCGCCTCTGTGATCACCTTGATGTTCCAGCTTTCATTGCCGTTAGAGGTTGCTGAACAAGAAGTCCAAGCCGCGATTAATTCCGCCAGCAGTCTACTGCCATCTGATTTACCTTATCCACCCATTTATAACAAAGTGAACCCTGCAGACCCGCCTGTTTTAACGTTAGCAGTGACATCCGATGCCATGCCGTTGACACAAGTACAAGATATTATTGAAACGCGGATCGCACAAAAAATTTCCCAAGTTAATGGTGTGGGTTTAGTGACACTCGCTGGCGGTCAACGCCCTGCTGTGCGGGTGAACCTTAACCCGCAAGCGATGGCAGCCAAAGGGCTGGACAGCGAAACCATTCGTGTCGCGATTAATAATGCCAACGTCAATTCTGCTAAAGGGAGTTTTGATGGCCCAACTCGCGCGGTGACCCTTTCCGCCAACGACCAAATGAAATCCCTTGATGATTACCGCAAATTAATTGTGGCATTCCAAAATGGTGCACCTGTTCGCCTTGGCGACATTGCAACCATCAAAGAAGGTGCTGAAAATGCGTATCTAGGGGCATGGGCAAACAACGAACAAGCGATCGTGATTAACGTTCAGCGCCAACCTGGTGCGAACGTTATTGAAACCACGGATACTATCCGTACATTATTGCCTGAACTTATTGAGAGCCTCCCTAAATCCGTTAATGTCGATATTTTAACGGACAGAACCAGCACCATCCGCGCTTCAGTCAATGATGTGCAATTTGAGTTGATGTTGGCTATCGCGCTGGTTGTCATGGTCATTTATCTCTTTTTACGCAACGGGATTGCCACATTAATTCCAGGCATCGCAGTGCCACTTTCCCTAGTTGGCACCTTTGCAGTGATGTATTTTTGCGGATTCTCTGTCAATAACCTAACGTTGATGGCACTCACCATCGCTACAGGCTTTGTCGTGGACGATGCTATTGTGGTGATCGAAAATATCTCCCGTTATTTAGAACAAGGAGATAAACCGCTGGTTGCGGCATTAAAAGGTGCAGGGGAAATCGGTTTTACCATCATCTCCCTAACTTTCTCTCTTGTTGCAGTGTTAATTCCGCTATTATTTATGGGGGATATTGTTGGTCGCTTATTCCGTGAATTTGCCATTACCCTTGCTGTTGCCATTTTGATTTCAGCGGTGGTGTCCCTCACGCTCACTCCAATGATGTGCGCACGGTTATTAAAGCCAGAATCGCAGCACAAACATAACCGTTTTGAGTTAGCATGCGAGCGATTCTTTGACCGCATGGTGGCAGGTTATGCCATTTGGCTAAAGCGAATTTTAAACCATCAATGGCTCACGCTGTCCGTTGCGCTCGGTACTATGGTACTCACCGTCTTGTTGTATATGTGGATCCCAAAAGGCTTCTTCCCATTACAAGACAGCGGCATTATTCAAGGCTCTATTGAAAGTCGACAATCCATTTCGTTTTCTGCAATGGCGCAAAAGCAGCAAGAAGTCGCGGACAAGCTCCTCGCCGACCCTGCCGTTGACAACGTCACCACCTACGTCGGCGTCGATGGCACAAACGCAACACTGAATAATGCGCGCCTTCAGATTACCTTAAAACCCCTTGATGAGCGTGAAGATCGCGTCGTTGCTATTATTGCACGCCTGCAACAATCCGCAGATAACATTGCAGGGGTGAATTTATACCTGCAACCAATGCAAGATTTAACCATTGATACGCAAGTGGCTCGTACTCAATATCAATTCACCTTGCAAGCAAGTACTCTTGATGAGTTATCGACTTGGGTGCCTAAGTTGATGAGTGAGTTAGAGCAACAACCTGAGTTAACGGATGTGAGTAGTGATTGGCAAAATAAGGGGTTAGTCGCTTATGTGAATGTTAACCGTGATACAGCAAGCCGTTTTGGCATTACCATGTCATCCATCGATAACGCGCTGTACAATGCCTTTGGTCAGCGCATGATTTCGACCATTTATACCCAATCGAATCAATATCGCGTCATTTTAGAGCATGATACGCAAACCCGCGATGGTATGGATGCCCTGAACGATATTCGCTTAAAAGGTACCGATGGCGCTATAGTGCCACTCAGCACCTTAGTGAACATTCAAGAAGGTTATGGCCCATTGGCGATTAATCACCTTGACCAATTCCCAGCCGTGACCTTCTCATTTAATGTGGCCGATGGCGCGTCCTTAGAATCCGCAGTCAATGCGGTTAAACACGCGGAATCACAAATTTCGATGCCAAAATCCATTACCACGCAATTTCAAGGCGCGACGTTAGCCTTTGAAGCTGCATTAAGCAGCACCATTTGGTTAATCGCAGCCGCAATTGTGGCGATGTACATCGTGCTAGGTATTTTATATGAAAGCTTTATTCACCCCATTACCATTCTTTCCACCTTACCCACGGCGGGCGTAGGTGCACTGCTCGCCTTAATGATGGCAGGAAAAGACCTCGATGTGATCGCGGTAATAGGGATTATCTTATTGATTGGTATCGTGAAAAAGAACGCCATCATGATGATTGACTTTGCCCTTGCCGCAGAGCGAGAACAAGGCATGTCGCCATATGATGCCATTTATCAAGCTTGTTTATTACGTTTTCGTCCAATATTGATGACAACAATGGCTGCATTGCTAGGTGCATTGCCGTTAATGCTCAGTACGGGTGTAGGTGCAGAGTTGCGCCAACCGCTGGGGATTTGTATGGTAGGGGGCTTAATTATGAGCCAGATATTAACGTTATTCACGACCCCTGTGATTTATTTGTTATTTGACCGTTTGTCACATTACCTAAAAGCACGCCGTCAAATAAATAAGGCGCAGGTATCGTAATGAAACGCTTTTTCGCCCTGTTTATTAGCCGCCCCGTTGCCACCACACTGATTAGCGTGGCGATCACCTTATGCGGCGCATTAAGTTTTCTCTTTTTACCTGTTGCGCCGCTTCCCCAAGTGGACTACCCTGTGATTAACGTGACAGCGTCACTTCCAGGTGCATCTCCTGAAACCATGGCATCTTCTGTTGCAACGCCTTTAGAGCGTTCATTAGGCAGCATAGCAGGGATCAGCGAGATGACTTCAAGCAGCGCACTGGGGCGTACCACAATCACCCTCGAATTTAATCTTGATAAAGATATCAATAACGCAGCGCGCGAAGTCCAAGCGGCCATTAATGCCGCCCAAACCCTGCTGCCTAGCGGTATGCCCAGTCGCCCACGTTACTACAAATCAAATCCATCTGATGCGCCTATCATGATTTTAACCATGACATCGCAAACCCTTGGAACAGGGGAAATTTATGATATCGCCTCAACACGCCTTGCTCAACGTATTGCACAAATTGAAGGGGTTAGTGAAGTTTCTGTGGGCGGTGGCTCACTTCCCGCAGTGCGTGTGGAATTAAACCCAACAGCGTTATTCAACCAAGGCGTATCCCTTGATGCCGTGCGTTCAGCCATCAGTAGCGCTAACGTGCGCCAACCCCAAGGCTACATTAACGATGACGAAAAACGGTATCAGGTACAAACCAACGATGAACTAAAAAAAGCGGCAGATTACCGCCCAATTATTGTGCACTACAAGGCAGGCAATGCAGTTAAGCTCAGTGATGTTGCCAATGTCAAAGATTCTATTGAAAATGTCCGTGCTGCTGGAATGGCAGATGGCAAGCCCGCGATCTTGATTGTGATCCGTCGTGAGGCGGGTGCCAATATTATTGAAACCGTCAATCGCATACGGGCTGAAATCCCTGAATTTAGGGACATGATCCCTGCCGCTATTGACCTCAAAGTCGCACAAGATAGAACGCCGACCATTCGTGCCTCCCTTGCAGAAGTGGAACGTGCCCTGTTAATCGCCGTCGCATTGGTTATTTTGGTGGTACTGCTATTCCTACGTTCTGGACGTGCCACCTTAATTCCGGCTATTGCCGTACCTGTTTCACTCATTGGGACTTTTACTGCCATGTATTTATGTGGCTTTAGTCTTAACAACTTATCATTGATGGCGTTGACCGTTGCTACGGGCTTTGTGGTCGATGATGCGATTGTGGTTTTGGAGAACATTTCCCGTCATATTGAAAATGGCATGAAGCCCTTTATGGCTGCAGTCAAAGGGGTGCATGAAGTCGGCTTTACTGTCGTCTCCATGAGTATTTCCTTAGTTGCTGTGTTTATCCCTCTCCTCTTGATGGATGGGCTCGTTGGACGACTTTTTCGTGAGTTTGCCATTACCCTTGCAACCGCAATTGGGATTTCATTAATTGTTTCCCTCACCCTGACCCCCATGATGTGCGCATATTTACTTAAAAAGCGGGGAAAAAATAGTAAAGCCAAACACCGTGGCTTTGGCCGTATCTTACTGTGGGTTCAAGAACGTTATGGCATTGCACTAAACTGGGTGTTAAACCACCGCCGTAGCGTATTAGCGATTTTGTTTGCCACTATTGGGCTTAATGTTTATTTATATATTACTGTTCCTAAAGCATTTTTCCCTGAACAGGATACAGGCCGTGTATTGGGCTTTGTCCGTGCCGACCAAAGTATCTCGTTCCAATCAATGAAAGAAAAAATGACCCGCTTTATGGAACAGGTTAAAGAAGACCCCGCTATCGATAATGTAACGGGGTTTACCGGCGGCAGTCGCGTTAACAGTGGTTTTATGTATATCTCGCTGAAACCACTTGGAGAGCGCACTGAAAACTCAGCGACCGTTATCAACCGGTTACGCGTCAAGCTTGCCAACGAGCCAGGGGCAAACTTGTTTATGATGCCAGTGCAGGATATCCGTGTTGGCGGTCGCCAGGCAAATGCCAGTTACCAATTTACTTTGCTTGCTGATGAGCTTAATGCGCTAAGAGATTGGGAGCCCGCCATCCGTAAAGCATTAGGTGAGCTTCCACAATTAACGGATGTGAACTCTGATAAAGAAGACAAAGGCGCAGAAATGGCCATCACCTATGACAGAGACCTAATGGCACAATTAGGAATTGATGTACGTGAAGCCAACAGTTTGCTCAATAACGCCTTTGGTCAGCGCCAAGTTTCGACAATTTATGAAGCCATGAACCAATATAAAGTGGTGATGGAAGTCGCGCCTGAATATACCCAAGATGTGAGCGCCCTTGATAACATGTTTGTCATTAACAAAACAGGGCAAGCAATCCCCCTTTCCTATTTTGCTCGCTGGCAACCTGCCAATGCGCCACTAAGTGTGAATCACCAAGGGTTATCAGCCGCATCCACGATCGGTTTTAACGTCGCGGATGGCTATACGCTAAATGATGCAATGGTGGAAATTGAAAAAACAATGACAGCTCTTGGCGTGCCTTCTACTGTACGGGGCACTTTTGCAGGCACCGCGCAGGTTTTCCAAGAAACCTTGAAATCACAGCTTTTTTTAATTTTAGCGGCTATCGTCACCGTCTATTTAGTGCTCGGTATTTTGTATGAAAGCTACATTCACCCACTAACGATTTTGTCCACCCTACCGTCTGCCGGGGTCGGTGCATTATTAGCCTTGGAATTATTTGATACGCCATTTAGTTTAATCGCCTTAATTGGCATTATGTTGCTCATTGGCATCGTGAAGAAAAACGCCATTATCATGGTGGACTTTGCGATTCAAGCCCAACGAACTGCGGGTTTAACGGCTCGAGAAGCCATTTTCCGCGCCAGTTTATTGCGCTTTCGCCCCATTTTGATGACCACATTAGCAGCGATTTTCGGTGCTTTGCCCTTAATGTTAGGCAGTGGTGATGGTGCAGAATTACGCCAACCGCTGGGGATCACCATCGTTGGCGGTTTAATCATGAGCCAGCTGCTCACACTATTCACCACGCCAGTGGTCTATTTAAGCTTTGATAGCTTGAGGCAACGTTGGGCTAGCAGAAAGGCAGCGTCACGCCTTAAAATGGAGAAACACCATGAAGCTTAGGTTTAACAGTGTGAGTACCCGCTTGTTTCTGGCTATCTTCGCCACCTGCTTGCTGCTTGTGGTGATCATGCACCAAGGCGTACGCATGAGTTTTCAACACGGCTTTATTGATTATATTAAAGAAAATGATCAACAGCGGGTGGAACAAGTCTCTGCTGCCCTTGCGGAGCAATATCAAGAAACGGGAAATTGGCGCTTTTTATTAGGTGATGAGCGGACTTTTTTCCGCATTTTGCGCTCTGTTGAGCACCAACAACATCGTGGCCCGATGCGCCAGCGATGGAGAACCATATTTTGGGTTTATGACACGCAAGATAGACTGATTTTTGGTAAAGACACCCCGCTGCCAAGCAAAGTGATCCGTGAGCCAATTATCACCGATGATGGCAACACCGTTGGTTGGCTTGTTGCCAGCTATGAAGACGGTATTAGTAGCGCGCTTGACCGTCGCTTTGATAGCAAACAACTGTATACTAGTTGGGTGATCGCAGGGCTGTCCCTGTTTGTGGCATTGATAGCCACTATTTTTCTGGCTCGGAGTTTTTTAAAACCTATCAAACGGTTACTCGAAGGCACGAATCAATTAGCACGTGGTGACTTTACCACCCGTGTACCTGAAGAAGGCCGCGACGAACTCGGTCAATTAGCGAAAGATTTCAACCATCTAGCCTCTACCCTTGAAAAAAATGAGCAAATGCGCCGTGATTATATGGCAGATATTTCTCACGAGTTACGCACGCCGTTATCCGTTTTACGCGGTGAGTTAGAAGCGGTACAAGATGGCGTGCGCCAAGCAACACCTGAAACAATTAATTCCCTACTCAATGAAACTCACACGCTAATCAAACTGGTGAATGATTTACATCAGCTATCACTTTCTGACCGTGGTTCACTGATCTATCGCAAACACCCCATTGATATTATTCCCTTATTGGATATGGTCATCGGGCAATCTCGTTGGCGTATTGAAGACCAACAATTAACCGTTTCGCGCCACTTTAGCGAACAAGCTATTGTATTTGCTGACCCAGACCGCATTAACCAATTATTCTATAATTTGATGGAAAATAGTCTTCGCTATACTGATTCAGGCGGGAAAATTGCCATTGATGTCACAGAGCAACACCAGCAGCTGTCTATTGTTTGGCAAGATAGCGCCCCAGGCCTGAGTGCACTGCAATGCCAACATATTTTCGAGCGATTTTACCGTGCTGAAGGCTCCCGTAACCGCGCCAGTGGCGGTTCTGGTTTAGGGTTAGCCATTTGCTATAATATTGTTGAAGCGCATAATGGTTCTATCACTGCAGAGCCTTCATCCCTCGGCGGTGTCAAAATTACCATCTCTTTACCGGTACAATTTCAGGAAAAAGGAATTTAGCCATGGCAGAAAATCACAATGCGCATGTTTTGATTGTGGAAGATGAGCCCAAGTTAGGCCAACTTTTGTTTGATTACTTGCAAGCAGCGAATTACCTCCCTACCTTATTAAGCCGTGGTGATGAGGTCATTCCTTATGTGAAAAATAACCATACCGACCTGATTTTATTAGATTTAATGCTGCCTGGCTTAGATGGATTATCGGTTTGCCGTGAATTACGCAAATTCAGTGATGTCCCCATCGTGATGGTGACAGCAAAAACAGAGGAAATCGACCGCTTATTAGGGCTAGAAATTGGTGCTGATGACTATATTTGTAAGCCATTTAGCCCGCGGGAAGTGGTTGCTCGTGTTAAAACCATTTTACGCCGTTGCCAAGTTACCAATGAGCCATCTCACTCCCAACATTCAACGCAATTGATTATTGACGAAAATGCGTTCCAAGTACGCTATGGCACAAAATTACTTGAGCTCACCCCTGCTGAGTTTCGGTTGCTAAAATTTCTTTCCGATAATGCAGGCACCGTGTTCTCCCGTGATCAACTCCTCGACATTCTCTACGATGACCATCGTGTCGTCACAGACCGCACAATCGACAGCCACGTGAAAAATTTACGCCGAAAATTAGAATCATTAGATAACGAAAAAACCTTTATTCGTTCAATTTATGGGCTGGGTTATCGTTGGGATGATGTTTAAAGGCTAAATAGACGTACTTTTATTAAGGGATATTTGGTTTTTAACGCAATTAGCGTTAAAATCACCGCCCTTAATACGCCATTTCCACAGAAATGGTGCTGACTTGATATCAGATAGAGACAAACCATGTTTACACCAGAACTTTTATCCCCTGCCGGTTCATTAAAAAATATGCGCTATGCATTCGCCTATGGTGCCGATGCCGTTTATGCAGGGCAACCCCGTTATAGCCTACGCGTTCGTAACAATGAGTTTAACCACGAAAACCTCGCTAAAGGCATTCAAGAAGCCCATGATCTGGGCAAGAAATTTTATGTGGTGGTCAATATCGCACCACACAATGCCAAGTTAAAAACCTTTATTCGTGACTTAACACCGGTTATCGAAATGGGCCCTGATGCGCTGATTATGTCTGACCCGGGTCTGATTATGATGGTGCGCGAAGCCTTTCCTGACATGGATATTCACTTATCTGTTCAAGCAAATGCGGTTAACTGGGCATCGGTAAAATTCTGGAAACAAATGGGATTAACTCGAGTGATTTTGTCCCGCGAGTTGTCTTTGGAAGAAATTGCAGAAATCCGCCAGCACGTGCCTGACATGGAATTGGAAGTGTTCGTCCACGGTGCACTCTGTATGGCGTATTCAGGCCGTTGCCTGCTATCAGGTTATATTAATAAACGTGACCCGAACCAAGGTACCTGCACTAATGCATGCCGTTGGGAATATAAAGTGGAAGAAGGTAAAGAAGATGATGTGGGCAATATTGTTCATGTTCATGAGCCCATTCCCGTGCAAAACATCGCCCCAACATTAGGGGCTGGTGCGCCAACGGATAAAGTGTTTATGATTGAAGAGGCCAAACGCCCAGGCGAATATATGACGGCGTTTGAAGACGAACACGGCACGTACATCATGAACTCTAAAGACCTTCGTGCAATTGAACATGTTGAAAACCTAACTAAAATGGGTGTTCACTCACTGAAAATCGAAGGCCGCACTAAATCTTTCTATTATTGTGCTCGTACTGCACAGGTCTATCGCCGTGCGATTGATGACGCTGTCGCAGGTAAACCGTTCGACCCAACGTTGCTATCGACCTTAGAAGGGTTAGCTCACCGTGGTTATACCGAAGGTTTTTTACGTCGTCATACCCATGATGCATACCAAACTTACGAATACGGCTATTCTGTGTCAGATACTCAGCAGTTTGTGGGGGAATTTACAGGTAAGCGTGTCAATGGCCTTGCGGAAGTGGATGTAAAAAATAAATTTAGCGTGGGCGATAGCTTAGAAATGATGACACCTACAGGTAACATTGTGTTTATGCTCGATGCATTAACGAACCGTAAAGGGGAAGCCATTGATGTCGCACCAGGTAATGGCCATGTAGTATACCTGCCTATTCCTGAAGACGTTGATGTCAACTTTGGTTTATTGATCCGCAACCTTGCAGGAACAACAACGCGCGATCCGCACCAAACTCAGTCAGAAAACCCCATTGCAAGCTAACGCTTAGCAATAATTTTCGATATAAACACATGATTATCTAGCCAAGAATTCGTAATCTAGTTATTTGAATTTTTGGCTTTTTTATCGGCAATTGATAAACCTATTTCACTTTAAGTGCCATCTCGCATTTGCGAATCATTCTCGTTATTGACATTTTCTTTGAAAAGTGCACTGAATATCCAATTTTATGCAACAGATCACATCAATTGGTTATTCAATATCGTATAGTCACTATCGAAAACGAAGAACTAGAAAGTCATAAAATAAGACTAGGAACCACCTCCTTGGCTGGCTCAATCTCCCTTGAGCTAGCCATTTCTTTTATCTAAACCTTTTCTCTTCCTGATCCACACTTCTGTAAAAAAGATAAAACATTTCCTTTCTTAAGCGAAATCCCCTTATACTCATTTTAGATAATAAACCCTATGGATGAGTATTTATGATTAAATATCAGTCAGCTATGATTATCCTTAACGGCAAGCAATCAAATAACCCTGATCTGCGTAAAGCCATCGCCCATTTGCGCCAAGAAAATTATTTAATAACAGTGCGGATCCCATGGGAAATACAAGACACTCATGATTTTATTGCCGATGCCATAGCGAATAATATTGCCACTGTGATTGCCGCTGGAGGAGATGGCACAATCAATGCAGTTGCAAGTACACTCATGCAATTTCCTGCTGAAAAGCGCCCTACTTTAGGCATTCTCCCTATGGGCACCGCAAATGATTTTGCAACGAGTGCAAATATTCCCTTAGATATTGAATCTGCACTCTCCCTCGCAGTGAAGGGCAAAGCTGTTTCCATTGATATTGCTCAGGTCAATGAAAAATACTTTTTTATTAATATGGCAACGGGAGGTTTTGGCACAAGGATTACTACAGAAACGCCAGAAGCACTTAAATCCGCACTTGGTGGTGCGGCTTATGTGATAAATGGCCTTTTACGCCCAGATACCCTAAAAACAGATATCTGCCGTATTGAATCAGACAATTTTACTTGGGAAGGTGAAACTCTGGTTATCGCAATTGGCAATGGAAAACAGGCAGGTGGAGGCCAACAACTTACCCCTCATGCACTCATCAATGATGGCAAACTTGATTTATTGATAGTCCCTTCAAGAGACGTACTACCCGCTTTATTAAGCAATTTATTTTCAACGGATAAAAATGAGCATTTAATTGAAAAGAGCTTAGCTTGGGTAAAAATTTCTTCCCCTCACACGATGGTATTAAACCTAGATGGAGAACCGTTATCAGGGGATTCCTTCACCTTTCATGTTCAAACAAATGCCATACAATGCAGGCTACCACCACAATGCCACTTGTTAGTCTAAACTGTTTCATATCAGGAAACCTGACTTGCGTTTCCTGATATTCGTTTTGTTACCACCATGCATGGAAATGATGAACAGGCCCAATCCCTTGCCCCACTTCCAAGCTATCAGCTTGTTCTAGCGCAGCTTGCAGATAGGCTTTTGCCTCACTCACTGTCGACTGCCAATCAAGATGGCGTGGACGCAATGCCGCTAATGCCGCAGACAACGTACACCCTGTACCGTGTGTATTTTTCGTGTTAATACGTACAGAAGTAAAGCGCCACTCCCCTTGTGGGGTAATTAGCCAGTCAGGGCTTTGTGTATCTGTTAGGTGCCCCCCCTTCATCAGAACAGCTTGGCAGCCCTTCTCAAGGAGCTTATAGCCTTGTGCCAACATTTCACCTTCTGTTTGCGCCACTTTTTCATCTAATAATGCCGCCGCTTCGGGTAAATTTGGGGTAATTAATGAGACTAATGGTAATAATTGCTGGCTCAGAGCATCAACCGCCTCTGGCAGCAGTAAGGGATCACCACTTTTTGCAACCATCACGGTATCTAACACCACAAACGGAATGAGATATTGTTTCAATGCGTTCGAGACAACCTCCACATTGGCTTGATTAAATAACATACCAATTTTAGCCGTATCGATGCGCACATCACTGAGAACAGAGTCAAGCTGCGCAGCAACAAATTGTGCAGGTAAATCCTGAACAGACTGTACGCCACGCGTATTTTGCGCCACTAATGCTGTCATCACGCTGGTTCCATAAGCCCCAAGTGCCGAGAACGTTTTTAAATCCGCTTGGACACCTGCACCACCTGATGGGTCTGTTCCAGCAATGGTTAACGCATTAATACGCATGAGTGACTCCCCTTTCTAATTAGAAAATACGTCAATATCATCGATATAAGATATGGTTTATAACAAACAATAAAACCGCGTTAATTGTCTCATAACATTTAACAAATGCCAGCGGTTACTGACTGAAATTTAATGAGTTAGTGAATTAAAACCATATTTTTGTATCAGAATGGTCAGCTTGTCTTATAAATAAACATTCGGTAAATGAATATTTTCAACACCGCGCGCGTGCAACTGAGCCGCAAACGTCTCCACTTCAGTTTGAGTGGCTGCGAGCCAATTTGCCGCTTCATTTTTAACACCGTGCTGCTGAAATGCGTTAATTTTTATTCGTGTTGTTAATGGCAATGTGTTGAGGAATTCCGCCAACGCATCGATGTGTTCTTGATAGTCCGTTTGCTGCGGAATATACAATAAGCGCAATTCGTATAATTTTCCTGCATTTGCTAATAATTGAATTGTTTCAAAAACGCGCTGATTATCTTTCCCTGTTAATCGTAATGCACATTCATCATTCCAGGCTTTTAAATCCACCATCACCCCATCGGTGTAATCTATCACCCGCGCCCACCCCGCTTTTGCAAGATGACCGTTGGTATCAATGAAACAGGTTAAATGATTTAGTAATGGTGATGCTTTAATGGCTTTAAACAAATCAATAATAAAGGGAAGCTGAGTTGTCGCTTCCCCACCACTGATCGTGACGCCATTTAAAAACATCACATTTTTATTCAAGCTGCTAATGGCCTCGCTCACGCTCAATGGTGTTGTCATTGGGCTTGAGTTTTTTGTACAGGTTTGCAGGCACGTATCACAAAGCTGGCAAGCTAGATTGTCCCAAATGACTTTACCATCCACCATGGATAGACCACCATGGGGACAGGTAGCGACACAGTCCCCACAGTCGTCACACAACGCCATGGTGTATGGGTTATGGCAATTTAGGCAACGCAAATTGCAACCTTGCAAGAAAATAACTTGCCGATTACCTGGCCCATCAACACACGAGAAGGGAATGATTTTATTCAGTGTAGCGCATCGATTGCTCATGGCTAATCACTCGTTGTTGCCTTGCCGTAATTTTGCAATTTTTTGTCGCTTCTTCACCTAACCATGTAGTATTACTTCTCGACCCTTCTGCTTTGAATTTTTCAATATCGGACAAACGTACCATATACCCCGTAACGCGTACTAAATCATTGCTAGCCACATTTGCCGTAAACTCACGCATCCCACAGCTAAATGCCCCTTTACACAACTGCAAGAGTGCTTGTGGATTTTGCTTGATAGTTTCATCGATCGTTAAGATGTCGCTGATCCCAGATAGGTAGTATTTATGATGCGGCGCGACGGCTTGAATATGTGAAACGGGGTCGGGTTCTTCCCCATAAGGCAATCGCGCTCCTGGCGTGGTGCCAATATCTGAGCTGATCCCAGATTGAGCATGCAACATCGCCCGCTGTTTATAACCATATTTAACGGGGGTCACCTCAACATAATCAGCAAGTTGTTCACTGATTTGATAAGATAATGGCAACGCAGGTGAATTTGGCTCATATTGGCCTTTTAGCCCATCTTTTTCCATTAACAAATTGACGGCTTCAGCTAAACCAAAAATACCAAACATCGGCGCAAAACGCTGTGGCTCAATCAATCCTTCGTGCACAAGGAAGCTAGTTTGGAAGAAGTTAGACTCTTCAAATAAAAACGCACTGCGCGTTTCAATGAGCTCCATTTGTAAATCACAATATTTTTTCAGTTGATTTTGTAAGAAATCATCGGAGTTTTGGCTGCGTAAAGCTACTTCACGTAGGTTGATACGCACCAATGTGCTCCCCCCACCAGCAACAGGCAAAGAGTTATAGCAACTGACAATACCATAGCCTTGCTCATCGAATGCTGCACTATGCACAAGGTCATTGGCAATATGCGGTTTACTGCATTCACAAATGTTCTTAATGGCTTGTAAAAAAAGCGATTCAGGGGTTCTTTGCGGGTGATAAACAAACGTTAAATTTGGCGCGACCTGCTTTAATTCCGCATCAATACGCAGAATAAGACGACAAATAATGTTGTCATCAGGCCCAATGTTCGCGTGCATAAATGCATCAGGTAACGTGCGATCTAACATGACCCAAAAACGTTTTAACTTCGGATAAAGTTGTTCTTCCGTCAACTCCCCCACATAAGGCATTAAAATTTTATCAAGATACCCAAGAAAAACGGGGAATCCAGTGACAGAAGGCACATGGTTATAAATAATCATCAAATGATTAAGCGCATCGTCAAAGTCTTCTGCTGGGGCTAATTCTAAATAGCTGGAGCCCTGTTTAAGAAACTTCACATAATCAGGTAAAACATAACGAGGCTTATAAGGCGCATTCCCTTCATACATGTCGCAAATAACGCGCTCATTTAGCGCTTCAGTTAAGGGCTCGCTCATTGAAAGATAGGGGATATTACTTTCCGCCTCAATGGCTAAAAAGTTGGCTTTTTGTCTAGGTGATAATAATTTATCCGTGGCGATGGCCAAACATTTGGCTTGATAATCGGTTAAAGGTTCTTGGCGCTTCATCATAGGAGTTCCTTATATGTCTAGGTGCTGTACACACCTTGGGCAGTCAATATGCCGCCTATAGACGCATTTCATCCCATTGTTCGCTTTCTTGGTTTGACTCCCGTCATACTTTTTTGAATTGTTTGCACGCTTTTTCTCATAAATGTCTACGGCGTCAACATTATTAATAACAATACTGTAAAAACCAAAAATATTTTGAAATTACAACCTATTAGTAACAAGTAATACGTGTAGTAATCGTCATTTCTTATCGAACCATGATGTACTTGAAGTCTAGAAACTGACCTCTCCCTCAAAATAATGCTCAAGCCTTCCATTAACACTTTTTAGGAAAGCTATACACTGAAATAATATGAATTTAGGCTAATATATGCTTCATGAATAATTTTACTTGTATAACCTTGTTAAGATAGCCTCACTTAATTATTTTTTCTTAACAATTGAATAAATACTGTCATCTTTTGTGTATCTTAATTAAAATAATTCAGCTCATAATTATTATAAAAATGCTAATCTAACAATCATTAGCGAGCTAATTATCATTTATATCAGCGATAAAAAACTGGATCTTCAATGAGAGTTTATAAAAAAAGACAATGGGTCATCGGTGCCTCAATATTAATGGGTGCTTCCGTCTGCATGTCAACACCTGCACTGGCACAAGACCAATCAACCAACCTTTGGGATACCTTCAAAGGAAATGTCAGTTCCACTTGGGATTCCGATAAGTATGAACTGTATGTTCCTGCGGTCACATGGCACAACCGTGCAATGTATGACAAGAAGAAAACAGATGAATACAACGAACGCCCTTGGGGAATTGGTTTTGGTAAATACCGTTATGATGAAGATAATGACTGGCACGCTATTTATGCAATGGCCTTTAAAGATTCACATAACGACTGGGAGCCAATTGGTGGCTACGCCTACCAAAAAATGTGGATCCCTGGCGACCTTGATGGTTTTCGAATGGGAGCAGGTTTCACGCTAAGTGTCACGGCGCGCAAGGACATGTATTACATTCCAATCCCTGCACCGCTTCCTTTAGTTTCAGTGGAATATGACAGGCTTTCACTTCAAGCGACATATATTCCTGGAACCTACAATAACGGAAACGTCTTGTTTGCATGGCTGCGTTGGCAGTGGTAAAGACCTTGTGATACAAAAAAGGCCAGAGATTTTTATCTACTGGCCTTTTTACGCTTTTAATTCTAGCTTCGCTGGCGTTTCGCAAGCTCTTGTTTTTTTGCGCCTGAGAATTGATAACCAATCCAAAGTACGCCAATCCACACTGGGATCATTAGAACAGAAACGCGTAACCCATCCATGGTGAGAATAATACCTAAGATTAACACCAAGAATGCTAAGCATAAGTAGTTACCAAACGGATACCAAATACTTTTAAACTTCGTTGCTACACCTTGTTTATTCATCGCCGCTCTGAATTTCAAGTTTGAGAAGCAAATCATAATCCAATTCAATACCAACGTGGTGACAACTAAAGACATTAATAATTCGAATGCCTTTCCTTCCATCACAAAACTAATCAGTATCCCACCTGACGTTGCAATACCTGAAACCAACAGTGCCATAATAGGAACGCCACCTTTATTCACTTTAGATAAGAATTTTGGGGCATTATTTTGTTCAGCCAAACCAAATAGCATGCGGCTTGTCGCGTAAGCACCGCTGTTATACACAGAAAGCGCCGCAACCAAGATGACAAAGTTTAAGGTGTTCGCAACCAGTAAGTCACCTAATTCATGGAAAATTAAGACGAATGGACTCGTTTTCCCATCAAGGTCAACCCATGGGTAAAGCGCCAACAGCACAGCAAGTGAACCGATATAGAAAATCAGGATGCGGTAAACAACTTGGTTGATGGCTTTTGGAATGCTTTTTTCAGGGTCTTCCGCTTCTGCCGCCGTGATCCCCACCAGCTCTAAACCACCAAACGAAAACATGATAATGGCAAGTGCCATCAGGAGGCCATGAAAATCTTTCGCAAAGAAGCCGCCATATTCCCACAAATTACTCACTTTAGCTTGTGGCCCACCATGACCGCTTAACAGGAGATAACAGCCAAAGATTATCATCGCAACAACAGCGATAACTTTGATTAATGCAAACCAGAATTCCGTTTCACCATAAGAACGAACATTAATCAAGTTTACCGCATTAACGGCGATAAAAAATATCACTGCTGATACCCAAATTGGTAGCTCAGGCCACCAATGTTGCATATATTTTCCTGCCGCAGTTAACTCCGTCATGCCGACAAGAATAAACATAAACCAGTAGTTCCAGCCAGATAAAAAACCCGCAAAACCACCCCAATATTTAAAGGCAAAATGACTAAAAGAACCTGCAACAGGTTCTTGAACAATCATCTCACCCAGTTGGCGCATAATAAGAAAGGCGATAACGCCACACAACGCATAACCTAAAAGAACAGATGGCCCTGCCATTTGTATGGTTGTTGCAATCCCAAGGAATAAGCCTGTACCAACAGCTCCCCCCAATGCAATCAACTGGATATGCCTATTTTTCAATCCCCGTTTTAGCATTTGCTGCTCTTGCGCCATAACTTTACCCTTTTGTCCTATTACTTGCTTTTTATCGTCCAAAATTATAATAATCGGACAAGTTTATTTGAATTTTCTTATTAAAACCACATTCTTATGATGCTGTTTTTTGCATTTAAAATACCTAAAGATATTTTTGATTTATTGCCTATATTTATTCATCCGTTACGCAACGATACTGAATAATTATTATCGCGCTTCAATATCAAGTATTGTGCATTAAAAAGCAAATTCAAAATGGTAACAAGTCGGTTACACGACAAATTCCAACAATAAAGTTATCTCCACCTTGATCGCACACGTTATCCATAGCAAGTAAGTAAAGAAACAAGCAAACTAACAAGACACTCACGGTGATAACAATGATACGGCTGAACACTGGGCATTCCTTCAAAATAACAAAGATGATTTTTATTTTTCAAATGATTACAATACTTATGCACTATCATTTTATGACTGTGCATTTTGTCTGTATTGCGGGTAAATTTTCGAATAACGAATAGTACGCCAATTCATTACTTGAAATTTGAGGAAAATAAGCAATTGGCACATCTTTACAATAATTATGCTTATTTTAAGCGCTATCCTTTGTTAACTTATTCTGTTTGTGCTTTTTTTATTCAAAAATTGCTGAATATCGCACAACCAGCCTTTGTCATGGGGAAATGAAGTTGTGTATACTTCTACTACCGTAAAACAAGAAATCATTTGAGATGCCACAAGATAACCACTTAGCACTTGTCTATGCGTTGAGTAAATGGATAGAAGAACATTTAGGTCGAGTCATACATCTAGAAGAGCTCGCAGCCTACTCTGGCTACTCACTTTGGCATATGCAAAAAATATTCAAAGAAGTCACAGGGATTTCCTTAGGAAAATACATTCGCCAGCGCCGTTTAGCCGGGGCTGTTAATTTATTACGTAATAGTAGCCAATCTATCTTCGATATCGCTCTCGATTTTGGTTTTGGTTCCCAATCTCACTTTACTTATATGTTCCGTAAAGAGTATGGCATTACCCCCTTTGATTTTAGGCAAAATGACCAAATTCAACTCGATGTAAAACAACCACTGCACTTAACCCGAGAGTATGAGTGAACATGTGTTAATCACATTAATTCTTTGAATTTACTAATTAATGTTCTAACACATTGTCATTTCAACCAATCATTCAGTTTAATACTTTGAACAGTTGCTGAAATTATGCACTGTTCAAGGACGATTTTGCGTCTCCATGACTTAATTTATACCCACTTAGATAATTTACATTCCAAATAATTAGAGTAAGGTACAGTGGTAATGTATTAACTTCAGGAGGCAGTGGATGTCTATCAAACTGGTTGCTATTGATTTAGATGGCACATTACTCAATCCCCAACACCAAATCTCCCCAGCAGTTAAAGAAGCCGTCATACAAGCCAGTCAAAAAGGGGTTTATGTTGTGCTTGCATCAGGACGCCCTTATTCAGGGATCGCCCCTTACCTTAAAGAGTTAGGCTTAAATACCGCTAATAACTATTGCATAAGTAATAATGGCAGTGTTATCCATCAAGCTAGCGATGGCAGCCATTTAGTGGAAGTGCCGCTAGATTTTGATGATTTCCAGTATTTTGAAGAACTTACCAGAAATGTAGGTATTCACATGCATGCCCTTGCGGACAATACTATGTTCACTGCTAATCGTCATATTAGCCACTATACTGTGATGGACGCCTATCTCACTAATACCCCATTGGTATATTGTCCTGTCAATGAAATGGACACATCCCTTGCTTTCACGAAGTTTATGATGATTGACCATCCTGAAACCTTAGAAACGGGTATTAGCTACATTCCTGAGAATGTCTTCGACAATTATGCATTAACGAGAACCAGTCCTTATTTTCTTGAAGTATCGAATAAAGCAGCGAATAAAGGTGCCGCACTTCAGATTATTTGTGAAAAATTAGGCCTTACACCCGATAAAGTCATGAGTATTGGCGATCAAAATAATGATATTCAAATGCTGCAATATGCCAGCGTTTCTGTCGCGATGGAAAATGCGGTTGAGTCCATACGGAGAATGGCAAAATTTGTCACCACGACCAATGAAGAAGATGGTGTGGCAATCGCCATAAATAAATTTATTAATGTGTAATCTCTAAATTAAACAGAAAACAGCTCACATCTTGAGCTGTTTTTTCCTCTATTTAACCTGTTTTTGCCGGGTCGCAAGAAAACAAATAATTGAACCAATTGTTACCATTAATACCCCTTGCCAAAAACCGAGTGTTAATGCAGTACTCAATAAAATGGATGCAAACGCTGTTGAAATAACGGGGGTGAAATATGAAAGTGTGCCCAAAAAGGCCACATTGCCTTTGATAACAGCGAAAGTCCACAATGCATTCGCACCACCTGTCGCAATAGCAGCGATAAGAAGAAGCGTCAGGCTATTTGTTGTAAGATTAAATTCACTTGGTGCGCTAAATAAATAGAGGATCCACAGCCCTATCGCCGTCATAATAAAAAATAACACCATTCCATTGTGCCCACCTGAAATACGTTTCGTCACATTGCTATAAAATGACCAGAAGATCGCGCCAATAAAGGCTAGGAAATAACAGAGTGGGTTACTTTGAATATTGGTTAAAATAGACTCAGTGGAAAGTGGCTGATCGCCAGAAATAACCCAGACAAGCCCCATAAACGCAAGAATTAACCCTATAGCAAGTAATACGGTAAAACGCTGGCGATTAAAAAAAACGGCTAAAGCGATAGTAAAACTTGGCCATAGATAATTCACCATTCCTAGCTCAATCGCTTGCTGACGGTTATTGGCTAAACCCAGTGCTAGTACAAAACATATTTCATAGCTAACAAACAGTAATGTTCCCCAAAATAAATAACGTTTAGGGTATTGCTTTATCTTTGGAAGACCCATTGCTAAAACTAAAACAATCGAGCCAATGGTATACACTAATGCTGCGCCACCGACAGGGCCGAAGTTTTCACTAACACTACGGATCAGCCCAACCATGGTGCTCCACAATAGGATAGAAATAACCCCATACAGTGTCGCTGCGTATTGACCTAATTTCATGATTTTCTCTGCCAGTTACACCAAACAATATGCCTGATAACAAAATTATTATTCTTTTAAAAAACCTTATAGCTCAACACATTGGAATGCAAGCACTTTTCTTTACATAAAAAAAATTCCTAGGTATTAACCTAAGAATTTTATGATTTAATGTTTTTTTAGTTAACGGGAGCTTTCTTTTTCAACCCATTTTTCAACCTGCTCTTTTTCCCAAATCCCTTCTTCAAATTGTTTTTTTAATTCAGGATGTTGGTTGATATCAAATGTGGGAATTTTCCCCGCGGCTAATTGTTGGTTGTAATCTTTGGCTAGTTTAAATGCGATACCCGATAATAAAAGAATTGCAATGAGGTTTGTCACGGCCATTAACCCCATAGATAAATCAGCTAACTTCCAGATAAATGGCATTTCGGCCAACGCACCAAACATCACCATACCAAGTGCCGCTAAACGGAAAATAAATAGCCCCGCAGTATGGTTATTCTCTAGAAAGATCATATTACTTTCAGCGTAAGCATAATTTGCAATGATTGACGTAAAAGCAAAGAAAAATATAGCGACCGCAATAAATGTGCTCCCCCAACTTCCCACCGCTGATGACAATGCTAACTGTGTCAATTCAATGCCATTAATTTTATCAACCCCACTATCTAATACCCCAGACGATAAAATAATAATGGCTGTTGCGCTACAAATCACGATTGTATCCATAAAGACCCCAAGCATTTGAACATACCCTTGGGAAGCTGGATGAGGCGGATAAGGAGAGGCTGAGGCTGCCGCATTTGGTGCTGACCCCATTCCCGCTTCATTAGAAAATAAGCCCCGCTGAATGCCTTGAGTCATCGCTTGGGCGACACCATAACCCACTGCGCCTCCTGCAGCTTCTTGTAGCCCAAACGCATTACGAATAATCATCATAAACACATCGGGTAAGCGTTCGATATGGTGTCCGACAACCCAGAAAGCTAAAAGCAAGTATGCGAGCGCCATAATAGGTACAACAAGCTCTGCCACTTTTGCTATTGATTTTAATCCACCAAAAATAATCACACCACTCAGAATAACTAAGCTGATACCGACATAAAGTGGGTTGAAGTCAAAAGCAACTGCGGTCGCTTGAGCGATTGAATTAGCCTGAACGGCGTTAAATACTAACCCAAATGCAATAATAAGAAAAACTGAAAAAAGGATACCCATCCAACGTTGATTCAGCCCCTTTTGCATATAATAAGAAGGCCCGCCACGGTAATTTCCTTGGTCATCTTTTGTTTTATACAGCTGCGCTAATGTACATTCGACAAATGACGTTGCCATTCCAAGTAAAGCTACTACCCACATCCAAAATATCGCACCAGGCCCCCCTGCTGTTAATGCGATAGCGACACCCGTTAAATTTCCTGTACCAACACGCGCTGCTAGGCTGGTACATAATGCCTGGAATGAAGAAATCCCAGCACTATCAGATTGTTTACTATTTTTCAGAATACCAAACATATGACTAAAATGCCTAATTTGAATAAAGCCTGAACGAATCGTGAAATACAACCCTGCACCGAGTAGCAAATAAATGAGTAGCGAACCCCAAATAATATTCGTTAATGAATTTATAAATTCTATCAAATTACTCTCCTTTTTTATTAAATAAGCCAACGTAAATCGTTAGCAATTAATTTCGCCCCATATCAGCCAAATATTTAAATATAACCACTAAAATAAAAACGTAATTAATGTACAACTCAATCTGTCATTGAAATTATATTTTTTTATCTTTAATGTAAATTCATTTCTCTCTTCACTGTTCATTAACCGCAAAAAATACAAAAACTCAAATTAAATCAAATACAGAAAAAACAAAATAACCAAAAAAATCAAAAGCATAAAAAATAAAATTAAATTACCACCCTTAAATAATCAATCGTTTGATTTTTAGCTATTTTTTTAAACTATTAACTATTTTAGTTAATAGTTAATCTTAATTCATTATGTGAAATTAAAGTAAAGTTATTATCTTAAATATAAAATATATTTTTAAATTATATTTTAAATAATCGCCAATAATTTTTATTTTAAATTTAAAGCAGTGCCACTTTATTATTTCATAAAAAGTTCAGCGTTTTAAATCACATCATGATAGTCAAAAAACGAATATTGCTTATACCTTCTGATAACAATACACTGAACGTAAATTCGCTTTATTGACAAGAGGTTAACATATGGAAATTACGATTAAAGTATCTGATGACTCAATTGAACAGCTCCCTGCTAAAACTTATGATGCATTTTGTGCAGAGCTAAAAGCGCGTGTTTTAGAAGTCTACCCTAGCAGTAACTTATTAATTACTCATGACAGTGGGCCAACAACTTTCTCAACCCAGGGTTTTCATAACGATAATGAAGCTCATATCGTTTTACATGAGCTTGTTGAAGATGTTTTAAAACACGGACATTGGCTGAAAAATAATTAATCACCATTATTCACGGCAGCTGACGGTCGCTTTATAGCAACAGTCAGCTTCTTATCTCCTCAAAATCCCCCAACTTTCATCTTCATATCCCTAAAGCCTGATCAAGATCATAGTTAACAAGGTATTTATACTCTCTTCTCTAAAATCACTTTACCTCCAATCGTTATATGATAAAGTATATAACGTAATTTTCATTTACATTGCTTTTGCTAATTTATAGCGGCCAGTATTTATACTGGCTCTTTTTTATGAAATCATGCGAAATGCAACTCAACATCCCCGTTTTAGTCCTAATCTGCTATAGTAGTTTCTAGATATTATTTAGAGTAACTATTCATTGAGTGCAAACAGAGGTATGACTATGAAGCGTTTATTACTGGCTCTTTGCCTGTCACCAGCTTTAACCATGGCAGCCAATGCCCCTTTAAATATTAGTGAACTGGCTAAGGATTATTGTGAAATAACAGGCCAAGCGCTAAACGAAGCATACAGCACTAACAAAAGCAGTAGTGACCTAACCCTTGAAACAATTGAAAAATTGAAAAAGGAAAATGTCGATTTGAAAAAGCTGGAGACGGTTGAGACAGACCTTCGCCAAAACCTCACATCCGCTATTGATGCAATTCGTAACAATAAATCTCAGTTTAAGAATAACGAAGAGTTTGCTAAATCATTAAATGACTCAATCTCTGCGTGTAAAATTCAAACTGAGTTACTCCTGAACAAATCGTAATCAGAATAAATCTCATCAAGATAAGAGCGCAATCGTAAAATTGCGCTCTTTTTCATATTAAGGTGCTTTAGCACATAATTTTTCTATTGATAATTTCAGCTCTGATGTTTCACTTACAATCAGTTGAGTATGCTCTGAAATCTTACCTTCTTGCACACTCACATTGGCAACAAATGGAAGCATCTCATCTTGCGAAGACGTTCGATATAGCCCACAAACTCGATAGCTATTCCCCTCTTTATATTCACTCTTCAACGCAATTCTGACGTCCTTAAATGTGACCTCGCCTGATTGGTTTAACTTCTTATCTACCAATTGCTTAGCTGTATTTTCAACATCTGAATCACCAATAGTGCTATAAAAATGATAGGCAAAAACCCCCAGAGCTAACAATAAAACGATCAAGAGCTTTGTTTTTATACGTTTCAACCAGTTATCCTTCATATGATATGTTTGCTTAACTCATTATAATGATATAAGTACCATAACAGTGAACAAAATGAGCCTTTGAGGTCGCTAGTTTTTGACTTCTTGTACGCATTTTCTTATTTAATAACCAATCACATTTTTTCATGAGAATCATTCATTTTTATTAGTATCAATATTAGTTATTTTTATATCGTTTTATTAATCATTGATAAAAAAAACATTTTAAGTTTTTTCTTATCGATTTATACTTAACACATTCCAGTATCTTTATTGTTAATTAATTTATGAAAGAAAAAATCGTTAAAAATTTAGTTGAATTAACTTATGGCACAAACAATGATGTTAAAATCGCAGCAATTAATGCACTCGGTGATTATAAATGTTCTATTGAACAGCAACATGCGATAGACCGGTTATTAAATCTATGCGACGATTACAATAAAGATATTGCTGTTGCTTCAATCACCTCACTCAGTAAACTTGCAAAATTCTTTTCAGAAAATCAATAGATTAACTTACATTTAATTATTTTAACAATTTATTTTCATTGTGAGAAAATAATGAATTAAAGTTGTATGAAATATGATTTATTCATTTATATAAGTAAATTAAATTGAATTAATTTATTTAGCTGCCAATATAATAATTAATAAATATTCTAAAGGGGATAAAATATGAATATTCTTAAACCGTTAATTATTTCGACAAGTTTACTGGCAGCAAGTTTCTCAACATTCGCATATCATGGTGATGGCTACGGAAATAGTAATGGTTCTTGGCATCGAGGCGGGTACCAAAATCAGCAACAGTATAATAATCGCCCTTGCGATAACTATCGCAATAATAACTATAATAGACACCACCAGGGTATGATGCAATATTCAACATCAATACAAACAAGTCAACCTGAAGAAGCACTTAAAAAAATAGTTGCAGATGTTCCTAAAGGTGAAAATGGCAAACAATATATGGTTAAAGTTGCCGTGGTCGAAATCACACCGAATACACAAGTACAATCCCAGTAATTGAAAACTCAGGGTAGTAAATGCTACCCTGTTAGTTATTTAACCCGTTTATTCTTACAGGCCAATAGGCTGATAACCTTGCCACTGTGGGATAAAGTGCTCTCCCTGTTTGTTTTCTGTTAGGTGAATATAAAAATCACCAACTTGATGTAGTAATACGCAGTCATCCACATCTTTCAAATTATCTTTATGTTGTTGCTGGCTATCAACGAGTAGCGTTTTAATCGCTTTTTGTTTCGCTTCCGCCGCTGTTTTTCCAACAAACAAGTCAAACTCATGTAATTCAGCTAAATTGTTTGGGGCATAGCCACCTACGTTAACAAAGTAAAGCTTATAATCATCCTTTGATGGTTCTCGACGCAATGTCACATCAAACCCATCTACCCATTGGATAGATGTATAGCCATCGATATGTATCTTATCTTTGTCCCCAAACCATGCTTCCCTCAATACAGGCCAAGCATCCGTTGGTTTTTCTGCAACTACAAACTGAACATCATGCACCTCAATGTTAGATTTACCCGCATTACCACCAATATAAAACATAAATAATTTCACTTTTACTCCGATTTAACCATTATCGTTATATTTTTAATTATACAGCCAATGGAATTCAGCTAGCAATTACTATTGTTTTTCGGTTACATACAATCATTAAAAACATAACAAAGTGAATAAAAAATCACTTTATCTATATAATTATTTACTTTGAAATTATTTTAAGTAACCTAGTAATCTCAAAAATAATAATTTCAGGGAATAATTATGGATCGTCGTTCATTTCTAAAATCTACTTCATTAGTCGCAGGTGGTTTAGCGCTAAACTCGTTGATAAACCAGGCTGTAGCAAAAACACCAACAGTAGAACTACCTGATGCTAAGCATCCGTTATTGCTTAATTTCAATGAAAACTCATTAGGGATGTCACCAAAGGCTAAAGATGCAATTATTGCCGCGTTACCTAATTCTTTTCGCTATCCTGACGATGCTAGAGCTGAATTAATCACCAGTATTGGCTCTCTTTATGATTTATCTGATAAACATGTCAGCATCGGTAATGGCTCATCAGAAACCATTCAAGCTACTGTTGCCATGTTGGCAAATAAAGCTAAAAGCCAAGAGAAAAAAATTCAACTTATCACTCCTGATCCTACATTTAATTATGCCGAGCTGTACTCACTTCCACTTGGTGTACAAATTACAAAGGTTCCTCTAAAAGCCGATTTATCTTTTGATTTACAAAAAATGGAGCAAGCCGCAAATAATTTTGATGGTTTATCCATGATTTATATCTGTAATCCAAACAACCCAACAGCCATGATTACTCCTCATGGTCAGTTAGATGGCTGGATGAGTAAGGCATCCGATAACCAATTTTTCATTGTTGATGAGGCTTATGCTGAGTTTGTCGAAGACCCTAACTTTGTCAGTGCAATAGAATTAGTTAAAAAAGGCCAAAAAAATCTTATTGTTACGCGTACATTTTCAAAAATATTTGCGCTAGCAGGGCTGCGTGTTGGTTATGGAGTAGCGATACCAGAGGTTATTGCTTCCGTAGATGAATTTTTATCTATTGATAACACAAATACAGCTGGAGCTGTTGCCGCTCTCGCCTCATTAAAAGATAAAACCTTTATCGCACACAGCCTTAAATCCAACAATTTATCGCGTAAAATTGTCGAAACAGCACTAAACGAACTGGGATTAGAATATGCGCCTTCGCAGGCAAACTTTATTTTTCATAAAGTGAAAGGCGATGTAAAAACCTATAAGCAACGTATGGCCGATGCAAATGTGATGGTAGGAAGAGAATTCCCACCCGCTGTAGGCTGGAACCGTTTAACATTAGGAACCCCTGAAGAAATGGAACAATTCGTCACAGTCCTAAAAGAATTTCACAAAAAAGGTTGGGCATAATATAGCTCCTCCAGCACTACCAAAATAAAAGGAACACGTATTGACCTCCCCCTTTTATTTTTTTTAAAAAGGGCCTTTGAAAATAAAGAAGGCCCCCGCAAAAATAAGGGCAAAACCAATAATATGATTAACTGTTATGCTCTCCCCTAAATATAAAACTGAAAAGAGCACAAAAACACAAAGAGTGATAACTTCCTGCATTGTTTTCAATTCTGCAGCACTATAAAACTGATGCCCCAACCGGTTTGCAGGCACAGCAAAGCAATATTCAACAAAAGCAATTAGCCAACTAAAAAATACCACCACATATAAAGGCTTCGTCGTAAACTTCAAATGTCCATACCAAGCAAACATCATGAACACATTTGAAATGATAAGTAAAAATACAGGGTATAATTTTGCTAGCATGTTAATTTCATAGTAAGAAGATAATTTGCATCATTATGAAATGAAAAAATCGCGATTTCAATAAGGTGTAATTAGGCTAATTATTTCATTCTAAAATTTATTTCAGCTAGGACAAATGGAGAGTTAAATGTTTATTCAATATCGCTTAATGGATCTGACAGATAGCCCCAAAGTCGCTCATTTATTACAAGCTAATGCCCCCTCTAACCATGGTGACCTTCTTGGCGAATTTCCACTTCCTAAGGTCAAGGGAATGTTGATGGGAAGCTCAGGAACCATTATTGCGGTAGCAGCTCAAGACGTAATTGGTGTAGTTTTTAGCTTTAGGTCGTCATCGGCCACATTACCCCCTTTAGCTTCATTTATTATCGAACAGTTTCCTCACCTAATGAAAGATAATTGGCTCTATGGCCCTGTTTGTATCAATAAAGAATACAGAGGCAAAGATATTCTCAAAACGTTATATGACAAAGTTTGCGCACTCAATACAGGTAAACCGGTTGCTTTTATTAACACCAAAAATTTACGTTCATTAGCGGCTCACCAGAAATTAGGTATGAGTATTGCCGCTAACTTTATCTTCGATGAAATAGAATACTATTTAGTTATCGGTAGATGAAATTTTTAGTACCACTTAGTACATTTTTATTTTAATTTGTTCATATTTTGATAAACTAGATGCATTATTGTATTAAGGAGTACATTTTATGGCGGATTTTCTTACTGTAAACCAAAAAGCATGGGACAAACAGGCAGAGTCGCAACAAGCTTGGTCAACACCTGTTGATTCACAAACCATTCTTGATGCTAAACAAGGTCACTGGCAAGTTCACCTTACCCCTACCCCCGTTTCAAAAGATTGGCTAGGTGATATTAAAGGGAAAAAAATTCTTTGCCTAGCATCCGGTGGTGGCCAGCAAGCTCCAGTATTAGCAGCTGCGGGTGCGCAAGTTACCGTTTTTGACTTTTCAATAAAACAACTTGAACAAGATATAATGGTCGCAGAACGAGATCATTTAACATTAGAAACTGTACAAGGTGATATGCGTTCGTTATCTATGTTTGCTTGCGAAGAATTTGATATTATTTTTCACCCTATATCTAACCTATATATTCCAGATGTAAATCCTGTATGGCAAGAATGCCATCGTGTATTAAAAACAGAAGGGAAATTATTATCTAGCTTTTTTAACCCTGTAGTTTTTATTGGCGACCGGGATAAAAAATACCATGAGCAAGGTCTTATAAAACCAAGTTATACTATGCCTTTTTCGGAATTAAGCACTTTATCTGAAGAGCAAATTACACATAAGACTGAACAACAAGAAGCCTTTGTGTTTGGCCATTCTTTAAATGATTTAATTGGTGGACAAATTAAAGCTGGCTTCCATATTGCAGGTTTTGAGGAAGATTGGCAGCCACATCCACGTTTTATTGTTGACCGTTATTTACCAACATTCCTATCAACATTAGCGATTAAAATCCGCTAAAATCCTACATTGGTTAGCCTATTAGCTAATCAATGTTAATTTTCTAAGATAGGTTATTCACCACGATGGCAATAGCGCTCCCAAACAGATTCAAATTGTTCAGGGGGAATAATATCATCTGTCTTTTCAACAAATGGAATTGAAATCATCACCTTACCCGTTTTATTCTTATGTAGCCTAACAATAAATCGCTTATAACCATGGGGCAATTCATTTTCAAAACCAAAGACTTCACCACAGTAGTAGCCTGTTTCCTCACCTTCATCACTTTTCGTTAGTATATAATATTTTACATTTTTGTACGTTGCTGCCGACGGATATGCCAAGAAGTCTTCAACTGAGCTTCTCACTCTACTGTCTGTATCTAATTCTGGGTCAATAGTCACTTCGGTCATGATCCCCGCTATGTATGCACACCCAGCAACAAGTAATAGAACTAAAGATCTTAATAACATTTTATATAGATAATCCGTGAGAAAACAGTAAACATCATTATAGTTTATACTTGTTGTTTTGCGACCTCAAAGCGAATCAGGCCATTTATTTTTATAATCTACTGAATAAGTTGCCAAATATAAACTAAAATAGCAGCAGTAATTATCCATATTATTGTTGCTAAACTCAAACTACCCCAAGCCGTCATTTTCGTTGCAAATATATAAACTGTGAGTAGATACATAGCATAAGGAATTAATGACCATAACCCAAATAATGCAGTTTTTCTTAACGCCTCAGTACCTTGCTCTTGCACAACAATCACGTGTGCAATAAGTGCAAAAGTTGGAAATAAAGGTACTAGCCCAGCAATATAATAAACTTTGCTCCGTGAAAATAATGCAATGATAAGTACAGCTACAGCACCAATTAAACATTTTAAGAATAGTGAAAACATAAGAGTTCAATTCCTTTTTACATTTAGCTTATTATCAGTTCTTACTCCTGAAAAGTTAACAGCATTATCAATTCAAACAACAGTTCATGAATTTTCTTTTCATTTTGTTAACCATTCCAAAAAATAAGTAAACACACTTAGATTTTATTCGTTTTTATGAACTAAGTCATATTATTGCATATAAAGTATCCATCACTAGTGCCGATACATTGAATTAGTCCCTACGCCTGATGCTTTCGCGTGACTATATATAACATTTTAGCCTATAGGATCATTTTGATTCACTTATCGCTAACAATGTTATGTCTGAAAGTCGTTATTTGTATGTATTAAAAACATACTGCTCGATGGTATGAAAGGAAATAATCAATGATGTCTGATACTTCAAAAAAAATTAAATTTAACTCAGCTAAATTTACCTTCACTGGCCTCAAAACGACGACGTTGGTCTGGTTTATTTCAGGACTGCTGATCGCACTACTACTGTCTACTTGCTGGTTTTTCTTTAGCTCGTTAAAACAGTATCAAGCAACACTCAATAATCTGGATATAATTTATAATGAGCAAACTGAATTAAACAATACGTGGCAGTCTCTACTTCAAGCACGCAATACCTTAAACCGCGCAAGCTCTCGCCATTTATTGATCATCAATAAAATGAAAACGTCGAATACTGACATCGACAGCCTTATTCAGTTTTACCATCAAAAAATGACACAAACCAATACATATTGGAAAAATTTTTCTGAAAGTTCCATGTATCAAAACAATGCAGCTTTCACCGATTTAGAAAAATCATACAATACATTATATGCCGCACTGAATGAACTCTCTGTGTTCTTAGTTGAAGGAAAAACCTACGATTTTTTAAATCAACCCACACAGTCATTTCAAGATGCATTTGAAAAAAATTACATAAATTATCACCAACAGCTTAATAAAAATTACCATGACATCGCTATTTCAAGCGAAAAACTTTATAACCAAAGCATAATTGGCCTTATTGTGATCATTACAATAATCTCCATTGTCACGCTATTCATCCGCTTTATTTTGCAGTTTTTCTTTGTCCGTCCTCTCAACCAAATTATTGATGGTATCGAAAAAGTCAGCCAAGGTATTCTTTATCATCAATTTGATAATAAAGGTCTTTCTGAAATAAAGCTGCTTAAGATGCATGTCTCTAATATGCAAAGTAAGCTTATTGAAATTGTAAAAAATATTTATGACAACACTCACCATATTAAAGTTGAGTTGAATGATATCACTCAAATGAACCATGATTTGTCCATCCGCGCAGACCAGCAAGCCGCAGCAATTGTTGAAACTGCCGCCAGCGTTGAAGAACTCGACTCTTCATTTAAGCTCAATACAGCACATACAAATCAATCTTGTCAGCTTATGTCTGCAACGAGTATCACCATAGATAAGAGTAATGAGCTAATTTCTGATGTTGTCGAGAATATGGATGATATCGTCGACTTTTCAAAAGAAATTAGCAAAATTACATCTACAATTGATAACATTGCCTTCCAAACGAATTTGTTGGCGCTAAATGCAGCTGTTGAAGCCGCTCGAGTGGGCGAACATGGGAAAGGTTTTGCTGTCGTAGCTAATGAGGTTCGTGAGTTATCAATAAGCTGTACACAAGCATCCAAAGAGATTAAATTACTAATCAATAATTCAAATGATAAAATTAATCATTGTTTCCAACTGGCGGCGGATGCTAACGATAATATTGTCTCTATTGCTCAAGATACCTCTAATATTAACGAAATGATCCAAAGTGTTGCCCTTGCCTCTAATGAGCAAACTCACGGTGTAAGCCAGATCCACCTAGCTATCAACGAATTAGATAACACGACTCAAGCGAATGCTTCAATGACACGTGAATTACAATCTTCACTAAAAGCACTCGAATCTCAATCCAATTTACTGGAAGAGATAATTTCTATCTTCCACGTTGAAGCCGAAGATACACAACAATCTGACAGCATTGAGCAAAAAAAAGATCTACAAATTAAAAAACTCCACTAAATTAAATTATTAAACCGTTGGGCACTATTTATGGTGCCCATATTTTTATTTTCTATTGTATTTTTTCTTCTTTATTCATGTTTGCCTACCATTGAATATTTCTAACAAATTATCTGATATAACATGTAACGATTATTTCGAATAACGACGAGCCCACTATGACAATTAAAATTACCGTTCTTGTTGACAATAACACTCTCATTGACAGTTATTTTTGCGGTGAGCCAGGTGTCTGCTATCACATTGAAGCTGATGGCAAAAAAATATTATTTGATACTGGTTACTCTGATATTTTTATTAATAATGCCCATATACTCAATATTGACCTAGCCGATATTACCGACCTTGTGCTGTCTCATGGCCACAATGATCACACATGGGGATTAGGCCATTTGGTTCAGTATTTTGACCGTCGTAACGCTGAGGGAAACCATCCTAAACAGCTTATTTATCATCCGGATGCATTAAAACCAAAACAGTTTCAATCGAAAGTGATTGGAGCGAACACCCCAAAAAATGTACTCGATGCCTACTTCACTTGTATAGAATCTATAAAGCCATACTATTTATCTGATAACGTTATATTTTTAGGTCAGATACCTCGGAATAATAATTTTGAAGGAAAAGACCCAATCGGTATTATGGTTAATGAAAACCAACAACACGTTGATGACTATGTCCTTGATGACACTGCTCTGGCAATTACAACAACAGAAGGACTAATTGTGATAACAGGTTGTTCTCATTCAGGTATTTGCAATATTGTTGAATATGCGAAACACGTCACCGGGATAAATAAAATAGTCACTGTAATTGGCGGTTTTCACTTACAACAAGCCTCAGATGATCTTTTAGAGCAGACTGGCAACTACTTTACTCAACAGGACTTATTGCACATCCACCCATGCCACTGTACTGACCTTGCAGCAAAGATACACTTAGCTAAGCATGCTCCTGTTAAAGAGGTTGGCGCTGGCTTACAGCTCACTTATTCAAGTTAATTTGATTGCCCAGAGTAATAAGCTGGGCATATTCTTGCAGCTAATCTGATAAATAAAAAATCACCTTCCATTCAGAAAATTATCTACATATAAATACGTCAAGTTCTTGACCCTAAATCACTGTCATGTTTATTACCTTGCGTCATCCGCGTGAGCTCCTCGCAACGTACTATTTTATTATCTAACACAGTAAAACAGGCAAATACTTCATACTCGCTGCAAGAGCCGTCTTTTTTCATTGCCCTTGCAATATGTTGAGTATGAACGCAGTTATCTCCCTCTGCGATAGATTTAATTGTTATCGTAATTGATTCCGTTGCTTTCTCTAACACCTTCATATGCGCAACGAACTCATCAAAGCCAATTTCTTTACCATCGACTATTTGAATATAGTCTCTAGAAAAAAACTGCTCTATAACAGGTAGTGAGCCGATTTGCGTTCCTAACACAGAATCTAAAGCTTGTTTAACCAACTGTATATTTCCCACTATTTACCTCTTGTTTTTTATCAATGTCTTTATTCAGTTATATGTTGTAAACCAGCGATTTCAAGGGGACACTTATATTTAATTAAGCATTTATGCTTCTTATTGCCCAAATGTCCCCCCCACATAAAATCGGGCTCATACTATTTCTTTGATACACATTTTATTTTTTTAACCATAAAAACCATTAACACATATTAAGACCAACAAATAACCTTACAATTCATACTGGTACATAGGTTATACTTTATAAAAGTGGCTCATAAAAACAAAGAAAACACGGGAAAAATTATTTATTTTTAAGCCATTTGTGCCATTTTTCGCTTTAGATCACAAAATTCATGTGTAATATAATATTCCTTATAAATTTCACCCTTTTCTAAAATAATGTATCTTGCTAATTCTTCTACTTTTATCCATAATCTTAAGCTATAGTATTTACTAATTTCAGTAACTTCATAGACTCAGTTTTTCCAAGTAATCTTGGATAAGTCCTGAAAACGATATCTCTAATTTATTAGGGGGCAGTTTTATACATATAAAACCCCCTATTTATATAGAAAGCATTTAATATAATCGCATGTTTTTACTGTTAAATGTAATCATGACATATATAAAGGAGGATTTGTGCTGGAAAATCATTTAAACATATTTATTCGAGCTGCATTTATTGAAAATATGGCCTTGAGCTTTTTCCTCGGAATGTGTACTTTCCTCGCGGTATCCAAAGAGGTTAAAACCTCATTTAAATTAGGCTTAACCGTGGTTGTCTTACTCACGATAGCTACGCCCATCAATAACTTGATCTATAACTATGTTCTTCGAGACGGAGCTATAGCTGAAGGTATTGACTTATCATTTTTATCCTTTGTCACGTTTATTGCTGTTTTAGCTGCTTTAGTCCAGATCTTAGAAATGTTCCTAGATAAATTTATACCCTCCCTTTATCACTCTCTGGGGGTATTCTTACCACTCTTAACTATTCACTGTGCTATTTTTGGAGCAACCATTTTTATGGTTGAAAGGAACTATACATTCACAGAATCTGTTGTTTATGGTGCTGGTTGTGGAATAGGTTGGATGTTGGCTATTATTGCCCTTGCGGGTCTTCGTGAGAAAATGAAATACTCTGATATTCCAAAAGGATTAAGAGGATTAGGAATAACATTTATTACCGTAGGTTTAATGTCCCTTGGCTTTATGTCTTTTTCAGGTATTTCGCTCTAATTTTGCATTGAATAGCGCATTTCTAAACCATCTCATTCTATAATGTTAAAAAGCTAATAAGGACATTACTTTTTAACATTTAAACTTGCTTGTGAAGAGGCTCCCCCTTTTCTTTCGTTCCTAGCTTTTTTCTCAATCCCGCTACTCTTTCTATCCGATCTGTAACTTCTATCACTTTTTATTTTTACTCTAAATTGGCTTAAAAGGTAAACACTGGTATGATTCAAATGCCGACTCAAACGATAGGCACTTTATAACTATAATAATACAGATACATTTCCATTAGATACCCCTGCTTGCAGGGGCTTTTTTATAAAGAACAGCATTCACGTTGAAGTGCTATATTTGGTAATTACATTTTATACAACAAGTAATATTCGTAAAATTAGTCATACAATTGGTTGAGAACATTTCTCTTTTCACTATATCTCTTTGGAATCCCCCTCCTGTAGGTATCTTTTCATCCTTCTTTTCATGCTACTTGTTACATTATTTAACCCTTTGTTAAGGTAATACATGGTTATTTGGCATACAGTAGTACTAGTTTTATCAAAATCATCAATTGGAAATTTACAATTAAGGTGGCACTATGCGATTTAATTTGACCCAAATAAGTATCTTAGAAGAAAACTCCAAAATAATTGGTTTAGACCTCATTCTAAGTGGAGATGATAAATCTACTCACCATTTTAAAATGGATATCAAAGGGTTGGATATGATGAACCTCACTTTAAGAGATATTGAGAAACAAGCAATTAAACAGGTTAAACATAATTTTGAACATTGCTCCAATGGATAACTAGGCACCACATCCACTTTATTCCAATGTATCTATCTCATACTGGCTTAGGCCAGACAAAACTCACCCTTTAATCAGAGCATCATCTGAACCCTACCATCATCCAATACCTTCTAGGTATATGAGTATCTATGATTGAAAAATAATCAGTTAAAACCATCAAGTTTTAAAATAACATACCGATAAACTAAACTATTACGCCCAATTTTGATATAGAGCATCAATACGTTTCGATACAATGAACTCATTCCAAATAAGTAACAAAGCAACTAGTACCTATTCCAGAAAATATTTGTAACAAATCTTTTCCAATGGTAAGTTTTCATTTCACCATTGTTTTATCCATGTAAAAAATAATAATAAATTTTGTCTCAAACCGATAAAAAAGAATAATAAAAGTATTGAATAAATAAAAAACCAAACAAATATCATAAAATGATGGTTCATATTATTATTTATTAATACATGAGAAATGCTATCGCATATACACGCAATAAGAGTATTTGCGATAATCACAAAATTCGTCGCGTGAAATACATAAAATTAACAAATTGATTTATAAACTTATTTATCAATATGTTGAGAACATCTCACCACTAAAACCAAACGGTTGTTTAATTTCAGTTAATAGCCACCACCAATTAAAAAATTGAAAAACAAGTATTTAAAACGATTGTACTTGATATAAATATTTGACTAGTTTTTATCTCAGAAAATTCTTAATAAAAAAGAGGTTAATATGAATCGTGCTATTTTAAATAGCAAAGTTAATACCTTAGTGGGAAATTATTTAAGGCAAAAACGTATTGAAAATGATATGACTGGTGCTGAAGTTAGCGAGTTACTTCATGTTAGTCAGCAACAAATTTCACGTTATGAAAATGGTATTAATACTATTTCATTCAGTTTAATCCTACTTTTTCTTATCAAATTAAATATCAGTGTAGAATCCTTTTTTGTTTCTTTACTGAAGGAGCTAGAAAATGAAGGTGATATTATAGACTTAGGATTAAGTTTATATTTGAATCCATCATCTAGAAAAAATCAATATCTTTATATATAAAACACCTCATCAACATCAGATTCAATAACTAAATCAGAAATATAAATGTTAAAAAACAATAAAAACCTTGGCCTATACATACAAAAAAATAGAAGAATTAATCATATTTCAATTAATAAAATGGCAAATTTATTACACATATCAACAGATTTTTATCTGTCTTATGAAAATGGTGAAAAATCCATTTATGCAGACCATTTATTTTATATCGCTAAAATTTTAAATATTGATATCAGCCAGTTAGTTAACGTTTATTTAGAATAGTTAACTTATTGCAATTAAGTGTCAGAGGTTCATTAAGACCTCTGACCTTCAATAGCAAACCCACTAATAGCTCCTCTCCTCCTATTTTGTAAAAATATATCAATATGCAATAAAAAGCATGTCTTTTAATATTGGATAACGCGGTCACAACTTCGCATTTTATGTCTTCTACAATGTACATCCTAAAAGTAGGAGAAAAAATGAACGCTAAAAATAAACCAAACGTACTGGAACTTATTTCAATAGAAATGAAAAAAGTCATTGATTACTATTCAAAAAATATAACTAACTCACCTCAAAGTACTGATTTAGCATCATTGCGTAGCGCTTATAATGAAGATAGAAAATATTGGAATGCAGATGCCCCCATCATGCAATCAACCCATGATGTTAACATTCAAACGCCTTATGGTTGTACCCTTACACGCATATTTCAGCCTACAATAACTACACCTGCAACATTATTTTATATCCATGGTGGCGGGTTTATTTTAGGTAATCTTGATACCCATGACAGAATAATGCGCTTACTAGCGCTATATACTGGCTGTACCATCATTGGTATAGACTATTCTTTATCACCCGAAGCCCGTTATCCTCAAGCAATTGAGGAAATATCTATGGCATATCAGTTTTATGCCCTTAATTCCGAGAAGTATAATATTAATATGGATCAGACGGGCTTTGCGGGGGATTCTGCTGGCGCAATGTTATCATTAGCGACAACACTTTGGCTTCGCGATAATAATATTGTAAATCAAGAAATTAAAGCTAATTTACTTTGGTACGGCCTCTATGGTTTGCAAGATTCAGTGAGCCGTCGACTTTATGGCGGCGAGTGGGATGGATTAACACAAAAAGACCTTGAAGGATATGACAGCGCCTATCTTGGTGAGTCAGGAAGTCGCGAAGTACCATACTACTGTTTATTCAATAACGATTTAACTCATAATATTCCACCTTGCTTTATTGCCAGTGCAGAGTTTGATCCTCTTTTAGATGATAGCATCGCATTATTCAATACATTAAAAAGCAATAAGATATCCTGCAAATATAAGATGTACCCAGGTACATTACATGCTTTTTTACATTATAGCCGTATGATGAATATTGCTGATGAAGCAATTAGAGATGGCGCCGAGTATTTTAAAAAACTTATCTCTGAAAATAGCTTCTAGAGCTAGATTCTGTCATTCAATTTTCTGTATTGCTTTATTTGATTAATACTTACAAGTAAAATTATCTTATAGAGCAAAACAGAGGTTATTATGCTAATTAGCCTAAAAGCAGTTACAAAAGAAAACTATGAATCTATTTGCCTTTTAGACGTATCTGATGAGCAAGAAGAATATGTTGCTTCAAACACTTGGTCCCTAGTGGAAGCCGCTTATAATGAAAACTATACTATAAGGGCTATTTACTGTGATGATGAACCTGTTGGTTTCTTTATGTGGGTGCAAGAAAACGCAACAAGAATATCAATTTGGCGGTTTATGATTGACAAACATCACCAAAATAAAGGAATTGGTAGAAAAGCGCTTAGTCTTGCACTCACCGAAATAAAACAGACAGAATCAATTACTGAAATTGAAATATGTTATAACCCTGACAATCCTGTCGCCAAAAATTTTTATTCCTCATTTGGCTTCAGTGAGGTCGGTATGGATAAAAATAATGAAGACATGCTTGCGTTAATTGACCTTAAAAAAGAGCAATGAATTTTTCCCTTAACCTAGAGAAAAAACCTCTGCAGCAGTAGTCATTATCTCAATATATGCATATTGCCCTCCTGCAAGGTGTTCCTATTTATTATAGGCAATAGGTAAACACACAATCATTGAAGTAATTAAACTGTGAGGGTGATTTTCGGTAGTTATATACCAATAAAGGCCTCAGTAGTGTAATGACCCACTAATTTGACTATTAATTACCGAAAGGCTTTTTACTGTCGTCATTCACCTTTCCAATGTATAAACACAGTCATCAAACATAACTCCTCCAATAGTGTAGTTATCTTTAATAACGTCTGTAAGGATAAACCCATTTTTTTCTAGAACGCTAACTGATGCCGTGTTTCCATCCGTAACCACGGCTTGATACCGTGAAATGGCGGATAATTCAGGGAGTTCCAATAAAGCGGCCAATGAGTCAGTAGCCAAAGACATACCTGAAAACTCACTCGCTATCATGTAACCAACTTCAGCCACCAGCTCACGGCTTTCTTGATCAATCATTAAACCCGTTAACCCCATCGGAATTCCATCAACTTTTCTTCTGATCACTAGGCATAACCAATGAGAAGACGACAAGTCCCATTTTGGTAGGCGGCTTTCAAAAGCATATTTGATTTGTTCATCACTTAATGGGTCAGAAACGAACCGCATTATTTCAGCATCTGTATATAGCTTCCTGAAAAAATCCCAATCTGCTTGTGTTATCTTTGTTAGCTCAAACATTATTTTCTCTCCAGCAATGAAATTTAGCGATATTTGGGATGACCATTGACATGTAACACAATAAAAAAACGGGAACCCTTAGGCTCCCGTTCTTAATCACAACACGTAATAAATTACATGTGTGCGATCATTGCATCGCCGAATTCGCTACATTTCAGTAATTTAGCGCCTTCTAACTGACGTTCGAAATCGTAAGTGACAGTTTTAGCCGCAATTGCGCCTTCCATACCTTTAACGATTAAGTCAGCCGCTTCAGTCCAACCCATATGGCGCAGCATCATTTCAGCAGAAAGGATGATAGAACCTGGGTTTACTTTGTCCTGACCTGCATATTTAGGTGCAGTACCGTGAGTTGCTTCGAATAATGCGCACTCAGAACCAATGTTAGCGCCTGGAGCAATACCGATACCACCAACTTGCGCTGCTAATGCATCAGAAATGTAGTCACCGTTTAGGTTCATACACGCAATAACATCATATTCCGCAGGGCGCAGCAGGATTTGTTGTAAGAATGCATCTGCAATCACATCTTTAACGATGATATCTTTGCCTGTTTTAGGGTTTTTAATTTTAACCCATGGGCCGCCATCTAATAATTCGCCGCCGAATTCTTCTTGTGCTAATTGGTAACCCCAATCTTTAAACGCACCTTCAGTGAATTTCATAATGTTGCCTTTATGAACTAAAGTCACTGAATCACGACCATTATCAATTGCATATTCAATTGCCGCGCGAACTAAACGTTTTGTTCCTTCTTCTGAACATGGTTTGATACCGATACCACAATCTTGTGGGAAACGGATTTTTGTCACGCCCATTTCATCTTTCAGGAATTTAATGACTTTGTCAGCTTCTGCGCTACCTGCTTTCCACTCAATCCCTGCGTAGATATCTTCAGAGTTTTCACGGAAAATAACCATATCGGTCAGTTCAGGCTGTTTAACTGGGCTTGGTGTGCCTTTGTAATAACGTACTGGACGTAAGCAGATGTACAGGTCAAGTTGTTGACGTAGTGCAACGTTCAAAGAACGAATACCACCACCAACTGGAGTTGTTAAAGGACCTTTAATTGAAACGCGGTAATCACGGATTAAATCGAGAGTTTCTTCTGGTAACCAAACATCTTTACCATAAATTTGTGTAGATTTTTCGCCAGTGTAAATTTCCATCCAAGAAATTTTGCGCTCACCGTTGTAAGCTTTTTTAACTGCCGCATCAACCACTTTTAACATTGCTGGAGTGACATCAACACCAATGCCGTCACCTTCGATATAAGGGATAATTGGGTTGTTCGGAACGTTTAGTTTGCCTTTTGCATCAATGGTAATTTTAGCGCCTTCTGCCGGAACTACTACTTTGCTTTCCATTAACCTCTCCTTTCACTTGCGTATTTTGCTTGTTAATTTTTTGTAAGAGACGTGTCAATACTACTTCAATCTGCGTCGAACGCCAATGATTACTCACCTAAGCTTCAATGACGATCGCATTTAACGTACTGAGCTCATTTATCAGTTAAAGAGGTACGCATTGATAACCACTTTCAAATCAATAGATTAATTCAGTTATTGCTTATTTTAATAAATAAATTAATTTTGATAAAAAAGGATGTACTTGAGGTTCTTACTCCAACGAATCACCTCTTTTGCAAAATTTATACTAACAAGATACTGCCCATTAAAAATACGTTTCGCTCACACTATCACCATTACAATTATGCGATATGTGCTTATTTTTAAATGAAAAATTGATTTTATTGTTTTCAATGATTTTAAAGTTGTTAATTAATTATTGCAGTCGCAATCACCGTTGAGCACCTAGGATTTCATCGACAAATCCCCTACACTAAGGCATGGAAATATCGATTAAATTAATCAGAATAAACAAACCATTATTGAGTCATTATGAATAAGCCGACCACTAAATCAGTGCAAAGAAAAAACAAAACACTGCAACAACCGACTGATTTAAAATATCGGAGCAAGCGAACGCTCGCTAAAACAACCACTATACAAACACCACGCAAAGTTATTCTGTTTAACAAACCCTTTGATGTATTGCCGCAGTTTACTGACGAACAAGGCCGCGACACCCTAAAAAACTATATTCCTATTACGGATGTTTATGCTGCGGGTCGCCTTGATAGAGACAGTGAAGGTTTATTAATTTTGACCAACGATGGAAAATTACAAGCGCGTTTGACACAACCTCAGAAAAAAACAGGGAAAATATACTATGCTCAAGTAGAGGGTATCCCTGATGAAAGTGCATTGGCACGATTTCGCCAAGGGCTGACGTTAAATGATGGCCCGACACTTCCCGCAGGTATTGAGTTAGTCGATGAACCTAAATGGCTGTGGCCTCGCAATCCGCCAATTAGAGAACGCAGAAATATTCCAACAAGTTGGCTTAAAATTACATTATACGAAGGCCGTAATCGACAAGTGCGTCGTATGACGGCAAATATTGGATTCCCAACGCTGCGCTTAATTCGCTATCAAATGGGTGAATTTGATTTAGGGAATTTATCAGTAGGTGAATGGATGGAGGTCAATGTTGTTTAAACCCAATGTCACTGTCGCAACAGTTGTGCATGCTGAAGGCAAATTTCTAGTCGTCGAAGAGTGGATTAATGATAAACCCACTTGGAACCAGCCTGCAGGCCACTTAGAGGCTAATGAAACTCTCTTACAAGCTGCTGAACGTGAGTTACTTGAAGAAACAGGCATACAAGCGACGCCAACTCAATTAATTCAAATCCATCAATGGATTGCACCTGATAGCACGCAATTTATTCGTTTTTTATTTGCTGTCGAACTTCCTGCGATTTGTGAAACTCAACCGCAAGACAGTGATATTGCTTGTTGCCACTGGGTAACTGCGCAAGATATTTTAGAAAGTGACTGCCTGCGCTCTCCTTTAGTCGCTGAAAGTCTGCGTTGCTTCCAAACTGGGAATAATTACCCTCTAGATATTCTTTCATCTTATGGCTCTCACTACCAATAACCTCCCTTTGCTTGGTGAAATTGTCACCAAGCAATAATATTCTCTCTAACGCTGGTGCAACAAGGGGTCAACATGCTAAAGTATGGGGCTTGATTTTTCCGCAGTGAGACTATTTCCATGTCAAATAACAGTACCATGTCAGATAACAGCCAGAAAAAAGTCATCGTCGGTATGTCCGGTGGTGTTGACTCATCCGTATCCGCCTATTTGCTGCAGCAGCAAGGATATCAGGTAGCTGGCCTGTTTATGAAGAACTGGGAAGAAGATGACGATACGGAATATTGCTCCGCTGCAACTGACCTTGCTGATGCGCAAGCTGTGTGTGATAAACTCGGCATCGAGTTACACACCATCAACTTTGCCGCAGAGTATTGGGATAATGTATTCGAACATTTTTTAACCGAATACAAAGCGGGCCGCACGCCAAACCCTGACATCCTGTGTAACAAAGAAATCAAATTTAAAGCCTTCTTAGAATTTGCCGCTGAAGATTTAGGGGCAGATTATATTGCAACAGGCCACTATGTACGCCGCCGTGATGTCGACGGAAAAAGCCAGTTACTCCGTGGTTTAGATGGTAATAAAGACCAAAGCTATTTCCTGTATACACTCAGTCATGAACAAGTGGCAAAAAGCCTGTTCCCTGTCGGTGAGCTTGAAAAGCCTGAAGTCCGCCGCATTGCTGAAGAAATCGGTTTAATCACCGCAAAGAAAAAAGACTCAACAGGTATTTGCTTTATTGGTGAACGTAAATTCCGCGACTTCCTCGGTCGTTACCTTCCTGCTCAACCAGGTCCGATTGTCACGGTTGATGGTGAAACAATTGGTCAACATGAAGGCCTGATGTATCACACATTAGGGCAACGCAAGGGTTTAGGTATTGGTGGAACGAAAGAAGGTTCAGAAGAACCTTGGTATGTTGTCGATAAAGATGTTGAAAATAATATATTAATTGTTGCACAAGGCCATGAACATCCACGGTTGATGTCTATCGGCTTGATTGCGCAGCAATTACACTGGGTTGATAGAAAAACGTTAACCCAACCATTGCGCTGTGTGGTCAAAACGCGTTACCGTCAAGGGGATATCCCTTGTATAATTACGCCTATTGATGCAGAGCGAATCGAAGTCACATTTGATTACCCAGTTGCTGCTGTCACCCCAGGGCAATCTGCCGTGTTCTATATTGACGAAGTCTGCCTTGGTGGCGGCATTATTGAAGCGCGTATTCAGGAGTAGTTGTGGCGAAAAATTATTACGACATTACGCTTGCCTTAGCGGGGATCTGCCAAGCAGGTGCTATGGTTCAAAAGCTGGCCCACGAAGGCACATGCCTTGATAGCGATGCCGAAACAATGGTCAATAGCCTGACCAACATGAACCCAAGCTCCACGTTAGATGTGTATGGTAATGCCCCTGCTAATCTCAAAACAGGTTTAGGTGCAATGTTAGGCATGCTAACAGGTGGTAATAGTGGTTTATCCGCCGAGATGACGCGTTATATGCTGAGCATGATGGCCCTTGAGCGTCGTCTAAATAAAGACGATGAGGCGATGAATAAGCTTGGGCAGCGTATTGAGCAATTTGAGCGCCAAGCGAGCTATTTTGAACCTCTTTCTGAAGGTGTGTTTAATGCATTAGCAGGAATCTATGTTGATGTCGTCAGCCCTGCTGGCCCACGCATTCAAGTAACGGGTTCCCCTGACATTCTGAAAAACACCTTAGTTCAGGCTAAAGTTCGCGCAATTTTGCTGGCAGGTATTCGTTCCGCAGTACTTTGGCAGCAAGTGGGTGGAAGTCGCATCCAACTTATGTTTTCTCGTAATCGTCTGGCAAATCAGGCGAAAGAAATTTTGTCTCACCTTTAAATCTGGAGTTGCTACCAATGGAATTATCCTCACTGACCGCTGTATCCCCGATTGACGGCCGTTACGGTGATAAAGTCAGCGCTTTACGCACTATTTTTAGTGAGTTTGGCTTACTGAAATTTCGCGTGCAAGTTGAAGTTCGCTGGCTGCAAAAACTGGCTGCAACCGCTCAAATCAAAGAAGTTCCTTCATTTGACGCTGACGCAATCGCTTACTTAGATGAAATTGTTGCGAACTTCTGCGAAAAAGACGCAATGCGGATTAAAGAAATTGAACGCACAACCAACCACGATGTTAAAGCCGTTGAGTATTTTCTCAAAGAAAAAGTAGAACACATTCCTGCCCTACATGCGGTTTCTGAATTCATTCACTTTGCATGTACATCAGAAGATATCAATAACCTTTCTCATGCATTGATGCTAAAAACAGCACGTGAAGAGGTGCTTTTACCTCAATGGCGTCAAATTATTGATAAAGTAAAAGCAATGGCGCATGAATACCGCGATCTGCCATTACTCTCTCGTACTCACGGCCAACCTGCAACACCATCAACCATTGGTAAAGAATTTGCCAACGTTGCTTACCGTTTAGAACGTCAATTCCGTCAACTACAACATGTTGAAATTTTAGGTAAAATTAACGGTGCAGTGGGTAACTATAATGCGCACATGGTTGCTTACCCTGAAGTGAACTGGCACGAATTTAGCGAAACGTTTGTGACTTCATTAGGCATTCAGTGGAACCCATTCACAACGCAAATTGAACCACATGATTACATTGCTGAGCTCTTTGATTGTGTCGCACGTTTTAACACAATTGTGTTAGATTTCGACCGTGATATTTGGGGATATGTCGCATTAAATCACTTTAAACAAAAAACTATCGCTGGCGAAATCGGCTCTTCCACCATGCCACACAAAGTTAACCCTATCGACTTCGAAAACTCCGAAGGTAACTTAGGTTTAGCAAATGCTGTTTTAGGTCATTTAGCGAGCAAACTGCCTGTTTCCCGCTGGCAACGTGACCTAACGGATTCAACTGTACTACGTAACTTGGGTGTTGGCTTAGGTTATGCCTTAATTGCCTATCAATCTACTATGAAAGGCTTAAACAAGCTGGAAGTCAACGAACAGCACTTACTGGACGAGTTAGACCAAAATTGGGAAGTGTTAGCGGAGCCTATTCAAACTGTTATGCGCCGCTATGGTATCGAAAAACCGTATGAAAAACTAAAAGAATTAACGCGTGGTAAGCGTGTTACCGCTGAAGGCATGAAACAGTTTATTGATGGTTTAGAGTTACCAGAGCACGAAAAAGTGCGCTTAAAAGCAATGACACCCGCTAACTACATTGGTTACGCTGTCACTTTTATTGATGAACTAAAATAATCTTAGTTGATTTAATCAGGCGGCCAATGTGCCGCCTTTTTTTATCAACTCTGTTTCTATATGAACCATAGATACCCCTAAACAGTCTAATCACTCGAAAAAAACCGCTTTTTTTTTGCTTTGTTTGACTTATATTTACTTAATCCCTTGTCGTGGCTGAGATCTCTTTTTACCATGACGTTTCTAGTGCACGATTATCTCGGTAAGCACTTTATTTTTACTATGAGGGTTTCAGATGCGTATTCTTATCGTCGAAGACAATGCGTTACTTCGCCATCACTTAACAGTTCAACTTAAAGAACTGGGTCATCAGGTTGATTCAGCTGAGGACGCAAAAGAAGCTGATTACTTTTTGCATGAAAGCTGCCCAGACATCGCCGTTGTCGATTTAGGCTTACCCGATGAAGATGGCCTATCTATGATCAAACGTTGGCGTAATAATCATGTGAATATCCCCCTCCTAGTGCTAACCGCCCGTGAAAGTTGGCAAGAAAAAGTCCAAGCATTAAATAGCGGAGCAGATGACTACGTCACCAAACCATTCCAATTAGAAGAGCTTGTCGCTCGCATGCAAGCACTAATGCGCAGAAACAGCGGGTTAGCCTCTCAAGTATTGGAGTTAAACAACTTTGTTATTGACCTATCTCGTAAAGAATTCACCGTAAATGGTGAAGCCGTTAAACTCACCGCTTTTGAATATACTATTATTGAAACCTTATTACGCAATAATGGTAAGGTTGTTAGCAAAGATTCATTAATGCGCCAACTTTATCCAGACGCAGAGCTTAGAGAAAGCCATACCATTGATGTTTTAATGGGAAGATTAAGAAAGAAAATCCAACAATTTCATAGTGATGAAGTTATCGTGACGGTTCGTGGCCAAGGCTACCGTTTTGATGTGAATGGCTAACATGTGGCTAAGCAAATTTAAAGTTAAACCGCTTTCGTTACGTGCTCGTTTTTTGTGCGCAACGTCTGCTGTTATCCTTGCGTTAACACTGTCCTATGGCATTGTGGCAATACTTGGTTATTTAATCAGTTTCGATAAAACCACTTATACCCTACTACGAAGCCAAAGTAACCTAATTTATAGTCTGGCTCAGTGGCAAAACGATAAAATTGATATTCGTGTTCCTCCAAATTTCACGTTAAATAACCCTACATTAATCATTATTTACGATGATCAAGGGCAAGTATTATGGCGCCAGCGTGATGTACCTAGTGTTGAGCGCTTGATCCGCAATGATTGGTTAAAAAAAGAAGGTTTATACGAAATTGATACCGATATTCGTGAAACCCGCCAACTCCTTGATGACAATCCAGAATACAACAACAAGTTGGATAAAATGGAAAGTGATGATGAGCCGCTTACTCACTCCGTTTCCGTTAACCAGTATGCCGCTGGAGAAAACCTACCTCCTTTAACTATTGTTGTTGTCGATACATTACCACAGGATTTACAAAACACAGGGTTAGTATGGGAATGGTTTGGTTATGTATTGCTCGCTAACTTAATTTTAGTGATTCCTTTACTGTGGCTCGCCGCCTATTGGAGCTTGCGCCCCATCAAGTCCTTAGTTTCTCAGCTAAGTAGTCTTGAAAAAGGCGAAAGGGATACCCTAGATGAAAACCCACCTTCAGAGCTTAGAGGATTAGTGCGTAATTTGAATATTTTGTTAACTAACGAACGAAAACGCTATAGCAAATACCGCACCACTTTATCTGATTTAACCCATAGTTTGAAAACACCACTTGCCGTTTTACAGTCCACGTTGCGCTTACTTCGTTCAGGTAAACAAATGAACATCGACCAAGCTGAGCCCATCATGCTGGAACAAATTGGCCGAATTTCACAACAAGTCGGTTATTACTTGCATCGTGCATCGACACAAGGTGATGAAAACCTGATGCTTAGAGAAATTTCATCTGTTCCATCAATATTAGATAGCTTAGCAAGCGCATTACACAAAGTTTATCAACATAAAGGCGTTTCTATTACTGTCGATATTTCCCCTGAAGTAACTTGGTTAGGTCAACCTAATGATTTTATGGAAGTAATGGGTAATATTATGGAGAACGCCTGCAAATATTGTTTGGAGTTTGTTGAAGTGACCGCCATTGTTGAACAAGACAGCCTAACATTAATTGTGGACGACGATGGCCCAGGTGTTCCTGAAAGCAAACGTAGCCTCATTTTCGTTCGTGGGCAACGTGCAGATACACTTCGACCAGGCCAAGGATTAGGGTTATCTATCGCAGTGGATATCATTGATCAATATGATGGGGAAATCACTATTTGTGATAGCCCTCTCGGTGGGGCACGATTAGCCGTCACATTTCGACAGCAATCTATGATTGAAGATAGTTAATATGTGATGTGAATCCGTTTCTTCCCTACTTTGCAAACCATTTCAGGTATACTATTTAAGAGGTTTTTTACGCGAAGCTGTTATATTTTGATAGTGTTTTTTCAATCAAAATCATCACACAGTTCTCACTTATTTAAGATAAGATCGATATAGAAAAATAAGCCTTACTTTGGTTATTAAGACTAGAACAGTCATACTAATCTAGACATTGTAAAAGTTATCAGGAAAGCTCAACAGCTCCTAGGGACAATAAGATGGACTATACACTCAATCTTGACTGGCAGAGTTTTCTCGACAGTCACTGGCAGAAGCGCCCACTGCTTATCAAAAAAGGGTTTGCGCGTTTTATTGATCCTATCTCACCAGACGAACTTGCTGGTTTAGCGATGGAAGATGAGGTTGATAGCCGTTTAGTCAGCCATAAAGAGGGAGTTTGGCAAGTCGGCCATGGGCCATTTGAAAGTTATGATCACCTCGGTGAAGAAAACTGGTCTATTTTAGTGCAAGCTGTGGATCATTGGCATCATCCAAGTGCCGCCTTAATGAAGCCATTTCGTGTCTTATCCGACTGGCGTATGGATGACTTGATGATTTCTTATTCCGTACCTGGTGGCGGTGTTGGCCCTCATCTTGATCAATACGACGTATTTATTATTCAAGGAGAAGGTCGTCGTCGTTGGCGCGTTGGGGAAAAAATCCCAATGAAACAACATTGTCCTCATCCTGACCTTCTGCAAGTGCAGCCTTTTGACGCTATCATTGATGAAGAAATGGAGCCAGGTGATATCCTATATATCCCACCTGGATTCCCACACGAAGGCTATGCTATTGAGCCCTCATTAAACTACTCTGTTGGTTTCCGAGCACCCAATACACGCGAACTGATGAGCAGCTTTGCTGACCATTTAATTTCTAATGATTTAGGCAGTTATCGTTATAGTGACCCTGATTTATCGTTCCGTGATAACCCTGCTGAGATTCTACAGGGTGAGCAAATCAAATTGCGTGAAATGATGGAATCACTGATTAACGACCCTGATTTGTTTCGTCAGTGGTTAGGTGAGTTTATTTCTCAATCACGCCATGAATTAGATCTTGCACCACCAGAACCGCCTTACGAACACGATGAAATCTATGATTTACTAAAAACACAGCAAGAGACTTTATATAAACTTAACGGTCTTAGAGCATTACGTGTCGGCGACCAATTCTTCGTAAATGGTGAATGTTTAGAAACCACCTGCTATGAAGCAGCAGACAGCTTATGTCGTTATGATTCCGTTAGTAGCCAAACTCTGGGTGAAGCTATTGATGATGTCAATTTTATCGCTCTTATGACAGCCTTAGTGAATAATGGTTATTGGTATTTTGATGACTAATTCGCTTTATTAAAAATAACATCTAAATAATATACAAGCTCATCCTAAAATGATGGGCTTGTAGTTCTGTAAATAAGAAATATTACTTCAAAAAAATACGCTCTCCCTGCTGGAAAAAGCCAGTCATAAAACCACTTTTATTTACTTACCACTATTTAATGGGCTTTATTGCCTATTTTATCGCTAATAAATCGTCATTATTTCGCCTATTACCACCAAAAATGGCATTCATAGATAAAGCATTTTCAAAATTCATTTCTACAATACTTTAAATTAACAACTAACTTCCTTTGCAGACTTACAATATAAACTTAATCTATATACCCCACACAAGCATATAACATCATGAATATAGAAGTTTTTTTAGCTTTATCAATATTCTCATTTGCTACATCAATTACTCCTGGCCCCAATAACGTTATGTTACTTACCTCAGGTGTTAATTTTGGATTTAAACGGACTATTCCCCATAGCATTGGCGTTTCATGTGGCTTTTTTATTATGTTACTCGCTGTCGGCTTAGGTATGGGGACCATCATTCAATCTTCACCGTTGCTATACGCCATTTTGAAATATTTCGGTATTGTCTATTTGCTTTGGTTAGCATGGAAAACAGCAATTAGTCACGCTATGACCAAAGCGAATAATAAAAAAAATAAGCCATTAACTTTCATAGAAGCTGCGCTTTTTCAATGGATAAACCCAAAAGCTTGGATCATGGCAATTGGAGGTATGGCGATGTATACCAACACTGTGGAACCCTATTTTTCAATATTCTTAGTCTCAGTGGTCTTTGCCTTGATAAATTGGCCTTGTGTTGCGATTTGGGCTTTATTCGGTCACCAATTACGTGAAAAATTATCACAACCTCACATATTAAGAAGGTTTAACTTAGTGATGGGGATACTTTTGGCGCTGAGTGGTATTTCTGTATTATTCCAATAAATCCGTGAAGCACACTCTAATAAATTTTAAGTGTGCTTCTTTAGATAAATGGTTTATGGCTGACGAGCATGAATTGCTGTTAATTCAGCGATTCGCATAATAACGTCTACCGCCTGTTCCATGCCCTCTTGGGTGATAAACTCATGTTTACTATGGAAGTTATATCCCCCAGTGAAAATATTTGGACAAGGTAAGCCACGATGGGAAAGCTGGGCACCGTCCGTTCCACCACGTATTGGCTGAACAACAGGTTCAATGCCACAATCAATCATGGCCTGTTTTGCTAACTCAACAACATGGGGATATTTCATCACCTCTCTTTGCATGTTGTAGTAAGTGTCATCTAATGTCAGCTCAATATAGCAACTTGGGTGAAGGTTTTCTCCAACCTTTTCAGCAATGCGAATAATATTTTTCTTTCTCGCTTCAAAACTGGCGAGATCAAAATCACGAATAATATAGTTTAATTCTGCCTTTTCTACCGTCCCTTTTATGGAAGTAAGATGATAAAAACCTTCATAACCATCTGTATTTTCAGGCACTTCATCCGCAGGTAACATGGAATGAATGCGGTTAGCTAAATTGAGCGCATTTACCATTACCCCTTTTGCATTACCAGGATGGGTATTATTGCCAACAATTTTGATACCTACGTTTGCCGCATTGAAATTTTCATACTCTAATTCCCCTACACCGCCTCCATCAACGGTATAAGCCCACAAAGCATCAAACTGCTTAAAATCAATATGACGGGCACCACGGCCAATTTCCTCATCAGGGGTAAATGCTAAGCATATTTTCCCATGTGGGATTTTATTGCCCTTTAAACGTACCAAAGCTGTGATAATTTCAGCGATCCCCGCCTTATCATCCGCACCTAATAATGTTTTACCATCAGTCATTATCAGTGTTTTGCCAATCATTTCATGTAATACAGGGAACATGACTGGCGATAAGACTTCGTCACCAATACCTAGTGCAATATCACCACCACGATAGTTTTCTAAAACTTGTGGGCAAACATTTTTACCCGAAAAATCAGGCGCTGTGTCTAAATGAGAAATAAAACCAATAGTAGGAACATCCCAATCAACGTTCGATGGCAAAAAGGCCATCAAACAACCTTGATCAGTTAACGTCACCTGATCAAATCCTAATTCATTCAGTTCTTTAGCTAGTGCTCGGGCAAATTTTAGCTGGCCTGTGCTACTAGGTACTGTTTTTGCGTTTAGTTTTGATTGTGTATCAAAAGCAGTATATTCAAAAAACCGCTCCAAGAGTTTGTCCATACCCATCCCCCTAAAATATCAATAGCCATATTATGGGAAAGATCACAGATCCAATTATTGTTTCAAATCAGCTTTGCGGTTATTGCTGGTGCTTTTTTAGCATAATGCGTAAATTATATTTAATTCACACATTTTATATAGCAGTTTGCATTTTGCCCACAAAAGAGCCCATAAATAATAAGGATAATACTCAATGTGTATTACCTCGTCGGTAATCTGTTATTTTTCCTTACCTAAAGCGTCAAATTAAGTTAACTATTAACCAACAACTGCATTATTAACCAATTATTTTTTTAAACAACTGTGCTATACAAGGTAAATAATTATTTGCTTATCATTTAGCAAATAAACAACATTAATTTGTTTCTGGGTAATTAAGGATATTATGTCAAATACTTGTTTAATTTATGGTGTTAGCAAAGGTTTAGGTAAAGCGCTTGTTGAAGGTGTACCTTGCCCTAGTGATGTTATTTATGGCGTTTCACGCTCAAAACCACCATTCGAACAGAGCAACTTTTATTGGATCCAAGCAGATTTAAGTGATAACCAGTCCGCTAACATAATTAAAAATACCATTAAGCAGCAACCTATTAATACCTTAATTTATAATGTTGGTATCTGGGAAAAGTTAGCGTTTAGTGATGAATATCAATTTGAAACAAGTGAAGATATTGAAATACTGAATATGATCCAAACTAATATCAGTGCTTGCTTGCTCAATTTAAAAGCATTATTACCCAACTTACGTTTAGCAAAAAATAGCAAAATTATTTTAATTGGCTCAACCTGGGGATTAGATAACCATAAAGGAAAAGAGGTTACCTTTTCTGCCACTAAATATGCATTAAGAGGTATTGTTCAGTCATTAAGGGAAACTTTAAGAGAAGACAAAATTGCGATTTCAATACTGAACTTAGGCTATTTAGCGACTGAATACCCGCTGTCTTTGCCTGTAGATGATGTTATTGAACAAAGTGGAGGTCAATTGATTCCCCTACAGGATGTGGTTAATGCTGTGCGTTTTATACTCAGCACCAGCAATGCTACATGTGTGAAAGAAATCACGATGCCAGCCATGATGGATGAAAATGTTTAACTGATTTTTATAAAAAATCTGAAAAGGGAAACATCGTTTCCCTTCAGACTGCTGACAAACCGATTAGGTTTGACTGCAGGTTGGATAGGTTTTGAAAATAAATTAGGAAAATCAATTTATTGATTTTCAGCTGATAACACAAAGCAGGAAAAACGACGCTTTTATCCTGCTTTGTCAACAACCTCAAAAGGGAAACTTCGTTTCCCTTAATGCTTACTGCGCGGTGTCTTTAACCTGTAATTCCATTATCAACTGGTTTATATACTCCACCACCACCTGACTTGCCAAACCGTAATGTTTTTCATCGAATTCACTTTCGACTTGGCTTGGCTCTAAGTTTAGCTCAACAGTATGAGCACCATGCAATTTTGCCTCATGGACAAAACCCGCTGCTGGGTATACATGCCCAGATGTCCCAATAGAAATAAAAATTGTTGCACTTTCAAGGGACTGATAAATATAATCCATACCAATAGGCATTTCACCAAACCATACAATATGTGGTCGTAATGGTTGAGGAAATTGGCAGCAATGGCAACGGTCTTCTACCGTTAAATCCCCTTTCCATTCCAATACTTGATTGGACCAATTACAACGTACTTTTAATAATTCACCATGCATATGGACTATGCGTTTACTTCCCGCTCTTTCATGTAAATTATCAATGTTTTGTGTGATCAACAAAAAATGGTCACCCAGTAACTCTTCCAGTTGCGCTAACGCAAAATGTGCCGCATTGGGTTTGATATTTTCCTGTTGAAGTTGTTTACGCCTTTCATTATAAAAACGTTGCACTAATTGCGGATCCCGTTCGAAGCCTTCAGGTGTCGCTACATCTTCAACACGGTGTTCTTCCCATAATCCATCCGCAGAGCGGAATGTTTGAATACCTGACTCAGCCGAAATACCTGCACCAGTTAATACAACAATGTTCACTTTTTTCATATCATTTAGTCTGTTATCTATATAAAAAGACCGGTTGCGAAGTCGCTGGCGGCGTACACATTTATTTTTACGAGCTTTTTTTAATCTATGACGATATCGCAACATCGAAAACTTCCCTTCATCCATGCAACCAATGTATAACAACTCAGATAATTAAATTTGTTCTCTATCGCTGTTAATACACCACTTTTCTATATTATTTAAACATTAATATACTAGAGCGCATCATGCAGTTGAATGCAAATAAAAATATCGAGGGTATCGATTTTGTCACCTTTTTATCATAAAAATTTCATCATTTATTCATAATTGCGCCACGAAAATCGCACAATCGTAAAACAATAAAAAAAACTTTCTTGATAGTACCCCATACAGTTAGAATACATCCCGCAGATTTACTGCGATGATTATTCACCATTTAAAGGGGTTTCATGGAAAAGTTTTTCGAAAGAGCAATGTATGCTTCGCGTTGGATCTTAGCGCCTATCTATTTTGGGTTGTCACTGACATTATTAGCTTTAACGATTAAGTTCTTCCAAGAGCTCTACCATATTCTACCTAACATATTATCCATCCCTGAAGCAGACTTAATCCTTACGCTGCTCTCATTGATTGATATGGCATTAGTTGGTGGTCTATTAGTAATGGTGATGTTTTCAGGTTATGAGAACTTTGTTTCTCAGATGGATATTCCTGATAGCAGCGAAAAACTGGGTTGGTTAGGCAAAATGGATGCCTCCTCCCTAAAAAATAAAGTTGCTGCTTCAATTGTGGCGATCTCATCTATCCACTTACTCAAAATCTTTATGGATTTAAAAAGTGTCGAAAATGACAAACTCATGTGGTATGTCATTATCCACCTGACTTTTGTGTTATCAGCCTTTGTCATGGGCTACTTAGACAAAATGACGAAAAAGTAATTTTTCCTTTATCCTTGTTGTGCCTGTTTTTCATACGATACGAATAATCGGCATCAATTAATTTGCTAGTACACATTTAACGCGATATCGTTGTTCCCGTTGTGCTACGATCACGCCTAAATAATTTGATGGCACAATAAGGACGTTAATATGAGCGAGCATTTTATCGGTAAATATGAAGCTGAAATTAAGTTTCGCTTAGCAGATCACGCGGTATTCCTGCAAAAAATAAAAACCGACCACGCAGAACCTTTCACAGAGAATAATTCAGAAACAGACTATTTCTATGAAAGTACTCACCAGCCTCTTGTAAATAATAATATCAGTATGTGTGTCCGTGAAATGATCCCTTCTGGAATCAAACTGTGGATAGTCAAAGGCCCTTCGTCTTCAGAATGCAAAGCCATTAATATCGATGACTGCCAACACGTACAAAATATGCTAGTTACTTTGGGCTATCATTGTCATTTAACGACGACGAAAGTCCGTAGCATCTATTTTCTTGAGGATGTGCACATTACGGTAGACCACCTTGACGGCATCGGTTGGTTTGCTGAATTTGCCATTATGACGGATGATGAAAGCCTACTTGGGCACTATTATCAAAAATTAATGTTGCTCGCAAAAAGGTATGGTTTTACTGAAGAAATGATTGAAAAACGCAGCTATAAGCAAATGTTTTTAGAGAAAAAATAAAAAAACGCCAAGTAGCATCATCTTGATGAGAAAGATACCTTGGCGTCTATTATAGAATTACTGGCCGCTTAAAATACGAGCCGGGTCTAATTTACTTGCACGGCGTGCAGGATACCAGCTTGCTAATAAGCTTAAAATAATTGTAGTGATTAATACATACACCACATCCATAACATGCAATTCAGAAGGCAGGAAATCGATAAAATACACATCCCCAGAAAGAATTGGATGCCCTAAAACAACTTCTAACCCTTTGATAATACCCGTTAAATTAACTGACACCAAAACACCAAGCACTACGCCAATCAATGAACCCACTAAACCGCCAAGCAAGCCATACCATAAGAAAATGGCACGAATTTGCCCGTCCTTCGCTCCGAGGGTCCGTAATACCGCAATATCGCTGCTTTTATCTTTAACCGCCATAACTAACGTTGATACAATATTAAAGCATGCCACGCCAATCACTAAAATCATCGCTAAGTACATAATACTGCGTACCATTTGGATATCATTGTACATATAGCCATAATCACCAATCCAACTTTTCACAATAACGTGGTGCATTGTCTTTAGGCCAGCATCATAGACAACTTTATCCGCCTCAAAAGGATTTTCTGCTTTAATTTCAAAGCCACTAATGCCATCACCGTAATCCAGATATTGCTGAGCATCCACTAATGGTACTAACGCTAATTGGTGATCAAGTAACCCACTGAGTTTAAAAATACCCGCAACTTGCACACGTATACGTTTAGGTTGTTGAATTTTTAAGCTTTCATCAGTATTGGGGATCATGATGGTCACCCAATCCCCTTGCTTCACATTCAATGCGTCAGCAACACCTTGACCTAAAATAATCGATTGATTACCAGCAGCAAAATCTTTCCAAGCATCATTCAAAACAAATTGCGGTAATGCACTAACCTGTGACTGTGTTTCTGGGGAAACCCCCATCACTTGAATCGCCTTTAAGTTTGCACCGCGCTCAAGCAACCCCGTGAAATTCACGTACGGACTAACGCCTTCAACACCCGGTGTTTTACGAATAACCTGCTCAGCAAAATCCCAATCTTTATACGGCGGTTTTACTGCATAAATTTGCCCATGAGGTACCACGGATAGCACGCGATTATTCAATTCGCGCTCAAAACCATTCATGGCACTGAGACCGATAATAAGCACCGCAACACCCAGTACAATCCCTAATGTTGAGACTATCGACACCAAAGATACCATGCCTGTACGCCGACGCCCGCGGCTAAAGCGTATCGCCGCAAGGAGTGTAAGAGGTAACTTAAACATTACCGCGCCCCCAACGTGATTTCCTGCTGTAAATGGCCATCACGCATTTCTAATTGACGAGATAACCGACGAGCAAGCGTCATATCATGGGTTACCACCAAAAATGCCGTGCGTTGCGTGCGATTCAATTCGCCTAATAGCTCAAAAATGGCATCTGCATTGCGTAAATCGAGATTCCCAGTCGGCTCATCCGCTAATACCAACGCAGGTTCATTCACCAGCGCCCTTGCAATCGCAACACGTTGACGCTCACCGCCAGATAACTCGGAAGGGCGGTGATCTGCACGATGTTCTAGCCCCACGGCTTTGAGCATTTCTTTCGCTTTAGTAAATGCAGTCTCTTTTGCTGTCGCGCCAATCAACAATGGCATTGCTACGTTCTCAAGTGCAGTAAAATCAGGTAAAAGGTGGTGAAACTGATAAATAAAGCCTAAATCTTTATTACGAATAGCTGCACGTTCATCAGAGGACAATTGATTAATATGTTGGCCACGAAAAATCACATTACCTTCTGATGGCGTATCTAACCCACCCAATAAATGTAATAACGTACTTTTCCCTGAACCTGAACTACCGACAATCGCCATCATTTCCCCTTGCCCCATAGAGAAACTGACATTTTTCAACACTTGCGTCGACAATGAACCTTCTTGATAGGTTTTACTTAAATTTTCACAGACAAGAAGTGGTTGTTTATTCATAACGTAAAGCCTCAGCAGGTTGAACTGCTGCTGCACGCCAAGAAGGATAAAGCGTCGCAAGCAGTGAAATAAGCATCGCAGAAACTGCAATAATTAAAATACCTGAATAATCAAGTACAATTGGCAAAGAAACCCCTTTGGGTAATAACCCAATTAACGGCATAATGACATTGAGTTGGCTTGATAAAAGCGTCCCTAAAACCGTTCCAATCAACGTACCAATAATGCCAGCGCCTGCACCTTGGATCATAAATATTGCCAAAATACGCCAACGCTTTAAGCCCAGCGTTTTTAAAATTGCCACTTCACCTTGTTTCTCCATGACAAGCAAAGAAAGTGAGGTGATGATATTAAAGGCTGCAACAGCAATAATTAGGCTCAAGAGCAAGCCCATCATATTTTTTTCCATGCGAACCGCTTGGAAAAACTCCCCTTTGCGTTCACGCCAGTCTGTCCACACGAGCCCATCAGGCAAAACCTGCTTACTGAGTGTGTCAACTTTCAATGGTTCATTTAAATACAATCGCCACCCCGTGATATTCCCTGTGGGATAACGCAGCATTCTCGCTGCATCTTGAGCAGCAACAATCAATTCGCTAGTATCAGCTTCACCATTTGTTTGGAAAATACCCGCAACCGTAAATAAACGCTGGCTTGGAATACGCCCCATCGGAGTCAGTTGGCTAACACCTGGAATAATTAAACGGACATCATCACCTCGTTTCACACCCAATGTGTCTGCTAATTTACTCCCTAAAAAAACATGGTAGCTTCCTTCTTTGAGGTCACTCCTATTACCGCTAATAAGTTTATCTAGTAGCAGAGAGTCAGCATCAGGTTCGATACCCGCCATTACCCCTACACCAACATTTGTGCGACTTTGTAGTACCACGTCGGACTGAACGATGGGCGCAATACGGCTCACGCCTTGTAAGTGTTGCAAGCCTGTAATAGGGTGTTTTGCTGGGTCAATATTTCCAGATGCCGATGTTAAAATAGCCTGCGGCATATAGGCAAGTATGCTATCTTGTAGCGATCGTTCGAAACCATTCATCACGGATGTCACCGTAATTAAAGCCATGACACCCAGAGTGATACCAATAGCCGATAAACTGGAAACAAAGCGCCCAAATTTATCCGCTGCGCGCCCACGCAAATAGCGCAGACCTATAAATAATGAGACAGATTGGTGCATGAAATCTTTAATGCCCCTGTTGCCAAAGCGAAGTGTTCAGCGATAATAAAGGCTACGATTGATGAATGGAACCACTCAACGGTTTTTTTTCTGCTTTCAACCCTTTTTTGTCTGAATTTCAGACAAATTACAGGCTGAAATGAGTTGTTTTACTGTTAATTTTATAGTTTAACTATCGGTTAATTTATTTAAGTGTTAATTATCTAAAGACTGTCTATTATTGTTCTGATGCTTATTTAACTGCTAACTAATCGCTGTGAGATACCAAAGATTTCTATGTCCTCAAAATTTCGTTATGAACTCCCTAGTCGTAGTGGCGATGTTCGCCATTTAGGTTGCCTTATTGGGGCGGCTGGTGCACTTGAATGTGGAGAAATGATACAACGTCATCACGGGCCTGTTGTCATTGTGACGCGAGATATGCAAAATGCATTACGCTTACGAGATGAAATTCAACAGTTTACACATCACCCTGTAGAGACGCTTTCTGATTGGGAAACATTGCCTTATGATAATTTCTCCCCGCACCAAGAAATCATTTCTCATCGTTTATCAACACTTTACCGTCTATCTTCTTTGCAAAAAGGGGCTTTAATTCTTCCTGTTAATACCTTGATGCAAAAAGTCTGCCCACCTGATTTCTTAACGAGCCATGCGCTCGTCATGTCAAAAGGTGACAAATTATCACGTGACAATTTACGTGATGAATTGGATAAAGCAGGCTATCGTCATGTAGAGCAAGTGTTAGAACACGGTGAGTATGCAACCCGCGGCGCTTTGCTTGATTTGTTCCCAATGGGGAGTTCACTGCCCTTTCGTATTGATTTCTTTGATGATGAAATTGACAGTCTGCGTACCTTCGATGTGGATACACAAAGAACATTAGAAGAAGTTGCTAGCATCAATTTGCTACCCGCTCACGAGTTTCCAACAGACAAAGACGCAATTGAACGTTTCCGTAGTCAGTGGCGTGAACGTTTTGAAGTACGCCGCGATCCTGAGCATATTTATCAGCAAGTCAGCAAAAATACATTACCTACAGGTATTGAGTATTGGCAGCCATTATTTTTTGCTCAACCCTTACCATCACTGTTCGACTACTTACCGTCTTCAAGCCTGATTGTTTCGCAAAATCTACAAGAAGCCGCTGAGCGTTTTCAAATTGACACTCAACAGCGTTATGAAAGTCGTGGTGTTGACCCTATGCGTCCTCTGCTTCCTCCAGCAGATTTATGGCTTACCGTTGAGCAACTCAACCAAAATTTAAAACAATGGCCACGAATTCAACTTTCTTCTGAGGCACTACCTAAAAAAGCGGCAAATACCAATTTAGATTATTTGCCATTACCTGATATCAGCACTCAAGCCCAAAACAAAACACCATTAGAAAAGCTTCGCCAATTTAGTGAGCAATTTGACGGCACGCTCGTTTTTTCTGTGGAAAGTGAAGGCCGCCGTGAAACGGTAACAGAGTTATTAGCACGGTTAAAAATTCGCCCTGAAATCATTGAAAGCTATACAAGCCCAATCACCTCACGCTTTGCGATTACTATTGGTGCGGCTGAACGCGGTTTTATTCAATCAGATGCGAATAAAGCGCTGATCTGCGAAAGTGATTTATTAGGTGAACGCGTAGTTCGTCGTCGTACAGATAACCGCAGGGCGATTAATACTGATACCTTAATTCGTAACCTCGCAGAGCTGCGTCCAGGGCAACCCGTTGTGCATATTGAGCACGGTGTTGGCCGTTACCAAGGGCTAATCACCCTGGAGGCTGGCGGTATTAAAGCTGAGTATTTAATTCTCACCTATGCAGGAGAAGATAAGCTATATGTTCCTGTTTCTTCACTGCATTTAATTAGCCGTTATGCTGGCGGGGCCGACGAAAATGCGCCACTGCATAAATTGGGCAGTGATAGTTGGGGACGTGCTCGCCAAAAAGCAGCCGAAAAGGTACGTGATGTTGCTGCTGAACTTCTTGACATTTATGCACAACGTGCAGCAAAAGCAGGTTTTGCATTCAAACATGACAAGCAGCAATACCAAGAATTTTGCCAAGGTTTCCCCTTTGAAACAACGCCTGACCAAGAAATGGCCATCAATGCTGTTTTGAGCGATATGTGTCAGCCACTGGCAATGGATAGGCTCGTCTGCGGGGATGTTGGTTTCGGTAAAACTGAAGTTGCCATGAGAGCCGCGTTCCTTGCTATCAATAATAATAAGCAAGTCGCTGTTTTAGTACCAACCACCCTACTTGCTCAACAACACTATGATAACTTTAGGGATAGATTTGCAAACTGGCCCGTTCGTATCGAAATGCTTTCTCGCTTTAAAACCGCTAAAGAGCAACAACAAATTATCGCTGATGCTGCTGATGGCAAAGTCGATATTTTGATTGGGACACACAAATTATTGCAAAGCGATATTGTCTGGAAAGATTTAGGCCTACTGATTGTCGATGAAGAGCACCGGTTTGGCGTTCGCCACAAAGAACGTATTAAAGCAATGCGTGCTGATGTGGATATTTTAACGCTTACCGCAACACCTATTCCTCGCACGCTGAATATGGCCATGAGCGGAATGCGCGATTTATCCATCATTGCGACCCCACCAGCGCGTCGATTAGCCGTAAAAACCTTTGTTCGTCAATATGATGAGTTAGTTGTCCGTGAGGCAATTTTGCGTGAAACTTTACGGGGTGGGCAAGTTTATTATCTGTATAATGACGTAGAAAATATCGAAAAAGCCAAAGCACGACTCGAAACGTTAGTTCCTGAAGCTCGTTTTGTTGTCGGGCACGGACAAATGCGCGAGCGCGAGTTAGAAAGAGTCATGACCGACTTCCACCATCAGCGTTTTAACGTTTTAATCTGTACCACCATTATTGAAACGGGTATTGATATTCCAACGGCTAATACCATTATTATTGAACGCGCAGATCACTTTGGTTTAGCACAATTGCATCAATTACGTGGCCGTGTCGGCCGTTCGCATCACCAAGCCTATGCCTATTTACTGACGCCACATCCGAAAGCGATGACGACTGATGCCCAAAAACGTCTTGAAGCGATTTCATCTTTAGAAGATTTGGGCGCAGGCTTTGCACTCGCAACTCATGACCTCGAGATCCGTGGTGCAGGCGAATTACTGGGCGAAGACCAGAGCGGCCAAATGACCACTATCGGCTTCACATTGTATATGGAATTATTAGAAAGTGCAGTTGATGCGTTAAAAGAAGGTCGTGAGCCGTCATTAGAAGACTTAACGAATCAACAAACTGAAATTGAATTACGAATGCCAGTCTTATTGCCTGATGACTATATCCATGATGTGAATATGCGTCTTTCATTTTATAAACGTATTGCCAGTGCTAAAGACAATCAGGAACTAAATGAATTACGCACAGAACTCATCGACCGCTTTGGTAGCCTACCTGATGCAGGGAAATTTCTACTGACCTCTGCAGCTATTCGTCTACAAGCACAATCTCTGGGAGTGAAACGTATTGAAGCCCATGAAAAAGGCGGCTTTATTGAGTTTGGTGACAAGAACAAAGTTGACCCAAGCTTCTTGATCAGCTTGTTACAAAACCAACCTAAAACGTATCGTTTAGATGGCCCTGTGCGCTTGAAATTCTTCCATGATTTAGCTGACAGAATCACTCGCCTTGACTTTATCAAACAGCTATTAACTGATTTTGAAGAACACCTGCTTGATTAATTTGTAAAAATAGCGGCCATCAATTTGGTGGCCCTTATCCTTAAATCGACTTTACTCAAAAAAACCTAAAGTATTTTTATTAGGTTGCAGCCTCAAGACACCCGAAGTACTTGAGGGCGGTTGTTCGTTTTGGTGTAAACAATAAAATGGTAAAAGTTCTTTCACATCACTACGTACGGTTTCACAAATTGAATTTGAAGACGACAAATCTAAGCGCCCATCTTCATTTAAGGGAATAAAAATCGAAGGTGCATAAGATGTTCTAACCTTTCCAATCGTTTTACCTATCTGATAAACCACATCATAACCAACAGTCACCAGCTCCATCCTTTGTGTCTGGACACATGTTTTGTTTTGATTCTCAAACAAAGACGGAACCCCTTTACCTTGGAGAGCCTCAATCATAAAAATTATTTTGCACTCATTTTGAGCAGGGTGAAAACGCGATAAGGATTGTTGATTGAAAGAACCAAGCACCCCCGTTAGTGTACAGTTTTCATATTCCACCAACCGATTCGCTTTTATCGGTTCAACAGAGAGCACTGTAGCAAGTTTTACCTCAGGCTCTCGAATAAACAATGAAACAGTAAACGAAACAAGGCAAATCGCTACTACCGCTAATAACAACCTAAATTTTAGCTTCATCAATTTGCCCTTATTAAATACCCGTATATCTATTGTAACTATTAAGCGAAAGAATTCGAACGTTGCGAAGGTAATTCACATTTTTTTAGAATTATCCTAACTTAGTGTCAATAAATCATAATGATTTTATTATTCTGAGATTCATCATCAATGTGATATTTAACAAAGTAAATCAACTATCTGCCTCTCAACATTCATAAATTCAGTCTAGCACTTTTCAATCCTATCTTTGTTTATAAACATATCGTTATATACAATATAAATAATAAAAATAAATTTAATAAAACTATTTGTCATTCATAATATATTTCTTAAAATAATTATTAACATTAATAATTTTAATTATTTAAACATCATCTATGATGATTATTACAATACTAAACGATTTGACCTTACTGAAGATTGATCTAAATAGGTTTAAATGCAGATACCACTTAACCACATAAAAATAAATAAATTGGCGCTTTATATCAACTTCAATAAGCTTCATTGTCGTATCAAAAATTAATGCACTGGATCACCTTTGCAATCAAGTGCATTCTATTCTCACGTGTGCTTGTTTTTTAATCAATAAAAATTAGTGCAATTTGAGCTTTGGCCTAATAATTCGGTTAATACTGCCGACTAACATCATCAAGCCTGTTTTTATATACCCATGCAGTGCAATTTGATGCATGCGATATAACGAAATATAAACAAAACGAGCAATACGTCCTTCCACCATCATATCACCACGCATTAGGTTACCCATTAGGCTACCAACAGTACTAAAACGTGAAAGTGACACTAAAGAGCCATGATCTTTATAGATATAGTCTTTAAGCGGTTTATCTTTCATCATGGCAAGGATGTTATCGTAACATAAACTGGCCATCTGGTGTGCAGATTGCGCCCGTGGCGGTACAAAGCCCCCCTCCGGTTTGGCACAAGATGCGCAATCACCAATAGCAAAAATCATGTCATCCAATGTCGTTTGTAGTGTCGGTTTCACAACTAACTGGTTGATTCTATTTGTTTCTAACCCTGCAATATCTTTCATAAAGTCAGGCGCTTTAATCCCAGCAGCCCATACCATAAGATCTGCATAAATTTTGCCATCTTCTTTGGTATTTAACCCATCTGAGTCAGCACTAGTCACCATGGTTTTCGTCAATACATTCACACCAAGCTTATTCAATTCTTGATGTGCGGCCCCTGAAATTCGCGGTGGTAATGCAGGCAAAATACGTTCCCCCGCTTCAACCAACGTCACATTTAAAGCGTCTGTATCTAACCCTTTAAACCCATAACTCGTTAATTGTTCCACTGCATTGTACAGTTCAGCCGACAATTCAACCCCAGTAGCACCACCACCAACAATGGCGATATTCACTTTCTCCTCTGCATTATCACGTACAGAATAACGCAGGAATAGATTTAGCATTTCGTCATGAAAACGGTGAGCTTGATGGGGATTGTCCAAGAAAATACAGTGTTCTTTCACGCCAGGTGTACCAAAGTCATTCGATGTACTTCCCAGTGCCATCACTAAAATATCGTATTCAAGCTCACGCAAAGGAACCAGTAACTCACCGTGCTTATCGTGCAACTCACCTAACACGATTTTTTTATTTTCACGATCAATATTCGTTAATGACCCTAATTGAAAGTTAAATGCATTATGCCTTGCATGCGCTAAATAACTGATGGCATCCACGCCATCATCCAATGAACCAGTCGCCACCTCGTGTAGCAATGGTTTCCATAGGTGGCTAGGATTACGGTCAACGAGCGTAATATGTGCTCGTTTCTTCCTACCTAGCTTTCGGCCCAAACGTGTTGCTAGCTCTAAGCCGCCTGCACCACCACCAACAACGATGATTTTTGGTTGAGATAAGGTCATAAATTCCTCGAACAAATATATTAAAATTATTTAAGATCTCTAGTAATAAAAATCTTAGATAACAATAATTAACACTCTTATGCGCTCCAAAAAAGTTCAGAATATCATGCTTGGTCTATTGGTAATACCAAATATTGATTCACATCAATTTACTTGATTATTGTGATATCGACAACCTGCGTCAAATCATTTTTTATCAAGTATATGAATCGAGTCAGCCAGAAGCCATTAAATGTCAATCACATGATTAAATCCACACTGGCACTAATGATAATGAGAATCATTATTCTATCATTTTTATTTTAATACAGACAATTGATTATCTTTAATTGGCAAGATAACTGAATGAATACAAATAATAAAAAACCCGAAGTGCTTAGCACCTCGGGTTCCTATTATTTAAATATCAGCTTGGATTATTTAATTTTTTTGATACGCACGTCAGTTGGTACTGAAACTGGTGAGTTATCTTTGAAGTATTGCATTAATGCTTCGTTATCTGGCACGCTGTAAACACGGTCTTTACCTTCATTGAAGGCAGAGAAACGACTACCACCCGTTGCTAAAAACTCATTTGCTGCAACACGGTAAGTTTTCTTCATGTCTAACGGTTTACCATTTAACTTCATTGAGCTTTGGATGACTTTATCACCCACTGCGCGGCTGTCATCCCACTCATAATAGAAACCTTTAGACACTGGCATCACTTGTGGACGTGCACGATCCCATTGTTGCTCAAGTGCTTGTTTAATTTGAGCACCTGTCAGCGATTGCGTTACCACAACATTAGAGAATGGCTGAACAGTAAAAATATCACCGTAAGTCTGTTGACCCGCTTTCATGTCAGCACGAATACCACCACTGTTCATGAAGGCGATTTGTGCACCACCCGCATCTTTTGCTGAAGCAACATACAATTGACCATCTGCAATAATTTTACCTAACGTTGAGTCCCCACCAGACAATAATTTTTTGTCTGAATTCGCACTCAGAGACCCCATCACTTCTTGCGAAATTGGTAACGCAATTTTTTCATATTTTTGTACGAAAGTGGTTAGCTCAGGGTTTTTCTCATAACGTTTTGTTTCAACTGGAATATTTTTTGCTTTAATGCTAACAATATCTTTTGTTTTTCTATCAATTTCAATATTTAGCTGAGACAATAATGTACCGTTAGACTGTGCAGAAATAACAGTTTTACCATTAATTTCACAGTTATACGCCTGATGAGTATGCCCACTAACGACAAAGTCAACAGCACCATCTAATTGATTAACGATATCAACGATTGGGCCTTTGATATTATCACAACGGTTAATATCTTTGACTTTAGTATCAACTTGTTGGGTTGCACCTTCATGGATCAACACACCGATGCTGTTAATGCCTTGTGCTTTTAACAGTTTAACTTGATTGTTGATGGTTTCGACTTCATTTTTGAATTCTAAACCTGCGGTGCCGCTAGGTGTCACGATAGCAGGTGTACCTTCTAACGTTAAACCAATAAACGCCATTGGAATGCCATCAAACTCTTTAATAAAGTAAGATGGGAACAGGGTTTCACCTGTTTCTTTCACAATCACGTTTGCCGCTAAATAGTTAAAATCAGCACCCGCGAAAGAATCTTTACCTACACAACCTGCAGTTGGGTGACAGCCACCATTTTGCTTTCTCAGCAGCTCTTCTTTACCTTTATCAAACTCATGGTTGCCTACTGCGCTCGTTTCCATGCCAATCGCACTTAATGCTTCGATGGTTGGCTCATCATAGAACATAGAAGACAATAATGGGCTCGCACCGACTAAGTCACCTGCACCTACCACGATAGTTTTATCGTTTTGAGCACGCAGCTGGTTAACTAAAGTTGCGATAGATTCTATCCCACCTAATTTACCATCGCCTGGCGCTTGTAATGCACCGTGGAAGTCATTGATACCAATAACTTGTACTTTTACTGTGTCAGCCGTTTTGGTAGCACAACCTGCAAGTAGCGCTCCCGAAATCAAAACGGTCAGTAATCCAATTTTATGTTTCATTTTTCAATCCTTTTATTATAAACAGCACTCAACTACCGACTACATTTTGAAGCGATACGTTGTGGTCATAGAGCCTGACAACGAGTGTGCACGACGTGAGTGGCCGTCATACAGTTTTGGTGTGGTATAGTCGTTTTCTTGCTGGTGGTGCCAACCCAGACCACCACTCAGTGAAACAGATAAGTTTTCTGTTGGTTTCCAGTAGCTAAACAGACCAAATTGACCTTGTTTTAATCTTTCGCCTTCATATTTGAATTCTGAATAGTTAGTACGCGCACCAACTGACAGCTCTTTGCTCACACGGTATTCTGCCGCTAATGCGACCATCGTTTCACCGTCACGTACATAGTCGATATCTGAATATGCAGGTGAGTTAAAGCGGCCACGAGTATTACCGATAGGGTTACGGGCAAATTGACCTACCCCATTCGCTTTTTTCGCTTGGGTATAGGTTAAGCCAGTACTCAGCGTCCACGGTGTTTCTGGTACACGCCATTCAGCGGTTCCTGCATAGTGCCATGCACGTTTATCAAAGTTACGTTTGCCTTTTGCATCGTTCGTTTCAGTACGTTTACCGTCACTACCGTACTCGTGATTATAAATTTGTGTGCCGAGTGTTAAGTCAGAAGTCAGCTTATATTTTGCTTCAAGACCCTGCTGACGGAACAAATCGTCCGCTTGCCCATAAAAATAATGTACTTTCAGTGGTTTTGTATTGTAGTTAATACCACCGGTGATAACGTGATTAACGTTATGTCGTACACCATTACCATCCGTAAAATACATTGCATCGATATTTGGGCTATCACGACGCATGACTTTCTTATCGAGATATAATAAATCCAAGCTCCAATCATCAATCGCTGTATTGGTGTAATAACCACTGTAACTGTTTAAAGAGAGACGTTGTGAGTTAGTAAAAATACCCGTATTTTTCAGGGTAAACCAACCTGCTTTTGCATTAAATTTAACAGGATCTAAATCCAGTTTAACTTTGGCATAACGTTGACCAATTTTGTTATAACCTTTCGCATGGCCATCATCGTTATATAAAATTGCACGAGAGGCGAAGTCTTTACTCGCACCTAACTTAATACCACCGTAGTAAGAGGCATCAAAGCCAATCACATCAGCGAAATAACCTGATTTAAAATCGGCTTGAAAGTTTTGCCCCCACGCATTAGCTACTTGTTTTCTATAGCGTTGTTCATCTTTATCAAAACGGTTTTCTGTTTTCAGGTATTTCCACATATTACGAGTAGATAGCTCTAACTCTGAGTCCGCAATAAATGCGTTTTCTTTGATTGAATTTTCCCAGTTGCTCGCATTTGCCATAGTAACTGCTAAACAGCAAGGAGAAAGCATTAATAGCGCAAGATTTTTAACTTTCATTGGAATTAACCTAGTTAATGATTATTTGAATTAATTTTATGTTGAGTCATGTTGCCATGAACAACAAATCACCATTTTTTATTTTTAGCTTAATAAAACAATTTAACTTAACGATAAACAAAAACGTCCATTTCAAACACTAAAGTCATTTTTTAAATAAAAAAATTCAATACAGCAATTTAGCCGCATGTGTGTTTACTTTTTGAGTTAATAAGGTGTTACCCCTACTGTTAAAAATTAATTAATTTTAATTATTATCAGAATCCCTTACTCATTTTTAGCGTTTAATTTTGGTTAGGCACCAATAAAGCCAGTCAAATTTCAATCAATATAGACGGTATAATTTGCACTTAAACTCGCAGTGTTACTTATTCTCTTTTTTGGGCAAAACTTCCCCTTGAGAAATAAACATCTCAGAATTTACAGCACTATTTGACTTAATATATTGTTTGCGAATGGCTTTCTTTTTAAATGCTCTGTACTTATCAACGTATTGTCATAAAACTATCATAATAGGAATGCTATCGTAATTTTACGTCAATTAAAACGATCACTGTCACAACGTGTTACATAAGTTGCATTAAATATCTAGCCAAATGTGACATTAATCACGCATATGTGGCATTTATCTTTTTATAAAAATCGAGTAATGCATATATAGGAACTCATACCCACCTTAAGAAAATAAGAAAAAAACCTTTAAAATCGGGGAGTAACAGCAATCACATGCTCCCATTTATTCATGTAAAGGTTGTTATATCCCCATTCCTTCTGTCAATGCCCCATTGGATTTTGGAATATCAAATAAATATACATCTTTAATCCTGTTGACTAGGTTCGATGATGTGTTTGGTTTTTATACAAAACGTTTTCGTCAATTAATAGATAAAAATAACAGGAGGCTAATGTACTCAATTTGATTCACTTGATTAACTTAATAATAAGCTAAGCTTATGAGCAAAAATAGAATCAGTTACGAAAATAACGGAAGTAAACTTCAGATCATTCTAACCTTAAGCAAAATTATTGGCTTAATATTTCTAATTATGGCTCCAACTCTAATCGTCGTGTTTATCGTTTTTTCTTATTTTTAGTATGGTATTGTTTCATTTATGTTGTTTTTCGGGAGAAATTAATTTCCAATAGAAAATACGTTTTTTGTTTTTTATTTATATATAATTTCAAAAAATTTAACGTATATAAAAATTATTTAATACGTTACGGGTAACGCGTTAAATAAAACTTAATGCATTCTCCTATTTGAAATATTGCTTATTCAGGTTAATTATTGAGTAAAAAAAAGCCAGTTAGATATATCATCTCACTGGCTTCGTCCGTACTTATTTTCAATTACTGTTTAAACTCTTGCCATCTATGATGTAATTCAACCAATTTTTGATTGCTTTCCTGCCAACGTGTCGCACTTTGTAGTTCTTTCAAGCTGTATTGTCGGCCACTATGGTATAACTTCGACGCTTGGCTAGCTTGTTGCTTCGGTAGGTTATCCAATACACTCACTGCACCTTCGCGGTTATTACAAACTAGGATCATGTCACAACCGGCATCTAGGGACGCTTTTGCTCTTTCAGGGTAACTACCCATAATCGCAGCGCCTTCCATCGATAAATCATCGGAAAAAATAACACCATTAAAGCCAAGCTGCTCACGTAAAACGGACTTTAACCAGAAAGGCGAACCGCTTGCTGGGCGATCATCAGCCTGCGTATAAATAACATGAGCAGGCATGATAGCATCCAGTAATTCCCTTTGAATAAAATCCTTGAAAATCGACATATCTTTGCCACGGATCACATCAAGCGCACGATCATCCCGCGGTGTTTCTTTGTGGGAGTCAGCTTTTACTGCACCATGTCCAGGGAAATGCTTCCCTGTTGTTTTCATCCCAGCGCTATGCATACCTTTAATAAAACGCTCAGCCATTATCATCGCCATGTCGGGATTTTCATGGAATGAACGCTCACCAATAGCAATACTTTGATGACCTAAATCCAGAACAGGTGCAAAACTAATATCAATATCCATCGCTATCATTTCTGCGGCCATTAACCACCCCGCCTCTTCTGCTAGCTTGGCACCGTCATGCTCATTATTCAGTGCTGCAAACGCTTGTGCTGATGGTAGAGCGGTAAAACCATCGCGAAAACGTTGTACCCGTCCACCTTCTTGGTCTACCGCAATCAAGAGCCGATTTCTTGATGCATCCCGAATTTGACGTACCAGTTCACGCAGCTGCGCTGCATCATGAAAGTTACGGGTAAATAAAATTAAGCCGCCCACGAGTGGATGAGCTAATATTTCGCGTTCTTCATTGTCCAGTTCATACCCTTGGACATCTAGCATTATCGGGCCCATAACCTGCCTCACTTATTTCATTCATTATCTGTATATAGGTTTGCCAAGCATTTAGCCTAACAAACTGAAATATTGTCGTAGTGGCTGAGAGTGTATCAAAAAGTCAGAATGCCGACTTTCATTCCACTGCACTTCATACCACATTAATGTCATATATTTTACCCAAGGAGACCATAAATTACAGTGATGCATTAATTGAAATTTATCATGGTAAGCGCCTTGAATATCACAATATTGCGTCAGAAATTGCTGACGCTGATGTACGGTCAAGTTATTGAATTGAAAATAAGTCTCCAGCGAAAACGCAATATCGGTATTTGCGGTATATTCCCAATCCAATAACATCAATTTGCCATCTTCTTGAATAAGAATATTTTTAGGATGAACATCCATATGGGCAGGTGCCAATTTCAACGTCTTTGGCATCTTTTTTTGTAAAAAATCTCGGTGAATCCGCTTCCAACACGGAGAAAAACGTTGTTGGTCAATACGCTCCCCATAATGAGCAATTTCAGCCCTCAAGGGTAACGTGTAGGTCAATAATGATGAACAATGCAAAGTAGCAATCGTATTTGCGAGTTCCCGCTGAAATTCGGCTGAGCAAAATGTTTTATCGCTAGGGTGTCGTCCCTCACGCCACGCTAAAACTAGCCACTCGGCGTTATGTGCAACCACCGCCTGCGCAAAGGGTAAGTGCTGAATTTGCCGTAAGATACGGGCTTCTTTACGCCGAGAGATATACAAGGCACTTTGCCGATGTGTATCCGCTCGAGCAACCAGTTTAAGTAGATAATTGGATTGATGACTTTCAACTAAAAAGCTGCCACCAGACAACCCCGCCAAGGGGGATATTTCCCAGCACTGTGCTGAAATTGCTGGGAAATGCGTCGAGAGTAAAGCAAGCAATGACGGTATGTCACTCAATATTATTTTTTCCAGTCCAAATGATTTCACCTGTTTGCACTTCCATTAATTGCATCTCAAGGTGCCTTTCTTTATTTGAGCCTGACATCACGCTATAAATCACATAATTTGCCTGTACATAACGACCTAAACCAATTGCTTTACTACGAGTCACAAGGCTATCTTCTTGAGATAAACCCAGTGTCTTACGTGCAGCGTTAACTACATCTTGTGGAACGACATTAAAACGCTGCGTATTTTCCACCGCTGACATCATATTTGATGTAATTAGCTGTACAGGAAGTGAACCATTTGTATTATTTTTAACTGAATCAACTAACAAAACTTTACCGGATTCCACACCATCAGCTGCAACCATTTGCGCGACCAATGGTGATATCGCCGCAGACCAATCCGTTGTTTGTTGTTTAGGTGGTGTTGGTACCTTATCTGGCGGTGGCGGAGGTGTCACCTCTGGTTGTTGTGGCTCAATAGGGACAATCGGTGGTTGCTCAACCGGTTGCTGTGGTGGGTATGACGGACAGCCTGCCAAAATTAGCGTTGCCGCAGCAACCATTAAGATCCGTTTCATTATTATTCTCCGGCCTTAGGGGATAAAAATACATGAATGCGCAGATTATCTGCACGAGGTGAAGAGGTTATCGCTCGAATTTGTTCTGTAGAGCTCGGCAATATTAATTGCTCTGCCACTGCCGATGTATCCACCCTCAACCCTTGCTTGTCGTACCAATACAAGCGATAAGCAATATTTACCGCTTTTGATCCCACATTGCTAACATTGATGGTGGCAACATGTTGATGGTTTTCTACTCTGATAATTGGGTTTTCAACAATGATACCTTGAGCTAAAACAACAGGTTCCATAATCACACGCTGTTGTTCATTAAAAACCAAGCCTTGCGGTTTTTTATAGAGGCAACCACTCAGTGCGGCTACCACTGTAGCAAGTAATGCAATGCGGTTTATTGTTGCACCCAATATTTTCATTATTTTGCCAATAATGGGCCTAATGGGCGACCACCCACTAAGTGCATATGAATATGAAAAACTTCTTGGCCTGAATGTTCATTGCAATTCATGATTAAACGGTATCCGTTTTCGGCAATGCCTTCTTCTTTCGCAATTTTTGCTGCAACAGTAAATAAACGGCCAAGAGCCAATTCATCATCCTGCGTCACATCGTTTACAGTTGGAATAAGCTTATTAGGAATGATTAAAATGTGAGATGGCGCTTGTGGCGAAATATCACGAAAAGCAGTGACCAGCTCATCTTGATAAACCACATCCGCAGGGATTTCTCGACGGATGATCTTGCTGAAAATGGTTTCTTCTGCCATGTTAATTTCCTTAATAATTCAAGAATGATTTAATTAGCGTGTATTGATTATGCGTTATTCGCGCCAACATTTAAATGAAACAATCGATTGAAATTCTGTGTGGTGATATCAGCCATCTCCTCAACACTAACGCCCTTGAGTACAGCCATGTATTCAGCCACATCGCGCACATAAGCAGGCTGATTTTCTTTTCCACGGTGCGGAACTGGCGCTAAGTAAGGTGAATCTGTTTCAACGAGAATTCTATCCAACGGGACAATTCGTGCGGCTTCGCGAATTTGCTCTGCATTGCGGAATGTCACAATACCGGAAAATGAAATGTACATGCCTAAATCAAGCAGCTCGATAGCCGTGTCTTTATCTTCCGTAAAACAATGCAATACACCGCCACACTCCATCACCTTTTCTTCTCGTAAGATTGTCAGCGTATCTTCCCGCGCTGAGCGGGTATGGACGATAACAGGTTTATTGACCTTACGGCCAATACGGATATGTTGGCGAAATGACTCCTGCTGTAATACTGCATTTTCTTGTTGATAATAATAATCTAAACCTGTTTCGCCTAATGCAACGACCTCTTGCCCAGCAGCGAGTTGCGCTAAACGCTCGAAATCGTGCCCTTCATCCAAATTGAGAGGATGAATACCACAGGAAAATGCAATGTTTTCTCGCTCACCAATGAGCGTTTTCATTTTTTCAAAACCTGGCAGCGTAGTTGCCACCGCTAACATAAAACCGACATCACGAGCGGACGCTTTTGCGATAACATCATCAACATTCGCATGTAATTTTTCATAATCTAAACAATCGAGATGGCAGTGTGAATCAACAACAAACATATTTAACTCTTTTAAAATGAGGGGCTCGCCAGTAAGGCTTCCCATTGTAATAATTGATTTGCCAGAAGCAGTTCCTGATTTAATGCAGAAACGGTCAGTAATTGGTGACGACAGTGCAACCATTGCTCATAAATATCATGAAGTTGCGTACAGTTCATTATGGACGCCAATTGCATCACTTGAGCACTAAAGTCCTGGTTAATGCAAAACTGCGCTGCGCCTTGCTGAACCTTGATAGCATCTGCTAATAAGCTCAATAACCAATTAAGAGACATCACTGCATCATCTATATTTAATGAGGGTAACAAACCTAGCATATCGCGATTTTGTAATGCTAATGCCATGTTATGGCATAATGCAGTGCGCTTTTGCCATAGATTATCATCAAGTAACGCTAATGCCGCGACGGGTGCGCCTTGGCAAAGCTTTAAGGCAGTAACTGCATTATCCATAACCAAATTTGGCTTTTTCTTTTGCAGCCAATATAACGCGATTTGCGAGTCTGGCGCAGGTAAAAAGTGGCTCAAACAACGGCTGCGGATAGTCGCTAACAAATTTTCCTGTTTTTCACTCACTAATAAAAAATAAGTGTCTTTAGCGGGTTCTTCAAGGGTTTTCAGCAGTGCATTCGCCGCTGCATCGGTAAGTGCATCAGTGCTGGGAATATACACCACCTTACTACCGCCCTGTTGAGCATGACTACTCAAGGTTTCAATCAGTTTTCTAACCGCATCAACGCTGACCGTTGATTTACCTTTTTCCACCTCAATGACATGGTAGTCTGGGTGTGTTCCCGCTAACATCAAACGGCAACTATGGCACTCACCACAGCTTTTCATCCCATCACGATTTTGGCAAATTAACCAACGGCTAATTCCATAACACAATGCATCTGCACCATTGCCTGATATGGAATGAAGCAACAAAGCATGGTGGCCCCGACCACTTTGGTAAGCCGCAATCATTTGCCGGTAAGGCTCATTTAACCAAGGATACCAATTCATGCCTTTAAGACCTTATTTCGCTAACCATTTAAGTAACGCAGTACGAATATCGTTTTGAACTTGCTCAATATTTTGGCTTGCATCAATCGTTATTATGGATTTATCAGCCGCTGCAAGTTCCAGATATCTTTCACGTGTTCTTTCAAAGAAAGCCAGCGACTCTTTTTCAATTCTATCTAATTCACCCCGTGAACGCGCACGCTGTAGCCCAAGTTCTGGTGACAAATCAAGATATAACGTCAGGTCGGGTTTAAAATCACCTAGCACTAAATCACGCAAAGACTGCATTAAATGGCGATCAATCTGGCGCCCTCCGCCTTGATAAGCTTGTGATGACATATCATGGCGATCCCCGACAACCCATTTTCCAGCGGCAAGTGCGGGTTTAATCACGGTATCAACCAATTGCACTCGGGCAGCATACAGCATTAAAAGCTCGGCTTTATCTGTGACTTTATCCCCTTCAATACCTTGTTTGATGAGCTCTCGTAGCTTTTCTGCTAGCGGTGTCCCCCCAGGCTCGCGGGAAAAGACGATATCGTTGATACCTGCATGATTTAAAGTATCAACTACCGTATTGATTGCGGTGGTCTTCCCTGCGCCTTCTAATCCTTCAATAACAATAAATTGGTTTTTCATGTTTTATCAGTTTTGCTGTTCAATTTGACGGTAAACCTTGACGGCACGGTTGTGGTCATTCAAGTTACGGCTAAAGGTATGCCCCCCTTTGCCGTCCGCGACAAAATACAAATAATCTGTTTTGGCTGGATGTGCAGCTGCTTTAACGGATGCAATACTTGGCATTGCTATCGGTGTTGGTGGTAATCCATCAATTTTGTAGGTGTTGTATTCAGTATAATTTTCTAAATCGCTACGATAAATTTTACCACGATATTTATCACCCAAGCCGTAAATGACGGTTGGATCAGTTTGTAAACGCATTTTTTGCTTCAAGCGATTGACAAATACCGAGGCAACTTGCGAACGTTCACTGTCAACACCCGTTTCTTTTTCAATGATTGATGCCATTATCAGCATTTCATACGCATTTTTATATGGCAGATCCCTATCACGCCCCTTCCATTCATCTTCAAGACTCGCCTGCATGCGCTTATGTGCACGTTTCAAAATCTCAGTATCCGCCGTTCCAGCAGTATATAAATAGGTATCAGGATACAGCCAGCCCTCTAAGGTTCCTTCGCCTTTAAAGCCAATCGCATTGTAGAGCTCAGTCGGTGTCATTTCCGTTGATTTATGCGCTAAGTATGGTGCATCACGCAGGATGTTACTCCAATCGGCTAAACGATTACCTTCAATAAAGCGAATAGAAAACTGTGCTTCTTTACCGCTTACGATTAATTTTAGTAGCTGTTCTACATCCATGTTAGGTTGCAAACGGTATGTTCCCGCTTTAAGCTGCGCCAGTTCAGGACGCAATTTCAGTAACCATTGAAATTCATTGCCCTGCTCAATCAATTTTTCATTAATAAGCAATGCTTCAAAAGCCACACGCCCAGTCCCTGCTGGCACAGTGAAAATCTTTTCTTCCGTAATATTAATCGGTGTTTTAGCGTAATTCAGTACTTGGCGATATTGCAAATAAAGCGCAATCGCCACAACGGTAATCAGAACAACAGCAATTAGAATGATTTTTTTAGCTAATTTCATTTATTGACCACATCAATGCGTATTAGGGCTTTAATTTATGCAAACTAGATTTTGCAGCGCAAAAATAAGTATTCGAACAGCTCCCGTGATGCATAATGCAACGGATTTTCTTGTGAAGCTATTTGGATGCTTTTAACGGGTAGAACAGGCATCAATGCATTACACATAATCACTTCATCGCAGTGAGCTAATACTGACGCGAACCGCTCAACTTCTTCAAGATGGTACTGACTCCCTGCTAATAACGCTATGATCTTTTGTCTCATTAATCCGTTCACCCCACTGTGCGATAATACGGGGGTGTAAACAGTTTGTCCGATACGCCAAAATACATTTGCACTACAACACTCAATAATGATGCCATCTGTATCGAGCACAATCGCTTCATCCGCTTGAGCCTCATCAATTTCTTGGCGGATCAAAACTTGTTCAAGGCGATTTAAATGTTTCATTCCTGCCAATAATGGATTTCGAGAAACAGGTGTTTGGCTCAATATCAGCTTAGCCCCTTGGCATTGTAACTGAGTATAGTGTGATGGAAAGGGGGAAACACTGACGATAATGGTAGGCTGAGTAAAGCCTATAGAACTGTAACCTCGCCCACCTGCACCACGACTGATAATAACCTTTAAAACAAATTCTTCATCCACTTGTTGTGTACAAATTTCCGTTAAATGGTGTTCTAATTCATCCCAATCAGGTGCGGTAATTTTTAATCTTAAGCAGTCACGTGTTAGACGCGCAATGTGTTCTTTGAGCATCTGCGCTTGCTGATTCACTCCATGAATAGTCGTGAAACAACCATCCCCGAACGCAACGGCGCGATCAGAGACACTAATTTGTTGGCAAGGTTGACCATTAACCCAATATGACATTGATAATACTTATAATAAAAGCTGATAAATCAGACAGTAATCAGGTAGAACTATCATAAACTAAAGCACAGAGCTGTGCAAAGAAGCTGACAAAATAAAGCCCCAGTTGCATACACAACCGAGGCTGAATTAATGATGGAACGATTTGATTATTCTGCGTGGTAACGACGGAAAATCAATGAACCGTTTGTACCACCAAAGCCGAAGGAGTTACACAGAGCGTATTCCATGTTCTCAACTTTACGTGCTTTATTCGCAACGAAATCTAACGTACAGCCCTCATCAGGGTTGTCTAAGTTAATCGTTGGAGGGACAATTTGATCACACAAAGACAAAATAGTGAAGATAGATTCAACCGCTCCTGCAGCACCTAATAGGTGGCCTGTCATGGATTTCGTCGAACTTACTAACACATTTGAATCTTCACCAAATACAGACATAACCGCTTGTGCTTCCGCTAAGTCACCTGCATTAGTTGATGTACCATGGGCATTGATGTAACCCACTTCGCTCGCTTTAATACCCGCATCTTTTAGCGCATTTTCCATTGCTAATGCAGCACCTTCACCATTTTCTGGCGGAGATGTCATATGGTAAGCATCACTGCTCATACCAAAGCCAGCAACTTCTGCGTAAATTTTAGCACCACGAGCTTTCGCATGTTCATATTCTTCAAGAATAATGATACCTGCACCATCACCAAGAACAAAACCATCACGGTCTTTATCCCAAGGACGACTTGCCGCTTGTGGGTCATCATTGCGAGTTGATAGCGCACGCGCAGCACCAAAGCCTGCCACACCTAATGGTGTCGTTGCTTTTTCAGTACCGCCTGCCAACATAACGTCTGCATCACCATAAGCAATCATACGTGCTGCGTGACCAATATTATGAACGCCCGATGTACATGCTGTAGCAATAGAAATGCTTGGACCACGTAAACCGTACATAATACTTAAATGGCCCGCCGCCAAGTTAATGATTGTCGATGGCACGAAGAATGGGCTAACTTTACGAGGACCACCTGCCATCAGAGCTTCACAGTTATCCTGAATTAACCCTAACCCGCCAATACCAGAACCAATCGCTAAACCGATACGAGTAGCATTGGCTTCTGTTACTTCCAATCCAGCATCTTTAAAGGCTTGGAAGCCTGCTGCAATACCATATTGAATAAATGGGTCCATCTTCTTCGCATCTTTGCGAGAGATGTCAAAATCTTCGTAATTGAAATCTTTTACTAAGCCAGCAAATTTAGTTGCGTGGTTAGTAGTATCAAAATGTTCAATGAGGCTGATACCACTCTGTCCGTCACAAACAGCTTTCCATGATGACTCAACTGTGTTGCCGACAGGAGATAACATGCCCAGTCCGGTTACGACTACACGACGCTTAGACACGTATTTCCTCCAAGGAGGGAAAAGTTACAAAAGGAACATAGGCGATCGAGTGATCGCCTAGACATGTTTTTCGTACAATTATTTAGATGCGTTCTCGACGTAGTCAATCGCAGCCTGTACTGTTGTGATCTTTTCAGCTTCTTCGTCAGGGATTTCGCAATCGAACTCTTCTTCCAGAGCCATAACTAGCTCAACTGTGTCAAGAGAATCAGCGCCCAAGTCATCAACAAATGAAGCTGCATTTACAACTTCTTCCTCTTTAACACCCAGTTGTTCAACGATGATTTTCTTAACGCGTTCTTCGATAGTGCTCATACTATTAAAATTCCTATCAAAACTCGCTTTCGCGATGGTTTTCGTAGTTTATGAAATACAGGAAAAGATACAACCCAATCCCGGCTGTTGGAACCATTATTTTGCATTATTTAGCGTTAGATAACACTAATAATGCAAATAGTTCCATCATTTCTTTAGATCATGTACATGCCACCATTGACATGCAATGTTTCACCTGTGATGTAAGCAGCTTCGTCAGAAGCTAAAAACGCTACAGCACTGGCAATTTCTTGTGCATCACCCAGTCTATCTGCAGGAACCTGAGATAAAATGCCTGCACGCTGTTCATCTGTCAATGCTTTAGTCATATCTGTTTCGATAAAACCTGGAGCAACAACATTAACAGTGATACCACGAGAAGCGACTTCCCGAGCTAATGATTTACTAAAACCAATCAGCCCAGCTTTCGCTGCTGCATAGTTTGCTTGTCCCGCATTCCCCATCACACCCACAACTGATGCGATAGAAATAATACGCCCACAACGTTTTTTCATCATGGCACGCAAAACGGCTTTAGACAAACGGTAAACGGATGAAAGATTCGTGTCAATAATATCTTGCCACTCTTCTTCTTTCATACGCATCAATAAGTTATCGCGAGTGATACCTGCATTATTAACCAAAATATCAATTTCACCAAATTCCTCACGGATCTTAGTCAAAGTTTCTTCGATTGATGCTGCATCAGTCACGTTTAACGCTAAACCTTTCCCTTTACCATCAAGATAAGCAGTAATGGCTTCTGCGCCTTTTTCGCTGGTTGCTGTGCCAATAACGGTTGCACCGCGCGCGATTAATGTTAAAGCAATGGCTTTACCAATCCCACGGCTCGCACCTGTTACTAGTGCAATTTTTCCTTCAAAGCTCATGTCGTCCTCAGCTATTTTCTAAAGCAGTGCTTAATGATACAGGATCATTGGCTGCTACGGCAGTTAAATTAGAGACAATTCGCTTGGTAAGACCAGTCAACACTTTACCTGGCCCCATTTCAATAAGGTGTTCAACACCTTGATCTGCCATTAATTCTACTGTTTCTGTCCAGCGTACTGGATTATACAGTTGACGAACTAACGCATCACGAATATTTTGCGCCGATTGCTCAATTTTAACATCAACATTGTTGATAACTGGATAGACTGGCTCACAAAATTCGATTTTTTCTAACGCTTCGGCTAATTTATCAGCAGCAGGCTTCATTAATGCACAATGTGAAGGCACACTAACTGATAATGGCAGTGCACGTTTTGCACCTGCTTCTTTACACGCAGCACCTGCTCGCTCAACCGCCGCTTTTTCCCCTGCAATAACCACTTGGCCTGGGGAGTTAAAATTCACGGGTGAAACAACTTGACCTTGAGCAGCTTCTTGGCAGGCTTTTTCAATAGATTCATTATCTAAGCCGATAATCGCATACATTGCGCCTGTACCTTCAGGAACCGCTTCTTGCATCAATTTACCGCGCAATTCAACAAGTTTAATCGCTTCTTTGAAGTCAATCACACCTGCACAAACTAACGCGGAGTACTCACCCAAGCTATGCCCTGCCATCATTGAAGGCATTGCACCATTTTTAGCTTGCCAAACACGGAAAATTGCCACAGATGCAGCTAATAATGCGGGCTGTGTTTGCCATGTTTTATTTAATTCTTCTTCTGGCCCATTTTGGACTAATGCCCAAAGATCGTAACCCAATGCTTCTGATGCTTCAGCAAATGTTTGCTCAACCAGCTTATTTTCTTCAGCTAATGCCGCTAACATCCCTAAAGACTGAGAACCCTGTCCGGGAAATACCATCGCAAATTGTGTCATGTCTGTTTTCTCAATAAATTAAAAACGAACTAAGGCAGAGCCCCACGTGAAACCACCACCAAAGGCTTCTAACAGCACAAGTTGGCCACGTTGGATACGTCCATCACGCACTGCTTCATCAAGTGCAGTTGGGACAGATGCCGCAGAAGTATTGCCATGACGGTCTAAGGTGATAACCACTTTGTCCATGGTCATATCAAGTTTTTTTGCCGTCGCAGAAATAATTCTTAAATTTGCTTGATGTGGCACTAACCAATCAAGTTCTTCTTTTGCAATCCCACTTTCTTCCAGTGTTTCATCAACAATATGTGCTAATTCGCGGACTGCAACTTTGAATACTTCGTTACCCGTCATTGTTAAATACGCAGGGTCGTCAGAGCAACGGCTACGATTAGGCAATGCGAGTAAATCCCCATAACGCCCATCAGCGTGTAAATGGGTGGAGATAATGCCAGGTTCATTAGATTCACCAACCACAACAGCACCTGCGGCGTCACCAAATAAGATAATGGTACCGCGATCTTCTGGGTCTAATGTTTTTGATAATGCATCAGCGCCAATAACAAGGGCCTTTTTCGTCATCCCTGTTTTAACAAACTGGTCAGCAATACTGATCGCATAAGTAAAGCCTGCACAGGCTGCCGCAACGTCAAATGCCGCGCAATCATTGATTCCTAGCATTTGCTGCACTTGGCACGCTGCGCTTGGGAATGCATGCGTTGCCGATGTTGTGGCAACAATGATTAAACCAATCTCGCTGGCCTCAACTTGTGCCATTTCAAGCGCTTTTTGTGCAGCATGGAAACTCATTACAGAGACATTTTCGTCTTCGTTAGCAATTCTTCTTTCATGTATCCCAGTGCGGGTCACAATCCATTCATCAGAAGTATCAACCATTTTTTCCAGATCAGCATTGGTACGAACTTGCGCTGGCAAGTAGCTGCCTGTTCCTAAGATTTTACTGTACATAGCCATAGGTTATTGATCGCTCCTGGGTAAAACAATATTTAATCGCGCTGTTATTCTTTCTGGTACTTGTTTTTCAACAGCTTGCACTGCGCGGTCAATCGCAGCTTTAAATGCATTTTCGTTAGCCGCACCATGACTCTTGATCACAATACCTTTTAATCCTAACAGAGTCGCACCGTTATACTGGTCGGGGTTCATGTCCCCAAAACGCTTCATTAAACGTTTTTTTAGCCATTTTTTCGCCAGTTGCATTATCCAACTGCGTTTTTTCTTTTCGTCATCCGCCGATTTTAACAAGGAAAGAATAACGCGAACGACTCCTTCCATTGTTTTTAATGAGACGTTACCCGCGAAGCCGTCACACACTAATACATCGGTTTTACCTGTCAGTAATTCATTACCTTCAACGTAACCAATATAGTTAATGGACGCCGTTTCTTTTAATACTGAGGCGGCTTCGCGGATATTGTCCAGTCCTTTGCTCTCTTCTTCACCGATATTGAGCAAAGCAACTTTCGGTTTTGTGATATTGACCACTTCTTCAGCCATCACCGAACCCATTACAGCAAATTGCACTAACATTTCACTACTGCAATTGACGTTTGCCCCTAAATCCAACACTACCGTCTGTTTTTTCTGCTGGTTAGGTAAGATTGTCATTAGCGCTGGACGCTCAATGCCATCTATCGACTTTAACATCAATTTCGCTAACCCCATCAATGCGCCTGTATTACCCGCACTCACGCACGCTTGTGCCTGCCCTGTTTTTACCAACTCTAAGGCCACTCGCATCGACGTTCCTTTGCTTTGTCTTATTGCGTTTGATGGCTTGGCATCGTTAGCAATAATTCCGTCCGCAGGGATAATTTCGACACGCGAAATTTGCTCGGCACTTAGATGTGCAAGCAAGGGTTGAATGGCTTCGGGTTGACCGACAAGCAGTAATTTGAGTGCTGAATTAGATGCCAGAGCCTGCAATGCAGCAGGCACTGTGACGCGGGGACCAACATCCCCGCCCATAGCATCTAACGCAATGGTTAGATTAGCCAAGGTACCAACAATTACTTGCTGATAACCTTACGGCCACGGTAGAAACCGTCTGCAGTCACATGGTGACGCAGGTGAGTTTCACCTGAAGTTTTATCTACAGAAACTAGGGTAGCAGTCAGTGCATCATGTGAACGACGCATACCGCGTTTTGAACGAGTTGGTTTATTCTGTTGTACGGCCATTGACCTTACTCCTTAAGTACTTTTCTTTAAACTGGCTAATACGGCAAATGGGTTTGGCTTTTCTGCCTCAGGAGGCAGTTCACCATACACCATGTCCGCTTCGGACACTTCACAGTGTTCAGAATCATGAACCGGAACAACTGGTAAGGAAAGAATTATTTCATCTTCTATCATTCCCAGCAAATCTATTTCACCAAATTCATCAATTTGAATTGGCTCATAGAGCTCCGGTAATGCTTCGGCCTTTTCGTCATTGACGACAGGACTAAAACAATACGATACGTAGGCATGATGCTTGAAATTTTTTCCGCAGCGTTGGCATTGGAGGGTGAGATCCACATCGGATTTCCCTTCGATAACCGTGAGACGCTGTTTATCAATGTTAAATGATAATTCGGTTTCTACATCACTGTCTACACTGACTACTGATTCTGCAAGACGTGCAACTTGCTCAGGTGTATAACTCCCGACATAGTCGAGGTTTTTCTGAGCTGCACGCTGCGCATCGATAGTCAGGGGTAATTTTACCTTTTGCATAAGGCGCGCATATTAACTTTGTAATGAGCTATAGTCAAAGAAAAAGGCGGGGTAAACTCGCCTTTTCACCAAAAAATCGCAGGTTTTGCGGTTTATAGTTTAAAATGAGTTAACCCTTTTGGCTACGAGTTTTGAGAAAAATCATGAAATCGATTATTTTGGCGTCAACTTCACCCTATCGGCAATCCTTATTAAAAAAATTAGGTTTGCCGTTTTTAGCCTCACCGCCGAACATTGATGAATCACCTGTTTTAAATGAATCGGCTCAAGCTTTAGTCTTGCGGTTATCTCATGCCAAAGCCGCTGCACTGACAGAACAATATGCTCAACATTTAATTATTGGTTCTGATCAAGTGTGTGTTATTGATGGGAAAATTGTCGGCAAGCCTCATACCTTTGAAAATGCATTCAAACAATTGAAAGCGGCCTCTGATCATAAAATCACATTTTATACTGGGTTGTGCCTATTAGATTCCGCGACAGGAAAATTTAATCTGCAATGTGAATTGTTCGATGTCTATTTTCGAAAATTAACGGACCAAGAGATCACTAACTACTTGTATAAAGAAGAACCGTTCCAATGTGCAGGAAGTTTTAAATCCGAAGGGCTCGGTATAACTTTATTTGATAGGTTAGAGGGACGTGACCCTAACACTTTAATTGGCTTACCGATTATTTTGCTGCTAGAAATGCTACGACAGCATGATGTTAACCCACTATTGGATTAATAAATAATTGGCGGGTAATGACCTTTTACCCGCCAACGAGTCATACTTACGATGTGGTTTTACGGTTACGTAATACTTTTAAACAATGGTTTAGCTCTGCCCCCATCGGCGCTTGCAGGCGCATCTCTTCACCAGTTTTGGGATGAGTGAATTTTAATGCGCTGGCGTGCAGGAACAACCGATTGAGGCCTGTATCTGCTAATTGGCTATCGAATAATTCGTCACCATAACGGTTATCAAACGCAATTGGGTGACCGGCATATAAAGTGTGCACTCGAATTTGATGTGTTCGCCCCGTGACAGGACTCGCTTTCACTAACGTTGCATTATCAAAACGCTCTTCGACTTTAAAGCGCGTTTCCGATGGTTTTCCTTCGCTACTCACTTTGACGACCCGCTCACCACTTTGCAAAATATTTTTCAATAATGGCGCTTGAACCACTTTGACATGAGACTGCCAATGGCCACGCACTAAGGCAAGATAATCTTTTTGCATAGTTTTCAAGCGCAACTGTTCATGCAAGGCTCTTAAGGCAGAACGTTTTTTCGCCACTAATAAAATTCCTGATGTGTCCCTATCGAGGCGATGAACCAGTTCAAGAAAACGAGCTTCAGGCCGCAAAGCCCGCAGCCCTTCAATAACACCAAAGCTCAAACCACTTCCGCCATGTACTGCTGTACCAGAAGGTTTGTTCAGTACAAGTATGGAATCATCTTCAAATAAAATGCAGTTAGCTAATGCGGCCACTTTATCTAATTTAGCGGAAACCGCGGGCACCTCACGCTCAGCGACTCTGACTGGCGGAACACGAACTTGATCCCCTTCGACAAGTTTATACTCAGGCTTAATCCGCCCTTTATTTACACGCACTTCCCCTTTACGGATAATGCGATAAATCATGCTTTTTGGTACGCCTTTAAGTTTAGCGAGCAAAAAGTTATCGATGCGTTGCCCAGCCTCGTCATCGCTGATGTCTATAAATTGAACTTGATTTTGTGTATTCATTCGAAAATGCGTTAACTCTAATTGATTAAAATATGCGCTTATTAACTCTCTCTATCATACCGACTCCACGAATTTTTTTATGTTTTTTTTTATTTTGGTTATTTTCTGCATGATTTTTCCTATTTCTAAATAAAATTTCCATATAACTTCCTTATCGACTTGCTATAATGCACATGGCAATGGGATAATATGTAGTTGCCAAGATGTTTAAAAAACGAAAATTGGCGTTTATAGGATTTCTTATTTGATAGCGTAACAATGCAGCAATGGCGTAAGACATTTAGCAATATCAAATAAATTAGCGAGCAACGAATTTTGGCTTATTGGGTTAGGTACTTCCGTTTTAATGATAATCAACGGCACCCTAATTAAGAACGCTGAATTTTTAATCTAAAAATCAGGTTCACCGAATACTGCGCGTCTCTATACGAACGACTGCCGCGAGGCAGACGGTTTTGTAAAAATCACGAGGCCATCGGTTTACAGTAGCTCTTTCTTTCGCTGCTCTTTATTTAAAAGAAAATAATGAGTAAGTAATAACATGAAAAGAATGCTAATAAACGCAACTCAACAGGAAGAGTTGCGTGTTGCCCTTGTTGACGGGCAACGTCTCTATGATTTGGATATTGAAAGCCCAGGTCATGAGCAAAAAAAGGCGAACATTTACAAAGGTAAAATCACCCGTATCGAACCTAGTCTTGAAGCTGCTTTTGTTGATTATGGTGCAGAAAGACACGGTTTCCTTCCTATCAAAGAAATCGCTCGTGAATACTTCCCAAGCAACTACCACTCTCAAGGCCGTCCTAACATTAAAGATGTGTTAAAAGAAGGCCAAGAAGTTATTGTTCAAGTTGATAAAGAAGAACGTGGTAATAAAGGTGCAGCATTAACTACTTTTATTAGTCTGGCAGGTAGCTATTTAGTGTTAATGCCAAATAACCCACGTGCAGGCGGTATTTCTCGTCGTATTGAAGGTGAAGACCGTACAGAACTCAAAGAAGCACTGTCTTCTTTAGAAATTCCAGATGGTATGGGTCTGATTGTCCGCACGGCTGGTGTTGGTAAGTCTGCAGAATCCCTACAACAAGATTTACTGTACCGCTTACGCCACTGGGAAGCTATCCAAAAAGCCGCTGAAAACCGCCCCGCACCTTTCCTAATCCATCAGGAAAGTAATGTTATTGTGCGTGCGTTCCGCGATTATCTACGCCCAGATATTGGCGAGATTCTCATTGATAATCCGAAAGTCGTCGAAATGGCTCGTAACCATATCGAAGCGATAGGTCGTGGTGATTTTGCGAGCAAAATCAAACACTACAGTGGCGATGTTCCATTATTCAGCCATTACCAAATCGAATCTCAAATTGAATCTGCGTTCCAACGTGAAGTACGTTTACCTTCAGGTGGGGCGTTAGTCATTGATACAACAGAAGCATTGACTGCGATTGATATCAACTCATCACGTTCTACTCGTGGTGGTGACATCGAAGAAACTGCGTTCAATACTAACCTTGAAGCGGCGGATGAAATTGCTCGCCAATTACGTCTACGTGACCTTGGTGGCTTAATTGTCATTGACTTTATTGATATGACGCCAGTTAGGCACCAACGTGAAGTGGAAAACCGTTTACGTGAAGCGGTTCGCCAAGATCGTGCTCGTATTCAAATTGCCCGTATCTCTCGTTTCGGTTTACTCGAAATGTCCCGCCAACGTTTAAGCCCATCATTAGGCGAATCAAGCCACCATGTGTGCCCTCGTTGTATGGGAACTGGGACAATTCGTGATAACGAATCACTGTCATTATCGGTTCTTCGTTTAATCGAAGAAGAAGCACTAAAGGAAAATACGCATGAAGTTCACGCGATTGTTCCTGTGCAAATCGCGTCTTACTTGCTGAACGAAAAACGTAAAGCCGTCAGCGAAATTGAACAACGCCAAACTCACGTTCGTGTTGTTATCGTGCCAAATGACCAGATGCAGACACCTCATTTCCATGTCATCCGTATCCGTAAAGGTGAAGAAGTGAATACTCTGAGCTATAACTTAGCTCAATATCACGAAACTGAAACCTTAACTCATACCGATGAAACAACGTCTGAGCGTAAACTACCTGAGCAACCTGCGATTTCTGCTTTTGCATTACAAGAGCCAGTTGAGCTTTCTACCGCTAAACCTAAAGAAGCCGCGTCCGTTAAAGCACCAGTAAAAACTGCGTCAAATGAACCTGCTCAGCCAGGATTATTCAGTAAAATTGCTGCATTCTTTAAAGGCCTCTTTGGTGGTGAAGAAGAGAAAGTGGTCGAAGCGCCTGCCCCTAAAGCTCGCAATAATAATGACCGCCGCCGTAATAACGATCGTCGTCGTAATAATGATCGCCGCAACAATAATCGTCGTGATCGTGATGATAACGAAAATCGTGATAGTCGCGACAATCGTAATAATCGCAGTGATCGCAATGCTTCATCGGAAGAAACGAATAATCGTAACAAGGGCCGTAACAATAAGAATGCGGCACCACAAGATGAACAAACGGCTGAAAATGCAAATCGTGACAACCAGCAGCAGCGTCGTGAACAGCGAGCTGATCGCCGTCGTCGTCAAGATGAAAAACGTCAGCAACAGACTGCAAAAACTCAGCAAGATGCACAACAAGATAACGTTGAAGCAACAAATGCAAGAGAAGAAGAACAGCGCCCTGCTGCTCCTCGCCGCCAGCGTCGCCAGTTAACACAAAAAATTCGTGTGACTGATAACGATCAAATGGTCAAAACAGATATTACAGAGCCTGTTGTCGCTGTAGCCGCACCAGTTGCTGCATTACCAGCACCAGTTGCTGTGGTTAATCAAGTTGAAGGCCAAGTACAAGCTGACGATCTACAAGATTTAACTCATCAAACTGATGGCGAAGAGAAACAAGACACCATCATTCCTCGCCGTTCGCGCCGCTCTCCTCGTCACTTACGTGTAAGTGGGCAACGTCGCCGTCGCTACCGTGATGAGCGTCATCTCAATAGTTCACCAATGCCATTGGCCGCAGCTGTAGCATCACCTGAGCTAGCTTCTGGTAAAGTCTTCATTCATTACCCAATTGTTCAGCCTCAACAAGAGAGCATGGCAATTATGACTAATGAGGAAATGCTTGAACAACAAAATGGCATTGAGTCTGTCAATACAAATACGGTAGAAACAGCTAAGGCGGAAAGCCAATCTGAAGTCCCAGCCGTTGTAGCAACACCTGTTGTTGATGTAGTGGCTACCGATGAAAAAGCAAAATCTGTTGAGGTCGTGCATGTCAGCGAAACTGTTGAACCACAACCTGTTGAGGCACATGATGTTATTACTGCAACAGAAACGCCTATCGACAAAGTAAAAACTGACGTAGAAGAAGTAATTGTTGCTGCTGATACCGTAGTTGAAACAGTTGTTGAGGTTATGGTTGAAGAAAATATTCAACCGACAATCGCTGCAGCCGAAGAAATTGATGAAGCTGAAACCGTTACTGAGCCAGTCGTTGAGCAACCAATTGCCCCTGTAGAGGTTGAACCAACCAAGATCGAGGCACCAGTAACCGCGAATACTGATGCAACTAGCTTGCATAAACGCCATGCGTACTCACCAATGACCAAAGCCCCTGCACCTGTAGATGCAGCGGCGCCATTTGAGATTACTGAGTACCAACGCGAAACCTCTACTTTTGAAGGTAAAGGTGGTGCGGGTGGTCATGTGGCGTCAAATGTAGCAACTTCAGAAATGGCGAAACCAGCGAGTTTCTAATCTAAAGTAATGCTGATTAAAAAGCCTTGCTGGGAAACCAACAAGGCTTTTTTGTTGCTTATCTACATTCAAATTATTAATTTACCAATTAAAAAGTTTCATTGATTATCGGTATTCTGCTATTGCGTTAATGCACTCCCTATGGTTATATTACTGTAATTTCATACAGTATTTAATTCAAAAATGAAGGAGTCCATTATGTTAAAAGTGATTGCAGAAGATTTTATTAAAACTGAAGCGATTGAAACAGTTATGCCGTTATATCAGGAGCTTGTAGAAGCAACAAAACAAGAACCCCTTTGTATCAGCTATGATTTATATGTTGACCAAAAAAATCCTGGGCATTTTGTTTTTATTGAAGAATGGCCCGACCAACACGCGCTTGACCTTCACTGTGCCAGCGAACACTTCAAACGCCTCGTTCCTCTTATCAATAGTTATAAAAAATCCGACCCAATCATTAAACTGATGAACAGTGCATTTGCCCCTGATGAATAGCTACTAATGCCTCTTGGTCTTTGGTCTTTGGTCTTTGGTCTTTGGTCTTTGGTCTTTGGTCTTTGGTCTGAAAATATACTGTGTAAAATATCTTAAACAATAAATATTTAATGTGAAATATTAATCCTCTAAATAGTTCGCGTTGTGGCTAGGCGGCGAAGTGAAGGCAGCACAGGGAGCATACTCATGTATGTAACCTGTGTGACTGAACGATGCTAACACCAACCACAGAGCGAAATATGACATGCATATAATCCTCTAAACAGTTCGCGTTGTGGCTAGGCGGCGAAGTGAAGGCAGCACAGGGAGCATACTCATGTATGTAACCTGTGTGACTGAACGACGCTAACACCAACCACAGCGCGAAATAGGACATGCATATAATCCTCTAAATAGTTCGCGTTGTGGCTAGGCGGCGAAGTGAAGGCAGCGCAGGGAGCATACTCAAGTATGTGACCTGTGTGACTGAACGACGCTAACAACGCCACAGCGCGAAATATGACGAGGATTTAGAACCAAGGTGCCTGAACCATCACTGCCCCATAAAACAACGCGCGACCGGCTAGCTCACCGCTAAACATAACCACCATCAATACTATAAGTAGTGGTACTGATAGTCCTTCACCTTTGCCCCCTCTAACGGCTATTGCACAAGGTAAAACCATGCTCATTACCACTTGCCACCATAAGAGATAACTTTCTCCTTGGCTTGCTGGTATTTGCGATCGGATAACTTGAGATACTAGGACAAGTATGACCCCTAATAACACTCCGATTTTAATGGCTTTTGGCACAGGTTTTGCTAAAGCTCGAACAAACAGTGTGATAGAAACGAAGCCTAATACGATTGCCGTACCAATAAAAGCAATCTGTGTTGCTGGGCTATGCCAAAGCGGATGAGCAACCATCTGGTAATAGACTTGTGCAGTGACAAGAATTGCTGCTAACCCGCCAATACCACTTAACCAACCCAGCACGGTATTACGCATATTCACCGTTGGTTGTAACCAACAAGAAAGTGCCCAAAGCGTGACTAGACCATTAAGCAAGACAAACGTAACCGCTTCTCGACTTAGCCATGAATGGCTTAATCCGAGTACTGAACGATAAGCTTCTAGCGGCACACCTAAATGCCCCATAGACATAGACGAACCCACCACTTCAATTAACCAAATAATTATCACCGCGGTACGCAGGGATTTACCGACGAGTTTATGTTCCGTACTGGCTTTCATTTGGTACAACGTCAATGCAAGTACTGCGCCGATCCCCCACTGACTCATCACAGTAAAAAATACCAATGGGAGTTCCATATGATGAATATTCATGATTAGTCCTCCATTCCAATAATCACAATATTTGGCTGGCTGATTGTGTGATCTGGCATATTGTAGCGTTTCTCCAATACCGCCCAGTTTGTCGTGTGTTTTTTACGAAGTTCAGAAATTTCGCCAAACTCAATTGCTCCTGTCGGACAAGACTCAACACATCGTGGTAATAACCCTTCATCTAAACGCTCAGCGCACATATTGCACTTACTGGTTTTTCCTTCCGCGGGGTCAAAAACAGGGGCATGGTATGGACACGCCATGATACACATTTGGCAACCAATACATTTTTCGTGGTCTTGTACCACAATTCCATCAGGACGCTTAGTGTAGGTATCCGCTGGGCAAACTTTTAAACATTGAGGGTCATCACAGTGGTTACACGACATCGTAATAAATGCCTGTGTATTCGGTGAGTCATCATTGAACTCACGAACACGGCGCCATAAAACACCAGGAGGAGTGACATTTTCTGATTTACATGCCATAGAACAAGTACGGCAGCCATAGCAATCTTTTGTATTGATTAAAAAACCATATTGCTTAACCATGATTATGCCTCCCTTCTTACATCAACAAGCGTACTATTACAGCAATGGCCTGTTCCTAAATGTTCCACTTGGTCATTTGTCACATGGCTACTACTCCCTCCTTGCTGTTCCCACCAGCCATTGTCGAGAGAAATAACGCCCTTTTTAATGTGCGTCGTGACCACCGCTATCGCTCGATGCTCCCCTCTATCATTGAACGTTACCGCCCACTCACCATTTTTAATACCACGAATTTGCGCGTCTTCAGGGTGAATTAACACATTGGGTTGATTACGTTGTACCTCGAGTATCCATTCATTCATCCCATGACTAGAGTGAACACTGCGTGCCAACTTACGTTGCACTGCCATTAATGGATATTTTTTAGCCAGTTCTGGAGAGCCTTTCACCGACTCTTTCACTTGGTAATAAGCCACAACAGGTGAAAAATTTTTCTTTTGCCAATCCTCAATAAAAAAATGGGCTTTTTTAGTCGACGTTCTAAATACACCATCCTTGAATGGGATCCAATCACCTTCAACAGGTCTAACAGGGCCTTTTTCTAACATTTCACGCGTAATGCCAGAGCCCACAAGGCAAGCATCGATATAATGTTCAATTGGCTTATTAAACACCTCACCAAACCCGAAGCGCTCCGCTAAACGAGCAAAAATCCAATAATCAGGCTTTGCTTCCCCCACTGGCTCAACCGCTTTTTCCATCAATTGGACATATTGGCTGCGTACCCCTGCCATCAGGCTGGTATCTTCAAAAATCGTCGTCACTGGCAAAACTAAATCTGCATATAACGCCGTTGAACTCATTAAATTATCAGCAACAACAACAAAAGGAACTTTCTTCAGAGCTTCCCGTACTTTGTTGGTATTGGGTAATTGTGTCATTACCCCCATCGTCATAATCCACCAAAAATTAATGGGGTGCGGTTTTTCATTCACGATATAGTCACCGACCTTTGCCACAGGAATGGGGGGGATATTTTTTGCATTCGGAGCAGGAGGAACAATGGGGCTAAATTTAGCCATCTGCCTTGCGCCGCCTGCATCACAGACACCCGCGCCGCGTTTGCCGATATTCCCTGTGAGCAAAGCAAGATAAAACTGGCTTGCAGCCACATATGCACCATGCTCTGTACGCTGTGCTCCAGACATGTTTTGCACAATCATTGATGGCGTAATCGAGGAATAATCTCGCGCAAGACGCACGATAGTTTCGGCAGGCACATCTGTTTCTGCACTAACCCGTGCGATATCCCACTCTTTCGCTTGTCGATAAATTTGCTCAAAAACGGTGGTATAACTGAACTGGCTAGGTAATTCATGCTGAAATAATGCAGGTTTAATCCCTGCAGAATCATGGCGAACAAGTTGCTGACTAAGAATATCAAACACCAAATAGCTATCAGGGTCTTGGGCATCTTGTCTAAGTTGCTGTTGATTCGCATCCACCAAATACACAGCACCCGTGTGTGCACGAAGAAAATCCTCATCAATACGATTTTCCTCAATGATAATTTTAATCATTCCAAGTGCTAACGCTGTATCAGTTCCAGGAATAATAGGGATCCACTCATCTGCTTTTGCTGCAGTCTCATTAAATCTCGGGTCAATGACCACGAGTCGCGCACCATTTTTCCGTGCTTGATTATAGTTTTTAAAGTACGCCTGCATGGTTACCGCAGGATTATTTCCCCAACACAAAATATAACGACTATCCGCCACTGTATCTCGCGTGTCGGCGTATCGTAATCCCACCATCGGAATCATTGCCGCCGTTACCGCCGAACAACACAAAGAACCCGCTTGTTTTGTTGAGCCGCCTAGGTAATCAAAAAATGCCTTGCCCATATCATTTTTAATGGAATCCATGTTTCCTGCATGGGTAGAAATAAATAACCCTTCGTTACCATACTTAGCGATAGTTTCACGAATATTTTTTTCTATTAGATCAAGCGCTTCATCCCAGCTAATCGGTTTAAATTCTGCTTTACCTTTCTCTCCTACACGTAATAACGGCGTCGTGACACGCTGATCGTGATACACCCATTTTGTTCGACTCATTCCCCGTAAACAACATTTGACATTAAAGCCCTCTGTTGCCTGTATTTTCATCAACTTACCCTGATAGGTATATGCTGTTAAGTTGCAGTGTAAGCACTCCATTGCACACGTTGAACGGAAAGTTTTGTAGTCAGATAGCCTTAATCGTACTTTTGGCAGAGGCTGGTTATTGTTTCCCTGCGCAAAAGAACACGGTGTGATAGACGCCAACCCAACAACACCAAGTCCTTTTAGGAGTGTTCGGCGTTTTAGGCGTAATTCATTTATTGTTTTCATTATAGTAAACCTCGACATTGCTTTTAAAAGTACACTATATATATACCTTATCCACCAATAGTGAACTTGAGGCTAATCAAAATTTGCTATTATTTATAGGTACGAAATATCTACCTCTTAGTGATTAGGCAATCCATATCTTCGGTTATTAGCAGGGATCTGTGACTCATGATAAAATAGATGAACTTGTTAAAATGAGGTTTATGTATGTCTACCCTGCAAGGTGTTAATTCTGTTGATATCGCTGTAAGCATTCTGAATTTTATTGCCCAAAATGGCGGGATAGCGCGAGCTGCAGATATTTCCAAAGGTTGTGAAATATCCAAAAGCCGTTTACATAAATATTTGGTATCCCTTTGTCGTACTCAAATGCTTTATCAAGACACACAAACGAGCCGTTATGGATTAGGCCGTAACCTCACTTTTTTAGCGAATTTTGTGGAACCTGAAGGGTCTTTTATTGAGGTTATCAATAACAGCTTGGTTCAATTTCGCGATGAACAAAATGTTTCAACGGGTGTTGCATTGCGCTCTGGAAAAATGTTATCACTGGTTAAATACAACCGTAGTTTTAAAAATATCGAAATTGATTTCTTACCAAATACTCCATTGCCCACAGCCAAAAGTGCGGCGGGTCTAATCTATGCGGCTTTTGATAAGCAATTTGTATGTGATGATTATTCGCAAGATGAACTCAATAAAGTCATTAACCAAGGTTATGCGATTCGTTATGAACCCACAAAAGGGATCCCAGGAGCACAGTCTATCGCCTGCCCTGTATTTAGTCAGAGTGGGGAATTAATCGCGGCGGCCGTTACGATGGGGTTTATTGATAAAACAGAAATGGAACAGTTAGCGAACGCGCTCATTAAACAGGTAAAAACTCTCACATTATAGTGCTTTCTTATCAATTAAAAACTGACAAAAAAGCCGAGATAAACTCGGCTCATTTCTTCTATTTTACGTCAATGCGTGGCAGTTCGCCCATCTCTTTCAATTTTTTAGAAATTTCGCGGCGTTCTTTCGACAATTCTGCATTCTTGATAATATAATCATCAACACGGTCATCATAGTCGCTGCGCATATTGGCAATAATCGCCTGAATGTCTTCAATTGACATACCTGGCTTAATATATTCGCTTAAATTATCCAGTAATAAAACACGCTTCTGGTTATCACGAATTTTTTTCTCATTGTCGGTAATTTCACGACGAATTTTATTTTTGCGACGAAACATACGCACAAATTCCAGAACATTTTGGAAAGACGGCTTGTTAGCGTTGTCCATGTTTAAAACCCTCTAGTCAATATTCAAAACGCATAATCTCATTACACAATACAATCTAATCGCCTTACGTTACAAGTCAGTTTCACATATTTATTGATTTAATCTCTCGAAAAAGATCATTGGGTTATGCTTTTTCCGCCTGTATTTCTGGATTATGTTGGTTTAACTTTGTTGGTTCCTCATTAAGACTAAGCTTTATCTCATCAGTTTTATCATTTCTAAGACAAAAAACAGACAATATTGTTGTGATGACCACAAACATCCCCATAATCAAATAGGTCTGTGCAAAACCAATTTTGTCATACCCCCATCCTGCCAATGGTGATAACACACTAGCAACCACCGAACTCACACAGCTAAACCCAACCAAATAAAGTGTTGAGGACAAGCGTTTATCAAAATGGTGGCTGTTATACTTGAAGATTGCCACCAGCAAGATAGGCAACTCAACGGCGTGTAACAATTTCATCACGGATATAAGAACAGGTCCCTCGACTAAACCTGAGCCGATAATCCGTAATGCCATCACTGAGCTGGCAAATAGCAATCCATTTTTAGCCCCTATTCGGTTAACAATGAATGGCGCTAAGAACATCCCGCCAGCTTCAAGGAATACTTGCAATGAATTCAGATAACCGTACATCTCATTCCCTAATTTTTCATCTGGGAATTGATGCGAAAAATACACCATAAATTGCTGGTCATACACACTATAAATACATGTGCCTAATACAAATAGTATTAACGCCCAAAAACGTGGTAAAGCAAAAAGTTGCAATGCATCACGCAATGTAATGGCAGATGAATTACCATGTTCTAAATTATTATAGGCATCTGCATTCGCGCTTTTAAGGTTTAATAGAATGATTAAGAAAAGTACACCTGATACCGTAGCCATAATAAAATTATAGTCAGGGTCGATATTAATATTGCGCCCTGCAAAGAACGTCGCGGCCGCCCAACCAAGAGACCCCCACATTCTCGCCTTACCATATTCAAAATTACGCTGTCGACTTACACGCTCGGTGTAAGATTCAAGAACACCAATTCCTGCATGGAACGTCATGCCAATAAATAACCCGCCAACAATACTGCCAACTACTATATTCCAGTGTAATAATGTCCCAAACACCATAAAAAATGGCCCGGATGCAATCAGTAAAACTGCAATAAATAATAATAAGTTTTTGCGTAACCCTAATTTGTCTTGTAAGAAGCCGTACAAAGGCTGAGCACATAACGCCACAATTGAAATACAGGCAAAAATAAACCCTGTGTCCGCTCCTTCTAAGCCAACATACTTACGCAGCCAAATGGCGACAACTGAAAATGTAGATGACCATGTAAAAAAGAAAAAAAACAACAATGCGCTCAATGACGCATAGTATTTCCTTGCACTGCTATTCATGTTAATCACCTATTATTAATTTACTTTTGGTGAATGTTAAGGTTAACATTTTTCAATTCCCACTCAAAAGCAATTATTTTGTGATGTTAATCACCAATGTTAACGTTAACAATTAATTTATGTGATGAACATAACACTTCACGCGCTATAACCTAGCAGCATCCCTTTCTGACACACAAAAATACCTTATTGATATTCAATTTAATTTGCCTGCTATTTCAGATGGCCTTGGTTTAGCTTTGATAATAGATAGGGTATCATTGATTTATATAAAATAGTGAGTCTGAAGGTACTCCACTATCAGATTTAAATGCGCACAATTCAAACGGTGATAACGTTGCAAGATAATAAAAAACAACCCTCATTCTTTATTCATGATTACGAAACTTTTGGTAAACGCCCTGCACTTGATAGGCCCGCCCAATTTGCAGGTGTGCGCACTGATTTAGACTTTAATATTATTGAAGAACCTGAAGTGTTTTACTGCGCTCCCGCGGATGATTACTTACCGCAGCCAGAAGCTGTGATGATCACTGGTATCACCCCACAAATAGCATTGGCCCAAGGCGTTAACGAGGCGGAGTTTACTAAACGCATCCATCACGCTTTTAGTGTGCCTAACACCTGTATTATGGGCTATAACAATATTCGTTTTGATGATGAAGTCACTCGCAATATTCTCTACCGTAATTTTTACGACCCCTACGCATACAGCTGGCAACAAAATAATTCACGTTGGGATTTACTTGACCCGCTGCGAGCTTGTTTTGCGCTACGTCCTGAAGGCATTGAATGGCCTGAAAATGATGACGGTTTGCCAAGCATGCGCTTAGAGCACTTAACAAAAGCCAATGGCGTTTCCCACGAGAATGCCCATGATGCAATGTCAGACGTCATTGCAACAATAAGTATGGCAAAATTACTTAAAGCGGCTCAACCGCGTATGTTTGATTATTTTTATCAATTACGCAATAAAAACAAGGTAAGCCAACTTATTGATATTGTGGAAATAAAGCCGTTAGTACATGTCTCTGGTATGTTTGGCGCATTGCGTTCTTATGTGAGCTTAGTCGCCCCGCTTGCTTGGCATCCTGAAAACCGCAATGCCGTCATTATGTGTGATTTGTCCGCGGATATTTCGCCATTATTAACCTTAAATACCCAAGAACTACGCGAGCGTTTATATACACCTAAATCTGAACTAAACGGTGAGCTTCCCGTTCCAGTGAAATTGGTACATATCAATAAATGCCCAATTTTAGCACCTGAAAAAACATTACGTGATGAAGATACGCTACGTACCGGGTTAGATAGGGATCTTTGTCATCGCAATTTAGAGATTTTACGCAAAACCCCCGATATCCGTAATAAACTCATTGAGTTATTCAGTGAACCACAACAATTTGAAGTTTCAGATGATGTGGATGCACAAATATATAATGGATTTTTTAGTCCATCAGACCGCTCCACCATGGATATTATTCGTGAAACCCCACCACAAAACTTACCTGCATTAGACTTAAGTTTTGAAGATAAGCGGATGAAAGAACTTTTTTTCCGTTATAAAGCGCGTAATTACCCAGCAACGTTATCTTTCGAAGAACAGCAACGCTGGCTGCAGCATCGCCGTGATTATTTCAGCGAAGCTCGATTAACGGAATATATGCAACAAATACAACTCTTATTAGAAGAACATCAACATGATGAAAAGCGCTGCCAGCAATTAAAAGCGTTGGTCAATTATGCGATGGAATTAGCGAGTTAATAAAAAATGGGCAGAATAGAAACTCTCTGCCCATTTTTAGGTTTATATTAATTTAGACTAGTGTTCACCTGATTGACCACAACCACAATCCCCTTCCCAATGTTTACGCTTAGTGGTTTTTCCTAAACCTGGGTTCATTGTATTAGTCGGGTCTGCATTTTTATAGAAAGACTTTAACTGTGGTGGCGCTTTATATAAATGCCCAACGTTATGCTCTGCGGGATATTGCGCACCACGCTCATCCAATAAAGCTAACATTTTTTCTTTTAGGTCTTTCGGGTTAACCCCTTTTTTCAAAACATAGTCTTGGTGCATAACGTGGCACATAAAGTGACCGCAATACAATTTATGCACTAATAAATCTTCAATTTCAGGGGGGAGTTTTTCAAACCAATCCCTATCATTACGGCGTAATGCGATATCCAGCGGCAATACATCCTCGACATCTTTATTATGAACCGCATGGTAACGAACCGCAGAACCTGCCGCCGCGAAGCGATGTAAAAAGGCTTTCGCGCCCTCTTCTGGGGTGCATTCAAAATAGCCGCCATCTGCCTGTGCAAAATAAGATTTTAGCCAAACTTTTGCTTCATCAATTCCATCCCCTGCCATTTTTAGCATTAAATGATGCTCATAACGGTCACGAAATTCTTTCATTCGAGGTGGTAAATGAGATGGCCATAATTTGCTAAGCACCTGCATTGTACGGTCAATTAAATTAGAAGGTAAAAAAGGGACTTTATTTAATACAGCATCGATACGCCCTTTAATAGTAAAGAACATTGGCATTTTATCGGTGCCAAATTTATCAATCATTAAGAAAGTATCTTTACCGTATATTTCCGCAATATCAAAGCAGCCGCGGTGCATATATTCGCCTGCAACTGGCAGGTTTTTAAATTCACTCAAAATATATCGTCGAATATCTTCCAGTACATCTGGGTTATTTGAGCCGATATAAAAAACCTGCGTTTTTTTATCCGCTGGGAAAGTATCTAAGCGAACCGCAAATACGGCCAATTTACCCGCACACCCTGACGCTTCAAATAAGCGACGTTCATCTGCATTAAAACGCGATGGCGAATCAGCATCAACATCCCGCACACGTTCAGCATATTCATGGTCGGACGCTAATTTGTCACTCACTTGTACATCTTCACTGCTATAACCACGGTTTTGTAAGTTGGTTAAGATCTCTTCTGGCGTATTCCCTAGATCAATCCCTAAATGATTAACTAGCTCAACCTTCCCATCATCATTAACACGACCATACAACGCGAGCTCGGTATACGCAGGGCCACGGCGCACTAATGAACCACCTGAACTGTTACAAATTCCCCCAACAACGGATGCGCCAATACAGGAGGAACCAATAAGAGAGTGCGGCTCGCGTCCAAGGGGTTTGAGTATTTTTTCTAGGTCATACAAGGTGCTGCCTGGCATGGCAACCACTTGGTTAAATTCGGGAAGTACTTGAATTTGGTTTAATCGTAATGTGCTGATAATCACGATATCGCGGTCATAATCATAACCACTTGGCGTCGAGCCTTCAGTCAGGCCTGTATTTGCAGCTTGCATCAAAACAATTTTATCGGCTTCTACACAGGCTTTAAATACATGCCATTGCTCTAGCAAGGTGGTTGGAAACACAACTGCAATCGCATCTCCAGTGCCGGAGCGGAACCCTTTGCGGTAACGTTCTGTTTTGTGTGGCTCAGTGAGAATATTTTTCTTACCAACAATGTTCCTGAGTGTGAGTAATAATCGTTGATTCTCAGGTTTTTGTGCATCTTTCATGTGCGTGCCTTCTTACTCGAATTCATGTTGATTATGAGTTATGCAATATTAGTGCTAACAACAATATCACATAACATTATGATGTTAATAGGCTACACGTTTTATCTTAAAGATTTCTTAACAGGCAAAAAAATAGCGCCTTAGGCGCTATTTTTAATTTCGGACTAATTTGAACGACTTCTCAACGCAAAATATAAAAATAAATTTTATCTTTCTTGTAACTCTGTATATTCAAAATAGTTCGCGTTGTAGCAGGGCGCGGAGCCAAACGAGCATGGGGAGCATACATAAGTATGTGACCCATGTCGTTTTGAGAACGCAACGCAGCGACAGCGTGAAATATGAAGAATATACTTAGATGTCACTCATCTGCGGCATAGGCCGCTTAAACATACGCGTCAATACTGCCATATAGATTAAGCCAACAGCCGTCCAAATCAAGCCGTAAACCATTGAATCTTCTTCAATATTTAACCATAAAACGCACACTGTTAATGTACCGATAATAGGTAAAATCAAATAGTTAACAATGTTTTTGATGCCTGTCATACGGCGTTCGCGAATAAAGAACTGGCTGATCACCGAAATATTTACAAAGGTAAACGCGATTAATGCACCAAAGTTAATTAACGCGGTCGCAAAATCCATTTCAAACCAGATTGCACCTAATGCTAAAACACCGACCATTAATACGTTGTACGCTGGAGTACGCCATTTTGGGCTAACATAACCAAATACTTTCTCTGGGAATACACCATCACGACCCATTACGTACATTAAACGCGCACTTCCTGCGTGAGCAGCCATACCAGAAGCCAATACTGTTACGCATGAGAAAACCAGAATAATTGACTGGAAGAATGCCCCAGCAACAAAGCGCATAATGTCAGGCTGCGTCTCATTGATATTCTTAAAGCGTGATACGTCTGGGAAGTATTGCTGTAAGAAGAATGAAACCGTGATAAAGATAATTCCACCAATTAATGCCGTTAAGAAAATGGCGCGAGGGATCACTTTACCTGCGTTTGGCGTTTCTTCCGATAGTGAACTTAAACCATCGAAGCCTAAGAATGAGAAACAGAGTATGGTTGCCCCAGCAATCAGTGGGATCATTTCTGTCTTTTCATTGGCAAATGGGTTGAATGTCCAAATTTCTCCCGAACCTTCACCGTTAGAAACACCGTGGATCACCAGCCCTGTAAACACCGCCATCACACCGATTTGAATAATCGCAATAACCGTACTTAAATTAGCAATCACGTTGATACCACGTAAGTTTGCTGCGGTCATAACAATGACAAGGCCAACAACAAATATCGCAGGTTCCACGTTAGGGAAAATGTCTTGTAAATAAATTTTAGCCAGTAAAATGTTGATCATTGGCATAAAAATATAGGACAGCAATGATGTCCAACCCACAAGGAAACCAATGTGTGGGCTCATTGATTTTTGAGCATAGGTATACGCCGAGCCAGCAGATGGGAAGCGTTTCACCAGCTTGCCGTAGCTCAGAGCAGTAAACAGTATCGCAACCAGTGCAATAATGTATGAAGTCGGGACGTGTCCACCTGTTTTGTCCGATACCATGCCGAATGTATCAAAGATAGTCATTGGCTGGATGTATGCCAGACCGATCATCACGACTTGCACCAAGGTTAAGGTTTTCGCAAGTTGTACGCGGTTATTGGCGCCAGTTTGGTTTGGACCGATGGATAAAGGTATTGAATTATTTGGCATGTCTAAGCCCTCCCATAACTTTCGATTGCAAGCTACTTCGGCTTAATCGACAGTTACTGGGAAGACTTTGCATCTGCCTATAGGCAGAAAAAAACGTAGAAGAGGTTAGAAGAGTGTGTGCGAAGCTGCGCGGAGCTCCGTAGTCATCGATGCGGCAACGACGGCCGCTTGGCCCTGCTGCGATAGCGAAAAAGTAAGCCATAAAAGCATTCCTCAAATCGGTAGCGTAAAATGTTTGCTACACGTAAATATTAAAATTATCTCTCCGGCTCTATGTCCGGCCCCACTAGAATGAACGTTCCTAAAAACAAAAAAACCGATGCTTAAGTTTATTGAGCATCAGTTATTTTTTAGTTCGCGCATTTTGCACGCCATAACCCCAAATAGCAAGTTAAATTGTTAACAAACCGCCCTATTTCCGATGAGAAATTTTGATGGTTTATCCTATTTTGGCGAGGCAACTAATAACTGCATTTTTCCCGTCATTTTCTCACTCTAAAAAACACTTTTTATTTATTTTCACTGCTGGATTTGGTGAGATACAAAAAACCCTTTAGCGCAAACCAAAGGGTTTTAGTTAACAACAATGAATAGTTGCCTTAGAAATTATAGTTGATGCCAATATTATAACGGCGGCCTTCGAGTTCTGCGCCATAGTTTGTAGAATCAATACGGCGATCTAATACGTTATAAACACCACCAACTAAATTCGCATTTTTGTTTAATTGATAACTCGCACCTAAATCAAACAAAGCATAAGACGGTGTTCCATCGCTCATTGCTTGGCCTCGGCCTTGGAAATCTGAGGTTTTACCTCGGAAGTTCATACGAGTCCAAGTCTCCAAGTCTTCTGTAGTTTGCCAAGTTAACGTTGAGTTAGCCATATGTTTCGGCTGTTTATTCAGAGGCTTACCCTTATTTACACCACTTTTTTGTTCCGTATCAGTATAAGTATAGTTCGCCGCAAAATCTAAATTATCTAAAATGCCCCAGTTAAATGTTAATTCAACCCCGCGCATGTTCGCTTTATCGACATTTGCTCGATCACTAACTAAATTATAAACTGTACCGTTATCATAAGTGCCATCCGACTTATTACACGCTCTCAAGCCTACTTTCGAGTCTTTTTCACAACGCCTAATTTCCGTTATTTTATCTTTAAAATCAGTATTATAAAGAGTGATGCCTGCAGTAATGTTGTCTTGATTATTCCAAATAACACCAATTTCTTCTGTTACACTTTTTTCTGGCTTCAAGTTAGAATTACCATAAATAACCCCTTTACCTCTTGCAGTCACTTGACCCCAGCCATCAGATGATTGACGTAAATCTGGCGCACGATAACCTGTAGACACACCACCCTTTATAGTCCATTGCTCATCTAAGTGCCAAACACCATATAAACGAGGAGTCCAATGCGTACCATAATTTTCGTCCTTATCCATACGAAGACCGCCAGTAAGCGCAAAGTCATTGGTTATTAGCCACTCATCTTCCGCAAAGAGGGCCCAACTCCATCGTTCTAATTTATCAACACCTTCTAGATGATTACCATCATCATGAAGTTTCTCTTTACGATACTGCCCACCAATACTTAAGCTATGATCGCCAATTAAAAATACATCCTGATTACGTAAAATAAAATCTTCCGCTTTCATTTTACGGCCGGGATTTTTAGATACATCATATTGTAAATATGTATCTGTCGATACACCATCATAAATACCCGTATGAGTAAGCGCAGTATGCGTCATTTCATATTTGCTAAAATCATTTTTCCCATCTGACTCAACGGTTTTACCAATTCGATAGTCTCGATGTTGATTATCTTTTTTAAAGTCTAAATCAAAGGTATTCTTATCATCGGGTGTTAATGACAATGTTCCACCACCACTTGTCATTATTTGGCGACCAAAGCCATCAATAATTTTATCTTCGCCACGATGTGAATACTGACCATTTAATTTTAAACCTAGCAAGCCATCAATCAACGGCCCTGATGTGTAGAAACTTCCTTGCCCAGTATTACCAGACTTTTTACGCTCAGTAATTGTGGTATCGGCACGTAAACTGGTTGTCCACTCTTGCTGCACACGACGGGTGATAATATTAATTACCCCGCCCATTGCATCGGATCCATAAAGGGAGGACATTGGTCCACGTACCACTTCAATACGTTCAATTGCAGGTAATGGCGGTAACCAACCTTGCTCAATTCCTGAACCATCACTATTAGGACGTGTACTACGTGTATCGACACGTTTACCATCAATCAGGATCATGGTGTATTTTGCATCCATACCACGAATACTAATATCTGAGCTGCTGCCACCGCCTGTCACTAACACGCCAGGTACATCCTTTAGCGCATCCGTCACATCACGATAAGCTTTCGTTTCAAGTTGTTCGCGCGTCACAACAGAAATTGATGCCGGTGCATCTTCAATTTGCTGTTGATAACCTGATGCCGTTGTCACATAGATTTTATCTTTACTATCATCAGCGAATGCAGGTGACGCAGCGATGGCGGCAATAATGCTAATCGCCACTTTTCTTTTATTAAAAACAACCATTCCCAACTCTCCAAGAAATATTCTGTTTTATATATGAATTGATATGCTCAACATTGGTTTCTTTGAACCTAATAATTATGATTATTTTTATTATTTGGATAATAAATACCCATAGGAAATTTATGGTAAAAACCATTTCCTAATACAATTAAATTTCCTGTAGGTAATTAATCTTTATTAATTAATTTCTGTGAGTAAATATTTAATAATCTTTTTTATTTCTGCTCCTGTAGATTATTAAATATGCTTGCAGAATAACAAGCATATTTATTATTAATCACAAATTAACTGGCGAGTTTATCCACCAGCCCATCAATCAACACTTGCGGTACACCTTGAGAGCAGCGTTCTATGCGCCCTCTTACACCATAGACCTCAGCAAGGCTTTCTGGCGTAATCACCTCAGCAGGTTCACCTTGTGCAATTAATTTGCCTTGTTTTAACATCAATACATGTTCTGCGTGTTTCAATGCAATATTAATATCGTGAACGACCACGACAGTAATAATATTTCGGCGTTTAGTTTCTTTCGCCACTAAATCCATGACATGATATTGATAATTTAAATCCAGCGCACTCAGTGGCTCATCCAATAATAATAAGTTAGGTTGGCGAATTAACGATTGAGCCAAACCCACTAATTGTTTTTGCCCACCAGAAAGCTGGTCTAAATAACTTAATGCTAAATGTTCAATACCCAGTTGACGCAATAAGTGCATTACTTGGTCTTTATGATTTTCATTACTTAAACCGCCTGAAGCGCGCTGAGCAACAATCACCGACTCTAAAACATACAGGTGCACACCTGCAGGTAATGTTTGGGGTAAATACACCACATTTTGTGCACGCTGGGCAAAATTTTGCTGCGTAAGATCTAAGCCATCCAACAGTAATTGCCCCGTGGCTTTGTTTAACCCTGCCAATGAACGTAATAAGGTGGATTTACCGCTACCATTTGGGCCAAGCAATACAGTGATTTTGCCCCTTGGCAACACATCCGTCGTCAGGTTCTCAATCACTGCACGTTTTGGGTAGCCCGCATTAAATTGGTTAATAATCAGACCACTCATGATACGTTACCTCGATGACGTAAAATAATACTTAAGAAGAACGGTACCCCCACTAATGAGGTCACAATACCCACAGGAATAATTACACCAGGGATAATGTTCTTCGAGGCAATTGAAGCCATCGATAATATCAACGCACCAATTAATGCACTTGCAGGTAAATAAAAGCGGTGATCTTCACCAAAAATCAAACGTGCAATGTGCGGTGCAACTAAACCAATAAATGCTATCGGCCCAACAAATGCCACAGCTAACGCAGATAAAATACTGATCCGTAATAAAGTTGTCAGCCTTAAGCGACGGACATCAATACCAAAACTAATCGCTCTGTCTTCACCCAACCTTAATGCTGTTAGTTTCCAAGAGCTCATCATGGCAATCGGGAAAATCAGTGCAAAAACCAGCGCCATTACACCTAACTTCACCCATGTTGCTTTTGATAAACTTCCCATCGTCCAGAACACAAGGCCTTGTAGTGTGTCTTCTGTGGCGATAAATTGCATCATCGAAACCAATGCATTAAAGGTAAATACTAACGCGATACCAAATAAAACAACGCCTGATGTAGCAACGCGCGTCCAGCGAGTAACAGCATCCAACATTAACGCCGCTAATAAGGCAAAAATAAATGCGTTCGCTGAAATCACCCACTGGTCAGGAACGCCTGGGATCGCAATCCCCGACACAATGGCGAGCGCGGCACCAAATGCTGCTGCATTAGAAACCCCAAGTGTAAATGGGCTCGCTAATGGGTTATTCAATATGGTCTGCATTTCTGCACCCGCTAACCCCAGAGACATACCGATGACCACCGCCATCAAGGCGTAAGGTAAACGGATATCCCATACAATCACACGGGTTCCTGCATCTACAGCTTCAGGCGTCATCAAGGTTTGCCATAATCGTTCTAAGGATAGACCTGATGGCCCTAACGTAAAATCAATAACCAGTGACAATAAAATTGCCGCAATAATTACCACTATCCATGTAAAACGACGGCGCAACATATTTTGATAATGTTGTTTTACACCATCATCAGCCTGTTTAGCGGCTTGTTCCACCGCCGCTATTGGCTCGCTTGTAATACTCATTAATTCTTACCTACTCTCATTACTTTTCGCTGACCCAATATACACCAGTTGGCTCGACAGCAAGAAACTCTCTGTGCAACTCTTCCAGTGTTTTTTGTGGGTCTAGGCCTGAAAACTGCTCAGGATAGAACCACTTGGCGAAAACTTGTGTCGCAATGACGTTGTAAGGCGAATTATAGTAGTTGTGCCAGATAGCATAGTCTTGCTTATCTTTAATGGCGGATAACGAACGAATACCTTTACGATCTGTGATCTTTTTCAGGCTTTCTTTAGCATCTTGCAATGTGCTTTGTGCACCTAATTGTACACCCGCATCTTTACTGCCTGGTGCTTTTGCGCCACTTGCAATATAAATATTCGGGTCTGCGGCGATGATTTTCTCTAAATTCATAGTGCCTAATGCGCCAGGTAAAACACCTTTCGCGATATTTTTACCACCCGCTAAGTCAATAAAGTTACCCATATTGCCATCACCTGCGGTGCCACAACAATCTTCAAAGGCGCCTGCACGTAACTCAATAAAGACACTTGGCTTTTTGTCTTCTGGGATTTTTGATGTGATATCCGTGACAAGTTTTTGATTTCTTTCATAGAAATCTACATATTTGTTCGCCACTTGCTCACGGTTTAGTGCTTTACCTAATAAACGCATACTTGGTAGGGTATTTTCTAATGGGTTGTCTCTGAAATCGACAAACACAACAGGCACCCCGGCCTTTTCCAATTGATTGACTAATTCGCTGTTTTTACCTGGTCCGTGGCCTGATAAACCAAAAATAGCGATGTCTGGGTTTAAGGTTAATACTTTTTCAGAGCTGACACTGTCTGCGCTGGTATTACCAATCAATGGGATATTATCAATCGCAGGGAACTTGGCTTTATAAGCCGCATAAGTTTGTGGGTCTAATTTACGCAAATCCCCTTGCCACCCTACGATACGTTCAATCGGCTTATCGCCTTCAAGTAGAGCAACCGCACTAAATAGGCGGCCTTCACCAAGTAAAATACGGTTAACATTATCGGGTACTTCAACGGTTCGCCCTGCAATGTCAGTCACTGTTGCTGACCATGCATTCAAACTGGCACTGGCTAATAATGCTAAACCTATTCCCTTTACTACCGACCTAGCTACTGACTTCTTGGCTACCGACGACATAGTATTAAGCTCCACAATTAAACTCATTGACTTACATTTTAATGCGGTAACAATAAAGCAAATAAGAATACTTATCAATACGATTATTGATTTAATAATGGGTATAGTGAATGGAATTGTGTGAGCCACCTCGAAAAGCAAAACATTTAGATGAACTAACGGGCAAATCGTGGATTTATTACGCTATATACAAAAAAACAGCACCCTATAAAGGATGCTGTTATTCAACTCATAAATAATGACCGATTATTTATTTAAATTCTCGCGGTAGCTTGGAAAACTCATATCTTTATAGCGAATAAAGGTTGTTTTCTTGGCAATTTTGTAACCAAACCAAATGGCTAAAAAGAGTGGGAGACCAATATACGTCGCTGTAACACCAATCCAATCAATATTATCTTCTAAGAAGGCTTGGTAGTTCTGGCCCAGTGTGATTGTTAAACACAAAATAAAGGCAAAAATTGGCCCAATTGGGAAGAAACCAGAACGATATGGCAAGTCATTGAGGTCTTTACCTTGTGCGATATACCCTTTACGGAAGCGGTAATGGCTAATGGCAATCCCTAACCATGCAATGAACCCTGTCATCCCTGAGGTATTCAATAACCATAAGTAGACTGTTTGATTACCAAACATGGAACTTAAGAAGCACAGCCCCGCAACGACCGTCGTGGCTAATAATGCATAACGTGGTACGCCACCTTTTGATAACCGAGCAAAAATGCGCGGCGCTTTGCCTTCTCGCGCTAAGGTATACAACATACGGGTTGATGCATACATACCTGAGTTACCCGCAGACAATACCGCAGTTAAGATAACCGCATTCATCACTGCTGCCGCTGATAACAACCCTGCATTTTCAAATACTAAGGTAAATGGACTGACACTGATGTCTTTAACATCATTACGCAACAAGTTAGGATCAGTATAAGGAATGATCAAACTAATAATTAAGATGGCAAAGATATAGAACAACAATATACGCCAGAATACTTTACGCACCGCTTTAGGAATATTTTTAGCAGGGTCTTTTGACTCACCCGCTGCAATACCAATTAACTCAGTACCTTGGAAGGAGAACCCGACAATCATTGCGACACCGATCATGGCGGAAAAACCACCTGCAAATGGTGCATCACCGATTTCCCAGTTATGCCAACCTGCGTTTTCGGCCCCATTCATGATGCCAAAAATCATTAATACGCCCACAACGATAAAAATAATTACTGTGGTGACTTTGATCAGAGAGAACCAATATTCGGCTTCACCAAAACCTTTAACCGAAATGAAGTTCAATAAGAAAATGATAGCAAGGAAGATGGCGCTCCAGATCCAACCTGGCGTATCAGGGAACCAATAGGTCATCACCAATTGTGCTGCAACGAGGTCAACGGCGATGGTTACCGCCCAGTTGTACCAGTAGTTCCAACCTAATGCGAAACCAAAACCTTCATCAACATATTTTGCGCCATAAGTAGCGAATGAGCCTGAAACTGGCATATAGGCAGCTAATTCGCCCAAGCTAGTCATTAAGAAATAGACCATTAAGCCGATGATGGCATAAGAGAGTAGTGCCCCTCCGGGGCCTGCTTGTGCAACGGTTGCACCCGATGCCACAAATAAACCGGTACCGATAGAGCCACCGATAGCAATCATCGCAAGGTGACGCGCTTTTAATTCACGGCGCAACTTTTGTGGTCGGTCTTGCGTGATAGTATTGGTATGTTGTTCTGACATTTGTTCCCTGTATTTTATTATTCAGCCAATATCGAGTGAATTCTAGCAAAATAGGCTGTGAGAACTAAGCAACTCTTTACTGTTATAAGATACCTTCATAATTCACACAGAATTATAAGTAAAACGCGTTATCGCAAAAAAACTCAGCATAATGATGACTTTTGAATCTATAACCTTTTATTTAACAATTAGTTATTTAGGAAAGCACTTCTCCCATTGATTGTAAAACAACCAATATTCTACGACATCTACTAGTCAAACCTTCCAGAAAATCACCACGCAATTGATATTACATTTAGTGTTGTGAGGAAAACATCCTTGTTTTCATTTAACTCTATAAGCAAACGGTATGATGAAAAAGTCGACATGCATAAATGTGATATTTGCCGTAAATTCTATTTAAAGTAACCTTTTGTTTTTACACTGTATAACCCTAAATAGCCCTAAATTTCATTCTGCTCGTTTATTACGAATAACCTATTTTAAGCGATATCCTCGTACACTTTTGCAGAGTAGTCTGATTATGAAGTTCCATATATGAATGTAATCTGATTGACGTATTACTTGCATTTTTATTATGGAGAATACCATGAGTAAATTTCTACCAATTATAACATTAGCTTCCATTTTTATGGTTCAACCTGCATTAGCAGCAAAAACTGACACATACAACTGTGAAGGACAAAAAATTAGAGTGTCTTTCCCAAATGAACAGTTAGCTGTTATGTATTACAGCGACGAGCTTATTGTTTTAAAAGAAGCCGTTTCAGCTAGCGGCGCTAGATACGTTGGTGAAAACTTTCAACTGTGGTCGCAAGGAAAAAATGAGTTTAACCTAGCAACAATCTCAGAAGATGACGCGGTAAATGGAAGAGCTACAGATGACAAGGGGCGTACTTGTAAGCTGGTTAAATAAAATTTAATTATTCATTTTAAAGGCTGCTCCGCCCAGTGCGGCCTTTTTTAATCGTCGATTGCAGTAAACCGTATACATCCACTCTAACCCTCTATCGCTTTTAGCGGGTCGCTAGGCAGCAAATGAGACTACTCGAGGAGCATACATAAGTATGTGACTTGGGTAGTCGATTGAATAGCGACCGACTTGATAGACACCTTTTAGTTAGACAAAAGAGGTGGTTATGAGCAGCAAACGATATCCAGAAGAATTCAAAATTGAAGCCGTATACATTCACTCTAATCCTCTATAGCTTTTAGTGTGTCGCTAGGCGGTAAATGAGACTACCCGAGGAGCATACATAAGTATGTGACTTGGGTAGTCGATTGCAGCCAACAACGCGACACGCTAAAAGATGACGAGGATTTTTAATTACAGTAGGCTAGAAGATTAGTAATCGCATTCGAAAGATGCTTTTGACGGTGATAAATCAAATACAACGTTCTTTCTAATTGAAGTTCATCTACTTTAAGTTCAACTAGGGTACCATTTTCTAGTTGCTCAGCTATCACCCTTCTTGATAAACAGCTAATTCCCATCCCAAAACGCACTGCATGTTTAATTGCTTCTGAATTGCCCAGTTCCATTAAGATATGGAAACCTGGTAGGTGCGCAAATAGCAATTGGTCAAGCACGTCTCGCGTTCCTGAACCGCGCTCACGTAAAATCCATGGTGCATCTCTAAGTTCTTTTAATGACACCTTTTTGTTTGCTAATGGGTTTTGCGGTGAAGCAAAGACAACCAGTTCATCTTTTAACCAAGGCTTCGAAATCAATTCAGGGCTATGACAAACCCCTTCGATGAGCCCCACATCCGCTCGAAATTCCATTACCGCTTTAATAACTTCTTCAGTATTACTAATAAAAAGCTCTAGAGGGATATCAGGATGGTCATGGCGGTAACCCGCTAAAATCTCTGGCAACATGTAGTTACCAATAGTGGTACTCGCAGCCAAGCGCACTGCGCCCATCTCTTTCTTGAATAATTGCTCAACTTCTGCCCCTTGCTCTAATAAAGCTAATGCTTTGGGATAAAGAAGTCTTCCATGCTCGTTTGTAACAAGTCGTTTACCTACACGGTCAAAAAGCTGAACGCCAAGTTGACCTTCTAAATCCGTTAGCGACGCGCTGACCGCAGATTGAGACAGCGCTAATAATTGAGATGCCTGCGTCGTGGAGCCACTTTTCAATACTTCTGTAAAAACCTCAAGTTGCCTAAGTGTTATTCGCATAAAGGTCGCCCCAACGTGTTTTTAGTCGTTGTAATAATATTGTTAATATTAATGATTTATTAGCAATATTCCAGAAGAAACTTATAATCACTTTTTTTGATAGATTATATACAAACAATCAATTTAAATTATTATGCTTTTCATTATATGCTTATTACCAAATCATATAAGCAGCAATAAAGAGCATTATCATGGATAAAAGCGACATTCACACCCTAAATCAAAATAGCTTTCACCCTGTTTTGAAATTATTACCAGGGCTCTTATTAGCAGGTATTTTAACGGCTATCGCCATCTACCTTGGTGACCAATCATGGTTTATGGATATCGGTCTGGGTGCGTTAACACTCGCCATTTTATTAGGGATTGTTGTAGGTAACACCTTTTACCCAACAGCAAGTAAATCTTGTGATACCGGAGTCAAATTCGCCAAACACTATTTTTTACGTGCAGGGATCATCCTTTATGGCTTTCGTTTAACATTCCAACAAATTACTGATGTCGGTGCCACTGGCGTTCTTATTGATGCATTGACCCTAACATCTACCTTCTTATTAGCCTACTGGCTAGGAAAGAAAGTTTTTGGTTTAGATGATGAAACAACCATTTTGATAGGCGCAGGCAGCAGTATTTGCGGTGCAGCAGCGGTTATGGCAACAGAGCCTGTTGTGAAAGCGTCAGCTAGTAAAGTCGCTGTTGCGGTTTCTACTGTCGTCATTTTCGGCACAATTTGTATCTTTGTTTACCCTTGGATTTACCAATTAAATACACACTTTGGTTGGTTCCCTGCGAACCAAGAAACATTCGGCATTTATATTGGCTCAACAGTGCATGAAGTCGCGCAAGTGGTTGCCGCGGGTCATACTATTGGGACTGATGCAGAAAATGCGTCAGTTATCGCAAAAATGATTAGAGTTATGATGCTTGCACCATTCTTAATTATTTTATCTGCATTTTTAAGCCGCAAAGCAGCAGCCAAAAGCGGCAATTCAACAGAAAAAAGCAAAATTACCATCCCTTGGTTCGCAGTGTTCTTTATCTTAGTGGCAGGGTTTAACTCATTACATTTACTACCACAAGCATTAGTCCAACAAATCATTGCGTTAGATACGGTTTTACTTGCTATGGCCATGGTGGCATTAGGTTTAACCACCCATGTAAGCGCAATTCGACAAGCAGGTATTAAACCATTATTAATGGCACTGATTTTATTTGCTTGGTTAATCATTGGTGGTTTATTAATTAATCTGCTGATACAAAATATCTTTTAATGTGTGCCTCCGACTTTAGCCGCTTTATTAAGCGGCTTTTTTGTTGATTTCATTTATGCGCTTATTAATGGCATACTTCCATAAAAAGGAGTCAAAAATGAAATATGTTGGAGCACACGTCAGCGCCTCTGGCGGCGTTGATCAAGCCGTTATTCGCGCCCATGAGATTAATGCAACGGCATTCGCATTATTCACTAAAAACCAACGTCAATGGAAAGCGGCACCATTGAGTGAAGAGGTTATCCAAAAATTTAAAGCAAACTGTGCAAAATACGGCTATGGTAAACACCAAATTCTGCCCCACGACAGTTATTTAATTAATCTCGGCCATCCTGAATTTGAAGCGTTAGAAAAATCACGAGCTGCCTTTATTGATGAAATGCAGCGTTGTGAACAGCTTGGCATTGATTTATTGAATTTCCACCCAGGCAGCCATTTAAAACAAATTGAGGTGGATGATTGCTTAGCACGCATTGCTGAGTCAATTAATATTGCGTTAGCCGAAACCGAAGGTGTCACTGCTGTCATTGAAAATACCGCAGGGCAAGGGACTAACTTAGGCTTTGATTTTACACACCTCGCAAAAATTATCGAAGGCGTAAAAGATAAAAACCGTGTGGGTGTGTGTATTGATACCTGCCATGCCTTTGCCGCCGGTTATGATTTACGCACGATTGAAGATTGCGATAAAACATTTACGCAGTTTTCAGAGATTGTGGGGTTTGAATTTTTAAAAGGCATGCATCTGAACGATGCTAAAAGCGAATTTGCCAGCCGCGTTGATCGCCACCACAGCTTGGGTGAAGGTAATATTGGTTTTGTGCCATTCACGTATATTATGCAAGACAGCCGTTTTGATGGGATCCCGCTGATATTAGAAACGATCAACCCAGATATCTGGCCACAAGAAATAGCATGGCTGAAATCCCAGCAAAATAGCTCACATTGATAGAGTCCTATTGAAAAACCCCACGTGAATAACGCGGGGTTTCTTTTCAAATATTCAAAAATTACAACGACTTCATTTCAATCTTAGCCATCATATCAGCTAACTTACTGCGGTTCTTTAAACCGACATCTGCTTGTGAAACTGATAACGCTGAAATTGCGGTTGCCATCCGCAATGTGTGCTCACTTGATTCACCATTGAGTAGCCCATAAGCCAGGCCAGCAACCATCGAATCGCCTGCCCCTACCGTGCTGATGACCTCACAATGAGGCGGCTTAGCTAACCAAGAGCCCGAAGCATTAACCCATAATGCCCCTTCTTCTCCCAATGATATGACAACGTGAGAAATGCCTTTATCTCTTAGCTCATGAGCCGCAGCAATTACATCTTTTAAATCAGGCAGTTTGCGGCCCACCCAACTTTCTAATTCATGGCGATTAGGTTTTACCAACCAAGGAGAAGACTTTAAGCCCGCTTTTAATGCCTCACGGCTACTGTCAAAAATGATACATGGACACAATTGGCGCAAGCGAGTCATCCAACGGGTAAATTCCTCAGGGTCAATCCCATTAGGTAGGCTTCCACTCACCACGACCATATCAAAGTGGCCTAACCAATTTAGTGATTCAGTTGAAAAACGGTTCCAGTCTTCTTTACTTACATCAAAGCCAGAAAAATTAAAATCTGTTGATTTCCCATCATTTTCAGTGAGCTTTACATTAATACGCGTGCGCCCAGGCACCATACTGAAACGGTTTGCCATACCATTTTCACTGAAAAAATGTTGAAATTCTTCTTGATTGTCTTTTCCCATAAAACCACTAACAGTAATATCAATGCCCAGATCACGCAGCACTTTCGCCACGTTGACGCCTTTCCCTCCGGCATTCAGGCTAGCGGTTTTGACTAAGTTAACTTCACCCACTTCAATAGACGAGCACAACCCTACAAGGTCGTAAGCAGGATTTAATGTAATTGTAGCAACCCGGCGAGTCATAACCACTAATCTCCCTTATCATGATTATCATATCATTAGATGTATGCCATAGTTATAACATTAAAACGTGTTGTTTTCAGTGCTATTTATACTTTTTCCTGCTTGTTTTTCTCATACTCCATGGCAAAATTCCCACGCTAAAAATGAAAATAATGGGGAGAAAATATGTCTCAGTCAATTAACGTCGTCGTTGGCGTCGGTGTCATCATCACCAATAAACAAGGGCAGATTTTACTAGGTAAACGTAGCAGCAAACATGCACCCTATTGGTCTATTTTTGGTGGTCATGTCGATCCCGGTGAAACATTCGAAGCCTGTGCTATTCGGGAAATAAAGGAAGAGATTGGCATTGATATCACCACACCTTCTGTATTTGGTATCAGCAATAACTTACAAACCTATCAACAAGAAGGTAAACATACCGTTTCCATTTGCATGCATGTTGAATATAACGGAGATAAACAACCGCAAATCATGGAAGCCGATAAATGTGAAAGCCTCATGTGGGTTTCTCCTAACTCCCTGCCTGAACCACATTTTGAGGCAAGTCGTAACGCAATCAATCTTTGGCTAAATCAGCGCTTTTACAACCAATCTATTTAACCCCCCAGAAAACATACAAATTAGATTAATTTGTATGTTTATTCACCATCCCTTTCAAACTATTCATTTTATTTTATTTTCGTTATTTACAATACGTTGCCACTACCGTATCATTTAGCTAGTACAGTGAAACAATTTATTAGGAGCCACCATGGCCGTTAATGGGACAACACAACCAAAAAGCCCTTCTATATTAGGAGGAGCTATGATCATTGCAGGTACCGCTGTTGGTGCAGGCATGTTTTCAATTCCAATGGTGACTTCTGGCGTATGGTTTTCAGGCTCAGTTATCCTGTTAATTTATACCTTTATTTGTATGTTACTTTCTGGGCTAATGATTTTAGAAGCAAATATGAATTACCCAGCGGGTGCTAGTTTTCACACCATGGTAAAAGATTTACTCGGCACGGGTTGGAACACCATTAACAGCTTATCGGTGACTTTCGTCTTGTATATTCTAACTTACGCTTATATTTCTGCGGGCAGTTCAATTATTACCGCAAACTTAGCAGAACATATTCAAATTCCACAAGCTGGAGCGGGGTTAGTTTTTGCGTTTGTCGTTGCATTCTTTGTTTGGTTATCTACCCGTGCAGTGGATAGGTTAAGTACCATTCTAATTGGTGGGATGGTTATTACCTTTATCATGTCAATTGGTGGGATGATCTCAACGGCTTCGCCTGCAATTTTATTTAACCAAGTAGAGCAAAACGAAACACAATATCTACCTTATGCCTTAGCTGCGCTGCCTTATTTATTAACGTCATTTGGTTACCATGGTAACGTGCCTGGGCTGGTGAAATATTATAATAAAGACAGTCGTAGTGTAGTGAAAAGCTTAACTTACGGTGCCATCATTACTGTTGTTATTTACATCTTATGGCAGTATGCGATTCAAGGAAACATTCCACGCTCTTCATTCATTGAAATCAGAGAAAATGGTAACAATATTGATGCACTACTGACTCAGATGAATATTTCTACACAAAGCAGCTTTATTTCCCAATTTTTGAACCTGTTTTCTTATATGGCTTTAGCGAGTTCTTTCTTAGGCGTGTCATTAGGTTTATTTGATTTTATTGCTGACTTTTTTAAATTCTCTGATGATAAGCAAGGCCGACTGAAATCTATTTTAGTCACCTTTATGCCACCAACCGTTTTAGCACTCATTTTTCCTAATGGCTTTATTTATGCTATTGGATTTGCTGGATTAGCGGCTACAATTTGGGCAGTGATTGTCCCTGCATTGATGGCAAAAGCAAGCCGTAGACGTTACCCAAATAATAGCTATAAAGCACCTGGTGGCATGTTTATTATCGGTTTTGTTATTTTATTTGGTTTGATCAACGCCGTTGCGCACATCATGTCCTTAGCGGGTCTACTCCCTATTTACTAATTTGCCGTTCTTAATATAGCCCTACGGGGCTATATTATTTCCCATCAGCTATTTTTCAAAAAAATTTTCACTGAAAATTGACCTCAACATCTTGCCTAATCCCGTTTGTGCGAGTAATTTTGTCGCACTCTTTTTGACAATACCAAAGAAGGTTATTTATGGCCAAGGCCAACGAAATCAAACGTGGTTTAGCAATCAACTACAATGGCAAGTTACTACTCGTTAAAGATATTGATATTCAAGCACCTAGCGCTCGTGGTGCCAGTACTTTATACAAAATGCGCTTTACAGATATCAAAACGGGCCAGAAAGTTGAAGAACGCTTTAAAGGCGATGATATTTTAGAAACGATTTCGTTAACTCGCCGTGGTGTCAGCTTTTCTTATATTGATGGTGATGAATATGTTTTCATGGATAACGAAGACTACACGCCATATATTTTCAAAAAAGCAGATATTGAAGATGAACTGCTGTTTATCCCTGAAGAAGGGTTACCAGGCATGCAAGTTCTAACAATGGATGGGCAAGTTTTAGCCTTAGAATTACCACAAACTGTTGATATGGTTATTGTTGAAACAACACCAGGAATCAAGGGTGCTTCCGCCAGTGCGCGTACTAAACCCGCTTTGATGCCGACGGGGTTAACCGTTCAAGTTCCTGAATATCTCACCAGTGGTGAAAAAATTCGTATTCATATCCCTGAACGCCGCTATATGGGACGTTGTGATTAATCTTATATCGATAAAATAATATGTTTATGCCTATGGGCAACATACTCATAGGCATACATTTTTATTTAACATCACACTCTCCTAGCCTACTACTTCCTTATTTTATTTATTGTCATTAATCATACTTAATAGTGTAAATACCCATTGTTTTTTCTTTATTAATCCAATTGAACTGCTGTGTGCCCTTTAAATTTGGTAATAGTTGTTCTGTTGCTTTTAACTTGGAAATATCAACAGATTGTGTTTTTTCTTTTCCTGAGTCACTCCAACACTTTGTTTCGACAACATTTTGGTTGGTGCCAATGATACACGGAGCCGCAACAATCGAACCTGTAAAACGAATAACCGCAGTATTAGAACGTTGTTGGCCACTGTTGTGTGAAGCGAATGCTGAGATACTGGTCATTAATGTAGCCGCTGCTAAAAATGTGAATATTGTTTTTTTTACTAAGCCATTCATAAGAATTTTCCTCTTAAAATTAAGTTATCGTCATTTTTAGTAATTTATTTACTCTAAAAATGAATAATTCAGTTCAACTGAATGAGGACGACATCTTATTCCTAATGAACAGCTAGAGATTTCACTTATGGTCGTAGTTTTTTATTTTTAATATTGGATGATATTCAATATATAATTATTAGACTGGATCACACTTTTAATCACCACACGTATTGCAACACATATAAAATTAAGTCTATTAAAATAAGACGAAAATATAGTAATCTTCGTCGAAATTAGCGTTTTTTCTATTTATTTGTATTCGATGTATCAAAAATAGCGTTATTAGATATGAATGAAAAACTCAACTACAAAATTAATTTATTACCGACTGACTTAATAGCTTCTGGACGTCAACGAGCCTGCTACCAGCACCCAGATTATGATGAGCTCTGTATTAAGATTCACCTAAAAGGCCGCGATGATAAAGAAACACTCAGAGAAGTACGCTACTATAAGCGCCTTTACAGAAAGAAATACCAAGCAACAACAGTGTCCCACTATTTTGGCACACAAGAAACCAATCTTGGGCTAGGCTATGTATTTCAATTAATTAAGGATAAAACAGGGAATGTATCGCATACTTTAGATTATTATCTAAAAAATAAAAATGCCTACTTAAAACATCAAAAAAATATGAAAATTGCTTATGCTCAATTTAAAAAATCTATTTATAAAGAAGCAATCGCCACCATGGCGCTAAAAACCTATAATATCGTTTATCAATTAGGCTATAAACCACATGGACAATTTTTAATTATCGATAACCTTGGGTCATCTAATTTAATCCCTCTCGATTATTTTTCATCCACAATTGCACGTTCAACGTTAGACCGCCGCTTTGCAGATTTTGAAAAACGGCTATACAAAGAGTTCCATGTCAAATTATAAATATCCATTTTTCATTATCTTTTTTATTTAATTTTTATTCGATAATTTTATTCCTCCCCGCAATAAAGGAGTGATTATATATTATTCCTTTATTGTTTAAGCCCTCATCCTCAATAAATACTGATAAATAAACAGTGGTTATTGCATCTCTTACTTAAACTCGCCTATTTAACCACCAAGAAAAGTATTAGCCGTCAAAATTTAGCTGCTTACACCCGCTAAAATTTGAGCTCGCCTTGCGTAAATTTAAACTTCTTTACATTTGAAGTGCAAAAAAAAGCTTATTACGTAAATAAACTGAAATAAAGTAATAATAAATGTGAGAAAGATCATATTTCATTATCAATAATCGGCGCAATTATACGCAAAAATACGCTACATATGACAGAAATCACATAACTCAATGGCACATATGCACTTTTATCTAATGTTTTGTAAATTATCCCCCTATTAACTCGCCATTTCGGTTTTGTTTATGTATGCTCTTAAAGGTTTGGTATTCGGGCTGTTACGGTACTAACTTCAAGCAATAACTGAATTAGCAAATATTGAGCTTTCGTCTATACTCAATAAGGTCACAAGAAACCTCTGATTCAGTAAAGATTTAGATGGCGTGATAAACACTTTCTGCGAAAAGCACACTCTTATTTATCAATGCGTTTTTCACAGGGAAAAGTTTAGTTTTGTTGTGTCTCTTTACACAATAATGCGATAAAGAAATGGTAAGGGATATATATAAGAATGTTAACCTCTGAAAAACTTAAGCGCTATGCTTGGCGCATTGTTCCGGCAGTTGCTATTGCCGTGACACTCACAGCATGTACCAACCCGAAGTCGACAAAAAATACTCAATATACTGCTAAATCAGATGTTCGTATGTTAAACAGTGCCGCAGGCGACTCTTTAACAATGGCATCCCAAGACGAATTTGAAGAATTAGTGCAAAGTGTTGACACTAAATCTAAAATCATGAACCAATATGCAAATTGGAAAGGTGTTGCTTATCGCCTAGGCGGAACCACTAAAAGCGGCATTGATTGTTCAAGCTTTGTTCAACGCACCTTCTTTGAACAATTCGGCGTTGAATTACCTCGTACAACGTCAGAACAAGAATCTTCAGGCAAAAGCGTAAAGCGTAATAATTTAAAAGTGGGTGACATTGTTCTGTTTAAAACAGGTCGTACAATGAAACACGTTGGCATTTACATTGGTGATGAAAAATTTGTTCATGCATCAACTAGCAGTGGTGTCATTGTTTCTGAAATGTCTAATAGTTATTGGAGTAAAAGGTATTATGCAAGTCGTCGGATTATCAACGGCTCCTAATTTTCAGTAACCCCCTACCCCCTTACCTATAAAAAAAGCTTCCAAAACTGGAAGCTTTTTTTATATTTGCCATCATGTAAAAATGAAAACTGCCATTATTGCGTAAAATAATCTTTTTGACGCCAATACAAATACCTACCCTTACTAACCACCATAAAATGAGTCAGACACAACAATATCTTCCCCATTAAAAACATTACAGCTCAAGCTAACTAAGAACAATAAAAGCCTGAAGATAGCTCTGCAATTGCTACCCCCGTTGCTTTTAAACGGCACATTGCAGCCAATTCATCATTTGCATGAATAAACAAGCAAACTTCCTTCTGCCATTCTAAGATAGCACTTGAAATTTGCATATCAGATAACGATTCAGACAATTTCTGCATCGCTATACAATCTGTTGCACAGTCATGACTAAGTAATTTTAGCCCCACAAGATTATCGCTATCAACATCATTCATAGGCACAACTTCTACATCTGTTCCTATTTTGCCTGATAACCAGCGGTAGCTTTGCGGTAGCCTGTGCACCACCGAAAGACCTAATTTTTCCACAAAAATATCCTATTAAAACAATTGGTATTTTGCCTAATTACAGGAAATAGCCCTGCAAACAAACCTAACATTGAGTAATGCCCCTATATCCTGTGTGTTCTTTGACGTCAATTTTTGACTTCAAAATATTACTCGTTCAAACCGAAGCTTTAACACAACAAAAAAGTAACAACAATGTTAAATATTAGAACCTAAATATAACATTAAAATTATGATGTGTCGTTAAATTTTTGTGACACAAATCATTGCATGTCTATTTTTTTGCTAAAAATATTAAAAATTAAATTAATTTTGACATTAGCCCTCAACATGGTCGGTAAATCATTTAACTATTTTTTACATTTGCCAAATAAAAATAGCAATAATCATTCAAATTTTTGATGAGTAGTTATTTTCAATTAGCACTGTCAATCCCATTTTGAGTATCATTAAAAACATAAATTTAACAAAAAGCACACTAATGATAATTGATTTAGATCATTTTTCAGCATGTAATTTAATACCACAAATAAACTAATCGAAATTACCGAACAGTAACACTGAAAAAACTCAATATAATGTGAATGGTAAGAGACTACTTAAGGGAAAATAAGAATATTCGAGGAAATAAAAGGTGAGAACAAATTATCAGTTTCATCCATGAAGCTGATAACTTAGAGATTATTTCGCTTTTTTGGCTAGCAAAACAAAAAGCATCGATAAAGCGACACAAGCCACCATCGAACCTACCATTGGCCACGCATTTTTAGCGGGGATCAGTGATAATAATGTTCCTACTAGTGCACCAATTGAAAAACGAATCGTTCCTGCTAAAGAAGAGACCGTTCCTGCAATATGTGGGTAATTATCAAGGATCACAGCCATCGCATTAGATGTAATCATTGCGATTCCACTGACATAAATGGCGACACCAATAACTAACGTCCAAAAATCAAGACTAAATGCGGTTGTGCCTAATAACCAAATCCCCATAATAAACTGAATAATAATACCAAAATACAGCATCTTCTCTGCGCCAAAGCGCCTAACATAGCGACTGTTAATAGTCGTCATAATGAAGAGAAAAATGATGTTAATACCAAAATAGTAACCGAAGTGTTGAGGAGAAACGCCATTTAGGTCGATATAAACAAATGCACCTGCATTTAAGAATGAAAACATCCCTGCAAACGAAAATGAACTCGCCAGTATATAGAACAAAACTTGCTTTGCCCTAAATAAGGTCGCAAACTGACGTAATGTTGTGCCAATGTGGAATTTTTGCCTTTTCGTAACGGGTAATGTTTCACGCACAAAAAAGCTCACTAAAATCACTGCAATAACTGCCGCAATGGCAATGCTCCAGAAAATCGCATGCCATGAGAACCAACGCATCAATTCGCCACCTAAAATAGGAGCCAATAAAGGTGCGATCGTCATCACCAATACCACAAATGACATACTTCTAGAAAATTCGTCGCGCGTAAACATATCGCGCATCAATGCGTTAATCACTACACTAGCGGCTGCGGCGGCAAAACCATGCAAAAAGCGTAACCAAATAAGTGAATCAATTGATTCGGTGACTGCACAAGCAGCCGATGCGATAGCAAAAACAATGACTCCACCCAAAATTACGGGTTTACGACCGATGCTGTCCGCCATTGGTCCATAAAAAAGTTGCCCAATCGCAAAACCAAAAATGTAGCTGTTGAGCGTCATTTGAATGCGCCCCTCATCAACATTAAAATACTGCATCATCGTCGGAAAGCTAGGTAGGTACATGTCAATAGCCAATGGCATTAGCATAGACAATAAACCTAATATTAAAATCAGCCCCAAATAGGATGAACGCTGCTGTTGCACGCTATAGACTCCTGCTTTTATTTACGTGGTACATTAATGCTATTAATTTCTTCATCTGTCAGTGGGCGATACTCGCCTTGCTCAAGAGTCTCATCCAAATAAATATCCCCTACTCGCTCACGGTGCAATCCACAAACATGGTTTCCTACCGCAGCAAACATTCGTTTAACTTGATGATAACGGCCTTCGCTGATAGTTAAGCGAACATCACGAGGACTGATAATTTCGAGTTGTGCGGGTTTTGTTGGGTACTTTTCACCATTTAACATGATGCCTTGCTCGAATTGCTTGGCAACATCAGTGGCAATATCTTCACTTAATTGAACACGGTACGTTTTCTCACAATGATGTTTAGGCGATGTAATGCGATGTGACCACTGTCCATCATCGGTTAGCAGCACTAATCCTGTCGTATCAATATCTAAGCGCCCCGCAGAATGAAGCTTTTGTGCAAGCGGCTCATCAATAAAATAAAGAATGGTAGGATGTGTTGGGTCATCGGTAGAACAGATGTACCCCTGAGGCTTATGTAACATAAAATAACGCGGCCCCGTGACTTGTACTAACACATTTCCATCATAAGCGACTTCATGGTCAAGCGTGACTTGGAATGCCCCTGATTTGACCACTTCATCGTCAATCGTAACAAGACCTGCACGCAATTCGCGTGCTACCAAACTCCGGCTTATCCCTAATTGCTGGGACAAAAATTTATCCAGTCGCATAGATTCTCTTAACTTGATGGATTGCCAGCGAAGCGTACAATAGCGCCTAACTGTCAGAATAAAGAATGAAAGGTTGTTGTGATTACTATCACATAATTCATTATAACAATAACCCTAGTTAAGGGATAGTTTCCATGAAACAACATGCATTTTTAGACAGAGTCATTGTTTTAAATTAAATTTAACCTCATTCACCTGTTTTTTTAACCAATACTGAGCAATATGTCTTTTTCCTTACGCCCATACCAACAAGAAGCCGTCGACGCGACGCTCCACTACTTTCGCAAACACACTCAGCCCGCCGTTATTGTGCTGCCTACCGGTGCAGGGAAAAGTTTGGTGATTGCTGAATTGGCACGTCTTGCCCGTGGGCGAGTACTGGTCTTGGCCCATGTTAAAGAATTGGTCGAGCAAAATCACAGTAAATATCTCGCCTATGGCCTCGAGGCGGATATTTTTGCTGCAGGGCTGAATCGAAAAGAATCACAAGATAAAGTCGTTTTTGGCAGCGTACAGTCTGTCGCTCGTAACCTTGCTGCTTTTAATGGACAGTTTTCATTAGTGATCATTGATGAGTGCCATCGCATCAGTTTGAATGATAAAAGCCAATACCAGCAAATCATTCAGCATCTACAAAAAAGCAATACAGCCTTACGGATTCTGGGCTTAACTGCTACCCCTTACCGTTTAGGTAGCGGGTGGATTTACCAATATCATTATCATGGCATAGTTCGAGGTGATGAAAATTGTTTTTTCCGAGATTGTATTTATGAGCTGCCTCTGCATTACATGATTAAAAATAAGTTTTTAGTTCCCCCTGAACGCTTAGATATGCCTGTTTTACAGTATGATTTTAGCCAAGTTTCGCTAACATCTGCGGGTATTTTTAATGAGCAAGAGTTAAACCTTTCACTACAAAAACAACAACGTATTACACCTAAAATTGTTGCACAAATCATTGAATATGCCGCACCACTGCAAGGCTGTATGATTTTTGCGGCTACCGTCGAGCACGCAAAAGAAATTTTGGGTTATTTACCTGTAAAATCTGCCGCATTAGTCACCGCCGAAACACCTGCATCTGATAGACAAGCTATTATTAATCAATTTAAAAACAGAGAATTACATTATCTTGTCAACGTTTCTGTTCTAACCACTGGCTTTGATGCCCCCCATGTTGATGTGATTGCAATTTTGCGCCCAACTGAATCAGTTAGTTTATATCAGCAAATTGTAGGTCGTGGGTTACGTCTTTGCCAGGGGAAAACCCAATGCTTGATTTTAGATTATGCGGGTAATCCTCATGATTTATATCGCCCTGAAGTCGGTTGCAGTAAACCAAACTCCGCCAGTGTCCCTGTTCAAGTTTTTTGCCCTCTTTGCCAATTTGCCAATGTGTTTTGGGGAAAATGTACTACTGATGGGCAAATTATTGAGCACTATGGCCGTCGTTGCCAAGGCTGGGAAGAAGATGATCATGGTCAAAAGCAACAATGTGAGTTCCGCTTTCGTTTTAAGCAATGTCCCCACTGTGGTGCTGAAAATGATATCGCAGCTCGCCGCTGCCAAAAGTGTCAAGAAGTCCTTACTGATCCTGATGACATGCTCAAAGCAGCATTAAAATTAAAAGATGCACTGATTATTCGCTGTGGCGGTATGCAATTTATCTCTGGTAATGATGCAAAAGGTGAATGGATAAAAATAAACTATTATGATGAAGATGGCACTAGCGTCTCAGAACGTTATCGCTTAACAACCCCCTCTCAGCGTCGTGTATTTGAATACCGTTTTTTGCGTGAGCACCAACGAGCACCAGGTATTCCATTTAAATGGAATAATGCAAATGACATTATTTTGCAGCAATCATTATTACGTTACCCACAATTTATCGTTGCAAGGAAAAAAGACCGTTATTGGGAAATTAGAGAGAAAATTTTTGATTATCAAGGGCGGTTTCGCATCGCAAACTCCCTTTCCTGACACAATAAACGATCTTAAAGATTGCTGGATGGCGGTTTTTTCGATAAAATGCCGCCGCCTTCAAATATCTCATTTTCCAAAATGCGTTATTCCTAGGCCAAATCTCGAACCTGCTGCTGGGTCGCCTGTAGCAGGAATTTATATTTTCTTTTTATAGAGAAATAGTAATGTTAACTATCAATGCAATTGAACGTAAAGAGCAGGGTAAGGGTGCGAGCCGCCGCCTGCGCAGAGATAATCAGCTTCCAGCTATCGTTTACGGTGGTAACCAAGAGCCTATCTCTATCACTCTGAGCCACGATGAAGTTATTAACCAAGAAAGCAAAGCAGAATTTTACGAAGTTCTGACTCTGGTTATCGATGGTAAAGAAACAAAAGTAAAAGTTCAGGCTGTTCAACGTCACCCATTTAAGCCAAAAGTGACGCACATTGACTTCCTGCGCGCTTAATTAAAGCCCACAGCCGAGCTTTAGAAATTTCGGGACGCCGAGTAAATAACGCCGCAATTGCGGCGTTATTTATTTCTAAAACTTTATTTTGTGCATCAATAAATATCACCAATACACTAAGCCAGCTATTCTAAGAATCTTATTTGCTACCACGACGCTGTAATTGGTCGCGTAAGTTTGGCGGAGTACCACGAATGGTTAATGTATCTGTCACTGGATCCCAAAAAATACGTTCGCCCATCAACATGGCATCAAAGCTAATCGTTATACCGCCACCACTACCTGAAAATTTAGTCAGTTGTTTAAGTGTTCCCCTATCTGCTGGGAAGCTTTCCGCTAATTGGTAATCATTTTGACGAGCAAAATCATCAAAGCTTTGCTCTTCTACCAGTGGCAATTCTTTCGCCAATTCCTGTAATTCAATTTCTTCGCCAGATTGCAGCTGTTCAGTGCAGTAACTATGCACTTGTTGACGATATGCTTGACGAGTGTTTTTATCCATCTGAGCATTATCACAAAAATCATCCAACGCTTGGACTAAACCTTTGTTCTGCACTTTCGCATTCAAACCTTCAGATGCTGCTAAAAAATCCATAAAGAAATCAGATACTTTACGCCCTACTCGACCTTTTAAGAATGTTAAGTAGCGTTTCGAGTCTGGATTGGTTTCCCACTCGGTTAAATCAATACGTGCAACGATATCTGCGTGTGGAATATCTAAATAATGTGTCGTCCCTAAATCTAATGTATCTGTGACAAACATGCTATCGCAGCTATTAAGAACAGAAATCAATAAATATTCGACGGCAAGATAACGGTATTGGCAGAAAAGAACAATCCCCCCCTCAGCAAATGGGTATTTCGCAAGTTCATCCTTTAAGCGAACCGTCATCGCACGGCTAAAACCTAAAAATTCTTCTTCACCCTTGCGTAAGAGCTTTAATGCATCAGCTAACTCACTTTCTTCATTAAATTCACCAAAGGCTTTACTTTTTGCGCTGTAAACACGGTGCAATTCTGCCATCATGTCTTGCACGACATCATCAGCCGTCAATAAAGAATCCCGTAACATCACCTCTAAGGTTTGTTCATCTCGCTTAATCAACTGATGTAAGGCTATCTGGGTAATTTCCAGACTCATTGTTGGCTCCTTCTTCTAGCAGAAATATTATCGCGCGTATTCAAACATTGATATCTATACGCTGCAATAGAAACTATCATTTGCCTTATTTTTCATCAGAAAATGCTGAACTAATACACACTTTTTGAATCTGAATAAGCATTATTATCACTTAAACAAAAATTTGTTGCGAAGAAAGAAGAAAAACATGCGGCTATACGCTATGATATGGAGCTTTCATTAATTTAGGATGTCTCAATTTATGCCACAATCATCTCGCTATAGTGATGAAAAAGTTGAAGGTTTACTCTCTGACCTCGTGAGTGTGTTAGAAAAAAACCATACCCCTGTTGACCTTTCCCTAATGGTGTTAGGTAACATGGTAACGAACCTGCTCAATACGTCAGTTGCCCCCGCACAACGTAAAATGATTGCAGAATCCTTTGCCAATGCGTTACTTTCTTCTGTAAAAGAAGATAAATCACACTAACAGATTAATGAAATAAACAGTATGGTCACCCATCAGCGCTACCGTGACAAAGTCTCTAACATGATTGGTTGGGGACACTGGTTTGCACTATTTAATATACTGCTTAGCCTCGTGTTAAGTAGTAGCTATCTGTTTATTTTTGATTGGCCAGACACCTTAGCTGGCCGTATCTACGCCTTCGTCAGTTGGTTAGGTCATTTTAGTTTTGTGGTCTTTGCCGCTTACCTACTCATTATTTTTCCACTGACCTTTATTGTGATGTCTCAGCGGCTGCTGAGGCTAATTTTTGTTGCGCTTGCCACTGCGGGTATTACACTCCTAATTTTTGATATCCGTGTTTTTAGCCAATTTGGCCTTCATCTAACACCGCAAGTTTGGGATTTAGTCATCAATCCAGTCAAGGGAGAGATGGCTCGTGAGTGGCAACTGATGTTTATCAGTATCCCCATTATTTTCTTGGTAGAAATGCTGTTTGCAACTTGGAGTTGGCAAAAACTACGAAGTTTAAACCGCCAAACGTTTGGTAAGCCCCTAGCAGGCATTTTCATTGTGACATTCATTATGTCACATTTGATGTATGCGTGGGCCGATGCGAATTTTTATCGTCCAATCACGATGCAGCGTTATAACTACCCGTTATCACAACCGATGACGGCTCGTAAATTATTAGACCGATATGGTTTATTGGATCTTACCGAGCACCAAAATCGGGTATTCCAACATGGTAGCCCTACCGCTCTGAAGCTTAATTACCCTCTTAAACCTTTGAGTTACTACGACCAAGGTACAGGGTATAATTTACTCTTACTGGTCGTGGACGATCTCGGTAATGAAGCTCAACAAACAACAATGAGCTCCCTTAACAGCTTTAGAGAAATGAGTACGCAGTTTACGAATCACTATACTGCAGGTTTACGCGATGACACTGCCTTATTTGGTCTCTTCTATGGCATCTCGTCGACTTATCTTGATAACATTCTTAATGGCCGTCACCCTTCAGTCTTGGTTGAAGCGCTACAACATCAAGGTTATCAGTTTGGTCTGTTTTCAACAGATGGATTTAACTCACCACTGTTCCGTCAAGCCATTTTATCCGATTACTCATTACCTGCTAAAACAGCAGATAATGATAGCCTAACTATTAATCAATGGATTAGCTGGTTAGATAACCTTAAACATGATGCTCCTTGGTTCTCTTTCTTGAATATCAAAGGCATACCAGGCAGCCCAAAAACTAACACACAAATTGACCAAGTTATCGCAACATTGAAACGCGATAATCGCCTTGAAAATACCATTGTCATTATTACTGCTAATTATAATAAGCAAGGTAAACAAGAAGAGGATTGGCTAAGCGATAAGAACTTTAATCGCGATCAAATGCACGTCCCTTTATTTATTTATTGGCCAAATACACCTGCTCAACAAATTGGCAAGTTAACTAGTCATCAAGACATTATGACGACATTAATGCAACGGTTGTTACATGTGAATAATCAAACAGATGATTACAGCCAAGGTGAAGATTTATTCAGTAACCAGCGCATATACCCGTGGGTGATTACTGGGGATGACAATGATGTGGTCATTACCACTGACAATGCTACTTTGTATATGGATCATAATGGGCAATTTAATATTTATGATAAACAAGGTGTTATTGAAAAAGATGCAAAACCTAACTTGGCTGAGCTTCTGAAAATTTTTACAGAATTAAAACGATTTAATGAAAATTAGTGCTTAATTATCAATCAGTCTCAACATAGACCTCTTGATTTTAAGACCAAATTGGGTAGTATAAATCATAGTTCGGCATGTAGCGCAGCTTGGTAGCGCACTGTCATGGGGTGTCAGGGGTCGGAGGTTCAAATCCTCTCATGCCGACCAAAATTCCTTAGAAAAACCAACCAATTACGGTTGGTTTTTTTATAGCATCTTGGATTTTAATGTATTTAGATTAAAACATTACCTATTCTAGTTTCAGAGTTGTAAAGTTATCTGGATAATGTATCGACATTAATCATATTGATGCCACAAAAATTCAGTCACCCTAGTATGAACATATTACCTTATCTATTTAAAATATCCGGTAATTCATTTGGTTATCGTATTAGTATAACGAGAGAAAAATGTCATTTTTAAATAAAAAAAATACAATAGCCATACTGCTACTATTCACATTTTTTTCATTAATCCATTTCGCAATGGGATATCTTTTTAAGCCATTTTATGTGTTATCTATTGTTGGGTTAGCAATATACGTAAATCCATACCGTAAAATCTATGTCGGGCTTATCCTATTTTACTCAATTATCGCATCCTTATATTTTCCCGTTGCGATGCTATACGGGGCACCTGATTATAATATTTTTTCATCGTTCTATTATACCAATACAGAAGAAGCGAAAGGCTTTCTGACAAATATAAACCTAAAATACTATCTTATCTCCGTAATCATCTTTGTTTTTGGTTTTGCTGTTAGTCGATTTAAGCTTAGTGCCAGTATAAAAACTCGACATTTATTTTTATCTGTTTTTATCATCATTGCGATGATACAACCAGTTAAAGCTATCTATAACAATAGTACTAAGTTTCTTCTAACATCAGGCTTACCTGAAATTAGGTTTTTTGCTGAAAGTTTATATTATCTGGATTACTTGAATAAAGAAAAAAAATCGATAGAAGGTGATGATACCTTTGGCCCACTAACTGTAAACAGTCAATATGATACATATGTTATTGTTATAGGCGAAAGTGTACGCCGCGATTTTATGCATAATTATGGATTTAAAATAAATAATACACCATTTATGAGCAATATAAATGGCGTATTTTTTAACAATTATATCTCAGCAGCAGGTTCTACGAATCTGTCCCTCTCTAGAAGTCTTTCTGTTTATCCAACTATGCCTAACAATATTATTACTCTTGCAAATAAAGCAGGGTTTAGTACGTTTTGGATATCAAGGCAGGGTCAAAGTGGCAAACATGATGGGCCAGTTGCTTCTATTGCAAGAAGGGCAAATGAAGCTTATTTCGTGAGCGGTAATTCAAAAATATCTAATGATGTGATCTCAGATGACGGTCCTATTCTCCCTAAGTTTTTTCAGGTACTTAGTGCCCCCGCAAAGAAAAAACTTATTGTTGTGCATTTAATAGGAAGCCATTCGCCTTTCTGTACTCGAATTGAAAACACTTATGACGAGTTCTATAGAAGTAAAGATCTATCATGCTACATACAGAGTATAAAAAATACGGATTTACTGCTATCTCAGATATATGAAAGATTATTAGAAACCGAAAAATCATGGTCTATGCTCTATTTTTCGGATCATGGTCTTTCTTTTATTGATAATCAAAAAGATTTGATTCATGGCGATAAACGTAAACAAAATTTTGAACCACCGCTTTTTATTACCTCTTCAGACTCGCAAATGCGCGAATTTATATCAGCTCGAAGGAGTGGACTTAATTTCTTTAACTTAATCGCTGATTGGATGGGCATTAAAGAAGAGTCGATAAGTACGTCTTGTAAAATGCTATCTAATGACCAATGTGATAATCAAAATAAGGTTACCAACTTTGATCAACAGATTATTAATTTTGATGATTTAACTGATGATAGCCTAAAAGAATAACGAAAACTTTATTACTTCGAGTTTTACACATTAATCTAATTCAAAAAATCAGCCTATCTGGTTGATTTTTTTATATTTTAATATTTGCTCAGATAAAATACCTGATAAATATAAGTAGCTTTAACAATAAACCTTTTAAAAAATGTCCCTTCTCTATTCCCAAATTTAAAAAACTCATTTATTCTTAAATTGAGCGAGCATGCTTACGTGTAGTACTGTCACCGCCAAGCATTACGGGAGGTTTGTATGTTTCTCGTATATACCATCATTGTCATTGCTTTTTTCATCTCTTTGGCGACTATTGAAATGCCTGATAGCGACAAAATTAGTATTGAGGTTGAAGATAAGCAAATAGGACTTATGTATGCAATGTAATATTAAATAATCGCCCTTTCAGGTTCCCCCTGTAAAGGGTGATTTCATAATTTATAACATGTTAATCAACAAGTTGAATATCTAAACCATATAACAACTCTAATGCTTCAAAACGTGAAAATTTAGCCTGCTTTAAGGTATTTTGGCGGATATCAATCGTAAAAGAATGAGTACCTGTAAGATCAGCCGAAGTTAAATTAGTTTGCATAAACGACTGTTTGATAAGTCACAATCTGTTATCACAGACCTATTAAGTTCCACATTTCTAAAATCAATATCGTGTAAACGACAATCATCAAAATGAGTTTCATGAAGTTTAAGCGCAAAAAAATTGCTACCGCTTAAAATACAACCTTTAAAACTCAGCTGTGAATAAAAATCAAAACGAGGCCAATGCGCTTTTGTCCAATCTATCCCCACTAATTTACTCCCATTAAATTCACAAATAGAAAAACGGGAATTAGGGATGGTGATTAGGCTCAAATTGCATTTTAGAAATGTACATTCGACAAATCGGCAACTTACAAAACGGCTTCCGGTAAAGTTACAATTGATGAATTCGCACTGCTCAAAAAGTATGTGCTCTAGTCTTTTGTTTTCAAGCTCTAAGTTACAAAATTTTTGTTCTAAATATTCACCATGGTTCTCTATTTCCACTTTGCACATAAATACCTATTTCAGGTTGTGTTTGTCAATAAACATATCTAATTTATTGAAGATTAAGATTATTTGGCTCTATACTACTACACCCTACTAAATTAGAAGATACCTTCACATGAACTGCCGTTTAGCAATAATTGATGACATAGACAATATCTACAAAATAGACACTGTAGCGACAGATATTCGATTAAATGAAATCACACATTGGGTAAAACAGAATGACTGTTTTATATTGGAAAAAAATCAAGAAATATTAGCGTACGGTGTTATAAACACACATTTTTTTGGCTATGGGTTTATTGAACTATTAATGGTCAATAACCAATATCGTCGGCAAGGTCTTGGGCTTATACTAATCAATCAATTGATAAAGAAAAGCCCAACAGCCAAAGTTTTCACGTCAACTAATAAATCAAATATAGCCACTCAACAGTTATTGATAAAAACTGGCTTTATTCCTAGTGGTTGGATTGAAAACCTAGATGATAATGACCCAGAGCTTATTTACTGCTACATTGCCAAGTAAAAAAACTTAACAATCAGGTCTATAGTAGTGATTTTTCCATCACAACAGTTTGTAGCATCTGATTAAATTGCTGATACGTTTCTTTATCTATTGCCTGTGGAAAACTTAATACTTCTAACTTATGGGGCTTATTTTCAGGGTAATAACTTGGGTGAGCATGTTTGTATTCGTTTTGTTGAAAACCACAGTGCTGATAAAACGAAAGTCGCTTTTGACTGATTTCATCAATGACAGGATCAATTTCAAGGATAACTAGCCCTACATCATGGCAAAATTGCTTTAATACTTTCTGACCATACCCTTGCCCCCGGAGAGAATCAGAAATGGCGAGATGTTCAATGTAAAAGTATTCATTAATTTTCCAGCAACCAATAAAACCAACAAATACATTATTATCGGTAAAATAATAGAGATAATAGTCGTCATGACTCAAAATTGATTTACGACCTTGGTAACTTCTCTGCTCATAAAGCGGAAATGCCTGATCATATAGCTGATTAACAACATTGTTCTCGTTTATGTTTTCCCTAGAAATTCTGATTGAATGTAGCATTTGATCTTAGACTCATCGTTATATGAACATAATTACACTCTTAGAATACGTTTTTTTTTAGATCTGACAATCATTTTATCCACTGCAAGCCGATTTGCATAAAAAATAACTATTTGTTTTAATTGTTTATTATTTTCTCATATAAAAATATTGGTTCTTAACTCAGATTAATTTAAAAAATATTTTTGTGATCATATTGACTTTTTTCTATATACGCCCAAAAATACTGTATATTAACACAGTAATTGGCCGAGGCTATTATGTTAAGGATTGAAGTTTTATTTGATAAAAACGCACCACAGAAACCAAGCACAAGCGTTTTACACGCGCTTGAATCCGAGATTTTACGTAAATTACAAAACCAATACCCAGATATGGTAACCCGTGTTGGTTTTAGCTCGCAGCAGCGCGTAAACATTTCAGGAACCAAAATGTCTGAAGATAAAATCCGCATTGAAGAAATATTGGAAGAAATTTGGTTAGATGACGGGTGGATCCCCGAAGAAAATACTGCTGAATAAACTTCATTGACTAAAGGAATGTTAGTAATAAATAAGCATTCCTTTTTTGGAGACTTAAAATTTGTAGCGGAAGCCAGTTAACCCCACAAAACCTAATTTTTGTTCTGTTAATGAACTCTTACCTGCGTCACCAATTAGATAATACGCCGCAATACCAGTATATAGTGTGAAATTGTCATCCATATTGTAATTTAATATCGCTGAGCCATGAATATCTTTAAAACCACTCCCTGCATCATATTCTGCAAATTTAGTTTTGCTGGCTTGTTGTTTGGAAACACCAAAATAAGCTTGGTTATAGGCTTTATTTCCCCAAACCGCCGCTAAATTATATTCCATTTCCCATGAGCTATTAATTTCATAGTCTGTATTCATACCTAATTCTATAGTAACGGTTCGACCTATATGGCGACCACCATACTTTCTATCTTTTGTTGCTATGTCACCCATGATGTAAAATTCATAATTATTTAGTGTATAAGACAGGTCAGCGCCGACTAGCAAGGAGCCATCTAAGTCCCCCATTCCTTTTAGGTCTTTGTTTTTATTACCAAGAAAGCCAATTTTTTCATCTCTCCCATAATCATAGCCTAATGAACTGACAAAAGTGAGATTATCCGTTAAGCCTATTCCCCATGCAGCACCTTCGATACCTAAACTAAATACGCCATAATCATCAGAAAGATATGCATACGTTGCTTCTAAGTTTGGCCCAAGCTGGTACTTTTTTGAACCTTCATAAACGGGCGCTATATTGATCCCCGCCCCTGCAACAAATGTACTTTCCCCTGCAAACACACAACTACAAGGTAAGATACCAACTATTAATGCTACAATTTTTTTCATGTTCAAATTACGCTCATCGTGGTTAATAAATCTTTTGTCTTAAAAACGTTTTAATTTCTTTTAATGGGTTTGATTTGTTTTTTCTTTCATCAGAAAGACGCGACTGCGAAATACATTTATTAACATCAATACATGTTGATATTTCATTGATTGTTATGCTAGAAAGATAATTGCCTGATGTTTTATTGAAATCTTTTCCCATAATGATCAAAGCGATGAGAATAACTGCAATAAACATTGGTACTTCATAGAAAGCTTGTTTCATCATCAATGCTCTTATTCTTAGGAGGGTGTTAGAATAATAATCTGTCTATATTTTTGTACCTTAAAATTGGGTTAAACCAACCTTAAGATAAACTTAAATCTAAGCTGAACTTGGGACGGCGAGATATTGTCTGGTTTCCATTGACTACTTATACTGATGGTCAGAGGTGATAATATGAATATCCTATTAGTAGAAGATGATCTCCAGTTGGGAAAAGCACTTTGCCGTGGGCTTGAATTAGCTGGTTTTAACCCCTGTTGGGTACGGTTACTTACAGATGCAAAGTCACAGCTTGCTTCTCGTAATTTTGATTTAATGCTATTAGATTTAGGACTACCTGATGGTGATGGTCAGGAAGAATTAATTGCATGGCGTCAATCTGGGGAGTCAATTCCCATCATTATATTAACCGCACGAAATCAGATGGATAATTTGGTTTCTAGCTTAGACTCAGGTGCAGATGATTTTTTGACTAAGCCCTTTGCCATGCCAGAACTTATATCTCGCGTCAAAGCTGTAAGCCGCAGAATAGCAGGGTTCTCTTCTGAGATTTGGCAATTAGATAATCTGCAATTAAACCCGTTAAATCACCAAGTCACACTTAATGAGCAACTGCTTCTGCTTTCTGGAAAAGAATATTTATTACTGTATGAGTTAATTAAGAATGCCGATAATGTTGTTCGAAAAACAGACTTAGAACAACGCCTTTTTGGTATTGATGATGTAGAAAGTAACTCTTTAGAGGTTCATATCCATAATTTGCGCCGCAAGATAGGTAAAGACCGCATTATTACTATCCGTGGTATCGGTTATTTATTAAAAAAAGAAGCTCAAACAAGTGAAAGTTAAGTCCTTTTTTATTTATACCTTCGGATTACAAATTAGCTCTGTAATTTTTCTTTGGCTAATATTAGTTGGCTGGCTGCAGTTTTTCTATTGGCCTTCAATTCATGAAGAATTGAACAAGCAACAAGCGATCATTACGACTGGATTTGCTAAAACGCTGGAAGTTGTTTCTGATAATCCAGAATATTTTAATAACGTCGCGAATATACTACAGGATCTCTATACTGAAGCTATTGAGAGCGGAGAGGGCATCAATTATCGGCCATTTATGGTCGTTAGAGATAATTTGGGCAATGTCCTTTACCGTAATAGTGAAAAACTAGCCGTGCCTTCGTTAAAAACAGTTAACGAATTAACAAAGCAATATCCAGATTGGCATTTTACATCTGCATGGGATAATTCAAAAAAATTTGAAGTTATCATCGCTGAATCCTATGCAGACCGCACTTCCTTGTTAGGAACCCCCGCTGAAGGCACAGCAATACCTCTCGCTTTTATATTAGCAATCATGCTTCTTGCTATCGTCATTACTGCCTACTTTAGCCTAAGGCCATTAAGACAAGCTGCAAAGATTATCTCCAGCCGTCAACCAGGCAATTTAGCGCCTATTGAAGTGAAAGAGCAATATAAAGAGATTCGGCCGATTATTGCCGCAATCAATAATTTAATGGCTCGTGTTGATGCGGCTAATCAGCGTGAAAAGCGCTTTATGGCAGATGCCGCACATGAGCTTCGCACCCCTATTGCTGCCGTTATCGCCCAATTACACTTATTAATGCAAATCGATAATCCAAAAGAAAAAGGAGAAATTATTAATGATATGCAGGAGACACTAAATCGTGCAGCTTCTTTATCTCATCAGCTTATTGATTTAGCCCGTTTAGAAGCCGAGGATTTCGTCTTAAATAATGAGCAAGTCGATATACCCACTTTAATCAGCACCATTATTTCATCCCATGTTCCTTATGCAATTAATAAGAATATTGATGTTGAACTGCAAAGCCCAGACTCATTCTATGTGCTCACAGATAAACTAGCTCTGACAAATATCTTTACCAATTTAATTGAAAATGCGATCAAATATTGCCCTGAAAAAGGCAAAATCAAAGTTTCAATTAAAGATTTAACTCCCTTTGGTGCCACCATTTCATTACAAGATAATGGGCGAGGCATTCCAGAACAAAGTCGCCAACTCATTTTCTCTCGCTTTTACCGTGTTCCTGGCACAATGGAAACAGGGAGTGGATTAGGTTTATCCATCGCCCATAATTTAGCAATGAAAATTAATGCGTCAATTAGAGTTACTGATGGGTTAGATAATAGAGGGATTGGTTTCATTATTGATTTGCCATAAATCTAATTCTGTAATTGAGTTAACAACACCCCCATTATTTTAGGGGTACAATAGCCACCTTTAAGTTAATTTACTTACAGCAAAAAGAGGCAATAATGTCCAAGGCATTAGTAATTATTGATCTCATTGAAGAGATAATTGGTAAAAATGGCTTATCAAATTCCAGCTACCAACAAACTTATGAGCGCAAAATTATTGAAAAAACGAATCAAGCAGCCAATCACGCGAGGAACCTTCATATTCCTGTCATTTGGGTAAAAGTCGGTTTTTCTGATAATTACCACGATGTTCCCGCTGGCTCCCCTATGTTTCAACATGCCAAAGAAATCGGCGCGTTAAAGTTAAGTGATAATGGCTGCAATTGGGTAAATGACCTTGATGTGGGTTTTCGTGACCCAATCATGATTAAAAAAGGTGTCTCTGCATTTGCAGGAAACCATTTTAATAAATGGCTGACTAATAATGGAATTACGCAATTATTTATCGGTGGTGTAAGCACCGTTAAAGCCATTCAGAGCACAGCACGGGAAGCGCATGATTTAGGCTATTTTGTTACCATTTTAGATGACTTATGCGCCGCACCAACAATTGAACTTCATGAACAAAGTCTCCAAGCATTAGAGGGTATGGTCACCGTTTCTACCGTTAAGGAATTTCTGCAATTAAAATAGCAAAGCCTATTTGTTATTTTGTATTTTCTAGGTAAATCTCACGTAGCCGGATGGCAATATTCCCCGGCTTACCTTCTCCAATCTTCTGATGGTTAACCTTGATCACAGGGCAAACTAATGTTGTAGCTGATGTCATAAAGACCTCTTTCGCCGTTAGCATTTCTTCAAGACTAAACGCTTTTTCGATAATTGTGATACCCTGCTCTTTAGCCAGTGAAAGAACGGCTTTTCGTGTAATGCCTGGTAATATTTGATGACTTAACCCTCGGGTTTGTAACTGATCATGCTGATTCACAATGAAACAATTACTGGAGCTCCCTTCTGTTACAATCCCATCTTTGACGAAAATTGCATCATCAGCACCTTGTTGTTTAGCATGCTCTTTCGCTAAAGAAGCCGCTAATAAAGCCACTGTCTTAATATCACACCGCGCCCAGCGAATATCTTCTACTGTGACAGCCTTAATGCCATTTTTTACTTTTAGGTTATCAACAATGTTCGTCTTTTGTGCAAACAAGACCAATGTTGGCTGAATATCTTTATCAGGGAATAGAAAGTTACGCTGCTTTGCATTTCCTCGAGTGAATTGAAGATAAATAAGTCCTTCATTGATATTGTTACGCTCAATTAGTTGCGTATGAATTTGTTTAATTTCTTCTAAGCTATAAGGTAAAGCAAGTTGCAATTCATGACATGAGCGCTGTAAGCGTGCGATATGATGTTCAAAATCGACCAATTTACCGTTAATAATGGCTGTCACTTCATACACCGCATCGGCAAACAGAAAACCTCGGTCAAAAACGGAGACTGTTGCCTGTTCTTCAGGTAGGTATTGACCATTCACGTAACTTATCATTGAGATACATCCCTTTAATTAGCCAATTTATTCTCTTTTATATCATTAACCATACACCATATATATTTATCTGCGTTTAAATTCATCGCCTTTTTCTTATAAAACGTCTAGCGGATACGCCAATAACCGTAGTGAATATCCACATTAAAATTATGTTTAATTTTTAAAATAAATTTTAGGATTAACTTGACATTAACAACTCAAAGATTAAAATGCTCTCACGTGATCAAGATCACACTTTGATAATCGGAGTTAACCATGAGCAGCATTAAAGAATTTATCAGTAGTGTTCAAGAAGTCGTTGAATTACTGTCAAAACGTTTTATGTAAGTTAGTTGTTTTCTAGTCAATCAAACCTTTCATTTACCTTATCATTAGCGTTAATTTGCAAACATTTTGCACAGCGGCTTTGAATTCAAAGCCGCTTTTTTATTCAAAAACATTTTCAATAATCTCTGCAATAATCGCGGTTCCAACTGCAACAAGCAGTAAATCCCGCCCACTTACCTGCCATTCATAACCAACATACACTGGAAGTTGCGATATAAATTCCCTAGGGAGTACCTTTTTGGCAATACCTGGGGGTAATGGTTTACCTCGACCAATTTGTTTCGCTATACCTGGTGGTAAGCCTTTATACCCTGTTAAGCCATATTCAATAGCGAGCGGACGTACATAACCAAAACTGACATTAAAATTTGCCAGCGTATGTTTTTGCTTATTCGCATCTTGATGCCATTTAGCATTATTTTTTTCGTTTCGCTGAGTTTGCTTATCCTTTCCATTATGAACTTGCTGATGCCCTTTACCCTTTCCTTGCCCATTATTTTCATGTGGTGATGACATTGATGATATCGGCATTACCAGTGCAAAGAAAAATAGTAGATGACGAGAACGTGCAGCATTCCGAATCATACTTAACTTAAATACATCCATGATTACCCCCTATATACGCAGGTCTGTGAAAAACTCGCTTTTAATATTCAGCAAACATTATTCTGCGCCATATTCATTCGCAATCGGAAAATACTTATCATCTGTCATGTTATGTAAATGTTATTTCTCTGCTGGGTTGTATCTTCTGAAATCTGCTATTTTAATGATAGCCTTAGTCGCCATTAATGCGATGAAATTATTAACTAATTAAAACATTTAAGGCAGTTTTTAATATCACCCTTAATGAGTTTTTATCGCATATATGATATGCTATTCAGGCTTTGCTCACTTTTTTGAAATTTGCTACAAAACCTTTGATAGAAGGAGAACACATGCAGCAGCAACTGCTCGACTGGGTACACCAGTTTAATCAAGACTATGCCAACCTCGCCTCTTTGCTTATTGTGCTTGGGCTCATACTGATTGTCGCCCTTGTCTTACACCTTTTTTTACACAAAATATTACTACCTACATTAGAAAAACGGGGTCAAAAATCAGCAGGTAGCTGGCCGCATTTGCTTACTCAACATAATCTTTTCAACCGAATTGCATTTGTAATTCAAGGTATTGTTGTTAACATTCAAGCTTCACTTTGGCTATCTACAGGTTCAACAGCCCAGACAGTACTTAAAGTCGGTTCACAAGCATGGTGCCTGTTATTTGGCTTATTAACGATTTACTCCATACTCGATATCGTGTTAGGCATCTTACAACGTGCTGCCAAAACTGCTCACCTTCCCTTACGAGGAATTTTCCAAAGCATTAAGCTCATCGCATCCATACTGATTGCAATCATGATCATTGCGCTACTCATTGGTAAGTCTCCACTGATTATTTTAAGTGGACTCGGTGCTATGACAGCAGTGATGATGTTGGTATTCAAAGACCCAATAATGGGCTTAGTTGCTGGTATACAATTATCTGCCAATAATATGGTCAATATTGGCGATTGGTTAGAAATGCCTAAATATGGTGCTGACGGTGCCGTTATTGATATCGGCTTAACTACCGTTAAAGTCCGTAATTGGGATAATACTGTTACAACTATTCCAACTTATGCATTAATTTCAGATTCTTTTAAAAACTGGAAAGGCATGACCGAATCTGGCGGGCGCCGAATAAAACGTAGCTTTCGTATTGATGCCACCAGCGTACATTTTTTGACACCAGAAGAAATTTCGCATTGCGAAAAAGCAAATTTACTTGAGCCATATATCGGCCAAAAAGTGTCTGAAATCCAAGTTTTTAATTCCGCAATACCTGATGATAAAGCGATCCCATTAAATCAGCGGCGTTTGACTAATATTGGGACATTTCGCGCATATATTGACGCCTATTTAAAAGCACACCCCAATATTCATAAAAAAATGACAATTATGGTGAGGCAATTGGAATCTGACTCAAATGGTATTCCAATTGAGATTTACGCCTTCACTAACACAACGGTTTGGGTTGAATATGAGAGGATTCAATCAGATATCTTTGACCATATTTTCTCCATTTTGCCACAGTTTAATTTGATGCCACATCAATCACCTACCGGAAATGACGTTAGGTTAATTAACCAATCGGCAGTAAAACCGTTAACCCAAAGTAATTAGTTAAGGTTTCTTATTTATCTACATCTAAAGTAGTATTTTAAAAGAGGGTTTACCCCTCTTTTTCCTCACTTCACACCTTATCATTATATAAAAATAAACATAACGATTGTTAATAAAAATAGAACTGAAATTGCTTTTGGCTCAAAAAAACTCCTTATAAATTATATAAATACATCTAATTTATCCACAGTAACATTGATGTACGTCATGTCACTTAACAGAGACTTTTTTTAACATATAAAACAAGAAAGTCGTGTTGTTATTTACATATAGGCAATGTCAATGCATAAAATTAAAAATAATACTCAATTTGGAGAACTGAGCAGGAGGGAGTTTATACAAACCTCCGCAACTGTTGCAGGTGTCGCCGCAGTAGCGGGCTCAATCACTCTCCCCTTTTCTGCTCAAGCAAAAGCACCAGCAATCATGCCTGACGAAGTCAGCGAAAAAATCAGTTATAGCGCATGCTTAGTTAACTGTGGAAGTCGTTGTCCTCTGAAGGTTCACGTTAAAGACGGTGTTATCAGCCGTATTTCTAACGAAACAATGTACGATGACTCCACATTAGGCGAGCACCAAATCCGCCCATGTTTGCGTGGACGTTCTGTACGTTGGAAAACCTACAACCCAGACCGCTTAAAATACCCAATGGTACGTGTGGGTAAACGAGGTGAAGGTAAATTCAAGAAAATTACTTGGGATGAAGCCACCACCATCATCGCTGAAAAACTGAAATATACCATTGATAAATATGGCAGTGATGCCATTTACTACCAATACGGTTCAGGTTCTACAGGCGCCAATTTGCATGGTCGCGCAGCATGTAAACGCTTACTTAGCTTAACGGGTGGTTTTTTAGGTGACTACGGTACTTATTCGTACGCTCAATTAATGGAAATTACACCATACGTATATGGTAGCGTTGAAGAGTCTTATTTATCTGAAATCCAAAATTCTGATTTAGTCGTCATGTTTGGGCATAACCTCGCCGAAACACGGATGTCGGGTGGTGGGCAATTTTATGAAACACTCAATGCCTTAGATAAAAGTAAAGCGAAAGTCATTATTATTGACCCTCGCCGCACTGATAGCGTCACAACTTTGGGCGCTGAATGGATCCCTATTTACCCAGGCACGGATGCTGCATTAGTCGCAGCATTGGGTTATGTGATGATCCAAGAAGAGTTAACTGACGAAGAATTCCTGAAAAATTATTGCATCGGTTGGGATGAGTCTACACTTCCTGCTTCTGCACCGCGTAATGGATCATACAAAGATTATATCTTAGGTAATGGTCCTGATGGCATTGTTAAAACCCCTGAATGGGCAAGTAAACTGACAGGTATCTCTGTTGCACGTATTACCCAATTAGCTCGTGAAATTGGCAATGCAAACCGCGCCTGGATCTCGCAGGGCTGGGGCTTACAACGCACTGAAAATGGCGAACAAGCGTGTCGTTCTATCATGATGCTGCCATTGATGTCAGGTAACATTGGCCGAGCAGGAACCAACACTGGATTATGGGGTAATAGCTACGCTTATCCTGTTGCAGGTTTTGCGCTACCTAACCCTGTGAAAGCGTTGATCCCAACCTACATGTGGTCTGAAGCCATTGTACGTGGTAAAGAACTGACAGCTGAAAATGGCGGTATTAAAGGCGTCGATAAACTGGAAAACGACATCAAATTTATGTGGTGCTATTCCAGTAACGTCATTGGCAACCAGCATGGTGATTTGAATAAAACGCATGAAATTCTCTCTGATGAGTCTAAATGTGAGTTTATTTTAGTGTGGGATAACCATGATACCCCATCCGCTAAATATGCTGATCTTCTGTTACCTGATGTCACTACGGTTGAAACTAATGACCTGATTAATAACTCCTATGCAAGCGGTGCGTATCATTATCTTGTACGCTTACAAAACGCGATTGAGCCGTTATGGGAAAACCGTCCTAACTATGACGTGTTAGCCGAGATCGCTGAAAAAATGGGTGTTAAAGAACAGTTCACGGAAGGCCGTACTTACGCTGAGTGGATTGAGTTCTGTTACAACAAGACTCGTGAAAAAATGCCACATCTACCTGAATTTAGTGAAACAGATGGTGCGGGCATCATTGACCGTAAGTTCCTAAATAGTAGCGAAAATATTGCACTGAAAAAATTCCGTGATGACCCGATTAACAATCCGTTAAAAACACCATCTGGAAAAATTGAAATTTACTCGGAAAAATTAGCTGAAAGAGTCAAAAACTGGGAGTTGCCAGAAGGTCAGCGCATCCCTGCTCTTCCTGAATATTGTGTGAATAAAGAAGGGGTTGAAGCACAAGCTAAAGACCAAAAACACACTTTGTTAATGACAGGCTTCCATGATAAAGGCCACGTACACTCCTCTTATTATAATGTTGCGATGCTGCGTGAAGCCATCCCACATCAATTTTGGCTCAATCCAATTGATGCACAGCAACGTGGTTTAAGTAATGGTGATCTGGCTGAAATTTTCAATGACCGTGGTCGTATCCAAATTAAAGTTAAAGTCACTGAGCGTGTCTTACCTGGTGTTATTGCTGTTCCACAGGGTGCATGGCGTACTCTAAATAGTGAAGGTTTAGATGTTGGTGGTTGTATCAATACATTAACTTCACACGTGCCTTCTCCGTTGGCAAAAGGAACACCACAGCATACTAACCTTGTTGAAGTTAAACGCGCTTAAGGAGTTAAATCATGAAACAGTATGGCTTTTATTTTGACTCCACAAAATGCACTGGCTGTAAAACCTGTCAGGTCAGTTGTAAGGACGAAAAAGATTTAGATTTAGGCCCTAAATTCCGTCGTGTGTACGAATTTGGCGGCGGTAGTTGGCAAAAACAAGATGGTATTTGGCAGCAGAATGTCTTTAATTATTATCTGTCAATTTCCTGTAACCACTGCTCAAACCCAACATGTGTCGCAGGTTGCCCAACAGGCGCAATGCATAAGCGAGAAGAGGATGGCCTAGTGGTTGTTGATCAGTCTATTTGTGTAGGTTGTCGTTATTGTGAATTGCGTTGTCCATATGGTGCCCCGCAATTTGATGAGAAGAAAAAGCTGATGAGCAAATGCGATGGCTGTTATGAGCGTGTCGCAAAAGGTATGAAGCCCGTGTGTGTTGAGTCCTGCCCACAACGCGCTTTAGACTTTGATGATATTAATGTTCTGCGTGAGTTACATGGTACAGAGTGTGGGATTGCACCAATGCCAGACCCAAGCTTCACTAATCCGAACATTGTCATCAAACCCCATAAAGACGCGAAGCCATTTGGTGATAAAAGTGGCGAACTAAAAAACCCTGCGGAGGTGTAAAATGCATGAATTACCATTAGTTTTTTTCACCGTCTTAGGGCAATCCGCTGCTGGACTATTTTTGTTGGCCTATTTAAGTCGCAAAATGGGTTCCATTGATGACAAACAGTTAAAAACGGCGAATATCGTTGCGTTTGTTATTATGCTCATTGGTTTAGTTATTGGTGGATTGCACGTAGGTCAGCCTCTACGCTTCTTTAATATGCTGCTAGGTGTTGGCCGTTCTCCAATGAGTAACGAAGCCTTCTTAAGTGGTGTATTTGTTGGATGTGCAGCAGCAACCTTGTTTTTCACATTGTTCTTCAAAAATACCGTCTTGCGTGAATTGGCGAATATCGCGGCTGTGGTATCTGGGTTAGCCTTTGTCTGGTCAATCCCACAGGTATATAACATTGCAACAATCGCAAACTGGAACACGGGCTATACCACACTGCAAATGTGGATGACCATGCTAGTTGGTGGTGGTGCACTTGCCATTGCCATTGGTGCTCGCGGATTAGGCATTGCCGCTTTTCTTATCGGTACTTTCGCTATTTTTGCCAGCCGCGCGGGATATCAAGCGTTCCTAACAGAAACAGGCCCTGCTCTCAGTGGCGAGCAAACAGGTTTCTGGGGCTTCCAAGTGGTTGTTTTAGCTATCGCCTTAGCTGCATTTGTTGGTATCGCACTGAAACAACGCGCACCGAAAGCGACCTTAGCTACCTGTGCAGCAGCGGTTTTACTGGCTGAACTTGCGGGTCGCATTGCCTTCTATAATTTATGGCAAATTACCATGTAACCCTTTGTTGTTACTGTGTTAAAATGACCTATCAAAGAACGCCTTTTGGCGTTCTTTGATTAAATGCAAAAATTATTCTGCAACAATACCATTGAACGTAATCAGATTAAAATGCCATGCTGCAGCGCGAAATAAGATGGATAAAATACGATGCTAGACACCACTATACTGCGCATTTTAGGTGCGTTTTTTTACTATTCCCCGCAATCAGATACCTTACAGAACGTCTATTCCGCCTTAGGTGAATTACCACAATTACACTCGTGGAAAGACTCAGAGCAAATTCAAGCTATTTGCACTTCATTGGCACAAACTGCCCCTAATGATATTGCTTATGATTACTCTGTCTTATTTGAAGGGCAAGGTAGCATGCCTGCGCCACCTTGGGGATCAGTGTACCTTGAACATGATAATACCGTCATGGGCGAGTCAACTGCGGCTTATCGCAACTTGCTGCAATCAAAAGGGTTAGTCACTGATACAGGCATTCGAGAACCTGAAGACCAGTTTGGCTTGATGTTGATGGCAATTTCAGCGCTCGCAGAACAGGGGGAAGATGACGCTATCGTTGAATTGTTGGAGCAGCATTTATTACCGTGGGCATATCGCTACTTAACCTTAGTTCAACAAACGCAAACAGAAAGCGCCTTCTACCCAAATATCGCCAAGGTCACTGAAGTCTACTTAACTGACTTACAAAAACAGCTAGAACTTACACCAATTCAGGTTGAGTTATTCCGCTAATTTTATTATATCCAAGAGTAAGCTTAAGCTACCTGCTCTTTGATTATTTAAACGTTAAAATGAGGAGCCTGGCTCTTGCAAAAAAGCCAGCTCTTGTTGGGTCGATGGACGGCCTAAAACCGTATTACGATGCGGATAACGACCAAATTTATCAATAATCGCTTTATGGCGCATTTCATAATCTAACGTATTGTCATCCCCTAACATACGAAATAGCTCCACCGCTTGTAAATGAATGAAACTGGACTCTGAGTGCATATAAGGCATTAAGACAAATTTACGTTGCGATAGCGTCAGCAAATTATAATCATGCTGTTTGATGGCTTCTTGCGCTAACGCCAACGCCATCGCATCTTGAGCAAAAGCACGCGGAGTATCACGCCATAAATTACGAGAGAACTGATCAAGCACGATAATTTCCGCTAAACGACCCCGAATTGACGCACGCCAATAAGCGAGCTCGCCTTTCGCTGCACGCTCACAAATCGCTGAAAAACGGCGGGCAATCGTCGAATCAAATTTTGTACTTTTTTCAAACCACTGTTTTGGTGTTGATTCTTCAAACCAAAATGAAAGCACTTCTTCCATGGTATTCATCGTATATTCCTATCGATTTTCTTATTAGACGTTATCGTAATCCTAGTTAATAATCGTATTAATTAACAGAGTTAAACTCTAAAAACGGCAATTCACAGCAAATTATTTTGTTTTTTTGCGACCTAACGCTAAAAAATTGCACAACATTTATTATCACCATTTAACAAATTAGCTTGTTTATATCTGAGGTAAATTATTGTATCTATCACTATAATAGGTTTAAACTTTTTCAATTTTTATGTTTTATTATTTAATGTGAAGCCATCTGTTTACCAAGGGGAAATAGATACTTTTGGTTAAGCTAATGTTAGAATTTCACTGATAATATAATTGTATAGCTAACGTATTTAAGCATACGACATCACATTAATAATTCTTCAGCGTTTAATATTGGCTCTCATTAAGGATGGCAATGTAAATGGCAGGACATATGGTACTTATTGGTTGGGCATTATGGGTCAGCCCTTGCGGGACTGATTCATGTGATGCACTTCCTGTCACTGACACCATTTTCACTCAAGAACAATGTGTTAGCAGAAAAAGCTACCTCGAGTCAAAACGCCCTAATCTGTATTTCCTCTGCGGGGAGGTCTATCGTGACAGCGAAGAAATGACTGAGGAAGAAAAACATGCTGTGCCAGCACCGCATCCCCCTCTACGTTCACTGCCAGAACGCCATTCACGCTAACTTGAGCCCCGATTTGTGCCCAAGTTAGCCAAGGAATTAGCTAGTTTATTTGTGCAATTTGGCAATCTGCTTCGATAAAATCGCCTTTATTGACACTATGTTCTAAGGTTCCTGTTCGATGAGCAAGCACCTGAACTTCCATTTTCATCGCTTCCATTACCCCAATAATATCCCCTTCATTCACTTTTTCACCTTGTGGGATTAACCAGTTAAATAACACACCTGAGATCGGAGCATTAACAGCATCTGGGTTACTCACCTTTTGAGAAACCGCTTTTGTTGCTGGTGCACGGTTAACGGATAAACCCGAAAGGAGTTCAGCTGGCAAGCCCAATTCACAGCGTTTGCCATCAATTTCAATAAACGTACGTGTTAATGCACTGCTATCTTGTGGAATTTGGCGTGGTGCTGGTGGAATATCCACATTAAACTCCGTTTCAATCCAACGAGTGTGCACTTTAAAATCGCCACAAAAATCAGTCTGTTCCATCACAGCCCGGTGGAAAGGTAAAACAGAAGCCACCCCCTCAATAGTAAACTCAGCCAAAGCACGACGAGCTCGTGAAATAGCTTGTTCACGGGTATTTCCAACCACGATCAGTTTTGCCATTAGCGAGTCAAAAGTCCGCGGGATTGTTGTGCCTGTTTCTACCCCACTGTCCACTCGTACACCGGGCCCTGATGGTGCATCAAAAACGGTAATCGTCCCAGGCGTCGGTAAGAAACCATTGCCTGCATCTTCTGCATTTATACGAAACTCAAAAGCATGCCCCCGCGGTTTAGGCATTTCATTGGTACTTAACGGCAGGCCTTGTGCAATACGCAACTGTTCAATAACTAGGTCAATTCCTGCCGTTTCTTCTGTCACTGGATGCTCAACTTGTAATCGTGTATTGACCTCAAGGAAAGATAGCGTTCCATCTTGGCTAAGCAAAAATTCAACCGTACCCGCGCCGACATACCCCGCCTTACGACAAATATCGGTCGATGAAGTGATAATTTGCTGTAATTGCTTTTCTGATAAATATGGCGCAGGTGATTCTTCGACTAATTTTTGGTTACGACGTTGCAATGAACAATCGCGGGTTCCCACGACCAGTACATTGCCATGCGTATCTGCGATAACCTGTGCTTCAATATGGCGTGGATTATGCAAGAATTGCTCAACAAAGCATTCACCTCGACCAAATGCAGCGGTCGCTTCGCGCACAGCGGAATGATAAAGCTCTTCGACCTCATGCATTTGCCATGCAACCTTTAAGCCTCGCCCACCACCGCCAAACGCCGCTTTTATTGCAATCGGCAAACCATGTTGATGGGCAAATTCCACCACTTCGCGCGCGTCTTTAACAGGGTCTTTTGTCCCGACAACCAAAGGGGCTCCAACCTGCATTGCGATATGACGAGCTTGCACTTTATCCCCTAAGATATCGATGCTTTCAGCACTCGGCCCAATCCAAATTAACCCTGCCTCGTTTACCGCACGAGCAAACTCTGCTCGTTCTGATAAAAAGCCGTAACCTGGGTGAACCATTGTTACCCCTGATTTCTTGGCAATACTTATCAGCTTTTCAATATTTAAGTAACTTTCAGCTGGGGTGCTCCCCCCTAAAGCATAAGCTTCATCAGCCATTTTGACGTGTAACGCAGCTATATCGCTATCTGCATACACAGCAACAGATTGAAAACCATAATCACGACAAGCACGGATGATGCGTACAGCAATTTCGCCACGATTGGCAATCAATACTTTATGGTCTTTTTTATTGTTGTTCGTATTCATAAGCTCAATCACTCCCTTGTAATTCTTTAAACTCGCCTAATGGGTTAAAACGTATTAAGGCATTCACTGGAATTTGTCCTGCGAGATCCAAATGATACTCACAGACAGTACCGATAACGGGGTATCCGCCCGTCAATGGGTGGTCATTTAAAAATAAAACAGGTTGTCCATTCGCAGGGACTTGGATCGCCCCAATACAGGTCCCTTCACTCGGTAATTCCTGTTGGATTTTTCGCTCAAACGGTTGTTCACCCAGTAGTCGCAAACCAATACGGTTCGATGCAGCAGTCACTTGCCATAATTGGTGAGTGAGTCGCTCAATAGCCTCCTGAGTAAACCAATCTGTCCTTGGCCCCAAAATAACATCTAAAACCACGACATCATCTGCTGATGGATAATCAAAAACAGGCGTTTCGTTAACGGAGATAGCTTGCGAGGTCGTTTGATTATTTATTGCGAGCTCTTGACCAACCACTAAGGGTAATGGCCCAACTTGGGCTAGGGTATCAAACGAACGACTCGATAAAATCGGAGCAACATTAAAACCACCACGAATGGCTAAATAACTGCGAACACCTTTCGTTGGGCGCCCCAGTTTAATCTCATCGCCTTTAGCAAGATGAAGAGTTTCATACACATTCGCTTCGTAGTATTCGTTGTTGTTTGTCGTTATTTCAATTGCACAAGGCGCCCCTGTTACAGCAACGATTAAATCTTTATTTGCCTGTGCCTTAAAGCCGCCTTGCGTGATTTCTAATACAGTTTCATCGGAACGATTACCCACAAGACGGTTAGCACTACGCAGAGCCGTTTTATCCATAGCCCCTGATTCTGAGATACCCAGCGCTGATTGGCCAATACGGCCTAAATCTTGGAATAATGTTTGTAACCCTGTCGCTAATACGGTGAAATCATTCGTTAAATTCTGCGAGATTGCTGTTTGCTTGACCTTTTCAGGCAGGCTATAGCTCACCGTACTTTTCGCTGCATTGGTAAAATTCACCCGTGAGCCCACTTGGACTAAAGCAGGCTCTGGACGATTGATATCCCACATAGCAAGATCTGTCACACCAATCAGTTGCCATCCACCTGGACTTGCTTGTGGGTACACGCTGCTAAACTCCCCTGCAAGCGCGACCGAACCCGCAGGGATACGAACGCGTGGTGATTGGCGTCTAGGTACATGCAACTGCGCATCTTTCGACACCATGTAACCGAAACCAGGCGCAAAACCACTGAATGCAACGTGGTATTCATTTTCCGTATGACGACGGATCACTTCACTGATAGAAACACCTAATATTTCAGCAACTTCCATTAAATCTTCCCCAGTATAACGCACTGGGATGACCACTAATTTGCTCGATTTAGACGTCACTTTCGCAATATCTCTGACAGAAATCTGGCTAACCAAATTTTCCGCATTAATAATGATAGGGTTATAGCGAACTAAAATCGTCCTTGCTGCAGGCGTGATTTCTTCAATCCCCTTAATTGGCGTTTCATACAATGAATCTGTGAGCGCCATTGTCTGCTCAAGACTTTGAAGCTCTACCATCAGCGCACTTAAATTGACAGGTAAAAATCTCAATGGGCACCTCTATATATGATAAGCCGCATCAGGCACATCAGTGATGAACATATATCCAGGCGCATGGCTTAACGCAAATGGCACCCCCGATTTCATCACTGCCGCTTGTGGCGTCACACCACAGGCCCAAAATACGGGAATCTCCCCCTCTTCGATACGTACCGCATCGCCAAAATCGGGTTGCATTATATCGGCAATACCAAGCTGCTCAGGAGCACCAATATGCACAGGTGTACCGTGAACGGCGGGGAATCGCCCGGTTATACTGACAGCATCAGCAACGCGGTTTGCAGGAATTGGTCGCATCGAAACCACTAATTCCCCTTGTAAGCGCCCTGCTGGGCGACACAAGCGATTGGTTTTATACATTGGGACATTCGATTTATCGGTGATATGGCGCACATCAATACCTGCCTCAATCATAGGTGTCTCGAATGTGAAACTACAACCAATCAAAAATGTAACTAAATCTGGATATTGTCGATAAACTGCGGTCGCATCCGTGATTTCATCAGCTAATTGCCCATGTTCCCATACGCGATAACGCGGGATATCAGTTCGTAAATCTGCGCCTTCAGCTAACAGGGTTTGCCAACTTCCCGATTCACACACATCTAAGACTGGGCAACTTTTCGGATTACGTTGTGCGTACAATAAAAAATCAAACGCCCAATCACGAGGAAGTGCAATCATGTTGGCCTGTGTCATGCCTGGAGCAAGGCCTGCTGTCGGTTTATCATAGCCATTACGTATCGCTTCGCGGGCAATGCGTGCGGCCTCAATCGCTTGCGCAGAGGCTTTTATTAATTGTGTCATTCGCGCTCCCCTTTATGGGCAAAGCCATAAATTTCAATCCCTTGTTTTTCAAGGATAGAGCGAACTTGTTGTGCCATTTCAAGCGCACCTGGGCTATCTCCATGGACACAAATGGAGCCAGCATCAATTGGGGTAAATTCACCATCAATAGATACAACGCCGCCTTCCTGCACTAATTGCAACATACGCTTAGCCACAATTTTCGGGTCATGCAATACAGAGCCTGCGAGTTTGCGGGAAACCAATGTACCATCGCTGTTGTAAGCTCTATCTGCAAAGGCTTCCGCCACAACTTGCAAACCACTGTCTTGTGCCCAACCAATTAGTGGGGATCCCGCTAATGCAACAAGAATTAATTGATTATCAATCGCTTTGATTGCATCAATCACTGCAATAGCTTGGCGTTTATCATGTGCAATCGTGTTATAAAGTGCACCATGGGGCTTCACATACAACACATCAGTGCCCGCAGCAGTGGCTAAGCCTTTTAGTGCACCAATTTGGTAAATCACATCCGCAGTCAATTCGCTGGAGGCGATATCCATATTTCGACGTCCAAATCCCACTAAATCGGGATACCCTACATGAGCGCCTACTGCCACACCATTTTCTTTGGCCGCCTTTAAGGTTTTTAAGATCCCTTCAGGTGAACCCGCATGAAAGCCACAAGCCACATTTGCACTACTGACGACAGGTAAGATAGCCTCATCATTTCCCATCTGCCATTGACCAAAACTTTCCCCAAGGTCGCTGTTTAAATCGATTTGTTTTTTCATCATCACTCCAAGGGTTATTTCAGATAATTAAAGATGGCGCTGACTGACATCGCCCCCATGTACCAAGTCAGTGCACAAGTCACCACACCTGACCATAATAACCAACGTGGATAGTGATAACCTGACATCAAATCTGCACGTTTCCAGCCAATATAGACAAAAAGAGTCAAACCAATTGGCAGGATTAATCCATTGAATCCCCCTGCAAAAACCAGCAATGCAGCAGGTGCCGTTCCCATCAGCAAATACACTATCAGAGAAACTGCAATAAAAATGATCGTCGCAATATTACGTTGTCTTTCAGAAATAGTGGGTTTGAAAGCAGTTAAAAAACTCATCGACGTATAAGCCGCACCAATCACACTTGTTAGTGCCGCAGCCCATAAGATCAACCCAAAAATACGCAAGCCAAAATTACCCGCAGCTGCCTGAAAAGCTTGAGATGCGGGGTTAGCTGCATGACCAGAGATATCAATTGTAACGCCACTTGCAACAACGCCTAGAATGGCAAGGAATAAGACATAGCGCATTAAACCAACGACCAATATTCCTTTTGTTGCCGCACTGGATACCACATGAATGTTTTCAATTCCTACCGTACCTTTATCGAGTAAGCGATGAGCCCCCGCATAACAGATATAGCCGCCAACCGTACCGCCCACAATTGTCGTAATCATCGCAAAGTCGACGGTATCAGGTAAAACACTTTGGCGTAGCGCTTCCCCTACAGGTGGATTCGATGCAATTGCGACAAACACGGTTAAACCAATCATGACAATCCCGAGGCCAATAATTAACCTATCAATAAATGTGCTGGCTTTACGTGATGAGAAAATATAAATGGCAAGTAAGGCACTAATTAATCCCCCCCATTTTGGGTCAAGACCAACAAGTGCATTTAACCCTAGTCCTGCCCCTGCAATATTACCGATATTAAAAATTAAGCCGCCAAAAATCACCAATATTGCCAGTAAATAACCACTCCCAGGGATAGTCGCATTCGCTATTTGTGATGAGTGCATTTTGGTTAATGTCACGACTCGCCAGATATTTTGCTGCACAACAAAATCAATCACGATGGAGGCTAAAATACCAAAAGCAAACGCCGCGCCCAACGTTACAGTAAATGTTGCAGTTTGGGTAATAAACCCAGGGCCTATCGCAGACGTCGCCATCAAAAATATGGCACCAATTAGTGACGAACGGCGACTTTTCACATACTCAGCAGTGCTTGGTGCGCTTTCTTGAGCTGCCATATACGTACTCCTCTATGCGTTATTGTTTTAATTATTTGTGTCGTTGTGGATGTTGTTATTGCGATTATCACTCAGGCAATTATCGTGCCATTGTTCTACTTGTTATGTTAATTGTTAATTCATCTTTAATGAATTGTTGAACAATTAGTATGAGATGCTGAATAAACAATCAATAAAAATCGTTATCCATGATTTAAAAATCAAGGCGTGATCACTTTTTTAACAATGAAAGCAAAAAATAGGTTATGGATCTCACTGAAATGCACCGATTCAGTGCAGCTTAGGCTATTTTTCACCATATGGGTGCAAATCAGGGGATGCACCCTGATGTTTTTGAAAGGAAACTTGCTGCTTAAACTTGAATGTGTGAATATAGCCGCTTCATCATCCACCAAATTCAAGTTTGCATTTTTATGAAAAAAACGCCTGTTGCTCAAACCTTGTCAGTAACGATTGCAGAAGTCATCCGTGCTAAAATTACCGTAGGGGAAATCACGCCAGGGCAGCGGCTGTCTGAAGCAACATTGAGTGATGAACTCGCTATTTCACGTAATACGCTTCGCGAAGTCTTTCGTGTATTAACACAAGAAGGATTACTGACCTATGCACCAAATAAGGGCGTTTTTGTGTCAGTTCCTGATATGGCTGCGATTATTGATATTTACCATGTGAGGCGGCTCATTGAATGTAATGCACTAGAACACGCTTATGCGTTACATCCTGCCGTGCAAAAAATGAAAGATGCAGTTGGTGATGCACGTCAACATGAAAAAATCGAGAATTGGATTGGTGTGGGCACAGCCAATATGAAATTCCATACTGCTATAGTCGAATTAACCGATAGCGAGCGGCTTATCAAACTTTATCGTAATATATCTGCTGAATTACGTCTCGCTTTTGGGCACCTAAATGACCCCAAAATTTTATATGCGCCCTATATTGATAAAAACCAATTTATTCTTGAGCTACTCGATAAAGGCCACAACCTTGAAGCTGCAAATACCTTACGCAGCTACCTTGATTTATCTGAACGAACACTATTGGCAGCTTATAAACGCAGCCAAACTTCATTTTAATTTTCTTGTTTTACCAAATTAACGCTATTCTTCCCCACTTTGAATTGCCCCAAATTAAATTTTTTACATTACAAAAATTTGAGTGAATCATCTTATTCCCACAATAAAAATTTTTACTAATATTACAGCAAAGTAAGTTTAAATTTATCGAGTAGAAAACTCTGTATTGTTAATTAACCGCATTCATATCTTTAATTTTAATATTCTATTTATATCGGTATGTAATAAAAAAAGTACTTTTGTTTGTTTTTTCATCCAATCTAGTTTCCCTCCTTACGCATTTAACTTATTTTTAACGAAAAACCAACCAGAATAAAACACTTTCATTTTTTTAATGTAAGTCGAAAATTAACTTTCTCATGCCACAAGAATTTACATCAAGCACAAGGTTATCACAATTAATTGACTTTAAGGCTATTTATTTAACAAAAGTAACGAATTGATATAAATTACCCACTGAAATTACTCAAATAAATCGAGTTAATAGTTGTAGTTTTCTCGAATATTCGTTATAAAATTTACGATAATAAAAAAGCATACATAAAAATTATTAATATAAATGAGATTTCATTATGACATTAAACCAAGTGACTAATAAGAAGCCCTTTAAATTTGGCCTAGGATGGCAAATACTGATTGCTCTTATTTTAGGTGTTATTGCTGGTGCACTTTTGCATGACAATACAGAGTACAAAGATTGGCTTATTTTAAATATTCTTTCTCCCGCGGGTAAAATATTTATCCAGTTAATTAAAATGATCGTTGTGCCCATTGTTATCTCAACGCTCATTGTCGGTATCGCTGGTGTCGGAAATACAAAACAATTAGGCTCTCTCGGTTTCAAAACCATTCTCTATTTTGAAGTGATTACCACAATTGCCATTATTGTTGGTATCTCCTTCGCAAATATATTTCAACCGGGTGTTGGCATTGATATGTCTCAACTCACCCAAGTCGATATTTCTCAATACGAAAAAACGACACAAGAAGTCGAAAGTCACCCATCAGGAATTATCAATACCATTCTCACTTTAGTCCCTAGCAATATTTTTGCTGCGATGGCAAGTGGTGACATGCTCCCTGTCATCTTTTTTGCAGTTATCTTCGGTTTAGGGCTGTCATCTTTACCCGCTGAGAAAAAACAACCACTGCTTGATGTGTTACAAACATTTTCTGAAACCATGTTCCGCGTGACTAATATGATCATGATGTATGCACCAATCGGGGTGTTCGCATTGATCTCTGTCACCGTTGCAAACTTTGGGTTCTCATCATTAGTCCCATTACTTAAATTGGTTATTCTTGTGCACTGTGCAATTATTTTCTTTGCAGTGGTGGTATTAGGAATTGTTGCGCGCTATTGTAAAATTAATATCTTCACGTTAATGAAAATATTAAAAGATGAGCTCCTATTAGCTTATTCCACAGCAAGCTCTGAAACTGTACTTCCACGCATTATGGATAAAATGGAGAAGTACGGTGCACCAAAATCTGTAACCAGTTTTGTTATTCCTATCGGTTATTCATTTAATCTCGATGGTTCCACTTTATATCAAAGTATTGCCGCAATATTTATCGCCCAGCTCTATGGTATTGAATTATCCATAGGCCAAGAGCTAATACTCGTATTTACCCTAATGATCACGTCAAAAGGTATTGCAGGCGTTCCTGGCGTATCATTCGTTGTACTACTTGCGACGTTAGGCAGTGTTGGGATCCCATTGGAAGGCCTTGCATTCATTGCAGGTGTTGACCGTATTTTAGATATGGCGCGTACTGCCCTTAACGTTGTCGGCAATGCATTGGCCGCTCTCGTTATTGCTAAATGGGAACATAATTACGACATCAAAAAAGCACGTGAGTATGAAAGTACCTTTTAATTCAAAATATAAATAAGCTATTACAATGATGCCCTTTCTGACAATTAGATAGGGCATTTTTTTCTAAAAAAATACAATTCTAGAATATTTTCCCTTACGTATTTATTATAACAATATTTTCCGTATATATTTAAGCCATTTTTAATACTAGTTATATATACCTATTTCTTTATTTTTTTGATAATTTCCTTTTAGTCATTGGAATTTTATTGATATCTTAACTACGCTATAAACGTTGTATTAGTTTTTCGTATCTTTTGTTAGTCTGAGCAGGAAAAAATGAATCAAATAAGAAGATTTCTTTTATTTTTAAAGGTGCTTCAGCACCTAATGGTAATTTTTGTATTTTCATTATCCTATTTTATGCTACACAGCTGGTTCTAACAAAAAAAGCCTCGTCATCTAACGAGGCTTTTCTTTATTTATAAAACAAGTAATTCCACCTAGTATTAAAAACTAATTTTTAATACGCAATGAAATTTATATTTCCACTGCCCCAATATCTTAATACTTCATTTCCTTTCAACCATAACTATAAGCAAGACCATCACCGATACCACCTCTGAGCCTAACGTGATTTTCTTTAGCTTTCATTACTTTACAAAACTTAATTTAATTTTAACTAGCACTTGCAAAAAATGACGCTCATTCGCGTATAACTAACTCTATGAGTTAATCCTAGTAGTACCATCCCTTTTAAGCCCCAACACCAGGGGCTATTTTTTTAGCTAATATTTATAATATTATTTTCTCTTCCTCAGAGCCAGTCAATACTAAGAGGTGATATTAATTAGGTACCTTTGAAATGCTTAACAATGTCAATCACACATAAATTATTGCGATTTATAATGACTTTCTTTGAATAAAATTCAGGAGTTTAGCTGAGTTTGAATTAGACTATAAATCTATAAATGGGTAGCATCACTCTCTGTTCGGAACTTGAGACTACAAATAATGCGTAAAAATACCCCCCCAGCCCAAGGACAGGCTAGGTTATTTATACATTGCTTCATTTATCGTGCCAGACACATTGTCTAGGCCAATACAATTGAATGTTAGCGTTCTATCCTCCAAAAGCACTCTAATGGAATACAGTTTCTCCATTGAAGCCCCTACTTTCTGTGGGTATCCAGCATACGGTGCTAATTGTTCTTTTTGCCACTTTTTGCAAGAATTGAAGTCGCCTAACCCTTTGACCTTTACAAGTTGCTTATAAGAGCTCACTACTTCTGGCCTTCTATTGTTATCTAGCATTATTTGTAGCTCATCCAAGCTATATGTAGTAGCCATTGCCGCCTGTGGGAAATACATAAGTAATATAACCGCTAGTGCCCTTTTCATCTCACCATCCCATCAATTAGTTTCAGTAATGTTAGCTTAGTGGGAGTGTAAATTGAAGCAAACAGAAAACCTGCCGAATGAAGCAAGCTTAGTTAGGTTTTAAATGACTATTCTGTAGCAAAGAAGTAGGTTTTTCCTTCTTTTATTACCATGGCTGGATCACGAACATTTATACGCTCTGGTCTTATATAGAAAGATGACACGCTCCCAGCGTCATTCTTTGGAGTAAATAAGTAACTTTCCCTGATGAGTTTAGTGGTAAAAAAGATGGTGTTTTATATGCACCTCTTGGCATTCTCTGATACAACGCAGGCTTTAATGGTGAAAAAACCACACACTTAGTGGCAAATCATCTTGTTGAACATGCAAAATGGAGTAATAAACTGATGTCATACGATGACACAAATATGGCACAACTACGACTTAGCGTGTTGTAATTATACAGAGAACAAAAAAGAAAAAACCCGCTAACTTTTACAAGTTAGCGGGTTCTTATTTGGTGCCGGCTACCGGAGTCGAACTGGTGACCTACTGATTACAAGTCAGTTGCTCTACCAACTGAGCTAAGCCGGCTAATTTGGCGGAGAGATAGAGATTCGAACTCTAGGATGGTTACCCATCGGCGGTTTTCAAGACCGCTGCCTTCGACCGCTCGGCCATCTCTCCATGGGGCGCGATTATGGAGGAATCTGACCTCCTTGTCTACCCCCGAAAGTAAAAAAATTGCTTTTTTTAATTCATTTGGCTAATCTTCACTCAATTGTTCTCATTTTACCAAGAAAAATGGTAATATCTGTGCAAAATCGGAGTCTACTAGTACTCTAGGCGTATGATTTTTAATCTAATAATAAATTTGCCGATGGGATCGCGTGCTCGAGTATGTACAGACAAACATTATTAAAACCAAATGCCCTTTCACGCATTTTTGCGACATTTATTTTACTGTTAATTGTGATACTTTCATTATCACTTTTTAACTACTATCACGAATGGGTAAAAAGCCGCCAAACTGCACTTCATAGCATGGCTGCTAGGTTAGCCTATCAAATTGAAGACTACCGTTATCAAGCAAGTCATATTTATAAACTGGCTAACGATAAATCACACGTCCCCGCAAATACCCCACTTTCCGCGATGGAAATACGCCATGATATTTATTGGTTGACTAGCACCAACCAAACCTTAGATGCCATTGTGTTCGGGCCAAATAAAGCCACTAATAATGAACTAGCGACTAAATTAGCTAACTATATGGAGATCGTTTGGGGGGCAAGAAATGAATATAACTCCATGTATTACCTAAATGGGTTAGATAACACTTTAGTTCTTGTAACCACTCATTCCGTTCTAAAACCTGAATTGCGTTTCAAAGAAAGCTATCTAACACTCACGGCGGAAGAAAAACGCGCCGACATGCTAGCTCAATCCACATTACTTGACCGACGGGAAATCATCTCTAACGTACAAAAATACTCCCCTGATAATGTATATTACTATACATACCGGCTGATGTTTAATTCACCAGGGCAATTAACCAGTGTTATATCATTTGATATCTCGATGAATTCTTTAATTCCTTCTTCATTAGATGGCGATTTCTTCACAATAAATTCTCGGCCAACCAGCACTCTGGGCCCCGAAACCAATACCACATTAATGGGAACAAACCTTATATTTTCACAGCCAATAGATGGCACTCCCTATCAGCTTTACTATCATATCTCATTAAAAACGATTATCTTTCATCTTATTAGCTATAACTTTTGGCTAATTGCTTGCATGATAACCATGATCTTTCTAGAGGTATTAACGCTACTTTTCCTACGTAAGCGTTTGATTTCACCGAACACATCCATGCTGCAGGAGCTCCAGTTTAAAGAGTCACTGAATAACGATATCATCAGCCATATATCTTATGGGATCTTGGTTTACGATTTTAATACCAACACAAAAATCCTCAGTAATAATATTGCTAATCAGCTATTACCTTCAATGGATCTCGCTCACATAAAAGAAATGGCCATGGATAACCATGATTTTATTCAAGTCTCCATAGAAAATAATATCTTCGAAGTTGTACTCGTAGAAAATGACGCAATGCCAAATGCCGCACTCTTTATTATTATGGATAAAGATAAAGAGGTTTTGACGCAAAAACGCCAAGAACTCGCAATGCGTGAATATCAAAAAAATATTCAAATGCGTAAAGTTGTACTTGAAAATATGTGCCATGAAATTTTACCTGCACTGTCAGCGCTGGAGGTACAATTCTCTCAGTTAACACAACCTACTGACCCTAGTGAACTATCCATACTACAAGAGATTGAAAATCAATTAATTGCAATTCATTCTTGGTTTAATAATATTGAACTTCTTAACCAATTAGAGTCACAGAAAACCTCTCTCAAACCTGAGACGGTTTCAATCAGTCAATTGATCAATCAGTTTCTCAAGAACAATCTATCGAAAATCAATAATAAAGGTCTATCGCTCTATTTTCATAACAATGTAAATCCAGAGTCTCTCATTGAAGTAAACCCTATATATCTGCAAAACTTTTTACAACTAATTTGGGAATATTCTCTTGTCACAACCTCTTTTGGAAAGATCTCATTCACGCTATCTTATGATATTGAGAAACATATTATTCTTCTCAATATTAGAGACAGCGGTACAGGCTTGAGCAATCAGGAGCTGAGTAATCTGCAAAACCCGTTTAGTGCGCAAACTGTTAAACCAGCACAATTTACGCGCTCAGGAATGGCACTCTATTTATGCAAATTATTGGCAAAAAAGATGAACAGCACGCTTTCTATTCGCTCAAGTACTGCGATTGGAACACATTATGAACTTTCACTGCCTGCCATTAATGAATCTATCGAGCATGAATACCCTGCTCTATTAGAAGATGTGTACATTCGTTTAAATATTCATAATGCAGACATCTCTCGTATAGTAAGAAGCACACTGTCAAACTATGGTGCTGAGTATCTTGATTTAAGCGAAAGCTCAGCCCAAACAGATTGGGACTTACTCATCACGGATAACAATGAAGAAGCGTTTGAATATACACTTAAAGTTGACGGGAGTATCACTTCAATAAATGAAGTTAATCATAATTATATTGAAGCTAACTACAATTTTGCAGATGAACTGATTGATGCGATTTCTTTATTAATAGAAAATGCCAATACCGATAACAGTAATATTAATGAAATAGCTCTACCTGATGAACCTTTAACCACTACAGAAAAAGCGATTGCGACATATCAATCCGCTTTGGCACGAAGCGGTTATCGAGATTTGTTCATCACAACAGTACCGATAGATATTAATAAACTGTATAATAGTGAAAGTGTTGAGGATTTAGCCGAATTGAAAAACACTGCACATCGTTTAAAAGGAGTTTTTGCTATGCTCGAGTTTACAGTTCTTCATGAACTTTGCGAGGACTTAGAACACTACATAGCAGATAAAAACGGAATTGAAATAAGAAATTGCATTAGAGACCTGGATAATTCAGTCAAAAAACTAATGCCAGAAGGTAACCAATAATATGAATAACCTAAATGTCATTGTTGCCGATGATCATCCTATTGTTCTTTTCGGTATTCGAAAGTCACTTGAGCAGATCGAATGGGTGAATATCGTAGGTGAGTTTGAAGATTCAACCTCTTTGATTAATAACTTAGCGCGTTTAAATGCTGACGTTCTAGTTACTGATTTATCTATGCCAGGTGATAAGTATGGCGATGGTATTACACTAATTAAATACATTAAACGCCACTATCCTGACCTTTCCGTTATTGTTCTGACCATGAACAATAACCCAGCTATCTTAAGTGCTATTCTTGAGCTGGATATTGAAGGCATTGTTTTAAAACAAGGTGCACCTGCAGACTTACCAAAAGCGCTTGCGGCTTTACAAAAAGGTAAAAAATTCACACCTGAAAGCGTCAGCAAATTACTCGAGAAAGTTAATGCAAGTGGCTATGGTGACAAGCGTTTATCACCAAAAGAAAGTGAAGTGTTACGCTTATTTGCAGAAGGTTTTTTAGTCACGGAGATTGCTAAAAAATTGAATCGCAGTATTAAAACAATCAGTAGCCAGAAAAAATCTGCGATGCTGAAGTTGGGTGTAGAAAATGATATTGCATTACTCAATTATCTCTCTTCGGTGAGTATTGATAATTCCCCTTCCGAATAAGGCTTATCAGCCCACTAAACGATAAAAACCCGATTGCGGGTTTTTATTTTTTGTTCTTTACGTTAACAAAATTGAGTAAGCGTTTCACGCAAAATTGCAATAGTTGTAGGCTTAGATAAACACTCATTCATCCCTGCATCAATACAACGTTGTTTTTCTTCTGCCATTGCATTAGCGGTTAATGCAATAATTGGCAATGTCTCCCCTAAACGTCGTAATTCCTGAGCCAACTGGTATCCATCCATATTGGGCATGTTCACATCTGATAAAACGATATCTGCACGATTATTTTTCAAATACTTAAGCGCATCAATACCATCAACTGCAGTGCTTGTACTAAAACCAATACTGGCAAGTTGCTCACTCAATAACATTCGGTTAATTGGATGATCATCAACAATTAAAACATGATACCCACTCAATCGACAATCCGCTTCAATAGGCTCATGAATATTCTGATTCTTTATATTTTCTTTTGCTACTTTAACTAACCACTTATCAATAAGTAGCGGTAGCTTATCTAATTGATAAGTATTATAAATCCACTCATTTGGCTGAGTCTCATAAAACTCTCCTGCATAGAAACTTGAAAGCCTGATTTGGTAACGGCTCTGTACTGAAATTGTGTCAGTAAAATCAGTGATGAGTAGGTCATAAACCTTCTGTGTATCAATATCATTCCCAGTGACTACGGAAAATTCAGCATGTTTGAGTAGACGTGACAGAAAACTCATCAAAAATCCATTTTTACACGATACGGCGATTTTATAATTTACGCGATATTCAGGTATATTTTTTTGAATATATTCTTGCCCATATAATGGAATACGTATAATAAAGGAACTTCCGAGACCATGCTGAGAGCTTACCTCCATATCCCCATCCATCAAGTTTATCAATTTTTCACAAATAGCTAACCCTAACCCTGTACCTTTATGACCCGTGTTATTTTGATCATAAACTTGAAAGAATGGATCAAACAGCTGCATAACAACCGCATTAGTCATACCGATTCCTGAATCACGGATTTCAATTTTTAAATAATTATTATCTTTCCAAACATGGAGCAAGACGAATCCTGAATGGGTAAATTTAATACTGTTGTTTACAATATTAGAGACCACTTGTTGTAACCGCACTGAGTCATTCAATATCAAATCAGGGATATCAGGCTCAATATATGAGTACAGTGAAATTCTTTTTTTCGATACCAATGGCAGGTAATTTGCTAATACAAAGGCAAAAACGTCTCGACAATTGAAAAGTTTATTTTCAATTTTAAGTTGTTTAGATTCAATTTTAGAAAAGTCTAAAATATCGCTGATAATCTGCAATAACAATGCAGAGGAATTATCCATTGTGGAAACTAAGCGAGTTGCTTTCTCTGATAACTCGTAACGTTGTAATAATTCAATATTTCCAATGATCCCATACAGCGGCGTTCTTAATTCATGGCTCACTGTTGCCAAAAACATCGATTTAGCATGGTTCGCCTGTTCTGCTGCATCCGCAACATCTTGCAGTGATTTTTCCATTTGTACACGGATGCTAATATCGATTAACACACAAATCGCCACATCTTCATTTTGATATCGAGAATTCACGAAGCTAATTTGTAAGTGAGTTCCGTTGGTGGTCACAACATCAATATAATTACTCGTTTTTTGGCGAATGATCGTCAAAACTCGCTGCTTATCATCATCATTAAGCAATCTAAAATAATCGTGGGCAAGTTCATTACTCAGTATGTTCCCGCCATCCGTTAACCTTAAAATAATAATTCCAACAGGTGCTGATGCAACAATTTTATGATTAAACTGTTCATGTTCTTCTAGGCGAATAGCCGTGTTTGCTGCAGGTTCTAACATTTTTCTTTCAAGCAGCCAAATCAAAAAAAACAGCAAAACTGCAGTAAAAATATTTAGTATCGTGCCATAAAATATAGTGCTTTCAAGGTTAGCTAAAATCTCAGACGTCGGAATTGAAAAGAAAACAGTGAGTTGTGCAGGTAATAACCGTTTTTTAAAAATGAGTTTTGAGTAGTCAGAATTAAAACCAAAGAATGTGGGCTCCGCAATCGCCAACAATGCTGAATTTTTCGGATTGACTTCTGTTGACGAGTATAAAACAGGTTGATTATGGGAGTTTACCACCATGATTTCGATGGATTTATCTTTGCTGATATTAAATTGATTTAAATTTATCACACGCTCAATACCGATAAACCCTGTCACAACCCCCTGATTTTGAATCGGTTGGATCAAATAAACTTGGCCATTATCAGGTTGAGCACCATGTACGATCGTATATATACTACGCTCTTTACCTTGTGATTTTAGACTTTGATAAGAGTGTGCACTTTCATAACCCACCTTTTTAAGTGTCTCAATATCAGAAACCGTCGAACGAATTGGATAGTCCACTAAGCAATAACTTTGGGAGCCAATGACAAAAACGTGATTCAATCCTTGAGGTACTGCAATACTGTCTTTCCAAAAATAATTTAGTTGTTCAAAAGCCAGTAAATACCCCTGAGAACGGTATTGAAAATAATCACAATCAGAGTTTAGCGTTAATTTATAGTAAGAGTAATTTACTGAGCCAGGTAATGTCATAAATTCAGGCTCATTTTCATTTGAATTTTTATGCCCATCCAATTTAATCCGATGCTGTTCTGTCATGGATTGGATAGCTTGTAGCGTTTCACCTGTTTGTTGAATATACGATTGTAGGCTTTCAAAACCTGAATGAAATTGCTGACGAATATCCGATTTGTATTCGTTAAATTGAGAATAGAGAAAAAATAATGTAATAAAGGCACCCATGCCCCACAACATCAATCCAAGGATACGAAAAAGATCCCGGGACAATCTTAATGATGTTTTAAATGAGGGTAAGTATCTCAAGTGTCTTCCTAATTATGCGTTATCACAACAGCGAATTATACTCGATTACAATATTAAAAAACGATAAACATGAAAAGGAATAAATAGATGGTTCCATGGAAGATAAATAAAACGGGCAGCCATTTCCGTGCTGCCCGTTATATCGCTTAAAGGCGTTGTTTATTCTTGATCGTTGATATTTGCATCATCAGCACCATTTTCGTCGGTGCTTTCATCTGCATTATCATCGTCTTCAGTCTCAGCAACACGCTGTAATCCAACAACCTTTTCGTTTTCAGCCGTTCTAATCAAGGTAACACCTTGTGTATTACGACCCACAATGCTCACTTCAGAAACACGAGTACGAACTAAGGTTCCCGCATCCGTGATCATCATGATTTGGTCAGTATCATCAACTTGAATCGCACCCACAACGTTCCCGTTACGCTCACTCACCTTAATGGAGATAACACCTTGAGTTGCACGAGATTTTGTTGGATATTCTGCTTCTTCAGTACGCTTACCATAACCATTTTCTGTTACGGTTAAGATGTGTCCCTCACCACGTGGAATAATTAAAGAAACAACTTTATCGTCGTCCATTAATTTAATACCACGAACGCCCGTTGCGGTACGCCCCATCGCACGCACTGCATCTTCAGAGAAACGAACGACTTTACCTTGAGCAGAGAACAACATGACTTCATTAGAACCATTGGTTAAATCTACACCAATGAGTTCATCCCCTTCATTGAGGTTCACGGCAATAATACCTGCACTTCTTGGACGGCTAAAGTCTTGCAGAGGGGTTTTCTTCACAGTACCGCTTGCGGTTGCCATAAAGACAGTATAACCCTCTTCATACTCCCGCACAGGTAAGATAGCTGTGATGCGCTCATCTTGTTCCAGCGGCAATAAGTTAACAATAGGACGACCACGTGCACCACGGCTCGCTTCAGGTAATTGATACACTTTCATCCAATACAAACGACCACGGCTTGAGAAACACAAAATGGTATCGTGAGTATTCGCGACTAATAAGCGCTCAATAAAATCTTCATCTTTCGTTCTTGCAGCTGATTTACCTTTACCACCACGACGCTGTGCTTCGTAATCAGACAATGGCTGATATTTCACATAACCTTGGTGAGACAAAGTAACAACGACATCTTCTTGATTGATAAGATCTTCGATGTTGATGTCAGCAGTGTTTTCGGTAATTTCAGTGCGGCGCGGATCATTGTAAGTATCGCGAATAATTTCTAATTCTTCGCGGATCACTTCCATTAAACGCTCAGGGCTTCTTAAGATAAACAGCAGTGCCTCAATTTGCACTAACAGCTCACGGTACTCTTCCAGTAATTTCTCGTGCTCAAGACCTGTTAATTTTTGCAGACGTAAATCAAGAATCGCTTGTGCTTGTTGTTCAGTCAGGAAGTATTGACCATCATGAACACCAAATTGCTCTTCAAGCCACTCTGGACGAGCTGCATCATCACCTGCACGTTCAAGCATTGCGGCCACATTGCCTAAATCCCAAGAGCGTGCGATCAGCCCCGCTTTTGCTTCAGCTGGCGTTGGTGCTTTACGGATTAACTCAATAATTGGGTCAATGTTAGCTAATGCAATAGCCAGTGCTTCAAGGATATGCGCGCGATCACGCGCTTTGCGCAATTCGAAGATCGTACGGCGTGTCACCACTTCACGGCGGTGACGAACGAAGGCAGCGATGATATCTTTCAGGTTTAGAATTTTTGGTTGGCCTTGATGTAAAGCCACCATATTAATACCGAAAGACACTTGTAGTTGGGTTAGTGAATACAAGTTGTTCAGAACAACTTCACCCACTGCATCGCGTTTTATTTCAATCACAATACGCATACCGTCTTTGTCCGACTCGTCACGTAATGCGCTGATGCCTTCAACACGTTTTTCTTTGACTAATTCAGCGATTTTTTCAATCAGGCGTGCTTTATTCACCTGATAAGGAATTTCGCTAACAATAATGGTTTCACGGCCACTTTTTTCGTCAACTTCAACTTCGGCGCTGGCACGGATATACACCTTACCACGACCCGTTTTATAAGCGTCGATAATGCCGCGACGACCATTAATAATGGCCGCAGTTGGGAAATCTGGCCCTGGAATATGTTCCATTAAGCCTTCAATACTAATATCTTCGTCTTCTATATAGGCAAGACAACCATTAATTACTTCGCCTAAGTTGTGAGGCGGAATATTGGTTGCCATTCCGACAGCAATACCAGACGACCCATTAACCAATAGGTTAGGGATTCTCGTTGGCATGACTTCAGGAATTTGCTCTGTACCATCATAGTTTGGAACGAAATCTACGGTTTCTTTTTCAAGATCCGCCAGTAACTCATGGGCAATTTTCGCCATACGGATTTCCGTATAACGCATTGCGGCTGCGGAGTCCCCGTCAACCGAACCAAAGTTCCCCTGACCATCTACCAGCATGTAACGCATAGAGAAAGGCTGAGCAAGACGAACAATTGTCTCGTAAACAGCGCTATCACCATGTGGATGGTATTTACCGATAACGTCCCCGACTATACGGGCAGATTTTTTATAGGGTTTATTCCAATCATTTCCCAATACATTCATCGCAAAGAGGACTCTACGGTGTACTGGCTTCAGTCCATCTCGAACATCTGGAAGTGCACGGCCGACAATAACGGACATTGCATAATCCAAATACGAGCTTTTCAGCTCTTCTTCGATATTGACTGGGGTGATTTCTCTGGCAATCTCGCTCATGGAACCACTGTCCCTCATAACTTCGGATTCAAAGAGTAGAACTATACCACAATTCGCCAATTTAATAAAAATAAGAGACGGGTATTTGTCTTTCAAGCTATGTATAATAGCGGAAAATTAAGTTTATGTGTCCGAAACTTGTGGGATTATTCATTAATAACTGCCTTAAGTGCATTATTGTCTAGATTATGACCATCAATGATTGACGGACACCTATCACTGCGCCTAATTCGTCTCATCATAAAAGGCAATAAGCAGTCATAGGGTTAAAATAGGAGTTTTATCAATGAGCGATACCCAAGCACCGACATACTTAAATGTCGATAAACAAGAAATCGAAAAATTTGAGTCTATTGCATCCCGTTGGTGGGATTTAGAAGGGGAATTTGCCCCGTTACACCGTATTAACCCATTGCGCCTTGGTTATATTATGCAACGTGTAGATGGCATTTTCGGTAAAAAAATTCTTGATGTCGGTTGTGGCGGCGGTATTTTATCTGAAAGTATGGCCCGTGAAGGTGCGGACGTTACAGGGCTTGATATGGGCGCAGATCCGTTAATGGTCGCTCGCTTGCATTCTCTCGAATCGGGTATTCCCGTTGAATATGTTCAAGAAACCGTTGAACAGCATGCCGATAAACACCCACAAGCTTATGACATCGTCACTTGCATGGAGATGTTAGAACATGTTCCTGACCCACAATCTGTCGTGAGAGCTTGCGCTAAATTGGTTAAACCTGGTGGTCATGTTATTTTTTCAACCATCAACCGCAACAAAAAAGCGTGGCTGATGGCAGTCGTTGCCGCCGAATATGTTATGAAGATGGTTCCAAAAGGCACCCATGATGTGAATAAGTTTATTCGCCCTTCTGAACTCATCGGTTGGATTGACGGAACACAGTTAAAAGATAAGCATATCACAGGGTTACACTACAACCCTATCACTGACAAGTTCTGGCTTGGGCCAAATGTAGATGTGAATTATATGCTTCATACAATTAGTGAGTAGTTAACTAATCACGAAAAGAATAAATCGCAAGCAGTACGTTTAAGAAATCAGCAAACGGTCTACGTTTACAAAATTTATTTTAGTCATCATGTCGGAAGCCTTTTTTTTATTAGTCCCTTTTACCATGCAGCTTACCGACATGATCATTTTTCTTATCCAACCAGTTATCCACAAGATCCCACGAATTTGTTCACTTGATAAAATCGCATATTAACATTATCTTGTTATTGTCTACTCAACAAACTACTACATATAGTAGTGAAGCTAAACTAAACAACACTAGACTCATGGTATTCAACCATGAGCTTTTTTATGTTTGTGGCACACTATTTGTAGTTCAACCAAGGTGTACTTACTCATGAACCAGAGTCTGTTAGTCACAAAACGTGACGGACATAAAGAACGCATTGATCTCGATAAAATCCACAAGGTAATCACCTGGGCTGCGGAAGGCCTAAGTAACGTATCTGTTTCACAGGTGGAGTTACGTTCTCAGATTCAGTTTTATGATGGGATCAGAACATCTGATATTCACGAAACGATGATCAAAGCAGCTGCCGACTTGATTACTGGTGAAACACCAGACTATCAATACCTTGCTGCACGTCTGGCTATCTTTAACTTGCGTAAAAAAGCCTATGGCCAGTTTGAGCCGCCAGCGCTCTATACTCACGTAAAACGCCTTGTTGAAATGGGCAAGTATGATAAGCATTTGCTGGAAGACTACACGCAAGCAGAGTTCGAGCAAATGGACGGTTTTATTGACCATTGGCGTGATATGAATTTCTCCTATGCAGCCGTTAAACAGCTCGAAGGAAAATATTTAGTTCAAAACCGTGTAACGGGTGAAATCTACGAAAGCGCACAGTTTTTATATATTTTAGTGGCAGCGTGTTTGTTCTCCCATTATCCAAAAGAAACACGTTTAGACTACATTCGTCGTTTCTATGATGCGGTTTCAACATTTAAAATTTCTTTGCCTACGCCAATTATGGCGGGGGTACGCACACCAACTCGTCAGTTCAGCTCTTGTGTTCTGATTGAGTGCGGTGACAGCCTTGATTCCATCAATGCGACATCAAGTGCAATTGTGAAATACGTTTCTCAGCGCGCTGGGATTGGCGTAAATGCAGGCCGAATTCGCGCATTAGGTAGCCCAATACGCGGTGGTGAAGCATTCCACACAGGTTGTATCCCATTCTACAAACACTTCCAGACAGCGGTTAAATCATGCTCTCAAGGCGGTGTACGTGGTGGTGCAGCAACATTATTCTACCCAATTTGGCATCTTGAAGTTGAAAGCCTGTTAGTCCTGAAGAACAACCGTGGTGTTGAAGGTAACCGTGTTCGTCATATGGATTACGGTGTGCAATTGAATAAATTAATGTACGAACGTTTAATTAAAAACCAAGACATTACCTTATTCAGCCCTTCTGATGTCCCAGGTCTGTACGATGCTTTCTTTGCTGACCAAGATGAATTCGAACGTTTGTATGTTCAATATGAACAAGATGAAACTATTCGTAAGTCCAGCGTAAAAGCCGTCGAATTGTTTTCATTAATGATGCAAGAACGTGCATCAACAGGTCGTATCTACATTCAAAACGTTGACCACTGTAATACACATAGTCCGTTTGACCCACAGGTTGCGCCTGTTCGTCAATCTAACCTATGTTTAGAAATTGCTCTGCCAACTAAGCCGTTGAATAACATCAACGATGAAGAAGGCGAAATTGCATTATGTACGCTGTCTGCATTTAACTTAGGTGCAATTGATAGCCTTGATGAATTAGAAGAGTTAGCTATCTTAGCAGTGCGTGCTTTAGATGCCCTACTCGACTACCAAGACTACCCAATTATTGCGGCAAAACAAGGCTCTATGGGTCGCCGTACATTAGGTATTGGCGTAATTAACTATGCCTATTACCTAGCGAAACACGGTGTACGTTACTCCGACGGTAGCGCAAATAATTTAACGCACAAAACTTTTGAAGCTATTCAATATTATCTGTTAAAAGCATCAAACGATTTAGCGAAAGAACAAGGTGCATGCCCTTGGTTCAATGAAACCACCTATTCGCAAGGCGTATTACCTATCGATACCTATAAAAAAGAGCTCGATAAGTTAACCAATGAACCGCTGCATTATGATTGGGAAGCACTGCGTAAAGATATTCAGACTTATGGTCTGCGTAACTCAACGCTGTCTGCTTTGATGCCTTCTGAGACATCTTCGCAAATTTCTAATGCAACCAATGGTATTGAGCCACCACGTGGCTACATTAGCATTAAAGCATCAAAAGACGGTATCTTGCGCCAAGTAGTACCCGATTATGAAAATTTAAAAGGGGCTTATGAGCTGTTATGGCAAATGCCATCAATCAGTGGCTACCTGCAACTCGTTGGTATTATGCAGAAATTTATCGACCAGTCGATTTCCGCTAACACAAACTATGACCCAACTCGTTTCGAGAGCGGCAAAGTACCAATGAACCAATTGCTAAAAGATTTATTGCTCGCCTATAAGTTTGGTGTGAAAACACTTTACTACCACAACACCCGTGATGGTGCGGAAGATGTTCAGGGCGATCTGGAAGAAGTTGTTGAGTCAGCGGATTCCGATTGCGAAGGCGGCGCGTGTAAAATTTAATAGGAATTGTTATGTCACATACATATACAACATTTTCACAGAAAAAAAATGACCAAATGCAGGAGCCGATGTTTTTCGGCCAACCTGTTAACGTGGCACGCTATGATCAGCAAAAATACCCGATTTTCGAAAAGCTGATTGAAAAACAGTTATCGTTTTTCTGGCGTCCTGAAGAAGTGGATGTATCACGCGACCGTATTGACTACAACGCGCTGCCAGATCACGAAAAACACATTTTTATCAGTAATTTGAAATACCAAACGCTGCTTGACTCTATTCAGGGTCGTAGCCCTAATGTGGCATTACTGCCGCTGATTTCAATTCCTGAGCTGGAAACATGGGTAGAAACATGGGCGTTCTCTGAAACTATTCATTCACGTTCATACACGCATATTATTCGTAATATTGTGAATGACCCAGCGATTATTTTTGACGATATCGTTGAAAATGAAGAAATTTTAAAACGTGCGAAAGATATTTCAGGTTTTTACGATGACCTCATCGAAATGACCAACTACTATCATATGTTTGGTGAAGGCACGCATAATTGCAACGGGAAACAAATCACCGTTTCATTGCGTGCGCTGAAAAAGCAATTATACCTATGCTTAATGAGTGTTAACGCACTGGAAGCTATCCGCTTTTATGTGAGCTTTGCCTGTTCATTTGCGTTCGCAGAACGTGAGCTAATGGAAGGTAATGCAAAAATCATCAAACTGATTGCACGTGATGAAGCGCTGCACTTAACAGGTACCCAACATATGTTGAACTTGTTACGTTCAGGCCAAGATGACCCTGAAATGGCAGAAATTGCAGCAGAGTGCGAGCAAGAATGCTATGACTTGTTTGTGCAGGCAGCAGAGCAGGAAAAAGAGTGGGCCGATTACCTGTTCAGTGAAGGTTCAATGATTGGTCTGAATAAAGATATTCTGTGCCAATATGTTGAGTACATCACCAATATCCGTATGCAAGCTGTTGGTCTGAAGCTACCTTTTGAAGCACGTTCTAACCCAATACCATGGATCAATGCATGGCTGGTGTCAGATAACGTTCAAGTGGCACCACAAGAAGTTGAAGTGAGTTCTTACTTAGTTGGTCAAATTGACTCTGAAGTCAATACTGATGACCTGAGTGACTTCGAACTGTAATTATGGCTAGCCACAAAATCACCCTGCGACTCACGCAGGGTGTTCAAGTCCCCTACCATACAGAAGTTCATTCTTGCTTATTGGAAGCGCTAGAAGATAGCCGGGTACCTGTTGAATACCAATGCCGTGAAGGTTACTGTGGCTCTTGCCGTGTCACATTATTGCGGGGAAAAGTAGGCTACAAACGTAAACCGCTAGCCTTTGTACAAGAAGGTGAAATTTTACCTTGTTGTTGCCATCCGCTTTCTGATATCGAGATTGGTTAACATTATCAGCGATTGCACAATTCTTCTATGCAATCGCTTTTAGTCTATTTGTTCTTTATTAATTCACACTCGCTATTATAAATAGCCATAAAGCGCTGCAAATACCCAACCAAACACACAGGATACACCTACCCCAATTAACCCTGGTAAGATAAAGCTATGGTTGATGACGAATTTACCGATACGCGTCGTTCCTGAACGGTCGAATTGGATCGCCGCAAGGTCGCTTGGGTAAGTTGGTAAAATATAGTAACCATAACACGCAGGTGCTGATGCAATAATATACGCGGGGTCAACACCAATACCTAACGCAATAGGCACAACCGCTGCCAATGCCGCTGCTTGAGAATTAACAAACTTAGATACCAGTAATAAGATGACCGCATACGCCCATGGGAAGTCCTTCACTAAAGACCCCAGTGTACTTTTAATTTCATCCATATGGGCGCCAAACATGGTCTCTGCCATCCAAGCAATACCATACACCGCCACAATCGCAATCATCCCTGAGCGGAATACTTCATTTTTCGAAATTTGCCCTGGATTGGTTTTACAGATAATGATGATGAGCGCCCCTGCCAGCAACATAAACATCTGAATAACTAAAACCATCGATAAAGGCTTGCCATTGACTAATGGCCTTAACTCAGAAAATGCGCCGAGTAATGCTACAACCACAATTGATGCTAAGAAAATCCACATCGCGACCCAGTTGATTTTTGGCAATTTTTTGTCCAGCAATGTCACACTACCGCCATACACGTAGTCATGGTTTTCAGGGACAGAAATAAATTCTTGGAATACCGGGTCTTTATCGAGATCTTTCCCTCTGAACCAACTAAAAATACCGATGGCTAAGATACCAATTAAGGTTGAAGGAATAGTAATTGCTAATAAATCAAGGAATTCAAGAGACTTACCGTTAATGGTCACACCATTAAGCATTGCAACTAAGGACACAACGGCAACAGAAACAGGGCTGGCAATGATCCCCATTTGCGCACCTATACTACTTGCCGCCATTGGCCTTTCAGGACGAATATTGTTTTTAATCGCAGCATCGTAGATGATAGGTAAAATAGTGTACACAACATGCCCTGTACCACACAAAATGGTTAAGATGCAAGTCACGAAAGGTGCCACAATAGAGATGTATTTTGGATTTTTCCGTAGTAATCGTTCTGCAATTTGTAGCATAACATCCAAACCACCTGATGCTTGTAACGTAGCTGATGCGGCAACAACAGCAATAATCACAAGCATAACATCAACAGGTGGTTTTCCTGGTGGTAATCCAAAACCAAATACTAAGATAACAAGACCTACCCCACCAAGAAGCCCTAATGCCATTCCCCCCTTTTTTGCCCCATAAAACAAGCAAACAAGGATAATGGCGAGTTGAATCATAAAGTCCATAGTTCCATCCTTTTATATGTATTTACCTCCTATTATTGAGATGATTTTCAAGCATTAATTTGATTTATGATAATTTTAAAACCAATATAGTTTTATTTTTGTTGTGTTTATTTTGACCGAATCACACTATTTATCTTAAGTAACTGCGATACTGGCCAGTTAAAACAATAATTCTGAAAAATCAATAAATTAACCACCATTCCTTAACATATAATCCAAAATTAATTTACCTTTAGGTATCTTTATTCATCATTTTCCCTTTAGCTAACTCACCTTGATATTAGTCAGTTATTTACTATTATTTTGCCCCTGATGGGTGTAAAAATAAATTTACACTAGCTGTAATTTACATTTGACACAATACGCACAATCGCATAATCTGCATCACTTATTAATTATTCAGATTCAATTAGAGGAACTTGTGAAGAATCGTACTCTTGGCAGTGTGTTAATCGTTGCAGGAACAACAATAGGCGCAGGGATGTTGGCAATGCCACTTGCCGCTGCAGGCGTCGGTTTTACAGGCATCGTCTGTTTGCTTGTTGGGTTATGGATGTTAATGAGCTATACCTCATTATTATTAGTCGAGGTCTACCAACATAACCCTGCGAATATGGGGTTAGGTACTGTAGCAAAAAAATACCTTGGTCCAGCAGGTCAAATCGTCACGGGTTTAAGCATGTTGCTACTGATGTATGCGCTAACAACCGCTTATATTGGTGGGGCTGGCGTATTAATTTCTGACAGTCTTTCTTCTTGGTGGGGGATTACCATCAGTACTGAAGCGGCCATTATCGCCTTCACTATTATTGGTGGAGCTGTTGTCTGTATTGGTACTCATTCAGTTGATTTTATTAACCGAATTTTATTTACCGCAAAAACAATTTTCTTAATCATCATGTTAGTTGTTATGATGCCGCATGCTGAAGCGGTGAACTTAAGCACTATGCCTATTGAAAAAGGTTTAATTCTCGCCGCTGTTCCCGTTATATTCACCTCATTTGGCTTCCACGGTAGCGTTCCTAGCTTAGTTAACTATATGAATGGTGATGTGCGTAAACTGCGTATGATTTTCATTACAGGTAGCGCAATTCCATTGGTTGCATATATCCTTTGGCAGGTAGCAACACTTGGGTCAATCCCCTCAACAACATTTTTAGGTATTTTAGCACAAGAGTCTGGTTTAAATGGCTTGCTAACAGCTATTCGTGATGTGGTAGCAACACCACGTGTCAATATTGCTGTTAGCCTATTTATGGACTTAGCACTTGCGACTTCTTTCTTAGGTGTTGCTTTAGGATTATTTGACTACCTTGCTGACTTATTTAAACGCAGTAATAGCTTATTTGGTCGTACCCAAACGGGCTTATTAACTTTCGCTCCACCATTGCTTGCGGCACTGTTCTTTAGTAGCTTCGTGCAAGCCTTAACATACGCAGCGGTGGCATTATCTGTCCTTGCTTTAATCATCCCCGCTCTGCTCACTATACGTGTTCGCAAGGTGGAAGATAAAGGTGAATACCAAGTCAAAGGTGGTATGCCTATTTTAGCGATAGTATTACTCTGTGGTATTACTGTTATTGCTATCCAGTTCTCGATTGTTGCGGGTTTTCTACCTAACGTCGGCTAATAAATTGGTAATTAAGCCGCAATTTGGATAACTTCAAATTGTGGCTTTTCTTTTATTTGTCGTACCCTATTCCTAATAACCTCCCTCCTCCCTTTTATAGATCATATCAATCACAACGCCTCGAATATTGGCATTTAATATTTCAGTTCTCATTAAATGTTTATTATTGAAATTTATTTCTTTAATTACGTCATATACCGCAAATAATACTGAAAAGACAACCTGGCCACCTTGATTTATTGTTAACCCGAGGTTAATAAGGGAACTGGTTGTATGAAAGGAAAAAACGTTTCTGCCGCTCATGATGCAGCGTTTAAGGGATTCATGACAAATATTGATAGTGCTCGCGACTTTTTTGAAATTCATTTACCCGAACATATAAAATCACTATGTGATTTTAATTCATTAGCACTGACTAATTCATCTTTTATTGATAAGCAGCTGCGCTCTCGCTTATCCGATGTTTTGTATTCAGTTCAAACTATACACGGACAAGGGTACCTTTACTTATTGGTTGAGCACCAATCGACACCTGATAAACTCATGGCGTGGCGCTTAATACATTACGCTTTTTTAGCGATGAATCAGCATATGCAACAAGGAAATACAGTATTACCCCTTGTTGTGCCCGTACTTTTTTATCATGGTGATCGCTCACCCTATCCACATTCTTTATTATGGACTGATTGTTTTCCCTTTGCTGAGATTGCGAACCAGCTATATACACAACCTTTTCCTTTAGTGGATATCACCGTCATCGATGACAATGAATTAGTCAACCACCGAAAAGTTGCTGTGATGGAATTAGCCATGAAGCATAAATATTTACGTGATGAGTTTCAGCAGGTTCTTCCACTCTTGGCGCAAGCGCTCAATAGGCACTATAATAGCGATAACGATGTGGTTACCATCCTCAACTATCTGTTTATTGCGTTAGACTCAACTAACTTTGAAGAAATCGTTCAAACTTTAGAGGAACAAACGGAACAACATAAGGAAACGATCATGAATATTGCACAACGCCTACAGAACAAAGGCCGCCAAGAAGGTATACAACAAGGAAGAGAAGAAGGTATCGCTGAAACAAAGATCGCCATGGCAATCCAGTTGCTTAAAAATGGAGTTAGCCTTGAAATTATCATGAAAACTACAGGGCTAAGTCATGAAGTTTTGGCCTCATTACAATAACGTAATGAAAATCAACATGAATATCTAAAAAGTCATAAACAAAAAGATAATAGTTTTATTTAAAAGTATTTAATTGCAGCAAAATCAAGACCTATGCCCCTAGATGCAAATTACACAAGCAACTAAGGGCAATAAAAACTAGGTTGCAACGCTAGAATGAAAGACCAGCCCCTAAATAAAGACCATCTGCAATTTTTTCATTCGACTTGTTGTGTGAACCTTTCATTTCAATTACACGATAGCCCGCATCAATAGATAACGGTTTAAATACCGTATAACGTGCGCCCGCTTTTGCTTCAACATAAGACTTGCTACCTGAAGTTAGTGACTCTGGTGCACCATATGCTTCACCATAAATATTCAGTGAAGGCAGAGCCTGCCAGTTTAAACCACCGCCCACAGCTAATGCTGCACCACTGCTGTTATTATCAGGGGATAAATATAAACCTTTACCGCCAACATAAGCAGAAAAAGGCCCAATAGGTAGACCAAATGTAGCGCCTAAACTGCCCATTTGACCATCATGATCACTACGTGCCCAAGAACCATTAAACGCGAGGCCTGCATTTTGATTGCCTAAACCCGCTGATAATTCAGTATAGTGTTTGCCAGCTTGTGCACTCACAGAAACAGCTTGAGCAGAATTCATAAGAAATGGGGACATCGCCGCCACTAATAACACTACTTTGCGCATTATTTTATCCTCTTTAAGTTATTACCTACGGATATTACGCGATTTACACACGTTTCTCAGCCTTAATTACTCAGATTTACGCAACCTATTCAGCCAAAAGATAATTTCATCGCACCTAAGTCAGATTTAAATTTTAAATCTGTATCTTAAATATCCCGCTTATCTCACATTCAATCACAGTAATTGGTTATATTAATTAGATAATCATATCAATAATTACTATACTGAATTACAAGTTTATTGTAGTGGTATTTTTGTTTTATTACAAAATAATAACTTTTTAGTTAGGTTTATGTAGTCATTAAATTCAAAATCAGGAGTATTGTGATGAAGAAAAAAGGCCTTACAACTGCCTCTGGCGCCCCCGTCGCCAATAATAATAATGTCATGACCGCAGGTAAACGCGGCCCAATGTTGTTACAAGATGTCTGGTTCTTAGAAAAATTAGCCCATTTTGACCGCGAAGTGATCCCTGAAAGACGTATGCACGCCAAAGGATCTGGTGCATTTGGTACATTTACCGTCACCCACGATATTACACCTTATACTCGTGCAAAAATTTTCTCTGAAGTAGGTAAAAAAACAGAAATGTTTGCCCGTTTTTCAACAGTAGCTGGTGAGCGTGGTGCTGCTGATGCAGAGCGTGATATTCGTGGTTTTGCACTCAAATTTTACACTGAAGAAGGTAACTGGGACATGGTGGGTAACAACACACCTGTATTCTACTTTCGTGACCCATTAAAATTCCCTGATTTAAACCACGTCGTAAAACGCGATCCTCGCTCCAACTTACGAACAATGGAACATAAATGGGCATTTTTCTCCCAATTACCAGAATCTTTACACCAATTAACGATCGATGCGAGTGACCGTGGTATCCCACAAAGTTATCGCCATATGCACGGTTTTGGTAGCCACACTTACAGCTTTATCAATGCCAATAATGAACGTTTCTGGGTGAAATTCCACTTCCGCTGCCAGCAAGGCATCGAAAACCTTTCCGATGAACAAGCTGAGCAACTTGTGGGGAAAGATAGAGAAAGTTCACAGCGTGATTTATTTGAATCGATTGAAAAAGGGGATTTCCCTCGCTGGAATTTGCAAGTACAAATCATGCCTGAAAAAGAAGCTTCAAAGGTTCCTTATAACCCATTTGACCTGACTAAGGTTTGGCCACACAAAGACTATCCATTAATTGATGTAGGATATTTTGAACTAAACCGTAATCCAGATAATTACTTTGCTGATGTTGAGCAAGCTGCATTTAGCCCTGCTAACGTAGTGCCTGGTATTAGTTTCTCACCAGACAGAATGCTTCAAGGCCGTCTATTTTCTTACGGTGATGCTCATCGCTACCGTCTTGGTGTTAACCATCACCAAATTCCAGTGAATGCACCACGTTGCCCATTCCACAATTATCACCGTGATGGTGCAATGCGTGTTGATGGTAATAGCGGAAATCATGTTACCTATGAGCCAAACGAAGCGGGTTTATTCCAAGAACAACCTGATTTTAGTGAACCACCATTATCTCTTGAAGGTGCCGCTGACCACTGGGATCATCGTGAAGACCAAGACTATTTCAGCCAACCACGTGCATTATATGAATTATTAGATGATGCAGAACATCAACGCATGTTTAAACGTATTGCAGGCGAGCTAATTGATGCCACAGAAGCCACGCAAGTGCGCCAAATTGCGCTATTCAAACAAGTTCACCCAGAATATGGTGCAGGGGTTGAGAAAGCGTTAAATGCATTAAAAAAATAAAAAACATACCACGACGGGTGATCTACCCGTCGTATCAACATAATCGCTTCACTTACCTGTAATATTTTTATTCAATCGATTGTTCTTGAGCTAAAACCCAATTTTTCACTTGCTGGCGAGACACCTTAATCCCCCCCTCTTTTAACGTTTCATCTAACTGATAAAAACGTTTCGGGTATTGATAAGGAGCTAGTTTGTCTTTTAGCCAAATAGATAATTCAGTGAGCGAAAAATCTGAATTGCATTCCACCACTGCAACAGAACGTTGACCAAACTCCACATCATCAATTGGGATGATAAAACTCTGTGACACATTAAGATGTGAATTAATTACCGCTTCGATATCTTCAGGTTGGACACATTCCCCACCGCTAATAAATAAGTTATCGAGACGCCCTAATATTTGATACTCACCATCGATAAACGCACCTTTATCATTCGTTTTAAACCAGCCATCAATACAATTTAAAGGCTTAATTTTACCGTCAAACCAATAGCCTAGAGCCTGACTCGCCGACTGAACTTGAATTTCATCAGCAACAATACGAATTTTTTTGCCCTTTAACGGTAGGCCTACACCGTGTTTGCCATCTGCTCGCTTAGCACACACTGTCGAGGCCATTTCGGTCATACCATAACCGCTCCAACATGCGATACCTCGACTTTCAGCTAAATCTGTTAATGCAACAGGAATAGAGGCTCCCCCCAACAACACTTCTTTAAGGGAAAGTTGGCTGTCAAATTCATCATTAAGTAAACGCCATAATTGTGTTGGTACTAATGAAGCGTGTGTCACTCCTTGTAAAGCATCTATTAATGGCGTATTTTTTAATGCGAGCGTTCCCCCTTTAAGTAGCCAACGCCAAACAACCCCTTGCCCAGAAACATGAAAAAGTGGTAAGGAAAGTAACCAACAATCACCCTGTTGGTAGTCCATCGCATTAACAACGCCATCTGCGCTACTGAGATGTGCCTCAACGCTATGAACCGCCGCTTTAGGTAAGCCAGTTGATCCAGAGGTTAATATTAGTGTGGCTGGTTGTGTCGCATGAGTCTGAAAATTAACTGACTGGAACTCATCATCACCAATAAAGTGGTAATACAGTTGATAGTCAAGATTTCGGTAATTAGAAAGTGTCTCAATATCATCAGTAAAATCAATCACAAAACTGATATCAAGATGGGGCAACAATTCCCTCAGCGTCCGTTCAGGTATCTTAGGGTTAAGAAGTAGAACACGCGCACCACAGGCAATCAGTGCCAGCTGGCTAAGTAATAACTCAACCGAGTTTTTACCCCGAAGCGCCACACAATGACCTTTCGCCACACCTTGCATTGAAAAATAGGTAATGAGGTCCTTAACCTGTTGATTAAGTGCATCCCAGGTTAGGCTCTCACAATCTGAATGTAAAGCAATTGAATTGGGTTGAAGATTGGCCCAATGCTGCCAAGGCCAATCTCTAAACTGCGTTAACTCTGCCATACAATGGTTAAGTCTTCTAACTGCTGTAATGGAATATCGCACTGCGGCCAAGGACGAATTAACTGTGATTGAATTAAAGAAACCGTATCTAGGCCTGGAATAGTATTGGGTGTTAACCAATGCGCAACGCGAGCTAGCTGAGTTAAGCCAAAACTGCTTTCAATGGACGAGCTAATCACTGCTTGTAAGCCAAGGCGGTGAGCATCTTCAACTAAAGAACGGCAATAGGCTAAGCTACCCGTAAGTGTTGGTTTAATCACAATCGCTGCAACACCCGCTTGAGCCTCCACCTTGAACCCCTCTTCTCGCACACTTTCATCCCAAGCAATATTAATGCCCGTATCAGCAGCAAATTGCAGAGACTCTTCACGCGTTTTACACGGCTCTTCTAAGAATGCGATACGGTCGCGATAGTCAGGATTAACATATTTAGCAAACCCGTCCGCTTTCGTTCGTGTCCAACTGCGATTTGCATCAAGGCGTAGTTTGAGTTCCGGCACCGCTTCTAGCAATAAATTTGCTACCATGCCATCACGCACGGCCTCATATAAGCCCACTTTGACTTTCGCAACTTTTTCGCCTTCCATCGCATCAAGGCTTAAAATTAAGTCATCAGGATCACCACTACACAGGGGTGCTTTGCGATAATCTGCGTCTTTGGGTAACTCGCCAATTAGCTCAGCCACTGCACAACTACACCCAAATGCCACGGAAGGAAGTGGACTATCAGAAATTTTGCCGTCTTTCACCCATTCATTCAGGCGAACAATGGTTTCAGCAGTCGCTTCTTCCAAAGTTTCTTGACTGAATTCAGGTAGAGGTGAAATTTCCCCCCAACCTTCGTTATCTCCATCTTGCAAGCACACCAAAAGCCCATCACGTGTTTTGAGGCGTTGATAACGAAGGATAACACCTGCCTCCATGGGCAGGCTGAATGAATAAATCTTGGCTTTACGCATTACGGGTTACGCTTATATTTAGAGAAGTCAGGCGCACGTTTTTCGTTAAAAGCATTACGACCTTCTTGGCCTTCATCCGTCATGTAGAACAACATCGTCGCATTACCCGCCAATTCTTGCAGACCTGCTTGGCCATCACAATCCGCATTTAGTGCTGCTTTCAAGCAACGCAGTGCCATTGGGCTATTTTCTAACATTTCACGGCACCAGCGAACGGTTTCTTTTTCTAATTCTGCGTAAGGAACGACGGTGTTAACCAGCCCCATATCTAATGCTTCTTTTGCATCATATTGACGGCATAAGAACCAGATTTCACGCGCTTTCTTCTGCCCTACAATACGCGCCATGTAAGATGCGCCCCAGCCGCCATCAAAAGAACCCACTTTTGGCCCTGTCTGACCAAAAATCGCGTTATCCGCAGCAATCGTTAAATCACACATCATATGTAAAACATGACCGCCACCGATGGCAAAACCAGCAACCATTGCAACGACAGGTTTTGGACAGGTGCGAATTTGGCGTTGAAAATCCAAAACGTTTAAGTGATGAGTACCACTTTCATCACGGTATCCACCGTAATCTCCACGAATTTTTTGGTCACCGCCAGCGCAAAAAGCTTTTTCGCCTTCACCCGTTAAAATAATAGTACCAATGTGGTCATCATAACGTGCGTCAGATAAGGCTTGGATCATCTCTTTAACCGTTTGAGGACGAAACGCATTGCGCACTTGCGGGCGATTAATCGTAATTTTCGCGATCCCTTCAGGGGATTTATGATACAGAATATCGTCAAACCCTTCGGAACAATCTTGCCATTCAATAGGTGCGTACAGTTTTTCTTCGCTTGGATAAATCATTCTCAAATTCCTTTAACCACAGTGTGATAAAAAATGGTGAAGTGCAGTTGCATAACCCGTAGGATTTTCCCGATGAGCATTATGCCCTGCATTTTCAATCAGCGTTAATGGCAATGTGTATTGTTGCGAAACGCTTCGAAACTTTTGATCTCGCTCTCCACAAAAATAGTGGTACGGGTAAGATAATTGGTGCAAATTTGGCACTAAAAACGGCTGCTGAGATAACGATGTGCTCTCAAGCATGTCCGCAATACCATGCGGATTGTTTCCTTGACGCAATTCAATCAGTTTATTTCTTTGCTCTGGTGATAAATCCGCAAAAACAGTTTGTTGGTACCAATCATTTAGTACTTTTTTTATGGGCTCTGTACGAAAACGTTGTGCCCATGCTTTATCATTCTTTTCACGGTCGTGTCTCGCCTGCATGTCATCCAACCCAACATTTCCGCCCTCTATAACCAGCCCTAATAAGCCTTTTGGCTGGTAAAAGCAGGCAAAATGCATGGCAAGGCGAGCTCCCAATGAATAACCTATCAAGTAATATTCATCAACCTGATGATATTGCAGAAGCCTATTTAATTGCTCATCGAAGTGCTCGAAACCTTGGCATGTCTCTTTTTGTGAGCCACCGTGTCCAGGCAAATTAATGGCTAGCGATCGATAATCATTAAACTGTCCAATCACAGGAAGCCAATCATCTGCACTCCCCAGCAACCCATGGAGCCAAATGAGCCAAGGTCCTGATTTTTCTGGATTGTACTGTGTAGCAGTTAGCATTATAGCTCCGAGACGACGCTGAGTAGCTGCTGTAACGTTCGAGCACCCTCATCACTGTCCACAACCAACTCCACAACCAATGTGCCATACTGATTATGCCAAAATTGCTGGACAGTATTCTTTAAGCTCTCCCAATCTGTCGGGGCACAATACTGCAAGCCAAACATTTTTGCTGCAGGTTCAAAGCTGACATTCTGCGGCATACAGTAATAATTTTGTCTCGCGTCAGCTGGGGTTGGCAGCATGGAGAATATTTGGCCGCCATTGTTATTGACAATAACCAAAATGGTTGGCGCTGAAGGTTCCCGTAATAACGCAAGGCTATTTAAGTCATATAAAGCTGACAGATCACCCACAATACCTAAAGTCGGTCTCGCCGTTGCACGCTGAACACCTGCCAATGTAGAAATTAGTCCATCGATACCACTAGCTCCTCGATTACTATAAACGGGGTAACTAACAGGTAGTTGTGCGAATGAATCAATCAAGCGTACGATTAAGCTATTACCTACAAATAATTGTCCACGCGGAGGAAGTAATTCTGGGAGTTGATGTGCAACTGCAGCTTCAGAAAATTGACCTGAAAGTTGTTTTTCGACACAATTTTGGGTTTTCTCAGCAAGGCTCAATAATGCTTCACACCATAAGCTGCGCGGCTGAGCGGGATGGTTATCAAGCCAGCCCTTAATCGAACAAGTCAACTTACGCCCTCTGTGATTCGCAGGGTCTAAACGTTCTGGTATTGAGTCCACAATCCAGTATTCTTTTGGTTGGCAATTGGCTTGCCATTGCAACAAACGTTTACCTGTAATACTTGAGCCAAACTGCACCACTAATTCAGCACCCTGCAATATAGCTTGAGCGCTCGGGTTTTGTAACCACAAATCACTGCAAGGATAGGGCTGCCCCGTTTGAGATAACACATCACCAAGAACTGGCCAGCCTAACTCTTGAGCCCACAGGGCAACTAGTTCGCCTTCAGTAGCACTCATTCGCCCTGCGATGACCACACCCTTTTTCTGACGCCAAAAGTACCAATCCGCCACGAGTGCAACCGTATGTGTTAACGGCTCACTTAACCATGGGTGGTTTGAGTTCCACCAATCACCTAATGTTTGCTGCCATTCGTACTCCCCCTCATTTTCGCCATAGAGAGGTTCAGCAAATGGGCAGTTAATATGAAAAGCACCATGATGCAGTTGGTTCATGCCATTATCAACGGCAGTCACCAGCCATTTAGCGGAAATATCTCTTGTTGGACGAGGCAGCATTAATGACTGAGTCGGATGCGAAGCAAATATATGGGTTTGGCGAATAGCTTGGTTTGCACCACAATCAATCAGTTCAGGAGGACGATCAGCTGTCAAAAAAATAACGTTTTCACCCGTTAATCCAGCTTCTATCAATGAAGGATACAAATTAGCCACCGCAGTACCTGACGTCACTATCACGCCAACAGGTTCACCGCTTGCCTTAGCCAGTCCGAGCGCAAGATGACCTAAGCCACGCTCATCAAAATGCGTATGGCAATGTAATTTTGGATTGTTACTTGCCGCTAACGTTAAAGGCGTCGAACGGGAACCTGGCGCGATACAAATGTGTTTCATACCATGACGGCTAAGTGCTTCAATGATCACTTCAGCCCAACGGATATTAAATGCAGAATTCGACATAATATGCTCAGCAAATTATTAATTATCAATCAGTTTAGACTGATAGAAAAAAGTTTCTTGATCTCAGAACAATTTTTGATGAACTAATTGAAAATAAAAAGGAAATAACCTTTTTTATTATAAGGTTTTTAGCCATTACCAAACAACGATTTTAAACCCGCTGCTTTATTTTCAATTTCTTCCCACTCTTGTTCAGGGTCTGAATCTCTCACTATGCCAGCGCCTGAGTATAATGAAACTTGCGAACCATTAATTTGCGCACAGCGCAAAGAAACGGCGAACTCGCTTTTATTTAAGCTAATAAATCCACCTGTTCCCGCATACCAGCCACGAGAAAAAGGTTCATTCTTTGCAAGAAATTGCCTTGCTGCCTGTCGTGGTAAGCCACATACAGCGGCTGTTGGCTGAAGTCGTTGCAAACAATCGCAGTCTGAAGGCGCAATCAACGTTGCCACGATAGAACGATATAAATGTTGGATTTTTCTCAAGCGGATCACTTTCGCCGATGAAACATCAACCCCCGTAACAGCCCCTTGTAATTGTTGGCAAATATCATCCACGACAACTAAGTTCTCGTGTTGATTTTTCTTGTCTTCCATTAACCATTTTGCATGTTCCGCCGCAATGTTATCATCAGGGTCATTCGCCACTGTACCAGCCAGCGCCTCTGAATTAAGCTGTGTCCCCTGCCTCAGATATAAACGTTCTGGCGTCGAAGAAATAAAGCCTGAATACTTGTCAAACGCCATCATGAAATGGTAGCAATGGTGGTTAACTTGTTGACTGGCAGATAAAAGCTCTGCGACTGAAATCGCATTTGATAGCGTAAGTTGGGTCTCCCGCGCCATAACTACTTTTTCCATCTTACCTGCTTTCATATCGCTAATGGCGCAATTTAATAAACGGCACCATTCATCATGGCAAGGAATATGTTTTTGCTCAGTAATCGACGCAGAAAGCGTTAGTGGGACATCTGGTGTCGCTGTCAGTTGCGAAAGAAACAAAATGGCAGCCTGAATGTCATCTTTTCCATCAATATTCAAGTTCACATTAATTGTTGAACGCAGCCGATGAATCTCTAAACGCGGGAGAAAACAATATGTTGCTTGCTGTTTTTCTTCATCGGTGAGGCCATCCCCCACTGCATTCCAACCATTTAAGCCCCACAAACGCACATCAGGTATCTGTGGATTTTGGGATAAAAAATGTTCGGCATCCTCAATAGAGCAAAAGGATTTAACACGTCCCAACGCACTGCATTCCTCTGCACCTGTACGTTGATACCAATAAAATTGCGGGTAACAAGCTTGCGAAGATAACCACGCTAAACCAGGAAAAGTAGTTTGCTCATCAAGTCGCCAAACAAGTCGTACGTATTCTTTGTTTCCCAGTGCCAATGTAGACAAGTGTTCCAGAATTTCAGCTATTACATTATCAATTTTTTTATTTATCACTTTAGATCCCTACTGCCACAGCACATAGATTTACACCAATTATTATATAGCGCAATGTAATGCATTAATACATTGATTAATTATTGTCTCTATGACGAGTCTCCCACAATCACTGCCTTAACTTATTCACAAAGACCAGCTAAAGCTGGGATTCTATGCTCTTCTTGTATCTAGTATAGATTATTCTAGCAATTATATAATGACATATTCATTTAATTAATTGATATTTTGTGACTTTATCACTGTTCTTGCGGTTACATTACCGGTTTATTGGCCAATCAACTGTTTTACATCATCGCTATCATGGATTGAATGGGTCGCAGACATTAATTATGTATAAAATATACTCGCTTCTATTTATCACATTTCATTATGAAACATATCTTTAATATCAATTGAACACGGAAAGTACGATACTTTCTCCCTCCCCTCATTCCATATAAACTTAATTTTATAAAAAATTAATCTTCTTATTAATTAAGCTAATTTTATAAATACGAATTTTTACTATTGTGATACACACATTGAGTTATTTTTTAGCGATGATTTTCATTTTTTAGTATCAACCCCCGTCATCACTTTCTAGTAGGTTATTCAATATAAAGCGCTCACCTTATGCTTTACCAATGATTAATTTCCATTGAATAGAACTAATTCAGATACCTACTGTACATACGTCTCCTACAATGAATCAAGTTACAAATTCATTACTCATTAACTTAATAAAGCTGGAATTCACAATGCATATTCAAGAAAGTTATGACCGAATTATTGAAAAAGAAAATATAGGAAATGCAACATTAGCATTGTTAACTAATCAAGATACGCTTTCCGCGCGTTCCGCAGGTATATTTACCTTAGATGATTTAGTCAATATTCATCAACATGTTCGTTTCGCACTTTCTCTTCCTTTACGAGAGACAGATATTTTGAAATGGTTTGGTATCAATGATTCAACAGAACTGCCAATTAACCATAATGATTTAACAAGTGCAATTATTGATATTAGAAATCATGCAAACAGTTGGGATAACGTAGAACAACAAGTTAAAGAGCAATCTGTTAATTTATCACTGACAAGTCGCAATATTATGCAAACAGGAAATCAGATAATTGAATATATTAACCACATGCCTATTTTGCAGAAAATATCCGATAGTTTAGATGATTTAACCACAAATGACTTAGATAAAATAATCTATCAAAATGATGACCAACAAATTGCCACTGAGCTTGTTAGTATTTTAAATATAATTAAAAATGACATTAAACAGCAATCAATAAAGACAATCAAAATTAAAAATACAGTATCAGATTTTAGAGCCTACATTACAGGTGGGTACCTCTCAAATTTTGAACATGTTGAATCACTTCTATTTAATATAAAAGGTATTTATCAGCAACTCGAACCGACCAATCGAGATAGCACCGAATCATTTCTAAAAGAAATGATTGAATTTAAAAAGCAAGATATTGTGAAGTTAGAACAAGAGTACTCTCATTTTATCAAATTATGCTTTACTGGGTTAGCTGGAGGAATTATTGGTCTGGTTATTACCAGTAGTATTTTTGGGCCTAAAGCAGATGCAATAAGAGTCAGAAAGAACGAACTATTAAAAGAAATTGCCGAAATAAACACCAAGATAAACAATGAAAAATTAATCCAAAAAACGATTTTCGATATCCAACTTAACTTACATAAAATTGAGGGACTATTTAAAGATGCTCGATTAGCTATTGACCACCTTGACTATATGTGGCTAGTTATTTTAACTGAAATAAAACAATCAATTGATATTTTCCAGCGAATAAATAATGCAGACAAACTTATTAGATTCATTGCTCAGTTCAAGAAAATTATTATGTCTTGGAGTTCAATTCAAGATTACTCAGTTCATTTAATTACATTATTTGATGAGCTACAAAAAAATGACACATCATCTCAATAAAAGGCATTAATATGCATGACAATCTTGATTTACCAATGTTACCCCCTATTGATATTTATCAGTTAAGATGTATTTCAAATAACATTGTTTCTTTTAATAAAAATATCATGAATTATGATTATATTGTTTACGGAAGAATTCAAAAAATCGCAATCAAAACAGAGCGTATCAATGAGTTGATCCGAAATTCGATTCCAATATTACGCATCAAACTTAATTATATAATAGATAATGAATTAAATATCCCCAAAAGCTCAACAACCAGCGAAGATAGCTATTCAGATATAAAAAAACAATTTCTAACCGCCAGTTTTATTGATGATTTAATGGATGCAAAGTTAGAGTTAGAAAAACTTATTTCAAAAATACGCTACACAAATGAATCACTACTGATCTTTCACCTTAACGAACCTAATAAGTTAAAATTATCCCAATACACTAGCCAAAAAGAACTTCTTTTGACATCCAAGCACAGTATGCAAGCTAAAATAAATGATTTACACAAGAATTATTCTATTATTACAGCTGCTGAAGATATTGTTTTGCGAGCAAAGCTAACTGATTTTTTTGATAAGTATTTTAAAGGAAAAGAAATAATTGACTCTCTCAACATTCCACCAAATAAAAAAGATATTTTAAAATCAGCAATTAGTTATATTAGAAACCTGCTAACAATGGTAGATGATGGCCTTGAGTTTACTAAATTAGTTGATGTCCGATTATACTTAAGTGACCAAATTATTGAGCACAAAGAAGAGCTTAATACTATTGACACAAATATTTTTAGACTCACACAACTGATGTCTCTCTCCAATGAAATTACTGCCATCGATCTGCATAAACAAACCATTATCCACCAAGTTGGATTACTCAAAAACTATTGGGAGTCATGGTGTCAATATATAAGTGAAAAGATATCAGAGCAACCCCTTAACTTAGTACAAATCAATACGGCAAGCCAAATGTTGATGACTTATTTGAATGATGTGGAATATCAATACCAACGCCAACTACCCGATTAAAAAAAAACCGGTTACTTTGCAGTAACCGGCTTCATATTACTTAAACTGTATTCATTAACCAACGATTGCTACAGCTAATGCCGAAATATCAATAAGCGGTTGTGGCCAAACACCGAAGACAATGGCTGCAATTGCACAGATAGCTGCAAAAACCGTACCCAGAGTTGCTTTTTCAGGGCCAGTATAACGCTCAGCATGTTCTGCATCACGGCTGTACAAGCTTGCCATAAAGCGCAGGTAATAGTACAAACCAATCGCACTACCTACCACAACAGCCCCCGTTAACCACCAAAGTTCCGCATTTACCGCTGAAACAATCACATAGAATTTACCGATAAACCCTAATGTAATTGGGATACCCGCTAAGGATAACAGTGCGACTGTCATCACAGTTGCAAGCACAGGCTTATGCCAGAACAACCCACGAAACGCGCTGAAATCGTCTTGGTCATCACCACGGTAAGGGCTAGAAACGATACTGATCACACCAAATGAGCCCAAACTTGCAAACAAGTAACCGACTAAATAAATTGCAATCGTCACTTGTGAAGCAACAGGGTCGATACGCAGGGCAACCAGTGCCACTAACAGATAACCCATATGGGAGATAGAGGAGTAACCCAGTAAACGTTTTGCGCTTTTTTGTGTGATAGCCAGTAAGTTACCAAACAGAATAGACGCAATTGCAATCACTGAAATAACAATTGCCAGTGTGTTGCTACTGGTAATTGGCGCTTCCATAAAGATACGCACTAATACCGCAAAAATAGCTATTTTACTGCCCGTTGCTAAGAATGCAGAAACTGGTGCTGGTGCGCCCTGATAAACATCCGGTGTCCATAGTTGGAATGGGAACAAAGATAGTTTGAAACCAAAACCAACAATCAACATACCAAAGCCAATCATCACTAATGGCGCGTGGATTTGGTTGTCAGACAGGCTTTGCCCCACCGAAGCGAAGCTTAAGCTACCTGATTCTGCATACAGTAATGCAATACCAAATAACAGGAACGAAGACGCTGCTGCAGATAACAGCATGTATTTGATCCCAGCTTCTAAGGTACGGCTACGTTCGAAGGTATACGCCACTAAACCAAACAGCGGTAATGAAATCAGCTCGATACCGATAAACATTGATGCCATATGATTTGACATGGATAGCAGCACACCACCTGCGACGGCAATTGCGACTAACAGATGGAATTCATCTCTGTTATCACCAAAGCCTTCTAGCCAGTGGTAAGCAAAGATACTGGTACCGATACCTGCAATCAGGACAAGCGCACTATAGAACAGCGCAAAGCCATCAACACGGATAAGCGAAGTCACATCCATTAGGTAGCCGTCGGCTACCCAAATGAGTGAAAGCAACGCAATGATAAAACCCGATACTGTCAGCGCGGCACTAGTCAGGTGATCGCGTCGCCACGCAATGGACAGCATCACAACCACCGCCGTCAACCCGACGATCATCAGTGGTAGTATTGCGATCAGTTCTTGAGGAGTTATTGTCATGGCGAATTACAGCCCTAATGTTGTTAGTGAAGCAGAATACAGGTTATGTAATGTTTCCATTGAACCAACTGATGTATCTAAAATTGGTTGTGGATAGAAACCGATAATAACCAGTAAAGCAGCCAGAGCCAGTAGCACACCGAATTCACGCGCCGTTAACCCTTTCATTTCTTTTTCTGATTTTGGTGTGCCGTAGTAAGTCTGCTGCATCATCCACAGTGAGTAGATAGAGGCAAACACCACACCAAATACCATAATGCAGGTCACTAATGTGAATTGGCTGAAGCTACCGAATAGGATCATGAATTCGCCAATGAAGTTACCTGTACCTGGCATTCCTAGCGTTGCCGCAGCAAAGAACAGGGACATTCCTGGTAACCATTTAATGCGTTTCCACAATCCACCCATCATGCGCATATCACGCGTTTGCGTACGCTCATACAGTTGGCCACTGATGATAATCAGCGCTGCACCTGACAGACCGTTGGTGATCATTTGGATTACAGCACCTTGGTACGCTAACACTGAACTTGCATAAATCGCCACAGTCACAAACCCCATATGGGATAAGCTACTGTATGCCGCCAGACGTTTAATGTCGGTTTGTTTGAACGCTAACCATGCACCATAGAAGATACTGACCACACCCAGAGTCATCGCCACTGGTGTGAACTGGATAGACGCTTCAGGGAACAGAGGCAAAGTAAAACGTAACAGACCATAAGCCGCGGTTTTTAGCATGATACCCGAGATATCTACCGAACCTGCGGTTGGGGATTGCTCTTGGGTATCTGCCATCCAACCATGGAATGGTACCAGAGGCATTTTAACAGCGAAGGCAATGAAGAAACCTAACATCAACATGAATGCGACGCTACTAGACATTTGAGTGCCTAATAACTGGTCGTAATCAAATGTTAAGGTACCCGTTGAGTTGAAGTGTGCCAGTGCCAATCCAATGATGGACACTAACATAATCAAACCACTTGCCTGCGTATAAATAAAGAACTTAGTCGCGGCGTTAACGTGTTGTCTGTTTTCTGAGCCTTTATGTCCCCAATTTGCAATCAGGAAGTACATTGGGATCAGCATCATCTCCCAGAAGAAGAAGAATAAGAACAAGTCAACCGCTGTGAAAATCCCCATCACCCCAGTGATAATCCACAGGAGGTTAAAGTGATACGCACCTTGATTCTTTTGGTTTTCACTCCATGAGCTCAAAATCGAGAACGCACCCATGATAGCCGTCAGAACGACCATCAACAGTGATAAACCGTCAATCGCTAAGTGAATGTTGATTCCCAGTGCAGGGATCCACGGCATGAAAAACTCGGATTGCCATAGTGGAACGCCTTGTGGGTTAGCCAGAGAGTAGCTCCCTTGTAACCACAATTGCACGGAAAGAATAAGTGTTAATCCCATCGTTGCCAGCGCAATCCAACGTGGAGCGCGGTGACTGAACCGGTCAGCCTGCCAACTTAGCAGGCCACCGATGAAGGGAATAAGTATTAGCCAGGGTAGTAGCATGGCGCAATGTGTCCCTTAATTAAACCAAAAGCAGCAGAGCAAGAATCAGCACTGCACCCAGCCCCAATGAGGCAACATACCAACGGATCTGGCCGTTTTGACTCACAGAAAGTCCTTTGTTCGCTAAGCTTGATAATCGCGCAGGAATATTCATCAGTGAGTTAATCGGATCGCTTTCCAGTAGCCATGCAATACCTTTAAACGGTTTCACAAAGACTACGTCATACAGCCAGTCGAATCCCCATGCTTGGTACCACCAGGCACTGAAGAAGCGGCCAACCGCCGTTTTCGCGATAGCATCAACAATGGAACGTCTGAATAGATAGAGGAATACCGCAATCAACAGACCTGCGATTGCAAACCCGCCTGAAATCGCTTCAAGTAAGACTTTACCGTCTTCACTTCCTGCGGCTTCCGCTGGGAACACCCCTTCTAATGGTTGGTGGATTAAAGCACCAACAAACGTTGCAAGGATAGCCAGAATGCCAAGTGGCAATGTGTGAGTGATGCCTTTAACCTTGTGCGCTTTGATTTTTGCTTCACCGTGGAACACGATGAAAATCATACGGAAGGTATAAATTGCGGTCATTAATGCACCGAGGATACCTGCCCACAACAACACAGTTTGTCCATCAAGCTGCGCGCCCCACAAAATTGCATCTTTACTGTAGAAACCTGCGGTAAACAGTGGCAATGCTGCCAGTGCGCTTCCGCCGATTAACATCACAGCATAAATGAATGGAATTTGCTTACGCAACCCACCCATTTTGAAAATGTTTTGCTCGTGGTGGCAAGCGAGGATCACCGAACCGGCTGACAGGAACAATAATGCTTTGAAGAAAGCGTGCGTCATCAGGTGGAAAATCGCCGCATCCCAAGCTTGAACACCCAGTGCCAAGAACATATAACCAATTTGGCTCATGGTTGAATAAGCGAGGACACGTTTGATATCCGTTTGTACCAATGCTGCAAAACCTGCCAGTACGAGTGTTACCGCCCCCACAACACCGACTAAGTGCAATACCTCAGGCGCTAATAGGAACAAAACATGGGTACGTGCGATTAAGTAGACACCTGCGGTTACCATGGTTGCGGCGTGGATCAGTGCAGAAACTGGTGTTGGACCCGCCATCGCATCAGCTAACCATGTTTGTAATGGTAGCTGCGCAGATTTACCGACTGCACCACCTAATAACATCAAGGTTGCCCAGTTGATTGCGCTTGAACCTTCAGCAAATTTCTGAGGTGCTAACACCGCCATTTCGCTGAAGTTCAGTGTGCCCAGTTCATTCCACAGAATAAACATACCGATAGCAAGGAACACGTCACCGATGCGCGTCACAAAGAACGCCTTCATCGCGGCTTTGCCGTTGTCTGGATTGGTGTAATAAAAACCAATCAGCAAGTAACTGCACAGCCCTACCCCTTCCCAACCGAGATACATCAGCATCATGTTATCGGCGAGGACTAAAACGACCATGCTCGCGATAAACAGATTGGTGTAAGCGAAGAAACGTGAGTAACCTTCCTCGCCACGCATATACCAAGAGGCATACACGTGAATAAGGAAGCCCACACCCGTTACCACACCTAACATGGTCAGTGACAGACCATCTAACATCAGGGTGAATGGGATATTAAAGGTACCGACAGACATCCAAGTCCAAAGTGGCTGAATAAACACGCCAGCGTCGGGTTGAGCTAAAAATTCGTTACCAGCATAGAATGCGACGAGGGCAGCTAAGCCGACCGACCCCGCACCAATAATGGCCGAAACGTTTTCTGACCAGCGTCCACGGGAGAAGGCTAACAGCACCGACCCCAGTAAAGGCAACAGAATAGTTAAATAGAGTAGGTTCATCCGCGCATCTCACTGACTTTATCAATATTCAGGTTCTGACGATGACGATGGAGTTGCAGTAACAACGCCAATCCAATACTCGCCTCCGCTGCAGCCAGTGCGATTGCCAAGATATACATAATCTGGCCGTCTGGTTGCCCCCAAAAACTCCCTGCGACGACAAATGCCAGTGCAGTTGAGTTAATCATGATTTCCAGTCCGATCAACATGAAAAGCAAGTTGCGGCGGATAACAAGGCAGCTAAGCCCCATCACAAATAGAATTGCCGCTAAAATCAGACCATGTTCTAGAGGTATCATTTTTGCTCCTCCGCAATGCTAACAAGGTCAGCACCGTTTTCTTTGCGGTCACGTCCAACGTGGAATGCGACGACGATACCTGCCAATAACAGCAGTGAAGCAAGTTCAACAGCCAGAACATATGGCCCGAACAAGCTGATACCGACTTCTTTCGCCCCAATCACCGTGCCATCAATCCCCTTCTCGTAAGATAAAGAAGTGATGCCGTAAACCAGGATAGCCAACAACACTGCGGATAATCCCGCTGGACCAATCCAGTTTTTCGGTGTTAGCCAAGCGCGCTCTTGCTCCTGCACAGAGCGGCCTAGGTTCAACATCATGACGACGAACACAAACAAGACCATAATGGCACCTGCGTAAACGATGATTTCTAGCGCACCCGCGAAAGACGCGCCGAGTGAGAAGAACACCATTGACAGTGCCAGCAGAGAAACAACCAGATACAACAGTGCATGCACCGGGTTGGTATTCGTTATCACCCTCAAAGTTGCAAGTATTGCAACCAGACCGGCGATATAAAATGTAAATTCCATGAATATCGCTCCTTATGGCAACAGGTCTTTGACGTTAATCGGTTTCGCTTCGTTATCCGCTTCACCTTTGTCTTTACCTGCAATCGCCATACCCGATTTACGGTAAAAGTTATAATCAGGATATTTACCTGGACCTGAAATCAACAGGTCATTTTTCTCGTAAACCAAATCCTGACGTCGCCAGTCGGCCATTTCAAAGTCAGGTGTTAATTGGATTGCCGTTGTTGGGCAAGCCTCTTCACACAGACCACAGAAAATGCAGCGCGAAAAGTTAACGCGGAAAAATTCCGGATACCAGCGTCCATCTTCGTGCTCGGCTTTTTGCAGTGAGATACATCCCACTGGGCAAGCAACCGCACATAAGTTACACGCAACACAACGCTCTTCACCGTCTGGATCGCGGGTTAACACGATACGACCACGGTAACGGGGTGGCAGATAAACCGGCTCTTCTGGATACATTTGCGTTTCGCGTTTATCGAACGCATGTAGGCCGACCATCCAAATACTACGTACTTGGGTGGCGAAACCGACCAATAACTCTTTCAATGTCATGGTTCAATCACCCCTTACTGAGCGTTGTATAAAATCACTGCTGCAGTACCCAGCAGATTAAGCAGCGTCAATGGCAGGCAAATTTTCCAGCCGAAAGACATCACTTGGTCATAACGTGGACGCGGTAAAGAGGCACGGATCAGGATGAACATCATCATGAAGAAGCCAGTTTTGATAGCAAACCACAAGAATGACGGCAGGAATGGACCATGCCAGCCACCAAAGAACAGCGTCACAATCAGGGCAGAAACCGTTACGATACCGATATACTCACCGACGAAGAACAGACCGAACTTCATCCCTGAGTATTCAACGTGGTAACCATCCGCAATCTCTTGTTCTGCTTCTGGCTGGTCAAACGGGTGACGGTGACATACCGCAACGCCCGCAATCGCAAAGGTCACAAAACCAAAGAATTGAGGAATAATGTTCCACATGCCTTCTTGGGAGTTCACAATATCAATCAGGTTAAATGAACCTGCTTGTGCGACCACGCCCATTAAAGACAAGCCTAAGAACACTTCATAACTAACGGTTTGTGCCGAAGCACGCATCGCCCCTAATAATGAATATTTGTTGTTACTTGACCAACCCGCGAACAGGACCGCATACACCGCCAGACCTGCCATCATCAGGAAGAATAAAATCCCAATGTTTAAGTCTGCTACGTGCCAAGTCGGGCTGACAGGCACAATTGCGAATGCAAGGAACAGTGAACAAAATGCGATAACTGGCGCTAGCGTAAAGATTTTCTTATCCGCGAACTGTGGGATCCAGTCTTCTTTAAACAGCATTTTGAACATATCGGCGATTAACTGGCCCATCCCAAACGGGCCAACGCGGTTTGGGCCATAACGATTCTGGAACAGACCGAGAATACGGCGCTCTCCCAGACTCATGTATGCCCCACAAGTCACAACAACCAATAAAATGACGACAGATTTGAGGATGGAAATTAATACTTCCATCACTTCAGGAGAAATCCAATCCATCATGCTCCCCTCCGCAGATTATTGACTGACACGCCAGCCATTGAAGGTGCGATACCTGGCATCCCTAATGGTAAGCCAATTTGACCTGTCGACAGGTTATTGCTGATGCGTACAGTCAAGTTAAACCCTTGACCTGCATAGCTAAATTCAGCTTTTGTCCCTGTTGCCAAGCCAAGTGTCGCAGCATCTTGCGTGCTCAGCATGATATAAGGCTCTGGCATACGCTGTTGGATCACCTCTGAGCGCTGTGACATTTCATCACTACCGAACAGATGGTAATACGGCGCGACTACCCACTGCGCATCCGCTGCTTGGTAAGCTGCTGGAATATCAGTGAAATAAGCCAATTTACTTTCTGTTGAATTGAACAGACGCACACCTGGGTCACCAAATAATAAATGGCCACCGACTTCTGCTTGGAATTTATTCCACGCTTGAGGTGAGTTCCAACCTGGCGCCCATGCAAATGGAATTTGCTGGCGTGGTGCGGTTGGGCTGTTGTTCCCTTCCATTGAGAAAGCAAATGGAGAGTCAATATCTTGCGGTTGGCGTGGTTCATGCACAGATTGGTTCGCCAGCATTGCTGTACGACCACTGTAACGATGCGGCTCACGCGCTAATTTTTGTCCACGGATACGGAATGACGCTTTCGGTGCTGAATCCACAATACCCGCAAATTGCGGTAATGCAGCCACACAGTCAGCAATTACATGGTCAAGTTGCGACCAATCCGCATCACGTTCTTGCGCTTCCGTTTGCAGCGAGTGCATCCAGCGCCAGCTTTCGTTCATCACGATAGTTTTATCGTAATAAGTTGGATCGAAAACTTGGAAGAAACGTTGTGCGCGACCTTCTTGGTTAATCAACGTACCGTCTGCTTCTGCGAAACTCGCCGCTGGCAGAACAAGTGTTGCTTTATCCATGATGTCAGTTTGCTGGTGATCAGCAACAATCAGGTGGCTTAATTTCGCTAATGCGCTATTGACTGCGTCCACACTGCTGTGACGGTAAAGGTCATTTTCGATAACGATAGCCACATCCGCTTCATTCGCTTCAATGCGAGCTAATGCGCTGTCTAATGGCTGTGCGTTCATCATCGCTAAACCGAAGCTGTTCGCATGAGAGGCTAAGTAAGATAAGCCCACTTGCGCGCCTTTTGCTTTCAATGCAAATGCCACGTTAGCTGCCGCTTGGATCATCGCATCACTAGCACTGTGGCTACCACTGATAATCAGGGGTTTTTTCGCGCTTGAAAGGGCCTGTGCGATGGTTTCCACTTTCGCTTTTAGGTCCGCAGGTAAGTCGTTAACCGCAGGTGCCTCACCGTTAATCATATTGGCGATAGCAAAACCGAAACGCGCTTGGTCAGCAACAGGAGCACGGTAATTGAAAGCCGCAACATCGTCTAAGCGGGTATCATCAACGTTGGTGATAAACAGCGGATATTTCGCATGTTGACCAATGTTCATAATTGCCGCAATTTGCCAATCAGCCACTTTCTGTGCTGCGGCCATTTCACGTGCTTTACCTTTTACCGCTTGACGAACAGAAAGCGCCATACGTGCACCTGTCTGAGTTAAATCTTCACCCAGAACCAGTACCGCATCGTAACCTTCAACTTCACGCAGAGTTGGGGTATAGATACCACCATTTTGCAGAATGTTTTGCATCAGCGCTAGACGGCTTTGCTCACCCGCAGAGATACCTGAGTAGAAGTTTTCTGCGCCCACTAATGCACGTAATGCGTAGTTGCTTTCAATGCTTGCACGAGGCGAGCCAATACCAATCACTTTTTTCGCTTGATTGATAATTTGCGCACCGCTTTGCATTGCTTCAATAGCAGAGATAACCTGTTTAACGCCATCTTTGTTCAAGACAGCCTGACGTGGACGGTCTTTGCGGTTAACGTAACCGTAACCAAAGCGACCGCGGTCACACAAGAAATAGTGGTTAACAGAACCATTATAACGGTTTTCAATACGGCGAATTTCACCATAGCGTTCACCTGGGCTAGTATTACAACCGATACTGCACTGTTGGCAGATACCAGGTGCAAATTGCATATCCCATTTACGGTTATAGCGCTCAGAGTGGGTTTTGTCAGTAAATACCCCTGTCGGACAGACTTCGACTAAGTTGCCTGAAAATTCACTTTCCAGCGTGCCGTCTTCTGTACGACCGAAGTACACATAGTTGTGGGCCCCATAAACCCCTAAATCCGTGCCATCTGCGTAATCTTTATAGTAACGAACACAACGGTAACACGCGATACAGCGGTTCATTTCATGGCTAATGAAAGGCCCCAGATCTTGATTAATGTGTGTACGTTTCGTAAAACGATATTTACGCATGTTATGGCCAGTCATCACCGTCATATCTTGCAGGTGGCAGTTACCGCCCTCTTCACAGACTGGACAGTCATGTGGATGGTTGGTCATCAGCCATTCCACAACACTTTCACGGAATTGCTTGGCTTCTTCATCATCAATAGAAATGAAGGTGCCTTCCGTTGCCGGTGTCATACAAGACATTACTAGGCGACCGCGGGTATCATCCGCGTTCTGATACTGCTTAACCGCACACTGGCGGCAAGCGCCAACGCTTCCCAGCGCCGGATGCCAGCAAAAATAAGGAATATCTAGCCCGAGAGAAAGACAGGCTTGTAACAGGTTTTCAGACCCGTTAACGTCATATTCTTTGCCGTCTACATATATTGTAGCCATAGTCAGCATGCTTCCCAAAGGCCCGCATAAAGCAGGCGTTAATCAAAAATACGTTCTTCGTGAAAAATCTCGTTCGCGGTTGCTCAATCGCGAAACGATTACCAGCGCTGCTTCAGCAGGTTTGGCTGAATACCTGCAATCTGCACTAAATTGCGCAGATCTTTTTGCGAGATACCCGCTTCGAATTCATCACGGAAATATTTGATAGCACTTTGCAGTGGTTCAACTGCACCTGGTGCGTGAGCACAGAAGGTTTTACCTGGGCCTAAGAAACGGCAAAGTTGCTCTAATGTTTCAATATCGCCTGGCTGGCCTTCGCCCTTTTCCAGTGCTTGTAAAATTTTCACACTCCACGGCAACCCATCACGACAAGGTGTACACCAACCGCAAGATTCACGCGCAAAGAAGGTTTCTAAGTTACGCACTAACGAAACCATGTTGATTTCATTATCAACTGCCATCGCCAATGCAGTCCCTAAACGGCTGCCTGCTTTAGCAATATTTTCGAAATCCATTGGTAAGTCGAGGTGATCGTTGGTCAGAAAGTCTGTCCCTGCCCCGCCCGGCTGCCATGCTTTTAATTTCAAGCCATCACGCATCCCACCCGCGTAGTCTTCAAGGACTTCACGCGCTGTGGTACCAAACGGTAATTCCCACAGACCTGGGTTTTTCACACGGCCAGAGAAGCCCATCAGTTTTGTGCCGGCATCTTTACTCTTACCTGCGCTTAAATCGATATACCACTGGTCACCGTGCTCTAAAATTGCAGGCACGTTACAGATAGTTTCGACGTTATTTACGCAAGTCGGTTTACCCCAAGCCCCTGATGTTGCAGGGAATGGTGGCTTAGAACGTGGGTTTGCACGGCGACCTTCTAAGGAGTTAATCAGCGCAGTTTCTTCACCGCAGATATAACGCCCAGCCCCCGTGTGCACAAACAGTTCGAAATCGAATCCAGAACCGAGAATATTTTTACCTAACAGACCCGCTGCTTTGGCTTCTTCGATGGCGCGGCGCAGATTTTGTGCAGCTTCAACGTATTCACCACGCAAGAAGATATAACCACGATAGGCTTTCAGTGCATAAGCCCCTGTGATCATCCCCTCAACTAATAGGTGAGGCAGTTGTTCCATCAATAGACGGTCTTTATAAGTACCTGGTTCCATTTCATCCGCATTACATAAGAAGTAACGCAGTTTCATGTTTTCGTCTTTCGGCATCAGGCTCCATTTCAGACCTGTTGAGAAGCCCGCGCCACCACGCCCTTTCAGGCCTGCGTCTTTCACGAGATTCACAACTTCATCTGGCGCCATGCCTTTAAGCGCACGCTCAAGACCTTTGTATCCGTTTTTACTACGATACTCATCTAACCAAACAGGCTGATTGTCATCACGCAAGCGCCATGTTAGAGGATGAGTTTCGGCAGTACGGATCACTGGATTAACAGAATTTGTCATGGATACTGCTCCAGTAATTTTTGAATATTTTCAGGCTGTACGTAGCTGTGAGTGTCTTCATCGATCATCATCGTTGGACCTTTGTCACAGTTACCTAAGCAACAGGTTGGCAGCAACGTAAAGCGGCCATCAGCTGTTGTTTGACCTGGGCGAATATTCAGCTGTTTAATGATCTCAGCTTCTAAGCCCTGATAACCTGTAATATGGCAAACAACACTGTCGCAATAGCGAATAATGTGGCGACCTACTGGCTGACGGAAGATTTGGCTATAGAATGTGGCCACCCCTTCAACGTCACTGGCTGGAATGCCTAAGACGTCAGCAATCGCGTGGATAGCCCCATCTTCAACCCAACCGCGGTTTTTTTGCACAATTTTCAGTGCTTCAATTGAGGCAGCACGCGCATCTTCATAGTGGTGTTTCTCACCTTCAATCTCTTCACGCTCTTTCTCTGTTAAGACAAAGCCATGATTGACTTGCGGTTCAAACACATTCACGACATTGAGCTCGTTGTGCTTCTCATTTTCGTTATGTTCATTATGCATGGTTAGCGATCCACATCCGACATTACAAAATCGATACTACCCAGATAGACAATTAAGTCCGAAACTAAACTACCTCTGATCACCGAAGGAATTTGCTGTAAGTGCTCATAACTCGGGGTACGAATACGTGTGCGGTAGCTCATGGTGCTGCCATCACTGGTCAGGTAGTAGCTGTTAATACCCTTCGTGGCTTCAACCATCTGGAATGATTCATTCGCAGGCATCACCGGGCCCCAAGACACTTGTAAGAAGTGATTGATCAGGGTTTCAATGTGCTGCAATGTACGCTCTTTTGGTGGTGGCGTCGTCAGTGGATGGTCGGCTTTGAATGGGCCTTCTGGCATATTCTTGTAGCACTGCTCAAGAATACGGATACTCTGGCGCATCTCTTCCACTTTGATCATCACACGGTCATAACAGTCACCGTTGTGAGCGATAGGAATATCGAACTCAAAGTTTTCGTAGCCTGAATATGGACGCCATTTACGTACGTCGAAATCAACGCCCGTTGCACGTAAACCTGCACCGGTTACACCCCAAGCTAGAGCCTCTTCTTTGTTGTACATTGCTGTACCAATTGAACGGCCTTTTAAGATGGAGTTTTTCAGCGCTGACGTAACATAGGATTCTAAACGTTTTGGCAGCCAGTCAAGTAACTCACGCAGCAGTTTTTCCCAACCGCGCGGTAAATCGTGTGCAACACCACCGATACGGAACCAAGCTGGGTGCATGCGGAAGCCCGTAATCGCTTCAATCACGTTGTACACTTTTTGACGGTCAGTAAACGCAAAGAATACCGGTGTCATTGCACCAACGTCTTGAATATAGGTACTGATGTACAGCAAGTGGCTGTTAATACGGAATAACTCAGACAGCATGACACGAATAGTCTTCACGCGGTCAGGCACTTCGATACCAGCCAGTTTTTCAACGGCTAACACGTATGGCATTTCATTCACACAACCGCCGAGATACTCGATGCGGTCAGTGTATGGAATGTAGCTGTGCCATGACTGGCGTTCACCCATTTTCTCAGCACCACGGTGGTGGTAACCGATATCTGGCACACAGTCGATAATTTCTTCACCATCAAGTTGCAGTACGATACGGAACGCACCGTGCGATGATGGGTGATTTGGCCCTAAGTTCAGGAACATGAAATCTTCGTTTTCGTTTCCACGCGCCATGCCCCACTCTTCTGGTTTGAAAGTCAATGCTTCCATTTCCAGATCTTGTTTCTGTTTCGTCAGAACAAAGGGGTCGAACTCAGTTGCACGCGCAGGGTAATCCTTACGCAGTGGGTGACCTTCCCAATTTGGCGACATCAGCAAGCGACGCAGATTTGGGTGACCTTGGAAGGTGATCCCAAACATATCCCACACTTCACGCTCATGCCAACTCGCATTCGGGAACAGTGAAACCACAGAAGGCACATTTAAGTCTTTCTCATTAAGAGCGACTTTTAACATGATATCGCGGTTACGATCGATGGAGATGATGTGGTAGAAAACACTAAAGTCTGCCTCTGGCAGACCTTGACGGTGAATTCGCTGACGTTCATCTACCCCGTGTAAGTCAAATAACATGACATACGGTTTCGGTAATTTTTTCAGGAAATCGACAACTTCCAGTAATTGTTCACGACGAACCCATATCACTGGCATACCAGTGCGGGTTGCTTGAACAGAAAAGGCATCCGGCCCAAATTGATTGCGCAGTTCCAGAAGCACAGGGTCATTTAAATGATCCTGTGTCTGCCATCCTGGCTGGGTACTACTCGCTTGCGCTATCTGATCTGTCATCATTCTTCACCATAACGCTTGATCAGGTTTATTATTTCGCAACAACATTGCTCTGTTACGCTGTATGGCTTTAAGCCTTAAATTTCGTCTGGTGTACGCAGGTTAGTCACTGCGATACGTTCACCATGCTTTCTTTCTCTTTCTGATTGCATATTGGCACGGTAAACCCCTTGGTCTCCAACGACCCAAGAGAGCGGACGACGCTCTTTACCGATAGATTCTTGCAACAGAAGTAGAGCCTGCATATAGGCTTCTGGGCGTGGTGGACAACCTGGGATATACACATCCACAGGGATAAATTTATCGACGCCTTGTACCACAGAATAAATGTCATACATGCCACCAGAGTTGGCACATGAACCCATGGAAATAACCCATTTTGGTTCGAGCATTTGGTCATACAGACGTTGAATAACAGGCGCCATTTTTGTGAAACAGGTTCCTGCAACAACCATGAAGTCGGCTTGACGAGGTGAAGCACGAAGTACTTCCGCACCAAAACGGGCTACGTCATGAACAGCCGTGAACGAAGTCACCATTTCTACATAGCAACATGAAAGACCAAAGTTATATGGCCATAGAGAGTTTTTGCGCCCCCAGTTAACCACATCGTGAAGTGCATGAGATAGTTTCCCCATGTACACACTGTTTTCAACTTGCTGCTCCAGAGGATCTGTTACGATTTCCTGGGTTTGCAGTGGGTAACGGTCGTTCTCACCGTTCGGATCTATGCGGGTGAGCGTATAATCCATTGTATAATGCCTCGCTTTTTACTGCGGATGACGATTGCTGATTTTAATAACTTCACTAGGATGCTTCACTTTTCCGCGGGAACGGACTGGAGTCCAATCCAATGCTCCTACGCGAACTAGATAAAACAATCCCGCCAACAATACCAAAATAAAGATCGCGGCTTCGATGAAACCAACCCAACCAGCTTCGCGGATGGCAACTGACCATGCAAATAAGAACATGGCTTCAACATCGAAGATAACGAAGAACATGGCGACTAAGTAGAACTTAGCAGACATACGAAGACGTGCACTACCGACCGAATCAAGACCTGACTCGTAAGGAACATGTTTTGTTCTGGCTTTGGCGCGGCTACCCAAGAAGTGACCTGCGACCAACATGAAAGCACAAAGACCGATAGTGCCGATAAGGAATATCGCAAACGCCCAGTTATGGGCTAACGCTAGGATTGATGTAGACATACTCGTTGCTTACTCATTACTTATGGTGCGTAAACTGCTCTTTTTTACAACACGGCAGTATTGCACCACAATTGCCCAGTTAATCGAGAAGAAAGACCAAAAATCATCACCAAACATAAATCAGTCTGATGACTGCGTTTGGTTTGTCCTCTCTCATTACAATTTACTTTACCCAAATTAGGTAAAATAACCCGTATTTGTTACAAAAACTTCACATAGAAAAAACATTAAAACAACAAAAAGTACTCATGATCTGCTAAAACGTGTCAGTGTAATGAAACACAAGTAAACACTCAAACTAGTTTAACTGATTATTCGTTTTTACTACACCATTATCGCAGGAAAAACCTGTCTTAACAGATGAAAAATTGCGCTTTTTATTTGATCTAACGCACAGATTTATTGAAAAAGTACTCAATTTGTTTACATGCCGTTCAATTTTACTTTAAGAACATGTAACGCTTTTTTACTCAACAATTTCACTAACCTGCTGACAATCCAGTGCTATTTTATCAATTCAGCAAAAAAAGATTGTTAATAACGTAACAAATTGTTAACCAAAAAATGAAATTCAGGTTCTGCCAACTACATCACAATTATTTCATGGTCTTCAACATTTAACCATACTTATTAAGTGGTTAATTGCAGGTTTTGTGTACTGAAATCGATAAAAAAATGATAAATTTGAACTTGATAACGATTTTTCAAAACCGTCGCTCAATATTTATACCTTGTTTTAAAATGATTTCTTATACTCTCTCCCCAATATTGAAAATTTAACACATCAGTATGAAATAATCGTTTCAGTTACGAAGCATCTTACTCTGTAGATAGATGCATCCAAAAAAGAATGGTATTTCCCCTAGATTACTAGGGTTATACTTCCTCCCAGTGAATATCACTTTAGTCGATATATTTATCTGAATTGAGCTGTTCATTGCATTTGCATAAAATAATTAGCTTGCAAATATTTTACCTACACTTTTTATGCAAATTTTTGATATAAAAAAACGGCAATCCTAAAAAAATAGGAATTACCGTTTTGTTCGTTGTATATTCGCGGATATTAACGGTCAGTTAATATCACCTGAAACGATTAATTATTCATTTCGCTCCCATCAGCAAGTTCACTTGCCGATGCAGCAACATAAGGAATTTTTTTGTTTTCAATGGCGCTAAAGACGGTCAAAACAAAATCTTTCTGCTCATCTGCATTCTTATATAGCCAATATTGAATATCAGGCAAACGCGGCAAACCATCTGTTTCATTTAAAATACGTAAATCCGCATTTTGCATTTCCATTGGGCGTGCAGTCACCCCGACTTCCGCTGTTACTGCAGCACGTACTGCAGGTAAAGACGCGGCTTCATAGGCGATATGCCATGGTAATCCTGCATCATCCAATGCTTGCGTGCAAAGTTTGCGGTATGGGTTGGTTTCATCCATTACAACTAATGGGATCGGCTCGTTATGACGTAATTGGAAATCAGGCGAACTATGCCATAGCACTGGCACGGTTCTCAATGCCGTTTTTGGGTGATGGCTAATACGCGCTGTTGTTAATGCTAAATCGATTTCATGGTTATCCAGCATTGATTCAATAAATTGAGCACGCTTAATGCGAACTTCAACCGCAATGCGTGGGTACACAGAAGCGATACGATTTAGCAAAAATGGCAATAGGATATCAACAGTGTCATCAGATGCACCGATACGTAATTCGCCTTCAGCATCGTTATAGGTTAATGATGCCGTTGCATCATCATTAGCACGCAAGATTTGTCGTGCATAACCCAGTAATTGTAAACCATGCGCTGTGAGGAGTTTATTACGCCCATGACGAGCGAAAAGCTCACGGCCAACAAGTTGCTCTAAACGCTGCATCTGCTGGCTTACCGCAGATTGCGTTCTACACACTGCTGCAGCTGCAGCTGCAAATGTATTTAGATCAGCGACTGCAACGAACGTACGCAGCAAGTCCAGATCTAAGTTCATGATGGGACGATTGGAATTTATCATCGTTCATTCTCTTATATAATATTTATGTTACCTGGTGTTCTGCTCTCCTCCATGAGAATCAGCGATATAATTTATATACTACTCATCTAGTGCATCTCTAATCCTTAGATCTGCAATGACTACTCATTATTTTATCTAGTTATAACCAACCCGTTATTAACGAATAACATCAATGCTGGTATAAACAGGGTACTGCCAATCAATCAAAAATAGTGTTAACAAAAAGTGTATTCTCTTACAGAATCTGATTAAAGAAACGCTTTATAAAGTACCGCTAAATAGTAACATATTTAATGTAATCGCAATTATTTTAATGTAAGCACATTATAAAATTCATTTCACTATTTTTTTATACCTTTAAATTTCAACGGGTTATGCGTTTTAAGTGTATGTTTAGTTAAAAAATATTGAGCAAAACAATCAATATTACTAACAAAAACGGTCAAAAAAATATAAAAAAAGGGCAATATGCAGTGAAATTTATGACTAAACTAACGAATCTAGGCTTAATATTACATTTTGATACAATTTTTTAGTTCAACTGTTATTTTTCCTTTTTTTTTATATTTACACACCAAAAGACACGATATTATCGAGATATAAACCCAACATAAGTGTGTTTATTGAAATATTAAACCAACATAAAAAAGATAATAAGATGTCAAACATCACATTTATACTTTAACCAACCTTTTACACCAAAAATAACCTTGCATCTTCAAAAGCTTCTGAGGGAGGAGTACAGTAAGACAATAAAGCCGGCCCTAGCAATGCAATCCCGTTAAGGTAATGAGAGAACAATGAATAATCTAACTAAATCCAGCAAGCTCGATAATGTCTGCTATGACATCCGTGGGCCCGTATTAAAAGAAGCAAAACGCTTAGAAGAGGAAGGCAATAAAGTCCTCAAGCTGAACATTGGTAACCCGGCACCGTTTGGCTTTGAAGCACCTGATGAAATTCTTGTGGATGTTTTACGCAATTTACCAAGTTCCCAAGGCTATTGTGACTCCAAAGGGCTCTATTCTGCTCGTAAAGCCATCGTCCAACATTACCAAGCTCGTGGCATTCACGAAATGACAGTAGAAGATGTCTACATCGGTAACGGTGTGTCTGAACTTATTGTCCAAGCGATGCAAGCACTGCTTAATAATGGCGATGAAATGTTAGTCCCAGCCCCTGACTACCCACTTTGGACAGCAGCGGTTTCGCTTTCTGGCGGGAAAGCGGTTCATTATATGTGTGATGAGCAACAAGGCTGGATGCCAGATATTGAGGACATTCGTAACAAAATCACCCCCAGAACGCGCGGTATTGTGGTCATTAATCCCAATAACCCAACAGGTGCTGTATATAGCAAAGATTTGCTATTAGAGATTGTTGAACTGGCTCGTCAACACAATCTAATTATCTATGCTGATGAAATTTATGATAAAATTCTTTATGATGATGCAGTTCATCACTCTATTGCGGCATTAGCACCTGACTTATTAACGATTACATTCAATGGGCTATCAAAAACCTATCGTGTTGCAGGCTTCCGACAAGGTTGGATGGTATTAAATGGTCCGAAAAAACATGCAAAAAGCTATATTGAAGGCTTAGAAATGCTAGCCTCAATGCGTTTATGTGCCAATGTGCCAATGCAACATGCCATTCAAACAGCACTGGGGGGTTACCAAAGTATTAGTGAATTTATTCAACCTGGTGGGCGTTTATATGAGCAGCGTAACCGTGCGTGGGAACTCATTAACCAAATTCCAGGTGTGTCTTGTGTGAAGCCACAAGGCGCACTGTATATGTTCCCAAAAATTGATATTAAGCGTTTTAATATCCATGATGACCAAAAAATGATCCTTGACTTGCTGTTGCAAGAAAAAGTGTTATTAGTCCAAGGCACCGCATTTAACTGGCCAGAACCCGATCATTTTAGGATCGTGACCTTACCTTATGCTGACGATCTTGAAATGGCTATTAATAAATTTGGCCGCTTCCTTGAAGGCTATCGTCAATAACATCTTATTTAGATTATCCATTATTAATAAAGCCTCCTAATTCGGAGGCTTTATTAATTCAAAGTGTAATTATCATTAAATGAGTGTATTATTTTGATTATCAAATAATGGAAATAATATATATCGCAACCAGGAAAAAACCTAAAAGTATGAAAGGAAAGTATTTCATAATATTCCTTGAAGATTTACTTAGTGATTCTTCATTATAAATATTAATACAGCCAAATCAAATCAAATTAAATTAAATACAACTAAATAGTTTATCTAAGATATCTCTCAGATTGACCATCAAACATAGAATGACGTTTTACACGTCTTAATTTTTCAGAGCAACTTCCTGATTCAGAAAAAGAAACGTACGCCGTTTTAGTATCACCATTAACGCCTACAACTGCAACGCCTTTATCCGAAGCAGTAATGGAACAAGAGAAATAGCCATCAGTCTCATAAACCTCATCATCAATAGTGATTACAATTACCTTCCACCTATTTTTAAATGGAAACAAGTTGGTTTGATAATGAAATTGAAAAACATTTTCTTCTTTTTCACCATGATTTATATTATTAACAACTCCCTCCGTTTTTTCTATATTATCTGCACTGTGCATAACTATAATCGACTTGATTTTATCACCCCAATAGTTCTCTATAGAAACAAAACCTTTTTGTCCGAGTTCATTATTAGCCATATTAACCCCTTTATTATCTAATATCACCTTCACAAAATCAGATAATAAGTCATCGATTTTTTAATTAAATATTATTTTTTAATAGAGCTCATTGTCTTTATTTAGGTTTACTTTGAATAATAACTTGGCATAAATACATATCCCTCCGAGTCTATACGCGTTATAATTTAGCCATTATATAACACTGTTTATGAGGACTTATGAGCTACTTTTTTGCACACCTTGCTAGAATGAAACTAATTCACCGCTGGCCACTCATGCGTAATGTCCGAACAGAAAATGTCTCCGAACACAGCTTACAAGTTGCGATGGTTGCTCATGCACTTGCCATCATTAAGAATAAAAAATTTGGGGGTAATGTTGATGCATCTCGCATTGCCTTGCTTGCTATGTACCACGATGCCAGTGAAGTTATTACTGGGGATTTGCCTACGCCTATCAAATATCATAATCAACAAATTGCCCATGAATACAAAAAAATAGAGAAATTTGCCCAACAAAAGCTGTTGGATATGCTACCTGATGAACTTCAAGATGAATTCAGGGAGTTAATTATTGAAGACTTACAATCTGAAGAAGAACATTTTATTGTTAAGCAAGCCGATTCTTTGTGTGCTTACTTAAAATGCTTAGAGGAGCTGTCTGCTGGAAATAGCGAATTTAAATTGGCCAAAAAGCGCCTTGAAAAAATGCTGGCAGAAAGAAAAAGCCCTGAAATGGATTATTTTATGGAAAAATTTGTTCCAGGTTTTACGCTTTCGTTAGATGAAATTAGCAATTAACTTCTTCGAATTATACATAATAAAGGCCCATAAAATGGGTCTTTATTTATACACTGTAAATTAGTTTTAATCTTTCCAATCAATCTTATTTTTATTGGCTTTTTTAAATTCAATACCGACTCTTTCAATAATATTAGTTTGTATTTTTGTAGGAGCACCTTCTAACTCAACAACCTGTTCTAATAACGAATGAAATGTCGTTATCATTGATGGTGTGAATTGATTGATACTTAATTTAAGGATATGCGGAACACTGGATTCGAAGTTTATTTCGTCATGCACGAGGTGAGCAGATAAAGCAAACAAATCCATTGCCTCTTGATTTCCCAAGTTAAAATTAGTTGCAAATAAATCAATAACCGTTTGTTTTTGTTCTCTGGATATTTCACCCTCTTGCTTTAATGTTCCCACAATAATCGCAGCAGCGGCATCCGTCGCGGTCGATAAATTATAAATAGGTTTTGTGCCGTATTGTTTTTGCCACTTTCTTCGCCTAGCCCACGTAAATGGATTAAATGAATTAAGATCAACACCTGAATTTTGTAATGAGTGCAATGCCCAAACAAGCGCAGCTAGCGCTGATATCGCTGCAATAATAATGTGCATTCTAAGTTCTCAAAAAGTAAGACTAATTTAATTAATAGCCTTAATTATAAAAATGAATGCAAGATAAGTGACATCAGACTTATCCTTAAGTCAACTTAAGCTGAATTAACGCAAATAAACCCCTTACAACTACCCATATTGTGAGTGATAAATAACAGCCCTATTGACTCGGGCTGTTATTTAAAAAGGGAAAAGAATAGGAACAACCGCAATACTGATAAACATCACAATAATCGTAAACGGTACACCAATTTTTAAGAAGTCAGAAAACTTATACCCCCCAGGGCCAAGCACTAAGGTATTAACGGGTGATGAAACGGGAGTCATAAATGCAGCAGATGCTGCGATACCAATTACCATTGCAAATGGTAAAGGGGATACTTCCATTTGCCGTGCAGCAGCAATCGCAATAGGAGCCATAAGGACTGCGGTGGCGGTATTAGAGATAAACAACCCAATAGTGGCACACAGAATAAATAAACACAGTAGCATCACATGCGGGCCTAACCCCCCAGCGACCTTCATTAGGCCATCAACAGCAAGGGCAATACCGCCTGTTTCTTGCAAGGCAATCGCAAACGGCATCATACCGACGATTAAAATAATACTTGGCCAGTGAATGGATTTGTACGCGCTTTCCATATCAATGCAGCGAAATTTCCCCATCAACAGACACGCAATCAATGCTGCAATAAAGTTAGGAATTTCATTGGTCACCATCATAGCAACCATTAAGGCTAAACAAAACAATGCGTGAGGCGCTTGTGAAGCCGCAGGGGCTACAGCTTCAACTTCTGCCGCTAAATTCAACACAATAAAATTACGTGGTTTTGTTGATAGGATACGGATCAGTTTCCAATCACCAATAACCAGCAAAATATCACCAAGGCGCAATGGCTCATCCACCAACTTGCCATCTAATGCCTTACCATCACGGCGAATACCCACCACGTTCAAGCCGTATCGTGTACGAAACTTAATATCCCGTAAACTTTTCCCCAGTAATTCAGAATCTGGGTTCATAGAAACTTCCGCCATCCCCACATCACGGGACTGGTCAGAGAAATAGTCTCCACGTAAAATCATTGGCTCAAGCAATTGTTCACTACAAAACAAGCGTAAATCATCATCACTTACAGAAATATCGACCAATAAGACATCTCGTTCACGTAGCTCTGTTCCGCCCGTTGCGCTGACCATTACACGGCGAAATTTCCGCCAGCGCTCAATCCCGACCACGTTGGCTTCATAACGTGAACGTAAATGGAGTTCATCAAGGGTATGGCCAATCAACGGTGAACCTTTACGGATAGCTAAGCGGCGTGCACGGCCTGTCAGCTTATAATCACGAATTAAGTCACGGAAGGTACGGCGGTAGCGTTCAGGAAGTTTATCAGGCTCATTACTACCCAACCAGCGGCGTGTTAGCCACATATAGGCAATACCTGCCAGCAAAATAAGAATACCAATAGGGGTAATTGAGAAAAATTGAAAACCTTTGATGCCTTCGCGCACTAACTCACTATTTACGACCATGTTAGGTGGCGTCGCGACTAGGGTCATCATGCCACTAATTAGCCCTGCAAAGCCTAGTGGCATCATTAATCTACCTGGCGATGTTTTCATTCGCGCCGCAACACTCAACACGACAGGAATAAAGATGGCAACAACACCTGTCGAGCTCATAAAGGCACCGAGCCCAGCGACTGTCAGCATCAAAAATACTAACATTTTGCTCTCGCTACTTCCTGCAACACGAACAAGCCAGTCCCCCATTTGATATGCGATACCTGTACGAACGAGACCATCACCAATAACGAACAATGCCGCTATCAATAACACGTTCGGATCAGCAAAGCCTGATGTCGCTTGTTCTAATGTTAAGGTGTCGCTGAGCACAAACGCAACAATCACCAGTAATGCCACCACATCCATGCGGATTTTATTCGTGGTAAAAAGAACGACCGCTATCAGTAGGAGGGTTAATACCCACAGCAATTCTCCGTTCAAAATATCCCCTTTCGACGAAAAAAAACATTGCTAAAGATTTTCTTTAGTTAACCACGTTTTACGGAGAATTTCTTTGATTAGATCACGATTAAGGTAACTTTGACACTAAAAGTTCATAATCTCCATTAATGTCTGGTCCCATAACAGAAATTTGCTCTAACGAACTGACAATTATATCAATTTCATCACGACGCGGTAAGCTTTCTGGAGCATGGACTGCGACCACTTGGCAACCTGCACTAAGTGCAGAATGAATGCCTGCTTGGGCATCTTCGAAGGCAATGCATGATTTTTCAGGCAATGAAAGTGCTTTAGCCCCTAAGATGAACGGCTCAGGATCAGGCTTACCTTTGGACACTTTTTCAAATGTTACCCAATGTTTTGGCTCAGGCAGTCCCGCAGCTTGTTGGCGGCCATGGGCAATTGGCACTGTCCCCGATGTAACAATTGCCCAAGGCGCACCAATCTCATTCAAACGTGTTAATAAGGCAACAGCCCCTGGTAAAGCGACAACACCTTCCACATCTTCACTTTCCATTTTTTCTAACCAGCGAAAATACTCCATAATTTCTTCATCACTTGCCTCTGGCAGAAAATGGCGCAGACTGGTCAGTGCTGGTTTTCCATGAATAAAACTAATAATTTCCTCAGGGCTTTTCCCTATTCGTTCACCAAACTTACACCAGCAACGCTCAACTACCGCCAGTGAATCCGCCAATGTGCCATCCAAATCAAATAGAAAACCCTTTGCCTTTAGTTTCACAGCTACCCCTTTCATGTGCTTGAATCGATTTTGTCTCTTAGTTAACGCTAAATAGACGCCAATACGCAACCTTAATCACAAAAATAATTAAGAATTGTATTAATGACTTAGATTTAAGTGCACTGGGGAGTTAAAACAGGAAAGAAATGTTGGTTTGAATTTGAATTTGAAATTTTTATATCTATCGATTTCGTTTGCTCTAAATAATTCGCCTTGCCGCTAGGCAGTCAACAACGCGACAAGGTGAAGTATGACGAACAAACTTGCTCTAAGGAGTTTGTGCTGTAGCTAGGCGGCAAGAGCGCTAATCCCTAGGAGCATACACGAGTATGTGACTAGGGTTAGTGTGCGAAGCCAACACCGCTACAGCGCAAAATACGACGAGCAAGACGAACAAACTTAAGCGTTGAAAATTTGAGATATTTCTACTGCTGACAAATGATACTGCCGTGGGCACGCATGCCAAATCGACAGCATCCGCACATATTTCTCCCACATTGGCGTTTGTGAGTTGAACCCATGAGTCCCGCTATCAAAATGGGTATAACGCCCTTCTGTGTTCACCATAAAACGCACATAGCTTAAATAACGTGCTTCTGTTGCTGCATCAAAACCTAAAAATTGGACTCGGCGACCATCAATATCTTGTTTTTCAGGTAAATTACTGTAGGAAACTTGCAGTGCATGGTACATCTCCATAATTTCAATCACTGTGCGACACGTTTCTTCGCTTAAATGACCGAAATCTCTGTCTAGCTCACGCATCTGTAACCCAAAACCGCGTTCAATAATCGTTTGTAGGCGGCGATAACGTTCCGCGTTATCTGGGTCTAACATTGTCATCATTTTGTATTGATTTGATAAAATCAGGCGTTGGGCATTCGTCATTTCCATCACTGCTCTCCTACAGAAAAGTATGGCTTATCTTCGCACTCAACCCACATCTAAGACAGTGAAAACATCGCTTTTATTGATCTAAACACGCTTTTTGCATTACTTATTGTTAAATCTAGCTTTTAACAATAACTGTACAGCTATTTTTTGCTAAACATCTTCCATGAAAGAGCGATCTAGTTGGTTAAATGCACGCTTAAGAAGATCCGCCAACGCCATATAATCAGGCTGTTGTTCAATAGGTGCCATTGCTATTCCAGCCGCCGTAAATTTATCACGGATCTCATAAAACCAGCTCAGCAAGCCAGATGGCAATGGTGTAGACGCACGTTTCCCTAACCACCACAGCCCTTGCATTGGTAAACTGCAGGCAAATAATGCGGTTGCGATGGCGGGGCCGAGCTGCCCACCTAAGGCGATTTGCCAGGCGAGCGTGAAAATGGCAATGGGTGGCATAAAGCGAATACCAAAACGTACCGCTTTATTAATTCTGATTTCAGGGAAGATAGGTGACAGTTTTTTTTCCATAGGAAAAGTTTTCAGATAGCGATTGCCTAATCTGAAGCGTTTAAAAAAACCTGGAGGTGTGTTTTGCAATGTACTCATGAATCGTTTCCTATGCACTTCTAAAACTGACTAGCTGCCGTTAAGCTTACGCCATTGTGAACAAGAACGCACACTTAAGTTAAACAAATTATTTTATTCAATTTACCTTAAGATAAGCGACTTTCATTAAAATCAGCTATTCTGATAAATACCTAACTTCGTGCTATAACTACACTTTATACGACACTTATGATTTTAATCAATCAAACGACCTATTTTTAAAAAAAACGTATAAAATATAAAATATTTTTAGTAGAATCTGCCACATTTAGAATTGCTGTTGAATTTGTTATTTTATCGCTTTATCCATCTTTTTAATAAAAAGATAGACAACAGTTATATATTGGGGTTTTGGTCGTTATTTCAACACCAGATGCGAAGTTTTCTTTTATATCGCACTTTGCACAAAAGAATAACGATAGTTTTATAAAACCCTTGAAGATTACCAAGATCTTTAACTTTTTCGCCTTTAACATGATATCAATCATGATGTTTCAGGTCATAAATACGCTAGGCTCTAACACGCCATATTTTTATATCTGAGTCTTTTTCATGTTTTTTAAAGGCTTCACAACAACAATTAACGATAGGTATTTCCATGTCAAGTAAGCTGGTACTGGTTCTAAACTGCGGTAGCTCCTCACTGAAATTCGCCATCATCGATCCAACTAACGGTGACGAGTTTTTATCCGGTTTAGCTGAGTGTTTCAATCTCCCTGAAGCCCGTATTAAATGGAAAATGGATGGTGCTAAAAAGGAAGCTCCTTTAGGTGCTGGTGCGGCGCATAGCGAAGCATTGAATTTCATTGTTAACACCATTCTTGCTGAAAAGCCTGAGTTGTCAGCGCAAATTACATCGATCGGTCACCGTATTGTTCACGGCGGCGAGAAATTCACCTCTTCTGTTTTAATCACTGACGATGTGATTGAAGGTATTGAAGCGGCAATCCCATTTGCTCCACTTCATAACCCTGCTCACCTAATTGGTATTGAAGAGGCAAGAAAATCATTCCCTCATCTGATCAACAAAAACGTGGCTGTATTTGACACCGCATTCCATCAGACAATGCCACAAGAAGCCTATCTGTATGCCCTGCCATACGAATTGTATTCAGAACATAGCATCCGCCGTTACGGCGCACACGGCACAAGCCATTTCTATGTTTCTCGTGAAGCGGCGAAAAAACTCAACAAACCTGTTGAAGAATTAAACGTTATCACTTGCCATTTAGGCAACGGCGGTTCTGTCACTGCGATTGTTAACGGCCAATGTGTTGATACCTCTATGGGCTTAACCCCATTAGAAGGCTTAGTTATGGGAACGCGTAGTGGTGATATCGACCCTGCCATCATTTTCCATTTACATGACGCTTTAGGCATGAGTGTTGATCAAATCAACAAAATGCTGACTAAAGAATCTGGCTTATTAGGCTTAACTGGTGTAACAAGCGATTGTCGCTATGTTGAAGACAACTATGGCACAAAAGAAGATGCAACCCGTGCAATGGACGTTTTCTGCCACCGTTTAGCGAAATACGTTGGCGCATACAGTGCACTGATGGAAGGCCGTCTTGATGCTATCATCTTCACAGGTGGTATTGGTGAAAACTCCGCACAAGTTCGTGAAATTACCCTGAAGAAACTGGCTATCCTTGGTTTCGAATATGACCATGAACGTAACTTAGCGGCACGCTTCGGCAAAGAAGGTTTAATCACTACCGATAACAGCCGTCCAGCGCTGGTTATCGCAACCAATGAAGAGTTGGTTATCGCTCAAGATACTGCGCGTTTAACCGCATAAGAAACTTCTACCGCCAGCAAATGCTGGCGGTATCGTTTTGTCATTAGAGTAACCGAAATAAAGAGGTTCCCGTGTCACGTACAATTATGTTAATACCTACCGGCACCAGCGTTGGCTTAACAAGCGTTAGCCTTGGTGTCGTTCGCTCAATGGAACAAAAAGGTGTTCAATTAAGCGTTTTCAAACCTATCGCACAGCCCCGCATCTCTGGCAATAAAGACCAAACCACTGAAGTTCTGCGTTCCCATTCAAGTATTACGACCATTGTTGAACCACTGACTATGGAATACGTTGAATCACTGCTGACATCCTCTAAAAAAGACGTATTAATGGAAGAGATCGTGGCTCGTTACCATGATCACACTAAAAATGCGGAAGTGATTTTAATTGAAGGCTTAGTGCCAACGCGTAAACACTCTTTTGCTCAGTCATTAAACTATGAGATAGCCAAAACGTTAGGCGCTGAAATTGTTTTTGTTACTGCGACGGGCAACAGCTCAATCACTCAAATGCAAGAGCGTTTAGAGCTGGTTCGTAACGAATTTGGTGGTCAACGTAATAAAAATATTATCGGTGTTATCATTAATAAAGTGAATGCACCCGTTGATGAACAAGGCCGCACTCGCCCTGACCTATCTGAAATCTTTGATGATTCAACCAAAGCAACCGTTGCAAATCTCGATCCTAAACAACTTTCTGCGCTAAATCTGCCTGTGCTTGCGTCTATTCCATGGAACTTCGATTTAATCGCCACGCGTGCAATCGACATGGCAAAACACTTAGGTGCGGAGATTGTTAACGAAGGTGAAATTAAAACTCGCCGCGTTAAATCCGTCACATTTTGTGCGCGCAGCATCCCGCACATGCTTGAGCACTTCCGCCCAGGCTCACTGTTAGTGACCTCTGCTGACCGCCCTGACGTACTGGTTTCAGCATCTTTAGCGGCAATGAACGGTGTTGAAATTGGTGCAGTCCTGTTAACGGGTGGCTACAACATCGATGCGCCAATTCGCCAACTGTGCGAACAAGCATTCGAAACAGGCTTGCCTGTCTTCATGGTGAAAAGCAATACATGGCAGACTTCCCTAAACCTGCAAAGTTTCAGCTTAGAAGTGCCTGCGGATGACCATGAACGTATCGAAAAAATTCAAAACTACGTGGCTCGCCATATTAGTAGCGACTGGATTGAATCTTTAGTGGCTGACTCTGAACGTCCAAACCGTTTGTCTCCACCAGCGTTCCGCTACCAATTAACCGAATTAGCACGCAAAGCGGGCAAACGTATCGTTCTGCCTGAAGGTGATGAACCTCGTACAGTTAAAGCAGCATCTATCTGTGCTGAACGCGGTATCGCAACGTGTGTTCTGTTAGGCAACCCTGACGATATCCGCCGTGTTGCTGCTGCACAAGGCATTGAATTAGGCACCGGTATTGAAATCGTTGACCCAATTAAGGTTCGTGAAGAATACGTTGCACGCCTTGTTGAACTGCGTAAGAGCAAAGGCATGACCGAAGTTGTTGCTCGTGAACAACTTGAAGACAACGTGGTTCTCGGTACATTGATGCTCGAAAAAGGCGAAGTAGACGGCCTAGTATCAGGTGCCGTACACACCACCGCCAATACTATCCGCCCACCGCTGCAATTAATTAAAACAGCGCCGGGTAGCTCACTGGTATCATCGGTGTTCTTTATGTTGTTACCTGAGCAAGTCTTTGTTTATGGTGACTGTGCAATCAACCCAGATCCAACTGCTGAGCAATTATCTGAAATCGCTATCCAATCTGCGGATTCTGCAAAAGCGTTTGGTATCGACCCGCGTGTTGCAATGATCTCCTACTCAACAGGCAACTCAGGTGCAGGTAGTGATGTTGAAAAAGTGCGTGAAGCAACCCGTTTAGCGCAAGAAAAACGCCCTGACCTGATGATTGATGGTCCATTGCAGTATGATGCAGCGGTAATGGCTGACGTGGCAAAATCGAAAGCGCCTAACTCCCCTGTTGCAGGTAAAGCAACGGTGTTTATCTTCCCTGACCTGAACACGGGTAACACCACCTATAAAGCGGTACAACGTTCGGCTGACCTCGTATCAATCGGCCCAATGCTGCAAGGCATGCGTAAACCTGTCAATGACTTGTCTCGTGGGGCATTAGTTGACGATATCGTTTACACCGTAGCATTAACAGCAATCCAAGCGGTACAGAACGAAGCAAACTAACTATTTCGTTTTTATCGATTAAAGCGCTCATATGGGCGCTTTTTTTTGTGGCACAAGCCCACTATCATTTTTTAATTGCTATGGTGATTATCCATAACTAAACAATCGCATTTTTTATAAACTTTATCAATTTTCGTGATGATAGCATTGCCCAAAATTTATATTCATCCCTATAAATAATGAGCAAAATATGAATCACTTAGTAAAAATTATTTTATCAACCTGTGTTGTCACTGCACTAGCAGCCTGTTCAAGTCGTGTCCCTAGCACCACTGAACAATCAGATTTTTTGATGCATTATGACCAGCTTCAAGAGATAAAAACCCCTTCTGGTAATATCATTAAAGCCTGGAAAGCCGATCAGTTAGATACCTCAAAAAAACAAAAGCTAATTTTCACGCCAATTGAGTTCAAGCCATTGAATAAAAATAACAAAATAGGCGATAAATTCACGGCTATTTTACTTAACTATACTAATCAACAAATCCAGAATGAGTTAGAAAAACACTTTGAAATAACCCAAAATGCAGGGCCTGGCACCCTACGCTTTGAAGGTATCATCACCTCTGTTGATACGACCCCTGAAGATTTTAAATTCTATGAAGCATTACCCGTGATGTTGGTTGTTGCGGGAACGCAATTAGCTGTGGGCAGCAGAGATGCTGACACCAATATTTATTTTGAATGGAAAGTGACTGACTCGCTGACTCAGGCACCTCTATATGAAGCAATCCGTAAGAATAAAGGTACACAATTAAGCAATACAGAGCAGATAATTAAATTAGAAGATTTAAAAGAGGCGATTGATACCATTGCAGATGAAGTCGTGCCTAACGTATAAATATTAAGCTAGGGTGGTGAGTTTAGTTCACCACCCTAGCTTTAATTTATTTTCTTCGGGTCAATAACGAAACAACAACAGCCACAATAATATTCAGAATAAATGCAGCAATACCGATATTCATATAACTTAAGCCTTCCCCTAGCCATGGGAAGAGTTGTGCTAACGATATTTTTTCAATATAGGTGAAAGCAAGGAATAATACCCCCGCTGCAATACCACAAATCGCACCTGCTGATGTCATTGGGTTATGCTGTTTGAAACTCATCAATAACGCAGGGAAAAATTGCGCTACAATATTCACACCGAGCAGCATAATTGCCACTAACGTGTCATTACTATGAAAAATAAAGTACAAACTGACTAATGCCACTAATGGCACCATATAGCGCGCATAGATACCAGACTGACGCTTTTCTTCACTCGCACCCACCGCTTTTTGTACCACGCCCGCCAACATATTGGAGGTCGTTAATAGCAGCATCGAACCTGGCACTAAGGCAGTTAACATCCCTGCTGCACCGATAAAACCAACCACAACAGGTGAAAACGTCTCTTTCGATATTTCAAATAGCGATAAATCCACAGCTGAACCTTCAAGGTGTGGAATTTGCAATATCGCCGCATAACCAACAAAAAAGGCAAAAAGCATAATCAAGCTATACGCTGGAATTAAAATACTATTTCGCTTAAGTGATTTTTCATCTTTAGCGGTAAATACCGCCGCCATATAGTGAGGCCAGCAAAAATAGGCCACAACAGATAGGAATATTGTGGAAATATACCAAGGAATATTCAGCCCTGTTTTTGGGAAGGTTAAGAAGCTCGGCATAGCGGTATCAATGGCTTTAAACATATCGCCAAAGCTGCCGTAATAATGCAACGGAATATAAATCCCAATAAACACCACAACAATTAAGATCATTAAATCTTTCAGTGCGGATGTCCAAGCTGACCCATGAATACCTGAAATCATCACAAACAGCGTAACAGCAATAATCCCAATCCAAATCGCCATATCTGCAGGGATCGCACCATAAGATGCTTGTGAAACAATAATGCCAAGGCCTTTAAGCTGCAGAACAAATAAGGGCACCATTGCCGCAATAGAGATTAAGCTAATTAATAACCCAAGCCCTTGGCTATTGTATTTCTTGGTAAATAATTCAGAGATAGTTCTAACATCGTTATCTTTTGCAAAGCGCCAAACCCGCGGATGCACCCAATATAGAAAAATCCCCATAAACGCATTTACCGCCAAGGTGTAGAGGATTGCTGGGCCTTTACCATATGCCCAACCACTTCCACCCAGAAACGTAAAGGTGGTGTAGATTTCCCCTGCACTCAGTAAGAAAACGAGCAGCGCCCCGTAGCTTCGCCCCCCCACAGACCATCCTTCATGATCCATGGTTTTTCCCTTTTTCGCTCTAATCGCCAAATAAATACTGAAAAGGAAAAATACCGTAATAATAATTAATGCGGAACTCATGACGTTTCCTTAAGGTTTTTATTGTCTAACACATTAATTAATAACATGATAAGTGCTGTCACTATCACCCATGCCACAATCCAAAACATCAAAAAAGGTAACCCCATTACAAAGGGCTCAACCTCATTTGCATAATAAATCCCCACGGTTAATGCCAATACAGGGAAAATAACGAGGTAGTGATACCATCTCATAAAGAATCCTTATTTTTATTATTCGAAAGAAATCAATTCGCGAGGTAAATGACTTAACATTTCAACACCCTCTTCTGTAATCAGTAACATGTCTTCAATCATGATTCCACCGATACCAATACCGTAATAAGGTGTTTCCAAACTCATGACCATCCCTGCGCGGAACAGTTCGGTGGTTGCAGCGCTGACAAAAGGTGCTTCTTCTAAACCAACAAACACGCCATCACCGTGCCCTAAATGGCCACGATTATAATGCGGTAAACCTGATGAGCGAATTAGTGCCATGGTTTCGTTAAATACGTCACTCAACGCAACTCCTGGCGCAATACGACTCAACATATATTGATGACCTTTTAATATCGTTTGGTAAATCGCACTCACCTTTTCATTGGGTTTACCTACCACAAAGGTACGTGCAATATCGGCACCATATCCAGCAACATCCACACCACAATCAAACTTAATTAAGTCCCCTTCTTTTGCAGGCACATTGTCTGGCAACATTTTAGGTGAAAAATCACTTCCTACTGAAATTAAGTGAAAACGACTGTAATTGGTTTCAGGAAAAGACATTACTTTCGCTTTAAAAGCGGCGGTTAATTCCGCGGATGTGCAGCCAACACGAATGAGCTTACTTGCCGCTTCAATCCCTGCTTCGGTGATTTGTGCAGATTTTCTTAAATGCGTTATTTCCCACTCACTTTTAATCATACGAAGCTCATTAAATAGTGGAGAAGAATCAACAAGATTGAGGCTTGGGATCACTTTATCCAACCAAGTTTTACCCGTATGAGTGATTTGATTTAATTCAATTGCAACTGGTTTGCCATAAACCCCAGCATCTGACAATGCATCTTTTAATAAATTAAAAATGGTTTCAACAGGGCTATTGATCGGCCTTTCTTTGACTACTCGGCCATTCTCAGGGTTATAAGGGTCGTCAACATCCACCCAAATTGGAAAGGTTTTAATTTGCGCATTTGGCATTTGTAAGCTTAAGTTCGCTGCTTCAAACTCATTCATAATCACCAGTGATTTTACCGTGGGGTCACGGAAAATCACTGCAATGGCGGAGCCTGTCTGCCTAAAAGTGTACATAAAGAAGCTTGCAAACCCTGTTAAATGATAAAAATTATCACCAACTGTGGCAATTAGCGCTTCAATGCCATCACGCTCCATAATTTCACGAGCTTTATTTGTTACGTTTTCAAGGTGTTGTTGCTTTAAAAGTGACTCTGTTTTTTGAATTGTCATTGTTATTTTCTCAATCCGTCGTTCTGTATCGCTAAATAAATTCACAATATGACAAGTGAAATAATAAGTTCGCTTATTATATCGAGAGTTGAAATGAATACATCGTGTAAGGTGTAAGTTGGATATAACTAATAGTTATATATTAGTCAAAAATTAACCTTGCTAGAGATTTGAATTTTGGCGAAAAAATGAAAAGGACTACAGAAAATAGTCCTTTTACGATTTAAATCTGGGAGATTATAAGTTTTCAGCACAAGTGATGGCTTTTTCGGACTCATTGTTACGAGTGAGCCATAAAGAAAGCGCTTTTAATGAATCAGGTGTAAATTCATCACAACGTGCGCTGATTTCTTTTGGTGTAAGCCAACTTACCTCAACCACTTCTGACTCTTGCAGTGCGAAAGGGCCATGGCTAACACAGCTAAATAATCCACCCCACACGCGGCAATGCTCATCTTCGAAATAAAAATGACCATGCTCTGCAAATGGTACACCTGCGATACCCAGTTCTTCTTCCGCTTCACGTTTTGCTGAATCAAGAATATTTTCACCTTGGGTAACAACACCACCTGCTGTGGCATCTAAAAAACCAGGGTGGAAATCTTTAATATCAGTGCGTCGCTGGACTAAGATCTTCCCCATTCCATCATGCACAACAATATACGTCGCACGATGCCGTAAGTTTTCAGCACGCATTTGGCTGCGGGTTGCCTGAGCAATAACGTTATTGTCCTCATCGACAATATCGACCCATTCGACGACTTCGGTTTGTTGTTCCATCCTGTAAACCTTTTATAAAATAGCTTATGTCATAGACTGATTGCCACGACATGTCAGACAATACAACGGGCTTTGACTCGCACTTAATCGTTGATCCTAGCCCAATTTGCATTTGGTTGCTATCACAAATAAGCACTTATTATCACAATGCTCATAGAGCTTTTAGCATTTTTGAGATAACGTAATCAAATCACACAATTTGTGCTCACAGGTGCTATAGTTAAATCATAAAACCTATGGAAACATTGTATTAGCGCTATGACTTGAACTTAGCAAGATATCAGTTAGGTAACTGAACGCAGTCAACAACGCTACGGTTTGAATAACATGCGGGATCCATCCCCTAAATAGTTCAAATTGCAGCTAGGCGTCAAACGAAGGCATCCTTAGGAGCATACACAAGTATGTGACTAAGGTAACTGAGTGCAGACAACAACGCTGCGGTTTGAATAACACGCGGGATCCATCCCCTAAATAGTTCAAATTGCAGCTAGGCGTCAAACGAAGGCATCCTTAGGAGCATACACAAGTATGTGACTAAGGTAACTGAGTGCAGACAACAACGCTGCGGTTTGAATAACATGTGGGATCCATCCCCTAAATAGTTCAAATTGCAGCTAGGCGTCAAACGAAGGCATCCTTAGGAGCATACACAAGTATGTGACTAAGGTAACTGAGTGCAGACAACAACGCTGCGGTTTGAATAACATGTGGGATCCATCCCCTAAATAGTTCAAATTGCAGCTAGGCGTCAAACGAAGGCATCCTTAGGAGCATACACAAGTATGTGACTAAGGTAACTGAGTGCAGACAACAACGCTGCGGTTTGAATAACATGTGGGATCCATCCCCTAAATAGTTCAAATTGCAGCTAGGCGTCAAACGAAGGCGTCCTTAGGAGCATACACAAGTATGTGACTAAGGTAACTGAGTGCAGACAACAACGCTGCGGTTTGAAATATGACGGGGATGAGGAGCATACACAAGTATGTGACTTAAGCTACTGAGTGCAGACAACAACGCTGCGGTTTGAAATATGACGGGGATACGGGGATGGCAATGAAAATACTCATAACAGGCGGCACAGGGCTAATCGGTACCCCTTTAGTCCAAAAGTTAATCTCCCTTGACCATAAAGTCACCGTATTGAGCCGTTCACCGCAAAAAGTGTACAGTCATTTCTGTAAAGCTGTCGAATGCTGGACATCTTTAAACGACATCAATAACCTCAACGGCTTCGATGCTGTTATCAACTTAGCTGGTGAGCCCATTGCCGAAAAACGTTGGACTGATGAGCAGAAAAAGCGCCTTTGTGATAGCCGTTGGAAAATCACCCAACGACTGACAGAACTCATTATGGCCAGTGAAACGCCACCGTCCGTCTTTTTATCGGGCTCTGCTGTTGGCTACTATGGTGACCAAGGCCAAATTGTTGTCACTGAAGACGAACAACCTCATGATGAATTTACCCATCAACTAGCCCAGCATTGGGAAGCGCTTGCAGAAAATGCATCTTCCGATAAAACACGTGTGTGTTTACTACGTACAGGGCTCGTATTGTCCCCTAATGGTGGAGTCTTGGGTAAAATTCTGCCAATTTTTAAAATGGGTGCAGGTGGGCCAATTGGTCATGGTAAACAATACATGCCTTGGATACATATCAACGATATGGTCAATGCGATTTATTTTTTACTCACTACCCCAGTGCTTTCCGGCCCTTTCAATATGACTGCGCCTTATCCTGTGCATAATGACCAATTCACGGCTATTTTAGGGGATGTCCTCAACCGCCCTTCTTTTGTTCGTACCCCTGCTTTTGTGATCAAAGCTATTTTAGGCGAATCTGCAGCCTTAGTATTGGGCGGGCAGCAAGCAATTCCTAAACGTCTAGAAGAGGCTGGGTTTGAATTCGAATTTATCGAGTTGAAAATCGCATTAGAAGACTTATTGGTTCCCAAGGAAAACTAACCCTCTTTTAATGCACCTAATAGACTCATATCTCTACCATCTCGTGATATTAATATAACGAGATGGTTTCCACGCATTCCTATGAAAATGCTTGTGAAAATCATGTTCAATTATATCCACTACATATATTTAATAAAAAATCATTGATATTTGAAAGATACAAATAGAAAACATAATTATGGTATCTATTTATTAAATAAATTAAGGATACCATCATGCCTGCCCAAATAACTTCATTGAGTAAAACTCCCTTTATTCAATCAAAATTTTTAAATTTTTTAAAAACCGATGACTCTAAATTGTTCCAAGAAAACATTTTGAAAATTACAAACTCAAAAGAGCCTTTCCTCGGTTTTTGTTATGGTGCATCTGTCAAATTCTTACACTATAGTGATAAAGGTTTAGAACAAGACTATATCAATATTTACAATAACTACTTCGATAATGTTAAAACTAACGAAAAAATGATACCCAAAAAACGCGGTAATTTAACGATGGCATCTATTTCAGATTATAAAAACCACACTGAAAAAAAACATGCAATTAAACAAGGGAATAAACTACTTAAAGAAATCTTTGATATACAAAAATTACGATGCAATTCAGCAAATAATTATAATTTATCACTACACATCCCATTATCCTCACCTATCCTTAAAGAAAAAAACTTTTTGAAATTAATAGAGCTAGCCTTAAATGAAAATATTAACAGGTGTGAAGGTAAGGAAAATAGAATGTTTAAAATAACTATAGCACCATTAATTTCTGACAACAGTAAATGTGCAAAAAAAATATATTCATTGCGTTCAAGTGAAATTTTAAGTCCAGATACTGACACACAAAAAGAAGCATCCGGTATTATTGAATCAGCCATAAACAAAGAGGAAAATCAAATAAAAATTAATAGACTATTAGATTTAATGCAAATTTCCACAAGTAAAAAAATAGAAAAAAGCTGGCTAGCTAAAAACAATCAACAAAACTTAACTCCCAGTATAAAAATACTGGATGAGTATGAAGAAATAACAAAATTAAATGATTTTATGGATGCAATTAAAGAATGCAAAGATGACAATCAAAATTATATATTTTTAAGCCCTAACCATGCTTGTGCAATTAACATTAAGAAAAGCAAACAAAGTGAAATCTATCAATTCTTTGACCCAAATGAAGGTATTTATCAATCTGATAACTTTGATGATTTCACTTATTTTCTAAAAAACTTTATGGATGAACATGAGAAATATAAATTTATAAAAGATAGCAACTCGCATTATCAAATTTCACTTGTTAAACTTAATAGGATAGACCCAAGTTTAAATAATCATAATAAAAAAAAGGTTTTTGATAGTAATTTAAAAATAAATAAATTACTTGCATTAGATAACTTTGAAGTAAAATTTAAAAGGAAATCATTCAAAAACTTGATACTAAAAAACAAAATTTATCGCATTGTTCATCGTAATTTTGACAAGAAAAGCCATCTTGTGACATTAGCGTTTCATTACACTCAATCAAATAATAAAAAACAAAAAACCATCTACTCGTCGAACATTGAGACCCCCATCCTTCATCAAGTGATACAAAGTAACCTGGCGATATTAAAAAAAACGGATGAAGACATTTTTATTGATAAAAAAGGCAATATTTACCCTATAGCACCTGGTATTTCTATGGATAATTTTAATCTTAATACTGACCCTAATGTTATGTTTGGCTCAAGAACACTTAATGACAAAACATAAATACTATCTTAACTTATTTGGCCCCTTGCCAGCGATTAAATAAATCTTGTTCAAGTTCAATATCAAATTGGTCGAGTACACGGTTAACCGTTTGATTGACAATATCTTGAATGGATTGAGGTTGATGATAAAACGCGGGCATGGGCGGCATGATGACTGCGCCCATTTCAGCTGCTTGCACCATTAGTTTCAAGTGGCCTACATGTAAAGGTGTTTCACGTACCCCGAGGACTAATTTTTTCCCCTCTTTGAGTACCACATCTGCCGCCCTTGTCACTAAGGTGTCGGTATAGCTATGAACAATGCCAGAAAGAGTTTTCATGGTACAGGGCATAATTACCATGCCTGCAGTACGAAAGGAGCCTGACGAAATAGCTGCTGCAATATCGCGGCTATCGTAATTAAAATCAGCAAGTTGCTGTACGTCTTTCACGCTGTATTGCGTTTCCAGCGCTAATGTTTGGCGGGCAGCCGCACTCATCACCAAATGGGTTTCAACCTGTGTAACGGGTTTTAACACCTCGAGCAACCTGACGCCATAAATCGCCCCACTTGCCCCTGTTAACCCAATTATCAGTTTTTTCATTTCTCTGCCCAATCCACGGTAATTTTTGAAGATTATATACTAAATTACACGCCATTGTTGGCCCCTATCGAATAATCAATATGCCGAATATGTCAGGTTGCCACCAATACTGATGAAAACACGCTGACGAAAACTATTCTCTAAATAGTTTGGATGACAACTAGGCGGCAAGAAAAGTCATCCCAAGGAGCATACAATAGTATGTGACTTGGGTGACTGAGTGCGGCCGACACCGCGACAGCATAAAGGTACCAATCTAATCCTCTAAAGATTTTAGGTTGTCGCTAGGCGGCAAGAGAAGTCATCCCAAGGAGCATACAATAGTATGTGACTTGGGTGACTGAGTGCGGCCAACACCGCGACAGCATAAAGGTACCAATCTCATCCTCTAAAGATTTTAGGTTGTCGCTAGGCGGTAAGAGAAGTCATTCCAAGGAGCATATAGTCGTATATGACTTAGGTGGCTGAGCGCGGCCAGCACCGCGACAGCATAAAGGTACCAATCTATTCCTCTAAAGATTTTAGGTTGTCGCTAGGCGGCAAGAGAAGTCATCCCAAGGAGCATACTGTAGTCTGTGACTTGGGTGACTGAGCGCAGCCAACACCACGACAGCATAAAGACGCCAATCTCATCCTCTAAAGATTTTAGGTTGTCGCTAGGCGGCAAGAGAAGTCATCCCAAGGAGCATACTGTAGTCTGTGACTTGGGTGACTGAGCGCAGCCAACACCGCGACAGCCTAAAAGATGACGAGGATTTTAGGGAGATCAGCCACAATCCCAGTTATACACCACCTTGCTAAAATCCCTTTTCTTCAAATCTTCGGGATGAATAAAGAAATTCCCTACACCAATGTCTCCCCACAGGATCCCGACTTCATAGTCGCTGTTTATTTGTAGGAGCAACTCATATTGCTGAATATCTTCTTCATACTCTCTTGGGTCTGATTGTGTAAAGAATGGATAGCCACCAATACAATGCGCCCCTGACGCAAAGGCATCACTGTATGGCTCAACCCAGTCATCATAAAAATCTTCACCTTCAAACTGGTCTTCGTAGTCATAGAGGTTATCAACGCCTAATATTTTTTGCCCGAATTGGAAATCATCAATGCTGATATATTGCTCTGTCAGAGTAAATTCGATGGCGCAAGTTTGGTCTATGGGTGTGTAGTAATCATCAGACTGTGCTGCGATAACAGCAGAAAAATCTTGGGTTAATTGCGCGGCATCTTCAGTCACATTTTCACGGTAGATAACGCGAAAATCCGCTTGTTTTTGGCGGTCTTCAAAATTAGCGCCATACAAATCATCCCCACCGATAAAAAACTGCAACAGCCCTTTTTCTGGGTAGTTTGCCAGCTTAGGCATTTGTGCAAAGTTGATTTGTGCGAGCAGTTTTAATGGAATTCCCTCACTATCGATAGGGTAAGGTTCGTTCAAAGGCAAGTATGGCAACCCGCCTACACGACTTTCCCACCACACATATTCTTCTGTTGGTGTTAGGGTCATTTCAACAAGGGATTTTTTTGTTGCTTTAATTTTATCTATGAAGGGTTTTATAACATCAGGAAGGGAATTGAAGTCAGCCATCTCTCGCTCCAAATAGGTTGTTAATTTCTTTCTAGCCTACTTGATTCTTTCGAATTTTAAATCAGATATAACTGCAACTTATTCGTTTATTTAACGCAATGATAGAAAAATAACGTAAACCTATGAGGCGTCAATTTCTAGTGAGTTTGAGTAACAGCCTATGGCAAAGAAATTACACCAAAGAGCATACAGAAGTATGTATCTTGTTAGCTAAATAAAGCCAACAACGCTGTAGCCTATAGATACCAACCTTAATCCTCTAAAGATTCTAGGTTATCACGAGACGGCACACACAATTCTCTAAATAGTTTGGACTACAGCTAGGCGGCAAGCAAATGAGACCCTAGGAGCGTAGATAACTACGTGACTAGGCGATTTTGTGAAGCCAACAACGCTGTAGCCTATAAATACCAACCTTAATCCTCTAAAGATTCTAGGTTATCACGAGACGGCACACACAATTCTCTAAATAGTTTGGACTACAGCTAGGCGGCAAGCAAATGAGACCCTAGGAGCGTAGATAACTACGTGACTAGG
>NZ_JAGSPI010000003.1:367212-428137 GCF_020381325.1 Providencia vermicola
CCAACCTTAATCCTCTAAAGATTCTAGGTTATCACGAGACGGCACACACAATTCTCTAAATAGTTTGGACTACAGCTAGGCGGCAAGCAAATGAGACCCTAGGAGCGTAGATAACTACGTGACTAGGGCGATTTTGTGAAGCCAACAACGCTGTAGGTCAAAATATGACGAGAATTTTAGCCTTCGTTGTAAATTTCCAAATCTTCGACTTCACTCTTATCTTTTAACTTCAGCTCGTCGTCTTTTCGCAAGTTTTCCAAATAGTCTAAATAACCTTGGTCAATGTCTTTGGTAACATAAATCCCATCAAATACGGAACATTCAAACTCCGTAATTTCTGGATTTTCTTCACGAACAGCATCAACTAAGTCTGATAAGTCTTGGAAAATTAACCCATCCGCACCAATTAATTTGCGAATTTCATCCACTTCACGACCATGTGCAATCAACTCGTTCGCATTTGGCATATCAATACCATAGACGTTCGGGAAGCGAACCTCAGGCGCCGCAGAGGCGAAATAGACATTCTTTGCACCAGCTTCGCGCGCTAGTTCAACAATTTGCTCTGAGGTTGTGCCCCGAACAATGGAATCGTCAATTAATAACACGTTTTTGTCACGAAACTCAGCTCGGTTGGCATTCAGTTTACGGCGAACAGATTTACGCCGTTCTTGCTGACCTGGCATGATAAACGTACGGCCAACATAACGATTTTTCACAAAACCTTGGCGATACGGTTTATTTAATATATGGGCGATTTCTAACGCAATATCGCAAGACGTTTCTGGAATTGGGATAACGACATCGATATTTAAGTCTTCCCACTCACGCGCAATTTTTGCACCGAGCTTTTGGCCCATACGTAATCTGGCGTTATAGACCGATACTTTGTCGATGAATGAATCTTGGCGAGCAAAATAGACGTATTCAAAAATACATGGCGTCAATTGAGGGTTATCAGAACATTGACGTGTGAATAATTGACCTTTTTCAGTGACATATACCGCTTCGCCAGGTGCCACATCACGTAAAAATTCAAAACCTAATGTATCGAGTGCGACACTTTCAGAAGCGACCATATACTCATGTTCGCCACTCTCTGTAATACGGCGTCCTAACACTAATGGACGAATACCGTGCGGGTCACGAAACGCTAACATACCATGACCAATAATCAGAGCGACACATGCATAAGCACCACGCAGTTTTTTGTGCATCGCAGCCACTGCACTGAAAACGTTATCGGGTTCAAGGGGAAAATGATCAAATCTGTCTAATTCATACGCCAGCACATTGAGTAAAATCTCAGAATCTGAAGTCGTATTAACATGGCGACGTGCCGTTTCAAACAAACTTCGCGTAAGTTCGTGTGCGTTTGTCAGATTACCATTATGAGCAAGTGTGATACCGAATGGTGAATTTACGTAAAAAGGCTGTGCTTCCGAGGCACTGGAGCTGCCTGCTGTTGGATAACGGACATGCCCTAATCCCATACAACCTTGTAACCGAAGCATATGGCGAGTTTCAAACACATCTTTCACAAGGCCATTTGCTTTACGTAAACGAATATTATTTTTGCCATCAATAGTGGCAATACCTGCTGCATCCTGCCCACGGTGCTGAAGCACTGTTAAAGCATCATAAATTGATTGGTTAACTGGTGTAACACCAGCGATCCCGACAATACCGCACATTTGGTCTTTCCTCATCAGCCAGACGGAGAAATGTTCTCCGGTAGGAAACTTGACGCATTTTGCAGGTAGTCAAAAAACCACCTGATAATATGACTGAACTGTGGAATAAACTCTGAACGCTGCCAATCCTCACTTTGAGGAAGCGGTGTAAAGGTATCGAGAAAAAACAGCAAGGCCGATACAATCAACACACCGCGTAGCGCACCGAAGCAAATCCCCAGAACACGATCTGTGCCTGATAACCCAGTTTTTTGCACTAAAGAGCTGATCACATAGTTCACCACCGCGCCCACAATTAATGTGGCAATAAATAAGGCGGCGATTGCAATGCCATTTCGCACCAGTACGTCCTCAAAGCGGGTAAAATAGTCCGCTAAATAAGGGTAAAATGTACTTGCGACAAAAAATGCACAACCCCATGTCACCAGTGATAATGCTTCACGAACAAAACCACGGATCAAACTAACCAGTGCCGAGAAGCCAATAATGGCGATAATTGCGTAATCTATCCAGACCATATCTCATCCAAAATTCGCACTCACGACATCAGCGAAGTGCATTCTAACAGAAAACGAAAACGTTTGCGTAACCATTTTTCTATCAATTTACAAAAAATAACGGCGAAAAGAAAAAATCATAATCGCCGCAGTAAGTTACTAAATCCCCTTACCTTTTAGGGATTATTGATTCTATTTATTAGGGTTTGAATGTTTGAATTATCCCTTTTGTTCCTGTTATCGCGTTAAGTTCAGGAAGCGCGGCTTCTAGCTTCTGCCGTGATGCCTCTGGGCCGACATAAATACGCGTGAGTTTATTGTTCACCGGTCTTGCTGGAACGGTATACACTTGATAACCCGATAACCGCAGCTTCGCGACAATCTCCTCAACCTTGCTGGCATTGTTTAGAGCAATGACTTGAACAACAAATGCTTTGCCTTGCGGCTCAGGTTTAACCTCTGGTTTTGGTTCCGGCTTTGGTTCAGGTTTCGGCTGTGGTTTTGGTTCCGGCTTAGGTTCTGGTTTAGGCTCTGGTTTTATTGGCTCAACTGTCGCAGGGACGTTTGCCGCGACTTGTTCATTTTGCTGCTGGGTAATCGCTTCTGATAACATAGCCTCAGAAGCCCCTTCCGAAGATGCGTTCGCACTATTATGTGCTAACGGTGCAATTGCTTCGATATCTTCTTCATCACCTGGCTTCGGGATAATAGGAATGGCCGCAAATTCACTTTCATTATATTTCTTATCGCCATCAAGAAGTGCAGGAAGGACGATGACCCCTGCTGCAACCAGTACGATGACGCCAGCAAGACGATTTTGAAATTTACTAGCCACCAGCACTATCCTTTTTGGTTTTCTAATAACATCATGACATGAGCGACAGTGTGGAATGACCCACAAACTACAATCACGTCTTGTTCTTGCGCCTCAACACAAGCTTGCTGCCATGCTTTTTCAACACAATCAAACAGATTAGCTTGCTGTACATGCTGGCTCAATTGAGCCACATCAGCCCCTCTAAATTCTGTTAATGGTGCGAGATACCAGTCAGTCACCTGCTGCGATAAACACTCAAGCGTGCCTTTAATGTCTTTATCACCGAGCATCCCAACAACCGCACGAATGCGACGGCCATCAACTGCAGGTAAGCCAGCTAATTTACTGACTAAATACCCCGCTGCATGAGGATTATGTGCCACATCCAAAATCATTAATGGTTTATCACCAATAATTTGGAAACGCCCCGGCAATTGAGCTAATTTTAAACCTTGATAAATGGCAGCATCTGTGACTTTTTTTGCAATATCTGCATCAATTTGCAGTAAACAGCTAATTACACCTAATGCCGTTGCCGCATTCGCCAGTGGCACATTTGGTAATGGAAGATTATGCCACTCACGTTGCGAACTCTGCCAAGACCAACTCGCTGCTTGCTCACTGTATTGCCAGTCAACGCCACGGCGGAATAAATGGGTGCCAATGTTGTCTGCATATTTCCCAATCGACTCTGGCATATCAGGTTCACCCACCACACCATAGCGTCCTGGACGAAAAATACCTGCTTTTTCATGACCGATATGTTCACGATCGGAACCCAGCCAATCCGTGTGGTCCAGAGCAATACTGGTAATCGCAGCGATATCTGCATCCACTACGTTGGTGGCATCTAAACGCCCACCTAAGCCCACTTCTAAGATAACGATATCTAAATGAGCTTGCTTAAATAATTGTAGTGCAGCCAACGTGCCATATTCAAAGTACGTAAGCGAAATATTTTTACGTTGTGCTTCAATAGTCGCGAAAGCTTCGCAGAAATCAGACTCGGAAAGCTCCTGCCCTTGAATACGTACACGTTCAGTGTAGCGCACCAAATGTGGCGAGCTGTAAACCCCCACTTTTAGCCCCGCTGCCATCAAAATTGATTCTAGCGTATGGCAAGTGGTGCCTTTTCCGTTGGTACCTGTGACGGTGATAACGCGAGGAGCAGGTTGCGTCAAGTTCATGTGCCGAGCAACTTGACCGACTCGTTCCAACCCCATGTCAATGTTTTGACTATGCAGGTCAGTGAGATAAGAAAGCCAAGCCTCCAAAGGAGACTTGGCTGTAGGAATGATTAAATTACTCATCATCTTTTTTATGCTTTGCAGAATCCTTTTCTGGTTCTTCGGCACTGATCTCATCAATAGCATTCAGGTCGATTTCTACTGTTTCTGCCACAATGATTGGCGTTTCATTAAAACTTGGCTTATTCGTTAACATCGCCAAAATTTCAGCCAGACGATCACGCATTTCAGGGCGTCGGACGATCATATCAATCGCGCCTTTTTCCAGTAAGAATTCACTACGCTGGAAGCCTTGCGGTAACTTTTCACGCACGGTTTGTTCGATAACACGAGGGCCTGCGAAGCCGATCAGCGCTTTAGGCTCTGCCACGTTGATATCACCCAGCATCGCTAAACTTGCTGAAACACCGCCCATGGTTGGGTCAGTTAGCACTGAAATATACGGTAAACCGCGTTCTTGCATTTTTGCTAAAGCGGCACTGGTTTTCGCCATTTGCATCAACGATAACAACGCTTCTTGCATACGCGCGCCACCACTTGATGAGAAACACACGAGTGGGCAATTATCTTCCAACGCTTGTTCTACCGCACGGACAAAACGCGCTCCGACGACGGAAGCCATTGAACCGCCCATAAAAGAGAATTCAAACGCAGCAGCAACAACAGGCATCCCTTTCAGTGTGCCTTTCATCACCACCATCGCATCTTTTTCACCCGTTTCTTTCTGCGCTGCTGTAATACGGTCTTTATATTTTTTGGAATCCTTAAACTTGAGAATATCTTTTGGCTCAAGTTCGCTACCGAGTTCTGTCGTAGAATTTTCATCAAGGAAAGTTTCTAAGCGCTGACGGGCATGGATACGCATATGGTGGTCACATTTTGGACACACAGATAAATTGCGTTCTAACTCAGCACCGTATAAAACTTGTCCACAGCTATCGCATTTAGTCCAAACCCCTTCAGGGATGTTGGCTTTGTGTGATTGGGTCAAGTTACCTTTCTTTAAAATTTTTTCAATCCAGCTCATTAATGGACCTTTTTGTCTGTTTCACTCTGGTTATCACCAGTATGTAATTTTTTGCCATTAAACCACAATGATATCTCACTGTAGATAAAAACTTTTTAAACCACTTAGTGGTTATCGATTTTTTGCGCTGCCGCACGCTTTTCTTTTGCAGCAATCCGACGATGACGAATAATTTCAATCACCCCCGGCAGAATTGAAACAAAGATAATCGCGACTATCAGTAATTTCAAATTCTTTTGTACGAACGGTAATTCACCGAAGAAATACCCTGCATAAGTAAATAATAATACCCAAATAAATGCGCCCGTCACATTATAAAATGCAAAGTGACGATAAGACATTTTGCCCATTCCTGCAACGAAAGGTGCAAAAGTTCTGACTATCGGCACGAAACGCGCCAGTATAATTGCCTTACCACCGTGTTTTTCATAAAACGCATGGGTTTTATCTAAATAAACACGACGAAAAATCTTTGAATCCGGATTTTTAAATAATCTTTCACCAAAAATACGCCCAATCGTATAGTTTACCGCATCGCCAATAATTGCTGCGGTAATCATTAACGCCACCATTAAATGCACGTTGAGTTCATTACTGTCCAAGGACGAAATAGCGCCCGCAACAAATAATAACGAATCTCCTGGCAAAAATGGTGTGACCACTAACCCTGTTTCGCAAAATAGGATCAGGAACAGAATACCATATACCCACGTGCCATAATCTCTGACCAGTTCAGCGAGGTGCACATCAATATGTAAAATAAAGTCGATAATAAAACTGATAAATTCCATATAATCCTCATTAATAATAGCATCCGTGCTATTTGCTGTAATTATGAGATAAAGTTAACGTCGATTTACATCAGTTCATCTTCGAGAAAAAGAGGCCCCATGACATGACTGGGAAGCGCAAATTTCTCTGGATAATCCACACTGACCAAATAGAGCCCCTCCGCTTTTGCCGTGGCGGCAGCTTTCGTTCGGTCTTTTAATTCAAGAAGATGAGCCATCCAATCAATCTCTTGATTGCCACAACCAATCTCCAACAAACTACCAACAATGTTTCTCACCATATGGTGTACAAACGCATTGGCTTTAATATCCACCACCACATAATTGCCGTGGCGGCTCACATTGACGTGCATAACATTACGCCAAGGTGTTCTAGACTGACACTGGACTGCTCTGAATGACGTGAAATCACGCTCGCCTATCAGTGCTTGCGCCGCTTCGTGCATCCGTTTTTCATCCAGTGGATAATGAAAATGCGTCACACCACTGGATAAGATGGCAGGCCGATAGCGGTGATTAAAAATCACGTAGCGATAACGACGCGCCGTTGCACTAAAACGCGCATGGAACTCATCACCCACAGGTTGGCACCAACGTACCGCAATATCTGGCGGTAAATGCGTGTTAACGCCCATCGTCCAAGCAGCTTCTTTACGCTCAACTGACGTTTCAAAATGCACAACTTGCCCTGTTGCGTGAACACCTGCGTCTGTCCGACCCGCACAAAATACGCCAATCGGTTCAGCAGCGATTTTCGACAAGGCCTCTTCAAGGCAACCTTGCACACTTTTTACTTCTTGCTGGCGTTGCCAACCAAAATACCGACTGCCGTTGTATTCAATACCTAACGCGATACGATGCAACTTTGTTGACTCGGACATCAGTAAAACAGCTCCTGAGCGAGTTTTTCCGCTGTTTCAACTGCCATTAATGCCCCACCGAAACGCACGTTGTCCGCGACTGACCAAAACTGTAAGATTTCGGGAATACCATAGTCATTGCGCACACAGCCAATGCTAAGCAGGTCGTTACCTGATGCATCTGTCACTTGCGTTGGATAATCACCCTCTTCTGAGACCTGAATATCATCAAAACGTTCAAATTCATCGTTCGCTTCTTCGGCGCTAATCGGGCGCAGTGTTTCTAAATGGACAACTTGTGCATTACCATAAAAAACAGGGGATTGGATAAAACTGACTGCAACAGGTAAGCCATCGTCCTGCAACACTTTACGCACCTGTTCAACTAAGCGGCGCTCATGTACGACACTGCCTTCCATATCCGCCAATAGCGGCAGCATATTAAAGGCTAATTGCTTACTAAAACGCCCTTCTTCCGCAGGAATTCCGTTCAATAAACGTGCACTTTGCCCTGCCAGTTCATCTACCGCCGCTTTACCGTAGCTTGAAACTGATAGCATATTGGTTAATGTAATACGGCCTAAACCTGCGGCATCTACTAACGGTTTAATTGCTGTCAATAATTGGCTAACTGCGCTATCTGCTAACGAAATAATATTGCGATTACGGTAATCCGCTAATACTTGCGGATTCACGCCAGGTACAATTAATGGCACATCAGGTTCTTGTGCAAATACACCGCTGGTATCAATCACAATGCAGCCATCTTGTGCCGCGGACTCTGCGTATTGCAGCGTTGCCGCTTCGCCTGCCGCGAAGAAAGCCATTTGTGCTTGTGACCAATCGAAGTCTTTGGCATCGTTGACTTGAATACTTTTACCATTAACACGTACGCTCTCCCCCGCACTGCGTTCACTGGCCAGTAAATACAGCTCGCCGACTGGGAATTCTCTTTCTTGTAACAGTGAAATTATTGCTTCACCCACAGCACCGGTTGCCCCCAATACTGCAATATTCCAACCTTCAGTCATGGCTATTCCTCTAAAAAATAAAAAATTAAATGACCTCAATAATTGAAGTCATTTAATCAGATGTTCATCTTACTGAAATCTATGATTGGTGAATTAAGTTCGCCTTAAAACCGAGCTCGGTGAGTAAAGTGGCTGTTTGCGGGTCATCACAAATCACGCTCAGGGATGACCACTCACGACGTTCTTGGTAATTTTTGCGCAGTTTATCAAATTCACCTTTGATACCAGCAACAGCTCTAAGTGCTGCATCATCACGGCGCACATCATACACTAGATGCACTAACCTTTTGAGCTGGTTTTGCGTTAATTTACCATTAAGAGCTAATTCGCTGATATCAGGTTTTGGTAGTAGCGAAGAGAGGGAAACGTGCGCCGATTTACCGAGAAATTGGCAATAAGCTTCATAAACTTGTGTCGTTCCTCGCGCTTTCCCCTCTAAGGTATAACCTGCAATATGTGGCGTACCGATATCGACTAAATGGAGTAAGTCAGTATTTAAATCAGGTTCTGGCTCCCAAACATCTAGCACAACACTAATTTTTTTTCCTTGTTGAAGTACTGCGAGTAACGCTTGATTATCAACCACTTCACCACGGCTAGCATTGATTAAAATAGTCCCTTCACGCAAGTTCGCTAAGCGGGTTTTGTCCATCAAATGGAAGGTTTGGTCTTCCCCTGCCATATTCAGTGGGGTATGGAAAGTCAGCACATCGGCCTGAGTCAGCAACTCATCAAAAGCCACAAATGGCCCTTCTTCGCCTTTTGCTGCGCGTGGTGGATCGCATAACACGGTTTTCACGCCCCATGCGTTTAAGCGCGTGGCTAAACGGCCACCCACATTACCGACGCCCACGATGCCAACGGTTTTATCCCGTAAATCAAAGTTATCGCGCTGCGCAAGCAGTAATAAAGCGGAAAATACGTATTCCACTACCGCAATCGCATTACAACCCGGCGCAGAAGAAAAACCAATATTGGCGGTGGACAACCATGCCGTGTCCACGTGGTCAAATCCTGCCGTTGCGGTACCGACAAATTTAACCGGCGTCTTATTCAAAAGTGATTCATTGACTTTGGTGATGGAGCGAACCATTAATGCATCTGCATCAATAAGTTCTTGTTCAGGGATCGGACGCCCTGGTACGGCCTTAACGTCACCTAGCTCACTAAACAGTGCCTGAGCGTAAGGCATATTTTCATCAACTAAAATTTTCACGCGGTATGTCCCAATGATTGACAATTTTTCTCTGTATCACAATATTTTGCCACGGTTTAATCTAGATGCCTACGAGAGTTAGCGCTCCAGGCCAAAGTTATCGTCCATCGCAAATTCTTTCACACGGAACCGGTCAGGTGTCACCCCTGAAATTTGTTGGAACATCGCAATAAATGCCGATGCCGAACTATATCCCACATCCAACGCCACTTCATGCACGCTTTTTCCTCTTTCCAAGCCTGCCACCGCATGTAAATAACGTAAGCGTTGCCGCCATTCACTAAACGACATACCGAGCTCTTGTTGGCAGCGCCTTGATAGCGTACGCTCTGAGGTATAAGAACGTTTTGCCCATTGGGCCAGCGTGGTGTTATCTGCGGGGTCGTTTTGCAGTTCTTGCAAAATCGGTGCTAAAAATTTGTCCTTGGTGGCAGGTAAATAAGTGTCTTGGCATGGGGAGAGTGAGAATTGGTCAATCAAAACATGGGCAAGGCGCAAATCTTGTTCTGTTTCGGGTTGAACAACACCCCGCTGGTACATATCCGTCATAATAGATTGAAATATCGTACTTAAACGAACCACGCACGGACGCTGAGCTAATACATCGTTATATTCATGCGAGAAATCCACGATGCGAAATTTGACACTTTCTTTATTAAAGCTAGCATGGGGAATATTCGCGGGGATCCAAATACAAAATTCAGGCGGTGCCAAGTAGTGCTTGCCAGCCACTTCCATTTCCATAATACCGCACACGACATACAGCATCTGCCCAAATGGGTGTGAGTGTGACTTGTACTCAGTGAGTGCAGCGGTTTGTTCGTGGCGAAATGCAATAAGTTCAGGCTCAATTATATTGCATTCACTAATGTGCCAAATATCTAATTTTGAATTTCCCATGATACCTGTCTGAAAAGCGTTATCGATTGTCTGATTATCAGTATATCTAAAAAATCGGTCAGATGTATACTGGATCACATTCGATATGGGAGAATGTTTTAATGAAGAATTTGCTTTTTCCGCTAATTGCGGTTTTATTGTGGTCAATCAATGCCATTGTGAACAAAGCAGCGTCCACTGCCATTGACCCCGCAGCGATTTCCTTTTACCGCTGGGCACTTGCGTTAGTCGTTATGACCCCCTTTGTTCTGCGCTCAGTACTACGCAACCACAAAGTAGTAATGAAACATTGGTGGCAATTGGCCATTTTAGGGGCGCTTGGGATGATGCTATACCAAAGCTTAGCCTATTATGCGGCCCACAGTGTCAGTGCAACATTTATGGGAATAATGAACTCATTAATTCCATTACTAACAGTAATCATCAGTATTTTTGTACTGCGCGTAATCCCAACAGTCGGTATCGTTCTGGGTTCGGCTTTGTCGCTGTTTGGTTTATTGTGGCTAGTCAGTCAAGGCAATCCAGGTACGTTGCTGTCCCACGGGTTAGGCCAAGGCGAGTTAATGATGATTGTTGCCTCTGCAGCTTATGCACTCTATGGTGTGCTGACAAAACGTTGGGCAATTCAGCTCTCTAGCTGGGACTCACTCTATGTGCAAATTTTCTTTGGGGTGATTTTACTGTTACCAAACTTCTTAATGGCCGATGATGTGGCACTGAATAGTCACAATATTGGGTTAGTCATGTTTGCAGGGATTGCCGCCTCCATTATTGCTCCAGCTTTATGGATCCAAGGGGTGATGCGTTTAGGTGCAAACACGACATCTATATTTATGAATCTCGCACCTGTATTCACTGCAATTATCGCTATTTTCGCCTTAGGTGAAGAGCTAAAAAGCTATCATTTAATCGGCGGAGGCGTGGTATTACTGGGTGTGATGCTAGCACAGCAGTTACGTACCCCGCTCACACAGATGTTCCGCCGTGAAAAAAAGGTGGTTCAAAAGGATAGTTGTCAGTAAAATAGAATTACAAAAGCAATAAAGCAATGTCGTCACTCATATGCCCCACATTGTGGGGCTATGTTTGAAAGTCCCTCACAAAAGAATCCTTATATTTCTCTCTCTTTTTTACTTTTTTCATCTCTTTTTTATCAACATTAATGCTTTGTGACATTTTAAAATCACTCAGTTATTCATTATTTTCCTGCCATTGGTAATCTCAAAGCCATCTTATTGCCCATTGTAGACAAAATCCGATTGAATCTTCTCCATAAGCAATTAGACTTAAGCCAAACAAAATACCTCTTTAGTAGTATTAACCGAGAATACACACTAAACACAGGAGCGTGGCAAATAATCTGATAAGCCATGACAAGGAAAAACCATGACTAAACAGTTTAAGATGGGGTTGTTTGTATTGATAATAATTGCTATCGCAGGTGGCATTTATTTTATCAATGCATCAAGCCAATCCAACTCAGCCCAAGCTGGGTATGACTTATATCAACAAGGTGATACTAAAGCCGCTGTTGAGCAATTTCAAAAAAATGCCGATAAAGATCCTCAATCTGCCTATGCCTTAGCCATGATGTATAAAGATGGAATTGGTATTGAGCCTGATGATGAAGCGGCGCAGCGTTATTTGATCAAAGCCGCTGAAGCTAATAATAAGAATGCGCTCTATAACCTAGGTTATTACCGTTATAACCGCGAGATGGATGATACCCCAAACGATAGAAGCGGCCTCGTTTCACTCACAAAAGCGGCTGATTTGGGTGTAATAGAAGCACAAGAGTTAGTGGGCAGTGTGTACATGGAGGATAGATACGACGAAATTCCCCAAGACATCAAGCTGGCGCGCCACTACTTTACATTAGCCGCTGAGCAAGACTCCAAAATATCAAAATTTGCACTGGGTTATATCGCCCATCAATTTGACAAGGACAATAAAAAGGCGGTTGAAATTTTAACGCCGCTGGCTAGCAAAGATTTTCCATTCCCTGCCATGTTACTGGCCACTATTTATGAACAAGGTGGCGATGGCATCGCGCCAAACCCTGCGTTAGCCAAAAAATACGAACGCATGTCATATTCCTCTACGTTCGATTATCTTTCCCAAAGCAATGACAGAGAGCCAGCACCTTTATCATTGTATGGTTCGCAAACTGCTGAAGAAAAACAACAAATTATTGCTAACCTTGAAGAGCGGGCCAGTAAAGGCGAAGAATACGCTATTTACACCTTATATCACAAGTACAGTGTGGGAGAAGACGTCAAACGCAGTGAATTACGTGCTATGGCGTATTTACGCCCTCTAATACAACAAAAGAAACCCAAAGCGCTGTACCTCAGTTACCTTGCTGATAATAAAAAAATTAAAGCGCTCACCGAGGCTGCTGACCAGCAATACCCAGACGCGATGTATGAAGCTTATCGCGCTTATTCAGGTACTACTTTCAATTCAGTTGAACGGAATGAAGCTTTAGCCAATAAATACTTAACCTCAGCGGCGGATTTGGGGCACCAAGAAGCGCTAATTACCATCACCCAACGCGCCATTTCTAACTATGATTTTCCCACTAAAAAACTCAATGAGACCGTGGCAAAGTATCTGCCAGAGTTAATGAAGAAGTACCCAAACTCAGCAAAGGCACAGATCCTTGCTAGCCAAGTGTATGGGACTAAAGGGAGTGTTTTGTATTCCCCAGAAAAGTCTTTTGAGGCGACAGAAAAAGCAAACCGCATTCAGCCGAGTTATGAAACACAAATGCAACTTGCTCGCGGCTATATTAATGGCTTTGGAACAGAAAAAAACCTCGAAAAAGCCACACAAATACTGAAAGATAACTTAGATTCACGGGGCTACCCATCCACCGCAGAACGCATGTTAGTTCATTTATACTATCGTTATGATATTAAAGCATTTGTAGATGAAAAAACGATTGTTGATATCTTAAAAAAAGACGTTATTGAACGCGATAATGACGCATTAGCCCATTATTATGCGGATTATTTACTAAGCCAAGATGCAGAAAACAATAAAAAATTAGCCTTTGAATTGTATGAGAAAGCAAGCAAATACGACTATAACGGTCGTGTCTATTACGCTGCTGCCTTGCTTAAATATCAACCCACTGAAACCAATACTATCGCCAATATACTTGTCGATTTATTAGACTCACCTCGAGCCAGATCCGAGTTAACCCCCGAGGAGCTCGCCATCGCCTATGATGTTTTATTTAAAACAGGCTTAAACCGCAGTGATACGAAGGCCTTACTGGTTAGCTTAGCGGTCAATGAGAAAAATACCGAAGCACAAAAATTAATTGAGCCACTGATTGGTACAGACGCAGATATCACTTATCAGTATGGTATTACACAACTTACAAACTTAAAAAATGTCAGTGTCCTAACGAATGACGAGCTAAAGCCTTATTATGACACTATTTTAAAAGCCGCAGATTTAGGCAGTACATCCGCGATTTTATATATTGCACAAAACCTTGATGGCGTAAGTTACATCAATGGTAAAGCCTATTATAAAGACCGCTTCCAAGCCATCTCTGGGTTAACGCCTAATGACCTCGTGCCGCAGTATAAGCGCTGTGCAGCATTAGGTAGCAACCGCTGTTTATATGAGTTGGGTGAAATTTACCAAAAAGGCAATTATGGGGAAGATGCTAACTATGATCTCGCTATGGAATATTACAACAAAATATCCGACCCTGATTTCAGCTTTTTAAAATCACGCAAAAGAGAAATTGAAAAAGCGAGAGCCTCGTTTATTACCATTCAGGCGAATGCAAAAAACAATGACTCTGATGCTATTCGCACCCTCGCCAATGCCTATAAATTCGGTAACTATGGGCAAAAAGTCGACAAGCAAAAATGGCAAGAATACCTAGAGAAAAGCGCCAAGCTGAATAATGAAACAGCACTTGAAGAGTTAATTGATTATTATAATGAAAATGAAGAACTTCAACGTGCCAACAAAAGCAAAATTATTGGTTATTACGACCAACTAGCTGCCCTTGGTAGCAAAAACTATACCCGTGAACTGGCACACCAATATTTAAATGGCAGCCAATTAGTTGATGTTGATCGTCAAAAAGCCCGAGAATACTACCTAAAAGCAGGGAGTTGGGGTAATCAATACATCAAGTATATGGATGACTTTGATATTGGCATGAAAACGCTAAATGAAAGTGCTGTTGCGAAATACAACGTGGGCCGTGCCTATTTGTACGGTAATGGTGTGAAAGAAAACCGCCAGCAAGCCATGAAATACTTGAAAATGGCCAGTGACGACAATAACGATAACGCAATAATCCTCTATAGTGAAATGCTGTATATGGGTGAACTCTCAGCAGATAAGAAAACGTTAGTTGTTGAACCTAATTGGGATGAAGCCATTGTTTATCTGAGGAAACATTCCAACCCAAACCGTGTTGAAGAATACACAAAACTGTATGACACCACTGTGGTAGCTGCACAAAATGGGGATGCAGCAGCGGCTGAAAAATTAGGGGATTGGTATAAATCCCGCGGTCGCGCCTCTGCCGCACAGCTTTGGTACAAAAAGGCTATTGCTGGCGGTAACCTCGCCGTTTATCCATCACTGGATAAAGTGACAGAAAATAGCCAAGCCAAACGCCAAAACTACCTTGATGGCACCGCGAAAGGCGATCTGTTCTCTAAGGTGCAACTTGCTGGCGATTACTTGTACGATAGCAGCATCACCTTCGAGTCTGACGAATACAACGCTGCGATCCAATACTTGCAAGAAGGGATGAAATCGACTGATAACGAACTTTCAAAACAAGCGTTTAATTCCTTAGCGAACCTATACCAAAACGGTATTCGCAGTGAAAAGAATGATCTAAACCGCAGTAAAGATGATAAAAAGTACTTTTCTTTACTTGAAAGTGAAGCTCAAAACCGCCCTGATGCTCTCAAGCGTTTGTATTCCTACTACGCCAGTAGTGATCCACAAAAAGCCTTAGAATATCTGGAACAAGCCTATAAAAAAGGTGATATGGGCGCAATCAAAATGCTCTATGAAATTAACTCCCCTGGGCGCTACTGTTCCAATAGCCGTAATACGGACATGGATAAGGCAAGTGCCTACCTAAAAGAGTGGTTAGAAAAAGGCAAGTTCGACAAAAACACCGATAGAACCTTTATTCAAGAACCTGAAGATTTGTCTCACGCCATGGGTGACCTCTACCTTAAGGGGGAATGTGATGTTGAACAGGATCTTGATAAAGCCATTGAATGGTTTGAAATTTCTTTGAAATACCATGATAAATACGCACTTGGTAGCCTTTATGATGCCTATGTTCGTAAAAATGATGTAAAACACGCGTATTACATCGCTTTAAAATTGGAAAAAGACACTGACAATATTGAGTTGATGAATAAACTGTCAGCGGAAGATAGGCAAGAAATAGATAAACGCTTTAAAGAAGAGCAAGACTTCCAAAAATATGGCCGTTTTACGAAGGAAATTGAAGCTAAGCGTGTTAAAGCAGAAGCAGGCGACAAAATGGCCGCGTTCTCCTTAGGGATCAACTATGCCCGAGGTGAAATGGTTCCTGAAGATACGCAAAAAATGATTTACTATTATGAGCTTGCAGGGAAAAATGGTTACCCTAGAGCCTACAATATTCTTGGCAATCTCTATCGCAAAGACAATGAGCGCGGAATTGCAAAGGACTTTGCCAAAGCCCTGTATTACTTTGATTTAGGCGCCCAGCAAAATGACAGTAACACTGCGCACCTAGCGGGAGATATGCTGTATTTTGGGCAAGGTATGCCAAAAGATTACGACCGAGCAGCCAAATACTACGATATGACCAATTTAGAGCAAGGTGCCCACCATGCCATGGCAAAATACAAACTTGCCTATATGTACTATAACGGCTGGGTTGGTAGCAAAAGTAAAGAAGATCTACAAAAAGCCCACGACTACCTTGAATTAGGGGCTAAATACCAAGACAAAGACTCCATTAATGCCTTAAAGAAATGGGATTTTAGTGCACTGAAAAAATAGATGATAAAAGCAAGGGCGCTCAATCAATAGCGCCCTTATTTTTTAACGAGTTGGCGCATGACTCGCTGTAAAAGCAATACGTACAAGCAACCCACCCAATAATTCACTTTTAAGCAATTGCGGTTCAGAATCGTGGTAACTGGCGATATCCTTTACCAGTGCCAAGCCAAGCCCTGCTCCCTCTTTACCCAATGCATTATTTAACCGCGTAAACGCCTCCATAGAACGGCTAATTTTCGCATCAGGGATACCAGGGCCTGAATCCTCAACTTCTAAAACAAGCTTCTGAGTGCTTTCATCATTCACTACACGCACCGTCACCACACCGCCTTCAGGGGTATATTTAATCGCATTATCAATTAAATTGGCGCACATCTCGGCTAGCAAAATAGGTTCGCCTTTAATCCAAGCGGTATCAAGACCTTCATAGCCTAAGTCAATTCGCTGACTTTCTGCTTGGCCGAGTCGGGTAAAACATGCCTGATGAACAATCTCCACTAAGTTAATCGCCCTGTATTGGCTAACGGCCGATTTTTCATGCGCTTTTAAGCGGGACAGTTGCAAAAGCCTATCTGTCAGTACAATGGTGCTATCCAATGTTTGATTAATCGCTTGTAAACTTTGTTGCCGTTGACTTTCATCACCGCTATTAATGGCAACAGACACCTGTGTTTTTAACACCGTCAGTGGGGTTTTTAACTGATGAGAAGCATCTGCACTAAAGCGTTCTTGCCGCCTAACCATGCGTTTTAACCGTGAAATATAGCGGTTGAGCGCCTCAATTAATGGTGATAAATCAGACCATGGCAATAAATCAGGTAATGGCGTCAAATCATTTGCTGAACGCCCTAACATCAAATTTGATAGTTTCTTTAAGGGTGTCAACAGCTTACTTAATAAGATATAGGCAAGTAACAGAGTTAAAAACACCACTGTTCCTTGGCTCATTAATGCCGATATTAATAATTGATTAGCTAAGTCTTGCCGTGAATAGACCGTTTCTGCCACGCGAATTTCCACCATTCCCGTGATCCCACCTTCATTAATAGGCTGAAAAAATGTCGCAATCCGAATAGGTAAACCTTTATATTCAGCATCATAGAAATAAACCAATGCAGTATAATGCTGAGAACGCATCCAATAAGGGGGAATGGGAGGTAGGTCATCATAACCCGAAATAGTTTCACCATCGGGGGAAATCACTTGGTAAAAAATTCTGTCGTTATTGTTCAATTCAAAACTGTCGAGAACAACATAAGGTACACTCACCGATAGATGATTATCAATGACTTGTAATCTTTCCGCAACCGTTCTTGCTGAAGCCAAAAGCGTGCGATCGTAGGCCAAATTCGCGGCATATTTCGCACTATAATAGTGGGTATAAACTGAAAAACTACCCAATAAAATGAGCGGGATACCGAAAAAGAGCAGCAACTGATGAAAGAGAGAGCGTGGATGAGAGACTAATTTCATACACTACACTGCTCTAGTCGGTATCCCAATCCGCGTAACGTATTGATATTAACATCTGAACCCGCTAATTTTTTTCTCACGCGGTGCACATATAATTCAATACTTTGTAAATTGGCTTCATCTGACAACGAAAAAACCTGCTCAAATAGTTGTGTTTTTGAAACAGGACGCCCTCGTCGATGGAATAAAGTGTTTAACACCGCATATTCCCTTGGCGTAAGCCCTAATGGCTCTTGACGCAATAAAAAATAACCTTCCTCGTGGTAACACAACGAACCAAAACGCTGAGGTTCATTAACCTGCCCTTGGCTGCGCCTTAAAAGTGCACGAATTCGCGCTTCTAGCTCAGCGATATCAAACGGTTTGGTGAGGTAATCATCCGCCCCTGCATTCAATCCCTGCACGCGATCTGCCACATCAGAGTTTGCCGTTAACAGTAAAACTGGCGTTTCTTGGTGACGTTTGCGCATTTGCGCCAAGACTTCAAGCCCACTCATTCGTGGGAGTGATACATCCAGAACAACTAAAGTATAATTTTCTGTCTGTAACAGCTGATCCGCAATCGCACCATCAGGCGCAACATCCACAGCAAAACCTGACGATGTTAAAGCCTTTTGTAACCACAACGACAATTCATCATGATCTTCAACCAATAAAATTCTCATACGCACACTCATTATTATTACTTATCAGTATACGTTGGCATTCTCCACCATGAATGAAAAGCAGTTGTCATCATTTTTACTGTATTCATCACAACTATAACGTTGCAATTAAGTGAATAACGTCAAATTAACATTAAATTAACATAACAAAGAAGCAAAAAGATAAAACAATCTGATATATATCACATAAAAATAATATTATTTGTTAATGAAAGGTAAATGAAAGCTTCCTCGGCCAATCATGAGCTCGCAAACACAATAAGAAATCTACAAGTTGTTCCTCTAATTATTGGCTTAGTAAGGAAATAAAGAATGAAAAAGTTCACATTAAACACCTTAGCAACAGCAATATTTTTAGTTGGTATGAACTCAGCAGCCGCACTCCCAGAACGGACTGAATGTATCGCCCCTGCTAAACCAGGGGGTGGGTTTGATTTAACTTGTAAGCTCGTCCAAGTTTCCATGTTGGAAACCAAAGAAATTGAAAAACCGATGCGAGTGACCTACATGCCTGGCGGAATTGGTGCGGTTGCCTACAATGCCATCGTGGCACAGCGCCCTGCTGAACCAGGTACGATTGTCGCTTTTTCTGGCGGTTCGTTACTCAATCTCGCTCAAGGTAAATTTGGTCGCTATAACGAAAATGATGTTCGTTGGCTTGCCAGTGTGGGCAGCGATTACGGCATGATAGCCGTTCGTGCTGACTCCCCGTATAAATCCCTAAAGGATTTAATGGATACCTTTAAAAAAGACCCCAATAGCATTGTCTTTGGTGCAGGCGGCTCTATTGGAAGCCAAGACTGGATGAAAACTGCGTTACTCGCTAAAGCCATTGATATTGACCCGCGAAAAATGCGCTATGTCGCCTTTGAAGGCGGTGGGGAAACCTTAACCGCATTATTAGGTAACCATATTCAAGTGTTATCGGGGGATATCAGCGAAATGACCCCGTATATCAATGAAGGAAAAATTCGCATTCTTGCCGTGTATGCAGACAAACGTCTTGGTGACGGTTTAGCGGATATTCCAACCGCAAAAGAACAAGGCTATGACATTGTTTGGCCGATTATTCGCGGGTTCTATATGGGGCCAAAAGTTTCCGATGCAGATTACAACCAATGGGTTGAAGCATTCCAAAAACTGCAACAAACCGACGAATTCAAAAAGCAACGCGAACTGCGCGGGTTATTTGAATACAACTTAACGGGGCAAGAACTCGATAGCTATGTGAAAAAAGAAATCGAGCAATATCGTGAGCAAGCCCGTGCATTTGGTTTAGCCAAATAACGGAGCCGACGATGAGCCAACGCATATTTGCCCTAGTTTGGCTGATATTGTGTGTCATCGGAATTTATATTGGCTGGGGGATCCAAAGTGAGTTTTCTTATGAACCATTGGGCCCCCGCCCATTTCCGGTTGCCATACTCTCCTTAATGGCGATTTGTGCGCTTGCCTTGCTGTTTGGTAAGCAAGAAGCCGTTGAGTGGCCGAAACCTTATGTACTGCGCCGCCTTGCTCTATTAATTTTATCCTTAGTGATTTATGCATGGGCGTTTGAGTGGCTTGGTTTTCCAATCGCCACCAGTTTATTGACCATCAGTGTCGCGCTGTTATTTGGCGCAACCCCCATCGCTGCCGTGATTTCGGGGCCTATTCTTGGCATTTTTCTCTTCTATGCCTTTGATAAGCTGTTGGATGTGACTCTGCCCATTGGCAGCCTACTGAGTTAAGGAGCGACAACATGGAAACTTGGATGTATCTATCGCAAGGTTTTGAGGTTGCCCTTGTTCCTCAAAATATCTTGATTGCCTTGATAGGCTGCTTTATTGGTACCGTAGTAGGTATGTTACCTGGTTTAGGCCCCATTAATGGCGTGGCGATTTTGCTGCCACTGGCCTTTGCCTTGAAGCTCCCTGCCGAGTCTGCACTGATCTTGCTCGCCACCGTTTATTTAGGTTGTGAATATGGCGGGCGAATCTCCTCTATTTTACTGAATGTACCTGGTGATGCCGCCGCGATAATGACCACGTTAGATGGTTACCCGATGGCAAAACAAGGTCGCGGTGGCGTGGCACTGTCGATTTCCGCTGTCAGTTCCTTTATTGGTTCAACCATTGCCATCGTCGGTATCATTTTGTTCGCCCCACTACTTGCCCAGTGGTCACTCGCCTTTGGGCCAGCCGAATACTTTGCATTGATGGTATTTGCCATCGCCTGCCTAGGTAGCATGATGAGCCAAAACCCAATTAAATCGCTACTTGCTGCGCTAATTGGTTTGTCTCTTGCCACTGTTGGGGTAGATGCCAACTCTGGGGAATACCGTTTTACATTTGATAGCGTGCATTTATCGGATGGCGTGCAATTTATCGTTGTCGTGATTGGCTTGTTTTCTGTCAGTGAAATTCTATTGATGTTAGAAAGCACGGCGACTGGGCAAGGCCTAATTCGTAAAACAGGCCGAATGTTGTTTAACCGTAAAGAAGCCAAAGCCTGTGCTGGCCCTGCCCTGCGCTCGTCATTTATTGGTTTCTTCGTTGGGGTATTACCTGGCGCTGGTGCCACGATTGCCAGTGCCATCACTTACATGACTGAGAAAAAAATCAGTGGTGAAAAAGGTGACTTTGGTAATGGAGATGTGCGAGGAGTTGCCGCACCGGAGGCTGCCAATAACGCTTCTGCGTGTGGTTCGTTCATTCCGATGTTAACCCTTGGGGTACCAGGTTCAGGGACAACCGCCGTCATGATGGGCGCATTAACCCTGTATAACATCACACCGGGGCCTGGCATGTTCACTGAACAACCTGACATCGTCTGGGGGTTGATTGCCGCCCTACTGATTGCCAACGTTGTACTGCTAATTATGAATATTCCGTTAATTGGCTTATTCACCCGTATGTTAACTGTGCCCTTGTGGTTTTTAGTTCCTGCCATCGCTTGTGTTTCTGCGGTGGGTGTTTATGCGGTTCACAGCACCACATTTGACTTACTGTTGATGATGGGGCTTGGGGTATTTGGCTTTATTTTGCGGAAAATGAACTTCCCCCTTTCCCCGCTGATTTTAGGCTTTGTACTCGGTGAAATGTTGGAGCAAAACCTGCGCCGTTCGTTATCTATCAGCAATGGTAATTTCGATATCCTCTGGAGCAGTACCATTTCACAAAGCTTATTAATCCTTGCGGTGTTAGTCCTCGTACTGCCACCAATAATTAAACGAATTCGTAAACGTAAACAGCCACACGCTCTCTCTTAGCTCGCCCTGCGAGTACCTTCTCTGTAAAACTTTGCCCCAGGTTGCTTTCGGGGCATTTTTTTACTTATCAATTGACAGGAAGCTTTGTGTAACTCAGTAATATCACATTTCTATCATGTGTGCCTTCACCATAATAGACGTATTTTGACGCTGGTATTGGCATGGATAATGGTTCTTTTTGATGTTTAATCAACAACGGAAACCGCTTATTGTTGTTAGATACGCATTTAATTTTTGTAATGAACAGGCTTTTAATGCTGTTTATTAAAGCACTACCTAAAATCTTTAAGTCATTTTTCCAAATTTTGCATCGAGTGAAATCCATATTAGCCCCTTGGTTAACTTTATTTACGCGAATATTATTGCATTCACTCAATAATAATAATGTCATAAAGTGAGGTTTTATTATTCGAATCATTAGCTGTAAATGTTTAATCAGACAAAGACGATTGGCGAAATAACATGCATCAATTAGCTTATAAACTCCATTCATCAAAATAATAAGCCTTATGTTTGATAGATTATTTTTTGTTCTATTTAATATCAAGCCCAAACCGTTAGCGCATATTCGCACTGTTGAGGTGTACGATGAAACTTACGTGATCCACAGCCAAAATCCCGTTATCATCACTGAAAAAGACAGTGGTTATATTCAAATAAAATCATTTGGAAAAATGTTTATTTATTGCGGGAAAATGCTGCATGTCAGCGTGAGAAAAAATACCAGTTCAGTGACTATTGGCTGGGCAAAAGGGAAGAGCCAAATTTTTGAAGTACGCAAGAATGTGAAAGATACAGCTAAACAAACCAACTCCAGCCATTCAAACTCAAGTTATGTTCCTCCTTATTATGACCATTCATCCAATGATGATAACCACCGTACAAGTAGCAGTTTTTGTTCGAATGATAATTCAAGCTCAGACTGTTCTTCATCAGATTCTGGCGGAGGAGATGGGGGTGGCGGTGATTAATGAAAAAATGGCAGAAAATCATACTGCCATTTATTTTGTTTCCCCTAAAAATCAAACCTTAATTTGATTCTATTATCTGGCATGATGATGACCAACTAAAGAAAAACTCATCTACATTCCTTGTCTTAATAATAAACATGAGCAGTATTTATAGCCCACCAAACAAAGAGCGTTTTTCAAAAAAAGAGGCGGCAATATATTGTTTTATAAAATAAAAAAGCGAGATCCAAAGACCTCGCTTATCAATAATTCACTTGGATGAACGATATAAATTACGCTTTATATTTGCTCATCACTAATGTGGCGTTAGTTCCACCAAAACCGAAGCTATTTGACATTACTGTATTCAACGCTTGTTCTGTTGGCTTAGTGACAATATTCAAGCCTGCCGCTTTTTCATCTAAGTTTTCAACGTTAATACTTGGCGCAATAAAGCCGTGCTCTAACATTAACAAGCTATAAATTGCTTCGTGTACACCCGCTGCACCCAGTGAGTGACCGCTCATGGCTTTCGTTGCAGAGATAGCAGGAGAGTGTTCGCCAAACACTTCTTGGATAGCTTCTAATTCTTTAGTATCACCGACTGGCGTTGAAGTACCGTGAGTATTGATATAATCAATTTTATCAATACCTTGCATTGCCATTTGCATACAACGGACTGCGCCTTCACCCGATGGAGCAACCATGTCAGCACCGTCAGATGTTGCACCATAGCCCACGATTTCAGCGTAAATATGCGCACCACGCGCTAATGCATGCTCTAACTCTTCAACAACAACAATACCACCGCCACCTGCGATAACGAAACCATCACGGTCTTTATCATAAGTTCTTGAGGCTTTATCTGGGGTTTCATTGTACTTGGTAGACAATGCACCCATTGCGTCAAACTCACAGGTCATTTCCCAGCTCAGCTCTTCGCCACCACCTGCAAAAATAACATCCTGTTTGCCCAATTGAATTAATTCAACGGCATGGCCGATACAGTGCGCAGATGTAGAACAAGCAGAGCTGATTGAATAGTTTACACCCTTAATTTTAAACGGTGTTGCTAAGCAAGCAGAAATACCCGATGCCATTGCACGGGTTACCATATAGGGACCCACGCCGCGTAAACCTTTAGCACGCATACCGTCGGAACCTGCAACTTGGTTGCGTGGAGAACCACCACCAGAGCCGACAACAATACCTGTGCGTAAATTCGAAACTTGTTCTTCAGTTAAACCTGAATCCGCAATCGCCTGTTCCATAGACAAGTAAGCATACGCGGAGCAATCACTCATAAAACGATACATTTTACGGTCAATCAGGTCTTTAGGATCTAAATTTTTGACATTACCCCAGACATGGCTACGTAGCCCTGCCTCTTTGAATTCTTCTGAGAAAGTGATCCCGGAACGACCTTCCTTCAGAGAAGCCAGTACTTCTTCCTGGTTATTACCAAGGCTGGAAACAATACCTAGACCAGTGATGACTGCACGCTTCATTCGTTACCTCATGTCTATAATTATATGATTGCGGGATTACAGGGTGTCACTTTAGCTTACACTTGTACGCTGAACAAGTCCGATCAGGGTAAATTTTTGTATTTTTTTCTCTAATGGAGTAATAACACTTTTTTATGACAGTAGCCTTACATCGCTATCAGCGTTAAAATTTAGCCATTATTTAGTGATCATAGGCTTTATTGTGAAAAAGAGCACAGTACAAACCGCACGCCTTAGCTGGAATGATGAAGGCACTCCCATGTCTGAGCAATTTGCAGATATCTATTTCTCTAACCAAAATGGGTTAGAAGAGTCCCGCCATGTTTTTTTACAAGGAAATCATTTTCCTGAGCGTTTCAAGACACATTCTGATGAAACCTGTGTAATTGCAGAGACAGGATTTGGTACTGGTTTGAATTTTCTCGTTTTATGGCAGTCTTTTATACAGTTCAAAGCGCAAAACCCACAATCAGCTCTCAAGCGACTGCATTTCATTAGCTTTGAGCAATTTCCCCTGACAAAAACAGACTTAATTGCCGCGCATCGCTGTTGGCCTGAGCTTTCAGCATTATCATCAGCATTATGTGAAAACTGGCCACCAGCATTAGCAGGTAATCAAAGAATTATTTTGGAAAATGGCAATATCACATTAGATTTGTGGTTTGGTGATGTTAATGAGCAAATATCTCTTCTTAAAGACAATTTAAACAATAAGATAGATGCTTGGTTTCTTGATGGTTTTGCACCGTCTAAAAACCCACAAATGTGGAGCGAACACTTGTTCGCTACAATGGCAAAACTTGCACGAAAAGACGCGACCTTTGCCACATTTACCGTAGCCGGTTTTGTTAAGCGAGGATTACAACAAGCTGGGTTTACACTGAAAAAAGTCAAAGGATTTGGGCAAAAACGAGAAATGCTAACTGGGGTATTAGCCGAAAACAATCACCAACACACCGCACCTTGGAGCAAAAGATACCCCGCAGATAACCCAAATGATGTTGCTATTATTGGAGGGGGGCTTGCCAGCTTAACAGCAGCGTACTCACTCATGAGACGTGGTGCCAAGGTCTCATTGTATTGCCAAGACACTGACGTTGCCCAAAATGCTTCGGGTAATCGCCAAGGGGCTATTTACCCGCTACTCACGGGTGTAAATGACCCGCTCGAACGTTTTTTTGTGAGTGCTTTCCCCTTTGCCAAACGCTTTTATCATCAGCTTGAAACTATGGGCATTCCCTTTGATGGTCAGTGGTGCGGTGTTACTCAATTGGCCTATAACGAAAAAGTTGCCCATAAAATTGCAGGTATGTTAGGCAGCAATTGGCCTGAAGATTTTGCTGTGGGTAAAACCCATCAGCAGCTTAATGATATTTGTGGTGTTGATGTCAATCACGATGGTATTCATTATCCATCAGGTGGCTGGTTATGTCCTGCTGAGCTCTGTGAAGGGCTATATTGCTACTTGAAAAATAGTGGCGTTCAATTTTATTTTAATCATAACGTCACGGCATTAGAACAAGCCAATAATCTCTGGAAATTACAAATAAGCACTTCTGAAAAAAAAGAGCTAACACGTGTACACTCTACCGTCATTATTGCTAATGGTCATAAACTACGCCAATATTCACAAACCGTTAATTTACCCATTAACCCTGTCCGGGGGCAAGTTAGCCATATTCCAACGACCCCTACCTTACAAAAACTTAAAAATGTGTTGTGTTTTGAAGGTTATTTAACCCCCGCGGACAATACCGGAAAACAACATTGCTTAGGTGCCAGTTATCAACGGGGTCACCTTGATTTAGATTATAACGAAGAAGAGCAGCAAGCTAACCGCCAAAAGCTCATTGATAACTTACCTGATGTTTCATGGCCTCATGAGATTGATATTTCACACCAACAATCACGCCAAGGTATTCGTTGCGTTATACGTGACCATTTTCCACTTTTGGGAAATGTGCCACATTATGACCAACATTTAGCGGCTTATCATGATTTGCAGACAAGAATTGCCAATAATCAGCCAATTGATGATGCCCCTGTTTACCAAAACTTGTATATTTTTGGTGCCTTAGGCTCAAGGGGACTCTCGACCGCCCCATTGTGTGCAGAAATTCTTGCCTCGCAGATTTTTGGCCAACCTTTACCATTGGATGATGAAACCTTGGCTGAATTAAACCCTAACCGCTTTTGGGTGAGGAAATTACGGTTAGGTCGCCCTGTAAAAATACCGTACTAACAATCAACTGGCAGCATCAGAAATACGATGCCTGATTTAGGTCAGTTTAATCACCATTGCACAACGGTCTTTTGCAGCGAACCCTGCGTTGATTTCATATTGCAAAATATCACGCAGGACTTCGGTTAACTCGCTTTCATTCAGTATTTCGAAACCTAATCGCTGGTAATAAGGGGCATTCCAAGGTACATCGCGGCAAGTGGTCAAGGTCACAGCCATGATATTACGAGCTCGAGCCGCATCCAGAACCTGTTTGATCAATTGTTTACCTAGCCCCTGCCCTTGCCATTGCTGGCTGACAGAAACCTCACAAATATGCAGGCTATCATGATGGTTTTCAGCATTGATGAAACCAATCGGCTCACCACTATCATTCACTGCCACCCATTCTAATTGCTCTGCGATGAACTCAAGGTGGTCTTGCTGCGTCTGTCCATCACCTTCAGCAAGCCATTTATATTTTTCGATACTCGTGAATGCCTGACCAGCAGAGGCTTCAACGGCAGGAAGGTGTTTGGCATCTGTCGGTATCGCTAAGCGAATATGCGCCATAATTTTTACTCATCACAAAATTTAGCTAACAAAAAAGCGGGCATCCCCGCTTTCAATTCATAACACAGAAAATTAAATTGCGTTATTTAATAAGTTTTTCCACATACCTAGAACCAATATTTGGTCAGGGGGTGTTAACTCACCCGCTTTAATGGCGGTTTGAATGCTGTCTTCTACGCGTTGATACAGCGCTTCTGAGCTAGTTTCATTTTCTTCTTCAAGCTCAGCCACAGCAAGGGTTAAGTGACCACGCAGGTAACCGCCTGCGAATAGTTCATCATCGCTAGCGTGTTCAACCATATCATCAATTTTTGTCAGTATGCGTGTTTCTAAATCCGCAAGCATGCTTAATCCTTACTTTAGGTGAGTCAATTAGGCAAAAATATCTTCCGGGTACGGGAAGTCTTCTGCACAAAGTGGAGGCGTATTGTAAAACGATTGTAACGCATTAATAAAGCGTAATGGGCGCTCAGGAATGCCATTTTGCAAATAAATCATCACTTGTGCATGAACTTTACGCATAAATGCAATGCGATCGGGTTCAAAATCCCCTTCTAAATTATCGCAACTGACATTAAAAGGAATTCCCACCGCAACACAAAACAACCAATCAAGAGCTTGAGGTTTAATTTCAACGACTTCAAACTCACATTGTGTTTTTTCATCACGCCCATCTGGACAATACCAATAGCCGTAATCCACTTGTTGACGTCTTGTTTCCCCTGCAATACACCAATGAGAAATCTCATGTAGCCCACTGGTAAAAAAACCATGGGCGAACACAATTTGATGATAAGGAACGGCCTCATCTGCTGGTAAATAAATAGGCTCATCGTCCCCTTTTACCAGTTTGGTGTTATAGGTTTCACCAAAGCATCCATCAAAAATATCAATCAAGTCCTGATAATTATATTTACTCATGAATAATTTAAATCATCTTAAAATAATGAGAGAAACCAAGCTTTTATGACATCACCATGGCTATCGTGGAGTAACTTAATACTCATTAACAACGAAATCACCACAATCATTGGCCTGATCAGTTTTTGTCCTTTAGTTAATACCAAACGGGCACCTAACCGCGCACCGATCATTTGGCCCGCCAGCATAACAAAACCAAGCACCCAAAGAACATGACCTCCGATAATAAAGAATACTAAAGAACCAAAATTGGAGGCAAAATTAAGTAATTTAGCATGGGCAGTCGCTTTGGCCAGATTATAGCCGAGCAATAACACATAGCCTAATGCCAAAAATGACCCCGTACCTGGCCCAAAAGCCCCATCATAGAAGCCCAGAGTCATACCGATGGCAACGCCAAAAAATGGCATACTGAAACGTTGCTGTCTATCTTGTACACCGATTGATGGAGTTAATAAAAAATAGAGTCCAACACAGATAACTAATACTGGAAGTAATTGTTTTAGGAAGGCGGTATCAATCATTTGAATAACAATCGCACCGAGCATCGCCCCGATCATTGTCATGATGAAGGGAAAAATTTGCTCACGTAGGTCAATCGCTTTACGCCTGACAAAATACAAGGTGGAAGAAAAGGAACCCCCAACCGCTTGGAGCTTATTGGTTGCTAACGCTTCAACAGGGGTGATCCCCACGGATAGCAGCGCTGGGATTGTTAATAAACCGCCCCCACCCGCAATGGAATCGATAAATCCAGCGAAAAGTGCAACAAAGAAAAGTAAAGCATAAACTTCGGGTGCAACGGCGGTCAGCCAATCCATTTTTCAATCCAAAATGAGAAATGATGTTGATACGTAATCTATCGCAACCTTGCGTTGCAATATCACAACCCAGATGAAGTATTTTTAAGGAGGCGTCATCCAAACCTTCATATTAAAAGAGCGACTAACCGCTTCGCTCTTTCTATAACATTAACTACTTTTTAGTATTATTCAAATGGTTGCATAGCAGGAGTTACATCAGCACACTGGCCGCGGTGACGCAAGTAATGATCCATTAGCACAATCGCCAGCATCGCTTCTGCGATAGGCACAGCGCGAATGCCTACACAAGGGTCATGGCGACCTTTCGTGATCATCTCCACTTCTTCACCATCACGATTTAATGTTTTACCTGAAACTGTAATGCTCGATGTCGGTTTTAAGGCAATATGGGCTATAATGGGTTGGCTGCTGCTAATCCCCCCTAAAATTCCCCCTGCATGGTTAGATGTAAAACCTGAGCGGGTAATTTCATCACGGTTTTCACTGCCTTTAAGCCCAATAACGCCAAAGCCATCACCAATTTCCACGCCTTTAACTGCATTAATGCTCATTAATGCATGAGCAATATCCGCATCTAAGCGGTCAAAAACGGGTTCACCTAATCCAGCGGGAACGTGCTCTGCAACAACAGTGATTTTGGCACCGATAGAGTCACCTTCTTTTTTCAACCCACGCAGTAACTCATCAAGGGCATCTAATTTATTCGGATCAGGGCAAAAGAATGGGTTCTCTTCAACGATGGACCAATCTTTAATTTCGCACTCAACAGGGCCCATTTGGGTTAAACACCCACGAATTTGAATACCTAATTTTTCTTGCAGGTATTTTTTCGCAATTGCTCCTGCAGCCACGCGCATTGCCGTTTCACGAGCAGATGAACGCCCACCACCTCGATAATCACGCTGGCCATATTTTTGCTCATAGGTGTAATCCGCATGCCCTGGTCTGAAGACATCTTTAATCGCACCATAGTCTTGGGAACGTTGGTCCGTATTTTCAATCAATAGACCAATGCTTGTCCCCGTTGTTATGCCATTAAATACACCTGAAAGAATTTTGACCTGATCGGGTTCACGGCGTGCTGTTGTATAGCGTGATGTACCTGGGCGACGACGGTCTAAATCGATTTGTAAATCAGCTTCTGTCAGTGCTAACCCCGGAGGTACGCCATCGACGATGCAACCTAATGCCACGCCATGTGACTCACCAAATGTCGTCACACGAAACAGTTGCCCAATTGAATTTCCAGCCATCGGAGTTTCCTATTTTAAGCCGTTCTTGAATACCAAGAATGTGGTTAATAATTATGATGTCGTTATGTTGCTCTTATTGATTACCCGATCCTAACCCATCGTGCAACTATTGATTAATCAATGTATAAATCAAAATGGGCATGATGCTCAACAAGCTGCTCACGCGTTAACATAAATACGCCATCACCACCGAATTCGAAATCTAACCAAATAAATGGAATTTCAGGGTATTGTTCAATGAGATGCACCATACTATTACCCACTTCGCAGACTAAAATGCCTTCTTCAGTAAGGAAACGCGGTGCATTCGCCAAAATTCGACGAACCAGTTTCAGACCATCGCTTCCTGCGGCTAGGGCCAATTCTGGCTCAACACGGAACTCTTCAGGTAAGTCATCCATGTCCTCTGCATCTACGTACGGAGGATTCGTGACGATGAGGTCATATTTCACCTCAGGCATATCACGGAATAAATCTGAACGAATAGGGACAACACGGTGCTCTAAACCATGATTAGCGATATTTTCCTCGGCAACCGCGAGAACATCACTCGAAATATCAACGGCGTCCACTTCTGCATCAGGAAATTCGTAAGCACACGCAATGGCAATACAGCCGCTGCCCGTGCACAAATCTAAAATCGTTTGTGGTTCATCTGCTAATAACCCAACAAAGTGGTTATTAATAAGCTCACCAATTGGTGAACGAGGGATCAGCACGCGCTCATCCACATAAAACTCATGACCACAGAACCATGAACGATTTGTTAGGTACGCTACTGGAATTCGGTCATTAATTCGGCGCAAAACACGCTCAATGATACGGTGGCGCTCAGTTGGCGTTAAACGCGATGTGAGAAGTTCATCTGGCAGATCTAAAGGTAAATAAAGCGTTGGCAACACTAATTGCAGCGCCTCATCCCACGGATTATCAGTACCGTGGCCATAATATACATTGGCGGCATTAAAGCGGCTCATTGTCCAACGTAAAATATCCTGAATGGTATGAAGTTCTGCGACAGCTTCATCAACGAAGATCTTTTCCAAGAAGGGTTTCTCCAGCGTGATTTTTGAAAAGGAATATATGAATTACTAAAGTTTGCCACGAAGTGAAAGACAAATCAGCAGATTAATGTAATAAAATACTTAACAAAGTAACCTAACCGCATCTTTGCATAGCGATTTGATGCAAAAATGCCCTTTACGTTATTAAAGGGCATGAATGAAGGTACCAAAACAATCAGAGAAAAATAGCGAGATTAATTTTCACTTTGGAGGAGGTCTTTAGTTTCTTTTGCCGGCTTTTTAACCCATAACGCATAAGCGATAGTTAATAACGCCAGCCAAACAATACCGACATATAAGGCAATTCGAGTGCTTTCGAAATAACCAAGCACGCCAAAGATAAATACCATAAAAGCAATCGCGAGGATTGGTGCAACAGGCCACATCGGTACAGGGAATTTCAATTTGCTAATTTCTTCAGGAGACATTTTTTTGCGCATCGCAAATTGTGACAGTAAAATCATCAGCCACACCCAAATGGTGGCAAATGTCGCAATAGATGCAATCACGACAAACACATCATCAGGAATGACATAATTCAAGACGACGCCCACTAGCAGTACAACCACCATAACAAGTACGGTCATCCATGGCACACCATTTTTTGTTAGCTTAGTGAATGCTTTTGGGGCTTGCCCTTCATGCGCCATCCCATACATCATGCGCCCTGCACCAAAAATATCGCTATTGATCGCTGATATCGCAGCAGTGATCACCACCACATTCAAAATATTTGCTGCGGATTGGATCCCTAAACTATCAAATATTTGGACGAATGGGCTACCTTGTTGACCAATTTGGTTCCACGGGTAAATACACATCAACACAAATAAGGTCAGGACATAAAAGAGTAAGATGCGAATTGGTACGGCGTTAATCGCTCTTGGGATCGTCGTTTCAGGGTTTTTCGCTTCACTTGCTGTAATACCAATGACCTCAATTCCCCCGAACGCAAACATTACCACAGCAAATGACGCAATCACTCCCCCTATTCCATTTGGCATAAACCCATCATGAATAAATAAGTTAGATACCCCCACCGCATGATCTGCAGCCTGACCAAAGCCAAACAACATGATTGCTGCACCGCCCACAATCATCGCGATAATTGCCACTACTTTGATGATGGAAAGCCAAAACTCCATTTCCCCAAACGTTTTTACGTGGCATAAGTTAATCGCACCAATAAAAAATATAATGCTCAGAACCCAAATCCATTGTTCAACTTCTGGAAACCACAGTTTCATATACACGCCAAACGCTGTGACATCTGCGAGGCAGACGATTAGCATTTCAAATACATAGGTCCAGCCAGCAAAAAAGCCCGCCCTAGCCCCTAAATAGTGACTTGCATACTGGGAAAAAGAGCCCGCAAGTGGGCGATGAACGGCCATTTCACCGAGTGCTCGCATGACCATAAATACAGCAGCGCCGCCGATGATATATGCCAGCAGGACCGCCGGACCTGCAGTTTCAATCGCTTTTGCTGAACCGTAAAATAGCCCTGTACCAATCGCAGAACCAAGAGCCATAAATCGGATGTGGCGCGCAGAAAGCCCTCGCGCAAGTTGTGATGTGCTTTGCATGATTTATCCTTCGTATTATTTTATTAGTCGTGCAGATAAATACTTCAGGCGGCCGATACATTGTCGGCCACCTTTTATTTGCTTGATGTGCTATTTAGGGAAGATTGTCCCTACCGTAAACAGTGTTGAGAGTTTGTGTTGATTAATGAGGTTAATTGCCGCTTCAATATCAGGGGCAAAATAGCGATCCTTATCATAGTAAGCCACTTGTTCACGCAGTGTTTTGCGTGCCTTTTCAAGGGCCTCACTCGATTTTAATCCTTCTCTAAAATCCATTCCCTGACAAGCAGATAACCACTCTATCGCTAGAATACCCGTAACGTTTTTCGCCATTTCCCATAAACGACGCCCAGCCGCAGGTGCCATCGAAACATGGTCTTCCTGATTTGCCGAGGTTGGTAAGCTATCAACGCTAGAAGGATGAGCTAACGCTTTATTTTCACTGGCTAACGCCGCAGCTGTAACCTGCGCAATCATAAAGCCTGAATTCACACCGCCATTATTCACAAGGAATGGGGGTAACTGGGACATATGCGTATCCATCAATAACGCAATACGGCGTTCTGACAGCGCACCAATTTCAGCCAATGCAAGCGCAATATTATCCGAAGCCATTGCTACAGGCTCTGCGTGGAAGTTCCCACCAGAAATAATGTCACCGTTATCTGTAAAGACCAGTGGATTATCTGACACTGCATTCGACTCAATAAGAATCACTTCTGCCGCTTGACGAATTTGCGTTAAACACGCCCCCATCACTTGCGGTTGACAGCGTAGCGAATATGGGTCTTGTACTTTTACGCAGTTTTCGTGTGATTTGGCTAATTCACTTGTTGGCGATAAAATTTCACGGAACAATGCTGCCACATCAATTTGCCCTTTTTGCCCTCGAACCTCTTGCACTCGAGAATCAAATGGCTTGCGAGAGCCTAATGTTGCTTCAACACTTAATGCACCACAGACAATACCCGAAAGTAGTAATTTTTCCGCCTCAAACAATCCCTTAAGTGCAAATGCCGTTGAGACTTGAGTACCATTTAATAACGCTAAACCTTCTTTCGCTTCTAACTTCAATGGGGTCAGTCCAGCTTTTTCCAGCGCTTTCTTCGCTGAAATCCATTTACCTTCAAAGCGTGCTTTACCTTCTCCTAATAAAATCAAGCTCATATGTGCTAAAGGAGCTAAATCCCCAGAAGCGCCAACGGAACCTTTAGCAGGAATGAATGGATAAACTTGTGCGTTGACCAATGCTATCAGTGCATTAATGACTTCCAGGCGAATACCCGAAAACCCTCTCGCTAAGCTATTAATCTTTAAAACCATAATTAAACGAACAAGTTCATCATCGAGTGGGTCACCAACCCCTGCGGCATGGGACATCACAATAGAACGTTGTAACGACTGCAAATCTTTCGTGGCAATACGGGTGTTTGCCAGTAAACCAAATCCAGTATTGATACCATATGCAGTTTTATCTTCCGCAATGATTTTATTGACGGTTGCAACGCTTTTCTCAATTGCAGTTTGTGCACGTTTATCAAGAGAAATCGTCACCGCTTGTTGGAAAACAATACGTAACTCATCGAGTGTCATTTTTCCTGGATGGATCGTTAATTTAGTCATTAATGGCACTCCTTATCGAGCTTTAATCATAGGTAAGTTAAGGTTTTTTTCTTTCGCGCAATCAATTGCAATGTCATATCCTGCATCAGCATGACGCATAACGCCTGTAGCAGGGTCATTGTGAAGCACTCTGGCAATCCGCTCAGCGGCTTCATCAGTGCCATCGCACACAATGACCACACCTGAATGTTGTGAAAAGCCCATCCCCACACCGCCACCGTGGTGCAATGATACCCACGTCGCACCACTTGCAGTGTTCAATAACGCATTGAGTAGTGGCCAATCTGATACCGCATCAGAGCCATCTTTCATGGATTCAGTTTCACGATTAGGGCTAGCAACTGAGCCTGAGTCTAAATGGTCACGACCAATCACGATTGGCGCTGAAACCTCACCACTTCTGACCATCTCATTAAATGCTAAGCCGAGTTTTGCTCTATCCCCCAACCCAACCCAACAGATACGCGCAGGTAACCCTTGGAAGCTAATACGCTCACGTGCCATATCTAGCCAACGGTGTAAGTGTTTGTCATCTGGCAGTAATTCTTTAACTTTGGCATCTGTTTTATAAATATCTTCAGGATCTCCCGACAAAGCAACCCAGCGGAATGGGCCAATTCCACGACAAAATAACGGGCGAATATAAGCGGGAACAAAACCAGGGAAATCAAATGCATTTTCGACGCCCATTTCCAGTGCCATTTGGCGAATATTATTGCCATAATCAAACGTTGGAATACCTTGCTTTTTAAACGCCAACATGGCTTTAACATGTTCAGCCATGGATTTTTTCGCGGCAAGCGCGGTACCTTGCGGGTCTTTTACGCTTTGCTCGCGGTATTCATCCCATGTCATTCCAACGGGTAAATAACCATTTAATGGGTCATGGGCGCTGGTTTGGTCGGTCACCATGTCTGGTTTCACACCGCGTTTAACCAGTTCAGGCAGGACTTCCGCAGCATTTGCACACAGTGCAATAGAAATAGCTTTACCTTGGGCAGTATATTTTTTAATACGAGCAAGTGCGTCATCAAGATCAATAGCTTGCTCGTCAACATAGTGAGTTCTTAAGCGAAAATCGATGCGGCTTTGTTGGCATTCAATATTAAGTGAACAAGCTCCCGCTAATGTGGCGGCTAATGGCTGAGCGCCCCCCATACCACCTAGCCCTGCAGTTAATACCCAGCGCCCCGTTAAATCTCCCTTAAAATGCTGGCGAGCAGCTTCTACAAACGTTTCATATGTGCCTTGTACGATCCCTTGGCTACCGATGTAAATCCAACTTCCCGCGGTCATTTGCCCGTACATCGCTAAACCTTTAGCATCGAGCTCGTTGAAATGCTCCCAATTTGCCCAGTGTGGGACTAAGTTTGAATTCGCAATTAATACCCGTGGCGCGTTCGAATGGGTTTTAAATACACCAACGGGTTTACCTGATTGCACAAGCAACGTTTCATCATTTTCAAGTTGTTTTAGTGATTCAATAATCTGGTCATAACATTGCCAATTACGTGCAGCGCGACCAATTCCGCCATACACCACCAGCTCATGGGGGTTTTCAGCAACATCAGGGTCAAGGTTATTCATTAACATACGCAGTGGTGCTTCCGTCAGCCAACTTTTTGCCGTTAATGTATTTCCGTGCGGTGCTCTAATTTCGATATTTCTGTATTTATTGTTTAGTGCAGTCACTTGTATACCCTCTTTTATTGAATCATTGGATACCATTCATGTTTATATAGATATAGTTGTATAGACATGTATGATCAATCCATTTTTTAACATAAAAATTAAAAAAATTTGATATAAAAAGGATTTTTCGTTTGATAAAACATTGAGATAGGTATTCTGCTTTTTTTATAACCGCTGTTTTTTTCTTCTAAATTTGCCAGTGAGATCACATTTATTTCACAATACGTTTACACTGAATTAGTCGAAAACAAAAAAGGGGAATGATATTTAGAGAATGGCAAAACGGAAAATCACCTTAAGTAAAATTCCGTTTATAAATAATGGTGTTAGGAAGAAAAGCTACCTTTAAGTTTATAACGGTTTCCAGGAAACAATAATTTAGTACTGGTAACAATAAATGCTTGTGACCATGTACGACGAGTAATCAGCAAACAAGATGCCCCCGCATTGATTTGTAACAACTTCGCTGAGCGCTCGTCTGCCTCAACCGCTTCAACGATATGCTCACCTTGAGTCAGTGGCGCTACTTGAGATAAGTAATCATGGGGCGTGATGGCTAAAAAATTTTGCTTAAGGTAGTCAGGTGCAGCCAACGCATTGACGTAACGGTCTTCAATTTGAACTGGAACATCATTTTCCATATGTATAATAATCGAGTGGAATACTGGGGTTTCCGGAGGAATATTCAGTTCACTTGCTAGTGATGTTGACGCCTGTATTTCTTCTAATTTAATAATCCGACAGCTGTATTTATGGTTTCTTGCAATAATTTCCGCTTCAATACTGTGAATTTCAAATAATGCAGACTGCCCTTTCGGTTCAGCAACAAATGTTCCAACCCCCTGTAAACGAACAAGTAATCCTTCCGCAGTTAATTCTCTTAAAGCACGGTTAGCCGTCATTCGGCTACATTGAAATTGAGAAACAAGTTCAGATTCAGAGGGAATACGATCATTTGCACGCCACTTTGCAGTGTGTATTTTTTCAATAATGGATTGCTTAACTTGCAAATAGAGTGGAACTGGCGTTCCTTGTTTATTTTTTTGTTCGGCTGTCACTGTTCATTCCAAATTAGTCATTAAAATCTTGAATGTGCGTATGCTGTTTTAATCTTCATTACGCAACACGGCCTTAGTGCTATCGGATATCGTCATCCTGACAGTCGCGAATAAAATCCATCATATTTAAAACGCGTTAATTGTGTAATTAAACAATGATGCTTAATAAAAAACAGAAAACAAAATACTGCCGTATATAGTGGCCACTTACACTATATACGGCAATAAGAACTTTATTAATTAATTATGGCGATTATCACGCCAATTTAAATGTCTTTTTTTATGCTAACGGTTATCAATATTATTGGTTATGGTGTGTAATTTGCCCTTGATAGACACGCATATGCATCGGATTACTGCCCTGTTCATAAATCATCTCTACAGGTTCTTTGGCATTCCAAACGATAAAATCTGCGGTAAACCCAACTTTTAACTGGCCATGAGTGTGCCCTTTACCTAAAGCTTTTGCCGCATGGCGCGTCACTCCAGCCCATATTTCTTCTGGGGTTAATTTAAATAATACCGCTGCCATGTTCATGATCAAACGTAATGATGCAAATGGACTTGTTCCTGGATTAAAATCCGTTGATATTGCCATTGGTACTTGATGTTCACGTAATAAGTCAATCGGTGGTAACTTCGTTTCCCGTAAGAAATAAAATGCACCAGGTAACAACACAGCCACTGTCCCACTTTCTTTAAGCGCTTTAACTCCAGCCAAATCTAAGTATTCAATATGGTCAACCGATAAACCATGGTAGCGTGCCACTAACTCACTACCGCCAAGATTAGATAACTGCTCAACATGGCCTTTAACAGGGATCCCTAATTGTTGGGCAGCCGCAAATAATTTTTCACTTTGCTTAAGAGAAAAGCCCACACTTTCACAAAATACATCAACAGCATCAAATAACCCTTTATTCCATAGTTCTGGCATGATTTTTTGACAAATAAGGTCAATATATTCATCAGGTTTTTCTTTAAATTCGGGCGGCACCGTATGAGCGGATAGCAAAGTTGAAGAAATAGAAATAGGATATTCTGCAAGTAATCTTTTTGCGACTCGTAATTGCTTTTCTTCGTTTTGATAATCAAGGCCATAACCTGATTTCATTTCAATGCTCGTTACGCCTTCACGAATTAATACATCTAACCTTGGTTGTGCTTTTTCAAATAACTCAGCTTCGCTCATTTGCCTAGTTGCACGAACTGTTGAGTTAATTCCCCCGCCCTGTGCACTGATGGTTTCATATGAAACACCATTCATACGCTGCTCCCACTCAGTAGCACGGTCACCGCCAAAAACTAAATGGGTATGGCAATCAATTAATCCTGGAGTAATTAACTTCCCTTTTACATCAATAATCTGACATTGGTTTTGTTCAATTTTCTCTGGCGGTAAAATTGCAATAATTTGATTATCACGAACGACAAGGTCATGATTTTCGATAAGCCCATAAGGCCCAATTCGATCTGAATCCATTGTCGCAATACGACCATGACGCCAGATCACATCTTGTGGCAGCGTTTTAAATAGCATCAGTTTTCCTATTGTCGTAGCAAGTTGATTTATTAGTTTGAAAAATAATGGTATAGATATGTATATACAATTAGACTAGTTATACCCAGTTTGTCAATCTCTGCAGCTCAAAAGGTGACAATTTTGTTATGTCACGCTAAAAAATGCTTTTGTCTCCATCCCCCTTTAAAATAGGTTACACTAAAGACCAGCGAAAATGACTATATACACATTATTAAAATGACGAAAAATAAATTTGGACTGAAAGATGATGAAATTCATCTATTTAAAGAAGCAATTCGTGGCGCAAAAAAAATTAATCAGGACCAAGTCCTGCATGCGCCTGTGCGAGTGAAAGTCACAAAACCTTCTGACAAAAAAATGAAACAGGAACAAGTTGATGCTTCTTTCTACTTTTCTGATGAATTTCAGCCACAGCTTGAAAATGAAGGCCCAACTCGTTATTTAAAACCTGATTCTAATCCTTATGAGTTAAAGAAATTACGTCGTGGGGACTATACCCCTGAATTATTTCTTGATTTACATGGATTAACCCAAATGGAAGCTAAACAAGAAATTGGGGCGCTAATAGCTGCTTGCAAACGCGAAAATGTGTATTGTGCGTGCATTATGCATGGACATGGTAAACATATATTAAAGCAACAAACACCACTATGGCTTGCACAACATCCTGATATTATTGCATTTCATCAAGCACCTAAAGAATGGGGTGGTAATGCAGCGTTGCTACTTTTGATTGAAACAGACGAGAGCACTCGCCGTTAAGTGCTCTTATTACTGGATGGTTTATTTAGCGAATAGTAACTGTGACGGACTCAACATCCATTCAACATCACTTTTTTGAAAAGCCAAATCCAATTCAATACATGCAATCGTTGATGTTGTAAACATCGGCGGCTCTTTCTGTGGGCAGAGCTGTGAAACTAAATAGCCAACTAAAGGTAAATGGGATACAACCAATATTGCCTTTGCACCTGTCACCGCTAAATCGCGTATATGATCGGCAACAAAAGCCGCGTTTCCACCTGGCGTTAATTGCGCTAAAACTTCATTTTGCAATGGAAGTTTAAGGTGTTCACCCACTATTTTTTCCGTTTGTAATGCTCTTAGGTAAGGGCTAACTAATACAGTGTCAATTTCAATACCGCGGTTTTTCAACCACTTAGCCATTAATATTGACTCATCTATTCCCTTTTGTGTTAATGGTCTCTCGGCATCGCTTGCCGCATGTAACGCTGCATCGCCGTGACGCATAATATAAACTTGCATAATCCACCATCTGAGTAGCCTACTGACTTAAAGTGGCTATTCTTTTTGTTAAGATAATTATTGTAAAAGTAACCATCAGTTGGGGTAAAAATTGATTCTGCATTAAATAATCAACAATTAAAATGATTTAAATACCTTTTTGTTGATTTTTTAGTGTTCTTTTACCAAGACATACTTATCACTTATTAAATCAATCGATTAAAAAAGCCTGAAAACTGAATAGCCAATATTCAGCTCAGGCTTTATTTTTCAGGGTATTCAGTTGCATTTATAGCTTATTGCATAACCCTCTCTAACTAACCAAAATAGTGTTTAATCTACTTTCGCTATTCTTAGTCACCAACAGCATAAAACGTCTGGTTATTCTGAGCCATTCGGCACAATAAGTCACAGGGTTGGAATTTATCACCATGACGTGCAGCAAGTGTTTTTAACGTCTCTACCGTTTTCGCGATACCAAAATTATCCATATACCTGAACGGACCGCCAAAAAACGGTGGGAAACCGATGCCAAAAACGGCACCCACATCACCATCCCTTGCGCTACGAATAATTTTTTCATCAAGGCAACGGGCCGCTTCATTTAACATCATCATCACACAACGTTGAGCAATATCCGTTTTACTCAACTTGTTTTCTGGCGTGATGCCAATAAGGGAATAAACTGTTTTATCCACCTGCCGTTTTTTAGTTTTATTCCAAAATAGTAACTTACCCGAAGAATGCCCGTATTCATAAAAACCTTTACCATTTTTCTTACCCTTACGGTCATCTTTAACCACTTTGTCCAAGATATCAGGCGCTTTAAACCTTTCCCCAAACCGTTCAACTAAAATAGGTAAAATTTTGGTGCCAACGTCAATACCAACTTCATCGAGTAGATTAAATGGCCCAACAGGAAAACCAAACCCAACCAATGCACTGTCAATATGATCGATAGATTCGCCTTCAATAAGGCATTGCGCAGCCTCACATAAAAAAGGCGCCAGTATTCGGTTAACATAAAAGCCCGCATCATCGCCAACCACAATGGCTGTTTTACCTTGCCGTTTAGCAAATGCCACAACAGTAGAAATCGTTGTCTCATCTGTTTGTTTATGTGGAATAACTTCTACCAATGGCATTTTATCGACAGGACTAAAATAATGTAAACCAATAACCCGCTCTGGATGCTGCGCATTAGCAGCTATCTGGTGAATTGGTAACGAAGATGTATTCGACGCAAAAATAACGTCCTTCCTCGTCATTTTTTCAACATCAGAAACCATTTTTCTTTTTAGCGCTAAATCTTCAAAAACAGCTTCAATAACCAGATCTGCGGTTTCTAACCCTTTGTAATTCAATGTCCCTGAAATTTTAGCCATTGTTGCATCGCGTTCACGCGCCAATAACCGACGTTTGCTTACGCGTTGGGTTAATAAATCCCAGCTATATTTCAAGGCCTGAGTAACGCCTTTTTCTGAAATATCTTTAATACGAACAGGTACTTTTCCTTGAGTTGCGCTCACATACGCAATCCCGCCGCCCATTAGCCCGCCACCTAGTACACCTATTTGATTAATGTTCAACGGATTGGCTTGCGCACCAGTTTCATTTTTTAATGCTGTGACAGCAAAAAATAAATTACGTAAAGCAGCTGATTCAGGCGTCATAACTAACTCACCAAATGCTTTAGCTTCTTCTGCATACCCCGCCTGTACCCCTTTGTTCATCCCTGTTTTTACTGTATGAATAATTTTTTCAGGAGCAGGGTAATGCCCTTTGGTTTTACCTAATACTTTTTGTCTTGCACTATTAAACACTTGATTACGCAATAATTTACTACTCAATAAGCGCTGTTGCCAATGAATAGCAGGTCGTTTTACGCCACCTTTTTTAACCATTTTAACGGCGACATCTAATAAAATTGACTCTGGAACAACATCATCCACAAGCCCTAATTTAAGTGCTTGTTTGCCCTTTAGCTGACGTCCTGTCAGCATTAGATCAAGTGCATGTGGAATGCCAATCAAACGAGGTAACCGTTGAGTTCCACCAGACCCTGGCAACAAACCTAACTGTACTTCAGGCAAACCTAAGCGGGTTTTATCATCATTTGAGCAAACCCTCGCATGACAAGCTAATGCTAACTCCAACCCTCCACCTAAGCATGCGCCATGGATAGCAGCAATAATCGGCAACGGATAATTATCTATTTTATCGAATAATAAATGCCCTTCTTTTGATAACTCACTGGCTTGCGCTTTCGATTCACAGTGCGCAATCATGCTGATATCCGCACCCGCAATAAAGTTATCTTTTTTACCCGAGGTAATAACTAGCCCTTTTAAACCCGAGGTGGATTGCGCTTTTTGTAAGATGGATAGAAACTGCTGCGCAAATTCAGCTTTAAGCGTATTGACCTTTTCATTTGGCACATCAATGAAAATTACCCCTACGTTCTCGTCATAAATTTCTAATGAGAAAGCCTGCGGCACCTTATCCATTACTAATTCTGTAGTAGAATTTTGTGTCATTATTCCACCTCTAAAATCATAGCTACACCTAACCCACCCGCCGCACAAGCTGTTGTTAAACCAAAACCACCACCTCGACGACGAAGTTCATTTAATGTTTGTGTCACCATTCTGGCGCCTGTCGCCGCAAATGGGTGCCCGTAAGCGATAGAACCACCGAGAACATTAAATTTGTCCATGTCTATCTCGCCAATCGCTTGTGTTAAACCCAATTTATCTTGTGCAAATTGGCGACTACCAAACATTTTGATGTTTGCCAATGTTTGAGCGGCGAAAGCCTCGTGCATATCAATTAAAGTGAGATCTTGTAAAGCTAACCCTGCACGCTTCAAAGCGATGGGCGTTGCATAGGATGGCCCCAACAACATGTCTTCCCACACATCAATCGCGCTAAAAGCGTAACTGCGAATATAACCCAACGGGGTATAACCCAATGCTTTTGCCCTTGACTCTGTCATCATTAATACCGCTGCTGCACCATCAGTTAAAGGTGTACTATTTGCGGCTGTTACACTGCCATATTTACGGTCAAATGCGGGTTTTAATTTAGCATAAGAGGACAATACTGAATTTCCTCGTACATTATTGTCCTGTGAAAAAGCTTGCTTAAAAGGCGGCATATACGCAGTCATGACCTCATCGTTTAGTAGCCCTCCATCCCATGCTTTTGCAGCAAGGACGTGTGAACGATGAGCTAGCTCGTCTTGTTGTTCTCTCGTAATATGGTAACTTTTCGCCATTTGCTCCGCGGTATCCCCCATGCGAAGCCCTGTCGAGTACTCAGCAACACCAGGTGCGACTGGCATTAAGTCTTTTAAGCGTAATTTGGCGATAAGCGATAATTTTTGCCCAACCGACTTTGCCTTACTCAAGGCAAGTAATGTTGCTGCTAATTTTTTCGAAACACCAATCGGTAAAACTGAAGAGGAATCTGCCCCTCCTGCAACACCAATAGAAATATCCCCAACCATCATACTTTGAGCCACATTCACAATGGCTTGGAAACTTGTCGCGCACGCCCTTGAAACACTGTAAGCATCTGTTGAAACGCTCATTCCCGTTCCAAGCACAATTTCCCGCGCAATATTGGGTGCTTCAGGCATTTGAACCACTTGGCCAAATACAAGTTGCTCAATCAACTGGTTATCTAAATCACTACGAACTAATAATTCAGCGACTACTGCTTTGCCTAAATCTACAGCAGCAACACCTTGATATGCTGTTGATTGCTTTGCAAACGGTAAACGTAAACCACTGACAATAGCAATACGCTCTTTTGTTGAATATGTACTGTCACCATGGTGGGGATGTTGATTCATGGTCGCTCCTGCAAAAGCATAAATAAAAAATTATTGTTAGTTTTTTCATGACCGGCCGAAAGAGGTCTGACCTGTAATGATTGTTAACATAATTTTCACAATTATCAATTGCATTGACTAAAAAATGGGAGCGCGCACGCAAGTTAGCATAAAAATAGTGCGAAAAGAAAGGAATGGGTCTACCTAATATCAAAAACCCTTCTAACGCTTAACCACCTAATAAAAGGGCGCTATCACAGTAGAAGGGTTCACTTAATAGATTCAAACGTTTGATTAACGAAGGCCTAGCTGAAAAATAAGGCTTTCGGCTTCACAGCTAAAACTAAATTCTGCGCTCAGTTCAACGCCACCATTAACTTGTTTAAAAGTATGGTTAATCGCACAGGGTTCAGACTCAACAGACTTCGCTTTTTCTGTGAGCATCTTCAACATGGATTCCGCTTCACCTTGTGTGGCAAAAACATGCTGATACGACGCAGTACAGTCTTTGTTGTCCAGCACTGTGCCTACATCTACACAACAGCAAGCTGCTGTTTCATCCGCACTACAACGGTTAATCGCATCAGTCATTTTACTCTCCAAATAAACAAACTGTTAAGTGGCTATCATAACGCTGAAAAAGTGGTAAAAACCAGTGTGAATCAAAACTTATTGCTAATAATTAAACATAAGTTTGATCTTACCCCGTATCTGATTATTTATTGCTCCTATTTAGTCACTTTATGTTGCCATTTTGTTAAATGCATCGCATTTTTGAAAACGAAGTCACAATAAACACAAAACAAACTTGCAACATATTAGGTGGTCAGACCTATACTCTAGTAACTGGTCTGATTTGTCATGGCGACAATGGACCCTACAATTCTGCGCTTCTTGCGATAGAAGTCGCTTTATTTAAAATAAAACATAAGAGGGTTTTGGTCATGAGCCAGAAAAACCTGTTTTCTAAGTCAGCTTTAGCAATAGCAGTGGCAATTGTATCATCCAACGCCGGCGCGGCTGGCTTTTTGCTCAATGAATATTCAACATCCGCACTAGGACGTGCGTTTTCTGGGGCAGGTGCGATGGGCGACAACGCAAGTGAGGGAAGCCGTAACCCTGCTGCGATGATGCTATTTGACCGACCATCTCTTTCTATTGGTGCTGTGTATATTGACCCAAGTGTTGATATTAAAGGCAAAGGTGGTTCTCCACTTCATAGTAATACGACGGCAAATGATATTGCACCAAGTGCCGTCGTACCTAATGCCCACTTTATTTTTCCTGTTAATGATAAGTGGGCAGTTGGTACCTCAATGACGACTAACTTTGGCTTAGCGACTGATTTTAATAAAAATTATGCGGCAGGCCCTATTGGCGGAAAAACCGATTTAAAAACCGTTAACTTAAATTTAAGCGGCGCATACCGAGTTAATAACAACTTTAGTTTTGGCTTAGGTGTTAATGCTGTTTATGCTGATGCGGAAATCACTCGCCATGCTGGCGATCTAGGCGCATTAGCTCCAATCATTAGCGGAGGACAACTTCCAGCTTTCCCTGCAAGCACCACAATGGCTAAATTAACAGGAGACGATTGGGGCTATGGCTGGAATGCGGGTATTTTATATGAAATTAATGACGATAACCGCTTAAGCTTAAGCTACCGTTCTAAGGTTAAAGTTAAATTTGAAGAAGGTAAATTCTCAAATGATATACCTAAAGGAATTCCAGGCCTGTACGGTACGGGTGGCGAAAAAGTTAAAGGTAAATTAGACCTTAACTTACCTGATATTTGGGAGTTCTCAGGTTATCACAAAGTTGCGCCAAAATGGGCTCTACACTATAGTGTGGCCTATACAGGTTGGAGCGAATTTAAAGAATTAACCGCCTATCAAAAAAGTGATGGCAGAGAATTATTTCATAAACCCGAACACTTCAAGGATGCATGGCGTTTAGCATTAGGTACGACCTATTTCTATGATGATAACTGGACATTCCGCACTGGTATTGCCTATGATGAAAGCCCAGTTCGTTCTGAATATCGCTCAATTTCGATTCCTGACCAAGACCGCTATTGGTTAAGTGCGGGTACTACCTATGCATTTAATGAAAATGCGTCTGTCGATGTGGGTATTTCTTACATGCACGGTAAAAAAGTGAATATCAGTGAGAAATTAATTGAAGGCCAAGCAAATTCACCTATTTATAATTTCAAATCTGAAGGCTCTGCTTGGTTATACGGTGTGAACTTTAACTACGCATTCTAATAAACCAAATGCTTAACTATCGGGGAGGCGACTCCCTGATAGCTCTACTATCCCACTGTTCAAAAAACATCCCTATCATAAATTTATCTTGACCCTTACCACTCACCCATGTAAATTAATTGTTAACGAAATAATTTTATTCAAACTTCTACTTTTATACTAAAAACTAACCTTATAAACTTTTTTCAGATAAATCCTTATATTTTTCATTAGATTACCTTTTATTCTCTGAATGTTCTTATTTGCAAGTACAAGCCATACGCGTATTTTAGGATGCAGATACACAAAAAATACGTATCAATTCATTAAACTGTATTATTAATGCGATAAACTCGCAGTAAAAGTACAAAAGAGGCAACAATGACAAAAACGTAGGGGGTTTTATGGGAACATTATTTACAGTAGGTTTTATTGGGGTGTTAGGCGTAATAGCCTTGATTGATACCGTTACCCAACGAGGAAAGCGAGACAATGACTAGCTGTTAATTTATCACTCTCACGTTTTAATCTAGACAAGAGAGTGATAAACCTTCCTGAGTCAATCCATTAAATTAATCAATCGAATCCAAATCCCCTTCAATTGCCGCTGCATTTGGGTTTTCAGTTGCTTTCAATACACCGCCATTTGATAAGAAATCATTACGCTGGAAGTAAGCTTCACGCATCATTAAGTATGGGTCTGAAGAGTTTTTAAGTAATCCATCGGAATCCAGCAATCGTGCTCTTGTTTCTATTCCTTCAAGTGCCCATTTACCTGCAGACATCCAGAATGTCAGGTAGCTCAGCATTGGGTATAAACCATCCGCTAAATCCCCACCTTCCTCTCGTGGTGTTGCACTCCCATACCCAGGTAAAACGACATAAGGGCCATAACCGACATCATAGTAACCGAGTGTATTACCGAAGCGTTTAGGGTCTTCTTTAGCTAACTGAGGGTTTGCCATCGTTGCAACATCAATCAACCCACCCATACCAAATACCGTATTGAGGAAGAAACGGTTAAAGTGTTTAAACCCTTGGGTCACTTCCCCACGCAAGAAGCTGTTCAGCATACTTGCAGGCTCTTCAAGGTTCACAAAGAAGTTGGATAATCCATTACGCGCAGGCATAGGAACATAATCATTCCAAGCAACAGCAACAGGCCTTAAAACATAAGGGTCTAAGACGTTGTAGTTAAAATTAAACATTGCTCGGTTAAAACCCTCTAATGGGTCTGAACGTTCTTGCGTATCTGGGTCAATATTGCTTGCACAACCTGCAATTAATACACCCGCTAGAAAAACGCTAGTCATGCGAAACTTCATAACACCTTCTCCATTCCCTGCACCGCCCTGCTATGGTACTTTCCACAATATTCACGAATTTGATAATAATAAGGGGAAAAAATTATTTTTGTTAACCGTTTTGAGTGATTATACAGATCAATTTTTAATTATACCCTAGTTAATCATGCCATTATTATAAGAGTTATGGCTAATTCACACAAAACCATTTAAATATTGTTTTCATATATTCGAAAATAGCGTGCGGTGCCATCAATTTTTACTCAAGAATAAAAGCTAACTTAACGATTAGGTAAAAAATATATCAATAAAAGAAAAAATCACAGTAAAATAAGCCTTTCGCCATTACTTTTGGGTTTAATACATATTTTAACCACTAATCCTGTAAGAGCAGTTCCCATCAGCCAACCTTTAAATACATTACCATGCAGGGTGACGTGCTAGGTAATTATTTAATAAAATAAAGACTAAAAATCATACAAAACCGCCTCATTTGCAATAAATTGAATTAATTCTATGTAACAACTTGATTCCATTGGATGCGGACAGTAAAATGCAAACCCTGTTCAGCAGTGACTACCAAAAGTCCCCTTAGTTAAATGGATATAACGAGCCCCTCCTAAGGGCTAGTTGCAGGTTCGATTCCTGCAGGGGACACCAGTACAAACTAAACCCACCTATCTCTAATCTCAATCTCACAAAAATCATAGCAACTATTCATGTTATGCCGAACTACACAAAGCTAAACAGGCATGAACACATGGTGGATAGAACATTAGTCTTTAATTGATAGCTATTGATATTTGACTTATGTATATTGTTAATCACTTAATCATACGGATGTGTGTATCATCATGGCTGAACTGATTACTTATGAAATCATATTAGGAATTGTAGTGTTTTTGTGCTTTTGGAATATAGGCAGAACCAATACTTTTTGGTCTTTTATTCGAGTCATCGCTGGAATAGGCCTAATAGTCATCATGTGCATGCTTGGAATGCTCATAGCGTATGTTGCATCATAGCAATCATCTACCTAACGTAAATATTAGGATGTATATAGTGACATTTACCGTTATTTATCTTTTATTTGCTGCCTTTTTACTCCTATGGCTTGCTTATTGGAGCTTTTCAGCACTATTTCCAAAATCACCACCAAGTAGTGTTTTCTGTCTTTTCGCTAGGGCAATAATCGGCGTGTCCTTGGTCTTATCTGCTATCTATGTAGCTATTGCCGCTTTCGCAATCACCATCTAGCTGAATGTTAAATTCCCCCTAGCCCTTTCAACCTCTCGAATGACGTTCTTGTCTAAGTAGCATTGCTATCGCGCTCATGGCATCAGCGAGTCACTGAGGCATCACCTCCTAATTTACCTCTTCAGGAATATCAGACTGTTTTAGCCCCTCAGCTAATAACATCAATTTTTTTCTTTCAATATTAGCTGAAATCACATTAATAAATTCACCTGATAAATAATATTTACTACTCTATAGATATACACAGGCAGAAAAAATGCGTTATCTGAAAACATGATACTATTAACATTAATTATCGCTTCTGCAATTATCAAACTACTTGATTCATTCATTTTAATTACCAATTAAAAGTTTACATCAATATAGCTAACTAATCATACTTGTACCACTTGAACACTCATATCACAATTAACTGTAGGCTAGGCGCATGCACGATATATTAAGAATACAAGTTAGAGACTCTTGCTTAGTTAGCCAACAACTGAAACTTTCCTGTTACTATGAATAATCTGCTCTCTTAGGGAAAAATAGTGCTGGCAGTTCGTTTACCAGTTTAAATAGAAAAATCCTATTTTTTATCTGAACATTTTTATTAAGAATAGAGTTTCTATTATCAATCCTACTGCGCGTATTCACTGAGATAAGCTATCAATGAAAAATTTTGCCATTCTGCTTTTTTTGCCTTTATTCCTTTTAGCCTGCACAAAAAAAGAACAAAATTTAGTCGTTATTTCTGGAATGAACAAAGCTGATGTCATTAAAATTGAAGGGATACCGACTAGTTCTGCCTCTCAAGCTCAGTATGATTTATTATTTTATTCGAACCAATTATCAACCAATCTGCCAAGTCAAAAAGCGGATCATGTGTTTATCTTTATTGATAATAAATTGATGGAATACTCAACAATAAATATTCGTTCAATTCATGATGAAAGTACAAAGGTAAGATTAAATGCAAAACAGAGCCTAGCATGCTGGGTAAATCAATTAAACTTCCCTGTTAATCCATCTGCTATTGCAAATAAAAATACAATAACAAATGGGGTCAACTGTTTTTCGAATGTACGTAATGAAGATAATTAATTGCGCTATTTTAAATTCATTTTAGTCAGATAATGAGATTGCATTCCCGTTTCAGGAAAATCTGGCAATGACATTTGCTGGATATAACCTAATTTTTGGTAGAATGGTAATGCCTGAAAACTAAATGTATCGACTAAAGAATGAAGGCAGCCTACTTTTGAAGCCTCATGCTCAGCTGCTTGCATTAATTGACTCCCTATCCCTTCATTTCTCGCAGATTCACTTACCCATAAATAATCAATACATAACCAATTGGCTCTGATTGTTGCAATCAAGCCCCCCTGCATTACACCATCATCATCTTTAAAATATACCCCTAGTTGACCGAAACGAGAGGCATCTAAAAACTGTACATTAAAACTACGAAGCCCCGCCAATAATTCATCACGGTCTTCTGGACTTACTTCATGTGTAATAACAATATTCATATTCAATCATATTCATTCTGGTTATACGTATTGCTATTTCGAACATATTTATATAATAAAGTAAATAGGTGGGTAAGATTTATAGAGAAAAAATAAAAAGCGGAGACTCATTAAAAAACATCGGTTTCTAATATTTGAGCAATTAAATCGGCAACAGATAACACTAAAGACGATTTGACCATTTGTTGATAGCGTTGTTTCTGTAAACTCATTAGCTGCTGGTCAACCATGTCCTCAGGTTGATCAAAACGCATCATTTCAGGTAATGGTCCTATACAGTGAAGCATTTTAATACTGCCTATTATTTCATCATCGATATAATCTAATTTTAATTCTTGGTGAGATAACGAATCACTTAATGCTAAAAATAATTCAATATCTTCATAGGTTTCACGTGTTATTGCACCCAAAGCAAATAACAATTTTAAACGTACAGATAAATCACCTAATGGGCCATTTCCTGTCAAAAGAGGTTCAACCGCATACTTTACGGCATAATCATCCTTCCTAAATACTTTTAACATCAATTTATCAATAGCTTGTGAAATAAGAACAATAGCCTCTTGAACAAACAAATGTAATTCAGGTCGCTGATTTAGCCGTTCAAGAATTTGATTTTCAATGTCTTGTTTATTTTCCATAATAATTTCTTTTATCACTTTATGGCCACCAGCTTGATATTTATTCGCTACTAACCATAAAGTGATTAAACCTCACCAATTAACTCATTATCCGTAACATTACCTATTACTCTACTTCATTAGCTCGTACTGCGCACAAATTTTATTAATAATGACAGGATGATGTTGAAGCCCACTTAATTCAACTATAGCTTGATATAGACCTTTATCTTCAATCAGAGCTGTCATTTCAATAGATTGAGGGTCACTAGTGCATCTAAAATGAAGCGCAGCTGCAATACCCATTATCAGATTATTATTAGGGAGTTCATACTCTAATGTCCCCAATAGTGGCTTAATCAGTCTATCTTCAGGGCTGAGTTTACGAATAGGTTGGCGCCCTACTCGACTCACATCATCCTTTAAATAAGGGTTAGCAAAGCGGCTTAATATTTTTTCAATATATTGCTGGTGCTTATCTGTATTAAACCCATATCGTTGAATTAAAACTTGCCCACTTTCTTCCATTGCAGCCTTTACGATAGCGAAAATCTTAGAGTCATTAATGGCATCACTGATTGTTTGGTATCCATATAATTGGCCTAGATATGCAGTAATCGCATGGCCTGTATTTAACGTGAATAGTTTTCGCTCAACAAATGCCATTAAATTATCCGTCAACTCCATACCGTCAATTGTCGGAATATTGCCAATAAATTGTGTTTTGTCGACAATCCATTCACTGAATGATTCAACAGTTACAGAAAGAGGGTCATCATTCGCCGCATCCATTGGAGGAACAATCCGGTCAACGGCGGAGTCAACAAAACCAACATATTGCTCAACCCATCTGTGTGTTTCTACAGGTAATTGAGTAAGAATATGCCGTTTTAATTGGCTTGTTCCTCTAACCATATTTTCACACGCAATAATATTGAGGGGCTTTTGGTTATTTAATTTACATCTTAAAGCAATACCTTGCGCCAAAGTCCCTGCTATTTTTTCGAGAATTTGTGGGCCTACTGCGGTTGTCACCATATCTGCAGAGGCTATATATTCTATTGTCTTTGGATCATTAGAATTAATTGCGTGCACATTCTGTACTTTTTCTATGCGGTTTTCTTGCCCAACAACATGAACCTGATATGACTGCTGATGCTCTAGTTGATCAATTAATGGCTGATTAACATCGGTAAATGTGAGTTGTGAATTCGCATCAGAGAGTAATTTACCAATAAAACCACGACCGATATTACCTGCACCAAAATGAATGACTTTCATTGTTATTCTCCTCACGCTGCACTTTGCGATGCTAAAATTTCGAGCACTTCTTGAATACTTTGGGTATTACACAATTTATCTATCACCCCATCTTCATCTAGTGCAGTGGTGATTCGTGTAATCACTTCAATATGCTCATTATTTTGTGCTGCGATGCCAATAACAAGACGTGCAATTTCATCGGGTTCATCTCCGAATTGAACACCTTCAGGATATTGGCAAATAACAATACCCGTTTTTAAAACACGATCTTTCGCTTCAATAGTTCCATGTGGGACTGCAATTGATTCACCAAGATAAGTTGAGGTTAATTTTTCTCTCGCTAACATCGCTTCAATATAATCAGGTTCTACATACCCGCCCTCAACTAATTTTTGTCCCGCAAATTGAATTGCTTGCGTTTTATTCTTCGCTGATAAATTTAAATAAATATGCTTAGCACTAAGTGTAAACAACGCTTCATCTTTATCTTCAATATCAAAAGATTCATCATTTGCAGCAACAATTGTTTGCTTGATTAAGCGTCCATCATTTGCAGCTGTAGGATGTTTTTTCGCGATTAAATTAGTCACTAAATCATTATAAATTTGACCATCTAAGAAATTAGCTAAAGAAATGTGCATTGCATTAGGTGCAAATGTTTTAGCTCTTTCAGTGAGGTCTTTATGCGTTATCACAATATCAACACTCGTAGGAAGGTCGTTGATAGCCATGTTCGTGACATTAATATCAAGCAACCCTGCATCACGAATCTTTTTCGCTAATACACCTGCCCCCATCGCACTGGAGCCCATTCCCGCATCACAAGCAACAATAATACTACGCACATTTGCAAGGTTAACTGTTGAATTGTTATTCGTTACTTCCTTACTCGATGATTTAGATTGCGCTTTCATATCACGCATTTTTTTCGTCGCATTATCTAATTCATCATCATCGCCCAAACGGGTTCTTTTTAATAAAATTGCAGAAACTAAGAAAGAAACAAGCGTTGCACTAATCACAGACAGAATAACGCCAATTAAAGATGATTTTGGTGTCATCAGTAAAACTGCAAAAATAGAACCTGGTGATGCAGGAGAGACTAAACCAGCATGAAATAGGTTCATCACAAACACACCTGTCATGCCACCAAGAATAACTGCAAGAATTAACCGTGGATTCATTAAAACGTATGGGAAATAAATTTCGTGGATCCCACCGAAAAAGTGAATAATTGCAGCACCAGACGCAGACTGTTTAGCATTCCCTTTACCAAAGAACATGTATGCCAATAACACACCTAAACCTGGACCAGGGTTAGCTTCAATTAAGAAAAAAATAGACGCGCCTGTTTCAGTCGCTTGTTGAATACCTAATGGGGAGAAGATTCCGTGGTTAATGGCATTATTCAAAAAGAGTATTTTGGCTGGCTCAACAAAAATCGAAGTTAAGGGTAGTAGATTATTTTCTACCATTACATTTACACCCGCCGCCAACACTTTTGATAAACCAGCAACGAGAGGCCCAATAGCAAGGTAAGCAAGTATCGCTAAGAGCATACCAATAATGCCAGATGAAAAGTTATTTACTAGCATTTCAAAGCCCGTTTTGACTTTACCATCTATCCAGCTATCAAAACGTTTAATAGCATAACCACCTAATGGCCCTGCTATCATTGCCCCCATAAACATTGGCATATCGGCACCAACAATTACCCCCATTGTTGTAATTGCCCCGACAATGCCACCTCTTTCACCACCAACAAGACGACCGCCCGTATAACCAATTAGCAGTGGTAATAAATAGGTGATCATTGGACCTACAAGCTGTGCCAACGTTTCATTTGGCCACCAACCCGTAGGGATAAAGAGCGCGGTAATTAAGCCCCACGCAATGAAAGCACCGATATTAGGCATAACCATATTACTGAGGAAACGCCCAAAATTCTGTACCTTTAATTTGATATTTGATGTTACCATAATAGAACCCCGTGGTACGAGAACGATAAGATTGCAACGTTATCGCCAAATAACGTTAGTGAATTTTTAGACACTTTCACTCTAACATGGCCTTTATCAGATGCGTACCACGCGGGCCTTATGTGACGTAAGTCACTTAAACACCCCACATCCCCCTACCCAAATATTGATCATCCTCACAAATAGATAGTGTAGTTTTACTACAAAAACGTTTTTTCACATAAAACAAGCAAAAAAACGAGATCAATATCACATAAAAATGCTTGGCTTAATTTTCAAAAAAGAGATAATGATCACGAATTATTTTCATATTCACCTTCTTTTAACTTCATTAAAAGCTCGATTAACCTTTTTATAGCTAGTAGATTTTATTTTGTAATTAATTTTCACATGTTACTTATTTCAAAAAAGTACCAACGAAATGGATATAAAGTTGAAAATACAGGCTTAGCACTCATCTCATTTTGTATTGTCTATCTTTTGCGATATCGTTAATAGGATTAACTGCAACTTATTAATGATAGTATCTGCATCATTTGTTGTATCTGGTTTTTATAGTTGAACAACCTTGCAGGTATTACTGTTGTTGAACAAGCCGCGGCTTATGGCGTAAAAATATCGTTTAGTGAGTTTGCAAAATCGGGGGGGTTGTTGCCGCGTTATGTATGATATTAGCTGCAATATGGATAGTATTAGTCTTGTAAGAATAATGGCAATTTATTACCAGCCACGCTGAGTAAATGGCTGGTAATAGAATTTCAATATTTAGGGAAGAATAGCGAATGAACGCACAGGAAACCCACTCGCATTATTTGGTTTAGCAACAATATTAAAGATCACTGCCCCACGAGTCGGTACTTTATCCAGGTTTGCCAGCAGTTCCACTTGGTAAGTATCTTGATCTAAAACGTAATACTCTCCAAGTAACGCATTATTTTTACGAAAATCTTTTGCCGCATCAGTATCAAACGTTTCATGTCCAATTGCTTTAATACCCCGTTCTTCAAATAAGAACTTTAAGGCATCCATCCCCCAGCCAGGTATTTGGTTATTACCTTCTTCGTCTTTATTATCCATAAGCTCTTGTGATGGCCAACGTTTGCTCCAATCTGTTCTTAGTGCAACAAAACTGTCAGATTCAATTTTTCCATGTTGTTCCTCAAAAGCCAGTACATCATTAAGAGAAAATGCAAAGTTTGGATCTTGTTTTGCTCTTTCTGATTGATCAATGACAATTAAAGGTAAAACAAGCTCCTTTAGCTCTAACTCATGCAGAAAACGTTTACCTTCAACGAAATGACATGGCGCATCAATGTGCGTGCCATATTGCCCTGGAAAGGTAAATTGCTGAGCAAAGAAACCTTCTGCATAGCCAAATAAGGTTTTAAACTCCGCAGCATCAAACATAAAAAAATGCGGTGAATTCCCATCAAAGCGATGTGTTAAATCAACCCATTTCTTACTCTTTATAATATTAAATGCATCAATCAGTTCATGATTCATATTCTTCCCCTGTCAGGTTGATTTTGTTCAGTGTTTTTATGACGTTGTATTTTTTGTTGTGTTACTTATCTATTTAATAGCAGTAAAAATATTGTGTTGTCTAGGAATTTAATAAGAATAAATTTCATAATAAGTTTTAAAAAAGCCACTTATTAATTTAATAATAAGTGGCTAGTAAGAGTAAAAATATAAAAATTAGACTAGGATTTTATTTAGGGTATTTATTCCAGCTTTCTGGTTCAATAAAACCATCATAAATACGCTGAGAACGAATATAATCCGCATATTCTTTAGACTCAAAAGCCTCTTTTAAATCTTTAGCCCATTGAGAATCAAGATCTTTTTGCATGACAGTGACTATAACACGGTGTTCTAGTGGTGAGTTTTCAACAACTAATCCATCGGCAATACGCTGGCCTGCACTTGCGACATAATTGCCATTTACCACAACAAAATCAACATCATCAAGTAATCTTAATCCTTGAGCTGCGTCCGTTTCACGCACATCTAAATGATATTTTCCTGATGAAATATCATTAACACTAAAACTCAATGTACTGACATTCGGTTTAATTTTAATCCAGCCTAATTGTTCTAAGATCCGCGCCCCTCTTTCCGCATTAACAGGATCGTTAGATAAAGCGACAATCATGCCATCTTTTACATCATCAATTGATTTGTGTTTATTTGAACGTAAACTTTGTGGCGCGCTTGGTGAGTCTGTCAATGCGACCATATTAATATTATTCTTTTTGTTATAGGCATCCATATATGCGCGGCTTTGGTTCACCGATGCATCAATAGAACCTTCTTCAAATGCAGGATTAATTTGTCTATTTTGTGAAAATTGACGCAAAATTACCTTATAACCTTTTTTCTCTAAAATAGGCACGATTCCTTTATCTACTTGATCGATATAATTACCAACTCCAAAACCTATCGTTATCTGTTTTTTATTTGGATTATCTTTTTCATTGTTATCACCGCATGCTGAAAGTACAAAAGCAGCTGCTGCGATTAAAGATAGATTTATTAATTTTTGTTTTAACATATGTAACAACCCTGTGAAAATATTTCAGCCAGTATAATCATATTAATTTGGTTGTTCTTAGATCAGATAATTATAACTTAGTTATTTAGTGATATAAGAATTGGTTTTAATTCTTTTAGGTTATATGGATATAACAAATAGATCGTTCGATAAATGATGTGATTGATATGTAATGAAGGAGATAAAAAACGTTTAAAAAAAGTGAGTTGCTTTATGACTATTTTCAATGATGATTTAATTAGCACCCTGACACACTTGCCACCAGGTTCCGATTTAGCATTAATCCGCCAAGACCGATCAGCCGCAACCTTAAATACCCAAGCCGCGTACAGCGAAATTTTCTCTGTACCATCAACACAATTTCCTATTGATGTTCGTTATGGTTTTGCGCATCAGGTTGCAAAATTGACTGGCAGCCAAACATTAGCAGATTTTTATTTTCAACAAGCACCAGCACTAAAAATAGAAAATCTTTCACCTGCTCTGCAAGCTGCTGCGGAATATCTGCAAATATTAACGTTATCTCCTAAAGATACTCATTTTTCACTCATCGAAACCTTAATTACACAAGGCTGGGAAAATAGCGACATCATTTTGCTTGCTCAGTTAATTACCTTTGTCACCTACCAAGCTCGTTTAGTCGAAGGAATTGAGCTCTTAACGACATCTAAAAATTACCCACTGGATGTCGCGAAAATAGTCGCGGGCAAATGGAATCATCAACCTTTCACTCGCCAGGGACGCCCATCCCCTACCGCCTTTACACAAGATAATTTAGGTTGGGAAGCTTGGATAACGGCAAGAAAAGCAGAAACGCTAAGCGATGAAGAAACTCAGGTGATGAAAAAATTTGGTCAATTAACCTCTGAATACTTTCTTCTGCTCGCTCATCAAAGCAAGATTTTAGAAATTCGAACCTTAATCGATCGTGGTGTCTTTTACACCGCTGGGGGCCTACCACGTTGGGAACGTGAGTTTGCAGCTGCCGCTGTCAGTAAAGTGAATGGTTGCATTTATTGTGCTTCTGTTCATGCACGCAAAGCCAGCCAGTATGCCAAAGAACGCCGTAGTGACGTCGATAAGCTATTAGCAACGCCAACAGGTGAAATTCTTGCGGCTGGCTTTGACGATAGATTGTTAGCAATCACCGATCTCGTGGCGTCTTTATCAGCAACACCAATTCAAGCAACAACATCTCAAGTTGCAACACTACGCCAACTGGGACTATCTGAGCTCGAATTGCTTGATTTAATTCAGTCTACTGCGTTTTTCTCATGGGCAAACCGCTTAATGCTTTCTCTCGGTGAGCCGTTTGAAATTGTGGAGGAATAAGGAATAATTTCATGGATAGGATCATTGGCTTAGCGGCTTTAGAAACACATATTGCACAAGATTTGCAATATCTTAATCTCCCAATCACATCATGGGCATTATCAGATAATAATATCAACAAACAACATATTGACGTTGCCATTATTGGTGCTGGTATGTCAGGTGTCACGGCTGCATTTGCACTCAAGTTACGTGGTATTAATGCCGTCGTATTTGATAAAGCCATTACTGGAAGTGAAGGGCCTTGGCAAAAACCGGCTCTCATGGAAACACTACGTTCGCCAAAACAGGTCGTAGGGCCCGCTTTAGCCTCCCCTTCATTAACCTTTCAAGCGTGGTTCAAAGCGCAATTTGGCAATGAAAAATGGGAAGAGTTAGATAAAATTCCTCGCCTTCAGTGGGGTGAGTATTTGCAGTGGTTTAAAAGGATTACCGCACCAAAAGTATTTAATCAATACGAACTTATTGACCTACATTTAACCGATAATGGTAGCAGGTTAATTTTTAAAACACCTGAAGGCACAACAAATTACATCGCACAGCATGTTATTTTAGCCACAGGTATGGAATCCTTTAGTGAACCGAATATTCCCAGTTTTATGGATAATATTCCACAAAACTATTGGGAGCATTCGTATGCAGGCACTGATTACAGCCGCTTTAAAGGGTTAGACATTGGTGTTGTTGGTTATAGCGCAGGTGCAATGGATAGTTCAGCAACAGCCTTAGAGAACGGGGCTAAGAGTGTGGAAATTTTAATCCGTGCTACAGATATGCCACGGGTAAACCGAGGGAAAGTTGCCGGAAGCGCGGGTTTTACGAATGCTTATGCCTATTTTACAGATGCACAAAAATGGCATTATTCAGCGTATGTTGCTAAAGCTAAAACCCCTGCTCCTCATGGCAGTACTTTACGAGTTTCTCGCCATCCAAATGCTTTTTTTAATTTTAATACTCAAATTAAACAGATTGAATTAAAAGATAAAAAACTGCATATTTCGACAACAACTGAACAATTCACGTTAGATTATTTGATCCTCGCGACTGGATATAGAATCAATTGGTTCAAACATCCTGCATTTAACCAAATTACCCCTTTAATTAAAACGTGGGCTGATGTTTATACTCCACCAATCAGTGAAGCGAATGGTGAACTCGGCGCACACCCCTATTTAGGCCCGCATTTTGAATTACAAGGCAAAAAAACGGCTGACTCTGAAAAGTTAAAACAATTTTATTGTTTCAATTTAAGTGCTTCTCTTAGCATGGGCCCCGTTATTGGTTTGATCCCTGGTACTAATGCAGGTGCAGAGCGTTTAGCTGACCATATTGCCGCTCAATTGTACCTCGCTCATAGAGAAGAACACCTCGAATTAGTGAAAACAAGCCAAGAATTTGAATTATTAGGTGATGAATGGCAACCAGCAGCCTTGCCTTCAGAACGTATGCAGCTAACTGATAATGTAGAGTAAACTATGATTACATTTCAAAATGTCCAAAAAGTATATGAAAAAGATGGGCAATCTTTAGTTGCATTGCAAGATATTAACTTGCATATCAATAAAGGAGATATCTTTGGATTTATTGGCTATAGCGGAGCAGGAAAAAGCTCACTTATTCGTTTGGTCAATCAATTAGAAAAGCCCTCCAGTGGTGCGGTGATTATTAATGAGCAAAATATTGCTCATCATACTCCCGCTGAAATTCGAGCCCATAAGAGAAGTATCGGGATGATTTTCCAGCATTTTAATTTACTGGAAACCAAAACTGTCGCTCAAAATATTGCAATGCCCTTGGTCTTGCTAGGACTTGATAAAAGCGAAATCAATCAACGTGTTGATAGCATTCTTGAATATGTAGAGCTGAGTGATAAAAAAAATCAATACCCTGGTCAATTATCAGGTGGGCAAAAACAACGCGTTGGCATTGCCCGTGCCCTTATCAACAACCCTCAAATTCTGCTGTGTGATGAAGCCACATCTGCCCTTGACCCGCAAACGACACGCTCTATTTTACTGCTATTAAAAAAAATCAGTCGAGAACAAAATATTACCATCTTACTTGTGACACACGAAATGGAGGTTATAGAGCAAGTATGTAACCGTGTTGCGGTGATGGAGGCGGGTAAAGTTGTAGAAGAAGGCACTGTATTAGATATTTTTGCAAACCCTAAACACTCAACGACCCAAAAGTTTGTTGGGACTGTTTTAAATGAAGAAATACCAGAGCGTGTTCTGCACAATTTAGACCATCAGCAAGATGTTTATCGCCTTGAATTCCTCGGGTCATCAGCTCAAGAACCGGTTGTTAATGAGCTAATTTTGAAAAAAATCGTCAAAATAAATATTCTCTTTGCCAATATGAAAGAAATCAGTGGGGTAGTACTCGGCAGCATGTTTGTGCAGATTGTGGGTGATAAAGCACAAATTGAAGAAGCTATACAGTTTTTACGCCTGCGTGGCGTAGCGGTTAGCCAGGGGGCATTATGACAGAGTTATTTGAAACAGCCTTAACAAGTAAACAATTTTTACTCGCTATGTCAGAAACATTCACCATGGTGAGTATTGCCTTAGTGCTCGGTTCCTTGTTTGGTATTTTACTGGGTATATTACTCGTTATAACAAGACCTGAAGGGATTTGGGAAAACAAATGCATATACCGAATTGTTAACCCGATTATCAATATCATTCGCTCTTTACCATTCATTATCTTATTAGTGGCAATGATCCCACTCACCCGATTTATGGTCGGAACGTCGATAGGAACAACCGCGGCAATAGTGCCATTAGTGATTTTTATTGCACCCTATACTGCCCGCTTAGTGGAAAACTCTCTTTTAAGCGTACACTCAGGGATCATTGAAGCCGCAGATTCTATGGGCGCAACAAATTGGCAGATTGTTTGGCATTTCATTTTACCAGAAGCCAAATCTTCTCTTATTTTAAGTTTGACTGCAGCAAGTATTACTTTAGTCGGGGCGACAGCTATGGCAGGTGCAGTGGGCGGTGGTGGTGTTGGCGATCTTGCGTTGAACTATGGTTATCAACGCTTTGATAATGTGGCAATGGCCATTACTGTTGTGACATTAATCATTATTGTCCAAGGGATGCAATTTATTGGCGACTACCTTGCCAGAAAAGCGCGTTTTCATTGACGGTAATTAAAGTTGATAGCGTTGCGTTATCAACTTTATTTTTCTATTTTTGCGGCTCCAATTTAGCACTCTTAGTAGCGAATTTAAAGCTTGACCTATTTATCCTGTAATTAACATCTGTTTAATTTGAAGTTAATTTCAGGTGATATTTATATAATAAAAAAATAAAAGCCCATTACAGGCTTTTATTTTTAAAGTTACACAGAATGAGAGATAAACAATGTATTTATTCTTTTTAATGAATTTAAAATGGTAATTAAACTTAATTCTGTCTCTTATACACATCT
>NZ_JAGSPI010000004.1:0-231582 GCF_020381325.1 Providencia vermicola
AGATGTGTATAAGAGACAGATACTAAAGAATAAATAGAATCATCGATCCCTTTAGTATCTCTTCTTTCTTCTGGTTGGGTATCATCTTGCAGCACTTCACTAAAAAACTCACCCATATTAACGCCTAAGACTTTTAATACGCGAACTAAACAATCAATATCAATGCGATTTACACCGCGCTCATAACGAAATAATTGTTGTTCACTAATATCTATCTCTTTAGCTAACTGAAACACAGTATAGCCTTGAGCTTTTCTTAGCGTTTTAATTTTTTGTCCAACTGCACAAGCGACAGGATATTTTGTATTCATAAACATTCTCGCTTCAATTTATATTAATGAAATAAAAATTAGCAGATAAGTAACTGCCATTTTTTTATTTTTTATGTTTTATATAATAAGTAGAACTTTGATAGTACTGCTGACGATTCAGCATATATCGATGGGAATGATATACTAGCAATCTAATTAGTTTCAACCAATCTTAAAATGATGTTACATTTGTGTAACGAGATGTTACGAGGCATTTACCCTATGAAAAAACAATAATTATTCTATAAATATCATATCATTATGATTAATTAGGCAACTCCCACCCTTACCCATATTACTTGTATCACAATGAACGCAATAGAACATTACACTAAAATAGTAGCTTTTATCCGATGCATCACCTAAAAATAAAGGAAATAAATAGAATAATTTAACACTGTAACAATATTAATGATTTTAAGAGTGAATAATCATTTAACGAATAAAAAACAATCAGATATCATTTATATCTGTAAACAATGGTAAAAATAATAAGTTTTACCTCTAAAAATCTTTGTAAACATTAAATATCAATAACATATAGGAACAAATATTCTGTTACAATTAATGAAACGCTAAATTTTTAAAGTAGCATGGTAAATATTTACCAAATAACAGTGCTCAACATAACAAAACCATAACGTTAAGGAAGTTTATTATTCACTTTACTTGATGAACATCACAAAAATATGACAAACTAATACTATTAGATTATCTTATTTTAATATTGATAATTTTATCATTTGAATGAATATAGCGATACTAAACCCTTTAAACTCATGAGTTGTCAAAATTTAACACCAAAAACACTCCCCCTCCCTTTTTAACGTCAAACATCCATATTTATTATAAACACATTTTAATCTAACGTTATATTTCATTAACGTATCATAGCAGCAGTCAGGGAAAGGTATCGCTTATATTGATTTTCGATGAGTAGATGGCCTTTCAGAACATGAAATCTATAGAAACAGCCCTTAAACTTTTAAGCACTATGTTCTGTAGATGCTGAGATGATGGCTTGAGATGGTGGGTCGTGCAGGATTTAAATCCTTCGGATTTAGCCTTCGGCCTGAACCTGCAACCAGCTTGTCGAGGTATGGCTAACCGATTGAATATTAACTTGAATACGTACAGGAATATTGGGACTGAACTTGAGATGGTGGGTCGTGCAGGATTTAAATCCTTAGGATTTAACCTTCGGCCTGAACCTGCAACCAGCTTGTCGAGGTATGGCTAACCGATTGAATATTAACTTGAATATGCACGGGAATATTGGGACTGAGCTTGAGATGGTGGGTCGTGCAGGATTCGAACCTGCGACCAATTGATTAAAAGTCAACTGCTCTACCGACTGAGCTAACGACCCATCTAGATTTGTGTTTTAATGTGAATAGTAAATGAAGTGGTGGGCGATAGCGGGCTCGAACCACTGACCCCCTCCTTGTAAGGGAGGTGCTCTACCAACTGAGCTAATCGCCCACTTCATAACTTGTATCACATTATAAATGATTGGTGGGCGATAGCGGGCTCGAACCACTGACCCCCTCCTTGTAAGGGAGGTGCTCTACCAACTGAGCTAATCGCCCAATCATTTATTTTTCATCGTCAACGGTGGTGGGCGATAGCGGGCTCGAACCACTGACCCCCTCCTTGTAAGGGAGGTGCTCTACCAACTGAGCTAATCGCCCCGTCGTCGATGGAGGTGCATTATAGGGATACAGAGTTCAGAGTCAACGCTTTTTCGATAGATTTTTTTCGTTCGTTGCAAAAATAATCAAGATGTTTCAATATTCGCCAGAAAAGCTGCCTTTTTAATCAATTACCTATATAATTTAGCGTTTTTATTCTTTCATGAAGTGAAAATATATTTGCATCCTCTCCATAATTTCATTTTTTTGCCTTACTTTTCCATTTTCTTTTCTTGTATCTTCATAACTTGATTGAGGAATCACCACAGGATGATAGAATAGAGGCACAGTTTAGCAATGCTGACGGACTTCACGCGTTTAAAGCTTCATACGGCACTATTATCTATTATAATGTGTTGCATACATTAGCCTTCTATTTATTCAACCGTGAACTCTTAAGCGCTTCAAAAACAATGTTTTGCAATTAAGGCAATCTCGATGAGTAAAATCAAAACCCGTTTTGCACCAAGCCCAACTGGCTATTTACATGTTGGTGGTGCGCGTACCGCTCTTTATTCCTGGTTATTTAGTCGCCACAACCAGGGCGAATTTGTCCTGCGCATTGAAGATACCGACTTAGAACGTTCAACTCAGGAAGCTATCGATGCCATTATGGACGGTATGAACTGGTTGAATTTAAATTGGGATGAAGGCCCTTATTATCAGACCAAGCGTTTTGATCGTTATAACGCAGTGATTGACCAAATGTTAGAAGCTGGCACCGCTTATCGTTGTTTCTGCTCGAAAGAACGTTTGGAAGCTCTGCGTGAAGAGCAAATGGCGAACAATGAAAAACCTCGCTATGACGGTTGCTGCCGCGACCATGCGCATAACCACACCGCTGATGAGCCGCATGTTGTTCGTTTCCGTAACCCACAAGACGGTTCTGTGATTTTTGACGATAAAATTCGCGGCCCAATTGAATTTAGTAACCAAGAGTTAGACGATTTAATTATTCGTCGCACTGATGGCTCACCAACTTATAACTTCTGTGTTGTTATTGATGACTGGGATATGGAAATTACTCACGTTATTCGCGGTGAAGACCATATCAACAATACACCTCGTCAAATCAACATTCTAAAAGCATTAGGCGCACCAGTACCCGTGTATGCTCACGTTTCCATGATTTTAGGTGATGACGGTAAAAAGCTGTCTAAACGCCATGGTGCTGTTAGTGTCATGCAATACCGTGATGATGGTTATTTGCCACAAGCGCTACTGAACTATTTAGTCCGTCTAGGTTGGTCTCACGGTGACCAAGAAATTTTCACCGTTGACGAAATGAAAGAATTTTTCAGCCTTGATGCAATCAGCAAATCAGCAAGTGCATTTAACACTGAAAAACTGCAATGGCTAAACCACCATTATATCAATGCGTTGCCTGCTGAAGAAGTGGCTGTGTACCTCGCATGGCATATTGAGCAACAACATATTGATACCCGCAATGGCCCTCAATTAGTTGAGCTAATTAAGCTACTTGGCGAACGTTGTAAAACGCTGAAAGAAATGGCTGAATCTTGTCATTATTTCTATCAAGACTTTGAAGAGTTCGATGCAGACGCAGCGAAAAAACACCTGCGCCCTGTGGCTCGCCAACCATTAGAAGTGGTTAAAGATAAATTAGCGTCGATTACTGACTGGACAGCAGAAAACGTTCATCAAGCCATTGAAGCCACCGCCGCTGAATTAGAAGTGGGGATGGGGAAAGTGGGCATGCCGTTACGTGTTGCTGTAACTGGCGCTGGCCAATCTCCAGGCCTCGATGTGACCGTCCACGCCATTGGTCAAGCACGCTCTATTGCACGCATTGAAAAAGCCTTAGCATTTATTGCTGAACGCGAAGCTTCTGCGCAATAATTTATGCCGTTTCTGCCCTCATTTCTTGGGGGCAGTTTTCCCTCTCTTATTCCTATCCTTGTATTGATTGCAAAATGCTCTATATTTCAGCAATTAAACGGAAAAACCGATTATTTTATTGACACTCCTACCGAGCTTGAATATGATGCCTCCCGTCCAAAAGATTTTGATTGGGGCTATAGCTCAGCTGGGAGAGCGCTTGCATGGCATGCAAGAGGTCAGCGGTTCGATCCCGCTTAGCTCCACCATCTAATTCCCTGTTAGATGGCGTTTTTTTGAATAACAAAGTCTTTCGATTTGGGGCTATAGCTCAGCTGGGAGAGCGCTTGCATGGCATGCAAGAGGTCAGCGGTTCGATCCCGCTTAGCTCCACCATAATTTCCTTCTACTTTATCTTTCATAAAGTTAATATTTCTAGCCCCAAGATATCCCCTATTGTGTTCGGCAATATTCGGCCGTATCCAACCTCAAATACTTCTCAAGGAAAGCCTGTAAGCTCGCGTCTTATCATCTATTACTGTGCTGTATAGCCACCATCAATAGGAATAAACGCCCCCGTTATAAAACTGCTGTCTGTTGATAATAAAAAAGCCACCACATTGGCGATTTCCTCTGTTTTTGCCATCCTCCCCATCGGGTGCGTTGATGCCATCCAATTTTGAATATCCAGCGGTAATATCGCAATATTCGGTGTTTCAACATAGCCTGGCCCTACAGCATTAATCCGTATACCTTTTTGGGCATTCTCTAATGCCGCTGAACGAGTAAGGCCTAACACCGCGTGTTTCGCTGCGGTATAAGGGGCTATTCCTGCTATCCCTGTTACACCATTGCAAGCGGATAAGTTTACTATTGCCCCACCGCCACTGCGATGAATTGCAGGTATAGCATATTTCAAGCCATGAAATGTCCCTGTGATGTCTGTTTCAATCACGTTATGCCAGGCCTCTAATGGATAATCTTCGATATTCACACCATGTGGCCCTGTCACCCCCGCGTTGTTGACTAAAAAATGCAGTGCGCCATATTTTATTTCTACCTGCTCAATCGTTGATTGAAAATCCTTTGCGCTTGCCACATCCATTTTTATTACACTAATACGCTCCCCTGTTGGTGTAATTTCGTGGGCTGCCTGCGCTAATGCCTCTTCATGGCGTCCAGTCATAATTACTGTCGCCCCCAATGAGTGTAGCTTTTGTGCGATCCCAAAACCGACACCTGTGGATGCCCCTGTTACCAATGCGATTTGGTTTGTAAACTGTTGCATAGCCGCCTCAATAATAATTAACTTTAGTTAACTATAATTAATTAACTTTGGTTAATCAATGTCTCGTTTTCTTCCTAGCGCCAAGGTATACTTCAACTGTTGAATATTAAGGAAGAATTTTTATGCCTAGTTCCTTTGAAGACGCATTATCGTTATTACAATGTACACTTGTTGCTCGCCGTGTCAGTTTTACACCAGAGCAAATTACATGGGGACAATACGATGTACTGGAGATATTGAGGCTTAAAGGTGACTTAACACCAAGCCAGCTAAGTCAATCACTGGGAATTTCACGGCAAAATTTATCGAAGTTTTTGCGGGTATTAAAATCTTTTGAGTTTGTCGAACAATATCAGTCTGAAGAAGATAAGCGGGAATTGATCACCCACTTAACAGAAAAAGGAACCCATTTTTTACAGCGTGCAGCAACAGGGCGAGCAGAAAATGCATTAAAAGTTAAAGCCGCATTAACGCAGCAAGAGCAAGATATCTTTATTCAGTTGAGCAAAAAAATTACTGCCGCGTTAGGGCATGAATGATCTGCTCACTTAGCCCGTTTTAATGGCTTTACAAGCCCTTCTAACCCTTCAATTTTTAAACCAAGAGTCATTTCCATTAATTGGCCAAGACGCCCTGGTGGGAACTCTCCTTTCTTATAAAACCAAAGAAGATATTCCTCAGGCAAATCAATCAAGATACAGCCTTTATATTTACCAAATGGCATATAGGTATTTGCCATATCGATAAGATCTTGCTTTTCCATTCTTGCTCCCATAAAAAAACGGCGTCCTAATGAACGCCGCTCTTAATTTAACACTTTTTTGCGAATTACAATACTAATCCGACAACCGCAGCGGATAAGAAGCTGACTAAAGTTGAACCGTACAGTAATTTCAGGCCGAAACGTGCTACTGTGTTACCTTGTTTTTCATCTAACCCTTTGATAGCACCAGCGATGATACCAATTGAAGAGAAGTTAGCAAATGATACTAAGAACACAGATAAGATGCCGACAGAACGCTCAGATAAACCACCTGCAATAGCTTGTAAGCCATCCATCGCAACGAATTCATTCGTTACCATTTTAACTGCCATGATACCACCCACTTGCAGGGCTTCATCCGCTGGGATACCTAAGATCCAAGCAAATGGATAGAATACATAGCCCAACATAGTTTGGAAATCGATACCGAAAATCGCAGAGAAAATACCATTAATCATAGCAATCAGAGCGATAAAACCAATCAGCATGGCTGAAACAATAATCGCAACTTTAAACCCTGCAAGAATATATTCACCTAACATTTCAAAGAAGCTTTGGCCTTCATGCAGGTTGCTCATTTGAATGTCTTCTTCACCTTCTGGTGGGTACGGGTTGATTAAAGACAGCACCACGAAAGTACCAAACATATTCAGAACTAATGCAGCAACCACAAAACGCGGTTCCAGCATCGTCATATATGCCCCCACGATTGACATGGAAACAGTCGACATAGCTGTCGCAGCCATGGTGTACATTCTGCGATCAGACATGCGGTTAAGCTGGTCTTTATAAGCGATAAAGTTTTCAGACTGACCTAGCAGCAATGAGCTTACTGCGTTGAATGATTCCAGTTTACCCATTCCGTTAACTTTAGATAACACCGTACCGATGATACGAATAACGATCGGTAGAATTTTAACGTGCTGTAAAATACCAATTAACGCAGAAATAAAGATGATTGGGCACAGAACTTGTAAGAAGAAGAACGCTAAATTCCCTTCAATCATGCCACCGAAGATAAATTTTGTCCCTTCTGCTGCGTAACCGAGTAAGTGAGTAAACACCCCCGCCACACCGAGAACAAAAGATTCACCGATATTCGATTTTAAGAACAGATATGCTAATGCAATTTGGATAACAAGTAGTTGAACAACATAGCGAGGACGGATCCCCTTACGGTTACTACTTGCTAAAATAGCAAGAGCGGCGATTACTACTAAAGATAAAACGAAATGCAGGATCGAGGTCATATGCGACTCCAACAAATTTAAGAATCAGTCTATGTGCATATTCTATGTAATAGGTAACATTTAAATGAGACACGAGTCACATTAATATGAAAACAGAGTGGGTGTATTTTGTAGAAAGAAGAAGAGGATCACGTTTTAAATGTCAGAAAAGGGACAGATGACCTTTTTTGCATAGAAATTAAATTCAAAATTTAATTTAGGTCTAATAACCTATCAGTGACTTAGTCACCTCACCTAAGTGAAATAACTAAGCCAAATAGAATATAGTTCACTATTTAATATTCAGCAAACGAATCAACTCATCTTCATCAATAACTGGAATACCTAATTCATTCGCTTTTGCTAATTTCGAACCCGCAGCTTCACCCGCAATCACCATATCGGTTTTCTTCGAAACACTACCTGCAACTTTTGCCCCTAGAGCCACCAACTTATCTTTCGCCTCATCACGGGTTAAAATACTCATCGAACCTGTTAAAACCACAGTTTTACCTGCAAATGGGCTATCGATTTCTGCACTATTAATCACTTTGACTTCTGGCCAATGAATATTCGCTTTCGTGATTAAATCGTTAATAACTGCCTGGTTATGCGCTTCGTGGAAGAAATTTACCACATGTTTCGCAACCACATGGCCGATATCTTGCACCGTTTTTAAAGACTCTTCATCCGCAGCCATGACTGCATCTAGCGTTGCATAATGTGCCGCTAAATTAGCCGCAGTTGCTTCGCCAACTTCACGGATCCCTAATGCATAAATAAAGCGCGCTAACGTAGTTTGTTTAGACTTTTCAAGCGCATCAATCAGATTTTGCGCAGATTTTGGCCCCATTCTATCCAACCCCGTCAATTTACCTGCGCTTAATTGATAAAGATCGGCTGGCGTTTGCACATATTCTTTTTCGACAAGTTGATCGATAATTTTATCGCCCATACCATCAACATCCATTGCACGGCGAGACACAAAATGTTTGAGTGCTTCTTTACGTTGCGCACCGCAGATTAACCCGCCAGTACAACGGGCAACGGCTTCACCTTCAATACGTTCAATGTCTGAACCACAAACAGGGCACTGGGTTGGAAAGACAATTTCACGACTATTCGCAGGACGTTTATCCGCCACCACACTGACAATCTGCGGGATGACATCCCCAGCACGACGAATAATCACCGTATCGCCAATATGCACGCCAAGACGCTCAATTTCATCTGCATTATGCAATGTCGCATTACTGACCATAACCCCCGCCACTTGGACAGGCTCAAGACGTGCTACGGGGGTAATCGCCCCTGTTCTCCCAACTTGGAACTCAACGTCTTTCAATAGCGTAATTTGCTCCTGTGCTGGGAATTTGAAGGCTGTAGCCCAACGCGGTGCGCGGGAAACAAAGCCTAATTCCTCTTGAATCGCAATTGAATTCACCTTGATCACCACCCCATCGATATCAAACCCTAATTCTGGACGAATTTGTTCGATTTGGTGATAAAAATCCAGTACAGCTTGGTGGCCTTGGCGCAGTTGTACATAATCACTAACAGGGAGTCCCCACGCTTTAAACTGCTGTAAACGTTCATAATGTGTATCTGGCAATGTACCGTCTTCAACTAGCCCAACGCCATAACAATAGAATGTCAGTGGCCTTTTAGCGGTAATACGCGGGTCAAGCTGTCTCAAAGAGCCCGCAGCAGCGTTACGTGGGTTAGCAAAAACTTTACCATCCGTTCTGCGCGCTTCTTCATTTAGTGCTTCAAACCCTTTTTGTGGCATAAACACTTCGCCACGAATTTCCACACGAGCAGGGATGTTATCCCCCATTAAACGCAATGGAATTGCACGAATAGTACGTACATTTGCGGTGATATTTTCCCCCACGGTTCCATCACCACGAGTAGCCGCTTGCACAAATTCACCATTCTCATACAACAAACTAACCGCTAAACCATCAAGCTTCAATTCACAGCAAAATGTGAGTTCATTATGGTTTTTTAAGCGATCCCTAACCCGCTTATCAAAAGCCAAGTAACTCTCTTCATCAAAAACGTTATCTAAAGACAGCATCGGAATTTCATGGCGCACCGTTTCAAATGCTGACAAAGGTGCAGCACCGACACGCTGAGTGGGGGAATCGCTGGTGATAAGCTCTGGGTTCATTTCTTCCAGTGCCTTCAAGCGTTGCATTAATTTGTCATATTCCGCATCAGGAATTTCAGGGGCATCCAATACATGGTATTGATATTCGTGATGACGCAGCTGTTTTTTTAATTGGTCGATTTCGTTTTTGGTAGTCATGATCCACTCGTAAAGATAAAAAACCCCCAATCAAGGGGGCTTTGTAAAACGCTTGTTTAATTTAGTGTGTTTCTGATCCGCGCATGATACACCTCTATTTTTTGCGGTGTTAGCATCTTACGCTCATCATCTAGCACCACCCCGCCTGCATCGGATGCAATGCGCTGCGCCGCTTGTAACATCAGTTTAAAGTTTTGGCTCGCATCACCGTAGGATGGCACCATCATAAACATGGAAACACCTGGTGTAGAAAAATCAGCCATGGTTTCAGGGTCAAAAGAACCTGGTTTTACCATATTCGCTAGACTAAACAGCACAGGCCCAGTACCTGACGGGTTCACGTGGCGGTGGAATATTTTCATTTCACCAAATTGGAAACCCGCTTGAAGAATACTTTGCAGCAAGACCTCACCTTGTAATTCTTGCCCCTGATGTGCCGCTACATGAAGTACCAGGACTGTCTCCTTGCTAGTTGTTGTAGCAGAATTTTTCTGTGGCTCAGTTTTCGTCTCAGCGTGCGGTGGCGTCTGTTCATGATGTATCGGTTGTGTCTCTTCTTGTAGATTATGGGTGTCAATATGGGGTTCCGATGCATTATGGTGCACGGGTTGAGTATCTATTTCAGGCTCTGCCACAACATCATCATTCATATTGATGGTGAGCTGCTCTGGCACATGCTGCTCTTGAACACGCTGAACAACAGGCTCATCATGAACAGGCTGCTCTGGCGTAGCACTCATTTTAATTTCAGGTTCAACCGACGGTAATGGCTGTATATTAGGTTCAACTTGAGACTCATTTTTTACCGGATATACAGGCTCAGTCGCAGCGGGCTGAACAGGTACCTGCTGAGTTGATTGATTTTCAGTAAATAATGCAGAATCATCATAATTCGATGAATTCTCCTGCGTATCATTTTTTCTACGTTTTACAGGTCTATCGCGAAACAACTTTGAGCGCTCTTTACGGCTGGTCCATAAACCATGCAGTAATAAAGCGACAATCGCTATCGCACCTACGACCACTAATATTAGACGCAAATCCTGCATCGCTGCTATCTCTAGTTGATGAATGAAAGTGCCATCACGGCGGAAACTACCTTAAGATTATTTCTCAATTGCTCTAAGTGCAACCCTCAGAACGATTTTCTTACAAGAAAGAGAATATTCCGCTTTCGTTTGCTGCTTTTTTAAGCGAATAATGGCTAGTCAGCCTAAATTCATATCTATATGATACAAGGTCAACCGAAAAGGAGAGAACAAGAAGTATGACCCAATCGACATTTTCGCCACAAAAAGACCACTCTGGTTTTTATTATTTTACACAAGGGTGGCGACTCGTTACACGTCCTGGCATTAAACGTTTTGTGATTTTGCCCCTATTAGCAAACATTCTTTTCTTAGGAGGCGCATTTTGGTGGTTATACAGTAAGCTTGGTGGCTGGATTGACCAAGTAATGAGCTACATTCCTGATTGGTTACAATGGCTTAATTATCTTATTTGGCCGGTTGCTTTGATTTCTATTTTATTGGTATTCACCTATTTTTTTAGCACCATTGCCAATATCATTGCAGCGCCATTTAATGGCTGGCTATCCGAAAAACTCGAGGCTGAACTTACGGGGAAACCTGCGCCAGACACTGGCATGGCTGAGTTATTAAAAGATGTTCCGCGGATGATTAAACGTGAGTTTGTGCGTATTGGTTACTATTTACCGCGGGCAATTGGCTTATTAATTTTATTTTTAATACCGGGTATTGGCCAAACTGTTGCCCCCGTCTTATGGTTCCTATTTGGTGCATGGATGATGTCAATCCAGTACTGCGACTACCCTTTTGATAACCACCGTGTTGGTTTTAGCGAAATGAAGCAAGCTCTTGCTAAAGATCGCATGAAAAACATTCAATTCGGTGGCGTAGTCAGCTTGTTAATGATGGTACCGTTTGTCAACTTAGTCATCATGCCTGTTGCGGTTTGTGGTGCAACATTAATGTGGGTTGACCGCTATCGTAGCCGCTACGCACGTTATTAGCCCCTCCTTGCGCAGGTTTCATTACCTGCGCATTAACCTATTTTTTTGTCCTATTATTTCGTGTTATCCATTCTTTAGAACAATTGGATCTAAAATAGCCTTTTGTTATAAGCTTAGACCTAAATCATATTTGCATTAATCTGTTCTTCACGTATGTTGAATCCATACCCTATTTTATAGTGAACGCCAAATACTGTTTACTGGCTAACCGATTTTTAAAGGATACCCCATGAGCAAAATTTATGAAGATAATTCGTTGACCATTGGCCACACCCCACTTGTTCGTTTAAAACATTTTGGTAATGGCAATATTTTGGCAAAAGTGGAATCTCGTAACCCAAGTTTCAGCGTTAAGTGCCGTATCGGGGCAAACATGATTTGGGATGCAGAGAAAAAAGGTATCCTGAATAAAGACAAAGAGCTAGTAGAGCCAACCAGTGGTAACACAGGGATTGCCCTCGCTTATGTCGCAGCAGCGAGAGGTTACAAATTAACCTTAACGATGCCTGAAACAATGAGTATCGAGCGCCGTAAGCTATTAAAAGCATTAGGCGCTAACCTCGTGCTGACCGAAGGCGCTAAAGGGATGAAAGGCGCGATTGCTAAAGCAGAAGAAATCGTCAATAGCAATCCCAAAAAATACCTTCTGTTACAACAATTTAATAACCCTGCCAACCCTGAAATCCATGAAAAAACCACGGGTCCAGAAATTTGGGAAGACACGGATGGCAATGTCGATGTCATCATCGCAGGCGTTGGTACAGGCGGAACCATCACAGGTATTGCGCGCTATCTGAAAAAAACCAAGGGTAAAGATGTGACCATCATTGCCGTTGAGCCTGAAACATCTCCAGTGATTACTCAAGCGCTGGCAGGTGAAGAAATCAAACCAGGTCCACACAAAATTCAAGGTATCGGCGCAGGTTTTATCCCTGGTAACTTAGACCTAACATTGCTAGATAAAGTCATTCAAATCAGCGATGATGAAGCAATTAAAACCGCACGTGAGTTAATGGAAAAAGAAGGTATTCTCGCAGGGATTTCTTCAGGCGCAGCAATTGCAGCAGCAACAAAGGTTGCCGCAGACCCTGCTTACACAAACAAAAATATTGTCGTGATTTTACCGTCTTCTGGTGAGCGTTATCTCTCTACTGTCTTGTTCGCGGATATCTCTGCCGAGTAGCATACTTTCGTTACATAATCGTTAAAAAAGCACCTCAAAGGTGCTTTTTTTGTGGCGCGGATCAAAGTTTAGCACGGATAGGGATGATTTCTAATCTGGGGTTTAGTATTAAACATAGTAATTATTTCGCACCTCGAAATTAATCAAATTTTAGTCAAATGAATGTGCCTATTCAGATGTTTCTCGACTAACCTAGTCATCATTATTTTGAGGATGAAAAGTAAAAAGGATTGATACCGCACAAAGTAGGAAACCTTTTTACAAGTTAATAATCTAACTTATACGCAAACCTAGTCTATTTCATCTACAATTGGCTGGGTAATTAAAAAAACTAAAGTTATTGAGGAAATACTATGTTCCAGCAAGAAGTCACTATTACAGCACCAAACGGTTTACATACACGTCCTGCCGCGCAATTTGTGAAAGAAGCAAAAGCATTCACTTCTGATATTTCTTTGATTTCTGGCGGGAAATCTGCGAGTGCAAAAAGCCTGTTCAAATTACAAACCTTAGGTTTAACACAAGGTACTGTTGTGACCATCTCCGCAGAAGGCGAAGATGAAAAAGAAGCGGTTGAATATTTAGTTAAACTGATGGGCGAACTGGAATAACTTCGCACGCAAGAGAACGCGTTTCATCGATCTCATTCGCTGTCCCTGAATGATTTCATTCGGGGATATTTGCATAATCAATAAAACGCACCGTAGTCTCTACAACATCAGAACTCCCAGCACTAACAGCAGTAAGGTAATATTATGATTTCAGGAATTTTAGTATCCCCAGGTTTTGCTTTTGGTCAGGCTTTGATCCTCAAAGAAGACCCTATCGTTGTTAGCACAAAAAAAATTGCAGACGATCAGGTCGAAAAAGAAATTCAACGCTTCATTGAGGGGCGTAATAAATCCGCCGAACAACTGAGTCTCATTAAAGAAAAAGCCGAAAAAAATCTAGGAGCCGAAAAAGCTGAGATTTTTGAAGGTCATATCATGCTGCTGGAAGATGAAGAACTCGAGCAAGAAATTGTCTCTTTAATCAAAGGCGATAAAAAAACAGCGGATGCCGCTGCTTATTCAGTGATTGAAGATCAAGCTCAAGCGCTTGAATCCCTTGATGATGAATACCTTAAAGAGCGTGCAGCTGACGTACGTGACATCGGCAAACGCTTATTAAAGAATATTTTAAATATTCCTATTGTTGATTTAAGCGCTATCAACCAAGAAGTTATTTTAGTTGCCGCTGACTTAACCCCATCAGAAACCGCACAATTAAACTTAGATAAAGTCTTAGGCTTTATTACCGATTTAGGTGGCCGTACCTCCCATACGTCCATCATGGCTCGCTCATTAGAGTTACCTGCGATTGTCGGAACTAGCGATGCCACCAGCAAAATTAAAAATGGCGATTTCATCGTCTTAGATGGCGTGAATAATACCATTCACCTGAACCCATCTGATGCAGAAATTGATAAACTCAAAGCATTCCGTGATGACTATCTGCAAGAAAAAGAAGAACTGGCTAAATTAAAAGATTTACCCGCAGTGACTCTTGATGGCCATCAAGTTGAAGTGTGTGCCAATATCGGAACGGTACGTGATGTCGCTGGTGCCGAACGTAATGGCGCAGAGGGTGTGGGTCTCTATCGTACCGAGTTTTTATTTATGGATAGAGACGCCTTCCCTACCGAAGAAGAACAATTCCAAGCTTACAAAGCGGTTGCCGAAGCAATGGGCAGCCAAGCCGTTATCGTCCGTACTATGGATATCGGTGGCGATAAAGACCTGCCTTATATGAATTTACCGAAAGAAGAGAACCCATTCCTCGGTTGGCGTGCCATTCGTATTTGTCTTGATCGCAAAGAAATCTTACACTCACAGTTAAGGGCTATTTTAAGAGCGTCAAATTTTGGTAAACTGCGTATTATGTTCCCGATGGTTATTTCCGTTGAAGAAGTTCGTGAACTAAAAGCAGAGCTAGAAATGCTAAAAGCTCAGTTATGTGAAGAAGGTAAAGCCTTTGACGAAACAATCGAAGTCGGTGTGATGGTAGAAACCCCAGCTGCCGCTGTGATTGCGCGCCATTTGGCAAAAGAAGTTGATTTCTTTAGTATTGGGACGAACGATCTCACTCAATACACTTTAGCGGTTGACCGTGGTAATGAACTGATTTCTCACCTTTATAACCCAATGTCACCAGCTGTTCTAAACCTTATCAAACAAGTGATCGATGCATCACATGCGGAAGGGAAATGGACAGGTATGTGTGGCGAGTTAGCGGGTGATGAACGTGCAACCTTATTGCTACTAGGCATGGGGCTGGATGAATTTAGTATGAGCGCAATCTCAATTCCGCGTATCAAAAAATTAATTCGCAATGCGAACTTTGCTGATACCCAAGCTTTGGCTGAACAAGCACTTGCTCAACCAACCGCAGATGAATTGATGAAACTTGTAGATACCTTTATCCAAGAAAAAACGTTATGCTAAGAACAGCACATTAGTTCGGTCCCATATAAAACGATTAGGAGAAGGTCCATGGGTCTGTTTGACAAACTGAAATCACTAGTTTCGGAAGACAAAAGTAGCAGTGGCAGTATTGAAATTATCGCTCCATTATCAGGCGAAATCGTCAATATTGAAGATGTTCCAGACGTTGTGTTTGCAGAGAAAATTGTCGGTGACGGTATCGCCATCAAACCTGCTGGCAATAAAATTGTTGCTCCAGTAGACGGTACAATCGGTAAAATATTTGAAACCAACCATGCGTTTTCTATTGAGTCAGACGATGGTATTGAACTGTTTGTTCACTTCGGTATTGATACCGTTGAGCTCAAAGGTGAAGGTTTCAAACGTATCGCTGAAGAAGGCCAAGCTGTCAAAAAAGGCGATTTAGTCATTGAATTTGATTTAGCTTTGTTAGAAGAAAAAGCGAAATCCGTTCTGACCCCCGTTGTGATTTCGAACATGGACGAAATCAAAGAGTTAAATAAACTCACAGGGTCAGTGACAGTGGGTGAAACTGTCATTATGCGTATCAAGAAATAATTACTACGCATAATAACTAAAAAACCATCAGGTTGATAACCTGATGGTTTAATTCATTCTATTATTTCCTTGTGATAGCCTGACTGTCACCTAAAACAATGTGTTAAGAATCAAAAACCCCTGTTGATAAATAACGGTCACCTCTGTCACAAATAATGGCCACGATCACCGCACCTGGGTTTTCTTTCGCCACGCGTAAAGCCCCTGATACCGCACCTCCTGAGCTCACGCCACAGAAAATACCTTCAAGCCTTGCTAGCGCTTTCATAGTCTCTTCTGCATCTTGCTGATTAACATCCAGTACGCTATCCACTAATTCACCATCAAAAATTCCAGGAAGATAACCAGGTGACCAGCGGCGAATGCCTGGTATTTGGCTTTTTTCGGCAGGCTGTAAGCCGACAATATGTACGTCTTTTGATTGTGATTTCAAATAGCGGCTCACACCTGTAATCGTACCCGTTGTCCCCATACTTGACACAAAATGGGTAATTTTACCGTGTGTTTGCTGCCAAATTTCAGGGCCCGTTGTTTTAAAATGAGCAAGTGGGTTATCTGGGTTATTAAATTGGTCTAATACCTTCCCTTCCCCGTTTTTTTCCATCTCTTTCGCAAGATCTCGCGCCCCTTCCATTCCAATGGTGGTGCTGACCAAAATTAGTTCCGCGCCGTAAGCTTGCATTGATGCTTGGCGCTCTTTACTCATATTTTCAGGCATTAACAGCTTTAATTTATACCCCTTTACCGCAGCAATCATTGCCAATGCAATACCTGTATTGCCACTTGTGGCTTCAATTAATGTATCACCTGGCTTAATTTCACCACGTTTTTCAGCTTCGCTAATCATAGAAAAAGCCGCTCTGTCTTTTACAGAGCCAGCAGGGTTGTTGCCTTCGAGTTTTACCCAAATTTCAGCATCAATCCCTTGCGTCAAACGCTGAAGTTTTACTAATGGGGTGTGGCCAATAAATTGTTCCAGAGTTGACACTTTCGTATCCTTATAATTTTTATTTATCATTTAGAATTAATAGAAATAAGATATTACCCCAATAAGCCTATGAGTGGACATGAATTCTCTTCATATTATTATTAGAAAAATAGATTATCTTTATTACCCATAATGATATGGCTAATTGATATATTATATTACAATAAGTTTATAGAATTACCAGCTATATCTCTTGTTTTAATGATAAATAAAACACTTATATATCAGTTAATTAAAAGAAAAATGCAACAACTGAAACCCATTACTAATAATCAAAGAATGGGCTAGTGGAGGGCGATATACATGGCAAGAATAATAGAAAATAACACCAATAATGTTTAACTTATTGGCGTTATAAATAATGGAAAGTTATATTCACGCGCTTTTCGCTAATTGTGGAAAAACTAATTCAGTATCACCTTGATATATTTTCGCTTCTTGGCTGCCAAGAAAATAGTGTTCACCACGCTTAGGAATTGTCGAATTGGATTGCCAAATCACAGATAATGGGCCATTCCCCCACCCTATCGGTTGCACCGTCAATTGCCAAAAGTGCCCTCTTGGACCTGATTCGGTCACCCTAACTGGCAAACGATGCTGTACATCCACTTCAGGTCTCAATGAAACATCCCATGGACGCAAAAAGACATCCACCTCACCTTGATGGGCGCTAGTATGATTTAGCGAAAATTCGTAACCATCAATCGCTAAAACCGAGCCTTTTATCTGTGCAGAAATCTGATTAACTTCCCCCATAAACTCCAGTACAAAGCGGGTTTCTGGGCGCTGCCAAATATCATTTGGTGTGCCGACCTGCTCAATGTGCCCTTGACTCATGACCACAATTCTATCCGCAACTTCCATTGCTTCTTCTTGGTCATGCGTCACAAACACACTGGTAAATTTAAGCTCATCATGTAATTGACGTAACCAGCGTCGCAGTTCAATACGCACCTGTGCATCTAACGCGCCAAAAGGCTCGTCTAATAGTAAAATTTGCGGGTCAACCGCTAATGCACGCGCTAACGCAACACGCTGTTTTTGCCCCCCAGAAAGTTGCGCAGGATAACGCGAAGCTAGATGGGCTAATTGCACCATCTCCAGTAATTGCATCACTTTTTGCTTAATCGCTTGGGATGAGGGTCTTTGCTTGCGTGGCAACACCGTTAAACCGAATGCCACATTGTCGAATACGGTCATATGGCGAAATAACGCGTAGTGTTGAAAAACAAAGCCAACATGCCTGTCTTTCGCATGAATTTGACTCACATCTTGCCCGTGAAAACGTAGTACGCCCCCACTTTGCTGTTCAAGCCCAGCAATAATTCGCAGTAAGGTGGTTTTTCCTGAACCTGAAGGGCCTAATAAGGCCACCATTTCACCCGATGCAATATCCAGTGAAATATCGTTGAGTACTTGGGTTTTCCCAAAGAACTTGCCGATTTTTTCAATTTCAATACTCATGTTTAATGGACTCCTGATTCAGACTGCTGACGACTTAAATGCCACTGTAATGCGCTTTTAAGAATTAGCGTGATAATGGCCATAAGCGCAAGAATAGCCGCAGCGGTAAATGCACCGACCGTGTTATAGTCCTGATGCAATAATTCAACTTGTAACGGTAATGTGTAAGTTTCACCGCGAATAGCACCTGAAACAACGGATACCGCACCAAACTCACCAATCGCCCTCGCGTTGGTTAACACAACACCGTATAACAGCGCCCAGCGAATATTTGGTAAGGTGACGCGCCAAAACATTTTCCAACCTGATGCACCAAGCAATACCGCAGCTTCATCTTCTTGGCTGCCTTGGCTTAGCATCAATGGGACCAACTCTCTCACCACAAATGGACAAGTCACAAATATGGTGACTAATGCCATACCTGGCCATGAAAACATCACTTGAATATCAAAACCTTCAAGCCATCCACCAAGCCAACTGTTTGAACCATAAAACAGTAGATATAATAGCCCCGCCACTACGGGTGAAACCGCAAAAGGGATATCCACCAGTGTGAGTAATAATTGCCGCCCTGGAAATTGAAAGCGTGTCACTAACCACGCCATCATAGTGCCAAAAATCAAATTAACAGGAACCGTGATCAACGCAATTAATACAGTTAATCCAATCGCATGAAGCATATCTGGGTTAGATAAATTAAGCAGAACTTCACTAACCCCTTTTTGAAATGCTGTAATAAAAATCCAAATAATGGGGATCACCAGCAATAAGATGGCAAAGAAAACACCAGCAGCGATGAGAAACCATTTACCCCAATTAACGGGTGACCGTTGGGCGGTTTGTAGCGGAGTGATTTGCGCCATTATTTCCCCCCCAGTCGCTTACCAAAACGACTTTGTACTAAATTAACACTGAATAACAAGAGTAGCGAAACTGCTAAAATAACCGACGCAACCGCACTTGCCGCAGGGTAATCAAATTGCTGTAATTGGCTGAAAATCATTAAAGAAACCACTTCTGTTTGCCAAGCAATATTTCCTGCGATAAAGATAATTGCACCAAATTCACCAAGGCTACGTGTGAATGACAAAACGGTTCCTGCAAGCAATGCAGGGGAAAGTTCTGGCATGATCACACGACGGAAGGTTTGCCAGCGACTAGCTCCCAGTGTTTGTGCTGCCTCTTCATATTCTGGCCCTAGTTCTTCCAATACAGGCTGAACGGTACGCACAACAAAAGGGATACTGGTAAATGCCATAGCAACAGCAATCCCCAGCCAAGTATTCACGACTTTGATATCAAACTGGTGGAGGTATTGCCCATACCAACCTGATGTCGCAAACAAGGTAGCCAATGTTAACCCTGCTACTGCAGTTGGCAATGCAAAGGGTAAGTCGACTAAACCGTCTAATAATGTTCTGCCTGGAAAGCGATAGCGCGTTAAAATCCATGCCAATAACAGGCCAAATACCGCATTAAATATGCTTGCCACTAAAGCAGACAATAATGTCACTTTATAAGCTGCAACCACTTGTGGGTAGCTAATCACCGACCAATATTGTTGCCATGTCATCTCCGACAGTTGGATCACTAACGCACTCATGGGTAGCAGCAAAATCAAACAGGTATAAAATAAGCTGCTACCTAGCGTCAGGCCAAAGCCTGGCAAAAATCGCTTTCCAGATTGATTCATTAACGGCGCCCTTGTGCCATTAGTTCGTCAAACTCTCCTCCCGTTGAGAAATGTATATCCATGACTTTTGGCCAGCTCTCAAATTGGGATTCAACGGTAAATAATTTTGTTTCTGGGAATTTGCTTTTGTTCGCTTCCATCACCGCTTTGTCATTCACACGGTAATTAAAGTTAGTAATAATTTCCTGCGCTTGCGGGCTGTATAAATAATTCAAATAGGCTTTAGCGACATCTTCAGTGCCATTTTTTTGCACATTTTTATCCACCCAAGCCACTGGGAACTCCGCCAGAATATCCACTGGTGGCACAATAACTTCATAATCGGATTCACCGTATTGTGAACGGATATTGTTAACTTCGGATTCAAAACTTATCAGCACATCCCCAAGACCACGCTCAATAAATGAGGTTGTCGCCCCACGACCGCCTGTATCAAATACTTCCACATTTTTGAGGAACTGTTTCATCTGTTCGCGTGTTTTTGCTGTATCCCCTTTATTTTCTTGGTTAAATGCGCCCCATGCTGCAAGGTAGGTGTAACGGCCATTTCCCGATGTTTTAGGATTTGGAAAAATTAATTTCACATCACTGCGGACCAGGTCATCCCACGTTTTAATCCCTTTCGGGTTATCCTTACGCACTAAAAAAGCCATTGTGGAATAGTAGGGTGAGCTGTTATTTGGTAAGCGAGACTGCCAATCTGCAGGGATCAAATTCCCTTTATCATGCAAAATTTGTACATCAGTCACTTGGTTATAGGTCACCACATCTGCTCTTAACCCTTGCAAAATCGCCAGGGCTTGTTTTGATGAACCAGCATGTGACTGCTTGATAGTTAATTTGTCATCGGGGTGAGCCTCATTCCATTGTTTTTCAAACGTTGGATTCAACGCTACAAACAATTCACGAGCAATATCATATGAACTGTTAAGAAGTTCAGCAGCGAATAGGTGCGGACTTCCTAACAAAGATACGGTCGCTAAGCTGGCTAAAGCCGTTTTCTTAAAAAAAGTTGTTTTCATGTCATTCCCATTCGTCACTAAACCAAAATATCTGTATGACTCCACTGTAGCGGTTTTGGTTATAACTGGGTAGCTATCAATCAAGTTTTTATATATCAAATTGGAATAACAAAGAAACAGAGGAAATAAGCACTAAAATATTATTAAGTATTAGTAAGTTAAGTACGTGAATACTGTTCAGTTATAGAATTAAGCTTGATGATACGTTGATAAATTGTCCCAAAAAACACATGACATACACCTTATACTTGAGCAGTCACAACGAAGTGTGTATTGTGTGTATATCAGTTGACGAGATGGAGGGACCGTGAAAAGTTCGGAACTGATAAATTTATTACAGAAAAATGGTTGGAAACTTGAGCGTATAAAAGGAAGCCATCATCAATTTTCCCATCCACATTTTTCAATTATCATTACAGTTCCGCATCCACAAAAAGATTTGAAAATAGGCACATTAAATCAAATTATTAAGTCCGCGAAACTGAAACACTAATTGAAAGAAGCGTTCGACACTGGGCGCTATCTTTATGGAGATGAACTCATGCTTTATCCCGCCTTTATAGAGATTGATCAGGATGGCAGTGCAAGTGGCTGGTTCCCTGATATTGCAGGATGCACATTTGCTGGTGATAATATCGAGCAGGCTTACACAGAAGCAAAATCAGCAATTGATGCGCATTTTGAATTATTATGTGAAAAAGGATTCGGTATTCCATTACCTCAATCACAGCAATACCATGTTACAACAAACGCAGGTGACTACCAGCAGGGTGTCTGGGTATTTGTAGATATTGAGATGGATAAATATGACGGGCGAGCAGAGCGAATTAATATCACTTTGCCACACCGATTATTATATCGTATTGATAGCTTAGTAAAAATGACCCCTGAGTACGATAGTCGAAGTGCTTTTCTCGCCGAGGCAGCGCGTAAAGAGTTACAAAAAGCCATGAAAGATCACGAAAAATAGCAACTTAGCAAGGCATTTTAACGAAAAGGAAATCGCCGCATCCGTGCGGCAAGGAGTCATCTATAACGCAAGCAATGTTTCAATTGAAGGCGCGTAGTAATAGCTGCCAGAAACCGCTTTAGTCATACGTAAAAGATCATCGTATTTACCGTCTTTTTCACCGAACATACTTAACAGTTGCTGTTCAATATTGTGTAATTTTGCACAATAGGCGATAAAAAATAGCCCGTGCTTACCACTTGCTGTACCATATGGCAAGCTATGGCGCATCACTTCAAGCTCTTCACCGTCTTCTTCAATCACTACACGAGAAACGTGGGAAGTGATGTTTCGTGCGTCTTCATCCAGTTCGACGCTATCTTTCTTCGTGCGGCCAATCATTTTTTCTTGTTCATGTTCAGAAAAACGATCCCACTTTCTTAAATCGTGCTCATAACGTTGAACTAAAACGTAGCTTCCGCCTTTATCATTACCTTCATCAATAAGAGTAACTTCGGCAATCTCTTCACCTTGTGGATTTTCAGTACCATCAATAAAGCCACTTAAATCACGATCGTCAACCCAACGGAAACCATGAATTTCTTCAACTACGTTGATGGACTTACCAAATGCTTTCAATGCCGCTTGCGCTAAAGAAAAGTTAATGTCATGACGCAGGGATTGAATATGAATGAACATATCTCGCTGAGTTGCAGGTGCTAAACCTTTACCTAAAGGCCGAAATGGCTTTAATTCAGGTGCACTATCTGCACGCCCCATTTGCTTCCACGTATCAGAGCCGAATGCAATCACTGCACCAAGGCGATCATCTGGGTATTGTGCTTGTAATTTTGTTAAAGCATCGATAAAGTTTTTGCAACCCGTTTTAACTTCATCCAGCGAACCTTCTTGCACCAATGCTTCAATAAAAATACCGAAACGACTATGTTCTTTCAAAATACCACTTTGAGAATGAGACATACGGTAAACCTCGTAAAATGAATATGTTATCTAACCTATCTGTTATCTAGGACGATATCTCTATCCTACCTTATCGTCATGTTCTTCACCTTGTTTTAACGCAAGGCTTTATAGGTTTAGTTCTCTATTATAAGAAAGATAATTTAACAAAGGGGAAATTTCTTTAAGAAACTTAGTAGAAAAAATACCTGAGAGATAAAAAAATACCGTAAATGATTTAGCCACTTACGGTATTTTTAGAAAAAAGATTATTTATGCCAAAGGATTTGAGAGATTTCCCACTCTTTTAGGTCGTTATCTGATGGCATTAAATCTTCAGGGCCCTGCCATTTACCAGTGAAACGATACACCACTTGGCTAGATTGTGGCGAGTTACATTCCACGGTAGGGACGTTGTCTATGCGCTCACCTAACCCACAGACACCAAAGGCTTTTTCATAAATATCGCTAAATGGTGTACCAATTTTTGGCCCCCATTCCGTCACCACATTCGGATCACTCACCACAATCCGTGAAACATAACCATGCTCAGGGCCAATAATTTCAACTTTGACTTTATCGTCATCAATACCTTGAAAAACCGTGACGACCTCACCATTTTCCATTTGCATCCCATTACGGATGGAATAACGGTCATTCAGTTGTTTTTTAATAGTATCAGCCTGCATAGGGCTAAAATTAGTCACTTGGCCAAGACCAGAACTGGACACCATTAGTGGACTACTAAACCATGTTGAGGGCGAAAAAACTTTGAACCCCGCACAGCCAGATAACACTAATACCGTACCTAAAAGGGAAGCTTTTAATACTGGGGCAAGCCATGTCTGGCTATTTAGATTTGCATGTTGGGACATATCATCCTCTTTAATTCGTCGCATAATGCATATTGTGACAATCTATTTGCCGAAACATTCAAGTCAATGAACCAACAAATAGCAATTAACTTAGAAATCCGTTTCGTGGGTTAATTTTTTCGAGTAAATCAGGCGCTCGGGTTGTTCTTCTTCATACTGCATTTTTTCAAACATATAGATAGCAGCATCAGATTCTTCACTCACTAATAATTCTATTCTACCGCATCCACGGGCAATCAGTTTCTTTTCGAGACGACTCACTAACGCATTTGCAATGCCTCGACCACGGTAATCAGGGTGTACCGCAAGATAAACGGCCGTGCCACGAATACCATCATAACCGCCCATAATCGTGCCGACCACTTCCCCAGTTACTTCCGCAACTAAAAACAAGTCTGCACCACATTGTAATTTACGTTCGATGTCGAGTTCAGGATCACCTGAAAATTCATTAAGAGAACAACGCTCCCATAATGTCAGCACCTCTTCATAATCACCTTGGCGGAAGATCCGTATTTCCATAACATTTGCCCGTTTAAACTAATCTTCCTGCCATTATCACTGGTTTTACAACACAATCAATATTCAATATGCCTTTTTTAGCTTAAAGGGGTATACTTTAGGCATTATTTTTTCCCTTTGGTTTTATTAAAAAACAATGAATTACCCTGATATTGATCGTGTAAAAGCCTATTTGCAAAACTTACAAGAGACTATTTGCAAAAAAATCACTGAGCTAGATGGTAAGGAAACCTTTCTAGAACAAACATGGGAGCGCGCTGAAGGCGGTGGTGGTCGTAGCCGTGTTTTAACAAATGGCGCCCTCTTCGAACAAGCTGGTGTAAACTTTTCGCACATAAAAGGTGCGCAACTTCCAACCTCAGCATCAGCACACCGTCCTGAACTTGCTGGTCGTAGCTACCAAGCCATGGGCGTTTCGCTGGTTATTCACCCATTAAACCCGTATATACCAACTACTCACGCCAATGTGCGCTTTTTTATAGCGGAAAAAGAGGGAGAAGCCCCTGTTTGGTGGTTTGGTGGCGGGTTTGATTTAACGCCGTATTATGGTTTTACTGAGGATGTTGTTCATTGGCATACTGTTGCACGCGACTTATGTCTCCCCTTTGGTGACGATGTTTATCCAAAATACAAGCATTGGTGCGATGAATATTTCTTTTTAAAGCATAGAAATGAGCCTAGAGGTGTTGGCGGTTTATTCTATGACGATCTCAATCAAGGTGGTTTTGAGCACTGTTTCAACTTTACCCAAGCTGTTGGCGATGGTTTTTTACACGCTTATGTGCCAATTGTTGAAAAACGAAGAAATTATTCATGGGGTGAACGAGAAAGGCAGTTTCAGTTATATCGTCGTGGCCGCTATGTAGAATTTAACCTTGTTTGGGATAGAGGTACATTATTTGGTTTACAAAGTGGTGGTCGAACTGAATCAATTTTAATGTCAATGCCTCCTCTTGTTCGCTGGGAGTATGACTATCATCCTGAACCAAATAGTCCTGAAGAAAAACTCTATACTGACTTTTTAATTTCAGGTAAAGAGTGGTTATCACCATAATTAATAGTATTCGCTTATAGAGAAAGGTAGAAAAATTATATTTTACCTTTCTAACAAAATGCAGCAGTTATTAACTTAGTTCCTTAGATATCATATAGTTACAATCAAAACATAACCGATTATGATTCCATCTCACCCAATTGAAATGGAGTTATATCATGAGTCATATCCTTGCCCGTTCATTATTATCCCCATGCTTAGTTTCTAATCTCATCACTGAAAATGATTCGGCTGAGCTGAAATCTACACTGACACATATCAATGATATGATGACCCGTGTCTATACCGATGAAGAAGTCCAGCGCCAACGTAACTTGCTAGCCCATTGTGAAACGAGCGCTGATAGTCACTATAAGCGTGTTATTCGCGATGCCCAGCAACTTGTCGCACACAGCAGCCACACACACTCTGATCTCCCAATTTGCCAACTAGATGAACTGTCCGATGATGAGCACATGCTCTATGACGACTATAAAGTTGTCATGAGCGAAGGGGATGCAAAAGCGCCATCAAAACCTGCTGGACATGTTTTTGATTCAATCGGGACTATTCGTACATTTTTTAAGGAGAAATTAAATATTGGTCAAATGTTTGGCTGTGCTGCTAATATCAATGCGATTATTCATTTTGGAACAAACTACGCCAATGCTTTCTGGGATTCTCAAGCTATTTTCTTTGGGGATGGAGATGGAAAAACTTTTGGCCCATTCTACAATGACATTGACATAATCGCACACGAACTGGCTCATGGCTACATTAGCTCAGAAGCTAACTTTAACTATATTTTTCAATCAGGTGCACTTAATGAATCTGTCGCTGACGTTATTGGTATCATGGTCAAACAATACGTCAACAATGAAAGTGCCACCACATCCAACTGGCGACTCGGAGAAAATCTTTTCATTGATAAAGTGAAAGCGCCTGCCCTTCGTTCTATGTCTGAACCTGGCACTGCCTATTATTTTTCAAAATACAATAGAGACCCACAAGTTGCTCATATGCAAGATTATAAGGACTTACCTTATACTGTTGATAACGGAGGAGTACATATCAATTCAGGTATTCCAAATCGTGCATTCTATTTATTAGCTACTGAGTTAGGTGGGAATACTTGGGATGTTGCAGGGAAAATATGGATAGCTGCCGTTTCTGATCCTGTGATTACAGCAAAGTCTAACTTCAAACAGTTTGCAACAGCCACAGTGAATAATGCACGTAAGCTATTTGGCGAAAAAGTTGCCTTACAAACACAAAAGAGCTGGGAAGATGTTGGTTTGATACTCGATAATAATGAATCGCTCACAGCACAGTAACGCATGAAAATACTGTTAGTTACCCATTTGTTTTAGGTTATTTACATAAAAAGGCCGATGTTTAAGCGAATTCAATGCCCAATCTTCAGCCTTATTTTGCAATGTATTTTTAACTAAGCCCACACGTTAACGTTTTTTCTTTTTACGACCTGGTTGTGTAAATTTTTTACGTGTAGGGTTTTCTGGTTTTGCCTTGGGTTTACTCCCTACGTTTTGCTTTGCCCCATTATTACTCTTACTACTTGCTTGTGCTTTTTGTGTTTTTTTGGGCTTAATATCTGATTCGGATTTCTCCATCATATCAAATAGTTCAATAAGCTCATCATCGGTTAAATCCCGCCATTCACCTACAGGTATTCCTGCTAGTCCCACATTCATAATACGAATGCGTTCAAGCTTAGTCACTTCAAAACCAAAGTGCTCACACATACGGCGAATTTGACGGTTAAGCCCTTGCACAAGGGTAATACGAAAAACAAATGGTGCTTCTTTTTTGACCTTACACTTTTTGGTCATTGTCCCTAAGATAGGAACACCTGCCCCCATACCACGGATAAACTCATCGGTAACAGGTTTGTTGACCGTCACAAGGTACTCTTTCTCATGGGAGTTACCCGCACGCAAAATTTTATTAACCAAGTCCCCATGGTTGGTCAAAAAAATCAACCCTTGAGAATCTTTATCTAATCGCCCAATCGGGAAAATACGCGTACTGTGATTCACATAATCAACAATATTATCTTTCTCACCACTTTCTGTGGTACTGACGATCCCCACGGGTTTATTGAGAGCAATAAGAATTAAGTCATCTTCATTACGCGGCTCAATCAATTGACCATTCACCTTGACCACATCACCTGCAAAAACTTGGTCACCAATACCTGCGCGTTTTCCATTAATAAATACATTACCTTGCTCAATATAACGGTCAGCTTCACGCCTTGAGCAAATACCACTTTCGCTAATATATTTGTTTAGACGCGTAGAAGAACGAGTATCCATAAATTCCCTCAATCATTTATGCCCCGCCGACGCCATGATTATGCGTTATTGGCCACACGGGTTTGCGCTTTAATCGCTAAATTTGTCAAAAAGTCATATAACAAAAAGCCGTAACAGGTTGATGTGTTACGGCTTTAACGTCCATTAAGGCTAAAATACCTTAATGACAGACTAACGTTTTTTCAAATGCTGCATCAAACGCTTACGCTTACGTAATTGTGTTGCTGTCAGCTTGTTTTTCTTATCCGCATAAGGGTTTTCACCCTCTTTAAACAGAATACGGATTGGTGTTCCCATTACCTGTAATGAACGGCGGAAATAGTTCATCAAATAACGTTTATAGCTGTCTGGCAAATCAGATACTTGGTTTCCGTGGATCACGACAATTGGTGGGTTATGCCCCCCTGCATGAGCATATTTCATTTTCACACGGCGGCCACGGATCAACGGCGGTTGATGCTCATCTTCTGCCATTTTCATGATACGGGTCAGTAGCGCGGTACCAACACGACGAGTTGCGGATTCATACGCTTCTTGAACAGACTCAAATAGATTACCCACACCACTGCCATGTAGCGCAGAAATAAAGTGAATGCGCGCAAAATCAACAAAACCAAGACGCAGTTCAAGCATATCTTTTACATGTTCACGATCTTCAGGCTTCATGCCATCCCATTTGTTGACCGCAATCACCAATGAACGCCCTGCATTCAAGATAAAGCCTAGTAAAGACAAATCTTGGTCAGAAATACCTTCACGTGCATCGATGACTAATAAAACAACGTTAGCATCTTCAATGGCCTGCAAGGTTTTGATGACAGAGAATTTTTCAACTGTTTCCGTCACTTTTCCGCGCTTACGTACACCAGCCGTATCAATGAGAATATATTCACGCTCATCACGTTCCATTGGGATATAGATACTATCACGCGTAGTGCCTGGCATATCAAATACAACCACACGTTCTTCACCTAAAATACGGTTTGTTAACGTGGATTTACCAACATTTGGGCGCCCAACAATTGCTAATTTAATGGGTAACGTTGTTGGGTCAAAATCATCTTCTTCGTCTTCAGCGAGCTCACCTTCTGCTTCTAATGCCGCCCAATAAGCCGCATTTTCCTCTTCTTCCGTTAACTCAACATCTTCTTCATCTTCACCAATAAACGGTTTCAATGATTGTTCGATTAATTGAGTGACACCACGTCCATGGGATGCCGCAATGGGATGGATTTCACCTAAGCCAAGAGAATAAAAATCACCAATTGCCGTGGTAACATCAATACCATCCGTTTTATTGGCAACTAAATAGGTTTTTTTCTTACGGCTACGTAAGTGTTTAGCGATGCCTTCATCCGCAGGCATTAAGCCTGAGCGAGCATCTACCATAAAGAGTACGATGTCTGCTTCTTCAATGGCTTGCAAGGACTGCGCTGCCATGTGTGTTTCCACACCTTCTTCAGTCCCATCGATACCACCCGTGTCGATAATAATGAATTCGTGCCCTTCAACTTCAGCACGCCCATATTTACGGTCACGAGTCAGACCAGGAAAGTCCGCTACTAATGCGTCACGGGTACGGGTTAAACGGTTAAATAACGTGGATTTTCCTACGTTTGGACGCCCTACCAGCGCTACGACGGGTATCATTCTTAGATGCCTCACAACTTTAATTAACTAAGGAATTCTGAGGCTTAAACTCAGAAAACAAAAAAACGAAACGGCTCCTGTTATCAGGAACCGTTTATTTTATCGGTAAAATGGCGGTTTGTCAGGAAATTAACGCGTTAACAGATAAACTGTTCCGTTTTTCGCCTGAACCATCAGCTTATCGCTTGCCACAACAGGGCGAGCATGAATACCAGAGCTATTCAATTTGTTTTGTGCAACAAAGCCGCCAGTGTTCATATCTAACCAGTGTAAATAACCTTCTTTATCACCAACAACGAGGTAGCCATTATACATTTCTGGTGCAGATAACCCACGGTTTAGCAGCTCTTCTTGCGTCCACAGAGTCACGCCATCACTTTTACGCACAGATAATACGCGATCATTTTGGTCTACCAGGTATAAGTTTTCACCCGATAAAACCATGTTGTTCACAGAACCTAATTCGCGTTTCCACAGAATTTGGCCAGAGCGCATATCTAACGCAGCTAATGTGCCGTTATAAGCAATTGCATACACTTTACCATCATCAATGATTGGTGACATATCCACATCATTCAAACGGCCAATTTCGGTTGAGCTGGTCACTTGTGAAATACGTTGCTGCCAAATCAGCTGGCCTTGAGATAATAACACCGCGCTGACACGACCATTATCCCCCCCCACAATTGCGGCGCCAAAGGCCACCGCTGGCGCTGACTCACCACGTAAAGACAGTGATGGCGTATCCATATTCACTGTCCATTTAATTTCACCGCTGTTTACATCTAACGCCTGCAACTGGCCATTACTGGTGTGAATCATCACTAAGTCGTTGCTAACCGTTGGTTTAGATAGCGCTTCACCAGCAACTTCTACATCCCAAACAACTTGGCCATCTTCTTTGTTCAACGCAATCACAGTACCACGTTCAGTACCAATAAAGATTTTGTCACCATCGATAGTTAAACCACCAGACAGCAGCGCAGACAAATTAGCAGAAAGGAAGCCTGTACGCTTTGAGAGATCAACAGACCAAATTTCTTTGCCGCTATCGAGCTCAAATGCTTTTACTAAACCTTTACGATCAGCCGCGTAGACGGCTGATCCATCCCAAGCTGGCGCTAATTCAGAGTAAAATTGTTCAACACCATTACCAACAGATTTATCCCAAACAATTGATGGAGTGAATTGATTCTCAACCTGTGGAAGTGGCGCCATAATGATAGAATCAGTTTCGCTGGAACAACCGGCAAGTAAAGCTGAAGCGACTAGGCCTATCAAAAGAGTTTTGCGCAACTGCATGTTTGTCGTTTCCTTTCTTCTTATGAATTAGATACGTTGTTCAATTTTAGAGTCAAAATACCTCTAAGAGATTGAGAACCTTCACTTTCTAACCCCTGTGCGTAAGCAGCTTTCGCGCCTGCTTTATCGCCCTTATGGAGTAGAGCATCACCACGGACATCCTGTGCCGTTGCTTGCCATGACTTACCTTTAATATTTGCGACAGAAGCGATAGCGGCATCAGCATTACCTTGTGCAAGCTGTACACGCGCTAAGCGCAAGTTGATAAGATCTTGCATTTCAACCGTTTTCGCTTTAGCCAGTGCATTGCTTAGTGCCGTTTGCGCATTCGCTAAATCACCTTTATCGACAGCGATTTGTGCGAGTTCCAGCCCCATCATGGCACTGTAAACGTCATCCGTTTCAGCTGCAAATTTTTGTGCAGCAATCACACCTTGCTCTGAACCTGAACGTAATTGGGTGTTGATGGTTTCATATTTCTGCGCGCTTTCTTGCAGGACATTGACTTTATGAGACTGCCAATAGTTCCAACCGAAGACCCCACCCACACCAATGACGAGACCAATGACTAATGGCGCGCCATAATTCGCGAAAAAGCGTTTAATCGCGTCAACTTGATCATTTTCGTTTGTATAGACTTCCACTTGTCTCTCCTTAACCTAATAGCTCAGTGATACGTGATGCCATTAGTTGCTGTGAAATAGTTTCTTGCGCGCCAGTCCGTAAATCTTTTAGGGTAACTTGGCTATGATTAATTTCATCTTCCCCCAAGATCAGAGCAATTTTTGCGCCTTGTTTGTCGGCTCTTGCTAACTGTTTCTTGAAGTTTCCACCACCATGGTTAGTCATTAACCGCAATGTAGGTAATTCGTCACGTACTTTTTCTGCAACCAGCAGCGCAGCTTGTTGGCTGTTATCGCCAAAAGAGGCCAAATAGACATCAGCAACTGAAGTGTCTGCCGTAAATTCAGGGTTCACTTCCTGAACTAATAACACCATGCGCTCCATGCCCATCGCAAAGCCAACCGCAGGTGTTCCACGACCACCCAGTTGTTCAACTAAGCCATCATAACGACCACCCGCACACACAGTACCTTGTGAGCCTAACGCTGTCGTTACCCACTCGAAAACGGTGCGATTATAGTAGTCAAGACCACGGACTAAACGCTGGTTAACGCGATATTTAACCCCCGCATTATCCAATAATTTGCATAAGCCATCAAAGTGCTCACGTGATTCGACATCAAGGTAGTCAAACAGTTCCGGTGCATCATTCAATAAAGCTTGAATATCTTGATTTTTGGAATCTAAAACGCGTAATGGATTGGTATACATACGGCGTTTACAATCTTCATCCAATTTCTCTTTATGCTGTTCTAAGAATGCGACTAGTGCTTCGCGGTAATTGGCACGGGCCTCTAAAGAACCAATAGAGTTCAGTTCTAGGGTGACGTGCTCGTTAATCCCGAGAGCTTTCCACCAGCGCGCGGTCATTAAAATGACTTCAGCATCGATATCTGGCCCTGCTAAGCCAAACACTTCTGCACCTAATTGGTGAAATTGGCGGTAACGACCTTTTTGTGGGCGCTCATAGCGAAACATTGGCCCTAAATACCATAAACGCTGTTCCTGATTGTACAGCAGGCCATGCTCAATACCTGCACGGACGCAGCCAGCGGTATTTTCAGGGCGTAATGTCAGACTTTCTTCGTTACGGTCATTGAAGGTATACATTTCTTTTTCAACAACATCCGTCACTTCACCAATCGCTCTACGAAATAGCGGGGTCTGCTCTACAATCGGGGTACGTATTTCACTAAAACCATAACCCTGTAAAATATTTTTTAATGTTGCTTCGATTTTCTGCCATACACGTGTATCAGCTGGCAAGTAATCATTCATGCCTCGAATGGCTTGGATATTTTTTCCCACTTTCTTTCTCTATTTTTAGAATGACATTAGTTTGATTATAAGAGCGAAATATCATCAGGTTCAATCAACAAACAGCAAATCCTGATACGAATCGAGATTTATCCGTGGATTTGCACAGTACTTGACCAATTTCAACCGCAAACACAGATAATAATTTGAATTGTGCACTAAAAATTTCAAGCTACAACAGATAACTGTGCAGCTTGAAATGACATGAGCAAATTTAGCTTTTTAAATTAATCTCAATTCGGTTACTTTCGTCCATCATGGCAGCTTTAGCTCGAATCTTCGCTTCTAACTGGTCGATAATTTTATCATTATCAAAGCGTTCTTTTTGGCGCTTGCCATCTTCATAAAAACCGCTTTTGGTTTTTGCGCCTGCTACGCCTAACGTTGACACTTCAGCCTCACCTGGACCATTAACTACACAGCCAATAATCGAGACATCCATCGGTGTAATCAGGTCTTCTAAACGCTGCTCAAGTTCATTCACCGTACCAATCACGTCAAATTCTTGGCGTGAACAGGTTGGACAAGCAATAAAGTTTATGCCCCGGGAACGAATACGCAGTGATTTTAGGATATCAAACCCAACTTTGATTTCTTCGACAGGGTCAGCCGCTAACGAGATACGCAGGGTATCACCAATACCTTCAGACAGTAACATGCCAAGGCCAATCGCTGATTTAACTGATCCTGCACGCGCGCCGCCCGCTTCGGTGATCCCTAAATGCAGCGGCTGGTCGATTTTATTTGCCAGCAAGCGGTATGAGCCAACGGCCAAAAATACGTCAGAGGCTTTAACGCTGACTTTAAACTGATCGAAATTCAGTCTATCCAAGATATCAACATGACGCATCGCGGATTCGACTAATGCTTCAGGCGTTGGCTCACGATATTTTTCTTGAATATCTTTTTCCAATGAGCCGCCATTCACACCAATACGAATAGGAATGCCATAATGACGTGCACAATCAACAACTTGGCGAATACGTTCTTCACTACCGATGTTGCCAGGGTTAATCCGTAAGCAATCCACGCCATATTCAGCGACTTTCAACGCGATGCGATAATCAAAGTGAATATCTGCCACTAATGGCAAGTTAACTTGCTGTTTAATCAGTTTAAAGGCTTCCGCAGCATCCATCGTCGGAACAGAAACACGCACAATATCAGCGCCTACACGTTCGAGGGCTTTAATTTGGCGGACAGTGGCTTCGACATCAGTAGTGCGGGTGTTCGTCATAGACTGAACAGCGATAGGGGCACCGTCGCCTATTGGCACGCTACCTACATTGATACGGGTGGATTTGCGTCTTTTTATCGGTGATTCGTTATGCATTTTTCTTTAATTCTCCGAACGTCCATGTGCTCTTTGTTACCGTGGTATAGTGTTAACTATTGCTTCTATACGTTCCACTATACACAAGAAAGCAAACTATAACCTATCAAAAAAGATGTTTTCGGATATAGTTTGCTTCTTCTTTACAATATTTTTTTAAGCTTCTGGCAGCTTGAATTTCGCAGGACGCTTCGCTTTGATAAAACGGCTTAAATCAACGGTATTACCTTGGAATTGAACGGTGACATTAGCAGGCGCACCGATATTCAAGCGGTAAGGCGCTGTGCCATCCAGTTCCAGTTTATCACCATTATTCTTAGCGCCACTGAATAAAATTTTATTATTCGCATCACGAACTTCTAACCAGCACTGCCCTGTAAAATTCAGGACTAATGCACTGCCACTAACAGGTGCAGGATCTTCCGTTTGCGTATTTTGTGTTCTGTCTTGTGAAACAGTTGATTGAGGTGCATTCGGTAATGGAATGGTTCTAACGTTTGCTTGTTCAGAAGCACTATTTGATACAGCGCCTTCTGGAGTCAATGTTTCTGACGTATTTTCCAACACCGCTGTTCCCACTGTAATGGAGGAATCATCGATTGGATTCGGTAATTCAACGGGGGTGGTGTTGTTGTCTTGTTGAGACAAAACCAAATCACTTTGATTTGCCATCGAAACTAATTCATCTTTTTGCGCGTTATGGTCTTGCCACCACCAAATGCCTACCATGGCTATCAAGATAATCACAATCAACCACGTCAGTTTCATTAACCAACCTTCGCGTTTTTTGTGTTTTTTACCCAACGAGTAGCTTTGCATTGGCGATACTTTCGCCAGAGGAACAGGCTCTTCCACTTTCATGAACGCCTTAATGTCACTTTCTGGTACACCAACCATCCGCGCATATAAACGAATATAACCACGTAAAAAGGTGGGTTCAACACCAGCAGGAGCAATGTCTTCTTCTATCTCTTTTACCGTACTGGTTTTAAGGCATAATCGTTCTGCAACAACATCTTGCGTTAGCCCCATGCGCTGACGTGCCTGCGCTAATAATTGTCCTACAGTGACTGCAGTTTGTTCGGTATTATTTTCGATAGTCATTTGCTGGCAACACTATTTCCAAGTTAAAAAAATATAAAGCAAATATTTATAAGCTCTATTCGTCAGAATTTATCATAGTTCTGAAACAACAATTAAATTTATCTTATTGCTTCACTATTGTAGGTGAACAAAGGCGTTTTGCCTAACTTAAAAACGCCTTGAAACATTACCTAACTCACTTATTGGATAATATCTATAAATCAGACTGATTTTACTTGGATAGGTTCCCCTGCTAAACGTTTTTTCAACGTTCGCTTGGTTCTATCGATCACATCGCCAGCTAATTGACCGCAAGCTGCGTCGATATCATCACCACGAGTCTTACGAACTATAGTCGTAAACCCGTATTCCATCAATACTTTAGAAAAACGATCGATACGACTGTTTGAACTTCGACCATATGGTGCTCCAGGGAATGGGTTCCATGGGATCAAGTTAATTTTGCTTGGTGTATTTTTTAAACATTCAGCTAACTGGTGCGCCTGTTCTACGCTATCATTCACGTGGTCAAGCATCACATACTCAACAGTGACACGGCCTGCATTCGCATTCGATTTTGTCAGATAGCGATTCACACTATTGAGGAAGGTTTCGATATTGTATTTTTTATTAATTGGAACAATGTCATCACGAATATCATCAGTTGGTGCATGCAGTGAAATCGCCAATGCCACATCAATCATATCACCGAGTTTATCCAGCGCAGGAACGACACCTGACGTTGAAATCGTGACTCGGCGCTTTGATAAACCAAAGCCAAAATCGTCCAACATGATTTCCATCGCAGGAACAACATTGTTTAAATTAAGTAATGGTTCACCCATTCCCATCATCACAACGTTAGTAATTGGGCGGCGTCCACTGGATTTTAGTGAACCAATAATTTTTGCGGCACGCCAAACTTGACCAATAATTTCGGAAACACGCAGATTACGGTTGAAACCTTGTTGCGCTGTGGAACAAAATTTACACTCCAGCGCACAACCCACTTGGGATGAGACACACAATGTTGCGCGGTCAGCCTCTGGAATGTATACCGTTTCAACCAGTTGATCGCCAACTTTAATCGCCCATTTAATGGTACCATCCGATGAACGTTGTTCATCTGCCACTTCAGGAGCGCGAATTTCAGCCACTTCTTGTAACTTAGCACGAAGGACTTTGTTGATATCCGTCATTTGCTCGAAATCATCGTAGCAGTAGTGGTAAATCCATTTCATCACCTGATCGGCACGGAACGGTTTCTCGCCCATTTGTGCGAAAAACTCACGCATTTGCTTGCGATTTAAATCGAGTAAGTTAACTTTTTGATTCGTTTTTTCTGGTGTGACAGAAATAGCGGAAGATGTTGCACATTGTGCATCAGTCGTCATATCGGACATGTGTATTGCCTCGTTGTTACACTTTCGGCAGTGCTGGTTTCAGCACGACGTAGATTTTGAGTAGTCTTAAAAATATAAGCGCCCTGCTAATTATAGCAGGGCGTGGCATTGTACAAACTTTACAACAATAATGCTAATGCACTTTGCTGTTTAGTTTATTAGCGTGGGCAGATTTCGTCAGCAGTGAAGAAATACGCGATTTCGCGTGCAGCAGACTCTTCAGAATCTGAACCGTGAGTTGCGTTCTCTGTGAAGCTGTCTGCGTAGTCAGCGCGTAAAGTACCCGCTAATGCGTTGTCTGGGTTAGTTGCGCCCATCAGGTCACGGTGACGTTGAATTGCATTTTCACCTTCTAACACTTGCAGCATGATTGGGCCAGATGTCATGAATTCAACCAAACCATCAAAGAAAGGACGGCCTTTGTGTTCAGCGTAGAAGCCTTCAGCTTGTTCACGCGTTAAATGCATCATTTTAGCAGCAATGATTTTGAAACCCGCGCTTTCGAAACGGTTGTAGATAGCACCAATCACGTTTTTCTTCACAGCGTTTGGTTTGATAATAGAAAATGTACGTTGAACAGTCATAAATAACCTCTTAGCGATTTATTAGGCCTTTATTCTTTGCTCTTCCCTGTAAGTTAGGATGCAAGAACGTAAAATAGGGGCATGTTGTAGTTTTTTATATTATTTCTAATTCGGATATTAGGGTTTTTGCCTCTAAAAATCAGCACACCTAGGAAAAAGAAAAATAAGGCGTTGATTATAGGGGCTCTGATTACAATTTCCTACAGTCACAACAACATTTTGTTAAAGTTTTTATAGCAAAAAACACTATTTTTTCGGGTAAGTCACGTTTTTCCTCTGTTACTTAACTCTAAAGTTTAGCGCAGTGACTTGCCCGCTTAAATCTAAAACAGATATTTGGTAGTTTCCGCTTTTTTCAAGCGTAAGCAAAATAGAGCCATTTTGCTCAGTGGAGTTCACTTGTTCACCATTTAAGAACCACCATTTCTGCCCTTGCCCACCTTGTGTGACTAAGCGTAAATCCAAGCTAGTTTTCCCTGGTAAGCGCTGTAAAACTTCCCCATCACGCACACCCGAAATCAATAACGGTGGCATTTCTAATTTCAATGGCGGGCAGCTTAAATCGGCTTTTGGTAGACGATTTTCACGTTTTTCACTTGAAGGCAACCAAGACTCAACCGTAATTGGCCACAAATGCACCTCTTTTTCTTGGGCCTTTGGGCAATCAGCCGCTACCTGTAAACCTTGGTCATTGACCCAAATTTTTTGCCTTAGCCCTAATAATGACTCTTGATCGCGCGCCATTAATGTTGGCGGGATGGTGTTATCCAAAACCCAACTTAAACGCCGCTGACGGCAGTTGTTATCGTCTTTTAGTAACGCCGTCCCCCCTGGCCAACAAATCACCGCTTGGCTAACACTTGCGGGCTTAGTATCTTTTGGTAGCGTCTCATGAGAGAGGTAAATTCGGCTCAATAACATGCCATTGACTTGGTTCATAATTGGGATGGCTGTTGCAACGCCTAATTGCCCAGCGACAGGTGTGGCATCAGGTCTTCCAACCCAAACCCCGATGGTATATCGCGGATTGACACCAATCGCCCATGCATCTCGGTAACCGTAACTTGTCCCCGTTTTCCAAGCCAAGTTCAGTTGCCCTGATAAATTAGCCTCTGGAACTGGACGTGCTTCTCCGCCCATAATACGACGGACAATCCATGCTGCACCCGGTGACATCAATGCCCTATCGCGAATTTCATCCGTCGGTTTAAAACGCAGCGGCGACACGTTGCCTTTGCGTGCAAACGCACTATAAGCTGACACCAAGTCTTCCATCCGCGTTGCTGTACCGCCTAAGATCAACGACAAATTTGGCTCACTGCCCACAGGGAAACGTAATTCAGTCCCCACGTTACGCAGTTGTGCGGTAAATCGCTTACTGCCATACACATCTAATAGTTGCACTACGGGCAAGTTTAATGAGCGCACCAGCGCATCACTCACGCTCACAGGGCCGTTAAAACCACTATCAAAGTTACCTGGTCGATAATCATTAAAACGCCTAGGCACGTCCTGTAGCAATGATTCAGCGTGGATCAAGCCATCATCCATCGCTAATGCATATAAAAACGGTTTTAATGTCGAGCCTGGAGAACGCCAAGCGCTGACCATATCTACATGGCCAAAACGGCTATTATCCTGGAAGTCTATCGAACCAATATAGGCTTTCACCGCCATATCCGTGTGATCGACCACTAAAATCCCCAAGGAAGTTTGCTTGGGAAGTTGGTTTTTCCAGTTCATAGCCATGTCTTCCAGTTGACTTTGCAAACTGGCATCAATGGTTGTTTCAATGATCGACTCTTGAGTGTCTTTGGTCACTCGTCGAGCCAACAGAGGGGCAGAATGTGGATTTTTACGTGGTGCGAGCCAAATTTGCTCTTGCTTAATATCTGCCACTTTTTCGTGGCTCCAGACTTGGTATTCTTCAAGTCTATCCAGCACTTTATCTCGCGCCGCTTGTGCCCTTTCTGGATAACGGTCTGGTCGTAAGCGGCTTGGTGCTTGTGGTAACACTGCAAATAACGCTGCTTCACTGGCAGTAAGCTTGGCAGGGGATTTATTCAAATACACCCAGCTTGCCGCTCCAATACCTTCTATCGTGCCCCCGTAAGGCGCACGGTTTAAATACATTTCGAGAATATCATCTTTTGAATAATGATATTCCAGTTGAGCTGTTCGCCACAATTGCTTTAATTTTCCACCCAGAGTACGTTCATGGGGGTCGATAAGCCGTGCCACTTGCATGGAAATGGTACTGCCACCAGATACAATTCGCCCTGAGCTAACAAACTGCCCTGCCGCGCGCACTAATGAAAAAGGGTTCACGCCAGGGTGACGATAAAAATGACGGTCTTCGTAGGTTAATAGCGCTTCGATAAAATCAGGAGAAACCTCATCAATTTTGACAGGAAAACGCCAAATTCCATCTTTATCCGCAAAACGCCACAGTGGCGTGCCATCGGCAGCCACAACAGTTCGTGCCATTTCAACCTGTTTGATTGGCAAAGGCCAAATTTTATCTGCGGCTAAAAATAATAACGGCAGCAAAATGACCAAAGACACGAACGTAATGCCTGTGCGACGTAACCATTTTTTCATTGATGGGTGTACCGAAAAAGAAGTAAAGAAAAGCCCTTATATTCCACAACATGAGGGCTCAGATAGCTGAAAAACCGATTAGGTTTGTCAGCCGTCTGAATTGGTTTTGTAAACAAACTAGGAAAATCAATTCATTGATTTTCGACTGATAACACAAAGCGGGAAAAACCACGCTTTTATCCCGCTTTGTCAACAAACTTAGCCCTTATATTACACAATATAAGGGCTTAAAGTGATAATTAGCGAACGATTTCGACTTGGCCTTCTGAATAGCCAGTTGCACGCCAATCAGGGACATACATTGACTCAACTTGTGGGACAGGGATGCTATACACACCCGGTGTCACGGCACGCGCTAAGTAAACCAAGGTTGTTGGGCGATACTGCTGAACCTCAACGGCAGCCACAAAGCGATCGTCACGGTATTCCATATGACGAATTTGCGATTGTTGCATGTCATCAATCAGTTCTTGCAAGTTCGGTGCTGATTCACTTAAGTTCGCGCTGCTATTAGCTAAGTTTTGGTTTTCCAACTCTAAGCCCGCAGGCAGCAAATCTACAACTAAAGCATCTGGCACGCTTTGCGATGCTTGAACTTCCAGTTTCACCACCACCATTTCACCACTTCTTAATCTATCCAGTGAAATACGGTTACCTTTCATATCAAAGTAACTGCGTTGAATCCCCAGTACGTTCGACATTGGTTTCGGTGAACGTTGTGGATAACCCACCACATTCAGACGCGTATACAATGTGTTTGTGCCGCTGTTTTCAATGCTATAGCCGTTTTGAATTTGGCCTTTACTTAAGAACTCACTGACAGGTTTGTCCGAAATCATCGGCGGTTCTTGGCCGTTAATTAACGCTTTCCACGGTGCTTCAGACTCATTCAAGTAGAAACGACCCGCCAAGAACAATGCATTGCTTTCTTGAGTTGAGAAATAACGCTTTGAGGTCAGGTTATTTGACAACGTTTGCAGTTTTTGGTCACGGGATTTCGGCATTAAATTGTATTCATTTAATAACGCAATAATCATTGCATCATCACGAATTACTGAGCCGTAGTCACCAACATAGTTATAACCAGTACGTTGTTTTTTCAAGCCCTCAATAATCGCACTTTCACCACGGGATTTATCCCCCATCAGATTTAATGCTACCCCTAACTGAACCAATGGTAATCCGCTGATTGCATTGTTACTTTGGCTGTATAGCTGGCGTAATGCCCCTAATGGCGCTTTTTGCTGTGATGCTAACACTAAACCTGCATACGCCTGTGTCGCAAAGCGCGCTGCTGGCAGGTTGTCAGTGTATGGGTAATTGATTTGATTACCATCTTGCAAGTAACTTAACAGACGCGTATTGGCGTTGCTCAGTGCATCTTGCGGAACAGTGAAGCCACGTTGGTTCGCTTTGTTTAAGAAATCTGCGGCATAAGCCGTTAACCAGTATTCTTCACGGCCGTTTCTATCCCATAAAGAGAAGCCACCGTCGCCGCGTTGCATGCTTAACAAGTGTGGAATACCAATTTCAATCGCTTTATGGCGATCCGCATCTGTTTGCGTTTTAATGCCTAATTTGTTTAGCTCCGCTTGTGTGGAGAACAACGACGGATACAAACCACTGATGGTTTGCTCAAGACAACCGTACGGATACGCAAATAGCTCGCGAATATAACGCGAAATATCTAACGGTGGACGGCTAGTTAACAGCACTTGCCCTTCTAGAGTTTCAGGGTTCAATGCCGCGATTTGATTCGTTGGTAATGACCACACTGTACCTGGTTCAATTGCGGTTGCAAACGCGACAGTTTCCGCAGGTTGAGCAGGACGCACGCCCACTTTCCAGCTGTTGCTGTAATCTTTGTTCGCTTCCCCGTCAATCTTCATACCATTAATGGTCATCGACACTTCACCTTGACCAAAGCCATAGTCAGCTGTGACAGGTAAATTGATTGTCGTGCGTTTACCTTTTGGCAGCGCTAATTCACGGCTCGTCACACCATCCAACTTCACCATGCCTGACGCTTTGAAATTCACGGTCAGGTTTTGCGTGTTGTCTGTCATATTAGTCAGGTCGAGGGCGAAATAGGACTTATCACCACCCGCCATAAAACGTGGCATCGACATTTGCGTCACTAACGGTGCGGCAACAATCACTTTGCTATCTGCATGGCCGAAATCTTTTTCATTCCACGCCTGTGCCATCACACGCAGTTCACCATTAAAATCAGGGATTGCGAGGGAAACTTCCCCTTCCCCATTTTTATCCAATGTGACAGGCTTAGCTTGTTCAGCAATAATTTGCACTTCCGTCAGTGGTTTCATGCCGCCCCGTTCCAGCGCAGCCTCTTCACTATCACCACCAAAACGCAGGTTCGCAACTTTACCTTGCCCTTCAATCAGATGACCATAAACGTCATATTGGTCAACACTGTAACGCTTACGACCAAAGAATGCGTCGTATGGGTCTGGCGTTTTGAAATCGGTGATATTCAGTACACCCGTATCCACCGCAGATAACAGCACATTCACTTTTTCAGGAAGTGGCTTGCCATCTTGCGCTGTCGCTTTAATCTTCACGGTTAAGTCTTGGTTCGGGCGCATTTTATCTGGCGACGTTAACGCTAAAGCAATTTTACGGTTTTCATCCGCAATCGGCAGATGCAGCACACCTACCGCACGTTTAACGGTGGCTTCTTTCGAGTCATCACCCGGACGAACGACAACTGCTGAGATATATAAATCATGACGTGCCCACTCTTTATTCACAGGCACTTCAATGTCTAAACCTTTTTCAGGCACATCTATCTCTTCCCACCACAGTGGGCCATTGCTCGATTCAAGTAGAACATAGCCTTTACCTGCTTTTGGTGATTCAATGCGAACTTTCGCCTTTTCACCGGGTAAATAAGCAGGTTTGTTCAGGCTCAATTTCACTTGGTCAGGGCGCACAGAACCGCTTCCGCCAGTGTTATCTTGCCATGAATAGCCCGCCCAGAATTGCAGACTAGAGACTAACTGGTTTTCTGGGTTCAGCACTTCAATGCGGAACGCGCCCCAATCCACAGGGAACGAGACTTTGGCAGTACCGTCTTTTGCAATCGCGATATTTTCATTCGCCATCACTAAATCTTTTTGGTCATAATTGGATGACCAGCCACCACTTTCAGACCAGCTCCAGTAATAATCACGGCGCTCATACACTAAACGCACAGTTAAGTTGTCAGCAGCGAGTTTATTACCCGCCGCATCCGCCATGACTAATTCGAACTCCGCCAGTGAATTTTCGTCCACATTATGGCGTTTTACATAACGGTCAGTGCGATAATCATAGATTTCTTTTTTCGCAAATAATGGGCGAATACCCACCAGTTTTTCCGCTGGCCAAATCGCTTGTTCCGCGCGGCGCGTCACAGGGCGACCACCCGCTTCTAATAAGCTGGCCTGTAAAACCGCAGAAATTGGTGAACGAGTCGAACTCCAATTGCTATTTGGGATAGAAATAACCGTTTCACCATTGCTATCGAGTGTCAGGTCAAATTCATCCAACTTACGTGGTAAGCCTTCTTCATTAACGGCACCAAATTCAAAGCCTGGCAATTTTGCGACAGCTTCACGGTTCGCTTTTAGGAGTATTTGCCCTTGCAGCTCATTGCTCGCCGCTGGTGCACCATACAAATAACGACCTTGAATATCAAAATCAACGGATTGACTGGTTAAACGCGGCACATCACTGCCAACGATTTCTAATGCCATGCGCTCTGGCATAAAATCTTCAACATTGAACTTATAGTAACGCTGAGGTGAGCCATCCCCTAAATCAAAGCGTAATGACCAGCCTCCAGTTTCGGCATTTTTTGGAATTTCAAATTGGTATTGATATAACCCATTTTGGTTTTCCTCAGGTTGCCAAACAAAGCTGCGCACCACTTGCCCATCGGTTTTTAAGATGTCAACTTTAACAGGCTGAGATTTAACGGGGTTACCATCACCATCACGCAGTAAACCATTGACCAGCAATAATTCACCAGGACGATACAAATCACGCGGGCCAAAGGTAAAGAATTGTTTTGCAAAGCCTTCTGGCCCTGAAATATCGAATTCAGAAAGGTCTAACGCAGGTTGTGTCAAATCGATCATACTGGTCTGCCCATCATGGGTTGCCAGTAATAACTTGCCGCCAGCCAATTTATCTAATTGTGCATGCCCGTCACCATCAGTGGTGCCTTTGGTCACTAATTGGCCTTTTTCATCCAAAATACGCAGTTCCACGCCTTTAATTGCAGAACCTTTGGCTAATGACTGAGTGAAAATATCCACACGGTCTTGGTAGCTGTGCAGCGATACGCCAATATCACTTAAAGTGAATACTGTCGCAGGGAATTGATAGCTGTATGAACCCGCTTTTTGCATGATTGCAAGGTATACGCCATCTTGCTGAAGTTCTTTGATGTCTTTCAACGGCAATAAAATGGTCTGGCGGGTATTTTTATCTGGGTTTAAATCAAAACGCCCTGTATAGGCCAGTTCAACCTTATCAAGAAATTCTTCGGAGTACCAATACTCGTAATTACTGCGGTATTGCCACTGAGCTAAAAATTGCGGTAACTGTTTTTCATCCACACGGAAGAAATTCACATCCACTTTATCGACATTCAACGCAATAACAGGCAAGCCTTGTGCCACTTTACTTGGTAATAAAGAACCTTTACTAGCAAAGCCAACGGTAGGAATGATTTGCGCCGTGGTGAACTTTTTATCGAACGTTTCAGAAATAGTGCGCTCATTAACCGCTTTAATACCTGGATTAATAGTAAGGTTTAATTCTTTTGACGGCGGTAAATGGCGAAAACGCAGTTCCATTTGATTATCAGACAGTTCCCAAGCCCCATCTAATTTCCCTGACTTCACATCAATCAGGTTCACAAACTGCCCGAAATCTTGATTTGCTTGTAGCGGAACAGAGAAGGTAATGACCATCGCACTTGCACCATCAAGCTGCAATTCAGACGCATCCAGTACTGTTAAATCTTTCCCTGCATATTTTTTAACTAACTCTTCAGTGGAGAGTTTTGGTGCTGCTTTTTTTTGCTCCGCAACGGGGGCCGTTTTGGTTTGATTTTCTGTCGACGATGCAACATTGTTTTCTTTTGTGGTTGGCTCTTTCGCGGTGTCATCACAACCAGATAATGCCACGACTGATGCTAATGCGATTGCAATATAGTGTTTTTTCGTTTTTAGACCCGCCAATGAAGCCCAACTAGATTGTTGTTTCATTACCGCCCGCCCTTTAATTAGTGAGAAATATTCTGTTTTTTTAAGGTTTTAACAGGAGGTTAAAACCCATTATGCATTTAGAATGGCTTTAAATTATGCATAAATGAAAACGATAGATATTTGTTTCATTCATCAACATAATTTAACAGAATGTGATAAAAAGACCTATCAGACAAAACGGAAAAAACTATCAGAGGCTAAAACAGTGGGAATGCGGGATATTTTATAAATAGGCAGTGAAATATACGTAATAATTAATTATCAACAATCTGTTTATGAGTGAGAAAATACAGTTTCCCCACTCAATACGTGATTTTATCAGGTGTTTTTTACAGGGATAGTGTCACGTAAAAAACTGCCTAAACGGCGCTGATAAAACGGCTGAACATGTTGAGTAATAAAATGACTAATGCCTTTTTCATGTTCATTGACCACACAAAAATCAATCGATTCGTCATCATTTAAATACTCACAAGCTAATGTGCCCGCTTCATGAATAATCGTATCGATATTCTCTGCACCCGTGGTAAATTCCAATGCGATCATTAAGATAGGGTTTTCGTCACCCTCTTCATCTTCAAGCGCTGACACCATAAAAGCCCGTCTGACGACCTTATGTTGCTTAAAGAACTCAGTCAGCGCATCGACAATCGCTTGTGGCTCTTCATCTAACACACTTAATTTCAACGAGGAACCTTTCGGCACCGTTAACTCTGTAAATTGGATCTCAGTTTCTTGGTTCGCATTATGGTTGTTCGATTGCTGCGACATGCTTATCCCCTACCATGAAAAATAATCGCTTATTATACGCGTACTTTTGTTGAGGTAAAAAATTGTTGAGATAAAAAATAGGCACGAAAAGTTTCCCCTTCGTGCCTGATATCAATAACCGCGATTTATTTTGCTTTACTGATTAATAAATTCGCTAATGTTCTCACACCTATACCTGTTGCGCCCTCAGCCCATAGGCTGACTGGCGATTTACGGTACGTTGCAGAACAGTCAATATGTACCCAATTTTGACGGTAGTTTTCGACAAAGTGGGATAAAAATGCCGCTGCGGTGCTCGCACCTGCGGTGTGTGAAGGTGCTGCAATATTATTTAAATCGGCAAAGCCTGATGGCAACTGCTGGCGGTGGAATTCCGCTAATGGCAAGCGCCAAAATAGTTCAAACTCTGCATCAGAAGCACTCATTAAATCGGCAACTAATTTATCATCAAAGCTTAAAACGCTGTGGTAATCGCCACCTACAGCTGTTTTTGCTGCGCCCGTTAAGGTTGCTGCATCAATGATAAATGCTGGTTTTTCTTTGCTTGCATCAATCAAACCGTCCGCAAGGACTAAACGACCTTCCGCATCCGTGTTCATGATTTCAACAGACTTACCATTACGGTAGCGAATAATATCGCCTAATTTAAATGCATTGCCGCTGACCATGTTGTCTGCTAAGCACAAGAACATTTTGACACGTTTTTTCAAGCCGCGTGAAATGGCTAATGCTAATGCGCCAGCCAGTGTTGCTGCCCCGCCCATATCCGCTTTCATAGAGTTCATAGAAGAGGATGGCTTGATGCTATAACCGCCTGAATCGAATGTAATTCCTTTGCCCACTAATGCCGCAAATACGGGCGCATCAGGGTTAGCACCTGGGTTATAATCGAGTGCTAAGAATACAGGTGGGCGGCTAGAGCCACGACCGACGGTATGAATACCTGCATAACCTTGCTCTAATAAATCGTCACCTTTTACAATACGGTAGCTAATATCTTGCGCACCAACGGTACAGAGTAAATCGATAGCACGTTGAGCCAATTGTTCTGGGCCAAGTTCTTCTGCAGGCGCATTAATCACATCGCGCACCCAATCCACTGTGCGAATGCGGTTTTCTAATTCTTTACGGTCATCCTCTGGCAATACCGGCCATTCAATGGTTCTTGCCCCTTTTGGTGCACGAAAACCTTGCCAAAAGGCCCAACTTTTTTCTAAATCCCAACCTTCGCCAGTCAGTGCAACATTACGGATACCCTGGCCGTCTAATTTGCGCCCCGCACTTTGCACCGCACAAAGTTTACCCGCATGTTTCAGGTGGATTGTCATCCCTTTATCGCCAGAGCTTAACAATGCGCCTTCACCCCAACACGGTGCAGCTGGCTCACAAGAAATCAATACTGGCATAATTTGTTTTGTCATCGTTTCTCTCACTCTCACTTTGTCTATTTTTGCAGACAGCAAAAGCCCTATACTCTGTCGGCAGATGTTATTACCTTAACTGATTAATAGCGCTAGGGATATCATTATAGTGCTGATATAAAATAAAAAACCGAGCACTATTTCTAATAGCCACTCGGTTTTTAGTGTTTATTGCTAATTATTCGAACTCATCCAGCCAAACCAATAAGATAGCTTCTAGAATTTTTTCATTCGATTTTTGCGGGTCATCATCAAATTCTTCTAAATCACAAATCCACTGGTGCATATCTGTAAAACGCACCGTTTTTGGATCCACATCAGGAAATGCATCGTACAACGCTTCACCGATTTCACGGCTATTTGACCATTTTAAGCTCATGTTTTCTCACCAATTTAATTATCAAGCTTTCATCAGCACTTCAATGCGCGAATTATGATAAACCATACAATGCGCTAAATATAACAAACCATACAATGCTCTAAATAGTTCGCGTTGTCGCTAGGCGGCAATTGAAAGTATTTCGGGGAGCATACATAAAGTATGTGACCCGAATACTTGAAAGAAGCCAACACCTCAACAGCGCGAAATATAACAAACCATACAATGCTCTAAATAGTTCGCGTTGTCGCTAGGCGGCAATTGAAAGTATTTCGGGGAGCATACATAAGTATGTGACCCGAATACTTGAAAGAAGCCAACACCGCGACAGCGCGAAATATGACGAGCATTAGTGTTCGCGGGCGTGGTTGATCGTATATTTCGGTAATTCGACGACTAAGTCCTCATCTGTCACCAACGCTTGGCAACTCAGTCGGCTTTCAGGTTCTAGTCCCCATGCTTTATCCAGCATGTCGTCTTCTAATTCGCTGCTTTCCTCTAGAGAATCAAAGCCTTCGCGAACTATGCAGTGGCAGGTTGTGCAGGCACAGGATTTCTCGCAGGCATGTTCCAGTTCGATACCGCTACGCAGTGCCACGTTTAAAATCGACTCGCCCTCTTGTGCTTCGACAACGGCACCGTCTGGACATAAATCACTGTGAGGTAAAAAAACTATTTTAGGCATAATTATATCTCATCCACAGAATGGCCTGACAACGCTTGGCGAATAGATGCATCCATTCGACGCGCAGCAAAATCCTGCGATTGCTTATCCAGTTGTTTAATGGCATTTTCAATTGCGACTGGGTCAGTACCCTCAACCGCTTTAATTAACTCATTGACCGCATTATCAATTTCTGACTCTTCGTTTGGCGTCAGTAAATTTGCATCTTGGGCTAATGCGCTCGTTAAACTTTCAAGCACTCTTGCCGCTTCAACTTTTTGCTCCGCTAGGCGGCGCGCAGTTAAATCATCCTGCGCGTTAGTCATTGAATCTTTAATCATGTTTGAAATTTCATTGTCCGTTAAACCATAGGATGGCTTAACTTGAATTGAGGCTTCCACTCCCGTGGATTTTTCCATGGCGCTCACGCTGAGCAGGCCATCGGCGTCCACTTGGAATGTGACACGAATATGCGCACCACCTGCCGCCATAGCGGGGATATCACGCAGCGTAAAACGCGCTAAAGAACGGCAATCTGCCACCAGTTCACGCTCACCTTGTACCACATGAACACTCATTGCGGTTTGACCATCTTTGAATGTTGTGAACTCTTGTGCGCGGGCAACTGGAATAGTGGTATTGCGTGGTATCACTTTTTCCACTAACCCTCCCATGGTTTCTAAACCAAGGGAAAGCGGGATCACATCCAGAAGCAGCATGTCACTGTCGGGCTTATTACCCACTAAAATATCTGCTTGGATAGCCGCGCCAATGGCGACAACTTTATCAGGGTCGATGGAGGTCAGTGGTGTTTTACCAAAAAATGCCCCCACTTTTTGACGCACAAGTGGCACACGCGTCGAACCACCGACCATCACGACATTTAGCACTTCATCCGCTTCTACGCCCGCGTCTTTTAATGCACGGCGGCATGCCATTAACGTGCGCTTAATATGCGTTTCAATCAATGCTTCAAATTGTTCGCGATGAATTTCCCCCTGCCAACTAGCCAGCTCAATAGCAGCAGTGTCTGCATCACTCAATGCAATTTTTACGTCAGTGGCAATGTTCAATAACTGGCGATTTAAATGGTGGTCACCTTGCAAAGAGACACCCGCCTGATCCGCAATCCACTGAGCAAGAGCGTGGTCAAAATCATCACCACCAAGCGCCGTATCGCCTCCCGTGGCTAATACTTCAAACACACCACGACTTAAACGTAAGATAGACACGTCAAACGTGCCACCACCGAGATCATAAACTGCGATGACCCCTTCTTGCCCTGAATCTAAACCATAGGCAATTGCAGCGGCGGTCGGCTCATTAAGCAAACGCAGCACATGCAGCCCCGCAAGGCGAGCCGCATCTTTGGTACCTTGACGCTGTGCATCATCAAAATAGGCAGGCACCGTAATCACCACGCCATCCATTTCTCCGCCAAGGGTGTTTTCTGCGCGTTTTGCCAGTGTTTTTAAGATATCGGACGACACTTGAATAGGGTCAACTTGCCCTGTCGCTGTATGGATGAACGGTAATCCGTTTTCACTAGCGGTCAGTTGATAAGGCAAATCAGGGTAACGTTTTTGAATATCAGTCAATGAACGTCCCATCATTCTTTTTACGGAAATAATGGTATTCACGGGGTCTTGTTCTGCAAGTTGCTTAGCATCCCAACCTACACGCTTATCCGTAGTTTGGTAATTGACGATAGAGGGCAGCAAAACACGCCCTTGGCTATCTGGTAGCGCGGCTGCTTCACCACTACGAACCGTAGCGATCAACGAGTGAGTCGTACCTAAATCGATACCCGCCGCCAATTTGCGTTGGTGCGGTGCAGCGGTCATACCTGGTTCACTGATTTGTAATAAGGCCATAATCGTTTTCTCTTAAAATTCGTCCAGTAACCGTTCTTCGAGCTGCTCAGCTTGTTGCTGCAACTTATCGAGAAAACGCAGCTTGCGTACAGTATCAGCGGCTTTTTCCCACTGCATCGCATCCAATTCATTGACCATTAGCAGGTTTCTATCTTGCTGCATTTTTTTGACGTTTTTCATAAACACTGCCAATAAGTCAAGCGCATTTGCACTGTTTTCGATATTGTCGAGCTCTTCACGTAGCTCAAGTTGTTCCATCAAAAAGACAGTATCATGCATAGTATGTTGTTCATTATTAATATCGAAACCATGCAATGAAAGCAGGTATTCCGCGCGTTTTAGCGGATGACGTAAAAACTGGTAAGCCGTGTTGATCGTGGCGGCTTTTTGAAGGGCTTGCATTTTTTCCTGCTCAGAGGAGGCAGCAAAACGATCAGGGTGGTATTGACGCTGTAAATCTTGAAAGCGTAGTGTAAGCTGTTCGCTATCAATTGCGTAATTTTGGGTTAACCCAAAGAGAGTAAAATAATCCATAAGTGCTTAGTGTCTCGAACCGGTTACCAATGCAGCAAATAGGCTGTTTAGCTCTATTATCTACATTGGTCGAAAATCATGCGTTTATGAAGGCATTATACGTGAAAACTTTCACCGCATCCGCATTCGCTATTGACGTTAGGGTTATTGAATTTAAACCCTTCGTTTAAGCCTTCTTTGACGAAATCCAGCTCGGTACCATCCAGATAAACGATGCTTTTGCCATCGACAATGACTTTTACACCTTTATCTTCGAAAACTGTGTCTTCTTCATTGATTATATCAGCGAACTCAAGAACATATGCCATTCCTGAACAACCTGAAGTTCTTACACCTAAACGCAAACCTTCACCTTTACCGCGATTTTGCAGGAAAGATTGAATACGCAGCGCTGCACTTTCTGTAAGAGAAATAGACATTGCAAACCTCACTTTAGAAACAAACAAGGCAGATGCTACACAATCGTCGCATCCGCCTTCAAATTATTTTTTATCTCTTTCACCCCGTTGATAAGTAATCAATTACTTAGCGATATTCAACATGTTGGATGAGCGATATTTTGACCAGATATAGGGCGATAACTTTTTGTTATTTATTAATATACGTTGCCCTATAAACTGATTTAAACCTTATTTGCTTTGGCGTTTGCTTTTATAATCTGCAATAGCAGCTTTAATTGCATCTTCAGCCAAAATTGAACAGTGAATTTTCACTGGCGGCAATTCTAACTCTTCTGCAATCGCTGTATTTTTGATTGACTCCGCTTCGTCTAAGCTTTTACCTTTCATCCACTCAGTCACTAGTGAACTTGATGCAATTGCTGAGCCGCAACCGTAAGTTTTAAAGCGTGCATCTTCAATAATGCCGTCATCGCTAACTTTGATTTGCAGCTTCATGACGTCACCACAAGCAGGTGCACCTACCATCCCACTGCCGACGCTTGGGTCGCTGTTGTCGAATGAACCAACGTTGCGTGGGTTTTCATAATGATCGATAACTTTTTCACTGTAAGCCATTTTTAAACTCCTGAAACCGTCTGATTAATGGTGAGACCATTCGATGCTGTTAAGATCTACGCCGTCTTTGAACATTTCCCATAAAGGAGACAGCTCGCGTAAGTGGCCAATTGCGCCATGAATCATTTTGATTGCATAGTCAATTTCTTCTTCTGTCGTGAAACGACCTAAAGAGAAACGGATTGAGCTATGTGCTAACTCATCATTCATCCCTAAAGCGCGCAGTACATAAGAAGGTTCTAGGCTTGCAGAAGTACATGCAGAGCCTGAAGATACAGCCAAATCTTTTAATGACATCATCAGTGATTCACCTTCAACATAGTTGAAGCTGACGTTCAGAATGTGCGGCGCACCGTGTTCCAAATCACCATTGAGGTAAACTTCTTCGATATCTTTAATGCCATTCCACAAACGTAAACGCAGGCCACGCAGACGTTCAGATTCCGCTGCCATTTCTTCTTTAGCGATACGGTAAGCTTCACCCATGCCCACGATTTGATGCACTGGTAATGTCCCTGAACGCATACCGCGCTCATGACCGCCACCATGTTGTTGTGCTTCAAGGCGAATACGCGGTTTACGGCGAACATACAGCGCACCGATACCCATAGGGCCATACAATTTGTGTGCAGAGAATGACATTAAATCCACTTTTAATGCACTTAAGTCGATAGGTAATTTACCCACGCTTTGTGTTGCATCTACGTGGAAAACAATGCCTTTGCTACGGCATAATTCACCGATAGCTTCGATATCCTGAACCACACCGATTTCGTTGTTCACATGCATGATAGAAATCAGAATGGTTTCTTCGCGAATAGCGTCAATTAGGTCTTGCATCGCAATTAAGCCATTGCTTTGTGGTGACAAATAGGTCACTTCAAAGCCTTCGCGTTCTAATTGGCGGCAAGTGTCTAAAACGGCTTTATGCTCCGTTTTACAGGTAATAATGTGGTTGCCTTTCTTTTTATAGAAATTCGCTGCGCCTTTAATGGCTAAGTTATCAGACTCCGTTGCGCCTGACGTAAAAACGATTTCACGCGGGTCAGCACCCACTAATTCAGCGATTTGGTTGCGTGCAATATCAACCGCTTCTTCGGCTTGCCAGCCAAAGCGGTGAGAACGGGATGCAGGGTTACCGAAGTTCCCATCCATTGTTAAGCATTGCATCATTTTTTCAGCCACACGCGGGTCAACCGGTGTTGTTGCTGAATAATCAAGATAGATTGGTAATTTCATTGCTCACATACTCCAAAGGACAAGCTAACTTGCCTTTAATTTTTTAAAGACACCGATAGCGGAACTTAGCTCTTCGTCTAGGCACTCACTACTCGGTATCGACTGCAATTTTTAATATAATATTTTAAGCACGTACATTGATAATGGATTCAGGCGTGATGCCGTTTGGCATGCTTTTACGCTGTTCATTATCTTGTCTATCAGCCACAACCATCACTTCTTGATTTTTCACGAGCTCATCAAGACTGATGCTGCTGAGGAAACTGGTGATTCTGTCACTTAAGTCGCGCCATAATGCATGCGTTAAACAGCGGTCGCCATTTTGACAACCTTCTTTATTACCTTGGCAACGGGTTGCATCAACCGATTCATCAACCGCAGCGATTACCTCAGCAACAAAAATTTGATCCGCGTCTCTACCAAGCAAATAACCACCGCCCGGACCGCGGACGCTAGAAACTAGCTCGTTTTTACGTAAACGAGAGAAAAGTTGCTCAAGATAAGAGAGGGAAATTCCCTGACGTTCAGAAATATCAGCTAAAGGTACTGGACCTGACTGAGAGTGTAACGCGACATCTAACATCGCAGTTACTGCGTAACGTCCTTTGGAAGTGAGTCTCATAACATATTACTCCGTGGTAAAATATGGCTGAATTGTGACATTCCTGAGTAATTTAGTCAACTATTTACCTGACTATTTTACTCAAGTATTATTCACTGACTTTCACCACGGATTTCGCCTCACTTTTTCGCCCATTTTTCCATCGACGTTAAGATACCGCGCAGAATGTGTAGCTCTTGGGTTTCAATGTGCGCACGAGTAAATAAACGACGTAACTTATTCATAATTAAGCCTGGATGTGCTTTGCGAATGAAGCCCGATTCATTTAATACGCTTTCAAGGTGCACATAAAAACGTTCAACATCTTCAGAGGGGGGATATTCTACCTCATCATCATTTGAGGTCACGGGATTTTTTTCATCCATGGCTAAATACGCCATACGGATCTCATAACTTACCAATTGTACCGCCATCGCAAGGTTTAAAGAACCATACTCAGGGTTAGTTGGGATATACAAATGATACTGGCATTTTTGCAATTCTTCGTTGGTCAAACCAACACGTTCACGACCAAAAACAATCGCGACTGGCGATTCTTTTGATTGCTCAACAGATTTTACACCACATTCCCGTGGCTCAACCATCGGCCAAGACAATGTCCGCGAACGTGCGCTGGTACCAATCACCAACTTACATCCTTCAAGGGCTTCATCTAACGTTTTGACGATGGTCGCGTTACCAATAACATCGCTCGCCCCTGCAGAAAGTGCGATTGAATGTGAGTCAGGTTCAACAAGAGGATTGACGAGATACAGATTTGAAAGCCCCATGGTTTTCATTGCACGGGCGGTGGAACCCATATTGCCTGTGTGTGAGGTCTCAACAAGAACGATACGAATATTTTCTAGCATGGTTTATACATTTAATGAAAAAATTATCGGCATAGCTTAACACAAAATTGCTTATTGTGACGAACATCTATATACTTCTGCTCTCAAGTTTTTTGTTCTTTAACATTCCAGTGGAAAAAGCCCATGCATCCGATGCTTAACATCGCCATACGTGCCGCACGTAAGGCCGGTAATCACATAGCTAAAAACTATGAAATGCCTAGCAATATTAAAGTCACTCAGAAAGGAACGAACGATTTCGTCACTAACGTTGACCAAGAATCTGAGCAATTAATTATTGAAATCATCCGTAAGTCTTATCCAGACCACACAATTATCACTGAAGAAAGTGGTGAATTATTAGGTAAAGATGATGATGTTCAATGGGTAATCGATCCACTGGATGGCACTACTAACTTCACAAAACGTCTCCCTCACTTCTCTGTTTCTATCGCTGTACGCGTTAAAGGCCGTACTGAAGTTGCTGTGGTTTACGATCCAATGCGCAATGAATTATTCAGTGCAGTTCGTGGACAAGGCGCACAATTGAACGGTTACCGCGTCCGTATTGATGAGAAACGTGACCTTGATGGTGCTATCGTTGCAACGGGCTTCCCATTCAAACAAAAACAACACGCACCTGTATTTATGAACATCATGACAGCGATGTTTGATAAATGTGCAGATTTCCGTCGTACAGGTTCTGCAGCATTAGACTTATGCTATGTGGCTGCTGGCCGTGTCGATGCTTATTTTGAAATCGGTTTAAAACCATGGGATTTTTTAGGCGGCGAGCTCATCATGCGTGAAGCTGGCGGGATCATGACTGACTTTATCGGTGGCCATAACTATTTAGCGTCTGGCAACTTAGTTGCAGGTAGCCCGCGCGTTGTTCGCGATATGCTGTCCACTATGAAAGATGAATTATCTGAAGCGTTAAAACGTTAATTTCTTTTTTCGTTAAAGCCCACTTCATATGTGGGCTTTTTTATCTCTATTAACCCGCTCTAAATAAAATCACATCTATTATTAATTCTCGGTTATTAATAATATTATCTTACTAATGTTCGCCAAGCTTATAACTAGACGTTCTAATTCAAATTGCTTACCCTAAAAAATTATCTTTTTCCTCTTTAACCACTTTTAAACTCAACCGATATCTACCAATCCAGTTTATTCCAATCAATAACTATTTCACTTTGAAAAAGAAACTTATGTTTATCAACATGAGATTTTTTAACCGTTAATAATAATCACTCTAATGACAAAAACATCAGAAATATTCACATTAATATCTTAATATTCAAAATACACTTATTGAGTGTATTTTTTATTTAAAATGAAAAATACATTTTCATTACTTTCATTAATATACAAAAGACGACAATCTCATTTTTTATTTTTTTAATTTTATATTTGAAAAATATAAAAACCATATCTAGCATGAAATAAGGCAGCTAATTATTAACAGGCGGCCATTCAAAGTTATATAACTTTATTCTACTTGACCTTAATGGGGTTAACTATGTCTAGATATATACTACCTCTGTCTTTACTTTCTTTATCTATTATATCGAGCTCGGCACTAGCAGTAACAAATAGTGCCGGAGGAATTCTGTCTATATCAGGTGCGATTAGTGATACGACTTGCACCATTAATGGTGGAAATAGCGCAGATATGACTGTGGTGCTTGACCCAATTACAATCACAGATGCTGGTACTGCTGCAAATACTGTTATTCAAAAAAACCAAAAACAATTTTCATTAACCTTTTCTGACTGTGCTCCCGCAGGCGTACCTGTCAGTAACTTAAAACTGCATTTCTATTCATCAAGCAATATTTCAGCTAATGGTTTGTATTTAACCAATACATCCGTTAATGAAAATGATGCTACTGTTGCAAAAAACGTCGGTTTTAGTTTATCGAAAACAACGACACCAACCGTTGCCATTCCACTAAATACAACCTTTGATACAGGACTTCTTGGTGCAGATACGGGAAGCGCTACAGGTGCAACTCTTAACTTAATAGCCAGTTACTATAAAACAAACGCAACTGCCGCAAAAGTCGGTCTTTTACAATCAAACGTAATCTATACTGTTTCCTACTTATAAATAGCGTCTAAGCCAGGCTTTTATTAGCCTGGCTTTACAGGGATATTATGATGAAAAAAGCACTCCTATTATTCGTTATTTTATTTTCCAATACTTTATTTGCCAATGTCATTATTACGGGAACTCGAATTATCTATCCGTCAGATGCTGAGAGTATGTCAGTACAATTATCAAACAATAGTAAAACAGCTTCTCTTGTTCAGTCATGGATTGATAGTGGAGATGAGAATTCGACCCCCGAGAATTCAGATGCACCCTTTTATCTCTCTCCACCTATTGTGAAAATAGAAGGCTCACAAGGACAGCAACTTAAAATAAAAAAAATAGATAAAACTCTACCTAACCATATTGAAAGTGTATTTTATTTAAATGTACTGGATATTCCTAAAACACCTGATACCGCTAAAGGTAAAAATACGATTCAGTTAGCCACGCGATCTCGAATAAAAATTTTTTATCGTCCTGTGGAATTAACCGAATCACCTGACGATGTTATTAATAAAATTAATTACCAATTAAACAATAACACCCTATTAATAAAAAATAATTCGCAATATCACTTTACAGTTGCTGCATTGACAACAAAAAATGATAAAAAAAACTCACTAATTGATTCGGGAATGATATCCCCAATGTCTTCTCTTGAGTTTCCGTTAAAACATGCATTAAAAAATCGTGACCTTGTTTTAGTTTATGTCGATGATTATGGCGTTTTCAAATCTCACAATATTAAACTTTAAAAGAAGATATCATCGTGAAAAAAGAAAACTATCTCTATTTCCTAATTTTATTAGGACTGCAAAGCTGTCTCAAAAACGCAATAGCAGATGAATTTGAGACATCCCTATTAGTCGGTAAATCCGCACAGGGCGATATTTCACGATTTTATACAGACAGTAAAATTCCTTCAGGCAAACAACTAGCAGATCTTTATGTAAATAATAACTGGAAAGGCCAATTTGAAATTGAGATTGATCATGACGGTAAAGTCATCAGCCTTTCCTCTAACGATGTTGGAAAATTAAATTTAAACTTATCACCGAGTGTGATTGAAAAAATTCAACAGCAAGATGTTATCCCTATTGATTCTTTAGTGCCAAATGTTCATTACAAATTCAATATCAATGAATTACGGCTCGACATGACAGTGCCCCAAGTGGCATTAAAACAATCCGAAGCTAACTATGTCGACCCAAGCTTATGGAACTACGGTGAACCTGCTATTATTTTTTCTTATAATACAAATTATTACAGCTATAAAGAAAAGAAAAATGCCAAAACCAGTAGCGATAATTTTTATGCAACACTCAATTCGGGTGTTAATTTAGGGGCGTGGCAATTTAGGGATGAATCAAGTTATCGCAACAGTTCCCATGGTTCATCAAAATGGAAAAATAATACGCGTTATGCCTATCGCCCTATTAGCCAAATAAAATCGGGGATTAAAATCGGTGATTTTTACACCCCTGCGGCACTCTTTAACAGTGTTCGTATTCGCGGGATTGCGCTGGCGACCGAAATGGGGATGTACCCCAATTCGAGCCAAAATTTTGTTCCTATAATTCGCGGCGTAGCTCAGACCAACGCATTGGTCAGCGTCTATCAAAATAATAACTTGGTTTATCAAGAAAACGTCCCACCAGGTGAGTTCTCCTTTAGCGATCTTCAACCCAGTGCAGGCGGAGGGGACTTATTTGTTGTTGTGCAAGAGGCGGATGGTCGCAAAGAAACCTTCACCGTCCCCTATTCTGCGGTTCCTGATATGCTTAAAGAAGGCATTTATACCTACAGCCTTCTTGCAGGGAAAACAAAAATTGAAAGCACGCACTACCAACCTAATTTTACACAAGGTGAAATACACTACGGTCTGAATAACCTCGTCACACTCTATGCGGGTATGTTGTTCAGTGAGAAATATTACTCTGGCGTTGTGGGGAGTGGTTGGAATTTTAGTTTTGGTGCAATTTCCGCTGATGTGACACACGCGAATGCAAAACTAGACGCTGGCTCTCAGAGTGGGCAAAGTTACCGACTGACTTACAGCAAATACATTAATTCAACCTCAACCAATTTAACGTTGGCGTCTTACCGTTACTCAACGAGCGGTTATTATAGCTTTATGGATACTATCTACGCCCAAGATAACTATCGCGCGTGGAAATCCTATCAAGATAACCTTTCCCAACAACTGGGAAATGATGCACCTTCCGACTTATCATTAACTAATTTTGATGCCCTGCGCGGGTCTCGTGCAAAAAATACCTTTACATTGAATTTGAATCAACAACTCGCCGATGGTTACGGTTCGCTCTTTGTTTCTGGCACCCATCGCGATTATTGGAATACCCATGGCAGCAGCCGTGAATACCAAGCGGGCTATGCCAATAACTACAATGATGTGTCCTACAGCGTATCGGTTTCTCGTATTCGTAATTATGATAATAAAGAAGAAACACGGGTGTATGCGAATGTCAGCGTGCCATTCTCTTTGTTTGAAAAACGCGCCAATATTAATCTCGGCAGTTACTTTACCGATTCGCATTACCAACAAACGGCGTTGAGTGTTAGTGGCATTGCGGGTAAAAATGATCAAGTCAATTACACAGTGACAGCGACCAACCAAAGTGGCGGGAATAATTTAGTGGGGGCAAATGCCAGCTATCAACTGCCATCGACGACCCTGTCAGGTTCATATACCGAAGCCAATAACTACCGCCAAGCGGGTTTAGGAGCCAGAGGAACGGTGGTCGCCATCCCTGAACATATCGTTTTTTCAGGGGAAACAGGCCAAACCTATACCATTATTGAAGCGCCAATGGCGAATAATATGATGGTCAATTCAGATAAAACTACCCTTACCAATCAGCAAGGTGTCGTATTGGTTGCGAATTCAACACCTTATCGAACAAATAGCTATACCCTTTCTGATACTGACAAAACGTCAGGCGCGGAAGTCCTCGGCAATATGGCCAATGTGAGCCCATATCAAGGTGCCGTGAATTATATCAAACTCGAAACAGACACGCGTCAAACTTACATATTTAGAGCCTCACTGGCCAATGGGGAAAGTCTGCCATTTGGTACTGAGGTGAATAATGAACAAAAACAAAACATTGGTTATGTGGGGCAATCTGGAGTGATCTACATCAAGAGCGATCAATGGCCTTCTATCTTGTATATCAAGCTCAATTCTAAGGAAAAACCAGAGTGCGTGATTAAAGACCCCGTTAATACCATGGATAAAAACCATAATTTTTGTCGATAAAGGACGTTATGATGAAAAAGACGCTATTGGCACTCCTCTTACCCACATTATTCTTCGCAAGCGATGATGTTGCTGCCAGTTGCAGCAATGCGGGAGAAAAAAATGCACCGCCACTTAATTTTGATATATCCACGGAACTGACGAGTACATCAACCACAGTGAACAAATCAACCCGAACAAAATTTACAGGTCAATATACCTGCACAGCGCCCATTATACTTCAACCAAATAAGGTGGGTATTGATAGCCCATTTCGCCAATCGACAATCGCTATAGGGTTTAATGGCGGGAAACAAGTTGTTTCCATCTCAGTCAGCAATATTAGTCAATCCAGTGTTGATAATATTGCTCAAGGTACCTATCCCGCATCTAATCTAGATACAGACTTTACCATTCAATTTAAATTACTCAGCAGCCCACCCGCAAATAACTATAAAGAAGTTGCAGGCAATAGCGTGTTAATCAGTCCAGTGATGATGGCCTCGGATGTGACTGCATTAGGTCTTGTTCCTTGGTTAGTGCGCCTTCTCTCAGACTTAGTCACGTTTCTGTTAACCCTGCAATGGCCAACCCATGCTGAGGATATGTTTTATCAACCAATGCAGTTAACCTATAACCCTATATTGACGACGTGCAATTTTACTAACCAAGGCCTTGTCGTTTCGCTTCCACCTGTCAGTATTAACACCGTCAAAAATGTGACTCGGGCTGGCTACACCCCCTTTACGCTGAATTTCACCTGCCAAGATTTTCTCGCAGGTAGTACTGCTTCTCGCGATGTGTCTATCTTTTTATCCAGTAGTAGTTTACTGGCAAATGATAAAACCACCATCAACAATACTCACTCTCAAGGTGCTAAAGGTGTCGGTTTTCGACTCGTCAAAACGGATAACCTCACCACACCTTTAACCCTTTCAGACAGTGTCACGGCACAAAATACCGCCACAAGTATTTTTTCTGTCCTAAAGGGCAGCCCCATTTCACCGTCCTTTTCCGTCAATTTAGGGGCTTATTATTATCCCCATAACCCCAGTATTGTCACTCAAGGGGCGGTATCTGGTACGGCAACCGTGGTGATGTCTTACAACTAAAAAAGGGAGCAATGATGAAATACTTAGGAGGAATTGCCTTATTACTGATAAGTTTGCAAACACAAGCAAGCCTTGTTTTACAAGGAACTCGGGTTATTTTTCCCAGTGATAAAAAAATGGTTAGCATTCAGATGACTAATTACAGTGAACAGCCGACGTTAATCCAAAGTTGGATAGATGAAGGAAATATTAATTCGACACCCGAAACAACCAATGCGCCATTTATTGTCACGCCGCCTATCAACAAAATAGCCGCAAATGAGGGCGTTCAGCTCCGTATTCGTTTTCTTGGCAATAATTTGCCCATGGATAGAGAGTCTGTTTATTATTTAAATGTTTTGGATATCGCACCCAAGCCTAAAAACGCTAATGGTATGAATACACTCCAGTTTGCCATCCAAACTCGGATCAAAGTGTTTTACCGTCCTATTTCGCTGTTGCCCCTTCCAGATACATTATTGGATAGCGCTAAGTTTTATGTCGATAACGGGCTATTAACCGTGAATAACCCAACCCCTTATTTTCTCAGCATTGCCAGTATCTACACTGCAAATAACGCCAATGAACTTATTGCTAAAAGTTTAATGGTCGCACCATTTTCGACACAGACAATCACCTCTGGGAAAAAAGCAATTAGCGGTGAGAATATTACGGTAGTTTATATTGATGATACTGGGCAGCAAATTGAGCATCAAACCAAGCTATAAATGAAGGTATTTCACTGCATTTATAGCGTCTTGATAGGAAGATTATGACTGTGCGGTCACTTTAGGACGAATAAATAACGCAGGTACAGCAAGTAGCGCCATCAAATAAAAGACCACGCCATGATGAGCAGGAACACGCTCATAAACATAACCGACAATAATCGTTAATACCGCTAACCCCCCCCCCGTAGCCAGTGCTGAATAAACGCCCTGCAATGGGATAATTTCACTTTCTTTACGCGCACTGATAAAACGCATCGCGGCAAGATGGCAGATCGTAAACGTACCACTGTGTAAGATTTGTACAATAATAAGCACAGGTAATGCAGTAAATGCCCCCATCATTCCCCAGCGGATAATCCCACAAACAGCAGACAGTAATAGTAAGTTACGTGCACTCCAACGCCTAAACAAGCGGTGACTCAACATAAAGACGATAACTTCTGCGACAACACCCAATGACCATAAGTTACCAATCACTAAGTCTGAATATCCCGCTTCCTTCCAGAACAGCGAGGCAAAACCATAGTAAGCTGCGTGAGCACCTTGCAATAAAGTCACACAAATCAGAAATCTGACCACATTTTTATCAGCAATCAGTTGTTTAAAGGTAACTTTATTGCCATTGTCCGCTTTTGCCGCCCCCGCAGGCATGATTGTAGGCCTCAACATCGCCCCCAACAATAAAGCTAAGCAGCTGATAATTAAAGCAACCATAATTGATTTATGGCCCCAAACCCCAGCTAGGTAACCCATTAATGAAGAACCAATAATAAAGGCTATCGAACCCCAAACACGGATTTTGCCGTAATCGAACGTGAATTGCTTCTGCCATGTTCCTGCTAATGAATCCCCTAATGGAACCATTGGAGCGAAAAATAAGTTAAAACCAATCATCACAAAAAGCAGCCATGCCCAATGGGAACCAAAAGCAAAGCCAATAGAAAAAATTAAGGATGATGCAGCCAACAACCGCAATGCAGTAATTAATTTTGACGGCTCTTTGACTAATGGTGTGATAAACATCGCCCCAAGAAAACGAGCAGCAAGGCCTACCCCAAGCAAAACACCGATCATTTCGGCATCAATGCCCTCTCCCTGTAGCCAAACAGACCAAAACGGTAAGAAAATACTGTATGCAAAAAAGTAGGTAAAATAATCAATTGCTAGCCAACGCGTTGATGGAATGACCATCATCCCTCCATTTTTCAATGCAAAAAACCCGCTCATACTTAACAGTAGAAGCGGGTTTAGGTAACTAAAAGTCGTTATATTATGCGTAAACTGGGTATTTTTTGCAGATAGCTAATACTTTTTGTTTCACGCTCTCAATGGTCGCTTCGTCATTGAGGTTGTCTAGAATATCACACATCCAGCCCGCTAGCTCGCGCGCTTCAGCTTCTTTAAAGCCACGACGCGTAATTGCTGGAGAACCAATACGCACACCAGAAGTGACAAATGGGCTCTTCGGATCGTTTGGCACACTGTTTTTGTTCACGGTGATATTCGCACGGCCTAATGCAGCATCAGCATCTTTACCTGTGATATCTTTGTCAACTAAATCAACTAAGAACAGGTGGTTTTCAGTTCCACCAGAAACAACTTTATAGCCGCGTTGTTGGAAAACCTCGACCATTGCTTTCGCATTTTTCGCAACTTGTTGTTGGTAGACTTTGAACTCAGGTTCCATGGCTTCTTTAAGCGCTACTGCTTTACCTGCAATAACATGCATTAAAGGACCGCCTTGCGAACCAGGGAATACGGCTGAGTTGATTTTTTTGTACAGCTCTTCATCACCGCCTTTCGCGAGGATCAAACCACCACGAGGACCCGCTAATGTTTTGTGAGTTGTGGTTGTTACAACGTGAGCATGTGGAACTGGGTTTGGGTAAACACCTGCCGCAATCAGACCCGCAACGTGTGCCATATCAACGAATAAGTAAGCATTGATAGCATCTGCGATTTCACGCATTTTAGCCCAATCAACCACGCCTGAATACGCAGAGAAACCACCGATAATCATTTTTGGTTTATGTTTTTCAGCTTGCGCTTTGATATCGTCGTAGTCAATTTTACCGCTTTCATCAATACCGTAAGGAACGATATTGTATAATTTACCAGAGAAGTTAACTGGAGAACCGTGAGTTAAGTGACCACCGTGCGCCAAATTCATACCCAGCACAGTATCACCCGGTTGAAGCAATGCCATGTAAACTGCCGCATTCGCTTGTGAACCAGAGTGTGGCTGCACGTTTGCGTAGTCTGCACCAAATAATTCTTTTGCGCGGTCAATCGCTAATTGCTCAACAACATCAACATACTCACAACCGCCGTAATAGCGTTTGCCTGGATACCCTTCTGCATATTTATTGGTTAGCTGAGAACCTTGAGCCTGCATGACTCGTGGACTGGTATAGTTTTCAGAAGCAATTAATTCAATGTGTTCTTCTTGACGTTGTACTTCTTGCTCCATTGCTTCCCATAATTTTGGATCATAGTCTGCAATATTCATTTCACGCTTTAACATTCGCTTCTCCTGCCTCAGCAATTCAATAGGTTGACAATCAATTCATCGCAATAGCACACAGTGTAAACTCTTTTTCGTTCTTGAGATAGCCCTAAAGAAAAAATATACGCAAACGATTGCATTAATTTTTTTCACGTCATTTACCACTCTCAGCCTCATTATAAAATAGCTCAAATTTTAAATTTTGACGGAGGAATATCTGGTATTGCGAGTCCCTTCTCATTATGTGCCTATTTTTGCCCTATTTTGTCTATTTGCATCTTTACAGATACCCTTAAATATTATAAGTTGTATTTAAAATGCATGTTTATAAATAAACTTTATGTCTCTCATAAAAGTGAAGATTATCGGTACGCAATTCAGCTATCCCACTGAAAATTAAGTGTTCTATTTTTGGATAGTTCAGAAAAATGCCAAACTCTTCCTAACAGAGAACATGAAAAAAATTCAGGAGCACCTGTATGTTAGACAGCCAAACTATCGCTATCGTTAAATCAACCATTCCTGCTATCGCAGCCACTGGGCCAAAACTTACCGCACATTTCTATGACAGAATGTTCAATCAACATCCTGAATTAAAAGATATTTTCAATATGACTCACCAAGCTAATGGTGCCCAACGCGAAGCATTATTTAATGCAATCTGCGCTTATGCTGTTCATATTGAAACCCCTGAAGCATTAATTTCTGCCGTTGAAAAGATTGCGCAAAAACACGTTAGTTTAAATATTAAACCTGAACATTACCCTATCGTCGGCGAAAACCTACTGGCTGCCATTGATGAGCTCCTCAATCCTGGTCAAGAAGTGCTTGATGCATGGGGCAAAGCCTACGGGGTATTAGCCGATATTTTTATTGGTCGTGAAGCCTCAATTTACCAAGAAAATGCTGATAAAAATGGGGGTTGGGAAGGTTTACGTGAATTTAAACTGAAACAAAAACAGCCACAAAGCGATGTAATCACCAGCTTTGAGTTCGTCCCTGTTGATGGAAAACCCGTCGCAGACTATCGCCCAGGTCAATACATCACAATTTATATTAATCATGATGGATTCGAGAACCAAGAGATCCGCCAATACTCTTTAACGACAGCACCTAATGGCCAAAGTTACCGTATCGCAGTAAAACGTGAAGACCAAGGCGCCGTGTCTAATTTCTTGCATCAACAGATCAATGAAGGGGATAGTGTTTATTTAGCACCTCCATGTGGTGATTTCTTTATCGATGTTGATAACCAAACGCCCGTCACACTCATCTCCGCAGGTGTTGGCCTGACGCCAATGTTAAGCATGCTAAACCACCTGACGCAACAAGGCCATGAAGCAACGATCAACTGGCTACATGCGGCTGAAAATGGTGCTGTTCATGCATTTAACCACGAAATTCAGCAATTGATGGCCAAACAAAAAACGGGGCATTCTGCCATTTGGTTTAACCAACCGCGAGTCCATGACCGCCTCGGCTTTGATTACCAATATGAAGGATTAATGGATTTACAAAAAGTACGCGAATGGATTGATCAACCGAATATGCAATTCTATTTCTGTGGCCCAGTAGGCTTTATGCAGTATATTGGACAGCAATTAATTGCCATGGGCGTTAATGCTGAAGCTATCCACTACGAGTGCTTTGGCCCTCATAAGGTACTGTCCCTGAATTAATAAATAAAAAATGCTCTTCCGCTTAGAAGAGCATTTCCTGAAACGTATCAGCCAAAAGAAACTGTTCTAATGGCTTGGTGTTTGAAGTTTTTTCACAGCTTAGCGGTAACGGGCTCGCATAAAAAATACACTGTTTTAATCCCATTCCTGTGTATTTACCGTTACCGCCTTTTAACCCTAAAGTTAAATTGCTTCCTCATCTTGCTCACCCGTACGGATACGGATCACACGTGCAACATCATAAACGAAGATTTTGCCGTCACCAATTTTACCTGTTTGCGCTGTTTGCATAATAGTTTCAACGCAGTTTTCTACGATATCGTCAGGCACGACAATTTCAATTTTAACTTTTGGTAAAAAGTCCACCATATATTCCGCACCGCGGTACAGTTCGGTGTGCCCTTTTTGACGACCAAACCCTTTCACTTCAGTAACCGTCATCCCTGTGATCCCGACTTCCGCCAGCGCCTCACGAACATCATCAAGTTTAAACGGCTTTATAATTGCATCAATTTTTTTCATAAATAGTTCCTGTTATGACCAGTTTTTACGGCCAAAACCTGAGGTGATCGGATAACGGCGGTCTTTACCAAAATTCCGCATGGTAATACGCGGCCCAACAGGTGCTTGTCGGCGTTTATATTCATTCAGATCAACCAAGCGCACCACTTTACGGACAACGTCTTTATCAAAACCTAGCTTGATAAGGTCATTCACGGATAAGTCTTTTTCAACATAACCTTCTAAGATAGCATCTAATATCTCATAAGGCGGCAAACTATCTTGGTCTAACTGCCCCGGGGCCAGTTCTGCTGATGGCGGCCTATCAATCACACGCTGTGGAATAGCCGGTGAAAGCGTATTGCGGTATTTAGCCAGTTCAAAAACCAATGTTTTTGGCACATCTTTTAACACATCAAAGCCGCCAGCCATATCACCATACAGTGTTGAGTAACCCACTGCAGACTCACTCTTATTACTGGTCGTCAAGACTAAACGGCGGCGTTTATTGGACATCGCCATTAAAATAACAGCACGGCAGCGAGCTTGTAAGTTTTCTTCGGTGGTATCAACCGCAGTTCCTTCAAACATTGGACTTAATTGTGCCATGAATGAATCAAACATCGGTTCGATAGAGACAATATCAAATTCCACACCTAATAACTCAGCTTGTTCTTTGGCATCATGAATACTCATTTCTGAGGTATAACGGAACGGCATCATCACCGCTTGCACGCGTTCTTTACCGATAGCATCAACCGCAATAGCCACTGTTAAACCAGAGTCGATCCCGCCTGATAACCCAAGGATTGCACCATTGAAACCGTTTTTATTGATATAATCGCGAGTCGACATCACTAAGGCTTGATATACCTGCGCGACGGGGTCATTTTCAATAAACACACTACCTTCACTTACCAATTCCAGCTCATCAAATTTTACCGTAACAACTTGTTCTTTGAATTCGGGCAGTTTAAAGGTTTGTTTGCCTTTATTTGCAATGACTTTCGAACCACCATCAAACACCAACTCGTCTTGTCCACCCACTTGGTTGAGGTAAACGATAGGCATGTGAGTACGTTGGCAATGATCAACCAGTAAGTCGCTACGGATATGTTCCTTATGAATATCATACGGTGATGCATTGATAGTTAGTAATAACTCGGCTCCAGCACCTTTCACCGCATCAACAGGCTCGTCATACCAAATGTCTTCACAAATCAATAAGCCTAATTGATAGCCTTTGAATTCTACCACGCAGGTTTTTTCAGCTGCGCTGAAATAGCGCGGTTCATCAAAAACACCGTAGTTTGGTAGCTCTTGCTTAAAATAGCGAGCATGCAATTTCCCTTGATAGAAGAAAGAAAGTGCATTGAAGATTTCGTCCCCTTCATAGCAAGGGTGGCCAACAATAATTGCCGTTTCTGTACTCGCCTTTTGCAAACGTTCAAGTTGAGCCTCACATCTGTCTTCAAAATCTGCACGGAAAATTAAATCCTCAGGCGGGTAGCCCGTCAGAGACAGTTCTGAAAACATCACAATATCGGTTTGTGAGGCTTGTTCACTCACGACTTGTAACATGCGATCGCAGTTACCTTCGATGTCACCGACTAACCAGTTGAGTTGTGCGAGTGAAATATTAAGCTTACGGCTCATAACGTGTTTCTTCTCCCGAAGCGTGAATACAGTTTATCTTGTCCACGTGGATTATATAGGTGAATAATAGTTAATTATTCTTTAAAGTCATTAGCTTCCAAATCGTGGCGGCCAAGTAATTTATAAAATTCTGTGCGATTTCGCCCAGCCATGCGTGCCGCTTGAGTAACATTACCTTTCGTCATCTGTAATAACTTGCGTAAATAATTTAATTCAAATTGATTACGTGCTTCCACAAAGGTTGGCAAGGCAGTATTTTCACCTTGTAACGCTTGGCTGACAAGGGCTTCACTAATAACAGGAGATGTTGTTAACGCTACACATTGTTCAATCACGTTAACCAATTGGCGTACATTGCCTGGCCAAGTTGCTGTCATCAGGCATTTCATCGCATCACTTGAAAAACTGCGAACAAAGGGCTTATGCCGAGACGCAGATTCTCTCAATAAATGATTTGCTAATAATGGAATATCTTCTGCACGTTCATTTAGCGCAGGAATACGTAAATTAACCACATTCAGGCGATAATAAAGATCTTCACGAAACTCGTTTTTTTCCATCGCTTTAGGTAAATTACGGTGTGTTGCAGATAAAATACGCACATCGATGTCTAAGTCGCGATTGCTTCCTAATGGGCGAACTTTGCGTTCTTGTAACACCCGCAATAATTTTACCTGTAAGGGCATTGGCATATCGCCAATTTCATCAAGAAACAGAGTGCCACCACTTGCGGCAAAAAACAGCCCCTCGCGGTTACTCACCGCCCCCGTAAAGGCACCTTTTGCATGACCAAATAGTTCAGATTCTAAAAGTTGTTCTGGCAATGCGCCGCAATTGATAGCAATAAAGGGTTTACGGGCGCGCGGACTTGCTTTGTGAATGGCCTGCGCTAACACTTCTTTACCCGTTCCACTTTGGCCGTTGATCAGTACGCTAACGTCTGATTGTGCCACCATATGGGCTTGTTCAAGAAGACGTATCATTAAAGGGCTGCGGGTGACTATCCCCGAGCTCCACTCTTCATCACTCATCGGTGAAGAAGATAAAGCGAGTGCTTCATCAATAGCTTTATATAAAGCGTCTTTATCAACAGGTTTCGTTAAAAAGCTGAACACGCCACGTTGTGTCGCAGCAACGGCATCAGGGATTGAACCATGTGCCGTTAAGATGATAACTGGCATATTAGGATGCGCTTTTTGAATTTCATCAAACAGCGCCATTCCATCCATCTCATCCATGCGTAAGTCACTTATCACCAAATCTAACTTTTCTTTCTGTAAGATTTTAAGTGCTTCAGGGCCACTTTCCGCGGTGGTTACTTTAAACCCTTCGCTACTTAACCGCATCCCAAGTAATTTAAGTAAACTAGGGTCGTCATCAACGAGCAGTAAACTTGCCGACTTACGGTTTGTCATTATTTCGCGTTCTCCGATGAAGGTTGTTCTACAGGAGGCTCAGCGGGTTTTGCTGCGTCAGATGAGGTTTCTTTCTCGCCTTCAACAACGCTTTCGACTTCTTTTTCCGTTTCATTAGTGCTTTTTTTCCGTGAGGAAAGTTGGCGCTCAATGTCCGTTAAGTTTTCGAGTTTACGCGATGTTGTGTTCAGTTCAAAAGCCAACTTAGCGTTGTCTTCTTTTAAGCGATCAAGCTTAGTATCCATTTCTTGCTGTAGGCGTTTATAACGTGCCCCTGCATCCGAAAGGTTAATAATTTGCACTTGTTGCTCACGCCATAACTGTAATAAAGGGCGTACCGCAGTGGGAAAACTGAGACTATATGTATTAATGCTGTCGAGCATTTTTCGCCGCTCGGCAATCGTTGGGTCAGCTGAATTTAACAGTATATTTTGTTGAAATGCATTTGACCAATCTGTAACCTCTATTTTGCTTGCATTTTCACGCGCTTGTGAAGTTTCTGTGCGATCTGCACAGTCCATCATACGCAACCAAAATAGCGCATTTTCACGAGCAGCAGGCTGATCATTTTCCCAAATCGTGTCGCATGATGCATAACGATAATCAGTCACTTTCACTTCAGGCACAACCACTTGTGCCAGCGTTTCCAGTGGTGATTGACCATTTTTTACTACACACCCGTTTAGGATAAGGGTAAAGAATACCGCCCCAAAGCTAACCCCTGTTCGTCTCATCACGAATGGGTTTATCTGATTAAGTTTATTTGGCAGAGCTTTACGATAAAGCACCGCTAAAAAATCTGTAGACCGATTGACCATTATTCATTCTCTGCTGTTAGAGGCAGTTCAATTCTAAAACAGACATCTGCTGATTTATATGGGACTAGTGAGAGTTCTCCGCCCATTTGTTTTATACAATCTTGTGCAATACTTAACCCCAACCCACTCCCTTTAACCGCACCTTTTCTTTGCAAGGACCCTTGGAAAAAAGGCTCAAAAATCATGCTTTGCTCAGATTCGGGAATTGGCGTACCTGTATTTGCAACTTCAATCAGCAGTTTGTTGCCTGTTTGACGACTCGTGATCCAAATATTACCTGATTCGCCACCATAGTGCACCGCATTGGAGTAGATATTATCAATAACTCGCCCAAGCAAAGTGGGTTCCGCTAAACAGCTTTCGACTTTTAAACGGACTTCCGTTTTTATATTTTTGGCTCTAGCCGGTAAATTATGTGCATTAACAATATCTTCAATCAATTTATTTAGGTCAACTAATTGCGCTTCTGGTGGGTCATCAACCAATTTACGATTATAATCGAGTAACTGCTCAATAAGTTGCTGAAGATGCTTACTGCTATGATCAAGAATTTCAACAACCTCCCTTTGAGAGTCGGTTAATGGCCCTGCGACTTCATCAGCAAGTAATTCCGTGCCTTCTCGCATACTGGCGAGTGGTGTTTTTAACTCATGGGAAATATGGCGTAAAAACTCATGGCGCTGAGACTCAAGCCAAGCCAAGCGCTCACTTAGCCAAATAATACGCTGAGCGATTGTACGAAGTTCTCTTGGCCCTTTAAAACGTTCAATGTTACTGGCTAGAGTTCGACCTGTACCAAGGCGATTGATCATTCGCTCGATAACTTTCACTGGACCAATAATCATTCGAGTAAATAAAGTCACTAATAATGCGCTGAGCAAGAACAAGATCAAACTTTGCCAACCGAATAGTTGCCCTTTATTTGCAATTGCTTTTTGCAACTGTTCTCCGCGGCTAAAAATCACATCGCGAGTTTCCTGTACAAGAGCGGCATTCTCTGCTGAAAATTGCTCTAAGGCTTGAGTGACTTTCGCGGTGGGTTCATTATTTTCACATGTCACTATTTTAAGTTGTGCTAATGTTGCCGTGAGCTTTGAGGTGTCAGATGTTTGAGGCAAAATGGTTTTTTGCCGTTCAAACATTTGTTCATAATCGGCAAATTGTTTTTGGTATTGGGTTTGCAAAGCTGCGTCTTGTAATACGCAATATTGCCGATAGCTACGCTCCATTTCCAATGCGAGGCTACTCATCACCTCACTGCGCCTTGCATCTAATAAGGTGGTTTTATTGATATTTGCGGCTTGGTTACTCAGTTGTTCTAAACTTTGATACGCCTGATATGCTAAGACCAATAAAGGCAGCAAGACGAGCCAAAATGCCATCACAACTAGTTGCCGCAAGGAACGCGGGAAAAAACGCCATTTGCTCAATACATTCATCTCATACCCATTAAACGTATTTCAATGGTAACAGAACTCTCTCTCTCACGAAAAGGTGAATTAGGGTTCTGAGTGTCATAGCATAAAAATCAGACTAACTATGACCGAATGACTGCAATCTGCGTGCCAGTTTATTAAATAAAAATGAGTATTTTCAGTGGGGTATGCCCTAACAGTGAATATTTTATTTTAGAGTATTTATTAATATTCCCTAAATAATTCGGATTGCAGTTAGGCACAGGTAACAACGCTGTGGTTCAAAGTATGACAGGCGTAGGAAGGCGGAGATAAGGATCGACCTTAACTCCGCCAGCGATGATTTACTGCTTTTATAGGATTATGTCTTTACATTAAAGATAATCATATAGGTGGTGCCTCACTCCACGTGTCGCCCTGTGTTTGATAAGGCCCGAAGGCGAGTATCTGTGCTGTTGGACGGTAGGCACCTTACTTTGGCGTCATTCTGGCTTTATGTGGTATGTTCCCAACTATTTATGGACCGACATAATAAATTGAATGAGCAACTGCATATTATTATGCACAACTCATGCCAACTTTTCAAGTTAATACCTAACCCATTAAAAAATAAGCAAATTAAATTTATTACTTCTTTTGACTCTTTCTTAATACGCTGAAACGGTTTATCCGAACCTTAAGTTTGTCGCTAATTTAAGACACTCAAAAGCTCAACTTATAAAAACCTTATTTATCATATAGATAAATGTCTCCTTTTGGCGACAGTGCATATAGGGTGTTGTCGCTAATTTTAGACAACGAGGAAAAAACACTAACTCTACGCTGCTTATCTTATCTTTCCACCATGAAATAATTAACAATGTTTATATTTCCAAAAAAAAACAGTTCCCACCCCAATCTTGATAATTACACCAAAAAAAACATAAAAACTCAAATAATACATTGCGTTAATTAATTAAATTCAAATAAAAAAATTCACTAACTATTTACCTGTACACTTTAACCAATTTAAACAATACTTAATATTGATAATCGATGCATGTTCTCACTTTGAAATTAATAATTGGAGATTGTATGAATCCTACTTCAGAAACTTCAAACAAAGCAGAAAATATTGACATTGCCGTCCGAGTCATTGAAAAAGTGACGGGTTACATGTTTCAAGCAGCATTACGGGCAGCAGTCAAATTAAACATTGCAGAATATTTAAAAGATGGGCCTAAAACGTCACAAGAGTTAGCAGAAATTATTAATGGCAAGCCAAAGGTTATCCATAAAACACTACGTATATTAACAACTCAAGGTATTTTTAAAATACAGGATGATTTGCACTTTGCCTTAACCCCCGAAGCTGAGTTTTTACTTCCTGACCATCCTTATTCATTACGTCAAGCGATACTCATGCTAACAGATAAGACTTTCTGGATGCCTATACATAATCTTGATGAAATTATCCTTGGCAAACCTGTATTTAAAAATATGTTTGGGGGGACATTCTTTGAATACTGGCAGCAAAATGTTCACTTACCTGACAACTTTGATGTTGGCATGTCATCTATGTCACGCATTGAAAATGAATACGTTATTAGTGCATATCAATTCCCAGAAAATATTGTGATTGCAGATATTGCAGGAGGCTTAGGAGCATTACTTCTTGAGGTATTAAAAAGAAACCCCACCACTAAAGGCATTCTATTTGATCAGCCTCATGTATTAAAACAAACAATATTACCTCTACTCGGTGACGATTCGCGCTGGACCACCTACCCTGGTTCATTCTTCGAAAAATGCCCTGAAGCTGATATTTATTTACTCAAATACATTACTCATGACTGGCCAGAAGACAGTGTAATTAATATTTTAAAAACCATTCGTCGTGCGATGAAAGCAACATCAAAACTCTTGCTCATTGATTGCATCGTCGCTGATGATAACAAAGTAAATATTGGTAACGATATAGACTTAATTTGTTTAAGCCTTTCACCCGAAGGTGGCGAACATACTATCAGTGAGTTTGAGACATTATTAAGCAATGCGGATCTTAAACTTAACAGAATAATCGATACCCATTCTCATATTCATATTCTTGAAGCTCTACCTGTATAATTTGATTAAACCAATGAATGCCGACCTTAGGGCACTAGTGATAGGTAGGCATTCTATCCATTGAATAAAAACCACCGACATTTCTGATACACATCAGAATTTTCAACCTTCTTCCTAGCTTATCCTTTCTCATCTTGATATAAGATTTCTCAATACCCTACTCATCACAGAATATAACAACATGATAAAAATCGCCTTAGTTGATGACCACGTCGTTGTGCGCTCTGGTTTCGCACAATTGCTGACCCTAGAACCCGATATTTCCGTTGTCGGGCAATATGCTAGCGCCCAAGAAGCATTGCCAAATCTTCTTAATTTAGAGATTGATGTCGCGATTATGGATATCTCCATGCCAGATGAAAATGGTTTGCAATTATTATCACGACTTCGTCAAAAAAAACCAGACTTCAAAACCATTATTCTCAGTATTTACGATACCCCTGCTTTTGTACAAAGTGCCTTAGACGCAGGGGCCAGTGCTTATTTAACCAAACGCTGCGGGCCTGAAGAGCTGGTACAAGCAGTGCGCTCAGTCCACCAAGGGGGCTGCTATTTATGCGCAGACGCCATGCGAGCCCTACGCCATTCACCGCAACAACATCAAGGGATGCAAGAATTAACGCCTCGGGAGCGGGAGATTTTTGATTTACTCATAGCAGGCCTCAGCGTTAAAGTAATTGCAGAACAACTCGAGCTTAGCCATAAAACAGTGCATGTCCATCGCGCTAATGTACTCGGTAAATTGCAATGCGAAAACACCATTGACCTCGTACACTACGCACTAGAGCATAATCTTATTTCAAGGTCTTAATGGCATGAGTAAAAGCCTGCGTCTAACACTTCAATCTATTTTTCTACTCTTTACCTACTCATTGCTGTGGATTGGGTTGTGGATCATTGGTTTTTATTTAAGCGAGAATAGCTTTCAGGCAACCTTATTTTTACCGCAAGGGCTGCGCCTTGCCTTAATGATCATTCTCTGGCGGCGTTATTGGCCTACTTTGCTACTTAGCGAAAGTGTTTTGAATTTTTGGCTATCTGGGGAGCAACTGCTTTTCCAACCGATTTTGCTGCTATCCCCACTATTAAGTCTCGGTGTGGCTTTTGTTATTCAAGATATTTGGTGGCGCTACACTTTATATTGGCAGCGCTTATTATTATTGCTGGCTGGCGTCGCTGCAAACAGTGTACTGCACGCATTACTATTTGGCTGGCTATCTTCCTATTCCATTAGCCAGCTCTTTTTAACGACATTCACTGGGGGAATATTACTCTCCCCATTTGTTTACCTTATCTATGAATACCTGCATGAGCAGCACTACCAAATGTTGCTTGATTATGGAACTCCCGACAAACAACTACGTACCTCTTTGATTGTTTGGTGTTTTTTATTTTGTGTAGTGGGATTAAGTGCCCAAGTCTTTTTCGCACCTGAAATCGAACGTTTGATTGTTTTACTGGTGTTTATTCCGAATGTGTTTATGGCTTACCGCTATGGCTGGCAAGGGGGAGTACTTTCCGCATTATTAGGCAGTTTAATTATTACTTTTGCGCGGCAATTTCACGGTGCTTTTGCAGACTTAGAAGAACTGGAAATGTTTCTCAGCACTCAAGCCTTAATTGGTATTGGGCTGGGGATCGCCATTAGCCGCCAAAAACAGCTCGCCAATAACCTACAACGTTATCGACAACGCTTAGAGCAAGAACTAAAAGCACGACGTGATCTGATGCGCCAATTAGTTCATACTGAAGAAGATATCAAAAAAGCCATCGCCCGCGAATTGCATGATGAAATTGGGCAAAATATTACCGCCATTCAGATTCAATCCATGTTAGTCAAAAAAACAGCGCCAGACTCCTTAAGCCACCAAGCAGCAAGCCAAATTAATGAGCTTGCTCAGCAAATTCACCAATCGACTCGGCAACTGTTGCGCCAATTGCGTCCGCCTGTATTGGATGAGATGTCCCTTGAGAATGCGCTCACCCATTTAATCGCAGAATTTTCCTTTCCTGAAAATAATATTCAATGCCATTTTCGCTATGCGCTAAAAGAAACCCCTGTCAATGAAACCGTTCTATTTACGTTGTACCGCCTTGTTCAGGAATTACTTAACAATATCAGCAAACACGCAAAAGCCACACAAATCCACATTTCACTAGTACAAATAGGTGACTCGATCCAGCTTGTTGTTAATGATAATGGCGTGGGCATTCCTTTTAGCAAACGCACGAGTGGCTTTGGTTTACGCGGTATTGAAGAGCGCGTTAGGGCTTTAGGGGGAGATTGGACACTCACCACACAAAACGGTACGCAAATAATTGTTAACTTGCCCACATTTTAAGATAAAACATCACAAAACTAGGAATTATTCCTAGTCCTCTAATACCTTCTCTCATCCCTTTTGTTAAAAACTTGATTACATTTTGCCAAACACGAGAAATACCATCATGACAGGTCAACATACATTGGATTTGGATAGCACTTATCGCTTTTGGCGCCGCCGACTGATGTTATTCATGATAGTGGGTTATGCCACCTTTTATCTGACGCGAAAAAGCTTCAATTTTGTCATGCCTGTCATGCAAAGCGAATTGCTGCTCGACAAAAGTGATATTGGCTGGATTGCCACGGCGTTTTACCTGACTTACGGCATTTCCAAGTTTTTATCGGGTATTTTCCACGATATCACAGGCTACCGCTGGTTTATGGGGGCAGGTCTTGTGATGACGGGGCTACTGAATATCATTTTTGCCTATTGTTTATCGTTCCCTGCCCTTTTGTTGGTTTGGACGTTAAACGGATTTTTCCAAGGTTGGGGATGGCCACCTTGTGCACGAATTCTCACTCACTGGTACTCACGTAATGAACGAGGGTTCTGGTGGGGGTTGTGGAATATCTCCATCAATCTCGGCGGCATGCTGCTGCCTTTGCTCACTGCGCTGTTAGCAACGCAATACAGTTGGCAGATGGCATTGATAGTGCCTGGGTTGATAGGTGTGGTCGTTGGGCTTTGGTTATGTCGCCAGCTACGGGGAACACCACAAGAAGAGCAACTACCCAGTGTTGGGCAATGGCGCCAAGATGTGCTGGAGCTACGCCAAGAGCGTTTATCACCCCCGATGCCCATGTGGGTGATTTTAAAAGACGCGATTGTTTTCAACCGCATGATTTGGTTATTAGGTTTCTCCTATATTTTAGTTTATCTCATTCGTATGGCGATAAACGACTGGGGAAATCTCTGGTTAACAGAAAAACACGGCACCAATTTACTTAGTGCCAACGCAACATTGTCGTTATTTGAATTAGGTGGACTACTTGGCGCACTGTGCTCAGGATGGGGCTCTGATATTTTGTTTCGCGGGCAGCGGGCACCAATGATTTTGCTGTTCTCATTGGGGTTATGTATCTCAGTCAGTGCTTTGTGGCTTACCCCTATTCATCATTACGCTTTACTCGCCGTGTGTTTTTTTGCTATCGGCTTTTTTGTTTTTGGACCACAAATGTTAATCGGTCTCGCTGCAACAGAATATTGTCATAAAAAAGCAGCGGGCGCGGTAACGGGTTACCTTGGGTTGTATGCCTATCTAGGGGCTGCAATTGCAGGGTGGCCGCTCTCTCAAGTCATCGCACATTACGGTTGGTCAGGGATGTTTACCTTACTAGCCAGTGCCGCTGCCTTGATGGGGCTACTGCTTATGCCGCTTTTGATTGCGAACGTCAGCAAACGAGAGCACATGGCAGGATCTGTTTCACCCTCTGATAATTAAAATCTGATAAAGGATTGAAAATGAAACTGAAAACTCTCTCTACTCTAATCGCAGCAGGCTTATCCCTCGCCGCAATTTCGACCACTGCAAGTGCGGCGGGTCGCCTTGTGGTTTACTGTAGTGCAACCAACGCGATGTGCGAAACAGAAACCCAAGCATTCGCTAAAAAATATGATGTGAAAACCACTTTTGTACGTAACGGTTCAGGCAGTACTTTAGCTAAAATCGAAGCTGAAAAACGTAACCCACAAGCAGACGTGTGGTATGGCGGTACATTAGACCCACATTCACAAGCAGGAGAAATGGATTTACTTGAGCCATACAAATCACCAAAACTCGCTGAAATTATGCCTCAATTCCAAGACCCAGCAAAACGCAAAGGTAATTATTCCTCTGCGGTTTACATCGGAATCTTAGGCTTTGGTGTGAATAAAGATCGCTTAAAAGAAAAAGGCTTACCGATCCCAACCTGCTGGAAAGATTTAACCAAGCCTGAGTATAAAGGTGAAATTCAAATCGCTGACCCACAAAGCTCAGGAACTGCGTATACTGCATTAGCAACATTTGACCAACTGTGGGGTAACGAGCAAGCCTTTGATTACCTGAAAAAATTAAACTCTAACATCTCTCAATACACGAAATCAGGTATTGCCCCAGCACGTAATGCCGCACGTGGTGAGTCTGCCATTGGTATCGGCTTCTTACATGATTATTCATTAGAAGTGGAAAATGGTGCGCCATTAGAGTTAATCGCACCATGTGAAGGTACTGGCTATGAAATCGGCGGGATCAGTATTCTGAAAAACGCCCGTAACATGGATAACGCTAAACTGTTCGTTGATTTCGTGCTATCTAAAGAAGCCCAAGAACTGAGCTGGAAAGAAGGTAAATCTTACCAAATCCTCACCAATACTACGGCAGAATCTTCCCCAATTTCGTTAAAATTGAACGACCTGAACCTGATTAATTACGATATGGACAAATACGGTGATGCCGATGTCCGTAAGAATTTAATCAACAAGTGGGTTACTGAAGTCAAAATGAGTAAATAACCACCCTGTGCGGCGTGAACGCGCCGCACTGAGCACTTACTTAACTAAAATAAAAATTAATTTAATTAAGCTCTAAATAGTTTGGGTTGTCACAAGACGGCAAGTGACGTTATTCCTAGGAACATACACAAGTATGTGATTAGGATAACAGAGCGCAGCCAACACAGTGACAGCACAAAATATAACTAGATAAAAATTCTAACTATTATCATTAAGCTCTAAATAGTTTGGGTTGTCACAAGGCGGCAAGTGACGTTATTCCTAGGAGCATACGCAAGTATGTGACTAGGATAACAGAGCGCAGCCAACACCGTGACAGCGCAAAATATGACGAGCTTAGGGGGATCTATGTCTCAAACCCTAGCTCTGACACCACCTAAAAAGCGAGATAGCACCTTTTTTTGGCTGCTATTGGCGTGGGTTGGTTTCGCCTTGTTACCGTCTTGGAGCCTTGATTATGGCTTACTTGACTCAACACAAGATGAAATCCTCGCCGCTTATGGTTGGAGCAGCCTAAACATTAGTTGGCTTTGGTATCTCTTGCCATCTGTACTGTTTATTCGCCCGTTAACACCAGCGGATCGTTACCATAAAACACGCCATTACTTTGATATTGCTGTCGCGGCTATCACTGCCGTTGTCGTGATCGTCACGGCTTACTTTGATGGTAAGGGCCTTGGTTATTCCGCCATTGTGCTGTTTATTGCCTTAGGTATGGTGATGACGCACGCGTTAACCCGCCTTGAGTGGCTGGGTGGCGACCAATTCGTCATTGGGTCGCTTATCACCGTTGTCGCACTGATTACGTTGTTTATCGTCTTCCCAAGTGTAGCGATTTTTATCCCCATGTTTACCGATGGTAATGGGGATTTCGCGCCACTCGCTTTTGTGGCAATTTTAACGCAATCCCATATTGTTCAGGTTATCATTAACTCGGTATTTCTCTCTTTAGCTGTAGGAGCTGGCTGTACCTTCTTTGGGTTAATTTTAGCTATCTACACCACACGTATTGCGAAACGTTCTGCCATTATTGGCCGCGTATTTTCTATCTTACCGATTGTGACACCGCCATTTGTTGTCGGTCTTGGCGTAACCTTAATGATGGGCCGCTCAGGTTATATTACTGAATTTTTGGCGACTTACATGGGGTTAGAAAATACCAACTGGCTGTATGGCTTTACGGGGATTTGGCTCGCACAGGTTCTGGCCTTTACCCCAATGTCATTTATGATTTTGGATGGTGCGATTAAAACCATTCACCCTTCATTGGAAGAAGCCTCTTATACCCTGCGCGCTAATCGTTACCAAACCTTCTTTAATGTGTTTATGCCATTATTGAAACCTGCATTAGCTAACGCATTTTTAATTGTTATTGTTCAGTCACTGGCCGACTTTAGTAACCCATTAGTGTTAGGCGGTAACTTTGACGTATTAGCCACACAAATTTACTTCTATATCACAGGTTCACAGTTAGATTACCAAGCAGCCAGTACCTTGGGCGCTTCCTTGTTGGTCTTCTCGCTGTTGGTATTCTGTGTGCAATATATGTGGATTGGTAAACGTTCGTACGTCACGGTTTCGGGTAAATCTTACCGTGGTGACGTCCAACCATTGCCATCGTCTTTAATTGCCACAGTAACGACTTTCTTAGCAATTTGGGTCGCCTTTAACGTTCTGTTATACGGCAGCATTTTCTACGGTAGCTTTACGGTGAACTGGGGTGTGGATTACACCTTAACGTTAGATAACTTTATTAAGCTATTCGGTCAAGGTATGAGTGACGGCGCATGGCCTTCATTACTCGATACCCTTCTGTATGCAGGAATTGCCGCACCGATCACCGCAATTCTGGGTCTATTAATTGCCTATATTGTCGTGCGCCAAGATTTCCGTGGTAAGAAAACTATCGAATTTACCACTATGTTATGTTTCGCCGTACCAGGCACCGTTGCGGGTGTGTCATACATTTTAGCCTTTAACGACACACCGTTCTATTTAACAGGTACAGCGGCCATCGTAATTATTTCGATGACTATGCGTAACGTTCCTGTGGGGATCCGTGCTGGTATCGCAGGCTTGGGGCAAATTGATAAATCGCTAGATGAGGCATCATTAAGCTTACGAGCAGGCTCCATGCGCACCATTTTCTTTATCTTGCTGCCGCTCTTGCGCCCTGCGATTTTATCCGCGCTGATTTACAGTTTTGTACGAGCGATTACCACTGTTAGTGCAATTGTGTTCTTGGTTACCCCTGATACACGCGTTGCCACCGCTTACATTCTTAACCGTGTTGAGGATGGTGAGTATGGCGTTGCGATTGCTTATGGCTCCATTTTGATTGTGGTCATGCTCGCAATTATCTTCTTATTTGACTATTTGATTGGCGAAGCCCGTGTTTCACGTTCCAAAGCCAAAAATGCACAGTGATCAGGGAGTAACTGACATGACACAACATAATTTTGTTGAATTAAAAAATGTGACTAAACGCTTTGGTAGCAACACGGTTATCGATGATTTAAGTCTTTCCATCCCCCAAGGCAGCATGGTGACCTTATTAGGGCCATCGGGTTGTGGAAAAACCACTGTTTTACGTTTAGTCGCAGGGCTCGAAAAACCGACCGAAGGCCGTATGTTTATTGATGGGGAAGATGTAACCGACCGCTCAATACAACAGCGTGATATTTGTATGGTGTTCCAGTCCTACGCTTTGTTCCCACATATGTCTTTAGGGGATAACGTGGGCTACGGCTTGAAAATGTTAGGCTTACCGAAAGCTGAGATCAAAAAACGCGTTGATGAGGCATTAGAGCTGGTCGATTTAGCAGGCTTTGCCGACCGCTTTGTTGACCAAATTTCGGGAGGACAACAGCAGCGTGTCGCCTTAGCTCGAGCGTTGATCCTCAAGCCAAAAGTGCTGTTATTTGATGAGCCGTTAAGTAACTTGGATGCCAACTTACGCCGTAGCATGCGTGAGAAAATTCGTGAGCTACAACAGCAATTTAACATCACCTCCTTGTACGTTACCCATGACCAAAGTGAGGCCTTCGCGGTATCGGACATGGTACTGGTCATGAACAAAGGGAAAATCATGCAATTGGGCTCACCACAAGAGCTCTACCGCCAGCCCGCATCGAAATTTATGGCGAGCTTTATGGGGGATGCCAATATTTTCCCTGCAACATTGACTGCGGATTCTGTGGATATCTTTAATTATCGCTTGCCTCGTCCTGCGCAAATTACCTCAACACAAACGCAAGTCACTGTGGGTGTTCGCCCTGAAGCCATTACCCTAAATACACAAGGTGATGATAGCCAACGTTGTACGATCACCCACGTTGCTTATATGGGGCCTCAATATGAAGTAACAGTTGATTGGCATGGCCAGTCCATGTTACTGCAAATTAATGCGACCCAATTACAACCCAGTGTCGGGGAAAATCTGTACCTACAAATTCACCCTTATGGCATGTTTGTGCTTGAATAACCAAACATTGCATTGAAGACCAAACCGCCACATTCTATTGGCGGTTGAGGTTGTTGACAAAGCAGGATAAAAGCGTGGTTTTTCCTGCTTTGTGTTATCAGCCGAAAATCAATAAATTGATTTTCCTTGTTTATTTTCAAAACCAATCCAACCTGCCGTCAAACCTAGTCGGTTTGTCAGCAGTCTGAACCGCCACATTCTATTGGCGGTTTTTTTTCGCCTTAAAATAAAAAAGCAGAAGCGTTTTCGCCTCTGCTATGAATGAATTTATCAATGATAACTATAAAAATGCTTTATATGGTAGCTCTGGCTCATTTTTAAAGATGTCGTTAAAGCCACGGAAATGCTGATAATGCATACGGTCTTTATCCGTTGGGTAAGTATATTTACCCCCCACTTGCCAGAAGAACGGGGCAAAGGTGTATTGTAAGCGCTCTTTTTTCATGTTCCACAGCACTTCAATTTCCCGCGGGTCATTTTGGAAGTTAGCCCAAATATCGTGGTGGAATGGAATAACGCGTTCGCAATCTAATGACTCTGCAGCACGTAAAATATCCGAAGAGGTCATTTTATCTGTCACCCCGCGTGGGTTTTCGCCGTAAGAAAGCAATGCAACGTCGATATTGTAACGGTTGCCGTGCGCCGCATAATAGTTTGAATAGTGGGAATCACCTGAGTGATAAATAGAACCACCCGTGGTTTCAATTAAGTAATTCACCGCGCGGGAGTCCATACCATCCAAAATAGCTTTATCATAGGAAGAGACACCTTGTGGTAGCGTTACTAACGCTGTGCGGTCGAAGGAGTCTAGCACACGAATTTTCATATCCCCGACGTCAAGCACATCCCCCACTTTCGCCACCACACAACGCTCAGCAGGTACGCCCCATTTAGTCCATAAATCCACACACGCTTGTGGGCCAATAAACTTAACATGGTCACCGCAGTTTTGCAGTACGGCCGCCGCCACGTTCACATCGATATGATCAGCATGGTCATGGGACGCTAAAATGGCATCGACTTCTTTAATCGCAAATGGGTCAAGAGGGAAAATTGCTGTACGTAAGTTGGGTTGTAATGCTTCTACGCCTCCCATACGCATCATTTGATGCTGCTTGTTCATGAGTGGATTTTTTTGCGTTTTTTTCCCTGTTCCACACCAAAAATCAATGGAAATATTCGTATTACCTGCGCTTTTCAACCAAATACCTGTGCAACCTAACCACCACATTGAAAATGTATTCGGCTCAACAACCGTTTTTTCAATTTCTTCATTTAACCAAGTTCCCCACTCAGGAAATGTGCTTAAAATCCAAGATTCACGTGTAATTTCATTGACTTTGCTCATAGTGATAATACCTTTTTCCAGAATTTTAGATGTCGGGAGCCCGATGCCTTAATGAGATAATTAAGGCATGAAGGCAAATTAGTTTAAATTCAATAAATCAGGTAGTGGATGGGATTAAACGAGTATCACTCGCGTCCCTTGCGCTTGAATTCCTTTAATCACCTCAGGATTAGCATTTCTTCCCGTGATAAGAACATCAATCTTATTAGCTGGGCAAAATAACATTCCCGTTCGATGCCCCACTTTGGAACTGTCAACAACCACCACTAACTTGTCGATTTGATCTAGCATCTGTTGCTCTGCCACAGCGGTTAACATATCAGCTTTATATAAACCCGCTTCTGTTAGCCCCTTCCCTGACGTGAACATCCAGTTACCTGCGTAGCCCATCAGCGTATTGAGGGCCGGATTTAAAAAGATGTTTTGTGCCTTATTATACTGCCCACCAATTAAAATGACGTCTTCATGGTCTTCATCAATCAAATAACTGGCCAGTGGAAAATAATTGGTCACAATCTGTACGTTTTTACCGCAAAGCTGCTGCCCTAACATAAAGGCGGTCGAACCACAGTTAATCACTGCACTTTCCCCTGGTCGGCAAAGTTCAGCCGCTTTAATCGCGATTTCTGATTTTTCCTCGTAATGATCAGCACTATTAATATTGAGCGGTGTCCACTTACGCTTTTTCGTTTCAATTCGTTCTGCACCATTACGGACTTTCCGTAACTTACCCTGCTCGTCAAGTTTTGAAATATCACGACGTGCAGTAGCAGGAGACACATTAAACTGTTCGGTAATATGAGAAACGTTAATCACCCGCTGCGTTTCTAATAACGACAAGATTTCATTGTGTCTTTGCACTTCATTCATAACTATCGCCTTATTAAGAAATAATCACATCAATGACAACTTATGATTGAAAATGATTATTGGTGATTAGTTTTGATTCTATTTATCTCATCCAATATTGTCAACCTTTGCCTGAGCAAAAAATTGATATTTGATATAAATAAAATTATCATATTGATTTAAAACATTATTTTAAATTTTACGTGATCAAGTCGCCATTTATTTATTTTTTTACTGGTAAAAAAACAGACAAATGCAAACAATCATAAAAGAGCAATTCGTGATTACATTTGATCATAATTGATTTTTGCGCGACCGTTTATCCATTTTAAATGATTATATCGCAATAACACCAGATACGATCAATATGATTAATCTCTGACCCCTATAAATTACAAATACAATTTGATTAGAGGTAAAAATATGGATTTTTTATACGACGCTTTCTATATTTTTTACAGCCAAGTAATGACTAAAGCGCCTCTGTTACTCGGCTTAGTCACTTTCATTGGTTACTGGTTGCTAAAGCGCGATGGAACGACAATTCTCAAGGGAACAATCAAAACGATTGTTGGCTTTATGTTAGTGGGTGTCGGAGCCAGCACCTTGGTATCTAGCTTTAAACCTGTTATTGAAAAAATGTCTGAATATCATGGCCTCACAGGTTCAGTTATCGACCCATACACCTCAATGATGGCAACCATGGAAACCATGGGTGATAACTATTCGTGGGTCGGCTATACCGTGTTGTTAGCCCTCGCGATTAATATTCTTTTAGTGCTTTTTCGCCGCATCACAGGTATTCGTACCATCATGTTGACAGGCCATATCATGTTCCAGCAAGCTGGCTTGATTGCTGTTTTCTATTTTGTGCTGGGTTCAAGCATGTGGGAAACTATTTTGTATTCCGCAGTCTTGATGGCGCTGTACTGGGGGATCTCCTCCAATATTATGTTTAAACCAACGCAAGAAGTGACTGGCGGTGCTGGTTTTTCTATCGGCCACCAGCAGCAGTTTGCCTCCTGGATAGCCACCAAGGTTGCCCCAAAACTTGGCGATAAAAAAGACAGTGTTGATAACTTAAAATTGCCAAAATGGCTGCATATTTTCCACGATAGCATCTCCGCGACGGCCATTGTGATGACGCTCTTTTTTGGCGTTATTTTGATTTCTTTTGGTCTAACTAACCTGCAAACCATGGCAGGTACCACGCATTGGACTATCTACATTATTGAAACAGGACTGAAATTTGCCGTTGCCATTCAAATTATCGTGACGGGTGTGCGGATGTTTGTTGCAGAGCTTTCTGAAGCATTTAAAGGCATTTCCGAACGCGTTATTCCTAATGCCGTGCTCGCCATCGACTGTGCCGCTATCTATGCGTTCTCGCCAAATGCGATGGTCTTCGGCTTTATGTGGGGTGCAATCGGTCAATTTGCTGCTGTATTAGGCATGTTGGCCTTCAACTCACCCATTATGATCATCCCTGGCTTTATTCCGATGTTCTTCTCCAATGCGACCATCGGTATTTTCGCTAATCACTTTGGTGGCTGGAAAGCCGTGATGAAAGTCTGTTTTGTAATGGGCGTCATCGAAATTTTAGGATCTGCATGGGCGATTGACTTAATCAACCGCCAAGGCACGGATTTTAGTGGCTGGATGGGTATGGCTGACTGGGCATTAGCGTTCCCAGTGATTATGCAAGGCTTGTCATTCTCAAAAATGTTCTTCTTTGTGATCGTCGCTCTTGCCCTTGTCTACATGTACTTTGCCGCGAAAAAACTGCGAGCAGAAGAGGATGCCGAAGGTGCCCTTGAAGCGGCCATTGAAACAGTAGAAGAAGACGTTGAATCTACCCCACTTGAACACAGTGGTGCCAAACCTGTGCGCATCCTAGCGGTATGTGGTAATGGGCAAGGTTCCTCCATGATGATGAAAATGAAAATTGGCCAATACCTTGAGAAAAAAGGCATCCCACACGTTATGGATTCCTGTGCGGTATCCGACTATAAATCGAAATTAACAGCAACAGACATTATCGTCTCGTCAAAACATTTAAGTTCAGAAATGGACCCAGGTGAAGGTAAGTTCGTCCTTGGCGTACAAAACATGCTCAATCCTAATTCATTCGGTGATGAGTTGCTAAATATCATTCACACCAATTTTATTCGTAATTAATCATGTTGATGCCTCGATAAACGTCCCCTATAGCTATCGAGGCAATTATCACCCAAGAGGAAGTCATAATGGGATTCAAACAATCATTAATCGACAATAATTCTATTCAACTCCATGCCAATGCAGCCCATTGGCGCGATGCTGTTAAAATTGGCACAGATATGCTGGTTGCCTCTGGTGCAATCAAACCGACTTACCATGACGCCATTATCAGCAGTGTTGAAAAACTGGGTCCGTATATCTGCATCGCCCCGCATTTAGCCCTGCCCCACGCGCGGCCTGAAGATGGCGTTATTCGCACTGCTTTTGCCTTAGTCACCTTAGAAAAACCCGTTATTTTTGATGGGGAAGATGAGCCTGTCGACGTTTTAATTACACTTGCGGGTAGCTCTTCGGACGAACATATGGAAGGATTGATGGAGGTCACCCAAGTTCTTGACGATGAAGACAGTGAAACGGGTGTCGATCTTAACAAACTACGCCAATGCCACACAGCCGACGATGTATATCGCGTGATTGATGAGGCACTCGCGAAAAACGCTTAAAAGGAGTCTTTGATATGTATAAAGTGCTCGCATTAGATTTAGATGGGACGGTTCTGACAGCTCAACACACTATCCACCCAGAAGTGAGGTCTGCTATTCAACATGCGGCGAAACACTGCCACGTGATAATTGTCACGGGACGTCACCACACCGCTGCGCGCCCTTATTACGATGAACTGGGGTTAACCACGCCAGTTATTTGCTGTAATGGTACCTATATCTATGATTATCAGAACGAAAAGGTGCTCACACAAACATCAATTGCCAAAAAAGATGCCTTAGCCTTTATTGAATTGGCGCAAAAAAACCAATTTAAACTCGTGCTGTATACCACCAATGAAATGACCTATTCAAAATCACAACCGATTGACTATATGAAAGATATGGAACAGTGGGCAGCGGATCCAAGCCTTGCTCATCCCCCTAAAATCTACCGTATTGATTCATTTGAAGAGCAGGTTCGTGATACCGATTATGTTTGGAAATTTGTTGTTGAGGGTGACCCTAATGCCATTGAACAATTAATGAATGTCTCGTGGGTGAATGACAAATTCACTGCCGAACGTTCATGGGTCAACCGCATTGATATCGCCTGTAAAGGCAATAACAAAGGCATGCGCTTAGCGCAATACGTTAACCAACTCGGCCTCAAGCCTGAGCAAGTGATTGCCGTCGGCGATAACCATAATGATATTTCCATGATCCAATACGCAGGGTTGGGTGTTGCGATGCCTCACGCTGATGACGCAGTCAAAGCACAAGCTAATGCTATCTGCGCTACTGATAACAATCATGACGGACTTGCCCGTTTGATACGAGAAAAAATTCAAGGATAAAACCATGACTAAACCGTTGATCCAAATTGCGTTAGACCAAACAAACTTACCTGCAGCACTGGACGTTGCTGAAAATGTACACACTTTTGTTGACATCATTGAAGTGGGTACAATTTTAGCGTTTGCCGATGGCATGAATGCAGTGTCGACGCTACGCCAAAAATACCCAAACCACATTCTGGTTTGCGATATGAAAACCACTGACGGTGGCGCTATTTTGTCAAAAATGGCATTTGAGGCAGGTGCAGATTGGATCACGGTGTCAGCAGCGGCGCATATTGCCACCATTGCAGCCTGTAAGAAAGTGGCTGACGAATTTAAGCGTGAAATTCAAATTGAAATTTACGGCAATTGGACATTTGAAGATGCAAAAAATTGGGTGGATTTAGGTATTACTCAAGCTATCTACCATCGTTCTCGTGATGCTGAACTTGCTGGTATTGGCTGGACCAATGAAGATATCGAAAAAATGCGCAAATTGTCTGATTTAGGCTTAGCACTATCAATTACTGGCGGCATCGTACCTGAAGATATTCACTTATTTAATGGTATTAAAGCCAAAGCCTTTATTGCAGGACGTGCCTTAGTGGGTGAAAAAGGCAAGCAAACCGCAGAAGCATTGCGCGAACAAATTAATCGTTTCTGGAAATAATACCCAGCTATACGCCCTATCCGCTTTGCAGATAGGGCGTCATTCATTTAACCCCCCAATATCCCGCTCTTTACCCTGCTATTTTTTGCCTTTATCTTTTATCCTCAATGGTAAAATTAAAGCCATACCTCCTTTTAATAAGACATAACCTGATGAAAAAATTATTAATTACAGCTCTCGCCGTTTCTGCCTTAACTTGGCAAATGTCCGCTGCCGCGCGTACCGACCAAGTTAAAATTCATGATGGTGGTGAAGTATCCTGTGAGCAATGTGGCAAAGGCGCTGCTGTTAGCTGGATTAGTGTGGGTGATGCGTACTTTGGTATTGGGTCACAAGTCCATGAAACTGACCGTTGGGCGCTTTTGCGTGAAGATGCGGGTATTTCTTGCCCCGCAGGTAAATGGTATTTTATTGATAAGAAAAATAAGCGCTTAGAGTTAGAGGAAGCCACTGCCGTCGGTGCTGATTGCAATGAAATTGAAGCAGTTAAACTCACTGAAGTAGATGATGGGCTAAAAGTCAGCGTGAAAACTTACAATGGATTAAACCAAGAATTTATCTTGAACTAATCATTATATTCTTAAGAGATAAAAAACAGGCCAGTGAACAAATCAACTGGCCTGATATTTATTCAATTAGCTTACTGATTATTAGCCTAATTGCTTACGTGCATTACGGAAAATACGCATCCATGGACTATCCTCGCCCCATGTTTCTGGGTGCCAAGAGTTGCTCACTGTACGGAAAACACGCTCTGGGTGCGGCATCATAATCGTTGCACGGCCATCTTTTGATGTCACTGACGTAATACCGTTAACTGAACCGTTCGGGTTCGCTGGGTATTGTTCCGTCACTTGACCATAGTTGTTCACAAAACGCATAGCCACCAAGCCATTATCTTCTAATTGCTGAAGATGTGCTGCAGCACGAGTTTCCACTTGTCCCTCACCATGAGAAACCGCGATCGCCATACGAGAACCCGCCATGTCCTGCAGTAACAATGATGGGCTATTGGCGATTTCTACTAGGCTAAAGCGAGCTTCAAAACGCTCTGAACGGTTACGAACGAAACGCGGCCAGAACTCTGCACCAGGGATCAGCTCATGTAGGTTGGACATCATTTGACAACCATTACATACACCCAAAGATAAGGTGTCTGGGCGATTAAAGAACGCGGCAAACTCGTCACGCACTTGGTTGTTGAACAAGATAGATTTCGCCCAACCTTCCCCTGCACCCAATACGTCACCATAAGAGAAACCACCACACGCCACCAGCGTTTGGAATTGCTCAAGAGATACGTTACCCGCCAGTAAATCGCTCATATGCACATCAACTGCATCAAAACCTGCACGGTCAAAGGCTGCTGCCATCTCAACGTGGGAGTTAACCCCTTGCTCACGCAGCACGGCAACTTTCGGGCGCACACCCGATAAGATAAACGGTGCCGCGATATCGTCTTCGATATCGTAAGTTAGTTTGGCATTTAAGCCGGGGTCTTGGTTATCTTGCTTCAGCGCATGCTCTTCATCTGCACACACTTCGTTATCGCGCAGGCGCTGCATCTGCCATGTGGTTTCTGCCCACCATTGACGCAGTAAACTGCGTGACTCGCGGTAAACTACGGTATCACGGCTATTGATGATCACGATATCGTCATGAATTGCAGAGCCTAAATAATGCACACAATTCGCTAAACCCGCCTCTGCAAAGCACGCTTCAACGTAATCTTTATCAGCGCCATTGATTTGAATGACTGCACCTAATTCTTCGTTGAACAATGCAGCTAAGGTGTCTTCATCAAATGAGCTGATATCGACATTAATTCCACAATGACCTGCAAATGCCATCTCCGCTAAGGTAACGAATAAACCACCGTCTGAGCGGTCGTGGTAAGCCAGCAATTTTTGCTCTGATAACAGTTTTTGAATGGTATTGAAGAAACCGAGTAAATGCTCAGGGTTATGGACATCTGGCGCTTTATTACCGAGTTGACGATAAACCTGTGCAAGCGCTGAACCGCCTAACGCGTTTTGGCCTTCGCCCAAGTCAATTAATAACAATGCGTTATCTTCTACCGTTTTTAATTCAGGCGTTACGGTTAAACGAACATCTTCAACGCGACCAAACGCTGTTATCACCAATGACAATGGTGATGTCATTTCACGATCTTCACCATTTTGCTGCCAGCGGGTTTTCATCGACATGGAGTCTTTGCCCACTGGGATAGTTAAGCCCAGTGCAGGACAAAGTTCTTCACCGACAGCTTTTACTGCTTCATATAGCCCAGCATCTTCCCCTGGGTGACCTGCTGCTGCCATCCAGTTTGCAGATAATTTCACACGTTTAAGGTCTTGCACATAAGAACAAGCAAGGTTAGTGAGTGCTTCCCCTACCGCCATACGCGCAGAAGCAGCGAAATCCACTAATGCCACTGGCGTTCTTTCACCAATTGACATGGACTCACCGTAGTAACTGTCTAAGCTCGCCGTTGTGACCGCGCAATCAGCCACTGGGATTTGCCAAGGCCCCACCATTTGATCACGAGCAACCATTCCCGTTACCGTACGGTCACCTATCGTAATCAAGAAGGTTTTTTCTGCAACCGCAGGTAAGTGTAAAACACGTTTGACGGCTTCATTTAAATTAATCGCGGTTCTATCTAATGCATCAGGCACTGCTTTGAGCGTTTTTACATCACGCAGCATTTTTGGCGTTTTGCCCAGTAAAACATCCAGTGGCATATCAATCGGTTGATTATCAAAATGCGCATCATTTAAGGTTAAATGGCGTTCTTCTGTCGCTTCACCAATCACCGCAAATGGCGCACGTTCACGCTCACAAATCGCTGTAAACTCAGCCAGCTTCTCAGGTGCCACTGCCATCACATAGCGTTCTTGAGATTCGTTACACCACACCTCTAATGGGCTCATACCTGGTTCGTCGTTCAAAATCTTACGTAATTCAAAACGGCCACCACGACCGCCATCACTGACGAGTTCTGGCATGGCATTGGATAATCCCCCCGCGCCTACATCGTGAATAAATAAAATTGGGTTATCATCACCAAGCTGCCAACATCTGTCGATCACTTCTTGGCAACGTCGCTCCATTTCGGCGTTATCCCGCTGAACTGACGCAAAATCTAAGTCGGCATCTGATTGACCTGATGCCATCGATGACGCCGCACCACCGCCTAAACCGATATTCATTGATGGGCCACCTAGCACGATCAGTTTCGCGCCGACGGTGATCTCACCTTTTTGCACGTGATCCGCGCGAATATTACCAATACCACCCGCTAACATAATTGGCTTGTGGTAGCCACGCAATTCTTCACCATTGTGGCTGTTTACTTTCTCTTCATATGTGCGAAAGTAGCCTAATAATGCAGGGCGACCAAATTCGTTATTGAACGCAGCCCCTCCAAGCGGGCCTTCCATCATGATATCCAGTGCGTTCACAATGCGTTCTGGCTTACCAAAATCCTCTTCCCAAGGCTGTTCAAACCCAGGGATACGTAAATTAGACACTGAAAAGCCCACTAAGCCCGCTTTGGGCTTTGCCCCGCGACCTGTCGCGCCTTCATCACGAATTTCCCCACCAGAACCTGTTGCTGCACCGGGCCATGGTGAAATAGCCGTTGGGTGGTTATGGGTTTCCACTTTCATTAAAATGTGGGTGTCTTCTTGGTGATAACGATACGTGCGGCCTTCTGGTTCTGGGAAGAAACGCCCAACGACAGAGCCTTCCATTACCGCAGCATTGTCTTTATAAGCAGATAGCACGTGATCAGGCGTTTTTTCGAACGTATTTTTGATCATCTTAAACAGCGATTTAGGCTGTTCTTGGCCATCAATGACCCAATCCGCATTAAAAATCTTATGGCGGCAATGTTCTGAGTTCGCTTGCGCAAACATATATAACTCAACGTCTGTTGGGTTGCGTTTTAACCCAGTGAAAGCCGCTTGCAGATAATCAATCTCGTCATCCGCCAATGCTAAACCCATTTCTATATTTGCTGTTGCCAGTGCTTGGCGTCCACCTTTGATAATATCGATGGTTTTCATTGGCGCAGGCTGTTGGTGTGCAAACAAAGCACCTGCTTGTTCAAAAGAAGAAAAAATTGTTTCCATCATACGGTCATGTAACAGTGCAATCACTTCATGCCACTGTGCTTGCGTTAATGCATTTCCCTGAACGTAGTAGGCAATACCGCGTTCAATGCGTTTAACTTGGGTAAGACCACAGTTGTGAGCAATATCCGTTGCTTTAGATGACCAAGGAGAAATTGTACCTGGGCGTGGAGTAACTAAAATCAATTTACCGAATGGGTCGTGCTCAGTTAGGGAAGGACCATATTTTAACAAACTGCTCAGTTTGCCTTGCTCACTATCACTTAACGGCGCTGATAAATCAGCAAAGTGCATATATTCAGCATAGATATCTGTTACAGGCAATTGTTTTTCTGCAAACAACGCCAAAAGGCGGGTAATACGAAATGCTGATAGAGCAGGTGAACCACGCAAAATTTCCATAGTCTTAATTTCTCTCTTTTAAACGCCGGCCCTGAACATGAATGCAGGGAAATTGGAACCCATTATAGAGCAATGTTCATCAATACGAAACCGTTTGCGTGATTAAAAATAAAGCGATTAGTTAAATATTATTATGTGCTAAATACGATAATATAGGTTGCACCGATCATAATTGTTGAGCAAAATACCCAACCACTGGAATTATAACCATTACTTAACCATACTCTTTTTAGACACCACACAACACCAGTGACTGCACGAGAAATTATTATTTGAATAACATAAAAGTTAACTACTTAATCATCGTGGTTATCGCGCTACTGGCTTCAATGGTCATCGGCTTTAATATCCGCTGGCCCAATACGCAAGATTCACAAATTAATAAAATACTGTCACAAGGTGAATTACGTATTAGTGCCGTCAGCTCGCCACTTATCTATATAGATGAGCAAAAACAGCTTCGTGGTTTTGACTACGAGCTTGCTCAAGGCTTTGCTTCGTACCTAGGAGTCAAACTTAAAATTACTATCCGCCCGACATTCGAGCAAATTTTTGTCGACCTCGAAAATGGTGATGCTGATATCGCCGTTGCTGGGCTACTCTATAATAAAGACCGATTAACTAAGACCAAAACTGGCCCAAGCTATCTAACTGTGACTCAGCAATTGGTCTATCGTAAAGGTTCAACACGCCCTAAATCGTTTAATGACATCAACGGTAAGCTGCTTGTCACTTCTGGCACTGCCCATGCAAGCACCTTAAAAGAGCTTGCCAAAGAATACCCAAACTTAAAATGGGAAGAGACCTCTAAATACAATACAAATCAGATCCTTGAAATGCTTGCTGATGGTGAAATCGACTATACCCTAGAGGACTCTATCGCCGTTGCATTACAACAGCGCATTCACCCACAGATAGCCGTCGCCTTTGATTTACTCGATGATCATGCTGTTACTTGGTATATGCGCCGTGGTGAAGAAAATAGTTTAGATGCTGCCCTACTTGATTTTTTCAACCAAGGCAATGAAACGGAGCTTTTGGCTCGCTTGAATGAGAAATATTTTAGCCATGTGGAATCGTTCGATTATTTCGACACAATGGCATTTATTAAAGCAATCGATAATAAACTACCTGAATATCAGCCATTATTTGAAAAATATGCTGAAGTGATTGATTGGAAACTCCTCGCCGCAATTGCGTGGCAAGAGTCTCATTGGAACCCCCTTGCGACTTCACCAACAGGTGTACGCGGTTTAATGATGTTAACTAAACCTACAGCTGCGACGATGGGTATCTCAGACAGGTTAGATGCAGAAGAAAGCATTAAAGGTGGCGCAGCCTATATTGCTTATATAATGGAAAGGTTGCCAGAAACTATTGCGGAAGATGACCGTATTTGGTTTGCACTTTCTGCCTATAATATGGGTTATGGGCATATGTTAGATGTACGAAAATTAACTCAGATGCTTGGTGGTGACCCAGATAGATGGCTCGATGTTAAAGCGCGGCTTCCACTGTTAACCCAGAAGAAATATTACTCACAGCTTACTTATGGTTATGCACGTGGGCATGAAGCTTATCGTTATGTGGAAAATATCCGCCGATACCATCAAAGCTTAGTGGGATACCTTCAAACACAAGAGCGTAAACAGCATGCTTTGGATATTGCCCAACAGTCTTTAACCTATTTAATTTTGCCTGAAAACTTAAAAACGAAAGAGACTAAAGCTATTGAAAACCAATCACCCATCCCTGAAAATGGTCATCTTCCCTATTTAGGGGGATTGAACTCATCAAAGTTGTCTCAAGATAGCAATGAAAACGCGAAAACATCACTCGGCCAATACCTCATTTCATTGCATCCTGAACCCAAAGAAGCTGAATCTGAACAAAGTCCTGCGTTCATTTCCCCTCTTAAAACACCTAATTCAACACCTTAATCGGCTTTTTTGCATCAATTCACAAAGCGTTAATTCTGTTGGCGCTTTTGTTCTTTTTTCTGTGTTCTACGCATTTTAAAAAAAGCACTCAGCATTGAGGAGCATTCTTCTGCTAAAACTCCCCCTGTGACTTCCACATAATGGTTTAGCCCTGCTTGTTCCATGATGTTGATATAAGAACCACAGGCGCCTGTTTTAAAATCTTTCGCACCATAAACAACGCGCCTAATACGGCTATGGATCATCGCACCTGCACACATTATGCAAGGTTCTAAAGTAACGTATAACGTGGTATCAAGCAGACGATAATTACTCAGTGTTTGCCCTGCTTGTTGCAAAGCCATAATTTCAGCATGGGCGGTCGGGTTATGGTCGAGAATCGAACGATTCCAACCAGAGGCGATTAACTGATTATCTTTAACTAATAATGCACCTACTGGGATTTCACCCACATCTTGTGCTTTTAAAGCAAGTTCAAGGGCTTGCTTCATCCAATATTCATCAATTTCTATTTGTGTCACTCTTACCTCTGGGCACTTAACTTGAAAGCTAATTATTACCAAATGTCAGAGTGACTGCAATTTTAAATCTTAATCTTGAGATTCTTCAGCCAACAAACTAATTACTCAATGCCAGCTTTGCTGCAAAGCCCATAAAGAAGGCCCCAACGGTACAATTACCCAATTTTGCGAGAATTTTTTTCTCACGTAAAAATTTAGCAATCAAATAGCCACTAAAAATCAGTATGCTTAAATATAAAAAACTGACTAACTCTAAGATTGTCGCCAAAACAAGGTATGGTACCCACGCATTCGCGTAGTTAAAATCAACAAATTGAATAAAAAACGAAATATAAAATAAAATCGCTTTTGGATTCGTAAGACTTAACGCTAAAGCGCGAACAAAATGGTTTTCTGACCTGACTGTCACTGCAACCTCTTCGCCCTCAACCTGTGGCTTGCGCTTTAAAGTACCGTATAAAATTTTACAACCGAGATATAAAAGGTAAGCCGCGCCAAGATAGCGAACAATCATAAAAAGGGTTGGAGATGCTTTAATCACAGATGCTACGCCGATAAAAGATAAAAAAACCAATATGGCATCACCTGTAAAAACGCCTAGTGCAGCTCGATAGCCATACCGAGCACCACTGGAAGTACTCGTTTTGAGTACATAAATCGAATTAGGCCCTGGTACAATAATAATGAAGACTAATCCAGCAAGATAAGTCCAGAAGTTAAGAACCCCGAGAGTTTCAAACATGTTTGCATTCCTTTATATTTTTTATTATTACTACCATATATTTCGTTATTTGTGAATACTACCATCAATTTGGTTTAACCTTTAAAAACAACAGGTTAGACCATCCCCAAAAGGATAAGACTTGAATTCCCTTAATCACAGAGTTTATAAAATGAAATTTCTCTCAAAATAGATAATTATACAAAAAATTTTTTAATCGTTTTATTAACCTCAGAAACAAGATTAGTGCAATGCTTTATAGCATCACTCTATCTGTAGTCTCTTGTTATCATGATATTAATCATGGATAAAAAAGAGTACTGGTGTAATTTATTCGACTCCACAGCTCAGGGCGTTTAAAATAGTTTTATGGCGACAGAATCTAGATACACTCACTGATACATGTATTATATGTAAAATGCAGTGCTTCTATATTACAACCTTTTGTTTTTCAATACGAAATATAGCTTAAGTAAAACCCAAACTGGAAGTAACGAATAGGTGCAAGATATAAGTTACTGATTTTTAACTTAATTGAATGCAAGTTATTATAAATGGCACTGTTAATTACCAAAAAATGTATCAATTGCGATATGTGTGAACCCGAATGCCCTAATGATGCAATTTTTATGGGCGCTGAAATTTATGAAATTGACTCAAGCTTATGCACAGAGTGCGTTGGCCACTATGACAAACCGACTTGCCAGTCCGTTTGCCCTATTACTAACACCATTATTACTGACCCTCAGCACATAGAAACTGAAGAACAGTTGTGGGACAAATTTGTCGCTATCCATCACGCAGATAAAATCTAACGTTAATCCCACTCACTATAACTTTATTTGTAAAGCCGCCAGATGCCTCTGGCAGCTTTACATTCAGCCTATCAGAAGAAAATTCAATCACTAATGCGTTCAATAATCACAGTAGCTGACGCATAATGCCGTTCATCCGTTATTGATACGTGGAAATGGGTTGCGCTTAAGCTTTCCGCCAACTTTAATGCTTCACCCTTTAAATTCAGCAATGGTTTACCCAACTCATCATTCGTCACTTCAAACTGATTAAATGCTAGACCATTACGGATGCCCGTTCCCAACGCTTTAGCTGCTGCTTCTTTCACTGCGAATCGTTTCGCCAAAAAACGAGCAGGCTTTGCTTGCTGCTGGTATTGCAAAAATTCTTTCTCAGTCAGAATTCGCTTGGCTAAGCTGTCGCCTGTACGTTCAATAACAGATTCAATACGCGTTATTTCAACGATATCTGTTCCTAGCCCAACAATTGCCATTATTTACGCGCTTCTAATAAGATTTTTTTCATATCAGCAACCGCTTGTGCGAGCCCGCTAAACAATGCTCGACCAATAATTGCATGACCAATGTTTAACTCATAAATTTCAGGTAATTGTGCGATACGTTGAACATTATGATAAGTCAAACCATGCCCTGCATTCACCTTGATAACTTTGCCTGCCGCGTAAGTGACGCCATCACGAATACGGCGGAACTCTAACTCTTGCTCTTGTTCCGTTTTTGCATCTGCATATGCACCAGTGTGAATCTCAATAAATGGTGCTCCGCATTCCTGAGCGGCATCAATTTGTGCATGGTCAGCATCAATAAATAGAGACACTAAAATACCTGCGTCAGTTAAGCGCTTCACTGCATCTGCCACTTTTTGCTTTTGACCTGCAACATCCAAACCACCTTCAGTGGTCACTTCTTCACGCTTTTCAGGAACAAGACAACAAAAGGCAGGTTTAATACGGCAAGCAATATCAACCATTTCATCCGTTACTGCCATTTCAAGGTTCATACGCGTTTGTATTGTTTTGTTGAGTAGCGCAACATCCCTATCCGTAATATGACGGCGGTCTTCACGTAAATGTACTGTGATACCGTCTGCACCTGCTTGTTCAGCAACAAATGCGGCCTGCACAGGGTCAGGGTATTGCGTCCCTCGTGCATTTCTGACTGTCGCAATGTGGTCAATATTAACGCCTAATAAAAGCTCTGCCATTTTATACTCCCTTCAATAAACGGTAACGGATACTTCAATGCCACTATCCTACTGTAATTTTCAAAGTTCGGGGAATAAATCTTGTATCATTCGAGGCAAATTCCAAAACAACAACGCGATTACATGTGAAGGGTAAAATTTTTGCGAAGCGCTTCGTAAACTTTAAGATGAAGCCCCAAACTTAGTGGTTTAACACCATAAAATGAGATACAACAAATACAGAGCTGAACACGATAAGTTAGAAAGAGATAAAAAGAGAAATAAAACAAAGCATAGCAGTTAATACATAAATAAAATCAATAATGAACTATTAACTTGATTTGTTCGCAGGGGTAGGTGAAACGACAAATTGCCTAAACAACTCTCTACTTTTTAATGGTTTGCCACCTAAATAAGGTTTTAACGCCATGCGAGTGAAACGTTTTGCGGCCTTTAGGGTGTCAGCATCAGGGAAATCACGGCTTGCAAGTGCTTTTAATTGTTTACCCGTAAAACTAAGTTGGTCAACAATCAAACTGCCTATAAAACCTTTTTCCTCACGGTAGCGATAAGTCATTGTGTCAGAAACAGGCTCCCCACTGCCTGCGCAATGTAAAAAATCCACGCCATAGCCAAGGTAGGATAATAGTGCTAATTCAAACTGGCGCAAGGCAAATTCAGGGGTACGCTCACTTGCGGCAAGGACTTGTAAACAAGAAAGATAATCAAAAAATAACGCGGAATAAGGCGTTCCAAACTCAAGCACTCGTGCGGTTAATTCATTAAGATAAAGACCGCTATAAAGGACAGTTCCACTCAGGGGAAGCGCCAACGAAACAGGGTCTGCATTAATTAAGGTTTTGATTTCACCTTTGCCACTCCAACGGATTAACAAAGGTGTGAAAGGCTGTAAACAGCCTCTTAAAGGGGAGCGATTTCGGCGAGCGCCTTTAGCCAGTAAGCGAATTTTCCCTTCACCTTCAGTAAAGAAGTCAAGTAACAAACTTGTTTCACTGTAAGGCCTTGAATGGAGCACAAATGCGCGTTGCCAACCACTCACTCCGCCACCTACTATTTTAGATCGTCAACATAACCCAGACTGCGTAATGCTCTTTCATCATCCGCCCAGCCTGATTTAACTTTGACCCAAAGCTCAAGGTGAACTTTGTTATCAAACATGCGTTCCATGTCGATACGCGCTTCCGTACCAATAGTTTTCAGTTTGCTACCTTTGTTACCAATGACCATTTTTTTCTGGCCTTCACGTTCCACAAGAATTAAACCATTAATATGGTAAATACCTGTTTCGGTGACTTTAAATTGTTCAATTTCAACGGTAACGGAATAAGGTAATTCATCACCCAGAAAGCGCATCAGCTTTTCACGGATCATTTCTGACGCCATAAAACGTTGAGAACGATCTGTAATATAATCTTCTGGGAAATGATGTGTTGCTTCAGGGATATGTTGCTTCACAATTTTAGCGATTGTATCCACGCCTGTGCCTTTTTCAGCACTGATTGGTACAACATCTAAAAAATTCATTTTTTGGCTGATCATGCCAATATGTGGCAATAAAACCGTCTTATCAATCACGTTATCAATCTTGTTGATTGCTAAAATGACAGGGCAACGTAAGCTTGATAGCTTGGTCAGAACCATTTCATCATCAGCGGTCCAGTTGGTACCTTCAACGACAAAAATGACCAGCTCAACATCACCAATAGAACTTGATGCTGCACGGTTCATTAAACGGTTAATCGCACGTTTTTCTTCAATATGTAACCCTGGGGTATCAACATAGATAATTTGATAATTATCTTCTGTGTGGATCCCCATAATACGATGGCGAGTCGTCTGTGGCTTTCTCGAGGTGATCGAGACTTTTTGCCCCAGTAATTGATTTAATAATGTCGATTTACCGACATTCGGCCGTCCAACTATGGCAACGAAACCACAGTGGGATTGTAATTCACTCATTCAAGCTCCAAAATTTTCAATGCTTGCTCTGCTGCGGCTTGCTCTGCTTTACGACGACTTGAACCAACACCATGGATGGGTTGTTCGATACCACTTACTTGGCAGTGGATCGTAAACTCCTGATCATGAGCCTCACCTTTTACTTGAACTACTAAATAGTTCGGTAATGGTAAATGACGCCCTTGCAGATATTCTTGTAACCGTGTTTTCGGGTCTTTTTGTTTATCACCCGGACTAATTTCAATTAATCGGCTTTGATACCAATCTAAAATAATTCTTTCAATCGTTTGGATATCGCTGTCTAAGAAAATACCACCTATCAGTGCTTCCACTGTATCTGCAAGAATTGACTCTCGACGAAATCCACCGCTTTTTAACTCACCTGGACCTAAGCGTAAGCACTCACCCAGTTCAAACTCACGGGCAATTTCTGCCAATGTGTTTCCACGAACAAGTGTTGCCCGCATCCGGCTCATATCTCCCTCATCCACTTTAGGAAAACGGTGATACAGGTCATTTGCAATCACAAAACTTAAGATTGAATCCCCTAAAAACTCTAGGCGTTCATTATGTTTACTGCTTGCACTTCTGTGAGTTAAAGCTTGAATCAACAAATCATGTTGTTTGAATTGATAACCAAGCTTACGTTGTAATCTTTCTACTAAAGAGGGGTTCATGTGCGCCCAACCATTTTTATTTGATAAAAAAAGCACACGCAACAGACCTGTAAAATAATGTATTTTACAAAACTGTTGCGTTTGCACTGACTCCTTACCTACCCACATTTTTTGTAGCTCAGTAGAACTAATGAGATAAATTTTATTAGTTACAATGAGTTACAAAAGAAAGGAGTTATAATTGGGGAGCCAATAATATTAATTAAATTATATTGTACACTGGGTAAAATAATAATGCTTCGGTTAATGCGGATTTTCAAATGAAAACCCGCACCTTCACTGTTGGCATATCCAATCAATGAAATTATAGTGGACCAATTCGACTAAAGCGAATGCCTGTTGGCCATTCGTTTTCTTGCTTATCGAGACTTAACCAAATAAACACGGCGCGGCCCACTAAGTTTTGCTCAGGAACAAAACCCCACATACGGCTGTCAGAGCTGTTGTCCCGATTATCACCCATCATAAAATATTGTTTTTCAGGAACAATCCACTCGTTTAATGGCATTCCTGGTTGTAAATATTTTGCTTCAGTGACGGCTTGGCGAATAATTAGAATTTGATGTTCAACTGTATCGAGTTTTTCGCTACGCTCATATTGACGCAGTGCATTACGTGGCAGCTCTTGATCTAGTGGAACTTCATAATTCCCTTTTTGACTATCAACAACAGAGGCTACATCAAAAAACATTGTCCATTCACTTGGGGCTAATGGCCCATAAGTAATCGGCAAATTTTCTGTGCATTTATTATCCGCACAATTTGGATAAATCGTCAGTTCCTTGGCATCTGGATTATAAACAATTTTATCACCTGGCAAACCGATTACACGTTTAACAAAATCGACATTTGTATCACGAGGGTATTTAAATACTGCAATATCTCCGCGTTTTGGTTTACCTGTTTCGATCAGTGTCGTTTGTGTAATAGGGTCTTTTAAGCCGTATGCAAATTTCTCAACCAACATGAAGTCACCAACTAATAACGTTGGCATCATTGACCCTGATGGAATTTGAAACGGCTCATAAATAAATGACCGTACAATCAGTACAATAGCTAACACAGGGAAAATTGATGTCCCTGTTTCTAGCCATGAAGGGCGGCGGACAGCATTCGCCACATCCGCTTCGCTCACTGCACCATTTGTTGCATCCTGTAACTGCTTCAGTTTTGCTTTACGCGCAGGCGCAAATTTAAACTTATCTAAACACCATATAATCCCAGTGATTAAGGTTGCCAGTGTTAGGATCAAGGCAAAGGTGTTAGCCATTGAGACTCCTTGTAAACTTAGTTGTCTTTACCAACATGCAATATAGCAAGGAACGCTTCTTGTGGTAGCTCAACGTTACCCACTTGTTTCATACGTTTCTTACCATCCTTTTGCTTCTGCAACAGTTTCTTCTTACGGCTAACGTCACCGCCATAACATTTGGCAAGTACGTTTTTACGCAACTGTTTAACTGTAGAACGAGCAATAATATGGTTACCAATCGCGGCCTGGATAGCAATATCAAACTGCTGGCGAGGGATCAGTTCTTTCATTTTCTCGACCAATTCACGACCACGATATTGTGAGTTTGCGCGGTGTGTAATCAATGCTAATGCATCAACACGTTCGTTGTTGATAAGCACATCAACCCTAACCATATCTGATGGCTGAAAACGCTTAAATGCATAATCCAATGACGCATAACCACGAGATGTTGATTTCAAACGGTCGAAGAAATCCAGTACGACTTCAGACATAGGAATGTCATATGTCAAGGAAACTTGATTACCATGATAGACCATATTGGTTTGAACGCCACGTTTCTCAATACAAAGTGTAATCACGTTACCTAAGTATTCTTTAGGCATTAACATGTGACATTCTGCAATTGGCTCACGCAGTTCTTCAATATTGTTTAATGCTGGTAGCTTTGATGGGCTATCCACATAAACAATCTCACCGTTGGTTTGTTGAACTTCATATACAACCGTTGGTGCCGTAGTGATCAGGTCAAGATCGTATTCACGTTCTAAACGTTCTTGAATGATTTCCATATGCAATAAGCCAAGGAAACCACAACGGAAACCGAAACCTAAAGCAGTCGATGTTTCAGGCTCATAGAATAAAGAGGCATCATTTAAGCTAAGCTTACCTAGCGCATCACGGAAACCTTCATAATCATCAGAACTAACAGGGAATAGACCTGCATAAACCTGTGGTTTTACTTTTTTAAAGCCTGGTAGTGCTTTTTCCGCAGGATTACGAGCGCCCGTTAAGGTATCCCCTACTGGCGCACCAGTGATGTCTTTAATTGCGCAGACTAACCAGCCTACTTCGCCACAACTAAGTACATCACGGTCGATTTGTTTAGGTGTGAAAATACCAAGGCGATCAGCGTTATAGACCTGTCCTGTACTCATGACTTTAATTTTATCGCCTTTTTTCAGTGACCCGTTTTTAATACGAATCAACGAAACAACGCCTAAATAGTTATCAAACCAAGAGTCAATAATCAGTGCTTGTAGTGGGGCATCCGCATCGCCAACTGGGGGTGGGATCTCCTTAACAAGGCGTTCAATCACATCTTGAACACCAATACCCGTTTTTGCAGAACAGCGAACGGCATCGTGGGCATCAAGGCCTACAATGTCTTCAATTTCATCAGCAACGCGCTCTGGGTCTGCCGCTGGCAAGTCAATCTTGTTTAAAACAGGAACGACTTCTAAATCCATTTCAATCGCTGTATAGCAGTTAGCTAATGTTTGCGCTTCAACACCTTGCCCTGCATCGACAACTAACAATGCCCCTTCACACGCCGCAAGAGAACGCGAAACTTCATAAGAGAAGTCAACGTGGCCTGGTGTGTCGATAAAGTTTAATTGGTAGGTTTCACCGTCAGAGGCTTTATAATCGAGCGTAACGCTCTGTGCTTTGATGGTAATTCCACGCTCACGTTCCAGATCCATTGAATCTAAAACCTGCGCTGCCATTTCGCGATCCGTTAAACCACCACAAATCTGAATAATACGATCAGATAACGTGGATTTGCCATGGTCGATATGAGCAATGATAGAAAAGTTTCTTATATTATTGATTTTCAAGGTAATATCTTCTTTTAAATTGCCTTACAAAATCAGTTTTGTGCAAATATCGCGACAAAACTAAAATGCTATGATTATCACAAGATTGTTAATTAGCAGCATTTTACATATAAGACCCCGCTAACACAAAGATTCAATGTAAAACAACTGTAAACTTGCCAAAGGTTAATGAGTTAGAGCACTAATTTAGCGCTAATTTAACCCTCTAAATACTCATTTATTACGAATAATAACAAGCCTATTTTGATTTTTATCTCAAAAGAGGCTGAAAAATCAATTAATTGATTATTTAAACCAATAAACTACAAAAGGAAAACATCACGTTTTCCCCCTTTTTTATCATGGTATCAAATAATGAATTGAATACAATCTATTGATATTTAGCAGTTAACCTGTACTGAAAGCTCGGAAGGTGGTAAACCTATTTGCAAGACGACAGGCTGAAATGCGTCATCATCACGCCAATGAGAAGCTAATTTCCGTGCAGTATAAAAACCAACCACACCACCTACTACACCAGAAGTCGCTACCAAAAATTGGCTAAAATCAAACGATTGAGCTAACCCAGCAAAAATAAACAATCCTAAAATTGGCGTTAAGTACACCAGCATCGCCGAACGAATTAAACTCCCTTCGGGAATACCAACCTCGATTTTTTGTCCTACGACTAAAGGCTGCTCAATAGCAATTTCTAATTCATGTTCCGTGTTCGGCCCTATTTTGCTGAGCGCATAAGAGCCACACGTTTTACGAGCACCGCAACTTCCACATCCTGATGAAGAGCCATAACGCAGCAGTGCCCTTCCGTTTTGCCAACGAATGACAGTTGCCCACTCTTTTACCATAACCTACTCCCGAAACTGAACACTACCTGCGATAACTTGTGCCGTTGGTAAAGGTAATTCGCCAATTACTGTAATGACATTTTGCTTTTGTGTCATAGTATAAATTGAACGACGCCCATTTTGCATTGGTTGATCTAACAACGGGCCTTTCACCGATTTTGTCACATTCACAGAGAAGGTAAATAACCCATCGCTGAACATTGCACTTTCCACAACGTCATCTTCACTTAATTTACGTACAGAACGCGATGTTTCTTCAAAGCCTGGAGGAAGCATCCCCACTTGCCATTTGAAGGATGGTGCCGTATTTTTCGGATATACCAATAACGGCGGCATGTTCACCTTACTCAATGCAAGTAGTGAATCATTCACTGTTTTACTATCTAGCACTGTAGAGATAACCCGAAATTGCTCTAACGTTTGGCTGTTATTATCTAACAAATCAATACGTAGCGGCAGTTTCGTTTCCTCATCGATTAATAGTACATAATTAAATCGGGAATTGTCTTTCGATATTATGCGGATCACCAAAGCAGGTCGATCACCAATATGTGTGCGCCCCGCATCAATAAAATTGTAGTAAGGCTTTATCTGTTCATAATTTGTAAATAAAACAGACGGTAAATTATCAACGATATTTTGACCATTCAAACTAAACGCATCGAAGCCTGGCTCAAAGTAACTAATCCTATTACCTTTTTGAACAATCTCTCGGCGTGATGAATCCATCTGGATCATTTGTGAAACAGGAATACCGTCAATAATTGCATGGCGATATCTTACAGGTGTAATTGTTTGCGGGCTGAATGTCATAAATGACATTTCATAAGAAAGGTTTTGGGCAGCATTCCCCATTTCTTTAAAAAGAACATCGGCACCCTGTTCAGATGCCGAAGCTTGATTAGAAATAATCAGGCTGCCCGTCAGGCAGATGACGGATAACCATTTTTTCATTATTTCAGCTTAACTCCTGCCGCAGATGCAGGTTGTTCAGACTGTTGATATTGCTGATTCAGCATCGAGCGTCTTTCAATTTCATATTGTTGCAGCATCGAATTAATACGTTGATTTTGTTGTTCAACCTGTTGCAGTTGTTGTTCATTACCAAATAATTGGTTATCTGAAATATTCAGGCTTACAGGCGCACCACTTCCAACAGGAATGGTATTGAACATTGGCTCATCAACGGTGGAATCAACAGCATTACTTTGGTTGTACTGTTGTACCCCCACAATAACAGCTAATGAAACACATGCTGCAACACCAATTTGAGTTATTTGGCTCGCCCAAGGACGGATTTTACCCCAGAACGGGAAAGCCCCCCAAGTCGCAGGTTCAGGCTGCGATTCGACAACTACCTGAGGATTAATACGCACAGCTTCATTCTCTAATGCCGCCGCAACGTTACTTGCAATATCAAAATGTATGACATCGCCAGTATCATTACGTAGAGTATCACGAATAAGATGATAGCTCTCCCAACGTTGTTTTAACGTTGAATCACATGAAATGGCGTTTACAAGCTCTAAATCTAGAGCTTCGCCATCCATCATTGCGGAAAGTTTCTCTCTTTGCATGCCCAATTACCTTCAGTTAATTGCATCACAATTATAATTAATCTACTGATTTAATAGCGTTAGTGCTGTTGAATCAGAGGTTGTACTTTATTATCAATCGCTTCCCTTGCCCTAAAAATACGGGAACGTACAGTACCTACTGGGCAATCCATAATTTCAGCGATTTCTTCATAGCTCAAACCATCAAGTTCACGAAGTGTGATTGCCATTCGTAAGTCTTCAGGCAAGGATTCAATGGTTTTGAAAACAACTTTCTTTAATTCTTCAGACAACATTAAGTTCTCTGGGTTCGAAATTTCTTTTAAAGCACCGGCGGTTTCAAAGTTTTCAGCATCACTCGCTTCAAGATCTGACGCGGGAGGGCGTCTGTCTTGTGCGACTAAATAATTTTTAGCCGTATTGACCGCAATACGATAAAGCCAAGTATAAAATGCGCTGTCACCACGAAACGATCCAATAGCACGATACGCTTTTATAAATGATTCTTGTGCTACATCAGGCACATCCGCTTGCGGTACATAACGGGATACTAAACTTGCAACTTTGTGCTGGTATTTAATTACCAGTAAGTTGAAAGCTTGTTGATCGCCTTTTTGTACCTTTTCAACCAATAATTGGTCTGTTAATTGCTCGCTCATTTCGGGAAGCATCTCCCGAACTCAGGCTGATAATATGTTGACTTGTTCATGTTCTCCCATCCTAAAGCAAGCACTACTTTGAGTTATAGAAACCATTGAAGTTCAATTTAATCTAAAAAAATAGTCAAAAATTTACAAAAGTGCTGGATTTCCATTTTCGAAGATCCCAAAGATCCTTATTAAAACAGTTGTATACAAATACCTTGTAGGTCAAGAACACAGCATACGGATTTTGCAAATGAATGCTATAGCTATCACATTTATTCGATATGAATAAGTAAATAGACCTAGCTCAAGATAGTGACTGTAAACATCTATCCAGCAATAGTAATCGACAATCTGATAGGCTAACATAAAAAAACACACTACATACTATTATATACAGCAAACACTCATGAACGGATCCACACAGCATTACACTGATATTTTAATCATTGGCAGTGGTGTCGCAGGGCTATCCGCCGCCTTACGTCTTGCACCTTTCCACCAAGTGACTATTTTGAGTAAAAGCAGCTTGAGTGAAGGCGCTTCTTATTATGCCCAAGGTGGTATTGCCGCCGTATTTGATGATACCGACAGCATCGAATCCCATGTTGAAGATACCCTCATTGCAGGAGCAGGCATTTGTCATAGAGGTGCAGTTGAATTTATCGCCTCCAATGCAAAAGAATGCGTGCAGTGGCTTATTGACCAAGGTGTTTTATTCGATACTGAAATCACAGAAAGTGGCGAGACTCAGTACCACTTAACGCGAGAAGGTGGTCACAGCCATCGTCGCATACTTCACCATGCTGATGCGACAGGAAAAGAAGTTGAAACTACGCTTGTTGACCTCGCTTTTGCTCACCCGAATATCCATATAAAAGAACGCTATAATGCTGTTGATTTAATTCTATCCGAAGACAAGGCACCCTCACGTATTTTGGGGGCTTACGTTTGGAATCGGAAACAAGAGCAAGTTGAAACGATCCGCGCCAAAACCGTTATTTTAGCCACAGGTGGCGCGGCAAAAGTCTATCAATACACCACTAACCCCGATATTTCGTCAGGGGATGGCATTGCAATGGCATGGCGGGCAGGTTGCCGTGTTGCTAACTTAGAGTTCAACCAATTTCATCCCACTTGCCTATTCCACCCACAAGCACGAAACTTTTTACTTACCGAAGCATTACGGGGTGAAGGCGCGTATTTAAAACGCCCTGATGGCAGCCGCTTTATGCCTGATTATGACGAACGAGAAGAACTTGCACCTCGTGATATTGTTGCACGAGCCATTGACCACGAAATGAAACGTCTTGGCGCAGACTGTATGTATCTTGATATCAGCCATAAGCCAACCGATTTTGTGCAACATCATTTCCCAACTATTTATGCCAAATTAATGACGCTAGGGTTAGATATCACCAAAGAACCTATTCCTATCGTGCCCGCGGCACATTATACCTGTGGCGGAGTGATAGTCGATCACACGGGTATGACTGATATTGCCCACTTATATGCTATTGGTGAGGTTAGTTATACTGGCCTACACGGAGCGAACCGCATGGCATCTAATTCATTGTTAGAATGCCTTGTATATGGCTGGTCAGCCGCAGAAAACATCAAATCGACACTGCAAAATATTGCTGAAGTCCCACATTTACCTGAATGGGATGAAAGCCGAGTACATAACTCCGATGAACAAGTTGTAATCCAACATAACTGGCATGAATTACGTTTATTTATGTGGGACTACATGGGGATTGTGAGAACCACTAAGCGCCTCGAACGGGCGCTCAGACGTATTCATTTATTACAGCAAGAAATTCATGACTATTATGCTAACTTCCGTATTTCCAATAACTTACTAGAGTTACGAAACCTTGTACAAGTCGCGGAGCTAATGGTGCGATGCGCTTTAGCGCGCAAAGAAAGTCGTGGGCTACACTACACATTAGACTATCCAGATATGTTAGAAAATTCAGGTCCAACTGTCCTGAAACCTGAATAAAGCCACGAAACCAACGGAATAACTGTTCCGTTGGTTTTAATATTTAAGGTAAAACGGCTGAATCAATGCGCGAAAATCCTCAGTATACTCACCGCTCTGTGCTTTTAGTGCTAAATTGCTTACCTGAGTGTGTGAATTAACTAACCGCAAACCCAATAACATACGGTGAAATGGTGTTGTTGGTTTGTCACTAACATTGACTCTCAACGCCGTAAACCACCCCCTACTTTCAGCCATTGCTTGCACTTTCTCACCAACTTCATACGGTAGCACTAAACAAAATAACCCATTTTCCGTTAAACAACGCTGTGCACATTCTAATAGTACGTCATGGGTTAGTGCGCCTGTATAGCGCGCTTGGTCACGTTGTTCATCTCGACACGCCACCGCGGGCTCAAAATAAGGCGGATTGCTTACAATCAAATCATATTGAGTGAGTGAATGCTGACTATAGTGAATAATATCCTGATTGATGATCTGTAACTGTTTCGCCCAAGGTGACGCCACAAAATTACATTGAGCTTGCTGCGCAGCTTGAACATCCAATTCAACAGCATCAATTTGTGCACTTTGTTGTCGCTGTGCCAACATTAGCGCGACTAACCCACTCCCACTACCGATATCCAATGCAAATTGAACATGACCAATAGGTGCCCATGCCCCTAATAATACGCCGTCAGTGCCCACTTTCATTGCACATTGGTCATGGGCCACAAAAAACTGTTTAAATGTAAACCCACCTTTTCGGTAGTTTTTTTTCTGATTGCTCATCCACACACTCTACTTACCTGGAACTGACCATTTTCTCATATTGAGCAAATAAAAGTCATCATTTAACCTATTCGTTACAATATAATTCTTATAATATGAGAATTATATTTGAGGCACAAAAAGTTTACTGCTAAGTTCGAAAAAAAGGAGATGCGATGAACAGCATTAATAGAACCCTAGATGTCTTGTCCTACATCACGAGTTGCGCATCCCCAGTGACGCCACAGGTTATTTCAACTGCGCTGGACATTCCATTATCAACAGTTTATCGCTTACTGACAATTCTCATAGATTGGGAATTTGTGTCTCATGCAAAGCAATATGGTACTTATTGTGTCGGCTCGCAGAGTATCAAAAATCACGAAAAATACTATCACCACAGCTTATTGATGGAAGCCACAAAATCAGAACTTCAATCATTAGCGAAAAAAACACGAGAAACCGCAGCGATTATCACCTCAAATCTGCGAGAAACGATTTGTGTAGACATGATAGAAAGCGAACAAGCCTTACGTTGCTCATTTATCATTGGTCGCGGTAATACCCTAATCAAAGGGGCCAGTGCCAAAACATTGTTAGCTTTTCATCAAACACAGTACCAAGAATACGTGTTTGAGATACATGCAAAACAGCTTGTTTCTGACGTCGATAAGCTGAAATTACAACAAGACTTACAGCAGATCCGCAAACAAGGCTACGGCACATCAACCAGTGAGATCGATGAGGGGGTCTTTGGCGTTTCCGCCCCGATTTTTAAAGGAAATGATGTACTGGCCGTCGTCTCTGTTATGGCTCCTGAATTTCGCTCAACTCACCGTGTTGACGAGTTAATTATGCATACACGTCAAGCGGCAGATAACATCACTAAATTGATTAATTTGGAGTAACTATGACACAACCTTTCCAATGGCAAGGGCGCACGGATGGTGAAACACAAGAACATTTGCGTATTCATCAAGTGATTAACAAAGTATCACCCGCACAATTTACGTTGATAGGCTTTGCCTCTGATGAGGGCGTAAGACGCAATAAAGGCCGACAAGGGGCTAAAGCAGGGCCTGATGCTATTCGTCGCCAACTTGCTGGGTTACCTATCCACCAGCCGCTAGCCATGAAAGATCTGGGAACCGTGAGTTGTGATGATGGCGATCTTGAATCTGCACAACGCCGCTTATCTGACAAAATTATTGAAAGTTTAACTGCAAATGAGCACCCTATTATATTAGGTGGTGGCCATGAAGTGGCCTTTGCTAGCTTCCAAGGGTTATTTGATTATGTCGAACAAAATCAATCAGGCAAAACGATTGGGATCATCAATTTTGATGCCCATTTTGATTTACGTGAAGCCCCTGAAGCAACTTCTGGCACGCCTTTTTTACAATCTGCGCAATTATGTCAGAAACACCAGCGCCCTTTCCACTACCTGTGTTTAGGCATCGCTGATCATGGCAACACCAAGGTATTATTCGATACTGCAGACCGTTTAGGCTGCCAATACCTTCGTGATAAACAGCTAAGCTTTTCGCAACTTCCACAAGCTGTTAAACAACTTCAAGCATTCATCGATGGCGTTGATTATTTGTATATCACTGTGGATTTAGATGTATTCTCTGCCGCTATTGCCCCAGGTGTCAGCGCCCCTGCACCTAAAGGTATCTCTACCGAAACGTTTGATGAACTTTTTGCCGTTATTAAAGGCAGCAAAAAAATCGCCCTCTTCGATATTGCGGAGTGCAACCCTGAATTTGATATTGACAACCATACCGCCAAGCTTGCGGCTTATTTGATTTACCAATATTTATTCTAATAAAACAACACAACAATTCGACTGATAAATACAAATGCCTTTATAGCAACTCAGTAACAATGCCATAAAAATAATACATTGATGAGTTGTAGGTGACATGAAATTTATATGTCACCACTAGTTTATACAGTAATGCTGAACTTTGATTTCAAAGTCTTTTTTATGCCTTTAGATTTCAAGTTACAGCTAGGCGGCAAACTGGGTTATCCCTAGGAGCATACTGGAGTATGTGACTAGGGTGAGCCAGTGAAGCCAACAACGCTGTAGCTAGCAAGATAAAGGTATAACACAAAGGGAAACTTATGATTCTACACCTAGACACACTATCCACCTTATTCCTTACCGTCATCTGCCTCCTCATGGGCATCCACTTAAAAAAACGCATTGAGTGGTTACAACGATTTTGTATTCCATCTCCTGTCATTGGCGGATTTTTAGTGAGTTTAATCATTTGGGGACTGAAATCGTTCAACCTCGCTGAAATAAATTTTGATACCAGTTTACAAACCTTCTTGATGGTCGCATTTTTCACCACAATCGGTATTGATGGCAGTTTCCGAATTCTCAAAACAGGTGGTCGCTTATTATTTATGTACCTGTTTATTTGCTGGTTTGTGGTCATTTTCCAAGATACCTTTGGGGCAGGGTTAGCGCATCTATTAGGTATCGAACCTGTCATTGGTATTATGGCTGGCGGTGTTTCACTCACGGGTGGCCATGGTGGCGCTGCTGCCTTTGGCGGCATGGCCGAAGGACTTGGCGTACAATCAGCAACAGTTGCCGCGATAGCTGCCGCGACCTTTGGGTTAATTACGGGAAGCTTATTGGGGGGGCCAATCGCTACCTATTTGATTAAAAAATTCAATGTCCGTATTCAAGCAGACGAAAAAGTCGAAAAAATTCAAGTTCCTGAAACTATTGCAGGGAAAATTGAGTCTATCGATGCACATGCTTTCTTAAAAATGCTTGCCTTGATCTTAGGGATCATGGTCATTGGTCAATTTGCCTCTGCGCAATTCACTAAAGCCACTGGTTTTTCACTACCGAGCTACGTTGGCGCGATGATCATTGCAATTGTCATCCGTAATATTAATGATCAGGTTGAATTATTCCGTATCAACCAAAAATCTATCGATCTTATTTCTGAAGTGTCCCTCGGTCTTTTCTTAACTATGGCCATGATGTCACTGAAGATTTGGGAATTAAAAGCTGTGGCTCTCCCACTCTTTACCATTCTATTCGCACAAGTTGTCGTTTTAATTTTGCTCGTCATATTTGTTATTTTTAGGTTGTTAGGGAAAAACTACGATGCCGCAGTAATGTGTGCAGGTCTGATGGGGCATGGCTTAGGTGCAACACCAAATGCGATGGCGAACATGTCATCCGTTTGTGAACGTTACAAACAAGTTTCCATGAAAGCGTTTATGATTGTGCCATTAAGCGGTGCAGTACTCATCGACTTAGTGGGTATTCCATACCATACTTGGCTGATTAATATGCTTAGCTAACAAATATCTAGTTCAGGAGAGCTTCGGCTCTCCTGATTTCTTTTGTCATTTCGCTAATTTTTCCTCGAGTTATCGCTCCCTGTCTAACCTGAAAACAGTTACACTTGTGAAAAGCGGATTTTTTCAGGTGAACAATTTTGCTAACCTGTTTATAATCAGCGCCCCAAATAGAGGTATATCATGACTGCATCCACTTTTTCTGAACTTGATCTTGATGAAAGCCTAATTGACGCGCTGTCAGATAAAGGCTATCAACGTCCCACTGCTATCCAAGCTGCGGCTATTCCAGCTGCAATGGATGGTCGTGATGTGTTAGGTTCAGCACCAACAGGGACAGGTAAAACAGCGGCATTCCTGCTGCCAGCAATTCAACATTTACTTGATTTCCCAAGAAAAAAATCAGGGCCACCACGCGTTCTGATTGTCACGCCTACCCGTGAATTAGCTATGCAGGTTGCTGACCAAGCAAAAGAATTATGCGCACATAATCACCTAGACATTGCAACAATCACAGGTGGTGTTGCTTATATGAACCACGCTGAAATTTTCAGCGAAAACCAAGATATCGTTGTTGCCACAACAGGTCGCTTATTACAGTACATTAAAGAAGAAAACTTTGACTGCCGCGCGGTTGAGATTTTGATCCTAGATGAAGCTGACCGTATGTTAGATATGGGGTTTGCAAACGATATTGAAACTATTGCAGGCGAAACGCGCTGGCGCAAACAAACCATGCTATTTTCAGCGACGCTTGAAGGTGAAGCCATCCGTGACTTTGCAGAGCGCTTGCTAGAAGATCCCGTTGAAATTGATGCGGACCCATCTCGACGTGAACGTAAAAAAATCCAGCAATTTCATTACCGTGCGGATACCGTTGAACACAAAACTGCATTACTATGCCACTTACTGAAACAAGAAGAAGTGACAAAAGCGATTGTGTTCGTACGCAAACGTGAACGCTTACGCGAGCTTGTTCAGTGGCTACGTGAAGCAGGTATTGAGCCTTGTTATCTGGAAGGTGAAATGCCTCAAGCGAAACGTAACGAAGCGGTACGTCGCCTTGTTGATGGGCAAGTTAAAGTCCTCGTTGCGACGGATGTGGCATCACGGGGTTTAGACATCGATAACGTCAGTCATGTTTTTAATTTCGACTTACCAAGAACTGCTGACGTTTACTTACATCGCATAGGCCGTACTGGCCGTGCCGGTCGCAAAGGTACAGCAATTTCCTTAGTTGAAGCCCATGACTTCCCATTACTGGGTAAAATTACACGCTACATTGAAGACCCGATCAAAGTGCGTGTTATAGATGCCTTGCGCCCAACAACAAAAGCGCCATCTGAAGCGATGTTAAATAAGCCAAAACCATCAAAGAAAGTGCTGGCAAAGCGCAAAGAGAAAAAGAAAGAAGAACAAGCGAAGAAAAAAGAAAAAGTACGCCATCGCGATAAGAAGAATATTGGGAAACGTCGTACTCCAGTCAGTCCAGCTGCATCAGCAGTTAGCGATAAAGACTAATAACCAATCAAACGGGTTTCGGCCCGTTTTTATTTAATTCATCATATGAATAATTTTTTCTCGCATTTTTTTCCCTTCTTGCGTTAATGCATCATATTTAATGATGTGATTATTAATAATATCTTTGCAATCAAAACCTTGATTGTTTTTTACCCGCCAATCTGCCCCATTGACTAACAACAATTCAGCAACATCTAAAGCATGACTATTTAAAGCATCATGGAGTGGTGTATTTCCTAAATTATCTTTTATATCAACCAGTAAACCATTATCTAACAATATTTTAGACTGCATCACTCGGCCACTTTGAGCCGCTACATGTAAAATACTTTTTTGCTGGATTAATTGTGTATTTTTAATGGCTTGCCCATACTGTGAATCGAGCAGGATTTGCATAAACTGCCCATTCATAGCCCTTGCTGATTGATTCGCTAAAAAATCAAGGTCACATGCTTTATTATGACATTCTAAAAGATTTGAAAACTCAACAACATTGCCTTTTCTAATGGCACTTTTACAACTTTCTTGCCAATTAATTTTTTGTTGCTCTTCGATGATTGGGAACACTTTTAGCGGGAGCTCGACAGCTTTATCATACTCCCCAGTAATCGCATTCCAATTATTCCACGGTTTATGTTTACACATCACCTTAATAATTTTAACCATCGTATGTGCAATAAAACTTCTTGTTAAGAATCGGTGTGGTAACCAATTTTTCCAAGAACTCTGTTCGCTATAAGCCATTTTAATACGCGTTCCCAGCGCTGAAGGGATAGGTAAAGTATTTTGTAAAGAATCAAGCCAGTCATATTGCACAGTATAAAATCGTATCAGCCCTTCATTCGCCATTCGTTCCGCAGCATCATAATCAAGCCCGATCTTATTTACCGTATTCCTTGCAAGCCCTGCGGGGCTAAACACAACTGCAGGGCTATGGCTCGCCAATGCGGCAATTGACGCAAGGCCACCACCTAATGAATGCCCCGTACAAATCAGATTTCCTCTTACTGCGTTAAATAAAATATTGGTCAAACCAACAGATTGATAATACTGGGGTTCATACTGCCCTAAGCCTTGACGGATGTTGGCATAGAAATCCACAATATCGTTTGTACCAGCAAAACAAAGAATATATAAATTATTAAATCTGCATATATTGGCTTGAAATCCTGAGGATACGTCACCAAGTAACTCTGTATCAATACCTAATGCATTCAATTGAGGCGTATTTAATCTCTCTACACCTAACATCTGTTCCCAATCTGTATGGTAAGCCCCATACGATAACATGGCTAAAACAAAGTCTTTTTTTTGTGCGTCACAGCCAAAAAAATGTTCTTTTAACGTATTTTTTGGCCAACGCTCTCTTTCACATAATGAAATATCTAAACTGCGATTTTGCAAGTAAATGTCTAATCCTTCCCGAGCAAGAGAAAGGCCATCCACAGAATCAAGTGTTGGTTGTATTGAAAAAGGCATGAATTCTCCCTAACAAATGCGTATGTTGGAAGAGCATTGGAAGCTAAATAGCAGTGAAGAGAAATAATCAACTTTATTAGAGGCAAATAAAAAGCCATTGATATCAATGGCTTTAGAATTTATTATACTGTACTAGATGTAATAGTGTTTAAACTTTATTACAGGCTTTCAGTGAAAGTACGAGTAATAACATCACGTTGTTGTTCAGGGGTTAATGAGTTAAAACGAACCGCATAACCAGAAACACGGATAGTTAATTGTGGGTATTTTTCTGGGTTTTTCACTGCATCTTCTAACGTTTCACGGCTTAATACGTTAACGTTTAAGTGCTGTCCACCTTCTACACGTACAGTTGGCTTCATTTCCAGTGGAACTTCGCGATATTCAAAAGCACCTAATTCATTTTTATCAACGATTTGGCCTTCATTATAATCTGCTTTAGCACAAACACAGCGAACTTCATTTTTCTCGTTATCCAGTAACCAGAAAGAATTCAGTAATGCTGCATTATCAGTTTTAGTAATTTGAATACCTGTAATCATGTCGACCTCCACGTTCGAACTTGATTGCGCCCGATTTTTTATATCAATCAAAGCTGCATTAACCATCAATCTTATGTAAATTTGCAATTGGATATTTGGTCTAACCAATGTCTATAGTTATTTTATACCAGCTCAACAGGTCACTTTCTTTGATATTTATCAATTGTTCCGTATAGCAATTAATCAAATCCATTCAACTTTATGATTTAAATCAATATTCGCCATAATGAATTTTTAATTATTTTTATAGATTTTCAAATTAATTTGAAGCGTAATTATAAAGATCAGGGCTTTATCTCTGCCCAACGAACCAGTAAGCTTATTACCATCATTTGGTTCAGTTATAAATTGCGCCAGCCAACATTCATTGTTATGGAAAATTTCATGTCAAATACCATTACATGGCACGACGTTATTGGCCCCGAAAAAGTAAAACCGTATTTTAAAGAAACATTAGCCTATGTCGCACAACAGCGCCAAGCAGGTAAAATAATCTATCCTCCGCAAGATGATGTTTTTAATGCTTTTCGCTATACCGAACTTGCTGATATTAAAGTCGTTATTTTGGGTCAAGACCCTTACCATGGTCCAGGCCAAGCCCATGGACTTTCCTTTTCAGTTTTGCCTGGCATTAAGCCACCACCGTCCCTTGTGAACATGTATAAAGAACTCGAAAACGATATCGAAGGGTTTACAAGACCATCACATGGTTATCTACTGAGTTGGGCTCAGCAAGGTGTATTACTACTTAATACTGTACTCACTGTTGAACAAGCTAATGCGCACTCTCATGCACATTTAGGGTGGGAAACATTTACAGATAAAGTTATTGAAGCTATTAATGAAAATACCAAAGGTGTAGTCTTTTTACTCTGGGGTGCCCATGCGCAGAAAAAAGGGAAAATCATTGATACCAAACGCCATTATGTTTTAAAAGCACCGCATCCCTCCCCGCTTTCTGCGCATCGCGGCTTTTTAGGTTGTGGGCATTTTTCACAGACCAATGAAATTTTAACTCAGCAAGGTAAAGCGCCAATTGACTGGAATCCAGTTATTAACGAATAGCTGCATATTTTAGGTAAGCAAAAAAATGGGATACACATGTATCCCATTTAAACAATTATTTCGAAACAATAACCATTGCTGGTCTGAGTAATCGGTTATTTAACGTATACCCTTTTTGCATCACGTTAATCACATGATTAGGTTGGTGGTCAGGTGATTCAATCATTGTCATTGCTTGATGAACTTCAGGGTTGAATGGCACATTCGCATCCCCCACAGGTTCGATACCAAACTTAGCGACAGCATCCAAGAACGTTTTCAGCGTTAAATCTAGCCCTTCTAACATGGCTTTAGATTGCTCATTATCGCGATCAGCAGCATCGATCGCACGTTCCAAATTATCAATCACAGGTAAAAGCTCATTTGAGAATTTCTCAAGTGCAAATTTATGTGCTTTTTCAATATCTTGCTCTGTACGACGACGAATATTTTCGATTTCAGCATGAGCGCGTAACATTGCTTCTCGTTCGGTCTTTTGTGAAGCGGCTAATTGCTCTTCAAGCTCAGCAATACGCGCTGCTAACGCTTGTTCATTTGCTTGTGCATCTTCTACTTGCTGGGCGTTCACTTCTTGCTCTGCTTGAACTTTTTGTGATTCATTTAACTCAGAAGCTTGCTCATCATGCATGTTTTGGTCTTTACTACTCATGAATATCTCCGCGTATTTAGCATTAATCCCATATATGAGAGTATTATGGGGATCTAATACAGGGATTCAAGGGAAGTCATACAATGAGAGGCCAAAAAAGTATGCAAAAGGACAATAATACAGCACATTCTCACTTCAAAACGATAGGCATTGTCGGGCACCCAAGGCATCCTGAAGCGTTAGCAACCCATGAACTGATTTATCACTGGTTAATTTCAAAAAATTACCATGCCATTATCGACAAACAAGTTGCTAAAGACTTGAAGTTAACAAATGCGACAACTGGCACATTAACTGAAATTGGCCAACAAGCCGATTTAGTCATCGTCGTGGGAGGGGACGGTAACATGTTAGGTGCAGCCCGTATATTATCTCGCTATAACAATAAAGTTATTGGTGTGAATCGTGGAAATTTAGGTTTTCTAACTGACCTTGACCCCGATAATGCCTTACAGCAACTTTCACGCGTGCTTGAAGGAGAATACCGTGAAGAACAACGTTTTCTTCTTGAAGCTCAAGTGATTAAGGCTAATCAAAAAGCGCGGAAGAGCAGTGCGATCAATGAAATCGTACTCCACCCTGGGAAAGTCGCTCATATGATTGAGTTTGAAGTTTATATTGATGATAAATTTGCATTCTCACAACGTTCTGATGGGTTAATTATTGCTACACCAACAGGCTCAACAGCCTATTCGCTATCGGCAGGAGGCCCTATTTTAACTCCTAATCTGGATGCCATTGTCTTAGTTCCCATGTTCCCACACACACTATCTTCTCGTCCTTTAGTCATCAGCAGCGACAGTAGTATACGCTTGAAATTCTTACGCACGAATATTGATTATGAAGTCAGTTGCGATAGCCAAATTATGTTGCCAATTCAAGATGGTGAAGAGGTTATTGTAAAACGCAGTAATAAAAACCTCAATTTAGTTCATCCTAAAGATTATAATTATTTCAATACGTTAAGTTCAAAATTAGGATGGGCAAAAAAAACTTTCTAATTATTTTACTCTGCCTCTTTACTGTATAAAAAAACAGGATAAACTGTATGAAAACACAGGTGTGTATTTTTACAGGAGAGCGCAGATGCTTACTCAATTAACTATCAGTAATTTTGCTATCGTTCGTGAATTAGAAATTGATTTTCGTAGCGGTATGACAGCCATCACTGGTGAAACTGGTGCGGGTAAATCTATTGCAATTGATGCGCTTGGCCTGTGTTTAGGTAACCGTGGTGAAGCCAATATGGTTCGTCCTGGTGCTCAACGGGCTGACCTCTGTGCCCGCTTCTCTCTATCTGATGCAAAAATAGCCGCAAATTGGTTGGTAGAACACCAACTTGATAATCAAAACGAATGTTTATTGCGCCGTACTATTGCCTCTGATGGGCGCTCAAGGGGCTTTATCAATGGCACATCGGTTCCCTTATCTCAACTCAGAGAATTAGGCACCCTATTAATCCAAATTCATGGCCAACATGCTCACCAACTGTTGCTTGATAATACTCATCAAAAATCCTTACTTGATGCCTATGCAAATCAGCAAGAATTGCTTGTACAAATGAAAAAAGCATGGCAAACATGGCATGATTCCTGTCAGCAACTCGCTGTATTTCAAAAGCAAATGCAAGAACGTGAATCACGTCAGCAACTGCTGGATTACCATTTAAAAGAGCTTAATGAATTTCTTCCTGTCCAAGGTGAATTTGAGGAAATTGACCAAGAATACAAACAACTCGCCAATCATGGTCAATTTTTAACGATTGGGCAAAATACAGCACAAATTTTGTCTGAAGATGATGGTGCTAATGTCATCAGCCTGCTAAACATGGCAAAAAGTGAATTAACCGATCTTGTTGCACTAAACCCTAAATTCTCAGGGTTACTTGATATGCTCGAAGAAGCATCAATACAAGTCAGTGAAGTCAGCGATGAAATAAAACATTATTGCGACCAATATGAGCTAGATCCTAATCGCTTGTTTGAACTTGAACAGCGCATTTCTAAGCAAATTAGCTTAGCGCGCAAGCATCGCATTGCTCCCGAGGCTCTACCTGAATTATTTCAACAGCTTTCATCTGAACAAGCGCAAATTGCTAACCAAAACGAAGATTGTGAGGCACTAAATGCACAAGTCTTTGCTGACCACCAAAAAGCTCTCTCTTACGCAGAACGCTTGCACCATGTTCGTTTACATTATGCACAAGAACTCAGCACACTTATTACAAATAGCATGCACCAATTATCAATGCCTCATGGCTTATTCACAATTGATGTAAAATTTATACCAGAACAACTCCAAATTGATGGCGCTTGTAAAATTGAATTCAATGTTACAACCAATCCAGGGCAGCCACATCAAGCACTAGCAAAAGTCGCTTCAGGTGGCGAACTTTCACGCATAGCTCTTGCTATCCAAGTGATTACTGCGAAAAAAATGGATACCCCCGCATTAATTTTCGATGAGGTTGATGTTGGTATTAGTGGCCCTACTGCTGCCATTGTGGGTAAATTATTACGTGAACTCGGCGAATCGACGCAAGTGATGTGTGTAACGCATCTACCACAAGTTGCGGGATGTGGTCATCATCATTTTTATGTGAGCAAAGAAACAAATGGCATTGAAACTGAAACTCACATGCAATTATTAGATAAAAAAGCAAGATTACAAGAACTTGCAAGGCTTCTAGCAGGTTCTGAGGTCACAAAAAACACGTTGGCAAATGCAAAAGAATTGCTTGCAGCGTAATTTTTGACAACTTTTTTGCGCTCATGTGGTCTTAGAGTCGATAAGGAAGGTTTTAAAATGTATCAATGTCGATTATCATTGATGTTCTGACTCCAAAAGGAATGAGATATCCATGCGTTATAAATTGTTAACTGCTGCTGCACTATCACTCGCATTAATGTCTACGGGCTGTTCAATGATGGAACGTCTTGTCTATCACCCAGACATTAACCAAGGTAATTACCTCACAGCGAAAGATGTTGCTAAGATCCAAAAAGGAATGACACAGCAACAGGTCGCTTATACTTTGGGCACACCAATGTTATCCGACCCGTTTGGTACTCAAACCTGGTATTACGTATTCCGTCAAGAGCTGGGGCATGATCCGGTCAAGCAAGAAACTCTGACACTTATTTTTGATCGCAACGGTATTCTTACTGACATCAAAAATGAGAAGAACCTTGCAGCTCAGGAATCGATGGAAGCTGCTGAGACTAAAACCGCTGACTAATAATGCATATGCATTAATATAGAACTAAAAATGTAACTACCCATAACCGAGCCTTAGCAGGTAGTTACTTGTGTTTTTATAAATGTCTGATAATGCCTTCTAGGCTATAAAGTCACAGCAAACATAAACAAAAAACCGAGCAAATAGCTCGGTTTATCAATTAACTGAAGTTTAATTACTTTTCGCTTCTTTCGATTTTTCAGCACGCTTACGGCGTAATTCTTTTGGATCTGCAAGCAAAGGACGATAGATTTCAATCCGCTCCCCATCTTGCACAGTATCAGAAAGTTTTGCAGGACGACTATATATCCCTACTTTATTTTTTTTTAAATCAATATCGTCACGCAGTGAAAGAATACCTGAAGCGATAATTGCCTCTTCTATTGTTACACCTTCAGTAAGCTTTACGGATAGTAAATATTGCTTCTCTGGCAGTGCATACACCACTTCAACATTGATATCAGACACTATAAACATCCTTAGCTCTTAATGTAAAAGCCTGAACCATATTATTAGCAAGCTCTTTAAATATTTTGCCAAATGCTAGTTCTATCAGTTTATTGGTGAATTCAAAATCAAGATGAAACTCGATTTTACAAGCATCCGCACTGAGAGGAATAAATCTCCATCCGCCAGACAACTTACTAAACGGCCCTTCTACTAATTGCATATGTATGCACTTATTGTCTTCAAGCACATTTTTGGTAACGAACGTTTTGCTAATTCCCGCTTTGGATACCTCAACAGAAGCCGTCATTTCCTCAGCACTGTGACTGATAATACGACTCCCCACACACCCAGGTAAAAAGCTTGGGTATGAAATCACATCATTTACGAGTTTATACATTTGTTCTGCGCTAAAAGGGACTAACGCAGAGCGACTAATCTGTGGCATATCAATTCCTATCCCTAAAAACTGGGCATATAATAGCACTATTGATTGGTTAAACAAAAAACAAAACCCACACAGGGCAAGAAATGCACAATCAAAAAAATATCAACGCAGAAAGATTTCTTTCGACTCAGCTTACAGTATAATGATTGCACTATGACAAAGAAAAAACCATATAAACCCGGTTCAGCAACAATTGCTATGAACAAGCGTGCTCGCCACGAATATTCTATCGAAGAGGAGTTCGAGGCGGGTTTGTCCCTACAAGGTTGGGAAGTTAAATCACTGCGTGCTGGCAAAGCCAACATCGGTGATAGTTACGTATTACTGAGAGATGGCGAAGCCTATTTATTTGGTGCTAACTTTACGCCTCTTAACGTTGCTTCTACTCATGTTGTTTGTGATCCAACACGTAGTCGTAAACTATTGTTAAATCAACGTGAATTAGACACCCTTTATGGTAAAGTCAACCGTGAAGGTTACACCGTCATCGCACTTTCTCTCTATTGGAAAAATGCATGGTGTAAAGTAAAAATCGGTGTTGCAAAGGGTAAAAAAGCCCACGATAAGCGTTCTGATATCAAAGAACGTGAATGGCAACTTGATAAAGCACGTATAATGAAACATTCTAATCGCTAAGTCCTAGCTTTATAGGATAATTTTCTGTTATACTGCGTTCAACAACTTGGGGCTGATTCTGGATTCGACGGGATTTGCGAAACCCAAGGTGCATGCCGAGGGGCGGTTGGCCTCGTAAAAAGCCGCAAAAAAATAGTCGCAAACGACGAAAACTACGCTTTAGCAGCTTAATAACCTGCTTAGAGCCCTCTCTCCCTAGCCTCCGCTCTTAGGACGGGGATCAAGAGAGGTCAAACCCAAAAGAGATCGCGTGAATGCCTTGCCTGGGGTTGCAGCGTTAAATTTAATCAGGATAGTTTGTTGATGGCGTGTCTGTCCGCAGTTGGCAAATGAATTTAAAGACTAGACTAAGCATGTAGTACCGAGGATGTAGAAATTTCGGACGCGGGTTCAACTCCCGCCAGCTCCACCAAATTATCTTCTAAGGACGTCCAAAGAAGACTGAAAAGCCCGCTAACTCAATGAGTTACGGGCTTTTTTATGTCCTACGCTGTCCTATTTTATCCCACCCAAGCTAATTCCTTTAGGCCCATTGATAGGCCCAACGAAAAGAACTAACATCTTTGTTGGGCCTAAACGCATGGAGATTTTTCATGGCAAGAAAAACAAAGCCATTAACCGATACCGAAATCAAAGCAGCTAAACCACAGGACAAGGACTATCAGCTGTATGATGGTGATGGACTCACACTGCTAATCAAATCTAGCGGAAGCAAGTTATGGCAATTCCGTTACTACCGCCCGTATACAAAACAAAGGACCAAACAAAGTTTTGGGGCCTACCCTGCAGTCACACTTTCAGATGCTAGAAAACTTAGAGCAGAATCTCGCTCATTACTGGCAAAAGATATTGACCCTCAAGAATATCAGAAAGATCAAATAAGAAACTCTCAAGAGGCTAAAACCAATACCTTTCAACTTGTCGCTGAACGTTGGTGGGAAGTGAAGAAGTCCACCGTAACCGAAGATTATGGTAATGATATCTGGCGCTCACTTGAACGAGATGTGTTCCCTGCCATTGGTGACATCAGCGTTACCGATATCAAAGCGCATATATTGGTTCAAGCAATACAACCGGTTCAAGCTAGAGGTGCGCTAGAAACGGTTCGTCGCCTATGTCAGCGTATCAACGAAGTGATGATCTATGCTCAAAATACTGGCTTAATTGATGCCGTACCGAGTATCAATATTGGCAAAGCTTTTGAAAAACCCAAGAAAAAGAATATGCCAAGTATTCCCCCTGATCAGCTACCAAAGCTCATGCAGACAATGCGTACAGCTAATATTATCTTACCTACCAGATGTTTGTTTATGTGGCAGCTACTCACCATCTCGCGCCCTGCCGAAGCCGCTGAAGCCCGTTGGGATGAAATCAACTTTGAAACCAAGGAATGGAAGATACCGGCTGCTAGAATGAAGATGAACCGTGAGCACACCGTTCCATTGTCTGACGCTGCTTTAGCTATTCTAGAGCTAATGAAACCACTCAGTGGTCATCGTGAGTTTATCTTTCCTAGCCGTATCAAGCCTGCCCAACCGATGAATAGCCAAACCGTCAATGCAGCATTAAAACGCGCTGGGTTCGGCGGTGTCTTGGTTTCTCACGGTCTACGCTCAATTGCTAGTACCGCCCTAAATGAGCAAGGCTTCCCACCCGATGTTATTGAAGCCGCCCTTGCCCACGTTGATAAAAACGAAGTTAGACGTGCCTATAATCGTAGTGACTACCTAGAGCAAAGACGCCCTATGATGCAATGGTGGGCTGATTTTATTGAATCGGCTGACAGGGGAAGTATTATAGAAGGCGGGATAAGGGGAATATCGTTAGTTGGGTAATTTACTGTGTACCAGCTAAATTTAGCTGGTACTATACTCAAAGTTAACAGAAATACATGGTAAGTTCATTGGGACATTTATGGAACTCGAACAATGATGATATAAATATTGAATACATGTCCCTTCAGGGATAGGTTCTTAATAAATTTTTTACTATCTTTCTGATTATTCATCAAAAAAACATTCTAAATATGCTTATAAGGTATTGATAATTATTTTATCAGAATATATTAAAAACATTTAAAAATATCTTATACTTATCTAAAATAGTTTCAATATAGTGATTTACCATCACCATAAAATTAATAAAAAAGTAATAAATGAAAGGGAAGCCATGTACGAACTATCTAACGAAATATATGAGAAAATTCAGAAACAAATACAAGCGGTTACAGGAAAATTAACAGAAGAACAACTTGATGAACGATTAGCAGAAGATATTTCTGATGCAATGGACAACTTAAGTTTACTCAACAACCATATTCAAGAAGAACTAGAAAAATTAAAAGAAAATAGCGAATGGAAACGTTTTACTATTGCTTTTTATGGTGAAACCAATGCAGGTAAATCAACTTTAATTGAAGCTTTACGTTTATATCTCTGCGAAAAAACTAAAAAAGAGAGTCAGTCAAAGTTTAAAGAAATCCAACAGCAGCTTGGATTAACGCAAGAAGCATTTGATAAAGTTTGTCGTATAATTATGGATATGACGAAAGCGATTGAAGAAATACAACAAGAAATAACCGAATTGTCGAAAAAATATGCTGAGCCAATTATACAAGCAGAGTTAACCATTCGCCAAACAAAAGAGAAAAACATCCAAGAGTCAAAAATATTGGCAACAAGACATAACAATACGATAAACGAAATTGAGTCTGAAATTTTTAACTTAAGTGAATTAGTGGAAAAACTAAAAGCAGAGCAAACTTGGATACAAAAAATAATAGCCTGCTTCTTCAAATCTCATGAAGAAAAACAGCTTATTGAGCTTGAAGATCACTGTTCACAAGTGAAGAAACAACAACAAATTAAGCAGCAAAAACTCCTACAATGCCAACAACAAGAAAAACAACAGGCAACTGCGGCTCTTCAACAAATACAAGAGAAAAAACAGCAAGAACTCACCCTATTAAGTCAAAAGGAGCAAAAGCTACAACAAAAACAACAACAAGCTGAGCGAGAAAAAAACCGTTTAGATAATGATGCTAAGAAATTAACCGATTTTGCTGATGGGCAGATTATTGGGGATGGTCGTTCTGATTTTACTCGTAATAATACTTCTTTCGACTTTAATGTCGATGGACAAGCATTTTCTTTAATTGATGTTCCGGGTATCGAAGGTGATGAAACGATTGTAAGTACGCCAATTGAAGAGGCTGTACGCAAAGCCCACGCTGTATTTTATGTTACTCGTACAGCACGCCCACCACAAACGAGTGATGGTGAAAATGTAACGACAAAAGGAACGCTGGAAAGAATTAAAAAACATCTTGCCGCACAAAGTGAAGTATGGTCTATATACAACCACCCTGCGAACAGTCCGCGTCAACTCACATCACCACTATTAAATGAAGATAACAGTAACAGTTTGGCGGCCATGAATGAAAAATTAAAATCAGAATTACAAGAACAATACTACGGAAGCTTAGTTGTAAGTGCTCGCCCAGCTTATCTCGCACTGACAGAATGTATCGTACCTGGTAGCAAAGAAGCCAGAGAACAAAAAAAGTTTTTAGACAAATTTGGTGACCCAAAAACCATTTTATCATTAAGTGGTGTGACTGATTTTATCACTCATTTAAAGACTGCAATTATTGGCGATTACAGAAATAAAATTAAGCAATCAAATTTAAATAAAGCTTATAAAACACTCAAAGAGTCTTTAACTGAATTACAAAAATTGCAAACTGAATTTTCTAATTTAAATAGAAATGTAAAAAGTGAAGTTTCAAATGCAAAATCAAAAATTAATGCTGCTTTAGATGAATTTATCGGCACATTAAATGCTATAGGGAGTAAAATTTGCCGTAATTTTCACGATCAGGTACAAACGCATATTTACGAAAGAATTGATAATGATATAAGCAATGATGAATTTAAACGCGATCTAAAAAATATATTAGAAAAAAAAGCTATCACTATACAAAGTGATCTTAAACATGCTATTGAAAATGAAGCCGATATTTTTGGTGAAAAAATTAGAAATATTATTGACCGTTCAAGTCAACATTTAAAGAATATTGTTATCAAACAAAATAACAATCTTAATTTTCAACAAAATTTTAAATTTAATATTAATGTTGATAATGGACTACAAATAAGTGGATTAATTGCTAGTGGTGTTGGTGGTGCTCTGGGTATTGCTTTTTTGGCAACAAATCCTGTGGGATGGACGCTAGCATTTGTTGGAGGAGCAATCGCCCTAGTTGGTTCATTAGTTGGTATAGCAAAATCTATTTGGGGATTTTTTGACTCAGGTTATAAAAAATCCCAACAAAAAAAAGAAGTTAATAAGATCTTACGTAATGCAAATGGAACCGTCGAAAAAGAGATAAATAAAATCATAGGAGAAATTCAGCAAGAAATGCTGGTAGAAGTGCAAAAGATCCAAAGTGAACTTGAGCTGCCAGTAAAACAATGTACTGCTATCAATAACTCATTAAGACAAGCTAATACTGAATTAACGACTATCGCTAACCATATTAAATACTAAATAAAAAGGAATTGTTATGAGTAATACTGTAACTGAATTTAAATATCAGCAAGAAAAGAACTATCAAATACTACAAAAATTAGCTGAATTTATTGAAAAAGGACGTGATTTTGGTTTAGAGCCAGATGTAAATTTAATCAAAAAATTAACAACAGCACTCAAAACTGCAGAGGAAAAAATATTAAAAGTAGCTTTGATTGGTGGTTTTTCTGAAGGTAAAACATCCATTGCATCCGCTTGGTTAGAACGTTTAGATAAAAGTATGAATATTAGCCAGCAGGAGTCATCTAATGAAGTGCAAGTATACCGTTTAGATGACGACATTGAGCTAATTGATACTCCTGGATTATTCGGTTTTAAAGAACAACTCAATAGTGCTGGAGAAATTGAAAAATATAAAGAAATAACAAAAAAATATGTTAGTGAAGCACATTTAGTGCTGTATGTTATGAATTCAGTTAACCCAGTGAAAGAAAGCCATGGAGAGGATTTAACCTGGCTATTTCGTGAACTGAATCTACTTCCTCGTACAATCTTTGTTCTCAGTCGCTTCGATGAAGTCGCTGATATTGAAGATGAATGGGATTATCACGAAAATCTAAAAATAAAAAAACAAAATGTAATTACCCGTTTAAAAAACTTAATTAAGTTGACTGTTCAAGAAGAAAAAAACATAAAAATTGTGGGTATCTCAGCCAATCCATTTGGTGAAGGTACATCCTATTGGTTAGAGCATTTAGATGAATTTAAGGAAATATCCCGAATTGCAACTTTGCAAAAAGCAACACAGCAAACAATAGAACAAAATGGAGGAGCCACTCCTATTGTAATAGAAACTCAAAAAAGCATTATTCAAGACATATTAGGCAAACAAATGCCAATCGTACGGCAACAACAGAGTTTATTAGATGATAAATTGAACCAGCTATCAGATACAACACAACATTTGAAAAATGAATTGGCATCGATAGAAAATAAAATTATCCGCACTCGTATAGAATTAATAAATTTTGTTAATGAGCATTTCACTTCACTTATTCGCCAAGTAAAAGGCACCGATCTAACCACGTTTAACGATTTTTATGAAAATGAAATTGGTGCAGAAGGCATTGTATTAAATACAAAAATAGAAACCGAATTTAGTCGTCAGTGTCAATCTATTTCTAGTGGATTACATCGTATTAGCCTAGATTTTGATAATGAAATAGCTCGATTTGAAACCTCAGTTGGTGCTGATTTAGCTGTCAAAGGTATTTCTAGCCTAAAAAATATCAAACTAAATAATACTCATATATTAGCTGCTCGCGACGGCATTGTCTCTGTAGGTAAAATGGTCGGCGTGGATTTGGCTAAATATATGAAATTTAAGCCCTGGGGAGCTGTTAACTTCGCCGCCAAAGCAAATGCGGCCATTGCTGTGGCTGGTCTTCTTTTGGAAGCATGGGATAGTTATAAAAAGGCCCAAGAAGAAGCTAAATTCAGAGAGCTAGTAGCAGAAATTGTTTCAATGCTAGAAATGCAACGTAAGGGCCTATTAGAAGCGTTAAACGATAAAGATTTTATCAATCAACTTTTCCCTGTTTATCAAGCACTACAAGAAAACCTTAACATTGTTTTGCAAGCAAATGAAAGATCATTTGAACGTAAAAAATCCTTCGATGAATGGCAACATGAGGGAGCTATAATTGAGGGCGAATATCGTATTATCACAGCAAGCTATGCTTAGTTTCCGCAAAAAAACAGGGAAATAACTATTTGTTTAAATAGGGTATTTCCCCTTAATTGTGTCACTCAGAACCTCGGCTGAGGTTAAGTCTTAAAGACTGAGGTTAAGTCTTAAAGACCAAGCTTATTTTTTAACACTTCATACGGTGTTTTACCAGCATGAGCTGAGTGGGGGCGATGATAATTATAAAAAGCCTCCCATTCAGCTAATTTTTCATGTAAATCGACATCATCCTTATAATCGATTAATTGATAAAACTCTTGTTTATCTGTTAAATGAGAACGCTCTACCTTCCCATTCAATCTGGGGGTAGCTGGCTTGATATAAACATGCTCCATCCCGAGATCATGAATATGCCAATTAAATTTTGATTGGAATTCGTGGCCATTATCCGTTCTAATCGTTTTGATTCTAAAGGGAAATTTATTTACAACGTAATTAATAAAATCAATGGCATTAGCCTGATTGTGCTTTTCATAAATTTTAAGTGCTCTGATCCGTGTCGCATCATCAATCGCCGTATATTGAAAACGTTTATTTCGTTGACCATCTGGCGTATTAAAAAATAGGCACTTCACATCAACTTGAACATGGTGCCCAGGCACTTGTTTCTGATAACGTTTAAATAGTGGTTTAGAGCGACTTCGCTGATTTTGGGGAAGTTGGTTTAATTTGTTTCTTAGTAATACATAGTAGCAGCCAGAGCGTGATATTTTGATGTTATGAAACCGCAGAAGATACCAAGCGATGCGCTGGGGGCCAAAATGGTAAGTCGTACGCAGATAAATAACCAGCTCTTCGATATGTTTTGCAACTCTTCTGGTTGGATTTTCAGGACAGGGTTTATTATTGATTAATCCTTTCTCGCCATCTCGTTCATAAGCTCTTTTCCAAGTATAAAAAGTTTCTCTACTGATCCCAAAATGACGACAAGTTTTAGCAATGTTTTTGCTTTCGCGGGCATGATTTAAGATTTTTGTTTTATGTGCAATATCTCGTTTAGCTTTAATATTCATCATATCTGACCTCCGGCTGCAACTAGAAAAAACTAATTGTCAACCGAAGTCCAGACTTTCATACCGAAAGAATACTTATTAAATCTGACTTGTTCCGAAGTTTCTAAAGTCAGTAATGAGCTCCTTGGTATTCATTTTAGCCAGATACGCTATTCGTAATAGGAAATCCAAATAATTGGAATTACTAGTCAGAGCATCTCGTCTATCAAATCGAAATACGGGATTCTCTGGAAAGTTAACTAATGGCGCGTAGTCCGGGTAAACCAAGCCAATAGCACTACACCATGCCCGTTGTATTCTAGTCGCCATATTATTGGCGTCATCTTGTAAATAGTTACCAAGATAATTATAAACGTCAGCATTGAATAACAAAACTAGATGATAGTGTGCGTATTCACTTTCGTTACGTTCTCTTACCCAAACATAATAAGGGAGTGTCGGTGTACCAGAACGTCCAGAACTGTGATGTGCTGCTTTCAGTTGACTTTTCAGTGACTCGATAAAACGGGTAATAGCTCGCTCATCTGTGCGTTGAAAACATACCGGCATATCTGGGGCATCAGGAATATGATCCTGAGCGAATCGTAAATCGACTCGGATTGCAAATACTAGGTTATAGTGTTCTAGTGTATTATCAACTACTGCCAGTAATCGACGAAGAATATAATACGATATGGAGGAATCATAACGATCACTCGCGAGAGTTATCAGGTGATTAAATTCTGGTTCACTTAATGCATAAGATGACATTTTTATTACCTTACTATCATAGAAATAGCGATATCTGTATTCATGTTTAAGCACCTATCGTGTCCATAACACTATAAGTTATAGACACAATAGGTACGGTGATTAGATAATCATTGCTTTGTTGATTGATGAGTGCTATTATTTGAAATTAATATTGCATTCAGTAAGATGGTATATAATACCTATACCGACATAATTCCATCCAATAAAAAACAGACTCCCCCTCCCCAAAACCGCAATAAACCTAGTTTGGTGATATAATCCTACTCACTGATATTATTAAAAATAACTCTGAAGTTATCCTTATTTTGGTGAGTTATTGAGTATGAATACCCCTCTACTACTGAACGGAATATTCAATCGTTCGGCTAGCTCTTCAGGTGTCATTTTTGCACCAATAAATCCCACATAACCAATACCATCTTGAATAAACTTTTTCAGTTTCCCCTCTCTTTCCAATTGGTTAATAGCTGGCTCTAAACGCTCACTATGTCTAACAGCTCTTGGTCCATATTTAATAATATAATTCGTTCTAAAATTATAAGACCCATTACTCACTAAATGACTCTCAAGCCAATCGATTAATTTTTCAGCATCACTTGACTCCCTCGTTTCATCAGTTTTAGCAATAAAGTGATTGAGATACCACTGTGTAATATAAAATGCCGCATTCAAGGTTTCTTCTGTGATCAGCGTTGAATTCGGTGCCATAAAAACCTGCATCACTGCCGCAATTCTCGACGCATGCTCCATATAGCGTGCAATAAAATCTTCATAATGTGATAATGCCGTGTTCCGCTTCATACAATCTGATATGATTCGCTGCTGTTCATACCAGCGTTTTTGTGCCTCCGCCGTTAACGTGATACACTGACGTTCACTGCCATGCTCTCTTCGCAATGTAGCCTTGTCTAAATGGTCGGTCAAAATAGAAGAGAAAGTTTTAAATGCCTGATCGCTCAGTGGTAACGTTTTCAAGTCATCCAGTCGCGTTAAGGAATTGTTCAAATCCACGAGTAAAAAACGGACTAGTCCACCAGAATACCGAAATTTCGTGCCTTTTTTCCTCAAATAGTGATTAAGCAATTCCGGTTGTAACATTAACAAGATGCTAAAACGGGCATCTGAAATAAAGTAGCTGTCGCGTGAAACACGGCTCACCGAAATACTCTCGCCACACCAGAGTGAATTTAATAACGAAATTTTATGAAATAGATTACCGTCAAACAGAGCTCCAGCTTCATCTGAGGCCAATGTTAACACTGGATACCCTTGCCCTAATTCCCGAGTTAATGCCTCGCTGGTGGGATCATTGATAATTAAACGCCGTTGAACCGGCTTAACAGGTGCTTGTTGTAGGCATTCATCTAACTGACGACGAGCCTCAGCCACATCACCTTTATCCTTAAGTACTTTTTGATAATATTTCTCATGAGCTTTTAGCTCTATTTTCCAAATAGCCTCATGTCGTTGATACTCCGCCTGTGCTGAACCATATTCTCTTTTTTGTGTTTTTTCCCACTGAATAACGGGTGCTATCAGCATTCTGAATACCGATGTCTTTTTACTGCCCGACTTGGCAAGCACGAGCGTATAGAGCGAAGTCGGATAACGAAGCCCTTCGATAGGTTGAACATCAACGTTATCCTGACACCCCATCCCCATAACCCCTAATAGGGTGGGTAAAATAATATCTGGGCTCGCCCCTGTTTGAGTGTGTATGTGCCCGATCAGCTGCTGAAAAAATTCAGGTAAAACTTTCAACTGCAAACACAGTTCTGGATTGTCATTTGACATTTTTCTTGCCCCTTAAATTTGATAGACACCTAAACTTCACGTGAAGCAACCCATTTTTCCACCGAACTGTATAGCCATCCAACCGATGAAGCGCCAAGCTTAATTGGTTTTGGAAACGTGTCATCATAATACTTTGAACGTGGATTCAATTTTTCATAAATACTGGAACGTGAAATTCCCAGCGCCTTGGTAAGTTCTGTAATGCGAAGAATACGTAAGGGTTGAATTGATGTTGACATTTTATGTCCTCCAAGTGTGTTTCGTTCGAAGTAGACTTTGCCACAAATTCTGGCAGTATTTCCCCGTACAAATTTGGAAACCAATTTAGGAAGAGCGCATGAGTCATCACAATTTTGTCAGTATTATGTTAACGGTTTGTCGAGTATTCGAGCTAAATACAAAAGACATCACCGGTAACGCACTGAATATGCGAGATAAATATGAAACTTCAGATTTTTCATTACATCAAAAGTTTTTTGATATCTATTACAATAAAATCATTGGCATGATAGATGCCGAGGCGGTTTATAGTCAGGAAGACAGGCGTGATGTATTCTATAAATACGACCAACTGTATAACGAAGTTGTGCATGCAGTGGTTTATTCCGACTTAGAAAGAGATATCATCACAAAAAAATATATGGAAACAGCGATACCCGCCATTATTGCACTCGATATGTATAAAACTCTCAATCGCCATACTCAAAATGCGCAGCCCCAAAGCTTTTATCACCATATACAGGCCTTTTTATTGAGTGATGACTTCCCCTTTGATAACTCAGATCCTAAACACCTATTTCAAGGTGCCAAGCATTACTTGAAAAAAGTCCTTAAACAACAAGGCATACAACCGAAAGAGAGTTTAATGGGAATTAACTCACTGATTGATAATATCCGGTGTGGCAAAAACCAAAAAACAAGCTCAATTAAACACGCCATTAATATTTGCAAATTTGAAGCGAAGAATTTCGAAAACGCACTTGACGCATTTGAAAAGACCTATACGTCTTTAAATACCTTATTAAGACTTCAAAATACCACAGGGTGGGTACCTCTCATTACTCAGCATTATCGTGAATTGATGGAGGAAAATATGCGCTCATCCCATCTATTATCTTCTCTACATATGTATCTCTATCGATTTGATTACGACAAAGGTTTATTAGAGGAATGTGCGAAAACCCTTATTCATTATGCCAATGTGATTACCCCAAAAAAAGATCGTATAGAACAGTACAGCCTGGCGATTAATTATTTAAAATCGATGATATTTAAAGGAGACTTTCCTTCCGCTAATCATACTGAAAATGAATTTAAAAATTTAAAACGTTGGTTTGAAAAAAGAGCGGATATTCCCTTATTAGCTCCCTATGCTAAACTCACTGTAATCATCGATTTATTGCACAATAAAAAACTTGAAGAAGCGTATCAACTGACGCATGAAATGTTATCTGAAGAATTACCTTACGGATATTTAAAAGCAGCCTTTGCAAACATTAACCTCGCATTGAAAATAAAGCTACAGAAAAACACAATAAAAAATGGGACACTACTGCATTTAATTAATCCGATTTTAAATTCGCAAGGTGAGTATGCTGATTTTGCACTGGGTTCAACAGCATCACTAAATAATCCCATCATCACTAAATAATCCCATCATCACAGACCCAAATAATTTAACAATCCTTCGAGCAATTAAAATCTACAACACACTCATTACCACAGTTACCTCCAATGAAGAGGACGAAAAAATTGAATATTATTCTCAAACGATCTCAGGATTATTAAGTGAGGTTAATACCGCTCTTGAAAAACTTGATGACCAGCTCCATTATATTGATGATATTTCTAGTGAACATTTTGCCGATTTAATAATTGAACAAAAGGTACTGACCCGTCGAGAGCTCACTCAAAACCTAATTGGCATCTTAAATCATTGTACCCTAATTAATTGCATTGGCTGCTTACCCGTGTTAATGAAATATCTGAAGGCACCAGATGAAAAACAAGAAGCTATCGCTTCTTTTATGGGAGTATCTGAAGACAGTGAACTCGAAAGAAACGTATTAGTTGAAACGTTACACATCGTGCATAAAAAGTTAGATCAGCAAGCCAACACACAATAATTTCTCTACAATACACTATGGGCCCGGCTACAATGGCTACATGTAGCCATTGTAGCCGGGGGAACACGCCTTTTTTATTTTTTATCGCTAAATAACGCGGAGTCAAACAGTATCATGTAGTCCCTCAAAACGTGATTTTTAATGTGCTTTCTAGATTAAAGAAATTGAAAGGTAATACATTTAATAATGCATTATTTATTCGATTTTAATTCCATCTATACATTACAATAATGGATGCTATTCATATTATTAATTGAATCTAATTTTGCAAAGGTTTCCAACTTTTAGAAAAGCTAGCACTTTTCGAAGTTGGTGCATTTATAGGACGTTTCATTTTCACTGTCATAGGGAATGGGAAATCGACTCCTAACAACAGCGCTTCTCCTTGTCCCAATACAGGTAGAAAAGACGCTGAACGTTGATCAATAGCACCAACAGCTTTTTTTACAATTTCTTGATCCAGCTGATTAGTCAACCTATGCACTATCAGTGTACCAATCTGACTTAAAACATCCTCAGGAATGTCACGTGGCCGCTGAGTAGCAATGATAGTATTCAAACCATACTTTCTACCTTCTTTAGCTATATTTCCAAAGGCATCCAACTCAAATCTATTCGTTTCTTCACCGATACGCTTATTTAGAAATTGATGAGCTTCATCAATAAATACTAATAGAGGTGCACCATGATTTATTGCGCCTTGCCTCGCTACAGATAACAACTTTCTACCTATGGCATTAACAAGTATTTCTCTTGAGTTTGCTTCAAATGGAACTTCAGAAAGATCTAATCTCAACACATTATTGTTACTTATTGGTGAACAAAACTCATCAATAAGGTTAGGTAAGGTTTTTAATTCATCATCTGCGTCAATCATCCATTTTAAATTGGGATTGTTTGAATAGGCTTTAATTCGAGCTATCAGGTTTAAACAGTGGCCGACATCATTATCAGCTCTACCGCCCCAAATAGTGGGGTTAGGATTATTACCAGTACCTCCATTAGGCCACACACACTCGTTTACAATCTGATCGGCAATGTTTTTAAACAACCATGGAGCTGTTTGAATAGAGCTATTCATAGATAACAGAGCGGCTTCGTAAGATGCCTTTGCTTGGCCTGATTTGTTCAAAAGATAATTTGCAGTAATATCAAGCCCATGATTGTGTTGCTGCCAAAATTGCCACACTATTTTTTGACTCTCAATAGCCGCCTCTAATTTAGGCGCTTGGCTTTGCGCTGAAGGCCTTAAAAATGCTCTAATATCTGAGTCTGTAAACTGCTAATGTGGAAAAGTTAACTGATTCAACGGTGTTGCATTTGTATGATTGCCAACATAGTAACTATCACAGCCCAGTGACTCATATTCCCCCGTCGGGTCGATAATAATTGCTTTGCCTCCAGCTTTAATCACTTGCTCAATGATGTTTGTCATTGAGTAACTTTTCCCGCCACCAGTTGCCCCTAAAATAGCGCAATGGCGTGAAAATAATTTTTCTGGAGTAATGTGAACAGTTACGGATTCATCATGCGGAAGTGAGGCTAATGGTAAATGGATTTGGCCAGGCTTCTCATCTTGTTTACCTTCAGCGATTATTGATACCAGATACGGGTGAGCTGAATATATTTGGCTACCTAATCTCGGATGCTGCTTAATTCCTTTGTAGTTACGACCACTAGCTGGATTCAGACTCACCAATAATTGAACCAGTCCAATAGGGTGATTTGCGGATGGTTTATCAGCCAAACCGTCAACACTTAATCTCTCTCCTCCCTCAATCCACACTTTCACTAAGCGCCCAAGTATCGCTGTTTCACCTATATCGATGAATACAAATTCATTTACTTCTCCAGCTGCTATTCGATTTCCGAATGACCAACTGGGCTCACCAGAGCCCGCTTTAGATAAGTTAATGATTAGCTCGGTTGCAGATACGCTAATGACGCTACCAATCCGTCTTGTTGGATCATACGGGGAAAACCACTTTTTCCGCTCCATGAATAGTAACTCCTATTTAATGTTCGCTGTGATCTTTTCAAATGCTTCGAAGAGTTCATCCTCGGGAGTTGTTGATCTTCGCTCAGGTAGCAGATAAGAAAACTGTTTAAACGTTGAATCCACTATCGCGATTCTGCCATCCCCATGGTCAATAGCAGCCATTAGCAGATTCCTAATTTCATTATTAAAAGAACCAGTTACACTAAATGGATCTTTAGTTGCCACCATTAGCATAAACTCCGGATTAGTCCTAAGCGCCATAGTTAATGCATTATTTATATGCTTATCATTAAAACCAAAGCCTAGACACAATACGGCCGTTTTGGGTTGTTTAACTACTTCCAAAAAAGAAGTCATCATATCTAAGTAAGGAGAATCATAAGAAGTCTGATATTTGCTACTACTTGGATAGATAAAAACAGGTTCACCAATTTTGCTATCAGCACCTAACTTTCTAACTCTGCCGTTAAATTTTCTCCAGTCCACAGAGCCATGCATCTTGTATAGCTGAACCACATTGGAGATGTATGCGCCCTCACTGCTCTTGGACTGCCCACGGTTCACTATGTCATACTTGAACCACATAGGATTAAAAAAAGAAGGGTTAGAAAACTCAAAACCATCAATAACAACAAAACCAGTATTTGATGCAGCGTACTCAAAAGCCAAGTCATAATTAGTCGTGAAAAGTTTAAGTCGTTGTTGCTGAGCACTCCTTCTACCTACTGCACGCATAAATTTATCATGACTAAACCAGTCTGATTCAGGGATCGATTCAGTAAAGCTAGTTTTAGCTAAAATTATGTTTTTGGCTTGCTCAAGAAACTTACTTGATTAGTTCTTTGATTTGAAAGGTTCCCAACGGCTAAAGAGGAATCGCAAAGAGACAATAATAGTTCAATATCTGGCTTTGCATCTCCGTTTGCTTCACGATGTTTTTGAAGGACATCATAATTCGTCGCCTTCAAAACCAATTGAAAAAGATTCTCATCTGCTCTTTTACAATAATCCCAAAGGTGCCACATACTTGGAGCGATAGGTGATTGGTTCTGCTGAGAAGGACTATTGAATGTTAAAGACGTGCCTGAACCAGCCAGTATGACTAAGTTATCAGTATCCAAAACTTTATTGATAAAACGAAAAAATGTGGCCAGCTCGTCATCTAAGTCATCGTTAGAAAGATCAATTTTGATTGGCTCTCTCTTCGAAGACACTGAGTTCCTTTTTAGGTCTGATGACAAAAACCTTATAATGTTTTCATTTTCCATTTCTTTAACTCACCTTCCACGTAATAGACAATTAGCCTAGCAATCAATAAAACTCAGACACTTTCGCTAGTTAACTTGCACCCTGCTCAGCACTTAATGACTTTTATATCTGTCCACCCACACCTTTGAATTTTTCAACAAAAGCGGCGATTTTCTGAAAAACCGTTTGCTTCTGGGTTCGGTACTGTGGACTCAAAGGGCTAAGTTTTGGTAGCGCCTCATTAAGCGCAGTGCCATTTTCAGAGGCATACTCTCGCTTAAGTGATGAAGCAATATAGCGTTTGGCAGCTTCTGCATTTAGCTTTTCAGAGACAATAATGACATCAGCTTCGCGCTTCTGTTCCGCTTGAGCGAACTTAAAGAAGGAGTCGATAATGCTAGCTTTGTCATTGATCTCATCAAGGTTTGTCTGATTAATAAAATCAACCACTAAGCTCTCTTTCGCTCTATTGCCAAGGCTACCTCGGATCATACGGCGGACTTCTTCAATCAAACCTTCTTTACTTTTGTTCTTCTTATTGTGATCAAAAATCAGTTCAAGAATGTAATCGAGGTTTATTTCTTGAGATTTAAGCAAGTCAATTTCAAAGACCACATCGTCCCAGTCTACCGTTGACTTATCTTTGTCCTGACCTTCTTTATCGCGGCGTAACCAGTCGCGGGTATCGTTGTAGGTAGAGCGATAATCTTGTATAGCACGCTCGTTAGGTATGTCGATGGTTTGCATTGCCTCGATATCAGCATCGTCTAGATAGTACTTTGACTTGAACTCTTCGACAGCTTGTTCATCATTGGTATCCAAGTTTTGCAACGCTTTTAAACCAGCAAACTCATCATAGTTTTGTAAAATATTTTCTGCTTTTAGGTATTCACCAAAAAGCTTGGCAAATTCTTTTTTATCTTGTTCTTTTTCAATGTGTTCTGGATTTGGAAAGCGTTCTTGCAGCTCTTTTACGATATCGATAAAACCTCGACGCGCTTGGCCAGTAACAATATCGTTAAAGCCCTCCATATATTCCTTATAGCTCTTCTCCAGTACCACATTTTTGGTATTTTTGTCTCCAAACAAGGTGATGGCATCAATGGTTGCCTGTTCCAGGTCCCGGAAGGTAACAATATTGCCAAAGGTTTTAGTTGCATCATAAATGCGGTTAGTGCGAGAAAATGCCTGCATCAAACCGTGATAGCGTAAATTCTTATCAACAAACAAGGTATTGAGCGTCGGTGCATCAAAGCCCGTTAAAAACATACCCACCACGATAAGTAGATCGATTTCTTGATTCTTCACTCGATGGGCAAGGTCACGGTAGTAGTTCTGAAAGCCATTACTATCCACGCCATAATTAGATTTAAACATTTTGTTATAATCCGTAATCGCAGCGTTCAAAAACTCTTTCGCACTGCTGTTCATGGCACTGACTTCAAAGCTCTCATCTAAAATATCACCAATGGCGTCCTGCTCTTCATTAGCTGCAAATGAGAAGATAGTCGCAATGCGCAGAGGTTTACTTGTGGGTCCCTTTTCAGCCTCGGCCTGCAATGTTTTAAAGGTTTCATAATACGCTTTAGCAGCATCAACACTACTTACCGCAAACATGGCGTTAAACCCTTTCGCACCAGAATACGCTCGATGCGTTTTCTGGTTAAAATGACTCAGAATATACTGCGATATTTCACGGATCCGCATCGGATGTAAAAACGCTTGCTTGTTCTCCGCGGCACTGAGCTTTTTATCATCCTGTTCAGTCTCAATACTCTTAAATTGTGGGCGAACGTCGTTATAGTCCACTTTGAATTTGAGTACTTTTTCATCACGAATGGCATCGGTTATCACATAAGTGTGCAACTGCTGACCGAATACACTGCCCGTTGTTTCAGCACTCAATGCGTTTTCAGGGAAAATTGGCGTACCCGTAAAGCCAAACTGGTAATACTTTTTGAATTTCTTCTTCAGGTTTTTCTGCGCTTCACCAAACTGGCTTCGGTGACACTCATCAAAAATAAATACCACTTGCTTGTTGTAGATAGGTAAATCGCTCTCACTTTTGATTAGGTTGTTGAGCTTTTGGATTGTGGTAACAACAATCTTGTTATCATCTTTGTCAAGGTTGCTCTTAAGCCCTGCAGTACTGTCTGAACCATTCACACTATCAGGCGAGAAACGCTGATACTCTTTCATGGTCTGATAGTCGAGGTCTTTTCTGTCCACTACAAAAAAGACTTTATCTATAAATTCTAATTCCGTGGCTAACCGTGCCGCTTTAAAGCTGGTGAGTGTTTTACCTGAACCGGTTGTGTGCCAAATGTACCCGCCGCTATCGGCGTTGCTCCAGTTCTTAGCGTTAAAGGCACTCTTTATTTTCCATAGGATTCGCTCGGTAGCCGCAATCTGATAAGGACGCATCACGAGCAAGGTATTGCTGACATCAAATACTGAGTATTTCAAAATGACTTCAAGTAGGGTTTCTTTCTGGAAAAAAGTTGCCGTAAAATCTTTTAAATCTTTAATTAACTTATTGTCTGATTTCGCCCAGTTCATCGTGAAGTCAAAGCTGTTCTTGTCACGCTTGGTCGTATTAGCAAAATAGCGCGTGTCGGTGCCATTAGAGATCACAAATAGCTGTAAGAACTTATACAACGAATTCTCTTCATTAAAACTCTCTTTGCTGTAACGATGTATTTGGTTAAACGCCTCACGGATCGCTACACCACGCTTTTTCAGTTCGATTTGTACCAAAGGCAAACCATTGACCAAAATCGTCACATCGTAACGATTGGCATGGCTTCCCGTTTGCTCAAACTGCTTAATGACCTGCACTTTGTTGCGAGCAATGATCTTCTTGTCGAATAGGTAGACATTTTCGATATGACCATCATCAAAAACAAAATCGAAGATATAATCACTGTGCACTTTGCGGGTTTTATCGAGAATATTATCGCTTGGAGTATTCAGGTATTGCTCACAAAAACGAGCCCACTCAGCATCAGTAAACTCAACTTTATTTAGAGCTTGTAGCTGCTTGCGTACATTCACCATCATGGCATCTGGTGTCGTAAGCGCGGGTAAATACTCATAGCCCTGGTTGCTTAGATCCTGAATCAGCTCACGCTCTAAATCACCTTCACTTTGATAGCCCTCAGCAATTTGCTCTTGTCGTGTATATTTATCTAAAACAATGTAATTTTTAGACTCTGCGATTGTTTTGTATTCTGCCATATCTATTCCTAAACCTGTGTCCCTTGTGGAGCGCGAATTCCTTTATAAATATTGTCTATCTCTTTCACCAAAAACTTAAAGACGCGCTTATGATCATCTTCGACTTCGGCCACTTCATGGCCTGCGTGTTTTGCATGGTTATATAAATTGATCACCCGTGCATACGGGTTTACTTGCCCCGTAGCCCTACTACCTCTGACACTAGGTAACAGCTCGCCCCACTCTTTGTAACCCAAAAACGTTGAGGTTTTTTCGAGCACATTTCGCAAAAAGTTAAAGTGGTATTTTTGGATATCGCCTGAGTCTGCTGCTTTCATTAATTCATTTTTTAAATACAGGTGATACGAGAAGGGTGAGTCATTTTCTTGCTTAATCAAATCATGGTGACCATCATCAAGCTTGCGCAAAACGAACTTTGGTGCTCGATTAAATTCATTATGCAAAACATTATAAAAAAGCGGATTATGAGTGGTGATAATGAACTTAAGACCAGAATCACTCGACTTAATTAAACGAGCTAAATCAACAGCCAACTCTATTAGATGGTTGTCATCTAACGAACTTACTGGGTCATCAATAAACACATATTCTAATTGGTTAAACTGGTCAGTTTCGCGGCCAACATCTTCATGTACATTTAAAATGGTAATCACTTGCTCAAGCAGCGAATAAAAAATACTCCAAATAAAGTTACTTTCTTCTCCCTTAGATATTTTAATTTTTCTATCCGACTCATCATCCCCACCCTGATGTGAAAACGTCACCTCAGAAAAGGCTTTAACGGTAACTGGGTTGCCGTCTTTATCTTCTAACGTATATCGCGGATTAAAACGTGGCGTAAGTTTATCGTTGGTGTAGTGCTGGAACGTACTGATCACGTTCATGTCTTGCCCTTGGTCTTGCAAAATCCAATCGGTAAACGTATTGGGTTGGATTTTTAGCTTCGGCTCCGCATCAGTATCTAAATCGTTATCCCAGTAAAACAAATCTTCAGTAAACGCGTTGTAATACAAAATTTTGTGGCGAGACAGTGGCGCTTGCTCTGCCTCGTCAAACTCATCCTGTCTATCTTCTTTTGGTGCTATAAGTTCTTTAAATTCACGCGACAAACGCGTTTTACCTGTGCCATTAAAGGCATAGATCAACTGTACTTTTTTGTCGGACGCTTGCAACAGCGCTGCTATTTCTGTTAGCGTTTTACTCATTAAGCCACCTCATCTGATTTCGGAAAGCTTAGTAACGTGTCACGATAATACTCGTATTGCTTTTGACGTAACTCGATTTCGCGGGGTAGGCCCTCTTGAATAGAACAGGTCAAAGCATCAAACTTATCTAATATTGCCACAATGCGTTCTTTTTCTTTTGGGGCTGGATTTGGAATTTTGATACTTTCCAAGTTCTTTTTATTCAACTTAGGTTGGGCTGCTCCAGAAATATAAGGTGTTAAATCGATACTATTCAGATAGTATTCAACGTACTTTCTCTCCGCGTAAGTTTCAAATTTAAGCACGTGAGCATGATTATTTACCCACGTTTTACCACTAATACTAAATGCTATAGGCGTATTACGGGCTAATAGATTTGCACCATCCTCAGAGACTAATAAGTAATCATCGTCAAATATGTAATCCTTGACATAATCGACAATACCTGATGCGCCGTAGTATGGAATTTCGCCAGATTCTCTCAGTCCACTGGTTATAGGTTTACGCTTTGAGTCCAAATTTTCCGCAAGCTCACCTAACGTCCTCCACTCAACTTCACCCTCTTCAAAACTTAACAACTGATCGCGGTAGTAGTTGTACTGTTTTTTACGCATGTTAAGCTCTACTGTCAGCTCGGCTATCAGGGCGGTAAATGCGTCCAGAATACACACAATTTCAGCTTGTATTGCCAACGACTTTTCTGGGTTATCTGGGCATGGGATGGGGACTAGGATTTTTTTAAACCTGGCCTTGGATACATTGAAGCGGGTTACTCCACTTGCTGATTTGGCAATCTCTGCCCGCATGAGCCTGCTACGGAATAAATACTTTGAGAACTCAGGCATCAGTTTGACATTATTATTAAACCTTACACCAAACGAAAAACTGTTTAGGTAGACAGGCTCTTTGAAATCGATCGTAACTGCAGAAGACATCCCAGCTTCAATTGCAATTTCGGATGATCCTGTAAATAGAATATCACCATATCGAACCTTATGTTGACGTTCGTTCTCGCTCACCTTTACGAGCTCTAGCTGGCTTGGGTCAACATCAATGTTATTGAAAATATTCTTATACGAAATGTATTTAGCATTTCCACTCTCAAAATCAATCTTACTCTTACCAGTAAGACCACCGTAAATCTCAGCAATATCAGCAAGCGGCTTCCACTCCACTTTTACACCTTCAAGTAGATTCTCCATGTAATTCATATTACTCATGCTTCAAACCTCCTCACCTTCAATTTCCGCCACAATGGCATCAAGATCACTGCGAAGCGCATCAATTTTAGCTACAGTGGTTTTAAGTTCAGCATTAAGCTCTGCAATATCAACTAACTCGCGATTATCTTTAGATTCCACATAACTGCTCACCGAAAGGTTGTAGCTGTTGTCTGCGATGACATCCAAATCAACGGATTTAGCAAAGTGCTCAACGTTTTCCTTGCTAGCAAACACCTTCATGATGTCTTCAATGTGTTGCTCAGTCAGGACGTTGTTATTGGTTTCTTTTTTAAACAAACCACTGGCATCAATAAACTGAGTGGTGGTGCCGGTTTTGTGCTTAGACAGCACCAAAATATTCACAGCAATGGTGGTACCAAAGAATAGATTAGGTGCCAATGAAATCACGGTTTCAACATAGTTGTTATCTACAAGGTACTGGCGAATTTTTTGCTCCGCGCCACCGCGGTAAAAAATACCGGGAAAGCAAACAATGGCAGCACGGCCTTTGCTTGATAAGTAACTCAACGCATGAAGCACAAAGGCAAAATCGGCTTTAGATTTAGGCGCAAGCACTCCTGCGGGCGCAAAGCGGTCATCGTTGATTAAGGTTGGGTCGTCGCTACCAATCCATTTCACTGAATAAGGCGGGTTAGAAATAATCGCATCAAACGGTTTGTCGTCTAAAAAGTGCGGTTCGATTAAGGTATCACCCAGCTGAATATTAAACTTGTCGTAGTTAATGTTGTGTAAAAACATGTTCATACGCGCCAAGTTGTAGGTGGTGTGATTAAGCTCTTGGCCAAAAAAACCATCCTCAATGATATGCGCATCAAAGTGCTTCTTGGCTTGTAAAAGTAACGAGCCCGAACCCGCTGCGGGGTCATAGATTTTATTGACGCTGGTTTGGCCGTGCATGGCGAGCTGTGCGATCAATTTTGAAACGTGTTGAGGGGTGAAAAATTCGCCACCAGATTTACCTGCATTTGCGGCATAGTTTGAAATAAGGAACTCGTAAGCGTCACCGAATAAATCAATTTGGTTGTCTTCAAAATTGCCGAAGGTTAAACCTGCCACGCCTTTTAACACAGCTGCCAAACGCTTGTTCTTTGCCTCTACCGTATTACCCAGACGATTACTGGTGGTATCAAAATCTGCAAACAAACCTTTAATGTCTTTTTCTGAATCATAGCCATTAGCTGAGTTTTCAATGGCCGCAAAAATACTGGCTAAATCGGTATTTAAGTTGTCGTTCTTGTGTGCATTAGCCGCCACATTGCTGAACAACTGGCTAGGGTAAAGAAAATAGCCTTTGGTTTTAATGGCATCTTCTTTAGCAAGTTTGATATTTTCATCATCGTCAGACATTGCTGCATAATTAACGCTCTCATCACCGCCAGTAATGTACAACACAAAATTTTCACTGATAAAGCGATAGAAAAGCGTACCCAGTACATATTGTTTAAAATCCCAGCCATCCACTGAGCCTCGTACATCGTTGGCAATCGCCCATATTTGGCGTTGAAGTTCTGCACGTTGTTGTAAACTTGTCATCTGCTAATTCCTGATTTTAAATCGTCATAATTCGTTTATTGGTTAATCCTATCATAAATTATTTTGTAGGAAAGACTAAGCGATAACTTGATGATCTATAATGAATAACAATCTATCTGCTACTCATGTCATATAGCCAAGTAAGCAAGAATTTTTCTCATGAATGGTCTTATCCTCTGACCTTACAAAAAATCTCAGATATATATTATCTCCTTGAATAACTATCATTTTCTTTTATTTCAAGGAGTAATATGCCTCAGCACTCTCACTTCAAACCGCTCCTATCAGCACTACCTCATTCATTCCAAACCTCTTTTTTCAACCAACTCAATCACCTAATTAGCTACTCTCCCACCATCGGCCTGATGGGTAAAACAGGTACTGGAAAATCCAGTCTTATCAATGCGCTATTTCAATCTCCCTTATCCCCCGTCAGTAATGTTTCTGGCTGTACGCGCCAAGCCCAACACTTCAGTATGACGATGAACGACCATACCCTCACCTTTGTAGATTTACCCGGCGTGGGGGAAAGCCTTGAGCGAGATAAAGAATACCACCAGCTCTATCGTAACTTATTGCCAGAACTGGATTTAATCATTTGGGTACTCAAGGCAGATGACAGAGCATGGTCTTCGGATGAACAGTGTTATCGCTTTCTTACGGAGCAATGTGGTTATCAACCAAACCGCTTTCTATTTGTGCTGAACCAAGCTGACAAAATAGAGCCCTGCCGACATTGGGATGAATACAACCACCAGCCATCCCCAGAGCAATCAGCTAATTTAGAATTAAAACAGCAAGCCGTGATAACAGTATTCAAGCCGCACCACCCTGTGATGACGGTTTCTGCGGCAGAGGGTTACCAACTCACTGAATTAGCAGAGCAATTAATACAGGCGTTACCAAAGCAAGCCAGTAGCGGTGTTGCTAGGCAACTGAACAGCGCTTACCGGACGCAATCCGTGGAAAACTCAGCACGTAACGATTTTGGGCAATGTATCAGTGATATTGTTGATACTTTAATCGACATCATTCCCTTGCCACCATTGATAAAAAGTACGATTGGTACGGTCAAAAATAGCATCATTTCCGTCGCTAAATCCCTGTGGAGCCTATTTTTTTAACCTCCTACGTTAATTAATTATTCATCACTCTCAGCGCCAGTCCTTAACAGGATTGGCGCTTTTTTATTTCTTTTTATTGGAGTATCAACTTATGAGTAACACAACTGAATCTGCTATCACAATGACACTCGTTCCCGATGAACAACGCCTTGATTTTTGGTTCAATCATTTTGGTACCGTTAAAGGCTGGGCCACCTTTGAAGTGGTGACCTTCACCACGATGGGCCAATTCTGCGATGAGTATCATGGCGGTTATTGGGAGTATGGCTCGCTTAGTAATGGCGGTGCCTTTATCTACCCCGATATCAACGCGGACACCTTAACCCTATTCAACATGCACAACGGCAACGAAGCTACCGTGAGCCAAGAGGCGGCAGGTATTGCGGTGTGTCTGATCTTGTACAGCATCTGGTCATTCCAAACAGAAAGCGAAGTGATGTGCGACCGCTTTTATCAGCTGCGTGACTACGCTTCACAACATCCCGAATCTGCTGCCATTTTCCACTTAATTGATTAATCAGGAGTCTATCATGAGTTTATTAGCCTCTCGTTTCGGTTCTGCCAACAGTATTCGCCGTGACCGTCCACTCACCATCGAAGAGTTATTCCGTACTGTACCGAGTGTGTTTTCTGAAGAAAAACACGATTCACGCAGTGAACGATATACTTATATTCCTACCATTACCTTACTCGATAGCCTGCAAAAAGAAGGCTTTTATCCGTTCTTTGCTTGCCAGACCCGTGTACGGGATATCAGTCGTCGAGAGCACACCAAGCATATGTTAAGGCTTCGACGCCATGACCAAATTACGGGAATACAAGTCCCTGAAATTATTTTGCTCAATAGCCATGATGGCTCAAGTAGCTATCAAATGTTACCGGGACTCTTTAGAGCCGTGTGCTCTAACGGTTTGGTGTGCGGTGATGTATTAGGTGAAGTGCGTGTACCCCATAAAGGGGATGTGGTGGGTAAAGTGATTGAAGGGGCGTATGAGGTACTCGATACGTTTGAGCAAGTGGCTGAAAAACGCGAAAGTATGCAGTCGTTATTGTTACCTCCACCCGCCCAGCAAGCCTTTGCTGAAGCGGCTTTGACCTATCGCTTTGGTGAAGAGCATCAGCCAGTGACACGGGAGCAAGTTCTTCAGCCTCGACGCTTTGAAGATAAAAAAGAAGACCTCTGGACAGTGTACCAACGTCTACAAGAAAACCTGATTAAAGGAGGATTATCAGGCAGAACCGCAAAAGGTAAACGCGCTCGTACTCGTTCGGTGAATGGGATTGATGGCGATATCAAGCTCAATAAAGCCCTGTGGGTGATGGCGGATACCTTATTTAACCAACTCGCTCCCCGCCAGCCCAACTAATTTTCCCGCCCTGACAGGTTGTGTCGTTACGCCTTACATTCTTATCGTTCAAATAAAAAGCATAACGTTATTTATCAAATAATTAGATATAGCTATTTTTAACTAAAAAGCCCAATGAGAATTTTTCCCAACAGACATAACCTGTCAATCCCCTAAGTTAAACTCCCTCACTTCTTAATTTCCTAACGTCTGTTATTGAGAGCAATACGTTATGTTTCAGACCAACCGAAAATATGACCGCATGGCTGTGCGACTCTCTGCGCTGATTGCCCGCTTAATGGCAGGAGAAAACCTTGTGCTCTCATGTTTAGCCCAAGAGTTCAATGTTTCTGAGCGCACGTTACAACGGGATTTACGTGAACGCTTGGCTTATCTGGGTGTAGAAGGTCGGCAAGGTTGTTATCGCTTGCCCATCAATACGCTAAAAGCTTACCGAGATAAAGATGTTCTTACCTTTGTGAAACAGATTGGGATGACTCGGTTGTTTCCGGGGCTAGACAGCCGCTTACTCGGGTTACTGTTAACCCAGCAGCCTCATGCACCTTGTTTGATTTGGAATCACGCCCATAAGATTTCGGCTTTGCATGCCGACCATTTCTATCAATTGGTGTATGCCATTACCAGTAAGCAATCTATTAGCATACTCACGTTTGAGCGTCGTTTTAATCCGCTACAACCTTATCAACTGATTTACCGTGAAGGCCAGTGGTATTTATTGGCGGAATACCACCAGCAAGTACATGTCCTGTTGTTGGATGATATCCAGCAAGTTCAACCACTCAATACCCCCTTCACACCGAAACACGCAGTGATGCAACTGTCACAACAAAACAGTTTTATCGCAGCCTTACCGCATTTTAGATTGATATCACAATTACTTACCTCTCTTCCATCACACAAAGAAAGGAGCCGACCATGACGTTATTAACCCCACCAGCATCGCATCCCACACATTGCCCGCAGTGTTCTTCTGAGCAAGACATCATTGCATGGGGCTCGGGCTGGATGTGCCGCGATTGTGGTCACGAATGGATCATGCCTATTCAAAATAACCATCACATCGTGAATTCATCATCACATAAGGAAGCTTAAAAATATGAACACCGTTTCACACTTACAACTGGGTTTAGAACGCATCGCTATCGTTATCAGTATCTTGTTATGCCTTTGGATCACTGGCGTATTGCTAACACATTTCCAGCTTATCGCCCTTATCATGAACCCGTATGGGATCACATTGATGTACTTCGTTTTATATCTCTTGGCTTTGGTTACCCCACAACTCTTAGCGCAATTAGGTTTGTGGGTTTTGAGTGCCTTTAAAGGGATAGATTATAAAATCCATTTCAACCCCAAATTAGTTGCCATTATCTCATCCATCATTATCGGATTAGCCCTTTCTAGCCTACTGATTATCATGTCATCCGATTGGCTATACGGTTTTACTGAAGGTATCGCCACCACGATATTGCTGGTTGATTTGCTTATCGCCACTGGTATTGCCTTTTATCTTCATCGACGAATTCGTCACTGGGTTTCAGTGCGATTAAACCGCTAGCCATAACATTAAACATGATCAGCAATTTTTATTGTGGATACCTTATTCACCATTCACCCGATAACCATCGAATACGCCATATCAGGGAAAACCAAGCACCCATTAGACGGTGTTCATCAAGCGTCAATCTGACGTTTCTATTTATGTTGATAGGAATTTATAATGAAAAAATATGTAGTTGTAACTGTATTGGCCTCACTGTGGTTGATGACATTACCCGCCTCTGCCACCAGCCAGCCCCCTAAAAATACTATTTGGGAATATAAAGGCGATGGCGGTAAAACCTTATGGCAAGTGTGTGGAAGCCAAAACAGTACCTGTAGGATTGTGGGCTCAACCAAGCATTATGTTGCTGTACTGAATCATAAATCCGCGTCAGGTTGCGCATTTGGTGATTTTTATATCGTGACAAGAACTGACGGAAACTGGCAACAACGCGATACGGGCACTTGTAGCCCTAATGCCTACGTCCAAAAAGGAACCATTAATAATGGTCAGTACTCCTCGGTCGATATTGGTGTTGGTGGGACGATTGTAGCCCGTTACCCCATTGGGTATTGGAGTATGCAAAAAGAATTCTCAGGCAAGAATCGACCGCGCTGGAAAGAAAAAGACCGTACTAAAGGTGGATTGCAAACCAATCAACAATAAATCTATATTCTCGCTACCGTCAATGGCGGTAGCGAGGACGATACAAGATAACTAAAGGTAACGTAATGAATAAGGTAAAAAGTGTATTCGCGATAGGACTATTAGCAGTTAGTGCATTTAGCTTGGCTGAAGAACAACAGCGTTATGCGAGCATCACACATACCAGTTCAAACTTTATTAACCAAGGTTACTGTGGTTATTCATTTACCCTCGATAATGGCGGCAACCATATGGTTCTAGACCACGCGGAGTTTGGTGCGCTTGAACTCACGCTGCGGATGAAAGATGGGCAAGGAAAAGTATTAGGGGATACGGTACTGGAAGTGGAACCTTTTGGCGATTCTAGCGCCACTCGTGCCACCTTTGCTGGATTAGAAATACCTTGTGAGGATGTCGCTGAGTTTGAAGTGGTTAAAGCGGTGGAAGATCAGAACGGGCGTAAGGTTGAGTTACCACTATCAATCTTTGAGGCCAATAATCCAGAGTTGGCGAAGATGTCGGTGGCTGAGGAAAAATAATAGTTTTTTTTGCTATCTATCAAAGTAACGAGTGGCAGATTGAATGATCTGCCATTTTTGTTTTTTTACTCTCACGCATTCTGGATTAGAATGAACTAATATTTATCAGCTAAAAACGTGGTGACTTAAAGAATAATGAGCATAAACATCTATCCATAACTCAGCTAACATTAAAAAAACGGTATAAAAATCTTCTTTAATATACATACCATAGTTAATACAAGTTATTGTTTTACAAAATAGAAATAATAGCTACAATGGCAAAAAAGTATAATTGATTACTAGATGGGTATATTCATATTGAAGCAACGGTGATTTATGGGGATTTTATTTTTATTTTCTTTATTATTGGCTTGGCCTACTTATGGAATATCAATAATTTTATATATTGGTATTTTTACCTATCTAGCAAATTCAAAAGATAAAAATAATTTCGTTAAAAATAAAACAGTCAGAAATTTCGCTAAGAATGACGAAACGAGATATCCATCTTGGATAGATAACGAAAATGAATTGAGTATATTTTTAGAGGTAGTTCAGCAATTATCTTTAAAAAAAGGAGTCCCTTTACTCTTTTACACATCAGTCTTTAAAAATAAAAATTCCAAGGAAAAAATTTTTTCTTATTTAATGAATATAGAAAAATCAGGGGCTAGCTTTATTGAACAACAGATATTAACATCCGAGATTATCTATAATATATGGGAAGAGCAAAAAAAAGTACATTCAATAAAAAATATAGAACCAAGTTACTCACCAATAAGTAGTATTGTAAATACACACAAAAACAACACTAAAAACCATCAAGCATTTATTCGATTTTTGTATTTAACAAGAAAAACAAACAAAAAAATAAAACATGGAGTTAATTCTTTAAAAATACCACAAGATAAGCTAAATGTTTTCTTTGCAAATGAGGTTGACTATAGTAATTTATCAATACCAAAAATAAAAATAGAATTAAAATCCAAAAATAAAGAAACACTAGATATTTTATTTTTCAAAATAAATAAAAATTTAGATAAAAAAGTTTTATTTATCTGCTTTCTTTTTAAAGAACTTGGAGATGATTCATTTTTTTACTACCTAGCAAAAAATCATAAAATAACCAATAATACTGTTATTGGTGATAACCTAGATTTTAAATTCATAACCAATGGTATTTTAAATGCTAAAAGAATATAGGATAAAATCAGAAGGGAAAGAACTAATCTTTTACAAGTTTAATTTAAAGAAACGAGGTAAAACTAGGTTAATATTCAAAGTAAGCGAGCATTTATCCTCATTCTATAAGGAAATAGCAAAAAAAATCGAGTCCTACTACTACTCAATGCTTAATGATGAAAGTTTATATTTCTCTAAATTAATGTTAAATAATAGTTTAGAGGAAAAGATGGCCAGAGGATTTATTAAAAATGTCCCTCATGCTTTTTTTAAAGAAAGAAGCGCTGTAACTAATGCATTAAAGCATATAGGCTTTGATCTAACATTAAAACTAGATATAAAAGATTTCTTTAATAATATAAAACCACGTATGCTGCAAGGGCTGTTGGATGAGAAATATTTAGATTTGTGTTTTATAAATGAAACACTGCCACAAGGATTAAGCACTAGCCCTATAATCTCAAATATTGCAATGATAAATATAGATAGAATGATTTATTTGAAATTATGTTCTATTTTACCTATCGATAAATTTATTTTCACTAGATATGCTGATGATATATCAATAAGCATAAAAACCATTGAAAATAACGACATTAAAGCAATAGCAAAGAACATAATAGAAGAAGTGACATTGATTCTAGATAAAAAAGGGTTCCAAATCAATAATAAAAAAACAAAAATAATGTTAAAAAGTAATGGATATAGAACAATAACTGGCATATCAGTAAATGAACACGAAATAAAACCGACAAGAAAAACAATAAAAAAATTAAGGTCAGCTGTGCATAATTTAGATTTTAATGGTGCAGTCGGATTACTAAGCTGGATTGAATATGTCAAAAGAGCGAAATAATCGCTCTTTTGACAAGAGCCTACGTTTTAAGTGTAAAGTGTAAAACACATTTTCAGAACGGACAATTCAGCGGACGAAACATCACGCCATACCTGTATAGGATAAGTCTCTAAGCTAGGCTTGCAAACTATAACCTAAAAAAAGTAAGAAGTCTTGGCTTATTTATGATTATTGAAAAACCTTAAGTTGATTGTAAGTAAGACTATGATTTGTATTAGTCCCCATAAAAAACAGTAAAATAAAATTTAGGCCCAACAATAGGCCCAAATTAAAAGTTGAATTGAATATTAGCGCTATAAAATCATTCAGTTAAGCGACGAATTCAAACTCCGCCAGCACTACGCACTGACACAAATAGGACTACAAATGATACGCAAATATACGCGGATTATTAAGTTCACTAAAAGCCTGCTTCCGTGGGCTTTTTGACATAAACTGAATTTTTAGCTGCTCGATATTGTAATCAAAAAACTATATTTATTATTACAAATAATGGAATGATAACATGCCAACAATCCCTGCATTCTGTGATAACTGCCACGCCCTATTCTCATCTGGCATTTTTGTTGATAATTGTACAAACCTTTAATATCGTTTTGTTTCGCTCGCTCTTGAAAATAAGACCAACGAGACTGCTGCGGCAAAAAGAAACGTTATCTTGTTGATAGAAAACATCCATATCAACAAAGGCTTCTGACCATTTTTGGTTAATTGGCTGCGTTTGGCTTCGAATTTATCACTGATAAATTTCAGAAACACCAAACTATGCACCACGTGTTTATATTCGGAGGATTCAACGCTACCACGTAGTTGATTAATGGTATCCCAAAGGGTTTCTTCAAAGCCTTTGGTTGGTTTTTTCGCGGGAGATTTAGTTATGTTGGTAGTTTCTCTTTTCTTACCAATTATTATCAGAGAGCATTGAGTTAATGTTGATTATTTTTACGCCAACTGACGATAATATATACAAAATAGGTTTGAAAAAGATTACCTCATAAAACCAGGTGGGATTGGGCAGCTACAGCTAAAATAATATCCCTTTTTTCTATTTTTCAGAACAGTAAAAATAATAAAATTGATTATAAAAACACCAAGAGACCCATGTGTATGCCGAGTATAACCGATTGATATTACTTAGAAATATCATCGTTTTTATCAGTTCCCCTGCTATCTATGGCTGGGGAGCTAATTATTTTGTACATCAGTACCACATGCAAAACATAACGACTCAAGAGGCGCTGTTGTAAACATAGTTTGATAAAACGTTTTTAATTACAACAATAACATGGCCTAGAATATTAATTTTTTAGCAGTCCCTTGCTTGCAATTCTTGTCTTATAGACCCTTATTAGCCCTATAATCAGAGAAACACGCATATTTTATCGTCGCTAAATATATAAGGAAGGCTCCCCATCCGGCCTAGTTTTAAATCGTCTATGAGCCCATAAATACTGCTCAGGTGCTTTTATTATTTCCTTTTCTAATATGGAATTAATAATAGTGGCGTCTTGTAAAGCATCATTAGTCGGATAATTAATAATTTCTTTTCCTAGTACTAAATCATAATTAATACCACTATTATTACGTAATAATGTCACCGTCAGTGTTGGTGATTGAGATAATTGAGCAAGCGTTGATGTGCCTTTTGAGGTAGAGGTATTTTTAACTGAAAAAAATGGGGCAAATACTGTCCCTTTCCTACCAAAATCTTGGTCTGGTGCAAACCAGATGGCTTTACCACTTTTCAATTCTTGTACCATGAATCTTAAGTTTTTTCGGTCTATCATCCCTTTTCCTGATCTGCATCGTCCTTTTGTTTGAATATACTCCATCGCCTTATTGTTGTGTGGCCTATACATCGCATTAACAGGAAAACAAAGCCCCATTATCCTACCGCCCAGCTCTAAAGACATGAAGTGAACGCCAACTATAATGACCCCTTTATTTTTGCTCATAACATCTTGATAATTAGACATTCCTTTAACTTGAAATAATTTTTTTATTTTATTATCACTCCAAAACCATGCAATCCCTGTTTCAAATAATGCAATACCTAACGACCTTAAGTTCTCAGTAACGAGGTCATTTATCTCTTTGGTACTTTTATTTGGGAAACATAGCTCTAAATTTCTTTTTATAATTGAAACTCTTCTTCTAATAAAATACTTCGAGTTTTCGCCTAAAAAAGCACCAAGTTTAACTTGCCATTTATAAGGAAATTTAACTAGTAAAAATAAAAATATAATTCCTAACCATGTCATAGCATATTTAGGATGGAGCAACTTTATAGAAAATAAATTTTTGGTGTACATGATATTTATCAACACTTCATCTTTGCGGTGTGCAATCTAGGTTAGACAGTTAAATTTTTTTAAAATTCAAAATATATGATTAATTATTTATCAACGCCACGGGGTCAGTAAAAAGCTCTCACTGAGTTCATGTCCATAATGGGTACCCTGAAATATGTTACCACTTTGTATCTAAGTTCACTAAAAGTGGTATCGTTATACCTCATATAGAAACAGTTAGCGAAGGCTAACTGGTAAGGTTATACATGTACAAACAAAACCTGGTCATTATTTAAACAGCAAGCGCCAACTAAAATGGCTTGCTTAATAAATAGTTGCAGCGAATACGTATGCTCTGTTTACTAGGCAGTACAGAGATCCTTAGTGTTCTGAACAACATTCATCGATTTCTCATGAAAGCCAATAATAAATTAACATTGAAATTTTTAGCAAACAGAGACTTTTAATTAAATTATTTTTATTAAAAAATACTCGGGGAAATAATTACGTGGATCATTTTACTTACAACTAAGATTAAAAATATCGCGAATATTTGACGGATCATTTTAACTGACAGTTTATACGCAATTTTAACGCCAAGAGGAGCAAATAAAACACTGGTTATGCCAATACCAATAAATGCTGGAAGATAAATAAAACCGAGATAATAATCTGTAATTTCAGTTTTATTCCACCCATAAATGACTCCCGCTATCGCCCCCATTGTTGCTAAAATAACACCAAGCATTGAAGATGTTGCTATACATTTTCGCGTGTTAAACCCCCAAGCGCTGAGAAGAGGCAATGTAATCGCTCCACCTGCAATGCCGATAAAGCTGGAAATAAATCCGATTAATACCCCACCACTGGATAACCAATGTTTTGATATAACAGGATCTTCTACATTTTTAATTTGATCAGCTTCATTTTTTTTTGAAAATAACAAAGTATATATCGTATAGCCCATGAAAAGACAAAAAATAATCTGCAAAATAATATCTGATGTTTTGTGAACGAAATAAGCACCAATAAATACGCCCATAATGGTACCCATTGATAAATATGGAAATTCATTCCACAGAATCGCTTTATGCTTACTGTGGGAATAAGCAGATGATGCCGTAGAAAAAATAATAACAGAGAATGAGGTCGCTAAAGCTATTTTCATTGTCAATTCATGAGGCATTCCTTGCTCTGTTACTGTATATATAATAATAGGCACAATGATAGCGCCTCCACCTATACCTAACAAACCAGCTAAAAAACCCGTAACACACCCTATTAATAAGAAAATTAATAGCATATCCATAATTATTCCTTATATTATATGGAAATAAAAACGAAGATATAATTAATACATATTATATAGGAATGCAAGTTGATAATTTATTTTTTAATTAATTTATTTAACTCATGATTTACTATGAAGTACTGAAAAAATATTTACCACTGCGATTAGAATAAAAATATTCAAATATTATATAGAGTTAAATCCATTTCAAATAATAGTTCCCCCTTAATCAGAGGATTTTAAATAAAATGAAGTACACCAACCAATTACAATATTAATTTTTAGATACATAAAAATATTTTCAAATCTTTAAAAGAATTTTTTCACCATATTTCTTAGCCATCGATGAGCAGGATCATTATCTTGCCTTGGGTGCCATGCTTGAACTATTTGTATAGGCGCAAGTTCAAAAGGTAACTCAAACTTTTCGAAAGGAAGTCCAATTTTATCAATGCCTTTTAAAACATACTCGGGTATCGGTAAAATACAATCAGAAGCCATTACCATCATGAGTGCTGAATGAAAACTGGGTAATGTAACCTCGATAGTGCGTGTGTAACCTAAACTAGCTAAAACTTCATCAAGTTGGCTTTGCATTTGGCCTTTTGATGAAACTGCAATATGAGGATATTGAATTAAACTTTTCACTGAAACATTACCTAAAATAGGATGGTCTTTTCTTACAACAGCTTGAAAATTACTATAAAATAATCCTTGTACTTTGATTTCTGGGTGCCAGTTTTTTCGAGCTCCGATCAATAAATCAATTTTATTCTCACGTAAGAGATCATCATAATCTTCTAATTCGCCAATAAACATTAATTTGATATTGGGCGATTCTTCTTTAATTTTTTTTAAGAGCCCATGGCTTAATAAACCAATAAAAATATCATTAGCTCTAATTGTAAAAGTACGCTCAAGATGGCCTGGGCTCACAACATGCTCTGGTGCAAATAAGGTTGCCATCTGTTCTAAAACTTCAGGCAATTGAGATTTTAATTCAAGGGCTCGTTGTGTTGGAACCAAATGTTTACCTGCCCGAACCATAATGGGATCTGAGAATTGCTCTCGCATTTTGTTGAGTGCTCGACTCATTGCAGGGGAACTTATGTGTAATTTTTTTGCAGCGCCAGTCACACTGCCCTCGTCCAATAAAACATGTAAGAAATAAATAAGATTAAAATCAATATTTTGAAACTGGTTTTTGTTCATCTCGCCATCTCGATTCCATTTTTAGGAATTAGTCTTTCCTATAATTTCATTTTTCATAATGTATCAAATCTCAGATACTGAGTCACGTTTTCAATGGCTTTATTGGAGGGCATGACTTATGGAGCAGGGAGCAATAACGTTAGATAAAGAGAATAAATGGATTAAAAGCGTGAATGAGGTTAGCTCCAGAGTCTGGCTTGGGCTATTAGGTATATTTTTTGCCGTTATGTCCAGTGGAATAGGCGAAGGAGCAAGTAAGATTGCTCTTGCTGACATCCAAGGCAAACTTTTTTTAGACATCGATAAAGGAAGCTGGGTAACAACCTGCTATGTGATTGGTTTTATTTTAGGTGCTAGCTTTACGCCTAATCTTTGGCCAACATTTTCTTTACGTCGAGTTGCATTAACTTCGACTGTATTGTACTTCATCACAAGTATTTTAATTCCTATTTTTGACAGTGATTACCGAGTAGTACTTGCCTTGCGTAGCTTACAAGGGATAGGTGGTGGTGCCCTCCCCCCTATGCTAATGGTCGGGGTTTTACGGTTTATGCCGCCATTAATTAAGGTGTTAGGCCTCAGTATTTATAGTTGGGCTGCTGCTTGGGGGATAACAATGGGAGCATCGGTTGCCTCTGTTGCATTTCATTGGGGAGTCGATGGTTATTTTTATTGGAATTTACCTTTTATGGCTTTGGCTATTATTCTCATTGGAATTGGAATCCCACAAGATCCATTAAATCGTGAGCGTTTAAAAAAATTTAATTGGAGAGGATTATTACTAGGCGGAACATCATTAATATTATTGACAATAGGTATAAGCCAAGGAGAGCGTCTTGATTGGTTTAATTCATTACTTATTTCAATGTCGTTAATTGGAGGAACAGGTCTATTTATTGCATTTTTAATTAATGAATGGTTTCATCCTATTCCTTTTTTTAATTTACAACTGCTAAAAACTCGAAATTTAGCATTTGCATTAATATCATTAGGTGGAGCAACGTTAGTGATGTTTGCATTAGCAAATATAACTTCAACATACTTAATTTCAATACAAGGATATAGACAAGAGCAAATAGCGGACTTAATGCATTGGATTGCATTACCTCAGCTCATTTTTATTCCTATTATAGCCACGTTGTGTAATTCGCCTAGAGTTGATTGCCGGTGGGTTCTTGCAATGAGCTTATTACTGATGGGAACTGCTGCATTATTATCCGCTCAATTAACATCAAGCTGGAATAAAGAAAATTTCTATTTAATCGCTATTTTACAAGCCGCAGCACAACCAATGGCAACAATTCCATTACTTATGCTGGCTACGGGGAGTGTTAAACCAATGGATGGCCCTTATGCTGCCGCGATGTTTAATGCTGTTCGTGCTTTTGCTGCGATATTAGCGGGAGGTATTATTCCACTATTAACGAGACAACGGGCAAACTTTCATGAAGTCTCTGTCAATACATCTCTTATTTCTGAGCCATCGACAATTATTAATTGGGATCCAATTTTAGTTTCTGAATCAATTATAGAGCAAAGTAAAGTATTAGCATACTCAGATAACTATATTATGGTTATTGGGATTATTTTATTTATTTTTATCTTAAATTTTATTTACCCAACACGTATTTATCCACCTTATATATTAAAAAACCAACAACCGATTAATCATAAAATAGAAGTGAAATAAAGATGATGAAAAATAAAAAAGTGACAATATCAATATTAACAATTATTGGTATCACATGCACTTTAGTATTAAGTAAGTTTGCATTCGAGAATATTGAAGAAAATACAAATAATGCCTACATTCGAGCAGATATTTCGCAAATATCACCTCAAGTTTCAGGGGAAATAACACAAGTTCTAGTGAAGGATAATCAGAAAGTTAAAAAAGGCGAATTATTAGCAACTATTGACGATAAAGCATTTAATATTGAACTTGCAAGAGCAAAAGCGAATGAGCAATCTGCGATTGCACGTAAACAAAATGTTGAAGCTAATCTCAAGCGTCAGGATGCGCTACTTTTAGTCGCTGAAGCTGACTTAAAAGCTAAACAAGCTGAGTTACTATTTGCTCGCCAACAGCAAGAACGCTATGAAAAAATGGCAATAACAGGCTCGGGCTCGCGAGAGGCGGCAGGAAAAGCTCGCACACAGGCTAAAACAGCGAGCGCGAATGTAACCCAAGCAGAATCTAATATTAAAGCCACAAAAGCGATGAAAAATATGTTAACGGCTCAATTAGATGAAAGTTTATCCGAGATTCAACTCGCACAATCTCAAAAAGAAATGGCCGAACTGAATTTATCCTACACTAAAATCAATGCCCCTATTGATGGGGTCGTTGATGGTAAAAAAGTTCGTATTGGCGAGCAAGTCAAAGCTGGAGAAGGGTTATTGTCTCTGGTTCCTCAAAATGAGTTATATATCATTGCTAATTTCCAAGAAACTCAGCTTGAACATGTATTACCTGGATTATTTGTTGATATTGAAATTGACACTTTTTCAGGGAAAAAATTGCAAGGAATTGTAGAAAGCATAGCCCCCGCTTCTGGAGCAAGTTTTTCGTTAATAAAACCAGAAAATGCCACGGGTAACTTTACTAAAATTGTTCAACGGATCCCCGTAAAAATTACATTTCTGCCCAATAATGATCAACGTGAAGTATATAGCGCTTTGCGAGTCGGCATGTCTGCTGAGGTTAGTATTAAACTCAAAAAGGATAGCAAATGATGAAAATTGGTTTTGTTGCAGCATTGATAATTATGCTATCGGGATGCCAAATAGTTGGCCCTGATTATGAAACACCATCGAATATGCTACCAAAACAATGGGAAAAAATATCGTATGGTGCTGACATTCCCATAGAGTGGTGGAAAAAATTTGATGATCCTCAATTGAATATTTTGATGGAGAATATGCTTTCAAATAACCTAGACTTACAATTAATATCATCGAGAATAGCGCAAAGCCGCGCATTACTGGGTATAACTGAAGCAGAAACACTACCGAATTTTAATTTAAATACATCATATAAAAACCAACGCGCATCAGAAAATGGTTTGATGGATCCTTCAGGTAAAGACGGAAAAAACAACTATAACATTATAAATGCGGGAATTGGATTATCTTGGGAAATTGATATGTGGGGAAAATTACGTCGAGCATCTGAATCTCAACGAGCTAATTTTGCTGCATCAGAATATAACCGCCGAGGGATTCAAGTCTCTATTATGGCTGAATTGGCAACATATTATTTCCAATTAAGGTCAGTGCAACAGCAAATTATCGTATTGAATGAAACTGAATCTCTATTGAATAACAAACATAGAATATTGAAAGAACAATTTAGCTATGGAGTGGGCCAAAAAACCGAAATTGAAAAAAACAGAATAAAAATAGATGAGATTGGTGTATTACGCACAGAAAAAGAAGGAAAAGTTAAAAGAGTTCATAATGCTATTGCTCTATTAATAGGTGAAAATCCGAGTACGTTAAAGCTGCCTTTACCAGAAGGTTATCAGCTTCCCCAATTTAAAGATGAAATGTCATTAGGCATTCCATCTGAATTAGCTGTACGGAGACCCGATATTCGTGAGGCAGAAGAATTGCTTCATAAAGCCACCGCGGATATAGGCGTTGCAAAAGCGGATTATTATCCTCGAATTACGCTAACTGGAAATGCAGGAACTCAATCCCTCTCATTATCAAATTTAGGTAATTGGTCATCAAGCCTTTATGATTTAGGCCCAACATTATACTTTCCTCTCTTTGATGGAGGAAAAATTACTCAACAGGTTCGTTTTAGTGAAGAAAAACATAAGGAAGCTGCGCTAAATTACCAATTCACCATTTTAAAAGCTTGGCACGAAGTTGATAATGCCCTTTCTGACTATCAAGTTCAGCAAGAAAAACTACATATTTTAATGAATTCAATAATGGCAGAGGAAAAAAATATGTTCCTCGCAGAGAATAAATATCAATTAGGGGCAAGTAGTCATATTGAGATATTAAATGAAAAAAATGACTTGTTATCATTAAAATTATTACTATCAGACTTTCAGCGTGATATGGCTTTATCAGCGATCCAGCTCTATCGCTCATTAGGTGGAGGATGGGAAAACACATACCCTATTTAATAAAAACGAAATTTTCACACTATAATTTTTAAATAATTATTATTTTTCTATACTATGATAAAAGGCTTAGTTATGAGTATATTTTATGCAGCTATTTTCATTGGTGTTGGAGCAACACTTATTTCTGATATTTGGTCTATTTTACTTAACAAGCTATTTGGGGTGCAAATATTAAATTTTTCGATGGTAGGAAGATGGATCTGTTATTTCCCAACAGGAAAATGTATACATGAGGATATTAAGCAAGCAAAGCCAATTCGAATTGAGAGCTGGGTAGGATGGAGTGCTCACTATTTAATAGGAATTACTTTTGCAATATTATTACTTGTTATTGTTGGTGAATCTTGGATTGATTCTCCCACTTTTGTCCCTGCTTTAATTTTAGGTATTATTACTGTGCTAGCACCTTATTTATTGATGCAACCTGGAATGGGGTTAGGTCTGGCAGCAAGAAAAACACCTAAACCGACTATTTCAAGGTTGAGAAGTTTGATGGTACATACTGTATTTGGCGTTGGGTTATATTTAAGCGCCTTATTATATAACTTTATTTTCATTTAATTTACCCTATTTTAAATAAAGTATAAAATGTGAATTTTCAGTAATATTCCGAAAACATGCTTTTAAAAATCTTAGAGTGTGATATTAATTAATATCACTAGTATAAATTAAACTTTAATCGATAAAAAACAAAGGGAAGAAAATGAAAAAATTATTTATCTCTATCTCAGCTGTTTTATTTACCCTCATTTCTTTTTCAACTCAGGCTGCGTATATATCCGCATGGGGAGATACAATATCCTCTGCCGAGGAAAAAATTGAAGAGAAAGCAAATGGAAAACCCTATGAAATTACCAGTGTGAGAATGGGGGATTATGCATATATAACTGCGAATATATCTAATAAATAGTAAACATTATAAAGTCTGATAACATTCGATATATTATCAGACTTTACCTTGTGAAATATTGAAGTTTTAATGACCTTCATTTAAATAAAACGAGCTTTAATCAAGTGGCCAACCCTATGGTGCATCTGTTAATTATGAAAAACGTGATGAGAATTCGTTGTCTCATTAACCAAACTCGCTAAGGAAATAATATTTCTAGCTTAAGATGACGTTATATCTGAGCTTCAATCACATCCATCATACCAGGCAATGAGCTAACTAATTTATCGATAGCAATCCTCACTTTTAGTGAAAGATTAGGTTTACGTAGCCATACAGCGTATACAGGCCAGCTTGTAGGAGACTGATCTTTTAATATCTCTTTCAAGCTACCATTAGCAAGCTGCTCACGGACAAGCCAATAGGGCAACCAAGCAATACCTCCCCCTGTTACCGCGATATCTTTTATTGCCTGCATATCATCCATCATCAGTCTCGCGGGCGGATTAATTTCTGAAATTTCTCCACTTTCGTTTTTAACTTGCCACTTTAGAATATGCCCTGAATGAATATAAGCAATGCCCGTATGCTGCTTCAATTCTTCAGCTGAAACAGGTTCGCCCGCCTGCTGAAAATAATCTGGCGAAGCACAAAAAACCATGGTGTGAGAAGCTAACTTACGGGCTATTAGACTACTGCTATCAGGTAATGAGCCTATCCTGACGGCTAGGTCAAAACCTTCTTCAGACAAATCTACCTGGCGATCACTGAATGAAATCTCAAGTTCCAATTGCGGATGTTCTTTTGCCAGCGCCGATAGTAATGGTGAAATACATAAGTGCCCGAGCAGAACGGGGACAGATACCCTCAGTTTTCCGTTAGCTTGAAGCTTGCCCCCCTCAAGAATATCTTCTGCCATTTTTATTTCATTCAGCGCACGGCGGCAGGATTCATAATAAAGTGAACCTTCATCAGTCAGGCTCTGACTACGTGTAGTTCGGTTAAATAAGGTTACTCCAAGTCTCTTTTCTAGCCGAGATATTGTTTTCGCCACCGCAGATCGTGTGACATGCAGTTTTTCAGCAGCCTGTGAAAAACTAGAGGATTCGGCTACGACCACAAAAATAGGGATGCTGTTCATTTCGCCTTTCACATTGTCACCCAAATGGAACCAATAGAGAGAAATAATATCCCCACTGTCACTTATCTGGCAATGATAAAATGTTGATCATCCATTATTTATAACTAAAGGTTTTCCATGAAACAGACAATGAAACGCTGGACATTAAGTGAAATAGGCAGTCAAAACCTAAAACTTTCGGAAGTAGAAATACCCCAACCAGGTCCAAATGAAGTATTGATACATGTGAGCGCTGTTTCGCTCAATTTTCGCGATAAGGTCATTATTGACGGCGGAATGGGAAATGGTATGCCAATGCCTTTCACTCCAGGTTCTGATATGGCTGGCGTCGTTGTGGCGGTAGGTCCGAACACCACCCGCTTCTATCCAGGGGAGCGGGTTATCTCATCTTTTAATGCTGATTGGGTTGATGGAAAGCTGAAAAATAATGCAAAAGATCCTAACTATAACACGCTAGGTTATGCGCTTCAGGGCGTTCTAGCAGAATATATCGTCATGAATGAAGAGTGGTTGGTTAAAGCACCACACTCACTAACTGATGCACAAGCCAGTACCCTAGTTTGTGCAGGTCTTACGGCTTGGTTTGCCCTGATTGAACGTGGAGGCCTACGTGCTGGAGAAACAGTACTGCTTCAAGGTACTGGTGGCGTGGCGCTTTTTGCTCTTCAAATAGCCAAGGCGATGGGTGCTGAGGTATTTATCACTTCATCAAGTGATGAGAAGTTAGCTGCGGCATCGGCTCTCGGAGCCGATCACGGTATTAACCGTAACAAAGAAAACTGGGTCGAGGCTATTTACCACCTCACAAAAGAACAAGGGATTGATCATGTTGTTGACACTGTAGGTGGTTGTAATTTTGCAGATTCTGTTCGTGTGGTAACATCGCATGGGAGAATTTCCTTGATTGGAATGATGGACACACACGATATCTCTGCGCCTGGGGTATCACTACTCCTAAAATCACCCACAATTCAAGGAATTGGTGTTGGTCATCGCCGAGCACTTGAAGATTTTGTCAGGGCTGTCGACTCAGTCAAGTTAAAACCAGTAATCGATAAATTATTCCGCTTTGACCAACTGCCAGAGGCACTGGCATTACTCGAGCAAGGGGCATTTGGGAAAATCGTTATCGAAGTAAGCTGATATCCGACCCAAAATAAGATCTAATAAATGACAAAACCCACTGTTGTGGGCTTTGTCATTTTACTTATGTCAATACACTTGCTGATTACCAAAACAAAGCATACAACACACACAAGATAACCATAATTGCATAGGACGCAATATTGAACCCTGTTGATGTTTTAAACGTTTCAGACGTCAAGATAATCGCGCCATTGCTATCATCCTCTTTTGCAGTTGTCAGGCTAATTAAACCAATCACTACCGCAGTGAAGAAGAAGGTGTACATCATTTGGTCGAGGAATGGCATTCCAAGTGGCATTAACTTTAAAAATAATGCAAATGGAATGGAAAGCAGCACGCCGATAATCGCGCCTTTCGCATTGGTTTTTTTCCAGAATAGACCAAGCAGGAATACTGCTAAAATACCAGGGCTCACTAGGCCAGTATATTCTTGAATATACTGGAATGCTTGGCCAATATTCCCCAGCAGTGGCGCAATAAAGCAAGCAATAATTAACGCAATAACTGCACTGATCCGCCCAACATTCACTAATTTATGATCGGCAGTTGCTGGGGCAATATATTCTTTATAAATATCCATAGTAAAAATGGTTGCAACGGAGTTCAACATGGAGGCTAAAGAAGAAACAATCGCAGCGGCCAATGCAGCAAACACGACACCTTTCGCACCAACAGGCAAGAACTGAGTTAACCATGGATAGGCTTTATCAGCTTGCGCCAAGGTTGGCATGTGTTCAGAGGCCATTGTCCCTAAGCCAGCCAGTAATGCAGGATCAGAGACAATCACAAATGCAGCAATCCCAGGGACGACAACAAGAATAGGGACAATGAGTTTTAAGAATGCCGCAAACACTAAACCTTTTTGTGCTTCGCCAATAGATTTAGCGGCCAATGCACGCTGAATAATGTACTGGTTAAAGCCCCAATAATATAAGTTTGCAACCCATAGGCCACCAATCAGTACTGCGATACCAGGTAAATTACTAAATTGCGGGTTATCTTGGCTCAGTATCATCTCAAAGTGAGCTGGAGCCTCACTCGCCATTCTGCTCATACCTGCAAACAAACCCGCATCGCCACCGATATAATTCACAGCCATAATCGTGGTTAAAAAGCCACCGAGGATTAGGAAGAAAACTTGCACAACATCGGTCCATGCAACTGCCGATAACCCCCCATAAAGGGAGTAAATAACGGCGAACAATGCTAAACCAAAAATAGCGTAATACATTGGAATACCAAGGATGGTTTGTAATGCCAATGCACCTAGATAGAGTACTGAGGTTAAGTTAACAAAGATAAATAAAGCCAGCCAAAATACAGCTAAGATCGTTTTTAATGTTTTATTAAAGCGTTTTTCAACAAACTCAGGAATGGTGAATATGCCTTTATCTATAAATACAGGCATAAAATACTTAGCAACGATAATCAGCGTCAATGCGGCCATCCACTCATAAGAAGCAATGGCTAATCCGATAGAAAAGCCGGAGCCTGACATACCAATAAACTGTTCTGCGGAGATATTTGCTGCAATCAAAGATGAGCCGATTGCCCACCAAGGCAGTGTTTTCCCTGCTAAAAAGTAGTCTTTTGTTCCTTTTTTTTGCCCATTTTTATCTCGAGATACCCAAAGCCCGACGGTAATAATGATTAGCACATACAAGATAAATATCCCGTAGTCTAAAGTGCTTAATCCAACACCTTCTGTCTGCATAATAAATTTCCTTCGCCAAGTGATAACAAAGCAAGTGTAAACGTTACCACAAAATAACTCCGTTACTTGAATCACATATTTTCACCCTTTTTTTACTTATGCCTATTAATCCCGCAAAAAATGCACTGACGGAGCAAAATCAACGTGTTAAAAATAAGGAAAAGCAGAATTTCGACTAAAATAATAAGGACAAATGTTAAATACGTGACAAACCTCAAAAACAAAATGTAAACGTTATCATTTGCCGTTATGCTTTGTGTTTTTATTGAGACAGAACGATTAAGAATGCAGTGGACGAACAGAGTTTCGTTGAACTAACGTGGGCGAATAAATTAAGTTATCACCTGCAATTTTTTCACCACGGGCGAGAGAAAGGGCTAACTGCGTGGCTTTTTCTGCCATCATTTGAATAGGATAACGGATGGTAGTTAAACGTGGATGAATATAACGAGCGATCAATACATCATCAAAACCAATCACAGATACTTGGTCAGGGGCATTAATTTCATTTTCATCAAGTACAGCAATCGCACCCGCAGCCATAAAATCGTTATACCCAACGACAGCGGTTATTTCCAAAGATTTGGTAAGCAAATTGGTCATGGCTTGTTCACCGCCTTCACCATAAGGCACACCATACTCAATATAGCTATCAGAAAGCACTATCCCGTTATTTTTCAAGGCATCTCGATACCCTAATAAACGCTGTACCGCATCCTCTATTTGATGATTTGACGAAATATAGGCAATTTTAGTATGGCCATGGCGAATAAGATGTTCTGTCGCTAAATACGCGCCTTTGTAGTTATTCAGTGAAATACAGCGATTACCGATTGCTTCAATATGGCGATTTATCAGCACCATACTGGGAACCTCTTTCGCATATTCAATCAGTTCATCATCAGATAGCGCTTTAGAATGGATAATCAACGCATCACATCGGTTATTGATCAGCAACTCTATTGATTGCCGTTCTTCTTTCGCATTGTGGTAACCATTACAAATTAAAATATGTTTACCATTTTTGTGAGCAACTGCATCAACAGCTTTGACCATAACGCCAAAAAAAGGGTCTGAAACATCGTTAACTAGTACGCCAATGGTGTTTGAGCTCTGATTAACAAGGGCACGTGCGGCAGCATTTGGGCGGTAGCCAAGTTTATTCATGGCTTTTTTTACGGATTCAATCGAGGCTAGGCTAGCCTTTGGTGACTTATTTATCACCCGTGAAACAGTTGCAACGGAAACGCCTGCTTCTTTCGCTACATCTTTGATTGTCGCCATCGTGCACCTCTACAATTAGGATGGCTTATTAAACAATGTGCTAGGATTAAAAACAATGGCATAACGCATAATAAAATTGTTTAAATCAAAAGAAAACACCGCCAAATCGCGGTGTTGAACAGACAAAACAATAAGCCTAGAAAATAAATTGATAACACGTTTCACTGATGTAAATCTGTTCTGGCTGTGAAATCGGGCTGTACTGCGCCCCCCACTCAGGGTGGTTTACCGCATCAGGGGGAAATTGCGTTTCAAATGCGACGCCTGAATAGGGGGCATATTCCCCTGTCTTTCCTGCAACTGAGATTAAATAATTTCCTGTATACAGTTGCATTGATGGCATTGTCGTTAAAACATTCATTTGTACATCCCCGTTAGGAGAACGCAGTGATGCAACGGGTTGCCGAGCATTATTCAATGTGTCATCAAGAATAAATGTGTGGTCGTAACCTCGAGCCGCTTTTTGGTCTGCATCTTGTAAAAAGTCGCGGCCAATTGTTTTTACACAGCGAAAGTCAAAATGTGTATTAGCTACGTTTTTCCATTCTCCCGTCGGAATACCGTCTAAATCAGTCGGTAGGTAATAGCCGCTCTGGATTTCTAGCTCATGGCCTAATACAGTTTCTCCCGCCCCTTCCCCCGCAAGATTAAAATAGGTATGGTTTGTTAGGTTAACTGGGCCTGCCTGTGTTGTTTGGTGTTGATAACGAATAACCACTTGGTTTTCTTCCGTTAATTCATAACTCACCTCAACCTTTAGCTCCCCTGGAAAGCCTTGGTCGCCATCAGGTGAAATTAACGAAAAAGTGACTTGATGTGCATTTTGCTGGGAAATATTCCATATTCGATAACTGAAATTATCTTTTCCACCATGTAAGCAATGAGCACCTTGGTTATTTGTAACGTTGTACTGTATTCCATTAACTGAAAATTGTGCATTTTCAATGCGGTTTGCCACTCTACCGACCGTTGCCCCTAAATATACCTCCTGCTCCTTTTGTTTGGTCATATTAGGGGAACCTAAAACAACATCACGTTGCCCATTTACGAGGGGTAAAATGCAACTTAACCAGCTCGCACCTAGGTTTGTCAGGATAATAGTCATTCCTCGTCGATTAGTTAAAGTTACCACCGTGGGTTCAGATGAAACGGAGTCTCTCTCTTGCATAAACAATCCTTTGCCCTGAATTATATAACGCCTGCACCTTGGCTTGGTTGGCACACATAAATATCCGCATGTAAACCTGTTTTATTCGCATATTGCGCTTCAACCGCATCGATGACAGGCTGAACAAATTGCTGTTGCATTAGGGCTACCACACAGCCGCCAAAACCGCCCCCTGTCATGCGTACGCCACCTTGAGATCCTAAAACCGATTTTACAATATCTACTAACGTATCAATTTCTTTAACCGTAATTTCAAAATCATCACGCATTGAAATATGGGATTGCGCCATTAATTGGCCTAGAAGTAATAAATCATTTTCTGTCAATGCTTTAGCTGATAACAATGTACGTTCATTTTCACTAATCACATGTTTTGCACGCTTAGCAACAAGGGGGGATAATTGGTGCTGCTTGAGCAAAAAGTCTTCATAGCTCACATCACGCAATGCTTTAACACCAAAGGTTTTCGCCGCTTCTTCACACTGTTGGCGACGCGTGTTGTACTCGCTGCCAACCAGCCCTCGTTGTTTATTTGAGTTGATTATCATCACAACCAAATCATCAGGGATGGAAATAGGGAACAGTTCTAAGCTACGGCAATCAATCAATAAGGCGTGCCCTTCGTCCCCACACGCAGAAATAAGCTGGTCCATAATGCCGCAATTACAGCCGACAAATTGGTTTTCTGCCTGCTGACCATTAAGCGCAATCTCTTGTTGGCTAATATCTAATTGATACAAACTCTTAAGAGTCTGACCTATCACCACTTCTAATGAAGCCGAAGAGCTCAAACCTGCGCCTTGAGGGACGTTTCCACTAACTGCTATATCACAGCCATTAAATGAAAAACCGCGTTCTAATAAGAACTTAACTACGCCACGAATATAGTTCGCCCACATCTTTTCAGGTAAAAATGTAATTTCGTCGTCTAAGCTGAATTCATCACAGTCATTATCATAATCAGCAGCAACAACACGAATAATACGATCTCCACGTTTTGATGCCGCTGTCATGGTTTGGTAATCAATGGCACAAGGTAAAACAAAGCCGTCGTTATAATCGGTATGTTCACCAATTAAATTGACCCGCCCAGGCGCTTGAACATAGGTATCCGCCGGGTAACCAAATGTTTTTTCAAACGAACTAGCAACCGTCTGTTTTAGTAATTCCATTATTGTATTCCTTAATCATAAAATAGATTTGCTCGGATAATAAAAACCAAACAAATATTAATTAGTGGCATTTTTGTAGGCTTAGCGCTGTTTATAATGCTTATCACTGACATCTCTTAGACGTTGAGCCGCCTGCTCTGGCGTTAAGTCCCGTTGTGTTTCCGCCAGCATTTCATAACCCACCATAAATTTTTTTACGGTAGCGGAACGTAGCAATGGCGGATAAAACAGCGCATGTAATTGCCAATGTTCAATGTTTTTAGGTTCTTTGAAATAAGGGGCGAAGTGCCATCCCATTGAATAAGGAAAGGAACATTCGAATAAGTTATCGTAGCGGCTAGTCAGTTTTTTTAGTGCAACACTCAAGTCCAAACGAATGGTTTCACTCATTTCATCCATGCGTTTAATATGTTGTTTCGGCAACAACAACGTTTCAAATGGCCAAGCTGCCCAATATGGCACCAGTGCGACCCAATGCTCAGTCTCCACCACAATGCGAGAGCCATCCTGTCGCTCTGCGTTAACATAATCCATCAGTAAGTTAGTACCATTGCGTTGATAATATTCAGATAAAAAATGGTTTTTACGCTCAATTTCATTAGGCAAAAAATCACTCGCCCAAATTTGCCCATGGGGATGTGGCTGTGAGCACCCCATAATTTCACCTTTATTTTCAAATACCTGAACCCATGTATAACGCTCGCTTAGTTCACTAATCTGCTGCTGCCAAGTGTCTATCACGCTGCCAATTTCAGACAATGAAAGTTCAGGTAAGGTTTTACTGTGATCTGGCGAAAAACAGATCACCCGGCTAACGCCGCTCACTGATTGAGCTTGAAATAATTCAGACTGGTTTTTCGGTTGCGCACAGGCATCTGCCAATAAAGCACCATGGTCATTTTGAAAAACATACGTCCCTTGATAGTTAGGGTTCACTTCCCCTGAAACCCGTGTATTGGTTGGGCAAAGAAAGCAATCTGCATCATAATGGGGTAGGTTTTCTACCGCAGGCTTTTCATCTCTACCACTCCAAGGGCGTTTGGCTCTGTGAGGGGAAACTAACACCCATTGCCCAGTTAGTGGGTTATAACGGCGATGAGGGCAGTCAGAGGGGTTAAATTGCATTGTTTTCATCCAATTACTCTCCTATACACCATAACCATCGGGATTATTTGATTGCCAACGCCAGCTATCTACCGCCATATCATCAATGGTACGGCACGTTTTCCAACCAAGTTCGCGATACGCTTTTTCAGGGGTTGACCAATATTCGGCAATATCCCCCGCACGACGTGGTTCAAACACATAAGGAATGGGTTTTCCTACAGCTTTTTCAAAAGCCTGCAATACTTGCAGCACACTGACACCGTAGCCCGATCCTAAATTATAGGTGTGCAGCCCCGCTTTATGACCGACACCCTGTAATGCAGCGACATGCCCATCCGCCAAATCCATCACATGGATATAATCACGAACCCCTGTTCCATCAATGGTTGGGTAATCGTTTCCATAAATAGCCAGTTTTTCCCTTTTTCCAACAGCGACCTGTGTAATATAAGGTGTTAAGTTATTTGGGATACCTTGAGGGTCTTCACCAAGTAATCCTGAAGAATGTGCGCCAACGGGGTTAAAATAGCGCAAAATCGAAATTGACCAAGCGTTGTCAGCTTGGTAGAGATCCCCAAGACAGCGTTCAACCATATATTTACTCGTACCGTAAGGACTCTGGGTATTTCCTGTCGGAAAATCCTCAGTAATGGGGAGTGAATGAGGCTGGCCATATACCGTTGCTGAAGAACTGAAGATCAAACGCTTGACGCTCGCTTTTTGCATACAGCGCACTAAAACTAGGGTTCCATTAAGATTAACATCATAATATTTAATTGGTTTTTCGACTGACTCACCGACCGCTTTCAACCCTGCAAAGTGGATCACCGAATAAAATTGATGCTTGGCAAAGATAGCATTGAGTGCTTGCTCGTTACGAACATCACATTGGTAAAATACAGGGCGACTACCCGTTAATTTTTCAATACGGTTAAGGACTTCCTGCTTTGCGTTATATAGATTATCCACAATAACAGGTGAAAAACCTGCTTTTATTAGTTGAATACAAGTATGGCTACCGATATACCCCAACCCACCTGTGACTAACACTTCAGTCAGTTGCATTTTTCACCTCTACACGTTTTTTAATCTTTAAACTTGCCATTACTGCGGAGTATACCAATGAGTCACTGCCCGCTTCTGTGATCAATCTCGACTTAGTGTAAACGTTTACACAAAAAATATAAAGGCTACCTGAAAATAACCAAAAAATAAGCGTGAAGGAAAACCACACTATTTATTTAGCTAATGAGGGCATTCTCTCGTTTGGATTGTGTCGCTAGTAGGAACACACCGAGAAATTTAAAAGTCATTAAAATTCAACTAATTATAATAAATATTGAAAATATAAATATAAAAAACTGATTAATTAAGTGATCCAATTAACACTGCGGCAACAATTCATTTACTTCACCAGCTATTTAATCTAATTATATCTTTACTCGATATAGGAACACTGTTCCTCAAAAAGGAACGGCAGAGATAACAATAAAATCGCATTCTCACGTTAACACATAGGGGAAATTTATGAATAATCGACTACAATCTGCGGGTTTTGTCCTCGCTCTGCTTGATTATTTCTCAATTAGCAAACCAGTATGGGGAGTGCGAGAACTCGCACGTCATATTGATAAGAGCCCTTCTGTTGTCCAACGTGGCTTTAATATTTTAGAAGAACAAGGCTTTCTGCAAAAAAATAAAAATAAAGAGTATTTATTAGGTTTACGCTGTATTGAAATTGGTCACCTTGCAAATAATACACGGCAATTTTCACAATTAGCAAATGACTACTTACGTCCCCTTGCGGATAAAACCCATGAGACTATTTTTATCTATCGTCGTTATAATGACATTGCTATTTGCAATTTTATTTTAGAAAGTGAGCACCTTATTCGTTTTACTTCAAAAGAAGGTGAAGCATTATCATTGCATGAAGCACCTTTTACCCAAATTATTCTCAGCTCGATGGATATCTCCTATATTGATGAGTATCTCCAAAAACACGCTTTACAAGATAACGAACCATTAAAAAAACAATTAAAGCTGTATTCTGATGAAGGCTACGCTTATTCCAAAGAGGCTTACTTAGTGGGAACTCAAGGGTTATCCGTCCCTATTTTTTCATTCGAAAAAGGTGTGTTAGGTTCGCTCTGTATTGCTGCATCAAGCCAAAGTAAAAATTTAACTGAATATTACCCATTATTAAAATCTACAGCCAGTAAGTTATCCGCCATATTTTAAATATGGAAATATAAATTATAAAAACTAAATAATAATTAATTAAAATAGGTAACTCTATGAATCTATCTCATGATAAAAATGATACTGAGGTACGTGTATCTATTTTCTCACCATCAATATTAATTGCTATTATTATATTATCTTTTGTGGGTGCCATTATTGGTATTCAAATTATTGTCACCCTCGGAATATCTGCAAATACATCCATTATAGGTGCCGTGTTAGCTATTTTATTATCTCGGTTACCTATTGGTATATTTGCCTCATTTAAGTTTATTGATGCACAAAATTTAATTCAAACCAGTATTTCTGCTGCCACCTTCGCTGCCGCTAATGGCCTGATGGTTGCTATCGGTGTACCTTGGGTACTCGGCCTTCCAGAACTGATTTACCCTATGATGGCAGGGGCTTTTTTCGCCATTATTATTGATGGCACAATGTTATACGGTCTATTTAATACTAAAGCTTACCCAGCAAGTGCATCATGGCCAGCGGGTGTTGCTACGGCAGAAACGCTATGGGCAGGAAATAAAGGTGGAAAACGTTTAGGCGCATTACTTGCTGGATTTACTGCGGGTGCAGTTGGTGCGGGATTCGGCATCCCGATGGCATCTGCGGGAATTGCCCTAATTGGCAGTATTTTTGCCTTATTCATGTTTGCTATTGGTTTACTCATCCGTGGGTTTTCTGAGTCAGGCTTAATTACTTATAATTTATATGAAAACTATGTCCCTCATGGGGTCATGATTGGTGCCGGCATTGTCGCCTTAATTCAAATTGGTGCGATTGTTTTTCGTCAGAAAAAAAATGATGACCCAATACAAGAAGAAAGCGAAGAACTCGCTCAAAGTAGCCGCCGCATTAAGTCAACATTAATGAAAGGTGCCATCTTTTATTTCTTAACAGCGTTAGCACTAACATTCATTAGCCAAATATTTGTCACCATGACATTACCGCAGTTAATCGGCTTTCTGATTTTTGCAACGCTAGCTGCCTTAATTCAAGAAATGATTGTCGGCATGGCCGCTATGCACTCAGGCTGGTTTCCCGCCACCGCCGCAGCACTTATATCATTAATGATTGGTATTTTACTAGGATTTCCGCCAGAGGCGCTTGCGGTACTTGTCGGTTTTTGTGTTGCAACAGGCCCCGCCTTTGCCGATATGGGGTTCGACCTAAAAACGGGTTTTATGATCCGAGGTTATGGCAAAAACCAAAGTGTGGAACGTTTTGGCCGTAAACAACAGTACTTTGCTTCCATTATTGGTTTTACCTGTGCATTGGTTGTTGTTGCGCTCACTTACGATTTTTATTTTCAACAAGACAAAATTGTCCCTGCCTCTCGTTTATATGCCGCCACCATCCAAGCAGGAAGCTCATCTGATGTCGCTATGATGCTACTACTGTGGGCTATTCCAGGCGCAGTGATCCAATTAATTGGAGGAGCAAAACACCAAATTGGCGTTCTTTTTTCCACAGGTTTGATGATCAATTACCCCATCGCAGGCTGGACAGTCCTTGTCGCTTTAGCGGTACGGATAATCATTGAACGCTTCTTCCATGTCAGCTCCGACAAAATATCGACCTTTGCAGGCGGTTTGATTGCAGGCGATGCACTGTATTCAACAGCGAAAGCCTTCTTACCCACCATAAAAGCCAAACTGCTTGCTTTATGGACTCGCTAATTTGATGAGAGGAAATAAGTAATGACGAACAAATGGTCTCACGTCGCAAACGATACTTTGGTTTCACAACATTTTGCATATTTTGACACTGGAGCAGCGGCACCCCCGCCAAAACAGGTCATTGATGCTGTAAAAAATTACCTTGATAAAACCGCAGAGCTAGGTATCTATCTACCCAGTTTTCGAAAAGAAACATACCAACAAGTTGAAACCTGTCGCCAGAAAATGGCGGCCTTTATTGGTGCCAAAGAAAGCGAAATTGCCTTTACCAAAAATGGGACTGAATCCATCAGTTTAATTGCCCGAGGGATCACATGGCAAGCTGGAGATGAGGTGATCATCCCAGATACTGAAATGCTCAGCAATATCGCTATTTGGCAATTATTGGCTGATGAAAAAGGCATAAAGGTTGTTACTATTCAGGCAGATAGCCTAGGTGTTATCGACCCGATATCAGTCAAAAAAGCCATTACACACAAAACCAAACTTCTAAGCTTTGTTGCGCTTTCAAATATCACAGGTGTTATGCAGCCTGTTAAAGCCATTTGTGAAATCGCAAAACAGCACAATGTACTCAGCCACGTCAGTGCATCTCAAGCACTGGGTATGTATCAGGTGAATATTAATGATTGGCAATGTGATTTTATGTCCTCTTGCGGGCGAAAAGGGTTAAGAGCCATCGAAGGCAGTGGCATTCTTTTTATTAAAGAAGATAAAATCCCATCGATGATTCCGATGTTAGCAGGGTGGTGGAATAGCAGTATTGACAGCAAAACAGGTCGTGTTGTTCTTCCTACAACCGCCAAACGGTTCGAAGCTGGCTGCCCTAATATACCTGCCATTATCAGTTTAGATACCGCGTTAGATTATGCAAACCAGTTAGGTATTTCGCAGATAGAGGCACGAAATCGTGAATTAACCGCCTATGCGATGCAGCAACTCGCCTTATTACCAGACATTGAAATTTACGGCCCTGATAATAGCCACCAGCGAATAGGTATTATTCCATTTAATATTCGCGAGATTCACTCTGATTTATTAATGCAGAAATTAGAAACCAAAAATATCATCATTGAGTCAGGCCATTTTATGGCAACCGCTATTTTAAAATTTTATCGCATAGAAAAAATGGCTCGCATCTCCCTGCATTATTTTAATAACGAAAATGAAATTGACAGATTAATAACCGCGCTTCAAGAAATAATTAAGGAATATAAAAAATGACAAAGGCACTATTAATGAGCAGTTCACGTATGGGAAATATGAATTATTTAGAACATGCAGATGAACAAATTCACCGTTTATTACAACATAAAGAACAAGAAATTTTATTTATCCCTTACGCTGCGGTGACATTTAGCTTTGATGATTTTGAAGCTATTGTTCAACCTGTCTTTAACGCTTTAGGGTATAATTTAAAATCAATTCATCGTTTTAATGACCCAGTTTCAGCTGTTAAACATGCACAAGCCATTGCTATTGGGGGTGGAAATACATTTGCACTTCTAAAGCGCTTATACGATGCCAAAATTGTTGAGCTAATTTCACAACGCGTCAAACACGAAGCAATACCTTATATGGGATGGAGCGCAGGGAGTAATGTCGCAACGCCAAGTATACGAACAACCAATGACATGCCGATTGTTCAGCCCCCGTCTTTTCATGCCCTGAATATCGCCCCTTTTCAAATCAATCCGCATTTTATTTCTGGCAAACCTGTCGGCCATAATGGTGAAAGCCGCGAAGAGCGCTTAAATGAATTTTTAACGATTAATCCGAGTGAAGAATTAATTGCCTTATATGAAGGTACAGCCCTATTCATTGAAAATGAACAAGGTACTATTTTAGGTGACCAGAATGCACTTTGGTTGAAAGGGCCAAATGAGATTGAAGAGATTTCGGCAAATCATCCATTTCGCTTAGATATGATTAAAGGAGCCAACTAATGTCACTTAATTATATCAGTCAAGTGTATGACTTACTTGATACCCCTCAAGTTGATGGCGCCAAAATGGCAGAATTGCTGCGTTCAGTGGGAGTGGAACACGCCAATATTCAAGTCACGTCTATTCCCTATGAAGCACCTGAAGATCCTAGCCAACTGTGTCATTTTATTAAAGTAACACTTAAGGGTACTGAAGGTAAGCTTGCTGGTGGCAACTACCCCACATTAGGCATCATCGGCCGTTTAGGTGCTCAACAAGCGCAACCCAATAGAATGGGGTTAGTATCGGATGCGGATGGCTCGATTGTTGCGTTTGCCAGCGCCATGAAACTACTGGATATGGCAACTAAAGGTAACCGTTTAAAAGGTGATGTAATTATTTCCTCACATATCGCCACTCATGTATCAATCACCCCGCATGACCCTGTCGACTTTATGGGGATGCCTGTTTCTTCATCAACAATGAATACCTATGAGGTTGATGAACAAATGGATGCGATTTTGTCAATCGACACATCGAAAGGAAATAGCATCATTAAGCACCGAGGTATCGCTATTTCGCCAACCGCAAAACAGGGGTATATTTTACGCGTATCCCCAGACTTAGTGCGCTTGTTGGAGTACGCGACAGGTGATGTGGCCAAAACATTCCCAATTACGACGCAAGATATTTCCCCTTATGACAACGGGGTTTATCACTTTAATTCAATCATGCAACCGCATGTCGCCACCCCAGCTCCTGTTGTTGGTTTAGCCATTACCGCTAAAACAATCGTTCCAGGGAGTGATACTGGTGCAAGTTACGAAAGTGAACTCATTGATGCAACGCGTTTTACGGTGGAAGTCGCTAAGCAATTTTGTTGGGGTCGCATTCAGTTTTATCAACAAGATGAATACGAAGAGCTTTATAATTTATATGGCTCATTAGCCCAAATCCAAGGTTAATCACTTTACCGAAAAAAGCCCACTATTGTGGGCTTTTCAATATGTTAAACATATTAATCTTCTAGGATCACTTTCTTTTTAGTCATTACCATTGCAATGATCAGCAATAAAATTAAGAAAATAGATAAAGTTAATAATAAAGAATAGAAACCGTTCCACTGGTATTTTTCAATCACAATAGACAATGGATAACCTGCAATTGACGCACCAATATAGGCAAATAAGCTCACGAAACCTGTCGATGCACCCGCAGCATTTTTATGGGAGTTTTCAGCGGCAGCCATAGCAATTAAGAACTGTGGGCCAAAGATAAAGAAACCCGTCATAAAAAATAAGAACGAAAAGACATATTCATTATCAACAGGTACAATCCATAAACAGAATGATGTGACAATAATACCCAATGCGTAAATTACGTTCATTTGCGCACGGTTACCTTTAAAGATTAAATCAGAGCCCCATCCTGCAACGATTGCACCGAAGAAACCGCCAATCTCAAACATCATGACAACAGCATTAGCCGAAAGCAAATTAAAACCATGCTCTTCGATTAAATATAAGTTTGCCCAGTCATTAATACCTGTTCTGACGATATAAATAACCGCATAGGAAATCGCGAGAACCCAAAGGACTTTATTTTTGAAGATATATTCGTTCAGAATTTTACCTAACGGTAAACCAGCCCCTTTAGCTTCATACTTTAATTCCTCAAGGTCATTACGCCACTCACCCACAGTGGGTAACCCCATAGTACGAGGTCTATCACGCAAAAGAATACATAACCCAATACCAATCACAATGGCAATGATACCTGGAATGATCATCCCATAGCGCCAACCTAACGCGAGTGCAACTCCCCCTGATAAGATGGGAATTATCGCCCCACCAATATTATGGGAAGTATTCCAAATCGCCCACCAAAGACCACGCTCATTACGCGAATACCACGTATTGAGGATTTTGGCACAAGGCGGCCACCCCCAACCTTGGAAGAACGCATTCACCATCCATAAGAAAATAAACATGGATATTGAAGAGGTTAAACCAAATAGAATATTCACAACACCCGTTGCGATTAAACCAATTCCCATAAAATAGCGAGGGTTCGACCTATCACCAATAATACCAGAAAGGAATTTAGATGCGCCATAAGTTAGGTAGAACGCGGTGCCTACCATACCGATGTCAGCCTTAGTGATCCCTAAGTCAGTGAGCATCTCTGGCATCACGAAGTTAAAGCTTTTGCGTGTGAAATAAAAAACTGCGTAGCCAATGTAGCTTACAATCATTAAATGTAATCGCCAGTATTTGTATTTAGCGTCGATTTCAGATTTCGACATTGTTACTGGTATATCTGGTTGTTCCTTAAATATTGACATATTTAACCCCGTCTAAAAGTACAAGCAGGCAAAAATATGACAATAAATAAGTAGCAACAATAAGTGAATACACTTAAATATTACATTTTTGTTACACTTTTGTTTCAAAGTGTTATATCCATCAAATAATGCATTTTTTCTTATTTTATCTATAACACTAAAATAAAAATACTCAGCAAATTGTTATGCAAGTTGTTTCGACGAAATAATTCTCACCCCTTTTTCTGAATGAATGACTGAATTTAGCAAAGCGCCAGCAATATTTTTTGCAGGGCTAATTTGGCAACTCGCAGGTAATATACGGGATAAACAAGAAATAATGCGAATAACAATAACCTCACCAAGACGCTCTTGATTACGATGACCACTAATGACATTAGGACGCACTAATGTCAATGACTCAAAATTCAAGGCGATTAAGCTTTGTTCAAGCTCCCCCTTTATTCGGCTGTAGAAGAATGGTGAGTTTGCATTAGCACCTAATGCAGAGGTTAGCGCATAAGTTGGACAACCCCATTTTTTGGCAAGTTTTGCGCACGCTAAGGGGTAAGTGTAATCAACTTGGCGAAACGCAGATTTTGAACCCGCCACTTTCATTGTTGACCCTAAAGTGCAAATCACCGCATCCACTTCCCACATCATCGCATCATCGGGTAGCTGTTCAAAATTAACAATCGGTGCGAATAATTTGGGGTGCTCAGGTAATGCATGGCGTACAGGGGCAACAATTTGGCTAATTCGAGAGTCTGCAAGCGCTTGCTCTAACACATGACTACCCACTAACCCTGTTGCACCTATTAGTAATATTTTCATGGATAATCCTCATAAATTAGAAATAAGACCAATAATGCAGACTCAAAAAATATCCGTATCAATACACTGAATATAGAAAGTTATTTTAACCAATCCGAAAATCATCACTTAACTGAGCCCAGTGCCTAATTAATTGTTCTTTCTGTTTTTGGAACATAGGCAACTCCTTTAGCATCAAGGGCCAATACGCTCTAGCATGTTGCATAACATCTAATAAATGTGGCTTGATGACAAGCCAAGGAACACCAACTTTTTGTGCCCACTGTTCAAAATGCGCCAACGTAATCTCATTCCATTGTTTTGTACCAACAAATTTTAATGCAAGTTTATCGTTCTCAATGTAAGGACTCGTGAAAACCACATCATATAATGGTGATAGGCAAGGGGATATTTTATCTCGGTAGATTAGTGACCAATTTTTTAAATGGGCATCTCCATTACCTAATAAAATATTAATTAACAATCTCCTCGCCATTTGTTGGATATCTTTATATTTTTCTGAACTTGAATAATAAAGCGTGCTTCCTAAAATTTCATAATTTGCTTTTTGATACTTATCAGTGGGGTATAAACCAAATATTTGAGCAAAATCCTCCGTATGAATTCGGCCTTCTGAGCTACGATCAAACCGTTTAATCCCATAAGCATACTCCTCATCAGCCAACTTTATATCTGGAAGATCCTCAAGATCTGCTAACTTAATTAACCGTATTTCGGGGATGGCTGCCCCTGCACTTTCAGCTAATCTCATGCAGGTATATTCATTGACTGGAACACCCTGATGCAATGTGGAAGGCGTTTTAACAATCCACATATCCTCTGAAACTTCTTGATTAATATAGTAGCGTCCATCTAAATAAGAAGACGAAAATTTTATTTGAACGCCCGCTAATGAAAATTTGCTATCTGAATGTTTAACATCAATTTGTTGTGGTTCAGTCGAAGTTCGATATTGCAAAGCCCAATCAGGCACTTTTCCAGCACGAATTGGTTCTACATATAATGCCCCAGATAAATTACGTCCTAAATATGCCAAGAGCGCAAATTCATTGTCTATCTGACATTTAATCATTTTTGCAGTATGTTCCCTTAAAGCCCCTTCAGGTAACAAATTGGATAAAATAGGAGGGAGCTTTATTCGACTCATTAATGGGCTATCAAGATAATCTGTGTCCATTAACTGCCGCAATGTGAATACTGGACGCTCTAGCACTGACATACTCACAAAGTCAGGATGAAAAACGAGTATATTCCTTCCCCCAGCATAATGAACAACAATGGCAACCTCTAAACCATGTAACTGGATCCTGAGTCCTTCAACATTTTCAGTTTGTTTACTCATTTCGTCCTCGTGATATTTGTCCAAAAATCTAAGTCATCACTCTGTGAGGTTTGTAAATCTTCCTGGTCATCTGGCAGGTGTGTTTTTTCAGCATTAAATTGTAATGATGTTTTATTCGAATCTTTCTGTACAATTGAAATCGCTAAATCTAACCCTTCAAGCACACGAAGAAATGTTGATAATTTAATGTCGTTACCTGCTTCAACACGTTGGTATTGTTGCTGCTTCATACCAATACGCATGTACATATCTTTTTGCTCAAGACCTAAATTTTTGCGTTGTTTAATCAATGTACTCGCTATTTTTTTTATCTCGTCCATACCCACCTCAAATTACAACTTAAGTGATGTTTGCTACTCAATAATACAACTTTAGCATTGTAAAATATCAAAATACAACTTAAATATTGTACAAAACAAAAAAACAACCCACAGATTGTTTAAATCAAGAATTACAACAAATGAGTTGTATTATAACTTTAATACAATAATTAAGTTGTTTTTACTTCAAAATTTGCAGCTTGTAGCTCTTTTGTTGTTTGATTGTGAAAATCACTTGATATTGGCCATAATTATAAAGATAATCATTCTCAATATCATTTCTGTTATCAGTATAGTTAGCATGGTAAATAATATGACAGCGCCAGTTGCAGAAAATATCGCCGAAACGGCCAAGCAAACAATCAAAACTGACGTCGTAGAGAGCCAACAGCTCTTGGGGCCGACAGGAAAGGTTTCCATACAGCACAATGGCGAGCTTTACCAGTTAAGGCAAACACGTACAGGTAAATTGATTTTAACGAAGTAACGTTCCAACAAAAATTTTATCCGCAAGCCACCTAGGTCACTCATCCAGGCAGCCAGCTTAATCTAAAACATAGGAATCGGTTTCTATGGAGTTTAAACTGTCGTCTGTATTTGTTGATTTTTTATCTAAAAAGCAAACAAAAAGGTCATACTCCGACCGCGTAAAATTCGCAATCATCACTCGCACACTTTGCGATATTCCTGCGCATCTTACATTCGAAGCTCCCCATGTAATGCCAATTTCCTATCCTCCTGATGGGCAATCCGCCTGTCTATATGCATTTTCACCATTACATAAATAGCCTTTTATTTTCGCTAGTTAGCCTAGTAAAAAATGAAATTTTTACGGAGTATCACCATTATGTCTCATGTTTTACGGATATCCGTGTTGACCAGTGCGATCCTAAGTGTCATCGCCAGCGCTCATGCACAAGCGGCTGAACCCTCAACGACTAAAAAAAGCAATGACGTCATGACTGTTTATGCAACAGGGACTGAACGTGATAGCTTTGATGCGCCAATGATGGTGAGCGTGATTAAAAATAATTCACCTGAAACCCAAACAGCAAGCACAGTTAATGACATACTACGCAAAGTGCCCGGTATTAACGTGGCAGGGACTGGCCGTTCAAATGGGCAAGATGTCTCTATGCGTGGCTTTGACCGCCAAGGGATCTTGACGCTAGTAGATGGTGTTCGCCAAGGCACCGACACAGGCCATGTGAATGGCACATTTATTGACCCTGCTCTGATTAAACAAGTTGAAATCATTCGAGGTCCATCCGCCCTACTTTATGGTAGCGGTGCAATGGGGGGAGTCATCGCATGGGAAACGGTTGATGCTAAAGACCTACTACGTGATGGGCAAAACCACGGTTTTCGCGTATTTACCCAAGCCGCGACAGGTGACCATAGCTTTGGTTTTGGTGGCACAACGTTCGGGCGTACCGATAACCTTGATGGTGTTTTTAGCTTTGTAACAAAAGAAGTGGGTGATATTCGCATCAGTAATGGCGATGACATGGATAATAAAGAAACTATTGCCAACCTGCTAGCCAAAGGCACATGGCAAATTGATGATGCACAGAAGCTTGCAGGTCAGGTTCGTTACTATAATAACGATGCCCATGAACCTAAAAATCCACAGGTATTGAATGTCGCTAAGGATAACCTACAAGTTAACCGTACCACACGCCAACGTGATGCACAGGCAACTTACCAGCTCAACCCTGCCTCTCAAGATTGGTTAAACCTAAAAGTGACCCCTTACTATTCAGAGGTCAATATTACAGCAAAAGGGATTGGAACGCCTTATGAAGGTCGCACACAAAAAACCTACGGCTTAAAAGCAGATAACCGTTCTAACGTTTATGATTTACCGCTGGCGGCTCATAACCTCACCTATGGCAGCGAAGCTTATAAGCAAAAGCAAACCCCTTACGCAAACACAACCCAATTCCCTGATGCGGATATCACCTTTGCTTCTGGCTTCTTACAAGACGAAATAGCCCTAAAAGACTTACCCGTGTCATTTATTGTGGGTACACGTTATGACCACTATAAAGCAAAAGCAAAAGGCAATGAGGACGTTAAAGCAGATAAATGGTCATCGAAAGGCGCAGTAAGTATTACGCCAACAGATTGGTCCATGCTATTTGCATCCTACTCTGAAGCCTTCCGCGCGCCGACAATGATGGAAATGTATAACGATGCAATTCATTTCCCTATGGGTCCCAACAAATATAACAGGTGGCGACCAAACCCAAACTTAAAACCAGAAACAGCTCAAACTACTGAATATGGGATGGGATTACGTTTTGATGATTTATTGATGGAAAGGGATAACCTGCAATTTAAAGCAAGCTATTTTGATACAAAAGCCAAGGATTATATCAATACAAGCGTTAACTTTGCTGAAGGTTATACCACCTCTGTTAATGATAAACGCGCCAAAATTTGGGGTGTAGATGCATCACTGGATTATACAACAGACTATTTCACGTGGAACTTAGCCTACAACCGTACAACAGGCAAGAACGAATATGACGGCAAATCAATTACGTCAATCAAGCCAGAGTCATTAACCAGTAACCTGTCAATTCCTGTTGCTAATAGCGGTTTCTCTGTGGGCTGGTTAGGGGAATTTACCCGCCACACCGACTTTAATAAGGCCTCTAAAGCTAAGCAACAAGCTGGCTATGCCGTCCATGATTTCTACGTTAGCTACCAAGGCGACGGCGAACTCAAAGGTTTAGGCACAAGCGTGGTGTTAGGCAATGCCTTCGACAAAGAATATTACTCATCACAAGGCATTCCTCAAGATGGACGTAATGCCAAGCTACTGGTCAGCTTCCAGTGGTAATTTATACAATATTAAGGAGATAGACGTGAATTCAACCATTTTCGAGCGTTACCAACAAGCCAAAGCAGATAACAAAGCCAAATACGCTCGTGATCTTGCCGCTTACCTGAATATTTCTGAAGCACAGCTACTGCACAGCCGTGTGGGTCATGATAAAGCCGCGCGTTTAGAGGTTGATGCGCCAACCTTGTTGACTGAATTAGCGGCAGTTGGGCAAGTCAAAGCCATTACCCGCAATGAATATGTGGTGCATGAACAAGTGGGTCGTTATGACAATGCAACATTCAGCCCTCATGGTGGTTTGATTTTAAACCCTCGCGCGCTTGATTTGCGCATGTTTTTTTCCCATTGGGATGCGATTTTTGCACTGACAGAAGACACCAAACACGGTGAACGCCACAGTATCCAGTTCTTTGATAAACAAGGTGATGCGCTGCATAAAGTCTACACCACAGATGAAACTGACATGACGGCATGGCAAGCACTGATTGAAAAATACACCACCCAAAATAACCGTGAATTAGCCCATGTACCCGCGACGTCATTCACTAACCAACCTGTTAGTGATGAACTAAAACAGCAATTGGAACAAGAGTGGCGCAACATGACCGATGTGCACCAATTTTTTGTGTTATTGAAAAAGAATAATTTAAGCCGCCAGCAAGTTTTCGCCGCTGTGAGTGATGATTTAGCCTGGAAAGTGCCGAACGATTCCTTCAATCAGCTGATTAACACTGCGTTCAAGGAGCAGAACGAAATCATGATTTTTGTGGGCAACCGCGGATGTGTGCAAATTTTCACTGGTGAAATCAAAAAAATCATGCCATATCAGAGTGAAGGTTCAGATTTGAAATGGCTTAACATTTTCAATCCTGATTTTACCTTACACATGATTGAAAACGGCATTCATGAGTGCTGGGTGACACGCAAACCAACGCAAGATGGCTTTGTGACTAGCCTTGAAGTTTTCGATATTGAAGGGAATCAAATCGCACAAATGTACGGTCAACGCACTGAAGGTACGCCAGAGCAAGAACAATGGCGCCAGCAAGTCACTGCGTTACCACGCATTTAAAATTTAGGTAAATTTATTATGAAACAATGGCTTCTAACCTTATCGGTCCTGTTTGTCTCATTTAGTTCTTATGCTACCCAGCGCATTGTCACCCTCGGTGGTGATGTGACAGAAATAGTTTATGAACTCGGCGCTCAAGACCAACTTGTGGCTCGTGATAGCACCAGCCTGCACCCAGAGCAAGCGACTAAGCTTCCTGATGTGGGTTACATGCGAATGCTTAATGCAGAAGGCGTGCTTTCAATGCGCCCAACATTGGTTCTTGCCAGTGAATTAGCAAAACCGTCCATGGCGTTAACGCAAATAGAAAAAAGCGGCGTTAAAATTATCAAAGTCACGGGAAAGCCGAGTTTAGAAGCCATTCCAGAAAAAATCACGACCATTGCAGCTGCGGTTAATAAACCTGAGCAAGGCAAGCAATTGGTGGATAAATTTAATCAATCGCTTAGCCAAGTCAACACCGCGCCGATTGATAAAAAAGTGTTATTTATCATGAGCCACGGTGGCGTACTTCCCCTTGCTGCGGGGAAAAAAACCGCGGTTGATAGCATGATAACCGCAATTGGCGCAAAAAATGCAATGGCCAATTTTGATAGCTATCGCCCGCTTTCCTCGGAAGGTTTATTGTCTAGCCAACCAGACTTAATTGTTTTCACTGAAGAAGGCATTAAATCATTAGGTGGCGTCGATCGCGTGTGGAACTTGCCCGGTATCGCCATGACCCCCGCGGGGAAAAATAAAGCACTCGCCGTCGTTGATGATGTGGGCATGCTAACATTCAGTTTAGGCACGCCAAAAGTTATGCAGCAGCTACGAGAGGCATTAGAGAAGTCCCAATGATCCGTTTTAAGCGCCCTTTTTTCGTTATTCTTATTTTATTGTTCGTACTTTGTGGCTTGACGTTTATTGCATCCAACGCAGGGCCAATAAATTTTTCGTTCAATACTCTGTGGCAGGCTTCTGCCACCGATCCTGACTGGCAAATTTGGCTAAATATTCGTTTGCCACGCGTCTTGATAGCCATTTTAGTGGGGCTAGCACTGGCTGTGTCTGGTGCCATTATGCAGGGGCTTTTTCGTAATCCACTCGCTGACCCCAGTTTACTGGGCATTAGTAGTGGTGCAGCATTAGCCGTTGCCGCTTTTATCGTTTTATCATTTTCATTACCAGCAGTAATGCAAAACTATGGCCATATCGCAGCAGCTTTTATTGGTAGCTTAGTTGTCTCCTTAATTATTTTTAGCTTAAATCGTTCATCCAACGGTAATTTAGCGCGTCTACTCCTGGCGGGTATCGCAATAAATGCACTGTGTATGTCATTTATCGGCGTGCTGAGTTATATCAGTAATGACCAACAACTCAGAACCTTTAGTCTCTGGATGATGGGCACACTGGGAAATGTGGATTGGATGTCTCTAGCCATTGCCGCTACGGTCATTTTACCTGTCACCGCGGTTTGTTTGTGGCAAGGCAATAAACTGAATATCCTCCAATTAGGGGATGAAGATGCACACTATCTAGGTTTGAATGTTGAACGGGCTAAATTTGTATTGCTATTTCTCAGTGCCTTATTAGTCGGATGTGCGGTGGCGATGAGTGGCGTAATTGGCTTTGTTGGTCTAGTGGTTCCACACTTAATCCGCATGACATTAGGCCCCGATCATCGTTGGTTAATACCAGGGTCAGCCATTGTGGGCGCTGCCCTGTTATTAATCGCCGACACCATTGCCCGTACAGCAGTCGCCCCTGCTGAAATCCCTGTGGGTCTGCTCACTGGGTTGATTGGTGGGCCATACTTTTTATGGCTTATTTTACGCCAGCCTGCGGGGAGAATTTAAGCGATGCAAGAGAAATCTATTTTATTAGAGGCACAAAATCTCATTTATCAAATAGATGATAAGGTATTGATTAACAATGTTAGTCTCTCGATTAAACAACATGAAATGGTGGTTATTATTGGCCCTAATGGGGCAGGGAAATCCAGTCTACTAAAACTGTTAACGGGCTATAATTCCCCCACACAAGGTACCTGCTTGTTAGAGGGGCGCTCTTTAAATGAGTGGCAAGGTAATGAGTTAGCACGTAAACGAGCAGTAATGAAGCAACATAGTCATTTGCAATTTGCTTTCACTGTTGAGGACGTTGTGGCCATGGGACGTACCCCTTATGGTTCGGAACACAAGCAAGTTGCTATTGAAGAAGCATTATCCCTGACCCATTGCCAAGTGTTGCGCCACCGTGATTATCGGCAGCTTTCTGGCGGTGAACAACAACGAGTTCAGTTAGCACGTGTGTTAGCGCAATTATGGCAACCTACACAGCAAAGCGCTTGTCTATTTTTAGATGAACCCACGTCAGCTCTGGATTTATACCACCAGCAACATAGCTTGCGCTTACTTCACCAGCTCACCCGTGAACGTCCAATTGGCGTATGCTGCGTACTTCATGATTTAAACCTAACTGCATTATATGCCGATCGCGTTTTTTTAATTCACGAAGGAAAATTAGCCGCTAGCGGTACCCCTGCAGACGTGTTAACAGCAGAAAATCTCACTCGCTGGTACCAAGCAGACTTAGGGGTAAGCAAACACCCTGAGAATGATACACCTCATGTCTATTTGCGCCATTAATGATTGAATCGCACTATGACCAATAAGGGCACGCCAAAGGCGAACCCTTATTGGTCGCTATACATTTCTTTATTTATTTGTTTTCCTTGATGATTCATTTTATAACCATCTTGTTATGCTTAAGTTTAATCAAAAAACCAATTATTCATTTACCCCTCTAAAAAGGTGTGAAATTAATACAATCTATTGATAGTCATTTGAAATTTGAAGATAAATATTAAGAATTTTCCCCTAGAATACGCCTAAACATGTAAATGGACGAATAAGGGAGAAAATGGAAAACAATATTATCCAAACATTGATTGAATTAACGCATCGTGGCAATGATGATGTGAAAATTGCCGCAATTTCTGCGTTAGGAGATTACCGAGCGACAGTCGAACAACAAACCGCTATTCATCGTCTTCTTGAATTATGCAAAGATCCTAACAAAGATGTCGCCGTCTCCGCTATAAAAGCATTAAGTAAATTATCTGACCACTTTTGACCTAAAAACCGCCATCTTCAATTGAGTTAATTCGTTAACAAACCCACTGATATTTTCGCTCGTTTTTTACCCTACCACCACACTTTTTCTTACTAAATCAAAAACTCAGGTAGGTACACTCTCTGCCGTTCTGTCATTTTTATTATCAAAACCAATAAATTACATCTCATCTCATTTCATCCTCTTTTTTTTATATTTTTAAATAAATAATTTTGATAATATCAGTATCATTGAACTTAAATGCTGATATATATTAAATATCAGTACATTTAACTACTTTAATATTTATAACATGATCTCGTAGGATGGATAATGGATACACAAGTCATCAACACACTGCTCGATTTAACCAATAGAAAAAATGACGATGTCAAAATAGCGGCAATTTCAGCACTTGGTGATTGTAAGTTGCCAATCAATCAAATGAATACCATGAGCCGGTTGCTCGAACTTTGTAATGACCCGAATCGTGATGTGGCTATCAGCGCGATTAAAGCTGTGAGTAAGCTTTTAAATCATGATAATGAATAAGATAAATCACTTATTCACGATTGTGATAACTAGAATAAAATAGAAGGGTAAAATTAATGATAATCCTACCCTTCTCTATTTATTACGCCTGCTTTAAATGGCGTGCGTGAAAAGCAATATGTTCACCAATAAAGCTGCTAATAAAATAGTAGCTATGGTCATAGCCATCACGTAAATGCAGTGCGCAATCAAACTGTTTTTGCTCACTTATTTTTGCGAGTAACTCAGGCTTTAATTGCTCATGATAAAAGGGATCTGCAGTGCCTACATCCACTAACATTGGTGGCGTTTTTTCGGCTTTGCCCAGTAACTCAAGCGTGTCATACTGTCGCCATTGTGCTGTATTGTCCCCCAAATACGCGGTAAAGGCTTTTTGCCCCCATGGTACTTGTGTCGGCGCAATAATCGGCGCAAAAGCAGATAAGCTGCAATAACGCTCAGTATTACGCAAACCAATCATTAACGCCCCGTGCCCCCCCATAGAATGCCCTGAAATTGCCCGTTTATCCGTCACGGGTAAATAACTTTCCACTAAAGCGGGTAACTCTGAAACGATATAATCATACATTTGATAATGACGTTTCCACGGCTCTTGTGATGCATTGACGTAAAAACCAGCCCCTTGTCCCAGGTCATAGGCTGCATCATCTGCTACGCCTTCGCCCCTTGGGCTGGTATCTGGTGCAATCAGCACCACGCCCTGTTCTGCCGCAAATTGTTGCGCCGCTGCTTTCGTGATGAAGTTTTGCTCGTTACATGTCAGCCCTGACAACCAATAAATCACAGGGCAAGGCTGCGTTTGTGCCTGTGGTGGCAAATAAGCTGCAAATTTCATTTCACAACCTAGCACCGTTGATTGATGTTGATAAACATCCTGCCAGCCACCAAAGCAAGCGTGGCGCTCAATTCTCTCCATCAAAGACTCCTTATTCGTAGTGAATGACGGTGCGGATAGATTTGCCTTCATGCATTAAATCAAAGGCTTCATTGATGCTATCAAGGGGTAATGTGTGAGTCACAAACGGTGCTAGTTCTATATCACCTTTCATTGCATCTTCAACCATTTTTGGCAGTTGGCTGCGCCCTTTCACACCGCCAAAAGCGGTTCCACGCCATGAGCGACCTGTCACCAATTGGAATGGGCGAGTTGAAATTTCCTGTCCTGCACCTGCAACACCAATAATGATAGACTGCCCCCAGCCTCGATGTGCGCTTTCCAGTGCTGCACGCATGACATTCACGTTACCAATACATTCAAAGGTGTGATCGACACCCCATTCGGTCATTTCAACCAATACTTGTTGAATCGGCTTATCAAAGTCCTTTGGATTTAAGCACTCTGTTGCACCGAATTGGCGAGCTAACTCGAATTTTGAGGGATTCGTATCAATAGCAATAATACGGCCCGCTTTGGCTTGTCTAGCACCTTGAATCACCGCTAATCCAATACCGCCTAACCCGAAGACAGCAACTGAGTCCCCTTCTTGTACTTTCGCCGTATTATGTACTGCACCAATTCCTGTTGTTACACCACAACCTAATAAGCATACTTCTTCATGGTTCGCTTCAGGATTAATTTTAGCGAGGGAGACTTCAGCGACGACGGTATACTCACTAAATGTTGAGCAGCCCATGTAGTGATAAACAGGCTCACCATTATAAGAAAAACGCGTTGTACCATCAGGCATCACACCTTTTCCTTGCGTCGCACGGACAGATACACATAAGTTCGTTTTGCCTGATTCGCAGAAAACACACTTCCCACATTCAGCGGTATACAGTGGAATAACGTGGTCACCTACGCTGACACTCGTCACGCCTTCCCCCACTTCCACCACGACACCAGCCCCTTCGTGGCCTAAAACGACAGGGAATAATCCTTCTGGGTCGTCCCCTGAAAGCGTGAATGCATCCGTGTGGCAAACACCTGTATGGCTGATTTTAACCAAAACTTCACCCGCTTTGGGTGGCATAACATCGAGCTCAACAATTTTCAGTGGCTCACCTGGACCAAATGCAACTGCTGCACGTGATTTCATCGTTGTTCCTTTTTTATTTAACGCAAATAAGTGCGAATAAGTGAAATAGCATCATCAACGGACTCTTTTTGATGCTGTGTGGTGGCAGACTCTTGGAGCCCCTCGCGTAAATGACTTTCTAGTACCCCCGCCATTAATCCATTAACAGCCCCGCGAATGGCGGCAATTTGCTGTAAAACTGCAGCGCATTCCACTTCGTCCTCTAGGGCGGATTCAAGAGCTAAAAGTTGCCCTTTAAGTTTACGAACCCGAGTCAGTACCGCTTTTTTTTCTTTTGGTGAATGTGGCATCTTTAAGCCCCTTTCATATACATAGGGGGAGTATAGTATCTATATTGCTATCAGTACAGAATGGCACTCTTTAATTTACTTATTTAAAGCACAAAAAAAGAAAAAATAGCAAAGTGAGCTCTGTTTCACTTTGCCATTTATGGAAATATAACAATAGGAATTACAGCAAGTTAAAGTATTTATCAGGTTTATTCACAGGAGGAAGCGGTTTGAGATCCAGCATGTCCATTGCATTTCGCTCAATACTATTGCAAATCGCATTTAACGGCAGATCATTCGCCGAAGTCCCAAAAGGATCTTCCAATTCTTCCGCTAATGAGTCCCACGCTAAAAAAGTATATGAAATAAATACCGAAACAAATGGGGTCATATAGTGTAAATCAACCACTAACGCAAACGGCAATAACGTACAAAATAAATACACTGTGCGCTGCAAAATCAAGGTATAAGCAAAAGGAATAGGGGTATTCGAAATACGTTCACAACCACCTAAAACGTCAGATAACGCATTAATATCTTTATTGATTGCTTGGAATAATACGTCGCTAATCACTTTATTATCACGCAATTCCCCGACCTTCAGGCCAATCTGCATTAAAATACGGCTACTTGGAAATGGGCTATGAATGACTTCATCAAAAATAGCGCGCGGCAGCAGCCGATATAAATCAACAATGGGGCTGGTTTTTCTTAGTTCATGTTTTAAGCTCCAACCAAATGCAATCAATAAGTGAGCAAATTCTTTTTGTGCAGCTTTGTCATTTGGTAATAACCCTTTAATATTTCTTAATATGTTGCGTTGATTAATCAACAAATTAGCCCAAAGTGTTCTCGCTTCAATTAAACGGCTATAACACGCATTATTGCGAAAACCCAAAAAGATAGCGATGGCTATACCTAATAAACTAAAAGGCGCAATAGTTAAATGAATACCTAATTGTTCGTACCATTGGTAACTCAATACGGCAACAATCGAAATCATGATATTAAGAGATAAGCGAAAGGTGATTTTTGACAGCACGGAACCGTGCCAATCGAACAACCGAAAAAACCAGTGTTGATGCGGGCGAATGACCATAATGTAATCAATAATAATTTAGCAAAACGACATAAAACTTATTATTTCATTTATCAAACTGATAATCTATAGGTCATAATTGATTAACAGCCTCCTATTAATTTCCTCTAAATATAAAAATAGCTGATGGACACTCTCCAGAGCAGCTATTTTTTCTATATTATTTATCCCATTGCGCTATTTCGTTTTCAGTTAACGTTAAGGGCTGCGTACTGCCAGTTTCAGCCGATTTTACCGCAGCCTCCAGAACTGCCATAACCGCCAGCGCTTGCAATGGTGTTACAGGATTAGATGCATGACCATTCAATGCATTACGGATACCAACATAATACTGGCTTTGGTCACCTTTTGGTGTTTGCTGCTGCTTAGGAACTAACGTCTCATCGATTAGAATAATGGAATCATTATCCACCCCCCATTCTTTATCTTGAGGAGTGATCCCTTGCAGTAATTGTTTTTCTTGTTGATCTGGCTGAGATTTTACAGCACTGCCTTTATCGCCATGCACAGTAAAACGCGTAAATCCACCCGCGGCTAACATGCTGCAATGCAAAATCACTTTATGGGTTGGGTAATTTAATAACACATGCGCCCAATCATTAATTTGGCCATCATTCCTTAACGTCGCAATATTACCTTGTACAGACTGCGGCAAACCAAACAGTTGTAGTGCTTGGTCAATTAAATGTGGGCCTAAATCAAACCATAAGCCACTACCTGGTAAGTTTTGTTCACGCCAACGTACTCTTACTTCAGGGCGAAAGCGGTCGATGTGAGATTCAAAGTGCTTTATTTCACCTATCTGTTTTTGTTCAATCACATTTTTAATGGCGAGGTAATCGCTGTCCCAGCGGCGATTATGAAATACAGATAATAAAACATTGTGGGCTTTCGCAAGTTCAATTAACGCTCTTGCTTCTTGCAAATCCAACGTAAATGGCTTATCAACCACCACATTTTTACCCGCTTCAATTGCTAACTTTGCCAATGGTGCATGAGTCGCATTTGGGCTTGCTATCACCACTAAGTCAATATCAGAACGAAGAATAGCCTCCTCGGGTGAGGCTATCACCGTGGTGTTTGGAATATCACGTTTTACTTTTTCTTCATCACTTGAAGCGACTACAGCAAGATTCAACCCATCAACAGACCTAATTAAAGGCGCATGGAATGTTTTACCCACAAACCCATAGCCAATCAGTGCAACATTAATTTCTTTGCTCATAATCTTACCTATTCATTAAATACTAAGAGAATTTACAGTCACCTTGCTATTAGGACTGAGTTCATCCCAATCACAATCCAAAAATAGTTGGTCAATTTCGTCTAAATTAGCAACTAAATAAGGCTGACATAGGTTTAATTTCGTACTGTCTGCAACCACCCAATTCATTTGGCTATTGGCAATCATGGCATGCTTTACATCACAATCCGCTTCCTCTGTGGCACTTAGCCCCAGCGTGGGGTGCAGAGCACAAGCGCCTAGAATGGCAATATCCGCTCTGTATCTCGCCAGCATAGATAATGTGGCACTGCCAGAAAATAACCTTTGCTGAGGATCCCACTCACCACCGAGCAAAATTAACTGGATATCGGTGCGGTCACTGAAGTGAGTCGCGATGTCCAAAGATGTGGTAATGATGTTCATCGGGCCTTGGATAAAGCTAGCAACAGCCATTACCGTACTGCCAGAATCAAGGAAAAGTGTTGAACTCTGCGGAATCAACTTAGCGACCTGTTGCCCTAATTGTTTTTTAACCTCAGACAATAAAATATTTCGCCCGCGACGGCTCATAACTGGCACATTGAACCCCACAGCGCCGCCATGGCTTTTTTGTGCCAAACCTTGGTTTTCTAGTTCAGTCAAATCACGCCGGATAGTATCAGCAGAAACATGCAACTGATTAGATAAGTCTGCAACACTCACCTGCCCATTTTTTGCTATTATTTCAATAATATAATTCTGTCTCGCCTGTTTATGCATAACCGCAAAATCTCGCAAAATACCGCAATATGCATCATATTACCGCAATACGAAAAGAAATAAACATGAAAATAGTACAATAATTACCAATATTTTTAATCATATTGAAATTGTGTACTTTTATGTTGGATAAGAGAGGGGATCACACATAAGTGAAAGGCAGAAAGAAGTAGAAAACCGCCTATTCGGTTTTCTACTTAGCTTGAATTAAAACACTAATTTTTTAACGATTCTAACCGTTTAATTTCATCACGCAATGCATCAATTTCGCGTTCTAACTGACGACTTTCATCTGAATAATATTTACTGTTCAGTTTTGTTGGCCCTGTAGCTCCAGAATAATGGTCATAACAACGGTTTTGTACATTAGAAATAGCACGTTGTAACCCAGCGACTCGATGACGGTTCCCATGTGCTTTTGCGTATTTTAGCTGTTTTTCAAGTTGGTAAATTTTATTATCACAACCAGAGTAATTAGAACCCGCTTGGGAAGATAATGGAATAAACAGTGTTGATAAAATAATTAGCATTATCTTGATCATTTAATTCTCCAAATATAAAAAATAAATTAAATTTTGTCTATTTCATCACTTCTATATTTTATTAATATAAGTAAGCTCTTAATTTGGCTTAGGTTGAAAATTAAATCTAAAATAGACGCACCCTAAAGTCGAATAAATGATAACTTATATTTATAGTTGAGGCTTAAAACAGGTCTGATCACTTTTCATGATAATTTATTACAGACAGACATAGTTTTCCTTGTTACCTTACTCACATGGACTGTTCTCTACACGGATGTAGACACACCTTACTCTAAACGGCCACAATCACTAAACCACTCGCTAAATTAATACTTCAATTTATTCAATCAAATCCAATATTTCAGCTTAATTTTGTAAATATTTATTAAGCACAAATTGCACAACATTGTTTTTATCTAAAAATAAAAAAATCATTTCATTTGTATTTACTTGAACCGATAGGAATAAGTTTAAATTCCCCCCTTATTTTCATATATATTTTGCAGTCTCTTTACGGGCAAAGATATACTCTAGCCAAAGGTAATACTAAAGAGAGTAACCATGCACTCAACTAAATTTGAACTCACATTTGCCAGCGCTAACGAACAACATTTTCATACAGCCTTAAAACAAGCCAGCCAAGATTATCTACAAAGCAAACAGGATCATGTATATGCGAGTAAAACCGATATTGCAGTGGTCATCATCTTATTTAGTATCGCAATATTATGCTACCTACCTACGCTGTTTACCTCATCCATATTAACTTACAGTTTATCCTATTTTATTTTTGTCCTGCTCATCATGTTCCTCAATGTCATTGGACAACACGATGCTTGTCATAATACGTTATTTAAAAATAGCTGGAAAAACCGGGTATTTGGACGTTTAGTCACCTTACCTTTAGGGTTAGAGCCTGAATTTTGGCGAACCCGCCATGTTCACTACCACCACCATTTTGCCAATATTGAAGATTATGACTTAGATACAGAAGAAAATGGCATTTTTCGCCAAACGCCTTTTCAAAAATGGCGACCTTTCATGAAGTATCAACACATCTACTGGCCATTTATAGCGTCTTTTTCTTTAACATGGATAGCACTGGTTTTTGACTGGTCGGATAGAACAGGGAAAACCCGCCTGAAAGATAAAAAGGTTTTAGCGGGAAAAAAAGGTTGGGCACTTTTTATTGCTAGCAAAATTGGCCATTTACTACTGATGCTAGGCTTTCCCTTACTTTTTGCCCATGAACATGGAATAAGTTTAACAGCTATTTTTGTCACTTATATTTTAAGCCAAATGATTGCATCTATTTTTGTCATTTATTTGCTTTTGGGGACGCATTGGGCTGAAACTGAATTTTTTACTGCACCAGAAGACAAACAAATCAAGCATGGTTGGTACCATCATAATTTTGTTACTGCCTGTGATTGGATACCAACACCACATTGTCTATGGCGTTTAACTGGCGGCCTTAATTATCATCTCACCCATCACCTTTTCCCCAATTGGCACCATCGCCACTACCCTGCCTTGGCAAAGATTTTGGGTGAGTTAGCGATGCAACACAATATGCCTTACCGCTGCATTCGTTATAATGACTTGGTCGCAGCACAAATTCGCTTCTTAAAAAAGATGGGGAAAAAACCACACTAAATGTCATCTCACTATATGCATATTCTATAAATATAGTGAGGTCATTTTTCTATTTAAACAGTTACTCAACAAACAATTATTTAAGCATTTATTACCCCTTTAAATAAATACTTAAGATCCATTAACCAACCATATAGTATTCGACTAAATAACCTATACCCATATTATTCGTGGCGAATAATTAAAACGATTGATTTAATTATTGATATAAATTTAATCAAAAAAATATAGTATTAATTATTTTAACATTCATTTATCACTTGTTTAATTTTCATTTATTAAGGAATTATTAAATTCACTATTGCATTCATTGATACTTCATTTAAGTTATCCAAAATATACTTCATAAAAAATAATATTTCTAATTTACATACTACATTTTATAGAATGGTTGACACTCGCATGAAAAAAGCAGAGTACATTATAAAAAAACTACGCACATTTATTATCAGTGATAAGCTTTATCTTACTAATAAATTTGCAAAAAAACTAAATTATCGCCCTGATTTTAAAACACCTAAAAGCTTCAATGAAAAGGTAAATTTTAGAATGCTGCGTGATAAAAACCCACTGTATACGCAGCTTGCTGATAAACTAGCCGTCAGGAGCTACATCAGTCGAACCATTGGCGATGAATATTTAGTTCCTATCTTAGCCACCTATGGCCATGTAGATGAAATTAATATCGATGCACTTCCCCAACAATTTGTTCTCAAATGTAATCATGATAGCGGCAGCAGTGTAATTTGCCGAAACAAAGACAAATTTGATTGGCAATATGCCAAAGATAAATTGTCATTTCATTTATTCAAAAATCTTTATTACATTACTCGCGAACGTCATTATAAAAATATTTCCCCACAAATTATTTGTGAAGAATATATTGACTTATTCGCCAATAAAAATAGAAAACTCGTCCCTGAAACCTGTCGTATACATTGCTTTTCAGGTAAGCCCGTCTATGCAGAAATCGATTATACTGATGAGTCGGGCGAAGAGTTTATCAATATCTATGATATTAACTGGCAGTTGCAACCTGTCACTTTTGGCTACCCAAATATGTTAGAGCCAGTACCAGAGCCACCTCTCTTTAAAGAAATGCTACGCTTAGCTGAAATTCTCGTCACACCATTCGATTATTGCCGTGCAGACTTTTTGATGTCTGATGAAAACACCTTGTATTTTAGTGAACTCACGTTTGCACCTAATGCAGGTAGGACAGAGATATCACCACTGTCGTGGGACTTTAAATTAGGGGAGCATTGGGAACAACGCATTACCCAATCTGCCGGTTATGTACCTCTCGAAGGTGCCTTATCAACTATCTCCGTGAATAAGAAAAAGTAACGAATAGAAAAAAGGCCCTGTGATTCACAGAGCCTTTATAAACCATATTAACTTAAACAGTTAATTCGCCAGCACACTCGCTTTACGGCGCAAGCTGGCTATTAACATATAAATTGCCGTCACGAGCAACACAATAAAGAAGAAATCTACTAACCCATTATGTTGACTTAATAATGCCCCCGCCGCGATTGGCCCCATAGCAGAACCAATACTATAGCTAAACAGCATAACTTGTGTTGCAGCAACAATGTAAGATGAATCCAAGTTGTCACACGCTAAAGTAATCGCAATCGGGTATAACGCAAATGAAGACATTCCTAACAACGCTAATGCAACAATCATCACTAAGTAGTCGCTAGAAATATAAATAACCCCCATCGCGAATACCCCTAATAAGGAAACCATCGCTAACAGCAAAGTCTTACTCATCAAAATGGAAAGCTTGCTAACAACTGGTTGGATCAACATACCACCCAAAATAATTGAGGCCATTAACACCCCAACTTGGTCAGTTGTGAATTGATCTTTTTTCAATGATAAAGGCATCAACCCATAAATAGTACCCATAGTGATACCCGAAACCATACACCCGATAATTGCAGGTTTACTTAATCGCGCAATTTTTTTCAGTGATAATTTTTGGTGTGACCCGCTATCAGGCTGCCCTTGGCGAACGAATAATGGGGGCATTACAGCTAATAACAACAAACCCAATACGACCATAAAAGGATAAGCACCTTGGGTTCCGATAACGCCAATAGCGAGTTGCCCTAATGTTGTACCGCCATATAATGACGTCATATAAAAGCTTAAACGCTTAGCTCGTTCTTTCGGGCTGTCACCAATCAGCAGCCAAGATTCAACCACCACGAAGATACCCGCAACCGCGATACCTGCAATTAAACGGTTTGGAAGCCAAGCTTCAATCGAAGGCGCCCACGGCAAAACCACAACCGTTGCGGCTAGCATTAATAAAAAACCAATAAAAGCGAGGCGATGACCAATTTTGGCAATTACGGGCTCAATCAGCATTGAACCAATTAATAAGCCAATGTAGTAGGCACTTGCTAACCAGCCTGCGTACTGCGTATCAATTCCGAAGCTCCCCATTGATAATGGGATTAAGCTCATTAAATAACCCGATGCAATAGCAAAGATCGTTAACCCAGCAACAGGAACGAATGCATTATCGCGTTTGCGCATGATAGTAGTGGACTGATTCACGCCCCACTCTCCAACAAATAAAAATAAATAATATGCGCTGCAACTACATCGTAGAATACGACAAGGCTGTGTTCTCAAAAAAGGAACACATTTCGGCGATTAGTGCAGGAGTAAAATATAAAAATAAGACTGATTTGAGCGCAATATAGAACGTTAAATCGGTAAGTTAAAATGAGAAAATCTAATGGTGACTAGTAAAATAATTTATGTGAGAAAAATCACGTTTTTCCTGAAAGGAAACTTAGATCAAAATCGGTCAATAAAACAAACAAAACCCTTTAAATTCATATGGATAAAAAAATAATTACTTTTATTTTTTTGTTACAGCTTGACACAACTTAAGTCATATGGAAAAAGTCCTAAAAGTACTCAATGGTAAAATAATTTATTTATTATTTAACCTGGCTATCACACCCAATGCAAAATACCTTTTTTGCTGGCAAAAAAATGAAGGTAATTTAATTTATATTTCTATAATGCCCTCTTTAATTTATTTCGTTTTTAATCAAAAATACTTAATAGGAGATACGATTTAATAATTTCTTGTCGCATAGTTTACCAACTAGCATTTTTCTAATGCAGAAAGGCGGCGCCAAAGTGTTGTTCTGCTAATCCCTAGGTACTGAGCTACCGCTTTACGATCACCATTAAACCGGGCCATTATCTCAGTTAGTGATTCCTTACCTCTATCAATGACAACATCATTGTCATTGGCTATCCACTGGCGCTCTGGGGATAAACTGTTCAGCATCTCTTCAGTAATGGCCTTTTCAGGGTATGCACTACAATAAAGCGCAACTCGCTCCATTAAGTTTCGCAGCTCACGCACATTTCCAGGCCATGCATAATGTAGAAAAAAATGACGACAGCTTAAAAGTTGCTGTACGCGAAATGCAGGGAGCGGCAATACTAATCCCGCAAAGGCCAGTTTTAAAAGCCTTTCAGCGAGAACAAAAATATCCTCTCCACGTTCACTAAGCGCTGGCACTTGCATTCGAAGTACCCCTAAACGGTAGAATAGGTCAGCACGAAAATGCCCATTTTTCACCCAATCATCTAAATGACAATGGGTCGCACAAATCACGCGCACATTGACTTGCAAAGGTTTATAACCGCCAATTCGCACCACAGAGCGCTCTTCCAGCACCCGCAAAAGTCGCGTTTGCAACGCTAATGGCATTTCGCCAATTTCATCTAAAAATAATGTGCCACCATGAGCTAGTTCAAACAACCCCGCTCTTCCCCCACGCCGTGACCCTGTAAATGCCCCTTCTTCATAACCAAATAATTCTGCTTCTAATAATGTTTCAGGGATCGCGCCACAATTAACGGCTACAAAAGGCATTTGCTGCTTACTGCGTTTGTGTTGATTAAATAAGGTAAATTCGTGGTGAATCGCTTGTGCCACCATTTCTTTCCCTGTACCGCTTTCGCCTTGGATCAGCACAGTAGCCTCTGAGCGTGCATATAACATAATCGTCTGTCTTACCCGTTCCATTGACAATGATGAGCCAATTAAATCATTGATCGTATGGCGGATTTTTGGCGGAGTAACGGGTACATATTTATCTGATGAATGGCGATTACGGTGAGACATTCGGCTTAACTCAATCGCATCGGAAAAGGCCTGCCGTATGGTTTGAGTTGAATAGACAAAAATGCCTGTCATTCCCATTTCATCCGCCAAATCCATAATCAACCCAGCACCGACAACCACTGAAATCCCCATCGATTTCAAAGCCTTAAGCTGCTCTCGTGCATCTTCGGCAGTTACATAACTACGTTGTTCAATTTGCAATGCAAAACGTTGCTGAAAATCAGTTAATGATGGGATGGTATTTTTATAATTAATAATGCCGATCTTATCACTGATTTCTCGCCCCTTAGCAAGTGCTTGCATTACGTCAAATCCGTTGATATTAACGATGATAACAGGCACAGAAACATGGCTTTTGAGGTAAGCACCGTTTGAGCCAGCACTAATAATAGCATCACAATGTCCATGCTTTAGCCTCTCTCGTACGACCTCCGCCGCCTGTTCAAATCCCAGATTTAATGGTGTAATGTCTGCTTGTTCACTAAATTCGGGGCTTATATCGCGAAAAAGTGTATATAGCCGTGAAACAGACACTGTCCAAATAATCGGTTTTTCCATCTACTTCACTTCCTCACACTCATGTTTCAAAAAATGTTTCAAAAAATGTTTCAATTAACATTAGCGCGTTTCAATGAAACGCGCTAATCACAAATCCCAAATTTGTTTTCCTTATCACAAATCCATACTTTCTCTAACTGACTTATTTTTAACAATTTTATTCTTAACACTCACTTCTGTGCCTGTTGGCATGGCAATTGCTATATGATCATAGCGACCTTAAATAAAAACAATTTATTAACAATTAAGAGGCTTCTATGACATCTATCCCTGCTGGAAAAAAATTTCGCGATGCTATCGCTCAAGAATCCCCCCTTCAGTTAGTTGGAACGATTAATGCTAATCATGCCCTTCTAGCCCAACAAGCAGGCTATAAAGCGATTTACTTATCGGGTGGTGGCGTTGCGGCCGGATCATTAGGTATGCCTGACTTAGGGATCTCCACTCTAGAGGATGTGTTAATTGATATTCGTCGCATTACTGATGTCTGTGATTTGCCTTTGATGGTCGATGCTGATATTGGCTTTGGCCCCTCAGCTTTTAATGTCGCTCGTACCGTCAAGTCATTTTGCAAAGCAGGTGCGGCGGGATTACACCTTGAAGACCAAGTCGGTGCGAAACGCTGTGGTCACCGACCTAATAAAGAGATTGTCTCAACACAAGAAATGGTAGATAGAATCAAAGCCGCGGTAGATGCCCGTACTGACGATAGTTTTGTGATTATGGCTCGCACAGATGCACTCGCCGTCGAAGGCCTAGATGCTGCACTTGAACGAGCTCACGCCTACCTCGAAGCAGGTGCGGACATGTTATTCCCTGAGGCTATTACTGAACTGTCTATGTACCAACAATTTACCCAAAACACCCCCGCACCGGTTCTTGCTAATCTTACCGAATTTGGCCAAACCCCATTGTTTACGTTAGATGAGCTTCGCAGTGTCGGTATCGCTATCGCACTCTATCCGCTGTCTGCTTTTCGTGCGATGAATAAAGCCGCAGAGCAGGTCTACACTGCAATACGCCATGAAGGCACACAGAAAAACGTTATTCCTTTGATGCAAACACGTGATGAACTTTACCAAGGCATTCATTACTACGATTACGAACAAAAACTGGATGCCCTATTTTCGCAAAAAAAACCATAGGCACACAGACAGCACCAAGTTGAGTCTCCTCTATCCCTTACAAGGAAATTACGATGAATGAACAACTTAGTAGCACCGTATCACCACAATTTAAACCCAAAAAATCGGTGGCACTTTCAGGTGTCCCAGCGGGAAATACCGCACTTTGTACCGTAGGACGTAACGGCAATGACCTGCACTATCGTGGGTTTGATATTCATGACTTAGCCACTCAATGCGAATTCGAAGAAGTTGCACATTTGCTGATACACGATAAGCTTCCCACACAAACTGAGCTCATCGCCTATAAAGCAAAACTACAAACCTATCGCGGGCTCCCTGCAAGTGTGAAACAAACTTTAGAGTCTATTCCCGCAAATGCACATCCTATGGATGTCTTACGAACAGGGGTTTCGATGATGGGCTGTGTGCTCCCCGAGAAAGACTCTCACCCATTTTCAGGTGCCAAAGACATTGCTGACCGATTATTAGCCTCATTAGGCTCAATGTTACTGTACTGGTATCACTTTAGTCACCATGGTCGTCGTATCGAAACGCAAACCGATGACGACTCAATAGGTGCACATTTTTTGCATTTGTTGCACGGCAAAAAACCGCCAGCTCAATGGGAAAAATTCATGCATATTGCCGCAATTTTATATGCAGAACATGAGTTTAATGCCTCCACATTTGCCGCTCGCGTCATTGCAGGTACAGGTACCGATTTTTATTCAGCAATGACAGGCGCAATAGCCGCCTTACGAGGGCCAAAACATGGCGGCGCAAATGAGGTTTCATTAGAAATTCAACAGCGCTATACCTCAATGGATGAAGCCGAACGAGATATCACAGCTCGTATTCATAATAAAGAAGTCATTATTGGCTTTGGCCACCCAGTGTACACCCTTGCTGATCCACGCCATCCCATCATTAAATCCGTGGCATTGCAGCTTTCAGAACAAAATTTGAATCGCCATTTATACAGCGTTGCTGACCGTATCGAAACGGTAATGAAACGTGAAAAAGGCATGTTTCCAAATTTAGATTGGTTCTCTGCAGTGGCCTATCACTTAATGGGGGTACCAACCGCCATGTTTACTCCGCTATTTGTCATGGCGCGGACTGCAGGTTGGTCTGCTCATATTCTCGAACAAAGACAAGACAATAAAATTATTCGTCCATCGGCCAATTATATTGGGCCAGAAAATCAATTATTCACTCCAATAGAACAGCGTTAATAAAGGTAAAATAATGACAACACAAACCGTGAGTTCTCAAAAAATTGAATTTGATAAAGTTATCAGTGACATTGTTGATTATGTAATGGATTACCCGATTGTTTCTGAACTAGCTTACGATACCGCCTATCATTGCCTGCTCGATACACTAGGCTGTGGTATGGAATCGTTAGAATACCCCGCCTGTAAAAAACTGTTAGGCCCAATAGTGCCAGGCACAATTGTCCCCAATGGTACGAAAATTCCTGGCACTCAATTTCAATTAGACCCTGTTCAAGGTGCTTTTAATATTGGCACAATGTGCCGCTGGCTTGACTTTAATGACACTTGGCTCGCCGCTGAATGGGGCCACCCTTCAGATAATTTAGGTGGCATCCTTGCTACCGCCGATTGGTTATCGCGGGAAAACCTAGCTAAAGGCAAAAAACCATTAATCATCAAAGATGTATTAACGGCTATGATTAAAGCACACGAAATTCAAGGGTGCATTGCCCTTGAAAATGCCTTTAACAAAGTCGGCCTCGACCATGTTATTTTAGTCAAAGTCGCCTCAACAGCTGTTGTCGCACAAATGTTAGGTTTAAACCGCGAACAAATCCTCAATGCCGTTTCCCAAGCGTGGATTGATGGCCACAGCTTACGCACTTACCGCCATGCGCCGAATACAGGCTCAAGAAAATCATGGGCAGCTGGTGATGCGACCTCTCGCGCAGTTAGGCTCGCATTGATGGCGCAAAAAGGCGAAATGGGCTACCCTACGGCATTAACTGCCAAAACATGGGGGTTTTATGACGTTTTATTTAAGGGGCAACCGCTTCGCTTCCAACGCCCTTATGGTTCCTATGTTATGGAAAACGTGCTGTTTAAAATCGCTTTTCCTGCAGAGTTTCACTCTCAAACCGCCGTCGAAGCTGCATTACAATTACATAGAACATTAGCCACTATGGGTAAAAGTGCCGATGATATTGCATCAATTGCAATTCGCACCCATGAAGCCTGTATTCGCATTATTGATAAAAAAGGCCCACTCAATAACCCTGCTGACCGTGACCATTGCATACAATACATGGTGGCTGTGCCATTAATTTTTGGTCGACTCACCGCAGCTGACTATGAAGATAATATTGCAAAAGATAGCCGTATTGATGCACTTCGTGCCAAAATGCACTGCCATGAAGACACACAATTTACCGCCGACTACCATGACCCAGATAAACGTTCAATTTCTAATGGATTAACCATTACGCTAAATGATGGTCACGTGTTAGATGAAGTCGTGATTGAATACCCTGTAGGCCATAAGCGCCGCCGTAAAGAAGGGATGCCATTATTATTGAAGAAATTTAGAATTAATTTGGCAAGGCAGTTTCCTGAAGCGCAGCAGCTGCGTATTCTTCAAGCATCACTCGATAAACCCATGTTAGAAAAAATGCCTGTAAATGAATATCTGGATTTATTTGTGATTTAAATTCACCTTGAATAATGACAAAACGCCGCTATATATTGCGGCGTTGCTATTTTTAGTATCAATAAATTAGAAAATAAATTGATAGCGCGTTTGACTGGAATAAACCCGCTGCGCTTCTGCAATCCCTGTATATAACGCCCCCCATTCAGGGTGATTGACTGCATCAGGTGGAAACTGTGTTTCTAAAGCCACGCCAGAATACGCGGTATAAATTTGGCTTTTGCCTGCAATCGCAAACAATTGATTTCCACTATAAAGCTGCATCGCAGGCATAGTCGTGGTGATTTTCATCTGCACATCACCATCAGGTGCACCTAGTATTGCTGCTGTTTGCTTCCCATCGGCTATACCGCTATTGAAGATAAACGTATGGTCATACCCGCCAACTGCGGCCTGTACATCATCTTGTAAAAAATCTCGCCCAATGCGTTTACCCGCACGAAAATCAAAGTTCGTCTCCGTGACATCCCGCCACTCCCCTGTCGGGAGCCCTTCTGCTGTTGTGGGTAAAAATGTATCGGCCGCTATCTGCAAGTCATGCTCAAATGCGGTTCGAGCAGAATCTTCCCCTGCAAGGTTAAAATAAGTGTGATTGGTCAAGTTCACTGGGCAGTCTTCCGTTGACTGGTATTTATAATCAATAACTACTTGATTATCTTCAGTTAGCTCATAGCTAACCTCAACCAATAATGTTCCTGGAAAACCTTGATCCCCCGCAGGCGAAACTAAAGAAAAAACCGCTTTGGATGGACTAGGCTGCATGATCCCCCAAATTCGATAGCTAAAATTGCTTTTTCCACCATGTAAGCAGTGGATATCTTGATTATTGGAAACCGTGTATTGATGGCCATTTAACGTAAATCGTGAGCCACAAATGCGGTTTGCAACTCGCCCGATGGTCGCGCCGAGATAAACCCCCTGCTCCATCTGCTTCGCCATGTTGGGTGACCCTAAAACCACATCTCGCTTCCCACTTGGTAAAGGCAATATACAGCTAACCCAGCTGGCGCCTAAACTTGTGAGTAAAATTTTCATTCCATTTTGATTAGTCAGTGCAATAACTTTTGGCGATCGGATAGCGTGACGCTGTTCTTGAGTAAACCGCATTTTTCCCTCAATATTCGACAGTAATCTATTCAGCTGAAGGGGTTAAATATTAACATTTGCTCAACCGCCCCTTCCGCGTGAACAAAAAAATTGTTCCATCCTGCAACAACAAGTTGATTTTCCACTGGTTGCCTATTGAGTGCAATAACTTATTGGCTGATATTGTTTTAATATGACAAAAAAATAACCGAATAAGATACAAAATTCGGTTATTTTGAATACATATTGGTAACCATTTTATTAATGTTTGATGTGTTTGTCGTAAGGATCTAAGTGAGTCATCACATCTAAAATTTGTGGGTTTTCCATGAGTTTTTTACGTGTATTAACAGCAATATCATGCCCTTGAGTAATACTCATATTTCCATCAAGCTCTAAATGCACATCAACTAATAAAAAATCCCCTGATTTGCGGGTTTTTAAATCATGATAGCCCGATAATTCGTCGATGCTATCTAGTACATCGCGAATTTCTTGTAGTGTCTCCTCATCAGCGCCTTTATCCATTAAATCTTGCATAGATTGATTGGTAAATTTAAAACCCATTCTGAAAACAAATGTCCCCACAATCATTGCAGCAAGTGGATCAAAAATACGCAGTCCACATAAATTACCTACAATACCAATAGCCACAACCAAAGAAGATGCCGCATCAGAACGTGCATGCCATGCATTTGCAACTAACATGCTGGAATTCACTTTCTTTGCCACATACAACATATAACGGAATAACCCCTCTTTTGCGACTAATGCAACCAACGCTGCCACTAATGCGATCATATGAACTTCAGGGATCAAATCAGGATTGAGTAGCTTTTCAATGGCAGACCACACCATCCCCACGCCAACAATCAATAAAATAATCCCCAAAATCAATGATGCCCCATTTTCATAGCGAAAATGCCCATAAGGGTGGTCTTCATCTGGTTTTTTGTGGCTCTTTTTATTGGCGATCAGAACAACAAAATCCGCGATTAAATCGGATAATGTGTGGATCCCATCAGCGATTAAACCTGATGAGTGAGAAAAAATACCAATAATGATCTGCCAAATAGATAGTAGCGTATTGACTAACACACTAATCAATGTGCTTTTTTTCGCCGCCTTAAATTTAGCCTGCTGAACGACAAACTCCTTGCTTGGCTGCCCTACCGCTTCATTTTTATTCATACCATCATTTCTTTAATGAAAAACAAAATAATTATCATTTAAATAAACTTTTTAAATCAATAAGTTAAATAAATACTCTACCAATACTCGCACATTAAATGTTAAATGTCTCATGATAATTTGTAACCAGTTAGCTTAGATGAAAATGGTTATTCTTTATTTTTGATTACAAATGCGTTCATTATTTAAAATAGCGATAAATGCGCACTTAATAGCATTTCTTCTAGCTTATTTAACTTATAGTATATAAATAGTGAATTGCTATAATCGATTTCAAATAACATATGAATGAGGTGGCTATGTATAAAAAAATTCTAGTTCCTATCGATTTACTAGAAGATGAGCTAAATCAGGACATCATAAAACACGTTGAAGCCTTAGCCATGTTGGGGGCACCTGAAATTCATTTTTTATCCGTCATTCCGAGTGTTGAATTATTTTTTGGTATTGAAATCGCCGCACTACCCGAGAGCCAAAAAAACTCTGCGGAACGCTCGGTTTTAGCGATACGTGCACTGGAAGAAATAATTAAAGATATAAAAGTGCCAGATGCTCAGATTAATTGCAAAGTTAGCATTGGCTCAGCGAAAGATGAAATCTTAGATTATGCACAAGAGATTAATGCGGATTTAATTATGGTGGGTTCACACCATCCAAGTACCTCAACTTATTTATTAGGTTCAACAGCGTCAGCTATTGTTCGTCATGCAAAAACATCGGTCTTTGTGATCCGCTAAAATAATAGATAAAAAAATGCCGCAAATTTATAGGATCACCTTCAATTAGCGGCATTTTTTATTTATTTTTTGGTGGAATCAATTAGCTTATCGTCTGTTGACCAAATACGATATTTAACGTCCATATCTGCAGGCGCATAGACAACAATAGGGAGTTTGCTGTTATAACGAACAAACGCATCATCACCTAATTGTGTGGTAATAAAACGGTCTTCAGCTGGCTTAGTACAGGCCATCATCGTTGATGCAGGCCCTTTAATTTCATCCAACTTATAGTAGTCGTAACCCCAACCCTCTAAGGTTTTTTTATCAAGATCTCCCATAAACCACTGATGGTTACAATCTGCTTTAATTGTTTTACCAATGACCAGCTCAACCATAAAGTTATTTTCATTTTGCTGGTTAGCGAGTTGAATCACATGACGAGTCATACCTGATTCTGCTTTTGGATATGGTGCGATCTTTTCCAAGTCCTCCGTTGCTACTGCACAAGATGAGACAAGTGCCGCTGCCATTACAGATAAAATCGCTTTCTTCATCATTTGTTCCTATTTCAAAAGAGAAAATCAATTAAAAACTCTAAGTTCCACCACATAGTAAGTCAATTACACTGTAATTATCACTATAGATGATTCTTAATTACAAAAATATAGGTTTTTCACAGTAGGTAAGCGTAATAATACTTAATTTTAGTATAAGGATCATAAAAATGATAAAAATTATGTAAATTACCCGCTAATTTAATGCACAAAATATGCGCACTGATTATACTAAATTTGAGGCTTAATACATTCTGAGGAGGTAGTATGTTATCAGCAGATCAAGATTTAGTTTCAAAATTAGTATCCACACATCCCCGTTTTCAAACGCTATATGAAAAGCATCATCAACTTGATAAAGAAATCAGTAAACTCGAAGGCCCGTCTGGCGCTGGTTATAACGAGCACGTAGCCAAACTAAAAAAAGAAAAATTACATCTTAAAGATGAAATGCAAAAAATAATGCAATCTAGCCTGTAACCTATTAAAGATAGGCTCGATAATTTTATCTTTTTATTGAGTATTCAAGTGGTTTCAGTAAAAGAGGGTGGCCCACTGGTTAGCCCTCTTTTTCATTATCCCCAAATTTATTGAACTCTATCAAAGAATCCATTATTAAGCTCTCATAAGCTTTCTATTGAAACAATTAACATGTATATTAAATGCATGTTTTATTTTAAGCAGAGGCGATCATGGTTGGTAAACGAATAAATCGGGAAATTAAAACGATTGAAAAAATGATCAATATCTATGAGAAAGCGCACCCTGCCCCCAATGACAAACCAGATTATTATCAAAAGCTTTTCACTTATGCTGTTAATCGCTTAGAGAAATGTCGTTATGGGGAAGCGAAGCCTGCCTGCAAACAATGCCCTATTCATTGCTACCAACCGAAAATGCGAGAACAAATGAAAGCGGTGATGCGCTGGGCTGGCCCTAAAATGCTGTTACACCATCCAATACTCGCAATTCGACACCTACTTGATGACCGTAAGCCAGTGCCCCAACTTCCAGCTAAAATTAATAAGCGAGCAGCACAGAAACAAGACATAAATAAGTCGAATTAACTTAAGAGCAGAAACATTACAGCATAATCCACATAAGCGTAAGCTACTTTTTTTATACTTATTTACATAAGGTATGTCTTATTCTTTCAGTTTTTCCTCACCATTAAGAAATTATCAATATCCAACTGATATATTTATATTTTTTTGCAAAAAAACCTTTTATGCGTAAACATAAAAATGAAAAACATTGGAATCTCTTACCTTAGCACTGACTATTTATGACTGAAATGTATCCTTCTAAAAAATAGTAACCCAAAATAACTAATTACTAAAATCTATATTTATATTACCTATTAAAACCATTAACACCGCCTATCAATTAAAAATAGAGACATATGTCTCATTATTATGCATTTAAGCGCCATTTAAATAAAAAATATCAATCATAACGATAATTTAAATAAATAACTCAAGTAAACAATAAATAAATACATAAGAATTATTTATAACTTATGTTTTTTACGAATGTTTAATCAATTATTAACATGGTAATAAAACCGATTACTGCACTAAAAATGATGGTTCTATACAAAAATGAAAAAAAAACACGGCTAAAAGGTAAAAAACAATAAAAAATTTACAACTAGCCGAATAAAACAAAACAGAACAATAAACTGAATATTACCCATAACATTAGGATATTATAAAATTCGAATCCCAATAAGCATGGTAAAACCGAGCTAAAATAAAAAATAAATCGGAAAAACTATATTTTGAAACATTTATTAATATTTAGAATAACAAAATGACACATAAATAATCGATTTATATAATTTCAACCATACAAGTAATATCAATTTTTTATATCAACATAATTTCTTTTTTTGATATTTAATTTCGATAGTGATATTTAAATAGTATGAATACGATTACTTAGGTGGCTATAATGCAAATTAAAAATAATTTAAATCAGACAGTTATAAAAAAAATGACTATTGATAACGGGCTAGCACATACCATTATCGATTTAACATCCAAAGGTGTCATTATTGTAGAAAAAGGAACACTATTACTGGAAACCCCTGCCAATGTGCAAACTTTAAATGAAGGTGATATTTTATACCATAAACAAGGCTCTTACTCATTTCAGTCTGCTGATTTAACAACAGATTGTCAGTTACTCTGGGTAGGTTTAAGCGATGACTTTCTACGTGAATTTATTACTCTACATGGTTCACAACTGAGTGAGATCGAGCGATTTGAAGATACATCATCTGATATCATCAAATTCACCTCATTTCGCTTAATTAAAGACATTAAAAATAGCTTAAATGCAATCATTGACCACGATTATCCTGAGGCTATCGTATCATTACGAATAAGGGAATTATTGCTATTATTATCCTACAGTGAACAAGGTGCTATTTTACTTTCTAACTTTAAGCAATTAAGTAACCGTCAAGCCCAACGATTGCAATTATTCATGGAAAATAACTATTTGAAAGAATGGAAGTTAAGTGAATTTGCTCGTACATTTGGAATGGGTTTAACAACATTTAAAGAACTATTTAATACCGTTTATGCAACATCACCCCGTTCATGGATCAGTGAAAAACGAATTATGTATGCGCACCAATTATTGGTAAACACAGCAATGAGCATTGTTGAAGTTTCAATGGAAGCCGGCTTCTCTAGCCAATCTTATTTCACACAGAGTTATCGAAAACGATTTGGTTACACCCCGAGTAAATCAAGAATAACCGCTTAATTACTCAATAAAACCGAGCATAGACACATGCCCTGTCAGTTATAGTAATTTATGATTTAACTATAATCTGGCAGAAAGGCAACCCAAAGCCCCTTCTTTTATTTCACTTTTAACTATTTTTCATCTCCAATTACTCGCCATAAAAAAAGGCAATTTGCCTGAATGACAAATCACCTTTTCAAAAACCTAAACGAATTCTTTAGTTATTTGACTTTCATAATCTTTAAGTCAATGATAGACATAGAGTTTGGTGGTATTTCACCTGGGACGCCCTCTACCCCATAGCCACCTTCTGGCTTAATATAAACTTTCACCATACCGCCTTCTCCCGCACGTTCAACAAACGAATTTAATGGCGTAGGTAATTCATTATAAGGCAGCGTCACAGGGTTTTTATCGGTATACATGACTGTAACCGTTCCATCCGTTAACTGCTCTCTCATAATAAATGTGATGTCTTTCTTTTTAACATCGTTAATCGGCGTACCACGCTGAATAATTTTATAGTATGTATTATTATCCAGCTTACTGTATTTCTGTGCCGTAATATCTTGAATTATCTTCTGATTTTTCTTAGCATTTTCTGCGGCAACAACCTTGATATCTTTACTTGGTGGCACGCGTCCTGCTAGCCCTGCGTTCGAGCCCGTTTTACCTTTCGCTTTTAACGCATTATTTTCGTCTTGTAACAGAGTTATACGACGATTTAAATCCATAATTTGTGATTTAAGCGTCTCATCACTCGAGAATGATTTTTGTTCCTCTAACTCAGCCTGTAGTTTTTTCAATTGCTCTTGCGCAGAAGCTAATTCTGTTTGTGCTTTGGTTGCAGAACCCAATTTTTGAGCATCTAATTTCAAAGCACTAATTTGTTTATTTGCATCAGCCAGTTGTGACTCAACCTCTGCTTGTTTTTTAGCCTTGGCCGCGATGTCATTTTCAAGCTTGCTAATTTGCGTTTCTTGTTCTTTTGTTTGTTTTGCAAATTGTGAGTTTTGTAATTCGAGTTTTTTTCTTTCACTTTTTTGTGCCGCAAGTGCATCTTGAATCGCTTTTTTCTCTGAATCAAGTTTACCCAAAGCATCTTCTTTTTGCTTCAACAGCGCTAACTGCTTATTCAAATCTGCTGTTAATTCTTTTACTTGCTGATCACTTGCTTGTCCAATTAATGCCGTTTGTTTTTCAACGTCTTTTTGTAGTTTTTTCAAGTTATCATTAGCCTGAGCTAACTGTTTCTGAGCCGACGCATAATTTTGCTCATTTTGAGTTAGTGTGGCCTGGAGTTGCTGCAGCTGTTTCTGGCTTTCTGTATATTGTTTAGAAAGCGTATTTTGAGCTGCTTGATGCTCTTGTAATTGCTGTTTAGCCAGTGCAAGCTCAGATTCTAGCGTAATCTTTTGAGCAACTTTAGCCGATTGCTCAACGAGTGACGCTTGGATTTTATCTGCTTGCTGTGTTTTTTCTTTCAATTGAGCAGAAAGTTGCTGATTTTTTTGCTCTAATTCTTTCGATGTTACTTGTTGTTTCGTCAATGCCTCTTTCGCTAAACGGCTATCTATCTCTGCTTTCTTCAAACCATCTTCTTTTTGCTTTAACAATGCAATTTGTTTATTTAAATCGACAGTTAATGCTTTAATTTGCTGATCCGTAGCTTGGTTCATTAATGCAGTTTTGGTTTCTATATTCGCTTTTAACGTTTTAAGCTCTAAGTTAGCTTTGTTTAATTGCTCTTGCTCAGCAACATAATTCTGTTCATTTTGACTGAGTTTGGCTTGCAGCTCAGCCTGCTGTTTTTCACTGCCGGCCAACTGTTTCGCCAACGTGTTTTGCAGTGATTCATGCTCCGCTAACTGTTTCTTCGCTGCCGCTAATTCTGCTTCTAACGCAGCTTTATCCGCAGCCTTCGCCGTTTGTTCCGCTAACGCGGCTTGAATTTTATCGGCCTGTTGCGATTTTTCCGTTAATTGCGCGGCTAATTGCTGGTTTTTCTGCTCTAGCTCTTTGGCTGCTGCTTGCTGTTTGGCCAGCGCATCACGGGTTGATTCGCTATCCGCTTGGGCTTTTTTCAACCCATCTTCTTTTTGTTTCAGCAACGCTATCTGTTTATTTAAATCCGCCGTGATTGCTTTCACTTGTGCATCACTGGCTTGATTTAGCAATGCTGTTTGTTTTTCAACATCTTTACGTAATTGCTGTAAATCCGTATCGGCTTGCTTCAACTGCGCCTGTGCAGCAACATAATTCTGTTCATTTTGGCTGAGTTTGGCTTGCAGTTCAGCCTGCTGTTTTTCACTGCCGGCCAACTGTTTCGCCAACGTGTTTTGCAGTGATTCATGCTCCGCTAACTGTTTCTTCGCTGCCGCTAATTCTGCTTCTAACGCAGCTTTATCCGCAGCCTTCGCCGTTTGTTCTGCTAACGCGGCTTGAATTTTATCGGCCTGTTGCGATTTTTCCGTTAATTGCGCGGCTAATTGCTGGTTTTTCTGCTCTAGCTCTTTGGCTGCTGCTTGCTGTTTGGCCAGCGCATCACGGGTTGATTCGCTATCCGCTTGGGCTTTTTTCAACCCATCTTCTTTTTGTTTCAGCAACGCTATCTGTTTATTTAAATCCGCCGTGATTGCTTTCACTTGTGCATCACTGGCTTGATTTAGCAATGCTGTTTGTTTTTCAACATCTTTACGTAATTGCTGTAAATCCGTATCGGCTTGCTTCAACTGCGCCTGTGCAGCAACATAATTCTGTTCATTTTGGCTGAGTTTGGCTTGCAGCTCAGCCTGCTGTTTTTCACTGCCGGCCAACTGCTTCGCCAACGTGTTTTGCAGTGATTCATGCTCCGCTAACTGTTTCTTCGCTGCCGCTAATTCTGTTTCTAACGCAGCTTTATCCGCAGCCTTCGCCGTTTGTTCCGCTAATGCGGCTTGAATTTTATCGGCCTGTTGCGATTTTTCCGTTAATTGCGCAGCTAATTGCTGATTTTTCTGCTCAAGCTCTTTGGCTGCTGCTTGCTGTTTGGCCAGCGCATCACGGGTTGATTGGCTATCCGCTTGGGCCTTTTTCAGTCCGTCTTCTTTTTGTTTCAGCAACGCTATCTGTTTATTTAAATCCGCCGTGATGGCTTTTACTTGTGCATCACTGGCTTGGTTTAACAGCGCCGTTTGTTTTTCAACATCTTTACGTAATTGCTGTAAATCCGTATCGGCTTGCTTTAACTGCGCCTGTGCAGTGGCATAATTTTGTTCATTTTGGCTGAGTTTGGCTTGCAGCTCAGCCTGCTGTTTTTCACTTGAAGCTAACTGAGCCACCAGCTCATTTTGTGCTGTTTGTGACTCTTTTAACGCTTTCTCTAATACAACTTTTTGCTCTGCTTGTGCTGTTTTTTCAGTTAAAGAAGCCTGGATTTTTTCCGCTAGCTGTTCTTTCTCTGCTAACTGAGCTAACAATTGTTGATTTTGCTGCTCTAATTGTTTAGCGCCTGCTTGCTGAGCACTCAAAGCCGACTGGGCAACATCTTTTTCATTTTTTGCAGTATTTAGTTCAATTTCTTTTTGTTTGAGTAATTCTTTTTGCTGCAAAAGCTCATTGGTCACTAATTTCACTTGCTCATCTGAATTTCCTGCAAGCTGTAATTGGTTTTTAGCATCTAGCTCTAATTTTGCGATATCTGCTGTTAACTGCTCAATTTTTAAATTTGCAGTGACATACAGCTCCTCTTTCTCAGCAAGTTGTTGTTTGATTTTAGATTGCTCAATTGCACTTTCATTTAATTGTTTTTCAAGTTGAGCAATCGTTTCTTGGGTTTGCTGATTCTCTTGGCTAAGCTGTGTTAAATTATTCTGTTTCTGTTCAATCGTTTTTTCCGCTTCTGCCAGTTTACGATTTAGCGTATCAATTAACGATTGATCATCTGAAGATGAATTTAATAGAGCTTGTAATTGCGCAATTTGATTTTTATTTTGTTTAACATCGTCATTAAGCTGATTAATTTCAAATTCTTTTTCTGCAATTGTCTGTGTTAATTGCGCGATACTCTTATTATGGTTAATTAGCTCAGCGACAAGTTGTTCATCATTTAACAAATTGTTATACGAAATAAGCTGCCCTACACCTTGTGCAATACCAAATTTATACAAATTGGTTAGCTGCTGGCGTTCAATTAATTTTGCAAGTTGTTCAAGATAGGCTGAGGCATCTATCCCAGACGGTCTGGCAAATTTAGAAGAATACAGCCCAAGAGGATCGAGAACTAACTGATATTTAGCAAAGTCCCTTGCTAAATATTCAGGGTTCCATTGGCTACTTTGAAAAAAGTATGGATAGGATGAGAGTAAAATTGGCGCAGACGCGTTATCTGTTGTCACCGCACAGATATCAGAAAAAGTCGTTTTTTCTGGTTCTGTTGGCGTCACTTTAGCCGAATCGACTTGGCTTACCGATGCTGCGCCAGACTTTCTTTTACTCGTCGTTTTCCCTTTAGTCCCTTTATTCGCTGCCGCAGACTTTTGCTTTTCTTTCGGCGTAGGCACTGTCGAGAGTGAAGAGAAAATATCGTAACCTTGAGCTTGTGTATTAACTGGCTGTTGTTGCTGTTTTTGCTCTTTTACTTTACCTTCGCTTTCCAATTGGAGGTAAGTGTCAAAATCATCAATAACGCTATTAAATTTGTCTGCTTTTGGAGCATGACTAAAAAATGTCGTAACAAGTGCCAGCGACACACAAAGCCTAAGGTTTATTCTCATAATCCACTAATTTTCTTCAATGTTGATTCGGTAGACAATACTGAGTTATAGCGAACTTTTGCACAGAGTACTTTCGTTTTAGATTCAATCGCCATTTGCAGTAATTCAATTGTGTCAGGGCTAGCAGTGCCTTCAACTTCTCTGTAGAGACGATTGATTTCACTAACCTCTTTGAATGAGCCTACTAAACGGTTGTAATCTTTTGGTGAAAGTGTTTTCAGTGCGTTTAATTCCTTAACACACGTATTTAGGTGAGCAAATGTTTGTTGTTCAGCGCCACTTTGTCCATAAGTTGTTGACGCTATTGGTGTACGATTAATAGCGCTATTTAGAACTTTTTGTGATTCTGGATAAGAATCATCAGTTTGAGCCGCGCTTGCTGATGGTTGCTCAGCAGCAGGGGCGGTATTTGCTGTTACGGTTTGTTTACTTGGGGTATTCGGTGTTGCTGTATTGTATGTGTCTGAGCCAAATGTACAGCCAGAAAGAAGAGCCGTACCTGCTATAAGCAAAGATGCAACATAAAATTTATTTTTTAAAAACATATGGTTACCTTACCAGTACTTTTCTTCGCTATTATAATGATGTCCAAGAAACCTAGTGTAAGCTAAAAACTAGTTATTTTCTATAAGTCCGAATGTAGAAATAGAGTCATCTCATAAATTTATGATTAAAATAATTTTAGTTTTAAACTTATTTTATCGCTACCCTTTGGTAACTGTTATGAGCTTATTCTTATTAATACACCAAATCAGTCATAAATTAACACCTTTAAGGTGCTATTTAATTATATTGTGTTATCCAAATATTATTTTACTAGTTTATGTAACCATAAACATAACAGTTCAATAACACAAAACCTGGATTCTTTTTTATCTTACTATTGTAACACTTACTAACAAATAAATAGTTTTCGCTACACAAAAAAAGTGTTTTAACCTTTTTCACAATCTTTATGCTGCTTTAAACGCATTTTGATGCAACCACTTTACTTCAAATAAGTAACTTCCCTTAGACTTCATTTATAAAAAATGACAGCGAACAATAAATTTCAGGCACTCTCAATGGTTTATGCTGTAAAACTCAACATACACCGTACACAGTACTTGCGTAAGTATACCAACTCTTTGGAATAATTACTTATACTAAATTGATACTATTCGTAACTCAAATTTATTTTTAACATTATTATATAGACTACTTTTTGCTAATTAGCGAACATAAAAGCAAAAATACGTTGGCATATATTATGTTGATATTAAATTGATAGATTTAAAGACTCATAGATATGTAGAATAAAAAGAAAGGGAAGTTTGACACTATATAAGCGTAAGATAATGTGCCCAGTATTATCTGGGCACAAAAATAACATTGATTATTTTGTTGGACGTAGTGCAGGGAATAAAATAACATCACGAATAGTATGACTGTTAGTGAATAACATCACCATACGGTCTATACCAATACCAAGACCTGCAGTTGGCGGTAAACCATGTTCTAAAGCAGTAACATAGTCTTCGTCATAGAACATTGCTTCATCATCACCTTCGTCTTTTTGACGAACTTGCTCAGCAAAACGTTCTGCTTGGTCTTCTGCATCATTTAATTCTGAGAAACCATTACCAATTTCACGACCACCAATAAAGAATTCAAAACGGTCAGTAATAAATGGATTGTCATCATTACGACGCGCTAAAGGTGAAACCTCAGCAGGGTATTCAGTGATAAATGTTGGTTGAATTAAGTGGCTTTCAGCGACTTCCTCAAAGATTTCACACTGGACACGACCTAAGCCCCAACTTTTCTCAATCTTAATGCCTAATGATTTTGCAATCGCAACGGCTTTATCCATATCGTCTAAATCAGCCACATTAGTTTCTGGGCGATATTTACAGATAGCTTGCTTCATGGTCAATTTAGTGAACGGCTGACCAAAATCAAACTGCTGATCACCGTACTGAACGACTGTGTTGCCTAACACTTTTTGTGTCAGTGTACGGAATAAATCTTCCGTTAATTCAATCAAATCACGGTAATCTGCATACGCCATATAGAGTTCCATCATAGTGAACTCAGGGTTATGACGAGGCGATAAACCTTCATTACGGAAGTTACGGTTAATTTCAAAAACGCGTTCGAAACCACCGACCACTAACCGTTTTAAATACAGTTCTGGTGCGATACGCAAATACATATCGATATCTAACGCATTATGGTGCGTGATAAATGGACGTGCTGATGCACCACCTGGAATAACCTGCATCATTGGGGTTTCCACTTCCATAAAATCACGACCAACCATGAAGTTACGGACTTCAGCCAAGATTTTAGAGCGCACAATGAAGGTGTTACGCGATTCATCATTTGCAATCAAATCCAAATAACGCTGACGATAACGTGTTTCTTGGTCTGATAAACCGTGAAATTTATCTGGCAATGGACGCAAGGCTTTGGTTAACAACCGTACTTCATGACAATGAACAGTGAGTTCACCCGTTTTCGTTTTGAATAAACGCCCTTTCGCACCTAAAATGTCACCCAAGTCCCATTTTTTGAACTGTTCGTTATAAACGCCTTCCGCTAAGTCATCACGTGATACGTAGATTTGAATACGGCCACCAACATCTTGCAATGTTGCAAATGAAGCTTTACCCATGATACGGCGCGTCATCATACGACCCGCGATAGAGACTTCAATATTCAAGTCTTCCAGCTCTTCCGATGACTTTTCACCATACTGAGCATGAATTTTGTCTGAAAGATCTTCACGACGAAAATCATTTGGGAATGGAATTCCTTTTTCACGCAACGCCGCAAGTTTTTCTTTACGGGTTTTAAGTTCGTTATTCAAATCGGGAGCCTGTTCTGCACCCTGTTGCTCTTGAGACATTTTTCCCTCACAGGCCAGCTTTTAAACTAGCTTCAATGAATTTATCCAAATCACCATCCAGTACGGCTTGCGTGTTACGCGTTTCCACACCAGTACGTAAATCTTTTATTCTTGCATCATCAAGGACATAAGAACGAATCTGGCTTCCCCAGCCAATATCTGATTTGTTCTCTTCCATCGCTTGCTTGTCCGCATTTTTCTTTTGCATTTCCAGTTCATATAGCTTCGCTTTTAACTGGCGCATTGCTTGGTCTTTATTTTTATGCTGCGAACGGTCATTCTGGCACTGTGTCACAATATTCGTTGGAATATGAGTGATACGTACCGCTGATTCCGTTTTGTTTACGTGCTGACCCCCCGCACCTGAAGCGCGGTACACATCAATACGTAAGTCCGCTGGGTTAATTTCGATATCGATATCGTCATCAACTTCAGGGTAAATAAAGGCTGAGCTAAACGAAGTATGACGACGCCCGCCCGAGTCAAACGGACTCTTACGAACTAAACGGTGAACCCCTGTCTCTGTTCTTAACCAGCCGTAAGCGTAGTCACCAATAATTTTCACTGTCGCTGATTTTAGACCCGCGACATCACCATCAGACTCTTCAATAATCTCGGTTTTAAAGCCCTTCGACTCCGCCCAACGCAAGTACATACGTAATAACATACTTGCCCAATCCTGAGCTTCTGTACCACCAGAACCCGCTTGTAAATCGATATAGCAATCAGCGCTGTCGTATTCACCCGAAAACATGCGGCGAAATTCCAATTGCTCTAATTTGCCTTGCAGTAATTCAAGCTCCGCCCCTGCTTCATTGAAAGTATCTTCATCGTCAGCCTCAACAGCCAACTCCAATAAGCCTTCAACATCTTCAAGACCTTGTGTTAGTTGATCGATTGTTTCAACTATCGCCTCAAGAGATGAACGTTCTTTACCAAGAGCTTGCGCTCTTTCTGGCTCATTCCAAACATCGGGCTGCTCTAGCTCTGCGTTGACTTCTTCTAAGCGTTCTTTCTTGGCATCATAGTCAAAGATACCCCCTCAGAACCGATGTCCGATCAGACAGGTCCTGAATCTTACTTTTTACTGGGTTTATTTCAAACGTCATTTTCAATATCTTATGGTTGGTCAAAATAATTTTTATTTACAAACCAGCTAGTATAACGGAATTTATCTCAGGTTTATAGCACCCTAAAACGCTATTTCATCCCATACTTATCGATAATATTTATGTTTAATCAGGCCAAATATGCTCAACCATTAATTGTACGCTTCTTTGCCCTCGATATTCATTTACATCGAGTTTAAACGCTATTTTAGCTTTCTTAATGCTGTTATCTGGCCATCTACGCACATCAATGTTAAACATAATTGCATCCAGCATTGGCCCACCATTTGCAGGTTCTACCATCAGCTTAAGGTGACGCTCTCCCACTAGCCGTTGCTGTAATAATAAAAAGTGTCCGTCAAATACGGGTTCGGGGAATGATTGCCCCCATGGCCCACTTTCACGAATTAATTCTGCGGTTTCTAGGCAAAACTCGTTGCGAGACAGCTCACCATCGCTCCAAACAACACCCGCTAATTGTTCTGGTTTAATGAGATCCCCCATTAAACGCTCAAAATGATGCTTAAAATCCTCAAATTTACTTTCGTCTAAAGTCAAACCCGCAGCCATCGCATGGCCACCAAACTTTTGCATTAATCCAGGTTGCAAGGTATTTAAACGTTCAAGAGCATCACGCATATGAACACCTTGAACTGAACGCCCAGAACCTTTAAGTACGCCATCCCCTGCAGGAGCAAATGCAATCACAGGCCGATGATATTGCTCTTTAATTCGAGATGCTAAAATCCCAACAACCCCTTGGTGCCACTCAGGGTGATAAATGGCAAGGCCATTGGGTAGTTGATTATCACTGTACTCAAATTTGTTAAAAAGCGCCGACGCTTCGTGCTGCATTCCCTGTTCAATTTCACGACGAGTTTGATTTAACCCGTCTAATTCGTTAGCAAGCTCCCTCGCATAAGCCATATCATCAGTTAGCAGTAATTCAATACTCACTGACATATCATCCAGCCGACCCGCCGCATTTAACCGTGGGCCAAGGGCAAAACCAAAATCATTGGCAACGAGCCTTGGTAAATCACGCTTTGACACCTCAACAAGTGCCTTAATACCTGCGCAGCAACGTCCTGCTCTAACACGGTTTAATCCTTGGTGAACCAGTATCCGATTGTTGGTATCAAGAGGCACCACATCCGCCACTGTGCCTAATGCCACCAAATCAAGATATTCGGCTAAATTAGGTTCGCTTAACCCTTGCTGGATAAACCATTCTTTTTGTCGTAAATGTGCACGCAGTGCTGACATTAAATAAAATGTCACCCCAACGCCTGCTAATGATTTTGAGCCAAAGTGACACTCATTGAGGTTTGGATTAATAATCGCGTCGGCTTCAGGCAGCGTTTCTCCTGGCAAATGGTGATCGGTAATAATGACATTAATCCCATATTGCTTTGCAACGACTACACCTTCATGAGATGAAATACCATTATCCACGGTGATAATTAAATTTGCCCCCCGCTTATGTGCTTCTTCAACCACTAGCGGTGTTAGGCCATAACCATTTTCAAAACGATTCGGTACGATATAATTTAAATTGGCATAACCCATCGATTTTAATGCACGAATAGCCAGTGCTGTACTTGTTGCACCGTCCGCATCAAAATCCCCTACAATGGTAATGGATTCGTGCTCAGTTAGTGCTCGGTAAAGTAAGGCAAGTGCATTCTCAATGCCTGATAGCGAACGATAATCCAGCAAATTTGTGGCTTTACGCTCCAGCTGAGCCATATCCGTAATACCGCGATGCAAGTAAATACGCTGCAATAACTCAGGGAGCCCTGGAAGTTGAGCAGACTCACCATCAACGTGCCGTTGTCGTAAAAAAGTTTCTACATTCACAATAATTAACTATTTTTCGTCGAGTAATTGAATAAGTGCATCAGGTTTTAGGAAGCCAGGTAACATTTGACCATTAGGTAAAATAATCGCAGGGGTGCCAGTCACTTTAAATAAGTTAGCTACACTCATATGCTTACTTAGATCAATTTTACAGCTATCTATCATAGCGACTTCTTCACCTTTAAACGCCTGTGTTAACGCATTTTGTGGTAAGCCATTACACCAAATAGATGCCATCTTTTTACCTACATCACTTTGAACACCTTGACGAGGGTAAGCAAGGTAACGCACCGTCACACCTTTACTATTGAGTTCGCCGACAGTTTCATGGAGCTTTTTACAATATCCACAACTAATATCAGTGAAGACAGTGACCACGTATTTTTCTTGTGGTGCTTTAAAATAAATCATTTCATTTTTAAGGGCTTCAACCTTTTTCATTAGCGGCTGGTTACTAATATTCACTGGATTTTTTCCACTCATATCGTAAATTGGCCCTTGAAGTAGATACTTACCATCGTCCGTGATATAGACGACACCTGTTGCCGTCTCAACCACATTGAGCCCAACGATAGGTGAAGGTTTAATTGACTCCACCGTCATATCGTATTTTGCCAACGTATCGCGAATGACTTTCTCTTCCGTTGCACTGTATGCGTTCGCAGTAATCGCAGCAAAACAAGCAGCCGCCAGTAATAACAATTTGCGTTTCATTAATAATCCTTTAATTGTCATCCTCTTGGATGATGTTGCTCATGCAGCGCGCGTAATCGTTCAGTCGCAACATGAGTATAAATTTGCGTTGTTGATAAATCGCTGTGGCCTAATAACATCTGTACGACACGTAAGTCTGCCCCATGGTTCAATAAATGGGTTGCAAAGGCATGTCTCAGGACGTGAGGCGAGAGCGATTCTGCATCAATTTGTGCCAGCACCGCGTAGTACTTTATTCGATGCCAAAATGTCTGCCGGGTCATTTTTGTTCCACGTTTACTCGGAAACAAGATATCGCTAGTTTTACCCTTTAATAAATCAGGGCGACCTTCATCAATATATTTTTCCAGCCAATATATTGCCTCTTCCCCCAAAGGAATCAATCTTTCTTTATCGCCTTTACCGACAACACGAATGACGCCTTGGCGCAAACTAATGTCAGAAAACGTTAAACCAATCAGCTCAGAAACACGTAAACCGCAGGCATATAAAACCTCTAGCATGGCTTTATCCCGCAATTCTAGAGAGTCTTCTGTTGCAGGCGCATTTAATAAATCGTCGACTTGTTGTTCACTGAGGTCTTTTGGTAATCGCTGCGGTATTTTAGGTGCTGCAATGACAGCTGAAGGATCATCCCCTCGCAACTTTTCTCGATATAAGTATTGAAATAGACGACGCATCGCACTTAATAAACGAGCTGAGCTAGCGGCCTTATAACCACCATCAATACGTTCAGCGAGAAAAGATTGCAAATCAATTGATTGAACACTTTCTAAATGTAAATGATGCGCATCAAGCCATCTATCTAGCGATTGAAGATCATTACGATACGATGCTAATGTGTTTTCCGCTAAATCTTGTTCAAGCCAGATTGTATCAAGAAATTGCTCAATTAATGGATTAAGGTGTTTTGTTTCCACAGCTAATTCGTTTCCTTTGAATAATACCACACGATTCTATTATGCCTGAAAGGGGGTGCTTCTGTTACAATACCCCTCTTGTCATCAAAACCATAGCTGGACGTAGTAATAATATATATGAAAATAGGTCTTTTTTACGGTTCTAGCACCTGTTATACCGAAATAGTTGCTGAAAAAATACGTGATATTCTCGGTGATGATTTCGTCACACTGCATAATGTTAATGATACTCCCCCCAGTGAAATGGAACAGTATGATATTCTAATTTTGGGAATACCCACCTGGGATTTCGGTGAAATACAGGAAGACTGGCTAGAAATTTGGGACGCGCTTCCCAACCTTAACTTAACGGGCAAAATTGTTGCTATGTACGGGTTAGGCGATCAAATAGATTATAGTGAGTGGTTCCTCGATGCATTGGGGTTGCTATACCATCAACTTAAACCGACGGGCGTGCAGTTTATCGGTTTTTGGCCAACCGAAGGATATACTTTTGATAGCCCAAAACCTTTAAACGAAACAGGCGATATGTTTGTGGGGCTTGCACTTGATGAAGTGCACCAATTTGAACAAACTGATGAACGCATTGCCCAGTGGTGCGTACAAATTTTGCAAGAAATTGAAGCGTCCCTTTAAGACGCAATTCTGGCGGTAAATATTGTTCCTACCTGACTATGGGTTGAACTCACTTTTAAATATCTGGGTATTGGAGCAATAACTGATTGAGATTCCGCCAGTTTTCTTCTGAAACTGAATCTCTGGCAACCCACAAATGAATCTTCTGCGCCTTCCCTTGCAGAGCTTCCAGTGTCAGTAATATACCATAGCGGCTCAGCCACGGCGCTTTCACGATATTCCATTCGTTTTTCTTCCATTGAACCTTATTACCGTTTACCAGCACAGCAACACCTTTTATTTTGCTGATATTTTTTTGGCTTTTAGCCCAACTAGCCACCACAACAACGAGTAATGGCAGCCAAAATACGGAATTTCCTTGTGACCATGGAGCCAATAGCAAAAGCATGCCAACGACACCATGAACACAAGTAGAAAAAAATTGTGTCTTCCATGAAATGGAGAGATTAGATTTCCACAGGACCACGATTTTTATTTTTTTCCTGAATAAGTTTGACCATACGGAACAGCTCGTCATCCTCAGGACGACCGTGATTCATTAACCAATTGAATAAGTCTGGATCCGCACACTCTAATAAACGAACAAAAATTTGTTTGTCGTGTACCGTTAAGCTATCGTACTCATACTCAAAAAAAGGCATGATTGAAATATCTAGCTCACGCATTCCACGACGACAAGCCCAATGAATTCGTGCTTTATTCTCAATATCCATTCCACTACGACCTTTTGTTGCAGTTAACTGATAAGATTGATTATTTTCAATACTCTAACAGATTATCTGCGAAGAAAACATGTCATAGACTACATTGTTGTAATTTTAGTAGTAAAATGCCGTTTTTCTACAAACAGATGATAAAAAAATCCGAGATAATGCAAGCTGCATCATAATAACTACTTGCAATGTTATCTAGCTATTTTACCATTAAGCACCTTTAATCTACCCAAGAACAACAGGTGAAATCATGACTACCCACATTGATAGTACACAGCAATTTCCCCTTGAGTCTCAGTCTTTACCACTCGTTTTGATTTCACTGGAAAACTGGGAACTTATTCATCTTTCAGGCCTCGATGCAGAAAAATATCTGCAAGGACAAGTGACTGCTGATATCGCAACACTGGGACAAGCTCATACCTTAACAGCACATTGTGACCCAAAAGGAAAAATGTGGAGCGACCTACGTTTATTTCATCATTTAGAGGGCTTTTCTTATTTGCTTAGGCGCAGTGTTGCAGACTCGCAATTGGCTGAGCTTAAAAAATACGCCGTTTTCTCCAAGGTAACTTTTGAGAAAAAAACTGAGATAAAATTACTCGGCGTTGCAGGAAAAGGGGCAAGAGAAGCACTCGCAACGTTATTTACCACGTTACCTGATGAGCAAAACCAAGTTGTCTCTGAAGGTGATGCTACGTTGTTGTATTTTTCATTACCTGCTGAACGTTTTTTAGTGTTAGCCACTGAGGACGTTGCACAAAAAATGACTGAAACATTAGGTGCTACTCAAGTCAATGATAACCAATGGCTCGCGTTAGATCTCGAAGCGGGTTTCGCAGTTATCGACCAAGAAAACAGCGCACAGCACCTGCCGCAAGCAACCAATTTGCAAGCACTTCCTCACGGGATCAGCTTTAAAAAAGGCTGCTATACTGGCCAAGAAATGGTCGCTCGAGCAAAATTCCGTGGCGCCAATAAACGTGCGATGTATTTATTAAAAGGCACGGCCACAACACTTCCCACTATTGGTGAAGGTGTCGAATGGCAATTGGGTGACAAGTGGCGTCGCACAGGAACTGTTCTTGCCGCAGTTCGCCTAGGTAATGGTGAAATTTATGTGCAAATCATTATGAATAACGATATGGAAGCCGACAGCATTTTTCGTGTGATGGCTGATGAACAAAGCCATTTAACCATTGCCGCTTTACCTTATTCATTAGAAGAAGAACATTAATTGAGGTTTTTATGTCATCTGCATTAAGTAACAAGCCCATTGAGGTGGTTAATTTTGGGGCTTTTACTGAAGTCGTCCAATTTTTAATGGAACTCGATAAACTTAAAAGTATTTATCGTAAAAATAAGCTACTCAACCGTGAACGCCATGAAAATACCGCAGAGCACAGCTGGCAATTTGCCGTTGCCGCAATGAGTTTTGCGCCTTATGTTCAAGGCGTGAATATCGAACATGCAATTAAACTGGCTCTCGTACATGATATTGTTGAAATTGATGCAGGTGATGTATTGGTTTTCGATAATGCTGCTCGTGATGCTATTCATGCAGAAGAAGTCAAAGCCGCAAACCGTATTTTTAATCTTTTACCAAGCCCACAAAATACAACATTGTTAGCACTGTGGAACGAATACGACGCATTAGAAACCCCTGAGTCGCTCTATGCGAATGCGATTGATAGAGCCATGCCAATGCTGATGAACTTACATAATCAAGGTCAAAGTTGGGTTGAAAACCATATTCGCCTCGAACAAGTACTTAGTAAATGTGATTACATTGAGCAGATACTTCCTGAGTTCTACCAACAGCTTAAACAACAATTAGAGTTTGCCCAACAAAAAGGTTGGTTGCTTTAATTAATCGGCTAAAGCGGCTTTTCTGTCGCTTTAGCCTAATCCAGAAAGCATCTCTTCACTTACCTCCTCCTTAAATAAAACTAGCCTAATTAACAGCCATTTATTTAATCAAATTAAACTATACTTAAATAAATAATTGCCTAGTAATTTATCTTTTATGCAGTTTTGATTCTCTGTCAATGAGGTTAGATATGCCAAAAGACAATAAAAATGCTTCCCCTTATTTGTTATTGCTTGATATTCATTCCCCTTCTATTGTTCAGTTCAATAAGTCAACTCATCACCTAATGCCTCTAATTGAAGGACTCGGGGGTACACCTGACGGTATTGCAGTTGATCCTGATAATCGCTTAATCTATTGGAGCAACATGGGGGATAATTTTGATGAAAATGATGGCTCAATCAATGTTATGCATTTTGATGGTAGCAATAGAAAAATGCTATTAGGCAAAGGAGCAATAAGAACCCCCAAACAATTACAACTCGATCAGCTCAATCAACGGTTATATTGGTGCGATCGTGAAGGTGGAATGGTTTGCTCCTGCAGCATTAATGGTTCTGATCTAATGACCCACATTGCAAGGCCACGAGATAAAAATGATCAAGTTGACATACTCGAACAATGTGTAGGCTTTGCCATTGATCTAAAAAACAATTGGATTTACTGGACGCAAAAAGGAACGCCTAAGGGGAACTTAGGACGCATTTTTAGAGCACCATTAAGACCCAAAAATCCGCAATCTCCAGAAAGCCGCAGTGATATTCAGTTACTCTTGGCTGATTTACCTGAGCCTATCGATTTGTTACTCGATGAAGAAGCGAATATTTTATATTGGACTGATAGAGGGGCTGAACCTGATGGTAATAGCCTAAATTGTGCCAATGTAACCCTTCACGGGCTCACGAATCACCGCGTGATCAGCCGAGGATTCAAAGAAACAATAGGCCTAACTTATGATAAATCGGCACAACTGATGTATGTCGCCGATCTCAGTGGCGGCGTTTATCAAGCTAATATAACAACGGGTGAGGTTGAAAAAATTTACCAAGGCAACAGTTATACAGGTATTGACCAATATTCTGGTTAAACGATAGAAGAATAAAAAGGCTTGCCCCAATGAAAATGAAAAAGGAAGCAAGCCTAATATTTATCTAACTAAATACATCTAGTTTACCCGATTAATCAATTACATATATTCTTCAATCGGCACACATGAACAATGTAAATGGCGGTCGCCATAAACATCATCAAGGCGTTTTACCGCTGGCCAATATTTGTTCGCTTTGGTTTGTTCCGTTGGGAATACTGCCAGCTCGCGGCTATAAGCATGTGGCCACTCACTTGCCAGTTCAGTTTGCACGTGAGGGGAATTCACTAACGGGTTATCCTCTAATGTCCATTTCCCGTCAACCACTTGGTCAATTTCATCACGTATCGCTAACATCGCATCGATAAAACGATTGATTTCCGTGATACTTTCAGACTCAGTTGGTTCAATCATCAATGTTCCCGCCACAGGGAAAGACATCGTTGGCGCATGGAAACCATAGTCAATCAAACGCTTAGCAATATCTAATTCGCTGATCCCAGTATCTTTTTTAATAGGACGCAAATCGACGATACATTCGTGAGCCACATAGCCCTCTTGCCCCGTGTACAGAATGTCATAACGACCCGCAAGGCGCTTAGCGATGTAGTTCGCATTCAAAATCGCCACTTGACTAGCCTTTCTTAAGCCATATGAGCCCATCATGCGAATATACATCCAGCTGATAGGTAAGATTGACGCACTACCAAATGGAGCAGCGGAAACTGCACCTTGGTCAGTAACCATATCTAATTCAACCACACTATGCCCAGGCACAAATGGTGCGAGATGCTTTTTCACACCGATAGGCCCCATACCGGGACCGCCACCACCATGTGGAATACAGAAAGTTTTATGTAAATTAAGGTGAGAGACATCCGCTCCAATAAAGCCCGGTGTCGTCAATCCAACCTGCGCATTCATATTGGCACCATCAAGGTACACTTGCCCACCGTGCTGATGAATGATTTCACACACTTCGCGAATGCTTTCTTCATACACACCATGCGTAGATGGATAAGTGACCATCACACAGGATAAATCATCGCTATACTGCTGGGCTTTTTCACGCAAATCCGTTAAGTCAATATTACCTTCATCATCACAACGCACCACCACGACTTCCATTCCTGCCATATGGGCAGATGCAGGGTTAGTACCGTGTGCAGAAGCAGGGATCAGACAAATATTACGCGTACCTTCATTGCGGCTTTCATGGTAACGGCGAATAGCTAACAGACCGGCATATTCCCCTTGTGCACCTGAGTTTGGCTGCATACAAACCGCATCATAGCCCGTTAATTGCACCAACCAGTGAGAGAGCTGCTCAATCATTTGGTGATATCCTTGAGCTTGATCTGCTGGACAGAATGGGTGTAGCTCGCCAAATTCTGGCCATGTAATTGGGATCATTTCTGCTGCAGCATTAAGCTTCATAGTGCAAGAACCTAGCGGGATCATGGCTTGGTTCAGCGCTAAGTCTTTGCGCTCTAAGCTATGCATATAACGCATCATTTCCGTTTCGCTGTGGTAACGGTGGAAGTTAGGGTGCGCTAAGATGTCGTCTTTACGCTGTAATGCAGTGGGGATGGCTTGTTCAATTTCAGCGACTTGCTGATCTAGCTTTTCAAAATTTAGTTTTTCGTCTGAGCCTGTGATGACTGCAAATAATTGATTGATATCTTGGCGAGTGGTTATTTCACTTAGTGTGACGCCTACAGCGCCATGAATATCGGTACGTAAATTAATTTTTGCTTTTTCTGCGCGCGCTAATACCGCAGTTTTATCTGCCACCTCAATCGCTAAAGTATCAAACCATGTTTTGTGGCGTGATACAAAACCCGCATCTGCTAACGCTTTCGCCAAAATTGACGTAAAGCGGTGGATACGCCCTGCAATCAATTTAAGCCCTTCAGGACCATGATACACCGCATACATGGCAGCAATATTAGCCAGTAATACTTGGGATGTACAAATATTCGAGTTCGCTTTTTCACGGCGAATATGCTGCTCACGGGTTTGCATTGCCATACGTAATGCCGTATTACCCGCTGCATCACGTGAAACACCAATAATACGACCTGGCATAGCCCGTTTAAATTCATCACGGCATGCAAAGAATGCTGCGTGAGGCCCACCATAGCCCATCGGTACACCAAAGCGCTGAGCAGAACCAAAAACAATATCCGCCCCTTGTTTACCTGGTGCCGTTAATAATACGAGCGCCATCATTTCTGCTGCAACGCAGCTGATAATTTGACGCTCTTTTAATTGGGCAAGCAACTCAGTGTAATCATGAACATTGCCTGTTGTGCCAACTTGTTGTAACAACGCACCAAATACGCCTTCATGATCTAAAACTTTTTCAGCACTATCGACAATAATTTCAAAGCCAAAAGTCCCTGCACGCGTGCGCACTACATCAAGCGTTTGTGGATGCACGTCATCCGCCACAAAGAAACGCTCTGCATTTTTTAATTTACTAATGCGCTTCGCCATCGCCATCGCTTCTGCCGCGGCAGTGGCTTCATCCAATAATGATGCAGAAGCAAGGTCTAACCCTGTTAGGTCAATAGTCAGTTGCTGGAAATTAAGAAGAGATTCTAAGCGGCCTTGGGATACTTCGGGTTGATATGGGGTATAAGCCGTATACCAACCTGGATTTTCCAGTAAGTTACGTAAGATAACAGGCGGCAATACAGCAGGTGCATAGCCCATCCCAATGTAGCTTTTATAGCGTTTATTCAACGATGCAATGGCTTTTAACTCAGCCAATGCTTCTTGTTCGGTGGCTCCGCCACCTACTCTTGGCGGCTCTGGAAGTAAAATGGCCTTCGGCACAATTTTATCCATTAAGTTATCGAGCGATGATGCTCCCACGGTATCTAACATGGTTTTTATTTGTTGTTCTGAAGAACCAATGTGGCGCGAGATAAATTCTGAACGGTTTTCTAATTGACTCAGTGACATCGACATATCTGTGTTCCCATCCTTTGTCTGCTATGCATAAGTTGTCGGGCGGTTATTACGGAACTTGCGAGATAACACTCAAAATCAGTGATGTGGCGGTTTATTTCTTGTTTCTTGCTTCTAACTAATTGTCTTTTTTAACGTTCTAAAATACGTTTATTCTATATAGTTTGCGTTGTGGCTAGGTAAACTCAACACACCTAACACCTCAATAAATCCTCTAAATAGTTCATCTTGTGGCTAGGCGGCAAACGAGACAATCTTGGGGAGCATACACCAGTATGTGACCCGAGTTGTCGAGTGCAGCCAACACCATCACAACAGATGTTTATCCTACCTAGTTTTCGTTGTGGCTAGGTAAACTCAACACACCTAACACCTCAATAAATCCTCTAAATAGTTCATCTTGTGGCTAGGCGGCAAACGAGACAATCTTGGGGAGCATACACCAGTATGTGACCCGAGTTGTCGAGTGCAGCCAACACCCT
>NZ_JAGSPI010000004.1:231587-360973 GCF_020381325.1 Providencia vermicola
GGTAAACTCAACACACCTAACACCTCAATAAATCCTCTAAATAGTTCATCTTGTGGCTAGGCGGCAAACGAGACAATCTTGGGGAGCATACACCAGTATGTGACCCGAGTTGTCGAGTGCAGCCAACACCGCCACAAGAAGAAATATGACGAGGATTTTATTCTTCGGCTTCAATCATAGAGGTATACCCCGCCGCATCAATCAAATCCGCCAGCTCTGCAGTATCTGATGCTTTAATACGGAAAATCCAACCTTCTTGATACGGCTGTTCGTTTACCAGCTCCGGAGAATCGCTCAGTTCGCTGTTTACTGCCACTATTTCGCCGCTTAGTGGTGCGTAAATATCGGATGCCGCTTTAACGGACTCGACCACGGCAACATCATCACCTGCACTGACGACATTTCCCACCTCAGGTAAATCAACAAACACCATGTCCCCTAACGTTTCTTGTGCATGTTCAGTGATACCAACGGTATATTCACCATTGCCTTCATCACGTAGCCACTCATGTTCACGGGTATACATTAACTCTTTAGGTGTATTGCTCATCATTAGCCTCTCATTTTAAATTTATTGATTGGGTTAGCCCAAATTACACTAAGCGGTTACCTTCACGGACAAAGCCCGGTTTAACCACTTCAACTGGCATTTCTCGCTGTCGAATCTCAACAATCGCTTTGTCTTGAATTCCGTTCGGGACACGTGCCAACGCAATACTAAAACCTAAAGTGGGCGAGAAAGAACCACTGGTAATGACTCCTTCTTTCAATTCACCCAGATCATCTGTAAAGCGAACCACTTGCCCTGCACGCAGTATACCCTTATCACGCATCACAATACCGACAAGTTTTTCTGTTCCTTGCTCACGTAACTTTTCGAGGGCTTCTCGACCGATAAACTGGCGATCTTCAGGTTTCCACGCAATGGTCCAACCCATATTGGCTGCAAGGGGAGAAATGCTTTCATCCATATCTTGGCCGTATAGGTTCATCCCTGCTTCTAAACGCAATGTATCACGAGCACCTAAGCCTGCGGGATGAACGCCTGCTTTCAATAATTTATGCCAAAAATCAACAACCTGCTCTTTTGGCATTGCAATTTCATAGCCTTTTTCGCCAGTATAACCCGTTGTTGCAATAAACAAATCGCCAGTTTGAACGCCATAGAATGGCTTCATCCCCTCAATGGCCTGATTTTGCTCTGGGCTCAATAATGAATGAACTTTTTCTAGCGCTTTAGGGCCTTGAACGGCAAGAAGGGCTAAATCATCACGCACTTGGATATCGACGGCATAGCCTGCGGCGTGTTGCTCAATCCATGCAAGGTCTTTTTCCCGAGTTGCCGAGTTAACCACAAGACGATAAAAATCATCAGTAAAGTAATACACAATCAAGTCATCAATCACGCCACCTGATGCATTCAACATACCGGTATACAGTGCTTTGCCTTGCTCAGTCAGTTTATTGATATCATTTGCTAAGAGGTAACGCAGGAAGTCACGGCAGCCATCACCCTGCAAATCGACAATAGTCATATGGGAAACATCAAACATCCCTGCATCCGTTCGAACAACATTATGTTCATTAATTTGCGAACCATAATGCAATGGCATCATCCAACCATGAAAATCCACCATCTTTGCACCACAAGCAATATGCTCGTCATACAGTGTTGTCTGCTTTACCATGAATACCCTCTTTGTTCGATTAAGATATTTTGGAATGTTTACGGGTTAAAAATACCAATTGGTCATTATTAAATGGGCATTTTTAACCTAACGCAAACGATAACTGCTGTTAAAAAACTACCACTGTTTGCTTTCTGACTCTATAAAAAAAAATAGGGCGATATCTCCTTCTGTATTACTGATTACCCCCTACTTTTACCAGTGATTTTTGTTAAATAATTGAGAATGATCACTCAAAAACAGCCCAACACTGCTTATTTAGCTCAAAATATCGCCAGCCAACTCTAAAAACACACTAATGATTTAATTAATCAAAACCCCATTAAATTAGAAAAACTAATGCGAAAAATTGATGTGATTAGTTTTTTTCAGTTATTGCTAGAAATAATAACAGAGCAAAACTAACTCAAAAATGATCATTAATAGCGACAAAGGATAAAAAGATGAATGACTCAATTATTTTAATTGGCAATTGATGTTATGAAAAATAGGTCACTGATAGTGGGACGTTGGAAGGTTTTAATCATGAGAGAAGGCATAATGTGTAATTATGCCTTCTGAGAAAGAAATTTATACTACGTCATCAACTTGCAGCTGTTCCAGCCACTTAGGCATATCAAACAGCCCCATCGCGTGGTTCAATAATTGAGGTTTTACACCCGGTAGGCTATCTGCCAATACTAAACCGATATCGCGCAAAAGTTTTTTCGCTGGGTTATTGCCATCGAACAACTCACGGAAACCTTGCATTCCCGCTAACATCAATGCAGCGCTGTGTTTACGGCTACGCTCATAGTCGCGCAAATAAAAATACTGGCCAAAGTCCTTACCTTCACGGTGTAAACGCTTAATTTCACCGATTAACATCGCCACATCCATGAAACCAAGGTTAACCCCTTGCCCAGCCAATGGGTGGATGGTATGGGCAGCATCGCCCAATAAGGCTAATCGCTGCGCCGCAAACTGCCGTGCATAACGCCCTGTGAGCGGAATGGTCATACGGTCACTTTCTACTTGGCAGAGGCCAAGCTGAACATCGAATGCAACAGCAAGTTCTTTATCAAAATCGGCTTTATCCAGCGCTTGGCGCCTTGCCGCTTCGGCTGCGGGTTGAGACCAAACAATAGAGCAAAGATGCGGGTCAGCTAACGGTAAAAAGGCTAAAATACCTTCTCCATCAAAAGATTGACGCGCAACACCCTCGTGCGGTTTTTCTGTACGAATGGTTGCCACCAGCGCAGTATGTTCGTAATCCCAAAAAGTCAGAGGAATATCGGCATGGCTGCGTAACCACGAATTCGCGCCATCAGCACCCACAATCAGCCTTGCAGTCAACATGTTTTCATCATCTAACGTGATAAACACATCGTTCTCACCCCATACGACTTTTTTAATGGTTGTAGGTGCCAATAATGTCACATCACGCAGTTCAGAGGCCTTTTGCCACAACGCATCGCGTACCACATTATTTTCGACAATATGGCCTAAATGGGTCAGGTTGCGCTCTTGCGCTGAAAATGTGATACGCCCAAAACTATTGTTGTCCCACACTTCCATACCGTTATAGGCAGCAGCTCTCATGCTTTTAATCGCTGGCCAAACACCCAAATGGGTTAACAGTTTTTCACTTGCCGCATTAATCGCAGATACTCGTAATGCATAAGGCTCCGACGCAGAAAATGTCTTTTTCGGTGGATGATTTTCCACCACAGCAACGCGCAGGCCGCTCCCTTCAAGGCCACATGCAAGGGCAAGCCCCACCATGCCACCACCAGCGATAACCACATCAAACGATTGCATACTTTTTTTCCTCTTTATATCGTGGTTATTGGTGAACAACCCAGCCCAATGTTTGACGAGCTAAAACATCGCGGACAGGCGGCAACATCTCCATTGCCATTAAACCTAAATTTCTTCCCACAATTAATGGGATACAGCGATTTGCAAATACGCGAACCAAACCATCAGTCATTGCCACAGTTTTTTCACGGTCAATTGCACGAGCCTGTTGATACTGACTTAAGAGTGAATAGCTGCCAATATCTAGCTGATTTTTATGAGCCTTAACCACAATTTGTGCCAATTGCATCACATCACGAATACCAAGGTTAAACCCTTGCCCCGCAATAGGGTGTAATGTTTGAGCGGCATTACCGACTAAAACGACACGGTGACTCACTGGGTTCAGTGCTTTGCGAAGTGCCAGCGGGTAGCAATGGCGTTTGCCCGCCATTTCTATTTTCCCTAGGCGCCAACCAAATGCGGTCTGCAATTTGTTAATAAAGGTTTCATCATCCCATGCATTAATCGCCTCTGCGTGTTCTTGATGATGACACCAAACTAGCGAACTGCGCCCCTCTGACATAGGTAATAATGCCAGCGGCCCAAACTCAGTAAAACGTTCAAAAGCTTGGCCTTTCGGATCAATGGCCGTTTTCACATTAGCAATAATGGCGACTTGGCCATAATTATCCTGCTGCCACTGCATATTGCAGGCTTGACCAACTAAAGAACGACTACCATCTGCTGCAATCAATAGCGCACCACTCACCGTTTTCCCCGTATCTAATGTCACGGTGACAGAATCTTGTTCGCGGTGAATACTGTCAACTTTTGCTGGGCAATATAACGTGACACCAGGCGCCTTTCGTAATAGTGAAAAAAGACGAGCACCCGCTTCGTGTAACTCAATCACATTGCCAAGAGCAGGAATATGATAGTCTTTTGCGTTGATATTCACAAAACCTGCGTGCCCACGGTCAGAAACATGAACGTGAGTAATCGGCGTTACGCAGTCGGCAAATGCTGGCCATACCCCTATTTTCGCCAAATACTGGCATGTACCATGGGCTAATGCGATAGCACGCGCGTCGAATCCGGGGTGTTTACCTTCTGGTAAAGAGGCCTCGATTAATGAAACCGATAATTTTCCTTGGCTAAGTGAAGAAATTGCTAGGGCTAATGTCGCCCCAGCCATACCTCCACCCACGATGATCACATTCATGGGTTGTTTATTACCTTTTTATGATTAACCTTTTACCGTTAATAACCTCTACCCTAAACGCTGCTTTGCAGCCGCCATTAGGGCTTCTATTTCATCAGGGTCTTTGACCACTAAGTCCGTTAAGTTCTCATTCCCGTTTTCAGTGATCACAATATCATCTTCAATACGAATACCAATTCCACGGTATTGTGGTGGCACATCAGCATCTGGCGCAATATACAAGCCAGGTTCAACCGTCAGCACCATCCCCACTTCTAATTGACGATCACGGTCTGTACCATAGAAACCAACATCATGTACATCTAACCCTAACCAGTGACTTAAACCATGCATAAAGAAGGCTTGATATGCTTTGTTTTCGATCAATTGATCGACGTCACCCTGTAAAATTCCGAGTGCAACTAACCCTTCAGTCTTAATCCGCACAATTTCACGTGTCACTTCATGGATACTGGTGCCCGGGCGATACAGCGTTAATGCTGTATCCAACGCTTTAAGAACAATGTCATAAATTTCACGTTGTGCTTGACTAAACTTACCGTTCACAGGGAAAGTACGGGTAATGTCCCCTGCATAGCCGTCAAACTCGGCGCCTGCGTCAATCAACACTAACTCGCCATCTTTCATTTGGCATTCATTTTCGGTGTAATGCAAAATGCAGGCATTTTCGCCGCTACCCACAATCGAGTTATACGATGGGAAACGTGCTCCATGACGAGTGAACTCGTGTTCTAACTCGCCACAAAGTTGATATTCATACATATTTGGTCGGCAAGTTTCCATCGCACGGATATGTGCCAAGGCGGAAATACGCCCTGCCTCACGCATGGTATTCAGTTCAGCTTCAGATTTAAACAAGCGCATTTCATGGACGATTGGACGCCAATCGATCACCGCTTGCGGTGCACGTAGATTACGGCGGCTGCCTTTACGCAAGGTTTCCAGTGCATCAAACACCAGCTTATCTGCGTAAGCAAATTCACCCTGTGCATGGTAAACCACATCCAATCCATTCAGTAATTGGTAAAGTTGCTCTTCAATTTCATCGAAAGGTAATGCTTTATCGATAGCCAATTTTTGAGGGGCGGCTTCTTGCCCAAGGCGACGACCAAACCAAATTTCAGCCGTTAAATCACGAACACGGTTAAAAAGAACAGTATGGCTATGTTTGTCGTCACTTTTAATCAGTACTAATACCGCTTCTGGCTCACTAAACCCTGTCAAATAAAGAAAATCACTGTGTTGACGATACGGGTATTCACAATCGGCATTACGTTGCGCGGGCGGCGCAGAAAAGATCACAGCTGCACTTCCCGCGTCCATTTTTGCCAATAATGCATTGCGACGAGCAACAAATTCCTGTTTATTCATACCGTTTTTGCCTTATTATCTGAATTATTAGGTTGCTAACATATTGTTAGTGCCAATATGTGCGACGATAATGACTTAACACTGATTAAAATCGACCCAAAGCCGCTTCGTTCTATCTTTCGATAAAACAAAGTGGCGTGTTTTTAGTCACCAACAAGTCGGGATTAGTGAAGGATCGGCTTGTTATTCTCAACAACAGTTGGGCCTTTTTTCGGCTCAACTAACGCGATATAACACAACTGCACAGCCACTCTCACGTATTCAACCACTTCTTCTAGTGCCTGTTCGAGTTCTTCTTGGTCTTCATCTTCATCGTAACCAAGCATCCCGATATTACGCAGGTCAGTAATGACTTCGCTGATTTCTTTTTTATCAGCCAATTTCGGTTGCGCAACACCCACGCCTAATAGAAAGTGGTTAACCCAGCCCGCTAAAGCGTCTGCGTGGTCAAATATTGAGGCCTCTTCGTCAGGAAATAGCATCGTAAATGCAAATTCACTGTCATCTAGCGCTTCAAATGTGGTATCGAACAGCTCACGCAGAGGTTGAGCGACAGTTTGCGGGAATGCAAGACCATCGTTAGCAAGGTCATGGACAAGTGTTTGCCAGCCATGGTCACGGCTTCCGCCACAGATTAAGCCCGTTATTAAACCATGGATTTCCGCCGCAGTAAGTGCTATTGAGTGCTGTTGCAGCAGTTTGTCCAGTGATTCATAGTTTGGTAAAGATTTTTGTATAGACATCTGAATTCGTCATGTTAGCTTATGATTCGTGATATGCTACCATCAAGGGTAGTCGCTAACCAGTATGCTTTTGTCTTATCTATTAATTGCGCCAAATATGATGTATTTATGGCGAGTATTATTCAGTATGGAGGTTTCATGTCCGCACAACCTGTCGACATTCAGATTTTTGGGCGTTCAATGCGCGTTAATTGCCCATCAGAACAAAAAGAGGCCCTTCTTGAGTCGGCTAAAGAATTAGAACAACGCTTGCAAAATCTGAAAGATAAAAGCGGTGTTACCAATATGGAACAACTTATTTTTATCGTAGCATTGAACGTCTGTCACGAATTAGCACAAGAAAAGACAAAAACGCGTGATTATGCTTATAATATGGAAGAGAAGATAAAAATGTTGCAACATACGATTGAACAAGCCTTGCACGATCAGGTGAAAATCACTGAGAGGCAGGTATTGCCCTTAGAGTAAATCTGCTTATTAATCAGACACTAGTAGAAAAAAATATACAAAATTAGGGTTGCATTTTAAATCTAGTTTCGTACAATGAAATCACTGAGTAACGATAAGTTCTCAAACCAAATTTCTCTGAGATGCGCGTGAGTGGGCGAGTCCCCTGAGCCGATATTTCAACTAAAAAGAATGCGGTTATTGCGCTGGTGAGCATGCCTGATTCGTTCAGGAAGCCTAAAGGTTGCTAAACTGCGTTCACCTTGAACCAAGGGTTCAAGGGTTACAGCCTACAACGGCATCTTGGAGACCCTCAATTTTCCTGTCGTACTTTCAATTGCTTAATCCCTCAAGCACAATTTATTAACCTGCACTATTTCTGACCTTGCGATATACTATTTTAAATATTGCTATTTCCTATCGCCGTTCATAGTAGGTTATTGATATGCAAGACACACTTTCTACCCAGCGCCAAAAAATTCGCCAAACCATTCGTCAAGCTCGCCGCCAGTTAACCCTTGAGCAACAAAAAATTGCGGCTGAACATGCTAAGCTCAATGCGTTGCAGCACCCTAAAATTGCATTGGCAAAAAATATCGCCCTGTTTTTATCATTTGATGGCGAAATTAATACCCAGCCGCTTATCGATGCCTTATGGCAACAAAATAAACAAGTTTACTTACCCGTTTTACACCCTTTTAGTGCTCACCATTTGCTATTTCTTCACTATCGCCCAGATTCACAGCTAGTGAAAAACCGCTTTAATATTGCCGAGCCACCATTAGATGTGCGTGATGTTTTACCGCCTGAGCAACTTGATGTGATGTTAATTCCGTTAGTGGCCTTTGATAGCCAAGGGCAACGCTTAGGAATGGGTGGCGGTTTTTACGATAGAACGTTAGCGAATTGGCAGAAAAGTGGTTTTTATCCCATCGGTCTGGCCCATGATTGCCAACACGTTGAACAGTTGCCTGTTGCTCATTGGGATATTCCATTACCTGAAATTATTACCCCGAAAAAAATATGGCGCTGGTAATCAATACCTGCGCCATCGCATTAGAAATAAAACGGGTTATCCGAAATTAGAATAACAGACGTGCACGAATAGTGCCTGGCAAGTCTTTCAGTTTTTGTAACGCTTCATCTGTTTGATTTGGTGTTTGCATCAATACGTCGATAACGACGTAGCCAACATTACCAGATGTCCGCAAATACTGACCCACCACGTTAATGTTACTTTCAGTAAACACTTGGTTGATGCTATTCAAGATACCAGGGCGGTTTTCATGGATATGCAAGAAACGGTTAGTATCTTCAGTATGCACTGGCAGAGAAACTTCTGGGAAGTTAACCGCAGAGAGCGTTGAACCGTTATCTGAGTATTTCGCCAGCTTACTTGCGACTTCTAACCCAATATTTTCTTGCGCTTCTTCTGTAGAGCCCCCGATGTGAGGGGTTAAGATCACATTATCAAATTTAATCAGCTCTGAAATAAACGGGTCATTCGGGTCATTATTTGCCGCAGGCTCACTTGGGAATACGTCAACCGCTGCACCTGATAAATGCTTACTTTCCAGCGCAGCTGCCAACGCAGGAATATCCACCACAGTACCACGTGACGCATTAATAAAGATTGAACCTGGTTTCATGCGGTCAAACTGTTCTTTAGCAAACATGTTTTTCGTGCTAGCTGTTTCTGGGACATGGAGGCTGACGACATCACTCATATTGAGTAACTCAGTCAAAGAACGCACTTGTGTTGCATTTCCTAAAGGCAGCTTGTTTTCAATATCATAGAAGAAAACATTCATACCAATACCTTCAGCTAAGATCCCCAGCTGGGTACCGATATGGCCGTATCCAACGATACCAAGACGTTTACCACGTGCTTCAAAACAGCCTTTCGCTTGCTTTTCCCAAATGCCACGGTGTGCTTGCATATTCGCTTCAGGAATACGACGTAACAGCAGTAATAGTTGACCTAATACCATCTCAGCAACGGAACGGGTATTTGAGAATGGTGCATTAAAGACAGGGATACCGCGTTTTGCCGCAGCATCCAAATCCACTTGGTTGGTTCCGATACAGAAACAACCCACCGCCACTAATTTTTCAGCAGCGGCGAAAATCTCTTCAGATAAATGAGTGCGGGAACGGATACCGACAAAGCGCGCATCTTTGATCGCTTCTTTTAATTCTTCATCAGATAATGCGCTTTTATGGTATTCAATATTGGTATAACCCGCCGCTTTTAGGTTATCAACAGCGCTCTGGTGAACACCTTCTAGCAGTAAAAATTTTATTTTGTCTTTATGCAAAGATACCTTGACCATTTCCCTACCCTATCGTGAACGTTTTAAATTTGTGACAGATGAATTTGCTTGTTTAACTCATGGTTTTGCTCAACATAATTCAAGGCATATCCATACCAGCACATTCATCTACCTTGAAATCTGAAAAGAGTATACCAACATAGCAAAATTCCGCGCAGTATCAATACAACCGTTTGCTTAAGGGGTGCTAAAAAGCGCGAGAAAAAAGAAGTTAAATGGTAGAAAATCAGGAGCAGTAACACAAAATAAGGATTTTTCCTGCACAATGCATATTAGTGTGAGATATATCACCAAAATCGCGGAATAATAAAAATAATGAAATAAATTTCAAATTAATGATATTTATAAAACTGGTCAATTATTTTCCTATCTACCCACTAACTAAATACGTTAATTCCTTTTTTACCTTATAAAAAAGCCAGCAACTAAACAGTTTGCTGGCCTATAAATTAGGTCAATTAATTCACCAAAATAATTAGCGATTATAATTTGATCGTTTTAACACCTTCATCTGTTGTTCCCATCAGGACAACATCAGCACCACGATTAGCAAATAAACCAACAGTGACTACGCCCGCAATACCATTAATGGTATTTTCTAACGCAACAGGATCAACAATGCTTAAATTATGAACATCTAAGATTACATTGCCGTTATCAGTAATCACATTTTGACGGTATTCTGGTGTACCGCCCAGTTTAACCAATTCACGCGCCACATAACTACGTGCCATTGGAATAACTTCAACAGGCAGAGGGAATTTACCTAATACATCAACCAATTTTGATTGGTCAACAATACACACAAAGGTTTTCGCGATCGCAGAAACGATTTTTTCACGTGTTAACGCAGCACCACCGCCCTTGATCATGTTCATATGGTGATCGACTTCATCAGCACCATCAACGTAAACATCTAATGAATCCACTTCATTACAATCAAAAACAGGAATACCTAATGATTTAAGTTTTTGAGTAGAGGCTTCAGAGCTAGAAACAGCGCCTTCAATTTGCCCTTTCATTGTCGCCAAAGCATCAATAAAGTGCGATGCAGTCGACCCTGTACCTACACCGACAATTGTGCCTGGTTTGACGTATTCCAATGCTGCCCAACCTACCGCTTTTTTTAATTCATCCTGCGTCATGCTCATGCCTTTTGCTATTTAATTGAGACGTAATTGTGAATGAGTATATACCGAACCGAAAATAAGTTGCAGTGTTGTTCGCTGCATTTGTGCGTTACTTCTTGCGATTTGTCGGAAGCTCGCAATAATTGCAGGTGTTATCAATAAAAATATGGCATAGTGCTTAGCAGAATAACAACAAGGAGACTTTTTGATGAAGCGCCCTGACTACCGCGCATTACAAGCACTGGATGCTGTTATCCGTGAACGCGGCTTTGAGCGTGCAGCTCAAAAGCTTTGCATCACGCAATCTGCTGTTTCACAAAGAATAAAACAGTTAGAGAACCTGTTCGGGCAACCTTTACTTGTGCGAACCGTTCCGCCACATCCGACTGAACAAGGGCAAAAGCTGTTAGCACTGCTTCATCAAGTTGAATTATTGGAAGAACAGTGGCTTGGAGATGAAAATACAGGGTCAACGCCTCTACTACTTTCCCTTGCAGTTAACGCCGACAGTTTAGCAACGTGGTTTCTCCCTGCGCTCAACCCAGTTCTAGGCAATAGCCCTATTCGATTGAATATCCAAGTGGAAGATGAAACTCGTACCCAAGAACGTTTAAGACGTGGGGAAGTGGTTGGCGCAATCAGTATTCAGCCACAAGCGTTACCCGGCTGTTTAGTGGATAAACTGGGTGCTTTGGACTATATCTTTGTTGCTTCACCTGATTTCGCTGCTAAATATTTTCCAGATGGCGTCACTCGCTCATCATTATTAAAAGCCCCCGCAGTCGCATTTGACCACTTGGATGATATGCACCAAGCTTTTGTTCAGCAAAACTTTGGACTATCGCCGGGCAGCGTTCCTTGCCATATAGTTAATTCGTCAGAAGCCTTTGTGCAATTAGCTAAGCAGGGGTCTACCTGTTGTATGATCCCACATTTACAGATTGCTGATGAATTGAAAAATGGTGAGTTAGTCGACTTAACACCTGGGTTGTGCCAACGACGAATGCTGTACTGGCACCGTTTTGCACCCGAAAGCCGTACAATGAAGAGAGTGACTGACGCCCTCTTAAAAACTGGGCGTCAGATGCTAAAACAAGAAGACGAAAATGAGGCTGAAAGTTAACGTTTCAGTTCAAACACAACATCAACTTGGTCATTAAAATCAATACTTTGCTGTTCATAGGTCTCATCAATATTGAGATCTTGAGCAGCAGCTTTCATTTTACCACCATAAGCTCTTGCCGCTATTGGATAAGGCACTGCCGCAGGTGCATTGTAACTAATGCTATACACTGGGCCCAACTGTGCATTAAACCCTTTTGCAACTTCAGCCGCTTGCTCTGTCGCATTTTTGATCGCTTGCGCACGAGCGGCATCACGGTATTGCTCTGGTTTTAACACACCAAATTGCACGGAGTTAATATCATTTAAACCTGCCGCTAACGCACCGTCTAATAAGGTGTTCAGTTGGTCAAGTTTAGTGACTTTCACTTCAACTGAACGAATAGCGGTATAGCCTTCAATCGTCGATTTTTGCTTCACGCTGCTGTAATCATATTTTGGCTGCGTACGCACATTGGCGGCGTTAATGTCTTGTTTTTCGATTCCGTTTTTCTTTAAGAATTCGAAATACTCGGCAACACGCTTGTCTACCGCAGCTTTTGCAGCCGCAGCATCTTTTGCTGTCACTTCCACAACGATGTTCAATGTCGCCATATCGGGGGTTGCTTTCACAACAGAATTACCCGATGTGGTAATGTGCGGGCCATTTGGTAGCGCATCGGCCAGAGACAGGGTAGGAACCGCTGCACCTGCCACCATGGCAGCGAGAACTAAAGATTTTAATTTCACAGAACCTCCCAATACAATAATTTATCGCTAAAAAAGGGATAGTTAACCGTAAACTATCCCGAGTACAAATTAACAGTAACACATCATAAAAAAAGTGCAGATCAGAATAATGAGAAATTTACAGTATTTATCATTCTGTTGAGGTTATGTTGTTATTAGTGTATCACTCCTAACCCTTTAAGCCCTTGTATTGCCAGCTGAAATGCAATAAACCACATCACACTTCCCACAAAGACATTAATAATTCGCTGTGACACAGGCTTATTCAATACAGGCGAGAACCAAGCAGCCAAAATCGCTAATGCAAAAAACCACACAAACGATGCTGTCAGCGCACCTGCCGTAAACCAAGGCCGTAATTGGCTTTCTAATTGCCCTCCCACGCTACCAAGCACCACGAATGTGTCCAAGTAGACATGCGGATTTAGCCATGTGACGGCAAATAGCGTAACTATCACTTTCCAGCGAGTAATCACTTTATTTTCAGCTTGTAATACAACATCATCTGGGCTGAGTGCAGTACGGAACGCACCATAGCCATACCACACCAGAAAAATAACCCCAGCCCATGTAATTAACTGCATCAATATTTCGGATTGGCTCAATAGCGCGCTGCCACCAAATACCCCACCAATAATTAGCACAGTATCACTTAAAGCGCATAGAAATGCACTCATCATATGAAACTGTTTACGACTGCCTTGTTGTAAAACAAAGGCATTTTGTGGCCCTAGCGGTAAAATCATCGCTGCACCAAGAAGTGCACCCTGGATATAAGTTGTAAACATGCAAAAAATCCTAATAATTATTCAGTCCGTATACGCAAATAGTAGCGAGAAAAAATTATTAGTGGAAATGATTAACTCTAATAGGTCATAAGCTAGACTTATGTAACTAAAGGGGGAATACAGAGACAAAAATAGCGCCATAAATAGCGCTATTTTATTGAATTTAACTAAAAATTCTTTTATTGAATTTTGTGGGTTTCAGAACCTTGTTTATGTACATGCACATCCATTTGTGGGAATGGAATACCAATATTGTGCTTATCTAATGCACGTTTAAATTCCTCTAACAGATCCCAATAGACAGGCCACGCATCACCATTTGTTGTCCAAAAACGAACTAAATAATTTAATGACGATGGAGCCATATCATGCAAACGAATAGTCACGCCTTTACCATGTTGAATACGGCCATCAGCAGCAACAATATCACCTAATACTTTTTTCACCACATCAATATCAGAATCATAAGCCACACCAATAATAATATCTTGACGACGGTTAGGCTCTCGAGTTGTATTGATAATGTTATCTGCGATTATCTTACCGTTCGGAATAACAATAATTCGGTCATCGGCTGTTTTCAGTGTAGTGGAAAAAATTTGGACATTTTGCACTGTCCCTTCCACAGCACCAATAGACACATATTCTCCCGCTTTCAGTGGCCTAAATACCACCAGTAATACGCCCGCAGCAAAGTTACCCAGTGAATTTTGTAATGCTAAACCAACCGCTAAACCAGCCGCACCCATCACTGCAATAACAGAAGCCGTTTGAACGCCAATCTTGCCTAAAACAGCAATTAAGGTAAATGCAACAATGGTATAACGCACAATCGCTGATAAAAAGTCACTAACCGTGCTATCAATACCTTTTAGAGTCATCACACGGTGTAAACCACGGCCAACCCATTTTGCAATCATCATACCGACAATGAGGATGACAATGGCAGAAACAATATTCACCACATACTGGACTAACAGATCTTGGTTTGCGACAAACCAACTCGTTGCATCATTCAACGCACCTGTAACATCATCAGTATTCATATGTGTGTTCCTTTCGCTTTTGTTATCAAAAAATAAATTTCCGCTAGCTTATCTTAACTGAAGCGTTAAACCGCTAGTTTCACACTGCAAATAATAATGGCAATTTGTTAAAATACAAAACTTATCACTAAAAAAAATGCTTTTATCGATTTTCGATAACAAAAATACGATAATCCTTTAACATTAAGAGGAAGTCATCAATACCACAAAAAGCAACACTTTCATTATCATAGTAGCTCATTCCCTCTTCAAGCCCCTCAGTTTCAAACGATAACTGATTAGCTTTAATCATCACTTCTTCATCATCAAGTAGCAGCGTATACTCATGGCCAATCAGCTCCCACTGATTTTCGCTGCCTTTTAATTTTTCATAATTTTCTTCGATAGTATCGAGCAGACTAAGGTCATTTTTAACCTCTTCATTTAGCCAATATCCAATTGCCTCATGATCCATCGAGAATTTTGCGGAAATAGCGCCGGTGATGTCTTGGAAAAATTGGTAGTCCATATGCAATACCTCTACTCTTGCGTCATTATGGCTCAGTATAACGCGAGACAATTAGGTTTGTTGAGAGGTATTAACGCCTATTGCGCGATATTTAAAGAAAGGCATAAATTTCAACGCCGCCCCGATAAAATTCGCTTAAAATTAATGCAAATGATATGAATGCAATGAATAGGAGTAGCAATGATCAATCGTTTAGACCATATCGTCCTGACGACAACACAATTAGACGCCTGCCTTGATTTTTACCAGCGCGTTTTAAAAATGCAGGTAATAACCTTTGGTGAACAACGCTATGCACTACAATTTGGCCAGCAAAAAATTAATATTCATCAGTATGGTAAAGAATTTGAGCCTAAAGCTCACTTACCTGTTCCAGGTGCGTTAGATTTGTGTTTTATCAGCGATATTCCTCTTGCTGACGTTCAGGCGCATATCCAGCAACAAGGCGTAGAAATTATTGAGGGGCCCGTTAAACGAACCGGGGCAATGGGCCCCATTCTGTCTATCTATTTACGTGATGTGGATTTAAATCTGATTGAAATTTCGGAATATCTTTAAACAACAAAAAAGGCCTCTAGTAGAGGCCTCATCGTTAACAAAATAACAGATTACACTGCGGTTTGGAAAATCACACCGTCAGCTTTTTCCGTATATTGTGATAACTGGTCAAAGTTCAGATAGCGGTAGGTATCTGCCGCAGTTTCATCCACTTTGTCCATATATTGCAGATATTCTGCAGGCGTTGGTAAACGACCTAACAATGACGCAACAGCGGCCAACTCAGCGGATGCAAGATACACATTCGCCCCTGTGCCTAAACGGTTCGGGAAGTTACGTGTTGAAGTCGAAACGACGGTAGCGCCATCTGCCACACGTGCTTGGTTACCCATACACAGTGAACAGCCTGGGACTTCAATACGTGCCCCACTCTTACCAAATACGCTGTAATAACCTTCTTCCGTTAATTGTGCGGCGTCCATCTTCGTTGGTGGAGCAACCCATAAACGCGTTGGTAACTGGCCTTTGTGAGAGTCTAATAACTTACCTGCAGCACGGAAGTGACCGATGTTAGTCATACAAGAACCGATAAACACTTCATCGATTTTCTCGTTTTGCACATCAGACAACAAACGCGCATCATCTGGGTCGTTTGGCGCACACAGGATTGGCTCTTTGATATCGTTTAAGTCGATTTCAATCACGGCTGCGTATTCTGCGTCTGCATCACCTTCAAGCAGTTGCGGGTCCGCTAACCAACTTTCCATGCCTTTAATACGACGTTCGATAGTACGACGGTCGCCGTAGCCTTCTGCGATCATCCATTTTAACAGGACGATGTTAGATTGCAGGTATTCAGTAATTGGCGCTTTATCCAGTTTGATCGTACAACCTGCGGCTGAACGCTCAGCGGATGCATCCGCTAATTCAAACGCTTGTTCAACTTTCAGTTCTGGCAGACCTTCGATTTCTAAAATACGACCAGAGAAAATATTTTTCTTCCCTTTTTTCTCAACCGTCAGAAGGCCATCTTTAATCGCATATAATGGGATAGCATGTACAAGGTCACGTAACGTGATACCCGGCTGCATTTCACCTTTAAAGCGCACCAATACAGATTCTGGCATATCCAGTGGCATAACACCAGTTGCCGCAGCAAACGCCACCAGACCAGAACCCGCAGGGAACGAAATACCGATTGGGAAACGTGTATGGGAGTCACCACCCGTACCGACGGTATCGGGTAACAACATACGGTTTAACCATGAGTGGATAATACCATCACCTGGACGCAGAGAAACACCACCACGGTTCATGATAAAATCAGGTAATGTGTGGTGAGTTGTTACGTCAACAGGTTTTGGATACGCCGCAGTGTGGCAGAATGACTGCATCACTAAATCTGCAGAGAAGCCTAAACACGCTAAGTCTTTTAACTCATCGCGAGTCATTGGGCCCGTCGTATCTTGCGAGCCTACTGAGGTCATTTTTGGCTCACAGTATTCACCAGGGCGAATACCTGGGCGACCACAAGCACGACCCACCATTTTCTGTGCTAATGAGAAACCACGATTGCTTTGTGCAACAGATTTCACATGACGGAAGATGTCAGTTGCTTCTAATCCTAATGACTCACGTGCTTTGCTGGTTAAGCCACGACCGATAATCAGTGGAATACGTCCACCCGCACGCACTTCGTCAATCAGCACGTCAGTTTTTAATTCGAACGTTTCGAGTAATTCATTGGTTTCGTGGTTGCGAACTTCACCTTTAAATGGATAGATATCAATGACATCACCCATATTCAATTTAGATACATCCACTTCAATTGGCAGCGCACCCGCATCTTCCATTGTATTAAAGAAGATAGGTGCAATTTTACCACCTAATACCACACCGCCACCGCGTTTGTTCGGTACGAATGGAATATCATCGCCCATAAACCACAATACGGAGTTAGTTGCAGATTTACGTGAAGAGCCCGTCCCCACAACGTCACCAACGTAAGCCAGTGGGAAGCCTTTTTTGCTCAGTGCTTCGATTTGTTTGATTGGTCCAACGTTACCTGCATCATCTGGTTCAATACCTTCACGAGCATTTTTCAGCATCGCTAACGCGTGCAGAGGGATATCTGGACGTGACCATGCATCTGGTGCAGGTGATAAATCATCGGTGTTGGTTTCGCCTGTTACTTTAAACACTGTGACAGTCATTTTTTCGGCTAACGCAGGGCGTTGTTTAAACCACTCGGCATCTGCCCATGATTCAATAACTTGTTTCGCGTGTGTATTCCCAGCTTTCGCTTTTTCTTCCACATCGTAGAAGTTATCGAACATTAATAAGGTGTGGGAAAGGGCTTTTGCCGCGATAGGGGCTAATTTAGCATCATCCAGCGCTTCAATCAGTGCATGGATATTATATCCACCCTGCATAGTACCAAGCAGTTCAATCGCTTTTTCAGGGGAGATCAGAGGGGAGGAAGTTTCGCCTTTTGCGATAGCGGCTAAAAATCCAGCTTTTACGTACGCTGCTTCGTCAACACCAGGGGGGACGCGGTTGGTCAGCAGGTCTAACAAGAAATCTTCTTCACCTTTGGGTGGGTTTTTCAGTAACTCTACCAGTGCAGCTACTTGTGACGCATCTAATGGCTTAGGGACAATCCCTTGAGCGGCACGCTCGGCTACGTGCTTACGGTATTCTTCTAGCACGACGTTCTCCTCGCTTCTTTGTTATTTATATACCCGGCTGTCTGCACCTTATTGACAAAATTATCATCCGGTGCCAGGTCAGAGGAATTTGCTCGCATAATCTCAATGGCGGTAAAATTATGTCCAGCTTCGGGCTCTCAGCATAGCAGAATTTAAACGTAATGTTAATTCATTCACAAGAAAGTAACATTTATCTACTAACTTCATGCCTTAACACTTAATTACGGGTTATTTTTTAGCTTAAGAGACTATAAATCATCATAAAAAGCTGAAAAAACCATACTTTTTATAATGCATTTTGCTGAGTAAAGCACCCTCTTTTGTGGCTTTTTCCCTCAGGTATCACAAATTATATTTATTATCGCAATTTTATTTACATTACTAATTGATAAGGTAAATCATTGCGATTGGTTTTTATAAACTTAAAGGATTTAATTGATTTTATTGACCTTTTATTCCAAGCAAGTTTCCGAAGGGATCAACAAACTGACACATTTGCTTGTTACCATCGATTAACATCGGTCCACGATACAATTTAGCCCCTAGCTGAGTGAAATGCTCAAACGCCAAATCAAAACTATCGGCTTGCCAATACAACACAGTCCCTTTTTTACCTTCACTCACTTTTTCATCTGCTTGCACGACTTCAATCATAAAGTCCCCCACATGCAATAAGGTAAAGTCAAACTCAGGTAAATATTCAGCAATGGCTTGAGGAAATGCCTGTTGATACCAAGCCAGCCCTACTTGAACATCAGGCACGTGAATTAAAATTGCAGTTGGTTTTAGTTGCATGATGGTTTAGTTATTAACTAGATGATAAACGGTGGCCTGTATCATAAGAAGTTATCAAATCAGATCAAGTACGCTGTTAGCTTGATAAGTGTGAATGATTTAGCTACATCATGAATGCGTTAATGATGGCGTACCTAATTAACATAAGGTTAATTAAAGGATTTTTCTGCTATGTACCTCAAAATAGCAGATATACTCTTCAAGTTATCTCTCACTAAAATATCTTTCTCTTTTGCCTGACATAATGTTTTATAATCATCTTCTAGTTGGCCAACATCAAGCTGAATTGGTTCTTTATAGATATCATAAATAGATTCAGAAGGCACATTCCAATAAAAATCCGATTCTAAGTTAATCGTATTAATGTTTTGACTTTTCATTTCATGAAAAATTGTCATGATACATTCTTCAAGTAATTCAAGTTCTATTTTCATGTATTAACCTTTATTATTTCACTAATATTTCTTATTAAGATTCAACGACTTTAATTTTTCTACCAACCAGCCATCCAATATCTTCACTTTGTGAAATGATTGAGGTATTTCCTCAATACTCGCTTGAAGCCGTTGTGCAACTAAACATGTAATAGGCAGAGTCTGTACTCAATGCGCCAAGCTGGACTGTTGATTATCCAGCTGGCTGAGGAGTGAGTAAGGCGACTAAGAAGATCCCAGTAAAATGGGATCTTTTACTTGCTAGGCTAGAGACTCACTGTTTCTTCAATGTATCTCTAGCTTCAATTAATATTGCAATTAGATCATCTAAAGGCATTTTAGCTATAAAGTTGCGAGATAGATCTGAACCAAATAGTTCAGCCTCTAAATTATCAACACCTTTATCTTGATTAATTTCTACAACCTTATCCCAGTTTAATTGAACCTCTAACGTTAGATTCTCATATTCCATTGGACTTGAAAAAAATAATTCTAATTTATTATCTTTCATTTTTTTACCTTAGTTGGATCTAACACCGTATAAAATGAACCATCCGCATTATATCTGATACCTTTTCCGCTAGGTAAACGATATTCGAATGCACCGCCACTTAAATCTTTTCGGACTACTTTAGGGTCTTTAAGAATTTCTCGAATAAAATTCTCAGCAGCAGCATTTTTTTGCGCTGGATTACCTTTTAATGGTTCAAATACTCCATCAGGTCTAGCGGCATGCTTATCCCATGCACGAGCTGCCGTAGAAAGTCCTTGTTTATTTATTGGTTTATTTGCTGAGGAAATGAGATCTTCTTCAGAGAAGTTTTTAAATTTACTCTCATTCTGTTGTTGCTGTTGATTATATTTATGCTCTTCATCATCTGGCTCAAATCCATTAGGTGTGCCAGTAGCACTACCACCACTAGAGATTCCAAGCGCCTCTTTCTCTTCTGCGGTTAGCTCTTTTCCAACATTTGGATTTTTTGCTGCTTTATCTAAATCATTTGAGCAGCTCATGCCAAAAGAACAATCAAACGTTTCAGCTAATCCATCGCGAATATTGCCTACTGTATTTTCGATACCTTTCGCAAGGCCATTATTTCCCGCTTGTGTTACTTGCGAGTTTGAACCTGCACGATAAGATAATGTAGGAACACTTGGCGTGGGGATAACCAATACACTACTTCGAGCTATTCTCAGTTTATTTAATTCATTTATATTAGACTGAATTTCATTCAGTGTATTTTGATGCCGCGCTTTAAAAGCCAATAAATGATTTCTTGCTTCTATTTCGGCGCGCTGATTAACTGCCTTATAAAATGGCTCTACATTAAAAAAATCAACTCGGGGTATACCCGGTATTTTACCTGAAAAATTATTAGATAAAATTCTATCTCTATCTTGCTTCGTATTTAATTTTAATGTTGCAGTGATATTTAATTCTGATGAATAGAACTTCCATTGATAAGTACAAGGGTATTTCTCTGGGTTATTCAAAAACTTCCACTCATAAGATTTTTCAATATTACTCAGTTCCTCCCTTAATATAACAATTTTATCTTCGATAATTACTAGATACAACCCGTTAAATTGCAGTCTCAAAGCTAATCTTTAACGACTTTAATTTCTTTATCAACTATCCGCCCAAAGCTTTCACTTTGTGAAATTACTGTGATGGTTTTCTGTATTAATTCATCAATACTAACTTGAAGCTGTTCAGGAATTAAGCATTCCATAGATAGAATCTTCCCTCTATAGTTCTAAGTCCATTCTAATGCCCCATCGTTAAGTATCCAAACAGCCCCGCCAGGGCATCCTTCATCAAAAAACCAAAACTGATCAATTAATTGCTCTTCTGTTTCTGGAAATGCAGTGTAGAAGCACTGTAATTGTTCATCTATTGAACCACTTAAAAATTTACCGTTCTTAGCTAATTTTAACTTTCCATCACGTAATAACTTGTCTAAAAACCAAAAGAATATTTGCTTCCTTTCCTGAAAGGAAAAATTATCATACGTGGCATAGAGTGAAGGAAGCATATCTGGCGTGATATACGCCCATAACCCATCAAGGGCTTGGGTTTCAGCGAATTCAATAATAGTTTTATATTCAATATTTGATATCATCTTATTTGTTACTTAAACTTGATCTCTGCATTTTTTCCAAGGCCGTTCTCTACTTGGCGTAAAGTTGGATTATTTCTTATTTATTTCAAACTACCTTAGGATCTTTAAAGATTTCTCGGATGAAATTCTCGGCAGTAGCATTTTTTTGTGCTGGATTACCCCGCAGTCCGAGGGAGAGTAAAACTATTAACAGAGATCCCAGCACAGAACTGGGATCTTTTGTCACTAAAAATCAGACCACTCTGCGTAGCTAATATCATCTTCGGTTAATTCAGTAAAACCATCTTGACTTAGCATTTTATTAAAATAAAGGATCGTATCTTCTAATGCCTCCTCAATAGTATCTCCATACCCAATAGCACATTCAGGAGAACCATCAAATTTTCTTTTTATTGCTAAGTCAGTCATTCCAGTGAAATTTCCAGATTGGCTTTCATAGATTTTCACCTTCATTTTAGAATAAGGTAAAATAGGGATCATAGTAATCGTAAATTCAGCAACTGTTTTTTTTATCCTACCAACATTCGTAATATGTAAATCATGCCACATAATGTATTCACCTTTTATTGTTTTCCAAACGATATTATCTTTCCATCAGTTGTTTTATCTAGATATTTCCCGTTTTTATAATAACGAGTTACATTATCAGTCTCACCCCTTATTTTAGCGGTTCGAGCACCTTTTAAATTTTCAGCGAATCCTCCCGCTTTCCTTTTATATTCCGCAACACTATCTGCTCCAACGTCTTTTCCATGCTTTTCATAATGTTTTTGTAACGACTCTTCAGGTGAATTAAAACTACCTTGATGCCATTCATCCTTAATTTTGTTCTTATTCTTAGATAAATAGGCAATATCTTCTATTGTAATCTGATTAGGAAGTGGTGTTATATGCGTATTATCAATACGTTCAGGAATTTGTTCTCCACCAGTGTCAGTCCGTCCTTGTTCAGGAATTTGGTTACCGCCAGTATGAGGTTTAACATCTATTCGGTCACCCCATGTTTGAGTCCCAAACATCCCCCGAGCCATGCCTTTTCCACTGATAATTTGTTCATCAATATAAGCAATTTGCAGTGGGGATAGCCCTTTTATTGCGTCAGTATCGCCTTTTCTTGCGGCTATTCCTGCATTTATCGCTTCTGCGATTTGGTCTCGCGTTAAACCAAAATTAACACCTAACTTAGCGATATCGTTCTGGCAACCGCTACTTTTAACGCATTCGCTATAGCCTTTTTCTACCCCCTCTACGACGGCTGTTTTGGCTGCACTTAATGAATTATTCCCAACATTTGTTTTTTTTGCTGCTTTATCTAAATCATTTGAGCAGCTCATGCCAAAAGAGCAATCAAACGTTTCAGCTAAACCATCGCGAATATTGCCTACTGTATTTTCGATACCTTTCGCAAGGCCACTATTTCCCGCTTGTGTTACTTGCGAGTTTGAACCTGCACGATAAGATAATGTAGGAACACTTGGCGTGGGGATAACCAATACACTACTTCGAGCTATTCTCAGTTTATTTAATTCATTTATATTAGACTGAATTTCATTCAGTGTATTTTGATGCCGCGTTTTAAAAGCCAATAAATGATTTCTTGCTTCTATTTCGACGCGCTGATTAACTGCCTTATAAAATGGCTCTACATTAAAAAAATCAACTCGGGGTATACCCGGTATTTTACCTGAAAAATTATTAGATAAAATTCTATCTCTATCTTGCTTCGTATTTAATTTTAATGTTGCAGTGATATTTAATTCTGATGAATAGAACTTCCATTGATAAGTACAAGGGTATTTCTCTGGGTTATTCAAAAACTTCCACTCATAAGATTTTTCAATATTACTCAGTTCCTCCCTTAATATAACAATTTTATCTTCGATAATTTCTTGTGGTGATTTTTTCGGTTCATTTTTTAAAACGGGCAACTCTGGTGGTGGCTGTACCTGCTCCTGATAATCATGAAACTCCTTTTGAGGAGGCTCTTTATTAAAGCTATCATGGTAATAATCAACTTCTTTTAACCTATCATAAATATCAGTGATCCATGTGTTTTTATGCATCTCCTCATATTGATCATCAGAAACATTATTCATTTCATTTTGAAAATAACGGCTAAAGCTACTGGGTGGGGTGTGACTTCCTATTACTGTCATTGAATCTATATGACTCATATCTGCCATAATCTAATTTCCTTATTAGCGATTAAATAACTCAATAAGGAAAATAAGATTTTAATTTTTTATAGTCAACTAAGTGATACCATTCTAATAATACGAAATTTCAGAATTAAATAATTATATTTAAAATAAGCATTATTGAATTAAATAAAATATTGTTTTTTATTTTTAGACAGATACAAAAAAGCCAACGTGTTTCCACATTGGCTTCAATTCGCTTTGGCGATAAACAGTATACTAGAGATACTGTTTATCTGTACGATTAAAGAAAATTACTTTTTCTTTTTCGCTTTAGCGTTTGGTAAGTCAGTGATGCTACCTTCGTAGATCTCTGCAGCCATACCAATTGATTCGTACAGTGTTGGGTGAGCATGGATAGTTAATGCTAAATCTTCTGCATCACAACCCATTTCGATTGCTAGACCGATTTCGCCCAGTAATTCGCCACCGTTCACACCGACAACCGCACCACCGATAACACGGTTAGATTGCTTGTCAAAAATCAGCTTAGTCATACCTTCTGAGCAGTCAGATGCAATTGCACGACCTGATGCAGCCCATGGGAAAGTTGCCACTTCGTAGCTGATGTTTTGCTCTTTCGCTTCTTTCTCAGTTAAACCAACCCAAGCAACTTCTGGCTCAGTATAAGCGATAGATGGAATAACTTTCGGGTCAAAGTAGTGTTTCAGACCAGAGATAACCTCTGCCGCAACGTGACCTTCGTGAACACCTTTGTGAGCCAACATTGGTTGACCAACGATGTCACCGATAGCAAAGATGTGCGGAACGTTAGTGCGCATTTGTTTATCCACGTGGATAAAGCCGCGATCATCAACTTCAACGCCAGCTTTGCCTGCATCTAAGTTTTTACCGTTAGGAACACGGCCAATAGCCACTAACACAGCATCATAACGTTGTGGTTCTGCGGAAGCTTTTTTACCTTCCATAGACACATAAATACCGTCTTCTTTCGCTTCAACTGCAGTAACTTTCGTTTCTAACAGCAGGTTGAATTTTTTGCTGATTTGTTTGGTGAATACTTTAACCACATCTTTGTCAGCCGCAGGGATGACTTGGTCAAACATTTCAACCACATCGATTTGAGAACCCAGTGCATGATACACAGTTCCCATTTCTAAACCGATGATACCACCGCCCATAACCAGAAGACGCTCTGGAACTTCTTTCAGTTCTAACGCATCGGTTGAATCCCAAATACGTGGGTCTTCATGAGGAATGAATGGTAATTGAATTGGACGTGAACCCGCTGCAATGATTGCGTTATCGAAATTGATAGTCGTGCTACCGTTTTCGCCTTCAACAACCAGTGTATTTGCACCTGTAAATTTACCCAGACCGTTAACGACGGTCACTTTACGGCCTTTCGCCATACCAGCCAAGCCACCCGTCAGCTGATTAATGACTTTTTCTTTCCATAAACGAACTTTAGAGATATCGGTTTTTGGCTCACCAAATACGATACCGTGCTCTGCTAATGCTTTCGCTTCTTCGATCACTTTTGCAACATGCAATAAAGCTTTTGAAGGGATACAACCCACGTTTAAACAAACACCACCAAGGGTTGAATAACGTTCAACTAAAACAGTTTCTAAACCTAAGTCAGCGCAACGGAAAGCCGCAGAATAACCTGCAGGGCCTGCACCAAGCACAACGACTTGGGCTTTAATTTCAGTACTCATCATGACCTCTTTTTGTTTTGTCCAGCGGTACTGCTGAATAAACGATCTTCCACTGGAAAAGTACACACCGAGAGCAGTTTACAGAATTGTTAACACCCTGAAAAGGCTCATTTCGTGATGTAACTCCCAACCTTTCGTAGCAGCAGCAAAAAATTCTGCCTCAGCCTAAATAAAACAGACCGGCCTATCAGCCGGTCTTATTATTTACATCACTAAACGGCGAATATCGCTCATTAATTGCCCTACTAGGGTGATGAAGCGTGCTCCATCAGCCCCATCGATGACACGGTGGTCAAAGGACAGTGACATAGGCAGGATCAGGCGAGGAACAAACTCGCTACCGTTCCAAACAGGTTTCATTGAAGAACGTGACAGCCCCATAATAGCCACTTCTGGTGCGTTCACGATTGGTGCAAAACCAGTTGTACCGATACCACCAAGGCTAGAGATGGTGAAACATCCGCCTTGCATATCAGCCGCAGTCAGTTTACCTGCACGCGCTTTCTTAGAAACTTCCATCAGTTCACGAGATAACTCTAAAATGCCTTTTTTGTTAACGTCTTTAAAGACAGGAACAACTAAGCCATTTGGTGTATCAACCGCGATACCGATATTGATATATTTTTTCAAGAACAGACGCTGTGCATCTTCAGAAATCGAGCTGTTAAAGCGCGGCATTTCTTCCAGAGCGCGGGCAACCGCTTTCATGACAAAAACTAATGGCGTGATTTTCACGTCCAGTTTTTTCTTCTCTGCTTCTTTATTCTGTTGCTTACGGAATTCTTCAACTTCAGTGGTATCCACTTCTTCCATCAGCGTAACGTGTGGGATCATCACCCAGTTACGGCTCAGGTTTGCACCAGAGATTTTTTGGATACGACCCAGTTCGACTTCTTCAACTTCACCAAACTTGCTGTAATCCACTTTCGGCCATGGCAACATACCTGGTAAACCACCACCTGCCGCAGCTGGAGATTCAGCGCGTTTGACTGCATCTTTCACGTAAGCTTGAACGTCTTCACGCAGGATACGGCCTTTACGACCAGTGCCTTTTACTTTCGCTAAGTTAACACCGAACTCACGCGCTAAGCGGCGAATAACCGGTGTTGCGTGGATGTATGCGTCGTTCTCAACAAATTCATTTTTGCTATCAGCTGCTTTTGCAGGTGCAGGTGCAGGTGCAGGTGCAGCTGGAGCTGGAGCTGGTGCAGCAGGTGCCGCTGCTTGAGCAACTGGTGCGGCACCGGCAACTTCAAAGGTCATGATCAGCGAGCCAGTTTTGACTTTGTCACCTGTCGCAATCTTGATTTCTTTAACGGTTCCAGCAAATGGTGCAGGAACTTCCATTGATGCTTTATCGCCTTCAACCGTAATGATTGATTGCTCAGCAGAAACGGTATCACCCACTTTAACCATCACTTCGGTAACTTCAACTTCATCACCGCCGATATCTGGCACGTTAACGTCTTTAATTGCAGAGGCTGCTGGAGCCGCTGGTGCTGCTTGAGCAACTGGAGCAGCGGCTGGCGCTGAGCCTGCGACTTCAAAGACCATGATCAGCGAGCCCGTTTTCACTTTATCGCCTGTCGCAATCTTGATTTCTTTAACAGTTCCAGCAAATGGTGCAGGGACTTCCATTGATGCTTTATCGCCCTCAACGGTAATTAAAGATTGCTCCGCAGTCACGGTATCGCCAACTTTAACCATGATTTCAGTAACTTCAACTTCATCGCCACCGATATCAGGTACAGCAACGTCTTTTGACGCTGCGGCGCTTGGTGCTGCCGCTGGGGCTGCTGGCGCTTGTGCTGGAGCGGGTGCTGCTGCACCCGCTTCTGCTTCAAAGACCATGATCAGCGAACCAGTTTTCACTTTGTCGCCTGTCGCAATTTTAATTTCTTTTACCACACCCGCTTGTGGTGATGGGACTTCCATAGAAGCTTTATCACCTTCAACGGTAATGAGCGATTGCTCTGCTTCTACTTTGTCACCAACTTTAACCATCACTTCGGTGACTTCAACTTCATCAGCACCGATATCTGGCACTTGGATTTCAATAGACATTGATATTTACCTCTTATGCCAAACGTGGGTTAACTTTTTCTGGGTTGATGTTGTATTTTTTAATCGCTTCTTCAACGACTTTAACATCAACTTCACCACGTTTAGCTAATTCACCTAACGCTGCTACGATGACATAGCTGGTATCCACTTCAAAGTGGTGACGCAGGTTTTCACGACTGTCAGAACGACCGAAACCATCAGTACCCAGTACGCGGTAATCACTTGCTGGTACATAAGTACGAACTTGTTCAGCAAACAGTTTCATGTAGTCAGTTGATGCAACTGCTGGCGCATCATTCATTACTTGTGCAATGTATGGAACGCGTGGCGTTGCAGATGGGTGCAGCATATTCCAACGCTCACAATCTTGACCATCACGTGCCAATTCAGTGAATGAGGTTACACTGTAAACATCAGAACCGATGCCATACTCAGCAGACAGAATATCTGCCGCTTCACGAACGTGGCGCATCATTGAGCCTGAACCTAACAACTGCACTCTACCTTTGCTACCTTCAACAGAAGCCAGTTTGTAAATACCTTTACGGATACCTTCTTCTGCACCTTCTGGCATTGCAGGCATGTGGTAGTTTTCGTTCAGAGTCGTGATGTAGTAGTACACGTTCTCTTGTTTCTCACCGTACATGCGCTCTAAACCGTTTTGCATAATCACTGCAACTTCATAAGCGAATGCAGGGTCATAAGAAATACAGTTAGGAATAGTCAGTGATTGAATATGGCTGTGACCATCTTCGTGCTGTAAGCCTTCACCATTCAGCGTTGTACGACCTGAAGTACCACCAATCAGGAAGCCACGTGCTTGTTGGTCACCTGCTGCCCACATTAAGTCACCAATACGTTGGAAACCAAACATTGAGTAGTAGATATAGAATGGGATCATCGGTAAGTTGTTAGTGCTGTAAGATGTTGCAGCCGCTAACCAAGAAGAACCTGCACCCAGCTCGTTAATACCTTCTTGCAGGATTTGACCTTTCGAGTCTTCTTTATAGTAGGCAACTTGTTCTCTGTCTTGCGGTGTATATTGCTGACCTTTCGGGCTATAAATACCGATTTGACGGAACAGACCTTCCATACCAAATGTACGCGCTTCGTCAGCGATAATTGGCACTAAACGCTCTTTGATAGAGTTATTTTTCAACATCACGTTCAATGCACGAACGAAAGCAATCGTGGTCGAAATTTCTTTTGATTGTTCTTCTAATAATTGGCTGAAATCTGCTAGTGCAGGGATTTCCAGTTTCTCATCAAAAGTTGAACGGCGAGCAGGTAAATAGCCACCCAGCGCTTGACGACGCTCATGCAGGTATTTGTACTCTTCAGAATCTTTTTCGAAAGTAATGTATGGCAGTTTTTCGATTTGCTCATCAGCCACTGGCACATTGAATTGATCACGGAAATGGCGAACGCCATCCATGTTCATTTTTTTCACTTGGTGCGCAATGTTTTTACCTTCTGCTGTTTCGCCCATACCATAACCTTTAATGGTTTGCGCTAAAATAACAGTTGGTTTGCCTTTGGTTTCTTTTGCTTTCGCAAATGCAGCATAGACTTTCTTCGGATCGTGACCGCCGCGATTCAATGCCCAAATCTCATCATCAGTCATATCTTTAACTAATGCAGCAGTTTCTGGGTAACGATTGAAGAAGTGCTCACGGACGTATGCACCATCACGTGATTTAAAGGTTTGGTAATCACCGTCTAAAGTTTCGTTCATTAACTGAACAAGCTTGCCGCTCGTATCTTTACGCAGCAGCTCGTCCCAACGGTCACCCCACATAACTTTGATAACTTGCCAGCCAGCACCGTTAAAGATACCTTCTAATTCGTTAACAATTTTTCCGTTACCTGTTACTGGGCCATCCAGACGCTGCAGGTTACAGTTGATAACGAAAACTAAGTTATCTAATTTATCACGTGTTGCGATAGTAATCGCACCTTTAGATTCAGGCTCATCCATCTCACCATCACCTAAGAATGCATATACGCGCTGCGCAGATGTATCTTTCAGGCCACGGTTATCAAGGTATTTCAGGAACTTAGCTTGATAGATAGCATTGATTGGGCCCAACCCCATTGATACTGTTGGGAATTGCCAGAAGTCAGGCATCAATTTAGGGTGCGGATATGAAGATAGGCCATTTCCACCAATTTCTTGACGGAAGTTGTTCATTTGCTCTTCAGTTAAACGACCTTCTAAGAAAGCACGTGCATAGATACCTGGAGAGATGTGACCTTGGAAGAATACTAAGTCTCCGCCATCATTATTGTTATGAGCACGGAAGAAGTGGTTGAAGCAGACTTCATACAAGGTTGCTGATGACTGGAAAGAAGCCATGTGGCCGCCCAGTTCTAAGTCTTTTTTAGACGCACGCAGAACAGTCATTACTGCGTTCCAGCGAATTGCAGAGCGAATACGGCGCTCTAAGTCCATGTTACCAGGGTATGCAGGCTCATCTTCAACAGCAATTGTGTTGATGTAATCAGAACGACCAGATGCACCAGCAGCAATACTTACGCCGCCTTTACGCGCTTCGCTTAATACCTGTTCGATAATAAACTGAGCACGATCAACACCTTCTTCACGGATGACCGATTCAATCGCCTGTAGCCAGTCGCGAGTTTCAATCGGATCCACGTCATTTTTTAACATATCTGACATGGTGTATTCCTTATCTGTTATCTATTTTATATGGTTATGTGGAGCCTATCTTCCTGCTATTTTCCCAATATTGCTAAAACAGCGGGAAGATAGGCCCTGATGTAGTTGCCGCTTTAACTCTTACTTTTAGAGCATTCACAATAATATAGACGCAGCAGTCAGGATCTATATTACTAAATTAAATCAGGGTGTTGCTGTAACCGCCGTAAAGAACGTTCCCGACGAGTTTGCTCTCGGCTAATATCCAATAGCAAATCTTCAATAAAAGACAGGTGACGGTGAGATGCTTCGCGCGCTTTTTCAGGCTCTCTTGCCATTATTGCAGCAAAAATTTGTGCTCTATGGGAGCTAACCGCGTTATACATCTCTTTACGGGTATACAAAAATTCAAAGTTTTGACGGATATTCTGTTCTAACATAGGGATCATGCAACGCAATAAATGCAATAGAACCACGTTGTGAGCCGCTTCTGTCACAATGAGTTGGTATTGGAGTACCGCATCTGACTCGGCATCTAACTCGCCGCTTTTTTGCGCTATTTCGATAAGTTCATAACTTTGACGAATACGGTCAAGATCTTCTTCAGTACCACGAAGTGCAGCATAATAGGCTGCAATACCTTCAAGGGCATGACGAGTTTCAAGAAGATCAAATTGAGATTCAGGATTACCTTCGAGTAACTGAGCTAAAGGATCACTAAAGCTTTGCCACATTTTCTTTTGTACGAAGGTGCCGCCGCCTTGACGACGAGATAGAAGCCCTTTCGCTTCTAATGTTTGAATTGCTTCACGCACTGATGGCCTAGATACGTCAAACTGTTTTGCGAGTTCACGCTCAGGGGGCAGCTTTTCGCCAGGGCGCAATGTCCCTTCGAAAATAAGATGTTCAAGCCGTTGCTCTATTACATCTGATAACTTTGGTTGGCGAATTTTACCGTAAGTCATAATCTGCCATATTCATAAGTGAGTAATTATTGATTACGTATTACCCAGTGTTAATTGGTAATACCAATTTGTTTATGGGCTAATAAAGTAACAAAGTATTCACTATCTGTCCATAAAGACCTTGCGCTAAATCATAAAATCCTGCAAATATTAACAAATTTTTTTAAAATTTAGCATGTTTTGATAACTAAACAACCAATGTCGTGAGAATATTTTTAACATAAAAAACATCATTTACCGACTAAAAATACAAACTGAATCGTAAAAGCAATTATTTTAATGAATAAAAATTCAAAATAAGCAAGTTAAAAATCAAATGAAACCTTAGCTACTCTATTATACTTAAATGTCTCACTTTTTTTGTTTCGAAAATGTTAAAATAACAACTGAATTTATACTTATCTTAAATTCCAACCGCATCTTCAACCCAAATTGGCCCGCTTTCTATAGAAAAATATTGGTTCTTTTAAAAATAATATGCCAACACATCCGCTTTATGGATGCTGATATAAGCCACTTAATGAGAAATATAAGAACTGTATGATAAAATTAAGCAATACAGTTCTTATATCAAACTTTGATAGCGTAATGATGCCCTAGGAATGGCTCTCAACAAAACGCATCGATAAGTCCATCGCTTGAATATGTTTAGTTAAAGCCCCCACTGAAATAAAATCAATGCCAGTTTCTGCAAATTCTTTTATTGTTTTTAGTGTCACATTACCTGAAACTTCAAGCGCAGCCTTCCCTGCAGTTAGCACTACAGCCTCTTTCATCATTGTCGGTGTAAAGTTATCTAACATAATGATGTCTGCGTCTGCTTTTAGCGCTAGAAGTAACTCATCTAGACTTTCCACCTCAATTTCAATCGGTACTTCAGGATGTGCTTGTCTGGCAAGTTCAACCGCCTTATCCACCGAACCTGCTGAAATAATATGATTTTCTTTAATTAAATAGGCATCTGACAGTCCCAAGCGATGGTTAAATCCTCCCCCCATAAGAACAGCATACTTCAATGCAGTTCTTAGGCCAGGAATCGTTTTACGAGTATCGAGTAGCTTGGCTCGAGTTCCTGCAATCTCTTTTACGTATATCGCAGTTACTGTTGAAACCGAAGAGAGTGTTTGAATAAAATTCAGCGCAGTCCGCTCCCCTGTTAATAAAACTTGAGATGGCCCCTGCATTTCACATAACACTTGATTTGATGTGACGGTATCACCGTCTTTCACTTTCCAATCAGTTTTAACTAACCCGCCTAATTGAAGAAAGACTTCTTCTAACCATTGTTTACCGCAAAAGATACCGTTTTCCCGTGTAATAATACGGGCGGTTGCAATCGCGCTTTCACTAAGTAACTGCCCAGTGATATCTCTTTTATAGTCAACAACCTGCCCAAGGTCTTCTTTTAATGCAACTGTCACCATAAAAGGGATATCAACTGCTAATCGCTCTAGTAGAATGCCGCGTCTTTGCTGTTCATCATAACGCCGTATAGCCATTTCTTTCTCCAAAATATGCTCTCGTCTTATTGTATCTATGCTAATCTTTCCATCCAAAGATAACGAGCCCTGACAAAAAGAAAACAGAATACTATGGATAACGAGATGAAAATACATGATGGTTGGTTAAATAATGTGACTCATATCCCCTCACCGCATCATGATCAACGCCCTGATGGTGTTACTCCCTCTTTGCTCGTTATCCATAATATTAGCCTTCCTCCAGGTCAATTTGGTGGGCCTTATATTAATCAATTATTCACAGGGGTTTTGAATCCTCAAGAACATCCTTTTTTTGAGGAAATAAAACACCTTCGCGTTTCTGCTCATTGCCTAATTCGCCGTGATGGCTCAATTATTCAGTATGTTCCTTTTCATTTACGTGCTTGGCATGCAGGGCAATCAAACTACCAAGGAAAAGAAAAATGCAATGATTTTTCAATTGGCATTGAGCTAGAAGGCACTGATTTTGAGCCGTTTACTGAATCACAGTACCAATCTCTCGCGACTTTAACCCAACAACTTATTACTCAATATCCATTGATCGCCCATAATATTACGGGTCATAGCGATATCGCCCCTTTACGTAAAACCGATCCTGGTCCATTTTTTGATTGGCAACATTATAGAAACTTACTTTAAAATTAGTTTAATAATATATAGCAATGAAAGTTAATTATTCTTTAATTGCTATATATTTATTACTCTTAATATGCTTATCCTCCTTTAATTAAAGGCAGTAAAAAACACCAAGATTAAAATTAAATTATATTTTGCGAAGCCGATCGATAAAATATGTAATAAACAATCAATTCATTTATTTATCTACAAAGCGTTTCGCAATATGTTTTACAATGAATAAAATATAGGGAAAAATAGCTTTATGATAAAACCTCACTTAACAACAGAGGTTTTATTATGCGACAACAAGGATTTTCACTTATCGAAATAATGGTTGTTATTGCAATAATATCTATACTTGGTGTTATTGCTATTCCAGGTTATCAAAGCTATATGCAAAAGGCTGCAATGACCGATGTCCTGCAAACCATTCTACCTTACAAAAATAGTATTGAGATATGCCACTTCAATTTCGGTAGTCTATCTCAATGTAATAGTGGTAACGATAATATTCCAAATAATATTTCAGGGAAACACATCAAAACCATTGATGTAAAATCAGGTATTGTGAAACTGAGTGGAGATAAAACATTATCAGACCTTAATATTACACTAACACCTGTTGTCACAGGTAATAACTCGCCATTTAAATGGAATGTTGCTTGCGAAATAAAAGACAATACCAATTTGAAATCTTTATGTGAAAAAACGTTTAGTTTTTAATTGAGGATAATTATGAATATAACGAAAGATAACCAGTTTATATTTAAAGAATTAAAAAAACTATGTGATAAGCACTATATTATTATCGTGGATTATAACCATAAGCGATTATCTATCGCCACGGTTAAAAAACCTGATGATAATCTTATGGCGACTCTAAAGTTTATTGCTAGCGTTCCTGTTTGCTATGATATTTGGCCTAAAGAAAAGGTTGATCATTACTTTAATAGTGCAATACATCAAATCAAAGAGGAGGATATCTCTTACCAACCTAAAGAAGCAGAGACATTAAATATTACATCTCCTGCGGTTGATTTTGTTGAGAATTTACTTAAAACCGCTGTTCATAAACGCTCATCAGATATTCATCTTGAGCCATCCAAGCAGGGTTTAAAGATTAGGATCCGTGTTGATGGGAAACTTTACTTCCTTCCTTCAGCACCCTACGAAATTAACAATGAAATCATTGCGCGGCTAAAAATACTTTCCAAAATGAATATTGCGGAAAAAAGACGTCCACAAGATGGACAGATGAATTGGTACTTTGATGGGCAAAATTACAGCATACGCCTTTCTAGTATTCCCACCTTATATGGTGAAAAACTCGTATTAAGAATTCTTAATACTCAATTAAAATATTCATTAGAGCACATAGGGATGTGCTCTTCCCTTCTTGACTCATTAAAAAGATACTTAAATCAGCCTCAGGGGCTAATCTTAGTGACAGGCCCTACAGGCAGTGGCAAAACAGTGACTTTATATAGCGCCTTGGAATTTTTAAATCAATCTTCTCGGAATATTTCAACAATAGAAGACCCCATTGAAATTCCTTTACACGGAATTAATCAAATACAGGTTCATGAAAAATCCGAACTTAGCTTTGCTTTTATTCTTAGGGCGCTATTACGCCAAGATCCCGATATTATTATGATTGGTGAAATAAGGGATGAAGAAACCGCCCAAATTGCTACTCGTGCAGCGCAAACTGGCCATTTAGTTTTATCTACATTGCATACCAATTGTACTGTAAGCGCTATAGAACGTATGATCCAACTTGGTGTAGAAAAAAAACAATTAATGTCTTGTTTAAAAATGGTGATAGCTCAAAGATTAGTACGTAAATTATGCCCTAAATGCAAAATACCGGCGCCATCAAAAACTCAGCTAAATAGAGTGTTAACGGTTAATGAATGGAGGTCTAAAGGATGTGAGCATTGTTTTTCTGGCTTTATGGGAAGAACAGCTGTTTATGAGTATATTGACCAGCAAATAATTCAAGATTTACAGGAACAACAAGGTCGTAATATTGTAAATTTTGAACGTCTTTTTCAAGCAGGTATCAAGCTTATTGAATCAGGGGAAACAACGTTACAAGAAATTTATGCCATTGTTGGCAACGAAGGGGCTTAAAATGTTCATTTATTCATATATTGCACTCAATGCTCACAACCAAATAATTGAAGATACCTTGTTAGCTAAAAGTAAAAAAAAAGCTTTTCTTATTATTACTGAGAATAACCTTATTCCATTAAAAATAAAAATTAAAGCGATTTTTAATTTAAATCACACTTGTATTAACTATCGAATACATTTCTTTCATCAGCTAGGTGCCTTAACATCATCAGGGATAACTCTAATACAAAGCTTAAAAATACTTTCAGAAAATTGCCACCTTCCTTTTTGGCGTCACTTTATTAAAAGTTTAATTCTACATATCGAAAAAGGGGAGCTTTTTTCCGATTTTTTAAAGAATCATCCACAAATTTTTAGCAGCACAATTATTAGCCTTATCATTGTTGCAGAGAAAACAGGTAAATATGATGAAAATTTCAATACGATTAGCTTTATGTTAGAGCATAATGAAAAAATCTCTGCGTTGTTCAAAAAAGCAATACGTTATCCGCTCACTCTCTGTCTATTTTCAGGTATGTTACTATGCATTATGTTTTTGTATGTCATTCCTCAATTTAAAGAAATTTACGATAGCTTTCAACAGGAGCTGCCTCTATTAACACAAGTTATGCTTTACCTATCCGACTTTATAAAAAAACAATTCACATATTTTTTATCGTTTATTTTCGTTATTATAATATTTACACTAAAGATAAATAATCGCCATAACTTATACTTACAACATTTTTTTTCAAAACTGCCAGTATTTAAAAACTTAATCGCCTATCATTATCTAAGCTTGTATTTTCTAACAGTATCATCTACATATAAAATCGGTCTTCCACTAATTGACTGTTTAAACTGTACAATACAAACAATCAATAATAAGCGATACAAAAATGATTGTGAAAATATTCTCTCTGCTGTTCTTAAAGGTGAGACACTCTCAAATTCAATGAAAGCGACGGTTTTATTCCCAAGTTTAGCCGTTCAATTAATCGCCATTGCTGAAGAGTCAGGTAAACTCCATTATTTTACAAGATACCTATTTAAGTTCTACTCCGAACAATACATGCTCCATATAGAGAGAAAAGTGAAAAACTTAGAACCCGCCCTTCTTGTATTTATTTCACTCTTAATCGGTATCATTATGCTAGCGATGTATCTTCCAATATTTAATTTAGGGAATGTTGTCACTGGATTATAATTTTTCAATAATATTCTTTTCGTATTATTAACATACTCCAACTATATGGAATCATGCATATAAGTATTTTTAACTACATTCATTCGCGTTAATTTGAGTGAAGACAAACGGATAATTTCAGTGTAATCTATTTTTATTTTCTATAAGTGATCGAAAAATTTATGCCTTATATCGTTGCTTTAACAGGGGGAATTGGGAGTGGTAAAACGACCATTGCGAACAACTTTGCTAAATTTGGCGTCCCCATCGTCGATGCTGATGTAATAGCTCGTCAGGTTGTAGAGCCGAATACTCCCGCTTTTGACGCTATCAGGTCACACTTTGGTAAAGAGATTATCTCTTTAGATGGCACGCTAAATCGAGCTCTTTTAAGAGACATTATTTTCTCAAACACGAATGAAAAAAAATGGCTAAATGCACGTCTTCACCCTTTAATTCAGCAAGAGACGCAAAAACAGCTCCACCAAGACAATTATCCTTATGTATTATGGGTTGTTCCTTTATTAATTGAAAATAATATTTCTCATTTAGCAGACAGGGTATTAGTCGTTGATGTTACCCCTGAAGAACAAATTCAACGTACAATAAAAAGAGACAATATTAGTCTCGAACAGGTTAAAAATATATTAAATGCACAAGTTAGCCGTGAAAAACGATTATCTTATGCTGATGACATTATTACAAACCATACTAAAGACACCAGCATTCAAGACAAGGTAGCAAATCTTCACAATAAATATTTAACACTAGCAAAAATAAAAACATAGGAATTAAAATGGGCGAACTAGCAACTACAAATTTAATCACTTATGAATATCCAATGAATGAAAAGATCCGTTCTTGGTTGCGCCTTGAAACTCTTTTATCTCAAATTTATGAACTCAGCAATATCACCTCCTACTCTTCCGGTATCGCATTTTTTCGTTCAGTCTCAGAACTTATTGAAATTCTAGATAGAGGCGAAGTCCGTTCAGATCTTATTAAAGAGCTTGAAAAACAACGCACTCGCTTATCAAATTGGGCTAGCGACCCTAATGCAGACAACCAACTAATTAGTTCATTACTCACTGATTTATCAAATAAAATATCTCACTTAATGTCTGCACCTCGCTTTGGTCACCATTTACGAACAGATAAAATTATTAGCATGGTTCGCCAAAGACTAAGCATTCCAGGTGGCTGCTGTAGTTTTGATTTACCTACCTTACAACTATGGTTAAATATTCCGCAAAATGAACGTGATAAAGCCATCAGTGGCTGGCTTCAAAGTCTCGATCCTTTAAATGATGCTTTAAAAACAGTTCTGTCATTAATTCGTCAATCAGGAACGTTTGAAACTAAAGAATCATTTAATGGCTTTTATCAAGATAGTGTCGAAGGTAAAGAACTACTGCGCATAAAATTGCCCGCAGAAAACTTTATTTACCCACAAATTTCAGGTCACAAAACACGCTTTGCTTTACGTTTTCTACATATCGATAGCGAGAATGGTATACTCCCTGATATGATCCGTTTTGAATTATCTTGCTGTTAAAGTAGAGAAATGTTTTATGAGTGAAATTATTGAAGTTAACTGCCCAACCTGTCAAAAAGTTGTGATTTGGAATGAAAGCAGCCCTTTTAGGCCTTTTTGCAGCAAGCGATGCCAGCTCATTGATCTTGGTGAATGGGCCAGTGAAGAAAAACGCATTGCAAGCCAGAGCGATATCTCTGAAAGTGATGATTGGAGTGAGCAACCAGATAACTAGCTTTATATTTTTATAAAGTGGAAAATGTAACCTCAGTTTAAACTTGTATATTTTCCACTTTATTTTCAATGTATTAAAAAATATTATTGTATAAGCATCTCTACAATAACACGGTTTGCTGGTGGGAACTCATTCTCAACCAATGCTTTTTGTTCTACCCAGCGTGAATCCTGCCCTTCTTTTCCATAAGGTTCATTATCCCACTCTGAGACAATAAAGAAATAAAGTGTAATAATTCTATCTTCAAACTCATGATCTACACGATGAAATTGTTCATACTGAGTGGCAATAATCCCGACTTCTTCCTCAAGCTCACGAATCAAGGCAGCTTCAGGTAATTCACCTTGTTCTAGCTTTCCGCCAGGAAACTCCCAAAAGCCAGCCATATGCGTGCCTTCTGGTCGTTTAGTAATAAAAATTTTTTGCTGGGAATTACGAATAATTCCAGCCGCGATATGCAGATGTTTTTTTTTCATAGTCTTTTCGTCAAAAAGGCGGGTTACCCCGCCTTTTTTATCTTAATGAGTAATAGTAACTTAATTCAAACGGCCATGACATTGTTTGTATTTTTTACCTGAGCCACAAGGACAAGGGTCGTTACGGCCAATTTTGTGACCTTGAGTTGCTATGTTAGCTTCGGTTTCAGTCATTAAAGATTCAGCACCCGCTTCATGACTTAATTGTTGCCTTTTCGCTAAACGCTCAGCTTCTTCACGACGCTGTTGCTCTAATGCTTCAACCTCTTCAGGTAAACGAACTTGTACCTTAGATAATGTGCTGATTACTTCATATTTCAAGGCTTCAAGCATATTAGCAAACATACTAAAGGATTCGCGTTTATATTCTTGTTTAGGGTCTTTTTGTGCATAACCACGTAAGTGAATACCCTGGCGCAAGTAATCCATCGAAGCCAAGTGCTCTTTCCATAAGGTATCTAGTGTTTGTAACATGACACCTTTTTCAAAGTTGCGCATCGCTTCTGCACCAACAATTTCCTCTTTACGCTCATAGATTTCAACCGCTTTTTGCATGATACGTTCACGTAAAGTTTCTTCATGCAATTCAGGTTCTTTATCCAGCCATTCTTTCATTGGCAGATCAAGGTCAAAGTCATTAACTAAACGCTGATGCAATCCGTCAATATCCCACATTTCCTCTAACGATTGAGGTGGAATATAGGCATCCATCGTGGTGGTAAAGACATCTTCGCGAATGCTGTCAACCGTTTCTTTAATATCACCACCGTCGAGTAATTCATTACGCTGTGTATAAATAGCACGACGTTGATCACTCGCAACATCATCATATTCAAGCAATTGTTTACGAATATCAAAGTTACGGCTTTCAACTTTGCGCTGTGCGTTAGCAATCGCTTTAGTTACCCATGGATGTTCAATCGCTTCTCCTGGTTTCATACCCAGTTTTTTCATCATGCCTGTCACACGATCAGAGGCGAAGATACGCATCAGAGCATCTTCCATCGATAAGTAAAAACGTGAAGAACCCGCATCCCCTTGACGACCTGCACGACCACGTAACTGGTTGTCAATACGACGTGATTCATGGCGCTCTGTACCAATGATGTGCAAACCACCTGCTGCTAAAACCGCATCATGGCGCACTTTCCAATTTGCTTTGATTTCATCAATTTGCTCTTGCGTTGGCTCTTCTAACGCAGCAACTTCGGTCTGCCAGCTTCCCCCTAACATGATATCCGTACCACGGCCTGCCATGTTAGTTGCAATAGTAACTGCACCAGCTTGTCCCGCGTTTGCGATGATATCCGCTTCCATTGCGTGGAATTTTGCATTCAGCACATTATGGTTAATCTTAGCTTTTTTCAGTGCGTTAGAAATCAGCTCTGATTTCTCGATAGAAATTGTCCCCACCAGCACAGGTTGGCCATTCGACGTTCTTTCACGAATATCTTCAATGATGGCTGCAAATTTATCGGTTTCGTTCATGTAAACGAGGTCAGGTAAATCTTTACGCACCATTGGACGGTTAGTTGGGATAACAATAGTGTCTAATTTATAAATTGAGCTAAATTCAAATGCTTCAGTATCCGCTGTACCCGTCATACCCGCCAGTTTTTCGTATAAACGGAAATAGTTCTGGAATGTAATCGACGCTAAGGTTTGGTTTTCATTTTGAATTTCAACACCTTCTTTTGCTTCAACCGCTTGGTGTAAGCCATCTGACCAGCGACGCCCTTCCATTGTACGACCCGTATGTTCGTCAACGATTACGATTTGGCCATCTTTAACAATATAGTCAACATCTAAGGTGAACAATGCATGAGCACGTAAGCCTGCCATTACATGGTGCATAAGCATAATGTTTGTTGGTGAATATAATGATTCGCCTTCATCCATTAAGCCTTCTTTTGCCAGAAGTTCTTCAATTAACACCAGACCACGTTCGGTGATAGTGACTTGGCGTGATTTCTCATCAACAGAGAAATGCCCTTCCCCTTGGAAAGTATCTGAATCTTCTTTTTCTTGGCGTTGCAAATGTGGAATTAACTTATCCACTTTTTGGTAAAGTTCTGAGCTATCTTCTGCTGGACCTGAAATGATCAGCGGTGTACGCGCTTCATCGATAAGGATTGAGTCGACCTCATCCACTAATGCATAGTGCAATTTACGTTGTACACGCTCTTCAGGGCTAAATGCCATGTTGTCACGTAAGTAGTCGAAACCAAACTCGTTATTAGTACCATAAGTAATATCTGCAGCGTAGGCTTCGCGCTTCGCAGGCGGTGCCATACCTGGTAAATTGATACCAACCGTTAAACCTAAAAATTCAAATAATGGGCGGTTATTTTCCGCATCACGTTTTGCTAAGTAGTCGTTTACCGTCACAACATGGACGCCTTTGCCACTTAACGCATTAATATAAGCAGGTAATGTCGCGGTTAATGTTTTACCTTCACCTGTACGCATTTCTGCAATACAACGTTCGTTGAGTACCATCCCACCAATTAACTGCACATCAAAGTGACGCATACCAAAAACACGACGGCTTGCTTCACGCACGGTCGCAAATGCTTCTGGAATAATGCTTTCTAAGCTCTCGCCTTTAGTTAAGCGTTCACGGAATTCAACTGTTTTGGCTTTTAACTCATCGTCTGATAATTTTTCAAAATCAGGCTCTAAGCGATTAATTTTTTCCACTTCTTTGCGCAGTCTGCGCAGAGTACGATCATTACGGCTACCGAATACTTTGGTCAAAATTTTAGTTAACATACTTGTAATCTCATTAAATCAATAAGTTATTTTATTATTTCATAGATTTTAAGGCGCAGATTTTCTCAACATTGAGTTGATAAATCTGTTAAGAGATCAAGCAGTTAATGGACCAGCACGAATGCCATGCACTTGTGCAACCCAAATTGCAGGCTGGTAGGTAACAAAATGAGGGTAAATATAATGACTGACTAGCACCGTGCTTTCGTGCGTTTGAAGTGAACGCTCTGCCAACATGGCATAAAGCGTATCCAACATCAATTGTGGTGCAATAAGCTGTTCGGATTCTTCTTTTGTCGTCGCTACGTCATCATCTTCATTTGCAGAAAAAGCAAACGTGAGTTGTCGAATAACATTGCGCACCGCATGTTGCTGCCAATAATTAACCGAGTATGATGATGAAGAAGAAGAGCGCTGAGAATTTTGCTGCGCAAATAAGTTATCAAATGCATTAACCGCTTGGTTTTGGCGGTTTGCGGGTGATGAGTTAACTTGCGTAAGCTGAGATTCAGAAAGAGCATTTAAAATCGTAGGCAAGCCGACACCCGTGGCAACCACACCTAATAATAGGTGGGACCAAAAGTATTTTCTACCGAGCTGTCGCCAAAAATTTAAAATGCCCATTAAACTCTTATATAATAAATACGTGACAATATTTTTATCTGTATATTAGTTTCATCATTGTTAGCTGGAGCCACAAATGAGAGATAGTCATCCACAAGCACTTTTCGATGTTCTTGAGGGATCATTGGCAAATTCATCAAATACTTTACAAACTATTCAGCGAAATGCGAAAGCCATTATCAAGCTGAACCGCGCTGTAAAGGGCTTATTGCCAGCTGAAATTAAGCCAATGTGCCGTGTTGCAAACTACCGCAATAATATTATGGTCATTGAAGTGGCAAATGCCAGTTGGATGACCCGTCTTAATTATGAAAAATTAAACTTACTTTCCGCACTAAGAACTTCTATTCTACCATCATTATCGTCTATCGACATCAGAATCAATCCCGATTTAATGCGAAAAAGCAAACAAAATAGTTCAGTAAATAACCGAACAGCTGCATCAACACAAAAAATGAACGAAAGGCAGATAAGTACACAAACAGCACAAGTATTATTAAAATTAGCAGAAAATAGCCCGAAAGGATTAAAAGAAAGGTTTGAGCGGCTGGCTGCACTAGCCGGAGAGAGTACTAGTGCAACCAACAGAAAGCGCTAGCCCAGGTTGGGCTAGCCGCATATTAATTATGCGTATACAGCTGAAGGCGCTTTGAATGCCACAGGCAATTGCGCTTCATCTTCAAAGGTGACCAGATCCCAAGCTGATTCTTTCGCAAGAACCGCCTGCAGAAGTTTGTTATTCAGTGCGTGGCCAGATTTGAACGCAGTGAATGCGCCAATAATGTTGTGCCCACACATGAATAAATCACCAATTGCATCCAACATTTTGTGACGAACGAATTCATCTTCAAAACGTAAGCCATCTTCATTGAGGACTTTATAGTCATCAACAACGATAGCGCAGTCGAAACTACCGCCTAAGCATAAGCCTTGGGATTGCAGATATTCGATATCACGCATAAAACCAAACGTACGTGCACGGCTGATTTGGTTCACAAATGATTCCGCAGAGAAATCAAGTGAATAGCGCTGAGTGCTGCTATCAATCGCCGGGTGTTGGAAATCGATAGTGAAATCAAGACTGAAACCATTGTAAGGTCGCATTTCTGCCCACTTATCGCCATCTTCAACACGAACAGTTTCTTTAATACGTAAAAATTTCTTCGCACAATTTAATTCTTCAATACCGCCATCAAGCAGTAAGAAAACAAACGGTGCAGCACTGCCATCCATAATCGGGATTTCAGGCGCATTGACTTCAATAACAATGTTATCGATACCTAACCCTGCTAAAGCAGCATTCAAATGCTCAACGGTCGAAATACGTACGTTATCTTCATTGACTAAGCAAGTACATAACATCGTATCGCGAACGGATTTCGCATCTGCCGGAAAATCAACCGGTGGATTAAGGTCAGTACGACGGTAGATGACCCCGGTGTTTGCCGGCGCTGGACGTAAAGTCAGCGTAACTTTTTTGCCGGTATGTAAACCAACACCAGTCGCTGTAATAATACGTTTTAATGTCCGTTGTTTGATCATCGTCTATTTCTCGCAATGTTATAAGTCCTACTGATCATCATACAAGATAATCAGTAGGAAATTTTAGCACAAAAAGCGGAGAATCCAATATAAATAAAATTAATCGGCTTGCTTACGCAAGAACGCAGGAATATCGAGATAATCTGGTTCTTTGTTTGTTTGCGTATTTTGGTCATTGACCGCTTTAGCCGCTGCTGGTTTCTCTTCGGTTAATGAAGACATGCTATTTTGCATTTGCTGATAGCGTTGTTCCATTGACGCCTGCTGTGACATTTTGTTGCTAACTAAGGTAATTTCAGGGCGTTTGTCCATACCAATACCTGTTGCAACAACTGTAACTCGCAGCTCTTCATGCATTTCTGGGTCGAGAGAAGTACCGATTACCACGGTCGCATTATCAGATGCGAATGCACGAATAGTGTTACCTACCGTTTCAAACTCATCCAAACGCAGGTCGAAACCAGCGGTGATGTTGACTAACACACCACGAGCGCCTGACAGGTCGATGTCTTCCAGTAATGGGCTAGAAATTGCCATTTCAGCAGCTTCTTCGGCTCTATCTTCACCGCGTGCCACACCAGACCCCATCATCGCGTAGCCCATTTCTGACATAACGGTACGCACGTCAGCAAAGTCCACGTTCATTAAACCTGGGCGAGTAATCAGCTCTGCGATACCTTGTACTGCGCCTTTAAGTACGTCATTTGCCGCACCAAAAGCATCCAGTAATGAGATACCACGACCAAGAACTTTTAATAATTTGTCATTTGGGATGGTGATCAACGAGTCAACATGTTTTGATAACTCAGTGATACCCGCTTCTGCAAATGCCATACGCTTTTTGCCTTCAAAATTGAAAGGCTTAGTCACGACCGCAACTGTCAGAATACCCAATTCTTTCGCCACTTCGGCAACGACTGGCGCTGCACCTGTGCCTGTACCACCGCCCATACCTGCTGCGATGAAAACCATGTCTGCACCATCTAATGCATTACGTAGCGCTTCGCGATCTTCTTCCGCAGCATTGCGGCCGACTTCAGGGTTTGCACCTGCACCCAGACCTTTTGTAATACCCGTACCGATCTGGATAGTTTGTCCGACTGCGGTTTTACGCAGTGCTTGTGCGTCCGTGTTGACGGCGAAGAATTCGACGCCTTCAATACGTTCACGCACCATGTGTTCAACGGCATTACCGCCGCCGCCACCAACACCGATGACTTTAATCACCGCATCGTTAGTGAGCTCCATTGGTTCAAACATAATGTCTCTCCGTTTTGTGCTTACTACTTTTGAAGCTAATAATAGGCTTCTTTATTAAAATTAGAATTCTTTTCTCAACCAACTGGTGATTTTACTGAACCAACCTGTGACTGAGGCACGCTTTTCTGTCTCGGTATCATCGCCAAGATGGCTTTCTTTACCGTAATGCAGAAGCCCTACCGCGGTAGAATAATATGGCTCCTGCGCGTAATCTGTTAACCCCGTAATATTTAATGGCGTACCAATTCTTACTTGGGTGTGGAACACTTTCTGGGCACATTCAACTAAACCGTCAATCTGTGCAGCACCGCCTGTTAAAACAATACCAGCCGCTAAATGGTGTTTGACACCTTGTTGACGTAACTGTTCCTGTAAATTTAAAATTTCTTCATTTACTAAGTTTAACAGCTCAGTATACCGCGGCTCGATGACTTCTGCTAAGGTTTGACGTTGTAAACTTCTCGGTGGTCGACCACCGACGCTCGGCACTTCAACTGTTTCATCTTTGCTCACAATCGAACCAACAGCACAACCGTGGCGAACTTTAATCGCTTCTGCATCACTTGGTGGCGTACCAAAGGCATACGCGATATCGCTGGTAACCACATTCCCTGCATAAGGAATCACTTTGGTGTGGCGTAACGCACCGCCAGTATAAACGGCCATATCCATAGTACCACCACCGATATCCACCACACACACACCTAATTCACGTTCATCTTCAGTTAATACGCTATAGCTTGCTGCGAGACCAGCAAAAATCAGCTGGTCAACTTTTAGTCCACAACGTTCAACCGCTTTAACAATGTTTTTCGCCATATCATTATGACAAGTAATTAAATGAACTTTTGCTTGCATGCGCACACCCGACAAACCTACTGGGTTTTTAATCCCTTCTTGGTAGTCGATCGCAAATTCTTGCGGGATCACGTGCAGAATTCGATGCTCATCACGCACACGCACTGATTTCGCCGTATGCACCACACTATCAACGTCTTCTTGTGTCACTTCTTCTTCAGAAACTGGCACCATACCAATTTCATTTTGGCAGCTAACGTGTTTACCTGAAAGCGCCAAATAGACAGAGGAAATTTGGCAATCTGCCATCAGCTCTGCTTGGTCGATAGCCCGTTGAACACATTTTACGACAGACTCTAAGTCGTTTACGCCGCCTTTATCCATTCCACGAGATGGGCAGCTTCCCACCCCGATAATATTAACCATACCATCGGGCAGAATTTCGCCAACAAGGGCTGATACCTTGGAAGTTCCAATTTCAAGGCCTACCACTAATTTTCTGTCCGTTGCTTTAATCATTTCTTCTGCCTAAATTGAGTTATTAGCAATATTTTTTATTGTAACCCCGGTGGTGCATCAACCAAAACTGGCGCCCAGCCCACCGCAGCACCACTGGTATAACGTAAGTCAACGTAGTCGACGCGTTTGTCCGTTGTTTGCTGCAAGAGCGGATAAAGTTCAAGGAACCGATTTAACCGCTCTGAAACATCTTTTTTACCCAGTTCGATTCGGGTGTCGTTATCCAAAATGATTTGCCATGCATGGCGGGCTGTCATTGATAACGATTTAAGCTTTAACTTATGTGTCGCAAGCGTGTTTTTAAAGTTAGCGAGCTCTTTTAGTACCTCTTTTTGGCTACCTTGTGGGCCATAAAGCAATACATAATCTCCTTTACCATTTTCGCTTGCAGGTAAGTTAAACACCCTACCTTCTACATCCACCATATTTTGATCGTTCCATCTGGCGAATGGTTGGTACTCAACAATATGAATTTTCAATTCATCTGGCCATTGTTTACGCACAGTAACTTGGCGTATCCATGGCATCATACTTATTTGGTTTTGGATAGCGTTGACATCGACTGTCATAAACGTACCCGGTTGCCCTAACGATAAAATCGCCTTTCTTACATCATCGTTCTTGGTGTAATGCCGCTCACCTGTTAAGACGAGCTTTGACATCGGTAGCCTGTCAGCATCTTTCATCCACGTCATCACCATCCAACCACTCCAAACGATGGTACCGACAACGATGAGAAAGAAAAACAACCCGCCTAAAAATGCCCCATTACTTGGGCCTGAACGTGGGTCATCATCGTTGTGATTCTTATGATGCCTGACGTTTAACGCTGCTTGCGACATATCAACGAGCCAATTCTAAAATTCGCACAACTAACTGCGAAAAATCTAAACCTGCCTGACGCGCGGCCATTGGTACTAAGCTGTGGCTCGTCATACCTGGCGAAGTGTTCACTTCCAACAAGTAAAACTGCCCATCGCTATCTTGCATCACGTCAACACGCCCCCAGCCATCACAACCGACCGCTAAATAGGCATTCATCGCTAACTCAGCAAGCTCAGACTCACGTTGTGCATCTAAACCACTTGGGCAGAAATATTGGGTCTCATCAGACAAATATTTTGCTTCGTAGTCATAAAATATTCCTGGCGGCTGGATACGAATCGACGGTAGCGTTTTATCACCTAATACCGCGATGGTGTATTCAGGACCACTGAGCCACTTTTCAATTAATACGGTTTCGTCGAAACGAAACGCTAATTCAAGTGCCGCAGGTAATGCATCTAAGCTGTCCACCTTACTCATACCAACACTCGAACCTTCTAAGCTTGGTTTTACAATTAATGGCAAACCCAGTGTGTTAACTTTTGCAGCGATTTGTTCACAACTCAACTGCGAATGTTGCTGTTTAGTTAAGTATATATAAGGAGATACACTTAGTCCCGCACCTTGCCATAATTGTTTTGTTCTGAGCTTGTCCATACTCAGTGCCGATGCCATTACGCCACTTCCCGTGTAAGGCAAACCAAGGTATTCAAGCATCCCTTGGATCGTACCATCTTCACCACCTCGACCATGCAATGCGATGAAAACTTTATCAAAACCTGCTTCTTTTAACGTAATAACAGGGAAAGTTTTGGTATCAATAGGATGCGCATCAACTCCGCCTTGGCGAAGCCCTGCCAATACGGCATTTCCTGACTGAAGTGACACTTCACGTTCAGCTGATGTCCCACCAAATAGCACCGCAATTTTCTCTGCCATGTTTATTCCTCGACCATTGGTGGCTGTAATTTCGTTTCCGCGAGCGTTTTGGCTATTTTACCAATATTTCCTGCGCCTTGAACTAAAATTAAATCATTTTCATCAAGAGTTTGAGCTAAAAGATGAGAAATTTGTTCCGGTTCTGAAACATAAATCGGATCAATCTGACCACGACCTCGAATTGTGCGGCATAATGAGCGGCTATCAGCCCCTGCAACATGCTTTTCACCCGCTGAATAAACATCCAACATCAGCAATACATCCACTTGCCCTAATACATTGACGAAATCGTCGTATAAATCACGGGTACGTGTATAACGATGTGGTTGAAAAATCATCACAATGCGTTTATCTGGCCAACCGGCTCGTGCCGCTTTAATGGTGGCATCCACTTCTGTTGGGTGGTGACCATAGTCATCCACTAACATGACCTCACCTTCTTTGCCGTTGACATTGCGTAATGCAAAATTGCCCAAGAAGTCAAAACGGCGTCCTGTACCCTGGAATTCCACTAATGCAGATAAAATGTGTAAGTCATCAATGCCTTCTTCCGTCGCAACCGCAACCGCAGCTGTGGCGTTTAATGCATTATGGCGACCTGGCGCGTTCAACACGACCGTCAATTCCGGCATATTTTCACGTGCAATAGTGAAAAAGCCTTGGTTGCCTTTTTGTTCGTATTTGGTGATGCGCACATCGGCATCCTCACTAAAACCATAAGTGGTGATGTAGCGGCCAATTTTTGGTAGCAATGAACGAATGACAGGATCATCAATACACATCACTGCACGGCCATAAAATGGCAAGTTATGCAGAAAATTAATGAAGGTGTCCGTTAAATTATCAAAGTTACCTTGGTAAGTATCCATGTGGTCAGCTTCGATATTGGTCACTACCGCAACTAATGGCTGCAAATGCAAGAACGATGCATCACTTTCGTCCGCTTCCGCAATCAGATAACGGCTACTCCCTAAACGTGCATGTGTTCCCGCTGATTTCACTAACCCGCCGTTAACAAACGTAGGGTCTAAACCTGCTTGTGCATAAATGCCTGAAATCATTGCCGTCGTGGTCGTTTTACCATGTGTTCCCGCAACAGCGATACCGTGACGGTAACGCATTAATTCAGCTAACATTTCAGCACGACGAATAACAGGAATACGGAGTTCTTTCGCCGCTTGAATTTCAGGGTTTTCACTTGAAATCGCCGTTGAAACGACAACCACACTGGCATTCTCAACATTTTCTGGACGGTGATTAAAATAAATCGTTGCACCTAATTCAGTTAATTGTTGAGTCACAGCATTGGGCGCCAAGTCTGAACCACTAATTTCATAGCCTTCATTTGCCAACACTTCAGCGATACCACCCATGCCAGCACCACCGATGCCGACAAAATGGATGTGCCTGACTCTTCTCATTTCTGGCACTGATGTTCTTAATTTCGCTAATTGTTGTGTATTCACTCTGTTTTCGCTTCTTTATAAAATCGGTATCAAATGTGACTAAAACTATTTAGCCACTTCGCAAATCACGGCTGCAACACGTTCAGTTGCATCACTAATTGCACAATCATGGGCTTTTTCAGCCATCGACAACAATTCTGCTCTATCCCACTGCTCAAGCAGGTTTGCTACCGCTTCTGCGGTAAATTGTGGTTGCTCTAAGATCTTCGCAGCGCCCGCTTTTTCCAGTGGTAATGCATTCCAATATTGCTGGCGGTCTTTGTGCTGAAAAGGAACAAAAATAGCAGGTAAACCTGCGGCTGCAACTTCACTGACGGTCAATGCGCCAGAACGGCATACAACAATATCTGCCCAAGCATAAGCTTGCGCCATATCGTCAATAAATTCAGTAACTTTATACTCAGAATTGCCTGAAACTTGCAGATGTTCATTATACAACGCTTCAGTAGATTCCTTACTGCCTTTTCCCGCTTGGTGCCAGATATTTAACTGTTTGCCTACTTTTGCAGCAACTTGTGGCATCACTTGGTTTAAAATCCGAGCACCTTGGCTGCCACCTACAACTAATACGCGTATCGCGCCTTCTCGACCTGCTAAGCGAGCCGCAGGTGCAGGCAGTGCCAGTACATCTTCACGAACAGGGTTACCAACTACAGGTGCATCAGGGAAAGCCCCCGGAAACGCTTGCAAAACCCGTTTTGCGATACGCGATAACCATTTGTTCGTCAAACCCGCGATGCCATTTTGCTCATGAAGAACAACCGGAACACCACACTGCCATGCCGCAATACCACCGGGGCCTGAAACATACCCCCCCATGCCTAAAACCGCATCGGGCTGATAACGTTTAATAATCGTTTTTGCTTGGCGAATCGCTTTATAAATACGCCATGGCGCGCCTAACTGTGCGGCAATACCTTTGCCTCTTAAACCTGAAATCTGAATAAACTCAATATCTATGCCATGTTTTGGCACTAAGGTCGCTTCCATTCTATCCGCCGTTCCTAACCAGCGAATTTCCCAGCCCTGAGCCTGCAAATAATGCGCCACAGCCAGCCCTGGAAAGACATGCCCTCCTGTTCCACCTGCCATGACGAGTAATTTTTTTGGCTGACTCATTTGGTACTCCTTACAAACGCCTGCGCTTTTTCTAGGCGTGTTTCAAAATCAATTCGCAGTAATACCGCTATCGCTGCGGCCATCACTAATAAACTGGAACCACCATAACTAATTAGGGGTAACGTTAACCCTTTCGTTGGCAGCATACCGGATGCTGCACCGACGTTAACCAAGGCTTGGAAAGTAAACCAAATACCAATAGAGCAGGCCATATAGCCGCCAAATAATTGGTTAGACATCAACGCACGACGCCCAATCATCATCGCCCTAAATGCCAACATGAACACCATTAACAGGACTAATACAACTCCGACATAACCCAATTCTTCCGCTAACACGGAGAAAATAAAGTCAGTATGCGCTTCAGGCAGATACTCCAGTTTTTGAACTGAATTTCCTAACCCTTGGCCTAACATTTCACCACGACCAAATGCCATTAATGACTGTGTTAACTGATAGCCACTACCAAATGGGTCATCCCATGGGTTTAAAAACGAGGTTACACGGCGTAAACGGTAAGGCTCAAACCAAATCAGCGCTAATACCCCCACCGCACAGGTGGCAATACCAATAATAAACGGAGCTAACCTTGCGCCTGCTAAAAACAGTAAGCCTAATGTTGTGACGACTAATACAATGACCGTACCTAAGTCAGGCTGTAAAAGCAGTAATGATGCCATCACAATCAAAATACACATCGGTTTGATAAACCCAAGGAAGCGAGTACGAACTTCTTCCGACTTACGTACTAAGTAACTGGAAACATAGCAAAATAAAGTAAATTTAGAAATTTCAGCTGGCTGAATTTTCACTAACCCGACGTCAATCCAACGAGATGCCCCGTTAACCGAACTCCCTGCCACTAATACCACGACTAACATGCCCAGTGAGCCCATCAAAAATAGGAAGTTATACTTTTCCCAAAAAGCCATCGGTATGCGCATGACCGCTAATGATAAGGCGAAAGCAATAACGAGATAGACCATGTCGCGCTTTGCAAAGTAAAACGGGTCTTCCGTCAGACGCTGCCCCACAGGCATCGAGGCCGAAGTCACCATAATGAAGCCGATTGCCGCTAAACCGAATGCCAACCAGACCAATGTACGGTCGTACAACGTTGAGCCTGAAATCACGCCATTTTTTTCACCAATGACCCAATTTTTTAAACGCATCGCACCCGGTATGCTCATTACCCCAGCTCCTTCGCTAATTGAGCAAAAACAGCACCACGCTGCTCAAAGTTTTTAAACTGATCTAAACTGGCGCAGGCTGGGGATAGTAAGACCATATCCCCCGCTTTTAATTGCGGTGCAATTTGGCGCAAGCTTTGCTCCATCGTGTCAGTTAATACTGATTTTTCAGGGGCTAATGATGCTAATGCTTTTCCATCACGACCAAAGCAGTATAAATGGTAGTTATCCGCAGCAATATATTGTTTTAACGATGAAAAATCAGCTGACTTACCATCTCCACCTAACAATAAATAGACTGAGCCATCAACATGCAACCCATTTAATGCGGCTTCGGTGCTGCCCACATTGGTGGCTTTGGAGTCGTTAATCCAACGCACACCGTTGTTAAATAACACGAGTTCAAAACGATGTGCTAGCCCTGCATAGGTTTTCAACACCTCAATACAAGCTGGACGCGAAATATTCACTGCATCCGCAAGGGCTAACGCAGCCAGTGCGTTCAAATAGTTATGCTGACCCGTCAAGTGCATCTCATTCACGTCCAACAGTGTTTTACCGTTGACCACCAGCACGCGATTTTTAGTGTCAAAACAATACTTGCCACTGTTCACCCCAAAACCAATACATTCATCAGCGGATTGGTTTTCAGGCAGCGTTAACGCATCTTGCATATTCACGATACAATTCTGTGCACCATGATAAATTTTTAATTTCGCACCGCGGTATTGTGATAAGCCCAGTGGATATCTGTCCATATGGTCTTCGCTGATATTCAGTACCGTTGCTGCTGCCGCTTTTAAGCTTGATGTAGTTTCGAGTTGGAAGCTGGATAGTTCTAAAACGTACAATGCATGGCCTGAATTGAGCAGAGACAGCGCTGGTGTGCCAATATTGCCCCCCACGCCAACAGAAATTCCCGCCGCCTTTGCCATCTCCCCGACTAACGAGGTGACTGTGCTTTTTCCGTTTGACCCCGTAATCGCCACAATCGGCGCATCGGCTTCACGACAAAACAGTTCAATATCACCAACAATTTCAATGCCGTTTTGTGCCGCTTGCTGTAATTGTGGTGTCGCTAACGCAATCCCAGGGCTTGCAACAATCAAATCCGCTTCTTGAAGCCATTCGTTATTCAAACTTCCACGATGACACTGCACATTTTCGGGCAGTTTATCCACACCTGGGGGGGTTGCTCGGGTATCCATCACGCGTGGCACAGCACCACGCTCGATGAAAAATTGAACGCAAGATAGGCCTGTGACGCCCAGACCTATAATGACAACGTTCTTACCCTGATAATCAACCATATTAACGCACCTTCAACGTTGCTAGCCCAATCAGTACTAGCATCAAGGAAATAATCCAGAAGCGCACGATAACACGAGGTTCTGGCCAGCCTTTCAATTCATAATGGTGGTGAATTGGTGCCATGCGGAAGATCCGTTGACCACGTAATTTAAACGAACCAACCTGTAAAATAACGGATAAGGTTTCAACCACAAATACCCCACCCATAATCACTAATAGGAATTCTTGGCGCAGTAAAACGGCGATTGTACCTAATGCACCACCGAGCGCTAGTGAGCCTACATCCCCCATGAAAACTTGTGCTGGGTATGTGTTAAACCAAAGAAAGCCTAAACCAGCCCCAACAATAGCAGTGCAAACAATCACCAACTCACCTGCGTGTGGTAAGAATGGAATATGCAAGTAGCCCGCAAAATTGACGTTACCTGTCGCCCATGCCACTAATGCAAAACCAGCCGCAACAAATACCGTTGGCATGATGGCTAAGCCATCAAGGCCATCCGTTAAGTTCACCGCATTACTCGTACCGACAATCACAAAATACGTCAGTAAAATGTATAACATGCCCAGTTGTGGCATCACATCTTTGAAGAATGGCACAACAAGTTGAGTGGCTGGCGTGTCTTTGCCTATCGCATACATAGAAAAAGCAACAATTAATGCGATAACGGACTGCCAAAAATATTTCCAACGAGCGATTAAGCCGCGCGTGTCTTTTCTTACCACTTTGCGGTAATCATCCACAAAACCAACGATGCCGTAGCCGATTAACACCAGCAACACACACCAAACATAAGGATTATCTAAGCGCGCCCACAGTAAAACTGACACTGTAATTGAAAATAGGATCAACAGACCGCCCATGGTTGGCGTGCCACGCTTACTGAAATGTGACTCAGGGCCTTCGCTACGCACGACTTGCCCAATCTGCATTTTTTGCAGATAAGCAATCAGGTGCGGCCCCATCCATAACGCAATCGCAAGTGCAGTCAGCAAACCGACAATGGCTCTGAACGTCAGATATGAAAAGACGTTCAAGACAGAAAACTTGTGGACCAACATTTCGGCAAGCCAGACTAACATTCGAAGCACTCCTTCAATGCATTCACAACATCTTCCATCGCGGAGCTGCGTGAACCTTTAACTAAAATGGAAACAACATCATTCTGCTGTGCTAGCGGAATTAGTCGGGTTAATAAATCGCTTTTTACCGTAAAGTGCTCACCACACTCACTAAATTCGCTGATCAACTTACTGAGTTCACCAACGCTAAATACTTTATCTAAACCAGCCTGTTTTGCTGCAACACCCACTCGCTGATGGCACTCCTCTGCGTAGTCACCCAGTTCGCCCATATCACCAACGACTAAAATGCGGTAACCCGGCATTTTTTCCAGTACGTGAATAGCTGCAATCATGGAGCCATCATTGGCATTGTAGGTGTCGTCCAATACCACTTTGTGTTCTGCTAAGCGCACAGGAAACAAACGACCTGGCACGGCTTTGGTATTTGCTAAGCCATTTTTGATATCTTCAAGGCTTGCCCCAACCGATATGGCTAATGCACTCGCCGCTAATACGTTGGCAATATTGTGGACACCAGGCAGTGGTAACGTAATATCAACAGCGCCAATTGGCGTATGTAACACAAAATCCGTGGTTAATTGGTTAATTCGAATATCTGTCGGGTAGAAATCAGCTTTAGGCTGTTGTGTTAATGAGTAATACCACACCGTTTGGCGTGGTTGGAACTGCCATTTTTCACTGTAACTATCCAGATTGACAATTGCCGTCCCTTCTTCTGGGATACCTTGGTAAATTTCACCTTTGGCTTTTGCTACACCTTCTGGCGAACCAAACCCTGCTAAGTGCGCACCAAATAAATTGTTTACTAATGCCGTTTCTGGCTTAACAATATTAGTGGTGTAGGCAATCTCATTTGGGTGGTTAGCCCCCATCTCAATCACAGCAAAATCGTACTCTGGCGTTAAGCGAAACAGCGTTAACGGCACGCCGATATCGTTATTTAAGTTACCTGCGGTATATAATGTTTTGCCTCGCTCAGCCAAGATAGATGCCGTCATTTCTTTCACAGACGTTTTACCCGATGAACCTGTTAAACCAACAATGCGAGCACTCACTTGCTGGCGAACCCAGGCAGCCAGTTGCCCCATTGCGATACGGGTATCATCTACAACCACTTGTGGGCAATTTACGGCCAGTTGGCTCTCGACTAATAAGGCTTTTGCGCCGTCGGCCACCACTTGCTCAGCAAAATGATGAGCATCAAAACGTTCCCCTTTAAGGGCAATAAACAAACCGTTCTCACCAATTTTACGGCTGTCTGTGCTAACGCTTTCAAGCTCAAGTTCGCAGTTAGAGGCAAACTCAATCCGCCCTGAAGTAATTTTTGCGAGTTGCGTGAGGGTTAATGGGATCATGCTATCACCCCCAATAACCGTGCCACCGTTAATCGATCGGAATAATCTAACTTGCGATTACCAATAATTTGGTAGTCTTCATGCCCCTTCCCTGCAAGGACAATCACATCATCGGGTGAGGCTTGCAAAATAGTATTAGTTACTGCTTCTGGACGCCCTGGTATCGCTAGCGCACGGCTTGAATCCAGTAAGCCCGCCATAATATCGTTGATAATATCCATTGGGTCTTCACTGCGAGGATTATCGTCAGTGATAATGATTTTATCTGCCCACTCTTCTGCCGCAGCCCCCATAAGTGGGCGCTTACCTTTATCGCGATCTCCACCACAACCAAACACACACCAAAGCTGCCCTTTACAATGTAAACGAGCTGCTGCAAGGGCTTTTTCTAATGCGTCAGGTGTATGTGCATAATCGACAACAACAGTTGGTTTGTTCGGTGCACTGAAGACTTCCATTCGGCCACAAACTGGTGAAAGAGATGAGGTCGATGCTAATAATTGCTCGAGTGGATAATCCATCATTAACAATGTCGCCATCGCAACTAATAAGTTACTGACGTTAAACGCCCCCATTAATGGACTTTCAAATGCGCCGTTACCCCACGTGGAATCAAAATGAATCGTCGCGCCTTTATCGTGGTATTCCACTTCAGTGGCTTTTAACCATGGCCCTTGCCAGCTTGCTGGAATACGATTTTCCATCGTCACCGCACATGCTTGTGGTAGGCGCTGTAACCATTTCAGCCCAACGTCATCATCAGCATTAATAATTTGATTTTTAGTTTGATGCGTCGAGAAAAGTAACCATTTTGCCGATTCATAATTTTCCATATCACCATGGTAATCAAGGTGATCACGACTTAGGTTAGTGAACACTGCGGCGGCGAATTGCAATGCCGCGACACGCCCTTGTACTAAACCGTGGGAAGACACTTCCATCGCAGTCAATGTGGCTTTTTTATTTAATAGCTGCGTAAGTTCTAACTGAATATCTACCGCAGAGCCTGTGGTATTCTCCGTTGGTGAAACCTGCCCTAATAAACCATTTCCAACAGTCCCCATCACAGCGCTTGTCTCACCAAGGCCTTTCGCCCACTGTGCAATCAGTTGGGTTGTTGTTGTTTTACCATTTGTTCCCGTCACGCCTACTAATTTCATTTTGGCAGAAGGCTGGTCATAAAACTCACCTGCCAGTGCAGATAAACGATTGTTTAAGTCATTGAGGTAAATCACTGGCACGCCATGAACAAAACGAACTTCGCCTTCCTCAGCTTCACCTTGCGCCTCTGCAATCACAGCACCAACCCCTTGTGCAATCGCTTGAGGAATATAATGCCTACCATCCGACTGGTGGCCTTTTATGGCAATAAACAGATCACCCGCGGCAGCCTTCCGACTGTCTAGCGTCATCTCACGCAGTGAGATAGGAGTTGTGCTTACACCAAATGGCGCAAGAAGATCACAAAGATTACGATCTGCCACTTTTAACCTCTTTTTGACTGTTCACAATTTCATTTTTATCATCAGGTTGTAACGCATCTGGCTCAATATTCATCAGTCGTAAGACTCCGCCCATAATCGAACCAAACACAGGAGCAGAAACTGCCCCTCCGTAGTATTTACCACCACTTGGCTCGTTGATTAATACAACAAGCGCATAACGTGGATTACTTGCAGGTGCTACACCCGCTGCGTAAGCGAGATATTTTTCAACGTATCGCCCTTCGGGGCCGACTTTTTTCGCAGTACCTGTTTTAATGGCAATACGGTAACCTTTAATCGCGGCACGTGCACCACCACCACCAGGCAGAGCGACACTTTCCATCATATGCACCACAGTACGCATAATTGGCTCAGGGAAAACACGAGTTCCAGGTACTGGTGGGTCAACTTTTGTGATAGATAGCGGCCTATAGATACCAAAACTACCAATTGTTGCGTAGGCTCGCGCTAATTGTAACGGTGTTACCATTTGCCCATAGCCAAAAGAAAAGGTGGCCCTATCTAAATCAGACCACCGTGTTTTTTTACTTGGAAAGATGCCACTACTTTCCCCGACTAACCCCAGATTAGTCGGCTTGCCAAACCCAAAGCGGCTATACACATCCACCAGCTCTGTGGCAGGCATCGCTAACGCCAGTTTAGAAACACCCACGTTACTCGACTTCTGTAAAATTCCAGTAATCGTTAATTCCGCATAGCGCGCAACGTCTTTAATTTCATGTCCACTAATACGATATGGATAGGTATTAATGACTGAGTTTTCTTTAATAATTTTGTTGTGCAATGCGCTCATTACCACCATTGGTTTTACTGTTGAACCTGGTTCAAAAATATCGGTAATTGCGCGATTACGCATGGCATCCATTGCTGTGCCAGCAAGGTTATTTGGGTTATACGATGGGCTATTGGCCATCGCCAATATTTCCCCAGTATGTACATCCACTAAAATTGCCACACCTGATTCCGCTTTATTTTCTTGCACGCCGCGAGTCAGTTCACGATAAACAATTGATTGAATGCGTTCATCGATACTTAATGTCAGGTTATGCGCCGCTTGGCTATCGACGGATGAAATCGTTTCGATCACGCGACCATTGCGGTCTTTACGAACCGTACGCTCTCCTGGAGCGCCTTTTAACCAGCGGTCAAAACTTTTTTCAACACCTTCAATACCTTCACCATCAATGTTTGTCACACCTAACAAGTGTGCTGTCACAGGGCCTGAAGGGTAATAACGGCGAGATTCTTTGCGCAGATAGATACCTGGAATTTTTAATTTTTTAACGTAGTCACCGATAGACGGGTTAACTTGACGCGCTAAATATACAAAACGGCCACGCGGGTTGGCCGATATTTTCTTGGTAATTTGCTCGAGTGGAATTTCGAGTGCGTCTGCAAGCGCTTTCCAGTGCTCATCATTGCTAATGCCACCTTTTTCAAACACTTCTTTTGGATCTGCCCAAATTGCATTAACTGGCACGCTGACCGCGAGTTGCCGACCTTCACGATCGCTAATCATCCCCCGAGCCGTTGCCACTTCTTGAACACGCAAAGAGCGCATATCCCCTTCTTTAACCAGTTTTTCAGGGGCAATAATTTGCAGGTAAGCCACGCGCGTTAATAACCCTGCTAGCGCTAAGACAATACACCCGCACAGCAAAATAAAGCGCCAGCGGACAAAGCTGGTACTTTCTTCTTGTTTCTTATTTTTTGCTGTTTTTGGTGCTTTCATTGGGAACCTTTTTTATTGTTGAGAAACAATAATTTTTTCTTGTGATGGCTCAACTTGAACCATCTGTAATTTATCAACAGACAAACGCTCAATACGGCTATGGCTCGCTAATGCGTTTTCCTCGAGGATCAGATTGCGCCATTCAATATCCAACGAATCTTTTTCTTCGTACAATTTGTCTTTAGCTGCGGTTAATAAGCGAGTTTCATGTGCCGTTGTAACCACAAATACAGCACTGATAATAATCGCAGCCAATAAAATCAAAGGAACGATACCGTAGCGAAATAAATCACGTCCAATTACGCGTGCTAGGCTGTGCCTTTCAGGAACCATTATTGCGTCGCCTTTTCTGCAAAACGCAGCACAGAACTTCGTGCGCGTGGGTTTTCGTCAATTTCATTATCCGAAGGCTTCATTTTGCCTAAGTCACGTAACTGCGCGGCACCTAATGCTTTAATTTGCGTTTCTGTCAGTGGGATCCCAGCAGGCACACTTGGCCCTTTACTGTTTTTACGGATAAATTGTTTAACTAATCTGTCTTCCAAAGAGTGAAAACTGATAACTGACAAACGCCCTTCTGGTGCTAAAACCTTCATCGCACCGTTTAGTGCCTGCTCAATCTCTTCCAGCTCACTATTGATGTAGATACGAATAGCCTGAAAGCTACGAGTTGCAGGATGTTTATGTCGATCTTTCATCGGGCTGACTTTTGAAATTAATTCAGCCAGATGGCGTGTCCGTGTTAATGGTTCTTCTTCGGGGTTATGGTTTCGTTCCACAATCGCCCTAGCGATACGCTTCGAAAAACGCTCCTCGCCAAAGGTTTTCAACACCCATGCAATGTCATCAGCCTCTGCGTTCATTAACCATTGCTGTGCCGATTGCCCTTTGGTTGGGTCCATGCGCATATCCAATGGCCCGTCTCGCATAAATGAAAACCCTCTTTCTGGGTCATCCAATTGCGGTGAAGACACGCCTAAATCCAATAAAACACCATCAATTTGCCCCGCTAACCCTTCTTCTTCCACATATTGTGCAATGTCAGAGAACGGGCCATGCTTAATCATAAAACGCGGGTCATCGATGGCTTCAGCAGCTTTAATTGCCTCTGGGTCACGGTCAATGGCGATTAAACGCCCGTGCTCACCCAATTGACTTAAAATTAAGCGAGAATGCCCACCTCGACCAAAAGTGCCATCGATATAAATACCGTTTGGCTTAATATTCAAGCCATTAACGGCTTCATCTAATAATACGGTTACGTGCTTAAATTGCTGTTGCGTCATTGTTATAGTGACAAATCCTGTAAGCGGGCTGAGAGTGGTTCAGTGGTGAGACGCTCTGCAGCGATATCATTTTCCACTTGTTTGTACCAAGTTTGCTCATCCCAAAGTTCAAATTTATTAATCTGGCCAACCAACATGACCTCTTTGGTTAGCCCTGCGTGTTGGCGCAATGTATTGGCTAACAAAAGACGTCCTGCATTATCCATCTGGCATTCGCTAGCATGACCCAGTAAAAGCCGTTGTACACGTCGTTCTGCTTCATTCATGGTGGATAATCGAGACAGCTTTTCTTCAATGATTTCCCATTCAGGCAAGGTATAAAGCAGCAGGCACGGCTGGTGAAGGTCAATGGTACAGACCATTTGCCCTTTTGCTTCCTCGGTCAGCATTCCTCGATAACGAGTAGGCACGGTTAGCCGCCCTTTGCTGTCGAGATTAACCAGTGTTGCCCCACGAAACATACCCGATTAAACCCCTTTTATTTCCTTGCTACCCACTTTACCCCACAATTCTCCACATATAAAGTTTACGAATGGTATGAAAACCTTGTCAAGCCAGTCACACCTAGCTTTAGGTTTATTTACAGAACAATTCAGAAAATAGAAGGACGGGTAAAATCTTACTTGGAAAGAAAATAAGAAATAACAAATTGATATAATTAGCTTATTTTATAAATTTCGCACAAAATAGCAAAGTGGCTGTTTATTGTTTAAAAATCATACAAACGAGGCTAAATCCAATCTCTATCTCATTTTTAATCAGTGTATTTCGTACCAATTCTTTACTTTTAATCTGTTCGTAAAACAGTGTTGATGCACTGTAAAGATAAAAACGCCCCTCCAGCAAAATAAAATCGTTATATTTCATTGAACTAAACAACTGTTTTAATAAACAGTATTAAAATTACAAGCGCAGTGACCAACCCAATGCAAACCTAGGCAAAATCCTTTTTTATTTTTGTTTTTATCGCATTTAGCTTTTGTTACAAAATAAATAAATAATCGATTAGGATAATTCCTAAAGTTAAATATTTACTTATTTTTAGCCTACAAAAAAAGGGCACCTACATTATAGGGGCCCTTATATTACTCATAATCGTGATCAACATCACTCATTATTGAATGGCTTTACACTGATCGCCTAAAGTTACGGCTATCTTTTATTGCTTACGACCTAAACTTCCACGACGACATAAGTCACGACGAATTCGAGTGATACCCGCATCGGGTTTTTGCTTTTCATCGAGGCTAGCTAATACTAGCTCTAAGATACGCTCTGCAATATCACGATGGCGCTGAGCAAGTGACAGCACAGGGCAACCGAGGAAATCCAATAATTCGTTATCCCCAAAAGTCGCAATAACCATATGCTCAGGCAAACGGCCACTACGTTTAAGAGCCACATCCAGTACGCCTTGGAGTAAGGAAAAGGATGTTGTAAATAACGCATCTGGCATCTCATTACCGCTGTCGAGCCAATTCGCAAATACTTCTGCGGCAGAATCTCGCTCGTAGCTATTTGCATACAAATAGTCAACTTCACGTTCACGCGTATCGCCATTCCATGCTTTACGGAAACCTTGTTCACGTAAATAGCTGACAGACAGTTCAGGTAATGCCCCTAAGTACAATACCGATTCAGCTTTGAATTTACGCAATTCAGCTGAAATCATGAAAGCATCTTCTTGGTCATCTCCTACAACGCTAATAAAGTGCTCTTTTTCAAGCGCTCTATCCAGTGCGATGATAGGAAGTGAACGGTTCGCCCAACGCTGATAAAAAGGGTGCTCTGGCGGAAGTGCAGTCGACACAATAATAGCATCAACTTGGCGCTGTAAAAGGTGCTCAACACAACGGATTTCGTTGTCAGGTTGATCTTCAGAACACGCGATTAGCAGTTGGTAGCCACGTTGACGTGCCTGCCTTTCTAGATAATTTGCTATACGTGTATAGCTGGTATTTTCCAGATCAGGGATCACTAACCCAATGGAACGGGTGCGCCCTGCACGTAACCCCGCAGCAACTGCATTTGGATGGTAATTGTGCTCTCTGACGACTGCCATCACTTTTTCAACAGTTTTATCGCTGACTCGATACTGCTTGGCCTTGCCGTTGATCACATAACTAGCCGTTGTGCGGGAAACACCCGCTAGACGGGCTATCTCATCCAGTTTCACGTTAACCTCTTTTTAATTTCGGGAGCAGCCTCGAGTCATTCGAGGCCTTATATCCGAGTATTCTACCTTTGGAAGATAAATTTTTCACCGCATAATTTTGTCACCACGTGAAACACCGACAATACCCGAGCGTACAACTTCAACAATTTCAGCAACACCACGTACTGATTCGATGAAAGCATCCAGTTTATCGCTTGTTCCTGCGAGCTGAACGGTATAAAGCGTTGGTGTAACATCAACGATTTGCCCACGGAAAATATCTGCGCAGCGTTTCACTTCATCACGCCCATAACCAGACGCTTGAAGCTTCACTAACATGATCTCACGCTCGATATGTGCTGAAGCCGTCAGCTCACTCACACGCAGAACATCCACCAGCTTGTGCAACTGTTTCTCAATTTGCTCAAGAACTTTCGCATCGCCTTTTGTTTGGATAGTCATTCGTGACAACGTTGGGTCATCAGTGGGTGCAACCGTCAAACTTTCAATATTATAACCACGTTGAGAAAACAGACCTATGACACGAGACAAAGCACCTGATTCATTTTCTAATAAAACGGATAAAATACGACGCATAATCAGGTCCTCTCTGTTTTACTCAACCACATTTCGTCCATTGCTCCACCACGGATTTGCATTGGATAAACGTGTTCGGTTTCATCAATATTGATATCAACAAATACTAAGCGTTGGTTTTCATTCACTTCCACAAGCGCTTGCTTGAGTTTGTCTTCCAGCTCATCAGGAGAAGCAATTGAAATCCCAACATGGCCATATGCCTGCGCTAATTTAATAAAATCTGGGAGCGATTGCATATAGGATTGTGAATGGCGGCCTTGATAAATCATATCCTGCCACTGTTTCACCATCCCTAAAAAGCCATTATTGAGGTTCAGAACTAACACAGGCAAGCCGTATTGCAATGCTGTTGATAGCTCTTGGATATTCATCTGGATGCTGCCATCCCCCGTCACACAAACCACTGTTGAATTTGGATGGGCTAATTTCACCCCTAATGCAGCGGGTAAGCCAAAGCCCATCGTGCCGAGGCCACCCGAATTTATCCAATGTCTTGGTTTATCAAAAGGATAATATAATGCGGCAAACATTTGATGCTGACCAACATCAGATGTCACATATGCCTCACCATTTGTTAAACGGTAAATCATTTCAATGGCTTGCTGTGGTTTGACTTTCGTTTGATTGGTTTCATAACGTAGACACTGTTTTTTGCGCCACTCTTCAATGTCTTTCCACCAATCTTTTAATGCATTTTCATCTTGTTTAGCTGAAGCTTGGTCTAATTGCCCTAACATTTGTTTTAAGGTTGATTTCGCATCACCAACAATCGGAATATCTGCATTTACCGTTTTTGAAATTGAGGTTGGGTCAACGTCAATTTGGATCACCGTCGCATTCGGACAATATTTTTCTAAATTATTCGTAGTGCGGTCATCAAACCGCACGCCAACAGCAAAAATGACATCTGAATTATGCATGACTTTATTTGCTTCATAAGTCCCATGCATACCTAACATCCCTACGGATTGCTTATGAGTTTCAGGAAATGCCCCTAGGCCCATCAACGTGGATACAACAGGCAATTTTAATGACTCTGCTAGTTCAATGATTTCCGCTGAGCAATTGGCGTTAATCGCACCGCCACCAATATAGAAGACGGGTTTTTTCGCAGCGACTAATTTAGATAGTGCTTTTTTGATCTGCCCTTTGTGCCCTTGCAGTGTAGGGTTATACGAGCGTAAAGAAACAGATTCAGGGTAATGATAAGGAAACTTAAGTGCAGGGTTTACCGTATCTTTCGGGAAATCGATAACGACAGGTCCAGGACGACCACTCGCCGCAATGTAGAAGGCTTTTTTAATCGTCTCAGGAATTTCTTCAGCACTTTTAATTAAGAAACTGTGTTTCACTATCGGGCGAGATATTCCTACCATGTCACATTCTTGGAATGCATCATTACCAATTAAAGAGCTAGCAACCTGCCCTGATAGCACCACCATCGGCACAGAGTCCATATAAGCAGTTGCTATGCCAGTAATCGCATTAGTTGCCCCGGGGCCTGAAGTGACGAGAACCACGCCAACATCCCCTGTTGAGCGAGCATAGCCATCGGCCATATGCACTGCGGCTTGTTCATGACGCACCAAAATATGTTCCACACCACCAACTGTATGAAGCGCATCATAAATATCTAATACTGCACCGCCTGGATATCCAAACACGTGCTTTACTCCTTGGTCAATCAATGATTTGACGACCATTTCAGCTCCCGACAACTTCTCCATGAGTTTGCCCCCAGACATTATTTGCAAGTTAAGAGGTATTAATTACCCCTTTATTTTTATCGTTTAAACAGGTTAATGCGTGCTATTAACATATCTCTCTGGCTGAAACGAAGCAAACATCATTTCAGCACAAAAATAGCGAGTATTTCACATCATCTTAAACATTTATCGTTCACAGAGTGAATAACTGCATATGGAAAAAACGGAAGAAATATTGACTATTTTCCAATCAACTAACGACGTGAAATATTTTGCACTGCAGGCAGTAATGAATAAGAAAAAAGAAAGAACATGGATGAAATGAATATATAGAAATCAGGCTCACCTACCGAAGTAGATAAGCCTGATAATAAAATGCTTAATTACTCTTGATACATAGATTCAATTTCTAATTGATAGCGTTCAGAAATAATCTTACGGCGTAATTTCAACGTAGGCGTTAATTCCCCTTTTTCCATTGAAAACGTAGTGGGCAACAAAGTAAAACGCTTAACTTGATGAAAATTCTCTATATTTTTTTGAAGTTCTTTTAAGCGAGCTTCAAAAAGTGCCACAATATTAGAATCTTTCAGTAACTCAAGGCGATCACGATACTTTAAGTTAATCGAATGCGCGTACTCTTCTAGGCTGTCATAACAAGGAACTATCAATGCAGAAACAAACTTACGTGCATCGGCAATGACGGCAATATGCTCAATAAATTTGTCTTGGCCTAATACCCCTTCAATCATTTGAGGTGCAATATACTTGCCGTTAGACGTTTTCATTAAGTCTTTGAGTCTATCCGTAATATATAAATTACCTTGCTCGTCAATTTTCCCTGCATCACCTGTTTTTAACCAACCGTCGGAGGTAAACGTGTCTAAGGTTTCATTCGGGCGATTGTAATAACCTTTCATCACGACAGGGCCCTTGACTTGGATCTCATCATCTTTACCGATACGCACTTCAACCGAAGATAATGGTGTACCAATCGAACCTAGTGGATATTTACCCTCTTCCCAACATGAAACCGTCGCACATGTTTCTGACATACCATAGCCATATTTAATATCCACGCCTGCGGATAAGAAAAAGGCAATAACATCGTCATCTAAACGCGCTCCTGCAGCGGGCATAAAACGAATACGCCCTCCTAACCCCTCGCGTATCTTACTTAAAACCAGTTTATCCGCTAATGGGAAGATAGCCCGATTTGTTAATGATGGCACTCCGCCTTTTGACAACGCTTTAATGCGACGTTTACCAAGGGAAATTGCCACCTTAAATAGCATTCTTCGTACCCACGGCGCTTTCGATACCTTACTTTGCACCGCGCTGTAAACTTTTTCATAGAAACGCGGCACTGCACACATCACCGTTGGTTTGACATCAGCTAGCGCTTCTCGCACTAAATTGGTGTCCGTTAAATAGACGTTAAGTGCCCCCACGTGCATGACATAGAAACTCCAGGCGCGCTCAAACACATGAGATAGCGGTAAGAAGCTTAACGAAATATCATCGGCGGTGAGTTGTAATCGTTCATCGTGCAGATACAGTTGGGCAGCCATATTGTAGTAATCCAACATAACGCCTTTTGGCTCACCTGTAGTGCCAGATGTATAGATAATCGTAAATAAATCACTGAGGTTATGGGCTGAAATTCGGGCATCCAGCTCCATTTGGTATTCAGGCTGTGCTTGTACCATAAAAGTCGACAAGTGTAAGGTTGCCACTGAGTTATCAATCAGTTCAACCCCCTCGTCCATGACGACAATCATTTTTAATTGCGGGCAAAGCGCAGGCAATTGGCACGCAATGTCATATTGCGTTTGTTCACCGACAAACAACACTTTAATGTTGGCATCGTTGATAATATAAGCGGCTTGTTCAACACTGCTGGTTGCATAAAGCGGAACAGTTACAGCTCTAATCTGAAGTGACGCTAAGTCAATCAGTGACCAATTCATGCTGTTATGGGCAAATAACCCAATATTTTCCTGTGTTGAAACTTCTAAGGCTAAGAGGTGGCGAGAAATCGCAGAGATGCGCTCCCCCACTTCATTCCATGTTAATGAGCTTTGTTGCCCATTATTCCATTGACTGAAAGCTATCCGGCTCGCTGATTCGTGTGCATTGATTCTGCTACGTAAGCGATTAACTAAATGGTATGGATATAGATTTTCAGTAATCAAAGTTAATTCCCTATCGGTCATTATTGATATAAGTCACTCGGTATCTTCACAAGAACTTAACCGTTTTATCATTTCAGCTTACAAGTGTTAGCTGAATATCGGCAGTGTATCGACTAATAACGTAGGAGGAAAGTTTTTGTATGTAAATTTTCTGCAAATGTTATGTTTGCCGCAAAACTCATCATTGTATTTTCTAGAATGAGTTAATTAACTTGTCTTGGAGCCAAGAATCTTATAGTTCAAGGCTCCATTCAGAGTATTTAGCTTAAGCCGCGACAGCTTGGTCCAAGAGTTCTGTAATCATTTGGCTGAATTGTGATTTCATCCATTGGTGGCCTTTATCCCTTGCAGTTGATTCATGCCATGTCAGATAACAAGGACGAGACTGACTTTCTAAAAGCAACGGTAAAGTACGTAATTTCAATTGCCCTGTATAATGTTCAACTAACCATTTAGGTGCAATTGCAACTAAATCGGTTTGTGCAACGATATTTAATACACTACTGAGATCAGTGCCTTGATAACTAATAGTATGGGACAATTCAGTATTATAATAATAAGGTTTGCTGAATGAACCAATGTTGTCCATTGACATAATTGCGTGTCGTTCATTCACTAAATCATGCTCTTTAATAGAATTAACAATTCGCGGATGGTTATTCGCTGTAACTAATACCAGTTCATCATTAAATAAAATCTGATGTTGATATTCGGGTTTTTCGAATTGGTTATATCCAATAAAGAAATCTATTTCTTGATATTTTAATTGATGTGCAATGTTATTATCCAAGAATGAATGAATAAACACATTAATATTAGGTGAGGCCACTTTAAACTTTGCAACAATCATAGCAGCCAGACGAATATCTAAAGGTGAACAAATCGATAAATTAAACACACGATCGCTATCTTGTGGATCAAAGCCCGCGCCAGGTAACTCATTATGCACTAATTGCAACGCTTGTCTTACTGGCCCAAAAAGCTGTTTTGCCCGCGATGTCGGCTGGATACCACGACCATAACGAACAAATAGTTCATCGTTAAACATTGACTTTAAACGTGAAACCGCATTACTCACCGCAGGTTGAGACATCCCCAAAACTTGCGCTGCTTTCGTGACATTTTGCATCTGCATAACGACATCAAAAACAGTTAATAAATTTAAATCAACATTACGTAGGTGAATATCGCTGCTTTCTTTTTTACCTGTTGAAATCGTATCAAAATCAGTCATTTTTTACTCCACTAAATATATTTATCATTTTTCATTAACGAAAAGGCAAATTCATCTTAAAAAAACCGACGAATATATAAACTCGTTAAATATTATTTCTGAAACAACTTATAGATAGTAAGCTATTTCGCTTTCCCTGCATTTATTAAAACGACGTTTCTATTACTTTACTCATTAATTATGATTCACAGAATAGATATCATTATAAAACGCAAACATTCACCAAGGTAATGAGTGATATTTTTGTATTAGAATCACGATTACTCTCAGTAAAAATAATAAAACAATTTCCCGAAGAAATCATAATAAATCGCATTTGGATTCTGTAAATATTCTTATTATCAGATTAATTTTTACTTATTCATTTATTAGACAACTAAGTTAATCAACAGATATTGATTTTAGTAATCAATTTTATGTATTTTATCTTTTTTACAAATCATTAAACTCAAAAAAGAAAGCAATAACTTAAAAAACAATAAGTTACACAAATGAAAGACACCGATAAAATTCACTAAAAGAATTTTACCCTAAGTTTAGACTCAAAAGATAGGCAAAAACATCATGGAAATTAGTGAAAATAGTCACATACCCTAACTCAAGAACTTAATTCACAATTGGTAAAAAACAGTCAGAAATCCATGATTGACATTAACTTTAAGATCACGTATCAATAAATACAGTTTAATTTAGAAACCGATGAGAGACAGTTTAAAATGACATTTTCTATTCGCCTACTAAGCCTACTACTACTCGCATTAAATTTGCGCGGTATGCTTATGGACGGAAAATAGAAAGGCACTGTCCACAAACATTAAGAACCCGCGCAACCCGCGGGTTTTTTTATGCCTGCGGCTTTGGAAGAACATAAACTCAATTTATTAAAACAAAATTCGATATGAGGAACACAATATGAGCAACCAAGTCATTATTTTTGATACCACGTTACGTGATGGTGAGCAGGCGTTACAAGCAAGTTTGTCCGTAAAAGAGAAATTACAAATCGCATTCGCATTAGAACGCTTAGGCGTTGATATTATTGAAGCAGGTTTCCCTGTGTCATCACCTGGCGATTTCGAATCAGTTCAAACTATTGCCCGTGAAATTAAAAATAGCCGTATCTGTGCATTAGCTCGCTGTGTTGAAAATGATATCGATGTTGCGGCAGAATCCTTAAAAGTAGCTGAAGCCTTCCGTATTCATATCTTCTTAGCCACCTCCAATTTACATATGGAGAAAAAATTAAATAAATCGTTTGATGGTGTAATGGATATGGCAATCAACTCTATCAAACGGGCAAGACGCTACACAGATGATGTTGAATTTTCTTGCGAAGATGCGGGACGTACAGACCCTGACAATTTATGCCGTATTGTTGAAACGGCCATTAATGCTGGTGCAACCACCATTAACATTCCTGATACCGTAGGCTACACAACACCTTATCAGTTTGGCGGTATCATTACCGATTTGTATAACCGTGTTCCAAATATTGATAAAGCCATTATTTCCGTTCACTGCCACGATGACTTAGGTATGTCCGTCGCAAACTCTATTAGCGCCGTTCAAGCGGGAGCTCGTCAAGTAGAAGGGACAATCAACGGATTAGGTGAGCGTGCAGGTAATACCGCATTAGAAGAAGTCATTATGGCGATTAAATTGCGCGAGCAGATGTTAAATGTCCATACCAATATTAATCACAAAGAAATTTACCGCACTAGCCAATTAGTTAGCCAATTATGCAACACACCAATCCCAGCCAATAAAGCCGTAGTTGGTAGCAATGCGTTTTCCCACTCCTCGGGTATTCACCAAGATGGCGTATTAAAAAATCGCGAAACTTACGAAATCATGACGCCTGAATCAATTGGTTTAAAAGCAGAGAAATTAAATTTAACCTCTCGTTCTGGCCGCGCTGCCGTGAAACACCGTATGGAAGAAATGGGCTATCACGAAGGCAAAGACTTCAAATTGGATGAGTTGTATACCGCGTTTTTGAACTTAGCCGATAAAAAAGGTCAAGTGTTTGATTATGATTTAGAAGCCTTGGCTTTCTTTACGAAGCAACAAGATGAAACTGACCACTTTGTGATGGATTATTTCAGTACACAGTCTGGTTCAAGCATTGTGGCAACCGCAACCGTCAAAATGCAGTGTGGCGATGAAGTGAAATCTGAAGCTGCAACAGGTAATGGTCCCGTAGATGCTATCTACCAAGCCTTTAGCAACATCACCAATTACCCAATGAAATTAGTTTCTTATCAGTTATCTGCAAAAGGCCATGGTGAAAACGCATTAGGCCAAGTGGATATCGTAGTGGAATGCCATAACCGCAAGTTCCACGGCATGGGCTTAGCGACAGATATCGTTGAATCCTCAGCAAAAGCGATGGTTCACGTCTTAAACAGCATTTGGCGTTCTGAACAAGTCGAAATCGAAAAACAAAAAATAAACCAAGAATTACAATCAAACACAAAGGAAGCAGTGTAACCATGTCTAGTTATCAAATTGCCGTATTACCGGGAGATGGTATCGGTCCAGAAGTAATGGCACAAGCACATAAAGTCTTGGATGCTGTGAGCAAACGCTTTGCTATTACGATTAACACCAAAGAATATGATGTCGGTGGTGCAGCCATCGATAATCATGGTGAACCACTGCCGCAAGCGACGGTAAAAGGTTGTGAAGAAGCTGATGCTGTGTTGTTTGGCTCAGTTGGCGGCCCAAAATGGGAACATTTGCCACCCGATAGCCAACCAGAACGAGGGGCATTATTACCATTACGTAAGCATTTCAAATTATTCAGCAACCTGCGCCCTGCGCGTTTATACCAAGCCTTAGAGGCATTTTGCCCGTTACGTGCAGATATCGCTGCACAAGGCTTTGATATTCTGTGTGTTCGTGAATTAACGGGTGGGATTTACTTCGGCCAACCAAAAGGCCGCAAAGGCGAAGGCAGTGAAGAATATGCGTTTGATACCGAAGTGTATCATCGTTACGAAATCGAGCGTATTGCACGTATCGCATTCGAATCTGCGCGTAAACGTACACATAAAGTGACTTCAATCGATAAAGCAAACGTCTTGCAAAGCTCTGTATTATGGCGTGAAGTTGTCAACCAAATCGCCAAAGAATACCCTGATGTCGAAGTTAATCATATGTATATCGATAACGCCGCGATGCAAATGATTAAAGCACCATCTCAGTTTGATGTGGTTTTATGTTCTAACTTATTTGGCGACATTATCTCTGATGAGTGCGCAATGATCACAGGCTCGATGGGCATGTTGCCATCGGCGAGCTTAAATGCAGACGGTTTTGGTTTATATGAACCAGCCGGCGGCTCAGCGCCTGATATCGCAGGTAAAAATATTGCAAACCCAATTGCCCAAATTTTATCTGCCTCAATGTTATTACGCTTTAGCTTAAACCAAGCCGATGCTGCTGATGCAATAGAGCGTGCAGTTAACAAAGCATTAGAAGATGGCCACAGAACATCCGATTTAGCGGGTGCGGGCAAATCAATCAGTACCAGTGAAATGGGCGATGTTATTGCTCGTTATATTGCACAAGGGGTTTAATCATGGCCAAAACTTTATATCAAAAATTATATGATGCTCACGTGGTACGTGAAGTCGAAAATGAAATCCCTTTGATTTATATCGACCGTCATTTGGTACACGAAGTCACCTCTCCACAGGCGTTTGATGGGTTAAGAACCAAAAACCGTCCATTGCATCAACCAAATAAAACATTTGCTACGATGGATCATAACGTGTCCACCCAAACCAAAGACATCAATGCTTGTGGTGATATGGCGCGTATTCAAATGCAAGAATTGATGAAAAACTGCAAAGAGTTTGGCGTCACCCTGTATGATTTGAACCACCCATACCAAGGTATTGTACATGTTATGGGGCCAGAGCAAGGTATTACTTTACCAGGTATGACGATTGTGTGTGGGGACTCACATACCGCAACCCATGGTGCTTTTGGTGCATTAGCGTTTGGCATCGGTACGTCAGAAGTTGAGCATGTTATGGCGACCCAGACACTGAAGCAAGCTCGTGCAAAAACGATGAAAATTGAAGTGGTCGGCAAGGCTCCTGCAGGCATTACAGCAAAAGATATTGTTTTGGCGATCATTGGTACAACAGGCAGCGCAGGTGGTACAGGCTATATTGTTGAGTTTTGTGGTGAAGCCATTGAAAACCTGAGTATGGAAGGCCGCATGACGGTTTGTAATATGGCCATCGAATTGGGCGCAAAAGCAGGTATTATCGCACCAGATGCGACAACATTTGATTACATGAAAGGCCGTCAGTTTGCACCAAAAGGCCAGCAATGGGATGACGCAGTTGCTTATTGGAAGACCTTAAAAACGGATGATGATGCTAAATTTGATAAAGTCATCACTATTCAAGCTAGCAGCATTGCACCACAAGTGACTTGGGGAACCAACCCAGGGCAAGTGATTGCAATCAACCAACCGATCCCTGCACCAGAGTCTTTTGCGGATCCTGTTGAGCGCGCATCTGCTGAAAAAGCGTTAGCCTATATGGGGTTACAATCAGGTATTAAGTTATCTGATGTCAAAATCGATAAAGTGTTTATCGGTTCATGTACTAACTCACGTATTGAAGATTTACGTGCAGCCGCAGCAATTGCTAAAGGCAAAAAAGTGGCTGATGGCGTACAAGCTATTGTGGTTCCGGGATCGGGACCTGTAAAAGCCCAAGCAGAACAAGAAGGTTTGGATAAAATTTTTATTGATGCAGGCTTTGAATGGCGGTTACCTGGCTGCTCCATGTGCTTAGCCATGAACAATGACCGCTTAAATCCAGGTGAACGCTGCGCGTCAACCAGTAACCGTAACTTTGAAGGTCGCCAAGGCCGTGCAGGTCGCACCCATTTAGTCAGCCCTGCAATGGCAGCTGCGGCGGCGATTAATGGTCATTTCGCCGATGTTCGCGATATTCAGATTTAAAGGAGAGAAAAATGGACAAGTTAATCACCCATGTGGGCATTGTTGCTCCTTTAGACGCCGCGAATGTGGACACAGACGCGATTATTCCAAAGCAATTTTTACAAAAAGTCACCCGCACAGGTTTTGGTCAACATTTATTTAATGACTGGCGTTTTTTAGATGAGAATGGTCAGCAGCCTAACCCTGATTTTGTACTAAATAAACCGGTATTCAAAGGGGCGAGTATTTTGTTAGCCCGCGAAAACTTTGGCTGCGGATCGTCTCGTGAACATGCACCATGGGCACTGACGGATTTTGGCATCCAAGTCGTTATTGCACCAAGCTTCGCAGATATTTTTTACGGCAACTCATTCAATAACCAACTGTTGCCAATCAAATTAAGCGAGCAAGAAGTGGATGAGATGTTTAACTACGTCAACAGCCACGAAGGTTGCCAGTTTACTGTTGATTTAGAAGCACAAACGGTCACCGCAGGGGATAAAACCTATCATTTTGAAATTGACAGTTTCCGCCGTCATTGCATGATGAATGGCTTAGATAGTATTGGCCTGACATTGCAGCATGTCGACCAAATAAAAAATTATGAGCAACAAATCCCGTCCTTTATGAACTAGTCTTTGCACTACGCCTACTTCCGTGGGCGTAGTTCCGCTTTTCTCCCCTCTTTTTACTGATATTGCTGCTTTTCGCTTCAAAAATGCGGAACTCTTCGTTCTTTACACTTTTTCCCCCTCAAAGATCACTTCCCCATTAATTTCTTCCTGTATAATTAGTTAAACGAATGCCCATGAACAATTAACAATTAACAATTAACAATTAACAACTAACAATTTTTTCTAAATAGTTTGTGTTGTGGCAAGGCGGCAAAATGAAGATATCCCTAGGAGCATACACCAGTATGTGACTAGGGTAGCTGAGTGAAGCCAACACAGCCATGGCGCAAAATATGACGAAAAAATAAGTATGTGACGAAGGTGGCTGAACGAAGCCAACACAGCCATAACGTGAAATATGACGAAAAAATAAAAAAAAGCCGGTAAAAACCGGCTTGGTGACAGACACCACTACTCTAAATGGGGGAGTCGGCCTGCAATTGCACGCCAAACGAGCTACTTACTGCCACCTATTATCCGCAGATATTAGGAAATTAAAATTGATGCAATTTTTGCCGGAGTTCCTCTTTTATGTCTAATACACGCTTACAAACACAATTCGTTCGCCTCTGGCAACATTTTCAAGGGCACGACAGTGAAACCACGTTGCAGGATATTGCTGATATCTTGTTCTGTTCGCGCCGTCATGTACGAACGTTATTAAATAATATGCAAGGCCATGGTTGGTTAAGTTGGCAAGCCGAATCTGGTCGAGGCAAGCGTTCTACACTTATTTTCCATGTGAATGGGTTAGAACTTCAGCAAGCCCAAGCAGAACAGTTGCTTAAAGAGGAAAGCATTGAAAAACTCGTGGCGTTAGTGGGTGATAAAGAAACGATCCGACAAATGGTGCTTTCCGAATTAGAGCGCAGCTATCGGCAAGGAAAAAACCTTTTACGCATTATTTATTACCGTGATTTCCCCAATTTATTGCCTGGAGCCCCTATGCGCCGCTCCGAAATTCATTTAATGAGCCAAATTTTTAATGGGTTAACTCATATAAATGAGGAAAAAGGGGAAGTAGAAGATGGGCTAGCTCACCATTGGCAGGACATCAGTGACACCCATTGGCGTTTCTATTTACGCCCTGCTATCTATTTCCATCATGGGCGGGAAATGCTTGCGGAAGATATTATTTACTCATTATTACGTTTAAAACAGTGCTGGCCGCTATTTTCCCATATTCAATCAGTGAGTTCACCGCAGCCTTATGTCATTGATATTCAGTTAAACCAGCCTGATAAACAACTGCCTTGGTTGTTAGGTAGTCACCATGCGGCTATTTTACCTAAAGAGTGGGAAAGCCTAGAAAACTTTAACCGCTGTCCTATTGGCACTGGCCCCTACCAAGTTGATAAAAACCTACCTCAAAAGCTAACCATTACCGCCTTTGACCGCTACTTTGGTTATCGCGCCCTATTGGATGAAGTCACTATTTGGGTTGTACCTGAACTTTCAGAACAAATGGTGTGTACCACTTTAAAAATGGATGGTGATAAACACCATAATGATTCCTTAGAAAGCCGTATGGAAGAAGGCTGTTATTTTTTATTGATGGATCAACGCTCTGAGTTATCACAGCGGGAAGACGTTCGCAAATGGCTATGCAGCTTCCTCACACCCGTGAATTTGCTTGCCCATTGTGAACCGTTCTATCAGCGCCACTGGGCACCTGCTTATGGCCTATTACTGCACTGGCACCACAGTAAAATGCTCACGCTATTTCCTAAACCAGAAGACCTCTCCGAACTCACTGTGACGTTTTACCATAATCACCATGAATTCTACGCAATCAGCCAAATTATGAAGCGAGTGTTGCATGAACAAGGGGTCGAGTTAAAAATCAACATTATTGACTATGATGACTGGTTTAACGGCAATTCTCAAAGTGATATTTGGCTAGCCACCGCCAATTTTTTTAAACCCCTTGAGTTTTCTATCTTTGCCACTTTGTATGAAATGCCACTATTACGCCAATGCCTTGGTGATAGCCTCGATACGCAATTAAATCAATGGCGAGATAATACTTTTGATGTCGAAGCGTGGTGTGAAAGCTTGATTGACTCACAAATCTTTCATCCTATATTTCACCACTGGCTTGAGTTACAAGGTCAACGCACTATGCGCGGCGTTAGGATGAATACCTTTGGTTGGTTTGATTTTAAATCCGCATGGTTTAAGCCTTCTGAGGATAACCTGTCTAATTTATGATAGTTATAAACAGCCAAGGTGAATAATAAGGATGTTATTCACTTTTTCTGTGGATATCCATGTGAACAACCCTATAGCAATCAGGGTATATCCCCAAATCAGGTTTTTATCAAAAATAATTAAAATCCAATAAACGTTGATAAATCAAAGAAATAAAGCCCAAAAAAACACATTATCCACTGGTTGATTTTTTAACTAAAAAGCTTAGGACTTTAACTGAGTAAATATCAATCAACGTCGTATTTATCCACAACTAATGTGTTTAACTTACTCACTTTTTGTGACGGAAGTCATAAAACCCCATTCGTCAAGGCTGTAAATACACACAGTAATCACTGTTTTACACAGTTATCCAGAAAACCTGTGGATAACCTAGTGCATGATCCTGTGATTATCTTGGGATGAACATGAATAACCCGATAAACAAAATTTAATACCGTTGGATAAAAAGCATTAACTACATATATATCATGCAGTTAAAAATAATCATGAAAAAGTGTTATACTCTCTTAATTGTTTGAATTATTTTTGACTGTTTTTTATACACCTAATTTTTAGAGAATTATGTCATTTACACCACCACAGCCGCCAGATAACGAAGCTACTTTAATGAGTCGGGCTCAAGCGCTTGCCGGCTATACATTAGGTGAGCTCGCTCAATTTGCCAGTGTCCCTATCCCCCCTGACCTAAAACGTGATAAAGGCTGGGTAGGCATGCTACTTGAATATTATTTAGGGGCGAGTGCAGGGAGTAAGGCGGAGCAAGATTTTGCCCACATTGGCATTGAGCTCAAAACTATCCCTATCGACCGCCATGGCGTTCCTCTCGAAACAACCTTTGTCTCTGTAGCCCCTTTAACAGGGAACAGCGGTTTAACATGGGAAAATAGCCATGTACGGCGTAAACTATCGCGTATACTGTGGTTTCCTATTGAAGGTGAACGCCAAATTCCCTTAGCGGAACGTCGGGTCGCTAACCCATTAATTTGGAGCCCATCTCCGCTTGAGGAACAGTTACTACGGCAAGATTGGGAGGAGTTAATGGATTTGATTGTGTTGGGAAAAGTCGAAACAATTACGGCACGCCATGGGCAAGTCCTACAAATCCGCCCAAAAGCGGCAAACAATAAGGCACTGACAGAAGCCATTGGTGAGTTTGGCCAACCCATTATGACGCTTCCTCGCGGCTTTTACCTTAAAAAAGATTTTACCGCCCCACTGTTAGCTCGGCATTTTAATCTCGCGTAATCAACAAGGTGTCGCCTGTACCAAAGCAGACGATAAACATTTATCCCTGTTTCATAGTAAAAGGTACACAGATGTTTGAATGGATACTCGACCCCAATGCTTGGATGGCACTTGCCACTCTAACCATTTTGGAAATTGTTTTAGGTATCGATAATATTATTTTTTTGAGTATCGTAGTGAGTAAGCTCCCCGCTCACCAACAAAATAGTGCCCGGCGTACAGGGCTAATTGCAGCGATGGTCATGCGCCTTGCCTTATTAGCCTCAATTGCCTGGTTATCACGCCTCACAACCCCGTTATTCACCATTGCAGACCATGTTGTTTCCGCTCGAGATATCATTTTATGTGCAGGGGGAATTTTCCTTATATGGAAAGCCAGCCAAGAAATCTTTGAAACCATTGAAGGAGAGGACGAAAACAATCTTGCGCAGCGGCAAGTGCATTCATTTTGGGGTGCTATTGTACAAATTGCATTGTTAGATATTATTTTTAGCCTCGATTCCGTTATCACCGCTGTGGGACTTTCGGACCATCTGTTTATTATGATGGCCGCAGTGATTATTGCAGTGCTTATCATGATGTTAGCCGCAAAAAGTATTGGTGATTTTGTCGAACGCTACCCATCCGTTAAAATTCTCGCGCTCTCTTTTTTAATTTTAGTCGGCTTTACACTGATACTCGAAAGCGTTCAAGTTCATGTTGCTAAAGGGTATATCTATTTCGCAATGTTCTTTTCCATGGCCGTTCAAATGCTCAATATCCTGCGTAGCAAAAAATGGAAAATGAAACACAAAGTAGATTAACGCTCTGATTCAAGCGCTTGCTTTGCAGCTAAGATAGCCCCTTCAACTGCTCTCTTAGCTTGCGGGCTATTTTTCCAGCAACTTGAACCTGTCAGTGCAGCACCAGCAATTAAAATTTCATCATAAGATGCTTCACTAAGCTGAGCCAATGATGAGAACTCCATCTGTTCTAAACGGCTGATCACCATCGGCCCCACGCCTTTAACCGCTAATAGAACCTGTTTTTCTGACTCTGAAAACGCCATTTTTACTCCTTTTAGCTAATTATTCAGCTAATATTTTGCAATTTACCTCTTTAATACTTTAAAATTGCAACTATAACAATGCCAGTTTGAATAATTATTAACTGACCTATCTTATCACCCAATCTGTCTCTGCCTGTTTTAGGAATTTACCATGTACAATGTGCCGTTGATTAACCCACGCCAACACTTCATGACGCTCTCTGATGGCCGTCAACTTTGCTGGTTTGAATCAGGGCCCAAAACAGGTTTTCCTGTTATTTTTTGTACTGGTGCAGGAATGAGTGGCAACCTTGGCTTTGGCTTAGATTTGCTGGAAAAATACAACATTCGCTTAATTGTGCCAGAACGTGCTGGCCTTGGTGATTCCACTTTTCACGCCCAAAAATCATTAAAAAGCTTTGCATCCGATATTCAAGCACTACTTGATAACCTAGCAATTAACCAATTTTCGGTACTGGGTTTTTCCCAAGGTGGTGTTTTCGCGATGGCGGTTGCCCATTATTGCCAGCCTGCATCCCTTTCGATTGTGTCTGGGCAAGACCAATTCGAATACCCTGCGACTCGCGCTAAATTAACCGCTGACGTAGTGAATATGCAGGAACAAGCACTGAATACACCTGAGAACTTATCCGACTGGTTACAAAAAAATGTCACTGGAGAATGGCTATTGGCGTTTATTCTCAATTGCAGTGCAGAAATTGACCAACAATTATACAATGAAGCGCATTTTTTAGAGGCCTATACCGATTGTATACGCCGTGCTTTTTCTCAAGGCAATCAAGGCTATGTGCAAGATTTATTACTTTCCCTGCAGAACTGGAAGTTCACCCCTGAAGACATCACCTGCCCAACCTCATTATGGTATGGTGAATTAGATATGAGCACCGTACACTCTCCTGATTTTGGTGATATTTTGGCCGACCGTTTTTTCAACTGTAGCCATCATTTATACACACAAGAAGGCGGTTCCTTGCTTTGGACACAAGCCGACGCTATTTTAACTGACCTGCAAAACCACGCCGCATAACGCAAAAAGCCGCGGTGAATAATTCACAGCGGCTATCATTGCCATCCTAATATTACTAACTTCTATTAACGGTAAACAATCCCGCCATCCGTCAGGATAGATTGTCCTGTAATATAGTCAGAGTCATCGCTTGCTAAGAACGCCACTAAGCCCGCGACATCATCAGGAGTTTGAGCACGGCCTAATGCGATACCTTCAACATATTTTTTGTAAGTCTCACCTTTTGGCGCGCCTGTAATTTCAGCAAAGCGCTCATCGATTTCCACCCACATGTCTGTCCCAACAATACCTGGGCAATACGCATTTACGGTAATACCTGAACTTGCGTACTCTTTCGCTGCCGCTTGTGTTAAAGCACGCACCGCAAATTTGGTCGCAGAATATACACCTAACATAGCGAAACCGTCATGGCCTGCAATGGAAGAGGCATTAATGATTTTCCCTTTGTGCTTACGCTCTTGGAATTTTTCACTGGCAGCTTGAATGCCCCACATAGTGCCATCTACGTTGATTTTAAAGATTAAGTCCATATCTTCTTGGCGAACTTCTGCAATTGGCTTAACTTGCGCAATCCCTGCGTTGTTGATCATTACATCAAAACCACCTAGCTCAGCTTCTGCATGAGCAACCGCAGCAAACACTTGGTCACGCTGGCTAATATCCGCAGCAAACGTCGTGACTTTACGACCTAACGCTTCAATTTCTTTCGCCACATCTTGCAGTTTGTCTTTTTTCAAATCGACCAGTGCAATATCCGCACCTTCTTTTGCTAAACGCAATGCAATACCACGACCAATTCCCTGTGCCGCTCCGGTCACTAAAATAACTTTGTTATTTAAAGCCATACTGTTCTCCTACTTATTCATAGCCAAAGTGACTAGTCCACCATGGCTTATAAGTTAACAATAATAACAATAAGTTACAAAGAAATGATTTTAATCTACCTTTTAAAACTTATAAAAAACATTTCACTATCTGATAGCGATATTTATTTTATTTACCAACGAAAAGTACACGAATTCATAAATTAACAGGTATTTGCTAATAAAAATCATTCTCAAATAAGTGAGCAAAAAGTGCGAAACTCCGCTATTCAATACACGATTGGTGAATATGCTAACATAAAAAAGCCACCAAATTGGTGGCTTCATGATAGCTAACTATATCGTTATAAACGGATAGTTATTTTTTAGATGCTTGAATATACAGCATTTCTAAAGCAATCGATGCCGCGGCTAATGCGGTGATTTCAGATTGGTCATAAGCAGGAGCAACTTCCACTAAATCCATCCCGACGATGTTTAATGGCTGCAAACCACGCAGTAATTTCAGCGCACGGTCTGATGTTAACCCCCCAACGACTGGCGTTCCTGTTCCTGGCGCAAAGGCTGGGTCAAGGCAGTCAATATCGAAAGTTAAGTACACTGGCATATCACCCACGATCTCTTTAATTTGAGCAACCATCTCGTCCACACCGCGGTCATTCACTTGCCCTGCATCTAACACGGTGAAGCCGTTGTCGCTATCGTGCTCAGTACGAATACCAATTTGTACTGAGCGAGTTGGGTCAATCAGCCCCTCTTTTGGTGCATGATAAAACATAGTGCCATGGTCATATTGGCTACCGTTGCCGTAAGTGTCAGTGTGAGCATCAAAATGCACTAGCGCCATTTTGCCGAAGTGTTTTGCATGAGCACGTAACAATGGCAGAGTGACAAAATGATCACCACCAAAGGTTAAGCAACGTTTGCCTGACTCTAACAGTTTTTCAGTATGCGCTTGCAGTTTATCGCACATGTCTTGTGCATCACCAAAAGCAAACACAACATCGCCGCAGTCTACCACGTTTAAACGTTCTGTCAGTTTGAAGTTCCACGGCCAGCGGTGGCTTTCCCATGCAAGGTTGGTCGATACTTGACGGATTGCCGCAGGCCCATGACGGCTACCTGCACGGCCTGAGGTTGCCATATCAAATGGCACACCTGTAATAACCCACTCAGCGTCTGAGCTATAGGGTTGAAAATTCAGTGGAAAACGTAAAAAACCAAATGCGTTAGACACCAGTGAATTATCAACTTGATTACCTAATGTACTATTAATCATTTTTATTCCTCAAAATAGACCCGCCCATTAGCAAGCCCCTTTAATATTTGGTTCGAATGTTTTTTACCTAATCAACTTCGCGCAGTATAAATAATAAACAAATTATGTTATTTGCATAAAGTTATTATCTATTCACTATTTTAATGCGCTAAATAGTTCGTGCTGTCGCTAGGCGGCAAAATGAGCCAAGCCCTAGGAGCATACATAAGTATGTGACTAGGGTTGGCGAATGCAGCCAACACCGCGACAGTGCGAAATATGACGCGCATACATAAGTATGTGACTAGGGTTGGCAAACGAAGCCAACACCGCGACAGTGCGAAATATGACGCGCATTTATTCGTCTTCGAGATAGGTATAACCATACAACCCATTTTCGAATTCTGCCACAAAGTCTTTTTGCAGTTGCTCACTCAGTCCTGTACCTTTGACTTGCTCTGTAAAGCTGTCTAACAGTACCTCTGGCACTAGTTTGACGTATTGCAGCATATCTGCCACTGAGTCACCTTCTTCACTTTGTAGGTAACGAATATTACCTTGGCTATCGACCCACACGTCAATTGCGGCAGTATCTCCGAATAGGTTATGCATGTTGCCTAAGATTTCTTGATAGGCGCCTATCATAAAGAAACCAATCATTGGTGGATTTTCTGGATCATAGGCTGGCATTGGCATCGTGGTTTCGACACCATCACCATCAACGTAATGGTCGATGATCCCATCAGAGTCACACGTGATATCTAAGAGCACAGCACGACGGTCTAACGGCTTGTCTAAGCCTTCAATCGGTAACACTGGGAAAACTTGGTCAATCCCCCATGAATCTGGTAGAGATTGAAATAACGAGAAATTCACATAGAACTTATCTGCCATGCGCTCTTGTAGTTCATCGATGATTGGACGATGAGCACGGTTACTTGGGTCTAAGTCTTGCTGGATACGACGGCAAATATTGAGGTATAGCTCTTCTGCCCATGCGCGTTGAGTTAAATCAAGTACGCCATGAGCATACTGGGTATGGGCTTCTTGCAAGTCGAACTGACTATCATGCAGCCATTCACGCAGGGACCGACTATTGCCTTGGTGCTGCATAGATTCCCATGTTTCCCACAGTGATACCAGCGACCGTGGTGCGTCTTCATCTGGCGGTGAGGTCTTGGTAAATTCGTTACGTTCAACACCGATAACATTCGAGACCAACACAGTGTGGTGTGCTGTCAATGCACGGCCTGATTCCGTAATGACGGTTGGATGTGGAAGGTCAAATTCTTCACACGCATCGCCAATTGCCCAAATCACATTATTCGCGTACTCGTTCAAGCCATAGTTTACTGAACAATCGGACTGCGAACGTGTTCCTTCATAGTCAACGCCTAAACCGCCACCCACATCAAAGCATTGAATATTGACGCCTAAACGATGCAACTCCACATAAAAACGGGCAGATTCACGAACGCCTGTGGCGATATCACGAATATTGGCCATTTGTGAGCCTAAATGGAAATGCAGTAATTGCAGGCTATCTAAGCGATTCGCATTGCGTAAAATTTCCACTAATTGCAGAACCTGCGTAGCCGCCAAACCAAATTTTGATTTCTCGCCACCACTAGCTTGCCATTTACCTGATCCTTGAGAGGCTAAACGTGCACGCACACCTAACCGAGGTGTCACATTCAAGCTTTCCGCTTCTTTTAACACCATCTCAATTTCAGACATTTTCTCGATCACAAGATAAACCTTATGACCCAGTTTTTCCCCGATTAACGCTAAGCGAATATATTCACGGTCTTTATAACCATTACAGACGATGACGGTTTGTGTTTTGCCTGCGTTGGCGAGTACCGCCATAAGTTCCGCTTTCGAACCTGCCTCAAGCCCTAATGGTTCTCCTGAATTAACCAATGACTCAATCACGCGGCGCTGCTGATTTACCTTAATTGGATAAACCAAAAAATAGTCGCCTTTATAGCCATAGGATTCACGAGCACGCCTAAATGCGGCATTAATTGAACGCAGACGGTGCTGTAAGATTTGAGGAAAACAGAACAATGCAGGCAAACGCAGATGCTCTTGTTCTTCTTTGACTTGGTTAACTAATTCAGCAAGATCAACAAAAGTGTCAGGGTTTTCAGGGTTTGGGCAAACACAGACATTTCCGCGCTCATTCACCTGATAGTAACCACCGCCCCAATACGCAATGTTATAGGTCTGGCGCATTTTGCGTGCGATATTATCATTCATAATAAACTCCTGTATGGAGGGGTGAGTGGCGCGCTCTCAGTCCTGATATATGTCAGTAAAGACATAGCACTGGCAAGCAGTTATATCGGAGGAAACGGCAATACTCAGATTTTAATAAAAAGTGCTTAGAATTCTAAACAGTGACAATATACGACCTTAAGCTGACAAATTAATGACTCAGCCTTGAAGGTGTATTAAAGATGTGACGGTAACTTCGTGATGAAGTAAAGAATGACAGGAAAGTAAACGCCAAAGTCACGCGGCGATCCGCATATGACGGTTGGATACTGTTATTCAGTAGATTATGGATCATTCCCCATTAACCCCCAATATAACTGTTTAGCCCCTTCAGATTTCAATGTTGTAGCACTATTTTGGCAGGCTGACCTGTTGATTTAAGCTATATCACCTTGTATTTTATTGAAATTCAAAAGTTTATAAACATTCCTGATAGATAGCAGGTACATTCTTTTGACCTACTGGTATATAACGGGGAAAAACAACCATCCGTTACGGTCGCAGTTTATACATCTATTGGGCGCAAAAAGCAAAAGCAAAATGCCGAAATTGCGATAATATTTTAACAACAATAAATCGAGCGATTAATCAGGGCACCTAATAAGCAAAAATAGCTCTTCAATGTATTCACATTACATGGTCTTTAAGTGAAAAATAGCCAAATAAAATAAACCTCCCTTTCCTTAAGGATTCAAAGCGATTTTGCTTAGTTTATGGCGTGTTAGTAGGGATTACGCCTAGGAGATGATAGTTAATTTGTGCCTCTATTCGTTTTTTGTATAAATACAGGTAGAAATTTTTACTTCATAGGACTAAAATAGCCGTCTAGATGTTAAAACATCCAACTATAAATTCTGCGAATTCTTAAGGTATTAATCTCATGGCTACACATCTCTTTACTTCTGAGTCTGTATCAGAAGGGCATCCAGACAAAATTGCGGATCAAATCTCTGACGCAGTACTTGATGCTATTCTTGAACAAGACCCAAAAGCTCGCGTTGCCTGCGAAACCTACGTCAAAACAGGTATGGTAATGGTCGGGGGAGAAATCACCACCAGTGCTTGGGTTGATATTGAAGAAATCACACGCAAAACGGTTCGTGAAATTGGTTACACCAGTTCAGATATGGGCTTTGATGCCAATTCTTGTGCTGTTTTAAGTGCCATTGGTAAGCAGTCTCCTGATATCAACCAAGGTGTTGACCGTACAGACCCATCAGAACAAGGTGCGGGTGACCAAGGCCTGATGTTTGGTTATGCAACCAATGAAACTGATGTGCTAATGCCAGCACCGATTACTTATGCACACCGCTTAGTTCAACGCCAAGCAGAAGTGCGTAAAAATGGTACATTGCCATGGCTGCGTCCAGACGCGAAAAGCCAAGTTACCTTTAAATACGATAACAACAAAATTGTGGGTATCGACGCCGTTGTTTTATCCACTCAGCATTCTGAAGATATCCAACAAAAAGAACTGCATGAAGCAGTGATGGAAGAAATCATCAAGCCCGTTCTACCTGCAGAGTGGTTATCAAAAGAAACTAAATACTTTATTAACCCAACAGGCCGTTTTGTTATCGGTGGGCCAATGGGTGACTGTGGCTTAACAGGCCGTAAAATTATCGTTGATACCTACGGCGGTATGGCGCGTCACGGGGGTGGTGCGTTTTCGGGTAAAGACCCATCAAAAGTTGACCGTTCAGCAGCTTATGCAGCACGTTATGTTGCAAAAAATATTGTTGCGGCTGGCCTGGCTGATCGTTGTGAAATCCAAGTGTCTTACGCGATTGGTGTTGCTGAGCCAACCTCAATTATGGTGGAAACCTTTGGTACAGCGAAAGTTGACGAGTCTCTACTCATCCAATTAGTGCGTGAGTTCTTTGACTTACGTCCTTATGGTTTGATCAACATGCTTGACTTGTTACACCCTATTTATCAGCAAACTGCGTCTTATGGCCACTTTGGCCGCCCACAATTCCCGTGGGAAAAAACAGACAAAGCAGAAGCTTTACGCGAAGCTGCTGGCCTGTAATACATTGTACTAAAACGTATTACACAAAAACCCATCGTAGTGATGGGTTTTTTTATTGCTTGTGACTTAAACCCTGTTAAATAGCTTAAGATTTTTGGCTAAATTGGTAAATTGACATTCCTGCGACCATTGCCAACGCAAAAATAATTCCTTGGGGGATCCCCAATCCTGTTAATAACAATGCAGGGCCTGGGCAAATACCTGCAAGTCCCCAACCAAGGCCAAATACAACACTCCCAGACACCAACTTTTTGTCTATTTTTTGATTCGTTGGAATTTGCAACGGGCAATTTAACACGCTCACACGGCGCTTTTTCACCCATGCATAAGAAACTCCGCTAATCACCATCGCAACAGCCATCGTCACCAGTAATGAAGGGTCCCAATTTCCAGTGATATCTAAGAATGCTAAAATTTTGGCTGGATTCCCCATCCCCGCAAGCACTAACCCCAAGCCAAATAAGACCCCTGAAATTAAGGCAATAAGAATTGGCATCAGTTTATCCCCCTAACCCAAAATGATTAGAAATCGCAACAGTCACAAAAGCAACAATCATGAAAATCAACACCGCGACAATTGAGCGACGGGAAAAACGCGCCATACCACAAATGCCGTGTCCACTTGTACAACCGCTCCCTAAGCGCGTGCCGAAGCCAACGAATAAACCCGCAATGATCAAAATAGGCGTACTTGCCGCGATATTGACTTCAGGTGTATAAGCAAACCACGTAAATAAAATCGGCGAAATAATAATGCCCAAAATAAAGGCAACCTTCCATGCAGTGTCCCCTTTAGTCGGTTTTAAGAGCCCGCCCAAAATACCGCTAATCCCAGCAATTCTGCCGTTAAAAACCAACAAAATTGCCACAGCAACACCAATGAATACCCCGCCGATTGCTGCCGAGACTGGTGTGAAATTTACCCAATCCATACTCATCTTATTTCTCCTGCACGGGGCAATAAAGTTGATATAACGTATTGAGTAACGTGAATAATTTTTCATCAGCAATTGCATAGTAAATGCGTTTGCCCTCACGGCGAGTTTTCACAAGCCCATCATTACGCAATACAGTAAGTTGCTGGGATAATGTAGGTTGTTGGATTCCGAGTTGTTGCTCCAAATCGCTGACGCAAGCCTCTCCTTGAGTCAATTGGCACAATAAAATCAGCCTGTCGGGGTTACCCAGTGTTTTTAATAATGAAGCCGTTTGTGATGCAGCCTGTTTCATAGCTGAAAGCTGCTGTTCCGATGTGATATTATTCATACAGTCACTTATATTTAACAATATTATATACAAATACAATATATTATTTAATATAATAACTGTCAATTTTTACTTGTTTGTGATCATCTGCATCGCGTATTCTTAACTAATGAAAACCATTCGAGTCCCTATTTTCCTACAGCAGCACGTTATGCGGGTTCTACGCGAAAAGCTAGCCCTTGCTGAACAAAAACTGGAACAAACATTTCCTGAGCCCACTGTTAACTACAAACAGCGAGGTACCACGGCGGGTAGCGCTTACCTGAAAGAGTGGGAAATTCGCCTCAATGCAACACTACTGATTGAAAATACAGAAAAATTTATCGATGAAGTCATCCCTCACGAACTTGCACACTTGTTGGTATATCATGTGTTTGGGCGTAAAGGTGTTGCTCCCCATGGAAAGGAATGGAAATGGATGATGCAGCATGTATTGGAGGTTGATGCGAAACGCACACATAACTTTGCCGTTGCAACGGTAAAAAGCAAAACATTTGCCTACCACTGTGCTTGCCAAACTGTGCATCAATTAACCATTCGTCGCCATAATAAAGTGGTACGAGGGGAAAACCAATATTTGTGCCGTCAATGTGGGGAGATTTTAAAACAAGAAAAATTAATCGAAACTGCGGCAGAAAACTGATTTCCTGCCGCATCAAGTTTGAGGCGTGCGCTTAAGCAAACTCCGTCATCACTAACTTAGCGATTTCAAAGTAAATGATTAAGCCAGTTCCATCGATAAAGGTCGCGATAAATGGTGCAGATACCACGGCTGGGTCAACTTTCATTTTCTTTAAAACCATTGGAATGATTGAAGAAACAATCGCACTCCACATTGTAATCGCGACGATAGTTAAGCTCACCACGATAGTCACTTCATGGCCAACACCTAAAATCCAAGCACGGATTAGGGCTGCGCCGCCAATGGTAATTGCGACTAAAAACGAAGTTGAAACCTCTTTCTTCAGGACTGTGCCTAAATTCCGCAAGCTCACCTCGCCCAATGCCATCGCACGGACTAACGTTGAGGTGATTTGTGTTCCACTGTTACCCCCCGTTCCAATTAATAATGGAATAAAGAAAGCCAGTGAAATTGCAGCTTCAAGCTGTTCTTCAAATGCCTTTAAAACGGTTCCAGTGTACGCTTCCGCCACAAATAACATTAATAACCAAACTACACGTTTACGCCATAATGTCACTGGGCTTGTGGTTAAGTAAGGCTCATCAAGTGGTGTCGTTGCGCCTTGTAACTGCGCATCAAGTGTATTCTCATCTTCAATCAGTTCAGCGATATCTTGTGGGCGTAAAACCCCCATTAGCTTGCCAAATTGCACCACTGGGATCATATCTAATCCGCTATGGTTAATCAGGTCATAAACATCATGACGAGATTGGTCTGGCGCAACTGAAAAATAATTATGTCGCATAATATCCGACACGAATAAATCTTCAGGTGAGGCTAATAATGATTTAACTGAAAGTATGCCATTTAAATAATTGTCGCTATCGACAACAAATAAATAGGTAGGAATTTGCTCGCCTTCAAGATGTTCGATAAGGTTCTGTTTTACACAAGCAATTGAATCTGCAACAGAAACTGGCAAATATGATTGGCTCATATATGCGCTTACTGTCGCGTCATCGATTTTTGGTTGTTGTGTATTGTTGCCTTTGAGGCGTGCGTCTTTCATCGCGGATTGAGCAATAGCAACTGCTCCCGCTTTGTTCTGGGTAGTGAATGTCATTTTTTTAGTCCCTAGTTACTGTTGGTTACTCAAACAGTACTCACATAGGGGCGAAACCAGATGAGAGAATGCGAAAGCTATCTCTTCGTCTCGGTTTTAGCACTATACAACGTATCCTGCCTTTAACAGGAAGTTACATGGGGATATACCTTCGGTCGATATATCCTGTCCTAATCTTGGGCGTCTCTCGACGTCGTCAGATCAGTAACCTATGTTTGTATAGGAGCCTCGCCTAACGAGATACTGCACTTTGGATGCGGCGCGAATTATACCCACTGAGAAATTAATTACCACCCTATTCCTACGGTTTTTTACGCATTGAAAACTTACCGTTTAGGTCTCGTTTAAGTTAATATTTAAAATAAACTAATAAAGTAACAAAATGTAATTTTAAATAATTTCCATTACCTTTCCATTAACAGTTAGCATAAAAAACAAATAACCATGTAGAAAATTAAAAATGCATTTAAAATAATCGTTAAAGTTTTTTATATTATACAAAGAAAACAATGACCAAATTTCAAGACGATAGCCTATTTCAGCTTTTCAAGACAAATTTGCCCCATTTAATATAATACACACTCACATAACGAGTAAGATAAATCACTCATACTATTATACCCTCCAATTCTTTCTTTCACCAAAACCAAAAAAACAGAGATTTAGATATGGAAATTTACTTATTTGGTTATTTAACTCCAAAAAGTAACATAAGGGCACTTTTTTAAATTTAAATAAATGTTTTTTTATTTTAATTCAGAGTTAAATATCAACGGATTTATCTTAAAATAAATCAAGATTTATTAACCGTGAAAATTTTATTATGGATAAAGTAATTGTAGGAATGTTAACTAGCTTAACATTTCGTGTAAATGATGAAATAAAAATCGCGGCGATTTCCGCTTTAGGGGATTTTAAAGCAACGATTGAATATAATGATGCCATTATAAGAATCATAGACTTGTGCCAAGATCCGAATAAGGAAGTTGCTGTTTCAGCGATCAATACATTAAGTAAATTATCGGTGTATTTTATACAAACCCCGCTATTAGAACATTAAATTTCACTCTTATTTTATGTATTGTAAATTTTAAATACCTTTTATATGAAATACTGTCCCATTAAATAATACATGAGACAGTATATTATTATTTAAATAATATTAAGCTATTTCAGTATCGCCTTGTAATTGACAACTACATGCTAAAACATACCCTTCTGCTATTTCAGCGGCGGTCAATGTCATTGTACTTGTTGTTGTATAATTGCCTGATAATACTTTTGTCTTGCAACTACCACAAACACCTGCACGACATGCAGCAATAACAGGCTGTTTATTTTGTTCTAACGCAGATAATAACGAAATTCCCACAGGCACTTTAAAATCAGCGAGGCGCTGGCGAATTTTAAGCGTCAGCACATCTTCACTATTAACCACTTCTGGCTCAGTTGAAAAACGTTCCATAAAAAAATGTTCGGCTGGTACACCTAAATTAGCCGCAAATTGCTGAGCATTTTTCATATAAGGAACTGGCCCACAAGTCATCACTACCCGTGAAGCAATATCGGGGACTAATGCTTGTAGTTTTTCTTCATTTAATCGACCTTGGGCTAACTCCCCATTATCTGGCGTTTCAGCCATAATACATAACTGTAAACGTTCTGGGTATGCACGTGTCAGTTGTTGCCATTCCTGCGCAAATATAACTTGCTTGTCGTCTCGCACATTAAATAATACTTTAACATGCGTTTCTGGACGATTGGCCATCAACCAGCGGGTCATTGACATAATTGGCGTCACGCCACAGCCCGCAGCAAGCATTAGATATTGTTGGCTTTTCACATTTGCACAGGTAAATTCCCCTTGAGCCTCAGACAGCCAGAGGTAATCCCCTGGCTTTACTGCACGCGTTAACCAGTTAGAGCCTGCTCCATCCTCTAACCGCCTAACAGTGATTGAAATATAACGGCTTTGACCTGGTGATGAAGAGAGAGTGTAAGCCCGCATGACATCATCACTATTTTTAATACTAACCAATGCATATTGCCCTGGTGAATACATATAAAAATCATGATTAATTAAGTTGATCGTCCAAACATCCGATGTTTCTTGGATAATCGAATGAATTTGCATTCTATTTGGACATAAACTACTTGGCATTGTCATCGCACGACTCCTTTAAAGGGGCTTTCGCCCCTCTCTTCTCATATCTGTGTTTAGGCTTGTAATGTTTTTCTGGCTAATTACGCAGGTAAAATTTCAGCCAAATCTTGCTCAACTGTCGTAATGCTACGCATTCCAAACTTCTCATTTAATACATTGAGTAAGTTTTCAGTTAAGAAACCAGGTGCACTTGGGCCGGTATAAATATTTTTCACGCCAAGGGCCAGAAGGGTTAATAAAATCACGATGGCTTTTTGCTCAAACCACGACAAAATTAAGCTCAGCGGTAAATCATTGATACCACATCCCAGTTTTTCCGATAAATTCACAGCAAGCATAATCGCTGAATAGGCATCATTGCACTGACCCACATCAAGTAAGCGTGGTAAGCCTTCTAGGGTGCCAAAATCTAATTTATTAAAACGATATTTACCGCAAGCCAGTGTTAAAATCAGACAATCTTCAGGTACTGCACGTGCAAAATCAGTGTAATAACTTCTTTCATCACGGCTGCCATCACATCCTCCAACAAGGAATACATGGCGTAATTTTTTCTGTGATACTAAATCAATTACCGCATCTGCTGCACTTAACAGGGTTTGTCGACCAAAACCAACCGTAATTTTGTGTTCGATTTCGGTATATGGGAAACCCGCTAATGATTGTGCTTGCGCGATCATTTCTGCGAAATCATCACCCTCGAGGTGTTTTGCTCCAGGCCAACCGACAATGCTGCGTGTCCAGATTCGGTCTTTATAATCTCCCACATCTGGGTCAATAATACAGTTTGAAGTCATCAATACAGGGCCTGGGAACTTCGCAAACTCCACTTGCTGATTTTGCCAACCGCTACCGTAGTTACCCACTAAGTGTGCGTATTTTTTCAGTTCAGGGTAACCGTGAGCAGGTAACATTTCACCGTGGGTATAGATATTAATCCCTGTTCCTTCAGTTTGTTCTAATAGCATTTTTAAGTCTTTCAGGTCGTGACCTGAGATTAAAATACATTTCCCTGCAACAGGGCGAACGTTAACTTCCGTTGGTGTTGGGTGACCAAACTCGCCAGTTTCACCTGCATCTAAGATTTCCATGATTTTAAAGTTCATCAAACCAATTGCCATGGAATTATTGAGCAGTTCATTCATATCTGCAGGTAATGTACCCAGCCAAGCCATAATTTCATGATATTGACCATAAACATCATTATCATACTGGCCTAACACATGTGCGTGCTCCATATACGCTGCCGCACCTTTTAAGCCATATAAGCAAAGCATACGCAGACCGTGGATATCTTCACCCACTTGGGCTTTATCGATATCTAATGCAAATTTTGCCGCTTGTGCTTGCAGTGTTGGGATATCAGTCCCCTCTAATTGCAAATTAATCAGTGGGTGATTGAATGCGACTGCGCTATTCACTGACTGGCAATGTTTGATTAATTTATCGCGTAAATAAATCGCTTCACGTGCATAACCAATAATACGGTCTGAATCGAAGTTCACGTTGGTTAACGTGGAAAAAAATGCGCGGGGTGCAAAGCTATCGATATCATGATCAATAACGCCTAAAGTCCGTGCAGTAACCGCACTCGCAGATAAACTTTGCAATACAGCAACTAATAAATCTTGTAGATCAGACGTTTCAGCTGTTTTACCGCACATACCCTGCGCGTATGCACAGCCATTTCCAGCTGGAGTTCTAATTGTTTGTTCACATTGCACACAGTACATGTTGTTCGCCTCTTAAAGTTGCATTTTAAATACAACATTAAGATTACGCTCTTTATTAGAATAAAAAAGAGGCATTTCTGGTTATCTAACCATTTATTGATCTATATTAATATTCAATGTTAATGAGAACTATTCACATCAATTAAAGTATGCTAAATAAACAGATTCGCCCTTTTCTGTGTGACTTTTTGTTCCTTTCAGCCTACCTTATGAAAAAAAGTCATTTCCTATGATGGTTTTCGAGTAAGCCTTGGTATACTAAATATAAGTGGTTGTTATTTGGTCGTAATTAGAGAATCCAATAAAGATGATACAGGCAAACGCGTCCCAAAAATCTCCCCCTTCTTCAGCTAAAGGGTTATTCACACGAATAAAAAGCTCAGACAAGACGCCATTAAAGATCCTATTGCTGTCCGCCATCATTGGCGCATTTGTAGGATTAGTCGGCTCTTTATTTGAAATGGGCACAACATGGGTCAGCAATACTCGAGTTCAATCGGTAGATGAATTTGTTGATAACAAGTGGCTGGTTGTTGTAACCATGTTTTTTGTTTCCGCCATTTTAGCGATGATTGGCTATTACCTCGTAAAACGCTTTTCTCCAGAATCTGGAGGGTCAGGGATCCCTGAAATTGAAGGCGCTTTACAAGATTTACGCCCTGTCAGATGGTGGCGAGTGATCCCCGTAAAATTTATTGGTGGCCTTGGCACATTGGGTTCAGGAATGGTTTTAGGCCGTGAAGGCCCAACAGTACAATTAGGCGCAAATATTAGCCAAATGTTCTATGACCTTTTTCGCTTAAAGGATAATGAATCCCGCCATACTTTATTAGCTTCAGGGGCAGCGGCAGGCTTAGCCACTGCGTTTAATGCTCCCCTTGCAGGCATATTATTCATTATCGAAGAGATGCGCCCGCAATTTAAATACAGTTTAATCTCCATTAAATCGGTATTTATTGGTGTAGTGACTGCCACAATTGTTTACCGCTTAATCAACGGTGAAGCTGCTGTACTCAATATTGGTCAATTTTCTGCGGCTCCGATGAATACCCTGTGGTTGTACCTTATTTTGGGTATGTTATTTGGTATTATCGGCATTTGTTTTAACCACTTCCTGCTGTTCTTACAAAGCCAGTTTCAACGTTTTTACCAAAATAAACTTTCTCGTTTTGTCTTGATGGGCGGTTTAATTGGTGGCCTTTGTGGCGCAATTGGTGTTTACATGCCTGAAATAGTTGGTGGCGGTTATGCTGTGATCCACCAGATGGTTGCTGGCAGTTTTACCGTTACCTTATTATTATTATTTTTTGCACTGCGTTTTCTGACGTCGACCATTAGCTTTAGCTCAGGTGCACCTGGTGGGATTTTTTCACCTTTACTCGCTTTAGGTACATTATTTGGAGGGATTTTTGGTTACAGTGCATTAGCACTTTTTCCTGAATACCAAATCGAAGTGGGGACATTTGCCATCGCTGGAATGGGTGCTTTATTTGCAGCAACAGTGAGAGCCCCATTAACAGGGATAGTCTTAGTTTTAGAAATGACCAATAATTACCAGTTAATCCTACCGATGATTATTACCTGTATTGGCGCCACTATGATGGCTCAATTCTTAGGCGGTAGACCGCTATACGCTGTCTTATTAGAAAGAACCTTAGCACGTAGCGAGAAAGAGAAAGCGGCAAACGCATAACTCTTGTGTAAAACAGGGGGCTTTATTAGCCCCCTGAGGTTGTTGACAAAGCAGGATAAAAGCGTGGTTTTTCCTGCTTCGTGTTATCAGCCGAAAATCAATAAATTGATTTTCCTTAGTCTTTTTCAAAACCAATCCGACCTGTAGTCAAACCTAGTCGGTTTGTCAGCAGTCTGAGGGGGCTTTATTAGCCCCCTCATCTTAATTATTTCTTTTTAGCAATCAGTGTCGCAAAATTTAATTTAATACGGTTACCTTGTGCATCTGTACGATGTAAATGCCCAGGATTTTCATTGTATTTTAAGATATCCCAATCTTGGTAATACCCCTCTAGTTCACCTGGTTTTAAGAAACACTTGAATGGCACTAAATCCAATGGTGCATCTGGCGTTTCAACTGCGCAGACAATCACATTGACTCCACCTGATAGCGTGTGCTCTTGCATGTTTCTCACCACATCAGTAATTTTTTCTCGCTGTAAGAACATTAATACCACAGTAGAAATAATTAAATCGTAATCACCTTGGATTTGGTGACTATTGATGTCATAAACCGCGGTATTAATATTATCAATACCTGCCTGTTTTTTAACAAAATCAATTGCCTGAATATGTTGCGGATTGATATCAACCGACGTGACATCATACCCTTGCAATGCAAGGTAAAAACTGTTTCGCCCACGCCCTGAACCAAGATCCAGCGTTTTACATGGCTTAGCAAGATTATTTTCACACAGATAACGCACTTCAGAATGTGGGGTTGTTAAACCGTATTCTTTATAAAACTTAAGTTCAGGCTTACACATAAATGAAAGCTGGCACTGCATATCATCGCTACATTTAGAAATGCGGTGCCAGACTTGCGGCTCAATTATTGGTGGCTGGTTATTTATATCAAACGTGAAATGTTGTTCACTGCCATCATCATTAAAAATGATGAAATCTAAAGAGCCTTGCAGCACCTTCAATTGCGCATAAGAATCTTCTTTTGTGTTATGACGTTCTTGAAACATTAAAGGAAGAGACGCTTTATCCCAGACAGGCATGGTCTTGTAACACACTAGCTCGTTCATATCATCACCAATAAGTTGCATTTTAAATACATCTTATACTGTTAATTTATTATCTGCAAAGTATTCATCAATAAATTACTGAGGCTTTGATACATATCAACCTACAGCAATTACCGTAGGTTGATACCCTAAGATTGGACACTAATAACCTAATTGTTTTGCGCTAAGCCCTAAGAACTCAAATGGTTTTGTCACCACATAATTATTAGTGGCATCCCCTGAATAGATATGACTTTGCTCTTCACCTAGATCCAACTTTTTCACTTTTCCAGTCTCAGCCGAAAAATCGATTTTCGCTAAATCCGTCCAAAAAATATTAGGCGTGAGTGCAGACTCAAAAAAGTATAATTGACGCTTATGATCTACAAGGGTACGCCAACGAGTTGAAGAGATTTCAGGGGAAGACTCAGAGCTTAAACCATAAGGTACAGAGACGTTACGGATCACCCCAAATACACTCGCAACTGCTTTATTTGCTGTGGTATTTTGAGGGATGGCATTGACATAAAACTGAGCACGAGCGAACCTGTCTGCCGATCGGTTAGTACCGGGTAACATCACAGTACCACCAATACCTTGCCAATACTCCTGCATTGCCAGTTGTTTTTCATAGGTTGGCGAGTTGGTCATGACTTGATATTGACGACTATGATGAATAACTTGCTTGCCATCAATATATTCAATGATTGCACTATCACCGCTAGCATCAGAAATCGATAAATGTAAAGTAGCTAAACGGTCTTGGCCAGGAACATTATCAGTGGCCACCAGCAATGGATTTTTTTCAAGCGCCTCAACAGCCTCGGCGACAGTCGCATAGTTGTCTAAAACATATTGCGCCCAGAGTGAAATCGATAATGCAGGTTGTTTATCATTGATTTGCGGGTATTTAGACTCTGCTAGCCACAATAGATTAGCAACTAAACCTTCTTCATTAATACCATCAGTGGTCGAAATATCGTACCCTGAAGCAATCACACTGCCGTATTTCGATTTCCATTTCACTGAATTCGGCCCCGCTACACCATCCCGCGCCATACCACGTGGAAAGATCCAAAGATTAGTGCCGATATCATATTTCCAGTCCATGGTTCGCCCTGTCATGATTTGCTCATTTTCCCCTAAATACACAACACGGGTACAAGCTTGACTAACCACGGCAGGCAAAGAAATTGCCGCTAAGGTAATGAGCGTCACAATACTTTTTTGAACGAACTTCATACCACCTCCCAAAGAGATAAAACTAACATATTGATATAGTAAGCATACTACATAAATGCAGATAATGAGTTTTGCGTAGGTAAAGTATAAAAAATGACAGGAGATGTGAATAAAATAAATGTAATAATTGATAATACATAATAGCACCCCATTAAGAGGTGCGACTATTTAACCTAAAACTAATTATTCACCGATGAAAATAAAGAACGCAATAATGCGGCTTTTTTCCCGTTATCAGGGATAGCAAGAATTTCATCATAAAAACTGATGGATATTTGGCAAGCAAGTGCAGGGGATTTTTTACCTGCCTCTAAATTCCCAAGAATTGCAGCATCTGCACCATATTTAGTACTTAGACCAGCGGCTAATTGGCCGAGTGTTTGGGTATATTCAGTGGGTGACATTAACGCCTGAGTTTTACCTGCTTCACTGGAAATCAATAATTCATTGGTCGCTTGAATTTGCTTCAATAACACTGCTTGGCTTTTTTTCGGTGGAATGATTTCAGCCGTTTCTCTTAAATGTGGAAATAGTGAATAAAAACAGGTTTTCCCTGTAGGGTCTTCTTCCAATAAAACTTTAAGATAATCATTAACCTTACTGGTAAAATTAATCACTGCATCATCAGATGCATATTCCATCCGTTCTAAGACCAGTTTCATCACACTACCAACAACTTGGTCGAATAATTGGCGACGAATATCTTCGTTTTCAGGGTCGTATTGTGTAATCAGGTGTTCAAAGCTTTGATAGGTTTCAGGGCTGATTTTTTTCACTGTCGCAATAATTGGCAGCTCTTTCTCAGCTTGCGCTAACGCTTCTGAGTGGATAGCGGTATTATTGTCTGTAGATAACACATTGTTATCTTTGCTTAACCAGTAAAAACCGACTGCAAATGCAATAAATATAATGCTAACAATCAATGCGGTTTTACGTGAACTATTTGTATTCAAAGTCGCCCTGCCTTTTCTTAATAAAACGAATAACTACTCTCATTTTCACGTTATTACGTTACCTTTTCGTCACATTCAATCACCCAATGACATTAAGCCTCTTAGGTAATTATAGTGCGCATTACGATAACATTCTGAATTAACCTGAAAAAAGTGATATCGACTATTTTAGCCTGTATCAATGCGGGCTAGCTATAGGAATAAGGGAAATTGCGCGGGAAAAAAGAGGGAAATTGCCACAAAAAATCAATTCGTTCTTTTATGAAAAAAACACCCTCGAGGTTTATCTCCCCGAGGGTGTTGTCATAGAATTATTTAGTCTGAACGCCTTCAACTGAAATTAACAGTTGAGCTTCTTGGGATTTAGGGCCCAAATCAGACTTAATATTAAACTCTTTCAACTTAATGTTACCTTGCGCTTCGAAACCTGCACGGTATCCACCCCATGGATCTTTACCTTCCCCCATGAGTTTTGCATCTAACGTAATTGGTTTCGTTACACCATTTAAGGTGAAGTCACCCGTAATTTTGTAGGTTTCACCGTCTTTTTTCACTTCCGTTGAAACGAATTTCGCTTCAGGGAATTTAGAGGCATTTAAAAAGTCTGCGCTGCGTAAGTGTTTATCACGCTCTGCATGGTTAGTATCGATGCTGCCTGTTTTAATCGTCACTTCAACTTTGTCTTTTGATGGGTCTTTTGCATCATAAGTAAAGTTACCATCAAAATCTTTAAAACTGCCGTATACCCAGCTATAACCTAAGTGCTGAATACGGAATTCGATGAAAGCGTGTTGGCCTTGCTTATCAAATTGATAAGTTTCAGCAAGTGCAGAACCTGCCGTTAAAAATAGTGCACCAGAAGCCAGACCAAGAACCGTTTTCTTCAACATAATTATCTCCACGTTACTTATCGGGGTTAAAACCCAACATTCTTTTTAATGTAATATCACGATCAAAGATGTGATGTTTAAATGCAGCAAACGCATGTAAAACTGACAATAAAACTACCGCCCAAGCGAGGTACAAATGAATTTCACCTGCGGTATCCGCTTGTGTTGCAGCGCCAGTAAATAAAGCGGGAACATCAAACCAACCAAATACGCTGATTGGCTGTCCATCAGCAGTCGAAATTAAATAACCGCTAATCAAAATACTGAATAAAATAATATAAATCAGAATTTGAACAGTAATAGAACTGGCTTTAGTTAATTTACTGTAACTTGATAATGGCTTTGGTGGCGGTGAAATAAATCGCCAAATCACACGAAATACCATAACAATAAATAATAATATTCCTATACTTTTATGAATTTCTGGTGCTTGGTGGTACCAACTATCATAATAGCCCAGCGTCACCATCCATAAACCTAAAGCAAACATTCCATATACGACAATTGCGACTAACCAGTGGATGAGCAGCGAAATGTGCCCATAACGGGTTGTATTATTTTTCCATTGCATGATAAAAAACCAGTTAGAGATGAAGGTGATATTTAATTAGCTAAGCCGTAATAATCATAAGGTGAAATTAATTTTATTCCTATCCCAAAGTTAAACAAATATTTTGTTGAAGATATTCAAATACGATCACCATTATAAAAAATAGTTTATTATTCCATTTTGTCTATATTAAATAATAAAATTTGAATAAAGTTTTTTCCAGTTTTGTAAATCACTATGACAGTTTATTTTTTAATAGTGCAATTCATTCTATCTTATTCTTATTCGTTATATTCTGTTTAGCGATAAAAAACGTTTGTAGACCCACCATCTTCCTTTTACATTGGTATTCTCTCTTCCCTACTTTTTTGATGAGCAGGTTCGCCTATGTACACACTTTGGATTGCTAACAAAAATTACTCTTCTTGGTCATTACGTCCTTGGGTTTTATTAAAAACACTGCAAATTCCTTTTGAGGAAAATATCTGCTTTTTTGAAAATGGCAAAAATAGCCATGATAAATTTAGCCGTTTTTCACCTACCGGGTTAGTGCCTTGTTTAGTGGATGGAAAGCACACTGTTTGGGATTCTTTAGCAATTTGTGAATATGTTGCTGAAGATCACCCACAAGTGTGGCCAACAGACCGTATAGCTAGGGCTTGGGCACGCAGTGCCAGTGCTGAAATGCACTCAGGCTTCACTGCCTTGCGCCAACAATGCCCTATGGATGTTTCTCGCAATGCACCATTAACTGTGATATCCCGTGAGTTACAGGCAGACATCGACCGAATTTCACAGTTGTGGCAAGAAGGGCTGGAAAAATTTAGCGGCCCTTGGCTGGCTGGAAATGAATTTACAGCGGTAGATGCTTTTTATGCCCCTGTCGCATTTCGCATCCACAGTTACCAGCTGCCAGTTAATGCAGCGGCACAACAATGGGTTGCCCGTATGCTGAGCTTGCCTGCGATGCAAGAATGGCGACAAGCGGGCATTCAAGAGCCCCATATCGACCATTAAAAAAATAGCGCAGAGTCTTTTTTCTCTGCGCTATTTTCAACCAATTATTGTTCGGTAAAAAATCACCTGCACGAGCATCAAAATTAATTATTAAACAATATGTTTAACAAACAAACGAGTTACGTGCATTTTTACGACAAACGCAATTTAAAGCGTTTCATCCCACGGATCTGCTGTCATCACATCACCTTGTGGTGTATGCAATGTCACCTGGTCATTTTTAAACCACTCAGCTAATGAAAACCCCCCTTTCGGCGTTTCCACATGAATATCGATGGGGCAGTAAGGTGTATTCGCTTTGATGGCAAATTCAGCAAAATCTTCTTTTTGATGGCGCGTTGGGCAGCGCAGTACTACATCGAGGTCGCAATCGGACAGCATGCTTTGAATATCCGTTGCCAACGTATAGGCGCAGCTCCCCGCCACGCCCCATTTCCACGGCCATTTGGTTTGTGAAATTAGCCATAAAACCTGTACGGGTGGCAATGCAATAAACATCGACCGTTGTAATTCAACGGAATCAGCCACCAATGACTCAACATTCATGATGTGCGTGATTGCTGATTTTTTAATTTGTGTCGTAGCACGTTGATGCGGCTTAATCCCCCTTATTGCGACCGTCACATTACCGTCTTCTGCCTTATCACGGTATACCGTCAGTGGCAATTTGCTATTCCACTGTGCGCTAACCCATTCAGGGAGTGATTCTATCTCGACATCTTCATTGCTGCCGACCCAAACAAAATCATGAGGATTGATTATTTGCATTTTTTTACCTTTATGACTGTTACGACTGCTCTTTGTCTATTATGCCTTTTTTGCTATATAAAAACAGAAGTTACCTCGACTTTGCTTGAGCAATAACATTTATTTCCAATCTGACAAAATACATATTCTCCCTTGTAATCCCATGATGCTTATTATTTAATTACCTTAATAATTAACAAGTTAAATATCGGTTTATGAGCGTCGTATTATGAGAATATTTCCCGCTATTCACGATGGGATAACCTTTACCAGTTGCCTATTTTTCAGTGCAGCAACCGCTTTTGCAATTTTAGATGCGCAAGCAGCTATGTGGGCGGCCTTCTCAACCTTATATTCCTTTAATTTATTCAATGCTGCGAAAGAATATAAAAATTATGCTTATACCGCGTTTTGTTTATTGATGATCTTAGTGGCGATTTTTATTGGTGATACCCTGCGTCTTGGTACAGCTTTTTATCTTTACCTGGCTGTCTTTTCGTTCATTTATTACCAATTGTATGGCACCGATCCCGCCATGGATTTAACCATGAAATTTATGATTATCATGTCAACCATTGGGACGATTTTACCCGATATTTCTAAAAGCTTAGCGCTGGGATTTATTATTGGCAGTACAGTGACGCTGATTACCTATTATATTCTTAGCCACAAAATGACGCGCCACAGTGTGATCACCAGCGCCTTAGTTGAACGCAATTTATTTACCTTGCGTAAAAATATTATCCCACGGTCAATGACCTATGCACTGGGATTATTACTTGCACTTGCGATCCCACGTTTTATCGACCTCGGGCACTTTTATTGGACACTGCTGACTTTTGTGTTTGTTTTACACCCAAAATCACAAAGCATTATTAAGATTACCTTGCAGAGAGTCTTAGGCAGCCTGATTTCTGTTTTACTACTCTATTTTTTATTTAATACCCCACTCATGCCGTATATCGGGTTAATTGCGATGGTCGTTTTTGCTTTTTTAATGCCAATGAGTTTCCATCACGGGTATACCTTTATGACTTTTGTTGTAACGAGTTTGATACTCTCCGTACTTGAACAAGTGGTGTATTGGCGCCATCCAACCTATGAATTACTGTTTGACCGCGTATTAGAAACCGCATTGGGTGGTGTAATTGCGATTGTGACGAGTATTATTTTGAAACTGTTCCGTGAGGGAAGCCCAACTGGGCAAACCGTGGAAAAAGGTTAATTTCCCACGGCGGCCGCATTTACCAAGGCAAAGGGGCTTTCTCATTATTCGCGTGTTCTCCGTAATATAATGATGGTAGGAAACGCGATAAATAAGTAAATTCGTTATAACAATGGCGCATTAATTCAAGGCCGATATTATCGGGCAATTCACTCACAGGATCGGCCAATGAAGCGCCGAGTAAAAAACGGCTACGCAACACACAGCCAAACTCAGTGTCTCGCGTAATGTGCATCATTTTACCGTCAACTGGGTAGCCTTGGGTATCCATCAATACATTGTTTCCAAAGCCAATTGAAGCACAAACTGCACCCGAGATAGATTGGTTTTCAATCGCCTGCTTCAGAGCATTTGAGTCAAAAAAGTCACTGGCTTCGCGAAATTTCAATTTAGCGGCAACAGGGGGGATCTCCCCTAATGATTCAACCGCATGAATTGATGCACCAATATAACTTTCCCCTTTTTTCCACTTGTCATCCCACCCATGGTGGGCAACATGGTCATGAGGATGCCACCAGCGAATGTGCTGCGTTGTTTCGAAGAAAGTGAACCACCACTCTACCATTCGACCTTTACAACCGTGCAAATCCGTCCGCACCGCAACAGTGAGCACCCCATTTTCATCCCGCTCAATCCCCATCTCTAACCGTAATGGTGCAGGTAATAGTATGTCATTTACATTTTCAACGGCCCAAGCTGTATTCGTTTTCATCGTTCACCCCAATTAGGAAACTTAATTTGTTTCCTAATTATATTTGAGCTAAAATACACCTAAGTCAAGCACAAAAAAACAGAGCGCCATTTATGCAAGAAAATGAACCGAGCAAATCGACACGCGGTAGACCCAGTGTTCCTGAAACTGAATTAAAAGAAAAAATTATTCAGGCCACTGCGCAATCTCTCCTTGAGGAAGGTTACTTATCCACCACCATTGATACAGTGGCAAAACGAGCTGGTGTGGCGAAAAAGACTATCTACCGCTTTGTTGATAACCGCGAAACGTTAATTGAGATGGTGATTTTGAGTTGGACAGACAGCTTTGTTCCCCTGTTTGAGCAAGAAGCACAATCAACCGATAACTTTTTTGCCTTGCTCACCCAAAACCTCAATGCAATTGCACAAAAAGTATTGTCTGATGAAGCCGTTGGGCTTTTTCGTTTATTACAAACCGATTTCAAACAAAAGCACATTTTGCTCGATAAATACCAAAAAAGTGGCATCGAACGCAGCCGTCAGTTATTAACACAGTGGTTAGCGCACCATGAAAAAAAGCAGCTTATCAAGCACGCGGATTTTGTGGTGCTCAGCGATTTAATCTTATCCATGGCCATCGCCGAACCATTGAGGCAGATTTCCTTAGGGCTCACCCCTGCGGGGTTAACCCCCACAATTGAAGCGAGAACAGAGCAAGTCGTTGCCCTTTGTAAACATGTATTACACCCATAAAAACTGGCGAATGATATCAAGAAAATGCACTAAGTACATTCCGCAGAAGATAAATCTGCCCTATACTTTGATGAGGTGATATTTACAAAATCAATCAAACAACAGTGTGTCACACACTAGGGGTTCCGTATGAAAATATCCATCATTGGTGCGACCGGTTTTGTGGGAAAAGCATTAGTTGCAGAAGCACTGCGCCGCCATCACCAAGTGACTGCCATTTCTCGCCATAGCAACACCCTGCCGCAACATGCTCATTTGATAACAGAATCTGGGGATATTACCGATGTGGCTTGGCTAACGTCTCGCCTTAAAGGCCAAGATGTGGTGATTAGTGCATTTAACGGTGGCTGGCAAAATCCGAACTTGTACCAAGACACGGTGACAGGGAACAACGCCATTTTGCAGGCGGTACAAAAAGCCGCGGTAAAACGCTTTATTGTGGTAGGCGGCGCGGGCAGTTTAAAAATCGCACCTAATTTGGATTTAATCGACTCCCCTGATTTCCCTGCTGAAATTAAACCTGGCGCACAAGCGATGCGCGAGTTTAAAAGCCAATTGCAAACCATCGATACCCTTGACTGGACTTATGTGTCCCCCGCGGCCATGTTAGAACCCGGTGAACGTACAGAAACATTCCGTTTGGGGGGGACTGAATTGTTGATGAACGGTAATGTGCCTGCGAAAATTTCAGTCGAAGACTTTGCCGTTGCTGTTCTTGATGAAGTGAATAACGCCCAGTTTGTTCGCCAGCAATTTACAGCCGCTTATTAATAAAGCATAAAAAAGCCGGTAATAATTTACCGGCAAAATAGATAACAGATTTGGTGTTTAACTTATTTCATTCATGTAGAACTGGTTTTATTAACAACTTAACTTACTTTTCACGATGCTTGGCTGCATACACATCACTATTGACCCAGTTATGGTCTTTTTCCCATGTGAATAACCACTTACGTGTTGGCCCTGCCATCACATTCAAATAGTAGTTATCGTAGCCTGCCATGGTTGCCATTGGGTGATACCCTTTTGGCACCATAACCACATCTTTGTTATACACTGCCATACATTCGTCTAATTCACGGTCGTCAGTGTAAACACGCTGCATACAGAAACCTTGAGATGGGTTCAATCGGTGATAATAGGTTTCTTCTAAATAAGTTTCATTGGGTTCATTATCGGTATCATGTTTATGGCTTGGGTACGAGCTGGTACAACCTTCATCCGTAAACACTTCCACGACCAATAAACTATCTGCTGCTTTATCGTCTGGCAAAATGTTGTGGACATAACGTTTGTTATAACCATAGCCACGTTGCTCAGCACCAATATCATCAGGCCCAATTAAACGGGTTGGGTAAGTACCTTTGCCTTTCGCACTGCACACGGCGAGCTCTAGAGCCGTTTCGGCTTTAACTTCTGCAAATTCTTGTGCCGTTACATACACAGCATAGGGTTTTTTACGCTCAAATGGATCCATGCGGTCGCCGATATTTTCAAACGTTTGATTTGGCGTTTTGATCGTCGCCTTACCTGCCACTAAGACTAAACACATTTCGTTTTCAGAGGCAGGCAAGGAAATGGATTCACCTTGTTTCAGTTCATACACATCAAAGTGTACATATCCCCAGTTGGCAATCTGCGGCGTGATATGCTGAGTACGCTTATGTGCATCTGGAGCATGGTATTTCGACAGTAATTTTGACATAACTTTCCTCTAGCTTTTTCAAGTTGCCTGCTAATACTCGCAACCTGTTTAATGAAATTTTTAACGTTCAGCTTTCAACTCCCCATATGTGAAGTCGTTCAGTCTGTGGCACAAGTATATGAACTGTGTAGCCGAGTGCAGCCACCAACGCCACAGACTGAATATAAAGCGGAGTTAGATTAAACCCGCCTCTTTAGCCAACTTAGATAAATTATTGTACCCAAGCGTTGCATATGTCAGAGGATGTGCAATTGCTGGGTCTTGCTCCGCTTCTACCACTAACCAACCATTTTCATACTGGCTATTTTTCAATACCTTGAAAACTTCTGGGTAGTTAACACAGCCATCACCAGGTACCGTAAAGACCCCTGCCAGCACTGCATCTAAGAAGCTTGTTTTACGGTTTTTCACATCGTTAAGTACGTCAGCACGAACGTCTTTACAATGTACATGGTTAATACGTTTAGCCCAACGTTTCGCTACTTCAACAGGGTCTGCTCCTGCAAACGTTAAGTGCCCCGTATCGAGCAATAAACCGACTTCATCACCCGTATATTTCATTAGGTTATCGACATCTTCGGCGGATTCAATCACGGTGCCCATATGGTGATGATAGGCAATTTTAACGCCTTGGGATAACGTATATTTCGCAAATTCCGTCAGTTTCTTACCGTATTCTTCCCATTTGTCTGCTGGGAACAGTGGGCGCATATGCACAGGCTTATTTTGATCCCCATGAATACAATGGGTAACCTCAGCGAATACCATCACTTTCGCACCAAGGTCGCGTAGTAGCGCTAAATGGCCTTGGACGGCTTCAATTTCTTCTTCTACACTGCGGGTTAATAGCTCACCCGAATACCAGCCTGAAACTAATTGTAAATCATGTTGTTTTAAAATTGGCCCTAAAACGTCGGCTTTACGGGGAAATTTATTTCCCAGCTCAAAGCCTGCAAACCCTGCCTGACGGCCTTCTGTCAAACAAGTTTCCAGTGACGTTTCCGCCCCCAGAGTGGGTAAATCATCATTGGTCCATGTTAAAGGGTTGATACCAAGTTGGATTGCCATGATGAAGCTCCTGTGTAGGTAAGAGAGATATTATTTACGCTGACGCCATAGGGCTATCAGGTTTAAATAGTTTGTTTTAATTTTTTGCACTAGCTCGTCATCATTCAGCTCACCTTTCATCCATTCTAAGGAGGGTTTACCAAACAACGTGCGACCTACTGCGAATCCTTTAACAATTGATTTTCCTGCTGCGGCATTAAAACCTGCTTGTAGCTCATCTTGCGGCGCATCTAACCCTAATAACACCACGCCGCGGCAATACGGGTCACGCTCTTGAATTAAAGCATCCACCGCATCCCAATTTTCCGCTTTCAGCGGTGGCAGCTTCCACCAATCGGGTTTAATACCTAAGTTATAGAAGCGCTTAATGGCGCGTAAATACAGCTCATCAGTGCGTTCCATATCCGCAGGTAAAATCACTTCAAGTAATAATTCATGACCCGATTGGCAACATGCGCTGTACACCTCTTGCACTGTCTTTTCTTGCTCTAAGCGCAGCGGGTGGTTGTCTTCTGGATGGAAGAACACCAAACATTTCACGATATGCTCTTTCGGCCAGCTAATCAGTTGTGAGCCAATATTGCCATGTTCTAAACATAATGGCCTTGATGCAGGTAATTCGATTGGGCGACCAATCCACCAGCCACGACCTGTCACATCATTGAGTACATCTTGTCCAAAGGTACTGTCACACAGTAAACCTGCCTTACCTTGTAGATTCGCTTCTTGCGACACTTCAAGGCTGGCGCGGAAAATCAGTTTTTTCAGATAAGGGATGCAGGAAATATCTGCTCCAGCAGCACGCGCCATATCCACAAACTGAATACGGTGGTCAAATGCCATCACACAAAGCTCATTCCACTGTGTGCTGCGTGTTGTGACTCGGTGTAGATGATTTAATATTGGATCAAGATCTGGGCGCGGCACTGCAGCAGCCCGCTGAAGATAGTTATCCAACTCAACCTTGGTTGGCATTGCTGGCGCACAGCCATGGCGTGAAACCACCAGCGCACCACAAGCATTCGCATAGGCACAGGCTTTTTCCCAGCCATCACCATTTAGGTAGCCCCGCAGCAGGCCTGACATAAACGCATCTCCCGCACCTAACACATTAAGTACGTCGACTCTAACACCGTGAACCGTAATGCCTTCGTCCAAAGTCTCTGGGATAGCACCACTAAATACCGAACAACCTAATGAACCGCGTTTACACACTAATTCAGCATCCGTTAATTTACGGATATTTTTCAGTGCTTGAATGGTGTCGGTTGTTCCCCCTGCAATGTGAAACTCTTCTTCAGTTCCCACAATGAGGTCAAACATCGATAACACATCTTGCAGTTGCTGCGTCACACTGTCTGAGGCAATAAAGCGGGTTTCTCCATCTCCCAAAGAGGTTAACCCCCACAATACTGGCCGATAATCGATATCAATCGCGGTTTTTACATTATTGCGCTTCGCATATTCCAATGCTTTCAAAACTGCAGCGCGAGTTTTTGGGTTCGATAAATGCGTACCTGTGATCGCTAAACAACGGGAAGAGGCGATATATTCCTCAGTAAAATCATCTGGCGTAATCGCCATATCCGCACAATTATCACGGTAGAAAATCAGCGGAAACGTATCTTGGTCTTTGATCCCTAAGATCACTAATGCCGTTAGCCTGTCTTTATCCGTGATCAAATGGCTCGTATCGCACCCTACGCGTTGTAATTCCTCACGTAGAAAGCGCCCCATATGTTCATCCCCCACACGGGCTAACATCGATGATTTCAAACCTTGTATTGCTGTACCGAATGCAACGTTACCTGATGAGCCGCCTAAATATTTGGCAAATGTGCTCATGTCTTCTAAACGAGAACCTATCTGTTGTCCGTACAGGTCAACGGCAATACGGCCCATACAGATAACATCTAACTTCTTCTGCTTATCCATTAATCACCCCTTAACTACAACAGAATTAATTGATTTCTTTTACTTTGACCCAGCGCTGCTCTTCATAAGAACGCGCGATGGCATCTAAAATACGCGACACTTTCCAACCTTCTTCAAAGTCTGGCCACAGGGCTTTGCCTGTCGCTACACCATCAATTAAATCGCGCACTTCAACTGTTTTTTGATCGTTAAACCCGATTCCATGACCTGCCCCTCCGCAAAATGGTGCATAATCAGGGTGCTCAGGCCCAACTAAAATTGTTTTGAACCCTTGACGGTTCGATGGCTCATCGTGGCGATACAGTTTTAATTCAGCCATTCGCTCTTGGGTAAATGACAACGTGCCTTTGGTGCCCGTCACCACATAGGTCAGCCCCATTTTGCGGCCAGATGCGATGCGGGAAGTCTCGATAACCCCCATAGCACCACCAGCAAAACGTACCATTGCATGTGCTTGGTCTTCATTTTCTACCGCGACCATCACTGAAGAACCCGCCTTTTCAGGGCGTTCTTTAATGACAATTTCCATATCCCCACACACTGTTTCAATATCACCCACTAAATATTGCGCCATGTTGATAATGTGAGCGCTAAGATCCCCCAACGCACCCAGCCCCGCCTTTTCTTTAAAGCAGTGCCAATGAATCGGTGCTGTTGGATCCGCCATATAATCTTCGTTATGGGTACCGTAGAAATGGATCACTTCCCCGATTTCACCGTTTTTGATGATCTCTTTTGCCAATTGCGCCGTTGGGTTCTTCATATAGTTAAACCCCACCAGGGTTTTTACTCCTGCTTTTTCTGCTGCAGCAACCATCTCTTTTGCATCGTGGGAATTAAGGGCTAGTGGCTTTTCGCAATAAACATGTTTGCCATGTTTAATCGCTTCCATCGCCATCTCTTTATGTAAAAAGTTAGGGGAACAAATATCCACCACATCAATATTTGGATCCGCTACAAGTTTGCGCCAATCATCCGTTGAACGATTAAAGCCCATTTCCTGTGCACGGGTTTGCGCAAGCTCTGGTGTGACTTCCGCAATCATTTCGCGAACTAACGTTCCTTTTAGAGGGAAGACCGTTGATGCTTGTGCATAAGCAATCGCATGAGCGCGCCCAATGTAGCCTGTTCCAATCATACCAATACGGATTTCTTTCATTTGTTCTCTCCCTCGCACATTCTATATGGCGCAATGGCTGTCCCAATGCTTTATTGAGTACTTTTGATTTGATAATACCGTTATACGGAATATTTATTTCATTTTCAATAAAATTGGAAATATTAATTTCATTATGTGATCTGGCATAGATTTTTCTGTAATTAGCTAATTTATAAAGAATTAAAAGTTAATAATCTCTATTTAACCAAATAAGTAGAGAGGGAAAGTCAAATAAAAAGGCACTAAATGAAATGAAAAATGAAATAAAAGGGGATGTGATTGGTATTGTATGAATTTAAATTACACTTATAGATTAATTGAACCTATAGCTTCATTTAACTCTTGAGTATCATTATTTTCTCTTTTTACTGTAATGTTCATGGAGGGTAAAAATGTTTAAAATTAAAATTCATGAAGATGCATTACAGGAATTAAAAGCTCTGCCAGCCTCATTACAAGGGAAAATGGTTCGCCAGATAAACAAACTATCTGAATTCGGTACCTTACTGAGAGAACCTGATACTAAAGCTATCACAAATGTTTTTTTTGAACTTAGAGCAAAAGCAGGCGATATCGGTCGGGCGATTTATGTTTACCGCTATGGAAAAAAATCTACATTTTAAAGATTTTTGCTAAAAGTATGGCTAAATTACCATCAGCTATTTTAACTTCAGCAGCAAAGCGACTAGAGGAGATGCTAAACGATGAGTAAAAAATCAATTGCTTGGGAAGATGCTCTCAACGATATTTTATCTGATCCAGAAGTCAACGCCATTTATGAAGCTGAATTACGAGCAGAGCGAGTCAGAGAACAATTACTTGCATGGCGCTGCTCTGCGGGGCTAACGAGTTCTCAAGTTGCAGCACGATTAGGCATTTCCCCTTCAGCCGTATCGAGAACCGAAAGGCATGCGGAAAAAGCAACAATCGAAACCCTCGCTCGCTATGCCGCCGCATGCGGTATAAAAAAACCTAAAATTATGCTGTAAACTCGAAATGTTACACCCACCATGTAAGTCAGTATCGCCATGGTGGGCGCATTTATGAACTAAAACATTAACGATGAAGGATACTCAAAAATTCCTCTTTGCTTGAGGTGAGTGACAGCGCATTCGCAATAAATTCATCACTAAAAATCAGCGCAATTTCTCTGAGCACATCAATATGCTCTTTTGATTTTGCAATCACACCAATAGCGATAAACATCACATTTGTTCGGTCCCAAATTACCCCATCGGGAAATTGGAAAATCTCCACACCACTGTGCAAAATAATATCATTCGCCGACTTGGGTAGGTGCGGTAAGGTAATCCCATTGCCTAAAAAGGTCGAAATTTGCTGCTCTCGCTCTGTTAAAAAGTGGACGCAATCCCTATCGACATAGCCTTTTCGTTTAAATTCAGCGCCAACCATTTGCAATACTTCGGCTTTATTTCTCGCTTGGCAACCTAAATGCAGGCTTTGTGTGGTCAGTTGTTCAATCATATTCCACCCTCTTGTAAATTCATTAGGTGCATTCATCAAATGAATGCACTGTGATTACATTGATGACAATTCTTCTTCCAGCTGTTCCAGAGATTTGTTTGATGTTTCAGGCAATAATTTCACCACAAACACAATAGCAAGGTAGTTTATCACCGCGAAAATCAAGAATACTGGGCCTAATCCTAGCTCTGCCTGCAATACAGGGAATAAATAGCTGACAATCGCGTTCATGATCCACATAAAGAAAACGGAGATCCCCATGGATAGCCCACGAATTTTCAGCGGGAACAGCTCTGCCAATACAACCCAGGTTAGGAAGCCCATAGTCCCTTGCATTACCCCGACAAACACCGCCCCCAACAACCAAATTAAGGTCGCTTTCACATCTCCAGTTAAGAAGTAATCCGTTGCAGCGATTAATAAGTGCAATGAGGCCATCAAGGCAAAACCACCCACAATCAGGGTTTTACGTTTGAAACGGTCAACTAAGAAAAGTACCCCAATAACCATACCACCGACAGAGAACACGCCATTAAGTACGTTGAAAACTAACGATGTTTGCTCAGAAAAACCCGCTGTTTTTAAGATTTCTGTCCCGTAATACATAATCACGTTCACACCCGTGGTTTGCTGTAATGCTGCCCACACTATACCGATAAGCACCAATTTAAAAATCCACGGTGTATTGAAGATTAACGCTAAGTTTCGTTTGTTAGCATCTGGGTTTTTCTTCGCTTCTGCCGCTTCAACGTCTAATAGCGTCACGATGTCTTCGTACTCTTGTATCGCACGTTTTTCAGGGCGAATTTGCTTTAGAATTTTCAATGCTTCTTCACGGCGATTTTTGCTCATTAACCAACGTGGACTTTCAGGGGCTTTCCACATACCAAATAATAAGCACAATGCAGGAACAGCTTGAACAAGCAACATATAGCGCCAAACATCTGGCAAATGCCCCCAAATAGAGCCAATAATGGCATTAATCGCAAATGCGGCTAGTTGACCAATAACAATAGCAACTTCGTTGAGCCCTGTGAGTTTTCCCCGCATCTCTGTCGGGGCTACTTCCGAAATAAAGGTTGGTGCAGTGACAGAAGCACCACCAACAGCAAAACCAAGAATAAACCTTGCCACTAATAAAACTTCGATATTTGGTGCTGCCGCAGATAAAAATGCCCCAAATAAGAATAAAAAGGAAAGGTAAAGTAGGTAAGTTCGTCGCCCCACATAGTCAGCGACACGCCCACCACAAACACTACCGAGCGCCGCACCCACTAACAGAACGCTCATCACTAAGCCTTCAGTCGTCGGCGTGAGCCCCATATTTTCTTTCAGTGATGAAAATGCGCCGTTGATAACGCCAGTGTCATACCCAAAAAGTAATCCACCAAAAGTGGCAACCAATGTAATTTGGTGCAACCTTTTTCGCTGTTGTTCGTTGAGATTCATTATTAATGACATATTATTACCTTATTATTTGAATCATTATGTCAGTCAAAAAACGCCTTTTCAGTATTTAAGTAAATGCTTTAGTTTAAGGTTTAAATAATGAAAATATTTTTTAACACGCTGAATTGAATCACTATTTAATTAACTTCATTATGTTTTAAAACCAGCTCCAAAGAGGGAGTTAAAACCAACAAATACAACAAGTTAATTAAATAGAGCAAAAATAAGATTGTAAAAAGTCCTCAATCTATATCGGAATATAAAAAGTCTGTAGAGTTTTTTATTAAGTACAAAACCCATTGCTTATCTATTTAATTGATGAATGAATATCATTAAATAGATTTTGGGGTTGTCTGCGGACGAATTTATTTCTCGCCCGCAAATTTGTAATCGAATTTAAAACATGTTCAAAGAAACAAACTACAATTTAACTTCTTTACCTGATTTTAATGACTCAAGTGCTTTATCCGCTAAATACAGCGCTAACTCGCCATCTGTTCCTGTCGTTTCTGATTGAGCACGGCCAGCTAAAATGTCCACGAAATGTTCCCATTCCGCCTTATAAGCTTCATGGTAACGTTGCAAAAAGAAATATTCTGGTTTCGCAGATAACGCCCCTGCTTCACTCAACAATGAAACACTGTTTTCCTTAATGTTCCCCGCGGTTAATAAGCCTTTTTCACCATGTAATTCGATGCGCTGGTCATAGCCATAACCTGAACGGCGGCTATTAGAAATGGTTGCCATCGCACCCGATGGGAATTTCAAAATAATAAATGCGGTATCGATATCACCAGCTTGACCAATGGCAGGGTCAACAACATTGCTACCCTGAGCAAAAACTGAGCATGGTTCTTCGCCTATCATAAAACGCGCCATATCAAAGTCATGGATAGTCATGTCTCTGAACATGCCGCCAGACACTTTGACATATTCTGCTGGTGGAGGTGACGGGTCACGAGAAGTAATAATTAAAGATTCCGCTTTACCAATTGCGCCTTGTTGGAATAAATTTTTCAGGTGGCGAAACTGTGGGTCATAGCGGCGGTTAAAACCAATAAATAAGGGTACATTATGTTCTTTAACGCTTTTTATGCACTGTCTAACACGCTCTAGGTCAAGGTGAACAGGCTTTTCACAGAAAATGACTTTTTTATATTTGGCAGCAAGTTCGATTAAATCAGCGTGGGTATCTGTCGCAGAAGCAATCAAAACACCGTGAACATCCGGGTCTTGCATCGCTTCTTCTGTCGTTTGCACTTTTGCTTGATATTTCTCAGCCAAGGCAACCGCGTTGGGTTGATAAGGGTCGATAACAGAATAAAGTGCGGTTTCTTTATGGCCGGCAATATTAACAGCATGAACCTGTCCGATACGTCCTGCGCCGAATAGTGCTATATTGAACATTCAAATGCTCCTTGATACTTTAAATCCACTATTTGGATAGTATGAAATATACCAAACAAAACGTTCATTTCAATTTATAATCTTTTGGAAATTATGTTTTTGGGCTCTAGGTAACAAATGTTACATTAAAGTGGATTTTTAGTGTTATTTAGATCACAAAATAATAATGCAAGCTATCGGTATTTGACAATAAAGTCTGCGCGTTATATCCCTTTTTTATTTCATTGTCTCCTCCACTAACTTACCAAAGTCATATTTTAAAACATACATTCCATTTTATTGGTTTTTAAATTATTAAAACCATAAAAAAACCCAGCAAAAGCTGGGCTAAAATAAAAGTAAGCTAACGCGCACGTTAACCTCAGAGAATATAGAATAAAAAGCAATCCTTGCTAAATTTTCCAATAACGACCCTACCTGACGATATTAACGCTATAGGCATGACACCCAGAAGCGCTCCTCGGCGGTTAACAACCGCCGATTCCATTCAATGAGTCACTAGACATTCATTAATAAAGACGAACGTTGTTCTCAACCATCTGTTTAATACTTTCTGCCGCTGCAACGATTTCTGGTTTCTCAGAGACTTGAGCCGTACCTGTACGCCACCATGCCTCATAGCCATTTGTCATTGTTTTTGGCAATACCTTAATATCAATCAATACACAACCTGAATGCTCTTTAGCACCCATGAGTGCTTCCAAGAGCTGTGTTTCATCATGTACTCGATAACTTTTACATCCATAACTTTCTGCGTTTTTCGCAAAGTCCACTTTCACTAATGGCCCATCCATTAAGCCAGTTTGTGGGTTTCGATAGCGATTTTCTGTGCCAAAACTGCCCATACCTTGGCTCATCTGTAAGTTATTGATGCAACCAAACCCTGCGTTATCAAACAATAAAATAGTGATTTTAATGTTCTCTTGAATGGCGGTTTGTAACTCGCTATGCAACATTAGGTAAGAACCATCGCCAACCATCGCATACACAGGTTGCTTCGGTGCGGCAATTTTAGCACCGACTGCTGCCGCAATTTCATATCCCATGCAGGAATAGCCGTATTCTAAATGGTAGGTATCACGTTGTTTTGGTAACCAAATACGCTGTAAGTCACCAGGTAATGAGCCCGCGGCACCCACAATAATGGCGTTATCTTCCAGATGTTGCTGCATCAGCCCCAGTACGCGGGTTTGCGTTAATTCGGTACCTAGAACCTTACAGTATTCTTCAAGTTTATCATCGAGATGGCCTGCAATTTCAGGAACAAAATCTAACGGCTGGTACTGAATACTAAACAAGCGATCGAGTTCCGCTTTCCATTGTGATTTCGCCTGTTTAATTTCATCACCCCATTGCCCTTGGTAGCCCGTCACTTTCATTTTGGCATCAAGTGCTTGCAGCCCTTCTCTTGCATCTGCCACCACTTTTAAAGCATCTAATTTACTGGCATCAAACTCGGCGACATTAATGTTCAAGAATTCAACGTGAGGATGACTAAATAAAGATTTAGAAGCTGTTGTAAAATCGGTAAATCGGGTGCCGACACCAATAATAAGATCAGCTTCTTTCGCTAATAAATTCGCCGCTAATCCCCCTGTCGTACCGATTCCCCCCATATTAAGTGGATGGCTCGCAACAATAGCACTTTTCCCTGCTTGGGTTTCACCAAACGGAATGTGGTAATCTTCTGCAAACTGGATAAATGCATCATGTGCTTCAGAATAACGCACCCCACCACCGCAGACTAACAGTGGCTTTTTCTTACTTTGAATCAGGGCAACCGCCTCTTCAATACTCACCGTTGTTGCAGGGCGCCGCTCGATACGATGAACACGTTTTTCAAAGAAGTAATCAGGGTAATCCCACGCTTCACCTTGTACATCTTGTGGTAAGCAAATGGTTACCGCCCCTGTATCCGCAGGGTCAGTTAATACCCGCATGGCATTAACCATCGCAGCCATCAATTGTTCTGGGCGTGAAATTCTGTCCCAATAGCGGGAAACAGGACGAAAGCAATCGTTGGTGCTGATAGTTCCATCGCCGTATTGTTCAACTTGCTGTAAAACAGGATCTGGCTGACGTGTTGCGAACGTGTCACCAGGCAATAACAACAATGGGATACGGTTTGCCGTGGCGGTCGCGGCAGCGGTGATCATATTCGCTGCACCAGGCCCCACCGAAGAGGTAACCGCAAAAATTTGCTTACGTTTTTTTTGCTTAGCAAAACCTGTCGCAATATGTGCCATGCCTTGCTCGTTACACCCTTGATAAACACGCAGGTGACCAGGCGCCTCTTCAAGCGCCTGCCCTAAACCTACAACGTTACCATGGCCAAAAATCGTAAATACTCCCTGAATAAACGGATACTGCTCACCATCGACATCAACATATTGTTGGTTAAGAAACTTTACCAATGCTTGAGCTGTGGTCATTTTCTGCTTATTCATCTGGGTCTCCATTTATTCCATGGTTGGCATTGTGAAACTACTTTCGTGATGCTCTAAACGCACACTGGCTGGCCAACGGCTTGTCACCGTTTTCATGCGAGTATAGAAGCGTACACCATCATTTCCATGCACATTTAAGGGGCCAAAAATTGAACGTTTCCATCCACCAAAGCTGTGGAATGCCATTGGGACAGGAATAGGAATATTGATACCAACCATACCCGCTTGAACATTCTCTTGGAATTCACGCGCCGTTTCACCATCACGGGTAAAAATCGCGGTTCCATTACCATATTCGTGTTGGTTAATCAGTTTCAACCCCGTTTCAAAATCTGGTACACGGACAACGGCAAGCACGGGTCCAAAAATCTCTTCTTTATAAATGTCCATTTCAGGAGTGACATTATCAAATAATGTTGGCCCAACGAAATAGCCATTTTCAAACCCTGCCACTTTAAAATCTCGACCATCAACTAACAGAGTCGCGCCTTGTTTTTCGCCACTGGTAATATAGTCACAAATTTTGGCTTTATGTTGCGCAGAGATAACTGGCCCCATATCGTTTTCTTTACCTTCAGTGATACCTGGGCCAACTGTCATTTTGGCAATTTGCCCTTTCAGGTTCGCAATCAACGCATCTGCGGTTTCATCGCCCACAGCAAGCACAACCGACAGCGCCATACAGCGCTCACCCGCAGCACCAAACGCAGCGCCCATAATCGCATTCGCAGCCTGCCCCATATCGGCATCAGGCATTAAAATACAGTGGTTTTTCGCACCACCTAATGCTTGGCAACGCTTACCATGGGCAGATGCTGTTGCGTAAATGTACTCGGCAATCGGCGTTGAACCAACAAAACTAACTGCTTGGACTTCAGGCGCAGTTAATAAGACATCAACAGACTCTTTATCCCCTTGTACAACGTTAAACACGCCATCTGGTAATCCCGCTTCTTTCAGCAGTTTTGCTAGTGCCAATGCTAAGGATGGATCTTTTTCAGAAGGTTTTAAAACAAAGGTATTTCCCGTTGCAATCGCCACTGGGAACATCCACATTGGCACCATTGCAGGGAAGTTAAACGGCGTAATCCCTGCACAAACACCTAAAGGTTGCATTAATGAATGGCTGTCTACGCCCGTTGCCACATTGGCCGAGTGCTCACCTTTTTGTAAATGCGGAATACCACACGCAAATTCAACGACTTCCAATCCACGGGTCAACTCCCCCACAGCATCGGAAAAAACTTTACCGTGTTCTTTTGAAATCAGGTGAGCCAAATCATCCATGTTGTCTTCGAGTAATGCTTTAAATTTAAAAAGGATGCGAGAACGTTTTAACGGTGATAATTTTGCCCATTTAGGGAATGCTTTGTGTGCAACTTCTATGGCTTTTTTCGTTTCATCAGCGCTGCTAAGCCCCACTTGTGCAATTTGCGTTCCTGTTGCAGGGTTAAATACTGGCGCAAATCGCCCACTTTGACTGGATACGATTTCACCACCAATAAAATTATGAATCTGTTCCATGCTGCCTCTCTTTAGCTGATAGAGTTACCTTGTGTTATTTAATGTATATGAAATATTCATTTCATTTTCAACCAAATTTGAAATAACATTCAATTTATGTGATCCAGCCAAAGTTTTTATGAAATTTTCTATTCACTTTAAATATGCACATTTCAAAAACTGGTTTTAGCCATTAACGCTCCCAAGAACAAGTAAACTTATCGGGTTAAATGCGGCGGCTCTAGTGTATTCAATAAAAGGAGAACATGAGATAACCCATTCAATTTGTTGAATGAAAACCCCATAGTTTAAGATAGACGATAAGAAAAGGCTTGGTCGTATGAACTGATTGTTTCAAAAAGATTCGACTAACGGCACAAAACAACTACAATTAGAGCCAAATCATGGAGGTTATATGTCAAGTGCAGCAAATTTAAATGAGTTTCAAGAGCAAGTTCGAGCGCGTTATGACGAGCTCAGCAAACGCTTACAGCAGGTAGCGAGGTATGTGCTCGATAATACTAACAGCGTTGCCTTCGATACCGTTGCCGTTATTGCTAAAGAAGCCGATGTTCCCCCATCAACACTGATCCGCTTCGCCAATGCTTTTGATTTCAGCGGTTTCAATGAAATGAAACAACTATTTCGAATGAATTTGGTTGAGGAAACCGCTAGCTATACAGATAGAGCAAGGCTCTTTCGTGAAATGGATAGTGAGCAGGAGTTAAGCGATGATCCAGCACAAATTTTAAAAGAATTTGCGCATTCAAACGCACAAGCATTGCAGCAAATGGCAGCAAGAACACCTGCTGAAGATATGGAAAAAGCGGTATCATTATTGGCAGGAGCACAAAATGTCTACATTATTGGCTTACGCCGCTCTTTTAGCGTTGCAACTTATCTAAGTTACGCACTGAGTCATTTAGAATGCCGCCCAATTTTAATTGATGGGCTGGGTGGAATGTTTAAAGAGCAAATCAGCCGAATTAGCGAAAATGATGTTGTTATATCGATCAGTTTCACACCTTACGCCTCAGAAACTGTGATGGTAAGTGAAAAAGCCGCTCAAACAGGGGCAAAACAAATTGTTATCACTGATAGTCAAATCAGCCCATTGGCCAGTTTTAGTGATGTCTGCTTTGTGATTAAAGAAGCCCAAGTTGATGCTTTTCGTTCACAATCTGCCACATTATGTTTAGCCCAATCACTTACTGTCGCCTTAGCCTATCGCCAAGGCAGCAAGCTCATATAAGCATAATTGCTCTTAACTCACTCCTCCATGGGTTAAGAGCCTTCTATTTAGCTGCTCTATATCAGCCATTCTTCCTCTTCCACGCTTTTGTTCGACTCGACAACTTAAATGTGATTTTTAGACATTATTTTCTGTAAATTGTGAGTTACATCAGAAAATACAAATTCTAATAAAACATTAAAATGAAATTATTATTTCACCCTGTTATGTTGAGATTATGTGAATTTCCGATAGACAGCAAGAATAGGGGTAAAACATGGTAAACACACACTTTCTGTATTTACTAGGCCACCTTCGTTTACTTGAAGAGCAACATTCCGTCACGTCCCTAGAGCGTACTGGCGTTGGTTTAATCGGAACGTACAACCAAAATTTACCCTATATTCAAGCAGTCAAATTGAGTGCACACCATTGTGAGCTCAAAGCAGTTTGCGATATTGAACCATCGTTACCATCAATGAGCTATTACATGTGCCAAAAGCGCAAAATCGAGGAACTGATGAATAATGATGATGTGAACTCCATCATCATGACATCAGTGTGCAGTGATGAATTACTCAAATTCACGATAGAGCGCGCTATCGATGCAGGAAAAGATCTCTTACTGAATAATATCCCCAACTATAAAGAGCCAGAGCTAACTGAATTATTTAAACAAGCAAAACGTAACGGCGTTTGCATTTATTACAACCCAGTGCTTTCTTTTGAAGATACATTTAATCAACTTAAAACATCTTTAGCGGTCAAAAATAAATCCGAAACAGGGTTATTACGACTTTCTTCCCATCGAATGATTGAGCCTGAAAATAGACTCCCTTTCAATACATTACGCAGCACATTGACGCAAAAGGTTGAATTGCTTTTATCGTTATTACCTGACTTATCCCTAACCGAAACTTCAGTTCAATACTCACACCCTTTCGCAAAAATGGAAAATGGTGATGTTCTCATTATTAACCTTCGTCATAAAGGCGGGTTGCTCGTTTCAATTGAGCTATTTTTTAATACTGGAAATATTGCCGATAAAATTTCACTTAAACAGTGTAATCACAGCTATGAAGTTGAGAGTAAATTTATCATTAATCAAGAAAATCAAAGCATTAACGAGAAAACATCTATCGTCAAGCAACTTGACCAATTTATTCTGAAATTACACAACGACGAAAAATTATTCCAAAAGAATCACTGGTTACAAGCGAACAAACTTACTGACGAAATAATAAACCAGCTAACTAATAATGGTTTTATTTAGTGTAACTCCATTTTTGAATACCTAATGAAGTAAAAAGCAATTCGCTTTCGTATTTCATAACGTATTGAATTTATATAATGTATATTCAAAATAACAATTCAAAAAAGGCATCTTATAGAAGCTAGTCTGATGACTGACATTACAAATTAACTAGTGCAATGTACTGCGCACCCCACTATTTGTGTTAACAACGCCATATAAAAAAGTGGTTGGCTCTAGATTAAATAAATAAGCAAATTGAAATAATGAATCAACATCAATACAGCTATCACCGTTCTCAAAACGACTCATTTCATCCTCCGAAACGCCAATTAAAATCGCTGTTTGTTTAATTGTCATTTTATGACTCTCTCGTTGCATTCTAATTTTTAAGCCTAACATTTTAGCGATATTATCTTTACTCATAACTCCCCCAAATAGATTCAATAACATTACAATTAATCGATGCGTAAATTACCATTCCCATTAAGTGTATAAATTGATTCATGATAATAAAATCTCAGTTAAATACATCAAAATAAGACTAGTTTTTTATAAAAAAAACCAACAAGTATAGGTATCAATTTGAAAATAAAAGACTTTTAAAATTACATCGTTACACTTTAAAGTTGAACCGGATCACATATTAATCCCTAAAAAAACGAAATGGATTTTCTTTTTAAGATTAATCCAATAATGTTATTCTAGTTTTGTAATTTGTTTTTTAATTAAGTTAAAATTCTAGCTTATTTTTTCTATCTTATAAAATCAATCTGAGCTATTTATTGTTATTTCCTTATATTTAACGTGACAATTTGTTTTCAACCGTATCAATAAGTTTCCATCACCAAAAGTTAATCAATAAAAACAAGCTCAAAACTAATTTTTAACCTTCAAATCATAAAAAATTCAGATATCTATAAAAAAAACATTCACATAATTTAAAATTTCTCATCAAAGAAAGACAATATCCTCTGCTGATGACAATTCTTTTTTTAATAATCATTAAAATACCATCCAATGTTGATGCATCATTAGTGATAATCTTCTACCTTATTTGACTCCTTATTTTTATATATTAATTTATTACTAAAATTAAGTTTATAAAAATTGAGTTTTATTTTTTTATTAGGTAATAATTTAAGCTAACACCGAACAGGCGTATCGCGTTGATTTTTCTTTAAATCATACAATTGCAAAACTTACTTAACTTCACATCTTTTTAATTAAATTGTCAGTAGACATGTTATCCTTATTTAGAGGACTCATGAATACTCACCTAACATTGGCTCCTGCTATTGATAGTTTTGCATTCTGTTGATCTTAAGTAAAAGTGAATTGAAAGGATTATCATGCTACAAGAAAGCGTTATCAGAGAAATCATTCTTTGGATTGAACAAAATTTGGAATCTCGCCTATCTCTTGATACGGTTGCCGATAGGTCTGGATATACTAAATGGCACTTTCAGCGTCTATTTAAAAACCAGACGGGCTTAGCATTAGGCTCTTATATTCGAGCTAGGCGCCTATCTTGTTCCGCAGTCGCGTTGCGATTAACCAATGATAGCATTATGGATATTTCTCTTCGTTATCGCTTTGATTCTCAGCAAACATTTTGCCGAGCCTTCAAAAAGCAGTTTAACCTGACACCATCTGAATACCGAAAACGTGAAGGCTGGAAAGTTGACGGATTCTGCCTCCCAATTCGAGATAGCAAAGAATTACAAGTGCAAGTTAGATTAACCCAATTAACTGCAACCAATTTATTGGGCGTTCAACACCGCTATACGCAAGATATCAATGAATGGAACCTTAAGACGGAAGAGCTCAGACGTCATTATTGGAAATTATTCCTTGATAATAACCAATATGTTACCCAGCATTTATATGCCATTCATGGTGTTGACTTAAATGCTACCGAAGAAGGCCGTTTCTTATATACCACGGCTTTAGATGAAAAAGATGTAGATATCGTTCCTGCACAAGCAAAAAACTTACAAGTCCCCGCAGGAAATTATTTAGAAATCAAATTCGATGGCAGCCTTCAAGGGATTGATTATAACGATATCATTTACACAGCATATGGCAAAGTACTCGCAGAAATGGACATTATGCGTGGAGATGGCTCCGATGTTGAGCTCTACATATTGAAGTCTAAACCAACTTATAATGATTTTGTTAATGACCCACACAACTATATTCAAGAACTCAATTATTATATACCCGTGATAATTTAAAACGTTTCTTAATAACCCGCTAATAACTAGCGGGTTATTCTCATATAATCAATTAAAATGTCACGTTAACTTTAGCCCAAAACGTTCTACCAGGTTCATTCACTGGCATATTAGATGAATAACCAAATCCGCTATTACCTGCTAAATTTAAGTGCTCACTGTAAGTTTTATCAAACAGATTATCGACCCCTGCACTTAATTTCACATTTTCATCCACTTTGTATGCAGTATTTAGTGAAAAAATGGTAAAGCCCGCGCTTTTACTAAAGTCTTTCCCCACCACATTACCATCATTGATAGCCACACGGTTTTGGCGACTCACAACACGAACTAACCCCGTTGTTGTCCAGTCCCCTTTTTCCCATGACAAACCAAAGCGACTTTCAAGCGGGGGCATCTGAGGGAGCGCTTTACCGTCTGTTCTGTTTTCTCCCCATGCATAAGCAAGGCTGGCATCAGCTTTCCACTCGTCACTAAGTTTTTGTGCCACACCTAACTCTCCCCCCATAATCATAGCATTCACATTTTCAACTTGGCTCATTCGTGGATTGCTGGCGCTATAACGGAAAAGAATGAAATCATCAACACGGCCAATATAGGCAGAAACCCACGCATTGGTATTTTCATGGCTATATTTTGCCCCAATATCAAGTTGAGTCGTTTTTTCTGTTTTTAGGCGGTCAAAAACATTGGGGGTACCATCTGGCCCCATTTTCGGTGAAAATAATTCCCAATAATCAGGAAAACGTTCAGTGTAACCGACGCCGGCATACAGCATAACAGGGGTATTTTCGAGGGAATGCTCATAACGGGCAAAACCTGCTGGCATAACGGTGTTACGGCCTGATGAACCGATTTCCTTATTATTTTCAACAAGTACACGATCCAAACGTGCCCCGCTGACAACCTTTCCTTGTGTGGTAGCTTGCCATGTTAATTCACTAAATAGACCGTAATCTTGGAACTGTGCATCTTTCATCCAGCCACTTGTACTTTTGCTGCGATGCTTATTGGTTTGCATATCTGCCCCCGCTCGCAGCTCATAGTCTGTCCAGAGCCATGTTCCCATCACACGGCCGCCCATCGTTTCACGGTCAACACGCATTTTCATTGGCATATTCATCATACCGTGACCACCATGCCCCATCCCCATATGCCCGCCCATTGTGCCACCTGATGGTGAGCGTAGAGAATAGTTGTCCATAATGTGGTCAGCATAATTGTAATAAGCATTGGCTTCTATTTTATCGAGAACATCACCGATATTGCTCTTTTCAAAACGAAGCCCATAACTTTCACGTTTAAATTGGGAGCCATCCATGCCACGCCCTGCATAGCGCGCTTCGCCATCACCTTTCCCTGCGGTAAGTTCTAATAACGTGTATTCATCTGGCGTCCAGCCAATTGCAACATCCGCATTCCATTTGTCCCATTTCGACGGGACTTTATCGCCATTGCCATCTTTATAGTCATTAGAGCGTGATTTGTTTCCAATAACACGTAAGTAGCCTGTCTCGTTGCCCACACTAACATCTGCATTCGCATCCCAACGGTGATTTGATGCGGTTAACGCGCTTGCATTTCCTTTAATCCCGCCTTCAGTAAATAACGGTTTTTCACGTTCAAAACGAATTGTCCCTGCTGAATTACCTGGTCCCCATAGCACCGTTTGAGGGCCTTTAATCATATTAAGCACATCAAAGTTTTCAGGGGATATATAAGATGTTGGCGCATCCATCCGTGATGGGCAAGCCCCTAACATTTCGCTGTCATTGGTTAAAATACGTAAGCGCGAACCAAACATACCACGAAAAACAGGGTCGCCATTGGTTCCACCATTACGAATTTGGGAAAAACCTGGGATTGTTTTGAGGTAATCAGAGCCATCACTAGCAGGAACAGGCTGCCTTGGTGTTTTTGGCGACGTCGTAATTGTTAATGGCGAATCAACGGGAGCAGTGACAATCATCACTGAGCTTTCAGTGATTGGGCTTTGGTTAATGTCATTTTTTGCCATAACCGATGTTGAACAAATCGCGCTGATAACTAATGTTGCCGCAGGTGCAAATTTAAATTGCAGTGTATTCATTTTTAACCTGTTTCTTATATCAATAGAAATACCACCACCTTTGCTTTAATCACAAAATCGATACTTCCCGACAGGGATGTTTCTTGAAAATACAATCAAATTCAAGACGTACGCAATCGACCTTACTGAATAAGGCAAAAATAGAATTAGTTTGTTGAAATATTCATGTTGAAGAAAATCAGATTATTGGTGGTGCTCTGGCTAAACGCAAAGTCCAAGGTCTAAATAACCAAAGCTGGACACGACGTTCAAATGGCAGGAACAGTGTTAATGTTGCGAGCTGCCGAATAACGGCTGCAATCAATAAGATAAGAAACGGAAAATGAACCAATAACTGACAGTAACCGCAGGCAATATCTTCCATCGGCGACTGACCAATCCCCGTCATTAACAGGTGATTCATTGCACTGCTATGTTCACAACCTTCAGGCATTAACATTCCTTGATGCGAACGCATCGAATGCTCTGCCATTGCAGTGTTCTCTGTAACGTTATTTGTCGCTATACAATGATTCATCTGTTCCATTGATTTAGAGACCAATGGCGCAATGAACAACATAGCAACAGCTAATAACGCCAGATAGGCAGCAAGTTGTCTGATTGAAGGGCGCAGGTGCAACGTTTTTCCGTCATCTGGGTACGTATTTATAGCGTGTAATTGTATCTTATTTAGATTCTCATTGTTATTGATATTTGTGCAAAATGTTAATTCAATATAAGTTTTATGAGTATTTTTAGTAATATGCAGTCAATATTCTTCAGGAATAAAATCAATCAGTTGTCTAATTCACAAACTCACTCAAGCTCCTTGAAGTACCTTATCAAACAAAAAAAGCGGCACTCCAATAAAGTGCCGCACAGGTTTTCTCTTCAAATAAAACGTAAAATAGCTCAGTGTATTTATGCCAATAAATTTGCTGGGTTATCAATACAAAGACGGTTAATCATTGATTTATCAACGCCTTTTTTCGCAAGTAAAGATAAGAAAACATTAGGAACAAACCCCCAACCATTTCCTCCATTTTTCGCCCACATTTGCTTAAGGAACACATCATGGCTTAACACAATTTGCTGACCATAGCCCATCTCAATCAACTTACACACCGCATCCGCAGTTTCTGTCACTGTGGGGGCAACCCCTTCTTTTGGAAATGAAATATCAAGGCCTATCATGTCAAATTCAAGCCAGACTCCTCGGTCTAACATCCGACGTTGATAATCAAAGTCTTTCCCTGATGGGTCTGAGTGCGCCAATGAAATTTTAGCTGGGTTAACGCCCATTTCCTTGATTAAAATATCAAGGACTTCATCACCGCGGCGCTGCCAACCTGGCATGTGAATATTCATAGAAACGTGGTCATTTGCCAATTGTGCAACAGAGGCCGCACGTAAACTGTTTTTTTCACCTTCAGTAAAAAACGGTGAAACACCGATTTCACCAATCATACCTGCGCAGATATCAGTTCCATCAATACCAATATTCAGCTCATCATCAATCATTTTAGCCATGGCATCGATATCGTTGACTAGGCGAGAGCCTTCAAACTTTTCGATATATAAACCTGAAGAAGCAACAACATTAATGCCCGTTTTAATCGCTACTTCACGTAATTGGTGTACATCGCGACCAATCGCCTTTGAACCTGTTGCATCGACTAATGTTCTGCCACCTAATTCTTTGAAGTTATTGACTTCATAGATAACATCTTCAATGGGTTTTTTATCCATGTTATCGCAGCAGCAATACGGGTCATGTTTAAGGCCCCATTGGATATCTGCGCTCACTTTTTTATCAACTAGAACATGTGAGAAGTCATAGAATGGTTCATCGACAACCGTTGATAAATCGTTAAACAAATGTTCATGTGGTAGTGTCAGTCCCATATCTTCTTTTTTAACAGGCCCCGTCACTGTTTGGATATACCCTTTCATCTTTATACTCCTGCGGCTTTTGTCGCTTTTGCTTCTCTAAACTCAGGAATGGTGGTGATAATTGCGCCCACTAAAGCAAATACGGTGCCGATGATAGTAACTAAATAGACGGTATTACCGAGAGATGGTAATAGAAGGTCAATTAATACAGAGCCAAGTAACTGGCCAGCCGTTGAAGCCACTCCTAACATCAACAAACCTAAACCGCGAACTAAAATAGCCATTAATGCAATCGACATCAGCCCTAATGGACCACCTAAATACATCCACCAAACGCCCGGTAAATCAAGGGTCAAATGGCCTAATGCCATGCGGATCACTAACGCAATCGTTAAAACAGTAAAGCCAACAATAAAGTTCCACGTGATAGAAACCATCATAGAACCTGTGGCTTCGGCCACTTTTGAGTTACCTGCTGGCTGCCAACCTGCTAATAAACCTGCTAAGAAAGGCAGAATAGCTAAATAAATTGCTGAGCTGGAATGCCACTGCGGTGAGACCACAAATAAAGTAGCAACGACAGCAAAAACGGCGCCTAATACACGAAAAGTAGTAAACGGTTTTTTCTCATCAATACCAATGCCAAAACGGTCACATAATAACCCTGAAAGTAATAATGCTGAGATCAGTGCTGTTTGGAAGGTAGCAATCCCTAATGCGCTGGCTGATGCCCCTTCAGAAAACACCACCATTGCGCCACATAACCCTGCAAACCAGTTCCACAGTGGGATTTTTTTGTTCTTAATTAAACTCGGAATTGCTGCAAATTGTTGTCGGGTTTGTTTTTTCGCAATAATGATAAAAAACATCACAACCAAACCACTGGCAAAGGAAATAACCGCACTCGCATTACCATCTTTTAAAACATCACCGAGCTGCCCATTCACTGCGGATTGCATTGGCGATAACATACCGGCTAATACCGTTGCTATCATTAAAAACGGAGTAGAATAACTTTTAACACTCATAAAATATTCCTTTTGGATTTTGACTATGAGTCATTATTTTTTTGTAATCGGCTTACAAAGTGCTGAATATAATTCAGCACTTATTTTTCTTTATTTTTTGGTTTTTTACTTTTAAAGAATTAATTAACGTGCGATTTGCTTTAGAATATTTACCCACATATCTGAATAATGTTCCCAAGCCATAAACTCACGACTTCCCCAATGCGGCGAACAGTCACTCATAAAACAACCTGTTTTTCCGTTTTCATATTGGCCAAAGACCAATAATGGATCATCACCAATATTTAAAACGACTTCTGTATTTTCTTTTGGCTTAACTTTGTTATAACCTAAGAACATCGGCCAATTACCAAATCCTTTAATTGCTTCATGTTGCATATTTTTGGGTGTTGCAAAAATACCTTCTGGCGTTTCCACACGATCATCGCCATCTAACATTTCGACGGGTAATACATCGGCTAATAACGTATTTTTATAATTCGCTTTGGCTTCTATACCCATAAAAGATAAATAACCACCGATCATTAATAAGCCGCCGCCTTGGCTAACGTATTGCTTAATTAGGCCTAATGCATTTGGTAATACTTTCATATTATAGAAAGTATCATTTTGTAGTAGGAATGTATTAGCTCCGATATCACTGATCACAACAACGTCATATTTTTGTAATTCTTCGACAGTTTTCGGAAATGCCATTTGTACTGTATGGGCTGGCATATAATCAATTTCTACACCTTTACTTTTTAAGCACTCTAGTAAAAATGTAGCGCCTTCTTCATATTTACTTGATGTAAAGCTGTCATAACCTTTTGTGTGGATCATATGGATATGCCATGATTCACCAATAAATAAAATTTTCATTTTTTTCCTCGTTTCAGAATATTAATTTATTCAGGGGATTGAGTCACAACCTGCGAGTAGGTTGTTTGATTAATACGATGCATAACATTAATATCTTCAGGCATTTCTGAAGCGTTGCTTGTTTCAACAGCCAGGGATGAAAACGCTGATGCATAACGTAAGGCATAAGAAAATTGTTTTCCTTTCGCTAATGAAGCGGCTAGAGCCCCATTAAATGCATCACCTGCACCCGCCGTATTTTTAACAACGGCAGTGTAAGCCGGAGAATAAATGAACTTATTACCATCAAATGCAATAGAGCCTTTACTTCCGAGTGTAATGACAACCTTTTTTACGCCTTTGTTATAGATGATTTCAGCTGCTTTTTTGGCAGTTTCAATGTCCACAACATTGATGTCAGAAAGCAAGCTTGCTTCTGTTTCATTCGGTGTCAAAATATCGACCTTTCCAATTAGTTCGTTTACGATGTTATTGTAAGGCGCAGGGTTTAAGATAATCGGAATATTATATTCATTGCCAATTTCGATTATTTCCCTTAACGCTTCAACATTCGTTTCTAATTGAAGAAGAATAATATTTGAATTTACAATTTTATCTTTCTGAATTTTAACTTCATCTGCAGTGATATCCATATTTGAACCTGGATATATAGAAATAATATTTTCCCCACTGTTTTCAGAGACAAATATAGATGCCGTTCCTGTTTGGTATTTTTCTGTTTGGTATATTGTTGATGTTTTTATTTTTGATGAAGAAATAAAATTTATTGCATACTCACTAAATTGATCTGTTCCTATTTTAGTAATAAAATGCACAGGAGAGTCAGAATAACTTGCAGCTAATGCTTGATTACATCCCTTTCCACCTGGTGAAAAAATAAATTTATTCGATAATAATGATTCACCCGCTTCAGGAAGTCGAGGTAAATAACTAATCATATCAACGTTAAATGAACCTAATACACATACTTTACCTAACACGGCATCATCCTTATCTGTTCTTTCATTAAAACTTTCATTGCACTCAAGAAACTGAATAATTTCTTTTTTAGCAACTTTGTCTAGGGTTTCAAATTCGATATATGCGCCACCATGGCAACGGCTAATAATCCCTTTTTTTGCTAAAGAATTTAAATCCGCCCTAATGGTTTCTTTCGTGACATTAAGTTCTTTCGATAAAACAGAAACTTTTGCTGCGCCTGTATTTTTTAAAATACTAATTATTTTCTTATGTCGTTCTGCTTTCATGCCATTTTACCTCATGGCATTTACTCTAATTTATACCTTGTTGCGTTAATGTGACTATACTCATACCTTCCTATTCAAAAGCAAAAAAAAGCAAAAAGCATAAAAATAAAAACAAAAAGAACCAAAAAAGAATAACCAAAGCAAAATATACTATTATTTTCAATATAATATTAGAATTATTAAAAAAAAAAATACACATCT
>NZ_JAGSPI010000005.1 GCF_020381325.1 Providencia vermicola
AGATGTGTATAAGAGACAGATAAGAAATAATTGACCATTTAAAAACTAATGTTTTAAATTTTAAGAAAATCAACTTAAAAAAAGCTAAACAAATGTTTGTTAATTAACCTGTATGTATAAGTACTTATTAACGCATTTAAAATATGTTGCTATATTTTAATGGAATTATAAAAATAACTTCAGGCTAATACTTGGAGAGATTATGGAAAAAACCCGAACGACATTAGATCAATGGATTACTTTACAAGCTGTCGTTGATTATGGTGGCTTTGCTCAAGCAGCTGAAATTTTGCATAGAACACAATCATCAATTAGTTATACGATTAGCAAATTAGAGCAAACATTGGAACTTGAGATATTTTCTTTAGAGAGACGCCGTGCAGTACTCACTAAACAGGGCGAACAACTTTTAGCATTATCTAGGGAGGTTACAAATAAAGCAATTTCATTAGAGGAGTTGGCTAAGTCATTGAATTATGATGGTAATGGGAAAATTAACATTGTAATGGACTCTTTATATCAAAGTGATGAAATACTTGAAAAAATAGGACAATTCACACGTCTAAGAAAGGATTATGACATTGATTTTAAAAGAGTTTCATTAAATAGGGCTGATGTGCTATCACTGAAAAATTATGATTTGCTCATTACTCATCATAAAATTGAGTCTTTAAACCCAATTTATTTAGAGCAAGTTGATGCTATTTTAGTGACAAGCCCAGACCATAAATTACAATCATGTAATGAATCTAATGTACTGAATTTATTAGAAAAAACAACACATATTGTTCTGCTTCCTGCTTTTGGTGAAGTTGAGAAAAGCATTCAGACAATTAATGTAGCTAACGTTGAGATAGCGGTAAAATTAACTGAAAATTCAGTTGGATACTCATGGTTGCCTAAAAATCTAATACAGGATAAGCTGAATAATAATTCACTAAAAGAGCTGAGAATTGCAAATAAAAGCAATGAATATCGCTTTTATATGTATTTGAATAAAAATTCAATGGTGAGTGATATTTTAAAATATTACCTTATCGATAATGATAAAAATAAATAAATACATCTTTTTTTGAATGATAAAAATAAACATAAAAATTTTAGATGTAATTTAAAAAAATTCAATGTATCAATTTGTTAACTTAACTAAAGGTAAATGGTATATTCCGTCCGCACTCCCAATATGAGTAATGTAATTATTCATTAAGTAATAATTAATAATTAAAGATCTATATTATAGGAACTATTATGAGTATTCTAAAAAAATCCCTAACAGTAATAGGGGTGGCTTTAGCTGTAACATCTGCGTCAACCGTTTTAGCTTCAGGTACAATTAATTTTACTGGAGAAATAACAGATATCGCTTGTACAGTAGATAGCAACTCTAAAAATTTAAATGTTGACCTTGGGAAAGTTTCATCAAAAAGCTTAGCTGCACAAGGTGAAGTTGCTGGACTAAAGGATTTTACAATTAAGCTTGTTGATTGCCCAGCTAACTCTAAAGTGACAGTACGTTTTGGCGGCACACGTGATACGGCTGACCGTGACATTCTAGCGATCAACCAAGCTGCGGGCGTTGCTAAAAATGTGGGTATTGCCTTATTTGAAAAAGATGCAACTACACAAATTAAACTGTTTGAAGATTCAAAAGAAGTTGAATTTGATGGTGCAACAGTTGATTTAGACTATGTTGCTCGTTATAAAGCAACAGGCGCTGCAACCGCAGGTCCTGCAAACAGCAGTGCAGTTTATAGTATTCAATACCATTAATACTATTAGAGGGTGGTATTCGCCACTCTCTATCTCTTTTTAAATCCAGGCTGTGTTTATGAAAAGAATATTACTTTCAGTATTTTTATTTGCGTTCACTATGTCCAATTTTTCTTACGCAGCAGGTATTAGCGTTGGGGGAACACGATTTGTTTATGAAGAGAATAAACGTGAAATTGATATTCCAATTTATAATAGTGATAAAGAAAAACCATTTTTAATACAAAGTTGGGTATCACCCTATGAAGGTGAAGGAAAAACGCCATTTATAGCGACGCCACCTTTATTTAGGATTGAACCTGACACAAATGGTTCTGCACGTATTTCATATATAGGTGAGCCAATAGGGGCTAATCAGGAAAAACTGTATTTATTGAATATCAAATCTATACCGCCAAAGGATAGTGGAATAGAAAACGAATTACAGATAATTATCAACTCACAGTTTAAATTATTTTTGCGTTCAAAAGATATTGAGCCATTTGACTTCGAAAAGGTTTTTTTAGTAAAAAAAACAGATGGAATTATGATTGATAATCAAACACCTTACCATTTGTCGATAAAAAATATATTAGTGAATGGCAATGTGGTGGCTGGCAAAAACCTAATTTACCCGTTTAAAAACGATTATATTCTTAAGAAAAATACGAACAATGATAATTCTATAGTGGTGCAATTTATTAATGATTATGGCGCCATTATTGAGAAAAAAACAAGTAAGAGTATATGAAAATGTCAGTTGTATGCGCGAAAAATAAGCTAGCCTATTCTAAAATATTTATACCTATCAGCATGGTGATTTATACAAATAGTGCTATTTCTGAAGATATATTTGATATTAATGCAATTAACACAGGCATTGAAAGCCAAGTGGCGGACGTTAATAGTTTAGGCTACCTTTCGCAAGTCGGTGGACAATTGCCAGGTACTTACTATGTCGATATTTATATAAACAATAATTTAGTTGTGAACAAGAGTATAACCTTTGTTTATGATGATAAAATAAAAAAACTGATCCCTGAAGTGACAAAAAAAATGTTATTAGAATGGGGGGTGAAAAATTCAGTAAGCCAAGAATTTTCAGATATGAGTGAAAACGAATATGTGAAAAATATTGAGACACTTATTCCGAGTGCGAAGCTGGGCTATCATTTTGAAGTTAATCAATTGCAATTAAGTATTCCTCAAATTGGGTTAGAGAATACGAGCCGCGGTTACGTTGAACCAAGCGAATGGGACGACGGAATTAATGCCGCGTTTGTTAATTATACAGCAAGATATAACAAGTATTGGTATAAAGACAGAGATAACAATAATAACTCATTTCTAGGTTTGAGAAGTGGCATTAATTTAAATGCATGGCGGCTAAGAAATCATAGTACATACAGTAAAACTATGGATGAAAGCCATTGGAATAACCTACAAACTTATTTAGAACGGGATATTCGGACATTAAAAAGCCGTTTAACGATTGGCGAAACATCTTCTGATAATGGTGTAATGGAAAGCAACCCGTTTCGTGGGGTTAGGTTAGCGTCAGATGAGAGCATGTTACCACAAAGCCAGAGGGGCTTTGCGCCTGTTGTAACGGGAATTGCACAGACCAATGCCATTGTGACGGTAAGGCAAAATGGTAATGTCATTTACCAGACGACGGTACCACCAGGTGAGTTTTCGATTAATGATCTTTACCCGACATCTTATAGTGGTGATTTAGACGTTACTATTGAAGAAACAAATGGTACGACACGTTCTTTTATTCAACCATTTTCAGCTGTACCAATGATGCAAAGGGCTGGAGCGCTTAAATACAGTCTCGATATCGGTAAATATAATGTTGATAATGCGCGAAGAAAACCTAATTTTGCACAAGCTTCTGCAATTTATGGTTTACCTTATAACATGTCGATATATGGTGGTTTTTTAGTTTCCGCTGATTACCAAGCTTATACAATGGGAACTGGCGTCAATTTGGGGAATATTGGGGCGATATCAACGGATATTACGCAAGCCTCGACAACATTAATTGATAAAACAAAAGCGGATGGGCAATCATATCGTGTTCAATATTCAAAATACCTGCCAGGTACAGGAACATCATTTTCGTTAGCTTCATATCGTTATTCAACCAAAAACTATTATGATTTTTCTTCATCAAATAATTATTTTTACGATATAGGCAGGAAAAAGCAACAATTCCAAGCGTCCATTTCACAGTCATTGGATGGGATTGGCTATTTTTCCATTAATGGCTATCAACAGTATTACTGGGATAAGGGCGGTTCAGATAAAAATTTGACAATGAGTTTCAGCTCAAATTACAACGCGATGAACTACAGTGTTGCTTATTCATATATGAAGCAAGACTACTCTAATACAAATGATCAAATGCTTTCGGTGAATTTGAGTATCCCATTTGATATTGGTCAGAAAAATAATTGGGTTAATTATAGTTATAATACTAGCCGCAAAGGGGATTCAACAAGTTCGCTTAGCTTTAATGGGACACGTTTAGAAGATAATAACCTTCAATACGACATTACTCAACGTTATAACCATAGCAGAAATGAATACAGTAATTCGGTCAGTGCTAACTATATTATTTCTGCAGGAGAATACAGTGCTGGATATAACTATGATCCTAAATATAACTCTGTAGATTTAGGTGCAACGGGTGCGCTGTTACTGCATTCTGGCGGAATAACGGCATCCCGAACAATTTATGATTCAGCGGTATTAGTTAAAGCGGAAGATATCGATAATCTTAAAGTGAATAACGCCCAAGCTTTATATACGGATGCCTCGGGTTATGCGGTTATTCCAACCGTGACACGCTATGAACGTAATAAGGTAAGTGTGGATACCGCCACATTGACAGGAAATAATGATGTTGCAATCAATACGACGACTGTTGTTCCGACACAAGGTGCAATTGTATTAGCGAATTTCCAAGCAAAGCGTGGGGCAAGAATTTTATTAAGGTTAATGAATAAAGGTAAGCCAATTGCTTTTGGTACTCAAGTATTTGTATTTGAAAAAGATAACCAAGTGACTAGTGGTATTGTTGCCAATGATGGAGAAGTGTATTTAAGTGGTGTACCAGAGCAAAGTGTTATCAAAGTGAAGTGGGGTAATAACCAGACTCAGCAATGCACGGTGCCGCTTTTATTATCACTAGAGAGTGACAAAATTCAGTTTATAGAACGCGTGTGTGAATAGGAGTTATCATGAAAAAATTAGGTTTAATATTCTGTATTCCAACGCTTTTATATTCACAATTTGGTTTTGCAGAATATAGAGCTGAATTCACAACAAGAACAAAAGATGTTGCAAAAACACTTTATGTGCCTCGAACTTTACCTGTAGGCAGTTTTATTGATTCAGTTGATTTGGGCAGTTACACACCGTGGGTTTGGTGGAATGCAACAGGTCGAACAGAAGTGGGTATTTATCTCACAGGGCTTTCATCTCCATCAATGAAAATCCCTGGTGTTGGTTATGTAAGAGAAATCAACAGCTCAGGTGTAGGCTATGCGCTTCATGGCACGGTGACAAGCCCTTGTGCAGGAAATGCATATGTTGACGGCGTAAATACTAAAGATGGAAATATTAGCAATAGAATAATTTGTGGCGTTACTTCATCTTCAGCATCCTATTCCGTACAGTTAAGAGCCGATTTTTATAAAGTGGGGGAAAATGTTAAAACACAAACACTACCTAGCGTGACGGCTGCAATGCTTATTTTGTACAACAATGGTTTTATCACTTCTGATACATATGGGAAAACGGAACCTCGGGTCACAATGGGGCCTGTAAAAGTGGTTTCAAGCGGATGCGAAGTAAAAAATAAAAATATTGATGTTCCTTTTGGAAGTGTTAGCAAAGCAACTTTTTCAGGCGTGGGCTCAACGAGCCCAGAGAGTCAGAAAAATCTTCAAATACAACTCGATTGTGACCCTGTTTCGGCAATTAGGGTAACGTTTATCGGAACACCAGATGCGAGCCAAACACCAGGGGCTATTGCATTGAATGACTTAAGTGACATCAACACAGCGCAAGGTTACGCTATTCAAGTAAAATATAAAGGTGAGCCAATTAAGTTGAATCAGTTGATGACTTTAGTCGAAAAAAATAGCAGTGCAGGGTTATATAATATTCCTTTAGAAGCAGTCTATATACAAACACAATCTGCAACGAAAACGGGCAAAGCGAACGGCACATTACAGTTTAATCTACAATATCACTAACGATGACGGTTTCTGTGTCTAGCAATGGCTAAATACAGAAACACGTTATTTTCCCTCCAAACTTCCTATCTATTAAATGAATTTAACCCTGTATAGTCATTATCGTTGATAAATAATAATGAAGGTGTGAAAGACAATGGCAATTGATCGTATGGATTGGCACTATGGCGGTGATTACCCTGAAGGGCTTCCTACTGAAAATGGTGGAACACACATCGGTTTTTACCTGACGTGGATCATTCAACATGGTTTAGTGGGTGAGTTTCACCTTGAAGAATCGGAAGATGAAATTGCGTTAGTTAAAGCGCGAAAAATGGATGGCCGCGAATTCTTAATTTCTATGTGTGATGAAAAATTTATCAGTGAAGATTTAAACGATGAAGGTAATGCATTCACTGAGTTTTATTACGCAGCGGAAGAAGGTGGATACTTCGATGATTATGAACGTGTTTTACAAAGTGATTTACCGTCCACTTATCATGTTGAAAATAGTTGGGAAAATTACGATAAAATTGCCGCAATAATTAGCGATGCGTTTGCCAAATGGAAACAGGCAAAAGCTTGAAGATACGGATATGATAAAGGCAGCGAATAACTGCTGCCTTTTATTTGATAACCTAATTCCGTTCAGTTGAAGATTATTCGACTTCTAAGATACGGCAAGTGTTAGTGCTTCCTACTGTACCCATCAGGTCACCTTGAGTCACGAGGACGATATCCCCACTCATTAAGTAGCCGTTATCACGTAAGCGAGTGACAGCTTCAGCTGCAGCTTCAATACCATCAGTGTGTGTGCTACAGAAAACAGGGGTAACGCCGCGATACAATGAACATTGGTTCAGTGTTTTTTCGTGACGTGACATAGCGAAAATAGGTAAGCCAGAACTGATGCGGGACATCATACGCGCGGTACGGCCTGATTCAGTCATCGCAATAATTGCTTTTACCCCTTTCAGATGGTTAGCTGCGTACATCGTTGACATCGCGATGGCTTCTTCAGGGCTGCTAAATTCAGCATCTAGACGGTGTTTAGACACATTCAAACCAGGCATTTTTTCTGCGCCAAAACAAACTTGTGCCATGGCGGCAACGGTTTCTGCTGGGTACTGACCTGCGGCGGTTTCTGCGGATAACATCACCGCATCCGTGCCATCTAACACTGCATTCGCCACATCCATGACTTCTGCACGTGTTGGCATTGGGTTTGTTATCATTGACTCCATCATTTGGGTTGCAGTGATAACGACACGGTTTAATTGACGTGAACGGCGGATCAGCTTTTTCTGGACAGCAACGAGTTCAGGATCACCAATTTCCACGCCTAAGTCACCACGAGCGACCATAACAACGTCAGAGGCAAGGATAACTTCATCCATAACTTGGTCGTTTGCAACAGCTTCTGCACGCTCAACTTTTGCTACGATTTGGCATTCACAACCTGCATCACGCGCTAAACGACGCGCATAATCTAAATCTTCCCCTGAGCGCGGGAAAGAAACGGCTAAGTAGTCGACATCAATTTTAGCGGCAGTTTTGATGTCTTCTTTATCTTTGTCTGTTAACGCTTCAGCAGAAAGGCCACCACCTAATTTATTGATACCTTTATTATTTGATAGTTGGCCGCCAACGGTTACTTCAGTAAAGACTTGCAAGCCTTGTACTTCACGGACTTTTAATTGAACTCGGCCATCATCAAGAAGCAGGATATCACCAGGAACGACATCAGCAGGTAACCCTTTATAGTCGATGCCAACTTTTTGCTGGTCACCTTCACCTTTGCCTAAGTTAGCATCAAGAATGAATTTATCACCGATATTTAAGAATACTTTACCGTCTTTAAACGTAGAAACACGAATTTTAGGACCTTGTAAATCGCCGAGGATCGCAACATGGCGACCTAAACGAGCGGCAATTTCACGCACTTTGTTAGCACGTAGCTGATGGTCTTCTGGAGTTCCGTGGGAGAAGTTAAGGCGAACAACGTTGGCACCTGCATTGATAATTTTTTCGAGGTTATTATCACGATCGGTAGCTGGACCAAGGGTTGTAACAATTTTAGTTCTTCTAAGCCGTCTAGACATGTATGACTCCGTTGACCTGTAATGGCGTTGATAAAAGGGTGAAACCATTTCACCCCATTTCGAAACCTGTTTACTGCAAATAGGGATGCTGACACGAGCACAGCTATTATATACTGCGAATTTCTTAATGCTATCAGGTCTGTAAAACTATTAAAGTCCGATGAGCATAGAAAGACATTTTATCCTGTCAGTTTTAGCTTTAGACGTTATCAAACCGCGAATCGCGTAAGGCTTCTTTGACACGCTTCAAGTTATCTCTAAATTTTTCACCTCTTCTTAACGTAAACCCAGTTGTTAATACATCAACAACAGCAAGTTGCGCCATTCGAGAAACCATCGGCATGTATATGTCAGTATCTTCAGGAACATCAATAATGATAGATAACGAAGCGGCTCGTGCTAGAGGGGCATTTTCTGAAGTGATAGCGATGACCGTTGCATCATTTTGTCGGGCCAATTGGGCCATCTCAACAAGGGCTTTGGTTCTTCCTGTGTGGGAAATTAACACAATGACATCCCCTTCAGTACTATTCATACAGCTCATGCGTTGCATGACAATATCGTCAAAATACATGACAGGAATATTAAAGCGAAAAAACTTATTCATTGCATCGTGAGCGACGGCAGCAGATGCACCGAAGCCAAAAAAACTAATTTTTCGTGCTTGGGTGAGTAAGTCAACAGCTCGATTAATTGCGCCGATGTCAAGCGTATGTTTCACATGATCAAGACCCGCCATCGCGGATTCGAAAATTTTGTGGGTATAGGTGTTTACTGTATCCGTTTCTTCTACATGCCGATTAACGTAGGGGGTGCCATTAGCCAAGTTTTGGGCGAGGCGAAGCTTGAAATCGGGGAACCCTTTGGTATCCATCTTCCGGCAAAATCGGTTAACTGTAGGCTCACTGACATCAGCTAATTGAGCAAGGGCAGCGATACTCAGATGAATAGCGCGCTGTGGCATCCCTAAAATCACTTCAGCCACTTTTTTCTCCGATTTACTTAAAAAATCGAGGCTGGTTTTCATTTGTTCTAAAATATTCATAATAGCAAAAGCGCCTATTTCATCAAAAGGAGAAATTTTTCTGCCATCACGCTATGTTATGTTTCATTATAAGCTGGCTGTCGTGAGGCAATCACTTAGAGTGAAAATATACTATGTGAGGTAAGTAGGCTATCTGAATGCAGGTGATAAATGGCAGCTTTTTTGTAAACTTTGAAGCGTATCTAATTTTCACCTCAGTAAGTTGACCACGTTTTTTGTCATTTTATTACGGAAGCTGGCTCCTTTCAGTTTTCGAGTTAGTTTTACGGGTAGGATGACATAAAGTGTATAATGACAGTCAAGAACAATGATATGCTGCTTTTTTCAGCATAAAAACTGTGATCAGTATCATGAAGATTTACTGAACACTAGCAACAGGGTACATTAGCGGAATTAGGGCTAATTTTAACAAAATTACAATAAGGCCTATCCTAGTTAGGCCTTAGATTCCGCAAATTGAGGAGAACCAATATGGCGGTACATAATGCTGCTCAAGCTTGTGACTTAATTATTTTCGGTACCAAGGGAGATCTCGCGCGTCGTAAGCTGCTTCCTTCTTTATATCAGTTGGAAAAAGCGGGTTATATCCACCCTGACACCCGAATTATCGGCGTAGGCCGTGCAGATTGGACACAAGCTGATTATGTCGAATTCGTTAAAGAAGCGTTAGACAAATTCTTAAAAGAAGAACTCGATTCAGCATTGTGGGAAAAACTCAGCGCCCGCTTAGATTTCTGTAATTTAGACGTTAACGAAACAGACAGTTTTGTGCGTTTAGCTGACATGTTAAAGCAAGATTCACACCCAGCTATCCATTACTTTGCCATGCCACCAAGTACATTCGGCGCAATGTGCCAAGGCCTTGGTCACGCAAAATTAAACAAAAAACCAAACCGTGTCGTGATGGAAAAACCATTAGGCACTGATTTAGAATCTTCTCAAGAAATCAATAATGAAGTGGCGAAATACTTTGACGAAAGCCAAGTTTATCGTATTGACCACTATTTAGGTAAAGAAACAGTTTTAAACCTGTTAGCGCTGCGCTTTGCAAACTCGTTGTTTATCAACAACTGGGATAATCGTACGATTGATCATGTGCAAATTACTGTTGCAGAAGAAGTTGGGATTGAAGGCCGTTGGGGCTATTTTGACCAAGCAGGTCAAATGCGCGATATGATTCAAAACCACTTACTGCAAATTCTGACGATGATTGCAATGTCGCCACCTGCTGATTTAACCACTGACCGTATTCGTGACGAGAAAGTTAAAGTATTGCGTTCATTACGCCGTATTGACCATACCAATGTGCGTGAAAAAGCAGTGCGTGGGCAATACACCTCTGGTTTTGTTCAAGGTAAAAAAGTCCCTGGCTATCTCGAGGAAGAGGGGGCTAACAAGCAGAGTATGACGGAGTCATTCGTTGCACTACGTGTGGATATTGACGATTGGCGTTGGGCGGGTGTGCCTTTCTATTTACGTACAGGTAAGCGCCTACCAGCAAAATGTTCAGAAGTGGTTGTGTACTTTAAAAAGCCTGCACTGAATATTTTCTCTGAAAGCTATCAAGATTTACCACAAAACAAACTGACTATCCGTTTGCAGCCAGATGAAGGGATTGATATCGAAATTATGAATAAGGCTCCAGGCCTTGATCATAAACACCGTTTGCAAACCACTAAACTGGACTTAAGTTTCTCTGAAACCTTTAATCAAACTCATCTAGCCGATGCCTATGAGCGTCTACTGCTTGAAGCAATGCGCGGTATCCAAGCGTTATTCGTACGACGTGATGAAGTTGAAGAAGCATGGAAATTTGTTGATTCCATCATGGATGCATGGGCAATGGATAACGAAGCTCCAAAACCATATCAAGCGGGAACATGGGGGCCAATTGCTTCTGTTGCAATGATTGCTCGCGATGGCCGTTCTTGGAATGAGTTTGAATAATCGATAGCTAAACGCAATTTTAATGATAAAAGCCAAACCCACGAGTTTGGCTTTTTTATGATATCGGAACGAATTAGAGCACTAATTCACTGCGCCCTGTTGCAACCATATGGATAATCCCTTGTTCGATGCGTAAGCACGCCATTTTTGCCGCATCGGGAACGGAAAGACCCGCAAGTAGCTGTGCTGTCAGTTCTGCCCCAAATAAGTCGCCTGTCCCTTTTGGTGTGACAGGGTAACGTTTATGACGGATCACGGCGACATCGTTTTTCGTCACGCAGACCACTTCAATATTATCGTCATCAGGTTGGAAGGCACTAGTAATAATTACCCATTGCGTATGACCTTTTAATAAGCTGCGAGCGGCAATAATTGCTTCGTTTAAGTTATTAACCTGCTGCCCACTTAACGTCATTAATTCAAATTTATTCGGGATAATACCTGTTGCTAATGGGATAACTTTATCACGGTAGACATCAGCAATCTCAGGTGGAATATAAAAGCCACTATCTTCATCCCCCATGACGGGGTCGACAATAACAGGTAATGTAGGGCGCTGTTCACGCACTTTTTCCAGCCAACAGGCTAAATCCCGAGCTTTGTCTGGGGAGCCTAAATAACCCGTTAAAATTGACCTGACGGAGTCTAAGCTACCGCGTTCTACAAAACCGTTTAAATAGCCGCGGAACCATTCACCGGGTAACTCACCACCATAACAGGTTGGATAGTGAGGCGTATTGCTTAATACTACGGTTGGAATTGCGGCAACACGTAAGCCTTGCTTAGTCATTGCAGGAACTGCGATGCTGTTTCCCACACTGCCATAAATTACCTGAGATTGAATGGATACGACATCATAAGGGAGTGGCGTTGCGTCTGCGGCATTTTGAAAGCTGTTGGAGGTTAGGCTGAAGGTGTTCATGTCTCTCTCTTTGGTGTAACTCAATCATATGGCTACTATAAGAAGCTTGTTCCTTTAGCTTGTCAATGTGAAAGATCAAACAGCGCACGCATTGGGCTAGCAAAGTCAAAAAAGTGGTATAAATAAATTTTTTTATTTAAAAATGCTAAAGGAAAATGCCAAAATTACGGTTGACTATTCGGTCGAAGCTTGATGGCACTAGGGTTAGTTAGCATATTAATGAATAAGTATGCATATTTTTATGCAATATAAAAGGCGTTTGTATTCATTGACTTAATAAAAAAGGCATGCTAAAAATAGTGTGTAATCAACTATCAACATGAGGGTTCGGAGTAAATTGGGTGGATGTCCGCCTGATGAAAAGAATAAGATATCATGCTTAGCTCAACTAGCGGCAAGATCAGCAAGTCCCAAAAAAGAACGACACACAGGCTTTTCCTTTCAGCTATCCTTTCCAGTGAACACTACTGGTGTGGTGCATTATAGCGTCTCTCTCGATTATTCATTTCGCTGAATAAATTCAGCATCGCATTGTTTTTATTTGAATTTTCAACAACTGCGTTAACGCTTTTTGTTTGCATGCTCTGTACAAAAAACAGGCTATGACGCAGCTGTATATAGAGAGATATTATAATGATTTATTGGATATTTTTAGTATTAGCTATCGTAACTGAAGTTATTGGTACCTTATCAATGAAACACGCCAGTGTGAGTGGCGATTTCACTGGCATGGTGGTCATGTACGTGATGATAGCCACATCATACATTCTTCTCGCCATCGCAGTGAAAAAAGTTGCATTAGGTGTTGCCTACGCACTTTGGGAAGGTATCGGCATTTTGTTCATTACCACTTTTAGTGTCATGTGGTTTGGTGAAACCTTATCACCGATGAAAATAGGTGGATTGGTATTATTGATCACTGGTATCGGCCTGATTAAATCAGGAACCAAAAAAGCGACAGTTCGCGGATCGGCTCAAAAAGTAAAACAGGCCACTCAGCATGCGGTCAATGCAGCTAAATCAAGTGCTTTAGTTGGACGCGAAGCTAAGTCGGAGGCGTAATATGGCCAGTCATTTTGAATGGTGGCATGCAGCGTTTTTGATCTTAGCGGTGGTATTGGAAATTATAGCGAATATCTTGTTAAAAATGTCGAATGGCTTTAAACGATATTGGCTAGGGATACTCTCGCTGTTGGCCGTACTTGGGGCATTTAGCTCTCTTGCACAAGCAGTAAAAGGTATCGAGCTATCCATCGCATATGCGCTCTGGGGAGCTTTCGGGATCATCGCGACAGTGGCAGCAGGGTGGATACTGTTTAATCAACGGCTGAATTATAAAGGCTGGGGTGGAATAGTGTTACTGTTGCTGGGAATGGTGTTGATTAAGATGTCTTAATGCGCGTTATATTTTGCGTTGTCGCGTTGTTGGCTGCACTTGCTAACCCAAGTCACATACTACTGTATGCTCCTTGGGATTAGCGCGATTGCCGCCTAGCGACACCACAAACTATTTAGCGCATGAATACATTATTATATTTTGCGCGTGAATGTGTGTAAATGTATCGCTGTTCGCACCGCGGATCTAACAAAAAAGGGCTAACCAAAAATGGTAGCCCTTTTTTCTATGAAGAAATTGACTTAGTCAATTGCCGCCTAGCGACACCACAAACTATTTAGCGCATGAATGTGTATTTTGAGCTGTCGCGTTGTTGGCTGCACTTGCTAACCCAAGTCACATACTCATGTATGCTCCTTGGGATTAGCGCGATTGCCGCCTAGCGACACCACAAACTATTTAGCGCATGAATGTGTATTTTGAGCTGTCGCGTTGTTGGCTGCACTTGCTAACCCAAGTCACATACTACTGTATGCTCCTTGGGATTAGCGCGATTGCCACCTAGCGACACCACAAACTATTTTGCGCATGAATGTGCATATCGAGCTGTCGTGTTGTTGGCGCACTTGCTAACTCAAGCAGTCTACTTATGTAGATGAATTAGGTTTTTATGCTATTTAATGCACTGATTTTCTTAATTGATTATCGAGTTGATAAACAGGTTGTAATGCAGTGTATAACGCATCAAAAACACGGTAAGTATCACTATATTCAGCATTGCTTTTCGGTAAATAGCGAGTTTTAATCTTCACACATTGTGAGATAGCGTCTTTGAAAGAGGCAAAATATCCCTCATCAACAGCAGCAATAATAGCGGCGCCTAAGCTTGATGCTTCCTCATTCTCAGGTATTTCAATCGGCTGATTGGCAAAATTAGATTTTAGCTGTGTCCAAAAGGCTGATTTTGCGCCACCACCGACAGAAACAATTTTTATCACTTCAACACCTGCATCTTGCATATGTTGTAAATTCTTCTTCAAAAGACATGCGACGCCTTGCATCACCGATAAAGCAAAATCATATTTATCATGGTGTGCATTGACAGCAAAAAAAGCACCTGTGGCATGTTCATTAAAATCGGGTGCATTCACTCCAGTTAAATAAGGCAAAAATATGGGCGGCGGTAATTGACGATGCTTATTTTTAATTTGCTGAGTTATTTCATTAAAAGACAGAGTTTCGCAAAATTGATTCTTAAACCACTCCAAACTATAACCACCGCTTTCACAAACAGGCAATAGCACATATGAATTAGGGAAAGGGCCACAATTGAGTGGGATTTTACTGCCATCAAAAATCGGTTGGTTAACCAGTGTTGCAATAGACAACACGGTGCCCGCCGATTCGCTAATAACGCCTTCTTGAATATTCCCCGTTCCTATCATCCCAGCGAAATGGTCTAAAGTACCGATATTAATTTTCGTTTCTTGGGTTAGCCCATAATCCTCGCAAACCCATTGTTCTATAAGGTTTCCTGCAATACTCCCAGAGGGGTGAACCTCAGGTAATTGGGATAATTTAACCCCGCAGTAGTCTAAAATATCAGTCCAATATTGTTTTTTGGTAATATCAAAGTAATGGGAAAAACTGTAAATAGAATAGTCGCCTAACATCCGACCGCTAAGCCTAAAAACAATATAATCTTTTAATAATAAATAATGCGCAGTACGAGAGAATATCTCGGGTTGGTGGCGCTTCAACCATAACATTTTGGTGATGGGCCATGTCGGAATAAGTTTGGGTTGACCTGTTGTGTGATAACACAGTGTTTCATCAAAAGCGTGAGACAATTCATCACATTCTTTTTTAGACCGCATATCCAACCATGAAATAGCAGGGTAACAAGGTTGTTGTGATTCAGCTAATAAAACCAAGGACTCTGCTTGCCCCGTTAGGACAATCTGCACAACATTATGTTGGTTGTGATTTTTGCCTAATAGGGCAGATTGCTTAACCATGGATTGAATACGGTTAAAATAGTCATTTGGGTCAAATTCAACCCTATCATCTGTTTGCTGGTAGGTAACTGTTTCAGATAATAACGATAATAACGTTAATTTTGAATCATAGATGGAGACTTTAATATTGGTAGTTCCCAGGTCAATGGCAATAATGTTCATGGAGTGATCCTCGTTATTTTTGTAATAGATTTTTTACTGAACCACGGTTAATTAGCGTTGGTTCAGACGAGAAAAAGCAGGTTTCAGATCGACCTTTTAATAAACACGCACGTAAAATACTAATATGGCTTTCCGCTATTTTTTCTTTCGGTAGTTGTATCGTTGTTAGTGGAGGCGTGGAAAAAATAGATAATGGATTGTTATCGAAGCCAATAACACTGATATCTTCAGGAATTGAAAACTGATACTGCATTGCGGCCTTATACACCCCGTATGCCAGATTATCGTCAAATGTCATTACGGCAGTTAAAGGTAGGTTGAATGCATGCTTTTTCGTATCCCAGAGGGATTGAATGACCTGAAAACCATTCATTATTGAGGAGCTGGCAATTTTTACGCGTTCATCATCAAACGGTACTCCATATTCAGCAAAGGCTTTTTTGATTCCTAATACATAGTTACGGCTGGTTGGAAAATTCAGTGTTTCTGTGATCACTAAACAATCTTTATGGCCCTGACTCAATAAATGAGAGGCTGCTAAATAACCACCTTGTTCATAATCAACATGAACATGGTGGCTGCTAATATTGTCATAGTGGGCACCTTGCACAATTAATTTATTTGAGAATTCAGATAAAAGCTGCAAATTAGCAGGGTTCATTGACGTTGGTTCAAGAATAATAAAGTCAGGTAAACGAGATAACACTGCTTGGATATTAGCTCGTTCAATTTTTTCACTAAATTGTGAGTCAAAAATCATGGTGGTATAGCCATGCTTTGCCATCGTAATGGCAATATCACGAAAAATGTAGGTTAAAACTGGATTTTCAATATCATTAAAAATAATGGCAATTGTTTTTGTTGAATCACCACGTAAACCTTTCGCCAATGAATTTGGGGTATACCCCATTTCATTGGCTTTATGCAGCACAAGCTTACGCGTTTCTTCTTTAATCGCAGGGTTATGATTGAGCGCTTTTGAGACAGTTGAAAATGAAATATTCAGCTCTTTGGCTATCGATTTTATCGTAACAGGTTTATTGGTTGATGCCATCGTATCGGCCTTATTCGAATTCAAAATTATAGATAAAATGGTTAACTAACTTCAGAGTAAATAACAATTACAACGTTGTCAATGAGTGTTATAGCGATTTTGAAATAGGTAAATTATTTTTTGATATGGCCAGAAGAAATTTCACATTTATATGAATTATTAATTACCTACTGTTTTTCGGTTTAGTTTCAATAATTAATTGTTTCTGATTTATTTAGTTGATATTAAACAGTATTTGTTATCTTTTGGGCTTTCGGGTTTAAAAGGAAATAAAATTAAGATATCCATCACAAAATGGATTTGTTGTTATTTTTCTGTAAATACATCTATTGACTTTAAATTGCGATTTAGCGACATTAAGTAAAAAATAAATTACAACGTTGTAATTATAACACTGATTTAAACGTTAAAAAAACTTGTAGGTAGAGGTTTTAAGCAAAAGATAGGAAGACGTTATACGAAGCTTAATGCAAAAAATTTTTACCCAATAATTACAACGTTGTAATTCTAGCGAAGGTAACAAGAGAAATATCACAATTAAAAATGAGGTCATGATGAAAATAGCAGCCGCCAACCTAATGGTGTCAGGGAAAACAATAACAGAAAAAGCACAACAACTTGAAAAATGGGGATTTGATGGGATTGCGTTATTTATAAAGTATAGCGAATGGACGGATGAACTTTATCAAGAAGTCCTTGATTTAGAAAAAAACACAGGAGTCAAACCGTGTGAATTTGCTTTTAGTGATGATTTATATGGTCATTTGATGAGTGATGATTTGGTATTGCGAGAAAAAAGCCGCGCAATGTATAAGCTTGCTGCGAAAATTGCGGGTGAACTAGGTGCCGTTACTGAACTTGAATTTGCTTACGGCGTTCAAGACCCACTGCCATTGTTTAATCCCTATCAGTCAATGAATGCCGAGCTGCATGCAGGCTTTTTAGACATGTATCGTGAGTTGACCGCACCATTGGCTGGGACGCAGGGTTATATGTTATTGGAGGGCATTAATCGTTATGAAAGCCCTTATTTAAATAGTATCAAACAATGTAAAGACATTATTGATGAGCTTGCTTTAGCGAACACAGGTGTACTTGCCGATTTTTTCCATATGTCTATCGAAGAAAGCAATATCACAGATAGCATTCGCTATGCAGGAAAAGATATTCGACATGTGCACTTAGGGGACAACAACCGCTTATTACCAGGGTATGGCTCAATTGATTGGATGGCAGGGTTTAATGTATTGAGAGAAGTTGGGTTTGATGGGTTTGTTTGTCTTGAATGTAGCACTTGTGGCATTTCAGCAAAAACGCTGCCCGAAACAGCAAAATTCTTAAAAAAATTAATTGGGTAGGGCTGCATGAAGACAATGCTAAACCTGAATACGCCTTTTTTTGAGATTGGCCCTAAAACCTACCTTTATGGTGAAGCAGCACTTGAGCTGGCACAAGCAGCAGACAGCTTATGTGAAAAATATAGTGTAGATATTATCTTTACTGCGCAATACACAGATATTGAAAATATTGCGAAAAACACACGATTTATCAAAGTATTTGCACAGCACATGGACTGTAACGAGCCTGGCCGGGGAGTTGGAGCAGTATTACCCGAAGCGATTAAACAGGCTGGAGCTGTTGGGGTACTACTTAATCATGCAGAAAAACCGCTATCCCTCGATGTGCTAGCAAAAACAATTGTACGAGCAAAGCTGGTTGGCTTAGCAACGCTAGTCTGTGCGGGAAGTTGCGAAGAGGCGATGATGATCGCGCATTTAACCCCCAACATTATCTTAGCGGAATCACCCGCGTTGATAGGTAAAGGTATTCGAACTGAGCAAGATATGGCGGAAATTCAGAGAATTAACCAATCCATTCATGCTATTAACCCAACTATTTTAGTCTTGCATGGCGCGGGGATCAGTAATGAAAAAGATGTGTACGCAATCATTCAAGCAGGTGCAGATGCAACAGGTTCAACAAGCGGGATTATAAAAGCGGATGATCCCATTCTGATGCTGGAAAAAATGATAGCTGCGGTGAATGACGCGTGGCAGTTAAGAAATCAAGCGAATGGAGAATAAGTATGGCTGTTTTTCATAAAATAATTCCAATTGAAACAACACGAAGAGTCAGTTTTGACGACATTACGGAGAGTGTTCAAAAGTTGGTCAAAGAATCGGGTATTCAAAATGGTATGGTCAATGTCTTCTCTCAACATACCAGTTGTAGTGTATTTATTCAGGAAGACTCTGAGGATACAACTTATTGGAATACCCCATTGATTCTACAGGATATGTTGAATGTTTTCGAAAAAGTGATCCCAACTTGCCAATATGAAACCCAGTATCTGCATCCAGGGCCTATTCATATGGAAAATGCGCAGAAGTTGCGTGATGAAAAACCTGAATGGTTGCTAAACACGGATGGGCACCTGCGCTCCGTGCTACTAGGGCGTTCGGAAACAATTCCATTGCTGGATGGGGCGATGACACTTGGGGAGTTTGGTCGGATTTACTTTTCAGATATGGATCAAACTCGTGAGCGTAGTCGTATTGTACGAGTGCAGATTATTGGCGAATAACGATTAGATAGAACAAATAAGAAGGAATACACTATGGGTATTTTAGAGAAAATGCGTTTAGATGGCAAAAAAATTTTTGTTACTGGAGGCGCTCGCGGCATAGGCAAGCGCTTGGCGATTGCGTTATCTGAGGCGGGAGCTGATGTGGCTATCGTTGATGTTGATTTAGCGGAAGCACAAAAAACGGCATTAGAAATTGCAAAAGCCAATAATAATAAAACTATCGCGATTCGCACTGATATTACTCAGCCTGCTGACGTCAATGAAATGATTGAAACTATTTTACGTGAATTTGGCCGTATTGATGTGGCTTTTTGTAATGCAGGTATTGGTCACACCGTCCCTGTTGAAGAAGATACACTTGAGGATTGGCATCGTGTGATTAATGTGAATTTAAATGGGACATTTTTAACTGCACAAGCGGCGGCAAAAGTGATGTTAAAACAAGGTGGTGGTTCCATTATTAATACTGCGTCTATGTCAGCACACATTACCAATATTCCGCAAAAAGAATGCTCTTATGCCGCATCTAAGGCGGGTGTCATTGCGATGTCGCGCAATATGGCGGTTGAATGGGCAGATAGAAATGTTCGAGTGAATACCATTAGTCCAGGTTATATGGCAACCGAAATGACATTAAATGATCCCAATTTAGCACCATTAATTAAAGAATGGGAACAGCTTATCCCTGTACATCGTATGGGTAAACCTGAAGAGTTAGAAGCACTTGCAGTGTATTTGGCGGGGGATATGAGCTCCTATACCACAGGTGCAGATTTCCGTGTCGATGGGGCATATACCTGCTTCTAAGATAAACACTTATCAATATTAATATTCCAATAAAAAACATAATCTAATGGGGTTATATCGGGATGCTTTTGCCTAAAACCCCATGAATAGACAATTTTATTGTTAATTGAGCCTTTAATCCGAACATGAAGTACAAACCAAAATATTTAAAAGAATAATTCAATGAGGTTTGAAATGAATCAGAATAATAAGCACAACGTTCTCGACAAAATAGGCATTCCCAGCTCACTCTCATGGGGGTATTTAGGTGTATTAATCTTTATGATTGGTAATGGAGTCGAAATTGGCTGGTTAAGCCCTTATTTAATTGATAACGGCTTGACAATTCAGCAAGTCTCTACGCTGTTTGCCATCTATGGTGTGACCGTTGCATTGTCATCGTGGTTTGCGGGGGTATTTTTCGAAACCTTCGGTGCAAAACGCACCATGTTTATTGGCACATTGGCTTGTCTCGTGGGTATTACAGGCTTTATTGCCCTTGGCCTAAAAGAAATGTCATATTCTATCTTATTGTTAATGCAGGCAATTAAAGGGTTTGGCTATCCGTTATTTGCTTATGCATTTTCGGTGTGGATAGCATATCGCAGCCCAAGAAATAAACTCAGTACTGCCTATGGTTGGTTCTATTTTATGTTTTCCGGCGGCATGCAGGTATTAGCGACATTCTATGCAACATGGGCAGTAACAGAATTAGGAAATATTAATACGCTTTGGACAACGTTGGCCTTTATTATTGTCGGTGCATTCTTTGCGTTAAGTTTAAATAAAGATGACATTAAACCCGAAAGCCAAAGAACAACATCGGAAAAAGTCCAAGAAGTATTAAAAGGGTTAACCATCGTTAAGCAACATCCTAAATTGTTTATCGCCTGTATATTGCGAATCATAAACTCATTATCACAATACGCATTCCCTGTTTATCTACCGATTTATATGATTGAGCAAGGCTTCACCACAACGGAATGGTTGAGTATTTGGGGCGCTGCATTTACCAGTAACATTATTTTTAACCTTGTTTGGGGGATCACAGGTGATAAGTTCGGACATAAAAGAACCATCATCTGGTGTGGTGGTGTATTAACAGGAGTGAGTATGCTGCTTCTATTCTATGCACCGCAATTTGTTGGCGCAAACTACGTGGTTGTTCTTATGTTATCGATGGTTTGGGGAGCAGGGGTTGCGGGTTATATTCCATTAGATGCTATGTCAGCTAATATGGTGGAAAAAGATAAAGGCGCAATCATGTCCGTATTGAATTTAGGTACAGGGCTTTCTGTGGTTATAGGGCCTGCAATAGTTGGTTTATTTATTCACCTAATCGGGCCAAGCGGCGTGACTTGGTTGGTGGCAGGTTTGTATTTTGTTGGGGCGTTAATTACCAATTTCCTTGATGAGCCTGTTAAAAAACATGTTCAAGTGATAGATAATAAAAAATTAATTAACGAATAAATTACAGCATACTTAATATAGTAAAAAGGCAACGGTTAAGTTGCCTTTTTTGATCAGTCAATTGCCGCAACAACTTTGATTTCAACCTTATATTCAGGTTTCATCAACAGAGCTTGAACAGTGCAGCGAACGGGGGCGCTACCTGCAACAACCCACGCGTCCCATGCTTGGTTCATACCCGCAAAATCGGCTTTATCCGCTAGAAAAATAGTGGCATCTAGAATTTTACTTTTATCAGAACCGACACGCTCTAACATCACATCAATCGCGGCAAGTGTGTTAGCGGTTTGAGCGACAATATCAGCATCCAAATTTTCGGGAACACTGGTGTAATAAATCACATTATTGTGAATAACTGCTTCAGACCAACGATTATCGGGGTCAATACGTTTAATAGTCATAATTATTCCTTATTATTTATTCTGTTCAAGGATAACAGCTTGCGAGTGGGATGAAAATCGCTTGATCACTGAAACTACAATTAGAACAGCACAGAGCCATAACTCATGGTAAAGTGAGCGTCTTATCTTTACTAATGAATAGGTTTCTGTAGTGCGCGACGACTTTTCCTCTGACGGCTTTTTGGCTAAAACAATTTCAGGTTTTCAACCTCGCGCTGCACAGGTGACAATGTCTAATGCAGTCACTGAAGCTATTGAACAAAAACAGGTTTTAGTTGCAGAAGCAGGGACTGGAACAGGGAAAACTTACGCGTATTTAGTGCCTGCGCTAAGAAGTGGCAAAAAAGTGATTGTTTCTACGGGCTCAAAAGCACTGCAAGACCAACTTTATCATCGTGACCTGCCAACCATTATTAATGCCATGAATTATACTGGGCGCACGGCGTTACTTAAAGGGCGCTCGAACTACTTGTGTTTAGAACGATTAGACCAGCAATCATTAGGTGGTGGGAGTTTAGAACCTGAAATTTTATCAGCCGTTGTACGATTACGCAGTTGGTCTATCGAATCAGAGCTAGGTGATACCAGTACTTGCCATGATATTGCAGAAGACAGCCCCGTATGGCCTTTAGTGACGAGCACCAATGATAACTGCCTTGGCAGTGACTGCCCTCGTTATCAAGAATGCTTTGTGTTAAAAGCGCGCCGTAAAGCCTTGGAAGCGGATGTTGTGGTTGTTAACCATCACCTGTTTATGGCTGATCGCGTCGTTAAAGACACCGGTTTTGGCGAGTTGATCCCAGAAGCTGAAGTCATGATTTTTGACGAAGCCCACCAAATTCCTGATATTGCTAGTCAATATTTTGGCCAGCAGCTGAGTAGCCGCCAACTACTCGACCTTGCTCGCGATATGATAATGGCCTATCGCACGGAACTAAAAGACCAGGTCCAACTGCAAAAAAGTGCCGATAGGCTAACACAGAGTACTTTAGATTTCCGTTTGAATCTGGGGGAAAACAGCTTCCGTGGAAATCTGCGTGATTTGTTAAAGCTAAATGAAGTCCAGCGAGCTCTAACACTACTCGATGATTCTTTGGAACTTTGCTATGAAGTCATCAAAACCTCGTTAGGGCGTTCCCAAAGTTTAGATTCTATCTTTGAACGTGTTACCGTTTATCGTAATCGTTTGAATCGATTAAAAGATGTCACAATTCCAGGTTACAGTTATTGGTTTGAAAGTTATGGGCGTCACTTTTTATTGGCGTTAACGCCACTTACCGTTGCAGATAAATTCAGCGAAATGATAGCGAGTACGCCAGCGAGCTGGGTATTTACCTCTGCAACGCTGTCTGTGAATGAAAAATTGAGCCACTTTACTGACCGTTTAGGGCTCACTAAAGCGAAAACGTTGTTGTTAGCTAGCCCCTTTGACTACGAAAGCCAAACGATGTTGTGTGTCCCGCGTTTTTTACCTGAACCAAATCAACGGGGAATTGCACAGAAACTAGCAACAATGTTGCGGCCACTCATCGAGAAAAATCAGGGACGCTGTTTTTTCCTCTGTACGTCTCACTTAATGATGCGAGAGCTGGCTGAGGAATTTAAAGCCTCGTTGACTTTGCCCGTTATGGTGCAAGGGGAAAGCAGTAAAAACAAACTACTTGCACAGTTTATTGCGGCAGGCAATGCAGTCTTAGTCGCAACGAGTAGCTTCTGGGAAGGTGTCGATGTGCGCGGCGATGAGTTAACCTGTGTGATTATCGATAAACTGCCTTTTACTGCGCCAGATGACCCGCTTTTAAGAGCACGTATTGAGGATTGTGAGCTAAGAGGCGGTGATCCGTTTGCGGATGTGCAGTTGCCAGATGCGGTGATCACGTTGAAACAAGGAGTGGGGCGTTTGATTCGTGATACCAGTGACTACGGTGTAATCGTGATTTGTGATAATCGCTTAGTAACGCGCCCTTATGGTGAAGTGTTTTTGCGTAGCTTGCCGCCTTCGCCACGAACACGCAGTCTAACCAAAGCGATAAATTTTCTAGCAGAAAAAAGCGCGCTAGCAGCCGAGAAATAACTGTGTGTTTTTCTGCAATCCTATCGGCGGTTTATGCTACTATAAGCCGCATCTTTCAATTGAAATCTGTTAATTTGCCGGAGTTTAGGCATGTCGAGTCGTATTCTTGCTGTCGATACAGCAACTGAAGCCTGTTCTGTCGCACTATTATGTGGTGACGACATTATCTCACGTTTTGCTATTTCACCTCGTGAACACACGCAAAAAGTTTTACCAATGGTAGAGGAAGTGTTAACTGAAGCGGGGGTCACGCTAAATCAACTGGATGCGTTAGCTTTTGGCCGCGGACCAGGAAGTTTTACTGGGGTACGTATTGGGGTAGGTATCGCTCAAGGCTTAGCATTAGGGGCAGATTTACCAATGATTGGCGTGTCATCATTGATGGCGTTGGCGCAAGGTGTATTCCGCACAACCTGTCAATCAAACGTGCTGGTGGCGATAGATGCCCGTATGTCTGAAATTTATTGCGCGCAATATTCACGTACTGCTGAAGGTGTTTGGCAAGGCGAAGAGACTGAAGCTGTCTTATTACCTGATGATTTTAAAACTAGATTTGCAGGTATTTCAGGGCAATGGAGTTATGCAGGCACTGGCTGGGAAGCATACCCATCCTTACTCAGTGGTGATGAGCCCATTAAGGACAGCCAAATAACATTGCCTGATGCTCAAGACATGTTACCGATTGCAGCACAATTATGGCTTCAAGGTAAAACAGTTGCCGTTGAGAATGTGGAACCGACCTATTTACGTAATGAAGTGACGTGGAAAAAACTTCCAGGTCGTGAATGAGTCTAACGACGACACGACCAAAATAATAGGCTATTTTTTAACAGATAGCCTTTTTTAATGCATAAAAAACACATCGAATCATTCATAAAGATAGGATATGATTAATAAGTATCCTATTTATATCTAACCGATTTAACATATCGTGTCTTCTTTGCTACAGACTATTTTAAACCGTATGACCTGAATTTATACTGTTGCTAATCGGAGGTAGTCTATGAACATTGAATTGAACTGCCGTAATGTACTGAAAAGCCTGTTTGTTGCCAGCGTATTAACATTAACTGGGTGCGTTTCTATACCTGCATCAATCCAAGGGTCAGTTCAAAATCCCGCTGATAGCTTAACATCCATTCAAAATGCCCCTGAAATGTATATTGGTCAGGAAGCACGTTTTGGCGGTAAAGTCCTCGCAGTAGCGAATGAGCCTACACGGACACGTTTAGAAATCGCGGTGATGGCACTGAGCAAATACGATGCGGCACCAGAACTCAATGCGCCGTCAGTTGGGCGTATCTATGCCTATATTAACGGTTTTCGTGAGCCAAGTGACTTTACGAACCGCTATGTGACTGTTGTTGGGAAAGTGACGGGAGAACAGCAGGGGAAAGTTGGGCAAGTTCCTTATAAATATGTGACGCTTGATGTTACCGGTTTTCAACGCTGGAATGTCGCGCAAAGTGTGATGATCCCGCCATCAGGCCCATGGGGTTATGGCTATTATGGCGATCCATACTACTATAACCACCCATGGGGTTATGGTTACGGCTACCCAGGTGGCCCCGCACAAGTCCATACTTATCTCACTGAATAACCAAGGGTATTCCCAAAGCTGGCATAGAGGTACAATATGCCAGCTTAATTCACCTCTTTCGGAAAAATAATAATAACAATGTGATAAATATAGTTGTTATTGTTGGCATTTCAGGTTTTCTCTTTAATAATGCTCTTTATCTGTGGGGGGTAAAGATCTGTGTATCTGTGGGAGAAAAAATGCAGAAAGTCTTCGTTGCTGGTGCAACAGGGTATTTAGGCCAGTACCTTGTTTGTGAATTGAAGCGCCAAGGGTATTGGGTTAGAGCATTAGTGAGAAATACAGCTCAGGTAAATTTAGTGACGGCGGCGGATGATATCGTTGTAGGACAAGTGACCGAGCCGACAACATTGATGAATGTGGCTGACGGGATGGATATTGTGATCAGCACTGTGGGCATAACAAGGCAAAAAGATGGTATGACCTACATGGATGTGGACTACCAAGGTAATTCAAATCTGTTACGAGAAGCGGAGCGTTCCGCAGTTCAACATTTCGTTTATGTGTCTGCCATTGATGGTGACAAACATCAGGATTTAAAAATCTTCCAAGCAAAAGAGCGATTTGTTAATGAGCTAAAACGTTCAACAATCGCGTCGACGGTTATTCGACCAAATGGTTACTTCAGTGATATGCGCGATTTTCTTAACATGGCAGCATCAGGGCGCATATACTTGTTTGGTGATGGTAAGGTTAAAATTAACCCGATATCTGGTAGGGATTTGGCCGAATTTATTGTCAGTGGACTATCACAACCACAAAATACGCTCTCTGTTGGAGGGCCAGAAATCCTCTCATTGAATGAAATAAGCCAAATAGCGGCTCAGGCACTAAACAGAGAGATTAAAATCAAATATTTGCCTGATTGGATACGAAAAGCCACGATTATACTTGCTAGACGATTAACAAGTCAGAAAACATACGGCCCCATTGAGTTCTTTTTGACCTTTATGGGGGAAAGCCATATAGGCCAACAAGTGGGTTCAGACCGGCTGAGTGATTTTTATCAAGAAGAAGCGAAGAAATTACCCAATCGTAAGAAAAAGAATGCATGATCCCTTTCGTTTATTATTTGTTGGGTGTTATCTATCGATTAGCATTAGATATAAATACGTAAAAAGTGATTTAAATAATATTTTATTCCTCATTCACCTATGAATCTGCGCTTACAAGCTGAATTGATTGCAGAATTTTCTGAACACATCTCCAAAATTAGCCAAGATCAGTGTATAATTAGGCATAACTTATACAGATTTACATCTGGTTAACGAAATTTAAGAAAGCAGGGCGGCGTATGTCGCCTTGTTTTTTCTTGAAGGAACAAAATTTATTTAGTGATAGACCTCTCAACCTTGACATTGTCTGTTTTTCAAACTGGTACAATGAGTTAATAATTTGTTAAAAGAGATGTTGGGTACAATAACTTCACTAAATTTAGGAGCAACATTTTGGAAAAAATCTGGCTAAAAAACTACCCTGCTGATGTGCCGGAAGAAATCAATCCTGATCGCTTCGCTTCTTTAGCAGAGTTACTGGAAAACGCAGTTTCCCAATATGCCGATCAGCCTGCATTCATTAATATGGGGGCAGTGATGACGTATCGGAAATTAGAAGAAAGAAGCCGCGCTTTTGCTGCCTACTTACAGAATGGGCTTGGTCTTAAAAAGGGTGATCGCGTTGCCTTAATGATGCCTAACTTATTACAATACCCAATTGCTTTATTTGGAATATTGCGTGCGGGAATGGTTGTTGTGAATGTTAACCCCCTCTATACCCCAAGGGAGTTAGAACACCAGCTTAATGATAGCGGCACTACCGCGATAGTCATTGTTTCTAATTTTGCATCGACACTTGAAAAGATTGTTTATAACACCAAAGTTAAACACGTTATTTTAACCCGGATGGGCGATCAACTTTCACGGCCGAAAGCGACGATTGTTGATTTTGTCGTTAAATACGTAAAACGATTAGTACCAAAATACAATTTACCCGATGCCATCTCGTTCCGTCGTGCTATGCATTACGGTTATCGGATGCAATATATTAAACCCAATATTGCAGGCAGCGATTTAGCCTTCTTGCAATATACTGGGGGGACTACAGGGGTGGCTAAAGGGGCGATGCTAACTCATCGCAATATGTTAGCAAATCTAGAACAAGCAAGAGCAGCCTATGGCCCTGTATTGAAATTTGGTGCAGAGTTCGTGGTGACTGCATTGCCGCTATACCATGTTTTTGCTCTCACAGTAAATTGCTTGCTTTTCATCAATGTGGGGGGAGTTAATTTATTAATCACCAACCCGCGGGACGTACCTGATACAGTCAAACAGCTTGGTCGTTATCCCATCACCTCAATTACAGGGGTTAATACACTCTTTAATGCTTGGATCCATAATGAAGAATTCCAAAAGCTGGACTTCTCGCGCTTAAGATTATCGGTCGGCGGCGGGATGCCAGTGCAAAAGGCAGTGGCTGAAAAATGGCAAAAGCTGACAGGTAAACATCTTCTTGAAGGTTATGGCTTAACAGAATGTTCTCCGCTAGTTACGGGGAATCCATATAATCTCACGGCATATAGTGGTAGTATTGGCTTACCCGTTCCATCCACGGATGTGAAATTTCTTAATGATGAAGGTCAAGAGGTTCCGCTGGGTGAGCCTGGCGAAATGTGGGTAAAAGGCCCTCAGGTGATGAAAGGTTATTGGAACCGTCCAGACTCTACCGCTGAGGCGATAATTGATGGTTGGATAGCCACGGGCGACATCGCAGAAATGGATAGTGAAGGTTATATCCGCATTGTTGATCGTAAAAAAGATATGATCATCGTGTCGGGTTTTAATGTTTATCCAAATGAAATTGAAGATGTTATTGCAACTCACCCTGATGTCATTGAATGTGCGGCGATTGGCGTACCAAGTGAAAGTACTGGGGAAGCAGTGAAAGTTTTCGTTGTCACGACAAATGCGAATCTGACGGGGGATGAACTAAAAACATTTTGCCGTCGTTCATTAACGGCGTATAAAGTCCCTAAAATATTTGAGTTTCGTGATGAATTGCCTAAATCAAACGTTGGGAAAATTCTCCGTAAAGATTTGCGCGATGAAGAAAAATTGAAAAGAAATAAGTCACCTGCTTAAAAGTGATTTAGAATGTATAAACATAACGAATAGATGACGCCGGTTTATACCGGCGTCTCTGTAATGAAAATAGAAAAAGAGAAACTTGTTTTGAATTATCGTTTAGTGACCACAGATAGCGAACTAGCCCAAATATGCCAAGACGCCAGTGATGCACCCTGGCTTGCATTGGATACCGAGTTTGTTCGTACAAGAACATATTATCCTCAATTAGGTTTGCTACAGCTGTATGATGGAAAGCAAGTTTCATTGATTGACCCACTCTCAATATCTGATTTCAGCCCTTTTAAAGCGCTGTTAACGAACCCAAATCAGCTTAAATTCTTGCACGCAGGGAGTGAAGACCTTGAAGTATTTATGCATGATTTTGACTGCGTACCCGAACCGATGATTGATACCCAAGTGGTTGCAGCTTTTCTGGGTTATCCAATTTCATGTGGGTTTGCTTCATTGGTCGCGGAGCATCTTGGTATTGAGCTGGACAAAAGTGAATCACGGACAGATTGGTTAGCGCGGCCGCTAAGTGAGAAACAATGTGACTATGCAACCGCGGATGTGCTGTATTTACTGCCACTAGCTGAAATTCTTATGCAGAAGGTCACGGAGTCAGGGTATTTAGAAGATGCTAAAGATGAATGTCAGCGTGTGGTGGCCCGTCGCCAAAAACTGCTGAAACCCGAAAGAGCCTACTTAAACATTCACAATGCATGCCAGTTACGTGATGAGCAGCTAGCATGCTTGCAATTACTTGCTGATTGGCGTTTGAACCAAGCTAAAGCACGGGATATGGCGATTAACTTTGTCGTGAAAGAAGAACATTTGTGGAAAGTTGCGCGCTTTCTACCAACCTCTCTCAGCGAACTAGATAGCTTAGGGTTGACAGGGCAAGAAATTCGTTGTCATGGTAAACGCTTATTGAGTATTGTTGAACAAGCTAAGAAGCTTGATGCAAGCCAATACCCAGCACCAGTGGCGAATATTACCGAACAAAGCCAATATAAAAATGTCTTTAAAGAAATTAAAGCGCTGGTTAAAGATATTGCTGAGAATGAAAGGTTTAATACAGAATTATTAGCATCAAGACGCCAAATAAATCAGTTGTTATCTATTCATTGGGGAATTAAATCTTCCACCACACCACCTGAATTATTGGTAGGCTGGCGTGGTAAATTACTGGCTGAGCCACTCACAAAGTTATTAGAAAATTTGTAATTTAAATTTAGTCTGAAAATAATCGGCTAAAAAAGGAATAATTAATTTTATTCCTTTTTTTATTTTTTATTCTTATTTGTTTTCAATTGATTATTGATTGGCTTCTTTAAATTATTATAAAGGAAATAATAAAAGACATATTTGTATTTTGATATGGCATAAATATACTCAATTAGCTTTAATAAAAAGGCTAACAGAAGTTAGTCTGAAATAATATTAATCTGAGTATAGAAAAGGACGTGTATATGAAGAAAGTATCAACCGTAATATCAGTTGTTTCATTTATATTTTTACCTGTAATGGGAATGGCAGGCGTTTTATCTCAACAAAGCCAAAATTATAACCAAGGCGAGACAGACATCGACGTTGGTAAAACACAGTATGAAGGCGGTGGTGGGGCAAATGAGGGTAACCCTGGCTTAGGTTATCGTTTCGTGACAGAAGGCATCACAATTTCATTGTCAGGGCTAAAGGATAAAGCCTCTAAAGTAGCTAATGGCGTTTATGTCATAGATAAAGTCGAAGGTCATCACGGTAGTATAGGTAAGTTTAGCTTTTCACAAGTTGCTGATGCAGAAATCTATTATGGAGATTGGTCTCAAACAGGGGATGTTACTGATCCCAAACACACCGCGTTTTATTCGGGGAAAGAGCCAACAAATGAAATCCCAACAGAAGGCCAAGCCAGTTATACCATTATGGGTCTGAACCAATATGAAAGCGGTGGGAAAATGCCTGGAGTTTACCTTGTTGACTTTGGTAAGAAACTTTATGAGGGCTCATTAGATGGGGAGTTCGCTAAAATTGAACTTCATGGTGAAATTGGTGAGAACGGGAAATTTTCAGGTGCTGCACTTGTCAATGACGAAGCCGAAGGGATAAGCACTGGGCAGTTATTTGGGCAAGATGCAGCACTGGTCGCAGGCATGGTTAGTTTCCCAGAAAATCACCAGTACGATACAGCATTTGGTGGTGTTAAAAATTAATTTATAGATAAATTAATTTTATTCAATGGGCAAATAGCATGTGCCCATTTTTTATTTAATAAACTATTAAATCTAATTATTATAAAGATAGCTTTACCTTTTGATTTGAATTTAGTCTTAAAAATAAATCAACTTAAGTAAAATATTATCGTTGAGTTTGATTTTATGACCATTATTAATGTATGGGTTATAAAATAATTTATTGAAATGAAAAGAAAACAAAATTCTCTTTGAATTAATTATTTAAATTCAAATTATAATTAGCCTATTTGTAAATAAAAATCATTTTTATATACTCAGTCTCGTTTTAAACGGAATGACTAAATAGAGTTAGTCATTAATATGAAGGTACACTTCGTTATATCCAAAACAAGGAAAGACAAATGAAAAAATTAACGTTTGTTGTTTTAATGGCGTCATTATCAGGGGCTTCTACCAATGTATTTGCAGAGGCTACATCACAGCAAAGCCAAAGTTATACCGAGGGTGAAAAGATTGTCGATATTCGTATCGATAAGACTGAGGCAATGGGGGGGCCTCATGGTGGTGTTGCTGGTGCACCGGGTATCGGTTATCGCGGTACGCATAATGGTAAAACAATTGCATTTTCAGGGTTAAAGAATTTGGTCACACAGAAGCCCGATAATGTATATCTGCTAGAAAGTGGTGGAAGCCCACACGGCGGTATGGGGAAATTCCAATTTAGTCAAGTTGCGGATGCCGAAATCTATTATGGGGACTGGTCGCAAACTGGGGTAAATGGCGATAGTACGCATACCGCTTATTTTTCAGGTAACAATGCTAGTACCGAGGTTCCCACTGATGGAAGCGCCGTATATAACATCGAGGGGGTTAACCAATTTGATGGTGAAAGTAAGCTAACGGGTACCTTTAATGTCGACTTTGGTCAGAAGTCGTATGAGGGGTTACTGGAGGGGAATGAATTAAAGCAATCCATGGCGGGGGACATTCTTGAAGATGGTAAATTTAAGGGAATAGCCGAAGCCGTTTCCCATGATTCTATTTCAGGGAAAAGCATGGGGCAATTCTTTGGGGATAATGCGGAGCATGTCGCGGGTATCACCAAATATGAGGGGCACCACGAGCTAGACACCGCATTTGGTGGCAAAAAAGCTGACTAATTATTGCTAAATAACCATTCTTAAACATGAAAGAGTAAAAAGTAGGCACAATACGTTGCCTACTTTTTATTTTTGAAAGGTAATTTATGTATGTTTAATATTATTAAATTTGGAATTAATGTCTGTACCATTATTGTATTATCATGTTTGTCTTTTTTGGTTTTTTCCCAACCTGAAAATCATGAACCTTTTGTTGGTATTTTAAATAAAACAAATAATCACAATCAACAACCTCCTCATTATTTAGACGTAAATAATCAAAAAAACATCGACGAAATGGGTTTTCTCCTTTATGATTTCCTGCGTAAAAGAGAGCTCAAAAAAATTGATGCGATTATTAATGAATACATAAGTTATCAACAACATGATAGAAATTTGGTTAAATTTATCCTTGCTGAAAAAGAAATAATAAAACGAAACTATGATAAGGCGATTTCATTTTATCATGAAATATTAGAGGATAAACCGAATACACTCGCTGTTGAATTAAAACTAGCACGGGTTTTATTTGACATTAAGCGTGACGAAGAGGCCTTATCTGTATATCAAGGAATACAAATTAGTTATGAAAATAAATTACCGATTAAAATAAAAAATTTTGTTAACCAGCAAATCGCCTACTTACAAAATAAAAATAGTTGGCAAGGGGTAATCAGCTTTGGCTCCAGTTATAATTTGAATTTAAATGAGGCCTCAAATAAAAATAAACAACATTGTGCTTATCGAATCTGTATGGGCAGTGGGAGTAAACCGATAGCGGGCGGGAAATTGCAGTATAGCGTTGAAGCTTCCAAGCGATACCCTATTTACCAGCAGCATGCAGGAAAGTGGTTATTGGGTGGCTCGGGTATTGAGCCCATGAAGGACGTAACAAGTCGGAAAAATAGCCTATTTATTGGTATGGGTTATCAGTTTCAGAATGACGTTAAAATAATTGAATTATTCCCTGTGTTTAAAACACACTGGTGTGATAACCAATTTCGACATGCAAGTATCGGTATTAAATCGGCAATAGGCTATTCGTTAGATGAACAAGTAGTATTATCGGGTCATTTATCCGTAGATAAAAATTACCATATTGCTAATTATGATTTTAATGATGGCCTTGATGTATCTTATTTTCTAATGGGGCGACATATAATAACCCCAAGCACAGTACTATCATTAAGCTTTCATGGGGTGAATAGGGATAAAAAACTATCGAGTGATAGTTATCAACAACAGGGCGTTAAAGTTGATGTTTTAAATTATTATGATCTATTCGAACTATTAATAAGTACGGGTTATAAGAATACGCAGTTTAAGTCATTTGATAGAAGCATTAATGTCAAAAGGGAAGATCATAACTGGTATTTAAATACGCAGTTATCACTCAGGAATAAAACTATATTTAAATTTACTCCATCTATCTATTTTAATAATCAATTAAATAAAAGCACAGCGGATGTTATTTATTCTTTTAAGCAAAGTGAAGTCGGTGTCAATTTTATTAAGCGATTTTAATTTTCACCGGAAGGATTAATGAAAGTAAAGATAGTGATAGCAATCAATATCGCGACAGGGTTATCCCTATGCTGTATGCCAAGCGTATTATCTGCACAATTACGTGAAGATGTTGGTTCAATTCAGGTTAATGATAAAGCGAACACAATTAAACAGCGGGATAAAAAAAAGGCGGATGAACAGTACGATAAAGATGAATCAAACATCTATATTGGTAAAGAGGAAGTGGAACGTTATAAAGGCAGCAACCCTGCGGATACCATTAACCATGCAGTTGGTGTTTACAGTGGTGATGCACGTAACAGTGGCGCATTAGACCCGAATGTCCGTGGGATACAAGGGCAAGGGCGGGTGCCTGTGACCGTTGACGGCACGGAGCAAGCGATCACGGTTTGGCGCGGCTATAACGGGGCAAATAACCGTAATTATATCGACCCTAATATGATTAGCAGTATTTTGGTAATGAAAAGCGCAACATTAGACCGTGATGTACGTACATCAACAGGGGGCGGCATTGCAATTAGCACAATAGGTATTGATGATGTGGTTAACCCTGATGACAAATTTGGCTTTGATATTAAATTAGAAACCAGCAGTAATACCACTAAGCCGAGGCTTGGTACATTAAACCACGGTATTGATTACCGCGACGATAAACGTTTTATTGACTCTTTAGATTATCAAACATTTCGTGGTATTTATTTTCAAGACCAAGAGGTATTAGTTAACCCACACACGAAGGGCAGTGCCAATTTTTTTAATTTACAAGATAACGCAGCACGTATTGCCGTCGGAACACGGCAAGAAAAATTTAATGTTACGATGGCATACAGTGTTCGCCGTCAAGGTAATTATTTTGCAGGAAGCCGTGGTGCGGAGCAATATGATGAAGAGATGATTACCTATAACGGCAATTATGGCAAAAAACAGATTGACCCTTATATTCCTTTTGCGGCTAAAGTTTTTGGCCCAAATAAAGAGGTCAGCAATACTTCAGCGGAAATGTCAACATGGTTAGCTAAGCTAAATTTTATGTTACCACATGGGCAAGATATCTCTTTTGGTTATTACCGAACAGGCAGTCATTATGGGGAGATAATGCCATCCAAAATCCGTTACCATGATTTGAACGGTAAAGTAGTCCAATGGCCATTAGCCAACCTCACCTTGAATACTTTTTACGCTAATTACGCATTTAAGCCTGATGCACATAATTGGGTCGATTTTCGTTTAAGTTATTGGTTAACTCGAACAGATTTAAATTCAAATACGGCAGGGGGGCAGCCGAGAGAGCCCTTTGATAGAGATTGGCAGAATGAGTTTAAGAGTCATAACAGACCAAGAGACCCTAATATTGATGGGACATTAGTCGATGGTATTAAATTAAATCAGCTAAATAACCGCCACGGTGTTTCACTTTCGAATAAATTTCAGCTTGCCCCAGACTTTAGCCTAACATTGATGGGCAATTTAATTGATGAGCATATAGGCAGCCGAGTTGATGTTTATAGTTCTCGCACCACCCCGAAATCAGGCATGTTTAGAGCCGTTCCACGGGAAGGCCAGCGCAGGGAATATAACGGCGCAGTTAGGGTGGATTGGCAGCCCACAGATTGGTTAAAGTTCAATGCAGGGGCACAATATATCAGCTATTGGTCGAAAGATACCTTAAAAGAAAGGCGAGTGGCAGCCAAAGATGAACGGTTTGCCTTAAATAGCGAAAAAACGGCAAGAAACTTCCAGTTATCCCGTGTGCTTACAGTTGAAGAATACCAGAAAATCCAAAGCTACGTTGATAGAAAAGGGCAGACATTTGAAGAACTAAGAGATGACCGAACATTTGATAGAGTAAAGCTGGTTGAAGAGGCATTAGGCATGCCAGCTCGTTCTTTAGAGTATGCAGATTTTTGGAGAAAAAGGGGAAATAAAAAAGACTTGGAGTTTCGAATTTTAGAAACAAACCGAATAGTTAAATGGCAGGCGGATGAAAACAAACGCTTTGTCCGCAAAAACAACCCTTTTTATAACGGTGAAATAGATTTAAAAGAAACGGTTGTTGACCCCGTCACGCAGCTCACAGCCCTAAAATATAGGGCAAGTGATGCGCCAAATCGCTGGGATGAAATTAAATTCGAAGGTGACGAACGGTTTAGACCACCAAAAAGAAAGGAAGACGCTGCGTGGGCACCTGCATTAGGGGCTACTATTTATGTGACTGAAAATGACCGTATTTTTGCACGTTATTTAGAAACGGTCAGAATGCCCAGCATTTTTGAAAGCACGGTCGGTTTTTCTGGTGGCTCAGTGGATAACTATATTGCCCCCACATTTTTACCCGAACGTAGCCACACCATAGAGCTGGGTTATGTTCGTAATTTCCAAGAGTTCTTGAATGCACAAAACCATGCTGATTTACGAGTCAATTATTATAATACCGTCGTGGCGAATGCTTTTGATAGGGATATGGACTTAAACTTTACCCAAGTTGATAAACATAATACGGCAGGGGTAGAGTTACTCGCCCGTTACGATAACGGTAGTGTTTTTGGCGATGTTGGTTTTGATTACCGCTTAAAGAATGAGGTGTGTGACCAAGTCAATTTTATGTTGATGGATCCTAAAAATGAATTTGGGGGTTCTGAATGCATAACAGCTGGCTTCCCAGGTGGTTATTTGCGTACCCAATTACAACCGAAATACAGCATTCATGCCAATTTTGGTCTGCGTTTCTTAGATGAAACATTAGAAGTTGGAAGCCGTATGCGTTATCACAGCACGGCAAAAAATGAAGATGAAGCGGAATTTATGGATAAATACCCTTATCAATTTATGCCGTTAAATAACAGCCCAATGCGTTGGAATGCGGTGTTTACTACGGATGCTTACGCGAATTTTCATGTGAATAAAAATCTCTCGTTGGAGTTTATTGCGACAAATCTACTGGATGAATATTACATTGACCCACTGACGCGTAGCATGATGCCAGCACCAGGTCGGACTTTCCGCTTTAGTGTAACTAGCAAATTCTAACTGCAAGCCCTTTGTACCTCGGTATAAGGGGCTTTTTATTGGAATGTAAAATGACGAATTTACGTTTTCTATTTGCCATAATTGGCTCTTTAGCACTGCATGGTGGGCTGGTGTATTACCATCTACTGAATCACAGTGATTCGAGCAAAATAATGATGCCAATAAATGCACCGGTTACCGCCATTGCGGTGACCCAAGCGATGATTGAGAAACACATCGCTAAGGTGGATGAGATTGTTGATGACAGTGGGGGGGCAATTTATTCGCCTATTGAGGTCGATAAAGCCGTTATTGAAGTGGCAAAAGCGCCTAGCGAGAAAGCCAAAGACGGTCAATCGTCTAAAAAGCCAACCATACCCACAAAGCCAGAGAAACCGCGAAAGACAGAGCCTAAAAAACGCATTGAAACGGAGAAAAAAGTAAAAAAAGACAAAAGTGATGAAATAGAGCAGCAGGCAAAAGTAGGGGAAAACCAAGCCGAATCTGTTGCTAGTGGTGAAGGAGGTGCACAGAAAAACGCGGTTGCAGGGGAAAATATTACTGATATTCGGCTCGCATATTTAGCCAAAGTACGTAATGAATTGGAACGTCATAAACAATACCCACGACGAGCACGCGCTATGCAAATTCAAGGCTCTGTTGTGGTACATTTTCAAATTACGCAACAAGGTGATTTGGTGAATGCCACGATAGTTAAATCTGAGCGCAGTGAGATATTGGGAAAGGCGGTACTTGATGCGACAAAACAGTATAAATCGGTGGGTGAAAGGCCTGCTGGGGTATCTCCGCTAGTGAGTTTAGTGATCCATTTTAATTTAGATAAATAAAACCAATAGAAAAACGTTGGCGCTTGGAGCCAAAAAATGGAGGAATATTTAACGTAAAAGCAAGCCGCCATACAACATAGCGGCTTCTTTGCGAATTATTTTTCTGTTGTAGTTGTTTTAATTTCGTCACCTTCTGGTAGTGTGACGTTTAACTCAAGAACAGAAATATCATCGTCTTTTTGTTCAAATTGCACTGAGAGCATCTCAGGGTCAACTTGAACATATTTACAGATGACTTGCAAAATATCACGTTTCATATCAGCAAGGTATGCAGGTTCGCTATCACCACGGCGGCGTTCCGCAACGATGATTTGTAATCGCTCTTTTGCGATATTCGCTGTCGTCTTTTTTCTCGACAGAAAGAAATCCAATAAAGCCATTATTTACCCCCCAAATAGGCGTTTTAAGAAGCCTTTTTTCTCTTCTTCAATGAAACGGATAGGGCGATCTTCACCTAAAATACGCGCAACACAGTCATCGTAAGCTTGGCCTGCTTCAGACTCTTTATCTAAAATAACAGGTTCACCTTGGTTAGATGAGCGCAAAACAGATTGATCTTCTGGAATAACCCCAATTAATGGAATGCAAAGGATTTCCAGCACATCTTCCATACTTAACATATCACCGCGGGTCACACGCCCTGGGTTATAACGGGTCAGTAGAAGGTGTTCTTTTATCGGGTCTAGGCCTTTTTCTGCACGACGTGATTTAGAGGCTAAAATACCTAAAATGCGGTCTGAGTCACGAACTGAAGACACTTCTGGGTTGGTTGTAATAATGGCTTCGTCAGCAAAATACAGCGCCATCAATGCACCACTTTCAATACCTGCAGGTGAATCGCAGACAATAAAATCAAAACCAAGATTATCACCGAGCTCATCAAGAATTTTTTCCACGCCTTCACGGGTTAATGCGTCTTTATCACGCGTTTGTGAGGCTGGTAAAATAAACAGATTTTCGGTACGTTTGTCTTTAATTAAGGCTTGATTCAGCGTTGCATCACCTTGGATAACGTTGACGAAGTCATAGACAACCCGACGTTCACACCCCATGATGAGGTCAAGGTTACGTAGACCGATATCGAAATCGATTACGACAGTTTTTTTCCCTTTTTGTGCTAGGCCAGTTGCTATGGCCGCGCTTGAAGTGGTTTTACCAACACCACCTTTACCAGAAGTCACTACAATTATGCGTGCCATGAATAATTCCTTGTAAATAAGGTCTAATTTAAATATTCGATGTTAAGTTTGTTATCAACTAAACGAAGTTTAGCTGCTTTGGCGAGAAATTCAGCAGGGATTTGATCGCTCAGCCAATATTCACCTGCAATAGACACTAACTCTGCTTGCAAATGCGTACAATAAATCTGACTTTCAATATCACCAGAAGCACCCGCTAAGGCACGACCGCGCATCACACCATATATATGAATATTACCATCTGCTAACAGTTCTGCACCTGCACTTACATTACTTGTGACGATAAGATCACTATTTGGTGCGTAAATACGTTGCCCAGAACGAACAGGGGTATTGATAATTCGAGTCTTACGATAAACGGGCTCATTTTGTACCGCGGCAACACTTGCCTCAGTCTGAATTTCAACAGGTTTCTGGCTTTTACCTTCACTTAATATTGGTAAGCCTGCTTCATTGGCTTTTTGGCGCAATAAAGGGTCTGTACACCCACTAACTCCAACAATACGCAACCCCGCAGAAACCACAGATTTATGTATGCTGTATAAATCTGCCTGTGCAGTTAATTCCGCAATATTGATGACAACTGGGGCATTTTTAAAGAAATCAGGGGCTTGGCTTACTTTATCTTGCAGCGCTTTTTTGATGAGTTTAGGCTCTTCACTGTATAAGTGAATAACTGAAAGAGTAAAACTGCTGCCTTTAAGTTCTATTGGCGATTGTGGCATCTATCTAGACTCAGCAAATTAAAATTTCCGAAACAATCCTCGGGTGAAGATATTCTGTAAAACAATAGCATGTTATAGTTACTGTATTCTTCAAGCAAGCTAATGAACTAAGAAAAAGAGTTAAATATAATGATTTGTGCAATTTATAGAAGCCCTAAGCGTGAACAAACCTATCTTTATGTTGAAAAGAAAGATGATTTTTCACGCGTTCCTGAAGAGTTATTAGCCCAATTTGGAACACCTCAATTTGCTATGGTGATTGCGTTAGACAAGCGTGAAAAGCTTGCTAATGCTGATTTATCACGAGTTAAGGCTGACTTACAAGAAGTTGGTTATTACTTACAATTCCCGCCTCCAGTGGAGGATCTGCTTTCAGAACATAAAGAGCTTAATATTTAAAGTAATTTAAGAAAAACCTGAAAAGCTTTGTGTGTTCTGGAGGATACAAATGAAACCAACGTTATTATATACATTAGTCGCTGGTTTGCTTTTAGCAAGTTGCTCAGCGAAACAACATGAAACGGTTACAACTCAACCGATTACTGCGGAACAAAATGCCGCAATTACCCAAGAAGTTGTTGCGCTAGATAAAGCGTTTCCTATTGAGCAGCGTGAACCTTCGCAATTTCCTGCTTATGTGGAATTATTGAAAGAACATGCTATTGCACAAGGGATCGAGCCCGCCACGATTGAACGTGGTTTTGCGAATATTCATTTTATCGAACGCGTGGTAAAAGCGGATAAAGGGCAGCCAGAAAAAAGAGCAACGGTCACATTAGCAAGCTACCTGAAAAATGTCCTTCCGCAATCACGTATCAATGCGGGATATGATAAGTACATTGAAAACAAGGCGCTGCTTGATTCAACTAGCCAGAAATATGGCGTTCCACCGCAATTTATTGTTTCTCTTTGGGGACTTGAAAGTGGCTTTGGCCGCTCACAAGGAAAAGAAGACGTCATTTCAGCACTCGCAACGTTATCGTTCGAGGGGCGCCGTGAAGCGCTTTTTAGCAAGCAATTGCTGGCAGCACTAGAGATAATGGATAAGGGGTATATCCCTGAAGACCAGCAATTAAAAGGCTCATGGGCCGGTGCGATGGGTCAGAGCCAGTTTATGCCAACATCCTATTTGTCTTATGCGGCAGATGGTGATGGCGATGGAAAGATGGATATTTGGAATAATAAAGCGGATGTTTTCGCCTCAATCGCCAATTATTTATCAACAGAAGGTTGGCAATCCCAATTACCATGGGGTTACCAAGTCAGTTTACCAGCGGACTTTGACCGAGCTTTAGAAGGTGTTAAAGCAGAGCAAGGCAAAACCGTCAGTGACTGGCAGCAATTAGGGGTTAAGTTACCTGCATTTGCACAACTATCGCCGGATGTAAAAACATGGGTTGTTGTTCCGGATGATCCTGAAGGTAGAACATTTTTAGTGACAGAGAACTTTCGCACCATCATGCATTGGAATCGCTCATACTATTTTGCATTGAGTGTTAGCTTGATGGCCGATGGCATCGCTCAAAAAATACAATAACGATAATAGGAGTTACCCTTATGTATCAACATCGTGACTGGCAAGGTGCTTTACTTGATTTTCCAGCAAACAAAGTTGTTTGTGTAGGTAGTAACTATGCCAAACATATCAAAGAGATGGGCTCAGCTGTACCTGAGGAGCCTGTTATCTTTATCAAACCTGAAACTGCACTTTGTGATATCACTCAATCGATTGTTATTCCAAAGGATTTGGGGGCAGTTCACCATGAAGTCGAAATGGCAATCTTGATTGGTATGCCATTAAAAAATGCGGACGAAGACCGTGTTTCTCGTGCAATTGCAGGCTATGCCGTTGCACTGGACTTAACATTGCGTGATTTACAGGCAAAATTTAAGAAAGCGGGTCAGCCATGGGAAAAAAGTAAAGCGTTCGATGGTTCTTGCCCAATTTCAGGGTTTATTCCAGTCAATAATCCAAGTGAATTGCAGAATGTTCAGTTATCACTGGAAATTAATGGGGAAATTCGCCAAGAAGGCTCAACGCGTGATATGATCACTCCGATTTTACCTCTTATTAGCTATATGTCCCGCTTCTTCACATTACGTGCAGGGGATGTCATTTTGACGGGGACCCCAGAAGGTGTCGGTCCATTGGCCTCTGGTGATATGTTAAAGCTATCGATTAATGACCACTCGCTGACAACTCGAGTTATTTAAGTATAGGATTGATAAGTATTATGTCGCAGTTCTGGCAGGTTAAGACACTAGATGAAATGACAGATGATGAATGGGAATCTTTGTGTGATGGATGTGGGCAATGTTGCTTACATAAATTAATGGATGAAGATACTGATGAAATCTATTTCACCAATGTGGCTTGCAACCAATTAAATTTGAAAACCTGCCAGTGCAAACATTATGAAAATCGCTTTGAGTACGAGGCGGATTGCATCAAGCTCAACCGTTATAATTTAGAAACTTTTGAGTGGCTACCAACGACTTGTGCTTATCGTTTATTGCTTGAAGGAAAAAGCTTACCTGCTTGGCACCCGTTAAAAACAGGTTCCAAAGCTGCAATGCATAATGAAGGTGTGTCTGTGCGGCACATTGCCGTTAGGGAAATTGATGTGGTTGATTGGGAAGACCACATCATGAATAGGCCAAAAGGCCGGGGTTAACGACTCCGATTTTTCGTTGAAAGTTAGTATTGCTTTTTACTTGATGGCAGAATTTCCGCCATCTACAAACAGCGCAGTTCCTGTCACAAAGCTTGACATTGAACTGGCTAAAAATAGTGTGGCTGAAGCGATTTCTTCAGGCTCAGCCAATCTTTTCATCGCATGTAGATTAGCAGCCCAATCTCTTTGCTGTTGATCGCCAGCCATATCTGTATTTACACCTCCTGGTAATAGAGCATTCGCTCGAATATTTTGTGTAGCATAATCCGCAGTGATCCCTTTAGCCAAGGCAATTAAAGCCGTTTTCGCTACACCATAGGCTGTCATATAAGGTAAAGCTGAGCTGGTTCCAACAAAGCTAGATGTAAAGACAAGTGATCCACCACCTGTTTTAATCATGGCAGGAATTTGACTTTTCGCCCCCATAAATGCAGCGGTAATATTTGTATTTTGTACTTGAAACCATTCTTCTAACGTAAAGTCTGCTAAAGGTTTTAAAGTACCAACAGCGCCTGCATTATTTATTGCAATATCAAGCTTACCAAATTCATTAAGTGTTTTATCGATGATGGCACTATGCGTTTCTTCTGCACAGATATCCCCTACGTGATAAATGACCTTACCGCTATACCCTTGTATTTCACTTACAATCTTGCGGAGATTTTCTTCGCGTCTTGCAGTTAAACAGACAGATGCCCCATGTTTAGCAAATAGAAGGGCTATCGATTTACCTATGCCAGAAGATGCTCCCGTAATAATTGCAACTTTGTTTTTTAATAACATCATGATGCTCCTTAGTTTATGTGTATAAACCATAACCTAGGCGAGATGATAGCAATCTCTGTTTCTTGCTTTATAATTTAATGATAGGGATTTAAATATGTAGAGAGTTATAGATAGGATTATCTTTGATGAATATCTTTTTATGGTTTTCTTAAATATACTTGATGATAGTTGGGCTAGATGGAAGGCCTAATGTGGTTACTATTTTGGGGGACTATTATTACAGTTGGGACGATAGAACTTTTCTTAGTTTTTAAATTATCACTGTTGGTTTTATAGTTGTTGTACAAATAGGGACGGAAAGCGAGCTGCGTGCCTTTTCCTATCGTATAACAAGCACGCAGTTTGTTAGAAAGTTTAGGTAAATAAACCTATTTTTGCTGGTGTATTAAATATGAGAATAAAGGATCCCAACACTCAGTGCTAGAATTGACCAAAACCCGATAAATAAAGTGTATTTCGTTATCATGGAGTTTACTCCTGTTGTTTTATATTAGTGTATCTACTTAATTTTTTTAAAGTTAAATGCACAGGTGAATAAGCTAACAAATTTTTACATCTATTACAATGTTGTATCAATTTACATTTAAATTAAAATTTATATAGTCAAAAGTACTTAATTAATTGTTATTATTCGCCGAATTTGCTAAATTTATTGCTTATTTTCAATGAAATGATGTAATAACATGAAATCTATATATGCACTGCTTTGTTTATGCATTATCTCTGGATGTTCTTCAAATCCAACTTTTGAACCTAATAAGTCGACATGGCCAAAGCCGCATAAAGATTTGCGTACATCGGAGCAAAAGCGCATAGATAGAGAAGCAGTTCACGAACAACAACGCGCCGTTATGAGAGGAGAAAGACCAGATTACGGTGTTTTTGAACGTTACTAGTGGGTTTTTTGTTAGATACCCGCGATTTCTTATAACTAGCTAACTTATATTGCTCTTATTGTTTCTGATAGGAGGTGAATTTTAATTATGTTCACCGCAAATGGTTTTTCATTATGATTACAACCTTCTTTCGCATACTCTGTTTTTTAATATTGATACTATTTGCGTTTGTGCTTGGTGTCTCATTTAACCTTAATCCACAATTGGATGTAACGGCTCAGGCTAAATTGATGGTGGCAAACTTTATGTATCAACCGCAAGCGACAGAGTTTAGAAATGTGAAACTGTATGCAGCAGCTGTAGGCTCCCCTCATAATATAATAGGGAATGTGTGTGGTGAAGTATTCACCTTTAAAGATGAAGTACCTTACCAGTATGAGAAATTTATTATTCAAGTCGCAAAAGATAAAAATGGAAAGAATATTTTATCTTTTCCTTTATTTGATTTTGAAGGTGAGATGATCCCTGAAGCTGATTTTCAAAAAATTTGGCAACAACGTTGTGTGAATGAAATTCCAGTAATGGCACCATAATATTAATATCATGACGTAGTTTTTTATTCTTTAATTATAGGTATTAAAATGGAAGCATCCTTACCTGAGCTTGATTTAATTACATTATTGGATATCCTTTTTTCAACATCACCATCTCCTTTATTAGAAAAGTTTAGTCATTATGCATTAATGATTAATTATGCTTTTTAACTAATCACTCATGATTACCTTTAAATAATTAGACTAATTTTTGAATATAATTTTAATGATCAAATCGCGCTGAAAATAGTTTGTGGTGTTGCTAATACGCTGCGCATTATTTGTTAAAATACAAGGTGTAATGATAAGTATAAGCTTTGCTTTTATTTAGGTAGTTAGTTAACATATCCTAAATTAATGCAATCCAAGGGGAACAGAATGAAAACGTTTGGTGTCGTTTTAACGATTATTGGGCTCATTACTGCTTTTCTGTCATATAATATGGATGTAAGTATACCTATCGTCTATGGTGAGAATATAAAAGATGCAGGCCTCGCCTTTGATAGGCAAAATTACATTATTGGAAGTCTTGTTGTTGCTTGCTTAGGGATTGTAATTGTTCTTTTTGATAATCGTAAGAAGAAATGATTTAGTTTAGGAGTTTATTCATAACATAAGTTGTTTATAGCGCTTGGGCTAGAGCCGTAAATATATAGCCTGGTAATGTTCTTATGGAGCATGTTAAGAAGACTCATTGCAGGAGTATTGGGATACTGTTTTCCGTCACGAGACGAATTAACTTAACCTAAATAGGGATGTGTATGAAAAAATATCTGGTCTTTTCAGCCTTAGTTTTAGTTGTGGGGTGTACCGCAAAAGAAACAAATATGACAAAGCCTATTGGAATGGCTAATCCAGCTTCAGTTTATTGTGGAAAAATTGGTGGAACATCTGAAATTACTGATACTGGGGAAGGGCAAGTGGGGGTTTGTACATTACCTTCAGGTGAGAAGATAGAAGAGTGGGCCTTATACCGCAGAGATCAACAATAAATTATCTAGCCTTTCTCCTAAAGCAAAAATCTGTTTTGGTTTTTGCTTTTCCTTAATCAAAAATAAATCATTTTTCACTCACCTTTTACTGTTATTGGCCGATAACAGTAGTGTCGTTATCTATGCAATAGTTATCATGAGTCTAGTATAAATTTTGTAGAGCACCTTAAGTGCTCCGATGGCAACATTTTTATCGTTTCATATGGCTTTTAATGTTGAACATGATCGAACTATCGTAAATTGTTGATGTAAAATATTTTTATGGGGCATTGTCTCATTATGTTCAAAAAACAATACTAAAATAGAGTTAGCTATTTTATGTTATGTAATAGAGGTAAAAATAGGCCTTATTGCACGAATCGAATATGTATAAAAACGATATGATGCAATTTAAGCTAGGATATTGTTTATTTACTGGTCTTTTTTTGATGTGTTTAAGGTGGTTGATCACACTCTTACACACCATATGCGTAAATTAGGAATATTCTTAATGCTAAAAATGAAGGTTAATATCTTTTTTTGAGGAGGTGTTCGTTTTAAGAAATCATTATGGTTTTCATATGGTTATGAAATCCAAAAATTGATATGGAACAGTTTGTTTTTTATACTAACTGATGGCTTTTTTTATTCTATATCAAAAACAATGATAATTTTTTTTTACATTGTCTCTATTGTTGATACTCTCATTAAGATGTATTACTTGTTTGTGCTGTTGAATGAATAAAGCATTTTATTGCGATTTTATTATTATTTTCCCATCTATTTTTTTTTAGCCTTCCATTTATATATTTCTATTTGGATTAAATCAGGTTCAAATAATTCCTTAGTACATATATATTAACTATTATTTTGTATAAAGCTAATTACTACTATGATTAACTCTAAATACTCGTTTTGTGTGTTTTCTCGGGGTTAAGCATAACAATTCGCTATTATCATTTCTTTAATCTTTGAGAATTTAATCCTTAACCCCACAAAAATACATTAAAATAATTTATATTTAATGTTCTGTTTACTATTCTAAATATGATGTATCTGAATGATATTTTGCGATGAAAAGTATCTAAATGTAAGTCAAATGTCACTTTTTTCACTATAAGTCAAAAAAATACGTTTTACAAAAAACTATATAAATTTAAATTTAATCACTTAAATTCCATAAAATTATTATAAATCACTTTTTTATCTAAAAATTGAACTTTTTACGTGTAAATCAGCGAAAACAACACATCAGATAACTCAATCAATAGATCATTTTCAATAGGTATCATCTATCAAATAATTTGATATGTAATGATAAAAACGATTTAATAAAATTTAAGTTATTATGTATCCTCTTTTCGAAATCATATAGAGCATATGATTATTAATTGAAAATAGGACTAATTAAGAAACATATTTATTTGTATTAATGCAGAAGGTTTCAAAATGAAACATAAGCCTTAATATTCGTATATTCATTGTACGATAGGATTTTTGTTTTCATTTTTACCACTAAATAAAACAAAAACTTAATGAGTTCTTGTAAGCGTAAGAATAAAAATCTCATATTAGGAAATGAAAATGAAGAAAGTACTACTGACTGCAGTTGCAACAACAATTATCGGTTTATCAACAGCTAACGCTGCTGGTACAAACGTTGGCGGCGGCCAAGTTAACTTTCACGGTAAAGTGACTGATGTTTCTTGTACTGTTTCTGTTGACGGCCAAGGTAGCGATGCTAGCGTTTATTTAGCGCCAGTTTCATTAGCAGAAGTTCGTGACGGTGGTGCAGACGTTTTACTGAAAGCTAAACCATTTGTTATTGATGTAACTAATTGCGTTGCTGCAGATGTACAAGATAAAGCGAATGATGCAGCAATTGATAAAACATTATTAAATGTCAACTGGACTGGTGGTAACTTACTGCAAGGTGCATCTGGTAAATCAGAAGGTTACTTAGCAAATACTGAAAGCACAGGCGCTTCTAATATCCAATTAGCATTATCTGTTGATGATAGCGCTGACTTAACAGGTAAAATTATCCCTGGTAACCCAACACAGAAAAAAGTTACTGGTGATGTGACAAAAGTTGAGAATGGTGCTCGTTTCCAATATTACGTTGGTTATGCAACTTCTACACCTAAAACGGTAACTACAGGTGAAGTTAAAAGCTATGCTACTTATGAGATCACTTATCAATAAGAGATTCGTAAGTTAATTATTTATTAGTGTTATTCCTATGACATTATTTGAATATTAAGTAAATATTACTTTAATAAGCGGTAGGTATACTGCCGCTTTTATTTTGAGGTTTAAATGAAAGCAATAGTATTTATATTCTGCTTCATTTTCAGTATGCATTCATTTGCTAATAATATTATCGTCAATGGCACACGGTTTATTTACCCTGGAAATGAAAAAGAAATTACCGTGCAATTAAACAATACAGCGGATCGTCCTGCGATTGCACAAGCTTGGCTTGATACCGGTGACGCATCAGAGACGCCAGACACGATAAAAACACCTTTTCAAATTACACCGCCAATTTCACGTGTAGAGGCTAAAGGTGGCCAAACATTACGAATCAAATTAATGGATAAAGGAAGTATTCCTCAGGATAGAGAAAGTTTATGGTGGTTAAATATTTTAGACATTCCACCGATGGCTAAAGGTAAGGAAACTGATAATCAGAATGTATTGCAATTAGCGATCCGCTCTCGATTTAAATTTTTTTATCGCCCTACAGGACTAGGTAGTCGTGAATTAGCGCCAGAGCAACTGGTTATCAAATCAAGTGGTAAGAATATTATTATCGATAATCCAACGCCTTATTATATTACGGTTACAAAGATCTCAACAGATGGTAAGTCTGGCTTAAATGAAAAAACTGTTTTATTAGAGCCCAAAAGTCAAACAACGGTAGGATTAAAAAAAGTCGTAAGTTCAGGAAGTAACATCGTAATTAATAATATTAATGATTATGGATCAGATATTGCGGTGAAAACTACCGTTAAATAGGAATATATGATGAAACAGCGAGAGTTAATAAATAAATATAGCAATACGCTCTCTGTGACCTGCTTTGTCACTGCATGCATGGTACCTACATTTTATGCATGGAGTGAAGAAGATACAACCTATGAGTTTAATAGTGGTTTTATTATAGGTAGTAAAGAAGAAGTTGATCTGGCACGCTTCAATTCTTCAGGAATTAGCCCTGGAAAATATTCAGTTGATGTTTACACAAATAACAACTGGAAGGGGCGTTATGACCTCAATTTTGAAGAGCAGAAAGATGGTCGATTAGCGGTGTGCTATACGCCAGCAATGCTTTCTGATTTTGGTATTAATACTGAAAAATTGAACCCAACACTTAACGAAGATAGTGACAGTTGCTTACCATTAAAAGATTGGAATAATGAAAAAGATGTCGTGGATATTTTCCACGCATCGACATTACGTTTAGATATTTCTGTTCCACAAATCTATGAGCAGCGAATTTCCCGTGGATATGTTTCTCCTCAGTTTTGGGAAACAGGGATCCCTGCATTGAATGTAAGCTATATGGCTAACTATTATGATAATCATACTAGTGGTTCTCAAGGAACTGATAACGCCAGCGCTTACCTTGGATTAAATGCAGGATTGAGCTTTGATGGCTGGTTGTTCAAACATATTGGCAACCTTAACTGGCAGCGCCATGATGGTACGAATTGGAATAGCAATCAAACTTACTTACAAAAACCTATTGCCGGATTAAAATCAAAAGCGACTGCTGGGCAATTTTATACAGATGGCGATCTGTTCGATAGTATCAGCTTACGTGGTGCAAAGTTGGCGACAGATGACAACATGTACCCTGATGGGATGTCAACATATGCGCCTGAAATTAGAGGTATAGCACAAAGTAATGCTTTGGTAACTGTCAGGCAAAATGGCTCTATTATTTATCAAACAACCGTCTCTCCAGGTCCTTTTAGCTTAACGGATGTTTATCCATCAGGTTATGGGAATGATTTGGTTGTAACAGTAAAAGAAGCTGATGGTAATGAAACAACTTTCAGTGTGCCATATTCATCGTTAGCGCAATTATTACGCCCAGGTTTCACTCGATATCAAGTTGCTAGCGGTAAAGCAGATGCTGATGGATTAAGAAATCGTCCCTTTATTATGCAGGGAACTATTCAGCATGGTTTGAATAATACATTTACACTTTATGGCGGTGTGACAGCATTTGATGACTACCAGGCTTATTTAGTTGGTACAGGTATCAATACTGGATTTGGTGCAGTTGCAGTTGACTTAACACAATCAAGAACGGCATTTAAATATAGGACCGAGAATGGGCAAAGTTATCGTTTAACATTTAGCCGTTTATTCACACAGACAGATACTAATCTAGTATTAGCTGCTTATCGATATTCAACAAAAGATTATTACAATATTAATAATGCATTGTATGCAATAGATAACGATAAGCGTGGTGTAGAAAATACACTAGGTCGCGAAAAGAATGGCTTTAGCTATACAATAAATCAAAACTTACCAGAAGGGTTCGGTGGGGTTTATTTTACTGGCCGTATCTCTAATTATTGGGATAAATCAGGAACTGAAGAGCAATATCAACTGAGTTATAACAATAATTATAACCGTCTCTCATATGGTATAGCGCTGATGAGAGTATATGCAGATAATACTAATAATAATAAAAAAGACGACCGTATAAGTTTAAATCTGAGTTATCCCCTGTATTTTGGCGAAAGCCAAAGTGCAACATTGACGTCAAATACAGTATTCAATAACGAAAAATTTGGTTCAACTCAAATTGGTGCGAGTGGTGCATTTGATAAAGAGAATAACTGGACTTATGGTGTAAACACTTCGGTTGCAAATGGTGGTGAGAAAAATATTGGTTTGAATACGGGATACCGTACTTCACTCGTAAATACCAACGCTAACTATAGCCAAGGCCAGGGATACCGCCAATTTGGATTGGGTGCTAATGGTTCTATGATAGTGCACTCGGGGGGAGTGACATTGACGCCTAATAGTTCAACAACATTAGCGTTAATTGAAGCAAAAGGTGCTGAAGGTGCGTCCATTATGGGGGCGCCAGGAACGCGTGTAGATAGTAATGGTTATGCTATCGCACCTTATGTAAGAGCTTATCGTATTAACAATGTAGAAATAGACCCTAAGGGCAGCCCAGAAGATATTGTTTTCGAAAATACATCAAGCCAAGTTGTACCTTATGAAGGTAGCGTAGTTAAAGTTAAGTTTGGTACTAAAGTAGAAAAAAATATTGCATTTAATGTCGTAAGACCTGGCAATAAATCATTACCGTTCGGCGCTAATGTGACTGATAAAAATGGCGAGTCAATCGGTATTGTTGGGCAAGGTGGAACTGTGTTTATTAGCAGTGAAACCGCGAAAGAAGCATTCATTAAATGGGACAACGGCCAGTGTTCATTCTCTTTAGAAGCTGGAAACAGCAAGGAAAGTTTATGTCAATAACGAAACAATATCGTTTGTATATCGGAATTGGATTGCTTCTTACTGCAACTTATGCTTCTGCATATTGTAATCGTACTTCGACCCGTACATATGAACTTAATATGCAGATGGGGCGGGTCGTCGTAGATCCTAATTTAAATGTTGGGGATACAATCGCTGAACAAACGTGGGATATGAGAGAAAACTCAAGTGCTATTTATGCATACTGTACTCGAAATACACCGATCTCAGCATTAGTTACTATGTCGAGCCTTGTTCCTGTAGGGAATAAAATTTATCAGACAAATGTGCCTGGAATTGGTATGAAATTTCACCGTGAAGGTGCGATAAGGATGACATACCCAGATACATTTTATGCACCAACATCAAGTAACTATTACTTAGCTGGGTCAAAGTTTATTTTAACCTTAGTGAAAACAGCTCCTGTTACAGGATCTGGTGTTATTGCCAGTGGCTACTATACATCTTATGGATATATCCCAAATAACAATCCATTTTTAGTAACGAAGTTAGATGCTGAAGCAATTACAATAGTTTCTCCTTCTTGCCAAGTTGAAGGTGGCACTGAAAAAAATGTTTACCTAGACCCGATTAAACGTTCTCAATTAAGTGGTGTAGGATCAACAGCAGGTGAGAAAAACTTTGATATTAGATTGATCTGTAGTGGTGGTGTTAGCTATTCTGGCTTTGCAAATGTTAATATGACTTTTAATGGTGATGTACCAGACAAGATGAATAACCGACAAGGTGTTTTGATTAATCAAATTAAGTCATCAAATGGAGCTGCTGGCGTCGGAGTACAGGTTTTAGAACGTAATACAAATAAACCACTTATATTTAATGACAAGTATAAAGTTGGAGTCTTGGCAGATCGACAAACTAAGTATCTTGATTTAAATTATAAGGCCCGATATTACCAATATGACAGTTCAACTTCAGCGGGTGAAGTAAATTCAAAAATGGTATTTAATATCACTTATGATTAATTGAATAGGTTTTTTGAGGAGTATTCAAGAAACTAATTAATATCTGTTGAGTTTAAATTATTATAAAATGCCAGTTGTTATTATAACGACTGGCATTTTATTTAGATCAAGCTATAAAAATAACATGGTGCTAATGCATTCATGTTATTTTTATAATTAATGGCCATCTTAATGGAATTTTTTAGGGACGGTTTTTGGTTGGTGCAATGACACTTTCAGCTGTATATTTTAATTCTTGGCTAGTTTCATTAGATAGCTTGTTTTTATTTGATTTTGAACTAGTTGTATAACCATGAAAAAACCATTCGATTGGGCAATCCAAAACTTCTGCGATATCAACTAAATGGTTAATAGGTATTTTATTTATACCATTCTCATATCGAGATATTTGTTGCTGACTTAAATTTAATTTATTAGCTAAATCAGCGCCAGAAAGACCAAGCTCTTTTCTCCGGTTTTTTATTTTTATACCGATAATACTATGAATGTCCATATGACATCCTCGATTTTTGTGAAGGGTTATTATTTGATATTTATAGTCAACTATTACAGGAATAGTATATTAAAAATTAAAGCGGTTTAAAAGTTTTAATGCTCATAATTATGATAAAAATCTCTGTTTATAATAAAATAATTAAAGTCATTGTTTTTAGTGTGGGATATTGACGATATTAAAAGAAAAAATTCATTTTTAATTGTTAATATAACCGATAAAATTAATAGTACTGGTGTTATCAAGTTGTCATTATAATATGATTTCAACAATCTAATTCAGCGTGAATTTTAAATCATTGATTAAAATCAATATATTAAGGCTTTATTAAACGTAAGTATTCAAATTTTTAAATGAGTTAATACATGGATAATTCATTGTTAATATTCTGATCATTAATATCTAATTTAGATAATTAAATATTGATTATACTCATTGGTAAATAACATAACACAATAAATATTTGATAAGGTAGAGGATAAAAACTAAAAAACATCTTATATGATGTTTTTTGCAAAAGGGTCGTTACTCGGATCTTGATTCCATATATATTCCATTCTTAATGCAATGCTTTTAGCTATTTCAACACCATAAAAATCACTGACGATTTGTAGAGACATATCAATACCAGCACTAATGCCAGAGGATGTATAAAACTTTCCGTCATGGACCCAACGTGCAAGTGGTTGCCATTTAACAAGATGATTCAGACTGGTTACCCAATCATAAGCAAGTTTGTTCGTTGTTGCTTTTACTCCATTTAACAGTGAGGTTTTTGCCAGTATGGCAGAACCTGTACAAACCGAAATGGCGGTGTCTGCAAATTCAAACTGTGTTTTTACCCACTGGATATAATCTTCATCCATAGAAAGAGGGCGAGAGCCTTGACCTCCAGGGATCAATATATGCCGATAGGATGGAGTTGAAATCATGTGCGTATTAACAGTTACACCTTGAGAGCTTGTCATTGGCATTCCTGTTGGTGAAATAAAATCGATTTGGCAATGGTCGAGCCGACCAAATACTTCCACAGGCCCCATCACATCAAGGGTTTCAAATCGATCAAACAGGATAATAGCAATATTGTTTATAGGCATAGGGGATTGATTTCTTATTTTCAAAACAGATATTCTGCCATAATGCTATTTTTTAGATTGGGATTTTGTGCACTAAACACTAAAGTGTCTAAAAACAAAAATTAATCCCAAAATATGCGCATTAACATATACTATTATTAAGGTTTTACTGGCGTTTATCACTATCCGTGAGGTGAAAAATGAAACTGTATATCTATGACCACTGCCCATTTTGCGTTAGAGCAAGAATGATTTTAGGCTTAAAAAATATTGCAGTAGAGCAAATCGTTCTGTTGGATAACGACCATGAGACCCCCATCCGAATGATCGGTAAAAAAATGCTACCGATCTTAGAAAAAGATGACGGGAGCTATTTACCAGAAAGCCTAGACATCGTGCATTACATTGACCAGATAGGTGAAAAAAAATACGCTACGGGGGTTTTATCACCACAAATAGAAACTTGGTCTAAAGCCGTATCTGGTGTCGTCTCTAAATTAGTGACTCCCCGTTTTGTCGAAACGGATTTTCCTGAAATAAGCACAAATGAAGCTAGAGCTGCATATAAAGAGAGAACGTCAAAATCCTATGGTGACTTGGCTGAATTTCGAAAAGAAACACACACTTTACTCGTCGAACTCGCACCTCAAATGTCATTATTAGATGTCTGGCTAGAAAACCGCGGTGAGACTATTGATATAAATGATTTTTATATCTTTCCTACGTTACGTAGCTTAAGTATTGTTGCTGGCTTAGCTTTCAGTAGCAATATCCGTAATTATATGGATAAAATGTCACATATCACGAAAGTGGACTTGTTGTTCGATAAGGCTAAGTAGTTTTGAATGGATACAGGCCTATAAAAGCCGTACCCATTTGAAATCACATTAATGAGTACGGTTTTGTATTTAGAATATGAGGCTAATTGACGTAATCACGCAAGGAATACACTAATTTGTAATGTCCTTGAATTAAGACGAGTTGATTATTTTTTAAATTAATAGTCGCACCTTCTATAAGCATGCGTTTTAACATGGTATCCCATTTAGACAAATCTTCATCAACACATTCAAGTTCCGTCTTGGTCAAGTTTTTAACGGTGATATTGGCGTTATTAATATAACCTAATCCATTAAAGTCATTACACATTGAGGCAGAAACAAACATCTTTTCACCAAAAGCGATGTAAGGAACAGTTTGTTTTGCTTTAATGGGTTTGCCGTCAACTTCAGTTAAAACATAACGATGGTGAATTAAAGCATCTCGAATCGATTTATCATCGTTTTTCGCATCGACTTGATGAGTTTGGCAAGCCGCTAATAATAAACCCAATAGGGTCAGTGGAATTAAACGTTTCATCAATCCAACGTCCAATTAAGCATTAACAATATTCGGGCAGGCTTTGCCATGGCTAACCTGATCAATATTGCTAAGCGTTGTTTGACTAATACTGGTTAAAGCCTCTTCAGTTAAAAATGCTTGATGGCCTGTAAATAATACGTTGTGACAAGATGAAAGGCGGCGGAAAACGTCATCTTGAATCACATCATTAGATTTATCTTCAAAAAATAAATCACGTTCATTTTCATAGACATCCATGCCAAGTGAACCGATTTTTTGTGATTTCAATGCGTTAATTGCGGCGACAGAGTCAACCAAGGCTCCTCGACTTGTGTTGATGATCATGACCCCTTTTTTCATCTTATTGAAAGCACTTTCATCGAGTAAATGATGATTTTCAGGTGTTAAGGGGCAATGAAGAGAGATAACGTCTGATTGTTTATATAAAGTATCTAAATCGACATACTCTGCACCTAAGTCTAACACTGCTTGGTTAGGGTAGGGGTCGTGTGCAAGTAAGCGCATGCCAAAACCTTTTAAAATACGTAAAGTTGCTTGCCCAATTTTGCCTGTTCCGATGATCCCTGCGGTACGATTATGCATGTTAAAGCCAGTTAAACCCTCGAGCGAAAAGTTTGCATCACGGGTTCGTTGGTAAGCACGGTGGATTCGTCGGTTTAGGCACAACATCATTCCAACCGCATGTTCAGCAACCGCTTCTGGCGAATAAGCTGGAACACGAACAACGTGAATTCCAAGCTCTTTTGCAGCTTCAAGATCAACATTATTAAACCCAGCGCAGCGTAAAGCTAAAATGTGAATATTTAACGCTGCAAGCTCTTCTAAAACAGCACGATTGGCTTCATCATTAACAAAAATACATACTGCATCAGCCCCCACGGCATTTTTGGCGGTTTGAACAGTTAATGGAAAATCAAAGTATTCAATACTAAAATTAAATTCTGAGCCTTGATTAACTTGCTCCATGTGCTTGCGATCATACTGTTTGGTACTATAAGAAACAATTTTCATCGAAGAGACTCCAATTTTTAGGAACCAATAAAAATAGTAGATAAAATAGTGTACCTACAAAAGATAAACTCAGAATAAGACAATTAAGTTTGTAAATCACCTAGAAATTAAGAAAATAGGTATCTGTTTACATATGAATATGGTTTATGCTTTTTAGACAACGAGTTAATGTAAAGATTGAATTAAAATTCAACAATCATGGTACTGAGCTAATCTCACAAGGACGAAGTTGATGCAGGTATTTAAAAGAGCTGGCAAAATTTTACTCTGGTTTTTCGGAGGAAGTGCTGTTCTCTTAGCTATATTATGGATAACAGTCGCACGCTGGCTTCCTGTTGTTGCTTCTTATTACTTACCAAAGCCACTTCAATTATCATTTTCAGATCCTAGAATATCTCAGGGGCAATTACAGATCGCTGAGCTCAGTTTAACAGCAAAGAATTGCCAACTTGTTGATTTGCAAAATGCTCGTCTTTCTCTTTTTCCACTTCATTTAAATATAGATAATGTTAACGTTTCTACGGAGTGTATTAGCGCACTTGAATCGGATGAAGTGGCATCTGGAGAACCGTTAAATATTGCTGAGCTGATTGACGAAATTCCTCTTTTTTCTATAGTCATAAATAATATCAATATCCAACCATGGGGTGACTACCAGGGAAGTATTTGGTTACGCCGTTCAGATAAAAACATCCCTTTGCAGTTTGATTTTAGAGGAGATAATTTAAGATTATCTTCGCTGATTACTAAAGACAAACAGTTGGTGATCAGTGAGTTCTCGGCATTTTTACCAGAACAACAGCAAACAATAACATTAACAGGTGATGTTCAATTACCACTCATTGCAAGCCAACTTCCACAAAAAGGAATGTTGGAGGCTAATTTTAAATTATTAAGTCCTGAAAAACATTTACAAGCAAAATTAGCATGGCTAGATGAAAATGGAGTGTTAATTGTCACTGACACGGATATGCAAAAAACGGTACTGAATCTTCCATGGGCGTTATCGCCATCAATAGTTACCGTTTCACAAGGAAAATGGCAATGGGAAGAGGCAGGGATACCCATAGAAGGTGGTGTCAGCTTTCAAATTGAAAATTGGGAAAAACCATTAGGCGATATGATTTTTTCTGGCCGCTTGAATATGTTGACGCAGGCGAAGAAAGGTAAGGGGAATATTGTATTAACGCTACCAGAAACGCATCTCGACTTATTAAATACGGATGTTGATTTTAAGCTAAATGGGCAAGTTAAATATGATGATATGGTTCTTGATATTAATCTGCCTGCGAAAATTTCAGGGCAATTAACCTCGCCTAAAATCTCTTTACTATCAGGTTCATTATTAAGAGCCTATGGGCGAGCCTCGCCAACGATCATGTTAAAAGAGATCCGTTTACCTTTAGCTGGAACATCTTTAAGCGAAGAAGGAATATCGGGAAGGCTGCAGGCAATATTAAAAGTACAAGAGCAATATTGGGGGGACTTTGATATTCACCTTGATGGTAAAGCCAATAAATTTACCCTTGATAATGGTAAATGGTTTTGGAATTACTGGGGAAATGCCAAATTACCTTCATTAGCAGCACGTTGGGATATTAAGGGCAATGGTAGTTGGCAAGATTCATTAATTACCTTAAATAACCTGACAACAGGCTTCGATCAAATTAAATATGGTTTGTTATCGATGAGTGCTCCGCGCTTAAAACTCACAAAGCCATTGCAGTGGCAAAGAGATGGGACAAAAGCTAGCTTTAATGGAGCCTTACAATTAACCAGTAATCGAATGCAGTTCGGTGTCGAAAGTTATTTACCAAAAATAACAGTGAACGCGGATATTAAAGGAAAGTCACCTGCTGAATTTCAATTAAAAGGTGATTTAAGCACGCAAGATGTGGGGCCCATTGTTATTTTTGGGCGTTGGGATGGTGAGCGTTTAAGAGGGGAAGCACGCTGGCCAGAACAGTCTGTCACAGCATTTCAAACATTAATACCTGCCGATCTTGGACTCGAACTTAAGCAAGGTAAGTTATTCTCACAAGCGGCATTTTCAATTACCCCAGAGGATGGGTTTATTGCTGGTGGGCATTGGCGTGTGGAAAACACAAGTCTTTGGTTAAAAGATGGTGAATTATCTGGCTTAAATTTTGTATTACCGTGGCGTTTAAAGCAAAGCACATGGACTTTTGGGGAAAAATCTCCCGTAGAATTGCGAATTAAAAAGCTCAACAACCTTTTTGAACTGACGGATATTAAAGCCGACTTAGTTGGAACTTATCCGCCAACAGATGCAGCACCACTGAAACTCACAAATGTTGGGTTTAAAATGTTGGGCGGTGATGTCTCTATGGACTTATTACATTGGCCACAAACGGATGCATCGACGATACGGTTACATCAAATTGAGCTGAGCCAATTATTTACCATACTAAAAGTGTCTCAATTTGCCGTTTCAGGCAAAGTAAATGGTGAACTTCCATTTTATTTGAATAATCCTGAGTGGATAGTCAAGCAAGGATGGGTAGAAAACAGTGGCCCTCTAACATTACGGTTAGATACACAATTTGTAGAATCTATTCAGAAAGATAATATTTCTGCGGGGTCTGCTATTGGCTGGTTACAGTATTTAGAAATAAAACGTAGCCGTACTGATGTGAATATCACTAATCTAGGGCAGCTAACGATGAAAACAATCCTTGAAGGCTTTAATGCTCAAGAAAAGAAAAAACGGGAGGTGCATTTAAACTACCAACATGAAGAAAATATTTTTCAGCTATGGCGTAGTTTACGATTTGGTAGCTCTTTAGAAGAATGGCTTGAAAAGAACCTATGAAGGTTTAAGGAATAACGTGAGTACATTAAAAGTAAGTACAGTGATTATTATGGCTTTTTTCTTAGTGGCATGTTTACGAGTCGAAGTTGCGACACCAGATAAGCCAATTAATATTAATATGAATGTGAAAATAGAGCATGAAATACAGATAAAAGCGGACAGACAAGTTGAAGAGTTACTCAAAGAAAACAGTGATTTATTCGGGGAGGTCATCGATAAATGAGCCGAATAATAAAGGTATTAACTCTGTGTTCACTACTAAGTGTATTTTCAGCATTTTCACTTACGGTGGATGAGGCAAAAGAAAAAGGGGTTTTGGGTGAAACGCTATCAGGCTACTTAGCGGTAGTAAAAACTGAAAATGCGGAAGCCGTTAAATTAGCAGAACAAATTAATCGTGAACGAGAAAAAAAGTACAGCGAAATTGCGTCCAAAAATAACCTTAAAACCAATGAAGTCGCTCGAATAGCAGGGCAAAAACTAGTCGAAAGGGCGAACGCTGGGGAATATGTGCGAGGTATTAATGGTCAATGGCTAAAGAAAAAATAAAAATGCGCACTTAAGAAAGTGCGCAAAGTATAACAAAATAACAAAGGTAGTTTAGGTTGTTTTGATGATTGATATTAGACAATAAGGCCATTAATGTGTTGTTGAGCTTGCTGATGGGCTTTTTCGACTGAATCATTACCTAAAGCTGTGCCTTCGGCAAAAATAAACTCAACATCTTTAATACCCAGAAAATTTAAAAATAAAGTCATATAAGGCACCATGGTATCTGCTGGGGTATCTTTATATATTCCACCACGGCTGGTTAAGACAAATGCCCGTTTATTTTCCAGTAAACCGACAGAACCTTGTTCGGTATATTTAAATGTATGGCCTGATCTCGCAATAAAATCAAAGTAATGCTTTAAGTGCGAGGGGATCGTAAAATTATACATTGGCGCAGCAATAACAATGACATCATGTGCTTTTATTTCTTCAATTAATGAATTAGACAGGTCTAAATGTGCTTGTTGTTGCTCTGTTTTCGTGTCACTAGGGCCAAAAGCTGCTAAAATTTCACCATCAATGGCAGGGATTGGCTCATTGACGAGATCTCGAACAGTCACTGTGTCCTCAGGGTTCTTTTCTTGCCATTGTTGAATAAAGTAATCGGCCATTTTATTGCTTTGAGAATTGTCTGCCAGAATACTTGATTTCAATAGTAATACGTTACTCATTATGGTCCTTAAATTTATTGATATTGCTTTACGTATAATCATACGTGATAGCTAACTGATTGATAGAAAGAAAATTAGACTGCCTTCTTCAAAAAAACTGATGGTATTATTTATGTAATAACAAGAACTAAAAAATAAAACGAAATATTGCTGCTATACGACGAAGTAAAAGGCCGTCGTGAATTGTACTTGATTAAAAATAAGGGTTTAAAGCGTGAAATCCATACTGATGGCATTAAATGCTGAAATAGGACAAACTTCACTGCGTGATCAGTGGTTACTGAAAAAAAGAATTCAAGGTATTGCAAAAATCCGTGATGAAAAATCACGTAATGCGGTACTCGATGTGATTAAAGCAGATATTGAATTAGCAAAACAAAAAGTTGCGATAAAAAAACTGAATCCACCTAAAATTGTCTATCCAGATAATCTTCCTGTTAGTCAAAAGAAAGACGCTATCTTGGATGCAATTAAGAAGCACCAAGTGGTAATTATTGCAGGTGAAACAGGATCAGGGAAAACCACTCAAATACCGAAAATTTGCCTTGAACTAGGCCGTGGTCTCCAAGGTTTTATTGGTCATACACAGCCGAGGCGACTGGCGGCTCGTTCAGTTGCGACCCGTCTTGCTCATGAATTAGAGTGCGAGCTTGGTACTAATGTGGGGTATAAGGTACGTTTTAGTGACCAAGTGAGTGAAACAACTCAGGTCAAATTAATGACAGACGGCATTTTGCTGGCGGAATTGCAAAATGATAAATTGCTCCTGCAATACGATACCATCATCATTGATGAGGCCCATGAAAGAAGTTTAAATATTGATTTTATTCTAGGCTATTTGCGCCAATTATTACCAAAGCGTCCTGATTTAAAAGTTATCATTACTTCCGCAACCATTGATCCTGAACGTTTTTCTAAACACTTTAACCATGCTCCTATTGTAGAGGTTTCAGGGCGTACTTATCCGGTTGAGGTGCGTTATCGCCCTATAATGGGGGATGATAACGATAGTGAACGTGACCAGATTGATGGGATTATTGATGCAGTAAATGAATTATCTGTTGAAGGTAATGGCGACATTTTAATTTTTATGAGCGGAGAGCGGGAGATTCGTGATACCGCGGATGCACTGTCCAAATTGTCATTGCGCCATACGGAAATTTTACCTTTATTTGCAAGGTTATCTAATAGCGAGCAGAACCGAATTTTTCATCCCCATGGTGGCAGACGCATAATTTTAGCGACTAACGTTGCGGAAACATCACTCACAGTTCCAGGTATCAAGTATGTTATTGATACTGGTTATGCTCGAATTAGCCGTTATAGCTATCGAACTAAAGTTCAACGCTTACCCGTTGAAGCCATTTCACAAGCATCAGCCAACCAGCGTAAAGGGCGTTGTGGACGGGTTTCGGATGGTATTTGTATTCGGTTATATTCAGAGGAAGACTTTCTTTCTCGCCCTGAATTTACCGATCCTGAAATTCTAAGAACTAATTTAGCTTCCGTTATTTTGCAAATGACCTCTATTGGGTTAGGGGATATTGCTGCATTCCCATTTGTTGAAGCACCAGATAAGCGCAATATTCAAGATGGTGTGAAGTTACTCGAAGAACTCGGTGGTATTAAACCGCATAAACAAGTAGATAAAGGCTATCAACTCACGGATATAGGCCGACAACTCGCACAATTGCCCGTTGATCCTCGATTGGCGCGCATGGTGATTGAGGCGCGAAAACACGGTGCAGTACGTGAGGCGATGGTTATTGTATCGGCGCTATCGATTCAAGACCCAAGAGAACGCCCATTAGATAAGCAGCAGGCTTCTGATGAAAAACACCGTCGCTTCCATGATAAGCAATCGGATTTTATGGCGTTTTTAAATCTTTGGGATTATCTCAAAGAGCAGCAAAAGCAGCTTTCCAATGCGCAGTTTCGCAAAATGTGCCGCCAAGATTTTCTAAATTATTTACGCATTCGTGAATGGCAAGATCTTTATACCCAGTTACGTCAAGTAGTGAAAGAGCAAGGCTTTGCAATTAATAGCGTTGAAGCGGATTTTCGTGGGATCCATGTTTCATTATTAGCGGGCTTGCTTTCTCATATTGGGCAAAAAGATGCCGATAAACATGAGTTTACTGGAGCAAGGAATGCGCGCTTTACTATTTTTCCAGGTTCCGGTTTATTCAAAAAACCGCCTAAATGGGCCATGGTTGCAGAGTTGGTCGAAACATCAAAATTATGGGGGCGTATTGCTGCCGCTATTGATGTTGAGTGGGTTGAGCCTCTAGCGGCGCACCTGACTAAGCACAACTACAGTGAACCACATTGGTCAAAATCAGAAGGCGCAGTGATGGCATCTGAAAAAGTGACATTATATGGTTTGCCAATTGTGTCATCACGGCAAGTGAATTATGGCAATATTGACCCGCTGCTTTGTCGTGAACTTTTTATCCGCCACGCCTTGGTTGAAGGGGATTGGTCAACACGCCATGCATTCTTTAAAGAAAACCTGAAGTTGCTGTCAGAAGTTGAAGATTTAGAACATAAGTCTCGTCGCCGTGACATCCTTGTTGATGATGAAACCCTGTTTGCCTTTTATGACCAACGTATTCCAAACGATGTGATTTCATCTCGTCATTTTGATCATTGGTGGAAAACAGCCTCAAAACAGCAAGCTGACTTGCTGAATTTTGAAAAGAGCATGTTAATTAAGGAAGATGCAGGCAATGTCTCCGCGCTTGATTATCCCAATTATTGGCATCAAGGTGATTTGAAATTCCGCTTAAGTTATCAGTTTGAACCTGGAACAGATGCGGATGGCGTGACGGTATATATTCCGTTAGCAATTTTAAATCAGGTGCAAAATAGTGGGTTTGACTGGCAGGTGCCAGGATTACGCCACGAACTGATAGTCGCGTTAATTAAATCATTGCCTAAGCCAATCAGACGAAACTTTGTTCCTGCTCCTAATTATGCATCGGCGTTTCTTGAGCGAGTAGCAGAGCCAGAAGGAAGTGTATTAGATAAACTAGAAAAAGAGCTACGACGGATGACTGGCGTTACGGTTGATCGTGATGCGTGGCAACTTGACCAACTTCCTGTGCATTTAAAAATGACTTACCGAGTGATTGGTGAAAAAAATAAAACTATTGCGGAAGGGCAAGACCTTGATGTTCTAAAAAACAATTTAAAAGAAAAAGTACAAGAAACGCTTTCTGAAGTTGTTGACGATGGTATTGAGCAATCAGGATTACACATCTGGAGTTTTGGCGAACTACCACAACGCTATGAGCAAAAGCGGGGCGGTTATTCAGTGAAAGCCTACCCAGCGTTGGTTGATGAAAAAAACAGTGTCGGTATTCGGGTGTTTGAAACGGAATTTGAGCAACAACAAGCCATGTGGAGTGGTGTTCGTCGATTATTATTGCTTAATATTCCTTCTCCAATTAAATATCTACATGAAAAATTACCTAATAAATCTAAATTAGGTTTGTATTTTAACCCGTATGGCAAGGTATTAGACCTTATTGACGATTGTATCGCTTGTGGGGTTGATCAACTGATATCTAATTTTGGTGGTACTGTATGGGATGAAGCGCAATTTGAGAAGCTTAAAGAGTTTGCTCGTGCGGAACTCAATGACGTTGTGGTCAATATTGCGAAGCAAGTTGAGCAAATTCTAAGCGCGGTGTTTGCCATTAATAAACGTTTGAAAGGGCGGGTCGATTTTTCTATGGCACTAGCACTTTCTGATTTAAAAGCGCAAATGGGGAACTTAGTCTTCAAAGGGTTTGTGACCGCACATGGCTGGAAGCGTTTGCCTGATGTGCTGCGTTATTTAAATGGCATTGAACGCCGTCTTGAAAAATTGGCTATTGACCCGAATCGTGATCGCGCACAAATGAGCAAAATTGAACATGTGCAAAATATGTGGCAACAATGGTTAACGAAACTTTCACCCATTCAAAAAAATATGCCAGAGGTGCAGGAAATTCGCTGGATGATTGAAGAATTACGTATAAGCCTATTTGCTCAACAATTAGGAACGCCATATCCAATTTCAGACAAACGTATCATTCAAACGATGGAAAGTTTGTCACAAAAACTCTAACGTATTTTTTAATACGGATGAATAAAACCGCTTTGGGCTTGATAGTCTAAAGCGGTTTTTTATATCTAGTCGTATACCACTAACAATTTAGTTACAACATACTATTTTTTGGTAAAATTTATATACATCTGCGTAAGTACAATAGTTTTAGGTCACTAATCGTAAAATGGGAAACAATGCATAATAAAGTCAGGGAAGACTGAGCTAAAATAAAATTTGATATAATACAGTGAGTTATGCTGAGTAGAGGATAGGAGGAAAGGAGAGCTGAGGCTCTCCCCTTGATAGCCATCAAGCCACTAAGTAATAAAGGGCAGGAAGGGATGCAACCATGATAGCGAATGCCATGGTGGTTTCAATGGCTTTTAACGGAGCCTTATTGGACTGTTGTTGACGTGCATAGAAGAATACTAAGATCCCTGGAGCATATAACACAACGGATAACATAAGATTGATTAACCCAGAGGCATATAACAACCATAGGCCGTAAATACTTGCAACGAACCCGACCATTAATAATGCTTTGCAGTGCCTTTCAAATGCGACTTTCATTAAGAACGCACCGACTAGAAAATACGGTACTAAAATCATTTCTGAGGCAATTGTCAGTAATGTATTGTAATTACTGCCGCTGAGCCAAATTAAGACCAAAGAAAGCTGTACTGCGCCATTCGTTAGCCATAAAGATGAAGAAGGGGCATCATTTTTATTTAGCCTATTGAAGACGTTAGGGAAAGATTGGTATTGCGCTGCAATATAAGGTACCTCAGCAGCCATAATAGTCCAGCTAAGGTAAGCGCCACAAACTGAAATAATGAGACCTGCAGCGATGATGATATCGCCACTTGAACCAATTAAATTAACCATTAAAGTGGCCATTGATGGATTTTTAATCTCTGCCAGTTCAGCGCGAGGCATTATACCGAGTGATAATAATGTAACAAGTATATAAATGATGAGTGCAGAGCTAACGGCGAATATCGTTGCTAAACCAACATCACGGCGGTTTCTTGCTCGAGCGGAAACCACCACAGCGCCTTCGATACCAATAAACACCCAAAGGGTAATTAACATGGTGTCTTTAACTTGTTCCCAAACCGGCATTTTTAGCTCAACTCCACTAAAATCGGCATTAAAAATGTCGAGTTTAAACGCAAAAAATGCCAAAACGATAAATAGCCCGAGGGGCACGAGTTTTGCCATGGTGGCTAATTTATTAATACCTGCAGCGGTTTGTACGCCACGTAGGACTAAATAATGAACAAACCACAGTAAGATAGATTCACCAATCAATGCCTGCCATGTATTCCCATCACCAAAAATGATGTTATCAGGAGTGTCGGTGAAAAAACTGATCGCAGCAAAAACGATAACTAAGTAGGAGACATTGGCCACTACAGCACAAAGCCAATACCCCCACGCTGAACAAAACCCAACAAGTTCTCCGAAGCCGACTTTTGCATAGGTAAAAATACCACCATCAAGGTCAGGGCGAATGCGCGATAGTAATAAAAGGGCAAATGCGAGAAATAAGATACCAACGCCTGTAATAGACCAACCAATGATTAATGCCAGTGGGCTCGCCACTTCAGCCATATTCTGAGGAAGACTAAATACACCTGCACCAACCATTGAGCTAAGAACAAGGGCGGTTAATGCGGTAAGGCTTAACGTATTTTTCAAAGTAAATCCTGAATGTTCAACAATCAAAAGTTAAAATGACGTTAAAACGCCATTACAGTAATGAGTTTAACTAACAGCGTGCAATAATCTAGAGAGATTGACTGTCATAATTTTAGAGGTGGATTCTACGAATGAAATGGCCGATATGCAATGGGAAAATATGCATTTTATCAGGTGATTTATTCACTTTTGAATTGTTGGTGAATATAGCTGATAAGAAGTGAGGAGAAAGCGGGCACTTGAGGATAATTTTGGGACGAAAAAAAACCAATCTAAGAATTTAGATTGGTTTTTAGATAAGTGAACTATTTCTTATTTAAATAGATCGGCGCTAATGGTTACGCTGCCACCATTAGATTGCCATTCTCTTGTAATATGGAAATATTTAGCACCTTTAGCTTCGGCGCGTTTTGCAATTTGATAACGCACTTCAGGGGTATTGGTGTAGTAACCAGAGAATGTAATTGAGTCAAATGGAACCATCTGCGCAGCAGCTGTTTTATTAACTTCTTCAATTACATAACCACTTGGTAACGTTACGCTAGTACGCCCTGGTTGGCTACTTGATGTTTCAAAGAAACGACCAACAGCCGTTGTTGGTTCTTCAGATGAAGCAACCCCTGGGATACGCACTTTTTTCGCAGCTTCGCCACCTTCAGCTAACAGAGCTCGCCCTGCATCTGAATCGGCTGGAACAACAGCTTCCTCATTAAGAACTTGGCGTTTTGGCGCGTCTTTCTTATAGATATAAGCTGTTGCTAATGTATTACCACCATCATTCATTGCGATATTACGAACGACATAAAATGAAGCCGCATTCTTTTTTAGAGCTTGTTTCGCGATGGCTTCATATAAATCTGGTTGAGAAGGGTAAAAACCACTTACAGTGACAGTATCGAATGGTTCGTACTGTGCTGCATCGGTTTTCGACATTTCTTCAACACCACCGAATACTCGGCGTTTTGGTTCATCGACACTTGGTGCATCTTTGGCATAGACATCTGCAACAACACGCATGTTGCCGCTATCGCCTATATCGTCAAGGCTTTGAATGTAAAAGGCATACGCCCCCATTTTATCAGCCCTACGGGAGACGGCATCGGATGCTTCATAGATAGCATTAAAGCGCCCGGTGACTGTTATACGCTCATAAGGTTTTAATTCAGTAGCCTGTTTTGGCGTCAACTCAACAGCCGCCTGAGTAGCAGTTATACTAGTTAATGATAGCACCGCGGCTGCGATGACCGTAGTTTTCAGCTTCATACAAAATCCTTCCGCCTTGCGCAATTTATTATAAACGTGCTGAATCTTAGTTGTATCACATGTACGTGATTATTACACGTAACTGAACCTGTTGTCTCATGATTTTCTTTTTATAAGAAATAAATAATTATTGACTAGTCAAATTTACCAGATTTTTTAAAGTATCCAGTATTTTATTGACCTAAAACTAAGATTTTCACCGTGAATTCCATTTACTGTCTAAGAATCGCGATCAATTATGGATCAAGAAGCATATTTTCAGTAGGTTATTAGGACATTTAAAATCTGTTTATGCACAAAATAAGACTTTTCTCTGTGATGATGGTCATTATTTTAGCAAACATCTATAAACAACATTACATTAGGCTTTAAAAAGGGAACATTATGCGTATTGGTATACCAAGAGAACGACTTGCCAATGAAGCGCGTGTTGCTGCTACACCGTCAACAGTCACTCAACTTCTTAAGTTGGGTTTTTCTGTTTGTGTAGAACACAACGCTGGTCATTTAGCGAGTTTTGATGATACCGCCTATGAGCAAGCTGGAGCTGAGATTGTCGATCGTGACACCGCTTTTGCCGCGGATATTGTTTTTAAAGTCAACGCACCATTTGAAGATGAAATCCCGTTGTTAAAAGAAGGGGCGACACTGGTGAGTTTCATTTGGCCAGCACAGAATGCTGAGCTAATGGATGCTTTAAAAGCACGTAATATCAACGTGATGGCAATGGATGCTGTACCTCGTATTTCTCGTGCCCAATCATTAGATGCATTAAGTTCAATGGCCAATATCGCAGGGTATCGTGCCATTGTGGAAGCGGCTCATGAATTTGGTCGTTTCTTTACAGGGCAAATTACTGCCGCAGGTAAAGTTCCGCCAGCGAAAGTGATGATCATCGGCGCAGGGGTTGCAGGGCTTGCGGCCATTGGTGCTGCGGGTAGCCTTGGTGCAATAGTGCGTGCATTCGACACTCGTCCAGAAGTGAAAGAGCAAGTTCAAAGCATGGGCGCTGAATTCCTTGAGCTCGATTTCAAGGAAGAAGCAGGTAGCGGCGACGGTTATGCAAAAGTTATGTCTGAAGCCTTTATTAAGGCGGAGATGGAACTGTTTGCTGCTCAAGCAAAAGATGTTGATATCATTGTGACTACCGCATTGATTCCAGGCAAACCAGCACCAAAATTGATCACCAAAGAAATGGTTGAGTCGATGAAGCCAGGCAGTGTTATTGTGGATTTAGCTGCCCAAACTGGCGGTAACTGTGAATTAACACAAGCGGATAAGCTGGTTGTTACTGACAACGGCGTCAAAATTATTGGTTATACCGATTTACCAAGTCGCTTACCAACGCAATCTTCACAGTTATACGGTACTAACCTTGTTAACCTGATGAAATTATTGTGTAAAGAGAAAGACGGCGAAATTAATATTGATTTCGACGATCTGGTTATTCGCGGTGTGACTGTCATCAAACAAGGTGAAATTACGTGGCCTGCACCACCAATTCAGGTATCTGCACAGCCGCAGGCGAAACCGAAAGCGGTGGAGAAAGTTAAAGCACCTGAGAAGAAAATGTCGCCAACGCTGAAATATGGTTTGATGGCGTTAGCGATTATTCTTTTTGGTTGGTTTGCAAATTCTGCACCAAAAGAGTTTTTATCGCACTTTACTGTATTCGCGCTTGCGTGTGTCGTAGGTTATTACGTGGTGTGGAACGTGACACATGCGTTGCATACACCACTGATGTCAGTGACCAATGCAATTTCAGGGATCATTGTTGTTGGTGCGTTACTGCAAATTGGCAGTGGCGGCTGGGTAAGCTTCTTATCCTTTATTGCCATATTGATCGCAAGTATCAATATTTTCGGTGGGTTCACAGTAACTCAGCGCATGTTAAAAATGTTTCGTAAAGGGTAAGGGGTAACTTATGTTGTCGAGTGGAATTGTGACAGCGGCGTACATTGTTGCTGCTATCCTATTTATTTTCAGCCTTGCAGGACTCTCGCGCCATGAAAGTTCTCAACGTGGGAATACTTATGGTGTGATTGGTATGGCGATTGCACTTATCGCGACCATTTTGGGGCCACACAGTGCCAATGTAGGCTGGATGATCATTGCGATGGTTATTGGGGCCGTTATTGGTATCCGTTTAGCGAAAAAAGTTGAAATGACCGAAATGCCAGAGCTGGTTGCTATTTTGCACAGCTTCGTGGGTTTAGCGGCAGTGCTCGTTGGTTTTAACAGCTTTATCGCAAGTGAAGGCCATGCTGATGCTGTGATGGAAAATATTCATTTAACTGAAGTTTTCCTCGGTATCTTCATTGGTGCGGTGACCTTTACGGGTTCAGTAGTGGCTTACGGTAAGTTATCAGGCAAAATGTCATCTAAACCAATGATGTTGCCAAACCGTCATAAACTCAACTTAGCTGCGCTGGTGGTTTCATTTATTTTATTAGTGATTTTCGTTAAGACGCAAAGCGTTGGTTTGCAAGTGTTCTTAATGTTAATCATGACGGTGATTGCATTAGCCTTTGGTTGGCATTTAGTGGCTTCTATTGGTGGTGCAGACATGCCAGTAGTCGTTTCAATGCTGAACTCCTATTCAGGTTGGGCAGCGGCAGCGGCAGGCTTCATGTTAAGTAATGACTTGCTGATTGTGACAGGGGCATTAGTGGGCTCATCGGGTGCTATCCTGTCTTACATTATGTGTAAGGCGATGAACCGTTCATTTTTCAGTGTGATAGCGGGGGGCTTTGGTACAGATGGCTCTTCAACAGGTACTGAAGAAGAAATGGGTGAGTACCGTGAAAGTACCGCTGAAGAAGTCGCTGAAATGTTGAAAAACTCAACATCAGTAATCATCACACCAGGCTATGGTATGGCAGTAGCTCAAGCACAGTATCCTGTTGCAGATATTACAACCAAACTGCGCGAACGCGGTATCAATGTCCGTTTTGGTATTCACCCAGTTGCTGGGCGTTTACCTGGCCATATGAACGTGTTATTGGCTGAAGCCAAAGTCCCTTATGATATCGTATTGGAAATGGATGAAATTAACGATGATTTCTCTGACACTGATACGGTATTAGTTATTGGGGCGAATGATACCGTTAACCCAGCGGCGCAAGAAGATCCAAATAGCCCAATCGCTGGAATGCCAGTTTTGGAAGTTTGGAAAGCGAATAATGTGATTGTATTTAAACGTTCTATGAATACGGGATATGCAGGTGTGCAGAATCCATTATTCTTTAAAGAAAATACACAAATGTTGTTTGGTGATGCGAAAGACAGCGTTGATGCTATCTTACGTGCGTTGTAATTACTGAATAATTAAATCAATATTGTGGGGTTATTGGCCTATGCCAGTAACCCCATTTTTAATTATTTATTGGTGCAAAAACGTGCGCAATTGGTTAAACCGCGTGCAAAGGTAAAGACCAATAAGAAAGCAAGTGTCGCAATCGTTAACATGCTGGCCATGAGAACGCCACCATTGAAGTGGTCCATCACATAACCTCCAACTAAGCTACCGATCGTAATTAAAATTAAAAACATAAAAGTAATTAAGGCGGAACCTTTTTCTGTTAGTTCTGGTACATGGACATGCATCCACATATTAATCGTGGCAGGAACCATACCCGCTGCAATGCCCCATGAAAAAACGAATATTACGCTAGTTGCCCAGCTAAAATCTAAGGTAGATAGCGCCAAAAATGCTAAGGCTAACAGTAATGCGCTGATGGCAAAATTATAGCGAACGTTATATTTCCCCACGTAACCCGCTAAAATATTCCCCACCACACTAGCAAGTCCAAAAAATAGCAATAATGCAGAGATTTGCCCTTCAACAAACCCCGCAGTTTGTTTGAAAAATACCGTAAAATAGTTATAGGCTGAAAAATGCGCTAAGAAGATCAGGGTGAATATAATCAACCCTTTACGTGCAATAGGGTGTGATGGCATGAGTAATAATTCATTCCACTGCATGGATGAAGAAGGCTTTAATGAAGGTAACGAAAAATATTGCATCAAGAGCGCTGCAATACCCGCAATAACTAACGCAATGTATGGCATTCTCCAACCGTAGTTGTCAGATAACAACGCCCCTAAAGGAACCCCAACGACGGTTACTAATGTCACTGCAGAAAAGAAGATAGTTACAGAAGTGGTGATTGCCATATTTTTAGGGGCTAATCGGATCACAAGGCCAGCTGCAACCCCCCAGAAACCACCTAATGCGATTCCTAATGCAAAGCGGCCTAGTAGAACTAACCCAAAACTGGATGCAAACGCAGTAATCGCATTGGCGAATATCATCAGTGCAACTAAAAAGAGTAATACTTGGCGTCTATCAATATTTTTTGCATAAATTGGGACGAATAGTGCGGAAACCATTCCTGCAATTGACGTTACGGTGACGGTAAGGCCCGCTGTTCCTGTTGAAATTTGAAAATCGTGAGCGATGTCATTTAGCACACTGATGGCTAAAAATTCACCGGTTACAATAATGAAGCAGGCAAAAGTTGCAGATAAGAGTGAAAGCCAGTTACCATTGTGCGAAGAAAGATTAATTGTTGTCATGTGCTTTCCATGGAAAATTGAATAAAGTGTAAAGATGTAATTTTATAGTGACCGCTATAAAATTATTGCGCTATTCTTTATGCTAATTTAGATGCTGTCAATTGTTTTTATAGTGATCGTTATAAAATGTTTATGGTACACTGTATCGATGACTGGTGAAGTGAGAATATGAATCAGATAAAACGTGGGCGGCCTAAAGGGTTTGACCAGCAAGATGCATTAGAAAAAGCCATGTTATTGTTCTGGCAAAATGGTTATGTGGCGACATCGATTAGTGATTTAACCCAAGCACTAGGCATCACCGCGCCCAGTCTTTATTGTGCTTTTGGTGATAAAGCATCATTGTTTAATCAATGCATTGAATATTATTTAACTAATGAAGCGTGCCCCATTTTGTCTATCGTGAAGCAAGCGAAAACAGCGAAAGTGGCGATTGAATTGTTGATGTATGAGAGCGCAAAGAAGCTTATCCAACCAGGTAAGCCCGCGGGGTGTATGTTAATTACTGCGACCATGAATGGTTCTAAGCAAATTGAAGATGTGCAATTGAGTGTGCAAGAAAAGCGCAAAAGCTATCAAGAAATTTTGTTGCAGCGTATGAAAAAAGGCATTGAAGATGGTGATGTTGCGCCTGATGCCCCTATTAGTGCCATTGTGGATTTTTATATTACGGTGATTGATGGTTTTACCATTCAAGCTTGTGATGGCATCGAGCTTGAAAGATTAAACCAAGTTATTTTTAATGCGATGCAAGCCTGGCCAATACTCAATACAAATTTACAGCAACAATAATAATGCTCTTAATAGAAAACCCCCAAAGGTATGGGGGTTAAACATTTAAGGTAATGGCTTAGTCATCATCAGTGGCATTAATAGGGCACACAAAACCATCAGGTTTTATTGCTAATAAGTCACATTTTAGTTTATCAATAACGTGTTCAGCGGTATTTCCTAAGAACGCTGCGGATAGGCCAGTACGGCCTAAAATACCCAGTACAACGACACCCGCTTGTAATTCCTCACACATTTCTGGAATGATTTTTTCTGGTAATCCTTCGCGAACATGCGTGTATTTCTCATCGATACTGAATTTTTGCCTTAATTCTTTCATGGCAATGAGGTGCTGACCACGTAGCGCATTGTTATAAAGGCTAGGGTCAAAATCAGGCAGCTCAATTGCAATATTCATCGGGGCGACAGGGTAGGCGCTGACGAGATGAATTTCTTGTTCCTTAATTATTCGTGTCGCTAAATCACGCGTTTTTTCCACTAACTTAATATTTAAGTCATCATGGTAGGATTCTTCATTGGATAAGTTAACTGCAACCACCACCGAGCCGTGATCGGGCCAAACCTTATCTTTTACCATCCAAACGGGGGATGGGCATTTTCTGAGTAAATGCCAATCTAAAGGTGTGAAGATAATGGATTCAAAGTTATCGGTCTGGTGAGCCATTTTTAATAACAAATCATGTTCGCCGTTGATGACCTCTTGAATAATGGCCTCATAAGGCTTGTTATGCCAGATCACTTTTATTTCGATATCAATACCCGCTTCGAGGTAGAAGTGGGCTTGCTGTTTAATCCACGCCGCTTTTTGGCTAATGACACCTTTGCGCATAGCATTACGTTCTTCTGGAGAGAGTAATGTCGTCATGTCATAAGATAAGTCATAGATGGGTAAAAACGCTTTTATCCGTCCACCATTACGCTGCACGATGTAGACAGCTCGTCTTAATGCAGGTTGATCATCCTGATTTGGGTCAATTGCAACTAGCAGGTTTTTATAGTTTGCCATATTGGAGTCCTCTCAATACACGGATATTTCCACATAGATAAACTAAGTTATTGGCGTTAAATAGGCAAGAAATCTGGGAAAAAAAACGAAAACGGATCACGATTAATGTGATCCGTTTGGGGAAGCTAGCAAGTAATTGCTGAAACTTTACCTGCAATATCAGTCAATTTAGTCATATCTTCGATAGTGATATATTTGCCTTTTACGCTAAGCATGCCACTTTTTTGGAAACGGCCTAATAGGCGACTAATTGTTTCGACGGTTAAACCGAGGTAATTACCGATATCACCACGAGTCATGGTTAATCTGAATTCTCTTGGTGAAAAACCACGTTCAGCAAAACGATGAGAGAGATTAAGAATAAATGCAGCTAAACGCTCTTCCGCATTTTTCTTGGATAATAAAAGGATCATTTCTTGATCGCCTTTAATCTCACCACTCATTAAACGCATTATTTGTTGACGTAGATTCGGCATTTTGCCTGATAAATCATCTAACGTTTCAAATGGAATTTCACAAACCATAGATGTTTCAAGTGCTTGTGCAAAACTTGGGTGCTGTGTATGAATAATAGCATCAAAACCGACGAGGTCGCCTGCTAAATGGAAACCTGTGATTTGCTCATCACCTTCTTCAGTTATAGTGTAGCTTTTTATTGTGCCTGAGCGGATGGCATATAAAGAACGTAATTCATCCCCAGCCTTAAATAATGCTTGGCCTTTTTGAATAGGTTTTTTACGCTCAATGATATTATCAAGTTGATCCAGTTCATGTTCATTCAGAGTGAAAGGAATGCAAAGTTGACTAATACTGCAGTCCTGACAATGAATTGCACAACCACCAGACTGGATGCGACGAACAACTCTTTTTTCTGGGATCATATTAAATGCTCAATCAAGTTAAAATTATTGATATGAGTCAATTTTAACATAAGATAAGGCGGCTGGTAAGTAGTAATATAGGACAGAATTGACTAATTAGACAAAATAGTCAGACAAGTAGGGGCTGTCAAGTTAGTTAATTTAGACGTTAATGCTAAATTAACGCAGATTATTAAATATTATGTTTGATATAGATTAAATATTAGCACCTAAACAATAAAAAGCTGACTTACGTCATTATTAGAATTAATACTTAAAAATGCAATTTTAAAGCACGATTCATTAAACTAATTAGCATTAATTTAACACAAAAATAAATTTAAAAATATCAATTTTTCAAATTAACCTCTAAAAGGAGACCATGATGACACATGTTCAACAGCCTTTACCCACTACAATGACGGTTGTGAATATTATTGAACCAGGTGGCCCTGAAAAGTTGCAATTAATTGAAAAACCGCTGCCCAGAATTTCTGCAGGATATTTACTTGTTAAGGTTGAAGCTGCAGGGGTTAATCGCCCTGATATTTTTCAGCGAAAGGGCTCTTACCCACCACCTGCCGATGCATCTCCAATTATGGGGCTAGAAGTAGCAGGGACAGTTGTTGCAAAAGCTGACGATGTTGATAATTGGCAATTAGGTGACACTCTTTGCGCATTAGTGGCAGGTGGAGGTTATGCAGAATATTGCTTAGTACATAAGGATATTGCATTGCCGCTAGGCAATTTGTCATTTATTGAAGGTGCCGCTATTCCTGAAAACTTTTTCACTGTTTGGGCAAATATGTGCCAAATCGGCCAACTTAAAAAAAATGAAACGGTGCTCATCCACGGGGGAACATCTGGTATTGGTAGTGTGGCCATTATGATAGCAAAAGCAATGGGGGCAACAGTGATCACCACCGTTGGTTCGGAAGAAAAAGCGAATGCTGCAAAAATATTAGGAGCCGATTGCATTATTAACTATCGAACTGATGATTTTGTCGAAGCCACGCAGAATTTCACGTTATCACGTGGTGTTAATATGGTCGTTGATATTATTGGTGGCGATTATGTGGAAAAAAACTATTTAGTTGCTGCAAAAGGTGGGCGAATAATTCAAATTGGCATGATGAAGGGAAATCCAGAACGACTCAATATGATGCCTCTTATGGTTAAACGGTTAACTCATACAGGTTCAACCATGCGTTCACGCTCTATTGATGAAAAAATACAGATAGCGACAGAGCTGAAAGAGCATATTCTACCAATGTTGCAAAATGGTAAAATAAAACCAATTATTAACAAGCCATATCCGTTATCACAAATAAAAGAGGCTCATCAATATATGGAGTCAGGCGATTTAATTGGTAAAATAGTGTTAAAAAATAGATAGTTATTTGTTTTTTATTATAAAGGGAACGGCTTTCTACCTGCCAACGGAAAGTCGTTAGAATCCACTTCTGTTATAACAAATAATTTACATTATCAAGCTTTTTTAGCGTAAATATCTCTTTACAGCTAAATAAATTTTGATTTTTTGTGCCTGCCCACAATTCCAAACAAAATCCTGATTAGTTTGTTAATAATTAAATAAAAATGAATTATATCTATAAGTAAGTTGGCCATTAACGGTTTGTTTATCAATAATTAATGCTTAAATGATATTTTTAAATGCATATCATTAATATATTGATATCTTTTATATGCATACAGCCCGTTATGCACTTTCCAATGATATTAAGTGAATTAACTTAAGTGCAATTAAGCGTTGCCTAATTGTAATTTGAAGGTGTAGTTAAATGAATAATTTTAATAATTCGAAAATGAATGTGGATGCACTTTTTTTAGGCCCAAAATCTGAAAATGCAGTCTTTTTTAAAGAGATGATGGAGTATTCTGTTACGGAACATATGCATTGGCGTTCCAGTTACCATCCTGAAGATCCTGACCACATTACGACTGTTGACCGCTATGCCCCTGAGTATAGAGATACATTGTATCGAACGGAGGGGATCCTTAATCAATTATCCTCAAAGTTAAAAAGTACATCTGTTCCTTGGTTTTCACCACGTTATATGGGGCATATGAATGCGGATACACTTATGGTTTCAAATCTCGCTTATGTGATGGCGATGATGTACAACCCCAATAATTGTGCTCAAGAATCCTCTCCTACGACCACCGTACTGGAAATCGAAGCCGGGTTAGATTTGTGCAATATGTTTGGTTATAACGTAAATCAATCCTGGGGACATATTACATCAGGCGGAACTGTTGCGAATTATGAAGGCCTGTGGGTTGCACGAAATCTTAAAAGTTTACCTGTAGCCATTGCCCAACATGAAAAATCTCAGCATTTGTTAATTGGAAAATCAGAAAAAGAACTGCTCAATTTACCAGTCACTGCTGTTTTAGAACTCATTGATGAATTAAAAAAGTTAAATATTCTTGAAGAGGTGAGAGAGCTAACAGCACGCGGTACAGGTGTATCATTACATAGCTTGGGGAAATTGTTAGTCCCCCAATCTAAGCACTATTCATGGATGAAAGCGATGGATATTTTGGGCCTTGGTCAACAAAATATCGTGCAATTACCCGTTGATGCAAGTTATCGAACCGATGTGCAGAAAATGCGTGAAACTGTGTTCTCATTAATAGAGCAAGGGGAGCCGATTCTTGCCGTTGTTGCTGTTGTGGGCACAACAGAAACAGGCGCTATCGATAATGTAAAAGCTGTTATTGATTTGCGTCGTGAATGTGAAGAGCAATACGGTGTGTCTTTTTATGTGCATGTTGATGCTGCGTATGCAGGTTATGCATGTGCGATGTTCCGTGATGAAGACAACCAGTTTATAGAATATGACGCACTTATTCATCGTTATCATCAGGAAGGTATTTTCCCCCAAGATGTTATTTGGCCAAAATTGGATGTGTATGAAAGCTTTAAAGCACTAAATCAAGCGGATTCAATTACAGTCGACCCTCATAAAGTAGGTTTTATTCCTTATGGTGCAGGGGCCATTTGTATGAAGGATAAGCGAATTGTTGATTTGATCTCTTATCATGCAGCTTATGTCTTTGAAGACGTTCAGGAAAAACATCAGAAATTAGGCAAACAGCACAATGTTATTTTAGGCTCATCGATAATGGAAGGTTCAAAAGCAGGGGCGACAGCAGCCGCTGTTTGGGCTGCTCACAGGTTAGTTCCGTTGAATCTTTTGGGGTATGGCAAAGTGCTTGCTGCGGGTATTACAACGGCCAACTGGATGATTGAAAAAATCAATCAGTGCAAGACATTTAATATTGATGGACGTAAGTTTACCATTTTAGCAATGCCAGATCCTGATTTCCACATGATTAACTTTATGTTCCGTGAATTAGGAAATCCCTCTTTAGAAAAACAAAACCGCTTAAATAAACGGCTTTATGAACTGTGTTCTTATGCAGCAGGTCGCACCTATTCAAACGACTTTTTAACCTCGTCAACATCACTAACCTACGAAGAATATGGTGATAATCCATTGAATTTATGTCGTGATGCTAACTTTGCTGACAGTGAATGGCATAACGTTCAGTCTGTGTATGTATTACGAGCAGCGGTAATGACTCATTGCTTACGTGATAAGCAGCATTTTGAAAATTACTGGAGTGCATTAACCGAAACGTTTGAAGAAAAATTACAACAACTCGTTGATGAAGAAAATAAAATAAATCATTCCAATTATAAATTAGCCTCTAATTAATTTGTTAGGATCTCAATATGAAAAATCGCACATTGGGTAGTATTTTTATTGTTGCAGGTACGACGATTGGTGCAGGGATGTTGGCAATGCCAATAGCGGCAGCGGGTAACGGATTTTTAGTTAGTTTAGGCATGTTATTAGCCTTATGGGCCTTGATGTGCTACACCGCACTTCTTTTAGTTGAAGTTTACCAGCATGAATCCTATGAAACAGGCATTGGTAGTGTTGCTCAACGCTATTTAGGGTCTGGTGGCAAGTTTATTACTGGTTTTAGCATGATGTTTCTTATGTATGCCTTAACTGCGGCTTATGTGAGTGGGGCGGGTGAAATCATCACGTCAAATCTTAAAAGCAGTTTTGCGGTAGACATGGCGGATTGGATGGGAATACTCCTGTTCACGGTGATTGGTGGTGGGGTCGTCTGTTTTGGGACTTCGTCAGTAGATTTTATTAATCGTATACTATTTACTGCAAAAATTATTTTCTTGGTCATTATTTTGGCGTTAATGATGCCGCATGTAGAGCAACAAAATTTATTGGCTGCACCAACGGAGAAAGTCCTGATTTTATCTGCAATCCCCGTCTTCTTTACATCGTTTGGTTTTCACGGCAGTGTTCCAAGTATTGTGAAATACATGGGGGGAGACGTCAAAAAACTGCGAGTTATCTTTATTATTGGTAGTGCCATTCCCCTTATTGCTTATATTTTATGGCAAATTGCGACGCTGGGGAGTATCGGAACAACGACGTTTGTGGGGATTTTGGCAGAAAATGCAGGGCTTAATGGCTTATTAGATGCGATTAAAGATGTGGCACAATCAGGTCGCACAGAGTTAGTTGCACAGATGTTTATGAGTTTAGCACTAGCAACATCATTTTTAGGCGTCGCGTTAGGGTTATTTGATTTCTTAGCGGACTTATTTAAGCGACAAGATAACGCGGTTGGGCGTATACAAACCGGTTTGTTGACGTTTGGACCACCTTTAGTGTTTGCGTTGTTTTATCCGAAGGGGTTTGTGATGGCACTGGGTTATGCCGCAATCGCCTTATCAATTCTTGCGTTATTATTACCAAGTGCAATGGCATTTAAATCGCGCACATTGAATCAGCGTCGATACCAAGTATTAGGTGGCCCGATTGGATTGCTGATCGTATTTTTATGTGGAATTGTCGTGATTGGTGTTCAGCTGGGTATTGTATTTAACGTACTACCCAATATTGGTTAATAATGTACTTTAAAGATAAGCCAGTCTACGGACTGGCTTGAGGTTGTTGACAAAGCAGGATAAAAACGTGGTTTTTCCTGCTTTGTGTTATCAGTCGAAAATCAATAAATTGATTTTCCTTATTTATTTTTAAAACCAATCCAACCTGCTGCCAAACCTCATTAGTTTGGCAGCAGTCTGAAGCCAGTCTACGGACTGGCTTTTTTATGATCAAAAGCGAGCGATTCAGATAATTTACAGCACAATAATGGCTGCTTTGCGTTATATCAATGCGTATAATACAACTAAGAATGATTATCATTAGCACGTTATGCACAAAAACAGATATATCTAAAGCTAGCATTTTTTGTAGAAGTGACTATTATATCCGATATATCGGTTTTGGCATCAAAACAATCACTGAGAATTTGAATGGCAAACGAACAACAACTTGATCCTTGCTTATGTAATGGTAAGAGTGTGAGTCGAATGTTTAACCCTAAACAGTTAAGAATATATATTCTACACTTACTGACTGAGGGAATAAATTACGGCTATGACCTGATCAAAAAAATTTCAGAGGAAACGGCAGGGTTTTATTGCCCAAGCCCTGGGGTTATTTATCCCACACTAACATTGTTAGAAGAATTAGGTTTTATTACTGCGGGAACGGGTAAAGAGAATGATAAAGGACGCAAGTGTTTTGTCATCACTCCAGAAGGACGGTGCTTTTTATTATTAAAAGCTGAACTTTTGGCAGAAGTTCAACTAAAGTTAAATTATGCACAAGAGCTTAAAGCGGGAAACCAATTTGCTAATGAGATTGAATGTGCAGTGGATAAATTTAAATCACTTTTGAGGCACAAAATCGTTTTACAGCAATTAAGTAAAGACGAGTCAGCAAAAGTCGTTGAAATCATTAACCAAGCAGTTGAACGAATAGAAGAGGTCAACGCGGTATTAGTGACGGAAGGAAAATCAAATGGCTAAAACTAATGATATAATTCAAGCAAAAGAGCACTTATATATGACAGATAATCGTAAAGCGGCACAGGATAATACTTCTACATCTAACGAAGTCGAAAAAAGCACAAAGAAAGATGATAAATTTAAAGAAGTGGTCTGCCCGAATGTGCCTACATCTTATTTTAAGCGTGCAAAAAAACAAAAAATTAAATACTAAGATGAATGGTTTACAAAATGTTTATTCAACAGTGGCCTGAATTGGTGGTTAGCTACCACTGGATGAATGCATGCCATATTTTAAATAAATCTATTTTGATGTTTAAGAAGAGCCAAATGGCTTTAACTAAAAATATAATTATTTTGTAAACTCTGCATATCCTTTGATTGATATCTACTCTATATTTTATTTAGATTAAAAATCCCCTGACTACGCCAGTAATCAGGGGATAAGCTTATAACCCTAATTGGGCATGTATTTGCGCTATTTCATCAACCCATTGTTGTTGTAACTGTGGTTTTTGGTGGCTTAATTTACGCTGCTTATCAGCTTGTAATTTTGCCTCTAACACCAATAGCTTTTCTAACAACTCATCTTCATGGGAGATAACCTTTGGGGGAGTATTTACAGTATGGCTGTGTTTAACAGAATCTGCATTACTGTGAGATAATAATTGCGCTTGTTGTTCAATTTTATGATAAATATCATCGATATTAAGGTATTCCTCTAATCGATTCTCATCAATAAACCAAAAACGTTGGCAGCTATTTTCAATTAGCCATCTGTCGTGACTGACGACTAGTAATGCCCCTGAAAACTGGCTAATTTCTTCACTCAATGCTTCTTTTCCTTCTAAATCAAGGTGGTTAGTTGGTTCATCCAATAAAATAAGTTCATATTGGGCCAAGCTTAAACCAATAAAAAGCAGTCGTGCACGTTCGCCACCACTGAGTGTTGCCACGGTTTGTTGGTGACGTGCATAAGCAAATCCAGCACCAATAAGCGCCATTTTACGCTGTTCATCCGTAATGGAGGCAAAAGGGCGCAGCGCATCTACGAGGCTATCATTATCATTTAGCTGCTCTAGCTGTTGGTCATAATATCCCGCACGAATTGTTGGATGAAACTTTAAGTGTTTGCTATAGCGTAAGTCCTGCTGATAATGTTGCCAAAGAAGACGCAATAAGGTCGATTTACCGCAACCATTTGCCCCCATAATGGCGATACGATCACCACTTTTCACCTGATGAAACGCAGTTTTAAACAAATTTTCCCCCGCAGGCGTTGAAACTTCAGTTCCTTCGAGCTCAAGAACGCGGTCTGCAGGGATTGGTTTACCATTTAACGCCAATTTCCATTGATAACCTTCAGTGAGCTCTGTTTGAGTTTCCTTAAGTCTATCAATGTGTTTTTCCATTTGTTTCGCTTTGCGAGAAAGGCCTTCGTTATCATAAACATGCCCCCAAATAGCCAAGCGTTTTGCGCTAGAGGCGATTCGGTCAATCTCTTTTTGCTCCGCCTGATTTCGTCTTTCATCGGTAATGTCTTTTTCAGCCAGGGCACGGCGTGCCTCGCTACAAGGTAACCGATAGAAATGTAACGATTTATCACGTAAAACCCATGTACAGTTAGTGACTTTATCAAGTAAAGCTTGGTCGTGGGAAACCAGTACAAAACTGCCCCTCCAAGACTGAAGAAAATTGCCTAACCAAATTAAGGTGGGCAAGTCCAAATGGTTACTGGGTTCATCTAGCAATAATAAGTCAGGCTGTTCAATTAGCGCTCGCCCTAACAAGAGGCGAGTATGTTGGCCGCCACTCATTTCATTGGCTTTTTGTTCCCATTGCTGGGCAGTAAAGCCTAATTCTGACAGTAATACCTCAGCCCGCCAGCGTTCAGTGACCTTGTCTTGTTCTGGTATTTTTTGAACCAGTGCTTCAATCAGTGTCAGATGAGCAACATCTTCGGGTAAATGTTGTTCGATATATGCCGTGACACAGTGATTTGCGTAGGTAATGCTACCGCTGTTGGGGGATAGCTGGTGGGTAAGTAACTTTAATAACGTACTTTTTCCACTGCCATTATGGCCAATTAAACCGATGCGGTCGCCTTGTTGCAAGGTGAATGAAACATCATTTAATAGCGTGTGGGTAGAAATGTCGTAATTTAATGATTTTACAGATAATAAAGTGCTCATAGCTTACTCAAATTTTAGGTATAGCAATACCTTGGATAGTCATAACGACAACCCAGTAAGCTGAGGGAAGATCTCTTTGTGGCTTCGCTCAGGCAGGGTTATCGCAGTATAAAACTGTGAAAGCCTGAGCTCTGGCGATTACCAAAGAAGTGTGAGTATTCAATGAGATCACACAACAGCATAAATTAGCCTCCTTATTTTTTGTTAAGTTGAACAATGTGCGCATCATAACAAACAGAGGTGAAGGATCAAAATCCAGAAATGCGTTTTTTCATAACAGTTGTAGTAATAGGTAGGATTACAGGTATAAATCCCGCTTATATCGTGTGAGCTCATATGAATTAAATTGCTAAGTGTTGGGCGTTCAAGATGTAAGGCATAAAATTGCCGCTCAAATAACAAGAGAGCCGCAAATGAACGTAGAAATAAAGCCAGCAACAATGCAAGACGCTGAATTGATTTTAGCGATGATAATTGAACTAGCAGAGTATGAAAAAGCTCGTCATGAAGTTAAGGCCAGTGTTGCTGATATCGAGAATTCACTATTTGGTGCAGATTCTAAAACAGAAGCCCTTATTTGTTATGTGGATGATAAACCTGCAGGGTATGCAGTTTTCTTTACTAGCTATTCAACTTGGTTAGGTAATAATGGTATTTACTTGGAAGATCTCTATGTATCTCCCAATTTTCGTGGCGCAGGCGCAGGAAAAAAACTGTTAAAACATATCGCTGTGTTAGCCGTAGAAAGGAAATGCCAGCGTCTTGAATGGAGTGTTTTAGACTGGAATCAACCAGCAATTGATTTTTATAAAAGCATCGGCGCGCAACCACAAGATGAATGGGTACGTTACCGTATGGATGAAAAAACCATTGCAGAGTTTGCACGTTAATCGCTAATAATTAAACGAGTATAAAGTTTGTCTGAAAAAGCCAGTAAAATAAATTTACTGGCTTTGTTTTTATATTTTTTCATCTAAAGTTGTACAATTAATGCCTTCTGATGAGTTTTGTTAATTTATTCTGATTTTTTGTGATGCAAGGCAACTATACTTAATCTAAATTTTGATAAACTTCCGTTAAATTAGATAGATAGCTGATAGTTGAACAGCAATGACACTGATTTAACCTATTTTAAAAATATAATTTTGTTTTTTCGTATTTGGCCGTATTTATTTCGCATATTAACAATTATATGGCTTTATTAATTTCACCAGGTTAATAAAAATAATTGTTGTTCATTGTTTTCTCATTTAATGGAAAAGGGATGGTATGAAAATAAATAAGCAAAAAATATCTTTTTACATCATTTTAATACTCATTATTGCTGCTGGTGGTTTTTATTACTGGAGTGTGAATTCCGGTGGGTTACCCTCTGGTTTTGCGCAAAGTAATGGGCGCATAGAAGCGACAGAGATTGATATTGCGACTAAAACTGCCGGTCGAATTGAAACCATCAATGTAAGAGAAGGGGATTTTGTCAAAGAAGGGCAAGAATTAGCCCGAATGGATACTCGTGCGCTTCAAGAACAACTCCATGAAGTCCAAGCGCAATTACGCCAAGCGATTAGTGCTGTTACCACCGCAGAGTCTGCGCTTGCTCAACGCAAAAGTGAAAAAGTAGCCGCTCAGGCAGTGGTGCGTCAACGCGAAGCTGAACTTGATGCTGCACAAAAGCGACTTAATCGTTCAAGAACATTGGTGAGAACTAAAGCGGTTTCTCAGCAACAGGTTGATGATGATACCGCGCAAATGCAGGGCTCACGTGCAGCATTAGAAGCATCAAAAGCCCAAGTTGCTGCAGCAACATCTGCGATTGACTCTGCAAGCGCAGGCATTGTTCAAGCTAAAAACCGAGTCGATGCAGCAACCGCTACAGAGCGCCGCATTATGGCTGATTTAGACGACAGTATTTTAAAAGCCCCTCGTAATGGGCGTATTCAATATCGTGTTGCAGAGCCTGGGGAAGTCCTTGGCGCTGGGGGGCGAGTATTGAATATGGTGGATTTAAGTGATGTATACATGACGTTCTTCTTGCCAACAGAAGATGCAGGAAAAGTAGCTTTGGGAAGCGATGTGCACATTATTCTCGATGCTGCACCCAATATTGTTATTCCTGCTAAAACAACCTTTGTTGCCAGTGTTGCTCAGTTCACACCAAAAACCGTTGAAACACAAAATGAACGCTTAAAACTGATGTTCCGCGTTCGAGCGCGTATCTCCCCTGAATTACTTGAACAACACCTTGAATATGTGAAAACAGGTCTACCAGGTAAAGCTTATGTCCGTTTGGACTCAAATGAACCTTGGCCTACTGAACTTGAGGTGAGATTACCACAATGACCAATAAACTGATGGATGATGTGATTATTGATATACAGCATGTCAGCCAGCATTATGGTGAAAATTGTGCATTGGATGACATTGTGCTGTCGATTCCAGCTCGCAAGATGGTTGGGTTGATAGGGCCTGATGGTGTGGGGAAATCCAGCTTGATTTCATTGATAGCAGGGGCGCGGGCTATTCAACAAGGTAATGTGTTTGTACTTGATGGCGATATGAATGATGCTGAACACCGTCGCGCAGTATGCCCTCGAATTGCCTACATGCCGCAAGGACTTGGTAAAAACCTCTACCATACCTTATCCGTGTATGAAAACGTCGACTTTTTCGGTCGTTTATTTGGCCAGTCAAAGGCGGAAAGGGAATATCGTATTCAGGATCTGCTTGAAAGTACGGGGTTAGCACCTTTTAAAGACCGGCCTGCAGGTAAGTTATCTGGCGGGATGAAACAAAAACTTGGATTATGCTGTGCATTAATCCATGACCCAGACTTGTTAATTCTTGATGAGCCTACCACAGGGGTTGACCCCTTATCGCGTGCTCAGTTTTGGGATCTCATTGATCGTATCCGTTTGCGTCAAACTAATATGAGTGTATTAGTGGCAACGGCTTATATGGAAGAAGCTGAGCGATTCGATTGGCTGGTGGCAATGGATGATGGAAAAGTATTAGCGACAGGGCATGCATCGGAATTAAAATCCCAAACACGATGTGATGATCTAGAAGCGGCTTTCATTGAATTATTGCCGGAAGAAAAACGCAGTGGCCACAAGAAAGTGCTGATCCCTCCGAGAGACACCTCAAAAGATGATATTATCGCAATTGAAGCGCAAGATTTAACGATGCGTTTTGGCAATTTCGTTGCTGTTGACCACGTGAATTTTAAGATCCCAAAAGGGGAAATATTCGGTTTTTTAGGTTCAAACGGTTGCGGTAAATCAACAACGATGAAAATGCTGACTGGGCTTTTGCAGGCGAGTGAAGGGCAGGCTTGGTTATTTGGTCAGGAAATTGACCCGAAAGATATCGAAACGCGTAAACGCGTTGGATATATGTCACAGGCCTTTTCTCTGTATAGCGAATTGAGTGTGGAACAAAACTTAGTTTTACATGCAAAACTGTTTCATATTCCAGAAGACAAAATTGCTCGTCGTGTTGATGACATGTGCCAACGGTTTGAACTTGATGAAGTCAGGGATACCATGCCTGATGATTTACCATTAGGTATACGCCAGCGCTTATCTTTAGCGGTTGCGGTGATCCACGAACCCGAGATGCTAATACTGGATGAACCCACATCGGGTGTTGACCCTGTAGCCAGAGATATGTTCTGGAATTTAATGGTTGATCTATCAAGACGTGACGGCGTCACAATTTTTATCTCCACGCACTTTATGAACGAAGCGGAGCGTTGTGACCGAATATCGCTAATGCACGCAGGTAAGGTACTTGACTGTGATACCCCGGTAAATCTCACCAAAAAGCGAGGATTGGCGACTCTTGAGGAAACCTTTATTGCTTACTTACAAGATGCTGTGGGTGATGCAGGACAAGAAACCGAAACCGCACCTGAGTTCCATGTTGATCCAGAGCTAAAAGAACAAGCCACGGAAGCCTTAAAAAAACGCTTTAGTTTGCGTCGCTTATTCAGCTATTCCATCCGTGAAGGCATGGAGTTGCGACGAGACCCAGTGCGTTCTACACTTGCTTTACTTGGTACGGTGATCCTGATGTTTATTATGGGCTACGGGATCAGTATGGACGTTGAAAACTTACGTTTTTCTGTGCTAGACCGTGACCAAACAGGCCTGAGCCAAGGTTATACGTTAAACCTTGCAGGTTCCCGTTATTTTATTGAACAGCCACCTCTACAAGATTATGACGCGCTTGAAGAAGGCATGCGTAGTGGCCAAATCACGGTTGCTATTGAAATACCGCCGAATTTTGCTCGTGATATTGCCCGTGGAAATAATGTGAAAATCGGTGTTTGGATTGATGGTGCAATGCCAAATCGTGCAGAAACGGTTCGCGGTTATGTTCAAGCAATGCACCTTGCATGGTTAAGTACCATGGCGGCTAGGCAGCCTGTAGGGGTAGCAGGTATGCCTGCTATTGATATAGAAACGCGGTATCGTTATAACCCTGACGTACGCAGTTTACCTGCGATTGTTCCCGCCGTTATCCCATTGTTATTAATGATGATTCCAGCGATGTTAAGTGCATTAAGCGTGGTGCGTGAAAAAGAATTGGGCTCAATTATTAACCTTTATGTCACCCCGATCACCAAATTAGAGTTTTTACTGGGCAAACAGCTCCCCTACATTTTATTGGGGATGTTTAACTTTGTACTACTTTGTATTTTATCGGTATATATTTTTGGGGTGGAATTTAAAGGCAGTTTTTTAACGTTAACCCTTGCTGCATTTTTGTACGTTAGTATTGCAACAGGGATTGGATTACTCATCTCTTGCTTCATGAAAAGCCAAATTGCAGCCATTTTTGGTACGTCGATCATCACATTAATACCCGCTACACAGTTTTCTGGAATGATTGACCCAGTTTCATCATTAGAGGGAATAGGGCGTTGGGTCGGTATGGTTTATCCAACCTCACATTTTCTCACTATCACGAGAGGGACTTTCTCCAAAGGTCTTAACTTGTTTGATTTACAGGCATCATTTATCCCGTTGTTGATTACAGTTCCTCTTGTCATCGGGCTGAGCGTGTTGTTCCTGAAAAAACAGGAGTCCTAATGATGATACGTAAAATTCAAAATATCTTTAATTTAGGTGTTAAGGAGTTACGAAGCTTAGGGCGTGATAAAGCAATGCTGGCTTTGATTGTTTTCGCTTTTACGGTTTCGATTTATTCATCCGCAACGGTGACGCCAGGGTCTTTACATAACGCCCCGATAGCCATTGCAGACCAAGATAAGTCACAGTTATCAAACCGGATTATTAATAGCTTTTATGCCCCTTATTTTTTACCGCCTGCGGATATTACGCCTGACCAAATAGATGGCTTACTTAACCGAGGTTCATATACTTTTGCCTTGGATATTCCGCCTAATTTTCAACGGGATGTCTTAGCTGGCAGGAACCCTGAAATTCAAGTGAATATTGACGCAACACGTATGAGCCAAGCATTTTTAGGGAATAGTTATATTCAAAATATTACCCTTGGTGAGGTCAATGAGTTCTTAGCGAAATACCGTAGTAATGCGAGCTTACCTGTTGATTTGGAAGTACGGATGCGCTTTAACCCTAACCTAACCCAATCGTGGTTTGGTTCGGTAATGGCAATTATTAACAATATCACTATGTTATCGATTGTTTTAACGGGGGCAGCGTTGATCCGTGAACGAGAGCATGGCACGGTTGAGCACCTAATGGTGATGCCATTGACGCCTTTTGAGATCATGATGTCTAAAATATGGTCAATGGGATTGGTGGTGCTGATTGCTTCAGGAGTTTCATTGATGCTAGTGGTGAAAACACTACTGCAAGTCCCAATCGAAGGCTCGATTTTGCTCTTTATGTGTGGCGTTGCTTTAAGTCTTTTTGCGACAACATCAATAGGTATTTTTATGGGGACAATCGCCCGTTCAATGCCACAGTTTGGGTTATTAATGATTTTAGTCTTATTGCCATTGAATATGCTTTCCGGGGGGATGACGGCGCGGGAAAGTATGCCACAATTAGTGCAAGATATTATGTTAACGATGCCGACCACCCACTTTGTTAGTCTTGCTCAGGCTATTTTATATCGTGGGGCAGGCTTCCAGATTGTTTGGTCACAGTTTGCTATTTTACTAGTTATTGGCAGTGTTTTCTTTGCACTCGCCTTAATTCGTTTTCGCAAAACCATTGCCACAATGGCGTAATAACATCCTAAATTACCGACCTAAAAATAAAACGCTTGCTGAATACCTCAGTAAGCGTTTTAATAAATAGCCTATCAATTATTAATAAATGATTAGATTATGCCTATCAAATCGATAGCGCGTACTGATTGGATTAAGTCACTGTAAAACAGTAACTTAATAAGCAACCAAACAGGAGAACATCATATGTCATTAATTAATACTCAAATCAAACCTTTTACTAACCAAGCATTTAAAGATGGCAAATTCATCGAAGTTTCTGAAAAAGATGTTGCGGGTAAATGGAGCGTTTTCTTCTTTTATCCAGCTGACTTTACGTTTGTTTGCCCAACTGAACTGGGTGATGTTGCAGACCACTACGACGAATTCCAAAAATTAGGTGTTGAAATTTTCTCTGTTTCTACCGACACACATTTTACTCATAAAGCATGGCACGCAAGTTCAGACACCATCGGTAAAATCAAATATGCGATGATCGGCGACCCAACAGGCGCATTAACGCGTAACTTTGAAAACATGCGTGAAGCTGAAGGTTTAGCAGACCGTGGTACATTCGTCGTTGACCCACAAGGTATCATCCAAGCGATTGAAATCACTGCTGAAGGTATTGGTCGTGATGCAGCAGATTTACTGCGCAAAGTGAAAGCGGCTCAGTACGTTGCAAGCCATCCAGGTGAAGTTTGCCCAGCTAAATGGAAAGAAGGTGATGCTACATTGTCTCCATCTTTAGATTTAGTCGGCAAAATCTAATTAATCTTTTGATTGAATATTAGATGACTCAAGTTACAGGCGTTTAGTGCAATGATGCCTTGCCTGTAACTTGCAGTATGGCGGGTATATGTACCCGATTTTAGGATTAAAATTAAAGGGGATTACATGCTCGACAACAATTTACAGGCCCAATTAAAAGCCTATTTAGAACGTTTAACTAAACCCGTTGAATTAGTTGCCAATTTAGACGACAGCCAAAAATCAAACGAAATTAAGCAATTACTCGATCAAATTGCCTCGCTGTCTGACAAAGTGAGTGTACGTGAAGAACGTAACAGTGCGATAAGAACGCCATCATTTTTAATTACTAACCCAGGTATTGATAGCGGTTTGCGTTTTGCAGGATCGCCACTGGGACACGAATTTACCTCTCTTGTGCTAGCACTATTGCAAATTGGTGGGCATCCATCGAAAGAAGCTCAAGAGTTATTGGAACAAGTAAAAGGCCTTGAAGGCGAGTTCCAATTCGAAACTTATTATTCACTATCATGCCATAACTGCCCAGACGTTGTTCAGGCATTGAATTTAATGGCAGTTTTAAACCCAAATATCAGCCATACCGCTATTGATGGAGCGCTTTTCCAACATGAAATTGATGAACGTAATGTGATGGGCGTTCCAGCCGTTTACCTAAACGGCAAAGAATTTGGCCAAGGCCGTATGACATTGAGTGAAATTGTCAGCAAAGTTGATACTAACGCAGATGCACGTGCCGCTAAGTCATTGACTGAACGTGACCCTTTTGAAGTGCTAGTGATTGGTAGCGGCCCCGCGGGTGCATCAGCTGCAATTTACACCGCACGTAAAGGTATCCGCACAGGTGTTATCGGTGAGCGCTTTGGTGGCCAAGTAATGGATACTGTTGATATTGAAAACTATATTTCTGTTATCAAAACGGAAGGTGCCATTTTTGCAGGCGCGTTGAAAAACCACGTTGATAGCTATGATGTCGATGTTATTGATGGACAATCAGTTGCTAAACTGATCCCAGCCGCTGAAGAAGGTGGTTTACACCAAATCGAAACAGCATCTGGTGGTATTTTAAAATCACGCAGCATTATTATTTCGACAGGTGCGCGTTGGAGAAACATGGGCGTTCCTGGTGAACAAGAGTATCGCACCAAAGGGGTGACATTCTGCCCACACTGTGACGGTCCATTGTTTAAAGGTAAACGCGTTGCGGTTATAGGTGGTGGTAACTCAGGTATTGAAGCTGCCATAGATTTAGCCGGTGTGGTTGAGCATGTCACCGTGCTTGAATTTGCGCCAGAACTAAAAGCAGACTCCGTGTTACAACAAAAAGCACGTAGCTTGAAGAATGTCGATATTATTGTAAATGCGCAAACCCTTGAAGTAAAAGGTGATGGTAGCAAAATGACTAGCCTTGAGTATAAAGACCGCACAGACGAAAGCGTGCATTCTTTAGAGGTTGCAGGTGCATTTGTACAAATCGGTTTATTGCCAAATACCAATTGGTTAGGTGATACAGTTGCAAGAAACCGTATGGGTGAAATTGAAATCGACGCACGTAATGAAACCAGTGTGAAAGGTATTTTCGCCGCAGGGGATTGTACAACAGTGCCTTACAAGCAAATTATCATCTCTGCTGGAGAAGGGGCAAAAGCCGCACTTAGCGCCTTTGATTACCTAATCCGCACAAGTACCAGAACCGCTGAATAGGTGTAATTTACTTTATATTCAGTGAGTTGTAGTCAAAAGGCACTCGGGGGCGAGTGCCTTTTTTTTGTGCATAATCTGTACAAAAAAGGCTCAAAAGTGCCTAAAAGTGTTCAAGTGTGGACAACTTGTGGACGATCTAAACGTTGATTTGGTGGTACTTACAGCGGAGAAATGCATCCCAGTGTGGACAATTTGTGGACATGCAAAAGTTAAATTTGTATTGCTTTTCGTCGTCAAAATCATCCTAAAACGAACAATCTATTAAGCTAACTCTGTGCCTCCTTTTAATGGATTATACGTAATCGCATCTTGAAGAAAGTCTGGTGCAAAGTGTGCGTAGGTCAGTGTTTGTTGTAATGTCGAGTGACCTAAGATCCTCTGCAAAGTAATAATACTGCCGCCATTCATCATAAAATGGGTCGCGAAAGTATGCCGTAATGCGTGCGTGGCTTGGCCCTGTGGCATGTCAGGCTTAATGGTCTTTATGTGTTTTCTAAACATATCATAAGAGGTGTTTGGAAAAAGTAGACCGGATTTTCGCGTACAGACCTTATCTGCGACTTCTTGGGAAATCGGCACAATGCGCGCTTTGCCTGTTTTGGTAAAAGTGAAACGGATTTTATTTTGGATCACGTGCTCGCGTTTTAATTTAACGGCTTCCCCCCAACGCGCGCCGGTGCTTAAACATAAAATAGCCACTTTTTTATTATCACCTTTTAATATATTCAGCAGCAGCCCAATTTCTTCATGCGTTAAATAGGACATCTCAGTCGCTTTTTGCTTTAACCGTGATAGCCCTCGAATTGGGTGTTTACCCATAAATAAATCCGTGCGCTTTAAGGCGGTAAATATGCCGCTTATCGCTGAAAAATCACGGTTTATCGTGGAGGGTTTGATACCCGCAGCGAGCCGGAGTTCGCGGTAAAGTGCTAATTGCTTATCGGTTAATAAGCACATTGGCGGGTTATCGAGTGCGGTCGCAATGCGTGTTGCCCTTAATAACGTGTCCCGCGCATAGTCGCTACTTTTACCAAAGGTGTTCCACCACAAATCAATTAAGTCTTGTAGCGGCCGAATATCATTGGATTTATCTAACCAATCTTTATGCATTTTGTTTGATAGGGCGTAACGCTCAAACAAAACGGCTTCGTGTTTTGTATCAAATCGACGTCTGACGCGTTTTCCTTGACGGCCAGCCGGTCTAATGTCCACTTCATATTGACCATCTTCGAGTTTCTTAATTGCCATAAGAAAGCCCTCCGAGGGTCGATTGGCCTTGCGAGTTAACCTCACAAAATGCCTGATAAATTGTTAACCAGTTTTCTTGTCTGAGTGGGGTGAGCCTGAATTTTCGTGCCCAGTGTGCGCTAAAGCCGGTGCTATTTGGCCAGCTTCGGGATTCACCTCATCGAACATGAACCAATCGCGGTATTTTCTGAACCGTTTAACTGCAAATATTTTCACGCCAGATTCAAAGGTCATTTTTGATTTATCACTCTCATAGCCGTGATAAGTGGCATAGTTTAGCCCCGTCAAATCTGCCAACTCTCTTTTTGTCATTTGTTCGGAATTGCGAATAAGCCGCAATTTCTCTCCTTGCGTTCTTGACATTATATTGAGAACTCCATATTGTATCGAGTAATTGATATTTACTTTGCATTGATGCAAAGAGTCCTAAAGCGCTAGAAAGCGCCTGACATAAGAGGGTAGCAGATGAGAGAGAAAATCGTAAGTCTGTCAGATGTTGTGACTGAGGAAAAATTCGCTGAGTTGATTGGTAAGCCAGCAAGCGCAGTGGCAGATATGCGTAAAGCAGGTAAGTTACCGATTGTTCAGATGAAAAGACCTGGCTCTAGTCGTGCGGAGAATTATGTGTATTTGCCTGCGTGGAATAATGGTTTAAGGCTTGCGTATGAGTCGTTACCAGTAGAAATGCGCGACGGTTGGTTGGTGTGGCTGGGTTTAGGTAAGCCACAATGAGTCAGGTTATTCGTGTGAGCCATCATTGCACTGTGTATCGTGGGTTTACGATTATTACGTTACCACGCAAGAAGCAGACACCAATCACACGTTATCACGTTTGGCATTTAGGGGAGTCGTTCGGCAAGTTTGATGCAATGGCTGAAGCGACAAAATATATAGATGGGTTGTGGAGGATGAAAGGTGGAAAGTAATTTAAATGTGCTCATTAAAGAGAAAAAATTAGAAATTGTTGAATATGTTACAACAACGCTTGTACCTCTAATTGTTGGTGATTATAGAACGGCTATATCACTAGATGATGCGATCTATGCAATAGAAAATACATTCGCTGGTTTAGATGAAAATGACAAATTTTTGGAAAATAAATTAAATATAATTTCATCAATCCTAAAGAAAGATATTGATTGGGCTTCAACTACTGACGCAGAAATAAATAATAAACTTCGTGAAATAAATGAAAACATTAATAGAGCCTTAAATATAATTAAGTAAGGCTCTGATACTAAAAGATATTACTTTTCTTGTAATTTTTCGTTGAGCAATTTTTCAAGTACAGGATAAATTATTGGAAAATCATACTCAATGTTTGGAAGAGTCGTATGTTCACCTCTTTTTGTACAAATAGCTTTCATCGTTTGTTCAAATAAAAATTTAACTTTTTCTTCATGAGTCATAGTTCAATATCCTTTAGTCGGTGGTTGTTATGCCTGATTCTGGTCAAGAAATTGCAGGCATAGCAAATATACCACACACCATGTTGCCGATCATGGTTAAAAAAATCGGATTAAATATCGCAAGGTGATTATTAATATAGAAAATAATCAGAATTAGATAGTAATTAAATAATCAAATCATTAAACAATGACCTTTATCGGTCAGGGCTTTTTATTACCTAAAAATGAGGTTTTAAAATGAGACATATTCCAGACCCTATATTTCCCCCCGTAGCTGAAAATATAAAAGCCAATCGGGAAGATGAACGTAAATCATTAATGAATCGTTATGCCGATCGTCAGCGCCAATTAGCCGACAAAGTATTAACAGAGAAATTAGATTATGCGCAAATTCATCAATTATTGATTGATGAAGCGGATAAATTCGAGTCACAGGCGGGAGATCTTAATTATGTCTGATGTTATCGACCGCGCCAATGAACATGCGGCATTAGTGCTAGAACAGAATATCCAAGCTGCGAGGAAGCCAGCGAATAGAGTATCTGCGTTTGAATGTGAGAATTGTGATCACCCAATACCAGAAGCCCGTCGCCAAGCGGTTATTGGCTGCACCTTGTGTATTGACTGCCAAATTCTGTTTGAACTGAAAGAAAAACATTACCACAGCGTATGAGAAATCATTTTCTGTAAGCAAATAAAAAGCACACAACCTGCGGGATAGACGCTGATTGTGTGCTCTAAGGTTATCACATGAAATCATATCATATTCAGGCGTTATTGCCTCGCCTTATACACGACTTTCAATTTAAAGAGCAAAATGGCTATTTGCGCCAAGGCGTGTGCCCGAATTGTAAGAAAAAAGAGCTATTTACCTCAATTGAAATTCCGTTTGTGTTGCGTTGTGGTCGTGAAAATAAATGTGGCGTAGAGTTGATTGTAAAAGAGATTTATCCCGATATATTTGATGACTGGTCAGCACACTATCCTAAGACGCAACAAGCTCCGAATGCAGCCGCAGATGCCTATTTACAACACGGCAGAGGGCTTGATATCGTCCCATTGAAAGGGTTGTATTCCGAGTCTAGCTATCATGCCAATGGGTTAGGTGCGGCAACGGTTAAATTTGCTTTACCCGAGGGAGCATACTGGGAGCGCATTATTGATAGGCCCTCGCGGTTTGATCGCAAAGCTAACTTTTTTGGTTCTTATAAAGGGCATTGGTGGACACTGCCGCAACAGGATTTAACCCAAGCCAAAGAGATTTGGCTAACGGAAGGCATTTTCGATGCCCTTAGCTTGATTCAAAATGGTATTGCGGCTGTATCGTTAATGACTTGCCATAATTATCCTGAAGTCGCGTTGAATGCGTTGAGAACTGCGCTAGGCAACAATAAAAAACCGTTGTTGGTTTGGGCGTTAGATAACGGTGCAGCTGGCGAACGTGCCATGAAAAAGTTTGTTGCCCGCAGTATCGATGATGGCTGGAAAGCCACGGCCGCGAGACCTGCTGAGAAAGAGTGTGGCAACGATTGGAATGATTTGCACATGAAAGGCAAGCTAACGGAGCGTGATATTGTCCGTTATCGCTATTACGGTAAGTTGTTGTTAGCCTCAACCGCGTTTGAAAAGGCGCGTTTAATGTTTAACTGGACGGAGCGTTCAGAGTTCGATTTTCAGCACGATAACCGGTTGTATTGGTTTAAGTTGGATCTCGATAAAATGATGAAAACCATTGAGCGTATTCATGATGCGGAACCCGATTTAGATGAAGATGAAGCCAGACAAAAAGCGGTTAAAGAGTCCGGTACGGTAGTTGAAATTGCCAATTGTTATCCTACGCCGTTGTATTTCCAAAAGTCGGTTGAAACCGATGAATCATGGTACTACATGCGCGTCGATTTCCCTCGCCAGCCGCAAGTTAAAGCCACGTTTACCGCCTCACAGTTAACCAGTGCCAGTGAATTCAAAAAGCGTTTATTGCATGTGGCCAAAGGGGCGGTTTATACCGGCACAACTTTGCAATTGGACCGCATTTGCAAACAAGCCTTGCCGGATATCAAAGAGGTGATCACGCAAAATTATGTGGGTTATAACAAAGAGTATGGTGTGTATGTGTTTAATGATGTTGCGGTGCAGGATGGTAAGTGTTTTACGTTAAATGAGGAAGATTATTTCTCTCTCAATAAGTTGGATATCAAGACGTTAAGCCTGAGCCCATCATTGGCCATTAATACCGATTTTAGCCAATTTGATACCAGTTGGTTAAGTTCTCTTTGGGATGCGTTTGGCGCAAAAGGTTATGTGGTGCTGGCGTTCTGGTTGGGTTCGTTCTTTGCGGAGCAGATACGCAAGACCCATAAAAGCTACCCATTTTTAGAAATTTGCGGTGAGCCTGGTTCTGGTAAAAGTACGTTGATTGAGTTTTTATGGCGTTTATGCGGCCGTGCAGATTATGAGGGGTTCGATGCATCAAAATCGAGTGTTGCCGCTCGAGGACGAAATTTTTCACAGATAAGTAATTTGCCGGTGTGTTTAATTGAAAGTGATCGCGTGCAAGATAATGCAAAACTAAAAGCGTTTGATTGGGAAGAGCTAAAATCACTGTATAACGGCCGTGCGACGCGTTCACTAGGGGTTAAAAATAGCGGTAATGAGACCTACGAGCCGTTATTTAAAGGCAGTATTGTGATTGCACAGAATGCAGAGATTAACGCGTCACGTGCCGTTTTAGAACGAATTATTCATCTTTATACCGATAAAGCGGAGCAAAGTGTTGAAACCCGTTATGCTGCCATTGCCCTTGAGCGTTATCCCATTGAAAAGTTATCTGGTTTTTTACCAACTGTATTGATGAAAGAAGCGGCGATATTAAAGCAATACAATGAGCGCGTAGATGGTTTACAGGCGCAGTTATTTGCGGATAAGGCGATTAACCATGAGCGGATCGCCAAGAATCACGCACAGCTAATTGCATTGCTAGAAACGTTAGCGTTAGTTCTTCCCGTAAAAGCGGCACATATTCGCCAGACTCGTGACTTTATTATTGAGTTGGCTAAACAACGTGTCCAAGCGATCCAACTCGACCAGCCGCAAGTGATGGAGTTTTGGGAGCTGTTTGATTATTTGCACGATAACGAGGCCTTTGGTGTGAATCACAGTAGTGAAAAGGGTGTTTATGCGGTGAATTTTAATCATATTGCACAGGTAGCCAGTGAGTACCGCCAGTCTATGCAATTGAATAACGATATTAAGAACTTATTGAAAGCGGGGCGAATGCGTAAGTTTGTGGGCGTTAAGACGGTGCGAAGTGTGGTAAACAGTCAGTTTAATAGCACGCTTGCGGTGGGGAGTACGCTTAAAAGACCGGAAGTGATTAAGTGCTGGGTGTTTCAAGAAAACAGTGAGAGTTAGTTTCTCATCTACTCATCTATAGGCTGCCGATGTGCAGCCTTTCTTTTTCCCCTTTATCATTCATGCCGCAGGGGTGTTGGCTTCATTCATCACCCGAATCACATACATTTGTATGCTCATCGGGATGATTTCATTTGCCGCCTACCTGCAACAAGAATGATTGTGGGGAAATGACGTTAATAATAAGAATGTGGATATAAAATTAGAGCATGAAATAGGCATTATTTGGCATTTTTTATATAAATAGAGAATTTATGGGAGGGGTTCGGAAAGCGGTTACAATGGTTACAAAATTAAAACATCCTTATATCTTATTGATAATAAATAGAAATATAGGAATGGTAAAAGGTTACAAAGGGGTTACTTTGTGGTTACGTGTAACCGTTTTAAGAGGTTACAAATTAAAAACATAACTTATTGTTTTATAAGGATGTAACTTTTTAATACCTGTTTTGTAACCCGTTGTAACCAGTAAAAAGTTACAACGGAGTTGTTTTAAATCAGTGGGTTAGAGGTTGTTTTTGTGGAGTGTAACCGATGTAACCGGTTTCCGAGAGTGGGCAATCTATCCCTTTATCTGTTTTTTTATTAACTTTTCTAAGTTAGCAGGAACAAAAGGCATATAATCAAAATCTAAGTAAATGATACGTTTTTGGTATATATTAGCTAAATCTACCTCTTTTTTTACCCATTCAGAGTCTAATAAATTCTGAGTGTTAACAAAAATAACTAATGTTGATGACCTTAAATTAGTATAAATATTCTCTTGCCAATCTGAATTCTTTTCGCCATCTAAAATGTCAATATAGGTATCATATTTTTTTAATTTAAATTTTGCTATATGTAATATTTCTTTTTGGATGCCATGTGGGAGTCTTGTTGTATAACCAATAAATATTTTTTCTTTTTTTCTATTAAAAATCCAAAAAAACACCCATATGGCTGAAACAATGATAAATTCAAAAAGAATAATAATTACCAATGACTTTTCTTTACTATATAAATATGTAAATAGGTCTATTGGACCCATATTTTGAGTTAACGTATGTATAGTAATGTTGATGTTTTCAGTATCAGTAAATGTTGAATAAAGAATATTTAACAACTCTTGGGTTGATGCTGTATAGAATCCCATGCTAGGGTGATACTCAATATAGAGAATGAAGCTTATTCTTAAATAGCCAGCAATAAGGAAAACAATCGAATATATTAAAAAGTACATAAGCATTGATGAGTTAAATAGAGCTTTTGTTTTTTTTAGTTTAAATATTGGAGTATTTATTTTTTCTTCATTTAAAATAAGCTTTTCTTTTAAAATATTTTGTATAAACCTATTTTTACGTTGATAATAGAACGAAATAGAATCACATAAGTGAAAGGTTACTGTAATTAGTAAAATAATACAAAGTGGAATTACGTATGAAAGACTGTAGTGAAAAGACTCTTTTTTTGTAAACATAAAAGCTAAAACTATGCCTACAGTAGTAATGCATAATTTTTTATATTCAAAAGATGATTTACTGAGCTCAAGGACGGAGTTGTGTAATTCATTAATATCATTTAATTTTATTTGTTCCCGCATGTGAGTTGAGGGATTTGGAGTAACATGTTTTCTTTGGTTCATATATGAAAATCACAGTAAATTTATTAATATTAAATTAATTATATTATAAATATTAGAAAAAGTAGATAAGAGATAAAGTGTGTTATTAAGTAGCTTTGTGAGAAATTAGCTAATTAGGCTGAGAATATCCCCATAAAATCCAATACATATTGTAAGTGAGTGAAGTAATGAGATAGGAGGTTACATAACATTTTTCATGTTCACAGCAAAGCATTCCTTGCTGTCGGAACCATGTAGTTATGTTATGATTCTTTTCGTTAAAATTAATGCATTAATTATTAAAAGAGAAAAATCATAATGTCTTTTTTAGAATACATATCTGATGAAGATTTAATCAAAGAAGTAAAGTATCTGTTGGATAAGGCCGTAGAAAAAAGGCAAGATGCTGAAAAATCATTCAATAAAAATGTCATTGACCCATTTGGTGCCTTGTTTGAAGCCTCTGATTTTAAAAGCCATGAAGAGTGGCGTAATTCTGAAATGGCTAGACAGTGTCAAAAAACTATTCAAAATCATGTTGGAACTTTTCACCAAAGAGTCTTGGGCTATGTGGACGGCTGGGAAGATTTAGGAACTGGCGGTATCGTCGATTTGATTAACCGTGAAAAGAAAATTATTGCAGAATCAAAAAACAAATTTAACACTGTAACTGGAGGAAGTCTTTCTGGAGTGTATCATTCTTTAGATGCTCAAGTATCTCCTAAGCATAGTCAATTCAAAGATTTTACAGCTTACTTTGTTAATATTATCCCTAAAAAACCTATTCGCTATGACGAACCTTTTACTCCATCGAATAAAGATACAGGTGCTAGATGTCCTGTAAATCCTCTAATCAGAATTATTGATGGTGCAAGTTTTTATCATATTGTGACAGGGAGAGAGGACGCTTTAAAAGAGCTGCATGAAGCCTTACCTAAAGTTATCGAAACCGTTTATCAGCAATTTTACGGGCAAAAAGATTTTGCGATTCCTGATGTTGAATTGTTTATGAGTTATTTTACTGAGGCGTACGGAAAATAACCATGATCAATGTTTGACTTTTGATATGACTATATATACAGTTGTAACCATGATCAAGATTATCAGGAATCACTACTATGCTACAAGATGAATTTTCTATCGCTGAAGTTGCAGACCTTTTAGGTGTAACAAAAGAGACCTTAAGGCGTTGGGATTCAAGTAAAAAATTAAAATCTAAACGTAATCCTGATAATAACTACCGTTACTACGAAAAAGAACAACTTATGCAGTTCGAACAAATTCAAGCACTTTATAAAAGTAATTGGGATCATGAATTGCAAACTAAGCCAGTTAAAAAATTTACTGTATTAGAGCTCTTTGCAGGTGCGGGTGGTATGGCTTTAGGTTTGGAAAAAGCCGGTCTATCGGCCGTCATGCTAAATGAAATTGATAAACATGCTTGTAATACACTACGTTTAAACAGACCTGATTGGAATGTTGTTGAAGGGGATGTTGCTGGTATCGATTTTTCGCAATATAAAGATAAGGTTGATGTCTTAGCCGGAGGTTTTCCTTGTCAGGCATTTTCTTATGCAGGGAAAAAAATGGGTTTTGAAGATACTAGAGGAACCTTATTTTTTGAATTCGCAAGAGCAGTGCAGGAAGTACAACCAAAAATATTATTAGCAGAAAATGTTAGAGGTTTACTAAATCATGACGATGGAAAAACCTTACAAACGATAGTTAATGCTATTGATGAAATTGGTTATTCATTGATTGACCCTAAAGTGCTGAAAGCTATTTTTTATCAGGTACCCCAAAAGCGTGAAAGACTTATTTTGGTAGCAATTCGAAAAGATTTGGTTGATTCGATTGTATATGATTGGCCATCACCTTATCACAAAGTCATGACAATGCGTGATGCATTGAAGGCGGGTGAGTTGTTTGAGACCGATGTACCTAAGTCAGATGGCCAAAAATATCCTAAGAGAAAACAAGAAATTTTATCTTTGGTACCTCAAGGCGGATATTGGCGCGATCTTCCTGAAGAATTACAGAAAGAATACATGCAGAAAAGTTATTATCTAGGAGGTGGTAAAACTGGTATGGCAAGGCGTTTATCATGGGATGAACCGAGTCTAACATTAACGTGTTCCCCAGCTCAGAAGCAGACAGAACGCTGTCACCCTGAAGAAACGCGTCCATTAGCAGTAAGAGAATACGCACGTATTCAAACGTTTCCTGACAATTGGGAGTTTTCAGGGCCGATGACGGCTAAGTATAAGCAAATTGGTAATGCTGTCCCTGTTAATTTATCATATGCAATAGGGCGTTCTTTAGTACGAGCACTTAATAGCTTAGAACAAAAAGAAGCTATCAACAGCAGCGATAAAGCACTTCTTTCCGCATAAATTTGATTGTTGTATATACCGCATTATTTGAAATGATGCGGTATTTTTCTGTTATGATTATTTAGCTATGTCTAAAGAAAAGTAAATAGATGATTTTCTAATACTGTTTTTACTTTTAGTTTTTCGAAATTTGATATTTCTTTTTCATCTTTAATTATGGATTGTATTGTTTTAACAATCCTTTCTATAGAGTTATTTTCATTTTTTCTTATTTCAAATACACTATTGTAGGTTCTTGACCTTAATAAAATAATAAATTCACATAAAAGTTCAACGTCTATTCTTAGTATTTCATATATTTCTTTTTTTTCTATCGTATTCAGAATTTCATCTTTCACAAGTGACAGTTCTGAATTCTTAAATGAGTTTATTTCTTTGAATTTATACTCTTTAAATAATTTTTTTATTTTATCTTCTATCGTTGATTCAAGTGTTCGGTTTTCATTAGATATATGGTTTGATAAAAATTCAAACATCTCAATAAGTAACTCATTTTCTCCGTTCTTTAATTTTATGTTTTTTAAGTAAATTTTTCTAGCTCTATTTTCTAATATATTTTCTTTTTGTTGTTTACTTAATTCTTTTATTTTTGTTTTTGCTTTTTCTTTGAAAGTGTCCAGATTGAAAATTGAAGGAGGTAATGCGTTGTGGGCTTGAAAAAATGATAATGAGTCTATGTTTGTAAACAAATCACCTAAATTAGTTTCTTTTTCCAATAAATCTAAGCTTTTATTAATTAATATGTTAAAGGTTTCTTTATTAACATTTTCAATGTGTGACAACTCGAACCATGGTTTATCTTTATTTCGGTCTTTGTAAAAGTATGAACTTGATTGTATTTCGTTCTTTAGGTTTTTGAAATTAACGGCATTTCCTTGAATTATATCAATCCAATAATTTTTAGGGATAATTAAATTATTATAGTTTATGTTGGCTTTTATAAATAGGTTTTGTAGTGAATTTTTTTCATTTGATTGGGCATCCGTGCCTAATAATAGTTCTATAGTGTCTCTTTTTTCTTTATAATGAACGAAGAGAATAGAAAATATAGTTGTAAATTCCTTGAAGAAACCTTCATTATTAAAGAAGCTATTTCCAATGCTAGTTATGTAATATTTCAATTCGTTTAAAATAAAACGTAATGTTCTTAAGTTATTACTTCCAGTGTGTTTGAATGATTCTAGTATTATTTTTTTGTTTTTATTGAATTTTGTTTTCCATTCAGGTTTATATTCACTTATTATTGAATCAAATGCATGCTCAGTTTGGCTTGGCATTTTTAATTCCCTAAAAAAAACTTTTTCTTTGAAATTAATATAATCTTCACTGTTATTATTATTGTTTATTATTATATCATTACAAATGCATATTGTTTTGCAATCAAATGAAATGGCTATATTGTTAATGTAGCCTAACAGTATTTTATAATCAATGTTAGATCTTTCTAGATCATCGAGAATAATTATTGTTTTTTTATCTTTCATTTTTTCTTCGTAAATTAAACGATCTTTCTTATCTGAATATTTGATTTTATATTCTTTAATGTAACTTATTAGTGTGGGTGGCACGCCTATGGTTTCAACACCAGCATCTAGTGCCATATTTAATATTAATTTATGGATTTTTATTAGATCATTTTCATGCTTATATGTGAGTTTGGTTTTTATGGCTTCATCGAGAGCTGACAGGCTTGTGATGCCAAATAGACTAATAATATGGTGGTTATAACTACTGTTTTTTTTGCTAAAGAAATTTTTAATAAAATAACTCTTACCAATCCCCCATTCTCCATTTAGTAATAATACATGGTCGTTAGATGAGTCAGAATTACAAAAGTTGGCAAGTCTTTCATTTAGTTGTTCAATCACTAGTTCATTTTTCATAAATAGTATCCATTTTAAATTTAAAAGTAATTATTATAATAGGCATTCATTTTAGTTAAAATATATATTTATTCTGCATTAAATTGCACAAATTTAACGCTAACTGATTTGCTACACTTAGACTGTACTGGCGCGGGTTTCGGTACTCCGTACACCTGCACAAAATCCCACCCCTTTTGTGTGCGGGCGAGGCGGGGGAGCAAGCGCGCGCAAAGGGGTAAAGATGAGCTGCGCTGGCTATGGTGTGATTAGCTCGTTAATGGTGTTATTTGCGATTATTCAGGCTGTACAGCCTAGATCAGATGTAAAATAGTTTCGGGTATGTGAAATAGATAGAACGGCGCTAAGGCCGTTCTATTACGTTTGAAAGGGGGGGCATCGATTAACGTGAATTGAAAGGTTTATTTATAATTCGGTTCTTTGTTCTTCGCCTGTGTCAAAAAATCCAGCAATGCATATTGTTTGAAGCGGATCACTTCAACGCCTAGCATGTCGTTAATTGATTTCATGCTTTCCATCAACGGTAATAACTCATTGAACCAAAACACCATTGCGGCCTTTTCAACATCACCAAGGCTACCCGAGCCTTGCGGGATGATCCCCATCAGTTGTGGTGGTATACGGTGCATAGCCAACAAATCATCGCGGGTGGTGTCCTTGATGCCGACAAACTCGTCTTTCGCGCTGATTTGGGAGAATGGTAAAATTTGAATCCCATCCTTGCCACCGTTGGCGGCATACACAAAGATATTTTTAAACGCCTTACCTTTGCGCGCTTCGGTGAGTGATTTTTTTAACGACTCGACGGCCTTGTCGTCAGCCAATGCTGCGGAAAGATACACCATCACACCGGCGTGACTTCCATTCTCATAATAGTTTGTCCGAAATAGGGTAGCTGAATGATTCAAGTTAGCGGAAATAAGCCCCGCCAAATAATCGGGAGTGCCATATATCTCTTGGTGAATACACGGATTTTTCAAATGAATAATGCTATTTTTGCGAAATTCGTAGGCATCTTGGTAATTCTTCACTTGCCAGTATTGCCCCTCATTTACACCGACGCGGGTGTACTTAGCCAAGGAGGGTTTAAGCGTTAACATATCGCCGAGCCGGTTAATGCGCTTTTCAAGGTAACCATTACCAAAAACCACAAAATCCTGCGCTAAGGTGGTGAAGTCAGGGCGTGATAAATACGGTGTTGGTTCAAAACAACTTGTGATCACATTACGTTTAAACACTAGCGGTGATTGATGGTAGGCCGCTGACGAGGTAAACGAACGCGCAATACCAGTAAAATCAATCGGGGTTTCATACCAGCGGCCATTGTGGTTGCACTCCATGCAATCCAGCAAATCACCAATGCCAGATACAATTGATGGCGGGTCAAAAGTAAATGAACAAAATTCAGGACTCTGTGTTTGTTCTTCGGTTGCTGCTAATTCTGTTGCTTGTTCCATGGTTAAAACTCCATAACTTGTGCGCCAGCGCCGCCAGTTTCACTGGATATCGCTTCGTTAGAGAAAATGTTCATTGCCGCCCAAGCTAAATCGCCATGGTCTAAGCCGCGAACACGACTTGATTCATAGGTGATAATCCCGCTTTGGGTTTGAACTTTCTTGATGGTCATAAATGAGGTGATCAGGGGCTTATGTAACCCCGCATCGTATTCAAAACGGCCATTACGAATGAGCATGAGCATTTTCATGATCATCATGCGTTTGATAGGAGCCGAATAGTTGAGTAAATTGGCGGCAGGAAAGAATTTAACGACCAGCTCGTGCACGGCGGCACCAGTACCCCCAGTGCCATCAATAGTGATGGATTGCACGTTATAACGTTGAGTAATGCGTTTGATTTCTTCAGCTTGTTTTTCAAAGGCCATCCCGCGTAACTGGATAGTTTCAATGATGCGGAATTTCCCGCCACTGACTGCCGGTGGTGAGGCAATCACTAATCCCAAACCATCACCATTATCACCGGTGCCGGTTGGGTCTGCGCCTACCCAAACAGGGCGATTACCCAGCGGGCGGGGTGCGTAAGGTTTCCAGTCGGGCCAAACATCACTGTTATAGCCATCGACGCCACAATTGATTAATGCATCATAACTGAATGCTCGTTCACCCGTTTTAACGAACTCACACTCGTATAAATTACGAAAATCATCGGGCGGGTTTTCATCTTTGATTTCTTCCAAATTAACACGGTTCAGTCCGCGCGCGATGGCATCATGAATATTCACGATTTGCCGCCACATACTATCCGCGCAGTAATGGCCAAGCTTTAATACCTTGTGGGATAGCTCAATGATTTTTCGTTCTTTCTCGGGCTTGCCTTTGTTATAAAAATCCCCTGTCCAAAACTCGTAGGCTTCGTGATCTTCACTGGATGGCGTGGAAAAGTAGGTTCGGCGTAATCCCGTTTGTGTGGCCATGGCTGAGGCGACTTTACGTAATTCTAAGAAACGCGATACCCAGAATACCTCATCAAAATAGAGGTCACCGGTATAGGATTGCGCTGTCGCTGCTGCGGTACCCAAGAAAAACAGGATCGCGCCGTTAGATAACATAATTTCATCGCCGCCTTTGAGCTCGACGCCCACTTGGCGAGCCAACAATTGAATAAAACGTTTGAATTGAAAAGCCTGTGCGCGGCTAGCAGATAGAAATATTTGGTTGTTACCGGTTTCCAATGCAGTCAATAAAGCTTCGCGGGCAAAGTACCACGTAGCTCCAATCTGGCGTGATTTAAGAATAAAGCGGTTTCGCTGCGTGCGTTCATCCCACCATTGGCGCTGATACTCAAATAAGCTACCTAGCACTAGGTTTTTAAGCTGTTCGATTTGCTCAGGGGTAAAGTGATTCTTTTGTGCTTTAACTTTACTTGTTCCCGCCGCTTGTTTCTTCATTTCCAAACGCTCAAAGCGGTCTAATTGGCGGTTAAAGAAATCCACTGTTTTAAAGTCATGGGCGGTCATCGTGTCTTTCGCCATGATGCGCAGCACTTTTACATGTATTTGGTCGGTGACACGGTGAATAGGGGATGCATCATCCCATTTATCACGTCGTCGCCATGAATAAATGGTGTGAATGCTTAAGCCCAGCCGCTTTGCAATCTGCGAAACGCTGTAAGCCTGCCAATAAAGTTCTTTGGCTTCTTGTCGTGGGTCAATGTCTGTTTTCATCATGCTGTCACTTTGTCACGCCCGCGCGTAACCCTCTATGAATATGGGTTCTCATAGCGCTATGAGAACCGTAACCCTTTGAGTAAAAAGAAGATGATTGAGATAGTGGCGTTATCGAAATGACAGTTACGTCAGAAATGGAGATTGATTTATGTCGCAAGGTAAAAACACGCGCCAGATAAAGCTGATTGCTTGTGCAGAGGGGATGACACTCAATGGTTTTCCCGTTGAGCGTGAACATATCGAGCAGATGGCGAAAGACTATGACCCTAAATTTTATTGTGGCCGTGTGAATTTGGATCACATTAAAAGTGTGTTCCCAGATAGCCAATTTCGCAGCTATAGCATGATTTCAGCGGTGAATACCGTTGAATTAACTGAAGGTGAACTAAAAGGCAAATTAGGGCTTGAAGTCACTATTGATATTGATGATTTAAAAGATGAATACATTGTTAACCTGAATAAATCAGGCCAAAAGATTTTTTCCAGTATCGAATATTACCCTTCATTCCCACAAACCAAACGAGCCTATTTAACCGGTGTGGCATTGACTGATTACCCAGCGGCTATTGGTTCCCGTCCTATTGAACTAAGCGCAGTTTCTCGCGGCTTACCAGATAGCGGCAATTACTTTACCGCTTCATTAGAAACGCAGTGCCATTTGTTAAGTGAGCAACACACCGAACACCAAGAGGAAAAGGAAGCCAGTAAGAAGTTTTTATCGACGGTGATGCAGTGGTTAGGGGTAGAGCGTAAGCACAATTCAGTAGAAACAGGAAATTTGCAAAAAGCCATTGAGCTTACCGCAAAGCAATGCGGCACGTTATTAACAGACCAAGAAGCGCATAAGCAAGAGTTAACAAAGCTGGCTAATGACCTTAGCGAATTAAAGCAAAAGTTAGAGCTCACGGATGGTTCGGGGGAAAGCCGACCACCAGTGACGGGTGGCTCGGTCAAGCTGGCCGACTACTAATAAGCCTGAATTAGCGTTCTTACGCGTTCTTAAATTTCAATAAATAAAAGGTTTTTACTATGGGTATCAGTAATGAATCACTGGCGAATTATCTCTCATGGCTTGACCAGCAAGCCCGCTTAAATGGAGTACGCCGTGAGGGTTCGTCATTAAATTTTAGCGTTGACCCTGCGGTGCAGCAGCGCTTAGAAAAAGCCAAAATGGAAAACAGCCCATTTTTAAAACAAATCAACTCATTTGGGGTGACGGACCAGGAGGGGCAAAAGGTCTTTGGTTCGGTCAATGGTCCTATTGCTGGTACAAATGACTCAACGACCGAGCGCCGTCAGCCTGAGCAAGTCAATGAGGAAAACAGCGACGATTACCGTTGTGATAAAACCAACTGGGATACGTTTATCCCGTATTCATGGTTAGACGCATGGGCGGGGCACCCTGAATTTCAACCGATGATCAGCCAACTGATCGCACAGCAAGAAGCCAATGACCGCTTAATGATTGGGTTCAATGGTGTAAAACGGGTGAAAAAGTCCAATAAAGCCGAAAATCCATTGTTACAAGACGTCAATATCGGTTGGCTGCAAAAAATCCGTAATGCGGCGCCACAACGCGTGATGAAAGATGTCACTTTAACCAGTCGCGATGAAAGCGGGAAAATTATTGCCAAAGGGATGTATGCCAACGTAGATGCGATGGTATTCGATGCGGTTAATTCATTGTTAGACCCGTGGCACCGCCGCGCACAAGGGTTAGTGGCGATCACTGGTTATCAGCTCTATACCGATAAAAACTTTAAAATCATGAACCAGCACAGTGAGCAAAATCCAAACATGGAAATGCTCGCGGGTAATGAACTGTTGAAATTGAGTTCAATGGGTAACTTACCGACCTTACAAGTGCCGTTTTTCCCCGATGGCGCAACCTTGATAACGACCTTTAAAAACCTGTCTGTGTACTGGCAAAAAGGTAAATATCGCCGAGTGATCAAAGATGAGCCGGAATATAACCGCGTAGCGACTTACTCGTCGGGCAATGAGGGCTATGTGATTGAAGATTATGGTCTATCTTGCCTGATTGAAGGCATCAACTATGCCGAAAGCAAAGAAATTTAAGCCAACATTGGGGAACGCAAATGGACCATTTAACACCGGCACAGAAGCACTGGCAAAAAGTAATGGCATCGCGTCGCGGTGGGGTGCCTGCCGAAATGTCACGGGCAGATATGACCGCTTATGAAAATATTTTACACCGTTTACGGGCTGACCAAGCGCAATTAAGCAATATCCAAGGCAATGACCGTAAAGCAGCGTATAAGCGCAAGGTTTTACCTAATTATCGCGGTTGGAATGAGGGCGTGTTGGAAAGCCAGAGCGGTGTGGCTGATGAGGTCTTTACTCGCACTTTGGTGTGGCATATCGACGCAGGTTTATACACAGAAGCCTTACACATGGCCGAATATGCTATCCAATTTAATCTGCCATTGCCCGATAACTATAACCGCACCTTAGCCACTGTTTTAGTTGATGAAATTTGTGACTGGTCATTAGCAGTTAAAGCAAGTGGCAAAGACGATGAAGTGACAGCGTCACTTGATGATTTACTGAGATTAGAGCGTATTACAGCGCAATCCGATATGCCTGATGGGGCGCGTGCTAAGTTGTACAAAGTCATTGGTTTAACACTCAAAAATGACGATAAGCAGCAAGCCTTAGCCCTTGAATACCTGCAAAAAGCCATTCTTATCGACAAAGATATTGGTGTGAAAAAAGAGATTGAACAGCTATTACGGGCAGTACGTAAGCAAGAAGACGAAACGCCTAAAAAATAGCAATAACCGAGTTGCACCCGCGTGCCACGGAGGCACAGCAATAATAAAGGGCTAACCCTCTGTATTGTCGCTGTCCACCTCCGTTTTTTCAAAGGGATAATCATGGGCTTAGTGGCATCAAAACAAATTCATAGCGTGCAAGACGAAAGCATCAGCGATGGTGATGAAAAAATCACATCGGGTGACTTTTGGCCAGACATTGGTTTAGACCTGTTGCGCCAATCCATGCGTTTGACGGGGAATGTCACTACCAGCAGATTAAAGCATATGACCACTGAAGTGGTGCTGTACGTTAATCAGTTGTTGGATGAGTGGCGGCAAGAACAGAACGCCAAGGGCTTTACCCAATTATCTGAGGTGCCATCACCGCAAATTAACGATACCACGGCCACTGTATTCCGTTATCACCATGCGGTGTATAGCTTTACCAAAGCCTTATTGATTGAAAACTACCGCGATATTGACACCACGCGTGAGGGTGAAAAGCACGCTCAAGCCTTGAGCACGCAAATTGATGATCTGCGCCGCGATGGCCAAAACGCCGTGCGGGATATTCTCGGTAAGTTACGCATGTTTGCGGAGCTCGTCTAATGAAAGTGCAGGCGCTGCAAGGTGACACCGTTGACCTGTTGTGCTGGCGACATTATGGGCATACGCAGGGCATCGTTGAGCAAGTATTACAGGCAAATCCGAATTTGGTTGAGGGCGGCATACAGTTAGCCGCGGGGCAATGGGTGGAATTACCCGAACTCGCACCAGTGGCAAAACAAAACATGATCCAACTTTGGGATTAACAAAACAGGATTAATAGCATGAATGATTGGTGGAGCCGCCTAACTTACACACTTTCTGGATTTGGCGGTTTGTTCAGTGGGTCGGGCATTTTAGGGTTTTTGGGTGATTTCTCCGTGTATGAGTGGGGGTTTTTAATCGGGTTAATTGCCAGTGTTTCATTGGGCGTGATGACATATCGGTTGAACCGCCGTGAGCAAATGAAACGCACACGCATATTAGAACGTTATTTTTCTCGTCACCCCATCAGTGAGCGTGATATTGAAAACATTGTGAAAGTCACCGAGCAATCACCAAAGGATTTATGAAATGAACACCAAATCACGATTAAGCCAGACTGTTATTGCATTGATTATTTCTGGCGCCAGTGGCGGTGCGATCCTCTCCGGCTTTTTGAATGAAAAAGAGGGGAACTCGCTCAAGGCATATCGTGATGGGGGCGGTGTGGTCACTATTTGTCGTGGTGTAACACGTATTGACGGTAAGCCAGTAAAAATAGGTACCCAATTATCCCCAGCGGAATGTGACCGGCTAAACCAGATTGAAGCTGACAAAGCGATTGCATGGGTTAAACGTCATGTGCATGTGCCACTGACCGAACCACAAATCGCCGGTATTGCGTCATTTTGCCCTTACAACATCGGGCCATCTAAATGTTTTTCATCCACGTTCTACCGCAAATTAAATGCGGGAGATATCAAGGGCGCTTGTGCGGAGCTTCCTAAATGGACGCGGGATGGTGGTAAAGATTGCCGACAAACTAAAGGCCAGCCAAACGGCTGTTATGGCCAAGTGATCCGCCGTGACCAAGAGGCCGAATTACTGTGCGGAGAATGGGGGCGGTAATGGTGAATTATCGTTCTGTTTTAGGGGGATATTTAGCGGTTGCTTGTATTGCGGCATTAGTTAGCGGTGGTGCGGTGTTTGGCGTTGCGCGTTTGGATTTCAAAGCCAAGTTAAGTGTGAGCGAACTGGGGCATCAAATGGCGCTTAGTGCGATAAGCGCTCAAGCCTTTATTGATGCCACGGAAAAACTCGCCCAGTTAAAAAAGGCACAAGATACCTTACATCAACTTAATGTGACCTATAACCAGAGGTTGTTAGATGAACAAAATGAATCTCAACGTTTGCGTGATGATTTACTCACTGAGCGTCGTCGGGTGCAGTTCGCCAGCGCCGACCTTGCAACCTGTGAGCTCACCATCAATCACACTGCCCGCTCCAGCAGCGTGGGCGATGCAGCCACCGTCGGACTCACTCGAAAAGGTGGACTTATTGTTCACGATATCCGAACCGGAATTCAGCGAGACCGAGCCAAAATAAATTATTTACAGGGCTATATCCGTGATGTGGTAAACCAGTGCAAGGGGACGAGATGAAAGCGTTAATTGATATTTTGATATTTGGTGTTTTTGTCTTGCTGTTAAACCTGATTTTGTTGAGCGGCGTGGTATTACTGCAAGAACCCAAATGCGCGACAGCACCACTGCAAGAACGCGTAGAAATGCGTTGCCAAAAAGCACTCTATGACACGCGGGGGAGATAATGTTAAAGCCGAATCTATTACGCCAAACTATTGTTGAGCAGATACCCCAGTTTAAACAAAACCCTGATTTATTAGAGGTCTATATCACTGATGGCGGTATACAGGCCACCGGTACACAATCCGCATCATACTTGAATGAGTACCAAATTCAGGTATTGGCCATGGATTATGCCGGTGAATTAAGCGCATTGTCATTGGCCATCCTGACTTTTGCCCGAAAACATCAGCCAGATTTGTTATTTAACCCTGATAAACGGGCGAATGGTATTCGTTACAAGGCTGACATTCTTGACACAGAAAAAATCGACGTACTGTACACCATCAAGGCCACCGAGCGCGTGATTGTTAAAAAAGTGAATGGACAAATTGTGCAAGAGCATATTTCCGAGCCTGAAGTCGCCTTACCTGCATGGGATATCGTGATTGATGAGGGAGTTATATTCCATGAGTGATAACACCCTGTTTATGCAACTTGAAAATGAGCTCAATGGCTTGTTATCGACAACCTCACCGGCTTACCGGCGAAAACTGACGGGCAAATTAGCACGGGCAATCCGTGCCGACCAACAAAAGCGTATTCGTAGCCAACAAAACGCGGACGGCTCAGCCTATGAACCCCGTAAACGTAAAGTGTTACGCGCACAGCAGCAAATTAGATTTATTCACCGTGGTGATGTTCGCACCTTGCGAAATTGGCAAGGGTCAAAAGGGCGTCGAGGTAAAACTATCACGGGTTTTGATGAAGATAGAGGCGCGGTGAGAACCTTTTATCGCCAAGATATCGAGCGCTTTTTAGATATTAATTTTTCCTCGGTCAAACGCAGTACCAAACGTAATGTACCAATGTTTCGGCGGCTTAGAGCGGCGCGTTTTCTTCATGCACGTAGTACGCAAGATAGCGCGATAGTGGGATTTCAAGGCAAAGCCGCGGCGATTGCCAGAGAACATCAATACGGGCTTGAGGGGGCTGTAAATGAACTGGCGCGGGCACGCTATCCCAAACGTGAATTATTGGGGCTGTCGGAGCATGAGCGCTTGGGGTTATTGGAAATGATTTATCTCGATTTGGTGGGGCAGCTATGAGTTTACAAGAACTATATCGCTTACTCAGTAACCTTTTTCGTCAAGGCGTGGTCACCGAGGTGGATTTAGACAATGACTGTTGCCGCGTTCAAGTGGGGGAATTAGTGACTGACTGGATTAGATGGTTAGTGCATCGCGCTGGCGAGTCTCGCAGTTATTGGGCGCCGACGGTGGGTGAACAAGTGTTGATTGGGGCGATAGGCGGTGAGCTAACAACCGGTTTTGTTTTGGGTTCACTGTATAGCAATGCGAACCCTGCGCCGACACATTCAGCCAATGCATTACACCACACTTTTCCCGATGGTGCGGTGATTGAATATGAGCCAGAAAACGGAACATTAAAGGCCGTCGGTATTAAAAAAGCGGTGATTGAGGCTAGTGATGAAATTAGTGCAACGACCAAAAAAGTGATTTGCACCGCCTCCGTCGAAATCAAGCTCGATACACCGAACGTGATTTGTACCAATAACCTCACCACCGCCACATTGAATGTGAAAAAGGGCGGTGAAATGACGGGTGATTTTAACCATCACAGCGGGTCGATAACCTCCAATGGCGTGGTTATACACACTCACCAACATGGCGGTGTGCGTTCGGGTGGGGACACCTCAGGGAAACCAATATGAAATATTGTGGCATGAATGCGAAAACTGGTCGAGGCCTGACAGACAGTGAACATATTCGCCAAAGTATCGCTGATATTTTGCGAACGCCGATTGGTTCGCGGGTGATGCGTCGGCAATACGGCTCACTATTGTATGACTTAATTGATCAGCCACAAAACCCTGCGCTGCGCCTGAAAATTATGAGTGCGTGTTATATGGCGTTAATGCAATGGGAGCCCCGCGTTAGGTTACAAACCATTGATTATATTCGTTCTGATGTTGGCGAAATGGGCGTGAGTTTATCGGGTGTCATTATGCAAACGGGTGAACCCATTTCGATTTCTATTCCTGTGAGGTAGCAGCATGGCAGCCAGTATTGATTTAAGTTTGTTACCCGCACCCGATGTTGTCGAGTTATTAGATTTTGAGGTGCTCTTTGCCGAGCGCAAAACTGCGTTAATCGCTGCTATGCCAGAAGAACAGCGGGAAGCTATCGCCCGTACATTAGAATTAGAATCTGAGCCACTCACTAAACTACTGCAAGAAAACTGTTACCGTGAACTGATTTTACGTCAGCGTATCAATGAAGCAGCTCGCGCAAGCATGGTGGCCTTTGCCACCGGTGCCGACCTTGACCAACTCGCGGCCAATAACAACGTGAAACGCTTGATACTTTCGGAGGGTGATGAAAGCGCCATCCCACCGATTGCACCGGTGTATGAGTCGGATTCCAATTTACGCACGCGTATACCGGCCGCTTTCGAAGCGTTAAGCGTAGCTGGCCCGATTGGCAGTTATAAATATCATGCACGGTCTGCCGATGGCCGAGTCTCGGATGCGTCAGTCATTAGCCCGTTACCGGCTCATGTCACAGTTACTGTTTTATCCCGCGAGGGGAACGGCAGTGCGCCAGCGGATTTAATCGAAAAAGTGAATATTGCATTAAACGATGAGGATGTTAGGCCAGTAGCTGATCGTGTGACAGTGCAATCGGCAACCATCGTTAACTATGAAATCGACGCGGTGATCTACTGCTACCCATCGCCAGAATATGAACCCATTATGGCTGCGGCAATGGAACAAGTGAAACGCTATGCGACACAGCAACACCGCTTAGGCCGTGACATTGTGCTTAGTGCGATTTATGCCGCGCTGCATGTTCAAGGCGTGCAACGTGTGGAGCTGAAAAAGCCGGTTGCAAATATCAAATTGGATAAAACACAGGCCAGCTTCTGCACACAAATCAATGTGGCATTAGGGGGCTCAGATGAATAATCGTTTATTGCCCGTGGGTTCATCCCCGTTAGAGCTCGCGGCAGCTGAATCACTGGCACAAATTGAGCGTGTGCCTATTCCTATTCGCGTTCTATGGAACCCTGATAAGTGCCCTGTGCATTTGCTGCCGTATTTGGCGTGGGCGTTTAGTGTTGACCGGTGGGATAAAAACTGGACGGAAAAAGCCAAGCGGGATGCCGTGAAAGCCGCGATGTTTATTCATAAGCATAAGGGTACGATAGGCGCCTTGCGCCGCGTAGTTGAGCCGTTGGGTTATTTAATTCGCGTGATTGAGTGGTGGAAAACCAACGAAACCGCCGGCACGTTTCGCCTTGATATCGGGGTGCTTGAAACTGGTATTACTGAGGAAATGTATCAAGAGTTAGAAGCATTGATTTTTGATGCCAAGCCGGCGAGCCGTCATTTAGTCGGGCTCACTATTCAACTAGAAACCAAAGGCCAAATCTATTGTTCCGTGGCTAGCTATAGCGGTGATGAATTAACCGTTTACCCATACACGCCAGATGTGATCAGCTCAGGCGGCATGATTTCCACAGGGGCAGCGATACATGTTATTGATGAAATGAGGGTGACTCTCCAATGAAATATTTTGCATTGCTTACCACTTACGGTGAAAAAGTGCTCGCAGAGGCGACTGCCCTCGGCACGAAAATTGAATTAACACACATGGCAGTTGGTGACGGTGGCGGGAGCTTGCCAACGCCAGATACCAATCAAACTAAGTTGATCAAAGAACAGCGCCGAGCTGCCATTAATACGTTATTTATTGATGAACAAAATAAAAACCAAATCATTGCTGAGCAGGTCATTCCTGAAAACGAAGGCGGTTGGTGGGTGCGTGAAATCGGTTTATTCGATAAAGCGGGTAACTTGATTGCAATTGCTAACAGTCCAGAAACCTATAAGCCAAAACTGGTTGAAGGTTCAGGGCGCACGCTTACGGTTCGTATTGTTTTAATTGTTAGTCATACCGAGTCGGTGATATTAAAAATTGACCCTGCGGTTGTATTGGTCACTCGTAACTACATGAATACAGTTTTAAAAAATGCCATGGCTGGGTACGTGCCAATATCTCGGATGATTAACAACAAGCCACTAAATAAAAACATTCAGCTATTAGCTAGCGATATCGGCACCTATAACAAAACGGAGATAAACGAAAAAATTCAAGAAACGTATAACAAAAACACGGCAAAAAAGTACCAAAATGGTTGGTGGATATGTGGTGACACAGGATTGATTATTCAATGGGCTCACTATACACATCACACAGGAACGCATTATTTTCAGCTCCCCATGAAATTTCCGAATGCAGGGTTATTTTGCCTCGGTTATGTGGCAAGTGCACTTGATTATGATAATGATGAACAATCGCAGTCAGCACAATTAATTGACAACTCGACTGTCAAAGTTACCATCGATAATGGACTAAAAACCGCGGTATTGGCAATAGGTTACTAAGGATATCAACATGTATTATTACAGCGCTATCGAAAATATATTCTGCTTAAAACAGCTTAAACAACGCTATGTGGATGCGGGGCATTTTCCTAAAGATGCCATCGAAGTAAGCGAAGCGATTTGGTTAGAATTTGCAGGGTCTTCCCCTCCGAAAGGCAAGGAACGTATCGCGGGAGAAAATGGTTTACCTGCTTGGCAAACTATCTCACCGCCTAGCCATGCTCAGTTAGTGGGTGAGGCTGAAAAGAAAAAATATAAATTATTGAACACGGCAACGGCGGCAATTGCCCCATTGCAAGATGCTGTTGACTTGAAAATTGCAACCCAAGTTGAAATTGCGCAATTAAAAGATTGGAAAGAATATCGAGTAAAGCTTCACCGCCTTGATACATCACAGGCACCTAATATTGTGTGGCCGAATATTTCAACAGATTGATTTTAAGAATAATTTTAATGGCTTTATTTATTTCTCCGTGATTGGAAGAAAGTTTGTCTGAATATTTTATCAGGCAATTGAAGCGTGATCTGTAACTCGTTATAGTCAGTTTGCAACGAAAAAATTCGTTGTCGTGGATTAGCGTCCCGAAAAATGAAAGAGGGAAAACCGCATAGGTATTACAATATGCGGGCAGCTACACCTGTATTGTAACAATGGTGGGCTGGACAAGGGCATTGAAAGATGCGCCGGATCCCTCTGTTTACCGGTAACGCTAACTTTGTTCAGTTCACCACCCTTGAAATTAGTGTTTTTTGGTGGTGAGCCCAACGTTAAATAACAGAGGGTAGTCATCATGGAAAAGACGGCTAAAATACCTTTCTACAGCACCTTTTTGTATCCCCAGTTACCGCTATACACTTTATTCCTCTAGGTGGTGAACCATGTATAATCAACCGCCTTGTGAATTAGACGAAATTATCGACCAGTGTCGCGCTTTAATTTATGCCATCGTGACAGTTGAATCCCAAGAAGCGAAAGAAACACTTAGCTTTATTTTATGGGAACATATGGATGAATTACATAAAGCGTATTTAAAAGAGATGAACACACCGAACATTGCATAATAAGGTTCAATTCTTAGGTCGCTAACTGTTTAAAAACGTGATAGAAGTGTCTCTGAAAGGCATTGAAGTTGATGAAGAGTTAGGAAAATGTAGTGACTATAAAAGCGAAACCCCGAGAGGGACCTAAGTCTGTCTCGGGGATCTAAGTAGATTGTTGGGGGCGCTTAGTGTAATCACCAGAGGGGCCAAACCAACTGCTCTGTTAAAGGATTCTAAACGCTCATGGCAGAAAGTCAAGTACCTTACACGTATGATGGTCTGGAAGATAACCTTATTCAAGGTTTATCGGCAGCTCGTTTTGCACCTTACTTAAAAAGTGCAGGGTTTAATCAACACTATGCATTTAGCCTGTACTTATATAATGCACGTCTCTCGAAAGCTTTTCTTTATCCACTTCATATTCTCGAAGTCACACTTCGCAACAGGATGAATGATATTTTCAGTGTGAATTTTGATGACAAATGGTTCCAAGATAAACATTTTAGGTCGGGTCTATCAGAGCAAAGTAGGGACGCACTTGATCGAGGAATAGATAGGGCGAAAAGGCCTACTAAAGAGGATATTGTCTCGACGCTGACATTTGATTTTTGGTCAAACTTATTTCGGGCAGAATATGACCGGTCTATTTGGCAAACGAACATGAAAACGCTATTGCCTAACATTAATCTTACGCGAAAAGAATTTGAAAAAGCAGTCAAAGAAATCAATGAATTTAGAAATCGAATAGCGCACTATGAGCCAATTCATAAAATAAACCTAAGTGAAATGCACGTTGCTATTCTTAAAATGTTGTCATGGCTTTCAAAAGATATTAGCGAATGGGTAAAACATCACTCTACCGTCAATGAATGTTTGCGTATGCGGCCATCACTAAGAAACGATGGATATCTTTTAGTCAGCGAACGGTGTGATAGTGATTTCCAAATCCTGTCTTTAAATGACAGTATCAGTAAAATTAAAGACGCACATTTTTCGTTATGCATTGACCTTCAAAATAAAATACAAACCGTACTTAATCATGAATATCTAGCAAAATATTTGATGCTGCACCTCGAAGATGAAGAGATCATGTTAGACCTTAAATCTCATGAAATTAACCATCTTATCACGAAGCTCAACCTTAACCGGAATATGAGTCTATGCGATGCTAATGAACATTATAAAACCATTGGTAAATATCTTAAGGGAAAATCCCAGTTTCTCGTTGTTTTAGACAATGAAAATCCACTAGGCGTAATAGAAAAATCCCATCGTAGGTATTAAAAACCCTTTATATGCGGTCTTGGGAGGCATAGTTAATGAGGCGACATTTCAATATGCTGTTGACCTCTTGGTATTGCGACAGATGAAGAACAGGAGTCGTTAAAGGCTTGGAAAGAGTATTGAGTGCAGGTGAATAGGGTGGATGTTGGGGGAGGTGAGAGGGGTAATTGGCCTAAAATATAGGAGTATTTAACTTAAGGTGTTTAGTGAGATCGGGTAAGCTGCTTTAAACTATTTAAAATAAAAGGAATAAAATTGATGGATACAAAAAACTTCGAACTAACATTAGATGACTTTCTGTTAATAGATCAACAAAAAATATTAGATACTTGCTCTAATCCAATTTGTTCGGAGCTACTTCATTCATTTTTAGATATAGCAAATGCAGGTTCTGATATAGCAATGATTCTTGCAAAGTTATGTGCTGTAAGGTTTTCACCGAATGAAAGTAAGAGTCCTTTTCAGGGGTATCGCATCATAGATGATAAATATGGCTTTTTACCTAGAGGTTTTCCTGATGAAATATTCGTTACTTTAAAAAACGTTTATCCTAAAGTAATTATTCCAGACCTGAAAGCAAGAATAGCAGATGTTATATGGACAGCTAAGCCTAATAAATTAAATACAGTAGATGATGCATATTCTGCTATTGACTCATATGTAGAGTCAGCTAAGGAATTGATAAAATTAGGAGCTAATGAATATGATATCGTAAATAGGATTAAACGTGCATTACAGTTAAGTAAATTATTTAAACGAGACAGTCAACGGCCTGATTTTTTTAATAAAGTATCTTGTCTTATTAAAGATGAACTAGATAAGGCTATAGGTGGTTACTATAGTAGAGACCTATTAGAGCTATCTCTTAACGCCAAAATCACTACTGATAATGATGTTGTTAATATTTCAAAGAATTATGCTGAAGAATATTTGAATGAAGAAAAATTTAGTATTGCAATTGATTTTTTTAGTTTGGCTATAAAGGCTGCAAGCTATTTAAATGATAAAAATGAAGAAAGTAAACTCTGGAGAAAAATGTCAGATGCATATGTGAAATATAGTGAAAAACAAGATTCGGGTATGTTGTCATCTTCATATATTTTAAAAGCTATTGAGTGTTTGGATAAAGTTCCGAACGTAAGGGATGAGCGAGATAAATTATATTCTCTAATGAGAGATTATCAGAAGGAAATAAAGTATCAAATGTGTGAGTTTGTTTCAGACCCAATTGATTTAACTGAAATTATAAATGAATCAAAACAAGTAATTAATGGAAAAGATTTATTTGATACGTTATTTAGGTTTTCTTGCATGCTAGCGCAACCAACTCGTTTTGCTAAAATTCAAGAAGAAGCTAAAAAAGATTTAGGTAATGGAGGGTTAATTTATGATTTTGGCGCCCAATACTATGACCATGATGGGATGCTAGTTGCAAAAGTCCCTAGTGCTTTAGATATTGTAGAATTAGATGGCTCACCACAGCTTTGGTCAGTAATGATGAAGCATTTAAAAATGAATCATGAGTTAATTATTCAAGCAAAAATATTACCTGCATTAGAAAATATATTATTAAAATATAATATAAACATTACATCCATAAAAAATATTTTTATAAATAATCCGTTTATACCAGTAGGGCATGAACTGTTCTACTTAAAAGGAGTAATTGCAGGGTTCGATGGTGATTACCTTACAGCTAATCATCTTTTAGTTCCTCAAATTGAAAACTCTCTTAGATATTTGATGAAATTAAATGAAAAAGAACCAAGTTCGTTACATCCTAGTGGCAGTCAAGAGCGAAATGGGCTAAAATATGTACTTGAAGACCCTTTTATAATTGACTTGCTTGGTGAGGATATAGTATTTAATTTGAAAGCTATACTAATTGACGAAGTATACGGGGGTATCAGACATAAACTATCACATGGTTATATTCCTGCAAATTTCTTTTATTCATATCATGCAGTTTATTCATGGTGGTTAACTCTCTACATTTTAATGATACCTTTTAGTCAAAAATGGAAAGATAAGTACGAAAAAATCAAATGATAAAATAGCGCCTATTTATGAGGCGCTATGAGTTTATTAACTAATAAAGTTACATAATCTCTCCCTAACATCCTCACTAACCCGACTTAATGACAGGGTAAAATCTATTTTCTTCGCCTTACCATCGGTAAAAAATTCCGTTCTATCGGTCACTAAATTAGTTATCACATACATTCCATAAATGGTACCTGTGCCCTCAATCAGCGGTAATGGTCGGGCAACATAGGCCGAGGTTTTCAACAGTTCCAGCGACACATCACCGCCGGTCACTTCGGGGTAAAGTGTGCCAGCCAGCGTGATTTTATCTTCACCTGCTCCCACGTACTGCCATTTTGCACTGCGGCCAACGCGGTCATTTTTCACATGGCGAAAGTCGAGCGAATGATTAAATGTTTGATAAGGGGCGGTGCGTAGTTCAAACACAAACATGCCATAAATCATCATCATAATTTAGTCCTGATCTTTTAAGCTGGAACGGCGGCGGCTATCACGTTCACGTAACAAGGTGGTTAATTGCTGTTTTACAATGTCAGCGATTTCTTTTTTATTACTCATATCAACCCCGTAAAAATTCAACTCAAACGTATTGTATTCCGGCTGCATGATTTGTCGTTCTGGTCGTGCAGGAGAAACCGCCACTGGTACCGCATTTAATTTGGGCTGAATAGGGGCTAACGTATTAATCAATGCATTATTGAACTGGGGTAACAATGACGCTTTTCTCGCGGCAATGCGGGGCTCTTGATACAGCCCATCAACGGTCGTTACGGCTGGAAAGTTTTTAAACACAATGTCGCCGAGTTTATTTCTATCGACACTTTCGGCTGCATCGCTTAATGCAAATTTACTGCCTTTTTGCTTGCTCTTTTTCTCTGCGCCGTCATACACCAAAGTGCCGTATTTTTCTGCATTTTCTAGTGGGTTAATGTCATTGGCTTTTTTCTGTAACTCGCTGCTTTTTTCCAGTTGTTTACCGGCAACGGTGACACTGCTAGTGATTTTACTGGTTGCCTCGGCTTGCTGTTTTTGTGCCTGTTCATTGGCCTTGGTCGTTTTCCCTGCATAAGCGGAAACGGAGTTCAGCAATTTGAACGGGTCTTTTTCGTTCGGGTCAACCCCCATGGCACGCGCCGCATCGGCGGCAGCTTCGGCCGCGGAGGGGATAACGCCGAGTTTTTCTAATATCCAGCCGAGCCCTTTGGCGACTTGCTGAATTGGCCAGAATAGGGCGCTGATGGCTTTATCAACCACCTCGCCAAATACCTGACCGGCCTCGGTACAGGATTTTAATTCTTCTGTAGACAATTGAACCGGTGACAGTAATTCTTTAAACCAATTCCACACCTTGCTAACGGCATTTGAAATGCCGTCGAATATTGGGGCGAAAGGTGCAAACGTGGCACTGAAAGCCACACCAATTGGCGCAAGGGCAGACATGAAACCATCCCAAAACCCGCTAAAAAAGGCTTTAATCGGTTCCCAATATTGATAAATTAATACCCCAGCAGCTACGATGGCAGCAACAAATAAGCCTACAGGGCTCAATAACAACGAAAACCCGCCGCCAATAAGGTTAATGGCATTACTGCCTGCGACCATTAAGCCACCAAATCCTTGACTGCCAGTAAGCATAAATAGGCTGAGGCGCATAGCCGCAAATGGCACAATCACCGCCGCCGCGGCAAGCGCTAATGCGCCAAGCGCAGTGACTAAGGTGGCAATAGCAATCCCACCGACGGCAAGGGCTTGCGTCATTTTGGGGTGTTCTTTCATCCACTGGCCAACTTTACCTATAAAGTCAGTCAATGTTTGGGTGACACGGCGTAAAGGGGAATCGACATTTTCTTGAATTTCAATGCCGAGATCTTCCCATGCTGATTGCAACTGTTTTAGGTCGCCTTTTAAGTTGTCAATTTTAACTGTTGCGTTTTTATCGGCTTCACCCTCGGCACCCATGTTGGCGGTTTTCAGTGCGTCATAGCGGCCATTCATGACAGCATCAATGACAGCTCCCATACCGACCATGGCTTCCTCGCCAAAAATGTCTTTTTTCATGCGAATTTGGCTGGCTTGGTCAAACTTACGCATACTCTTGCCAACGTCTTTTAATATTTCGTCGGCATCGCGGAGTTTACCGCTGGCGTCTTTAACACTGACGCCAAGCTTATCAAGGGCGGCTTGGCCTTTACCCACAGGGGCAACCATGCGCGATAACCCCGCACGGAGTGATGTACCGGCCATACTGCCCCGAATACCATTATCGGCCATGGTTCCCGCCATTGCGGCCATACTTTCAAGGCTCACGCCAAGTTGTGCGGCAATAGGGCCTGCATACGTCATGGTTTCACCGAGTTGGCGTAAATCGGTATTGCTGCGGGTAAATGTGGCTGTGAGTACGTCAGAAACACGGTTCATGTCTTCCGCTTTTAATTGAAACTGGGTTAGAACGTTTGAACCAATGTCGGATGCCTCACCGAGATCCATGTCACCAGCTAACCCCATATTTAATACGCCACCCAATGCCGATTTAATGGCATCGGGTGTAAAACCTGCCATGGCCAGAAACTTTTGGCCAGCCGCCACATCAGTTGAGGTATAAGCCGTACTGGCGCCCAGTTCCCGTGCTTGCTGACGTAACATGGCCAGTTGTGGCGAGTTTTTATCTAATCGGGTGAGGGCTTGAACCGTTGACATGCCCTCATCAAAGTCTCGACCAGGAGTAGTAATTCGCGCACCAGCATATAGTGCGCCCACACCGCCTGCGGTGGCAATTGCACCACCAGTGGCTAATTTATTTCTGACTTCTTTTGCTTTTGTATACTGAGTTTGGGCACGTGTTGTCGCGGCTAATCGACGGCGTTGTTCGTCCAATTGGCGGTTATAGATTTCAGTGCGTCGTGTCACTTGTGCCGTCGCATCACCACTTTGTCGTGCGGATATGCCGTGGCGGTATAATGTGGCCGTTACGGTATTGAGTTTTTGTTTTTCTTTGTCAAGTGTGCGGCCGTAACGGTCACGCTCTAACCGTGCAGCGGCTAAGGCTTTCTTTTGTTCTTCGGTTTGCTGGGTCAGCGGCGGGTATTGGTCACGTAACGCCTTAACTTTATTTTTGGCCGTTTCGTAGGCTTGTGAGTTTTTATTAACAGAATTAGAAAGCCGCTCGAATGTTTTCGATTGACTTTGTAAATTACGGATAGAAGCGTGTGTAGCTTTGATTTGAGTTGCTAACCCTGCCGCGCTGCGCTGTGCAGCACTGACAGGGGATGACAACTTATTCGCAGCACTTAACGACACTTTGATATTTAAATTGCGGTCACTCATGATTCATTTCCTGTTCTGGCGGCTGCGCGTTTATGCCATAACAGGATTTCGCCAACCGTCATGGCGTCATATTCAGACGGCGCCCAGTGAAAAACGATGGCGATATCAGCGATTAACTCATCCGTTTCAATGTTCGGGCACTCAATTACTCGTCCGCGTCGTCTGTCGTCTCTTGCGGGGAGTTCGGTACTAAAAAATTGGCAACACCAGTGGCGAGTGCATTTAATGCAGGGATAGGCAGTTGTATAACATCACGTTCAGTCATACGCGGTGACGTTACACGCGGCAGTAACTTAATCAGTGAATCCACATCGGAAGTCATCACGTCATACAGTTTTAAGCCGCGTAAGGCACCGACTTGTTTCATGGTGTCGGTGATGGTGATTTCGGTGACTTCTTGCCCTGATTCTAATTTGATGGGTGCGTCGAATTGAATAACTTCAGCCATGGTGACTATTCCTATTAAAATAAATGTGAAATGGGTGGGTGATGAAACCCACCATATTAATTAGTGGCCAATGTTGGCGCGGTGTTTTTCCAGCATGTCTTTGCCGTTGACTTTCCACACCATATTTAACAAATCCACTTCAAAAGTTTCTTTGTTATTGATGGTGATTTTGCAGTACGTATTTTTGATGGTGTATTTGTGTTGCGTGTTATCACCAGCTTTCGAACTGCCAGGATCCCATTCGGTAAAACGCCCGCGAGTTTGAATTTCACACGGGATGGATTCACCAGTTGAATCATCGTAGTAAGAACCCGCAAGGCGGAATTGCTTACCGTCAATGGTTGCGCCCCAGCTTTCTAATAATTCTGACATTAGGCCACCCATAGAGGCGTCCATATCTAATGCGCCAGAATCAAAACCCATCATGACCGCAACGGAGCCCACCATACCAGCACCTTGATAATCCTCTGTTTTTAATGACAGCTTTGGCGGGGTGACTTCTTCTACTTGTCCAAGGTAGGTTTGGCCATCAATGAATAGGTCAAACAAAAAGAGTTTTTTAGGCATACCCATAATTTAAATTCCTTAGCCCAGTTGGTCGAAAACAGTGAAAAATTCATCAGTGAATTCCTGCGTTAAAGACAGGTTTTCCAGTGGCGGTACAGGGGTGTACTTATAGCGAATGTGCGCCTTACCATCGCGTAAATTTTCTTTCGGGTTATCCGATGGGTCATACCAGCATTGGAACCCTAATAAACGGCCTTGCGTGACGAGTTGTGCGCCTTTACGGTTGATCCCATCGACAATATCTTTCACCAATGAGGGGGTGAGTGTTTTGTCAATATAGCTAAAATGTGCCTCGGCAATCATTTCAGCCAAAATTTGTGCGGTACGGGTAAACACTTCAAAAGTATAAATTTCTTTATCGCCTGAGCGATTACCCCAAATACGGTATCCATCGCGCTTAATCAGCGTGGTGATTTGGTGGCTGTTTAAATCGTTAGCGTCGGTATCTTTGCCTTGTAACGACCAGTAAATATCGGCGCTAATACCCAAAACACCATTAACTGGCACGTTAGAAATCGACTTATGCCAACCTTGTTCCGCATCAATCTTGGCACGCAATCCAATGGCGTAAGCGGTGGCGGGGATAACTTCGTTTTGGCCACTTTCTTTGTTGTACGCGATAAATTCAGGGTAGATGATCATCACTTCGCGCTGATTGAAATCCTCGCGGTATTTCTTGGCTTCAGCGATAGTTTTACAGCCGTTCGCACTGATATAGGCAAAGGCTTTGATTTGTTTGGCAAAAACGGCAAGCTGCATGGCGACGGGTTTAGTATCCAATTTCGGTACCGCCAAAATACGCGGGCGTACACCGAGCTTGGCCTCAGCAGTCAATAGGGCATAAAGTCCAGTATAGCGTCCATCGTCACCGGTGCCGCCAATCACCATTTGGTCTTGTGATTGGCGGCTCTCAAATTTTTCTTCCGCCACACGCACAACCACCACTTTGGGACTGCATTGGTCGTCGATAGCTTTGAGTGTTGTGTAAAGCGTACCGGTCTTACCGGCTTTGCTCAGTACCGTTTTAATGCGCGTGACTAATACGGGGGTATCGAGTGGGAACGCCTCGGGGTCGGCATCTTCTGCGGTGCAGACAATCCCAATCACTGAGGTGTCGATATCTCGAATAAGGGTGCTGAGGTCGGTTGTTTCATGGACTTCAACACCATGATGATATACGGCCATCGTTATTATCTCCTGATGTCTATTTATCTTTATTCTCAGGGATGTTTGATAACAAATCATGTACTTAGGGTTCTCATAGGCATGAGAGAACCACGGATGATTGCTCACCTACGCGCGCGACGACAATCTAGGCATATTGAATTGGATAGGTGGGAAATATGTCTTTTATGGATTGGGCAGAGGGGAATTTAGTCAAAGTTCCTGCATTTGATTTAACTGTCGGTGGCGTGCAGCTCTTGAGCGTCAATGACAGGCTTATTTCACTAACATTAACGGATAATCGGGGTTTTGAAGCCGATACTTTAGAGCTCACGATTGATGATACAGACAGCAAAATTGCATTACCAGCGCGGGGGGCTGAGATTTCTGTCTCCTTAGGCTGGCAGGGGGAAGCCTTGGTACACAAAGGGATGTATACCGTTGATGAAATTAGCCACTCAGGCCCTCCCGACCAAATCACGGTAACCGCCCGTAGTGCGGATTTTCGGCAAGACTTTAACGTCAAACGGGAATACAGCTGGCACGATATCAAAGTACTGGATGTAGTGAGCGCGATAGCGGGGCGTTATAACCTCAAACCCGCCGTCAGTAAGCAATTGATGCACATTGAAATTGACCACGCCGACCAGACCAATGAGAGCGATATTAGCTTTTTAACTCGAATGGCTGAAATGCTTGGCGCGATAGCCACCATTAAAAATGGCAGTTTATTATTTATTGTGCCTAATCAGGGAGTCACCCAAAGCGGCAAACCATTGCCCGTCATTACCATCATGCGGGAAAGTGGCGATAGGCATTATTTCCGATTGGCTGACCGGCAAGCGTACACTGGTGTACAAGCCTATTGGCTTGATTTGAACTACGGCCAACAAAAGAAAACCAATCTCAAACGCAAGCAAAAAACCAAAAAGGAGAAGTCGAGCAAAAAAGAGGGCGATTACATCGAGGGCGCCGAGGGGAACGTTTTTGTGATGCGACAAACCTTTAAAAACGAGCAATCGGCTAAACGAGCCGCCGCGGCCAAGTGGTCAAAACTACAAAGGGGCGTGGCAGAATTTAATATTACGTTGGCAGAGGGGCGCGCCGACCTTTACCCTGAAACGCCTGTCACAGTAACTGGATTTAAACCGACCATTGACAGTCACCAGTGGGTGATTAGCCGAGTTCTTCATCAAATCGATAGTCACGGCTTTATCACAAGTTTGGAGCTAGAAATAAGGATCAAAGATGTTGGTATTGATGAAGGGTAGGTTCCTCAGAGGTTGGTGTTATTTTTATAAACTTATCCTTTTCAACTAGGTTCACATCGTCATTGTTGACAAATATACATTTAGAGTGAATTTTTTTAGATTCAAAGAAATTTAATTCGATTTTATTAATTAATAAATCTATGTTTTCATATTCACAGAAAATCGATTTTTCGTATAATTGAAATGCATTGAAAGCAATCATTTGTATCTTATCCTGTTTAATAGGGATAGGTGTTTTAGGGCTAGACCACTTACTCGCTGAAATTTCTATTTTAGTTGTGTTAATAAATTGCATTGTATTAAAAGAACGGTAAGCGATAACATCAACAATATTTGTGATCAAGAAAAATAATAAAAAATATGTAGCGAATGCAATTGATTTAATTGACTTGGTTTTCATTTTTTTCAATGAAATTATATTTGGCAATATGTATATAAAAAAAAGTAAAAGTGAAAATGGAATTAGAGCGTCTTTAAATTTCAGGTCATTATCTAAGTTTTTAATTATGGATTTTGAAGTAATAAAAGATAGAAGCAAAATGGAAATTGATATCATTAAAAGAAAGGCTATTTTATCTATTCTTTTTGCTTGTTTTATTTTTAAGTCAGGATTCGTTTCTTTAGTGAATATTGATTGTATCTTGTTAAGATTAAAGGTGATTTCAACTATTACAATGGAGGTGAAAATAAATGCTGGAACAGGTATGAATCCATGAATTGAATTATAGTAAAAATAATATAAAAAAGAAAGTGTAAGTGTGATAAAAATTGAAATTATTGATTTTAATTTCAACTTTTCAATTGTTTTCTCTCTGAGTTTAATGAATTTTAGTGGGAGCGCTGAAGGTATGCTTAGTATTATGAAGTTGAATGAAAGTAACAGAACGATTCCTAGGAGCTGAATGTAGAAAGCTGCATTATTTATTAAACTTAATAGTGATATAAATAATATTGGGTTTAGGAAAATCACTATCCCATATGATAATTTAGATAACCTAAATGGATTGATGGTTTTTTTGCTATTTAGCGAGGTTTGAATTAATTTAAAAAACAAAAAAGGAACTATATAGAGTAAAAAAATCAAAAACAACCATCCTGTTGATATTACCAGTAAATATGGATATAGATAAATTTCACTTATGAGAAATGAAAAGAATCGCTGTGCATCTAATTGGCTTAGGTATCTGAATAATAAAAAAGGAGAAATAAATAAATATAGAGAAGTTAATGATATGACTATGGGTATTATAGTCCATATAGATTGTTTTTGTTTCATGATAAGTCCCTTTAATTGATTTTTGCCATAAATAGATTAACCTAACTTAAGGCATACTCCAAACCCAAGGTTAAAAAATGGCGTTCAATTGTCCCCTGTGTGGCGCTGTGACCTATACCAAAATCAGTAAATCCATGAGTAGTGAAACCCGTAGAAGCTATCACCAATGTCAAAATATGTTGTGTGGCTGTTCTTTTACGACAATAACCTCAGTGGAGATTTATCTTACAAAAACTATCCCTCAAGAGTTACCAGAAGGCTTTGAGATCCCGATGGAAAAGTTACCTAGATCACATCGGGGGGAGAAACAGATGGAGATGTTTTGAAACATTTTTTAAATACTTAGAATTGCTCACTATTCTGGTAATAGTTTTAGGCTAAAATAAGTATTAGCTGTGACAGTTATTAAATAATTTATTCTTAAGGATACGCTAGCTTTGAGTGCTAAAAAAAGTAAGTTTAAATTTAAATCACAATCTCCTTATGATTGTGAGGTATGTGGAAAACATTTTAGTTCTACAATGGGATTATATTCTCATCAAAGGACACAAAAGCATGGTAAACATGCAAATGTTGAATATAGTAAGATTAAACCAAAGAAACGACTCAAATCATCAATTGACCTTGAAATCAGAAAACATAAGCAAGAAGTGTATACTTCAATGTCTCAAGAGCAAACTAAACGAAAAAGTAATGAAGAATTGAGAGAGGCTTTGAGAGAGCAGCTAGCCGTTGATGAACGTCCTTACTACAATATTGAAGCTTATCAATTAGCAATAAGAACTATGACAACTGGTGAAGCATATAAATTAGCAAAGAATGAACTTAAATCTAATGCTCTTATTGACTCGTATAAACATAACCTAGACGTTGCAGTAGTCGAAAATGATGAGGCTATAGCTCTTTCAAAGGGTACGGGAGTTATCGCAAATAATCCTTCATCGCCAATCATTATTCATAATAAACGTGGGAAAAAGGTAGAGATTAGCACTATAGGCCGTGATACTTCGGAGCAAGCTGCTTTTCGAAGAGCTATTAGTATTAACTATAATCATAGGTGCTGTATTACTGGTGATTCTATAGCGATTGAAGCCGCTCATATTCAAACTCATAGTGATTATTATGACAATTCTATTGATAATGGAATTATGTTATCTGTTGGTTTACATCGACTTTTCGATAAAGGCATTATGGTTATAGATCCTGATTCAATGGCTATACATTTTACAGATGATTGTTTTTATAAACGGTACTTAGAAGGCGCTGTTATAACGCAAGGGAAAATTAAAATAAACAAAGAGAAATTATTAGCAAAAAATAGATTAATATTTAATGATTAATCTTTTATTGAAAGTGATTTTTTCGAATTAAATATCCTTTATGAGGTTATTGTTTCTTTACTGTAATAGTAAAAAACTACTCCCACCCATTGAAAAATAAGCAAAAATAAAGCCTCTTATCAAAAGAGGCTTTATAAGTGTGGTCAATATGTGGACATTAACCATTGACTAAATCCATTTAAATCAATTGTTTAACTCACTTTTAGAACGCCGCACTTAGCGCCTTTGATTACCTAATCCGCACTAGTACCAGAACCGCTGAATAGGTGTAATTTACTTTATATTCAGTGAGTTGTAGTCAAAAGGCACTCGGGGGCGAGTGCCTTTTTTTTGTGTGTAAACTCTGAACATCGAAATATCAAACTAGGCTCATCGTAAGTTCAACACCTATCAATAACTAGGCTTATCTCATCTTTTTTACTTATACCTTTTTAATCTAAATTATGTGATGCAGATCTAAATACCGCACAAAGCCAGTCATACCTATGATCATGAATTTCATTCATGTTGTAGTGAAATTAAGTCGCTTTCACTCATTCAGCGGCTCTGGCATAAATGAATTAACGCTAACAAGTTAACTTATTTACAACATAAAGATTGATGAATGAGAAACAAAAACTTCTAGAAAATCATGAAGTCAATTTAGTTTCCATCTTGGAATTTAGGGTGCGACAAGACGATGAACAAAAATTTTACATTCACGATTAAAAGTAGTCTTTTTGATGAAAATTATAATCCTTCTGAAAATACACGGATAACAACTAACTTTGCTAATTTAGCTAGAGGGAAAAATCGTCAAGAAAATTTGCGTAACACGCTTGTCATGATGAACAACCGTTTTAATACGTTAGCCTATTGGGATAATCCGAAAAGTGACCGATATGCAATTGAGCTTGAAATTATTTCTGTGGAAATGCGTGTTGAAAATAATGCCAATACATTCCCTGTGATTGAAGTATTAAAAACAAACATCGTTGATAACAAAACGGGGCAACGTACAGAGGGAATTGTCGGAAATAATTTTTCCTCTTATGTCCGTGATTATGACTTCAGTGTTTTATTATTAGATCACAATAAAGACCAAGCAAACTTTAGTATCCCTGAAAAATTTGGCGATTTACATGGGAATATCTTTAAATATTTTGTTAACTCGAACGAATACAAAACACATTTTAATAAGCCGCCAGTTATTTGTTTAAGCGTCTCAAATAAAGATGTTTATCATCGTACGGGTAATCAGCATCCAGTATTAGGTATCGAATATCAGCAAAATGGATCTTCATTAACGGATCAATATTTTAAAAAGATGGGATTACAAGTTCGTTATTTTATGCCGTCAAACAGTGTTGCTCCATTAGCCTTTTATTTTACGGGAGATTTGCTGAGCGATTACAGCAATATCGAACTGATTAGTACGATTAGTACGATGGAAACATTCCAGAAAATTTATCGCCCAGAAATATATAATGCAAATTCTGTTGCAGGGCAATGTTATCAACCGAGTTTAACGAACCAAGATTATTCGTTAACAAAAATTGTTTATGACCGAGAAGAACGTAGCCGATTGGCTATTGAGCAGGGGAAATATACAGAAGAGCATTTTATTGAACCCTATAAACATATTCTAGAACAATGGTCTGCTAGCTACGCACTTTGATTAACGATAAAAATTTAAGGTCAATTATTATGAAAATATTATTACCAACATCTACCGCTGGCAGTTTACCAAAGCCTTCTTGGCTTGCTCAACCTGAAACCCTTTGGTCGCCTTGGAAGCTGCAAAATGAAGAATTAATTGAAGGGAAACAAGATGCGCTGCGTTTATCCCTCGAAGATCAATTGCGTGCTGGGATTGATATTGTGAGTGACGGCGAGCAAACTCGCCAGCATTTTGTGACCACATTCATTGAACACCTCAGTGGCGTTGATTTTGAAAAGCGTGAAGTGGTTAAAATTCGTGATCGTTATGATGCGAGTGTTCCGACGGTGGTTGGGGCTGTTGAACGCCAAAAACCAGTCTTTGTTGAAGATGCTAAATTTTTGCGCAAATTAACGAAACAGCCGATTAAATGGGCATTACCAGGCCCAATGACCATGATTGATACGCTGTATGATAACCATTATAAAAGCCGTGAAAAGCTGGCTTGGGAATTTGCTAAAATCCTGAATCAGGAGGCAAAAGAGCTCGAAGCTGCAGGTGTTGATATTATTCAGTTTGATGAGCCTGCGTTTAATGTATTTTTTGATGAAGTGAACGATTGGGGAGTGGCGGCGCTGGAAAGGGCGATTGAAGGCCTGAAATGTGAAACGGCGGTGCATATTTGTTATGGATACGGCATTAAAGCTAATACAGACTGGAAGAAAACGTTGGGCTCTGAATGGCGCCAGTATGAAGAAGCCTTCCCTAAGCTGCAGACCTCGAGTATCGATATTATTTCACTGGAGTGCCATAACTCCCATGTTCCTATGGATTTGATTGAGCTTATTCGTGGCAAGAAAGTAATGGTCGGGGCGATTGATGTGGCAAGCAATATCATCGAAACGCCAGAAGAGGTCGCTAATACGTTACGTAAAGCACTTCAATTTGTGGATGCAGATAAGCTTTATCCATCAACTAACTGCGGAATGGCACCGCTGTCGCGCCAAGTTGCGACGGGTAAACTCAATGCCTTAAGTGCAGGGGCAGAGATTATCCGCCAAGAGCTGTTAAATAAGTAATCTATTCGAATATTAGCGAACTAAGAGAAACCCAGAATCAATATCTGGGTTTTTTATTGTCTTAGATTTCTTATTTCATTCTAACTTGAGGTATATTAGATGAATTATTATTGAATAATTTTTTGAAATAGGAATGTCGGTAATGGCTCTAATCCCTAAAAACTATGCGCGTTTAGAAAGCGGCTATCGTGAAAAAGCCCTAAAAATTTATCCGTGGGTGTGTGGGCGTTGTACTCGCGAGTTTGTGTATTCAAATTTACGCGAGTTAACGGTTCACCATATCGACCATGATCATACCAATAACCCTGAAGATGGCAGCAATTGGGAGCTTTTATGTTTATTTTGCCATGATCATGAGCATTCAAAATACACAGAAGCAGATATGTATGGCACCAATGTTGTGGCGGGGGAAGATGCACAAAATGATATCGAAGCGGCAACTTATAACCCGTTTGCTGATTTGAAATCGATGTTAAACAAGAAAAAATAATAACAAAGTCACCTATCGAAAATAAGCTAGAGTCTCTAGCTTTACCTTATTTGTCTTTAACTAAGCCTCTGATAAAGAGGCATTTGTGTTTTTAGGCAAGTTATTCTCAATGGATTAGAGTCTTTCACTATTTGATTCCATATCAAAATAGAATTTAGTCATTAGCACAAAATGGTTAAGCAAGGGTTTGACTTTATCTCTCAATACAATCTATATTTAATTCATTCAAATGAATTAAATATTAACAAGAGAGGAAATAGATGAATAACCTAACGATACCGAGTCCATTTTCGTTTGAAGAACGCGATAGAAGATGGGGGATTGCGCGGGAAATCATGAAACTGCATGACCTTGAAGTCCTTATGGTTTATGGGGATAGGGAATCAGCGGCACCCGCACCGTTTTGTATTGATCACTATTTCACCAATGACCGTTTAGGGTCGGTTGTGATCTTCCATCAAGATAAAGCCCCACTGGTAGTCACATTCGCCCCCATGATGGTAGCTGATCATATGCAAGCACAAATGCGAGATGATAGGCAGTGGATATCACCAGAGCAAATAGTTGTAGGGAAAACAGGGCGTAATATTGCGCAGATATTTGTTGATTTAGGTGTGTCTGCAAATGCGAATGTTGGTGTGGTGGGATTAGAGCCTTACCCGCCATTTTATTTCGATGGCGCAATGCCGTATAACACATTGACGGGAATAAAAGCACGTTTACCTCAGTTAAATTTTGTCCCTGTTTACCGCTCGTTTTTTCAACTCGCCTCTGTGAAAAGTGCAGAAGAACTTGAGCATGTGAAATATGCTGCAATGATAGGTGAGGCAATGAGTGAAGCGATGCGTTCTACAGCTATTGTCGGTAATTCAGAGGCGGATATTGCGGCGGCAGTCACCGCGAAATGTTTATCTATGGGGGGATTCACCGCTGAAATTTTGATGGGTTCAGGACCTGAATATATTGGGTGGGGTCAACCCGCGTGGCAATACCGCTCACAAGCGCCACGAAAGATACAGCAAGGTGATATTGTGTTAACAGAAATATTTGCTCTGTATGGCATGTATGAAACACAGCACCAAGCCGCGGTTGCGGTGGGGAAAATTCATCCCAATATTGAAAAAGCGGCAGCTGTTGCAAGGGAATGCTATGAAATTGGTGTTGAATGTCTTAAAGAAGGTGTCACATTTGGTGAAGTAGTAGATGAAATGGAAAAACCGCTGTTAAAATCAAAGGGGTGGCATGTACATCCATTGATCCACAGTATTAATCCTTATGGGCCTATCGGTTTTGGTACAGCCCCTGGTATTGAGTCATTGCCTATTGCCCAAAAATACCGTCAATTGGAACGGTTACCCAATCCAGGGCGTGAATTAGTTTTGCAGGAAGGGATGACGTTTGCCTTTGAACCTAACTGCGCATTTGGCTATCATTTATGTAATCTCGGTGGCACAGTGGTTGTCGGTAAAGATAGGGGGATTGAACTGAATAATAATTCTACTTATCTTATGCGCGCGGACATATAATTTTAGGAATAACAGCAAGATATGAATGACACAAATAAAAACATACTTTCATCAGAGTTAACGAAAGAAAAGTTAATTAATGAAGGGATTAAACAATTTGCGATTCATGGCATCAATGGCGTTCGTACGCGCCAACTGGCTGAAAGTGCGGGTGTTAATCAGTCTGCAATTCCCTATCATTTGGGGGGAAAGCTCGGTGTTTATTGCGCTGTTATTCAAAAAATTGCGACCGATTTATCTCGGGAAAGTAATGTTCAGGCGTTTGATGCACAGCTTAAACTAGCCATGCAACAAACGCCTATTGAGCAGGCGCAAGCAAATCAGTTAATTAGCTTATTGATAACTGGGTTAGGAAATTCGTTGTTATTACCAAAGCATGAATATTATTCCGTGCTTATTCTTCGTGAGCAACTTGAGCCTACAGAAAATTATGATGTTATTTATCGGGACTTTATCGAACCTTTCCATACACGTTTGTCAGGGCTGATCCAAACGATTAATCATATTGATAAACAAACCGCGATTATCCGAGCTCATGTATTGATAGGACAAGTATTAGGTTTTGTTGTCGCGCGAAAACCTTTTCTTAAGCAACTCAATGCTCAGCAAATTGATGAACGGTTATTGAGTGACATATTGCAGCAAATCAGCTTGATGGCAATTCAAGCTTTAATGATAGGGAAATAGTGACTTAGTATACTAAGCCACTTTTAGGTGACGTTCGGTGATTTCGACAATATCCTATTTCTTCAATTAGTGGATATCTTCGTGGCTACGGTAAACTAACGATAGCTCAGGGTGATTCCACAGACTGGCGGGCGTTACTGTGGTGCGTTCCCAAGGGATTTGACCAATAAACCAAAGTTTCCAAAAATTTAATTTTGCATTCGGATTCTTTGTTAATAATTCTTCAAACGTTTCAATTTCACCAATTTGTACGGATAGGGCAGATTGGTAAATATCAAAGACAAATTTAGAACAAAATTGCCTTGGCGAGTCATAATTAAACCCCGTATGGTAAAACTTATTTAAACGGGCAGGGACTTGTGCGACCAAGGCATTTTTTTGCTCTTGTGTTAACGAGTTGGCGAAACGGCGCACACTATAACGTTTATTTGAAGAACGAGCGATGAAACGTGAAAGTGTCGTGGTTGTGGATAAAGGCACACGGCTTTCGGCGATTAAATAATCTTCACCATCGTGCCCGATGATTATACCAACATGGTTGCTCCAACATAAAGAGGCTGAAGCAATTTGACGAAATAACTCGGTACCAATACTGGTAAAAACAATGTCACCCACTTCATATTCATAGGGGTAGTTTGTTTGCATCATTAAAATACCTCAATATAAATAAAAGAATATCATTAAGGTATAGTTATAAAGCTTAGCAAAAATCTGACTATCAGATAAAAGCGCAAAATCTTCTTTGTTTAGCTTGGGTATATCTTATTCATCTGCTCACTGAGTAACTTCACATTGTGCACAATATCAGTTTCAGTATGTGCTGCATAACCAAATAAAATGGCATTTTGCTTGGTGCTTTTAATACAATATCGTGATAACGGCTGTGCACCAAAACCTAATAAGCGGCACTGTTCAAGTATAAGATTAATATCGTACCCCGCTTTTATCCAACATACTGTGTGTATTCCTGAATCTGTCATTTGTACTTCAAATAAATGAGGGAGATACAGGTTAATCGCATTAAAAAATGCGTTCTGCCTATCATGGCATATTTTGCGTATTTTACGCACATGGCGAGCATAGTGACCCTCTTGAATGAACTGGGCTAGAGAGGCTTGCTCTAGGTATCCACAATGGCTATCACTGTAGTATTTCATCATGGTAAATGCTTCACTCAGAACTTCTGGCACAATTAAGAAACCTAAGCGAAACCCTGGGTACATCATTTTTGAAAATGTGCCCGCATAAATGACTCTTTGCTGGTTGTCTAAGCCTTGTAATGCTTGAATTGGCTTAGATAAAAAACGAAATTCGCTGTTATAGTCATCTTCAAAAATCCATGCATTATTATGTTGCGCCCAGTCAAGCAATGCTAAACGGCGGGATAGGCTTAATGTAGTGCCTAAAGGAAATTGATGAGAAGGCGCGGTATAAACTAATTTGGCATCTCCATGGTATTTCGCACCATAGGCGATATCCATGCCTTCGGAATCGGATGGTATCGGTGAAACTTCAGCCCCCGCTGCAGTTAAAATAGCACGAGCGCTGTCATAGCCTGGGTCATCAAGCCAAACTTTATCCCCTTGTTGTAACAGAACTTTCGCAGCTAAGTTAATTGCCTGTTGGGTTCCATTGACAATGATAATTTGTTTCTCTTTGCAGTGAACACCGCGAGTGGAGTGAACATAATCCACCAGTAATTTTTTAAGGGGCGTAAATCCATCTGGATGATTGAAAAAAGGGATAGTTTGTTTCGATTTACGCCAAACACGGCCTAATAATCTTCCCCATAGTTCATGAGGAAACTGATCAACACAACCAATACCAATATTAAATATTTGGCGCGATTTTGTATTTGGTCGTGATTGATTCCACAAATTTGTCAATATTGCGACTTTAGGATTAAGATTAAGTGCATTATATTCAGGTTGCTTAATTGTTTGTGAAGTCGATGCTGTACGAACTAACTCGTCAGGAATATTGGCTGACACATAAGTGCCAGAGCCTTTTTTGGAATACAAATAGCCTTCATCAATTAACCTCTCAAAGCCTGCAATGACTGAGTTACGCGAAATAAACATCATCTCAGCTAAAGCCCTTGAGGATGGTAGCTTCACACCTGAAGCTATACGGCCATCTAAGATTGCATTGCGGATCGTGTGATACACATTTTCTTTTATATACCCCTTATCAAGTAGGAGCAATGGAAACTGAGCTTGTTGTTTACGTCGCATAAGTGGATCCTAAATAAATAACAAAAGTGTATCTTATACAGCACCAGATGGGATTGTACTATAACCACATTATGTAATATATCTACAAATGGAAGGGTTATTATGAATAAAGCTACATTACCAGTTACGATTGAATTTGTTGTTCCAGCACATTATCCAGAATGGTTAGTGTATTGGCTGGAATACCAAAAGTTTTATCAAGTTGAATTAAGTGAAGAGGTGACATTAAAATCTTGGGAGCGTTTTTTTGACGATAATGAGCCTATGTACTGCGCAGTCGCACTTGAAGATGGCAAAGTGGTTGGTTTCGTCAACTATTTATTCCATCGTTCAACATGGGCAAAAAATGACTTTTGCTATTTAGAAGATTTGTATGTCACGCCAGAAATGAGAGGGCGTCATGTTGGTAAGCAGCTTATTGAATTTGTTCAAGTGCAAGCACAAGATAAACAATGTGGTCGCTTATATTGGCATACACAAGAAACTAATTTACGCGGGCAAAAACTGTATAACTGGGTGGCAGAGAAACCAGGGGTGATTGAATATAGAATGCCATTATAATCAATGCAGTAGCATATCCTACATTTCAGTGACTGACTGGCTGACCCGTTGTTTGATAACAACGGGCTTTTAGTGGAGTGGGATTAAGTGCAAAAAAATATGTTTAACTTGCGAGCTGGGAGCGAACTTCCATTAAAGCAAAACCTAAAAGATTTAATCCTTTCCACGTGAGTGGATTTTCGATATTTTCTGCATCTTCGGCAAGGCCTATTCCCCATATCTTATCAACAGGGCTAGCTTCAACTAATACGCGCTCGTTGGTTGAAAGTAAAAATATTTTAAGTTGTTCGTTCTGGCTAAACTTGGCCATATTCGCGGCAACAACAATTTCGAAACGTTTATCATTCCAAACATCTTGCTTAAATCCACGAACCTCGCGACCAAACGCTTTTGCTGCCCCAGGGTTGGGCGCATGAATGATTTTTTCTAACGTTTCAATATCACCAAATAAACGTGCTTTTTCTGCCATCATAAAATGCTCTGCACTTGCAAATCGGTACCCATCGACAATAAACGGTGCAGGGTACCACTGACTAAAGCAGCTTTTCGTGACTTGATGTTGTTTGGTTTGGTGCCCCCAGAAAAAAACATATTTGAATTTTTTCCCTGAGCGGTAATGTTTACAAAGGCTTTTAATATCCATAGGTTAAGCTTAATTAAATAATAATAATATTCTTAGCATACGGAGATAAAAGGAATTGAGCTATCAGAAAAGCCTGCTTATGTTGATAAGCAGGCGGGGTAATTAGAGAACTTTACTTAAAAACTCTGCAGTACGAGGGTTTTTAGGTGCTGAAAATAGTTGTTCAGGGGGGCCTTCCTCTTGAATGATACCTTGGTCAATAAACATAACGCGATCCGCTACCTCACGGGCAAAGCCCATTTCATGTGTGACAATAACCATCGTCATGCCTTCAGTTGCTAACGTTTTCATAACAGACAGCACTTCACCAACTAACTCAGGATCCAGTGCTGAAGTCGGTTCATCAAATAATAAAATAGACGGCTGCATTGCTAATGCTCGTGCTATGGCAACACGTTGTTGCTGCCCACCAGAAAGGCTTGCAGGCCACGCATCAATTTTATCTAATAGACCAACTTTGACTAAAAGCTGCTCAGCTTGTTTTAACGCTTGTTCTTTTTTTACCCCTTTAACGAGGGTTGGTGCCATCATCAAATTTTCAAGCACTGTCATATGTGGAAATAAATTAAAGCGTTGAAAAACCATACCAACATTTTCACGCATTTTATTGAGATCTGTTTTCGGGTCATGAACATTAAATCCGTTGACTTTGATTTCACCGCCGTCAGGGCGTTCTAGTGCGTTTAAACAACGTAAAAAAGTACTTTTCCCTGAGCCAGAAGGACCAATAACACAGATAACTTCTTGCGGATGGATCTCACATGAGATACCGCGTAAAACATGGGTATCCCCAAATTTTTTTTGTAAATCATTAACGTAAATCACTTCTGCCCAACCTTCTTTCCATATATTGCACTAACTGAGCGAGTATAAATGTCAGCATCCAATAAATTATTGATATTGTTAAGTAGGGTTCCCAGTATGTGGCATATGCCCCAGAAACAGTGCGCGCAGCATAGGCGAGGTCGGCCAAACCAATTGCGGAAGCAAGTGATGAATCTTTGACAATCGCAATCGCGTTATTACCTAAAGGAGGTAGAATTCGGCGGAAAGCTTGCGGAAGAATGACTTTACGCATTGTTTTTGCCCAACTCATTCCTAGCGCCCGAGAGGCTTCCATTTGCCCTTTATCAATTGATTGAATGCCTGCACGGAAAATCTCAGAAACATAAGCTCCTGAATTTAAAGTAATAGCAATGACACAAGATAAAAATGCACCATAGTCAGAACGTAGCATTTTTGCAGTATCAACGGACATTAACCCTGATGTAACGAACAAACCATCACGCGGATTAATAAATAATGGAACTAATGCAAAGTGAACAACCATTATTTGTACAAATAATGGTGTGCCACGAAAGGCGCTAACATAAAAACGCACGGGCCATTGCACGAAATAGCGTAAAATGGGTTTCCAAATCCCTTGTTCCGCTTTGGCCGTTCTCCCCAGCCCAAGCGTGAGCCCCCACAAAGAGCCTAAAATAACGCAAATAATGGTGGCCTTTATGGTCATTAATGCGCCTTCAGCAAATAGTGGGGCGTACTCTTCAATTATTTCCCAACGAAACGCAGACATCTTAATTTCACCCTGATTTATAACGAGAAAAAGCCACCTAAAGATGGCTTTAAACTAAATAAAACTATTGTTTTGGTAATTGCGGAACATTTGAATCAAACCATTTTTGGTAGATTTGGTTATAAGTGCCATTTTCAACGATGGTATTTAAACCATTATTAATCTTTTGTTGTAATTCACTATTTCCCTTAGCGACCGCAATACCGAAATATTGTTTTTCAAAATGGTTATCGTAGATTAACTTAAATTTTTTCTCTGGGTGAGTTTTGATGTAATACTTAATGACACCAACATCACCAACTGCGGCGTCAATACCGTCTTCATACAGTTCTTGCAATAATAAAGGTGTATTATCGAAACGTTTAATTGATGTGCTGTTTTTACCAATTACATCGGAGACCACAATATCCCCTGTACTGGAATTAACAACACCAACATTTAAATCTTTTAAGCTATTTAAATCAGTAACATTGGAAGACTCACCGATTACGATAGCTTGTTCAGCAGGAAAATAAGGATTAGAAAAATCAACCATATTTTTGCGTTTGTCTGTGATAGTTATCCCTGAAATTAAAATATCTCTATCCCCTGAGGATAAAGTGGCAAAAATACCTTCCCATGGTGTATTAACCAGTTTGACGTCAAAACCTTCTGCATCAGCAATGGCTTTAATAATATCAATATCAAAACCTTCCAATTGTTTTTGGCTATTTTCAAACTCAAATGGTCGATATGTTCCACCAGCACCTACGGTATAACTGTCTTTTGCGTAAACATTCCCTGCGAATGCAGCCAGTGTCATACAACCAGCAAAAACGAGCTTTTTAAACATTTTAGACCTCTTTAATTATGCATTTATAGTGAATAAAAATACATAAATTTAATCAGGCAAGCAAATAGTATTTCAAAATTAAGGTTGGATAATGTCATTTGCTGATTTATTGGTGCACGAATGCCCCTAAATTTGGCTAAAATACGAACAAAAAAAGAGGAGGGAAATGCAGCCGTGCAATATTTTTGTTAAACCAATCATAAAATCGGAAGGATATGGTTAATGAGAGCTTTTTTTACCTATCCGTTACAAAAAATTAACGCTAAACTCTGGAGTGACTTCTTATAATAGACTGATATAAAAAGATAAATCATAATGAGTAAAATATTGTTAGTGCTTTGGCCACTATTTGCGTTGATTGCGATAGGGTTTGTGTTAAGGCGTACTCGGTTATTTTCGCCTGATTTTTGGCCTGGAGCCGAAAAACTCAACTATTTTATTTTATTTCCTGCCTTATTAATTAATAGCTTAGCAAGTGCCCCGTTAAACAATCCTAAATTAGCTTATTTAGGTAGTGCGATCCTCTGCATTTTAGCGATAAGTTCATTGTTAGTGCTGTTAAGTAAATATTTATGCAAAATAACTGTCCCTCGATTTGGTGCGCATATTCAAGGGATCACGCGTTTTAATACCTATTTAGGCTTAGCTATTGTGGCCGATCTATTTGGTAAAGAGGGGGTTGCCGTTGCCGCAGTTATTATGGCAATTTTAGTACCAAGCTGTAATGTTATCGCGGTGCTGGCGTTATCTTCAGGGAAAAAAGTGTCGGTAAAACAACTCTTATTACCTATCATTAAAAATCCGTTAATTATCTCTTGTGTTATCGGAATTTTGTTAAATTTATCGCCAGTGGGGCTACCTTTTGGTTCTGAACAATTATTAAAATTACTCGCAGCAGCAAGTTTACCATTGGGATTGATTTGTATTGGTGGTGCGTTGCAAACAACAACACTACGTAAAGAATTCAAACCAATCATGCTATCAACATTATTACGCTTGCTTGCTATGCCTGTATTAACGTTAATAATGGCTAAATTGTTTTCTTTGCCAAACTTAGAAACGATTTTATTGGTGATATTTTTTGCCATCCCTACTGCACCAACAGCCTATATTTTGACTCGTCAGTTGAATGGTGATAGCCAATTAATGGCTGGGATCATTACATTGCAAACTATTATCGCCGTGTTCACACTGCCTATAGTTTTATCATTCGTCATGCATTAGTGGTGATATGTTTTGCAACTGTCACATTGATACTCTATGTTATCAGGAGATTACTTCATCTGATTAGGAGTTGTGTGTGTCTTTGGAAAAATGCCAGAAAAATGAAAACTTATCTATTGAAGATGTTTTGGATAAACTTTCGTTGTTATATTCAAATGCCATTCAATCATTAAGAGATGCGATTGCTATTTATGTCACAAAAGGGCAGATACCAAATACAGACGAGAGAGAAAATGGGTTATTTGCTTACCCTGAGCTTTGTGTGACGTGGGAAGGAAAAATTGATCACTGTGAAAAAACCCGTGCCTATGCGCGCTTTGTAAAAAAAGGAAACTATTCCATCACGGTGACTCAGCCAGAGTTATTTCGTCGTTATTTAACGGAACAACTTTCTATTTTACAACAAGATTATGATGTATCTTTTGCAGTTCGTCCGTCTAAGACGGAAATTCCATATCCATTTGTGATTGATGGCTCGGATTTAGTCCTTGATAGAAGTATGAGTGGTAGCCTTGCCGCTCATTTTCCGATAACAGATTTAGCTCATATCAGTGATGATATTACTGATGGCTTATATACCGTTTCGGAAGAAATGCCTTTATCGCATTTCGATGCTTTACGTGTAGACTTTTCACTTGCACGCCTTAAACATTATACTGGTACGCCACCAGAGCATGTGCAACCGTATATCTTATTTACCAATTATAACCGCTATGTGGATGAGTTTGTCAGTTGGGCTTGTGAACAAATCCGTGATCCTGAGAGTCGTTATATTGCGTTGTCTTGTGTTGGTAATAACTACCTGACAGCTGAAAATGCGGATCCACAAATTGCTATTTCAGACATGACGTGGAAAAAATTCCAAATGCCTGCATATCATCTGATTGCACGAGATGGCTCAGGAATAACATTAGTGAATATTGGTGTTGGCCCATCAAATGCAAAAAACATTTGTGATCACTTAGCGGTATTAAGGCCACATGCATGGTTAATGATAGGTCATTGTGGAGGTTTAAGGGAAAGCCAAAATATTGGTGATTACGTTCTTGCTCATGCTTATTTACGTGATGACCATATTTTGGACGATGTATTACCGCCAGATATTCCTATTCCAAGCATCGCAGAAGTTCAACGAGCACTTTATGATGCGACTAAACAAGTCAGTAATATGCCTGGCGAATTGGTTAAGCAACGTTTACGCACTGGAACTGTGGTGACGACAGACGATAGAAACTGGGAGCTGCGTTTCTTTGCCACAGCAAGGCGCTTTAGTTTAAGCCGCGCAGTTGCTGTTGATATGGAAAGCGCAACCATAGCTGCACAAGGTTATCGTTTTAGAGTACCTTACGGCACGCTTTTGTGTGTGTCAGATAAGCCATTACATGGGGAAATTAAATTACCAGGCCAAGCGAATAGCTTTTATGAAGGGGCTATTTCAGAACACTTACAAATAGGTATTCGTGCTATTGATTTATTACATCAAGAAGGGGATAAATTACATTCTCGGAAGTTAAGAACCTTTGATGAACCCCCATTTAGATAGCAAGGAGATGCAATCTATGGCTTTAATACCTGAAATAGAAACAGAAAGACTGATTTTATCGAAACACCAAGTCAGTGATTTCCCCGCGTTGACAAAACTGTGGGCGACAGAATCCATGGTACGCTATATCGGCGGTATGCCGTCAACCGAACGAGAATCATGGATGAGAATGTTAGCCTATGGCGGGTTATGGCCATTGTTGGGTTTTGGTTACTGGGCGGTAAGGGAAAAAGTAACAGGGCAGTATGTTGGTGATCTTGGGTTTGCTGACTTTCATCGAATGGTTGAGCCACAAGTAAAAGGAATTCCCGAAGCAGGTTGGGTCATTGCACCAGAATTTCAAGGCAAAGGCTATGCAACCGAGGCGATGCAAGCGGCGCTAAGTTGGTTAAAAGCGCAAAATAAGTATCAGCAAACTATCTGTTTTATTGAGCCTAGAAACTTACCGTCATTACGTGTTGCCGAAAAATTAGGTTATGTTATTGATCGTGAAATATTTATGAATGGCAATATTACTGTGCTATTACGGCAGAAGCTGACGCCTACAGCGTTATAATATTAACGGGTTATCGTTCTATGCATGATGAATTAGATATTTCTCAAGTGAGCCAACTGTCAGGTTTAGCGGCTTCAACGCTTCGTTACTACGAAGAAAAGGGGTTAATTAAACCGATTGGTAGAAAAGGCTTAAAGCGTATTTATCATGGCAAAGATGTGATAACCCGTTTATCGTTAATAAGTTTAGGGCAGCAGGCTCAGTTTACACTCGATGAAATTGCGAAAATGCTTAATCACCAAGATGGCCCTAATATAGAGAGGGCCAGCCTGATGGCTAAAGCTGAAGAAATTGAACAGACGATCCAAAATTTATTGGCATTAAAAGATGGCATTATTCATATTGCTAATTGCCCAGAAGAGAACCATTTTTTATGTCCTAACTTTCAAAAAATCCTGAGTAACAGCCTAAAATCAAACCGTCTCAAGCATAAATAACCCATCAATTATCCCATATTTGATACTAATTAATCCCAAATCCAATCATAGAATGGGATAGAATAACCCTTTACACTCTTAAAATTGTGTTAATAATTTTAAGGTCTGTATGTCTACTCATTTTTTGGCTTTTGAAAAACCGATAGTTGAACTTAATGACAAAATAGAAGCATTGGTTGCCTTCAAACAACAGGGGCATCCTAGCGAAATTAAGCTTGAAGAAGAAATCAAACTGTTAGAAAAAAAGTCTCACTCATTGACAAAAACCATTTTTTCTTCTCTTGGTGCATGGGAAATCGTACAGTTAGCAAGGCACCCATTAAGGCCATATCCCCTTGATTATATTTCTTTAATTTTTACTGAGTTTCAGGAATTGGCGGGAGATCGCGCATTTGCTGATGATAAAGCGCTGGTGGGAGGCTTGGCACGTATTGCAGGGCGTCCTGTCATGGTTTTAGGCCAACAAAAAGGACGAACAACCAAAGAGAAAGTGATGCGTAATTTTGGTATGCCATCACCTGAAGGTTACCGTAAAGCGTTACGTTTAATGCAAATGGCGGAACGTTTTAAGTTGCCTGTTATTACACTGATAGACTCAGCGGGGGCGTATCCAGGCGTAGGCGCTGAAGAGCGTGGACAGGCAGAGGCTATCGCAAAGAATATATTAGAAATGTCCCGCTTAAAAACGCCAATTATTTGTGTTGTTACGGGGGAAGGCTGTTCGGGGGGCGCGCTAGGAATTGGTGTTGGTGACCGAATTAATATGCTTGAGTACAGTACGTATGCAGCCATTTCCCCTGAGGGTTGCGCGTCAATTCTGTGGAAAGACGCTCAAAAAGCGCAAGTTGCGGCTGAAGTTATGGGAATGACTGCCTCTCGATTAAAAGAATTAGGCATTATCGATACGATTATTCCTGAGCCATTAGGGGGGGCACACCGAAACTATAAGTTAGCAGCTGAACATTTAAAACAGCAATTGATAGCAGACTTAGCTGCATTAACTCGACTCGATACGGATGCTTTATTATCAGAACGTTACCAAAAAATCATGGCATTTGGTTACTGCTAGTGTTATTAGTTTAGGTCAATCATGTTGAATGAAAAGGATGTATGCACGGTGGTTGACCTAAATTTATTAAAGGTTTTTATTGCGGTAGCAACGCAAGGTAACTTTATTAATGCTGCAAAGCAGCTTTCGATGCCATCATCCAATGTGAGTCGACAAATTAAGCAACTAGAAGAACAATTAAATTGCCGTTTGATTGAACGAACAACAAGGCAGATGCGGCTAACGGAAGCGGGCAATATTCTGTTTGAGCAAAGCCAAAAATTAGTGGGTGAACTGGTCGATATTGTCCAACAAATTAGTCATCCTCAAGGGGTAACAGGTACCTTACGCCTTACCATCCCAAGTGAAGCGGGTAGTGTATTATTAGCCGATATATTAGCAAAATTTGCATTGTTGCATCCGCAACTCAAAATTCATTGTGACACACAATTAATGCCTCGTGATGTCATCAGTGATGAAATCGATTTATTACTGACTTTTCACCGTGGAGAGCTTGAGGATAGCAGCTATCACTCAAGATTGGTGAAATCTTGGCAAAGTGTGGTCATCGCATCCCCTGAGCTGATTCATAAATTTGGTAAACCGAAAACCATCGCTGATTTAGTGAAGTTACCTTGTATTTCAAGCCTTAGTGCCTTACAAGGTCAGCCTTGGATTTTTATTGATTCTCAAGGCAAGCAGCGCACAGCGATGATAAATAGCCCATATCGGGTAAATAGTGGGGTACTCGCTCATGCAGCTGCGGTGAATGGTGTTGGTTTTGCTATTTTATCGTTAGAAGCTTGTCATGCACAAATTACATCGGGTCAGTTAGATATTATTCAATTAGAGGAAGTAAACCCTGCACCTATAGAGCTAAGAGCCGTCTATGCAAGCCGAAGTGCGCTATCCCCAAAAATAGATATTTTTTTAAACTATTTACTGCAAAATATTTAGTCTGAGCGCTATAGATGATGGCGTTAATAGGGTAAGGCTATTTGGTATTTACCTCATGTGTTCTAGGCAAATACCAGAGCGACGTAAAATATGTGTTATTTATCGCCACGTAAGCGTGTGGTTAGGCCTTTAAGGAAATAACGCAGAAGTTGATCCCCACATTCACGGTAGTTTTTATGTCCAGGCTTACGGAAAATGGCATTAAGTTCAGGTTTTGATACTCGAAAGTCTGCCAATTGGTAAATTTCAATCATATCAGTATCCTTTAGTTCGAAAGCGACCCGCAGTTTTTTGAGAATAATATTGTTATTTAGACGGCTTTCTATTTCTGGTGCAGGACGGTCTTCATCTTTACCACGACGATGATAGATTAAGCCATTTAAAAAGTGTGCGGTTACGTTATCGTTACACTCAACATATTCAGGCTCACTATCTTTTTTGAGCCAGCATACCATTTCTTCTTTCGTCACGTCTAAATCTGCAAGTTTTACGATTTTGACCATTTGAGCATCGCTCAAGTCCAACATATAGCGAACACTGCGTAAAACATAATTATTAAGCATGATTGTTTATTATCCATTATTGATAGAATTAATTGGCGCAATTGAAAAGCCAATGGATCACAGACTTTCATAAAGAAAGGGAGTAATTGAATAGGGTCGTATTGCGACGAAGTCGGCTATTATGCGGGATTAGTGGAATAAAGCAAAGTGTTGTCACCTGACTTTACTCCTATTGAACGGTATTAACCCATGAAATAAATCAGGGAATAAAAAAAGACAAGGGTCAACCCTACAGTTAACAGCATGTTTTTCAGCAATGATGCGACGACAACACAGAATACAGCACCCCACAAATACGGGTTATCGGGAAAGTTCCTAAGCTCATGGTTTTCTAATAAAATAACAGGTGCGCAAATCGCCGTTAACAAGCAAGGTGCTGAGTAACCTAATGCTTGGCGAACAATCAAAGGTAGCCGAAGTGGTAGCTGTGGGATTAAAAATACATAACGCAATGTAAAAATAACGGCGGTTAGCGTGATAATCAAAAGCCAGATCATTTTTCCTCCTTTAATACGCGCGAAACGATGACTGAGACAAACATTCCACCAACACCTGCAATGACAATCGCACTACTGATGGAGTACATGGATAAGGTTATGGCTACGACGAGTGAGAAAATGACGCCACATAGCGTGCTGATTTTTTTCGTCAAAGGTACAACAATGGCAAGGAGTGTCGCTACAACAGAGAAATCAAGGTGTAAGCGACTTAGGTCACCAACAATATTTGCCATCGCAATGCCACAAAGGCTGGTGATTAACCAAACAAGATAAAAACTAAACCCAGCACCAAATAGGTAGGGGAAACTCAAACTTTGACGTTTCGCCGCGCTGATTGCAAACAGCTCATCGGTGAGAAGAAAGCCAATGCTGAGCCTTTGAGGGGTTGTAAAATCTTTCACTTGAGGACGTAACGTCAGTCCATACAGTAAATGCTGGGACGTAATAAAGAAAACTGAAATCACAATCGTGATAAAACCAGTGCCTGAATTGAGCAGTCCGAGGGTGACTAGTTGGGCGGCACCTGCAAAAACCATTGCTGACATTGCAACACTTTGCCAAAAATCTAATCCTGTTTCTACGGCCATCGAACCTGCGAGCACTCCCCAAGGGATCACTGCTAGGTTAAGTGGAGCTGAATGAGCTGCGCCATCCATCATAGCTTTTTGCCAGCTGCGATTTTGCTTTGGATCCATGTTAACTAATACCTGTTGAAATAATGCCTATGTAACGTGTCATTCATATTAAGGATATGAACTGGCTGCAGATAGAATAAAATTGCTCTTTTTAAGTAATTAGATGACGCACAAAATTACCGGGTGTGACGCCTAATGACTGTTTAAAGTGGCGTGTAAAATGGCTTTGATCAGAAAAACCACATAAATTCGAAACATCAGCAGGGGAGTTTCCCGCTAATAACAGTTTTTTGGCTTTATGCAGACGCGCTTGAACCAAAAAAACGTGGGGCGTTGTGCCTGTTTGCAGCTTAAATTGTCTTAGAAAATGCCATTGACTGAATCCCGCTATTTGGGCTAATTCAGCTAAAGAATGTTCTTGCTCACAGGTATTTATCATCAATTCGCAAATTTGTTCTATACGCTGTTTTGCAGGGGTAATTTTAGCTAACTCGGTTTTAGTCTGGTTATAGCGTAATGTTAACCAACTTAACGTAGAGAGCAGTAAGGTTTCTTTAAACAATAGGTTTCCGGGTTGCAATAACAAGCTGAAAAGTAACCGTAACTGAGCAGCCAGTCCTGTATCTTGCACGACAGCATAAGGAAACCAAGGCACTAGTCCTTGATTTTCAATTTTTAAGTCGGTGGTGAGCTGCGAAAACATGTCAGGAGTAGGGTAGATTGCCTGATATGACCAACCATTTTCCATTGCAGATGAACCCGTGTGTATTTCATCTGCATTGACCAAAATGATATCGCCCTTTGGTGCGTAATGGTTTTCACCTGTACGAAAGAATTGCTGAGCACCATCTTCAATAACGCCAATACAGAAACCTTCGTGGCTATGTCGAGAAAATTTTTGTTGGTGATATCGAGCATTTATCATTTCAAGGCCATTAAGCTCTTGCAAATGAAAGTAATTAGCGCTTTCCATGAGATCCCTAAAACTGATTAAATATAAAGTACTTTTTGTTTTAATTATCCGAGATTCGTTAATTAAATGTGAGAGTAATGTATTTATTACAATGGTCAAAAAAACATCTAGACTAAATTAATATTGTTATCTATAGCCATTTTCAGGGCATTAATACATTTCTATGTTATAACGCGAAATGAGAATCAAATCACTATCAACATTCCCAAGCTAAAACCTCTATTTAGTTCCGATTTAACATTGATATATGGTATATAACTCTGCTTAATAAGTTGTTTTCAGCTTGCTTCTGGTTTAATGGTTGCAATTGAACTATAACTCTAAAATGCAAGGCTTAATCTTATTCTTTTCACTGGTTTTGTGGCTTTTATTGAAATATAAATCCATATATTGATGTATTAAATAGTGATATCTTTTATAAAAAAATAAAATCTGTATCATAATATCTATCAGAAGTTAATGTGAATTTTTTGTTATAACTTTTATTGAGTTAGCGGGTTTCCTATGCTTGAAAATCTCGGTATTACAAACTTATGGACTTATCTTATCGGTGTTATTTTTATTACGCTGGTACCAGGCCCTAATTCTTTATTTGTTTTAACTAGTAGTGCAAAATATGGCGTAAAAAATGGTTACAAAGCAGCGTTAGGGGTATTTACAGGGGATGCAATACTGATATTCCTATCTTTCCTAGGGGTTGCTTCATTAGTCAAAACATCGCCAATCTTTTTTAGTGTGATTAAATACGCAGGTGCGGCTTATTTATTTTATTTAGGAATAAAAACACTTTATAGCGTATTACACAAAAAAGAAGGTGCGCATGATGTTGATAGTATTATTTTAGAGACGAAAGGGACTTATAAAAAAGCGGTTTTTTTAAGTCTTCTAAACCCTAAAATGATCATTTTCTATGTGTCATTTTTTATACAATTTATCGACCCTGCATACCCAAATGCAGGTGTGCCATTCTTCGTCCTTGGTGTGATTTTAGAAACGTGCAGTATGATTTATTTATCGTTGTTGATTTTCGGCGCAGTAGCCGTGACGAATATGGTAAAACACAATAAGAAACTGTCAAAATTCTCCAATAGCTGTATTGGGGCAGTGTTCTTAATGTTTGGGGCTAAATTAGCGTTAACAGCCTAAAAGAGAACGCACTGAAATATCACCTTGTGATTTAATAGCCAGCCAAATTGAGCTGGCTATTTTGTATCTACTTTAGTCTAATACCTTAGCGTTTCATAATGGTGACAAGCTCATCATTGACTTCACGCTGTTCCACATCTTGCCACCCCATTTTTCGATAAAGAGCCTGCATATCGGGTGTATATAGGTAAAGACTTTCGCTTGTGGATTTTCGGTAGTGCTGATAAAGCGTTTCAATCAGCTGGGTGCCAATTCTTTTTCCTCTGGCTGATGGCACAGTTAAGACTTCCCCTAGCCACCAAGTCGCCTGTTGAATATCTGGGAGCTCACGAAAGATCGTGCTAGCGGTTGCAAGTAGCTGGCCATTATTGTCTACGAAACAAGACAAAATTTGCGGGTTAGCCGCTTGGCTGCGTTCGTGCAGCCTGTGTTTTATCTGTTCTGTGTCGGCCCATGGTGATAAACCCGCCCACTCTTGGTGTAATGCATCGCTAATTTGTTCAATTAACTGAATATGTTGCTTAGTAACAATCACAAAATGCATATTTTCTAGTTCTCATGTAAAAGTAAATTAGGTAACAGCATGTCTAACTGTTCGAAAAGTCGACTATAAATGTCCCTGACAACCGCATTTTTATTGTCGTTATACTCTTTGACATAGTTGGCATCGACTACAGCGGCTAATTTAGCGTTTGCATATTTTTCACTATCGTCGGGGTGATTAATTAACCAATTACGAAACAGTAAGTGGCGTAAATGTTCAGGACAACCTGGTGCAAAAACGTGCAAGTTCACCTGTGGATCTTGTAATTTAAGCATTCGATGCTGGTACCAAGAGGGCTCCCGTACAGTAAGTTCAAATCCAAGTTCCTCAAGGGCTGGAACATAACTTTTTTCGTCTTCGGGGGTTGCCACAATCAAGTCAATATCGATAACAGGCTTAGCCGCTAAGCCAGGAACGGCTGTTGAACCTACATGAGCAATCTTAAGCGCTTTATCACGTAGGGCATCACAAATATATTTTTGTTGTTGCTGATAGATTTCAGGCCACTTCAGGTCATAAGGAACAACTTGAATTAGACGAGGAACAGGCTTTCCTTTCACCCAAGGATTTTCAGTTGGGTCACTTTCACTAAAGTGCATAATCTGCCGTTTATAATCTGCTAAAGAAAGGGTCACTGTTCGCTCCTATTTAATTCACATGTAGCAGCAAATAATAAAGTAAATTTTTATTGCGATCGCGCTTTGTGTGCCTACAGATACAGCCAATTTTAACTCGCAAATTTTTTCGAAGCGGCAACACAACAAATAACGCCACAAGTTGATGCAATCATTAAAGAATTGACGGTTTCATCAAGCAGCCAAGCTGAAAGTAGTAAGCCGATAAAGGGTTGTAATAATTGTAATTGCCCCACACCTGCAATACCTCCTTCTGCAAGTCCTCGATACCAAAAAAAGAACCCTAATAACATGCTAAAGAAAGAGACATATACTAAACCTAGCCAAGCCTTTGTTGATACGTTTGCTAGGTTAGTTGGCCATAAGATCACACACAGCACTAGCATAATGGGTAATGAAATCACTAACGCCCAGCAAATAACCTGCCAGCTTCCCAGCTTCTTAGATAAAACGGCCCCTTCAGCATAGCCAAGCCCACACAGTAATATTGCCGCAATCATATACAAATCACCAATAAGAGTGCTTTTCCCTCCTTGAAATAATGCGAAGCCAATTACAAATAAACTTCCTATTATAGAAAACAACCAAAACAGTTTGCGAGGCCGCTCGCGGGCACGTAAAACGGCAAAAAATGCAGTTGCAAGGGGAAGCAAACCTATGAATACAATGGAATGCGCGGAACTCACATATTGCAAAGCAAGAGCGGTAAGGAAAGGGAAACCAATGACGCCACCAACAGCAACAATAATTAAAGGAAGAAAATGAGCTTTAGTGGGTATGCTTTGTCGTAAAAAAGCAAAAATAATCAGGGAAAGAATACCTGCAATTGCAGCACGAGCGGCCGTTAGAAAATCAGGTGAAAACCCTTCAATGGCAATTTTGGTTGCGGGTAATGAACCACTGAAGATGACAACACCAATAAAGCCGTTTATCCAACCTCGTGTTGTATTAGGCTGTGTAATGAGTGTTTGTTCCATGAAAACCCTTAATATAGATGAATACGCGTCTTGAGAAATAGAAAACTAATGTAGATAATCATGACAATCAAAAAATTGTCATAGGTACAATTTCATGTCACAACCTCGTTACCAAAAGTATGTAGATAAAATTGCTGAAAAAATAATCAGTGGTGAGCTAAAACCAGGTAGTCGCTTAGAGCCACATAGAACCTTTGCTAAGCAAGAAGGGATTTCATTGGCAACTGCATCGCGGGTCTATCGCGAATTGATCGACAAAGGTTTAGTGAGTGGAGAAACGGGGCGAGGGACTTTCGTTAGGGATATCCAACTATTGCCCACATTGAGTATTCAACATGATGTTGTGCCTGAAATGCTAGACTTAAACTTTAGCTATCCCATTGCTAAGGAACAAACAAAATTACTACGAGAATCGTTAAGAGAGTTAGCGGTTGGGGGGGATTTGGAGGGGATACTCTATTACCAGCAACATACAGGAAGGCACCATGAGCGGGTGATAGCGGCTAAATATTTAATGCAGCAAGGGTTTAGCAATGTCTCAGCTGAGTCTATCACCTTTGTGAGTGGTGCACAGCATGGCTTAGCCGCGATTGTTTTAGGTATGTTTAGCCCAGGTGATATTGTGGCGGTAGATGCATTGACCTACCCAGGGTTTAAAGCCTTAGCAAAAATGTATCACATTGAATTAGTGGCTATCCCAGTATTAAACAATGGGCCTGATTTAAAGGCGCTAGACTTACTTTGCCAGAACCGGAAGGTTCGTGCCTATTACAGCATGCCGACACTTCACAATCCATTAGGCTGGGTTATGTCATTAGCAATGCGAAAGACGTTGGTGGCTATGGCAAAAAAACAGGATTTTTTACTGATTGAAGATGGGTCATATGCATTTTTACATCGTCCAGTCATTACTCCGTTAGCCATGTTGGCTCCAGAAAGAACCTTTTATATTGCGGGGTTTTCCAAAAATGTCGCAACAGGTTTACGGGTGGGAATTGTATTGGCACCCAAACAGTACACTGAAAATATAGAAAAAATAATCCGAATAACGACATGGAACACACCTGCGCTTACAACAGCGATTATTTGTGATTGGTTAATGAAAGGTGAAGTTGCAAAAATTGAACGTAATAAACGGCAAGATGCAAGAAATAGGCAAAAAATTGTCCAACAAGTATTTGGCGATTTTCCCTATATTGCTCATCCAAATAGCTATTTTATTTGGGTACCATTACCTGAAGGTTTGCGTTCCGAATCGGTTATTCGTCAACTCAATAAACGTAATATTGCAGTGAGTAGTGCTGAGTCTTATTCGACATCAAACGCTGTGCCACAGGCCATACGTGTAGCTGTGAGTACGGTTTCTTATGATGAGCTAGCCGCTGCATTAAACACTATCAAATCAGTAATATTGTATATGGTAGATCTGGAATAGAGCACAAAAAAATTAATACTTTTTATTGTGTTAACGTTTAATTAAGGTATTCAATTAGCATTAAAAGAGGGCAATTATGTTAAAACACCTCGTCGAGATTGCAAAACGATATGCGAAGCCAGCGACATTTAATGGGTACATCGAAAGTGGGCATGTTGCTGCAGCATTAGAAACCGATGATGGCAATATTTATAGTGGTGTGAGCATTGATTCTGCATGTTCACTGGGGTTCTGCGCAGAGCATGCTGCCGTTGCAGATATGCTAAAAGAAGGGCGTTCAGTGATTAAGGCGATTGTTGCCGTGGATGCATCAGGTTGTATCGTACCACCTTGTGGCCGCTGTCGCGAGTTACTTAGCCAGCTATCAGATAAAAACAAAGAGACAATCGTTGGTGTTGATGATAATACCCAAGTGACGCTTGCTGAACTTATGCCATATGACTGGAAAACATCACGCTGTTGAATACCGAAAAGGGTCATCATCAAATGAATAATGAGATTAAACACTTTACTGCAACGGCAATGATCCGTAATGAAAAGGGGGAGTTTTTACTCCATGAACACCCTAAACTTGGTTTTTGGTTACCGCCAGGGGGGCATATTGAAGAAAATGAAGAACCGCAAGATGCGTTATATCGCGAAGTATTAGAAGAAACGGGGCTGGATTGTAATATTATTAGTTGTGGATATCCCTTTAAGACCTCAGTTGTCGACTCATCTCATACGCAATCATTATCATTACCGATGGCCATTCTCAAGGAATATATCGAGGATAAGAAAAAAGGTGATCATTGGCATATCGATATGGTGTATTTATGTGAATTAATCTCACCTGAGCAGCCACCTTTTTCACCGTTTAGTTGGGTGCCTTTTCAACAACTCGCGCAATTAAATATGCCTAAAGATGTTATTGAACTGGCACAAATGGCAAATGAATATTATCAGGGGCTCAATAAGGCTTAATTGATATTGAAAAAAAGTAAAGAAAAACCAAGTAAGACTAACAAGATGCCGATGGTTTTATCCATGACTGATTGATAACTCAATACTTTATTACGTACTGAAGGGGTGGCAAAAAATAGTGCGATTAAGCTAAACCAAACTAAGTGCACCAATGAGATAAACACCCCATAGCCTAAGTTGAGCCAAACAGAGTTCCCGACTTGGATAACTTGACTATAAACGGAAACAACAAAGAACATGGTTTTGGGGTTTAGGGCATTGGTTAAAAAGCCTATTTTAAATGCATTAAATTTAGATATTGGCTGTGTGCTGGCGCTATCAGTGGTTATTTTTATTTTGTTGGTGAATGACTTAAAACCGATATAAACCAAATAACAAACACCGGTTAACTTAACGGCTAAAAATAATGCACTTGAGCTCATAATAATTAGCGTAATACCGAAAATAGTATAAAACACATGGACTTGAACGCCAATTGCAATGCCAAAAGCACATAATAATCCTGTCTTTATGCCGTGGGTATAGCTTTGCCGAGTTACCATTGCAAAATCAGGCCCTGGACTTATCACTGCAAGGATTGTGATTGTTGCTACTGCAAGGATTTCATTCATTTAAGTTTCCTAAAGAGTTATAAAAACTAACAGTTATCACCATAAATATGGTTGTAATGATTTATTTAATGTTTTTATTATCAATACATTGAATAAAGTTAAAAAGCGATTTATCCTGACTAAAATCTGTCACTTTTCGTTACCAATATGAAATTGCCGCCGTTATCGACCTTACGTTTCTTTGATGCCGCTGCTAAAGCGGGTAGCTTTGTTAAAGCAGCACAAGAATTAAATGTCACTCACAGTGCTATCAGCCGCCAAATCCGCCTATTGGAAGAACACCTTGGTGTGGCGTTATTTGAGCGGCGAAATCGTGCTGTTTTCTTAACAGCTGCAGGCCAACTACTTTTACAGACGACCAGTAGCCTATTTGAGCAGTTAAGTGCCACAGTTGAGCAAATAAAGACAAATGCCACGCCTGATGTGGTGAGTTTGTCTTGTGAACCAACGATTGCCATGAAGTGGCTCATTCCACGTTTAACCGATTTTTATCAACGGTATCCCCATATCACTGTTCACCTTGTTGCTGCTGGTGGCTCTATTGATTTTGCGAAGACCCATGTTGACCTTGCTTTAAGGCGCAATGATTTTGTATGGGGAGGGCAAATATATGCTACCAAGGTATGTTCAGAGCAAATGGGGATAGTACGACTACCTGAAAAAGAGGATGTTAGTTTGTTACCAAACTGCCCGCTATTAACAAGTGCATCACGCCCTGACGCGTGGGTAACATGGCAAAAAAATAGCGGTGTAGATTTAACCGGCTATAAATATGTGACCTATGAACATTTTTACCTGTGTATTCAAGCCGCTTTATCAGGACAAGGGGCTGCGTTAGTGTCATTTCTTATGGTTATAGATGAAATTCAAGCAGGGCAACTTCAAGCTCCTGAGGGCTTTATTCCTGACGACTCAGCTTATTACTTGCTTTCGCCAAAACCTATTGCAGCAGATGGCGCCGTGGCGGTCTTTGTAAATTGGCTAATTGAGCAAATCAATATCAGCATCGGTTGTATTAATAATTTATAGATATTCCATCAAAAAACTAATGATTGCTCATTATTACAGCGAACTTCACTGTAATATAAAGATTTTATGACATAACTTTTGCCGTGCATGCTATATTTCTCTGCTAGGTATGGTGTATTACGTTGGAGCAGATAATGAGCAAAGTACGGGTAGGTGTAATTTTTGGTGGAAAATCGACAGAGCATGAAGTTTCTCTGCAATCAGCTAAAAATATTATTAACGGCCTTGATCGTCAGAAGTTTGACGTGTGTCTTTTGGGTATAAACAAAGAAGGTCAATGGCACGAATATAATGAAGCCGATTTTCTTATTCATGGGGATGATCCATCCCGTATTGCACTCAATACACCGAAACGTAGTATTGCACTTGTTCCAGGAAGGGCGCATGAACAGTTTATCTCCCTAGAAGACGCAAAACCATTGCCACAAATTGATGTTATTTTCCCTATTGTTCACGGTAACTTAGGTGAGGATGGGTCATTGCAAGGTTTATTGCGCATGGCAAATTTACCGTTTGTAGGGCCAGGTGTTTTGGGTTCGTCGGCCTGTATGGATAAAGACGTAACTAAAAGATTACTCAGAGATGCAGGCTTAAATATTGCCCCGTTTATTACTGTACTGCAAAATAAACGCACAACAATAAAGTATGAAGCAATAGTGGCACAGCTAGGTTTACCGCTGTTCATTAAACCCGCAAACCAAGGTTCATCGGTTGGGATTAGTAAAGTCAGTAATGAGTCAGAGTTTGAAGCAGCATTAGATTTTGCATTCCTGTTTGATACTAAAGTGCTTATTGAAAGCGCTGTAAAAGGGCGTGAAATTGAGTGTGCGGTATTGGGTAATGACGACCCACTCGCTAGCCCTTGTGGTGAAATAGTGTTACACGATAGTTTTTACGCATACCATACCAAATATATTGATGAGAATGGCGCATCTGTCGTAGCACCTGCTCAGTTAGAAAATGCGGTGAGTGAAAAAATTCGCGAGATTGCTTTATCCGCATACCAAGCATTAAATTGTAGTGGTATGTCCCGTGTTGATGTCTTTTTAACGGAAAATAATGATGTTGTTATCAATGAGATCAACACATTGCCCGGTTTTACAAATATCAGTATGTATCCGAAACTGTGGCAGCAAGGTGGTATGACGTACCAGCAATTAATTAGCCGTTTAATTGAATTAGGGATTGAAAAATTCCAACAAACGGCGATGCTAAAAACGGCGTGTGATGAAATTTAATCGCTGAGGTAAGGTATTCTCGGTAGCTTTTATGGTTACCGAGATGTGTTAACAGAACCTGTGTTATTTCAGTTGGTTGCCTTCAATTTGCACTTTCATTTGTTGTAAAAACAAACGCGTTTCCTTTGGTGATGTGAGCCGAACAAATTGAATATGGCGCAAATTGATATTAGTCATATGTTTTAGGTTTCTTTCCTTATTTGGATAGTAAGTCTTTAGGAGCCATAGAATAATCGAATCTCGGCTAAAAAAGGCATTTCTCCAACGTTCTTTATTGCCCGTGTTTTCCCATAGCTCTTGCCCTGAACGAATGCGCGATAATGTACGAGTAATTGACTGACAAAGGGTTCTCGGCAAGGAATAATCAAGCCAAATCACCATATCGACATCTTTCCATTTGATAGGTTGAGTCCGTGTATAGTTTCCGTCAAGTACCCACCCAGAAGGCGCGTTATTTAAAGAGATTCTGAGCTTTTCTGCCAATGCATCATCTGAGGAACCTTGCCAATTTGCTAACCAATATAAACTATCCAATTCAATGGCGGGAACATTTAACAATAATGCTAGCTGTTGGCAAAGGGTACTTTTACCGCTGCCGCTGGTACCGATAATATTAATTTTCATAGGATGTTAATGTCAGATATATTTGTGATAAATACGCAAAGAGAGCTGACTTAGTGCAACAGACAACTGCCACCCACAGCGGATGAGTAAGTTATCCGCAACGGCTGTCGCACAAAAAATTTGGGGGTATTGTTGTTTATCAATAATCAACTCAAGTTGTTCAAATAAATACTGTCCAAGTCCTTGATTTCGTTTTTCTGGGATAACAAATGCGGCACCGACCCATGGAAATAGCGTGTTATTAGGTAAAAATGTTTCACTTTTCAAGGCAATAAAGCCACAGGGTATATTTTCCACAAAGGCGATAATCCCCATACCCGTTCCTTCACGATGGCGATAAGCCGCGATATCATGCCAAACATCACCTTTACCTAGAGGGCCATAATGGGAAGGCCACTCCTGAAGGAACCATTGTGCAATTAATGGCTCCAATTCAGGCATATCGTGTAAATAACACCAGTGACGTAGGTTATTTACACCAGACATAATTGATATAGCGGAATAAGGGCTCAAAACCAAATTTTTTATACAAATCAAACCCCGCTTCAGAGGCGTCAAGGAAGCAGTGCTCAACACCTTGCTGACGGCAAAATGCTAACGCGTAATCAATGAGTTGTGATGCGTAGCCATTACCTTGGTGGCTTGGTTCTGTACCAATATCATCGAAACGAGCAAGCGTTCCTTCAATTGTTACGGTCATAGACGTAGCGGGCTCACCATCGACAAGTAACACTAAGTGAAATTGCGGGGCACCTTGTTGTAGTGCATCTTCGTGATAACGCACATACTCTTTTATAACTTGGTCGTGCTCTTCAGACAGGTAAAATGCAGAAACTAGCGGCTTTGCCCACAATGACAAATCGTGATTAGCTAAGACAATATCCACTTGGTTATCAGGCAGTTCAACTTTATTTTGTTTCGCTAGAGTTAATGCCATGGCAGTCGTTACGCTGTCACGTTTGTAACCCAGTGATTCTGCTTCATTAACCACCTGAGGGAGCATTTCTTCAGGGATCACTAAAGTGTGATTTTTCTTCTGCGACACAAACAGATTGTGGGCTTGCATAAATGCGTGACTGGTGGAGTCAGGTTGCAAATAGATAAAGTTAAACGCTGGCGAATTAAGCGGCGTTAAATAGCAAATGGTGTGTTGTGCAATCTGGATACTATGTTCACAAATAGATGTCCAAAACGTTTTTTCAATCGATTGATAATGTCTTAAATAGTACAACGGAATATTCATTTGTCAGTTACCTGATGCAAAACGAGTTAATCGATATGGGCCAAGTGCAGTGTGTTCTATTTCATGCAAAATTTCATCTTGAGCCAATTGGCATATCAACGGCGCTAGTGTAATCGCAGCGTGCATACTGATAATATATAAACCTTCGAAATCAGCAACTTTTCCGACAATTGGCATCTCATCTTTTGGCATGGGTCTCATTCCGATGAAAGTTTTTTCAAGATTTAACGTATCACTACCTATAAATGAATTTTTGATAACGGTTAGGGCGTTTTGTGCGATACAGTCTACGCTATGTTCTGGGCGATCACTCAGGTAATCCTCAGCACACAGTATTTTACCTGTAGATGCAGGACGCAGCTCCATTTCAGGAGTTGAAATAATATGCTGCACTAACGGTTTTTCATCTGGTGCATTAATGTGCACAATAATTGACGGCGAAGCACTCACTGGTAACTTAACCCCAATTGAGCCAATGAGCGCAGTGGCATCAATGCCCGCAGTTATCACCGTTTGGTTGGCTAAAAATGTGCCATGATTTGTGTTCACACCTAAAATACGCCGACCTTCCTGAACAAGTGAGAATACCTCATGTTCGGGTAAATAGGTTATACCTTGATCAATGGCTAACTTTAGCAAGGTTTGAGTCGCATAAACAGGATCAACGCTCCCTTCATCAGGGCAAAAAGCAGCAAGCGTCGGGAGTGTACATAAATTCGGCTCCATCTTTTGTAATTCATTTTTATTTAGCGCTTTGATGTTAAAATGATTTTTCTGATGCTCATCAATAAAAGATGCTGTCGCTGTTTCGTTATCTTGCCAACTAATTGCACCTGACCACTGGATGTTTAGCTGGCCCTGTGTGTGCTCGTCAAGAGAGCGCCATTGCGCAAGTGCTTGCTTGCGAAGTTGACTGTAAGCGTCAGGGCGGCCATAAGACACATTAAGCCAAGCAAAGGCGTGTTGGGTAACACCTTGGCTTGCGTGTTTTTTGTCTAATAAAATAATGCGTTGATTTGTCTGTGTTGATAAATACCATGCTAAGGTGGTGCCGACAAAGCCAGCACCCACGATAATAATTGTATTTTTAGTTGTCGAATCCATGGGTTACCTGTGTCAAAGTATCAATTACAATAGCTATCTTAATGTGTTATTGCATTTATATACACAAAACATTGTTAGCTAGCGCATTATTATTCCCATAGTTAATATGGTAGTAACGACGTCAGAGGAAGAAATGAAGTATATTTTTGAGCAAGTGAATGTTTTTTCAGCCAGTAAACTGGATGGTAACCCATTAGCTGTTGTTGTTGGTGCAGATAACCTAACAGATGCACAAATGAATAAATTCGCAAAATGGACCAATTTAAGCGAAACCGTTTTTCTATTGCAGCCAACAACGCCTGAAGCAGATTATCGTGTGAGAATTTTTACGGTAGAAGGTGAGTTACCGTTTGCAGGGCACCCGACTTTAGGGAGTTGTTTCGTGTGGCAGCAAACCTATGGGCAGCAGCAGAAAGCATCGATAGTTCAAGAATGCAAAGCAGGGCTAATCGCAATTAAAATGGTGGATGGCCGGTTGGCATTTAAGGCACCACCACTCATCCGTAGTGGCGAAATTGCTCAAGATGTAAAAATAAAGGTATTTAAAGGGTTGGGGATCACCGAAGATGATGTTATTGACAGTAATTGGGTAGATAACGGCCCAGGTTGGATGGGAATTCAGCTTAAGTCAGTGGACACACTCTTAAATATTAAGCCTGATTATTTTCAATTGAAGGGCTATGATATCGGCTTGTGTGCAATTTACCCTGAAGGTAAAGATAAACAGCTCGAAGTCAGAGTTTTTTGTGGTACAAGTTCAGTAGAAGACCCCGTGACAGGAAGCTTTAACGCGGGTGCAGCACAATGGTTAATCCCTCAAGGAAAACTCCCAAAACAGTATACTGTTGGTCAAGGGCAGTGTGTTTATGGCGAAGGGCGAGTGTATGTGAGTGCGGATGATGACGGAATTTGGATTGCTGGTGATGTGATTAACTGTATCAGTGGGACGATTGAGCTCTAATTATTTGGTTATCATAAGGTTGCTAATGAGTGGCAACCTTATGATATTCATTAGACTAAACGCGGATAAAACGAGTAGCAAATGCAATAAATACTAATAAGACAGAAATCATTAAAAGGGCAGTCGCTAGTGTTAATTGGAATGCGACAAAGCCAATTACTGCAGGCCCCGCTAAAATCCCTAAGTAACCCAATGTCGAAATCGCAGGTACAGCCAAGGCTTCTGGCATCGTGTTTTGTTTACCCGCTGCAGAAAACATCACAGGAACGATATTCGATGAGCCTGCCCCCACTAAAGCAAAACCAATAATTGCAAGGATTAAATAAGGGGAGATAACTGCGATTACGAAACCAAGGCAAGCTAGGAGCGCACCTAGAAAGACTACGCGAGCTGAACCGACCCGCATCACTATTTTGTCACCCAGTAACCGGCCAATCGTCATTGTTGTAGCAAAAGCAGCAAAACCCAAACCACCTAAGGTCTCTTTAAGGCCATGGTGCTCGATTAAAAATACGGCACCCCAATCTAGCACAGCCCCTTCGGCAAGGAACACAGCAAAACAAACGATACCAATCACCAATACAATCCCTTTAGGGATAGCAATAAGCGGGCCTGTTGGGGCATTTGCATACGTAATTAAGCCGTTATAACAGATGGCTAATAAAACTAACGCAATAACAGAAACAAAAATAGACGCTAAAGTTGCGGATACCCCTAAGAGCAGAACTAAGCTCATTGTACCTGCCCCCGCAATCCCCCCGACACTGTAGAATCCATGAAAGCCCGACATAATAGGCTTATCTGAGGACTTTTCCACAATGACAGCTTGCACATTCATCGCACAATCGGTCAGGCCAATAAAAATACCGAATAATAATAAGCCAGCTACCAGAAAACTGATGCTAGAAAGTGACGATAAAACGGGAAAAAGCAAACAAAAACCAATAGTTGCGATAACCATCAGGCGGCGACAACCATATTTGGCGGCTAATGCTCCTGTCACTGGCATGGCAACAAGCGCACCACCACCAAAGCAAAGTAGTAACATGCCAAGTGTTGCATCATTCGCTCCTGTATTGACTTTGACGTAAGGGACGATGGCCGCCCATGCTGCGGTAACAAAACCAGCGATAAAAAAGATAATGCGCGTGGAAATTTGCTCCCGTTTCGCAGGTGCTAAGTGAACAATGGTATTAACGTGTTGAGTAGATTGCATTTTTTATAATACTTTTTTAAATGATAAATTAACTACCTGAATTTAGGATAGTCAGAACGCGCTCATGAAGGGTTGGACAACCTGTTGCGATGACAGCCCCGCCAGATTCTGCACGTTTTCCTTCAAGTGTGGTGACGACTCCACCTGCACGCTCTATAATAGGGATTAAAGGAACAATATCATAAGGTTCCAGTGCGAATTCAACACAAATATCAATTCTTCCTGCCGCAAGCATGGCCATCCCATAACACTCTCCACCATAGCGGGTCATTAAAACACGTTCATCGAGCGCCTTAAAGTGAATATCAGGTCGAGATAATATTGGTTCTGGGGACGTCGTATGTAATATAGCCTGTTCTAATTTAACGTTTTTTCGAGTAGCTAAACGAGAATGTCCATGCGGACTACTCGTCCAACTGCCATGCTTATCTGCCCAAAAGCGTTCCCCAATATAAGGCTGGCTCATCATGCCCATCACGGCTTTTCCGTGTTCAGTCAGGCCAATTAAGTTAGCCCAAAGTGGAATGCCACATAGAAAAGGGCGAGTACCGTCTATTGGGTCGAGTACCCATTGAATGTCACCATCCCCTGAAATACCATACTCCTCACCCATGATAGAGTGATTTGGATAGGTTTTAGTGATATGTTCGCGCATCGCTTTTTCTGCAAGTTTGTCTGCTTGCGTGACAGGATCAAAACGATAATTAGCCTTTGTCTTGTTTTCAACCACACTGAGCTCACTAGTGCGGTAATAATCGAGGGAGATTTTCCCCGCAATATTGGCGAGTTCATGTAAAAAGAAGCTGTCAGGTAGCGGTAAGTTGTTCATATCTTCTTCCTTATTACGTTGTAAAGAGGGATTGACATAATATTGTGCTCGATTATGATCACTTTAAAATAATTAAGAGGTACTATATGCTCGATTATGCCGCTTTTCCAGAGCAAAGACAAAATAAAATTCGCCAATTGTTACGTGAGCAAGGGCGAGTAATTTGTACCATCCTTGCCCGTGATATGCAGGTTTCTGAACATACAATTCGTAGGGATTTAAATGAATTAGCCCAAGAAGGTGTTTGTCGTCGAGTGCATGGCGGTGCGGTGAGTATGCTCGATGAATTAGGCTCGTTCGAGCAAAGAGTCGAGCAAAATCAAGCAGAAAAAATTAAAATTGCACAGGCCTGTAGTTTGCTAATTAAACAAGGAGCGTGTGTATTTATTGATACAGGCTCAACGAATCTAGAAATTGCACGCAATTTACCCGCGCATATTGCGTTTACCGTGGTGACAAACTCTCCCGCCATTGCAATTGAATCAATGAAAAGGCCGCTTTGCGAAGTGATTTTAATTGGAGGGAAATTAAATCGTGAAATTGGTGCCAGTATTGATACATCGGCGGTTAACCAAATTGCGCATATTCATTTTGACCAATGTTTTATTGGTGGCTGCGCTTTAGATCCACAAATGGGTGTGACTATCTTTGACTATGAGGAAGCTGAGTTTAAAAAAATACTCATTGAGCGTAGTAACCAAGTCATTATGGGGGTTACTGCAGATAAGTTACCAGGTGTTGCCCGCTACACAATTGCAAACTGCGATCAAATATCTATTTTGGTGATGGATAAGAACTTGAACTCAAATATCGTTGAATTATTTGCAGAGACTTCACTAAAAATAGTGATGGCAGATTAACAAGTGGAGCATTTTAAGAACCGACTTAATAACCTTGTTTAATATAATGGCGAATAAAAACAGCCCATGGTTTCCCCTATGACAATTAAACTGACCGCGCTTTTAATTTCGTTGTGTTCATTTAGTGTACTAGCTGCACCTAGCTCATATCAAAAACAAACCTTACTTAATGATGGTAAAGAAATTCATTATTACGTTATTCAAAAAGGTGATAAAAAATCGCAAGATTTGCTGGTTTTATTGCAGGGTTCAGATTGCAAAAGCGTGGTAAATAACCCCAATATGGTTAAAAATTTTGGCGCAGTTTTTCCTAAAAACGATATTTTATTAGTTGAGAAAACAGGGCTGAATAGTTTAGTTGGTGCGGATGGTGAAGAAGCGTCAGAAGAAGATTGCCCTGTAGAATATATGTCTCAAGATTCTCCGATTGAGCGAGCGGATAATTATGTGGCGGTACTAAAACAACTCAAAAAAGATTATCAACATATTGTCTTATTAGGTGGCAGCGAAGGGGCATTAGTGACGCATTTAATTGCAGCTAAAGGCGACTTTATTTCGGCATCCATTGCGCTAAATGTGGGCGGGCAATATTTTATTGATGATGTGCTTTATAGCATTAAAAATAATACGCCAAAGGAAGATGTCGCTAATTCATTAGAGGGCTTTAATCAATTTGCGCAGGCGGCAAAGCATAAACAATTAAATGATGACCAATTTGTCAGTGGTCATGGTCCTCGTTGGTGGTATGAAATGCTGACAATTGATAACTTGAAATTAGTGCAGGCCATTAAAACGCCGCATTTGGTTATTCAAACTATGGCAGACACGAATGTCGATGCTTACAGCACAGAAAGAATGATGAGCCACACGAATAACCCATCAGTTAATTTTAAAAAATATGAAAAACTCGATCACTTCTTTAAGGATAATAAAGGGCAATCGCACACTGAGATGATTGTGAAAGATATTCAAAATTGGTACAGCAATGCTGGGTCAAAATAGATAATTGAACATAAGGTTTGTGCCTGTGGATATATTGGGTTTTATGGTGACGTTGCTTCCAATCATTGTTTCCCCAGGGGCAAGCTTTGCAATTGCGCTGAATAGTACATTAACTCAAGGAATGAAAGGGCTACTTATTCCAATCATTGGGACAGGGCTAGGGATATTGACTCATGGCTTATTAGTTGGTATTGGTTTGTCAAAAATTCTAGCCTCTTATCCATGGGCAATGCGCTCAATCGGTATTTTAGGAACATTGTATTTAGTTTATTTGTCTATCACATTAATTAACACAGGTTTAAAAGTAGGTAAAAGTGCAGCAAATAATGCGATAAGAACGGTCACGGTTAAAGATGCGTATTTAGCCAATCTACTCAATCCCAAGGCAATTGTTTTATATTTAGTGGTAGTATCAAACTTTGTTGGTAAAGACCCTTCTCTAATCAGCTTTCTGGTTTTATCTAGTATTCATGTATTGATGATGGCGGCTTGGTTGACGGTATCATGTGGGAGTCTTATTATCTTTTCCTCATCAATTCAAATTAATACACTGAGAAAATATATTAATATTGGTGGTGGTATATTGCTGTTACTGATTACACTCACACCGTATTTATTTTAAATAGCGTGTACCTTTATGGCTCCGGTACACGCTAAATATTTATTCTGCAATGAAACTAAAGTAGCTAAAAATAGGTTCAAAACCCAGTTTTTTGTAGATTGAAAGCCCGTCTGATGACGCCTCTAATACGCACTGTTCAATACCTTGCTGGTTGCAAACTGCTAATGCGTGTTTGATAAGTATTGTCGCAAATCCTTTTCCCTGAAATTGAATATCAGTGCCAATATCATCCAACCGTGCAGCTTTATCATTTATTGTTAAAGTTAAGGTAGATACAGGCTGTTCCTTAGAGAATAAGACAAAATGCATCATATTGGTTTGTTTGTCTAAGGCTCTTTGATGGTAACGAATATATTCATTAATGACGATGTCGTCCTCTTCCTCATCATCGGAATCTGTGGGAAATGCGGTAATCAACGGCTGTGCCCAGTCACTCAATCGTTCATTACATTGCTCAATCCGGTAGCCAGTTTCAATTGATGGTGTCTCCTTAAATAAAGACAGTGTGGACTTTGGTAAAATCATTGCTGTAGATTCGCCATCCGCAATGAAACCTCGCTTCTCAATTTCTTGCTCAAATTGGGTCAGCTCGTCTTGATGGACAACTAATACATAAGGTTTAGATTGCTGCTTAAATGTATTTTCTGCCTTTTCAAATTCGCTAAGATTAGTACCTTGATGCAGGTATATAAAATTGAAAATAGGTAAATTGAGTTCAGAAAAATAGCTAATAGTATTTTCACTAATCTTTAAAGTGTCGGAACAAATAGCAGACCAAAAATGTTCTTCTTGTTGGTAAAATAAGGTTTCGTTATTATTCATTATTGATATCCAGTTTGTTTTTAATCATGTTCAGACATAATTGTATAGAAAGCCTTGCTCCAACAGTAGAGTAAAGGCAAGCCACAGCACGAAAACAACCATTTAGTTGCATTTTGGCAATGTTATAAGAAAATGTGTTTTCAATAGACCTTTTAATAAAATTTAGGGAAAAATGATGAATGATGCACCAGATACAATTACGTTTTTTGAGCGATTACTGCCATTGGTGGTATCGGGAAAAAAAGTGATCACAATCCGTGATAAAAGTGAAAGCCATTACGTACCAAACACAACCGTTAAGGTATATGCGCTTGAAACAGGGAAATATTATACCGAAATTGAAATACTCTCTGTTGAGCCTATTTTCTACGATGATATTTCTGAGTACCATGCAGAACAAGAAGCAATGACGTTAGATACACTGAAAACGCTTATTAAGGAAATTTATCCTAGTGAGCAATCTTTATATGTGATTACTTATCGGTTATTAAACTAACCGTACGTTTTTTTAGCAATTTGAATAAAAGCCTTTGTCGCGGGTGACAGTTGACTTTCATCATTAACAGCAAAGGCGATATTGCGTTTAACTGGCGGGTCTAGTGGCTTTACAACAATATTTTGAATGTAATCTGGAATTGCAAGCTGTGCAACAATTGAAACAGCATCACCGCGAGCAACTAAAGCAAATGTACTAAGTAATTGCCGCGTTTTAAATTGGATTCTTGGTGTCAGCTTTTGTGCATGAAATAAATCTAACACGAGTTTTCCAGACCCTGCCTGCGTCAAATTAAAAGGGTATTTGCATAATTCTTTCAATGAAATGCTTGGTAGATTTGTCAATGGATGATTTTGAGGGAGAATAGCTACCATTTGGTCGTCTTTTACTTTAAAAGTATCAAACCGTTCATCAGGTAACACAACCACACCGATATCAATACGTTTTTCTTGTAACCACTGAGTGACAGTTTCGTCATCACCTTCATCGACCACAATATTAATTAGTGGGTATTTTTGGCGAAATTGGGCTAAAAGTGGTGGCAATAAATTTAATGATGATCCAGGGCCAAAAGAACCAATCCGCAAAACACCTGCTTGTAAGCCATTGGATGCAAGAGCTTCTTGTTTTATAGCTTCTTGGATATTTAGCATATGGTGAGAATGCAGCAACAGTGTTTTACCTATTTCAGTTAATGTTGTTTGATTTTGCTCACGAGTGAATAGCATAACATTGAGATCTTTTTCTAAGGATTTTATCGCGTGAGAAACAGCGGACTGGGAAATATTCAGTTTCATTGCTGCTAAAGTAAAACTTCTTAATTCAGCTACGATGGTAAAGATTTCGAGTTGCGTTAATGTCATGAGTAAACGCTCATTAGTTTATGAGATTAGATTAGGGTTAGCTTATCAGCGGGAAAGAAATTAACAAGATTTATCTTTATTGCTGAGAGAACAAAATGCAAAACACAGTAACGATAGCAAAAAAGCGCTCACTAAATATTATTGTTATTCAAATGGTGCTTGTTTCAGTTATTTGGGGAGGTACATTTATTGCGGGTAGAGTTATCCAACCTGAAATTTCCCCTTTATTGTCTGCAACATTACGCTTTCTTTTTGCTAGCCTTTCATTAATTTTAGTTTTGTTTATTGGCCGTATTGGTTGGAAACGTATTTCAGCGAAGCAATTTTGCCAAATTATAGTGTTGGGGGCGAGTGGGGTATTTATTTATCAAATTTTATTTTTCTATGGGTTACAAATTATTCCTGCATCACGTGCTGCTTTATTAGTCGCAATTAACCCAGCAATGATTGCATTAATTTCATTTATTCTATGGAAAGAGAAAATTTCAATTAAAAAAGGCATTGGAATCAGTTTTTGCGTAATAGGTGCAATTATCTTATTGTCTGATAAAACACCTGATTCAGATGGGTTTGTGGTCAGTAGCGGTGATTTAGCTATTTTAGGTTGTGTGATTAGCTGGGGGATATATACCGTCGCAGGTAAAAACGTTATCCAAGAAATAGGGGCATTACATACTGTGACTTATGCGGTTTTGTTTGGCACTATCTTATTAGTCCTTACATCTGTTTATACACAAGAAATGAATTTTGGAGCTCTGTCTTTGTTATCTGTGGGCGACTTAATCAGTTTAAGTTATTTAGGTGTCTTAGGGTCGGCTATTGCTTATGTATGGTATTACCAAGGTGTTGCACAGCTGGGTGCCGCGGGAGCAGGGTCATTCATTGCACTTAATCCGTTAAGTGCCGTTATTATTGGTACGCTTTTTCTTAATGAAAAAATGAGCTCAATGATTATCATTGGTGGGGTATTAATCATACTGGGAATAATGATAACCAATAAGAAACAGTAAAAACGGAGTTGCTCGCCAGTATGTGTAGAGCAACTTATTTTATATTCTAAATTAAAGAGTTTTGTACATAATGTACTCAAGGGTTTGTTGGGATTTACTTTTAAATAAAATTTCTTTGAAGATTTGTAGCCCATTCGATTGGTATAACTGGATTGCCCGAGAATTACTGGCAAGCACATCTAACCAGAGTGTATTTGAACCTTTGCTGATGGCAATATTTTCAATGAGTTTAAAGACTAATTTCCCATAACCTTTACCTGTTGCAGCAGGTAAAAAATAGAGTTTATTTAATAACGTTCCTGCTAATTGAGTATCGGATATTTTTTCTTGGTGTGTAAGTTTCACTAACCCGATAGGGAACTCTGATTCAATAACATACCACTCTGTATTTGGCTGACCGATATCATAGATGATTTTATCGGTACTGTACTCCTGATTTAGGTATTCAAATAATTCATTTTTATTATTCCAGACTGTAGAAAAATGATGGATATAACTTTGCCTACCAATTTCATTAAGTATTAATGCATCTTGTTCTCTAGCTAGTCTGAGCGTGACTGGTATTGATGTCATTGTGTCGTCTCCTATTTATCCTACTGTATCGATTAGGTAAATTTTTATCCATTACATAAATATGTACTCATCAGAGTATTTTTGATACAAAGAATATAATGAAACAATTAGGCAAAAGAAAAGGGCAAAAATGCCCTTGAGGATAAATTGGATAGTTTAAATTGTTTGGCTAATATCCGAATAAGCAAATAAGGCTTGTGCGCCACCAGTATGCACAAATAACACAGGTGTTTTTTCGGCTGAATTTTCTAAATAGTCAATTAAACCCGCCATTGCTTTTCCAGTATACACGGGGTCCAGTAATACACCCTCTTGCTGAGCAAGAAGTGAAATCGCTGCAAGGCCTTGCTGGTTAGGCATTCCGTACATAGGAGCAAAAAAACTATCCCATAAAATGACGTCAGGCACTTGATTCAATGCCAGTAGCTGGGCTAATTCATTCTGTAGCTTTTCAACTTTAGGGGCTTGGTCTTGCTGCTTTCTTGAGACTGTCACTCCAATGACTTGGCTTTGAGGTAATAATTCTTTTATTCCAATAGCAAGACCTGCATGTGTGCCAGCACTACCTGAGGCAACGATGATTTTATCAAACTCAATATTTTCTGGTTTTTGCTCAGCAATTTCTACTGCACATTGAATATAACCTAATGCGCCTAAAGCATTTGAGCCACCAACAGGCACAATATAGGCTTCACGAAGTGATAGTGATGCAATAAGTTCTTCCATTTGGGTTTGTGGATCAGTTAATTCATCGCACATAACACAGCGCGCACCAAATAAATCCGTCAATAACTTATTACCATTACGCAGGAAATTTGTGTTATTGCTTTGAATTGGATTTTCTAATAAGGCCACACATTCCAAACCATACATGGCAGCAACTGCCGCGGTTTGTCTAACGTGGTTTGATTGAATTGCGCCCGCAGTAACAATAATCTTTGCATTTTTTGCTAGTGCATCTGCCATAAGAAATTCAAGTTTACGTAATTTATTCCCACCCATAGCGAGAGGGGTCATGTCATCACGCTTAATATAAATTTCACGGCCAAACCTTTTCGACAAGTTATCAAGGCGATGAAGTGGCGTTGAGGTTTTTAATAAATCAACTTTTTCAAATTGGCGTAGTGTTTGTTGAATTGACATCTAAATTTCCGTGTAATTAGTGGGTAAAACCAAGATAAAGGTAAATAGCAAGCACGACACTGGCCGTCACTAATGCATAAGGCATTTGTGTGCGAATATGTTCTATATGCTCACAATCTGTTGCCATCGAAGCCACAATAGCATCTGCAGAAATAGGCGATGTCATATCACCAAATATTGAGCCTGAAATTGCAGCGCCAATCATATACTCTACAGGCATTCCTACTGATAAACCTAATTGCACACCAATTGGGATCATAATTGCAAATGTTCCCCACGATGTACCTGTTGCTAACGACATAATTGCGCTAATAATAAAAATAAAGCCAATGGAAAAACCAGGTGCCATTACCCCTTGGGTAACTTCAGCAATATAAGCACCAGTATTGAGTTCAGCAGAAACATCGCCCATTAAGAATGCCAAAATCATAATAGAGCTTATTTTTAGCATGTTGGCATAACCAATAAATAACTCTTTAAAAAAACTATCAATATTTAATAGATGACGACCAATGAACCAACAAAATGATACAGCAGTACCAAACATGACTCCCCAATAAACAGAGGTTGAGCCACTACCTTTACTGAAATCGCCATCACCAGTGATATAAAGAGCGATAGGTACCATTAATACAGTGGATAAAATAGGAATAAAGAAATTCAGCGAAGAGTGGGCATTTGGATGATTGATAATCTCTTCTTCATTGTCTTGAACATTAGATGTTGAAATATTTCCAGCAATAAACGCTTGTTGATATTTGTCTTCCGCTTTTTTCATTGGTCCCCATGAAAAATTCGTGAAAATGTAGATTAAAATCGTACCGAGGGATAACCAAGCCATCAGGTTATAACCAATAGAGGTAATTAAAATATCAAAAGGCTCACCTGTAATTAATCCTTGTGAAATTTGTACGCCAATTAATCCCATGATAACGGCTCCCCAGCCATTAATAATGGCGGAAGAACAAACCGAAACGCATGCAGTTTGAATTAGATAGGACATTTTTTCTGGTGCGACGCCATATTGACGTGCCAAATTTTTAGTAGAAGCACCTGCAACTAATTGGTTAATGGAGCTTTCAATAAATATGAGGGAGGTAATCACAATAGCCAGTAATTGTGTTGCTGTACGGTTTTTGATTAACCGAGTTTTATTTGTCAATAATTGAACGAGGGCTCTAACGCCCCCAGTAACAACAACCAACCGCATAATTCCACCAATCATTACCATAAAAACAATGGTGCGAGTATTTCCTGCGGATGAAAACGTGTTAATAATACCATCAACGGTGCCTTTAATACCTAAAAGAACGTTGTGATCATTAATAACCGTAAAACCTACAAGTATTCCTAACATGAGGGAAAGCATTACTTGGCGGGTGAGTATTGCCAATATAATTGTCACAATAGGGGTGATTACTGTCCAAATACCATAGTCGTGCATGTGTTTACCTGTTAATCCTATATAAAAATTTAAATTTTTGACTTTATAATTATCGAAAAATCATAGCATTAATTGGTAAAGGGTAGAATATGTTTGTGCGCTTAGAAATGTGTTGTGACAATAAAAAAGAATAAGGCATTCAGTAAGATGGCCTTATTCTCTTAAATATTACAGTAATGAAAGCCATTCTTGTTTTGTAAGTCGGCTTATTTCTTCAGTTTTTGTTTCGCCAATTAACGGAATAAATTGAGGGGCTAAGGTTTTGTAATATTTAAAACCACATTTTTCTTGTGCAATTTTTGATTGTTCATTGCCTTGAAAATAGCCACACCATAGATTATCTAATTTTAGGTCTATGAACCCATGGCGAATAATTTCTTTAATAGATTCAGGTATTAATCCATTGCCCCAAAATGGTACACCGATCCAATAGCTGACTTCAGCATCATTATCCCCTATAGGGAAATTACTTTCATGGCTTAAAGATAACCCGATTAGGCCAATGGCGCGCTTGTCTTCTTTTAAAGTAACGGCATAAACTTCATCTCGCATGAAGACTTCTTTAATAATCATACGGCTTTCTTCAACGCTTTGATGTGCAGGCCAACCAGCAACAGGGCCAATTCTTTCGTCTTTCGCATAAAAATATAGATCTTCAGCATCCGTTTCTTGCCATGGACGTAAAATCAGTCGCTCTGTATAAAGTACCATCCGTTTTCCTCTTAATGATAGAAGTAATTAATGCGTGTATTTTAGGTATTAATGAGTAATATTTAAGAGGTAAAATTGTTCATTGTAGGTACTTATGACAACTATTTTGGGTTGAGCGCTGCTTGCTAAGAGGAACAAACGCGATGTTAAGCATACAAACATGTTTGATTAATATTCCAGAAGCGATCCGCTTTGGCGTGACCAATATGGATAAAATGCAGAAAAAACAATTAGTTTCATCATACGTAACTGTGTGCATTTGTTTGCAAGGTTGCGCGATTTTTAATATTAATTTTAGACAGCACCGAGTACGAAAAAATGACCTGATTATTTTATATGATGATACCTTTGCCATGCTACAAGCAAAATCACGATGTTTTAACCTTGAATATTTGTTAATTGATAAAAAACTTGCCATCTCTATTGCTTATTCGTTGCCTCAACAGTTATTTGCATTTTTTAATGACTATCCTGTTATTCAAATCCCTATAGAAAAGCATGAGTTGTTTGATTATTGGAAAAAAATAATGCTTTCAATAGCGATTGAACGTGGTGAACATTGGCAATTACAATTGAAAAACCATTTGCAAAATTTGTTTTTGGAAATAAGTAATGGCGCTAAAACGATTTTAGTTAAACCTGAAAAACGAAATCGACAAGAGCAACTTTGTTGGCGTTTTTGGGGCTTAATTACACGGCATTGTAAACAACATAAAGAGGTTAAATTTTATGCTGAAAGATTATCGATAACCCCGTTTTATTTATCAAAAATTAGCCAAAGCTTTTTTAATGATCCACCAAAGGCATTGATAGACAGACAAGTTATTTTAGAAATAAAAGCATTACTCGAGATTGGCAAATTATCAATAAAGGAAATAGCGGATGAAGTTAATTTCGAAGATACCTCATATTTATGCCGTTATTTTAAACGGCATACAGGAATAACACTGACAGAATTTAAAAAAGGAATAAGGTTTAAAACGGAAAAAAGCTAGAGAGGCTCTATTTTGGTCGAATATTTCTTTATAAAATCAATAAAACACCGTAGGCGAGGTGATACCGCTTGGTTTCGGTAATAAACGGCATTAATGGGCTGGCGAATGACTACGGTTTCTTTTTCTAAAACTTGCACCAATTGACCACTGGCAAATGCGTCCATGGTTACAAAATCGGCAGAGCATAAAATTCCAGCGCCTTGCATTGCGAGGTGGAATAAGACTTCACCACTTGCCCCTGCAATATTGGGTTTAATTTTAAGTAAATCTTCATTTGCATTTTTTACGGGCCAAATATTCAGCGAGTCAGGTTGAGTAAAGCCCAGTAAACAGTGTTTTTTTAATTCGTTGCTATTTTGTGGCGCACCATACTTTGCTAAATAAGCAGGACTGGCTACTAATCTCTTTTGACTAAAACCTAATAAGGTGGCATTAAGTGATGAATCTTTTAGCACACCAATGCGAAAAGCCACATCAATTCGATTTTCTAATAAATTAGTGACACCTTCATAATTATGAATTTCAAGTTCAACTTGCGGGTAGCGTTCATGGAATAACGGGATCAGCGGGGCAATTACATGTGTCAGAAAAGGGGTTGAGGCATCAATACGTAGCTTACCAGAAGGAATGGTTTGGCGGACAGATAACATTTCTTCTGCTTCGTGAGCGAGATCAATAATCTCTCGCGCTTTTTGCAAAAATGCGGTGCCTTCATCACTGAGCTTGATTGAACGTGTTGTTCGGTAAAGTAACGTTGTATCCATTTTTTCTTCAAGCCTAAGTAATGCACGGCTTACCGTTGAAATGGTCATGTTTAACTGTTCGGCAGCTGAAGTAATAGAACCAGAGTCAACGACACTGATAAAAGCTTGAAGTTCTTCAAAGGTTATTTTCATTATTGCATTTCCAGCAAAAGTTATTTTCACCTTAGCGTCTTTTTCATTGGCTTTCAATGTGGAAAAATTCAGCCCATTAATAAATGTTAATAATTTATTTCAATAAGGCTGGAAAAATGAGAATTAACACTGCACTGTTGGCACTAGCAATAGGCGCTTTTGCTATTGGAGCAACTGAATTTTCCCCAATGGGAATGTTACCTTATATTGCTGATAATATTCAGGTTGATATTCCATCCGTTGGGTCAATAGTTGTTATTTATGCCCTTGGTGTGATGATAGGTGCACCAATCATGACTCTATTACTGGTGAAGAGAAAACCGAAAGTGGCATTGGTATTCTTAATGTCTATTTTTACGGTAGGAAATTTACTTTCAGCTATGTCTCCCGATTTGGTGACCTTATCAGTTTCACGTTTTATTACGAGTTTAAACCATGGTGCATTTTTTGGTTTAGGGGCCATTGTGGCGGCGAGTGTTGTTCCACCAAGTAAGCAAGCTAGTGCAATTGCAGCCATGTTTATGGGATTAACTATTGCCAATATTGGAGGTGTTCCGCTCATGACCAAATTAACGCAAGTCGTGGGATGGCGGGAGGCATTTTATTTAATCGCCGCACTTGGATTATTAACCATTGCGAGTTTAATTTGGGCTTTACCCAACAATCTTCAAGGACGAGACGTTAACGTTAAAAACGAATTACGTATTTTACGACGACCACAAGTGGTGTTAGGCATGTTATCGACAGTATTAGGAGCAAGTGCAATGTTTACCCTATATACTTATATTACTCCGATGCTGATGAACTTCATCGATGCTTCCGATCAAATGATCACCATCATGTTAGTGATTATTGGTGTGGGTTTCACGATGGGTAACTATTTAGGTGGTTTATTTGCAGATAAATCATTATTTGGCACGCTGATCATCTTTTTCTTAATGTTAGCGTTAAGTATGGCAATATTCCCATTGATAGCAACGAATGCAGTTGGTGCAGGGTTAGGTTTGTTATTCTGGAGTATTTTTAGTTTTGGTATTGTCCCACCAATACAAATTTTAGTGATGAATGCAGCCACAGGAGCACAGGCGTTAGCTTCCTCCGTTAATATTGGTGCATTTAATTTAGGTAATGCAATTGGTGCAGCAATTGGTGGGGCGGTATTATCTTATGGTTATAGTTATTCAATGATTAGTTTTATGGGTACTTTCGTTGCTGTTTTAGGTATTGCTGTCATTCTTGTTATTTTTCGCAAAAAATCTGATGTGAAAGTTGAGACTGAAATTGTTTGTGGCTAATTGAAAAGCAATAAACGGAAAGTCAAAATATAAGGCCTTTCTTTAATGTAGAAGAAAATCTTCAACAAATAAGAAAGGCCAAACATGAATTCAGATAAACTTTTTAGCAAAGTTGCCTATTCAAATTTATTTGCTCAAATGTCAGAGCAAGTTGCTTTAGCAGTAACACCTCTTGTTGCTGTACTGATACTCAACGCCTCTGCCAGTGATACAGCTTGGCTGCAAATGTGGCAGACACTGCCTTTTCTTATTGTGTCACCATTTATTGGTATTATTGTCGATCGGCATAGTGCTCGTAACCTAATGATATGCTCTGAAGCGATACGTATTGCCGTTTTAGGGATGATTTTTGCGTTATTATTTTCAAAACTGCTTTCATTCGTATTATTAATTTTGTTTGGATTTATTGGCGCTGTTGGTACAGTAATCTACAGTGTTGCTACTTCAGCCTATATTCCAGCAGTGATCCCTAAAGACCAACTAATTAATGCGAATCGATGGATTGAACTTGCACGAAGTTTATCTTATACGGCAGGGCCTACATTAGGTGGTGTGCTGGTTGGTTATATTGGTGCTTCATCTGCCTATAGTTTCGCCATTATTTTATCGGTGATTGCTTTAGTTTTAATTTTTCAATTGCCCAAAGACCACAAGAAAACGCCAGTTTCAACATCGCTATTAAAACAATTAAAAGAAGGTGCTGACTATATTTTCCATAATCCGTATTTAAAGCCTATTTTATTGACTGCATTATTTTTTAATACTGCCTGGTTTATTATTCAGGGAGTTTTTACGGCATATGCCGTGACAGTATTACAACTTTCAGCACAGCAAATTGGTATTGCGATTTCAGTTTACGGAATAGGAATGATTGTTGGCGCACTTGGCCTACGCCACTTATCTTTGCAGTTTAGCTATGGGACTTTGGTAATATTTGGGCCAGTTTGTGGTTTATTTGGTGCGACAACCTTGCTATTTACTGTCTGGAATTCATCATTTTACTTAGTTTGCTTTGCTTATTTTTTATTTGGTGCTGGACCCATTATTTGGACGATATCCACCGTTTCATTACGCCAGGCGGTGACTCCCAATTTGTTGATTGGACGCGTTTCCGCATTGATGTTAACAACTTCATTTGGTGCTAGGCCGTTGGGCTCAGCCATAGCGGCAATTATTGCTGCATTATATGGTGTAGAATATTGTTTATGGGCTGCTGTTTTTTTCTTTGCTATCCAATTAGGGATTATTAGTCAGTCGCCTGTTCGGGCATTAAAAGCCATGCCTGCAATAAGCAGCTGATGCCATAATTAAAAAGCAAGCTGCGGAGATTCTTTATGTGGCTTATCCGTCATAATGACGTTATTAAATTAAGAAAGGACATTATCATGACGATTAAAAACATATGGAAAACACCTGAACAACGCTGGCAAGCAGTTGTTGAAAGAAATAAAACAGCGGATGGCCATTTTGTTTATGGTGTAAAAACGTCACTTATTTACAACCATCCATCTGCGGCTGGGCGCTTGCCTAAACGAGAAAATATTGAATTTTTTGATAATGAAGCCCAAGCGATTGCACAAGGTTATCGCCAAGGAAAACGACATCGCACAGAGGCAACACAATTAATGCAATTTTATAAACAGAAAATAGAAAAAGCGTGTCGTTATATTGAGCAAAATAGCCAGTCGTTGACACTGGCCGAATTGGCAGATTATGTCGGAATCAGTCGCTACCATTTTCATCGATTATTTAAATCACAAACAGGGTTAACGCCAAAAGCTTATGCAGATGCTTTTAGGCATAAAAAATTGCAGGCAAAATTGCAAGAACAAGAGCGTATTACTGATGCAATTTATGATGCAGGATATCAATCAAATAGCCGTTTTTATGAAACATCAACACAGCGATTAGGCATGACGCCACGAGCTTGGAAATCAGGTGGACATGGAAGCAAAATTTATTTTGCACTTGCTTTATGTTCATTAGGAACAGTATTGGTTGCACAAAGTCCGATCGGTGTATGTGCAATTTTACTTGGGGACGATCCTGAAAAGCTACTTAATGATTTACAAGATAAATTTCCAAATGCTGAATTAATTGGTGGTGATGTCAACTTCGAACAAGTTATTGCTGACGTTGTTGGTTTTATTGAAGCACCAGAGATTGGTTTTAATTTGCCGCTTGATATTCAAGGAACGGCATTCCAACAGCGTGTATGGCAAGCCTTACGTGATATCCCTGTTGGAAAAACGGTGAGTTACCGTGATATAGCAGAAAAAATAGGTAACCCTAAAGCGGTTAGAGCCGTCGCGAGTGCATGTGGGGCAAATATGCTAGCGGTGGCTATTCCTTGCCACCGCGTGGTGAGAAACAATGGCGAACTATCAGGTTATCGCTGGGGTATAGATCGTAAACAGGCCTTATTATTAAAAGAGGCACAAGGTAGCTTAACCAAATCCAGTGAGTAATTCTGGTTAAGAATGAAAGCTATTAAGTTAGTTTTAGAAAACATACCTTAATAAAACATTAAGAAATATTTTTTATTAATTAATGTCGTTAAATTCACCCAATATTTTATCACCACTATTCATAATAGGCATAAAAATGGACAATGTTTAAATTGAATTCTTATTTATTAAAATATGAGTCGTTCATTTGATATTTCATATAAATCAATGAAATAATAATGTTTCCTGTATGTTAAATGGTTGGGTTATATTTTTTGACCTTTATATTTTTCATGCCGTTTCTTTTTGATAAACACATTGAGTTTGTTAAATAACCATAATATTGGCTGTAATAAGATAAATCTTGGGTATGGTTTTCCCCTTACGTTTTTTTCGTATTCCATAAGTTCCCCTAATGTTCTGCTCATTTTTATTAAGAATTACATGGGGGAGAAATATAAAAAAGTGACAGATATGATTTTTTGCAAAATACAGATCAAAAGCGCTAATTTTTGTATTACATTATTCAAACGGGGAAAATAAAAAGGGTTTTGCTGTGTTACTGTACAAACAAATCGCGCAAATGTTGCAAGAAAAAATTAAGCACGGAGAGTTTCTTAATGGTGAAAAGCTGCCATCAGTGAGGGATATCGGGAGAGCTCATGATGTCAGTATTACCACGGCACAGCTTGCTTATCGTGAACTTGAAAGGTTACAGCTCATTTATGCGGTACCTAAATCAGGGTACTTTGTGATCCCCGAAAAAACGGAAGCTTTATTACCGAAAGTTGCGAACTATATTCAAAAACCCGTTCAGATTGCACAATGGAATCCGACTATGGATTTTCTACGTGTTGCTGAGCGAGAAGGGGTGACATCTTTGTCTTGTGCTGTGCCAAACATTGAAGACAAAAGTTTAGAGCCATTATGGCAAGAAATGACAATGGTAACGCGTAGAAAGCAATCATTGACGCTTGAATATGATAGCTTACAAGGGCTTGCCGCACTAAGAGAACAAATTTATTTAATTTCAGATGATCGCCACCTTTTTACGCCTGATGATGTTGTCACGACAACAAGTGGCCATCAATCGCTATCTATTGCTTTACAAGCTTGTACACAAGGGAATGATGTTGTTGCAGTCGAGTCGCCAACTTTCCCTGGGCTATTACAGACATTGTATGGTTTAGGAAGAAAAATAATTGAAATTCCTATTGATCCTGAAACAGGTATAAACCTTGAAAGGCTTGAAGAGGCTTTTGAGTGTTGGAATGTGAAAGCGGTGGTGGTGACACCAACGTGTAATAACCCGATGGGTTGTATTATGCCTGATAGTAATAAGCAGCGTTTACTCGAACTTGTTGAAAAATATCAAGGAACAGTCATTGAAAATGATTGTTTAGCGAGTTTGGCGTATCAGTATCCACGGCCGTCAACGATTCAATCACTGGATCGAAATGGGCATGTGATTTTATGCAGTTCATTTTCGAAAACGGTTGCTCCAGGAACACGTACTGGTTGGATAATTCCAGGTAAATATAAAGAAAAAGTTTTGCACTTAAAATACTTATCACATTGTTCTGGTGAAATATTTATGCAACAAGTGATGGCTAATTTCCTAAAGGAAGGGCATTATTTTTTGCATTTACGCCGAATGCGTCAACATTATAGTGAGCTTCAGTGCCAATATAAGGAATTAGTGGAAACACATTTCCCAGCAAATACCCGAATATCGAGGCCACAAGGCGGCTTTTCCCTTTGGGTGGAACATTTACCCGTAGATAACCGTAAATTACGGGATATATTGCATCGCAATAAAGTCACAGTATTAACAGGAGAACATTTTTCTACAGGTGACTGCTTTTCTAACCATTTGAGGGTGAATTATGCGCTACCTTTAATTGCGAGGAGGCGAAATGCGATTAAAATTTTGGGTGAGGCATTAAAGGTCACAAGTGTATAATTTGGAGCTCCCCCCTATGACTTAAATTCATATAAAATAGGGGGGTAATAAACAATTAATCAACTAACAATTTGTGTTTTACGGTTCTTAGTGATTAACATATAAATTAGATATAAAAGTGTAAAACCAGCTGTATACCCTGTAAATGCCATCCAGAAAGTTTTCCAGTCGACAACGCCATTAATGGTATTGAGCTCAATAACCCAGCCACATAATACCGCCCCTAAGAATGTACCAAACCCATTAACGAGTGTGGTGAACACGCCCTGAGCAGTGGAGCGAAATTCTGGGGCAATTTCTTTTTCCAAAAATAATGCGCCAGCGATATTAAAGAAATCAAATGCACAACCATATACAATCATAGATAAGAAGAGGGCCAGTGTGCCTATTGCCGTAAAATCACCATAAGCAAATAAACCTAATCGTAAAATCCATGCAATCATACTAAGAAGTAAGATAGTTTCGATTTTGAACCTTTTTAATAAAATAGGCAGCAATAAGATAAAAATAATTTCAGAAAATTGTGAAATAGACAAGAATATAGTGGGGTATTCAGAGAAAATAGAGCCTCTGGCTTCGGGGGCTAATGCCATATCCTGTAAAAACGGAACACCAAATGTGTTGGTTATTTGTAATACAGAACCTAATAGCATGGCAAAGAATAAAAAAACTGCGACTCTCCCTTTTTTAAAAAGCAAGATAATATTATGACAACTAAAGTTAGATGTCTCTGCTTTTTTAGTATTGATACTATTAGTAGTAATGAAAAATATAGAAAATAGACCTAAAGCAACTGAGGCGGCAGCCCCTACATATAACTGGTAATAACTCATTTCTAGTTTTAATAAACTAATGGTCCACATTGCGACAATAAATCCGACAGTTCCATAAACTCTGATTTTTGGAAAATGAATCTCTGAATCTAATTTTCGTGTACCTAACATTTCAAATACAATACTATTACAAATTGAAATGGTTGGCATGTAAAACATTAAATGAATTAATGTAGCAATAAATAAAAGAGTGATTGTATCACTGTGCGCCATGACGATTAAAAAAATTGCAGAAAGAAAATGAGTAGAAACATAAACTAACTTTCTATTATTAATTTTATCGGCAATAAACCCGATAATAATAGGTGAACATAAAGCAGATATTCCTAACGTACTGAAGATTAACCCTATTTCACCGCCCTTTAAATGGAGTGTATTAAAAAGGTATGAGGCAAACGTGACAAGCCATGAGCCCCAGATAAAGAATTGCAAGAAAGAAACTATTTTTAATCGAGTTGTAATACTCATGCCTGCACACCTTGATTTAACCTAAACATATTTAAATACAATTATAAATTTAACTGATTAATATCATTTTTTTAATAATCAACAATAGAAGCATTTATCTGATTATTGTTTTTGCATTATAAGATAGGCTATTGTTCAGTTTATTGATGTAAAGATGGCTATTCATGAATTAGTTAGGCAGATGATCGATTTTTAATCGCTATTAATACTTAATTTGTTGCATCTAAGTCGTACAATTGTGTCTGTGAACGAAAGATAAAATATAGAATCGATTAAGAATTGTTTATTAATGCTTAATGCTTAATGTTTTAATCTGTTATTGCAATGAAATCAATTTTAGTGTTTAATCAGTAAACATATCTATTACTTTACCCCTCTGTTTTCCTTGGTTTCTTTTATTCCCCAGATATTCAATTTCAGTGTTATACCTCTTAAAATATTTTCATTCATCTAACCATCATCTAATAAACCCACAATGGCTCTTCTCTGAAGCCTGACCTATTTTTTAACTCAAAATTTTAAAAGAGTATGCTATGACTTCACATCGTTGTTTACTATTTGTATTAGCAATATCGGTATATCTTGTTGGTGCAACTGAATTTATGCTTTCCGCGATAATGTTTCCATTAGCGAATGCTTTTAATGTACAAGCATTACAGATTTCATGGTTAATATCCGCTTATGCATTCTCATATGCACTAGCTGCGCCTGTTGTCGGGTTCTTTTCGGATAAGATGGATAAGCGCAAAATGTTACTCGTAGCGATGTTATTTATCTCAATTGATAGTATTGCAATAACGTTTGCTCCTAATCTCTTGATAGCTCTTATTTTGCGTGTTTTTGGTGGTGTTGCTTCCGCTGCCTTAGTGCCGATTACGTTTGCTTTTATTTCTGATGTCATCGATGAAAACAAACAGGCCATTGCAATGGGGTATGTCATGCTGGGAATGACGCTTGGTATTATTACAGGGCCAATTCTTGCAGGGGGAATGACACAGTATTTTTCATGGAAAATGCCATTTATATTTATGGCAATTGGAGGGCTTTTGGTGTTGTTTATTTCCATTAAGGTTTTACCGTTTGTTGCTTCGTCAGCGGTAAAACAAGGCTCATTTAATATGTTTAAGCAGGGAATGATCAGTAAATTTATTATTGCTAAAGGAATTTGGAATGGTATTACTGTTTGTCTATTTCTATTGGCAGGTGAAATATTACGAAGCAGGTATCAACTTAACAGTGCGATGACTGGTAGCTTAATGGGGTTATTTGGAATAGGTTTAATAATAGGTAATAGTGTTGTTGCAAAAGTCGTTTCATACAAGGTTTCCGAACTATCACTAGTCCTAATAATAATTGGGCTTTTATTTATGATTATTCTTTTCTTTATTAGTGATTGGTTAACATTAATAGGTGATTGTTTTTGTTTGTTTGGATTCGGTGTACTATTAGGTTTAATTTCACCTATCAGCACTTCGTTACTTGCCAGACTAAATGTGAATAATAAAGGTTTGGTATTATCAATCTCAGAAAGCTTTAATAATATTGTGTTGTTATTGGCTATCCCGCTTTTTTCTTGGTTGATCTCTGAAGACCGTGTTTTAACCTCTGCCATATTGGTTAGTATATTATTTAGTATTGCAATATTTTTTATTACAAGAGTAAAAGCAGCAATGAGATAGCGATATCCTTGCTGATAAGCAGCAAGGATATTGACTAGACTACAGGTGTTGATTCAATTGGTTTTGTCGTAATCTCATTCCATTTAACATGGATAGCCAAGCTAAAAAAGTAATTATCATCAAGATAATAAAGATAAAATAAGCAGGTAATTCAGTTAAAATTACGCCAGTCATCATTGGGTTAAAAGCACCACCTAATAAACCTAATGATTGAGCTGAAAAATAACTTGCTTTCATACCTTCAGGGGCAATGCTATCAATCAACATATATTCACCTGGGGCATAAATCAGTTCCCCTAATGTGAAAAGAAAAGCGCCAATAGCCCAAATATAGAGATTTTCTGCTGCGCACATGAAAGTGGCTAAGCCCAGTAAGAAAAATAAACTCCCTAATGTCATTAACTTTTTCAAATTGTCAGGGGTGATCCGTTTTCCGACAGTGTATTGCAACGTTACCACAACGACCGCATTCACAGGGAGTATGACGCCGATAACGACTTGTGCAAAATCACTATTTGCTACCGTAATAACATATTGAGAAATCCAAGTAGTAAACGTCCCAAAAACTAATGACCCTAAGAATGTAGATAAAATAAACCAAGCAAGTACACGGTCATGTAGCATTACAGCTGGGCTCCATGGGCGTTTACTGCCATCCAGATGTTGTGCAGGTTTTATACTTTGTACAAATCTTTGAATAAAAAATATAGGAAAAGCAGCAGAGATAGCGGCCAAATAAAATGGCAAATTGATACTGTACATTAACAGCCAAGTCCCAATAGGCGGACCGACCGTCCATCCAATATTGATAAAAGTATAATTTAAGGAAAAGACTTTAGCTTTTAACGATAAGGTCAGAGTATCTGCAAAGTAAGCTTTAAGAACAGTAGAAAAAACAGAATAAGAACAATTAATCAAAGAGAAAAATATGATCACTAAGATAGCACTATTGGATAGGGGAATTGCAATAAAGCCACCAATGAAAGCAACCACTGCAAGTAGCATGCACCGTTTTTTATCGACTCTATCTGCCAGCATGCCAAAAGCCATGCTAAATAGCACACCAACAACCATCGCCAATGACATAGCTACCCCAACAGTATCAATTGCCATCTGATACTCTCGGGTTAGGTAAATGGCCATAAATGGTAGTGTTGCCCCACGGCCAATGGTCAGAAGTAAAGACGATGCAAGTAACGCACTGTTAGATATACTGAATTTCGCTGACATAACATACGACCTAGGATTTTTATTATTGTTAATTGTTTGTTTCAACTAAAAGATATTGTAATAAAATACATAAAATCAGTGCGATGAGAAACGGACAATAATGCGCTAAATAGAAAACAATATTTTGAGGAGATCAATCTGCCATTATCGATTAAATATATTGTAATATGAAATCAGTTAAACCGTATTAAACGTTATATGCTGAGAATAAATCGCACTAAAGCTGGAGGAATAATATAGGCAGTCTCTTCTTGTTTTTAAATAGAAAGATGCATGACTACACCTCTCTATTTAATCAACGGGCATTAAACTTACAGTGCCGCAGTATAGACACGGCGACTTACATCAAGAGTGATGTCTTGGTGCTCGCCTAATTTAATCATATTGTGTGCCTCCAAACTTTTTACTAGGGGCTCAACAACATCGGATGAAAGCTGATAATCACTAAAATGCGTACCTACATTCATTTTTTCGAAAAACTGACGGGTTAACTCAATCGATTTTAATGCTTTCTCTTGGTCGTTCCCGTTGGTGATCCCCCACACTCGTTCAGCGTATTGTGCTAATTTAGTTTGTTTTTGTGGTAATTTTTCTTTCAGCATTGCGGGTAATATTATTGCGAGTGTTTGTGCGTGATCTAAACCATAAAGCACAGTGATTTCATGACCTAACATGTGAGTAGACCAATCTTGTGGAACACCGGCACCAATTAAGCCATTGAGTGCTAACGTCGCTGTCCACATTAAATTAGCACGGATGTCATAATCTTTAGGGGTTTCGAGCGCTTTAGGGCCAATGTCTATGAGCGTTCTTAATAAACCTTCTGCGAAAGAATCTTGTACATAGGCATTCATAGGGTAAGTTAAATACTGTTCAATAACATGAACGAATGCATCGACGACACCATTACTAATCTGACGAGGTGGAAGTGTGTAGGTTTTCACGGGGTCAAGAATTGAAAACTGGGGAAAAACCTTATCACTCATAAAGGCTAATTTAGACTGTAATTCTTCGCGTGTAATTACGGAGCCTTTATTCATTTCTGAACCAGTTGCGGGGAGGGTTAATACAGTCCCAAAGGGTAATGCAGTTTGAATTGTTTTACCGCCCTTTGTAACAACTTCCCATTTGTCACCAGGATAGTTAACTGCCGCTGCAACAAATTTTACGCCATCAATCACCGAGCCGCCGCCAACAGCGAGTAAAAAATCAAAGCCTTCCTTTTCTATTTTATCAACTGCTTTGATGAGAGTTTCATAGCGCGGATTAGCTTCTATCCCACCAAAAAGTGAAAAATATCTTGAACCTAAAGCGTGTTCAACCTCATCTAGTGTACCCGTTTTACGTGCGCTTTCACCGCCAAATAAAATGAGAACTTTTGCACTTTCAGGGATCAATCTGTCTAACTCACTTATCTTTCCATCCCCAAAAATGATGCGTGTCGGGTTATAAAACTCAAAGTTATTCATATATAAGCCTTAATAGAAAAATTTCTTGGTTAAATAGCAAAAAAGTTACTGTACTTGATAGCTTAACAAGAAATAGTATAACTTCTAATAATATTAGAGTTTATCAATTTGATGGCTTTGGTATGTTATTTTTTAGTTAAGTAATTGCATTATTATAATATTCACTCCTAAAAATAAAGAAAAAACGCATTAATAAATTATTGTTTGCTATCTTTAAGATTCCACAACTGAATAAAAGGAATTAAGATGAAAAATAGGGATGTGAATTTTAACAAACCTGATACTAATGTATTAGCAGGGGAGCAATCAGAAAGAACGTCAAATATAGAATCATGGGCTAACCCAATGGACGTGCTTAATCAATTAAAAGCAAAAAATATAGGTATAATACAAGGAGAAAATGATTCTCAATATGAATATAATGTTATTATTCAAGTGGGTGCTGATGATGCAGTAGCAGAATCAATCGCTAAATTAATTCCGAAGTATAATAATAAAGTCATAGTGATACAATTTGATTTAATGAGTTGGCAATGGAAGGTTTTGCATGGTGATATTACAAACAAACCTGAAGGTAAAATACGCTGGATTGCAGTTGGTCATGGTAAATTCCGAGGAGAGAACCAAGAGTCCCTTTTTGAAGGGAGTAATGCAGAGTTTTTTGCGCGTTCTTTAAAATATATCAAAAACAATATATTAAAAGAACATCAGCCAGATAAAATTGTATTAGCAGGTTGTCAATTAGGCCGCGGAGGCCCTAATGAAAACTTTGTATTTCGTAGCGGAGTAGAATTAGCGAAACATGGAATGTATTTACCTATCGTTGGTTATAATCGTGAGATTTCCATAACAAAAGAAAGCAAGAAAAAAATATATATTCCTGGTTTTTTTATTGGAGTGGATTCAACAAAAGCACATCGATTGGAGATACAGGTAAATTCAGATACTCAACACGTTGTTATTAATAATAAAAGTGCATCTTTATATTTTATCGATGAATTAAGAGAGCGTGAATTAGATTTATGGCAATTAATCAAGGATGACTCATCAAAAACCTTCGACATATTTAGAAATAATGATAATACTATCGATATTGAGTTAATAAAAACAATTGCATACAATGATAAAGCTTATGAAATTTTCAAATCAAAAATAGGTGGTAGCCTACATAACTTTAGATCAGAAATTGTGGCAGAATTTAATAGCCTAGGAATTTTAGAGGCACCTTTATGGTCTATGATAGATATTAGTACAGATATTAATAAAAATGTTAATAAAAATACTCTACAACCTGAAGGTTCCACTGTTATTTTTCGTTCAGGTAATGGGGACGGTGGAAAAATGTACGCTGAAAAAATAGCATCATTAGATCCTAATAACACTGTTGTTTTCCAGATAAACCCCAATACAATGCAGTTTTTTATTGAGCATGGAGACGTAGAGAAACTTACTACACAAAAAAATCAACAATGGATTGTTATTGATAATATTCGTGCTGAGTCAGGTTTTATGCAAAATCTAACTAACATAATTAATGTTCTCAAGCACAGGTATCAATTTACCTCCCCTGAAAATATCTCGTTTTATTTCACGGATAAAAAATCATATTTAGACGTAGGGGATAAATTCGAATTTACAAAGCAATTTTCTATAAAATTAAAAGAAAAGGGGATAAATTCAAATATTAATTTAGAAATGCATACTGAAAAAAATCATAAGCTGATGTTTCTTTTGAAAAACATAGCATTAAATAACATTAAAAAAGAAGATGTAAATATAAAACGTTATACATATTTAAAAGATTACTTTAGTTTGGAAGATGGTAGTATTGATTACAATAAAATGAACATCTCAATTTATGACCCAATTGTAAGTAAAAAAATAACGCAATACTTTAACGATACAACTGAATGTGATGATTTTCAAAGATGGAATTCAGTTTTTGAAGATGATAAAAATGTCAGTATTAAACAGCAAGCAATAGAGTTAAAAGAAGTTCTAAAATTTTTAAGTTTACAACCAGAGAAAATAAATTGTTTAAGCAAAGCTTCGATTAATCGCTTGTCTGGATTATTTCCTACAGATAATGGCGTTAATTACGCAAATGTATTAAACGTAGTTAGCAATCCCGAGGTACTAGAAAATTACAATAAAAAAATAGATCATTTTTTAATGAGTTATATAGAGATAAAAACACCATTTGATAACGAAAAATTATTTAATGAAGAATTTAAATATATATTGGATATGGAAGTTAAACAAAACATTATATTTAATAATTTACTTGATATTTCGAAAGGAAATAATCTGAAGGCTACAGCTAGAAAAGTAGAGCCTGCTATTTTTTATGATGATGGCATTAATTTTTTATATATTGCAAGTCACTATGGTATATCAGAAGAGCAAGAGGGTAAAATCAATAATCACCTTAGTGTATTAAAAGAAATAATTCGCAAAGATGCTTTAGATGAAGTGACATGGGATGAAAAATTTTCTCTTAATGAATATAAGAAGCTGTATGAAAAACAGGGGATGAATTTGGCATCTGCCACAAAAAATATTAAAAGCCAAACGCATTCAGCAACAATAAATAATATTGAAAATGACCAAGTTATCTATTTTCAGAGTGACAGCGAAGCTTATATGATATTGAGCTACATGCATGATAATCAATATTATATTTCACTTTCAGATAGTTCTGGCGTAGAAATTACGGTTAATCACAATGATTTAGTCGTCGCTAAGGAGCAGTTTTTAAATATATTTACACGTTTTATTAATCAAGAAATTGAACAGGATAATGGTCAGAAAGTGACTCAGGGAGCATGGGCTGGGTTTAACCATATTATAGGGGAGGATTTATATGGTGAAGTGAGCATTATAAATACCAAATCAAGCCAGTTTCAAAAAGTACGAGATACAATGATCTCAGAGTTAGATTCCATATTTAAATCTGTAGAAATATCAGTGTTCGATGATATTGAGGCGATATTTGGTGAGCAGAGAACGACACTGAAAAAGCTTAGAGACGTGGGAGCAAACATAAATGGAGAACCATTGAACACAAAACATATTCAACAACAAAATTGGCAAGATAACCTTAATTTTGATGAACAGAAACTTAGCTCTAAACTGGCAATGGTAACGAATAACTCAGAAAGTATAGAGTTAATACTCATGCTAAAAAATAGTTTTAGTGAATCAGATTACAAAGATTATATCTCTAATACAACAACAATCCAAAATCAAGCACTTTTAAAAGATCAACTTTCGATTATTTATAATGCGAAAACCAATGAATCAGCAGTATCTAAGGAGACGATTCATAAGTTACAAAAAACAGGAATGAAATTGCCTATTTACAATAGAGCTGTTAATGCTATTGGTCAAAGTATCGGTGGAATAGGGATATTTCAAACAATTAATAGTGTATATCAATTGATCGATGAATTGAATGACTCGAATTTGACAGAACAGGAAAGAGCAGAATTACAAAGGGCTCTTGATCTGGCTTGTGCAAATGCCTTCTTCAATTATGGGGATATGGTATTGCAGCCGATCTTACTTAAGATAGCATATAAGCAGGCTGGGTCATTCAATGCTTCAGGTAAAATTACGGCACGTATTACATTAATATTTAGCTTAATTGGTATGGGGCTAGATGTTTATCAAGCCTGTGAAGCATTTAAGCAGCTCGATAATATGGTTAATTCAAAAGAGCGGCAAGATCTTATAGTGAATGGCTCTTTGTCTATTGCAAACATTGTTGTTGGCGGTATTACAGTCCTTGGGATCTTGATAGGTTCATCCACACTGCCTGTTATTGGGTTGATTGTTGCTGGTGCGTTACTTATTGGTGGAATGGTTTATACAGGTATACGAGCAGTTGAGAAAATTGAAGAGGAATTAGGGGAATCGCTTAAGTGGGATGAAAAAGCCAAAGAGGGTATCAGAGCTGCTCTAGGCTTCAAACCTTCAGATGACATTCTTAACCGTTTTAGTCATAAACAGCATATTGAATTTTATAAGAATATAGATTGGCAGTATAATTTGGAATTTTTCAAAAACAGGTTATTACATCAAGAGTTTGAGGAACATCTACAACTTATTTCAACTCCCATTTTAGATATTAATGATAAATACTACATTAAATATTGGATGGGTAAAAATGTGATTCAGGCACATGTTTTTGTAGGCGATAGCTCAGGTTCAATACTCAGTCATATTGATATTGATGAAGTTGGCCCATGTTATACGTTAGAACAAATAAATTATATTCGAGACAATTTTTCCTATGATAGCAAGAACCATCGATGGGTTAAATCAACATTATCTATGGATCTTAATTACCTAAATTTTAACAGACAGTTTAATTTGATAGATAAAGAAGCACCTTTTTCGTATAAGGAAATAGGAAAAATAGAAACAGACGATATACTCATATTAAATAAAAATTACCGCAGTGAGTTTTTTGATCTTTTTTTGCTTAATGAAAAAATGCAATCTCAATATGCTATATATAGAAATAATAGTTTACTTGAACAATTAAGTATATTATCTAAGGGGGACTTGCGATTTTTTCGTAGTCGAAATAAATATACTAATGTATATCATCCTGATTTTTCTCCAAACGAGAAAATCGGTAACACTGGACATGAGTATATTAGATCACCTAACCTAATATTTAATATTCTAAGGCGAGAAAATAAAGAAATAGTGTATGAAGGCATGCATAACATTGGATATACTTTTGAACCAGAAGCAAGAAGTAAAAATATCAGTTTGAATTTAGGGGCTGGTAAAGATGTAATAATAGGAAAGGAAAATGCAAAAAATGCATTTGTTTTTTCTAGTGGCATAAAATTTTTTGCTGGGGGAAATAAAGATGATGTTGTTAAGATCTCTTTAACAGAAGAACAGTCAGGTCTTATAGAACAAAAAATATATTTTGATGGAGGGGGTGGTGAAAATCGTTTAATTATTAATGGTATACCTGGAAATAGTCGGGTTCAAGTTGATTTAAAAAACAACAGTGGGGAAATATTAATTAATGGTAATCTTATTAACCAATTGCATTTGAGAAACACAAGGAATATAACCTTAAATGGATTGGTTGACTCTGTGTTTGAATTATATGGGGATGATGAAGATAATATATTAGATACAAACGGGGGAGTGAATTTTATCAACGGCGGCGCTGGAAATGACCGAATTTATTTTGATTCAGGAATTGTGACTGGAGATGAAGGTACAGATATTTATTTTTTAAGGAAACATAATGACTTAATAAATGAAAAAACACCAGCTAACAGCTTAGCAGCGACAATTATTGAAAATGATAAAGAAAATAGCGTTGTGTACTTAGGTTACTCATTAAAAAATATTAAAAATGTTGCAGTAGTTAATAATGACATCGTAATCACTTTTAAAATGGACTCTGAAATTGAAGAAAAAACAAATTTCCTTAATCTAACGTTAAAGAATGTCTATACTGGTGAGGTCGGAAGTAGAATGCTAAACCACCATTATCAACTTGTTACAAATGATGGTTTTATATTGACAAGTCAGTTTGATGATAAAGGTTATAATAGCGCTACTATTTTTACTAACAAAATTTATACTGTTAATTATCAGGAAAAATTTGATTCGCTAAATAAGCCTAACCTTCGAGATGTTTATGTTAATACTAATGCAAATATAATTGCAATAGATAACGAAAGTTACTCCCTCGGCACATGGGCAGTTGTTGGTTTTATAGAGAATAACGAGGGGTTTATTTACTGTGGTAGTGATGAAAGCGAAAAAATCATACTGTCTAATTTAAATAATAATGTTATGGTCAGTAAAGGTGATGACACATATCTAGTTGTCACGGATGAATTTCGAAAAGGTAAGCTAGTTTTTGATTTTTTAGATGTTCAGAGTAATTATTCTGAACACGATAGCATGACAATTAAATTAACATCTATTAACGGATTTAATCTTAAGATCGAAAATGGAACTATTTATGAAGAAAATATATTTGGAGATAAAAAGTTCGAGATTGGCTTTATTAATTACAATGAATTAATATTTGACAAAGTGAAAATTTTAGACAAAAACAATAAAATTTTTAGACTCGAATATAATGAGGGAAATATAAAGCTAATAAACTATGAACTTCTTACTCCGACTGATGATTTTGATTATATTAACATTCAGCCTTATCATAATGTTTCAGAAAAAATAATAGATTTGCGTTCAGGGAATGATGTGATATTTGATGAAAGTATGAGTGGGAGTATTATTAATGGCGGGGAGGGTAATGACAAGATCGTTACGGTAAGTGGTGAGAATATATTATATGGTGGTCATGGTGATGATATTTTATATGGCGGTAATAAAAGCGATTTATTACTTTCTGATTTAGGTAATGATAGATTAGATGGAATGATGGGAGATGATTACTACATCGTTGATGGCAACAAAGGTAATGGTGAAACGGTTATTGATGATGTTCTAGGTGTCAGCCGAATTTACTTAATCAATTTTTATCAAGAATTCGAATCAAAAACTATAAACGATAATCTATATTATATCTATACTTCTAAATCTAATGGTCGCAAGGTGAAAATAAAAGTACCTTCGCAAGTTGCAATCGGCTCTATTAGCGTCTATCACTACGAGCAACTACCTAACTCTATGCCGAGCTCTGTTAATGAAAATATGAGCCACCTTGTTCGTTATCTTGCAGAACAAAAAAATTATGCAAAACAAGTAAACCCGTTAATTCCGTATCATCCCTTTGACGAATTTATGTCTAAATTTCACCATAATTTACCTGAGAAAATTTCACTTAACGAGGCAGAGATACGAATTACTTCACAGTCAAATTCACGTCATCGGATTATTCACACTAAGGGACGAGAACAAAAAGTATGGGACTCAAGTGGGCACGGACGCGTTTTTAAAGTAGAAGCAGAAAAAGGTTTGGTATCTATACCAAATGGCAACTTATCTAATAATGTATTGTACGCCAAGCAAAGTGAAACAAACTTATTTGGTGGTGATGGTGATGATGTATTGATAAGCAATGGCGCTAATGGATTATTAGCGGATGAAAAGGGAGAAAATGTATTTATTATCAACGGTGACTTATCTGGTTGGAATTCGATTTATAGTTTGGGTGGGGAAAATACGATTTATCTCGTGAATTTTAAGCAGAATGTTATCAGAGAAGAGCCGGATCATATCAGTAACGCCACTCGCTATATTTATGAATCAGAAAACGGACGTACAGTTAAAATATTTCAATACCCGAATACACAAGCCCCCACAATTGTTCATCAACAATGGGACAACGATAGTCGGTCAGATAACGTGTTGCAAAAATTAGAGTATTTAGTGAACACACTCTCTTCTATCCGCATGCAAGATGAGACACTAAGTACCACGAGTGGTGATTTAAATAACACTTTAGCGACGTGGGAACCCGTAAAACTGGTCAAAAACCATCTAATGTAGGCCATAATATTTTAAATTAATCAATATTTTGGGTATTTAAGCAAGTTTTTTGGCTTGAATCATCTTTGGCGGCAGTAAGTTGCAGTAAACTTACTGCCTGTTTAATGCTAACATTTTCCTATGAATTTTATGTATGCATTTTTTAAAATAATCTTTTGCCATGTAAGGGGGGCCAAGTGATAAAACGTTTTATGAATCTAGAGCTTCCTCCTGAACCCATAATTAATCGCAATTGCGTGAGAAAACGCCTCAAAAATAGCATTTGTGATAACTGTTCTACCAGCTGTCCAGTTAATGCTATCTCATTTAGCCACATGGATGCGAAAATTGATAATGAGCTTTGTTTTCAGTGTGGTAACTGTCTTTTCTCCTGTCCCGTTGACGCCATTGAAAATATTTCGCCTCACGAACGTACATATCAACAAGATTACTTAGTGGTTAACCACGATGAACCTGTCGCAATGACGGAAGAATTGATTGTTTGGCATAAACAATATCAAATTCGGGGTATTCAAATAGCGGAACCCTTGGTTGATAAATGGTTACCAACGATAGCCGCTCTCAATCTTAAGTTAAAAACATTAAAAGAGCCTATTTGGCAACTGCGTATTGAACAACCTCTTGCCGTGGATAGTGGGCGCCGTATGATGCTCTTTCGTCAAAAGTTAGACCAAAAACCCCTGAATAAAGGGCAGGTGAAAACAGGGCTTAATGCAAGGAAACAATTTTATCCAGAAGATAGCTGGTTTAAGATAGAACTTGAAAAGGAAAGTTGTATTTTATGTGGCGCGTGCGCGAAGGTATGTGATGAAAACGCGATACAAATTGGCGATAACCAGTTCGTTTTAGATGAAAAACGTTGTACAGGCTGTATGAGTTGCCAAGTGGTGTGCTTCCCAAAATCGATTCACGTTTATGAGCACACAGCTAAGCATAGCGAGTCCACCGTATTTCATTATTATGATGCACAATGTCATACTTGCCATTTACCCTTTTTTTCGTGGGAAGAGAATGTGCAAACTTGCCCAATATGCTCGCAACATAAAAAGCAGGGGTGGCTATAAAAAAGGTGCTATTTAGAGCACCTTTTTTAGTCAATTTGCTGAATCTAAATGCTCAATCACTAGTTTTGCAATCTGCGGATTAATGGCTGGGGGAGTCTCATGGCCCATACCTTCAATAATGACGATTTTTGCGTTCGAAATATTATCTGCAATATCTTGGCCCGCTTCAACGGGGAATAAAGGGTCAATTGAGCCGTGAATAACTAACGTAGGAACATTAATGTGGCTCAGATGTGGACGCATATCACCAGTTACTGCAACAGCAACAATTTGGCGCTTAGTGCCTTCAGGTGAATAGTTTCGAGCAAGGGCTTGTTGCACATAATCGCGGTAATATTCCTCATCAAATGGGAAACAATTTGAGCTAATACGGCGATAAAAGGCAAGTTGTCCAGCCAGATAACCCTCAAAATCTTCTTTGGGGTTTGCGCCTGAACTCATCAACATTTGCATCACATCAGGGGCACTCTGCGGTAATGTTGGGTTTCCTGTTGAAGACATGATTGGACACAGCGTTAATGTACGTTCAGGGTATTTCGCCGCAAATAATTGAGCAATCATTCCGCCCATTGAACGACCAATTATATGTGTTTTATCAATTGATAAGCTATCTAATAAACGCACAATATCATCCACCATATCAAATAACGTATATGCGATATCGAATGGTTGTCCTCTTTGCATTTTTTGAATCAATTCCCCTAGGTTGATTGGCGGGAAATGATCCATATGAGAAGATAAACCTGCATCACGGTTATCAATTCGGAGAATATAAAAACCTGCGCTAGCGATTTGTTGGCAAAAATCTGTTGTCCAGCTAATGTTGTGACCGCCTAGGCCTGGCACGAGTACAACGGCAGGGTTCTCTGGAGCGCCAAATGCATCATAAAAAAGTGAAATAGGTTGTTTGGTTGTCATTTTTTTTCCACTGAATTGAATGTTGTGCTATTTATGCCGCCTTAGTGTAGCAAATACGAGCCCCAAAAATGGATAAAGGTTGCTAAGAAAGAGAGTGTCGCGGCATTGCTGTAATTTCGCAGAAAATAATACAGTTTATTATCTAACAGGTATACCTCGGCTAAATATTAGCACGATAAGTGAAAAAAACAGTAAAAACAATGCAGTAAGTATGTTTGTGTTTAATGAATGGGTGGAAACAATAAGGCTGCCTAATGCTGACCCAAAAGCTATTCCTCCATTGAAGAATGCTATATACAAGGCGCTTGTAACCTCAATTCGCGAAATGCTATATCCGATCATCCAATTCATTAAGGAAACAGAGACTCCGCCGTATGCCACTCCCCAAAGTGCGATGATAAAATAGCCCCAAAAAATGGTTAATGGCCAATACGCAAATAAAATTAGGCTGATAATTATTAAACTAATTTATATCCAACAAAACGCTATTTGCCGCCAAAAGTGCGTCAATTTTTACAACTTTTTGATGAGTATTGGCAAGGGCGTGCGATTTGGGAGGAAAAGGAGAAACGATAAGGTGATTTTTCAGCCTATTCTGTAAAGCAATTAAAAATCATTGGGATATGATAGCTACCAAGCAATTCGTTGCTTAAAGATAATTTTTAACTATAGATTTTTAGGTTTTATATGATTTACTTTATTTCAGATACCCATTTTTGCCACTCTAATATTATCAACCTGTGTGATCGTCCTTTCAAAAGTACTAGCCACATGAATGATACGTTGATTCATAACTGGAATGCTTATGTAACAGACCATGATGAAATTTATATCTTGGGAGATTTTTTATACAAAGGTAATGGGGCGGATGCGAATAAAATTTTGCGCAGGTTATCAGGCAGAAAATACCTTATTCGTGGTAACCATGACAATTTCTTAGATGATCCTGAGTTTGATACATCACTCTTTGAATGGGTGAAAAGCTATTATGAGTTGGATTATCAAAAGCAAAAATTTGTTTTATTTCACTATCCTATCTTAGAATGGCAAGGTTTTTTTCGTGATGCAATCCATTTATATGGCCATGTGCATAATTCAGGAAAAGACCCAGAACAACGCAAACGCTTAGATATTTTAGGGCCTCGAGCGATGAATGTTGGCGTTGATGTAAATAATTTTTTCCCCATTAGTATTAAAACTATTTTAAAACGTGCAAATGGTTAATTATTTAATAATAAACAAGTCTATTTTTTAGCATACAAATAAACAGAAGCACGTGAAACACCAAGATGCTGTGCAACTGTTTCCATGGATTTTTTGACGTCAAGCAAGCCTTCGCTACGTAAAATTTCAAGGAGGTTTTTTCGTTCTTCTGCTTTTAATGTCCGCGGTGTTGCTGCAAGTGTCGCGGCATATTGATCGATTCTATGACGAATAGCTTCTGAACCATTGGGCTCAATATGTTCTTTGATTGGGCTATTCCCAACCTCAATAAATTGCGACAATACACTTTGCATCCCACGAAATAACGTCATATCTAAATTTAGGCACAAAGCAGCAACATATTCACCATTCTCATTTTTGATACCAATAGAGGTGCTTTTCACTGGGCGTCCATCGGAAAATTGATTGGTATAATTGGCGACAATATTAGGGAAATCAGCAGATTCAATGCGTGCTAAGCCGAGTTCTGTGGTAGGCTCGCCCACTTGTCGACCAGACAAATTATTGTGAATTGATAAGATTGAATGTTCGGGGTTTTTTAAGTCATGAACGACAACCTCACAAAATGGCGCAAAAGTTTCGCTCAGCCCTTTGGCGATCGTTTCGATTTGCGCCAATAATGTATTTTCCTTGGTGCTAGCCATAAAACCCCCTTATCTAAAAGCGTTAATTTATTAATTTTACCCCATTTTTTATCTCGCTAATAGATAAAGGGTGGAGAGTTACTGTGAAACTAATTCAGCAAAGCGATTGATATCGACATTACCACCACTGACAATAATACCGACTCGCTTGCCTTGGAATTGGTCTTTTTGCGCTAACGCAGCAGCATAGGATAGGCAACCCGTTGGTTCAACAACCACTTTCAGGCGCTCTGCATAAAATTTCATTCTGTCAATAAGTTGCTCATCGGTAACAGTAAAAATATCATCGACATTATTTTTAATAATTTCAAATGTATACTGCCCCAAATGTTGGGTCTGCGCACCATCAGCGATGGTTTTTGGTGTATCAATATGGATAATTTTACCTTGGCGGAAAGATTGCTGTGCATCGTTACCGGCTAACGGCTCGACACCATAAACTTGACAGTTAGGGGATAATTGGCGAGCAGCAAGGGCACAGCCAGATAGCAAGCCGCCACCGCCTAAGCAAACGAATAATGCATCCAATTCACCCACCTCTTGGAACAGTTCCATGGCGGATGTGCCTTGCCCGGCAATAATATGGGGATGATCATAAGGTGGAATGATGGTTAAACCCTGTTGTTCTGCGAGTTGCTTGCATAATGCTTCACGGTCTTGCGTGTACCTATCGAAATGCACAACGTTGGCGCCATAACCTTGGGTTGCCGCAACTTTAACAGCAGGTGCGTCGTTTGGCATGAGAATTGTTGCTGGAATATTCAGTAATTGGGCTGCAAGGGCGATACCTTGTGCGTGGTTACCTGAAGAAAAGGCAATTACCCCCGCTTTTTTCTGCTCAGGTGTAAATTGAGCAAGTGCATTGAACGCGCCACGAAATTTAAATGCCCCCATCCGTTGGAAATTTTCGCATTTAAAAAATAGCTCACCACCGAATTCTTTATTGGCTGTTGTTGATGTGAGTACAGGGGTTTTGTGTGCAAAGCCTGCAATGCGTTTAGCTGCTGCTTCAACATCTCGATAAGTTGGTAAAGTTAAATCCGTCATTTTATACCTCGTTGAAATTTTTGAATTAGCTTAAAACCGCAGTCGCTTCAATTTCGAGTGCAGCATTAAAGTGAAGCTCAGAAACACCTGCAACAGCGCGAGCAGGGCGAAAATTACCTATCCACGCTGCATAAATTTGATTAAATTCCTGCCAATCATTCATATCAGCTATATAAACACGCACTTGGACTAAATTTGCTTTTGTCACATTGGCGGCTGACAAGCAAGCCTCAAGGTTTTTTAATACTAATTCAGCCTGAACTTTAAAGGGGACATCAGTGATTGCTTGCCCTGAAGCATCGACGGGTAATTGACCCGAAATAAACACAAACCCATTAGTGCTAACACAATGAGAATAGTGGCCTCGTGGCGGGAGTAGCGTAGGGGCATTGATATATTGAATTGACTGGCTCATAGCAACCTCTAACTTGACAGAAAAGCAAATATTAGACATTTAGTCTATTATTGTATTATATGTACAGTCAACCTGTTTTTGAAGAAAAAAACATCAATGTTTTAATGTCAATATGAGAAAAAATACAGAACAATTTACAGTTAAGTTTTTTGCGGATTGTTAGCTGTGCTGTTGATTATGAATATTTTTGCTTGGTAATTCGCCACTCATTTATTTAATAAAAGCGAATTTTTTAGTGAAAGAAATTGCAAAAAATAGAATGAATGAAATTAAAAAACGTACACAATGAAAGGGAGTTATCTTAAATAAAAGTGATTAAGAATAATCAAATTGTGACGATAAAAATAAAATGGTAAGAAGTTGTTATATAAAAACTTTTAGGGATACAACATGGCGAAGTTCACGTTTGACATACTTTCTATTTTTGGGAAAAAAAGCAGTAAAGTGGCTGAGCAATATATTCAAGAAGCAGTTTTACCATTATCGGTATTGGATAATTCATTACCCAAAATGGTGGTTGAATATGTGCTGGAAGGGAAATCACCAGAAGTATTGGTAAAACTAAGCCAATTAGATACTGAAAAAGCCGTTATTTTATTAGACAAACCAGGCACTATAGATTGGTGGTGGGGCGGTAATAATTTTAATACAGGCCAATATAATAAAGTGATCCGTCAAGGGAGCAATGCCCGCCATAAACTGTATTCCAAAGTCGGCGATGGTGTGAGTGCAGAACAAGTTGCGCGCTTTGCCAAAGTATTAGCCGCTGCATGCCAAGATATCAATATTAAAGTGCTGACATCCGAATTACCGTCGTGGGTAAGTTATTTAGTCGGCGATGTATTTTCCAAAACCTTCGACAATTCTCGTGATGAAAAATTAGATCACCGTAAGCATTGGAATGTGGAATTGTTGGCTGAGATTATTAGCAAAGAAACTGATATGCCAGCCAGCTCTGTTTTGTATATTATCTTCGATAGACAACATTTGTCGGATTACCACTATGAGAACTTAAACCGCTTGTTTGTTCTTCCAGGTTTTAAAGAATATTTAATTGCACAACAAGATTTTATTAAGCAGACATTGATTAGTAATTTGTCTGCTGCAGGGCAAGTGCAGTTAATCAATGTATTGAAAAAAGATGAAGCACTATATTCGGTGTTTGCAGATTGTTTAGTGACATTTGCAACCAGTTCATTAAAAACCGTACGCAGTGCTGCAGAACCTACACTGTCTATTCTACCTGATGAATCAGTCAAACTATATTTGACCAAAGTGCTAACAGACGGAACACCAAAGCAGCGCACACAAGCCGCGGATTTATTTGCCCGAATTGGTAAGGATAGGGACGTTCTCGAAGCTGCATTACAAACGGAAACCAACAAAACGGTATTGAAAAGTATTGAAAGTGCCATTTCTCGCTTCTCAGTGATGGATAGTGCTAGTGAAATTGAAGAAACTGAGCTGCCAGCGCTTGTTGAACTAGAAGACACCCCACTACCGGAGAGTGCAAAAGATATCTTAATCAATAACTTCAATGAGATGCTGCAAAAAGCCAAAGAAAATGCAGAGAATGAAATTGAAGAGAATAAAAAGCAAAAGCACACATACAACTGGGCACAGCGTCATTATAAAGAATTCCAAAAACTGGATGCGAAAACCTGCGCAAAAATTATTGATAAGTTGAACTCAGGTAAAGAGGTGATTACTGACCATGAATACAATGTGGTGAAATTTAAAGAGCGTATTAATAATCTCCCGGAGTTTACGTTATTTCATGCATTACGTCTGATTAGTCATAACCGCACGGGAATGGATCATTTTTCTCATTATTACCTGACCCGTGAAGTTCCACCACGTATTATCGGCCAAATTGAATTACGTCAATTAGAGCAAGTATTAACTCATTGCCATTATCAACAGGCTCACCGCTTGATTGCTGATTTTTGTTTGCGTTCATACAATGATGGCTTAAAACTGTTTAATCAACCGCAGCAAGTTTGGCCATTTTTTACGCAATACCCTGATTTTATCGCCGAAGCATTAGGGTTAATTCCGCAGCAAGCAAAACAACGCTATTACCAAGAATATGATGCTTCAAGTGGTATAGAAGTATTAGCGATGTTACCAACTATTCCTGCGCGCTTTATTCCACGGATTATGGAACTCGCATTAGGAGAGAATAAAACGCATCGTTTAAGTGCACAAAAATTACTCGAAACATTGCCAAATATTCATGTTAATGCAGCAGAAGGTTTAGACTCAGGTAAACAAGAAATCCGTGTGACTGCTATTGAATGGTTAGCACGTCTTAAACACCCTGATTCGTTAAAACCGCTATATGCGTTATTGAAAAAAGAAAAACGTGAAATTGTCCGTGCCGCACTATTAACAGCGTTGGAACAATTTGGAGAAGACATTTCTGGTTATTTATCGCCAAAAGTCCTATTAGCCGAAGCGCAAAAAGGGCTTAAGGGTAAAGCGCCAGCAAGCATGTCTTGGTTTAATTTAGATTCTTTACCTGCACTGACTTGGCAAAATAATAAACCTGTCGATGGGGAAATTATTCGCTGGTGGGTTATTTTAGCGGTGAAATTAAAGATGCCAGCAGGTAACGGTTTATTACAGCGTTATATCAGTTTGTTATCAGTGGATAGCCAGCGTAAGCTCGGCAGCTTTATTCTCAATAGCTTTATTGCTCAAGATACCGCAGGCCCATCGCTAGAAATGGCAATGGCAGAAGCAGAACGTGATGCACCACAGCGTTTAACCAACTACCAAGATTGGGTAAAACGTTGGCCTGAGTATTACAGTCAGTATGAAAATTACACCCTTGAGCAGTGTATTAATGACATTAAAAATGAAGTGCTTCGCCGTTACTTAGGGTCAGCAATTACCGACAAAGGCATGCTAGCGCTCATTTGTGGTATTGAAGGGCATATTGCAGTCACCGCGCTACGTAATTATATGCGTGATCATTATCAGCGCCGCGCACAGATTGAAGCCATGATTGATGCGGTAGCAACCAGCAATGATCCGCTAATTATTCAATTGTTGCTCTCACTTTCACGCCGTTATCGTACCGCCTCTGTACAGGAAAAAGCGCGTGGTTTAGTCGCTCAAATTGCGGAGCGTAATGGTTGGAGTGCCGATGAACTTGCTGACCGAACGATTCCTACCGCAGGTATGGATGAAACGGGGGTACTTGCCCTTGAGTATGGCGATCGTACTTTTACTGCCAAACTGGATGCCCAGCAAAAATTGGTATTGTTTAACCCAGAAGGAAAAGAAATCAAAGCATTACCTGCAGCACGTAAAACGGATAATGAAGAGCTGATTAAAGAATCGAAAAAATTACTGAGTTCTAGTAAGAAAGAACTTAAGCAAGTAATTGATCTACAAACTGCACGTTTGTACGAAGCAATGTGTGCGGAGCGTTTGTGGAGCACGCAAGACTGGCAAGAATATATACAAGCTCACCCAATTATGCGCGGTTTGATTGAAAGACTCGTCTGGATGGAAATGGACAATGATAAGGTTATCAATGTATTCCGTCCTTCTGATGATGGTAGCTTGCTGAACCTTGACGATGATGAAATCGAGCTGAGCGCAGGGGCATCAATTAAATTGGCCCATGCCGCATTGGTTTCGGAAGATGAGCGAAAAGGTTGGATAGCCCATTTTAAAGATTACAAAGTGAAATTTTTGTTCTCGCAAATGGAACACAAAATCCCTGAATTAGACCTCGCACTCACTGAAATCGAAGATCGCAAAGGTTGGCTGACAGATACCTATACGTTACGTGGTGTACTCACCAAAATGGGGTATCAGCGTGGCCAAGCGGAGGATGGTGGTAGCTTTATGCATTACTCCAAACACTACGCTAGCCTAGGTTTCTACGTTTACATTGAGTTCAGCGGCAGTTATGTTCCAGAAGAAAATATTCCTGCGGTCTTGTACACCTTAAGTTTTGAAAGTGGGCAACAAAGCTCATGGAATCGCAGTTATATAGAGTTAAAAGATATCCCACCAATTTTATTAGCTGAAAGCTATGCGGATTACTTAAAAGTGGCTGACGCCTGTGCTGGATTTGACCCTGAGTGGGAAAAGAAAACACCTTGGTAATTAGGGTTTAATAGGATAACTCGATGAGTAACAAAGAAACAATAAAAGGCCATGTTCTGCGCGAAAGCGCAGAAATTCGCTTCGCTAAAGAACTGGAAAAACTCACGCAAACCGATAGTCATAACCCAAAACCACAAGGTTGGCTACGTTCACCACGCGCGGTTAGGCAGTTTATTTTAGGTGATGAAGCTCTGGGGATTACGCCGAAGTTTTTTGGGGATGATGCCTTAGTTGACCGTGCAATAGTGACCTTGTTAGGTAAACAGGGTCTGATGTTGGTCGGTGAACCAGGAACAGCAAAATCTATGTTATCTGAATTATTAGCTGCAGCAATCAGTGGTGATTCGGGCTTAACTATTCAGGGAACAGCAGGAACAACCGAAGACCACATTAAATACTCATGGAACTATGCATTGTTATTGGCAGAAGGGCCAACGGAAAAAGCGTTGGTTAGTTCGCCACTGTATCAAGGCATGTTGGAAGGGAAAATTGTGCGCTTTGAAGAGATCACCCGCTGCCCACCAGAAATACAAGATGTACTGGTTAGCTTAATGTCTGAAAAACAGATGATGATCCCTGAAATGAAAGACAATGCGAGGATCAGTGCTAAGCAAGGCTTTAATTTAATTGGAACAGCCAACTTACGTGACCGTGGCGTGCATGAAATGTCATCGGCATTAAAACGTCGCTTTAACTTCGAAACGGTGAGGCCGATTCAAGACCCTGCGTTTGAAATTGAGCTAATTAATAAACAACTTACCAGCGAACTAGGCGAGCTAAATGACTTGGTCACGGTGCCTGCGAATGTGATTGAATTATTAGTTACCACTTTCCAAGAGCTACGTTCAGGCAATACCAAGGATGGCGGCAATATCAAAACCCCAGATGCGGTGATGTCGACAGCGGAAGCGGTGAATATCGCTTATGCGTGTGCATTAGAAGCCCATTATTTGGGGGACGGAACGTTAAGTGCTGGTGCAGTCGCTCGTCAGCTAATTGGGGTTGTACTCAAAGATAATGCAGATGATATCAAGCGGATGCGTTATTACATTGATAATGTCGCACGAGAAAGAGCCAAGCAGAGCCCCGAATGGAAAGCATTTTTTGAGGCTTCCCGTCAGTTTTGGCAATAGGCTTGCTAGCGTGTCATGCATGGCGAGGCCTTTGGCTTCGCCCATATTTATCAATCAGGGAATATCACGGTGAGTTTGCCTTCCATACTTTTACCCGAACGGCTCGAAAAAGCATTGATGAGCTGGCAACAGCTTGAATCAGAAAATATTTATTTTGCTCCTGTTCGCCATCACAGCCCAGCTTGTGCCTACAGTACACTTTCGTTAATCGAACAAATTAAGCCTGATTATGTGCTGATTGAAGGGCCTGATAGTTTTAATGGGTTGATTTCAGGGTTGCTGCATCAAGACACACAACCGCCCGTTGCTATTATGGCGCAAACAGAAATTAAAGCAGACGCATTAAAGGGTGGAAGTGACACTGTCACACGTTCGGCTTATTTCCCATTTTGCGAATATTCCCCAGAATGGCAAGCACTTAAGCAAGGCTCACGATATAAAGCACAATTACAGTTTATTGATTTACCTTGGGCTGCGCAGGTTAATATTGATGAAACTGATGAAGGGCAAAGCCAAAGTCTGCAAAAAGAGCGTTATTTAGCACATAGCTTATTTATTGCACAGTTAGCAAAAAAAAGTGGTTGCCGTGACCATGATGAGCTTTGGGAACAACTATTTGAATTACGCACTTTTGAGCAGCTCACTGATTGGTCAACATTTTTTAAAGACAGTTTTATTTGGTGTGGGTTGGCTCGTTTAGATTATGAGCCTGAAGTCCTTGAATCTGAAGGCTCTACACAGCGTGAGTCCCATATGCAAGCTCATATTCAAAGCATTAAAACGAAGCAGCCAAACGCCAAAATTGTTATCGTGACTGGCGGATTTCATACCCTCTCGTTAATTGAAGGTTTAGCTGAACGGGCAACTCAACAATTTGCACTAACGGCGATAGCTAAAAAGCAGTTTGTAAAACAACAAAAAACTGCTGAAAACGAGAGTGCATGGTTAATACGTTATAGTGACGATAAGCTTGATGCACTAAACGGTTATGCATCAGGTATGCCATCTCCCGCATTTTACCAAAAAGTATGGGAAACACTATTGCAACAGCGCCAAGACCGTGAAAATGGCCAAGTTCGTCCAACTCAGATGTATCGAAATAAATTGGGAATTGCGTATCTGGCAAAGGTGGCGACTATTTTGCGTGAAAAGCAATTTGATGCGGCTCCTGGTTTTTTATCGGTAAAACTGGCCGCGGAACAAAGCATTCGCTTAGCGGCCTTTCGTGGGCATGCAGGGACAGGGCGCTATGATTTATTGGATGGACTACAAAGTGCATTTATTAAAGGCAGTCTTGATGAGAGCCAAGATGAACTTTGGCATGAAATTAAAACCTGCTTTTCAGGTTTTCGCCTAGGCCAAATCCCCAAGGGCACAACAACGCCGCCGTTGGTGGCACAAACCTATGAGATGGCAAAAGGGTTTCGCTTTAAGCTTGATGACACATTAAGTAAAATCAGTCGGTTAGATGTATATCGTAACAAGCAACATCGCCTACGCAGTCGTTTTTTACATTTATTGGCTTTTTTAGATATCCATTTTGCAAAGCACCTTTCTGGCCCAAATTTTATGTCAGGAAACCAAATGGATGTGTTATTTGAAGAGTGGCAATATGCCTGGACGCCGAATGTGGAAGGCGAATTAATTGCGTTATCAGAAAAAGGGACTCAGCTTAAAACGATCGCATTGAATCGTTTATTTGAAATGGAAAAAAACCTTGAACAACAAGGGGTCAGCCGTTCAAGCCAGAGTGCTGTGACATTATTAATGCAAGCGGCGATCATTGGTTTACATCAACGCATTCCTACACTATTTTCATTGTTAGATAGTTATATTCAGCAAGATACAAAATTCGAATCATTAGTGGCTTGTGGCCATAAGTTAGTACATTTATGGCGAGGCAGACAGTTCTTTGATATCGAAGAGAATTTTACGATTGAAGCTCGTTTGGATGCTTTATTGCAGCAAGTTTTTTATTGCTTTGAGCAAATTACTCAAGGGGATGAGCAGCAGCAAGAAGTGCATTTTAATGCGCTACTTTCATGCCGCGAACTGGTGACATTCACGCCTGAAATTAATAAAAACCACGATTATTATCACGATTTTTATCACCAGTTGGCTCGCTGTAAAGACCAATTAAACCATGTCCCTTTATTAAAAGGGGCCGTGGATGCACTGCGTTATTTGGGTGCGAAGACCGATGAAGAGACATTAGTTAACGAGGTTCAAAGCGCGTTTAGTGCAGGAAGTGACCCAGAAATCGCTATTAGCTATTTTATTGGTGTAATGCGCGCTGCCCCTGAATTAATTTTACGTATTCCACTCTTAATCGACTCTTTGAATGATTTACTCAGTAAATGGGATGAAAGCCGATTTATTCAGGTGCTGCCAGATTTGCGCTTTGCATTTAGCCAATTGACGCCAAAACAAAATGCACAAATGGCACAGCATGTTGCGCAAAACTTATCAATCGAAACTCAAGATTTGACACTGCGCCAAACAGAATTTAATGAGAAACAGATGCTGCAAGCATTGCAACTAGAACAACGGCTACAAAACCAGCTTGTTGAGCTTGGTCTACAACGTTGGTTCACTCACACGTCAGAGGCGAAATAACCATGAGCAAAAAAGAGACGCCATTGACGCCAGAACAACTGCAACTTGCTAAGCGCTGGCGTTTGGTATTAGGCCAATATGCGGATAACGCGCTGGGGCAAGCGGCATTCAGTGCAGAAGAGTTAAAAATCGAGCGCTCACTGGATTTTTTATATCGCCGTGAATATCAACGCCGTGGACTGCGACAAGAAGGTGGTCGTCACGGTTCTTTAGATGCATCGCAACTAACCGCAGTGAATTGGTTAAATCAAGCGCGGAAGTTATTCCCAAATAGTACGTTTGAACGCATGCAATCACAGGCGCTAGAGCGTTATGAAATCAGTAGCTTACTTAAAAATCCCGATGCCTTGAATTCCATGGAGCCGACTAAAGCATTAGCGAAAACCCTAATGAGCTTGCGTGGGAAAATGAACGAAGATACCCGTGATGCGGTGAAAAATATCATTCGCAAAGTCGTGGATGATATTCTCAGCCAAATGAGCAACCAGTTTCGCCAAGCATTAACTGGGCGGAAGAACCGTTTTCGCCGTTCGTTAATTCCAAATAGCCGTAATTTCGATTGGCGTGCCACTATTGCCGCAAATTTAAAAAATTATGATCGGCAAAACCAACGATTAGTCATCAAAACCCCGTATTTCAACTCACGTCAACAGCAGCACTTGCCGTGGGATGTGATTTTGTGTGTTGACCAAAGTGGCTCGATGGCCAGTTCAATTATGTATGCGGCAGTCTGTGCCAGTATTTTAGCAGCATTGCCAACGGTCAAGGTCTCACTCGTGGTTTTTGATACGCAAGTTGTTGATTTAAGTCATTTAGCTCATGACCCTGTTGAGGTTTTAATGACAGTACAATTGGGCGGTGGAACCGATATAGCCAAAGCGATGCAGTACTGTGAAAGTTTGATCCGTAACCCTAAACGTACGGTTATCAGTTTGATAAGCGACTTTGAGGAAGGAGGGGCACTAAATCATCTGCTTAACTGCACACAGCGCCTACACAGCCAGCAAGTGAAACTTTTAGGCTTAGCCGCGTTAGATGACGATGCATTGCCTGTTTATGATCCTGAAATTGCCCAAAAATTGGCAGATAGAGGCATGCATGTCGCGGCATTAACCCCTGAGCACTTTGCTCAGTGGCTGGCGGAGGTGATGCAATGAGTTGGAAAACCATTTATTACCAATATGATGACGATGCGTTAGCGGTGTTTGCAAATGTGGGGTTATTACGCAGAGCGCGCAAAGATTTAGAGAACCAAAAGGTTAATCCTAGGGATTTGGCTGCAGGGCAGTTTGACAGTGATGGGCAAGCGGTGCAGCTTGATGCTCAAGGTGTACAAAAAGCAACCTGTGATTGCAGTGCATCAGGTTGTTGTAAGCATATTTTGGCCGCGGTGCTTTGGGTTCAGAATAATGTGCCAGATGAAAATATTCAAGGTATGGAAGATAAGGGGGAGCTCAGTGAGCCAGAACCATTATTGCCTGAATTACTCGCATTAGAATCAACGTCATTGGTTAAACTCGTCTCTAAAGCCGATTGCCGATTAGCTCTGCGTTTGTTAGATGAATGGCAGGAGCGTGAACTCATTTTTGATGACCAATGTAACCAGTTAAGAGTGACGCTAACAGAATATGATGAGCCAATTATTTATCTGAAAGGCAGTGGTTTCCCAGGGATGATTTCCTCTGTGCCTGAAAAACAGAAAAAAGCGGTTCACCTTGCGGTGGTTGCCAAATTATTGATGCAAAATGGTGTGAATTGGTTGTGGCCTGATGATTTAGCTCCTGTAACAGAAAAAGCATTAGTGTTAACGGATGATGATAAAACCGTTATCGTCACCATTGAACTATTTATCCAAGATTTGTTACGTCAAGGGTTGTCACACATTAGCCAAAGCAGTGCCACACAATTACATTTATTGAATATGTCGGCGAAAGCAGAAGGCCTACCGCGTTTAGCTAATTATTTGAAAAGGCTGAGCCAGCAGGTGAAATTGCTCGCAGGTAAGCACTTTACGATGGATGAAGGGCAAGTTTTGCGATTAATCGCCGAAATTGCTGCCTATTTGCAGCAACTTTCAACCGCGAATGAAAATCAGCTTTTAGCTCTTAAAGGTTTGCAGCGCCGCCAATACACTGACCAAATATCGGTACTTGATTTAACGCCAATTGATGCGAATTGGTGGCAAACCCAAAACGGCGCAATAGGTGCGACGTTTAGTTTTTGGGATAACCAAGAGAAAAAAATCATTCAATGTACGCAAGGACGTGCAAATAATCTGGACCCGATGTTCAACCGTTCAAGCCTCTGGCAAACATTATCCATTTGGAAGCAAACTGCGGATAATTTGATGCGAACACCGTTTAAATTACATGATCCGCGGCTTTCGGATGAAGGTAAATTATCGGCCAGTGGCGACAGTTTTGCTGAAAAAAATAACCAAAAGCTGTTATCAAACGATGATTATCAAACGCTTCAAGGAGAGTTGGGGTTTACCCACTGGCAAGAGGCTAGTGAATTTCTTTCAAACTTATCCAGCGAAAATGTTTATCAACCTGTTATCCTACATCTCGCTGATTATGAACAGCTATATTGGAATGAGACTGAACAGTGTATTTTGTGGGCGGTATCTGATAGTGAAAAAAATAGGGCGTTTTTGCGATTAAATTGGGAAGGGAATGAAAACCATAAAATCGAAGAGTTACGCTTTATTACCAAGGAAAAGTGGCCTATTGCCGCAGTGAGTGCTCTGGTCAATCATACTTCACAAGGTATTCAGTTGGTGCCTAAAACATTATGGTTGAAGAAAGAGCAAGGTATTGAACTGTTTTACCTTGATTTTGAATCAATCCCTCGCAAAAAACAACGTTCAGGCTTTTTTAGTAAGATAATGGAATACATGGAGAAAAAGCAGCAAACGAGCAATACTTTTGTGCCTGAAGCAACGCTCGCAAGCCAATTGGTTCGTCCAGTTTTATCAATACTGGAAACCCAAGCTTGTACGGGAAGACAGCAGCTTTCTTCGTCCCAACAAACTGAAATTGGTTATGTCATACGTGTCCTTGAGGATTTGGGCACGTTATGGTTAGCTAACCAGGTCAAAATGCTAACGGTTTCAGGCAATATACCCCCTGAAAGCCTATTGCGATTGGTATACCTATGCGACAGATTTGAGCGTTTACAAATACCGCAACCCTTTCAATTTGCTTAAGATTCAAATGTTGCGAGAAATGTCCGTAATAGTTGGTTGAGCGCATGTTGCTCTTCCAACGTCAATTTAGCGACTAGCCTTGCTTGGTTTTGCGTGTGAGCTTCAATGACTTGATTAATCAGATTCAGCCCTTCCTCAGTCAGTGACACTAAAAAGCCACGGCCATCATCTGGGTTGGTATGACGGGAAACTAACCCTGCTTTTTCCAGTTGATCAATACGATTTGTCATAGTTCCTGACGTGACCATTAGCGTAGCAAGCATCTCCCCTGGGCTCAGGGTGTAAGGCGCACCAGAGCGCCGCAAAGTTGCAAGCACATCAAAACTTGACCGATTAAGGCCAAATCCAGCGAAGACTTTTTCCATTTCACGGGTGAGATGATAGGCAATATTGCCTAACCGACCAATTAACCCCATTGGGCTAATGTCGAGATCTGGGCGCTCACGTTCCCATTGTTCAGTGATTTTATCGATTCTATCCATAAGTAAATAATGGGCGTTATTTATCTTGACGTCAAGGTAAATAAAAACTATCTTGACCTCAAGATAAATATTGAGAGTCAAACTATGAATCGCTATGTTGTTTTATGTTTCACAGCGTTAGCCCCCATTGTGTGGGGAAGCACTTATCTCGTTACAACTGAAATGCTACCTTCGGGCTTGCCGTTAACGTTGGCTGTTTTGCGTGCATTACCCGCAGGATTATTACTGATACTCTTTTTGCGCCAGTTGCCATCAGGGATTTGGTGGTTGCGCGTCGCCATTCTAGGGGCGTTGAATTTCTCACTGTTTTGGTGGTTATTATTTATTGCGGCTTATCGTCTGCCAGGTGGGGTTGCCGCAACTGTTGGCGCTGTGCAGCCGTTAATTGTGCTATTTTTAAGTCGCTGGTTATTGAGTAACCGTTTATCAAGTGTTTCTGTCATTGCCTCACTCAGCGGAATTGTTGGTGTGGCGATTTTGCTATTAACACCAACGGCTGCCCTAGATTGGGTAGGAGTGATGGCTGGGTTGGCAGGGGCATTTTCAATGGCTGCGGGTACAGTGTTGAGCCGCCTTTGGCAACCTCCCGTTAGCGCATTAACCTTTACGTCGTGGCAATTAACCGCAGGTGGCTTAATTTTATTACCTTTTGCCTTGATTTTTGAACCTGCATTACCTGCATTAACATCTGTGAACATTGTCGGTCTTAGCTATTTAACCTTAATTGGTGGGGCGTTAACATACGCATTATGGTTCCGCGGATTGGCGTTATTAGGGCCGAGTTCAGTCGCATCTTTAGGTTTCCTTAGCCCTGTTAGTGCTGTGGTCTTAGGGTGGTTTTACCTAAATCAGCAGCTGAGTACTTTACAATTTATTGGCATGATAGTGATCTTAGTGAGTGTTTGGGTGAGCCAGCGTGCCGAAGCACGTAAAGTACGGTGAAGTGGTATTTAATTGCGTATTATGCAAATTACCTTAGTTAAATTAATGAGATAAGCGCTTATGTTATTTTCTGATGACGAAAACACGATTGAGATAGCCCCTGATGCCTTCTTGCTAAAAGGTTTCTTACTGGGGAACAGTAAGGTGTTATTACAATCATTAAATAATATTTTTTCGCTATCCCCATTAAGAAATATGGAAACCCCTGGTGGGTATCGCATGTCAGTCGCGATGAGCAACTGTGGTGAGTGGGGTTGGGTGACTGATAAAACAGGGTATCGCTATACTAAAAGTGACCCTGTCACTAACAAGCCTTGGCAGCCGATGCCTGGGATCTTTCGCCAATTAGCACAAGACGCAGCAGAAAGAGCGGGTTTTCTGGGGTTTGAACCCGATGCATGCTTGATTAACCGTTATGCAGTTGGGGCTAAAATGTCGCTTCATCAAGATAAAGACGAAGCGGATTTTTCACAGCCGATTGTTTCGTTTTCATTAGGGTTGCCCTGCGTATTTGATTTTGGCGGAGCCACACGTGAAGCGCCTAAAATAACCCTAGCATTGGAACACGGTGATGTGTTGGTTTGGGGGGGAAAGTCGCGTTTAAATTACCATGGTGTTCGAACCATCAAAGCGGGTGAACACCCATTGTTGGGGCCGTACCGCTTTAATCTGACATTTCGTCGCTCACAAAAATAATGGGTTAATCATGTAGGGGCTTTTGCAGCCCTTGCTGGTGACCGTCAGTTTGGAATAATGATTAAAACATATTAGGGCGTTATAAAAAATATCATTGAATAATAAAATAGTTATCTTTATAACTATTGGCTAATTATTACATAATAGAAATGGCTTAGGTGAATTAATGTACAGCTTTACAAATGATTATAATGAAATTGCACATCCCGAAGTGATGAAAGCATTGAATGATTTAGCAGGGAAACGTTTTACAGGTTATGGTACAGATGGTCTATGTAAGAAAGTGGCAGATCAAATAAAACAACGTATTGGCCAGCCGAATGCAGATATCCATTTTTTTAATGGTGGAACGATCACCAATTTAACGACGATTTCTCATATTTTACGTCCACATCAAGCCGTTATTTCCGTTGTTGGTGGCCATATTGATGTTCACGAAACAGGGGCGATTGAAGCGTCAGGGCATAAAGTCATTACGGTAGAGTCTGCTTCGGGTAAGCTTACGCCTGCTCATATTCAAAAGGTACTGGCCGAGCACCCAGATGAACATTCGGTTCAACCTAAATTAGTTTACATCAGTAACTCTACTGAAATCGGCACGGTGTATCGCAAAGCCGAATTGGTTGCTTTGCGTGAAATCTGTGACGCCCACGGTTTATTGCTATTTATGGATGGCGCACGGTTAGCATCTGGTTTGATGTCCACCGTGAGTGACTTAACCATTGAAGATATCGCACAACTAACGGATGTTTTCTATATTGGTGGAACAAAAATTGGCGCACTAACTGGGGAAATATTAGTGCTTTTAAACCCAGCAATAAAATCTGATTTTCGTTATAGCATTAAGCAAAAAGGTGGGTTGCAAGCCAAAGGCTGGTTATTAGCCGCGCAGTTTGAAGCATTATTTAATGATGATCTTTATTTTCAGTTAGGCCGACACATTAATGATACAGCAAACCAGCTTGCCGATTTCTTTACAGAAAAAGGATTCGACTTTTTAGCGCCAGTGGAATCAAACCAAGTCTTTGTGATTTTACCTAATTCACTGAGTGACAAGGTATTGAGTCATTATGTGGTCAGTAAAGTTTGTGAACCAACAGCAGATACAACGTGCTTACGTTTTTGTACCTCTTGGTCAACAACGTCACAAGATATTGAAAAGCTAAAACAAACTTTTAATTCATTAATCTAATTTTCCTTAGATATATTGCCCGCATGAATTTGTGGGCAAATCTTTCCGATTTCTCGCATATCGTTTTCACAATTAAAACGGCACTATCCTGATATCTATTTAATTGATCCGGTCGCAAGTATGCCTTGGACGTTTTCCCATCCTGCGGTGGTTTTTCCCATTAAACAGGCCAAATATTTTCGCTGGTTAAGTCTGCCCGCACTTATTTTAGGTAGCTTGAGCCCAGATTTATTCTATTCGTTGACGTGGTACCACGCTGCATCAGTGGCACATGACTCTATTGGCTGGTTTTATACTGGGTTACCGCTATGTATATTAGTTTATTGGCTAACGCAAAAAATGGCACCAGTACTGAATAGAATAAGCCCTTTTATTATTCACACTATAAATGCACCATCTGTTCGACAAGGGTTAATTGTTGTTATTTCCTTGTATATCGGGGCATTAACTCATATTGTTTGGGACAGTTTTACGCATGAATCTGGGGCATTTGTCCGGGAAATCTCATTTTTGCAAATGAAATTATTTACGATGTCTGATAGCCAAGAAATTGCTTTTTATAAATTATTACAGCACATTGGCTCGGTGGGCGGTTTAGCCTACCTGTGTTATCAATACTTTCAATTTCATCGTACGCAGCCCCATGAAATTAAAATCGAAAACAATAAAAAGTTAAAGCGATTAATCGTGCTTGGTGGCCTTGCATGCATATTGACGCTACCTTTGGCCTATTGGTTAACGCCAAAGGCAAATGGCTTTAGTTTCAATCGGTTTGTTTATTTAGAGTTAACGCTAACGGTTCCTGTATTTTTGATCATCGTATTGATCTTCGCATTTAGGCTCAATGTCCTATATCAACAAAATAGGGTGGATAGCGATTAGTTTTTTCGTAACCCATCAATAATTTTATCAATCGAATGAATGCTTTGTTGTAAGCGTTCTTGGCTATTGGCTTGAGAAATCCAATAAGCCGATTCGGCAAGTCCACCATTGATTAAAAAGGCTAGGGCACGAGTATTAACATTGCTAATAATTTGCTTGCTCATTAATTCTTGTAACAAGAGATCGACTTGCTCAGTACATTTAAGGTTTGATTTTGCAAGGTCTTCAGCAACAACGGATTTGGCATCTCGTAAGATAATCTGTTGATAGTCAGGTTCTAACGCCATTTCTAAATAGGCATGACAGCGTAGGCGGAAGTTATTCCAAAGGTCAGTGGAATTGGCAGAAATTTTTTGTAATCGGCCATTCATTTGGTTATCAATTTGTTCGACAACAGCTGTAAATAAGCCTTTTTTATCGCCAAAATGATGATAAAGGGCACCTCGCGTTAAATCAACGCTTGCCGCAATTTCATCCATGGAAGTTGCAGCAAACCCCAAACGGCTAAAATGTTCCCGTGCCGTGGTTAATAAAATCTCGCGGGTCTCTTCCATTTGAGCTTGAGTTCTTCTTGCCATAAAACCTCTTACAAACACTGAATATAGTTATTTACATACACTGTGTATGATTATATCATCATTATACATACTCGTTGTATGTATAATGAATTTATCACATGGAGCTTACATGCTAAGTCGCTATCAAGAACTCTTTCACGCTGAAGGAAGCCAACGCTTTGTTGTTGCAGGGTTACTGGCTCGTCTAGCGTTACCGATGATGGGCATCGGGATTATCACTATGCTGGCACAATTAAGGGATAGCTATACTTTAGCAGGGTTAATATCGGCAACGTTTGTACTTACTTACGCATTATTATCACCACAAATTTCCCGATTAGTTGATAAATTAGGGCAGTATCGCGTGTTACCCGTGGTCACGCTTATTAGTTTATCTGGGGTTTTGTTGCTCGTCGCAACAACGTGGTTTGCATTGCCCGATGCTGGGTTATTTATTGGTGCATTTTTAGCAGGTGCCATGCCCAGCATGTCTGCCATGATTAGGGCACGGTGGACGGCATTGTATAAAGGTCAGCCCATTTTACAAACGGCTTATTCCCTTGAAACTGTTTTTGATGATGCGACATTTATTGCAGGGCCTCCACTGTCTGTGGGATTGACGGTTGTTTTGTTTCCACAAGCGGGCTTATTGGTTGCCGCTGTTTTATTGTTGTTGGGTGTGATACTCCTAGTACAACAACGTAGTACGGAACCCAATGTTGTCGTACATGAAACCTTATCACCGAAGCAAAAGCCGATTTTGTCGATGATAAGCTTACAACTGCTGATCGCATTAATGATTGCATTAGGGATCATTGTTGGGTCAGTGGACATCTTAAGTGTCACACTCGCGCAGTTACAACAACAACCTGCGGCGGCAAGCGTAGTCTTGTCAGCTTATGCCATTGGTTCTTGTGCAATGGGGCTTGTTTTCGGGGCGCTCAATCTGAAAATATCGTTACCGCGTTTACTGGTTATTAGCGGGTTAATGACATTCTTATCTATTGTACCGATGTGGTGGGTGAGCGGCGTTTATTCCCTTGCAATTGTGGTGTTTATTTCAGGTTTATTCTTTGCACCAACAATGATTATTGCGATGTCATTGGTGGAAAATATCGTTCCACTAAATCGGTTAACAGAAGGGATGACTTGGTTACTCGCTGGGCTAAACATTGGTGTGGCTATTGGTGCCATGATGACGGGGAAAATGGTTGATACTTATGGGCTGAACGCAGGGTTTCTCGTGGCAATTGTTGGGGGCACTTTGGTCGTGTTGTCCACCGCATTAAGTTACGTCCAACTCAATGTGCGACAAAAAATGACGAAAACGTGTGAAACCGAGTGCCTATAGTACTAAAATTTTAATAAAATAAGTTTAAACAATAAGAGGTTATAAAATGCACAAGCCAATATTTAGGCAAGCAACACTTGATGATATCGATACGTGCTTCGCGATTGAAATTGAATCGTATGAAGGCGATGAGGCAGCGACAAAAGAAAAAATCGCAACACGTATAGCACAGTATCCTCAAGGTTTTTTATGCATGGAAGTGGCTGGTGAAATCGTTGGCTTCATAAATGCTGGATGTGCGTGGGATGTGGTGATGTCCGATGAAGAATTTAAAGAGCTTATCGGTCATGATGCACAGGCTCCGAATGTGGTCATTATGTCTGTTGTGGTTCACCCAAACCATCAAGGAAAGGGTTATTCATCCATGTTGATGACCGAATTTATTGCATTAATGCGAAAAAATAACAAAGAAACTATTCATCTAATGTGCAAAGAACGTCATGTGGATCTGTACAAACATTTTGGCTACCAATATGTCAAACCTTCTGAGTCAGATCACGGTGGAATGACATGGCATGAAATGGTCATGGTGCTTTAGCTATCAAATGAGAACCAAGTTTATTTCAGATTAATTGTTAATATTATCCGTGATAAGCTTGGTTGATATAACTTTAAATTAAACCCTACCAAAATCACTTCAGTGCTTTTTCTTGCCGTTATCGTGTTATGATATATCCATAACATACCGCTAAGTTTTGGATAATATAATGGAAATATGGGTTGATGCGGATGCGTGTCCTAAGGTTATCAAAGAAGTTTTATATCGCGCAGCTGACAGAGAAAATGTGCAAATTACATTTGTTGCCAACCAACGCTTGTCAGTTCCGCCATCTCGTTTTTTAAAAACCTTACAGGTTCCTGCGGGCTTTGATGTCGCAGATAATGAAATCGTTCACCGCGCCCAAAAAGGGGATTTAGTGATTACTGCAGATATTCCCCTTGCTGCCGAAGTGATGGAAAAGGGGGCTTCTGCATTGAACCCTCGCGGCGAGCGTTACAGCGATGCGACTATTCGCGAACGTCTGAATATTCGTGATTTTATGGATACGATGCGGGCAAGTGGTGTACAAACAGGAGGCCCTGCAAGCTTAAATCAACGGGATCGCCAACAGTTTGCAAATGAATTAGATAAATGGCTATTGCAACGAAAAAAATCGTTAAGCTAATCATATTTGATATCGACTAAATACCCTGATTTTGCGCAGTAAATCTGTATTTTAAAATAGAGTTGATAATAATTTCGTGTCTATAATAGAAAACCCTAAATTTTCGAAGACAAAATTATGGATCCGTTACATAGCATTATTATCACTCTATTTTTATTTATACTGACGTTTTTTAATCCTGGTGCCAATTTATTTATTGTTGTTCAAACTACGCTTAGCTCAGGAAAAAAAGCAGGGCTGACTTGCGGTTATGGCGTCGTTTTAGGCAATGCCATCTATTCAGGGTTAGGATTATTTGGGCTTGTGACCTTAATGTCTGAATTTGGTGTTTTGTTTTCGTTAATTAAAATACTTGGCGGGTTATATTTACTGTATTACGCGATTAGCGTTTTTAAAAATAAAACCCAACTAACTTTATCCACTGAGAATACGACTGAATACTTCCCTAAAGGTGTATATTTTCGCCGTGGCTTAATTTCGGATCTTTCGAACCCGCAAACTGTATTGTTCTTCATGAGTATTTTCTCAACCACTATTTCCCCCTCAACGCCGCTATGGACAAAGCTGGTGATCTGGTTGGGGATTGTGTTGGCTTCATTGATATGGCGGATTATTCTCTGCCAAACATTTTCTCTTTCATCGGTTAGACGGCGCTATTCCCGTATTCATAAAGTGGTTGGGAAAGTGGTCGGGTTGATTTTAGGTACATTGGCAACAAGACTTATCTATCAAGGTGTTACAGAAATAATCATTAAAAAGTAGGCGGTGGGCTTCATTTGACTTCGTCTTATTGTTGCAATTACAATCATTGTAAATGCAATTAAATAAGGCGAAGTACTAATGCTTATCCAATCAATGAAAATGCCTATGGCAACGGCACAAACTCAAGCAGCAGCGAGTTTATGTTTACAACATATTAATCAGGTAGCTACTGATTACGCTAATCTACCAAGTTCTCCAGCAAGTTTGCTCCATAAAGCGATTAAACATATCGGCGATACTAAACATAAGAACGCTGCTATTTGGGTTATTAACCAAAACAGCGTTACGGGGCAGCAAGAAACGGCATGGCCAATTTGGTTTAATAGCCAAGAAACCTATGAAAAGCCCCTGTTTTATTTTGTGAATACTCCCTTAATTGAGCAGTTAAGTGCACTTGAGACAGAAACAAACCATAAAGGGATTTTTCTCAACTGCATCGATACAGGTGAAAGTTATTTACCCAAAGGCGTTTATCCGTGGTTTCCATTGAAATTGGCCTCGATGGAAAATTGGCTAGCTTATGATATTGCGAATGCACAAGAAGCTGCAGCGATTGCCCAGCAAGCGTTAACACAGCTGTACTTAAATGGTAATAAGTTATTGGTGTATATGGCATTACACAGTGTGCATCAAACAACCGAACCTTTATCTGAAGACGAAGCAATAGCTGCATTTAAAGGTATGTACCCGTTATCACGCAGTGTGCCAAAAATTGATATTCAATTGTGCGGTGCGGGTAAATCACTCGAAAGAGTTAAACTGGCAGCTCAATTATTGAAAACACAATGGGGCATTGAGTCTGCTGTGTGGAGTTGCCCAAGTTATACTCGGTTGGCGTTTGATGCGAAACAGCAGTTTGCTTCTTCTCACCTTAACCGCTGTCTAGGTAATGCCAAAGTACCCGTCATTGCTGTAACGGATTACTCACACCATATCGCTAAGCAGATAAAACCATTTATACCACGAGGATTTATGGCGCTGGGCTCTGACTCTATCGATAAAAATGGCATTATTTATCCATCAGTAAATTGGATTGTGTTGTGTGCATTGAAACAACTTTATGAGGCAAATCAGATCTCTGTCGCCATGTATGAAGAAGCGATTGAAAAGCTAACCTATTAGACTATCGCGGTATCGTGAATTATACCGCGATGTTTGCGTTAATCTTTTGCGCTCAAGGCTGCCTTATCAAGGGCATTGGCAAAATCGTTGATTTCAGCTTCGCTAAATTGATTGAGAAAATGTGTTTTAACCACTTCTCGGTAGATCTCCCACATCTGTTTGCGAAGCTGTTTGCCTTTTTCCGTAATTGTGGCAAAAGATGCTCTTCTGTCATCATCTGAACGAGAGCGAATGACGAGCGCTTCCTTTTCTAAACGGTCAATTAAACGCGTTAGATTATAACGTTCAATCACCACGACATCTGCCAATTCATGCATTCGACGTGTTCCATTTTCACCACTTTCCAAGCCCCATAGAACATCATACCACGCATAAATAGGTAATTTTGCTTCGGAAAGTTTAGCTTCAATTTTTCTGATGATGATCCGATGTGCGCGGACAAAGGAAAACCACAAATCCGCTTGTTGAGTTTTCATATGGCCTTTTTTCATTAAAGGGAGTTAGTTGCAATTGCAATTATAAAAGGATAAAGTCTTTTTTACTAATATTGCATATGCAACTATACCGTAGGTTATGATAGTGATCGCAACTATAGCAATTGCAATTAAAAGGTCAGTATTCCAGTTTGAGACGTAAACCTGCCCTGATGGGAAAGTAGATTTGGGAGAAAGTATGAACCACACAACAATAGAAAAAGATGTTGATCCTCAGGAAACCGCGGAATGGCTTGAGTCCTATGAAGGCGTTACTGAAGCTGATGGCCGTGAGCGCGCACACTTCTTGCTTAATAAAATGGCACAAGCAGATCAACGAAAATACGGTGATTTTCAGAGCATTGTGACCACACCATATATCAATAGTATTTCCGTCCATAACCAACCTGAATACCCAGGTAATTTAGCAACTGAAGGGCGGTTAAACGCGTATATTCGTTGGAATGCGATGGCGATGGTGCTCCGCGCGGGGAAACACTCTAATGTGGGAGGGCATATTGCAACCTACCAATCAGCAGCAGTGTTATACGATATTGGTTTTACTCACTTTTTTAGAGGTAGAACGAATGATTTCGCTGGGGATATGGTGTATATCCAAGGACACTCTGCACCAGGAATTTATGGCCGCGCCTATTTAGAAGGAAGAATTGACGAAGAACAGCTCGATAATTTTCGTCGTGAATCAGTACGCCGTGGTTTATCGTCTTATCCTCACCCGCGTTTAATGCCTGACTTTTGGCAGTATCCGACGGTATCGATGGGGCTTGGGCCACTAACCGCTGCATATCAAGCGCGTTATATGCGTTACCTTGAATATCGTAACCTTAAACCTCACCAAGGCCGTAAAGTTTGGGCTTTCCTTGGGGATGGGGAGATGGATCAGCCAGAATCCTTAGCGGCGATATCACTAGGTGGACGAGAAAAACTGGATAATTTAGTGTTTGTCGTGAACTGTAATCTACAAAGACTCGATGGCCCAGTGCGTGGTAATAGTAAAATTATTCAAGAGCTTGAGTCGGTATTTAAAGCGGCTGGTTGGAATGTCATTAAGGTTATTTGGGGAAGCGCTTGGGACAAACTACTGGAAAAAGACACTACGGGCTTATTAATGCAACGAATGATGGAGTGCGTTGATGGTGATTACCAAACATTCAAATCACAAAGTGGTGCTTATGTGCGGGAACATTTCTTTGGCAAATATCCAGAATTGCTCGCACTTGTTGCGGATATGAGTGACGATGACATTTGGAATTTACACCGTGGGGGGCACGACCCTGAAAAAGTCTACGCCGCTTATCATCAAGCCGTAAATACCAAAGGTAAGCCATCTGTCATTTTAGCCAAGACAGTAAAAGGTTTTGGGATGGGCGAAGCGGGTGAAGGGCAAAATATCAATCACCAATTGAAAAAGATGAGCCAAGACGCAGTTAGAGCCTTCCGTGACAAACTCAATTTGCCTGTGCCAGACGAGCAATTAGAGGAAATCCCGTATCTTAAACCTGAAGTTGATAGCCCAGAAGCGCTCTATATTAAGAGTACGCGCCAAGTATTGGGGGGCTATATTCCAGCACGTTTTGGCCAAACAAGCCCCGTTGTTATTCCGCCATTAGCCAGTTTTGCTAATTTATTCAAAGGCAGTGGGGAACGTAATATGTCCACCACAATGGCATTCGTAAATATTTTGAATGTGTTACTCAAAGATGCCGAAGTTGGCAAACTTGTAGTTCCAATTGTCCCTGATGAATCGAGAACTTTTGGGATGGAAGGGTTATTCCGTCAAATTGGTATTCACTCTTACTTAGGGCAACTTTATACCCCACAAGATGCAGGTCAATTAAGTTACTATAAAGAGGCAAAAGACGGGCAAATTCTGCAAGAAGGGATCAACGAATCTGGGGCGATTTCTACATGGATAGCCGCTGGAACGGCATACAGTAACCATGATGTGCCAACCATCCCTTTCTATATTTTTTATTCCATGTTTGGTTTACAACGTGTGGGTGACCTAGCTTGGGCGGCGGCAGATGCGCGTACCAAAGGTTTTTTACTTGGAGCGACCTCTGGGCGCACAACCTTAATGGGCGAAGGTTTACAGCACGATGATGGTCACAGCCATGTTTTATCTTCCGTGATCCCAAGTTGCGTTTCTTATGACCCAGCGTATGCCTATGAATTAGCAGTGATTATCCAAAATGGTATGCAACGAATGTTCGTTGATCAAGAAGATATTTACTATTACATCACACTACTTAATGAGGGTTATCCGCAACCCGCCATGCCAGAAGGGGTAGAAGATGGCATTCTAAAAGGTGCTTATTTATTTCAATCTTATGATAATGCACCTGAAAGTTCACCACGGGTTCAGTTAATGTCAAGTGGCGCTATTATGCGAGAAACCCTTGCAGCGGCTGAGCTTTTATCGAATGACTTTGGGGTGAATTGCGACATTTGGAGTGCAACCAGCTTAAATGAGTTAAGACGCGAGGCGATGAAGGTAGAGCGTTGGAATATGTTGCACCCTGAAGATGAGCCTAAAAAACCGTATGTTCAACAGATGATTGAGCCATATAAAGGGCCATTGGTGGTTGCGACAGACTATATGAAGATCGTGGGTGACCAAATTAAACCGTATGTATCAGACAGAAAATTTATTTCATTAGGTACAGATGGTTTTGGGCGCTCAGATACGCGTGAGGCACTACGCGAATTTTTCGAGGTCAACCGTCATTTTATTGTGGTGGCTGCATTGAAATTATTAGCGGATGAAGGCACGATTTCCCGTTCAGAAGTTAATCGGGCGCTACAACTTTATGAGATAAATGTAGATAAACCGGCACCTGATTCGATAAAATAGCTTTATAAATGAAGGTAAATAGCGCAGCGGGGCATCATCCCCGTTGTTGCTATTTTCAGGAAATAAAAGCTTATTGATTAAGCCACTTCTCAACCTCATGGTAAGTGCCTTGAAAAACAATTCGTGCCTGTTTTTGGCTTAATTGGTAACGATACATTGGATCATAATACTCATGCAATAATGGGCAAAGCCAAGAAAAATGTGACTGTGTTTCGCCAGTAGTTTGCTGATGCTTTAGGGCTATATCCAATAAGTGAGTGAGTTCAGCGGCTCGTTGGGAGCCTAACCGTTTACGAATAGCAAACAAACCGTGGTGTAGATATTCACTGTAATATTGCCATCCCGTCTCTTCACCATATTCCTCAATAAAGTCGTGCGTCATTCGGTCAAAATATTCATGCTTGAGCCGTTCAAGGCGTAATTCAAAAGGGTCATCAATAACTGCGATAGATGCTTTTTCCATTTGTTTTCGTAATGTAACGGGAAGGCTATTTGCACCAATCGCTCTGCCTTCATCTTCAAGCACCCAGCGAGTGTGGTTGCTCGCTTTTTTTAGTTGCTCGACAGCAAGATAATTTTCGAAGGTGGCTTGGGAAAATTGTGCTTGTAAAGTGCGACCGAAAGACGAGCCGCGGTGATGGGCAATACCTTCTAAATCAATCCCATCAGGTTGGTTATGAACCAGAGTTGTTTTACCATTTCCTGTGCATCCACCGATTAAAATAGTCGGACGTAGGGACAACTCATTAATGGCATCAATAGTTGTTTGACGAAGCTTTTTATAACCGCCATTAATTAGAGGGTAGTCTATGCCATTTTCTTTAAGCCATGCCTGTACAATATGTGAACGCATACCACCGCGAGCACAACAAATAAAACCACTTGGATATTGTTGGCAAGCCGTTTTCCATGCGGTGATACGGTTGGCTTTGGTTTCACCACTCACTAATTGATGACCAAGCTCAACCGCTTTATGTGACCCGTACTGTTTGTAGCAAGTACCAACAGCAGCTCGTTCTTCATCATTCATTAGTGGAAGATTTATCGCCGCGGGCATTGCACCTTGTTGAAACTCAATGGGAGCGCGGACGTCAATAATGGGGGTATCAGAAACAAGTATCTGGCGAATATTTTGTAGTGAAGGGATTAATTCCATGATAGTAAAAATACGCTTATCCAAGTAGCAATGCTCAGTACTATACGCTTAATTCCGTATTTTTACAGCTACCGCTGAATCAAAAAAGGCCTATTAAGGCATAATGATTGTCGTTTTTCATATTATGGTTTTACGAATAGTGTTATATTGTAAGTCGGAATTTGAACATGAGTAAGGGGTTGTATGATGAAAATGTTAACTATCCAGGAAATGACAGAAACACAAAAAAACCGAGTGCGAACACGACTTGCACAAGAACGTAAGAAATTAGAGCGTGAATTAACCAACTCTGAGCAAACGAAAGTCAAAAAAGAAATTATTGCGGAAATTTCTAAAGAAGTTGATAAAGAAACTAGAAAAATTCGAGCACAACAGAAAAAAGATAAACTAGTTCCAAGCGATACAACATACAGTTGGTCTTCAAGTAATCATCGACGGGGTTACCGCTAAATTAAATGAATAAATAATATTTTTTTAATTGTTAGTATAAAAGGTAATAAAAGAATCGCGTATTTCATTAAATATGAAGTGCGCGATTCTTTTATCATATACTAAATACTAATATAGGTTATGAATCAAGCCTTGAAACATCGCAAATAATTTTCTCTTTTAATGCTTCAATAAGATAAGAGGAGAAGGATAGCGAGGTATAACCTTCATTTTTTATGCTTTCAAAAGCATCTATATATATCATTGGAACTTGTATTAACTTTGCTTTTTTTAAGTCAGGTTTCATCGGTTTTTCTGTTTTCTGATTCAGCGTGGATTCATGATTAGAAGTAAAGGATGTACCTGAAAAAACTAATTTAGAATATGCCATATTATTAATCTCATATCAATGCTATCTGCCACACAGCTTATTGAGGCTATAGCAATATTATCTAGTAAAAGTAGTAGTTCGGCTAAAATACATGTCATTGTATTAAACTAATGTAGTGTAATTGCAATATCTCAATTACTTAAAATAAGTGTATTTAACCGAATATAGAGTAAAATATATTAATATTACTTATTTGTATATATTTATAGTGATTGTATTTAAATAAATAATGTAAGAGAATGTTTCTTTTTGCTTAAATAACATTAGGAATAATCCTAATATTGATTTATATGCATATCCCCCTATTATTTAAAATATATGATAGCAATATAGTCAGTATATGTAATATTAAGATTAAGTTAATATTTTTCACAGTCTGTTTACCACCTAAATATTTCTTTGAGTAAAACTTTATTGACTGATAAATAATTTAAACTAATAATTATTGTAATGAAGGGAAGTTAGAAGGAACTTAATTAGTAAGAAGAGTTATTGGTTTAATTAATATAGTTTTTGCCTGTAATATAATTTTATAAATTATCAAATTAAATTGGATTAAATTCTTGAGGAATACCTATGTTTAAAGTCTATCAGCAGACACAGAGCTTAAAAATGGAACTACTAAAAAAAATACGTAAACATCACGAAGCTAAAAAACAAAGAGGGATGACGCTATTAGAAATTATCATTGTATTAGGTATTATTGGGACAATTGCAGCGGGTGTTGTGGTATTAGCACAGCGTGCATTTGATAGCCGTGCTGTCTCTGATGTTGTAAGTAATACCAATACCGTCAGAGTTGCGATGAAGGACGCATACCAACGCTCTACGGGCTATCCTCCTTCAACAGGTGCGGCGAGTGGTTATAATGTCGATAATATTAAAGAAACAGCAACGTCTAAAGAGTCAATTGCACGGCTTGTTCAATTAGGTAAGTTATCTATTGATGAAGCACGTAATAGTATTTCAAATGACTTCCTAAATATTGGTGGTGCAAAAACAGCTGCAGCACAATCTGAAACAGGCCTTAAAGGTTTTGTAATTGAGCTTAATGGCTTAAATCAAGATCAATGTCGTAATATTATTTCCCAAGTGGGTAATCAGTGGGATTATGTTGCTATAGATTCAGCCGCAGCGGGTACATACAGCGTTACTACAGCTGTAGATATGTCAGTTGTTCCTACTGCGAATATTTTACGTACATTAAATGCAGATGGAAATAAAAATATTACGCCAGACGTAGTTGCTGGTGTATGTACCGACAGCCCTGAAAACTCGGTTATTTTAGGTAGCCGTTAATAATAAGCAGTAATAACTTGCTAAAGAACCTCCCTGTAATTAGGGAGGTTCAAGAGAATAAACATGAGAAATAATAGAATAGCTGGTTATTCATTACTTGAAGTTATAGTCGTTCTTGGAATAATTGGCGTAATAATGATCCCATTGACAAGATTTATTATTAATAGAATTGAAGATAACCATAGGCAACATATTTCAGATGCTGTCGCTGATGAGGTTTATCGATTTATCGATTTTATTAATAACGACGAATTAGAAAAAGAAGATAATAATTTCATTCGTAATCCTTTATTTCAAAGCAATCAAAAAAATGTAAATTACAGCAAACGAACGGGTAATTATAAAATTGAAGATGCAATCACGAAGGATGGTAAACATTTTAATTGGGGCCCAGGGAAGGACAGTGATAGAGATTTGTTTATTGATAAAACATGTAAAGGAAGTTTGTTAGATATTTCATTAAAAAAAGAATTTTTAAAATGCACAATAGATGCATTACTTGTTGAAAATCCTGATTTCTCTATTGAAAGAGTTGACCTCGTTGGCGATGAAGTAAAAAAAACAATTGAACGCGTAGATTTTATCGTTTTATACCACCCAATTGAGGATAAGCAGGGTTTATATATTGAGTCCTTCTATGGCAATTTTAGTGAGGCATTTAAAAATAAATTTTTATATTTAACACAGGCAAGTTTTGTTAAAAAAAATCGTTCTATGGCTAACACTGGTTGGGAGCTCATTAAGGTAGATAACGAGAACCTTCAGTTTGGTAATTTGGCATCTCATGCTGAGCTAGTCAATAATCAAAATTTTGATTATGGCTTAAGATTTAGTTTCAATATTAAGGCTGGAAAGTTTTTAAGATCTGACGGCTCGGTGAATGCCGACAAACTATGTTGGAACACCAAAACCAATCAATATGGTCCATGTTTAAAAGCTAAAGATGAAAACACTTTAGTATTGACGAGTGGTAAAACAGATAACGAAGAAAAATCACCGACGCTTTGCTGGGACAGGGAAAATAAAACAAAAGCGACATGTTTAGCGTTAAAAATACAAGATCCTAAATTTCCAATTACGAATGCACAATATCTTCCTGAAAGTAATTTTATGCTAACGGATACAGATAATAAGGGAAATGAAGTTACGGGCACATTGGTTGCCAATATCATCATTGAAGATAGCCATTATGACGGTAATAAATTAATAAAGGAATATCGTACTGTACCAGAGGTGAGTTATCACAACTTTACGGGGAATGATGAAAAGATGATCGTGGATGAGAATTATACAGGAAGTGTTGAAAATGAAGAGGGTAAAATTATTATTCCACAAAAATTATGTCCAGTAGTACAAAATGTTAGGCTATGGCCGCGGCTCACTGTTGCTGTTTCATCGATGATGCCCGTCGTATACGAAAAGGATAAAAAATTAGATATCGATCTTAGTAAGGAATATAACACGCGAAAAAATAAAATCACGAATGTGGGGTTAGCGGCAGGTGTTGTTTTACAACCCAAAAATAGTGTTCACAATGGTAAAAGTGTGTGGATGATTACTGCTTCTCTAGGGGTCAATAATCCTGCACTGGCAGAATCAAAAACATATATTAATCCAAAATCGTTATCCATTATGGCCGTTGAATGGTGTAGTTCAATTAAAGGGGATTACGGGACGGCATATGATTAAAAGGTACAAGTAAGATGAAATATAATTATTTGATTATGTTATGTGGTTTTACGTTAAGCAGTTTTGCAAATACAGATATAGAAGTGCAAGAGTGGATTAATTTAAAACCGATGAAAGAAATAAAAGCAATAGTGAATGAGCCCCAAATTAACGATCAGCATAATAAAGAAATAAACAGTGAAGAAATTTTAGTAGGTGCAGAAAATAAAGTTGATGCTCTTAGTGAGTTAGTATTGAAAAAGAATGAACTTCTCAGCCAAAGTGTTGAAGACTGGGCTCGGTTTAATGGAATTGATTTTATATGGAATAGCCCAAAAGATATTGTGGTTTTTAATGAAATAAAAATTGATGGTAAGAACAAAATTGAAGTTATGGAAAAACTGGGTAAGCAATTATCTTACCAAAAAGCAGGGTTTCACCTTAAATTTTATGAAAAAAATAATGTTCTTGTTATAGATAACTAATAAGTAGAAACAGCAATGAAACTAAATAAAATAATTTTTTTACTAATTCCTTTTTTTATTCAAGGATGTAACAGCTTTTTTGAAGAAAAATATGATGAAAAAGAGTTGCTCGACCGTGTGACAGGATTGCAAGATATCAATGATAGTAAGCAAAGTGCATTTATGTCATTAGATTCACCTTATTTGGGAAAAGAGGTTGATTACGATCGCCAACAAAAAAAAGTCTTGGACAAGGAAGTTTCATTAACTTCTTATTCGCCAGTTAATATCTATACGGTAATGGAAATGCTTGGCGAGCAAATGAAAATTACGTATAAAATTGATGCAAACACGCCTGGTGAAACTGAAAATCAAGTACCTGGCGAGGAAATACTTAAGAGTACGGTTTATACGATTAACTTTAATGGTGATTTAAAAGAGTTTATTAGTTACCTGTCTAATTTATATGATGTAAATATACAGCTAAAGAAAAATAATTTACTCGAAGTTAATTTGTATACAAATTATGCTATTAGCCTTGATTACTATGGTAAAGATAATAATTACGAGGCTAGTTTAGATATCTCAAATAATGAGGCCGCTTCTTCTAGTGGATTAAAAGGTAAATCGACAACATCGTTTAAATCCTCTTTTTGGGACGATGTAAAAGATATGATGGATAAATACATTTCATCAGGTGTTTATAATATATTCCAAGATTCTTCAATATTGACGTTTGTTGGCCGCCAGTCGGAATATGAGCACGTAAGTAAAGTGCTAGAGCAATACAAACAAGCAAATAACCGTCAGTTTGTTGTGAGCTATAAAATTTATATTATTGATAAAGGGAAATCAAAAAATCTCGAAGCTGAATTAGGCTTTTCTTATAATAGTGGAGGAACTCAAATTGGCTTCAATCAGCATTTGTTGACAAAGCTTACTGGGAAATTAAATGCAAATTCTAATTTCCATGGTGGAGAAGATGCAAAATTCCGGTTGGCTAGTCAATTAGATGCTGTATATAAGTTAACGGGAAGTAAAATATTACAAAGTGGCTCTTTTATTACTCGTAATAATATGCCAATACCATTGAATCTAACAAAAACACATCATTATGTTTCAGGTGTAACCAGTACCAAAAATGCCAGTATGGATATCACAGAAAGCCAATTAACAACGGACCAGATCGTAACGGGGAGTAGTTTTATCATTACGCCTAGAGCACTATCTGATGGAAAAATCGAAGTGGCTAGTGGCTTTACGCGTAAGAATTTAATCAGTATTGATAAATTTGATGGCGTTCAATTACCGAATTTTACAACAACAGAAATGTTTAATACTTCAACGATTAAACCTGGTGATTTACTGATTGTTGGCAAATATGATGAAGATAGTGACTCCGATATGCAACAAGCTGGTATTTTTTCAGGGATATTAAATGGAGAAGATGCAAATTCAACTGTGATTATGATTGTTGGTATAGATAACTATTTTTCAGTTAATGAGTAAGTTATGACATTAAATGAATTGCTAAAAAAGAAACTAGCGATTAATGGTATATGGGTTGACTCTTCTCAGATTAATGAACACCGGCATCGCTTCTGGCTAGAGTCAACAAAGAAAAAGTATAAAAAAATACGTTATCAAACACAAAACGGTATGAAGGAGGTTTTATTTCCTCGGCATGTTAGAGTTTATGAAATTTTAGCTTTGTATATAAAAGAGTTATATGGTGATGGTTTTTTTTATGCACCAGTAGTTGAAAATGATGTGACCAATTATTATTTAATTTGTATAAAAGATGATTGTATAATTTCACCTTCGGATACCATTATTACTGAAAGCATGCTCACATACATATTAAATCAAAAAGATAGTTCCGAATATGCATCATTGAATATTACTGTTTTCAATAATGAAATATTTAATGCCATTTATGAAGAGTTTAAAGCTCAGGAAGAAAAATATCGTATAAAGTCATTTAAATTATACACGTTAATATCAATATCTGTTCTTTTATTTACTATGGCTGTTTTTATTTTATTTCTATATTAAGGATATTAATATGAAAGATATTCTTTCTGGATGGCGAGAGCATGGATTACTGAAATCTAAAAATATGTTGATTTCTCTAGTCGTGATTGCTGTTTTTATTATGATTTCCATAGGTGCTTACTATATATATCAAAAAAAGGTTGATGAAGAAAAAATAGAGCAGCAAAGGCAACAATTAATTATTAGTGAAAAGAAAAAGATATCTGATTACTATATTAGTCAATCACGAGGATACCAAATTGATGACTTAATAAGCATACTCGAACAAATTATGGTGAGCCGCTACACGTTTACACTTAGTGGTTTTTCCGAGGATTCCTTTAATTGTAATACAGAAGGTTGTGATTTTTTCTATAAGTTAAAACAAGGTGCTATATTTAATGTTCAGGAAAAAATATTTTTCAATGAAGAATATGACGGAACAATCAGTCCAGATAGCATTGGGTTCTCTAATTTAAAAATAAATTACACAAATGGCCTAGTGATAGAAAATATTATTAATCATGTGCATGGTAATACGCCGTTATGTAATGATTATATCAATTATATTTATGCATTTAATTCGGCTAAAAATAACCCTCATGAAAAAATAATATTTATTGAGCTTCCGTCATCATCAGTGGCTAATTTAGAACAGAAATATTCAGATTATGTAGATAGTCACCATCTGCTATTTTCAAAATTCGAGTTAATACTTCCTGAAAACCCATTGAAAATTAAAAAAATACTGGAAAGACAACCTTATATTAATTTTTATACTTTTAAGTCTATCGAAAAATTAGATAGCAACAATATTAAAGTAACAGGAGTTTTTACATGCACAAAATAATTCTTCCATTATTTATCGTTATGATAAGCAGTCAAAATGCTTTTGCAGAAGAGCAGAGTGAAAGTGTAGATGCAGTGGCTCCTGAAACTGCTGAACTTTCTATCGAACAGAAAAATATCATCGATTTAATGCAAAACAACCTGAAGTTTGAATCTGAAAAACTAAATATAGAAAATCAAATCACATTAGCGAAGCTAAGAAAGGAACTTAAAGAGGTTAATGAGCTACTCAATGAGCCAATGGTTCAAGAAAGAACTATTGTGAATGAGCCTGAAAATGAAGCTTATGAACAGAAAATAACTGAATTAATGGATGCACCGATTAAACCCACTGAAAGGCCAAAGGTAATTATGATTTCTCATATTGCAGGGGTAAAAAAAATTGGTGTCATTAATCCTGAAAATAAACAAGTCACTTTTACTACAGAGAATACACCATTTAAAATGAATGGGACGCGTTATCGTGTTGTTCTAAAAAATCAACAATATAGAGTTATTGAATGAAATGAATCTACCTGTTGATTTGATTTATTTAAATAATATAGAAAATGGCGTAAAAGCTTTAGAAAAATGTCAATTAAATTTATTAGAAAAAGATTTGATTACAGTTGATTATAATAATAAAAAATATCTGATTGTTAACAAGTTGGAAATTAACCACCTAGCTGCTGCTTATATGGATTTACATTATGCGATATCTGTATATAAAAAGGCTATTAACGGGTTTATGTTAAGTAATGAAGCCCAGTATTATCAAATAATTGAAAACGCAACGCGAGCAACAAGTAACAGCATTTTACTTGAAACGAGCCATGTTCAAAAGGAACTCGAAAGTTTATTACAAATAGCGGTAGATACAGGGGCGAGTGATTTGCATATTACACGAGGAGATGTGATTGCTAAAATTGAATTTAGAGTTAATGGTTCTTTAATTCTCTATTCACAAATGACATCAACAAGTTGTGATGAGTTAGTTTTCGTCTTGTATAACGTTGAGGCTACAACGAAAGAAACAACGTGGAATCGTCAGCAGCCACAAAGTGCGAATATTCTTTATGATTTACAAGGTAAAAAATACCGCTTTAGGTATGCTCATTTTCCTATATTTGGTGAATCGAGTGACTGTTATCACTGCGTTTTACGAATAATTCCCGCATCCATCGATACTAATCCAAATCCTAGGCTCGAAAGTACAGGGTTGTCGCCAATAGAAATCGACGATATTAAAACGATTTTAAGCAATCCTTATGGTGCATATTTTATCGCAGGTACAACAGGATCTGGAAAATCGACAACACTTAAAACAGTTATGGAGTGGCTGCAAATTAACCGCTTCAATAATAAAGGTTGCTTTTTGACTGTTGAAGATCCAGTTGAATATTATATCTATGGCACTAAGCAAAGTTCAGTATTAGATGTTGATGGAGGGGGATTTCATTCGGCTATAAAGTCTGCACTTCGCCGTGACCCAGACGTTTTAATGATAGGCGAAATTCGTGACAAAATTTCTGCTAATGCGTTATCTGGTGCAGTTGAAAGCGGGCATTACTGTTTCACTACAGTACATGCGGGAAGCATTGTAACGTTATTACAACGATTATCTGCATTAGGAATAGCAGGTGACAAACTTTCCACACCTGGCTTTATTGCCGGCCTACAATGTCAGAAGCTAATGCCTCTTTTATGTCCCCATTGTAAAAAAACGGAGACCGTTATCTTGGGTAAGTTTCAAAAAGATATTTCTATTATCAATCGTGACGGATGTAAACACTGCAAAAATACAGGAATTAGCGGGAGAAAGTTAGTGGTTGAATATATGCGACCTTCAATCGATGAACTATCCGCAATTGCGAAAAATAACTGGTTAGAAGCCTATGTGTATTGGCGGAAAAAACGTTTTATGGGTGAGGGGATCGGAGAAGGGTTTCAAATAAAAGAAAAAACGATGTTACTCGTGATTGAAAATAAAGTTTGTTATCACTGGTTTACTCATGAGTTTGGTGTTATTCCCCCTGAAGATCTGGAGGTGATATTTGAAAAGATTCACTAAGTCTCAACGATTATACTTATATCAATTTTGTGCAGATATGATTAATTCTAACCTTCCAATATATGATTCAATCATAAAACTTAAAAAAGAAGGCGGTTCAATTATTGGAAAAGGATTCGTGAAAAAATTGAATTTCCTTTTAGATAAAATGGCAAATAAAGAATCTATCGCCTCTGTTTTTGACGGTATGGTACCCAAAAATGAACTCAGTTTAATTTATTCAGCAGAAAAAAGTGGGGCACTAGCAAATGGTTTTACCAGTATTATTGATGTGATTAAATATAAAGATCAACTAATGGCTAAGGTCATTAAATCAATAACTTTCCCTATGATTATGTTTATTTTGTCATTGGTTGTTATTGCGGGTTACTCACTAAAGGTTTTTCCTGCATTTGAAAAGGTTTTACCTGTGAGCCGTTGGCCTGGAGTGACTAGTTCACTGTATAACTTTGGACTAGCATTATATGAAGGGTTATGGATATACATGCTTGTTTTTTTAGTCATTAGCACCATCGTTATTCGTCTCATAATGGCAAACTTAACAGGTTTAATTCGTGACCGTTTTATTGACAAAGTTATACCATTTTCGACATTTAAGCAATTAAATGCCTCTATCGTATTAAACAGTTTATCTGGCATGCTTAAAAATAAAATACCCATTAACGATGCCTTAACGATATTAAGTTTAAATGCAAATCGCTGGTTGCAAAGCCACATTAAAATTATGCAAGTTAATATGGCAAAAGGTATGAACTATGGTGATGCACTTAATACTGGGTTATTGAATGTTCATGAACTTTTGAATATTAGCTTATACTCAGCACTGCCGTCATTTCATGAAGTTTTAACATCCGTATCAGAAAAATCCAAAATAAACATTAATGAGAAAATGGATAAATTAGCAGCATTATTAAAGTCATTTTCAACATTGATATTAGGAGGTTGCGTCATTTGGGTGTTTATTGCTTTATTTTCTTTATCCGACCAATTATCGAAAATGTCACAAATGTAATGGGTAAAAACATGAAATTAAAAAAAATATGTTTAAGTGCATTGCTATTACCAATGGTTGTTAATGGTGCTTATACAAAAGGGATTAAATATATTGATGGCTCAGGACCAGTAAACCCAGCTAAGCTGGTTTGTGCTAATACCTCTACACCGTTACCACTTGTAGTTTCATCATTAAGAAATTTTGGCATGATTTCAGAGTTTAAAAACCGAATTCAAGTCAAATATGAAGTGTATTTTTGGAGAGAGGATGAACGAGGTATTCCAATAAAACTGGCTAATTTTTTTGGTGACCGACAAGTCAATTGGGATGGTGCCCCCTCTTTAGGTCCTTACGGAAGAGGAGACGAAGTTTCACAAGTTCCGCTCAGTGCAAGATTTATTAAGGGAATGAATGTTTCTGATGCAGGGATTGGTTATCCTCAAGATGCAGATAAACAGAAATGGTTCGAACCATATTATAACCAAGTTATGATGTGGAAAAATCCGAGCTCCTATTCTCTTTACTACAAGCCCGTCGTACAACGTATGGTCGGGGGAATAATGCCCGTAAGTTTAAGGCAACCTGATGAAATTATGTGGATACCGACGCGTTCAATTAAGAAGTTAATAATCAGAGTAGAAGATAGAGAATCACCACCAAGACCTGAAATTTCTAATATACCTGCTTTTGTTGCATTTACTTGGAGTGCTAAACCTGGTTATAACCCAAAATCAATGGATCCACCGATATTAGAACTGAGTAAAGTTGAGATGTCTGGCTGGGATGAGGAAAATGATGGCAATATCTCAATAGGAATTGATAAAGATTTAAAAGTTCAATATTTATCGAACTTGAGTGCTAAAGTGAGTATGTCATTAGGGGAAACCTATGCTATAGCAATGGATTGGAGCCGAATTCCAGATATTCGTAATCTTGCAACCAATACCAATTATTCTAAACAATATAGAGAAGAACGGAATGCTTTTGCAGGTCCTCGAGTTGGTTTTGCTGATTTATATCAGGAAATGGCGCGTGGAAAAAAATTTCCACAGTATGACATAAACTTAAAAAAAACTGATTTTATTTATACTAATACGGACTTAATTACTGGAAACTTAGCTGAGTTTGGCTACAAAAAATATGCTCAGACGTATTTTAGGGGAAGTATTAATGCCTACAATAACGTTTATATTAATGAGGGACAGTATCGTAAAGATGGCTCAATCTTAAATGTTTGTGATTAATATGTATAATTTTATTTATCTTTTTTATGTTTTCCTTGCATTTGTTGTAGGCTGCTGTATTGGAAGTTTTGTGAATGTGGTTATTTATCGATTACCACTCATCATTTTTAATCGAGGAGTGGGGGAGTTATTAACATTAAGCTTTCCTCATTCTCATTGCCCACACTGTAAAATTAAGGTATATAAACGCGATAATATCCCTGTTATTAGTTGGTTTTTATTAAAGGGTAAATGTAGACATTGTAAAAACACAATATCAAAGATATATCCACTTTCGGAATTTATTTTTGGCGTTGTTTTTAGTGTGTTTTTTTATTGTTTTTATCAAAATAATGAACTGATGACAATAATTGTTTTTCTTCTTGTGTTTAGTCTATGTTACGCCATCTTTTTCATTGATCTTAAATGGTATCTCATTCCTGATGAACTAAGTTACTTATTGATGTGGTTAGGTTTAGTGAGTTCAGTCTTGAAATGGACATCTGTTATTCCTATTCAAGCGGTACTCGGTTGCGCTTTTATGTGGCTATGCATAAAAACTATTATGATAGTATTTAAATTTGTGACAGGGAAAGAGGGAATGGGTGATGGTGATGCTAAATTATTTGCCGCAGGGGCTACATTTATTGGCATTTCACAGGCGCATTGGTTATTTTTACTATCGTCCATATTTGGCATAATATGCTATGTCATATTTAGATTATACAGTTATTCTCCTGATCGAGGTGATTATAAAAGTTACTATGACATTGATGAGAAACACCATGTGCCTTTTGGCCCTGCAATTTGCTTAGCAATTATTTTTTATTCTATTATAACCAGATGAACTAATTGTTTACGTGCTAAATATTTAAGAAATATGCTTTATATATATCTTAGTTAGTTAATGAATTGTTTTTATTTTTATTGCTAATTATTGGTTTTATTTATGATTGTTTATTGTCTTTTTTTGGGGTATATTTATTTCGTAATTAATCTTTACTTTCATTTTCATGATTCGCTATTTTATGGGGTGCTGGTCACCCCTTTTTTTATGAATATTTATATTCATATTTTGTTTATATTTACATTATATACTTCACTCTTTTGTTTAGTGTTTAATAGCAATAAAAAAAATAATTTATTATTTTTATTTTAACACTAAATTGGAATTAGTTTAATTGGTCATAAGATTGTTACCTACTTAGTGGCTGTTAAAGTAGTGTCTTATTGATTTTTAGATATGAGACTATGAAACCATAATGAGTAAGGAGTGTTTAATGCCATCATTTGAAATGATTTCAAATAAAGTTAATAAATTAAGTTCGAAAACACTATCATTAGCAGATATCATGTTAATGTCTCAAGAACAGTTACATGAGCAGTTTAGTCATATTTTAAACAGGAATGAAATCGTCAATTTATATGAAATTGCACAAGAAAAACGCAATGAGAGTCGATTATTTGAATCCCAATTATTGGCCCGTATTAACCCTCAAACATCCGCTTTACGATCATTAAATGTAAAGTCTCTCGCTGAAAAATACAGTTACATTGATATGTTCCCTGAGCGCTCTAATTATTTTGTTAGCGAGGGGTCTGTTTCTTCTTCATTTTCTCCTGCCGCTTATTTAACTGAGCTTTATCGAGAGGCTCTGCCTATTCATGACAAACAGTCTGTATACAATTTAGGTAATAGGCGGCCAGATATAAGTAATATACTGTTATCTCAAGACAATATGGACACTGAAATGTCCACACTCAGCTATGCAAATGAAATACTTGTGAGTGCAATTTCAAGCATTATGGTAGAACCACCCGATAAGATTGAAGAAAAATTATCATCATGCCGGCAGGGTGGAGGCCTACCTTACCACCACGCTTACAACACCGTCCGCCTAGGAATTTTTCAGCAAGATCCCCATTTAAAAACAATAAAAAGCTTACCACTTTTAAATCAACTACTCGCAGCACAAAGATTGACAGCCCTTAGCTTAAATCTTCCACCAGAAAGCTTTGCCATTTTGATAGAAAGCGTCACTGAGGACGAAGAGAAAATTCATGAACTTTATGATAAGAATTTTGAAGGGGTCAGCGAATCTGATTTATCATCGATAAATCAGTTGTCTCGTTATTATCAAGTTTCTACAGATGAAATTGCCACCTTAATTGAATTAACTTGTTTAAGTTGTGGTTTTTCAGGTACAGGTATTGATGGTAATTACAGCGCATTATTTCTTCTTTATTTCAACAAAATGGTTCGGTTATTCAGGGCGACAGAGTTAACGATACAAGACATGGAGCGCATTGTTCTTAATACAGATTTGCCTATTGATAAGTTAACACCCGATATTATTTATCAAATAGCGCATGCGAAAATATTTGTGCAGCAAGGTTATTTAACGCTCTCAGAAGCCTTCATTTTGACTAATTCAATGGTTGGCATAAGGTCAACATCGCTACAAGTCAGTCAGTTTGATCTTTTATTTAATACACCATTACTTGATGGGAAACGATACGAACTTGATGAACAACTCATTACAGTTCATCCAGATAAACTCCTTCAAGGCGAAAGCTTTCACCGGTCAGTATTGAAACGTAGTTTTAAGGTTGATGATGCTGGATTATGGTTACTTCATCAAATGGGGAGCAGAGATAATTCCTATGCATTTAAGAACACAAGGGAAAAGCTATCAGATTTATATCGGATCGTGTTGCTTGCACGTGCTCATGCATTAACCATTGATGAACTTGAGATTATCTTACAGTTATCTGATTATCGTGAAGTGCCACTCTATGACCTCGACAATGACCAACTACATGAAATTATACACTATGTATCGAAGATCACTTTATGGTTAGCAGAGCAAAATTGGAGCGTTTATCAGTTATTTATTATGGTAGGCGATATTACAAGTACAGTGTGGACTCCAGCCCTCGATGATTTACAGCAAACGTTATTAAATGGCATTGGTGCAGCACCTAATTTACATGGTGAAGCACTTGTGACAAGAATGGCACCATTTTTTGTTTCAACATTGTCCTTAAATTCTAATTATATTTCAGAACTATGCTTGCATTGGGTTAACCAGATAAAGCCCAATGGGCAAACGACGGATAAATTCTGGCAACTAATCCAAAAGAAATATCTTACAGATGCAGAACGCGCTGATGTTATTGCATTTACACAAACGCTAACACAATTATCTATTATTATTAATCAAATTCATCTAAGCGAACAAGAATTAGATCTGATTATTAAAAAGCCATCGTTATTGATTTCTAGCCTATCCGAATTAGGTTTAACGACCGAAATATTATTACAATTAACACAATTTCATCAATGGGTGAATGGTTCAGGTGAATTTTCAAATGATGTGCTTACCGCATTGAATCATCAACAATTATCCGCTGAAATTTTAGCGAGTAGTCTAAACGATGATGTAGCAAAAGTGGGACAAGCACTTATGCTCGCTCGGCAAATTGGACTTAGCCGCAATCATAATGATGATGTCTCTTTGCCTACACCAGAACGAACCTATTTAGGGCACTGGGATCAAGTTTCGATAGCAATACAGTTACTCTGTGTATCAAACCTACTTAATATCACGCCTGATGGGATAGTTCAGTTGCTCGAATTATCTTACGACCCTAAAAAAGGCTACTCTTCCTGGGCTGTACAAAGCCATCTAATACAAGGCGCTTTGAAGCAATCCGATAATGAAACAGTTTATCATCAATTAGAGGAACAATGGGGGAATGCATTAAACACATTTTATCGCTTGAAAGCGGCTCCTGTCCCATTACCTACTCGTGATGATGTTTACTATTATTTATTAATTGATAACCAAGTCTCAGGGACAGTCACAACATCTCGAATTGCAGAAACAATTGCATCGTTACAACTCTACATCTACAGGGCACTCAATGATCTAGAAGACAAAACCGAAAGTAGAGTAATCAGCCGCCCATTTTTTATCAATTGGGATAAATATAATGCTAGATACAGTACATGGGCTGGCTGTTCTCAGTTACTGTACTACCCTGAAAACTATCTTGACCCAACAATGCGAATTGGGCAAACACAGATGATGGATGGCATGTTACAAGACATTAGTCAAAGTAATTTGCCCCCTGATACGATAGAAACTGCGTTTAATTCTTATCTTAGTCAATTTGAACAAATCGCAAATTTAAATATCGTTAGCGGTTACCATAATAATATTAATTTCGATAATGGGTTTACCTATCTTATTGGCCATTCCGCAGATTCTAGCAGATTTTATTGGCGTAGCGTCGACCAAGGTCAGTTTAATGAAGACGGAATATTCCCAGCAAGTGCTTGGAGTGAATGGAAAGCCATTCAGATGGGAATAAATGTAGTTCAAGACTGGGTAAGGCCGTTTATTTTGAATTCGCGACTTCATGTTGCTTGGGTTGAAAAAGAAAAACAAACAGATAGTAACAATCAACCAATAGAACACTATACACTGAAAATCAGTAAGTTAAATTACGATGGCACGTGGGCAGCGAGCAACTCTTTTAGCCTTGATAGCACATTACGTATTTTTTCAAAAGACAAGTTATACCAAGTTGGGTTCTATTGCTCTTTGTATAGCAATATGGTGGATGGGTTAGAACAAGATATTATCTATATACTTTTTTATACGAAAAAACAATTTTATTCAGAAGAAATGCTAACTACCGCATCAGGCTTATTTATTTACCCCAATATGACAACCAAGGCTATGAGTAGTCAAGATTCAAAGAATATTATTATCAAGGTTCACAATGATTTAGATACATTACAAAGCCAATATTTAATTAAAAAAGTCGCGCAGGATAATTATTTATATAAAAAATTTCAATATACCTATATCTATGCAGAATATGGCTACGATAACTTAACTATGCTTAGTGGAAGTGGCCTTAGCAATATTAGTGTTGTTGAATCAGGAAATAGGGTAATTACATTAAGCCTTGACGCCAATTTGAGTATCTCTTATCGGGGGGAAGGAACACGTCAGCGTGAACAATGTAATATGATGAAAAAATATTATAATAATGAACCAAGCGAGTTTGTTATTTACTCCCAACAAACACTTTCGGGCAAGCCGCTGTATAATGTCGTACAACATACAAAGACGGGAAGTAAATACAAACAAAATATTCTTCTTAATAACCCGAGTGCTGCTGACTTTTATGTATATAACTTAGGAAGTGAAGGTGGTAGTTGGCCCATCCCACCTTCAGAAGAATACTATCGACTTTCATATTCAAAAGAATCAACGACCCCAATAAGAAGAATGGAGGTATCGGATTCTGCCAACAATAAATCAAAAACAGATGGCTATTATGATATTAACACAGCACTCCCACCCCAAAATGTCTATGTTCATATTTTTTCTGGGGATACCAAGAAAAATTTTCTAGCCAGTAACTATGTTGAAAAACTACCAAACTTCAGTTTAGAGGAGATGATTTACAATTTTACGCATTTAGAGATTGATATTCCCCTTTCTGAGTTTATTAATAATAAGCTAACGGTTACCGTGAGTTATAATGCATACCCTACTGATATGCGCAGTTTAGGAACAAGAATTTATAAAATTGAAATACAACGGCAAAATCCCAATATCGAAGTTATTAGTTTTAATAAAACAAATTTATATGCGCAATACATGCAACGTGATATGCATCGAGTTCGAATTAATACCTTATTTGCACAGCAGTTAATTACCAAAGCGAATAAAGGTATTGATCAGATTTTAACAATGGATACGCAATATTTGCCTGAACCGCAAATGGGGAATGGTGATTATATTAGAGTCACTATACCTAAATACGATGTTGAGCTTCATGGTAACTCAAGAGCGGCTAAGCTACTTATCGGGTCAGAAAGTGCTTCTATGGCTGTTTTTTGGCAGGGCAGATTGAATGATATCGATACGAATATCGTGCTTTTTGTTCCTTTAAGCCGAAAGGCATCACCATTCAATGATATTATTGATTTTCCTAGTAATACTGAATTAACTTTACAACTGCATTTCCAAGCTCAGAGTGGTCTTTCATCTATTGGTATACTTTCTGCTTCAGTGGCAAATAACCGATTTTATCTTTCTAATTATACGCCAAATAGTCATCAACCTGTACAAGTTGAATTGCTAAAAAATTATATTGAGCCAATGGATTTTACGGGGGCTAATTCGTTGTATTTTTGGGAGATGTTTTATTACTTACCCGCTATGGTGTGTTCTCGGTTATTACAAGAAAACCAATTTGACCAAGCGCTTATCTGGCTTAAGTATATTTGGAGCCCAATGGGGTACCAAACATGGCAAGGCAATAAAGCGCCATACTATTGGAATTGCAGACCACTTGAAGAAAGTATCTCTTGGAGTGCGTCGACGATTGATACCACAAACCCTGATGCGATCGCACAGCATGACCCTATGCATTATAAGGTCACAACATTTATGAAAATGCTTGATTTGCTAATTGCTCGTGGGGATGCAGCCTACCGGCAACTTGAAAGGGATACGCTGAATGAAGCTAAAATGTGGTATACCCATGCGCTGAGTTTACTTGGAGAAAAACCTTATATTCCTAATGTAGGCGATAAATGGGGGGATATTAGTTTAGGCGCCGCCGCAGAACAACAGCGCATAAATAATTATCATGATGATCTTACCCAGCTCTATCAGAATGGCGTTTTACGTGAATCAACCGAAAGAGTTGAACAACTGACGACATGTTTCTATCCGCAAGTGAATACAAAGCTTGAAGGCTACTGGAATCTATTAGAGCTACGGTTATATAACTTGCGCCATAACCTTTCAATTGATGGACAACCTTTGCATTTACCTTTGTATGCTGAGCCCCTTTCCCCAGAAGTATTAAAAAGCTCGAGCATTGTTTCATCACACGGAGGGAAAGCATTACCGAAAGTACAATTACCCCTACAACGTTTTGCCGTTGCATTAGGTAATGCACGTGGATTAGTCAGCCAATTGATGCAATTTGGCAACATGTTGCAGGGGATCATTGAACGACAGGATAGTGAAGCGATGGCAGAGATGATGCAACTACAGGCTCGTGATCTTTCTCAAGTATCCATTACCTTGCAAGAATCAACCATCGCTGAAATTGAAGCGGATAAAAAAGTTCTACAGACTAATAGACAAGGCGCTTTACAGCGTTTCAATAGCTATACCAGCCTTTATGATGAAAATGTGAATGTGGGTGAACAATTGGCGATGGATCTCTTTTTATCATCATCCATCACAGCATTGAGTTGCGAAGCATTGCGTATGTCAGCAGCGATAATGAATATGATCCCAAATATTTATGGTCTTGCCGTTGGCGGCGGGGAGAGTGGCGCTATTTTCAATGCGTTAGCCATTGGCACAGAAATGAGCTCTCATGCTACGCGAATTTCAGCGGAACGCCTTAGTTATAATGAAACCTATCGACGCAGACGCCAAGAGTGGGGGATCCATAAAGATAATGCACGGAATGAGTTGGAACAAATAGATGCTCAGCTTGACCTGTTGGGAATTCGTCAGGAATCGGCAAAGCTGCAAAAGCGCTATTTAGAAATGCAAAGAGGACATACACAAGCTCAACTGGAATTTATACAACGCAAATTTAGCAATAAAGCCATGTATAACTGGTTACGTGGTTGTTTATCTTCAATTTATTACCAATTTTATGACCTTACATTGTCTCGTTGTTTAATGGCTCAAGAGGCTTTTCGTTGGGAAACCAACCAACGCGATGCCATATTCATCAAACCAGGCGCATGGAACAGTAATTATGCGGGATTACTAGCAGGAGAAAACCTTGCCTTGAATTTGGCTCAACTGGATGAGGCATACATCAAACAAGAAACTCGCCCAATGGAAGTGACTCGTACAATCTCTCTGGCGCAATGGTACTCCTCACAACCTGATGGTAAAGGTTTTGCCTTAGCGGATGAAGTGAAAAACATCTTGATTAAAGAGGAAGGCGGGGTGGGAACTCGAGAAAATGGATTAGTACTCGATCGTAATGGCATTTTAATGAGTACATTTAAACTTGCTGATTTTAATATCAAAAATGACTACCCAGATAATCTAGGCAATATTCGTCGAATTAAACAAATTAGCGTGTCCCTTCCAATGCTAATGGGGGCTTATCAGGATATTCAAGCCGTGCTGAACTACAGTAGTAGCCTTATCGTACCGAGAGGTTGCAATACTATTGCACTTTCCCACGGCATTAATGATAGCGGTCAATTCCAACTCAATTTTGATGATCCCCAATTCCTACCTTTTGAAGGCATTCCTATTGATGATAGCGGGATTTTCACCCTCAGTTTTCCAAATGCAACAGGAAAGCAAAAATTATTACTTTTGAGTTTAAGTAACATTATTTTGCATATTCACTACGGCATACGTCATTAATCTCATGGAAGTACAGGCAGGAGACTGCCTGTCAGGAAAATACTATGGAAAAACAATCTGGTGTTAATATTGCGCCATTATCGCTCCCCAAGGGGGGAGGAACTAGCCAAGGTATGGGAGAGAACATTGCAAATGCAGGCCCAAGTGGTATGTCATCAATGTCAATTCCACTTCCTTTATCTTCAGGGCGAACCTATTCACCCTCTCTTTTATTATCCTATAGCAGTGGAGCAGGGAATGGCGCTTTTGGCTTAGGCTGGCAAGTAGGGCTGTTATCGATTAGCCTCAGAACCCAACATGGCGTTCCCCGTTATGCAGGAAAGGATCAGTTTTTGTCGCCAGCAGGCGAGTTATTAGTGATAGCGCTCAATACATTAGGCGCTGCCGATGTTCAACGACGCACACAATTACAGGGTGTAACGCTATCATCGACACATATAGTGACGACGTATCAACCGAGAGTGATTGAAGATAATAGCCGCTTAGAATATTGGCAACCGAGTAGTGAAGGTGAGGAAAAGCCTTTTTGGGTTATTTATTCACCTGATGGAAATATCCATTTTTTAGGTAAGACGAAACAGGCACGTATTTATTGCGCTGAAAATACCAACCAAATTGCGCAGTGGCTTATTGAGGAAACCATTACGCCTACGGGAGAACATGTTTATTATCAGTATAAGGCCGAAAATATCGCTAACTGTGATGAACAAGAACAAGCGCTCTCTTCTGCAACTGAGGGGGCACAACGTTACTTATGGCAGGTTTCGTATGGCAACATTCAAGCAGCACAAACCCCTTTTATTCTAAGAGACACACCTATTCAAGAAAATAGTTGGTTGTTTCATGCCATCTTTGATTATGGTGAGCGCAGCATCATCGATATAGATAAGCCCGATTATCATGAGCAATCACTTTGGTTGTGCCGGCCTGACTGTTTTTCACGGTTTGAATATGGTTTTGAAATAAGAACACGTCGCCTTTGCCAACAAGTCCTGATGTTTCATCGGGTTGATTTATTATCAGGCGCAACTGCCTCTAAACAGCCACCTGAACTCGTCGCCAGAGTAGTGTTTGAATATGATTTGCAGCCTATATTAACCACTCTGGTGGCTGTAAAACAAATAGGGCATGAAATTGGAGAGGAAATAGTTACCAGAGCGCCTTTAGAATTTGATTATCAACATCAAGAACGTCCTAAAGCGAGTCAATGGGGGGAATTCACGGCACTACAATATTTCAATTCACAGCAGTCATATCAACTAGTTGATTTATTTGGTGAAGGAATTTCGGGGATTTTATATCAATCACCTGAAGCTTGGTGGTACCGTTCCCCTGAGCGGGATGCCGCCATTGGGGAAAATGCGGTGAGTTATGCGGAACCCACTGCATTAGTGCAAACGCCTTCTTTAAAACAAAATGCGGTTTTGATGGATTTTACGGGGAATGGCCAATTAGATTGGGTTATTGCTCAACCTGGTCTTGAAGGTTATTACACTCAACAGCCTGATAATCGCTGGACTCAATTTATTCCCATCTCTGCATTTCCGACGGAATATTTCCACTCTATCTCACAACTTATTGATCTAACAGGAAATGGTATCGCAGACCTTGTTTTAATAGGCCCAAAGAGTGTACGTATTTACCCCAATAATAGAGAGGGGTTTTCGGCGAGTGAACTCACGATACAGCCTGATGGTGTGGTTTTACCGATTGCCAATGCTGAAACATTAGTCGGGTTTAGTGACCTTTTAGGATCAGGCCAACAGCATTTAGTTGCAATTAATGCAGAAGGGGTCACTTGCTGGGCAAATTTAGGCTATGGTCAATTTAGTCCCCCACGCACGCTCGACGGTTTTAGTTTGCCAAAAGCCTTATTTAATCCAAATTTTATTTATCTTGTTGATACGGATGGCTCTGGTTATGTTGACTTAATTTATGTGCAGCCGACACAACTTTTAGTGTATAGCAATGAAGCGGGTAATTGCTTTAGTGAGCCTTATGTCATCGCGTTACCCACGGGGGTGCAATTTGATAATACATGTCTGTTGCAAGCTGCAGATGTGACGGGTATGGGGGGCGTTAGTTTAATCTTAACTGTTCCACATCAAGCCCCTTATCACTGGAAATTGGATTTTTCCTCGGAAAAAGCGTGGCTATTAAACACAATCAACAACAATATGGGGGCTGAAACGTCACTGAGGTATCGAAGTTCGGCACAATTTTGGCTCGATGAAAAAACGAAGTTGCAGAAAATGGGCTTACCCATAGTTTCGCATCTTCCATTCCCTATCCATGTTTTATGGCAGACACAAAGCGTGGATGAAATTACGCAAAACTGTTTGAGCAGCAGTATACGTTATGAGCAAGGGGTTTGGGATGGTGTTGAACGTGAATTTCGTGGTTTTGGTTACTTGGAAATGCTCGATACTGATGAGCGAGCCCAAGGTAATGCACCAGAACGTACTGCTCCAACCCTCACAAAAAACTGGTTTTTAACGGGAAATAAAACGGTTGACCAGCAACAATATCACTATTTTTGGAAAGGAGATCCTCACGCATTTGACTATTTATATCCACGCTACAGCCAATGGGTTGATGATAAAGATATATCACTGGATACTTTTCCTGATGGGAGTGAATATTGGCTTTCCCGAAGTTTAAAGGGAATGCCGCTACGTACTGAGGTGTTTGGCCTAGATGGGAGTGATAAACAACATATTCCCTATAATATTGTAGAATTTCGGTTTCAATCGCGTTTACTTCCCTCCACATCGGCTCAATATGTCACCCAAGTTTCACAAATAGAAGAAAGAACTTATACCTACGAGCGAATTATCCCTGATCCGCAATGTGCGCAATCCATTGTTGTTGAACAAGATTTATATGGGGCAGCCCTTAAGGAAGTCACGATTGCTTACCCTCGAAGAGCAAAATCTGCAAGTGACCCTTATCCAACGACACTTCCAACTACCACTGTAGGAAGCAGCTATGATGAACAACAAACTATTTTACGCTTAGTGATAAAACAATCGCGATGGCATCAATTAATCTCCTCTGATACTTATGTTTTAGGCATTGCGGACTGTCAACGTAGCGATGCATTTGAATTTGTGGCCACAGAGGTGCCAAAAGAAGGGATTACGCTTGAAACGTTGATAGCTAGCAATGGCCTATTAGGTAAACATCGTGCTTCAGCGTACTTAGGTCAACAGCGGATCGTTTATACCGATGGTAAACGCGAGTTTGTGGAACCTGTTTTCCCTGTTCTCGTGGCGTATACCGAAACCGCAGTTTTAGATGAACAAGCATTAAAAGCATTTGATGGACACATTGGAAAAGAGGAGCTTCTTCAATATTTACATAAAGGTGGCTATACCCAAGCGCCACAGCTATTGGGACATTCCACGGAGTTGGTTTGGTGTGCACGTCAAGGTTACACCGATTATGGTGATGCAAAACAATTTTGGCGGCCATTGGCGACTCGAACGACGTTATTAACGGGGAAAACACATTATCGTTGGAGTCAACATTACTGTGTAATCACTGCGATGGAAGATGCAGCAGGCATGACAACATATGCACAGTATGATTATCGGTTTATGACGCCAATTCAAATTCAAGATATCAATAATAACCAAAGTCATGCCGCATTAGATGCCCTAGGGCGAGTCACATCTACACGTTTTTGGGGAACAGAGAATGGCTTACCGTGTGGTTATAGCCCTCCGTCAGATAAACCTTTTAAGGCACCATTAACTGTTGAGGGCATTTTAAGTTTGCCAAAAGGTACTCCTGTTTCCCAAGCAATTGTTTACTGTGATGATAGCTGGATGTATCAGATTGATAAACCAAATGATTTACCTCATGATTTTAAAATAACAATAGGGAAAAAAATAGGTTCTTTAGCACTACGTCGGTTGCGAAGGTCTTGTGCATTAAAGCAAAACCCATTTGTCGCTTCGACGACGGGTATGCGTATTCCACCGCATTTTTGTACGATTACGACCGACCGTTATGATAATGACCCTGAACAGCAGTTGCGCCAACAAGTGGCTTTTTTTGACGGTTTTGGGCGATCGCTACAAACATCTGTACGCCATGAAGCTGGAAATGCTTATGTACGTGATGATTCAGGGGCTCTTCAGTGTGATCCTCAAGGACAGTTAATTGAACGCTTTACGCCAACTCGTTGGGCTGTAACAGGAAAAACAGAATACAACAACAAAGGTCTTGCCGTCAGAACTTATCAACCTTATTTCCTCGATAACTGGCGTTATGTCAGTGATGCTAGCAGCCGCAGTGATTTGTATGCCGATACGGTTTATTACGACCCACAAGGAAGAGCTAGCCAAGTATTAACGGCTAAAAATTATTTACGGCGTACTCAAATATTCCCGTGGTTTACAGTTGAAGAAGATGAAAATGATACGTTAGAAGGGTAATCAGGGGGAGACGATGAAAAAAAGCGTAAACATGTCTTTTCATGCAGGAACACCCACAATACAAGTTACGGATAATCGGGGCTTGACTATCCGCCATCTACAGTATTATCGGGAACCCAAACAACCCACAGATCTCGATGAACGAGTCACATTACAGCAGTTAAATATACAGGGGTATTTAGTCAGTTCAGCTGATCCTCGGTTAGGCTTAAGCAAGATAAACAACATTATTTCCCTCTATAATTTAATGGGGGAGACCCTGTTCACTCATGGGGTTGATGTGGGGGATTCCGCTGCGCTAAATGATATTGAGGGACGTTTATTATTTAGCATTGACGCGAATGGCGTTCGTCGAACTTGCCGATATGAGGTAAAAACGACGTTGGGTCGGCCTATCAGCATCTCGGAACAAATTAAAAACGAAGCGCCTTATATCAGCGAATGCTTTATTTATGCAGGTTCCTCCATCGACGAACAAAAAGCAAATTTGGCGGGGGCCTGTATTGGTCACTATGATACAGCGGGGTTATTAGTATTAAAACAGGTTTCCCTTCAAGGGAAGCCGTTGTTAACGACTCGTCAGTTTATACTGAAAATTGAAGAGAGGAAAACGGATGTTAATTGGAGTAATGGTGAAGAAAAACAAAAGCTTGAAACAGAAGAATACTGCCATCAAATACACGTTGATGCCACAGGGAGTTTACTGAAATCTATCGATGCGAAAGGCCACCAGCAACGCTATGCATACAATATTACTGGGCAACTTAAACATCATTGGCTAACTATTAATGGTCAAAAAGAGCGCTCAGTGATTCAATCGGTTGAATATTTAGCAACAGGGCAAAAACAGCAAGAAGAATTGGGTAATCGTGTGCTCACACAGTATGAATATGAGCCACAAACACAGCGTTTATTGTGCGTCAAAACACAACGGCCTAATACTCATCCGCTAGGCTTCAAACTTTTCCAAGACATCCATTATGAATATGATCCTGTGGGAAATAGGGTAAGTATGCGTAATGATGCAGAAAAAACGCATTTTTGGCGTAACCAAAAAATATCCCCTGAACAGTGCTATCAATATGATTCATTATACCAACTGGTTAGCGCAACAGGGCGTGAAATGGCAAATATTGGGCAACAACATCATCAAATACCTCACTATGTGCTTTTTGATAATGCAACTTATACCCAATATATTCGGCATTATGTTTATGACCGAGGAGGAAACCTAACCAAAATCCATCACCATTCTCCTGCCACCAATCAAAGTTATATAACGCAAATGACGGTGAGCGATAAAAGTAACCGTGCCATCAGCACGTCATTAGTCACAGAATCGAACCAGGTTGATGATTTTTTTACTTTAAATGGCCAGCAAAAACAGCTGATGAAAGGGCAATATCTCAATTGGAACCCGCGTCAGGAATTAAAGCATGTTTCCAGCCTAAGCTTGAATGAACATTATCGTTATGACAGTGCAAGTCAGCGTGTTTTCAAAATGAGTCAACAAGATCATTCTTGTGTCCAAACAAGGTATTTAACGGATTTGGAAGTCAACATTACACAACGAAACGACATCATAAAAGAGCGTTTACAGGTCGTTAACATCGGGGGGGAAGATAATGTTCAAGTGCACGTTTTACACTGGGAGGACAACGCGCCGGATGGTATCAAGAATAATTTATGGCGTTACAGCCTCGATTTTTGGGCTGGTAATGGGGGTTTAGAGTTAGATGAAGAGGGGAGAATTATCAGCCAAGAGGAGTTTTATCCCTATGGTGGTACAGCTGTTTGGTTGGCAAGTAATCAGGTAGAAGCTGATTATAAAACACGACGTTATTCGGGGAAAGAACGTGATAAGACTGGGTTGTATTATTACGGTTACCGCTATTACCAACCGTGGGTTGGTCGTTGGTTAAGTGCAGACCCCTTGGGAACGGTGGATGGGCTGAATTTCTACAGAATGTCTCGTAATAATCCGATCAACTATCATGATCCTAATGGCCTATTTCCTTTTCATTTGCTTAATCCATTACATTGGGTCAGAGAGTTAAGGCGAAGAGCAGCAGAAAGAAAAACGGCTGAAAATGCAGATTATAGTTATATTTTCATGGCTAATGGCCGTTATTGGAACAACGGTTTTTATGATAAAGCGAGCTTTGATCGGATCACGCGTAAAAACATTGAGTACTTACGCAAGGTTACCTCACCATTGAATGAGATGGAATCAAGTTTTGTTGAACGATTTACCAAATTGAATTTTACATTACTTCATGCGTCAAAGACGGATTTTATGGTTAATGGTGAGGTCACATTTAAGTCACGAGTCGCATTAAGAAGAAATAATGTTATTGATTATACACATGAGCACACCAGCTATTCAGATGAAATGAATTTACAAACAAAGGAATTTGTTTTTTTCTCACTAGGTATTGAAGGGGCGGAAGGTAAGCAGGTTAGCCGATTTGGCGATAAATTATATAGTACCCCGTTAAATAGTGTCGAAAATGAACAATATATGCCGTATTCACATATTGCGATTAATGACACCTTAAACTACGGCACGCGACAATTCTCAACGCGCTTAGGGCGTACGTTTGGCCGTGATGATGGCAATATCCTTAAAGAAGAAATAATTGCGGGAGAAGCTAGCGAAACTGTCTATGCCTACCGCAATTTTAAAGAAGCAATTGCGTTAAGAATAATCAACTCTGCAAAGCTACTTTCTCCAGCGGGATATGGCCGCATAGTTAATACTCAGAGCAATCAAGAGTTTGATATGTTTATGTCATTATTATTTCGCCCCCAGCTTCTCGTTCCAAGAGAATTAAAATCAAAAAATACCACAATAAGAACAATTCAGCATAGGCCTGAACTCATGGGGACATGTTAGGAGGTAATTAATTTCTTTGTAACATAAGGAGAAATATGACTTTTTTATTGTCAACAAAAACACCAACAATCGATGTTGTTGATAATCGAGGACTAAACATACGGACGTTTGAATATCATCGACACCCTAATGCACTGGATATGACTGATGAGCGAATTTCATATCAGCAGTTTAATATAAAAGGTGATCTGTACAAAAGTACTGACCCACGTTTACATATTCATGTCCAAGCTAATTTTTGTTATCACTATGATCTGCTGGGAACACAGCTTTATTCAAATGGCGTTGATAATGGTGAGGTACGGCGGCTAAATGACATTGAAGGGCGTTTGTTAGTCAGTATTGATGCTAATGATATTTGGCGTACGTGTGATTACGAGGGTAAAAACACGTTAGGGCGATTAATTCGTTGCTTTGAACGTGATGCTGTCACTACTGCGAGTGATTTCTTTGTTTATGCAGGTAATTCTCCCGCAGAGCAGGCAAACAACTTAGCAGGGCACTGCGTTTCCCACTATGACCCCGCAGGGTTATTACAGCTAAATCAAATATCCCTCACTGGAGCGCCGCTTTCAACTGTTCGGTGTTTTATTCAAGATGCCGAGAATGCGGAAGTCATTACAAATTGGCGGCAGGGTGAAATGGATAATGTGCTTTCGCAAGAGATTTTTGTTAATCAAAAGGCCTATGATGCGACAGGCTCTATATTATTGACGCAGGATGCGAAAGGCCATCAGCAGCGCTTATTTTATGATATTGCGGGGCAGTGTACAGGGCATTGGTTAACGATTTCGGGTGAGCCCGAACAGGTTCTTGTTCAATCTATCACTTATACCGCCAATGGAAATATTGTGCGAGAGGAATGGGGGAATGAGGTGGTTTCATGGAATGAATATGAGCTTCAAACCCAACGTTTGGTTCGATCTCGAACAGAGCGACCAGTAACCCATCCTCTCGGTTTTAAACGCCTACAAGATTTATATTATCAATATGATCCCGTAGGAAATATTGTTTGTATTTACAATAATGCTGAACCTATACGCTTTTGGCGAAACCAAAAAATAGAGCCGAAACAAAGCTTTGTCTATGATAGCTTATATCAATTGGTGAGTGCATCAGGGCGTGAAATGGCAAGCAATATCACGGAAAAGACTAAACTACCTAGGTATTGTTCGTTCGATAATATGACTATCACCCAATATTTTCGTACCTATCAATATGATCGCAGTGGCAATTTAATACAGATTCACCATCGAATGCCAGCGACAAACCAATGTTATACCCAATCAATGACCACAAGTACGCACAGTAATCGTGCTGTTCTCGATTCACTTACTACACACAGTGATGAAGTTGACCACTTTTTTACACCTAGCGGACAGCAGACACAGTTATTTCAAGGGCAATGTCTTAACTGGACGGTACGGCAAGAATTACGACAGGTTTATCAGGGAGGGGTTAATGAACATTATCGGTATGATTCGAATAGCCAGCGTGCTTTAAAGGTTAGCCAACAAAAATCAAATAGTTACCAAACCTATTACTTAGACGACTTAGAATTGCGTTACAAACAAATTCATGGAAAAGAAGCAGAGGAACTACAACTGATTGTTGTAGGGGATGTGGGTATTGCATCTATTCGCGCTTTGCATTGGACGAATAGAAGGACAGATAAAATTAAAAATAACGTAATACGCTACAGTATTAATGCGTTAGCGGGGAGTGGTGATTTAGAGCTGGATCAATCAGGGCAATTGATGAGTTATGAAGAGTATTATCCCTATGGTGGAACTGCAATATGGGCAGCACGTAGTGCGCTTGAAGGGGAAGATAAGACACATCGTTATTCAGGTAAAGAACGGGATGCAACGGGGCTTTACTATTATGGTTATCGCTATTATCAGCCATGGTGTGGGCGTTGGTTAAGTGCCGACCCTGGTGGAACTGTCGATGGATTGAATTTGTTTCGAATGGCAAGGAATAACCCACTGAAATATAAAGATAATAATGGGCTAAATCCGTTTAATCAGATTGTTGAATATTATCATCGGCGTATTGATGAAAAGGCTAAAATAAGAGCCAATGAAAGTTATAAAATCATGTCGACAGGAATCGACTGGGTTTCACGTTATGATGATTCAATCCCGTTTATGGATCTCGATTCTTTCAATGCAATGACGCAGGATAATATGCAGAATTTGCGCCTTTCTGCGGGTGAAATCAGGGGCGATGCGTTAGAGTTTGTGACCAATTTCAATGAATTAAACTTTGATTTAATTCATTTTACAGATAAACAATTTTTAGAACGTGGTAGTCATGCCGTTTTTCGTTCCCGGGATAGCTTGCTAGACAAAATGCTGATCCGCTCTGACCAAACGAATACCACAAATTTCGATTTTGTGGGTTTAAAAACAAAAGATTTTGTTTTTTTCTCTCTCGGTGTTGAGGGAGTGACAGGGAAAACAAGTAGCCGATTTGGTGATTTAAAATATGTTACCCCACTAAATTCAGTGCGTGATTATAAGTATTTAAAATATGGACATATGGCAATTAATGACACGGTGCTGTTTGATAAAAGAATGACATCACAAAATAGGCTTGTTGACAAATTCCAAGGTGATCTGTGTGCTGCGGTGACATTAACTCATGAAAAAATTGCAACAAAACCCAGTGATACGCTTTATCCATATAGTGATTTTAAAGAAGCACTTGCATTACGCATCGTCAAATCAACACGATTACTCAACAAACGTTCGCAACAACTTGTTTTCTCAACAACTTCAGATTCAGAATTCGATAAATTAATTTCCCTTTTTTACCGACCTCAAATTCTTGTCCCTAAAAAATTACATTCGAAGAATACTCGAATTGAACAAGGGCGGAGAATGATTCTTCATTAATAATTTGAATATAAAGGAGAATAGGATGAATTTGTCTTTGTTTACATCAACACCATTAGGGGTTGTGGGGTCAATTAAACGTTTTTTAAAGGATGAAAAATGGATAAATTTTCAATGGAGAAAACACCAACAATAACGGTTACTGATAATCGCGGGCTCAATATTCGGTTAATTGAGTATTATCGTCATCCAGCTACCCCCGAAACAACAGATGAAAGACTCACCTTTCAGTCAGTTGATATTCGTGGATTTCTGACTGGGATAAGTGATCCTCGTTTACAGGAGAAAACGTCTTTTAATTTTCGTTTTAAAGCTGATTTGTCAGGCTTTGTATTGGGGAGTGAAGGCGTAGATAACGGGCACACGGTGACGATTAACGATATAGAGAGTCGATTATTAGTGAGTATTGATGCTAATGGTGTTACCCATACTTATGACTATGAAGATAGTACTTCCTTAGGTAGGCTATTGTACTTGAAAGAAAAATTGGCTGGTGGAAAGACCCGAGTAACCGAATGTTTCGAATATGCGGATAATTCCATTATTTATCAAAACATTAATTTATGCGGCCAATGTATTTCTCACTACGATACGGTAGGATTATTACAATTAAACCAAGTCTCATTATTGGGAAAAGCGATTTCACAAACTCGACGTTTAATTCAACATGCTGAAGATGTTGAATATGACGTGGATTGGCAAACTGATGAAAGGGAGGAGCAACTTGCAGTTAGCCCATTTGTCAGTTATTGCATCACGGATGCAACAGGGGCAAACTTAGTGACTGAAGACACTAAGGGCCACCAACATCGGCAATCTTATGATATTGCAGGGCAATTAAAAACCTACAGATTAAAAATTAAAAACGCGTTAGAGCGGTGGGTTGCAAAAGAGATACAGTATTCTCCTTCAGGTTTGAAAACCTGCGAAGAACTCGGTAATGGCATTGTTACAAATTACGAATATGAAGCACAGACTCAACATTTAGTTCGCGTGAAAACCCAAAGACCAACGGATCATTTATTGGGGTTTAAATTAATTCAAGACTTAATTTATCAGTATGATCCTGTGGGCAATGTTGTTTGTGTTCGTGATCAGGTGGGGCAAACACGTTTTTGGCTCAACCAAAAAGTTGAGGCAAGACAAGATTTTCAGTATGACTCATTGTATCAATTAATCAGCGCGTCTGGGCGCGAAATGGCAAACCAAGTTTACCAATCTTCAGCACCTTCCCGTTGTATTTCGTTTGATAATGCAACCTATACGCGATATTTCCGTACTTATTGTTATGATAATAGCGGGAATTTAACAAAAATCTCCCATCGCTCACCCGCAACAAACCAGCGTTATTCAACACAAATAATCACTAGCCATCAGAGTAATCGCGCAGTATTAAACGAATTGGCTTCAAGCGCAGAAAAAGTCGATGAGTTATTTACTGCAGCGGGACAACAGAAAACACTGCTTCAAGGCCAACACCTTAACTGGACAACTCACCAGGAACTTCGCTCTGTCAAAAGCGCTGACGCTATAGAACATTACTGTTATGACCACCAATACCAACGAACAGTGAAAGTGACTGAACGTTCGGGACAAAAAATGAAAGTAATATATTTACCGAATCTAGAGTTAAGGAATCGCAACGATGATGAAATATTACAAGTGATTACGGTTAATCGCTTGATTGGGTTACAGTTTCAAGTTTTACACTGGGAAGATGGCCAGCCAAAAGGGGTTGCCAATAATGCCATGCATTATTCACTTAGTTCATTAACGGGAAACCAAGGAATTGAACTTGATAACGAAGGAAATATCCTTAGCCAAGAAGAATATTATCCTTATGGCGGCACAGCAATTTGGCTAGCAGATAATACCTCTTTAGCAGGTTATAAAACGCGGCACTATGGTAATAAGGAACTTGATATGACAGGGTTATATTATTATGGTCGCCGTTACTACCAACCATGGATTGGGCGCTGGTTGAGTGCTGACCCACTGGGGGCTGCTGACGGGAGTAATTTATACCGTATGGCGCGCAATAACCCAATGACATATTATGACGAACAAGGGCAATACCCTAAAATTGCTCATTATATTTGGCTTGGTAACAAAGAACTTCCCGCTGATGGCATCAGTAATATTGCCAGCTTTAAACATAATAACCCTCAATATCAGATTAATTTGTGGAGTGATAACCCAACAAAGTTGAAAAATAACCTCATTGAACGAGGTTATAGCCAAGCGATATTCAATGTTATCAATGTTCAAAAACCCGCTCCATTTGATTATCAATATCAAGCGGCGATTAATCGAGAATCGACTAATACAGCCTATGCGAATTATGCGGCTGCATCAGATATGTTAAGAATCGGTATTTTAAGGCGGTTTGGTGGGTTGTATATGGATATTGATGTTATGGTCGATGGTCCAATTGGGGAAATTAGACCATTTTTAGACAACCAAGACGAACTTCCCGATCTGTTAATTCATCGTGGGAGGGATTACAAAGGAAAAACTGCTTTAGGTAATGCGGTTATTGCCGCCAATAGGAATGCATTTAGTCTACACAGTGTAATGCGTTATATTCGCCATCTTTATACGCATAATGGGGTAGAGCCTTTTATCGATATTGTGCCTCAACGCAAATTTGATACATTGACAGCTAAAAAAAATCACTACTATGCTAATCTTCCTTGGTCATATCTCATGTGGCAAGGAAAGCGTTCAATTCCACACATACGGCGAAATATCACCGTTGATGGAACAGGCCCTGGTATGTTTGTTAGTTGGATCCGTTCTAGCTGCCCATTTGATACAAGCTTGCGAGCGCGAAAACTCATCAATCAGTCAGGCTTTTTTGGTCATAGAGCCTCACTAATGAGTTGGGGGTTTGGACTTAATGCAGATGGGCAAACATGGTATAAACCCCGCAAAGCTCGACGCGCTTCCATCTAAAATTTAACCTCAATCTGGCTAAAAAATAAGTGAGATTGGGGTTATCTTGAATTAATGTAGATAAGTAAAATTTACTAAGTGACTGTTTATCAGAGTGTTCTACTAGAAAATTTAGCTTATTTACCGTAATTTGGCTTAATACATTTCTGCCAAAGATGCTTTTACGATGAAAAAACGTATTTTATTGCTGATTTTGTTTACCAGTTTTAGTTATGCAAAATCCAACTATCATAATAATTCCTCCCGTCATGATAAACAAGTTGTGCATATCTGTGCATTATCACCATTTTCTGAATTTTATGCAGAAGCTGCGTTTTCAGAACAAAATGCACGGCAAAAAACGTCGCGTCGCTGTGAATTGGGGCAAGGGAAAGGCAGTATTTTTTGTAAAGCCAAAGATGCGAAATGTAGCACCAGCAAAATATCATTCAATGGTGATTATCTCGAAGAGAGCATGTTTGTATACACAAAAACATGGCAAAAGGGAGAGTATCTTGAAATTGATGAAAATATTCCTAACTTATCCCGTTATGATTTTGCAGATAAAATTGCCTCTTACAGTATTCCTGATGGTTGGACAGTGCGTTTTTATGAAGGGGTTAATTATACAGGAAAATACCACACAGAATCGGGTGGTGAACACAACACATTAGGTTATGGTGAGAAAATACGTTCCATTAAAATCATACGTCGTTGATAAGGAATATATTGCCTGAAATTGCCTTGGCAGAATATGCTCTTCTTGTATTCTAGCAGAAAAAAACTTTGCACTAGACCAATCAGTCTAGTACAGTACAGCTATGAATAAACACACAGAACACGATACACGTGAACATCTTTTAGCTACGGGTGAGCGCCTTTGTCTTCATCTCGGTTTTACGGGGATGGGGCTTAGTGAGCTTTTAAAAACCGCGCAAGTACCTAAAGGATCGTTTTACCATTATTTTCGCTCTAAAGAAGCGTTTGGTGTTGCGATGTTAGAACGTTATTACACAGACTACTTACAACGTCTAACAATACACCTCGAACAAGGAGCAGGGAATTATGGCGACCGTTTTTTAGCTTATTATGGTGAAATGCTGCAACAGGTCTGCCAGATGGGGCATATTAATGGTTGCCTTACGGTAAAACTATCAGCTGAAGTGTGTGATTTATCTGAAGATATGAACAAAGCGATGGATGAGGGTGTTCGGCAAATTATTGGTTTGCTTGCAGATGCCTTAGAAAAAGGTCGCCAAGAAAAATCGCTTTATTTTATGGGTGATCCTTTATCAAAGGCTCAAGTTTTCTATGCGCTTTGGTTAGGTGCAAATTTACAGTCAAAAATTACACGTAGCACGGTTCCATTAGAAAACGCGTTGGAACATGTAAAGAATACACTTCAGACGCCATATAGTTAAATGGCGTTTTTATTTCCCCAATGACTAGTCGACCGGTCTAATATGGAGCTGTTATGTCGCAAAAACAATTATTCACACCACTTAAAGTTGGTGCTTTCACAGCAGCAAATAGAATATTCATGGCACCATTAACGCGTTTGCGTAGTGTTGAGCCCGGTGATGTCCCTACTGAATTAATGAGGGAGTATTATCGTCAACGTGCTAGTGCAGGGCTGATCATTTCGGAAGCGACACAAATTTCAGCGCAAGCAAAAGGCTACGCAGGGGCTCCAGGGTTACATAGCCCTGAGCAAATCGTCGCTTGGAAAAAGATTACAGAAGCGGTACATGATGCAGATGGTCATATTGCCGTACAGCTCTGGCACACGGGCCGCATTTCCCATGATACGTTACAACCAGAGAATCAATCACCTGTTGCACCTTCGGCACTAAGTGCTAACACACGTACGTCTTTACGAGATGAACAAGGTAAACCAGTGAGGGTTGAAACCTCAATGCCGCGAGCACTAAAATTACAAGAAATCCCTCAAATTGTTGATGACTTTCGCCAAGCGGTAGAAAATGCGCGCCAAGCGGGATTTGACATGGTGGAATTGCATGGTGCTCACGGGTATTTATTGCACCAATTTTTATCGCCAGATGCAAATCATCGAGATGACCAATATGGTGGTAGCATTGAAAACCGCGCACGTTTCTTGTTGGAAGTAATTGATGCCGTATGTGAACAATGGGCACCAGAGCGCATTGGTATTCGACTGTCTCCAATTGGTAGTTTCCAAAATACAGGAAATGGCCCCGATGAAGAGTCAGACGCATTATATGTGATTGATGCGTTAAATCAGCGTGGGATTGGTTATTTACATCTTTCTGAGCCTGATTGGGCAGGTGGCAAGCCTTATACAGAAGTATTTCGTCAAAAAGTTCGCCAGTGTTTTGATGGTGTCATTATTGGTGCTGGAGCTTATACTTTTGAAAAGGCAGAAGATTTAATCAAAAAAGGATTAATTGATGCCGTAGCTTTTGGCCGTGATTTTATCGCAAACCCTGATTTAGTTGCGCGTTTGCAGCATGGTGCACCACTGAATCCTCAGCACCCTGAAACATTTTATGGTGGTGGTGCAGAAGGTTATATTGATTATCCATTTATGAAGTAAAAATATAATAGATATAGGCGCAAGCAACTGATGACCGCTAATTTTGCTTGCGCCAAATTGTAATGTATATATTGCAATATTGGCTTTTATTATGGGTTTTGTAACATATACGTTACCATTTTAATCTGAGCGTATTCCAGACACTCTCCCTCAGCGCAGCTGGAACACCATGGTGTTCAGCAAGCTCTTGCCATGTTGAGACCACGGCAATTGTTTCATCAATTATTTTTTTTGCTTTATTTCTACGTAGGTGCGTAATTTGTTCTGTGATTGACAGCAAGTCATCATGGGTAAACTTATCACGTTTGCCCGCTAAGGACAGTTGGTGAGATTGTACCCATTCTGAATCTTTTTTATAACTCCAAGCGAGGTCATAAGCAGGCGCTAACTGCCATTCGTATTGGTCGTTCACCATAAATGACCAATTCTTGGTGTGGTCATCATGGTTACGGGCGATGATATTAAACACCATTCGGCGATATATTTGCTCTTGCTCCTTATTTGATAAACCCAATTGCCTTGCAGTTAACAGTAGCTCTTCGTAACTAAATGCACCTGGTTTTCTAAAGTCTGCATGCGCTAAACCACATAAACTGAGGACGTGATATTTTAAATTTCCCACTCTGTCAAAGCGCTTAGTCATAAAATGAGCACGCCCACTCTGTGCTTCCCTTAATAACTCACATTCTGACATTTCAATACCCACTTTCGTGGCCATCAGGTAATAAACATACTCCATCACCCCAAATCCTTTTGGGTCGCCAAAGGTTTCTTTATTGCTTTGGTGCTCTACAACACCATCAAATTTAAGTAAGTAATGTTCAAATCCTTCAGGGACTTTTACTTGGCCTGAGCGTATTTCTGTGCGGTCTTTATTGACTGCAACTACGGCTTTAGCACGTGCGCCACCTGCAGAGGTGCCGATTTGCAGTAATTTAGACATCGAGGATTCTTCACTATCCGTTAAATGCAAATCATCTCGTGCATCCAACACTTTTTGGGCAATATTGACTAATTCTTCAATCAATATTGGGGTGTCTTCTTTAGCGTTCGGGTAGTTCGTCGGTTGGTATTCAAGTGCGCCCATGCCCCGAGTTCCAGTATAGAGTAATCGGTCTAAGGCTAAAAATTGTGATTTGTCTTTACCTTGGCGTGCCAGCCACGCATTGATCAGGGCATTTCCGAAATCATCGGGCAAGGAGTCTGCAAATACAGCAGGCAAACCGCGATAGGTATCAACAGGTAAACTGCGGAAAGTATAGGTTTGTGAACTCAACGGTAAGTGAAGTGGGGAGAGACTAAAACCCTCTTTTTGCCACTCTTTGGTATATTCAAACGTTGCAAATCCGCTATCATCTGTATAGGCCAAATAGCCCGTGGGTATATTATCAAAAAAGACAGTGCAAGATTTGGCTATCATATCGAACCTTTATTTTTTCGGTTAGCTAACATTTCTTTGACAGAGAGTTTGGTCTGTATTTGATTACGCCTAACATTTTGTTGTTTAACTATTTCTGAAGGGCGTAAAGACGGTGGGGGGACCAATGTGTCGAACCCTTCCAATAAATTCAGCTCGCGTAATACGCTGATAAATGTTCCAAGGCTACAAGTGCCTTTTTGTATTCGTGCGTAGGTTGGCCGGCTAATACCTAGATTTTCGACAAGCTCTTCCTGTGACAGCCCCCTAGATTGTCTATAATATTCAAGGCGGTTATAGAGTTCTTGTGTTATTGCTAAATCTGACATTGCCATTGAAATTTTCATAGCAGCCTCGGATTGTAATGTATATATTACAATTTAGCGGTTTTTTGAGTATTTTGCAATGTATACGTTACAATCATTTCGTGAATTAAAATTCTGATGAGCCCAGACTGATGAATAAGATAATTCACTCTTTTCTTTATATAGGTAAACCTCGTACAGTAAAGGGACATTTATTCTCGTTGAGCCACTTATGAAACGTATCCTTTCATTAATCACTGCGGGGTTTATCTCACTTTGTAGCATAACAAGTGCTTTTGCAGGTGATCCTGGTCCATACCGCTTAGTGTTTCTCGATATATCCCAAGACCCATACAAAGATGGACAAAAATTAGTGATCGAGCTGCGCGAAATGAACGCGCTTTCTGACGCTCAGGATCACAACTGTTTTATTTGTGATGGCAATGATGGTAGCTATTCTGTTGAGGTGCTGTATGTTTATTCCGCCCCCGTTGGCTTATTAACAGAAGACTTACGCAAAGCCGTGGAAGGGGATAAGCAAGCGAAAACCCGCATGCAAAAGGTATTAACTGAGTTCCATGATAAGCAAGGTGAGGGGGTTGATGGCTTATTATTATATGAGCATGTTGCTGGCAAAGTGAATATCTATACTATGGATAAAAAAATTGGATCTCAACTGGAGGTTGAAAGCAAAGCGGTGAAAAACCACTTACTGCATTCCAGCTTAGATAGCTTGTTAGAAAAAGCGGCCAATAAAATAGATAGGCCTGTTTGATTAAAAACGCCCCTTACTTATGTTAAGGGGTTTCAAATTGCGTTAAGGCGCTTGAAAACTTTTCAATCAACATCTTAAAGATGTCTATCTCATCATCACTCCATTGATTAAACATTTGTTGATAAAACTGGTAGCGTGTTTGGTCTATTTTTGTTGTCATTTCTTTTCCCTTAGGGCTGATTAGGGCATTATTAATGCGCTTATCTTGGCTATCTTGCTGGCGGATGGCTAATTGTAATGTAACTAATTTCCCCACTTGGCGACTGACGGTGGTGTAATCCCGCCCGACCATGTTCGCTAACTCAACAATGCCCACAGGGCCAAATCTATCTATACCAATTAGTAAAGGAAACAATGCCTTATCTAAATTTATTCCTGCTGCCTTAATAAGAATATCATCGCGGTTAGGATCATTAAATTGAAAAACAATACGCAGCAATGCGTTATGAAGTTCATCTATTTTCCGTAAATTAGGTGTATTTTGCATATTATTTCTTGGTGTTTAATTTATCTTCATTTAATATGTGCATTATACACTTATATGGAAGGAATAAAAATGAAAGCCGCTATTGTGAAAAATAAAGGGGAGACCCCGGTCTATGCTGATGTCGATGCACCTATCGAACAAGAAGGGCACTTTCTCATTAACGTTGAAGCAAGTGCATTAAGTCAGTTGGCAAGAGTACGTGCGGCGGGGGCCCATTATAGCTCCCCGACGCAATACCCATTTATTGCAGGGGTTGATGGCGTAGGACGGCTTGAAAATGGAAAGCGCGTCTATTTTTTATTGCCTGATGCTCCATGGGGTGGTATGTCAGAGCAAACGTTGGTGCCAGTAGCCCATTGTATTGATATACCTGAAAATTTAGACGCCGCACTGGCGGCTGCGATTGCCAACCCTGGCTTTTCATCTTGGGCGGCATTAACTCGCCAAGCAAAAATTCAACCTGGTGATACCGTTTTGATTAACGGTGCAACAGGGACATCAGGCTCGCTTGCCGTCCCCATTGCGAAACATCTTGGGGCAGCAAAAGTGATTGTCACGGGGCGTAATCTCGAAAAACTAGAACTGTTATGCCAACAAGGTGCGGATGAAGCTATTCCGTTAGATAAACTTGCAGAAGAATTACCCCGATTATTTAATAGAGGCATTGATATTGTTCTGGATTATTTGTGGGGAGAAAGTGCAACGACTATCCTCAACGCAGCGGTAAATGTGGAAAGTGACCCGATTCGTTTTGTGCAAATTGGTTCAATTAGCGGCGATGAGGTTCAGTTAAGCAGTAAGGTATTACGTTCTTCGAGCCTTATGTTAATCGGCAGCGGGTTAGGTAGTGTTTCGCTTGAGGATTTAGTGACTTGCGTTGGAGAGTTATTGCTCGCAACTGCGAGGAAAGGATTTAACTTGCCTTACCAAACCATCCCATTAAGCCAATTAGCACATGTGTGGCACGTTGATAACAACGATAAGCGCACCGTATTTTTGGTTTCTTAAATTATCTCTCGTGATAATAGTGGCGGAAATTCCCCATTATTATCCTTATCGAGTTTAAAATACAAAACTCAGTGCGTAATTAAGTGAAAATACATAACAAAATCAAATGTTTTATTAATGTTTGCATTTGAAGATACCGAACTCTCTACCTATACTTAACATTATTCCAACTTAGTGCTTTATTTTATAGGAAGAGAAATGAAAAAAACGATCCTTTTATTCGGTATGTTGAGTACCTCAGTTTTATTCGTATCTGGTTGCAGTTCAAATACCGATGTTTGGGGGAAATTTTCCAATATATTAGATGGTGCAATGCCATTTGTTAAAGAATCGGAAGATTGGGAAGAATATAGCGTTAAAACAGCGCAGCAGGGTGTCATTTATGCCAAATCAACAACAGCAGATCAGCAGTTTGTCAGCAAGAAAATGAATGATGAGTACGCTGATGCTGTTAATCGTGTTGCCAGCCCATTTGCTTTGACTTCAAAGACAAAACAAAAACTGGCTGATGCAAACCAAGGTTATCAGTTTAAGTATAATGAAATCATGACAGTAAAAGACAAACAGTCATCTAAAATTATAGGGTATTGTGTGAATTATGATTCAGACAGAATCATTGATGGCAAAATTGCAGAGGTCAAAGATGAAGATAAAATAAGAAAAGATTTTATCTATGTCGCGAAAGATAGGCCAATCTCTGTTGCTACTGTAACTGAAACTTTCACAAAAACGATATGTGGCCAAGAATTTTATAAAAAATTTAAAGGTTAGTGGTTTATCAATTATATAGTTGAAGAAGAATAGGGCTAAATAAACCAGCCCTACGCCCGTTTAAACTTAAAGTGCTGCACCAATACGTGACACCGTAACATTGGTATAGTAAGTCAGTCACTTACGACTCGTCATTTATTCCATTTTTTGATAAATATCTGGCCTAACAATTCCCCAAACAAAGTTTTCTCGGTTTATCGGTTCATATCCGACTTTTTCATATAACCAGGGGGCTGTTGATGTTACCAACATGACCCGACGTAGACGCATTATTAAAGGGTGAGAATGGCAGCATTTCATTAGCCATAGCCCGAGCTTCTGGTGTTGATATTCTTCAAGAATATAAACATCACATAAATAACCAAATGTCGCCCAATCAGTGACGATACGGGCAAAACCAATTTGCTTATCATTGTGAAAAAGGCCAAAGGAAAGGCTATGAGAAATACTCCGAGTCACCGTCTCTAGGTCAATTCCTTTTGCCCAACTTGAACGAGTTAGGTACTGATGAATAGAAGGTATATCAAAATCGTCTGGATCTGTTGTTATTCGATAATTTTGGTGAGCCCATTGATAAATTTTTTTCATTTTCCACTCAATATATAAGTATTAAAGAAGACAATTTATACGGCTGATGATAGCGCTTATTTGCGCCTAAATGCTTATCATTTTATTGGTAAATATAATTTTTAAATAAGATTCAATAAAAAAATACGTAAGACCTTATATTGATATAGAGTATATAAAAGTTAATATTCAGGAAATAAAATTTAATACTATGACTGAACCTAAAATTCGCCTACTTGGCGTTGATGATGTACACGATTTTCGTAACATTCGCTTATCAGCGCTGAAGGAATCACCAGAAATGTTCGGTTCCATTTATGATTGCGAGAAAAAACTGTCAATTCAACAATTTATGAAAAGGTTGGATAGTTTTACGGCATTCGGTGCATATATAGAAGAGAAGATTGTCGGTTTATGCGTCTTTAAACAAGAGGATGGAGTGAAGGATGCTCACAAAGCTTATTTATCGAGTGTTTTTGTTGAGCCTGAATTTCGGGGGCGAGGTGTAGCTGAAAAGCTACTGCAATCAGTAAAAAACTATGCACGTGAGCATGTTGAGCAAATCATGTTGAGCGTAGTAGACGGAAACATCGCCGCTATCAAACTCTATGAAAAACAGGGTTTCAAAATTTACGGTGTGGAACCTCGAGCGTTGAAAGAGGGCTCGGAATATCGAGACGAAATTTTGATGGCCTTAATTCTTTATTAATATTTTCTGTATAAACTCGACACTGTAAACGTTATTTTAAAGAGGCTGGGTAGCTCACTGTAGGCGCTCAGCCCATGAGGTTATTATAATTCTTAACACGCCTACGTTAATTTAACTTCTACGGAATTTGACTAGGTTCACGTCTGCTTTTTATGACATAGAAAAAGTTTCTATAAGTTCAAATTCCTCAAAGATAAGTTCCATTTCTTCAGAATAAGAGCCTTCACGTTCAAAAAAACGCTTATGGCCTTCTTTCCAATGTTCTAAACTTAAATCACCTTCACCTTCTTTACTGGCGAGTTCACTGGTCATTTCATTGAAGCGAATGACTTGCATCTTGAGAGTTCTGATCACGCACATCGGCTGCCCGGTTCCGTTAAGAACAATATTATAGCTACCAACACAGGGGGCTTCGCCGCGTTTATATTCATGCTGAAAAGACGCTATCGAAGAGCATGTCGCTGTTTTAATCCCACTCAAAACTAGTTGTACGAGCTCGTCAGCAAGTTCTGGGCTATCGCCAAATTGCCATACAAGTGCATCGGGATAAATATTTTTTAATTCTTCAAGCTTTGTCATTTTCAGCCTTTGTTAATTTAACTTTCTTCGTAGAAGTGAAATATTTCCAATCAATATGAACGATCTAATTCAAAAAATCATCTTTGTTGCACTACTATATGTGCGTCAGCTCTTCGCTTAAATTAGATACTTGAGCGTTTGTTTGAGGGCAGTGCAGTGCCAAATTTGGATATTGTCTCTCCACTGAACAATTCAATGTTATTGTGCTTTATATAGCTCATTTGGCTGTGATGAGAAATCCCCTATGTTATTATTGCTGAATTAACCACTGTGTTATGAGGCACGCTGCCCCGATTTTATACTACCGCTGACCTGCGACAGAGGATCCCGAAAAAAGAGAGTGACACCATGAAATCTACCGATGAAATCCGCTTTGCTGAGTGGCAAATGTGGCCTCAATTGAGGATCCTGCTGCATCGCGGTAAACCGGTTAAAATTTCTGCCAGAGCCTTTGATGTGCTGGTTGTTCTGGTCAGTGCACAAGGCCAAGTCGTAAGTAAAGACCGATTGCTTACTCAGGTATGGGGTAATGAAATTGTTGAGGAAAATAATCTTCAGGCGCAGATTTCTGCCATCCGTCGCGTGCTTGGCAACGATCGTCATCTTCTGACGACCGAATTTGGTGCCGGCTACCGTTTTGATCTTTTGCCTAGTCATCAAGTCGTATCGCCAAAACTTAGCAGAAACCCACCCGTTGTTTTTCCTTTTCTAACCTCTATTTTAGGGCGTGATCAAGCAGTGCAGGAGGTATGCGCCTTAATACGTCAGCACCCACTTGTCACTATCACTGGTCTAGGCGGCGTGGGTAAAACACGTTTAGCTTGGGAAGTCGTTAATCTCGTTCGGACAAAGTATCCAGATGGCGTTTGTGTGGTTGAATTGGCGCACATCTCTGATGCTACCAGTCTTCTCTCCGCTTTCTCACAGGCTTTGCATCTGCCACTGACTGCCGTTCATAACGGTTATGATTTATCTCATCAGCTCGCTCAACGCCAATGCTTGTTGATGATTGATAATGGTGAGCATGTTATTAAAGAGTTAAAACCAGTGATTGCCTTGCTACTGAATGCAGCGCCGCATATTGCCATGTTGCTTACTAGTCAGGCGGCAACAGAAATTGCTGGTGAGCAACAGTACCTCCTTCCGCCACTGGTGGTTCCGGAAAAAGAAGAGGCCGATTTTCAACGATTGCTCCAGTTTCCCTGCGTCCGCCTCTTTATTGAACGAGCTCAGACTCAGCGATTTGATTACCATCCATCAAATGCTGAGCTGCCAGTGATAGGTGAATTATGCCGTCATCTTGACGGGCTCCCCCTAGCAATTGAACTTGCAGCCTCTCGGTTGCCTATTATGAGTGTCAGTGAGATTTATCATTGTCTGGAAGATCGTTTTCAGCTTTTGAGCAACAGGCAAAGCGTTCGGGTATCTCGACATCAAAAAATCAAGACTACGCTAGAGTGGACTTATCAATTACTCAATCCACGTGAACAGAAATTATTCTGCTCTTTGGGGATTTTCACCGATATGTTCACCGTGAACGTCGTGACTGACTTATTACAGACTCCTGAAGAACATAGTTGGCAGATTGTCGATGATCTCCAACGATTGGTTTCCCTGTCACTGATTCAAGTCATCACTCAGGTACCCGTTACCCGTTTTCGTTTACTGGAAACCCTTCGTCAGTTCGCTTGCGATAAACTCAGGCTGCAAGGAGTATATCCAATGCTTGCCGCTCAGTTTGCTGACTATTGCCATCGCCAAGCGGAGCAAGCTCAGCTCGATTGGTATAGGCTGCCAACAAAACAGTGGCGAGCGCATTATGACTGCGTCCTGAATGATTTACGCAGTGTTTTACAGCACACCTTAACTGAAGGGAGTAACCCTGCAAAAGGACTTGATATATTACAGTCCATGACGCCATTTTGGATTGAATATTCACTTTATCATGAATGTCAGCGTCATATTTATCCGCAACTTAATGAAGTGCGTTTGCAGGGAGTATTAACATTACATCAGAGAATGAATCTCAGCGCAGCAGCGGGTAAAGCATCAACTTGGGCAAAAGGTCCCACTCCTGAAACACGATTCACTTGGCAAACTGCGCTGTCACTTGCTGAACAACTCGACGATAACGAAATCCGCTTACAAGCTTATTATGGGCTATGGTTATATTACTTACGTACCGGAAAACTGGATCTATCCCTTCATCATGCACAGTCAATGTGCTCGCTCGCGCGGGCGATTAATGATACGAACGCGCTGGCTACAGGATTACGAATTGTGGGGGTATCTTGGCATTTTTTGGGCCTGCATGCTCTCGGTCGTGATTATTTGCAACAATCTTTAGACCGGTTTGCCATTGACGGTTCCGAGCACGCTTTCCGTTTTGGGCTCGATCAGCAAACTGCCGGAGAGGCATTTTTATCCCGTGTACTTTGGGTACAGGGTGAATATAAAACCGCTAAGCAGATTGCATGGCGAGCAGTGAAAAAAGCGGCGCGTTTACAACATATTTGTTCGTTGTGTTGCGCTTTGGCGGAAGGTGCCTGCATGACTGCGGCACTAGATCGCAATCCGCGCTGGGTAAGAAAGGCCGCTCTCTGGCTTATTGAACTGGCTGAAAAACATGATCTCTATTTTTGGAAAACTTACGGTGAGTTGTTCCTCCATTGGGCTGAGCAGTTCAGTCATTCCAATATCCAACAAACTATGTTATTTAGATCGCTGAGAGGCATGGGGCTAGACTGGCAGTACTCTCCTTTATTATCAGAAATGGATAGCAAACTTTCCCAGCAAACTCCGTATGAAAACTGGTGTACTCCTGAACTGATGCGTCTTTCCGCGATACATTTACCGATCTGCGCTCAGCGCCAGCAATTAGAACTGGCACTTAATAAAGCATATCAGCAACAAGCATATGGCTGGGCTTTGCGCATTGTTTGCTCGCTAGCAACGCTGCTAGTTGAAAGCGGTGACCGTGTGATGGCAAAACAGTTAATCACGGAGGTGTTAAACCATATCGATGATTCTCAACACTCAACAGATATCAGAAATGCGCTAGAGCTATGTACTCGTTTGGGTGGATGAAGTGTTGTATCTGATGGCGATTAACATACCCAACATCACGAACCCTGCTCCAGCAGCCACAATCAACATCCAGTTATGCGTGGTTTCCCATAGCCAAGTTGCCGTCACTGATCCACATGCGCCACCGATAAACATGATGCACATAAATACTGTGTTAAGACGGTTTCGGGCCTCGATACACAAAGAATAAATGGTGTGCTGATTCGCGATCAGGACGCATTGTTCCCCCGCATCCAGTAATAGAATGCCTACCACCATACCGGCTATGCTGTTCCAGCCCCAGAAAATAATCCAGGCCAGCAGCATAAGCACTATGCCCAAGACAACCATTCTAAAAGAGCCTTGACGATCGCTGATACTTCCTGCCAGAGGCGCACACAGAATTCCGATTAACCCTAGCGCTGCCAGAGACCCAGTTATGCCTGCCCCGTAATGGTAGCGGTAGTCTAACCAGAAAGGGAGGGCTGTCCATAATACGCTGAAGGAGGCAAATAACAGGGCTTGTGTCAGTGTGGCATTTCTCAGTTGTGGTTCATTTTTCCACAACAGCGCTAAGGAACGCAGTACTGTGAGATAGTTAAACTTTGGGGTGGGTAATGACTGAGAAGGCAAAATACGGGCGATGAAAAATATCGCTAACAGTGTCATGACTGCGCCTGATAAAAAGACTCCTCGCCAATCGAAATATTGACCGATAAAGCCGCCAATAGCCCGTCCCGCTAGAATTCCTGCCAAAACACCACTCATTACCGTTCCCACCGTTTTACCGCGTGAAGAACTTTTTGATAGCGAAGCTGCAAGCGGTACAATCTGTTGGGCGACGGTGGCTGCAATGCCAGTCAGGAAAGAGAAAAACACTAGCACTGATGCTGTTGGAGAGAATATCATACCAATCAGTGCCAAAAACAGCACTTGTGCCTGACGAAGGATAAGTCGTTGACGTTCTATATAATCACCCAGCGGGATCAACAAGAACAAACCTACCGCATAACCTAATTGGGTGGCCATGGGGATCAAAGAAATGGCTTTCCATTCATTAGGAAAAGAACCCGCAATCAGATTCAGAATGGATTGATTAAAATAAATATTCGCGACAACAATACAGCAAATAATTGCCAGCATTAAGATCTTGACGGAAGAAAGTTCCTCGCTATCAGTACACATGTTCATACCTCGCTCTAAACTCAATGTTGTCAACTCTAAGCAATATCTATTTTTGATTCTTTGACCACTTTATTCAGACGTCTGAATTTTATTCCCCAAGTGTTTGAAACCGAAAATTGTTATTAATGTTATTCACATTAATCACTGAACATAATGTAAGGAGTTAAAGATGGATTTAAAACTGGCCGGTAAAGTGGCTCTAGTAACTGGAGCTCGAACTGGTATTGGTTTCAGTATTTGTGAAGAATTGGCCGCGAATGGTGTGCATCTGATCATGGTTGCTAGACAAAAAGCACAACTGATATTAGCGGCACAAAAACTTGCAGATAAATACGGTGTAACAGTACTGCCTATTGCTGGGGACGTGATGGATCCTGAACTGCCTGAGCTAGTGGTAAAACAGGCGGAAAGTATTTTTCAGCGCATTGATTTGCTTATAAATAATGCCGGAAGGGCCCACGCAGGCACGCTGCTGACTACATCAGAAGAAGAGTGGCAGTTGATGACAGAGACTAAGTTTTCTGCAATGCGACGGTTTTGTAAGGTTGTTATACCCGGAATGCAGGCCCGAAACTGGGGACGCATTGTCAACATTTCCTCTATTGGTGGTATCTATCCAAACCCCCAACTGACGGTTTCACATGCTCTGAGCGCTGCAATCAATAATCTAACTCGTAGTTTGGCACTGAGTGTTGCACCTGATGGGATTTTGGTTAACGCGGTGGGGGTAGGTGCTGTTATGACGGATAACTGGGCTCAGAATATGCTGCCGAATGTCCGTGATCGTCATCATGAGCTAGCGGACAAAACAGATAAAGAGATCATGGCATTATTAGGCAAAGAGAAAACGCCTGTAGGGCGTTTTGGATTGCCAGAAGATATTGCGGCAATCACCGCATTTTTACTTTCTGGTCGGAATCAGTTTGTTACTGGCCAGACTATTGAGGCTTCAGGCGGGGCTGACCGTTTTATGTAATAGCTGGATGCTTTTTTACAGACGCTGGCTGGCTGATGAGTACTTTCGGGCCAACCAGCGTAGCTGCTCTTTAAGCGAAATGTATAGGAAGTTATGAACAAGTTATCTAATCCATATAATATATGTAAGTAAAATGGGCAGGGAAGCTAACTCATTATATAAGGTCATAAAAAGGTTATGGGCTTTATGTCTCATTAATTCAATTTAACATAATATGCATTATGCGAACCTAAGTTGTAGAGGCTCAATGCTAATGTCTATTCCTGGCTCAATCTAAATGTCTGCACTATATTTATCTATGGGGTTAACCTTTCTTTTTTCGACGTGGGGAAAGAAAAAGGATATTTCCTGGAGATATGGTCATGAGTGCAGAAAGCTCAGGACGATTCACGTTGAAAGAATTAAACCGCATTAAAGTTCTGCAAGATGTCATTGATCGCAACATGACACCAGGTCGTGCTGCCATGATACTCGGTATTACACCACGTCATTGTAGCCGACTGATAAAGCGCTACCGTGAGCATGGCCCCTTAGGTATGAATAACATTTCTCGAGGCAATCCGAGTAACCGTTTATTGCCAAAATCATTCACTGACCAAATTGTAGATATCGTTAAGAAAAATTATCCTGACTTTGGACCTACGCTAGCACGCGAAAAACTAGAAGAAATACATGGGCTGACTATTGGTAAAGAAACACTTCGTCGGCTGATGATCTGTGCAGGTTTATGGATTCCGAGAAAAATGCGAGCCCCAAAAATTCACCAACCCCGGTATCGACGCCCTTGTACCGGTGAATTGATCCAAATTGATGGCTGTGACCATGATTGGTTTGAAGGACGTGGTCCAAAATGTACAGCATTAGTCTATGTTGATGATGCGACAAGTAAAATCATGGAGCTCCTTTTTGTCCAGGCTGAATCCACATTTACATACTTTAATGCCACTCGGCGTTATATTGAGAGACATGGAAAACCATTGGCACTTTACAGCGATAAGGCTGGCATATTTAGAATTAATAACAAAAATGCTATAGGTGGTGATGGTCATACTCAGTTTGGTCGGGCTATGCATGAGTTAAGTATTCAAACTATTTGTGCAGAAACCAGTCAAGCAAAAGGCCGAGTTGAACGTGCGCATAGCACACTTCAAGATCGCTTGGTTAAAGAGTTTCGCCTTAAGAAAATCAGTTCAATCGAGTCTGCAAATGCATTCACTGATGAGTTTATGGTTGATTATAATCATCGCTTTGGCAAGCTCCCTCGCCATGAATATGATGTACATCGACCTCTAGAACAAGATGAGGATTTGGATACCATTCTTACAATCAGAGAGTACAGAAAAGTCTCTAAAAACCTTACTGTTCAATATGATAAGATTATTTATCTAATTGAAGATACTGAACATAGTCGGCGAGCTATTGGTAAATATATCGATGTGTATCACTATCCTGACGAACGTAAAGAACTGCGATTGAACGGCATCCCCCTTCCCTTTATCACGTATGACCGACTGTCTGATGTTGACCAAGGTGCTATTGTGGACAACAAACGGCTTGGTCGAACTCTCGAACTCATTAAAACAGTTGTCGATGATAAGAGAGATAACCGGCGCTCACAATCTGTACCTGCTGGAAATGGGCCGTCACGACGCAAAGAAAAAGCGCCAGGCAAAAAATCCCAGCGCTCTATCGATCAAAATGACATGTTAGAAGCCCTCGTTAAACTTCAAGGGCGTTCAAAGGAAATTTTTGGTAAAAGTTAGAATCTATGCTCTGAACTTATCCAAATTCCTTTGGTTAACTATGATTTAGTTAAAAATCCATCTCCATATATGGTCATTGCAAGCGAATATTGCGGGTGTTTTCCTAAATTTCTGGCAGTAGCCTCATTTGCTGCTTTTGTTGAATCAAACAGTGATGCACCAGAATCCCATGCTGTTAAAAATGGTTCCAACCAATTATATGTTACCTTAACATCTAACGGCCATGGTGATGCAATAACTGCTTTTACCCCCCTACTTAGCAGTAATTTTGGTAATCCTACAGTTGTATTACTCCATGGGTTTTTGTCAATTCGTCCCCCGCTACAGACAAAAAGAATAACTACATCTGAATCTGCTAGTGCATTAGCCAACGCTGTAGGTGCTTCAACTAGCATTTCTTCATCACTAATACGATGAATATAACGTTTTACTCTTGTTAATCCACCGTGAGCAACCACTACTGCAATTTCAGCACTACTTAAGTCTGGTATCCGTTGCATAGTATCTAGAGTAAAATTGAACTCATCAAAAGTTCCCTCTAATCTACGTAAAGCAACCCCCATTGCTCCACCTCCGTCAGGATTATCCTGATGAGAGATCCAAGATTTTCTCGTACTATGAACACTACTATAGTTTTGTCTTGTTGATGCTAACCATGTTAATGAAGGCACCATCGCAATGGCAGAATTATATCCAAGAAAGTCGCCCATGCATTCATCATGACTCTTTACTAGAGAAAGATTAAATGTAATCTGTTGTAATTCAGGTTCAGCAATTATAAGCAACTTAGAGGCTATAGGTAATTTAATATCTAATGATTCCATAGCAGCAAAAAACTCATTATTACCGTCGAAAGAATCAATCGCACCATATTTATATGGGTATTCTTCCAACCATGTTAGCATGCGATTTTTAAAGCTTCTAGAATGCACTGACTGTTCAATTCTCTCTATCTTGTCTTGAGAAATATGAATAACCACTAATTCACCAGAAGTATCTAAACCAAGAAATAAAATATCAGCACCTAATGTATTTAATTCACGAGAATAATTTACTAGCCAATCTATATGGAGAGGAACTGGTTTCGATATACTTGAAACCGAATGATCCGCAAGAATTTCAATAGCTAAAGCATTTTCAGACACTGGGCGTGAAACACCAACTTGATCATTTAGCAGTCTTCTTGCAGCTACAGTTATCATTGCATAATCTTTTGATATATCAGATGAATAAGATGCTTTTTCAATAAGATTAAACTGTTGTACAACAGATTCTACAGTTGGTTCAATATCTGAAACTGTCGAAATAAATTCTGTTACTTGTGAGCCTAAAAATTCAAGTCCTTCAGATAATACTCGCCGAGATTCATCAGAGACCACAACATGGAAATAGTCAGCACGTCTAATAACTTGACTTAATTGTATAATTAGTGGCATTAAATCGCTTCGATTACCTGCTGCATTTAAACATCCTTCAGTCAAACGACTAAGCATTCTTGCAATTATCGAGGGATTTTCACTTGTAGATGCGCAAAGGTTAATACTCTCTTCTATTGATAACATCCGAGGATCAGTATCAGGGTCAGCTCCACAATTTTGTAATAAAAGCCGAAGTGTCGGAAGTAAACTACGTGCATGATCAAGTAAACCTAGATCACGGAGAATGCGACTAGCTGCAAAAAATTCTTGCCACATATCTGCGGGTGTAGTTGATGCATTGGTGGCAAAAGCACAAGCTAGGCTATAGATGGCTTGTAATGGGTCATTACAACGTTGATAAATATCGGAATAAGCCAGCCAAGCCAGACGCTTGCGCTCAGCATTTTCTGAGCCCAGCAATAAAGCTTGTTCTGCATAATTCCTAGCATGTTGAAATTGCGATGCTGCCGCAAATTGACCACCTAGTAACCTAAGCACCCTTAAATCCATATTAGTTTCATATTTAGCATGTGGAGTTAACATGCAAACTACGCTGACCATTTTTTCCATAAAATTAAGGTCAATGTCTTCTTTTTCTGGAGCAGCATAATTAATTATTCGCGCAATGAGCCGAATCAAACTATCGGGAGATTCAACGATATTACTGGGTAGGACAGTTACACCATTTTCTACTACACATTGAGCACTTACCCATACTAGGATACGTTCAAGATATTCCATTAATGTGTTGTAATCAGGTTCTTTCAAGTTATTGTTTTCTTCGTCTTCTTGCTCTTCATTTTGTGATGGTGAAATATTTTGACTTTGTTCACTAGCAATATCCAGCATAGTAAGTGTAATCGCAGGAACACCTATTTCTCCACAAGACTCAACTGAAAGTAATTCAGTAAGTTGTTGACGAACTTGTTCATCATTAGGGTAATTAGCAAGATAACGAATTACCGATTGAAGTAGGATACGATAATGGTCATGCTCTTCATAACTAATAGCCTCTACAAGCATAATCTTACGTAATGAGCTTAAAACTATTAGTGTGGCTTGCCGCCCGTATATTGCTGAGGTAGTGATAAGAGAAGCAACATCCGCTGCGTCTCTTGAATTTCCCAATGAATTAGCATGGGTACAACAACTGATTGCAGCAAGTTGAGCCCATTCATTTCCCCAATCATTTGCAGCTTCAACAATAGAGCTGTAAATAGGATTTTCAGAAAATAATTCACTTTGTAAGGTTAAGTGATACTGAGAAAAACCAGCAGTGGTAAAAATCCATTTTTTATCCTTATGAGTCAAGCTACAATTAATTAACAATCGACGATCTCGATTTTCCCTGAGAGATTCTGAATTTGGGAATAACAATTCCATAGCTTGATCATACATTTCAATTAAAGTGTCATCATGTAGATAAGTTGCAAGATCTAATGCCTTCTCCAACCAATCATGAGAAGCTAGTCCATTAGCATCCTTAGGCAACAAACTCTTTACTAACGGTTTATTTTCTATTTTATGTGCTATTGACGCTAATTGAATTAGGCTCTCTATATCCCATAAATTATAGTAGTCTAGGCAATGTGTGAGAATTCTAATTACTTCATCACACTTGTTTGCCCGAGAATACAACTGAGCAAGTAAATGTAATCTATTTATTTCAGGTAAATTTAAACTTTCAATTTCAGCTAATACTTGATCAGTAAGTCCTCCCATAATTTGCGTGACCCAACGTTGAGCATGCTGATCTACCAATTCTTTTTTATCGTTTTTAAAAGACAAACATGCAACGTAGCAATCATCAATACCAGTCAATATTTCATTATTTTTATCACTCAATATACAACTGTCGTCTATATGTACTACAGCATAAGCATCATGTTTTTTTAACTCAACCATTACTTGTCTGCAAATAGATTCCACATGTCGAGTCCAGATATCTTGGGAGGTGAATACAACAGAAAGACCAGTTATCGCTTGTGGTGGAAGCCTATTATCTCGATATTTATTGATTTCAGGGATAGCAATAAGTTGTTTATTGCCTTTATCTCTGACCATATCAATCAAATCTATTGCATCCAAAGATGTACCATGAATAATATGGACTATATTTTCAAGGAAAGTAATTTCTTCTTCTGTCAGTTTACCTTTTTTAAGTGTTTCTATTCCGTAATATAGTGCATTCATTACTGATACATGCGTTAGGCTAGTAGCCGATTTTGGCGGTAAAATAACCAGAATACCATCAAAGGTTTTTTTCGGTAATCCACACCAAAGAGCGGTTGGTGTTCTACCAATCACATCCTTAAAGTTACCACCTTGTATAATGTCCATGCTCCCCAGATTAAACCCTGCCGAAAATAAGATGGAAGGGTCAAATTCAAGTAACTCACTGTTTAAATGCTTACTATTTTCATCCATACAACAATCCTTTATATATGTTTAATAATCTAAGATCTTTGAAAAACAGTATAAAGGTAAATGTCATCATTCAGTAAAAAAAAGTTATGGTTAGTACTCCATTCTTATACACGATCAACTCACTGAGGTATTTACTTGTCGGTTATTCGGTAGGACATTTCTAATAAGCCAGCGACTAGACATTCCTATCGAGCCTTGACATAAGTATGAAATGAAGAAATCCAGCGTTCTGGCTGGTTAATCGTGTTGGTTCATTTAGGCTTTAAATCGATGTTATTTTCATCACCTGCTATCATTAGGCTCAATCTTAGATCTTCGTGGTACATTTAAATGAAAATGCATAACTCGCCACACATTGACGAGCTCATCAATGAAACCTTTTCATTTTTAATTTTTGAGCCATTAATATTCCATTTGTCATCCCTTTAGCCACTGGATACTTTATCTACCAAATAAAAAAGTACAAATAAAATATTTTAGGCTTTATCTGTTATCAAGTGACAAACGGATAAAATATGATGAGTAAATCGCCGATTTATCAAATTTTGCTCATTATATATTCTTGGAGTTTCACTATGACGGTTTCCATTCGTATTGCAAGTGGCTTACTTTTAACATCACTTCTTGCTGCTGGCCATGCTCTAGCGGAAGCAGAAAGTACTTTAAATCAAAATGTTAAGCTAAATCATGCGACTATATTTTTACGTGGGGCTGAGTTGGATAATAATGTGACCCTGTCACTTAAATCAGGCCAAAATGATGTTATATTAACCAATATTGCAACAAACATAGACCCACGAACTCTGTCCGTTAGTTTGAAAAATAATGATGTTATTATTCGCTCAATTAATGTCCAAAAGGTCTCTGTTCCCCCTACTTACTCACCTGAAATAATTACGCTTCAAGAACAACAAAAACAAAATAATCAACAAATTGAACGCTTAAATATTGCAATTAAAGTGGGAGAAGAACAATTATCGTTGTTGAAAGATCAACGCTTTTTTGGTGAAAACAATAGCCAGACAATTGAACAATCGTCACAAAAGTTGAATTTTATCCGTCAACAGATGACGCAAATATTGCAAGAACAGCAGCAAAATCAAGCATCAGTGGATGAGCTTGAAGAAAAAAACATGTTGCTACAAGCTCAAATTGATGAAAACTTGCCTGCGGTTGTCGGGCAGCAAACTCAAGTGGTGATGGTTATTGATGCGAAAAACGCGACCACAGCACAAATGCAACTTTCTTACCTTACCCCTGATGCCGCTTGGTCCCCAAGTTATGATTTTCGTAGTGAAGATGTTGAATCCCCTATTGTTCTTACCTACAAGGCCAATGTTGTGCAAAACACAGGGATTGATTGGCGAGATGTCAATCTAACGTTATCTTCTGTAAACCCGTCTAAAAATATTACGCCATTTAACCTGCAACCTTGGCGCTTATCAGTTTATGATGACAATATACAGTACGAATCCCAAGCCTTAATGCGACAGGCTCCTGCTCCCGTCGCAATGATGGACGCCAATCTGCGTGGAAAAAAAAGTCGTGATAATTCAGGTATTGCCGATTTTGTCACTGCATCAAACAATGGCATCAATTTAAACTACGATATTTCATTACCTTATAGCCTAAAAAGCAGCACAAAACCCAACTCGTTGACCATCAAACAAACAGATGTTATAGGAAAATACCAATACACGGCGACACCGAAACTGGCGGAAGATGTCTTCTTACAAGCCGATATCGATAATTGGCAGGCTCTGAATTTACTGAATGGTAACGCCAATATTTACTATGGCAATACGTATATTGGTAATTTCCAAATTGATACCACTCAGTTGAATGATACTCTCTTTATTCCTTTTGGCATTGATAAAAACATTCAGATTTCTCGTGAAAATAACGAAAAAATGAAGAAAAAACCAAGCTTTATTGGTTCAACTATTGAACAAAAGGAAGGATATTTAATTAAAGCCAAAAATATGCATACTAAGCCAATTAATTTAACAATTATTGACCAATTACCGATTAGTCAAGATAGTGAAATTAAAGTTTCTGAAATTGATAATAAACAGGCTGTTGTCAATAAAACAACAGGAGAATTAACTTGGGATGTGACTTTAGAAGCTAACCAACAGATTGAAATTCCATTTAATTATACGTTGAGCTACCCAAAAGATAAGCATATCGTTGGTCTTGAATAGTAACTTTTGTAGTTCCCTTTCGAAGGCGTTAGAATAAATTTACGCAAGACAACAATAATAGCTTAGAGGTTTTCATGATTATATTAGTGACTGGTGCATCATCTGGATTTGGCGAATCTATCGCGCGTAGATTCATTCAGCAAGGTCATACCGTTATTGGTACAGGGCGTCGAACCGAACGTTTAGAAGCGTTACAACGCGAATTAGGCAATAGTTTTCACCCTCTAACATTAGATGTTCAAGATAGAAAAGCGATTCAAACTGCCGTTGCTAATTTACCTACCTCCTTGAAAAATATTGATGTTCTTGTCAATAATGCAGGTTTAGCACTTGGTTTGGAACCTGCGTTTAATGCAAACCCAGATGATTGGGCAGTAATGATTGATACCAATACCAAAGGTTTGGTCAATATGACCTATGAAGTCCTACAAGGTATGGTGGCAAAAGATCATGGCCATATTATTAATATTGGTTCAACCGCAGCAAGTTGGCCTTACAAGGGGGGGAATGTGTATGGCGCCACTAAGGCATTTGTTAAACAATTTTCATTAGGTTTACGTGCTGATTTACAAGGTAAAAAAATTCGAGTGACGGATATTGAGCCAGGTTTAGTCGGTGGAACTGAGTTTTCTAACGTGCGTTTTAAAGGTGATGATGATAAAGCTGCAAACACCTATAAAGGTGCTGAGGCATTAACACCTGAAGATATCGCTGAAACGGTATTTTGGGTTGCAACGCTGCCTGCGCATATGAACGTGAATACTCTGGAATTAATGCCTGTCTGCCAAACATTCGCTGGTTTAACCGTTCATAAACAACTTTAATTTTCGTACTATTCTCTACAGACGAAATGGTTTATCTTTGGCTATACTCAAGATATTGACCCTGTTTAGTAAGGAATTTACATGAGTACTCAGAATATTTTAAAGAAAAGCGTAGCAACAATGTGTGTTTGTTTACCATTACTTTGGGCAACAGTTGCACCTGCTGCTCAGGGAAATACAACAACGTCATGCACTGCAGGCAGTACTTGTGTTTCTGTTGGTAAAGGTGATGATACTTTAAATAAAGAACAAGCTCGCCAAGAAAAAGAACAATGGGATAACACTCGAATGTTACGCAATAAAGTGAATACGCGTACTGAAAAAGAGTTCGATAAGATTGACGCCGCATTTGATGCAAAAGATAAGTGTGAAAAAAGCTTGAATCTGAATGCCTATTGGGAACCTAGTACAAAACGCTGTTTAGATGTTGGTACTGGTCGTCCAATTAACCCGTAAGTTGTTAATTTGTTCGTTATGGAGTCATTTACCAAGGAGGATCGATGCAAAAAAAATTGTTAGTTCCATTATTTTTAGTGATGTTGGCCCCTGCTTTTGCTCAAGCTTCATGTGAAAGTGTAATAGAAGAAATTAAACAAAAAATTATCAATAATGGCGTACCTGCCGATAGTTTTAGTTTAGTTGCAGTTCCTAATGATGAAGTTGACCCATCAAAAGGCCAAGTTGTCGGTCACTGCCAAAATGATTCATATAAAATTATTTATACCCGCCATTAGGCATGGATAAATAATACAAAAAAGGGCGAATTAATCGCCCTTTTTACTTGTTTTTTTTCAAATAATTATGCGGGTACAGTAATAAATTCCTGCAATTTTTCGATATGCAAATAGTGTCCTAAATCCCGCTCTTCTGGCCGTAATAAATACGGAATTTCACCAATTAGAGGCGCTTTAATGTGGTGCTGCAGGCGGTCAATAATTTGTGCGTAATGAGCAAGACCTGGGTTAATTCGGTTTGCCATCCAGCCAATTAGCGGTAAACCATCGGCCCTAATTGCATCCGCTGTTAACAAGGCATGATTGACACAACCGTGCTGAATACCCACCACTAAGATGACTCCGACAGATTGTCCTTTGAGCCAATCGGCATAAAAAGTATTATCATCAAGCAAATAGCGCCAACCGCCATTTCCTTCAATAACGACCATATCGCATTGTTCATGTAAATGCTCTAAACCTTGTTTGATTTTACTAAAATCAATGCTGTTCTCATGGCTGTAGTTGTCAGTGATGCGAACTGGATTAACTTCATCATAAGAAACGAGGTCTTTAGACACACTGTGAATCAATAATGCATCTTTATTCCTGGTTCCTTCAGGGGTATCAATGCATTGATCTGCAATAGGTTTGTATCCTACGGCTTTAATTCCTTGTCCATTGAGTGCTTGCAAGATAGCAAGTGTTGATACTGTCTTCCCGACATCTGTATCTGTCCCGGTAATAAATAGATTGATCATGGTCTTTTTCTATCCTGAAGTGACAGACTAACAGCAATAAGCTGTAAAAATGATATGGATTCAGTTTATGGGAATGGGAAAGTGATAAGTTTGCGTTAGCTCAATTTTGTGGTCGATAGTCAAAAGTTTATCGAATTGTTTTAGCCTTGTAGCAATTGTAGTAGCAGTGAACCATCATATAAAGCGCGCTGAATTAATGTAGATTCACTTTCTTTTACTGAAAAATTAGATTTTTCAATTAGCAAATGTGAACTATACAGAGGAGATGCGTATTGATGTATATAATGATGCAACCGCTCAAATAATCTCTCTGATGCTATATTTAAGGGGGAATTAATAAGAATAAGTTCAGTGCCAAATAGGCTTACCATTAACGCTAATGGTTTGGCCAATTGTTTTGCTACCATTTCTATTAGATAAACACAAAGGGGATCGCCTAATATTGCGCCAGCACAAATTTTATCGATTGATATTTCACTTTGGAATAAGACGCTGTCAGGGTAATTACAAGATAAATTACTGGCTTTTTGTAATACCACTGGAATGGAAACATGCGTTTCTAAGCAACCTTCACCACCACAATAACAGGCAACTTGGTTCGATTCATCTAACTGACTATGACCGAATAGAAGCGGTTTTTGTGTATTAGCATCTAATGTCACGCCACGGTTTAGCACAGTGGCATTCACCACATCCTGTATTTGAAGGTAAATAATATTTGTGGCTTGCCGTTTTGCTGAAAGCGAAAAATGATCCATTAATGCCAGTGCATCAACGGTTGAGTGTAAATAAACAGGTAAACCTGTTTGTTTAGTCAGATGTTGTGCTATTGGTAAAGAATTAATATTGAAACCCGTAAGTTGGAAAACAATCCCTTGGTAAGGATCTATGATACCTTCTGCAAGGATGCTTATCGCAGTAAGCCGCTCAATTAACATTTGATGATCAGCAAAAAACTGGCTGATTAACTCAAGCAATTCATAAATAAAAGCATCATTACCACACACATCAAATGGGTATGTGTTTTGCGCTAGCGTCACCCCGTTGATTTCCTTCAAAGAAACCGTGATTTTACGTGGCTCAATAACCATAGAAAGAAACTGCCACCCTTCACTTTCAATGACCAGACCAATTGCGGGGCGACCTCGCAAACCCAATACTGGAAATTCTAGCTCTTTAATAAGGTGGGCATCCATTAGTTCACGGGTAATTTTAGTGATACTTGCAGGGGCTAATGAAGCTTGCTTAGATAAGGCAATACGCGATATTGGACCATGTTGATCAATTATTCGATACACAATACCTGTGTTTAATTGTTTTATTTGGTCAATATGACCCGTTTGGTTCAGCATAGCGATTGTCAAATCCTTTATAAAGCAATTAGTTATTATGCCTTATTCTGTATATGAATGATTCTGCATACATACCAAATGTGACTTCAGTCACGTTTATTTGCCGACAATATTGGAAATCAAAATTTGAGTCAATTTTTTAGCGACTGCGGGTAAGGTTCTACGGGTATTGTAAACTAACCATACTTCAGATGATGCCTCAATATTAATTAATTTTATATATCTTACACCATCAATTTTCATGCGTGTGAATGATTCAGTAATAATAGATATCCCCATTCCTGCGGAAACTAATCCAAGAATTGTCATGGCTTCCCCAGCTTCTTGTGAGATTTTAGGGACGATCCCCGCGGAGGTTAATAACTGGCTGATCTCATCATGTAATGCCGTTCCTACTTCACGTTCAAAGAAAATTAGAGGGTAATTAGCCAACAATTGAATATCGACACCTTGTTCTTCGAATTCTAACAGTGGGTGCCCTTCATAAACGGCCACCATAAATGATTCTTTAAATAGCAATTGATAGTCAAGTTGCTCAGGCAAAATAGTATTTCGCATAATCCCCATGTCAATGCGCCCAGTTACTAAAGGCGCAATTTGTTGTTTTGTATTCATTTGGTGCATGTGAATAGAGACTTCAGGGTAGGTTTCACGGTATTGCCTTAAGCTCATTGTGACTTTATGCATAAAGGGTGTTGTGGAAGTAAAACCAATAGATAATTCACCGAGCTCACCTTTTTCCATTCGAGCTGCTTTAGTTGCAGCCGCATTAACTTGAGCAAGTATTTGATAAGCCTCTTTTAAAAACATGGTTCCTGCAGGTGTTAGAGCGACATTTCGATTATTTCTTTCCAATAATTTGGCATGAATTTGTTCTTCAAGTGATTGTATTTGTTGGCTTAGTGGAGGTTGTGATATATGTAGGCGCTCAGCGGCTCGCCCAAAATGGAGCTCTTCTGCTACCGCAATAAAATAGCGTAAATGTCTCAGTTCAATGTTCATAAGTATATTGATATTTTAAAAGTATCATTTTAGATAATTAATATATTAGACAAAAAACTTAGGAATTTCTATTCTTTGATCAAAATCAAATGAGTTGGTATGACAAGGAATACACATGGAACACTCATCCAATAGCCTGACTACTGAGCAACCTACTGAAAGGGAAGAAACTGACTCCACGGTACATATCGCACCTAAAAAACATTATATTCAAAGAGATGACGCTTTATACCTACGCGTCACCCTCTCCTTTTTTACGGTTGGTTTTGCAACATTTGCGTTGCTGTATTTTGTGCAGCCTATCCTGCCTTTATTATCCACAGATTTTAACGTATCTCCTGCAACAGCCAGCCTAGCTCTTTCATTAAGCACAGGCTTAATGGCTTTAGGTTTGTTAATCACGGGGCCAATATCAGATGCGATTGGCCGTAAAAACGTAATGGTGATAGCGTTGACATGTGCGGCATTATTTACATTATTAAGTTCAGTGATGCAAAGCTGGCATGGTATCTTGATTGCTAGAGCCTTAGTCGGCTTATCCCTTAGTGGCGTTGCTGCTGTAGCCATGACTTATTTAAGTGAAGAGATACACCCAAGCTATGTTGCTCTTTCTATGGGACTTTATATCAGCGGGAATTCCATTGGTGGAATGAGCGGACGATTAATGACGGGGGTTGTTGCCGATTATTTTTCATGGCGTGTCGCTGTCGTGATTTTAGGGACATTGGCTTTGATTGCTGCAATAAGTTTCTGGCGTTTATTACCCCCTTCCCAACACTTTCGTGCCAGCTCGTTAAAACCGAAAAATTTATGGGTCAATTTACATCTTCATTTTAGGGATAAAGGCTTACCTTGGCTATTTGTTGAGGGTTTTGTGCTCATGGGCGGGTTCGTCACCATGTATAATTATATTGGTTACCGCTTATTAGAAGCCCCTTATAATTTATCACAATCTACTGTTGGTTTTTTATCCGTCATCTACTTAACAGGTACATACAGCGCAACAAAAACAGGCAGTCTAACCCAGAAGTATGGATTAGGTAACATCTTGATTGCCGCTATTTCATTGATGCTATTAGGTATTTTAGTTACATTACATTCAAATGTCTGGATTGTTCTACTGGGAATGACCTTATTAACAACTGGTTTTTTCGCGGCACACTCTGTTGCTAGCAGCTGGGTTGGGCGTCGAGCTAAACGGGCTCGAGGGCAAGCATCTTCACTATACTTATTCAGCTATTATGCAGGCTCAAGTATTGCAGGTACGGTTGGTGGGCTATTCTGGGCTAATTATGGTTGGAACGGTGTTGCTTTATTTATCGCAGGGATATTATTGGTTGGTGTTATGATTGCATACCGATTGAAATCAGGCTGTTATGACCATTAGCTTAGACACTGATAAAGGTTAAAATTTTCTCTCCCTCGTTATTACTGGATGATACACGCTCTTTTAATAACGAGGAAATGAGATGAAACAGTTGTTGCTTGCCCCAGTTCTTTTCTGCTGTAGTTTTTTAGTTTGGTCCCATGGATATGTTGAATTCCCCGAAAGCCGAGCATACTATTGCCAAAAAGGCCTAAATATTAATTGTGGCCCTGTGCAATACGAACCTCAATCTGTGGAAGGACCTAAAGGTTTTCCACAGGTAGGCCCAGTTGATGGTAAAATAGCAAGTGCTGGAATTGCCCGTTTTAGTCAGTTAGATGAACAATCAGCAAACCGCTGGAAACGCTCTAAATTAGAATATATTCAAATTGACTTTAGATGGAAAATAACAGCCAAACATAAAACTACAAAATGGGAATACTTTATTACAAAGAAAGGTTGGAACCCAAATGCACCATTAACACGTAGCCAATTTGAATCAAAACCTTTTTGTAAAGTAGACCAAATAGGCCCAATTAGTGAGCAGGAAAGTCACAGTTGTCATTTGCCCGTTCTTAACTATGGACAACAAATTGTGTTAGCGGTTTGGACAATTGCAGACACTCCAAATGCATTCTATCAAGTGATTGATTTAGATATACATTTAACGCCAGTTGGCTTGAAATAAAATAATGCTAGAATAAGGGGAATACTCGCTCCCCTTATCTTGTTGAGCTATTATTGTTTCTTGTACTCGATGTTAATGTTATTCTTTATTAAACCCATAGTATGTTGTAACTAAAATGAACAAAAAACAGATATTAATAGAATCATTTAATGTATTAGAATCACGAATAAAGCAATTATCTGGCTTATTGTCTGAGCAGAAACAATATATAGCTAAAGTTTATACATTACCCGATGTCATTAAAGGTGATGAAAACAATGAGGTCAGCGAAATTATTGTTGATGAGATTACTGGCGATGATGCAATAAAAGAAGTCATTACCCTACTTAACCTATTGTTTATACATAATAAATCTACTGAAATCAGTAACAAAGCTGCTATTAGGCTACCTGGTGTCATTTGTATTCAAATAGACAACCAAGGGTATCAGCAATTTAACCAATTAATAGATGAAATCAATCAGCTGAAGATATCTATTAAAACCCTTGTTACGCAGATAGATGAGACTCAACGTTTTGAGTTTATTAGAGAAAGTTTACATGGCCTACTCACGTTAAATACTTACCGTACAATCACAAGCTTAGTGGATGTCGATACATTAGGCTTTGGTTGGGCAAATAAAAAAGTGATCAATAAAATCACTAAAGAAACATTGCTCGATAAATTACAATATAGTTTAGAAAATGGCCGTTGCCCTGCTCATTTACCGCGAGAACATTGGCAATTGCAATTAAAAACAGAAATACAATTGGTTGAGTCCCTTCCCCATGATGCCATTTTAAAAACCCAGCGCCCTGTAAAAGTGCAGCCAATTGCACGCGTTTGGGATAAGGCACAGCAAAAACAGACCCAATTTGCCTGTGCAACACCATTATTTGTTTTTGCTATAGAGAAAACATTGGCTGAAATCAAAATTGGGGAGTTGCCTGACTACCATGCAGATAATATTGCATTACGTAATCGCCCTCGCGCAAAACCTGTTGAGTTATTGATCCCTCGATTAAATCTTTACATTGAGCGATAAAAAACACCCGCTAGTTTAACCAAGCGGGTGCTTTAAAATTTAATCTTAGATCTTAGCGTTTAGATTAAGACTTCATACTGCCAACCATGTCCTCTGGACGAACCCAATCATTAAACTGCTCTTCTGTTAAATAGTTCAGCTTTAATGCAGATTCTTTCAGTGTTAGGCCTTCTTTATGCGCTTTTTTCGCAATTTCAGCTGCTTTATCATAACCAATGTGCGTATTTAATGCGGTGACTAACATTAATGATTCATGTAGTAATTTCTCAATACGCTCACGGTTTGGCTCGATACCCACAGCGCAGTGTTCGTTAAAGCTACGCATACCATCAGCTAATAAACGTACTGATTGCAGGAAGTTATCGATTAACATTGGACGGAAAACGTTTAATTCAAAGTTCCCCGAAGCACCACCGATATTCACAGCAACATCATTACCCATGACTTGTGCACACAGCATGGTTAATGCTTCACATTGTGTTGGGTTAACTTTACCTGGCATGATTGAACTGCCTGGTTCGTTTTCTGGAATTGAAATTTCACCAATACCACAACGAGGACCAGACGCTAACCATCTCACATCATTAGCGATTTTCATTAATGATGCCGCTAAGCCTTTTAACGCACCGTGAGCATGGACTAAGCTATCGCATGTTGCTAATGCTTCGAATTTATTCGGTGCAGTGATGAATGGTTGCCCTGTTAATTCTGCAATTTTTTTCGCAACACGAACTGCATACTCAGGATGAGTATTCAGACCTGTACCGACTGCAGTACCGCCTAATGCTAATTCACAAACATGAGGAACTGCGTTCTCAATGTGTTTTTCGCTGTGAGCTAACATCGCAGCCCAACCCGAAATTTCTTGGCCTAAAGTCAGCGGTGTTGCATCTTGTAAGTGAGTGCGGCCAATTTTAACAATGTCTTTAAATTCTTTTGCTTTTGCATCTAGAGTTTTATGCAAAATTTTCAGTTCTGGGAGCAGATGTTCACGAATTGCTACAACAGCAGCTACGTGCATCGCAGTTGGGAAGACATCATTCGAACTTTGGCTTTTGTTAACGTCATCGTTTGGGTGGATCAGACGGTCATTACCTCTTTGACCACCTAAAATTTCACTACCACGATTTGCTAACACTTCATTCATGTTCATGTTACTTTGTGTACCAGAACCCGTTTGCCAAATAGCTAAAGGGAATTCTGTTGGGTGTTTACCCGCTAAAACTTCGTCAGCAGCGGCAATAATTGCATCGCCACGTTCTTTAACGAGTAGTCCCAAATCCATATTCACACTTGCTGCCGCTTTTTTAGTAATCGCAAGTGCGTGGATAAGCGCGACTGGCATTTTTTCTACAGATATACGGAAATGTTCTAAAGAACGCTGCGTTTGCGCGCCCCACAACTGGTCAGCAGGTACTTCGATAGGCCCCATTGAGTCTTTTTCAATGCGAGTGGCTGCCATTACTATCTCCTTAGGTACATACACAGAATAATTAATTTTAGAATCATCTGCTTGCAGGTAAGCAAATAACCGAGCAGTATAATGCCACAAATTGAATTTAATTTATGAGACTTGGTCGAGCTTATTGTACCCTGATGTTAAGGAAATGAGTTGATTTTTACAAAAAAGAGAATTTTGCTATGCTTAAAATGATAAACAAAGTCCAAAATTATGATTGGGGAAGTAAAAATGCCCTAACACAGCTGTATGGAATCGCAAATCCAGAGAATTTGCCAATGGCTGAACTTTGGATGGGAGCGCATCCTAAAGCTAGCTCCGACGTTATCGATAGCCAAAATAATCAAATTACTCCGTTAAATACATTGATTGATAGCCATCCTGAATTGTATTTAGGAAAAAAGGTTGCGCAAACTTACCACCGATTGCCTTATCTTTTCAAAGTGCTTTGTGCAGCTCAGCCTCTGTCGGTTCAAGTTCATCCCAATAAGAAATATGCTGAAGTTGGCTTTGCCAAAGAAAATGCGGCAGGTATACCACTCGATTCCCCTTTGCGTAATTACAAAGACGATAATCATAAACCCGAATTAATCTATGCATTAACGCCTTTCAAGGCGATGAATGCGTTTCGTCCCCTGAATGAAATTGCGGCTTTACTTGATTTTGTTTCCGCAGCTCATCCCGATATTCAGTTATTTGTTCAATCTCCTTCTGAAGAGAAGCTTTCTCGATTGTTTGCACAACTTCTGAATCTAACTGGCGCACAAAAAGAATTGGCTCTAGGGGTATTAAAGGCGGCCTTAAATAGCCGTCAGGGAGAACCTTGGGACTCAATAAAACAAATGGTTAGCTTATATCCTGAAGATAATGGCTTATTTACCCCTCTTCTTTTAAATATCATTGAATTGCAACCTGGCGAAGCAATGTTTTTATATGCGAGAACACCACATGCTTATTTAGAGGGTGTCGGTTTAGAAGTGATGGCCAACTCCGATAATGTGCTACGCGCAGGCCTGACAAATAAGCATATCGATATACCTGAGTTAATTGCGAATATTGATTTCAACCCCACGCCCGCGCATGATTTGTTAAATATTCCCGAAAAATCTGGAAATATCTGGAAATATCATATTCCAGTAGAAGATTTTTCATTTAATATATATTCTATTAATCACTCGGGGGTTACCCTAACTAACGATACAGCCTCAATTTTATTCTGTATTGAAGGCGAGTTAGTTTTAAACTCAGGCGATAAAGAAATTAGCATTGATTCTGGTGAGTCTATTTTTCTGCCTGCGTATGAGAAACATGTTTCCATTAAAGGTAATGGTAAACTTGCTCGAGTGTTTAATCTTTAGTGTCATATTCTGTATTAACCGTCTTTCTTACGCAGCATTAAGACGGTTATATAAAACTTATACAAATTTATAAGTGCGTTAGAAACGTACTGAAAGGATGGATGTTTATAATGAAAAAGTCATTAGTCGCGGTTGGTGTTATCGTTGCTCTGGGCGCAGTGTGGACCGGTGCATCATGGTACACAGGTTCTAAAGTTAAAGATGAACTTGATAGAGTCATCCTGAAAACCAACGATTTTTTTGCTGTAAATGTACCTGAGTCAGGTGTGAACTTTAAATTAGAAAACTACAAAAAAGGCGTTTTCTCTTCACAAGCTGATATCGTAATTACGTCAGCAGATTCGACTACACCTGATGAATCAATCGTATTTAAAGCAAATATCGACCATGGCCCATTCCCTATTTCACAGGTTGCTAAATTTAATTTAATGCCTAAATTAGCAGCGACCCAAGTTGAATTAGCCAATAATGCTACAACTAAAGAATTATTTGAAGCAACCAAAGGGAAGCCATTCATTCATGGTAATGCTGTTATCGGCTACAGCAAAAGCATTGATACTAATTTAGAGTTAATCCCTGTTGAATACTCTAAGGATGATGCTACCGTTTCTTTCAGTGGCTCTAAGTTTGATATTTCAACAACGGCTGACCTTGCTGCGGTTGATGCGTCTTTAATTACTGACAGTTTAATTATCGGTAAGAAAGATAAAACTGAATCCATGACATTAAAAGGCTTAAAATTAGTCTCTAATGTGACAAAATCTCAGTACGGTTTCTATACAGGTAAACAATCGTTTGTTATCGCAGACACTGACTTTAACATCCCTGATACCAAATTCTCATTTAAGGATTTCAAAATCTCAAGTGATACCGCTATCACAGGTGAAGATGTTAAAGGGAATATCTCTTACAGTATCGCTGACTTAAAAGCATTAGAGCAAAACTTAGGTTCGGGCGAATTAACTGTTGCAATTGAAAAGTTAGATGCAAAAGCATTGGGCAAATTTGTTGAGCAGTACAACGAAGCATTGGCACAAGGCTTAGCAAATGGCGATCCAACTGAAGCAACAGAACGTTTAGCGATGGAAATGATGTCTACTACATTACCTGAGCTGATGAAAAGCAAACCTGTTTTCACTGTTAGCCCGTTCTACTGGAAAAACGAAGCGGGTCAAAGCTCTGTTGACTTGAACATTACGTTTAACAAATGGAACCAAGACGAAATCACAGCCTTAGCAATGTCTAACAAAGTTGATGAAGCTGTTAAGCAATTGATTTCATCTTTCGACTTCAACCTGAAACTGAACAAACCAATGTTAATCGAATCTATGACGCAAGCCATGATCATTGACCAAGGTACGCCAGTTGATGCTGATACAAAGAAAGAAATGAAAGGCATGGTAACGTCTGAGTTCGAAGGCGTGCAGCAAATGTTAACATCTGACATGTTCTCTTCCCCATTCGAAGAAATGTTCATGACAGATGAAGAACGTACTGAAAAAGCAAAACAGAAAAAATCACCGTGGATGATTGATAGTGAAAATGATTTAACAATGACTATCAAGTTTGCAGGTAATGACCTCACATTCAACAATGATAAATACACATTAGCTGAATTCCTGACTAAGATGAAAATTATGTCGAATCCAGATGATGCTTTAGAGTACGAAGCTATTCCAGCGCCGGATGCAGAGCCTGCTCCAGAAATGGAAGCGCCAGAATTAGCCCCTGCTCCGCAAGAAGCACCAGCTAACTAATTTCTGTTACCTAAAAATTAAAAGCGCCAGTCAATTTGATTGGCGTTTTTTTTATTTCTGCACATTAAATGTGATTTAGATCACACTATAAATGTAATAATCAAATACGTTTCACATTTTTCGTGATTTGAATTTGCTTTTGGCGTTATAACCGCCAAAATAAGGGAAGAAAATAGATAAAGGAACATTCCGTGATAAAAACAAATCTCCCTTTAACCGATTTACATCGCCACCTTGATGGTAATATCCGTCCAGAAACCATTCTTTCTTTAGCTAAAGAACACAATATTCAGCTACCCGCCACGGAACTTGAAGCTCTTCGCCCTCATGTGCAAATTATAGGCCAAGAAGCCGACTTAGTGGGTTTCTTAACAAAATTAGATTGGGGTGTGGCGGTTCTTGCTGATTTAGATGCATGTCGTCGTGTTGCGTTTGAAAACGTTGAAGATGCCTTCAATGCAGGTATCGATTATGCAGAATTGCGCTTTTCACCTTATTACATGGCAATGAAGCACCAATTACCCGTTGAAGGTGTCGTGGAAGCAATAATTGATGGTGTACAAGCAGGTTGTCGCCAATATGATATTAGAATCAATCTGATTGGTATCTTGAGCCGTACGTTTGGACAAAAAGCGTGTACCACTGAATTACAAGGCTTGCTTGCACATCGCAACCAATTGTGTGCTTTAGACCTTGCAGGTGATGAGTTAGGTTTCCCTGGTGAGCTATTTGAAGAGCATTTTATTAAAGCTCGTGATACAGGTTTAAACATTACCGTACATGCAGGAGAAGCCGCTGGTGCTGCCAGTATCTGGCATGCAATTAAAGTATTAGGCGCGCAACGTATTGGTCATGGTGTAAAAGCTATTGAAGACCCTGCTTTGATTGAATATTTAGTTCAACATCAAATTGGCATGGAAAGTTGTTTAACATCGAATATCCAAACTAGCACAGTGCCTTCACTGGCTGAGCACCCACTCAAAACCTTTTTGCAACAAGGTGTGTTAGCATCAATTAATACTGACGATCCTGCTGTTCAAGGCATTGAATTACGCCATGAATATGAAGTCGCCGCACCACAAGCAGGTTTGAGCGTTACAGAGATAGAACAAGCACAGCGTAACGGCTTAACAATGGCATTTTTATCCGATAGCGAAAAAGTCGCGTTAACCCAAAAAGCGGCCAACCGTTAATCAGTGAATTATTGAGGGCATAGAATAATGCCCTTTTCCTTCAGTTCTTTCTTCCAGACAAACTCACATTATTTTCAATCATCCCTGTCAAGCTACTAACTGCTAACATATTAATTTCAATGCTAAGGTGCGTTATTTAATGATAACGCACAGCATGTTGTAACTAAAAACAAGACAAACTGTAAATAACAAAAACAGCTTAAATAAGCATATTATTCAAGCTATTCGATAAAACGATTACTTCACTAAGCGTTTTGCATAACGCTGTGCCAATACCGCGCTCACCATCAATTGGACTTGGTGGAAAATCATCAGAGGCAATAAAATCACGCCTACCGTGGCTGCTGGAAATAACACATTCGCCATTGGAACACCATTTGCTAAGCTTTTCTTTGAACCACAAAAAACAATCGTGATTTCATCTTCTTTGCTAAAGCCAAGTAAACGAGCCGCTAACGTGTTTACCACTATCACAACAAATAAAATAATGCATGTCACAACAACAATCATCAATAATGAATAAGCATCAATTTTCTGCCAAATTCCCTCTACCACTGCTTCACTAAATGCCACATAAACAACAAGTAATATTGAAGATCGGTCAGTGATATTGACTAACTTACGATGGCGATTAATCCAATTAGCAATTAATGGGCGAGATAAATGCCCCACAACAAAAGGCAACATTAACTGCATAAGAATGGAACCAATTGCATTAAGTGTATCCATCGCTTGGCTACCATCAGCATCCATCAACAACCCCACCAAGATAGGTGATAGAAAAACACCTAAAATACTTGAAGCGGAGGCACTACAAATCGCGGCAGCGATATTTCCACCTGCAACAGAGGTAAATGCAATGGCAGATTGGACGGTTGCTGGTAATGCACATAGATAGAGGAAGCCCATATAAACCGTCGGCGACATCCATGCAGGCACAATAACGGCTAAGCCGAGACCTATAATGGGGAATAATATAAATGTACTTGCAAATACCAGTAAATGTAATCGCCAGTGCCCTATCCCTGCCATTATTGACTCACGTGATAGCTTAGCTCCATGCATAAAAAACAAGAGAGCAATCGCCGCAGTTGTTAGGTATTGGAAGCCGGTCTTAATATCTCCTTCACAAGGAAATAGGCTTGCCACGACCACAACACAAATCATGATCAGTAAAAAAGGGTCAATTCTTAATTTTGCAAGTAAGTTCATTTGCTTATCCATAACAAAAGCCAGAGCTTTAATTGGCCTTAAAATCGGTTTTAGCCTTAAAAGATAGCCGTAATAATTCATTTTTCAATGGAAAAAATCTCAGCATCCCTGAAGATTATTAAAGTGACAGTGTCACTCCATGTTATCAATTAACGACGGTTATTTAATAAGTTCGCTAAAAAAGCCTGTTTACAGTGTAAAATAGCCAGTTATTATGAAGATCCTCACTAGATCTTAATCGATCATGGGTTAATCGTCGTTATGCCTAAGCTTTTTTATTACTGTAGATATAAATAAGCATCGAAAAGTAGCATTAGAAGGAATGAGTTGGCAAATAAATCTATGATAGAATTATTAAATCTATTGCGATTGGCTAAAAATGGATAATTATTTATGAGTTCAGTTTATGACGCTAACCGCCTGACGGGTTGGCTTTTGGTTCCTGCAATCTACTTGCTACTCACTTTCTTGGCTGTTTGTAGTATGACGGTGATGTATTGCATCAAGCTGTATGAAATCATCACCACGGTAGAGGGTTGGACAAGTTTTATTCCTGCCGCATGGTATTTGTCATTTGCAATCTCGATTGGTATGACAATATTTAGTGTTCATGTGCTTCAATTAATGTTTTCTCGTTCAAAGCACTTCCCTCGCCGCTTTACGATTTGGTTACTTATTTTATTATTATTAGGACTAAAAACATTTGCATTTTCACCCATTGATGACAAAACGGCTCTGCAAGTCCTTGCTTGGCCACTATTAGGCGCAGGGTTCTTTGTTCCTTATTTAAAACGTTCTCAACGAGTTAAAATGACTTTCACACAAGATCGATAAGCATCACAAAAATTGCTTGATATCATAATGGCTGTTTAGCTGGCTTCGGCCAGTTTTTGTTCTTTATATTTTCATTTCAGGCAATAGCATGACTGATTATCTACTACTCTTTATTGGTACGGTGCTGGTTAACAACTTCGTCCTTGTGAAATTCCTCGGATTATGCCCCTTTATGGGCGTCTCAAAAAAACTTGAGCCCGCCATTGGCATGGGGCTTGCAACTGCGTTTGTTATGACGTTGGCCTCCATAAGTTCATGGTTAATTGATACGTTAATCTTGGTTCCCCTTGACCTTCTCTATCTGCGTACATTGAGCTTTATCCTTGCGATAGCCGTTGTGGTGCAATTTACAGAAATGGTTGTACGGAAAACGAGCCCTACCTTATACCGATTATTAGGTATTTTCTTACCGCTGATCACGACGAACTGCGCGGTATTAGGTGTCGCACTGTTAAACATCAATATGTCCCACAGCTTCTTACAATCAGCGGTGTATGGGTTTGGTGCTTCAGTGGGCTTTTCTCTTGTTATGGTCCTGTTCGCAGCTATCCGTGAACGACTCGCTGTTGCCAATGTCCCTGCCCCATTCCGTGGTTCTTCCATTGGCCTGATCACCGCAGGGCTGATGTCCCTCGCATTTATGGGCTTTAGTGGTTTGGTGAAATTCTAATGATGTCTGTATGGATTGCCATCGGTATATTAGCCGTATTTGGTTTGATTTTCGGCCTAATTTTAGGCTACGCGTCGTTACGCTTTAAAGTCGAAGCTGACCCAATTGTCGAGCAAGTCGAAGCTATTTTACCTCAGAGTCAATGTGGCCAGTGTAGCTATCCAGGTTGCCGCCCTTACGCAGAAGCGGTCGCTAATAATGGTGAAATGATCAATAAATGTGCCCCTGGTGGCGAGCAAGTCATGCTAAAGATAGCTGAATTGCTGAATGTTGACCCGCAACCTATTGATGGTGATGAAGCGGCGCAGAACCCTGTTCGTAAAGTTGCCATTATCGATGAAGAAAACTGTATCGGTTGCACAAAATGTATCCAAGCTTGCCCTGTTGATGCCATTGTCGGTGCCACCCGTGCAATGCATACCGTAATTGAAGATTTATGTACTGGGTGCGATTTATGCGTCGCCCCCTGCCCAACTGACTGTATTGAACTTGTCCCCGTGAAAACCACAACCGCCAATTGGAAATGGGATTTAAACACCATTCCTGTGAAAAATATTTCTGTTGAACCTATTGAAAAAACTGAAGTGAAGGCAAGGGAGAACTCCCATGCTTAAGTTATTTAAATGGTTGAAAAAAGACAATATCTGGGACTTTGATGGTGGTATCCACCCGCCTGAAATGAAGTTACAATCCAGCCGTACCCCTATGCGGGTTGCAACTATACCTAATGAGCTGATTATCCCGTTGCAGCAGCATTTAGGCCCTGAAGGTGAACTTATCGTTCAAGTCGGTGATTCTGTGCTCAAAGGCCAGCCGTTAACGCGTGGTCTTGGTCGTACTGTACCAGTACATGCTTCAACCTCTGGAACGATTACTGCAATTGAACCGATGGTAACTGCACATCCATCGGGTTTAAAAGAATTATGTGTACGTATTCAATCTGATGGTAAAGATACTTGGTGCCCATTAGAACCAACCCCTGATTATCATCAATTAGCCAAACCAGATTTATTACACAAAATTGAGCAAGCTGGGATTGCAGGCTTAGGTGGAGCGGGCTTCCCTACCGCCTCTAAATTGGCGGGAGGTAAAGATGCGATTAAAACATTGATTATCAATGCGGCTGAGTGTGAACCTTATATCACCGCTGATGATAGGTTAATGCAAGAGCACGCCCAAGAAGTGATTGAAGGCTGCCGCGTCTTACAGCATTTATTAAATCCGGACCAAGTATTAATTGGCATTGAAGATAATAAGCCAGAAGCCATTCAAGCACTGAATAAAGCCATTACTCAACAAGACCCAAACATTTTCGTCCGCGTTATCCCAACTAAATACCCTTCAGGTGGGGCCAAACAACTGACTAAAATTTTAACAGGTCAAGAAGTGCCATCGGGTGCCCGCTCATCCCAAATAGGCGTGTTGATGCAAAACGTGGGCACTGTTGTGGCAATTAAACGTGCTGTTATTGATGGACAACCTTTAATTGAACGTGTTGTCACTGTAACAGGTGAAGCGATTTCCCAACCAGGAAATTTCTGGGCACGTTTAGGTACCCCAGTAAGACACTTACTGCAACAATCTGGATTCAACCCAGAACCTGAACAAATGGTGATCATGGGGGGGCCATTGATGGGCTTTACCCTACCCGACCTCAATGTTCCTGTCGTCAAAATTTGTAACTGTCTTTTAGTTCCTACAATGGAAGAAATGGGGCCAAAAGCCCTCGAAGAAGCATGTATTCGTTGTGGATTATGCGTCGATGCCTGCCCAGCAGCTTTATTACCGCAGCAACTTTACTGGTTCAGTAAGGGTGACGAGCACGAAAAAGCGCAAAAACACAATTTATTCGATTGTATTGAGTGCGGTGCCTGTGCGTATGTTTGTCCAAGCAATATCCCGTTAGTGCAATATTATCGCCAAGAAAAAGCAGAAATTCGTGAAATCGCACAAGAAGAGCGCCGCGCCGCAGAAGCGAAGTTGCGCTTTGAAGCGAAACAGCAACGAATGGAGCGCGATAAACTGGCCCGTGAAGAGCGCCATAAGAAAGCGGCTGTTCAAGTTGAAAGTGCCGATAAAGACGCAGTAAATGCAGCATTAGCAAGAGTGAAGGCAAAACAAACTGCAAGCCAAGAGCCGATTAAAATTGTTTCTGGCGAATTACCTGACAACAGCGCAGTTATTGCGGCACGTGAAACACGAAAAGCCCAAGCACGTGCGAAACAAGCTGAGAAATTGGCTAATGTGCAAGCTAATGCTCCTGTTAGCGGATCTGATGATGACCCACGCAAAGCCGCTGTTGCTGCTGCCATTGCCCGTGCGAAAGCCAAGAAAGCGGCGCAAGAGCCAACGGCTCCTGTCATTGACGCTCAACAGGAAGTAGAAGTCGACCCACGCAAAGCTGCGGTTGCTGCTGCTATTGCCCGTGCGAAAGCCAAGAAAGCGGCACAAGAGCCAACGGCTCCTGTCGTTGACACTCAACAAGAAACAGAAGTCGACCCACGCAAAGCCGCGGTTGCTGCCGCCATTGCCCGTGCGAAAGCCAAGAAAGCGGCGCAAGAGCCAACGGCTCCTGTGGTTAACGCTCAACAAGAAACGGAAGTCGACCCACGCAAAGCCGCGGTTGCTGCTGCCATTGCCCGTGCGAAAGCCAAGAAAGCGGCACAAGAGCCAACGGCTCCTGTCGTTGACGCTCAACAGGAAATAGAAGTCGACCCACGCAAAGCTGCAGTTTCTGCAGCCATTGCCCGTGCGAAAGCCAAGAAAGCGGCACAAGAGCCAACAGCTCCTGTGGTTAACGCTCAACAGGAAACAGAAGTCGACCCACGCAAAGCTGCAGTTGCTGCCGCCATTGCCCGTGCGAAAGCCAAGAAAGCGGCACAAGAGTCAACAGCTCCTGTCGTTGACACTCAACAAGAAACGGAAGTCGACCCACGCAAAGCCGCGGTTGCTGCTGCCATTGCCCGTGCGAAAGCCAAGAAAGCGGCGCAGAAACAAGCAACAATTGATGAGTTATCGCCTGCGGCTGAGCAACCCATAGATGAAGAGACCGACCCTAGGAAAATTGCAGTTGCTGCTGCGATTGCCCGCGTCAAAGCAAAACAAGCTGAAAAGCACAATGAACAAACGATAACAGAGTAAGTGATAACGAAATGAAATTTAGGCCAATTGATGCGAAAAATCGCCGACTAAAAATTGCAAGCGCACCATTTACTCATAATAACCAAAGCACCAGCTTAGTGATGTTTTGGGTGCTTCTCGCTGCCATTCCAGGAATAGCAGCACAAATTTACTTTTTTGGTATAGGTACGCTCTATCAAATTGTTCTAGCGATACTCACAGCGGTTGTCACTGAAGCGGTTTCCATACGCTTACGCAAGCAGCCTGTAGTTCCTGTACTTAAAGATAATTCTGCTATTGTTACTGCCCTATTACTCGGGATCAGCTTACCCCCGTTATCACCTTGGTGGTTGATTGTATTAGGGACATTCTTTGCCATTACCATCGCTAAACAATGTTATGGTGGATTAGGGCAAAACCCATTCAACCCAGCAATGGTTGGCTATGTTGTATTATTAATATCCTTTCCTGTACATATGACCAACTGGCTGCCACCACAAGAATTGCAAAACATGCATATCTCTGCCATTGATAGCTTGTCTGTGATCTTCAGTGGGCAGACTTCTTCCGGGGTGACGCTTGAACAGTTACGAACAGGTATAGATGGGATGAGCCAAGCGACACCGCTGGATAGCTTTAAAACAGGCTTACTAACACACTCTATTTCTGACGTATTACAGCAACCTATTTTACAAGGCTCATTAGCTGGGATTGGCTGGCAGTGGGTAAATATTGCTTATCTTATTGGTGGCTTAATTATGATTAACCGCCGTATTATTAGCTGGCATATTCCGTTGTCATTCTTAGGAACATTAGCTGTTTTCTCCATAATCAGCTACTTGATTGATGATAGCCGTTATGCGCCGCCATTGGTTCAGTTACTGTCAGGTGCCACCATGTTGGGTGCGTTCTTTATCGCAACCGACCCTGTTACCGCTTCAACAACACCAAAAGGGCGAATTATTTTTGGAGTGATTATTGGTTTCTTAGTGTGGGTGATCCGTGTTTATGGCGGATACCCTGATGCCGTTGCCTTTGCTGTATTATTGGCAAACATCACCGTGCCGTTAATTGATTATTACACTCAACCGCGTGCATATGGACACAAATAAGGAGCCAACATGTTAAATACAATGCGACGTCACGGAACTATCCTTGCCATATTTGCCGCAGGGACCACGGCATTGAGCGCAGCGGTCTATACTTTAACGAAAGACATTATTGCAGAACAAGCCGCCATTGTGCAGAAAAAATTGCTCGACCAAGTCGTCCCCAATGAACTCTATGATAATGATTTGACTAAAGAATGTTATCTAGTCACCAATGAGGCTATATTAGGTAACAAACAGCCACGGCGTTTATATATAGCCCGTAAAAATGGTGAACCCGTTGCTGCGGCGTTAGAAACCACGGCATTAGATGGTTACTCAGGGGCTATCCACTTGTTGGTAGGCGCTGATTTTAACGGCACTGTTTTAGGTGTCCGTGTGACTGAACACCATGAAACACCTGGGCTTGGTGATAAAATTGAAACGCGTATTTCAGATTGGATCACCCATTTAAGCGGGAAGCAAATCGAATCGGAAAATGACCCCAAATGGGCTGTAAAAAAAGATGGTGGCGAGTTTGACCAATTCACTGGCGCCACCATCACACCAAGAGCGGTGGTCAATGCCACCAAACGAACTGCGGTCTTTATGCAAACTATTCCGCAAGAATTAGCAACTTACCCAAATTGTGGGGAAGAATAATGAGTGAATCTAAAGATTTATTAGTCCAAGGGTTATGGAAAAATAACTCTGCATTAGTCCAGCTGTTAGGGCTTTGCCCGCTATTGGCTGTGTCTTCTACAGCAACGAATGCACTCGGGCTTGGCCTTGCTACAACACTTGTGCTGATATGCACTAACGTAGCTGTTTCTGCCCTTCGCCGCTGGGTGCCCTCTGAAATTCGTATCCCAATTTATGTGATGATCATTGCATCGGTTGTGAGTGCGGTACAAATGCTAATCAACGCCTATGCTTTTGGTTTATATGAATCGCTCGGGATTTTTATTCCGTTGATTGTGACAAACTGCATCGTCATTGGCCGTGCAGAAGCCTACGCATCTCGCAACCCCGTTTCGTTATCAGCATTAGATGGCTTAGCGATGGGCTTAGGGGCAACCGCGACATTGTTTGTTTTGGGGTCAATTCGTGAAATTTTAGGTAACGGTACCTTATTTGATGGCGCTGATTTACTGTTAGGCTCATGGGCTACCTCATTACGCATTGAAGTTATTCACCTTGATTCTCCATTTTTACTCGCTATGCTACCACCAGGTGCCTTTATTGGCCTTGCCCTATTGTTGGCTGCAAAATATTTAATTGATGAAAAAATGAAAAAAAGAGCAGCTTTGCAAGCTGATCATCAGTCAGTACGCGAATATGAAAAACAACAAGGTTGTGGCGGTCATCTTTCTTAATAAACAAATTAATGTGAGCAATGAATAAATCAAAACGTATTGAAATTTTAACTCGCTTACGGGACAACAATCCCCACCCAACAACGGAGCTAGAATTTAGCTCCCCGTTTGAGCTATTAATTTCTGTGTTACTCTCCGCCCAAGCGACGGATGTCAGCGTTAATAAAGCCACGGCAAAGCTTTACCCCGTAGCAAACACACCTGAAACAATTATGGCGCTGGGTGTTGATGGAATTAAAGAATACATTAAAACAATTGGCTTATTTAATACTAAGGCAGAAAGTGTTTATAAAACTTGTAAGATACTGATTGAAAAGCACAATAGCCAAGTTCCCGAAAACCGTGAAGCCCTTGAAGCGCTTCCAGGCGTTGGCCGTAAAACAGCCAATGTCGTTCTTAATACGGCCTTTGGTTGGCCAACTATTGCCGTCGATACTCATATATTCCGCGTATGTAATCGTACCAACTTTGCCCCAGGTAAAGACGTTGTCGCGGTTGAAGAAAAGTTACTGAAAGTCGTCCCTGCTGAATTTAAAGTCGATTGCCATCACTGGTTTATTCTACATGGGCGTTATACTTGTATTGCACGCAAACCCCGCTGTGGTTCATGCATCATCGAAGACCTCTGTGAATTTAAAGACAAAGTCTACCCAGAGGATTAACTATATATCGTGCTTTTGATGATAAAAAAGATAGCTCATCGTGCTAATCATAAGCACAACGCATTTTTTCCTTGCTCTAAGACTTTGTCTTACGTAACAATAGAGCCAAACTCAAACTTAATAAAACGGTAAGTATGTTTCAAGACAACCCACTGCTCGCACAACTAAAACAGACATTACATGCCCAAACACCTCGTGTTGAAGGGTTAGTAAAAAGCACTGAAAAAGGTTTTGGCTTTTTAGAAGTTGATGGCCAAAAAAGCTATTTCATTCCGCCTCCTCAGATGAAAAAAGTGATGCACGGTGATCGTGTCATCGCCGCAGTACATACAGATAAAGACCGTGAATTCGCTGAGCCAGAAGAGCTTGTCGAGCCTTTTTTAGAGAGATTTGTCGGTAAAATTCAGAAAAAAGAAAACGACAATCGCTTATTTGTTATCCCCGATCACCCGTTACTCAAAGACATGATTTTATGTCGTCCTGTGAATGGTATTACCCATGAATTTAAACAAGATGATTGGGTCGTCGCCGAAATGCGCCGTCATCCCTTAAAAGGCGATAAAAACTTTTACGCAGATATTACAGAATACATCACTGAAGGCGATGATCACTTTGCACCATGGTGGGTAACGTTACGCCGTCACCAATTAGACCGTGATGAACCTCAAATGGTGGAAAGCGAGCGTGATGATCAAGGCATTGAACGAGTTGATTTAACTGACTTACATTTTGTGACCATCGATAGCGCTAGCACTGAAGATATGGATGATGCGTTGTATGTTGAGAAAACCGCTGAAGGCAATCTCAAATTATTCATCGCTATTGCTGACCCAACCAGCTATATCCAAGAAGGCAGTAAATTAGATAAACTGGCACTTGCGCGTTCTTATACTAACTATTTACCTGGTTTCAATATCCCAATGTTACCGCGTCAATTGTCAGATGATTTATGCTCCTTGCGCCCAAATGAACGTCGCCCTGCTTTAGTGTGTGTGGCGCAAATTCATGCAGATGGCAGCCTTGATAGTCACATTGAGTTTTTCAGTGCTTGGGTCGAATCAAAAACCAAATTAGTGTATGACGAAGTTTCTGATTGGCTTGAGGAAATTGGGAATTGGCAACCCGCCAATGATACAGACAAACAACAAATATTGCTGTTAAAAGAAATGGCGGATAAACGCTTACATTGGCGCGAAACTCATGCATTAGTCTTTAAAGACCGCCCTGATTACCGCTTTGTGCTTGATGATAAAGGCAATGTCGTTGATATTGTCTCAGAAAGCCGCCGCAGTTCTAACCGCATTGTTGAAGAGGCGATGATCACTGCTAACCTTTGTGCAGCCAGCGTGTTAAAAGAAAAACTCGGCTTCGGCGTTTTCAACGTGCATATGGGCTTTGAGCCATTGCAAATTGACCAGGTTGTTCAAACCTTAAAAGACAATGGTATTGAAACCACCGCAGAATCGCTGTTATCGCTGGAAGGTTTCCGTCAATTACGTCGTAAGCTTGATGCAGAACCTACTCAGTTCTTAGATAGCCGAATTCGTCGTTACCAAACATTTGCCGAAGTTAAAGCCGATCCTGGTCCTCACTTCGGCCTTGGTTTTGACGCTTACGCAACATGGACATCCCCGATTCGTAAATACACCGATATCGTTAACCATCGGTTATTAAAATCTATTATTGCGGGCAAGCCTTCAACAGATAAACCCACTGAAGCGCTTTCCATTAAATTAGCAGAACGCCGCCGAGCAAACCGTATGGCGGAACGTGACGTGGGTGATTGGCTTTATTCACGTTACTTAAAACCGTTTGAAGGTACTGACACTAAATTCCCCGCAGAAATTATTGATATTACCCGTGGCGGTATACGTGTACGCCTCGTAGATAATGGCGCGGTGGCATTTGTTCCCGCACCATTTATTCACAGTGTTCGCGATGAAATTCAGTGTAGCCAAGAAACTGGCAGTGTTCTAGTTAAAGGCGAAAAAGTATATCAACTCAATGATATTATTAATGTCACCATTGCTGAAGTCCGTATGGAAACACGTAATATCGTTGCTCGCCCTGCAGAATAATACTTGTTGTGCTATCTTTAAAAGACCATAAGTTAATGCTTATGGTCTTTTCTTCGTTCGCAACTTAATCAGTCGTGGTTAATTCGCATTTTACGTTAAAATTTATACGCTATTCGCTATTTTTTCCTGATTATTCTTATTCGTAAATTTACCTATCATGCTAATTTATGATTTGTTTAATACGTGTTAAGGATTAAAAAATGAATACTGTCAGCAAACGCATTTTATCATTTATGGTTATCGCAACCGTCGCTATTAGCGTGAGTGCCTGTTCCAACATGTCTAAGCGCGATAAAAATACTGCCATTGGTGCTGGTGTCGGTGCCGTCGGTGGTGCCGTGCTTACTGGGGGTAGTTCACTTGGTACGGTAGGCGGTGCCGCCGTTGGCGGGATCATTGGCCACCAAATTGGCAAATAACCGACAATAATCTACGCCCCTATTCTCTAAATAGCGCCATCCATTTGGCGCTATTTTATTTTCAGTGTTCTAACGCTAACCCCACCTGAAATAATGCTTGACCACCAAAAGTGTACAAAGTACACTAATTAAATCGACTTTAGGGAGGGAGCCCTATGAGCCATGCCATTGAATTTATTGAAACCACTTTTTTCACCAAACAGATACAAACCGTTGCCACAGCGGAAGAACTTAGGGCGCTACAAAACCAACTCATCGCATGGCCAGATAAAGGCGACCTCATCCAAGGAACCGGTGGGCTACGCAAAAATTAGAATGGCAATGGGTAATCAAGGAAAAAGTAGCAGTGCAAGGGTTATTTATTTTTTAGCGACTAAAGAAATTATATATTTTATAATGGCTTATGCTAAAAGTGAGAAAGACACGCTCACTGACAAAGAAAAAGCAGAATTAAAAAAACTCACAACGATACTAAAAGGAGAGGTATAAGATGAGCATTTTCAATGAATTAAAAGCCTCTTTAGAAGAAGCCGTTGAAATCAAGAATGGTACAAAAAAAGCCGCTAAAATCACACGTTATGAAGTGGCTGATGTAAAAGCGATTAGAGAGCAACTCAATGTTTCACAAAGCGAATTAGCTAATGTGTTAGGAACTAGCGTTGATACCATTAAAAGCTGGGAACTCAAACGACGTAACCCAACAGGGTTAGCAGCTAAAGTATTAGTGGCGATAAAAAGAAACCCTGAATTATTCAAAGAACTCGCAGCAATTTAAACCATAAAAAACGGTGATTACATCTGCAACCACCGTTTTTCTTTAATCATTTTAATCAGCCGCCAGCTAATTTTACCTGCATGCCTTTTGCTTCAAGGAGTTGCTTAATCACATCCCGCTTATCCCCTTGAATTTCAATGTTTCCATCCTTTACTGCACCGCCGCAACCACATTTCTTTTTCAGTTCAGCGGCAAGTTTTATGAGCTCAACATCATCAAGATCAAGGCCCGTCACGATACAAACCCCTTTTCCTTTACGACCTGATGTTTCACGACGGATTCTAACGATGCCATCACCTTTTGGCCTTTCTACCTTCAGTTTTTCTTCATCAATACGCCCGATGTCTGTGCTATATACTAGACGGCTATTTGAATCACTCATGAGAGACCTTTAATAGATTGGTTAATTTGCTGTAATGTTAACGTTGGGTTTTCGCTACGCGTGATCGGGCGCCCAATCACCATATAGTCAACCCCTGCTTTGACAGCATCTTGTGGTGTCATGATACGGCGTTGATCGCCAACATCACTACCTTCTGGGCGAATACCTGGTGTGACCAGTTTAAAATCTTTGCCACATAAACTTTTTAAGCGTTTTGCTTCATGGGCAGAACATACAACGCCATCGAGACCACACTGTTTGGTCAGCAATGCAAGGCGTTCTGCATGAACCGCAGGAGAGTCTTGGATCCCCACGCCCACTAGATCTGTCCCATCCATGCTAGTTAAAACAGTTACTGCCGTTAATAAAGGCGCATCTTTACCATAAACTTCGAGTGATTGGCGAGCCGCTTCCATCATTCGAGCCCCACCACCCGCATGCACATTCACCATCCACACGCCCATTTCAGCAGAAGCAGCGACGGCACGAGCAACCGTGTTTGGAATATCATGAAATTTTAAATCAAGGAAAACATCAAAGCCGCGATCATGGAGTGATTTGACAAATTGAGGACCATTGAACGTGAACATTTCTTTGCCGACTTTAAGGCGGCAATCACGCGGGTCAATGCGGTCAACAAACGCCAGTGCAGCATTAGCATCTTCATAGTCAAGTGCCACAATGATTGGCGAGTGTGTCTGGTTCTCAGTTGAGGAAATCATTTCATAGCCTTTAATGAGTTGTTATGAGGTTAAAAGTGACGTTGTCACTGGCCATCTAACCCGCGAATGGGTTTAATCGTATCCCAAGAACGACAAGATGGGCAGTGCCAATATAATGAACGAGAAGTAAAGCCACATTTATGGCAACGGTAATCAGGCTTTGTTCGGATTTGTTCACCCACCATTTTTCTTAGCAAAATCAAACTTTCTTTTGCACGGCCCTCTTCGGCTTCTTCAAGGTGGTAATCCATTAAACGATAAAACAGTCGCATGGTTGGGTGACGTTGGATTTGGTCATTAATATAGTTTGCAGCTGCTTCATGATTTTGTTTTTCAACAATAATATCAGCAAGATACAGCTCTGCAATTGCACCTGAATTACCCGCGACACATTGGCGCAAGTAATCTTCCCATTCATCCAATTGACCTGTACGTTGATAGCAATCATGGAGCAGTGGCAGCGTTTCAGTAACCAATTCTCTATCTTGATCATACACTTGCTTTAAAACATGAATAGCCTTTTCATAAGCGCCTTGCTCAATAAAAATACGCCCTTTCATAATCGAAACGCGCGCACAGTTTTTATCGGCTTGTTCTGCTTTATTTAATAAGGCTTGTGCATCATCAAGATCATCACTCGCCAATTGTTGTACCGCAAGCTCACAGTAAAAGTGTGCAATTTGCTCGCGTAATTCGTTATGGCCTAATTTAACTAGTTTACCTGCAACATCGATAGCTTTCGACCATTCACTGGTTAACTGGTAAATATTTAATAAAGATTGTAAAGCACTTTGCTTGAAATCCACTTCATCAGTGAGTTGCTGGAACATATTTTCGGCGCGATCGTATACCCCTGCGGTCATGTAATCACGGCCAAGTTGTTGAGTTGCAAGGAGGCGTTGCTCGAAGGATAACGATGCACTTTCCACCAGCGATTGGTGAATGCGAATAGCACGTTCAACTTCACCTCGAGAACGAAATAAATTCCCTAAGGTTAGATGTGCTTCAAATGCAGAGCTATCATAATTTTTAAGCATGTCTAGAAACAAATCAACTGCTTTATCTTGCTGATTTGACAAAAGAAAGTTCACGCCTGTCACATAATCACGGGACAAGCGGTTAGCATGTAGTTGCTTATCTTGTTGAGCACTTCTGCGCCCCATATACCAACCATAAGCGGCAGCCACAGGAAGCAACAGAAACAGCAACTCGAACATACAGGATTATTCCTTGTTCTGAGTCGTCACTAATGAGGTTGAGTCAGAAATATTACTTTCTCCATCACCTAATTGTGATTCTAAACGTCTAATTTTACGACGTGCGTTTTTCAGGCTAACGATTGTACGTAAATAAAATGCTGCACACACCAGCCATCCCAGCACAAAACCGACACCAAAAAGTGATGCAAGAAGGGTTGATAAAGAAAAATCCCCTTTTGCAATCAGGTAGTTAAATGTAATAACCTGATCATTGCTTGAACCTAGCGTAATCGAAATAATAAAAAATGCGACCGCCAGTAATAAAATCAGAAAGTATTTCACATTTGTTCCCGTTATCAGTTCTTATCCATTCAATAATATCTACCTGATAAGGTAGCATTTCCCGCGCATCCAGACAAAGCAATTTATTTTATACAAATGCGAAAATTCACAGAGTTTGTCGCAACAATCACTCTCTTGACGGAAGATTAACCGACTTTTTTTTCCGCTTAAGAAACAGAAATACACCGTAAGCCAAAATAGCAAAAATGGCACTGATAAATACTGACGTAATGACATCAATTGGCCAATGCATACCTAATAACATGCGGCTAAATGCGATCCCCTCAGCCCAGAGTGCTAGGCCAATCGAAAAGCCATAATAGCCTCTTTGCCAAAAAAAGGCGATAAACAAGAGGGCCCAGCCAGCAGCAAATAACATATGGCCTGATGGAAATGAGTACCCTGTTTCTGCTTGCCAATGCTTTCTTTGCCACTTAGCAATATCATCATGTTGTTTAACAACCGTTTTAATCAACTTGGCTCGAGCTGTTCGTGTTAATTCATAAAAATCCGAATGCGTCACATCATATTGTTCTTCGAGCCAAACCACATAAGGTCGAGGCTCTTGAAAATGGTTTTTAAGTAATGTTTTGGTTCCTTGTTGCAGTAGCAAAGCGCTAGCAACAATAATCACAATCTTTAAGACCATGCTTTTTTCTGCACGTAGTCTGAATATGATTATCCCCATAAATGCTAATGACGTAATAATACTGTATGGTGCGCCTGCTGTATCGGTCAGCCATAGCAGCCATTTCATTGATTTAAATTGGCTTTCAGGCGTCCATTGCCACCCTGAAATTAGCATTATCATGGGCGGTAATGCTAATAAAAAAGCAAACAGACTAACGACGAAAATAGTCTTTCTCATTCAATGCATTCCATAAATATTAATTCCGCCTTATAAAGAAATATTCCATTCACTCACGATTAACTCTGTTATAGTAATACAGTGTTGGTTGTGTGCAAAGATTACCAGCCTCTATATGCAAAACGTCATATAGCTTCGATATATTATACTGATGTACCTTATATCGATTTACGTTATTACATTAAGCAAGAGTTACTTTAACTAATGAATGAAAATATGCAGCTAAAACGTGTTGCTCAAGCAAAACTCCCAACACCGTTCGGTGAATTTCTGATGGTAGGTTTTGAAGAAATTGCAACGGGTCATGACCATGTCGCGTTAATCTTTGGCGATATATCTGGGGATACCCCCGTTCTTAGCCGTATTCACTCTGAATGTTTAACGGGTGATGCGCTATTTAGCTTACGTTGCGATTGTGGTTTCCAATTAGAAGCCGCGCTTTCTCAGATTAGTAAAGAAGGCCGCGGGGTGTTACTTTACCATCGCCAAGAAGGCCGCAATATTGGCTTGCTAAATAAAATCCGTGCATATGCGCTACAAGACCAAGGTTTAGACACTGTCGAGGCAAATTTAAAACTGGGTTTTAAAGCCGATGAGCGTGATTTTACCCTCTGCTCAGATATGTACAAATTACTGGGGATCAACGAAGTTCGTTTGCTAACGAATAACCCGAAAAAAATCGATATCATGCGTGAAGCGGGTATAAATGTAGTTGAACGCGTGCCTCTGATTGTTGGCCGTAATCCAAGTAATGAACATTATTTGGATGTTAAAGCACAAAAGATGGGTCATATGCTGTTTAAACACCAGTAAGCTACGCAATAAGGGAGGAGTTTCTACGTTCTTCCCTTTTCTCTCAAATATCCTCTCAATGTGTGCCATTTCTTGATGGTTATATTCACTTTCTTTCTATAAGGTTTATACTGTTCTCAATATTATGACTTTGATGAATGACCTTTATCTTTTGCTTATTCATCAAACTACAAGGAGATATTGTGAACAACCTGCATTCTATTCAACGCATGAGAAGACTGCGTAAAACTGAAAAACTCCGCACTTTATTCCAAGAAACTCATTTATCGATTAATGACCTTTGTTTACCCATTTTCGTTGAAGAAGAACTCGACGATTATATGCCGATCAATAGCATGCCTGGTGTTATGCGTATTCCTGAAAAACGCTTAGCGTATGAAATTGAACGCATCGCAAATGCGGGCATTAAGTCTGTCATGACATTTGGCGTTTCCCACCACCTTGATGATAATGGCAGTGATGCATGGCAGGAAAATGGCTTAGTTGCTCGAATGTCCCGTATCTGTAAAGACACAGTTCCTGAAATGATTGTGATGTCAGATACCTGTTTTTGTGAATATACCTCCCATGGTCACTGCGGGGTGATGCATGACCATGTTGTTGATAATGATGCCACTATTCACAATTTAGGTCTGCAGGCGGTTGCTGCTGCCCGTGCAGGTGCAGATTTTATCGCCCCTTCCGCTGCAATGGATGGACAAGTTGCGGCGATCCGCCGAGCACTAGATGAAGCAGGTTTTACGGATACGGCCATTATGTCCTACTCCACAAAATTTGCATCCGCATTATATGGCCCATTCCGTGATGCAGCTGGCTCATGTTTAAAAGGTGACAGAAAAACTTACCAAATGAATCCAATGAACCGCCGCGAAGCGCTGCATGAGTCGCTGATTGATGAGCGCGAAGGCGCAGATGCGCTGATGATCAAACCTGCTGGGGCTTATCTTGATATCATTCGTGATTTACGTGAACACACACAATTACCGATTGGTGCGTATCAAGTTAGTGGCGAATATGCGCAAATCAAATTTGCAGCACAAGCGGGTGCGATTGATGAAACTCGTGTGGCGCTGGAAACATTAGGTTCAATTAAACGTGCAGGTGCTGACCTTATCTTCACTTACTTTGCCTTACAACTGGCTGAAAGTAAGGCTTTATAATTTTTAACTTATAGAAAAACCGCAATACTGGATATAAACACAGTGTTGCGGTTTTTTGGCATTTAAGATTAAAAAACAAGCTAAACCAGATTAAAAATAATCCAATCGGCTATTTGCCACGCTGAATTTCAAGCTGATGCGTTAATGTTTTTGCATAATGCTGAGCAACTTCTGCTGAAGGTAAGCCCGCTATCAATAAATCGTCTTTACCTGCCGTCGTCTTGGCAACAACGCCCCAAAATTCCACCTCAAAAGTAATACTCTCTGGGTTTTGATCCGGAATAGGCACAATATCAAAATACTCTTTTAATGGTGCGATAGTAATTGCAGTGTAATCAGCATTTAAGCCAAGTGGGAATTCTTTGTCCGCATAGAGACGCAAGTCGTGAACTTCCGTTTCAGGTGTTCTCATCACAATAGAATACAAATTAGGAATATGTTCTAAAATATCGCGAACCTCTTCATTCGAACCATCGAAATGAGAAGTTGTTAATAAGATATCTGCTGCCCACAATGCCCCTTTATAGAAATCGGTTTCATTGATATCTGCCATATATATTTCCTTTACGTTGTTTTCGATAAATTTAGCGAGTCCGAATCCATTACATGGATACTAATTCAAACAAAGAAACTGATTTATGGCGAACTTCACTCAGTACTCACTGAATAAAGAATGGTCTTCTCCCCTATATTTAACCATCTACCTAACACCATAACGTAGATCTACATCGAAAATATTGAGAAAAAACAAGATTAAGAAATAAGATAGGAATTAAAAAACGTCTGCTGGATTAACCAAACAGACGTTTTTAGTTAACGTGTGTTAATGAAGCATTTGTCGAATGACATAATGCAAGATACCGCCATGGCGGTAATACTCCATTTCGGTGCCTGTATCAATACGACAACGGGTAGTGATCTCCTTAACCTCGCCATTACCAAGAGTAATATTCACCTTCAAGTCTTGCCCTGGCGTCAGGGATTGCAGGCCAACAACGTCAATGCGTTCGTCTCCTTTTAATCCAAGAGTTTTGCGAGACATACCATCTTTAAACTCCAGAGGTACGACCCCCATACCAATTAAATTTGAACGATGAATACGTTCATAAGACTCTGCAATCACCACTCGAACACCTAACAAATTAGTTCCTTTTGCAGCCCAGTCACGACTCGAACCTGAACCATATTCCTTACCTGCAATAATCGCTAATGGGCGTTTTTCTTGCTGATACAACATTGCTGCATCATAGATAGCCATTTGCTGCCCTGTTGGAATATGTAAGGTATAACCACCTTCAACACCTGGTACCATTTCATTACGAATACGAATATTGGCAAAGGTGCCGCGCATCATCACTTCATGGTTACCTCGTCGTGAGCCATAAGAGTTAAAGTCTGCAACAGCAACACCATGCTCTTGAAGGTAGCGCCCTGCGGGACTGTCTTTTTTGATATTCCCCGCAGGAGAAATATGGTCAGTAGTGACTGAATCACCAAGGATAGCCAAAATATTGGCACCATGAATATCTTTAACTGGCGCAGGCTGGGCTTGCATGCCCTCAAAGAATGGTGGATGGCGAATGTAGGTCGAATCCGCCTGCCAATGATAAGTTGATGAGCTTTCAACCTCGAGAGCACGCCACGCATCGTCACCTTCAAATACGGCATTATATTCTTTGCGGAACATCTCTGTTTTAACTTGTTGTACAGCTTGGGCAATTTCAGCACTGGTTGGCCAAATATCTTTCAGATAAACATCATTACCCTGTTTATCTACACCAAGCGGTTCATTTTTCAAGTTAATATTCATATTTCCTGCAAGGGCATAGGCCACAACTAACGGCGGAGATGCCAACCAGTTAGTTTTCACTAGAGGATGAATTCGCCCTTCAAAGTTTCGGTTCCCCGAAAGCACAGCACCAACGGTTAAATCGGTTTGCTTAATCGCCGCTTCTATTGGTTCTGGTAATGGGCCAGAGTTACCAATACAGGTGGTACATCCATACCCGACAAGGTTAAAGCCGAGTTTATCTAAATAAGGTGTTAAACCCGCAACGGCGAGGTAATCCGTGACCACTTTAGACCCTGGTGCAAGGGATGATTTAACCCAGGGTTGACGCGATAACCCTTTTTCAACGGCTTTTTTCGCTAACAGCCCCGCCGCCATCAAAACACTTGGGTTTGAGGTATTGGTACAAGATGTAATCGCCGCAATCACGACCGCACCATCGGTGAGTTCAAAGGTTTGATTTTGATATTTCACTTCTGGGTGTGCGTTTTTATCTTGTTTATTCACTTCGAGTTCAACCGCACCTCGGAACGCTTTTGGTACTTGGCTCAGCTCCACTCTATCCTGTGGACGTTTTGGCCCAGCTAAGCTAGATTCAACCGTCGACATATCCAATTCAAGGGTACTGGTAAAGATAGGTTCATCACCTGCGTGACGCCATAAGCCCTGCTCTTTACTATACGCTTCCACCAGCGCTACTTCATCGTCGCTACGTCCTGTTAGCCGCATATAGGACAACGTAATATCATCGATGGGGAAGAACCCACAGGTTGCACCATATTCAGGTGACATATTGGCGATGGTAGCACGGTCAGCTAAGGGTAAATCCGCCAAACCATCACCGTAGAATTCTACAAACTTACCAACTACGCCGTGTTTACGCAGCATTTGTGTGACGGTTAATACAAGGTCAGTTGCTGTAATACCTTCCGATAATTTGCCGGTTAACTTAAACCCAACCACATCAGGGATAAGCATCGAAACAGGCTGACCTAACATCGCCGCTTCAGCCTCTATTCCACCCACTCCCCAACCCAGCACACCAAGCCCATTGATCATGGTTGTGTGAGAATCGGTACCCACTAGCGTATCTGGATAAGCATATAATTTTCCATCGATTTCCTCATGCCAAACTGCTTTTCCAAGGTACTCTAAGTTAACCTGATGGCAAATCCCAGTGCCTGGTGGCACAACTTGGAAACGGTTAAACGCTTTTTGCCCCCAACGCAGGAATAAATAGCGTTCGTGGTTACGTTCCATTTCAATTTCCACGTTTTCACCAAACGCAGATTGTGTGGCAAATTCATCCACCATCACCGAGTGGTCAATCACCAGATCAACAGGTGATAATGGGTTGACTTGATTGACATTGCCCCCTAACGATTTCACGGCTTCACGCATTGCTGCTAGGTCAACAACTGCAGGGACGCCAGTAAAATCTTGCATCAGCACACGGGCAGGACGATAGGCAATTTCCCTATCTGCATGGGCGTTTTTTTGCCAATCAATAATGGCTTGTAAGTCTTGTTCAACAACAGAAGTGCCATCGATATGGCGTAACAGGTTTTCAAGTAACACTTTGAGGGATTTTGGCAGCTTTGAACCATCGCCGATTTTATTCGCGGCAAGCGCCAAACTGAAGTAATTATACTGCTTGTTTCCGACAGCGAGTGTTGAGGCACTCGTTGTTTTTAGACTCAACGACATAACTCCTCCTTGGTTTTTATGGCTATGGCAATAATGTTTATTTACCACCATTATTTTTTGTTAACCAATTGTAATCATAGTTGCTTTATAAATTTGATTTATAGATTTTGTGCCAAATTTGCAGTTTAGACCTATTTATCATAGGAAATTTAAGATAAGAAGGGAAAGGATAAGCGTAAATGAAGGTAAAAAGTTTGGGGGATGACAGTTATTTTCAGTTTGGATAAGCGCCGATTGCGAGCTGAAGATCAGCTAAAGTAACCATTAGCATCATTGAGTCTAGAGGTGAAGATACAAACCCAACGTGTTCATAAAACCGTTTAGCATCAACTGAAAGCGCATGAACAACCATTCCCCGAATACCGACAAGCCCTGATGCTTGGATAACTCTCAGCGCCGCATCCTTTACGAGCGCCCTGCCAACACCGAATCCTTTCACGTTTACATCCACTGCTAGGCGACCAAGTAAAACAACAGGAATATCTGTTGGCATATTTCGCCGAAATTTACCCACCGCTTGGCTGGTAGTTATAATGCCTGTAGAAAGTGCATAATACCCCATCACCGTATTATCAGATGCAGTGACAAAAGTGCGGGATGCACCTGTTTTCTGATTTCCCATCGCGCGGTTTTTTAACCAATGATCCAACGTTTCTTCACCCGAAGAGAATACATCCAGACGGTGGTTTAAATTGAGGGGCTCAGGAGCTGTCAGGTTCAATGTCATTTCTCCCACGGAGATTTGGACATCATGGTTTTTCTGAGCGCCTCATTATTGCTCGGCGAGGCATCTAATTGAGCAACAAACTCCTGATAAACTTCAGGGCTCACATTAATCACACGGAGATCGGCTAATGTTTCTTCCGCAGCACGACGAGCCGCTTCGAGTACAAACTCAGTACGATTTTTCCCAACAGCGTTAGCAGCTCGGTCAATCAGTATTTTATCTTCTAATTTAATTCGTAAATTCAATGATGAACGTGTAGGCACCGTATCATTATCACATGTATTTTGCATCGCCATGGTTAACTCCTAACTGATGACTTATTTTTTAAGCATACAGCATTGTAATGACAAAGTCATTACAGGTGAAAAAGGAGAACATATAGCACACAGTTTTATCCGCATTGCGGTGAATAGATGATTAATGGTAGCCACTGTTCATTATGTGGCTACCAATAGATGGGCAGGCAATAATACAAAAATCAAATAATCGGTAACTGAATATCTTTAAAGAAAGCTTCAATTTCATCATTGTTGCGAATGGCAATCGCCTTATCCACCACATCACGCGTTAAATGTGGGGCAAAACGCCATAAGAAATCATACATATAGCTACGCAAGAAACTGGTGCGTTTAAAACCTATTTTCGTGGTGCTATAACTGAACTTATCACGCATATCAATGACAACAAGGTCAGAATCATTTACCGCATCAACCGCCATACTAGCGATAATACCAATACCCAATCCCAGTCTGACGTAAGTTTTAATCACATCCGCATCTGTTGCTGTAAAAATGATCTTCGGCTCTAGGCCTATTTTTTGAAAAGCGACATCCAGTTCTGAACGCCCAGTAAAGCCATGGGTGTATGTCACAATTTGATATTCCGCAATATCTTCAATGGTCACATTCTTTTTCGTCGCCAACGGATGGTCTTTTTGCACCACCACACAACGGTTCCAATGGTAGCAAGGTAGCATAATTAAGTCGCTATACAGATGGAGTGCTTCCGTGGCGATTGCAAAATCACTGTTCCCCTTGCATACCTCTTCCGCTATTTGGGTTGGTGTGCCTTGCTGCATATGCAAAGACACATGTGGGTAGCGTTCAATAAAGCCTTTAATAACTGGCGGTAATGCATAACGCGCTTGCGTGTGAGTGGTTGCGATATTTAACGTACCACGATCTGGGTAGGTGTGCTCCCCCGCAACTGAACGTATGGCTTCAATCTTCGACAACACTTCTCTTGAAATGCGAACGACCTCTTCCCCCGCAGGGGTGACATGCGTTAAGTGTTTACCGCTGCGAGCAAAAATCTGAATACCTAGCTCATCTTCTAGCATCCGCACTTGTTTACTGATACCCGGTTGCGAAGTAAAAAGCCCCTCCGCCGTAGAGGAGACATTTAAGTCATGATTAACAACTTCAACAATATAACGTAATTGCTGCAATTTCATATTTCTGCCTACCCCTTACTGGATCACGATAGAGTCGCTATAGCTAAAAAACATTAGTTATAACTAAAAATTATATACAATAGAATCGATATAACCAATATAACATTATTCTAACGAGAATAAACAGTATGATGACAAAATTTCATCTAAGGTGAATTTTTTCTGCCTCAACGGCGTAATGTATTGCAAAGACGGGTTATCTTTAATTCGTGATATGTTTCAATGAATAAAACGTAATTTGAAGGATTTCCACTTCAGTATAAGCTTAAAAAAGTGGAGTTATAGATTCTCAACGAAGAGAGGTTTTTACATGCGTATAAATATTTTGGCACTGCTTATTGGTATGTCCACGGTTTCCTTTGCACCTCAACTACTTGCAAAGGAAGTGACTTACGGACAACAGAAAATTGTTTTATCTGACACAATTAACCCTGGTAATGATTTCTACCGCTATGTGAATGAGGATTGGATAAACAAGGCAAAAATCCCAACGGGTATGCCCCGCATTAACTCTTTTGTTGATTTATATTTAAATACCGAAAAACAGACTCAAGCTATCATTGATGAACTACAGAAAAAACCAGAAAGCGAACTAAACCATAATCAACGCAATATTCGTCATTTGTACCAAAGTTTTCTCAATGAAGACGCCATCGAAAAAGCTGGACTATCACCTATCAAACAAGATTTAGCTGAGATTGCAAAAGCAAAAAACCACCAGGATATCAGTCAGCTAATGACTAACCCTGATTTCAATTCATTGATTTCTTATTGGGTAGATTTAGATGCAAAATCCCCTGAAACGTATGTGTTGTATATTGGCCAAGGGGGTTTAGGGTTACCTAATCGAACTTATTACCTCGATGACACCCCACAAATGCAAGATATACGAAAAAGTTATATCGCTTATATTGCGACGATGCTGAAGCTGGCAGGTGAAAAAGACGTTGAACAAAAAGCGCAAAAAATATTTGATTTAGAAAAAGCCATTGCAACTGTACATTGGAGCCCTGAAGCGCGCCGTGACACCATCAAAAACTACCATGCTATGTCATTAGCTGAAATGAAAAATTATACCAAAGGCTTTGATTGGAGCAGTTTTATCAGCCGCTACAAACTCACCGATAAGCAACTTGAAAAAGTGGTAGTAGAAACAGACAGCGCCGTTGAACAAACCGCAAAAATTTTCGCGCAAACGCCTGTTTCAACCTTAAAAGATTATTTAACGTTTCAATATATTAGCGACCATGCCCGCTATTTAAATAAAGCTGTTTCTGATGCCAACTTTGATTTTTATTCGAAAAAACTCAACGGTGTCGAAAAACAACGTACCCGCCAAGAACGTGCGTTACAAACAGTAAACTCCCTTCAGGGCGAAGCATTAGGGCAAATCTATGTTGAAAAATATTTCGACCCGCAATCCAAAGAAAAAATTCAAGATTTAGTGAGCTATGTCAGAGGTACATTTAATTCACGTTTAAAAGACAACGATTGGATGGATGATAGCACACGTCAAGAAGCCCTGAAAAAACTGGAACAGTTCACCGTAAAAGTGGGCTATCCTGACAAGTGGAATGATTTCAGTGACATTAATTTAAAACCAGATTCGCTGTTTGATAACTACAAACAAGTTGTTGCATGGTCTTACAACGACATGATTAGCAAAATGGGCCAACCTGTTCGTAAATGGGAATGGGGAATGACACCACAAACGGTGAACGCCTATTTCAACCCTGTACAAAATGAAATCGTGTTCCCTGCGGCGATTTTACAAGCTCCATTCTTTGACCCTAACGTTGACCCCGCTTATAACTACGGGGCAATTGGTGCAGTGATAGGCCATGAAATGGGCCATGGTTTTGATGACCAAGGCAGTTTATATGATGGTACAGGGCAGCTGCGCAATTGGTGGAGTGAAAGTGCTAAAAACCATTTCAAAGAAAAAACTGAAAAGTTGGTTGATCAATACAATACGTTTGAAGTGGATGGTTTAAAGGTTAATGGGCAATTAACCCTAGGCGAAAATATTGGCGATTTAGGTGGGTTAAATATCGCGCTGAGTGCCTATAAACAATTTGCCAAAGAAAATTATCCGAATGGTGAACCACCGATTATTGACGGCACAACGGGTTTACAACGCTTTTTCATTGCATGGGCTCGCACATGGCAAGAATTATCGAATAAAGAGTCTGAGCGCAATAAGATTATGACCGACCCACACAGCCCAAACCAATTCCGTGCCAATGGTGTTGTGCGTAATATTGATGATTGGTACCAAACCTTTGGTGTCGATAAAGACAACGCCCTCTATTTGGAACCTGAAAAACGTATTCGTATTTGGTGATGGGTGAAAAAAAGCTCGGTATATTTTCCGAGCTTTTAAACCGTGTAGTCAGTTAAGGACTTCCCCTTAACAGTTTAGGCCTTGCTCTAAATAGTTTGCGTTGTGGCTAGGCGGCAAGTGAAGTTAAGCCCTAGGAGCATACACCAGTATGTGACTAGGGTTAGCAAGCACAGCCAACAACGCCACAACATAAAATATGACGATCAAAGTTATTTGATGACACCACAGGCCATCCTTGCCCCACCACCACCTAGCGCTTCTGGGGTGTCTGAATAGTTATCCCCCCCCACATGCACCATTAATGCACGGTTTTGCACATCTTTCAGTGTTTTTAAACGTGGCGCTAGAACCGCATAATCGGCATTACCTTGGCTATCTGCAACGAGACCCGGTAAATCCCCCAAGTGCCCAGTATTATCATATGGCCCTTTGTGAACAGCCGTTTTTGCTGGGTCTAAATGCCCACCTGCTTTTAGTGCAGGAACCGATTTACCATCTTTTTCCCCTGGCTCGCAGCTTGGGTTTTCGTGAACATGGAAGCCATGAATACCCGATTGTAAGCCTGAAAGTTTTGGCGTGAACAGTAATCCATACTCAGTTTCAGAGATAACAACTTCACCAATCGTTTTACCCTCACCCGTTGGCGTAGCTTCTTTTAATACCACAGTGGATTGTGCTGCATAGGCAGTGCCCGCAGTCAGTAATGCAGCGAATAAGCACATCTTTAACTTCATATTGCCTCCAGTGGATAACATTTATTTATCAATTATTCCATCCACTTACCTTATGATAAACAAGGTAAGAACGATTACTGTTGTTTCATTAGTACCAATGACTGTACTTAAGTTAACACAAATTTGTTATCACTTTGGTGCTGCATTTAGCTTTAGTTAATAAATGATAGTTATATCACAATCAATATTATTAACTTAATCCTCAAAAATGACTCAATTAAGAATATTCATGCCGTTATAGGTTTATCATAAAAATTTTATTTCAGTATATTTACGTAAAATAACTCTTTGATAAAAATGTTAACATGCTGTGAAAATGATCACAGTATATTATTTTTATTTCGCCTACATTTCAGACTATTCATTTCACATGAAATAAATAGGAAATAAAAATTTCACCAAGTCCCACCCAACAAAATAACGTTCAAAAGATTGGCTGTACCTTACAAAAACAAGTCAACAAACTATAACACTATGTTTTCTTTAATTTTATAATAAGTGGAAAATAGACTATGAATACTCTTGCCAAAAAGTTTGGTTTTTCAGCACACACCATTATTCAACTGATATTTATCACTGCAAACGCCCAGCTATTGTATGCCTTTTGGGACTTGCGGAACTCCTTGCCCCTTGGCTTTCCTGTCGCAATGGGGATCACTGATGCGCAAGCAGGCCAGCTCTATTCCATGCAAGGCTTAGTTATCTTATTAGGTACTCTCGCTCTGGGTTGGGTCGGTGATAGATTTAAAGTCCGTGTGATTATGTTAATCACCACACTCGGCGTTGGCTTTATTTCTCTCTTTATCGCCTTAAACTCACCAGGGTTAAGCATGCCAACTTTATTGCTGTGTTTTTTCTCCATGTTATTACTCAGTGAAGTGTTATTTAAACCCGCTAACTTTAAAGCGGTGAGTTTATCTACCACCAAAGAGCACCAAGGTGTTGCTTTTGGTATGTTTGAATTTGGACGAGGTTTATTAGCATTTTTGATGAGTCTATTATGGGCTGCAATGGTTTATTACGAAGCAAGTAGCCGCACCATGATGATCACATCATCCATTATTGTGCTCGCTACTGCGATATTGATTTTCTTAGCTGTACCGAAGGACGCGCGAGTTAGTGAGGACGCTGATACCGTAAACTCAGTGAAAGAAGCTCTGCTTGGCGTATTAAAAGTTATCAAATTACCGATTGTTTGGGTTACAGGCCTCAACGTTTTCTGTATTTACGGTACCTTTGTTGCAGCAGGTACCTACTTTGCTCGTTTCTTACAAGCAGGTTATGGTGCATCTGCAACCGTCGCTGCGGTATTTGTTTCCGTGGTAATTGCACTGCGAATGTTACCGTTATTATCCACATTGCTAGTCACATTAGCGTTTAAATCCACCGCCCACTTTATGCGTTTTATGTCATTCGTTTTAGTGCTCCTACTCGCCGCTATTGGTATTTTGTTCTATATGAACCCAGCTTCTATCACGGAATTTATGGCAGGCCAAGCGCCTGACAATATCATTAGCCCTGCAGTTCGTAACACTATAATGATCCTGATGTTATGTGCCTCTGCATGCTGCTTTATGATCCGGGGCGTCTACTATGCCCCGATCGGTGAGTTTGGGATTGATAAAAAGCATGCTTCCGCAGCAATGTCTTTAGCTATCACAATTGGTTACCTACCTGCACTACTGGCGCCATTAATTTTAGGTAAAATCATTTTTAGTCCACAATTAAATGAACAAGGGCAAGTCATCAAAGAAATTCTGACTCCAACCAATATTATTGGTAATGTTTTTATTGGGTTATCTGTCTTAACACTCATCGCCGCTTTACTGTCTTGGACCGTTATTAAAATGAAAAAAGCGCAATAACACATTGATATTATGACGACATAAGCCGTTGTAATAACGGCTTATTGTCTATTTAGAAAATGGACTAGGTAAGTACTATGCAAAATAATAATTATATTGATTGGCTCAAATATGTTGCAGATGAATTATCCGTAACTGATTTATTGATCCCTGGGACTCATGATGCCATCACATCAACCTGTGATCTGCCTTATTACCAAACCCAGACATTATCCCTAGTGGAGCAGCTTAACTGCGGTGTGCGTTTTTTTGATTTAAGGCTAACTCGCAATCTAAATATTGCACACCGTGAATGGCATAGCGACATCATGGCAGAAGACCTTCTTCACTGCTTTATTTCTTTCCTTGATACACACCCTACTGAATTTGTCATTTTACGTATTCAAAATGCCAATGAGAAAAAAGATGACTTTGAGGCCTATAAACAGGCTCTTATCCCATTTATTGAGCCTTACCTAAAGCACCTTTTACTGCCTGAGCTAATTGATGAAAACACATTCAAGTGGCCCAGTGTAAAACAGTTAAGAGGCAAAATCTTGGTGATTGAATGTGCACCTCCAGAATTGCATGTATCAACGTTAAAGGATGGCACTCGTTGGGCACATAATTGGCATCAGAATCCCTTGATTTCATTACAAGATAATTGGAATGGCCCCGAGGTTCAGGAAAAAATTGATGACATCCTGGCTTTAATTCACGGTGATGATGATTCCAATGACCAGCAACTCATACTCAATCATATTAGTGCAACGAATGGTCATCTGGGCAGCCCAATCGCGTATGCAGACATCATTAACCCTATTATTCGCGATAAACTAGTTACATTAGATCAGGCTACGCCAAAAGGCATATTAATCTTTGATTTTATTGATGAAGATTTAGCAAAGAAAACGATTAAAGTGAATCAATTACAATCTGCTTAACGCAAAAAAAAATGCCAATCAATAACAGATTGGCATTTCTATTTTAACCTGAAAAATAACCTTAACGAATTATTTCTCTTTTACTTCCCATTTACCATCAACGTAAAAAGCACTCCAACCTGTTGCTTTACCGTCTTTTTCCGAAGAAACATATTGTTGCTTGGTTTTACGGCTAAAACGAACAACTGTTGGGTTACCTTCAGCATCTTCAGCAGGTGCTTCTGCCAAGTAGGCAAGCTTTTCAGGTAGTCTGTCCTTAAAGCGTTGTAACTCAGCCACTAATGGCGCACGTGTTTCTCTCGATTTCGGGAAAGTATTGGCGGCAAGGAACACCCCAGCGGCACCATCACGCAACACAAAGTAAGCGTCAGATTTTTCACACGGTAATTCAGGCAGCGGAACCGGATCTTCTTTCGGAGGCGCAACTTCACCACTTCTTAGGATTTTACGTGTGTTTTTACATTCTTCATTGGTGCAACCCATGTATTTACCAAAACGCCCCATTTTTAGGTGCATTTCAGAGCCACATTTGTCACATTCAATGACAGGGCCATCATAGCCTTTAATACGGAATTCGCCTTCTTCGATTTCATAACCTTCACACGCAGGGTTATTACCACAAACATGTAATTTACGTTGGTTATCAATCAAGTAGCTATCCATCGCTGTACCACATTTAGGGCAACGTCGTTTTGCTCTTAACGCGTTAGTTTCCGCATCATCCCCTTCAAGAATATTAAGTACTTCATCTTCAGGGATCAGGTTGATGGTTTTTTTACAGCGTTCTTTTGGTGGCAATGCATAGCCACTACACCCCAAGAATACCCCTGTAGATGCAGTGCGAATACCCATATGGCGTTCACAATCAGGACAGGTTATTGATGTTATAACCATCGGATTGGTACGCATTCCCCCTTCTTCTGGATCTTTTTCCGCAACATCAAGCTGGGTACTAAAATCAGAGAAGAATTCATCAAGAACCGCTTTCCACTCGGCATCATGATTTGCAACATGGTCGAGCTGGTTTTCCATACGTGCGGTAAAATCGTAGTTCATCAAATCGTTGAAGTTTTCTTCTAAACGATCGGTAACGATTTCCCCCATTTTTTCTGCATAGAAGCGGCGGTTTTCAACTTTGACATATCCTCTATCTTGGATAGTCGAAATAATTGCCGCATAAGTTGAAGGACGACCAATTCCACGCTTTTCGAGTTCTTTAACCAGTGACGCTTCACTAAAACGTGCAGGCGGCTTAGTAAAGTGCTGACTTGGCAATAATTCAATTAATGATAGTTCCGTACCCACTTGAATTGGCGGTAAGGTTTTATCTTCATCGTTTTTGCGCAGTGCAGGCATGACTTTCGTCCAACCATCAAAACGTAACGTACGCCCTTTGGCTTTCAGTTCAAAGTCTCCCGCTTTCACTGTTAAGGTCGTAGAGTCATATTTCGCTGGCGTCATTTGACACGCAACAAATTGATTCCAAATTAATTGGTACAACCGTTTTGCGTCATTTTCCATATCTTTTAGCGAATCAGGTAATACATCAACACTAGAAGGACGGATAGCTTCATGCGCCTCTTGGGAATTATCTTTGCTGCTATATACATTGGCATCTTTCGGCAGATATTTCGCCCCAAAGTTGTCATTGATATAACCACGAACCATATCCAACGCATCTTGGCTCAAGTTAGTTGAGTCAGTACGCATATAAGTAATGTAACCCGCTTCATACAGACGCTGGGCCATCATCATGGTTTTCTTCACCCCAAAGCCTAAACGCGTACTTGCCGCTTGTTGCAATGTTGAAGTGATATAAGGTGCACTTGGTTTACTTGATGTAGGGCGGTCTTCACGGTCAATAACCTCAAAGCGCGCTTTTTCAAGTAATTTTACCGCAGCGGTAGTTTGCGCTTTATTAACAGGTTTGAACGATTTGCCTGCTTGCGACGTCACTTCCATGCGTAAATTTGCAATATCTTTATCTGCTAAATCCGCGTGTAATTCCCAATACTCTTCAGGAACAAACGCTTTAATTTCCCGCTCGCGCTCAACAATCAGTTTCACTGCAACAGATTGAACACGCCCCGCAGACAAACCTCTAGCCACTTTTTTCCACAATAATGGTGATACCATGTATCCCACAACGCGATCCATAAAGCGACGTGCTTGCTGAGCGTTAACCCGATCAATATTTAGCTCACCTGGGCTATCAAATGCTTGGGTGATGGCGTTTTTCGTAATTTCGTTAAACACAACACGACTAAAACGCGAATCATCACCGCCAATCACTTCACGTAAATGCCATGCGATCGCTTCCCCTTCGCGGTCCAAGTCCGTTGCGAGGTAGATGTGATCGGCATCCGCAGCCAGAGATTTCAGCTCAGAAACCACCTTTTCCTTACCCGGTAGAATTTGATAATTCGCCTTCCACCCATGATAAGGGTCGATACCCATGCGATTCACTAATGCATCGCGTGGATCTTTTTTAACTTTCTTTGTTTTCTCGGTAGATGAGCCTGTACTCTTTTGTGAGCCGGTTTGTGAACCAGAGCCGCTTTTCGGCAGATCACGAATATGGCCGACGCTGCTTTTCACAACGTAGCCACTGCCAAGATACTTATTAATCGTCTTGGCTTTTGCCGGGGACTCCACGATAACAAGAGCTTTACCCATATTTACCTTTACCTAAATATCAACTATGACGCACTTTTACATTAAAATGCGTAAAATGAGAATCTGTTTTTTATATTGCGACACAATCACAATATATCAATATATTTTCAATCAATTATTTGTGTTGAAACAAAACTTATAATCTCAATCACGTTATTCTACAAGTCATGAAAGTCTTCTAGCTGACTGATTTTAACCATATAAAGGCATTAAGCCATAATTGAAAACCACACACTCTACCTGATAAAATGCGAGAAGCAACCAATTATTTTTTCAAGGGAGCCCTATTATGCAAGACGATCTACCGTACATTACAAAAACAGAGTTACTTGAAAAAGCTAACGATATCATAAAGAAACATGACGAATATATTCACGGTATGTTTGTAGACACCGTAGAGCAGCATCGTGGTACGCTGGTTTTTAAAGGAGAATTCTTTCTCGATGAAAATGGTATCCCAACATTAAAAAGTACCGCTGCTTTTAATATGTACAAACATCTTGCCCATGTTCTTTCAGAACAATACCAATTACGTGAAAATGATTAATTAACATTCAATAATTGATAAAAAATTACCGGCCTTAGTGCCGGTAATTAATAGTAGAATTAAAACAGAATATTTGCGAGGCGACTATTCATTTATAACATTGGTTTTTGGCCACGCTGCCACCAACGCAATAAAAGGTTATCAACACTATTTGCTGCGCTTCCCATGACTTTATCCACCATTTTTTTACTCAGAACATAACGGACACCAACAATTTCTTTAGCATCAACTGCATCAATAATAATGTCATCACTGACGCCAATGCTATCCACAAGCCCTTTTTCTAACGCCTGTGCCCCGTACCAGTATTCACCCGTTGCAACCTTATCAATATCTAATGACGGACGATTTTGATGAACAAATTGCTTGAAAAGATCATGCGTTGAATTTAAATCTTCCACAAACTTTTTACGGCCTTGCTCAGTGTTTTCCCCAAGCAATGTCAGCGTTCTTTTATATTCACCAGCAGTATGAAGTTCAACATCAACATCATGTTTTTTTAATAAGCGATGAATATTAGGAATTTGTGCCACAACACCAATTGAGCCAATAATAGAAAATGGTGCAGCAACAATTTTATCTGCAATACAGGCCATCATATAGCCACCACTTGCTGCCACTTTATCAACAGCAACTGTCAACGGAATATTCTTTTCTTTTAAACGACGTAATTGTGATGCAGCAAGCCCATAACCATGAACCATACCGCCAGGGCTCTCCAAACGTAGTAAAACTTCATCTTGCGTATCAGCAACAGCCAGAACTGCACTGATTTCCTCCCTCAAAGATGCCACTTCGCGTGCATCCATGCTGCCTTTAAAGTCTAAGACATATAAACAGGGCTTTTTAATGGATGTTTGCCCAAGTTTAGCCCCTGATTTCTCACTTTTTGATTTTGCTTTTTGCTGTTTTTTGAATGCTTTGAGCCATGCTTTATGCTCAGATTCATTCATTTTCACTTGCTGCATCTGACGCTGGCGTTCGCGATAATTTTCACCCAAATCAGTGAGTTTTAACGAACCTTTAGCACTTTGGCGACGCATACCTACACCAAAGACAAAAACAGCTAACAAAACGATAGCCACCACGATAGTGACCACTTTTGCTAAAAATAATCCATACAAAGAGAAATACTCCACAACATGATCCTTCTGATATTTATCTTCAACACAAAAATAATCTCACGATTATGGGTAAACAACCAGAAAAAATCGTATTTCACACCATAAACTACGTAGATTTCTATGTTAGATTAGCCAAAAAAACAAATCAGTGCGATGATACCGTTACATTTAATTCACAATCATAGGAAAGATTATGCTTCAATATCAGCCTAGACAAGACCTATTGAAAGGCAAAACGATACTCATAACTGGCGCAGGCGATGGCATTGGTCGTGAAGCCGCCCTGACCTATGCCCGATTCGGTGCATCATTGGTTCTTGTCGGAAGAACTCAACACAAATTAGACGCTGTTAGCCAAGAAATCACTGCAATTTCAGGCAAGAAATCGCCATGTTATGTTTTGGATTTATTGACAGCAACCAATGAAAACTGCCAATCATTAGCCACGCAAATATCTAACACTGTTCCTTATCTGGATGGCGTCTTGCATAATGCGGGGATTCTTGGTGTTGTCGCCCCCATTTCAGAACAACCGCCCCAACTATGGCATGATGTGATGCAGATCAACGTCAATGCGACCTTTATGCTTACGCAATCCCTACTCCCTTTACTCTTGAAAGCGCCAAATCCATCATTAGTTTTCACAAGTTCGAGTGTTGGGAAGCAAGGCCGTGCTGGTTGGGGAGCTTACGCTGTCTCTAAATTTGCAACAGAAGGCCTAATGCAAGTGCTTGCTGAGGAATATAAAAATAGTCATTTACGCGTTAACTGCATTAATCCTGGAGGAACCCGTACCAGTATGCGTGCCAGCGCATTCCCTGAAGAAGACCCTCAAAAACTCAAAACCCCAGCGGATATTATGCCTATTTATGTTTATTTAATGGGTGATGACAGCATCCGCAAAACAGGTAGCAGTTATGATGCACAACCAGGCCGTAAACCAGGTGCAGCGGAGTAATTTATTATGTCACAAAGTCGACATGAAGAACGTCAACAACGCTTAAAAGAAAAAGTCGATGCGCGTATTGAAGCTGCTCAAATTGAACGTGGGATTATTATCATCTTCACTGGTAACGGCAAAGGCAAGACGACCGCCGCATTTGGTACAGTCTGTCGAGCCATCGGTCATGGTAAAAAAGCGGCTGTTGTGCAATTTATTAAAGGAAGCTGGGATAATGGTGAACGTGAACTCTTAGAGCCGCTTGGCGCGCCTTTTTTTGTGATGTCCACTGGCTTCACGTGGGAAACACAAAATAAAGAGACGGACACACTTGCCTGCCTTGAAACCTGGCATCATGCAAAACGACTTTTAAGCGATCCTCAATATGATTTGGTTGTCTTAGATGAGCTAACCTATATGGTCAGCTATCATTACCTTAGGTTAGACGACGTTATACAAGCCTTACAGGGTCGTCCTGCCAACCAATCCGTCATCATTACAGGTAGAGGATGCCACCGTGATTTAATTAATTTAGCGGATACAGTCACTGAAATGCGCCCTGTTAAACATGCGTTTGATGTTGGTATTAAAGCGCAAAAAGGTATTGACTGGTAAACGATAAAAATTAACTTAGCAATATAAGCTAAAATAAGACTATTGCTAAGTTCTCTTTTTATACATGATAAGTTTAATCAAATCATCTTGTGTGTGAATTTAATCATTCGCATTTATTCCCAATTCGGCTTTAATTATATCGACCATTTTTACAATATAAATTCAGACCATAAATTATTCTAATGATTAAACTTATCGTTTCCCTATTTAATATAAACCACTACGTGTTACCCCTTGAGTAAACATACCGAAAATCGCAATACAGAAAGAAACTTAACCCACTGATAAAAAACAACTTAAATATAAAATAACGCATTTATTCTAGCTTTATTCATACTAGGTTATTATTCAATACCGAATAACAACTTAACCCATGTTAACATTATTAATTTTATTTAATTTTATATTTCCGCATAATTAAATTGCAATAATGGATTGTTAGTTATTTTAGATATTGTCTATTTTAATTTAAGGGATATATATGCAAAACGTTTTAATGAATACCTTCAATGTACCTAAATTGAAATTTAAACCTTTATTTCTGTGTGTTTCAATGATTGTCGGTTCAACAACGGTTGCTCAAGCTGCCATTACGCCAACAAATGGTGCAGGAGTAATGGTTCAAGGTAATGGTCCAACCATTGTTTATATTAATAAACCGTCTGAAAGTGGTGTTTCTCACAACATTTACAGCCAGTTTGATGTTGACCAAAAAGGTGTTATTTTAAACAATAGTGCTGGCCTTTCGAATACCACAATAGGGGGCAAAATTGGCGGTAATGGCAATGTCGCAGGTAACCGCGCAAAAGTAATCCTAAATGAGGTCAATTCCAATACGGCAACAACATTAAATGGCATAATTGAGGTCGCTGGCGGTAAAGCACAAGTGATTGTTGCAAATGCATCAGGTATCACCTGTAATAACTGCGGATTTATTAATACCAACCGTACCACATTAACTACGGGTAAAGTTTCCTTAGATGGCAATAACTTAGTCAATGACTACAATGTGCAACAAGGAAAAATTGCCATCAATGGTAGTTTCAATGCAAACTCCCCTACTGATATAATTGCACGCTCTGTCGCGATTAACGGCGCTGTTACAGCTCAACGCCTAAACGTTGTTGCAGGGAATAACCGTGTGAATTCCGCTGGTGATGTTATTGGTACGACAACCGCCATTGGTGCAAAACCAAGTATTGGTATCGACGTTTCCGCCTTAGGCGGCATGTATGCGAATAAAATTTCGTTAATGGCGACCGAAACAGGTGTTGGTGTATCTAACGCAGGTGATATCGCTTCACATAATGGTGCAATTACCATTGATAGCGCAGGCACTGTCAATAATAATAATGGCAACATTCACTCAGCAAATACCCTCTCGATTAATGCGACTGGGCTGACAAATAGCGGCACTATTTCCGCAGCAAAAAGTGTCAACATTCAGGCTGCAGGCACAGGTGCAATTAATAACGACCGTGGACACATTTCGTCCCTGAATAACGATGTAAATTTAACGACATTAGGTACTTTGTCAAATAACAACGGAACCATTGAAGCCCAACAAAATGTGACCACGTTATCTGATACTATCGTTAATGATAATGGATCATTTAAAGCTACCCGAGGCAGCCTCAACGTCCATTCTACCAATGTGATCTATAACCGCGATAATATGGGAAATCCAAATGACCCAGCGAAAGGCTTTATTGCTGGTCAAGATATCACTATTGATGCCGTTCGTATTGTGAATGAGAACTCCAACATCACTGCGGGTCGTGATATCACCTTAAACGCGCAAAACTCTATCGAAAACATGGCTAACAGTAAGATTGTGGCACAGCGACGTGCTGAGGTGAATACCATGTATTTAACACAATCTAACTCAGAGTTAAATGCTGTTAAAGGCCGTATGGATCTTGATGCTTCTGTCGCATTGACTAATGACCCTCGTTCAAAAATTCATAGTGGTAAATTACTGAATATCAATGCAAACCAATTAACAAACTCAGGTTCGATTATTTCTGATAATGGCAAAACAGAAATAAAATCCAATATACTCAGTAATCGTTCTGGTTATATTAAAGGTAAAAACTTAACAATAACTGCGCATAATATTGATAACCAATCTGGTTTAATTAACGCTGAAAGCAACTTAGATATTGAAACTAGCCATTTAAACAATAACTATAGTGCTGATTTTAAAAACGTAAACGCACAATTTGGTTTAACAGACCAAAATGGTGGTTTGCAAACCAATGATGGTACTATCAAAGTTAAAAGTGATAACCTTTATAACGTATATGGTTCAATCGTAGCTAATGCGAATAATAACGTTGCCTCTCGCAGCGATATTGATATTAAAACAAAAGCAACACTGAACAATAATTATGGCCAAATTACGGGGATTAATAACCATAATGTGAGTACTGCTACACTCGATAATTATGCAGGAAAAATGGTATCTGGCAAAAACATGACCATTGAAGCTAAAAATCGCGTGAATAACCAATATGGAACTATTAGCTCTAACAATACGACGAAGGTCACTAGTCCAATTGTAACAAGTGGAACAACAGGTTCTATCACGGGTAACCGTGTTGTTATTGACGCAATTGTAAATAACTAACTGTCATTCATGTATTAAAAAAGGCGACCTTCAAGTCGCCTTTTTCATATTCAAAATTCAATTAGAATTCAGAATTAATCACCACTTCTTCACCAAAACGCCCTGCTTTTGGCAGCGGTTGGTAAGATGAGTTGGCTGCACGTAAAATACGAACGCCACGAATACCTAGTTCATGAGCCGCTGCAATATCCGCATCTGCATCTCCATAATAAATAGTTAATTTATGGTCACGCATCCAACTTACTTTATTATTTTGCCCAGGCTCATCACCCGCAAAAATAACAGGTTGCATTTTATCGGCTGGGATCGCCAAGCCTTCTTGAACGTACTTAGTCACAGTTTCAGTTTTCGTTTTAGTACGGCCAGTAATAAAATAAACGGTGTCTCCTCGGTCTAAGTGCATTTTGACTAAATCAATACCCACTTGTTTTGGCATACTGAATTTGTCCCACTCATTATTCATTTTTTCCCAAAACTGCTGGTTTTTCAAATAACTAAAATCATTTGGGGAAAATTCGAGTTTACCGCGATAAAAACCTGGGCTAGAAAATAACACTGTATCATCGATATCAAAGCCAACTGCCATTGGCGCTTTACCTTCTAGACTTTGTTTAATTTGTTCAATAGAAACCCAATGAATAGGTTGCTGTTGCGCTAATTCAACAACGGTAACGCCTGGGCTGACAGTTTCTGGCATTGGTATTTTGGCTTGAGACGTTGCCGTAAACGTTAAAGCTAATGCAACTGCACTCAGCGTCAGGGTTATTTTTTTCATCTTTTATCCTTATCGAGTTTACCCACTTAGAAACCATTCTTTATTCACTTGGATAAACTACATTTTTATCTGTAAGTAATAGACGTTGCTGCTTATCGTGTTTAGCTGTTTATAAGTACATTTTGCAGCAATTATGTGAGTTAAATCCCACATAGGGCTTGATGTTAAGTTTTTTTGTTACATTAAAATGAGACTTAAATCTCATTTTAATTATCTATTACAGATAGGTTTTGTGATTCTGTGACCTAAACCCGCAATTCACAGACACATACAAACAGTAAGCTGTAATTTTTAGGAAATAAAAAAGCGATGGTGTTATGCCATCGCTTATTAAATAATGATAATGCAGTAAATTAGATGCGTGTACGACGCTTCGCTGTCGGGCCTGAAGATTGGCGCTTAGATGCAGGACGTGATGCCACTTGAGTATGACGTTTCACAGCACGACGAATTTGATTCGCTTTGATTCTACGTTGATCACGTTCAACTGCCACTTTACTTTCTGTTTCAGCTGGCAGCTCAACTAATTCACGCAAATAGTTAGTTTGCTCTAAACCCAGCTCAGTCCAACCACCGCGCGGTAGCCCTTTTGGCAAATCGATATCACCATAACGCACTCGGATCAAACGGCTAACTTGTACACCAACCGATTCCCACAAACGACGGACTTCACGATTACGCCCTTCTGTTAACGTAACATTGAACCATTGGTTCATCCCTTCACCACCACGATAAGAGACTGTTTTAAAGGACGCTGGACCATCTTCAAGTTGAACGCCTTGGGTCAACTGGCGAATTTTTGCATCGTTAATTTCACCAAAAACCCGCACTGCGTATTCACGCTCAACTTCACGGCTTGGATGCATTAAACGGTTCGCTAACTCACCATCAGTTGTGAATAACAGTAACCCACTAGTATTCACATCAAGGCGACCTACTGCAATCCACCTTGCCCCTGTCAGTTTTGGCAAACGCGTAAAAACGGTTGGACGCCCTTCAGGATCGTGGCGAGTACACAATTCACCTTCAGGTTTGTAATAGGCCATCACACGGCAAATTTCTTTTTCCGCTTCTTTAATCGCTAATAAACGACCATCTAAACGAATTTTGGTTGATGCTTTGACTTCGACACGGTCACCCAAAGTGGCGATTTTACCGTCTACGCTGATCCGACCTGCTTGCAGGAAGGTTTCGATTTCACGACGTGAACCATGCCCTGAACGAGCAAGGATTTTTTGTAATTTCTCTGTATTTTGCGGTTTAGCGCTCATGTAACCCTCTACTGTCGCCTTCACAGGCGTCAAATAACTTTTCACCAAGTAAAAAAACAAGTGCAAAAAGTCATAAATTTGAAAACCCGCGCATTATACACAGGTTTCCCCTGAACCCCTATCTTTTATCACCTTATCGCACATTCGATACCTAAATAGCCTATTTATTCAAAGGGGGATGGATCCCCCGTGCCAACACGGGCTACAACAGGTGTATCATCAGTAAAATCAATGACTGTGGTCGGTTTCTGTCCGATATAACCACCGTGGATCACTAAATCCACTTGTTTATCTAATAAATCACGAATTTCTTCTGGATCAGATTGGGTAAAATCATCACCAGGCATAATTAAACTCGTTGACATCAGTGGTTCACCAACCGCTTCAAGTAAATCTCGTGCAATTGGATTTGATGGTACGCGCAGGCCGATTGTCTTACGCTTTTCATTCATTAAACGACGAGGAACTTCTTTGGTGGCTTTTAAGATAAATGTATAATTACCTGGGGTATTATTCTTAATTAAACGAAAAACCGTATTATCTACGTGTGCATAGTTAGAAAGCTCAGAAAGATCACGGCACATTAATGTAAAATTGTGGTTAGTATCTAACTGACGGATACGACAAATTCGCTGCAATGCATCTTTTTCTTCTAAACGACATCCTATGGCATACCCTGAATCAGTAGGATAAACAACCACACCGCCTTTATTTAGAATTTCAACACTTTGACTGATTAACCGAGCTTGCGGGTTATCCGGATGGACATAAAAAAACTGGCTCATATATACCTCAACAATTTGGTATCGACAGCATCACCCGGCAAAATACCTAAAAATGGCACTATCTCTTTACTCAATCGAATGATTGATTTTAATCTAATCACTCTATATATAGTATTATTTTACACCGACCGACCAATACATCAATAAATTAGCGATTTTTTACGTCCTGCCACAATGTCCAAACTGCTTGCTCATCATTTGGTAACCATAGGTTTCGCCCCAATTCAATCCAAGAACAAGGACGGTGAAAATCAGACCCCACAGAAGTTCGTAAATCCGCCATTTTAGCCAATTCAGCTAAATATTGTTTTTCATTAGGAGGTTGCTGGCAATGGGAAATCTCCATCGCATCGCCCCCATGTTCTTTAAAATAAGCAATCACACGTTTTAGCCATTTATTTGAAAGCTGATATTTAGATGGATGCGCTAAAACAGCCACGCCACCAGCGGCATGAATCGCCGCAATGGACGCTTCAATGCTACACCATGTTGCGGGCACATAACCTGTTTTGCCTTTAGACAAATAGCGTTTGAATACATTATTGATGGTTTTTTCTTTGCCTATTTTCACGATATATTGCGCAAAATGCGCTCGGGTAACTTGCCCCCCACCCGATATACTTTGGGCGTTCTCCCACGCATCATCAATGCCCGCTTTTTGTAAACGACGACCTATCTCAATCCCCCGCGCTTCACGACGAGCCGATTGCTCCGTAAGTAATGCAACCATTGCAGGGTGTTCAGAAGTGAAATTTAAACCGACGATATGGATTTCAATATTTTCCCAAAGTGTTGAGATCTCAACACCATTCACTAACTCAATCGGCTTTTCGTTATCGCGTACATACTGTCTTGCCTGCATTAAGCCATCACACGTATCGTGGTCAGTGATCGCTAGGACATTGACGCCTTTTTCAATGGCTCGCTCTATCAATTCTTCTGGCGTTAAATCCCCATCAGAAGCTGTCGTATGGCTGTGTAAGTCATAGCGAGTCAGTAGCGGTGTAGACACAGGTTGCAAGGTGATATCGTCTCCAATTTCCATAAATAGCTATTTTTTCCTAATAAATTAACAAAATACTTGACACTTCAAATGCGATCCAGTTTACTAGTACGCAAGATGGCTTGCAGCCAATAACATTCAGTTTATCCAGTGAGGCACATTATGGCTTTAATTAACTTAACAAATCGTTGGTGGCGTGACTTCCCAAATTGGGCGGAAGCCGCACGCGCATAGTTAAACCATGCCTCAGTGCCAAACCCGCCCTTCATACGGCGGGTTTTTTAATGTCAAAAATTAGCGTAAGGCAACAAAAATGAACAAACAAAACACCACATTAGCACATTTTACGTATCTGGATAGCCCAATTAACTATCAGCCAGATCCAACGCTGTTATTCAACCACTTATGCCATGCGATTCCCTCAACAATGTTGCTTGAGTCCGCTGAAATCAATAACAAAGCTAATTTACAAAGTTTATTGATTGTTAACAGCGCATTACGCATTCGCGCTTTTGGCCAACGCGTCGAAATTGAAGCGTTAACATTAAACGGCCAAGCCTTGCTGCCATTGTTGTTAGCGCAACTTTCAGGGGTAATTTCCACCCATACCATTGAAACGGCATTATTAGTTGTTACCTTCGAGCAACCTAACCCTGCGTTAGATGAAGACAGCCGTTTAAAAGCGGCATCATGCTTAGACGTGTTACGTGCATTACCTGTCTTAGCTCAAACTTATTCGACTAAGCCAGAAACGGTATTTGTGGGCGGCTTATTTGCCTATGACCTTGTGGCAAACTTTGAGTCCATCCCTGACGTTAAAACTGTCAATCAGTGTCCTGATTATTGTTTCTTCGTCGCAGAACACTATTTAGTGATCGACCATCAAAACCAAGCAGCTCGCATTAAAAGCTGTATTTTCAGTCAAAACGAACAAACACTGGATGCGGTTAAACAACGTCACAATGAAATTATTGCATCTTGCCGCCCATTTTTACCGGCACTCCCTTTGCAAAGCGAGCCTAACTTCCAAGTTACACTGAGCAAAAACGACCAAGAATATGGCGCCATAGTCACCTCATTAAAAGAGGCGATTTATCGTGGAGATATCTTCCAAGTAGTACCCTCACGAAAATTCACCATGCCTTGTTCACATCCACTGATTGCCTATCAAAAACTTAAGGCACAAAACCCAAGCCCTTATATGTTTTATATGCAAGATCAGGATTTTACGCTATTTGGTGCATCCCCCGAAAGTGCATTGAAATATGCCACCAGCGACCGGAAGGTGGAAATTTACCCTATCGCGGGTACTCGCCCACGCGGCCGTGATGCTCAAGGGGATATCGACCTCGATTTAGACAGTCGCATTGAACTATCAATGCGTACAGATGAAAAAGAGCTAGCAGAGCACATCATGCTTGTTGACCTTGCGCGTAATGACCTAGCCCGTATCTGTGAAGCAGGCACCCGCTATGTAGCTGACTTAACCAAAGTCGATCGTTATTCCTTTGTGATGCATCTCGTTTCCCATGTTGTGGGAACATTACGTCACGATTTAGACATTTTTCATGCTTATCAAGCCTGTATGAATATGGGCACATTAACGGGAGCCCCCAAAGTGAAAGCCATGCAATTAATTGCACAGTATGAACAACAGCGTCGTGGCTCCTATGGCGGTGCGGTGGGTTATTTCAACGGCAGAGGTGATTTCGATACTTGTATCGTGATCCGCTCAGCTTATGTAGAAGATGGCATTGCGACTGTACAAGCTGGTGGTGGCGTCGTATTGGATTCATCACCTCAAGCTGAAGCAGATGAAACGCGCAATAAAGCACGCGCCGTGATCCGTGCGATTGCCCAAGCCCACCAAGTGAAGGAGTTATTCTAATGGCGAATATTTTACTGCTCGATAATGTGGATTCTTTCACTTACAACTTGGTCGACCAACTGCGTGCCAATGGCCACCAAGTCGTTATTTACCGTAATACCGTGAGCTCAGAGCATATTTTATCTGTATTAAACCAAATGAACTCACCAATTTTAGTGTTATCGCCAGGGCCAGGAAAACCGAGTGAAGCAGGCTCTATGCCTGAGGTCTTAAAACAGGTTATCGGCAAAATTCCTGTGATTGGTATTTGTTTAGGCCATCAGGCCATTGTTGAGGCTTACGGTGGTGTTGTCTCTTCCGCGGGGGAAATATTACATGGTAAGGCATCACTTGCTACCCACGATGGGCAAGCGATGTTTGCTAATCTCGAAAACCCTGTTTCAGTCGCGCGCTACCACTCTTTAGTGGGTAGCCAAATTCCTGAAACTCTGACTATCAATGCGCAATCCAACGGAATGGTCATGGCTGTGCGAAATGAGCAAGACAAAGTGTGTGGATTCCAATTTCACCCTGAATCTATCTTAACCACTCAGGGTAAACAGTTGTTAGAAAATACTGTGGCATGGGCTCTTTCTACACCCAACGCAAGCACCACAACTCATTCGCACTAACGGGATATAGAGAGCCAATTATGCAAAATATTTATGATAAATTATTCAAAGCACAGCCACTGACACAACAAGAAAGCCAGTATTTATTTAATGCCATTATTCAAGGTGAATTAACTGAATCGCAACTGGCAGCCGTACTCATCAGCATGAAAATGCGTGGTGAACAACCTCAAGAAATTGCAGGTGCCGCCCTTGCCTGCTTAGAAAATGCCCAACCATTCCCTCGACCTGATTATCAATTCAGTGACATTGTAGGTACCGGGGGAGATGGCGCAAACAGTATTAACATTTCAACGGCTAGCGCATTTGTAGCCGCTGAAGCTGGAATTAAAGTCGCTAAACATGGCAATCGCAGCGTATCTAGTCGTTCTGGATCATCAGATTTATTAGCGGCCTTTGGTATTGCACTTGATTTAAGCGCTCAAAGTGCTCGGGACATTTTGGATGATTTAGGCGTGTGTTTCTTATTTGCCCCTCAGTACCATAGTGGTTTTCGCCATGCAGCACCTGTTCGTTCACAACTGAAAACAAGAACATTATTTAACGTTCTTGGGCCATTAATCAACCCAGCTCGCCCACCTATCGCGTTAATCGGTGTTTATCAAGAAGCGCTGGTAAAACCCGTCGCTGAAACCTTAGATATGCTTGGTTTTACCCGTGCAGCTGTGGTACACAGTGGAGGGATGGATGAAGTTTCACTTCATGCCACAACCCAAGTTGCTGAATTAAAAGACGGTGTGTTACATCATTACCAATTAACCGCCGACGATTTTGGCTTAACACCGTACCAATTACGTGATTTGGAAGGCGGCACCCCTGATGAAAACCGCATTCTATTGACCCAGTTATTACAAGGCCAGGGTAAAGCAGCTCACGAGGCTGCAGTCGCGGCTAATGTGGCAATGCTAATGCGGATTAATGGCCATGAAGATTTAAAACAAAATAGCGAACATGCTCTCTCAATTATTCGCAGCGGTAAATCATTCGACCGAGTCACTGCGCTCGCGGCAAGGAACCAGTAAAATGAAAGCGACTGTATTACAAAAGATTGTTGATGACAAAGCCGTTTACCTTGTTGAACGTAAGGCTAAACAGCCCTTAGACAGTTTCATAGACACATTACAGCCAAGTCAACGCAGCTTCTATGATGCATTAAGCACTAAGCGCCCAGTGTTTATTTTAGAATGTAAAAAGGCGTCTCCTTCAAAAGGGTTAATTCGAGAAAATTTCGACCCTGAAGTGATTGCGAAGACCTATGCACCCTACGCATCTGCGATTTCCGTCCTCACTGACGAAAAATATTTTCAGGGCAATATGGATTATCTGACGATTGTCAGTAACACGGTTAAGCAACCTGTTTTATGTAAAGATTTTATTATCGATCCATACCAAGTATACCTTGCACGTCATTATCAAGCGGATGCTATCTTATTGATGTTATCGGTATTAAATGACGAAGAATATGTGGCCTTAGCGGATGTTGCACACCAATTAAATATGGGTGTTCTAACGGAAGTCAGTAACGAAGAGGAATTAGAACGAGCCATAAAATTAAAGTCTAAAGTGGTCGGCATTAATAACCGGGACTTGCGTGATTTATCCATTGATTTAAATCGCACCCGCGAATTAGCGCCGCGTTTAGCGCCAGAAACGATTGTGATCAGTGAATCAGGTATTTATTTACATCAGCATATTCAATCTCTTAGCCAATATGCTAACGGTTTTCTGATTGGTAGTGCTTTAATGGAACAAGATGACCTTGCAAAGGCACTACAAAAATTGCTCGTTGGTGAACATAAAGTGTGTGGCTTAACCCGTGAACAAGATGCAAAAGCCGCTTTCGACGCGGGAGCTTGTTTTGGTGGATTAATCTTTGCAGAATCCTCCCCTCGAAAAGTGACACTGTCACAAGCTGAGCGTATTGTCCATTCCGCCCCGCTAAAATATGTTGGTGTATTTCGTAACCAATCGGCCGATTTTGTCGCGCATATTGCGAAAAAGTTAGCGCTCTTTGCCGTGCAGCTACACGGTAATGAAGACCGACAATATATTCAAGAAGTTCGCTCTCAATTACCAAGTTATTGTGAAGTGTGGAAAGCGCTGGATATGTCGCAACCAAATGTAGCTGAATACGAAACTCAAGATATTGATGTTCTATTACTCGATAACGGGCAAGGCGGAACAGGAAAGAGCTTCGATTGGTCAGCCATTCCAGCAACTGCAAAGCAAAAGCTAATGATAGCGGGCGGATTAAATCCTCAAAACTGCCTTCAGGCCGCGAAATTGCTGTGTAATGGGCTTGATTTTAATTCTGGTGTCGAAATTGAGCCTGGTATTAAGAGTGAGCAAAAAATTAAGTTAGTGTTATCAACGTTGCGGGCTGAATCAACAGTCCAATAAAGCAATAAGATAAGGCTAAACAATAATTACGTTTTAACTGATGAGATGGATAACAAATAATGAGCAAATTAGATCCGTATTTCGGTGAGTTTGGTGGGCAATATGTGCCAGAGATTTTAATCCCTGCACTCAATCAATTAGAAGATGCCTTTATTGCCGCGCAAGATGATGCAGAATTTATCAAAGAATTCCATGACCTACTTAAAAACTATGCCGGTCGTCCGACGGCGTTGACTCTCTGCAAAAACCTTACCGCAGGCACCAAAACAAAGTTGTATTTAAAGCGTGAAGACCTGCTTCATGGCGGGGCGCACAAAACAAACCAAGTCTTAGGCCAAGCGCTACTGGCTAAACGTATGGGCAAAACAGAGATTATTGCTGAAACAGGTGCGGGGCAACATGGTGTTGCGACAGCATTAGCTTGTGCACTTCTCAACATGAAATGCCGTATTTATATGGGTGCTAAAGACGTTGAACGTCAATCCCCTAACGTATTTCGCATGAAACTGATGGGCGCAGAAGTTATCCCTGTCCACAGTGGTTCCGCCACCCTAAAAGATGCTTGTAATGAAGCACTGCGAGACTGGTCTGGCAGCTACGATAAAGCGCACTACCTACTGGGTACCGCAGCAGGCCCGCACCCTTACCCAACCATCGTGCGTGAATTTCAACGCATGATTGGTGATGAAGCAAAACAGCAGATTCTTGAAAAAGAAGGCCGTTTACCCGATGCCGTGATTGCGTGTATTGGTGGTGGGTCCAATGCCATTGGCATGTTTGCGTCTTTTATCCCTGAAGAAAATGTCAATCTTATTGGCGTTGAACCTGCAGGTTTAGGTATCGAGTCAGGGCAACATGGAGCCCCATTAAAACATGGACGCGTGGGTATCTACTTTGGAATGAAATCCCCAATGATGCAAACTCGCGAGGGACAAATAGAAGAATCTTATTCAATATCTGCAGGTTTAGACTTCCCTTCTGTTGGGCCACAGCATGCCCATTTAAATAGCATCGGGCGTGCTGAATATGTCTCTATTACCGATGATGAAGCATTAAATGCCTTTAAACTTTTATCACGCAAGGAAGGCATTATACCTGCATTAGAATCTTCTCATGCTTTAGCTTATGCGTTAAAAATGGCAGAGCAAGAACCCAATAAAGAACAATTATTAATTGTGAATTTATCAGGCCGCGGCGATAAAGATATTTTTACTGTGCATGATATTTTAGTTAGCAAAGGGGAAATTTAATGGAACGTTATAACCAACTTTTTGAGCGTCTAAACAGCCTAAATCAAGGTGCTTTCGTTCCCTTTGTGACATTAGGTGATCCCGATGCTGAAACATCATTGAAAATTATTGATGCTTTAATTGAAGGTGGCGCTGATGCGCTAGAGATTGGTATTCCCTTTTCCGATCCTCTGGCAGATGGCCCGACAATTCAAAATGCAAACCTGCGAGCATTTAAAAGTGAAATTACACCCACAATTTGCTTTGAATTATTAAGCCGTATCCGAGCAAAACACCCAACCATGCCAATCGGTTTATTGGTATATGCAAACCTCGTGTTTACCAATGGAATTGAAAATTTCTATATCCGTTGCCACAAAGCAGGCGTTGATTCTGTATTAGTTGCAGATGTTCCCATGAGTGAATCAAAGCCTTTTCGTGAAGCCGCCCTTGCCCATAATATTGCTCCTATTTTTATTTGTCCTCCTAATGGTGATGATGGTTTATTACAACAAATCGGCGAACATAGCCGTGGGTATACTTACTTATTATCAAGAGCTGGTGTGACGGGTACTGAACAACGCGCTCAAATGCCATTAACGCATTTGGTCGATAAGCTTAAGCAATATCAAGCCGCTCCTGCACTCCAAGGGTTTGGTATTTCTGAACCAGAACAAGTCACCGAGGCAATTAAAAATGGTGCCGCTGGTGCCATTTCAGGCTCTGCTGTGGTTAAAATTATTGAAAATAACCTCGATAAGCCAGATGTCATGCTAAAAGCATTAACTGAGTTTGTAAGTAAAATGAAAGTAGCCACACAAAAATAATATATTTTAAATTTTATCCACCCAATTTTATTGGGTGGTTTTTTTTAAAAATTATTAACTACGCAATATTAGGGTTAACTGATTATTTATCTATCTAATTTGTTTTTATTTGTTATATTTTTTAAATAAAAGTTTCCTTCTACCATCTAATATATTAACTTAAATAATATCATTAAGTACCTTTTCTTAATAAACATAAATAACTCTAAATTATTAATTTATAAAGCAACATCATGATTACGTGTTACTACCCGCGTAATACTCCTTATAACATCCATTACAGAGTAAATGTAATTAAATGATTAATACATGTTTTTTATTTTAAATAATATTTAAGACCATTATTAAAAATATAGGGCTATTTTGTTCTTATCATGTTTCACCCAATCAACTTAAGTACAATTAAATTTTATTACAAATAATAATAAAGCATAATCCCTAAGCTTTAATGGAATTTTAATTAGCTATTTTTAATTTTATCTATAGTCAATTTTAGGGATATTTATGAAACAACTTAATCATAAATCTATCAGCCAGCCTACGCTGAAGATTAAACCTCTGTTCTTAAGTGTATGCGTTATTTTAGGATCAGTTTCAGTCTCCCAAGCCGCAATCACCAATATTAATGGCGCTGGAGTAATGAACCAAAATAATGGCCCGACTATCGTTCATATCAAAGGTGCAAGCGATAAAGGCGTTTCTCATAACATCTATAGCCAATTTGATGTTGATCAGAAAGGCGTTATTCTCAATAACAGTGCAACCAATACGAATACCACTCTGGGTGGTCAAATCAATGGGAACCTCAACCTAAATAATGGTAACGGCCCTGCAAAAGTGATTCTCAATGAAGTTAACTCCACAAAAGCAAGTACCCTCAACGGTATGGTTGAAGTGGCAGGCCAGAAAGCACAAGTCATTGTCGCTAACGCATCTGGGATTACATGTAATAACTGTGGTTTTATTAATACCGACCGCGTTACCCTAACAACAGGTAAACCTATTGTTGCGGGTGGAGAAGTACTTGGCTATAACGTAGAAAAAGGCCAGATCATCATCAATAGCCGCTTACAGTCTGATTCTCCAACAGACATTATTGCGCGCTCGGCGGTGATCCGTGGTGATATTAATGCAAAAGAAATTAATATTGTTGCAGGTAATAACTTTGTTGATGCAAAGGGTAACTATGTCACTAATGTACAAGGCGTAGGTTCAACAGCTCGAGTCGGTATTGATGTGTCCGCATTAGGGGGTATGTATGCCGATAAAATTACATTAGTTTCAACAGAGAGTGGTACTGGTGTATCCAACTATGGCAGCATGGTTGCAGGCTCTGGCGGTATCAATATTGATTCAAAAGGCCTAGTTTATAATCAAAACGCCAAAATGAATGCCAACGGTAAAATTAATATCAAAACTAACTCAGGATTGTACAACAACTCCACAATCGTGAGTAACAATGATATTGATATCAATACTAACAATGGCATTTTAAGTAATGTGAATGGCCAGATTAAATCCAATGGCGGTAGTGTTACATTAACCACAGGATCAAACATTGATAACCGAAGTGGTATTGTTGATGCACAACAAAATATTAATCTGGTATCAACTAACTTGCATAACACTAACGGCTCAATCAAAACTAACCGTGGTGATATCGATATTCGTTCTACGGGAACCATTGAAAACTATTATAACTTACGTAATAACGTCATTAATACAGATAACCGTGGGATCCGTTCAGGAAACAACGTAACTATCAATGCGGGTAAAGTTGTCAATAGTAACTCAACAATTTCAGGCCGTGATATTGCGATTAATGCACGTACTTTAATTGCTAATGAAAACAGCAGTGAGATTGTGGCTAAACGTCGTATTGATATAGATGCAGAGACATTGCAAAACAGCAATTCACTGATCAAAACCACCAATGGACAAACGAATATTACGTTGTCTCACAACCTAATAAACAATGGTTATGCAGCTATAGATAGCGGTAAAGCACTAAACATTACGGCTAATATCCTTCAAAACCAAGGTTCTTTAGTTTCTAACGCAGGAAAATCTAAATTTAATGTTTATAGCTTAACCAACCAATATGGTTACATCAAAGGAACTAATCTAGATATTAAAGCAACGAATGTAACAAATAATCGTGGCCTGATTACCGCTGACAACGATGTTGTTATCAATACAACTTCTCTGGATAACAGCTATGCAAGCGGCTTCAATGCTTATGCCAGTAAGTTCGGTGTTGCAGGTAGAACAGGCGGAATCTATGCTGAAGACGGCGCGGTTAACATTAACGCAAATAGCTTGAACAACTACTCAGGTATTATTGCTGCGGATGCATCTCAAAAAGCGGGAATCAAAGGCGATATCAATATTAAATTGAGAAATGACTTAGATAACCGTTACGGTAAAATTCAAGGTACAAATACTGTCAAACTTGATGTTAACAAGTTAAATAATACTTATTCAGGCTTAGTAGATGCTGGTAAAGATTTAATCATTGATGCATTTACTCGTGTTGATAATAATAATGGCCGTTTAAGTTCTATGGGAACCACTAAAATTACAAGCCCTGTAATTTATAACAGCCCATACGGACAAATCTTAGGCTCCATGATCATTTTAAACACACCTAATTATTACTAATTAGGGCACAAAGGAGGCTAATTAGCCTCCTTTTCATATTAAATTTACCGCTTTCAATCTAATTAGTTGTTATTCCTTACTCTATATAAATTTAGTTAAAACTATTTAATATCTCATTGAAATAAATCATAATTAAAAAACCCAAAAAACAAGTAAAAACACCTAAATACACCATTTTGGGATTTATTGTATCTAGTTAATATTTCTGTCTCTTATACACATCT